>JALCLG010000001.1 GCA_022647725.1 Bacilli bacterium
AACTTCACGGAGGACCCCGCCACCCACGAGCGCGGCCTCGACTTCGACACCGTGGACAAGATGCCGGAGGACCTCAACATCGAGTACGGCTCGACGAGCGAGGACGGCCTCCGCCTCTATCTCACCAAGGTCAGCCCGAACTGCAAGTGGGCCGGAACCAAAGAAGACAAGATGACGAAGAAGGCCTTCGCCGACCTCCTCGAGAAAGTCAAGGCCCGGACCTTCGGGTCCAACGGATTCGAGATGACCGAGGAAGACGCGGCCAAGCTCCAAGCCAAGTACAAAGACCGCCTCCAGACGGTCATGGACCTCGGCAAGAAGCAGGTCGACAACCTCGCCAAATACGGGGCGATGAACTGGTACGAGTGGCGCTGCCGCGAGTGGGGCTGCAAGTGGAACGCCAGCGAGACCTCCGTGGAAGGGGACACCATCGAGTTCTCCACGCCCTGGTCGCCCGCGATCGAGGCGGTCGTCAAGCTCTCGAAGCAGCACCCGGACCTACGGATGGCCTACCTCTGGGCGGACGAGGAGATCGGCCAGCGCACGGGCTTCATGCTCCTGCACGGCGGCACGATCGACCGCGCGGGCAAGTTCAAGGACGGCGGGAAGGACGCCTTCAAGCTCGCGATGGACCTCTGGGGCTGTCAGGGGGACTACGTCTTCGACGAGAAGAAGGACACCTACGTCCCCAAGGACGAGATGCCGGCATCTGGGTCAGTCGCCCAGATGTCGTGAACGATACGAAGCAAAAGGAAGGTTATATAACCCATGGAACATATCCAAATCAAAAAGCCTATCAAAGTCGCAATTATCTGCCTCGCCGCGGTCATCGCGGTAGGGGCGGTGGCCGGAGCCTCATACTGGGCCGGTCTCAAAAACGGAGCGCAGGCGCAGACCTGCCAGACCTGCCCGACCACGGTCAGCGAGAAAGGGGGTCGCGGTCAAATGCGCCTACAAAGCCAATGCCGCCGATGCCTACGGCTCCTACGAGATCACCTACACGGTGACCCCGGCCATCTACACCGACCAAATCATGGCGAGGCTGGCCTATTCGGACGGCAGCGAAGTCCCTGACACGGTGGTGTCGCTCGACCAAGACGCCTCCGCCCAGAAGGTTACCGTCCACTGTAAGGCGGCCTTCACCAAGCAGGTAGTCGCGACCATCTACGCGGCATCTGCCCCGACCGTCAAGGCCGAGATCACGTTTGACTTCACCGAGCGGGTCTCCGTCACCATCCCCGACTCGATCGCGATCTCCGACGGGAAAGTCCCGGCGATCACGCCGACCGTCACCACGACCGGCGGGACCAAGACCTTCGACAAATCCGTGAGCGGCGTCGCTTACAAATGGAACCCTGCTTTCGTCACTTGGGCCAAAAATTCGCTCAGCGCCCTCGGCGGAACGGCGGGGGAGCGGACGAACGAAACGTATTACGGCCTCGCCGATGCTGACTGTGCCTCGTTCTTCTCCACGGCGTTCTCGATGGCTTCGTTCCTTTCGTCGGTTCACTACGACTACACGTGGAAAGTCCAGACCGGCATCGGGGCGCAAGGCCCTGTTTACTCGACGTTCAACCAGTCCTATAAGCTGTCGGGCATCGCTTCAGCGAAGTTCTCGGCCGAATTCGACGGATCGAATCCGATCATCGACTGGTCTTGCTCCGTCGCCGGCAAGACGTACTCGAAGTCGTTCGGACTGACGCTTGGCGCCATCGCCGTCACCGGCATCGCCGCCGACACGACCGGCTACACGTTCTGAAAGGAGACTCATAAATGAGCACTAGAAGCTACATCTGCAAGGAAAACGAGGACGGCACCATCACCGGCAGCTACTGCCATTGCGACGGCTACCTCACCTACAACGGGGCGATGCTGATCGACCATTACAACACCAAAGAGCGCGTGGACAAACTCCTCTCGCTGGGCAACATGAGCTGCCTCAACCCCATCATCGAACCGGACCCGTCGAAACCCCACACCTTCGACGACCGCCAGCCCGACGTCACGGTCTTCTATGGCCGAGACAGAGGGGAAAAGGGCCAGGAGGCTCAAACCGTCAAGCTCGAGGACCTCGACGACCCTTCGTCCTGGATCGAATACTGCTACGTGTTCGGCAAAGACGGCAAGTGGCGTTACTTCGAATGCGGGCACCTCAAGGACGGCCTCAAAGACCTCCAGCAGGGGCTCGACGAGGAATACACCAAACTCGGGTTCCCGAGACCCGACGGCTACTACGGCTTCTTCACACAGGGCGACATCGCCAAGCGACGCTACGACTATGAGAAGAGCCACCAAGCCGAGATGTAAGGCCCTCATCTCCTACCTGATAGTCCAAATCCTCGCTTTCTCCGCTACGTTCTTCATCCGAAACGCCATCGACGTTTCCACGATGGGGCATAGCGGGGGCCTCTACGAGGGCTCGGCGCTCCGGGACGGGAAGGAATGCGAGATTGTGTTCCTTCCCGATGCCGCCCGGGTGATGGACTGCCAGAGATTCGACAGGGAAGAGCGATTCGAGATTGCCGCCTACGTCGATGAATCTTGGAGAAGGATGGGACTGCCCCATCTACGCTCCGTCCAAAGCCTGGAGGCCGAGCTGGCCTTCCACGTCTTCTCATACCGCCTCGGGATCGAGAAAGAACGCGCAGTCAACGCCGATCTGAACCGAGACAAAGACGAAAGATGGTACGTGGTCGCATCATACAACGCCATTGAGGCGCTCGGCTTATAGCCAAAGGAGGACATCATTATGGAAAACAAAGATAAAAAGAGAGTCACAATCGCTGAATTAGGCGATGTCGTCTCCGTTCAGGAGCTGGCCTCTCTTCTCGGGGTTTCGACCCGACTGATTTACGGAATGGCCAGCAAAGGGGAAATCAAGAGCTTCAAATTCAATAGTCTGAGGCTTTTCCTCAAGAAAGATGTCCTCGAACTTATCGGATACGAAGAAGCAAAGCCCGCCGTTGTTGAAGTGGCCGCTTCGGCACAGTTGCCGGACAATCCCATCCCGGCAAGCGAATTTGAACCTCAGAAGAAACTGGACAGCACCACGGTCATTGTTGCCATTCCGCCCCATAAGGCTGGAGGCTACAAGGGCGGTCTTGAACTGGGGGCCTAATCATGAAAGGAAACCTCAGAGAGAAACACGGCGAATACTATGCCGTTTTCTCCTACAAAGACATCGATCACATCCGCAGGGAGAAGTGGATTCCGCTTAAACTCAAAGTCCGGGAACACGACAAGCGGAAAGCGGAAGAGCTTCTTGCGGAAATGGAAAAGCCAGGCGGATTCGATCCTAACGATTTAGCCTCGACGAACCATCTTCTGTCATCGCTTGGCCTCTACACTTTCAGCGATTCGTGGAGAATCGACCGCCAAGGAGTCTCGCAAAGAAAGCCAGTTGGCAGACCGATTACCTCGCTTCCGACCCCAAATATGCCTGAAAAGGAAATCGGCGATTTGATGTCCGCTCTCAAGCATGGCAGAAAAGTTCTATTCGGCACCTTTCTCAAGATGTGGTTCAACATCCACAAAGACTCGATCGAACTAAATAGCCAGGCATCCCTTAGAAGCAACGTCTTTCATATCATCGCCCCATGGTTTGACGCCCAGCATATTACACTTAGCGGAATCCAGCCCGAGGATTTGGAGGCTTTCTACCGTGAGAGAATGGCCGCCGGAACGAGTAGCAACACGTGCAGGCATTACCACGGCACGATCCGATGCGCTTTGCAGTATGCCTTCAAGCGGGGATTCGTCGTCAACAACGTCGCCGATAGAGTCGAAAAGCCGAAGAAGGGGCTCTTCAAGGCCAGCGTTTACAACGAAGATGAGCTTCAGCGGCTCTTCGAAGCGGCGAAGGGAACGAATATGGAATTTGCCGTATTGATGGGTGCTTACTATGGCTTGAGACGTGAAGAGGTGTGCGGCCTAAAATGGGACGCCATCGACTTCCAGTACAAGACCATCACGATTAAGCACACGGTCGGGGAGTGCGTTGTGAACGGCAAGCAGATGCTCGTCCTTCGGGACACGACCAAAACAAAGAGCTCCTTCCGAACCCTCCCGCTTAGCGATTTCATTTCTGACAAGCTCCTCGAGATGAAAGTGAAGCAGGACAAGATGAAGGAGCTGTTCGGCAGCCGATACAACCATCAGTTCGATGACTATATCTATGTCTTCGAGAACGGGGACCTGGTGAGGCCGAACTGGGTGACGGCAAACTTCCGGAAGCTGCTTGAGGACAACGGGATGGCGAAGATCCGCTTCCACGACCTCCGCCATTCCTGCGCGACCCTGCTCAGGCACGAGGGTGTGCCGATGGAGGACATCCAGAAGTGGCTAGGCCATTCCGAAATCACCACGACCGAAGGGATCTACGCCCACTTCGACGATACCCAGAACGTCAAGACACTCGCGAAGATTTCCGGGGCACTGGACGGGAAGCCAAGCCAAGGCGAGATGAAATGAACGAAGGCCGCTCGGATGACGGGCGGTCTTTTTATACGCGGATACGATGCTGAATTTGGTATACTATTCAGGAAAAGGAGGCCGGGGGATAAAATCGAAAATCAACCGTTTTCTTCCACTTGCCTTCATGTTTGCTCTAACGATTTCCGGATGCGCGAAAGGGAGTGATGTCCCTTTCTTTCAAATGATTGGGCGATGCGATTAAACGGCGGTCTTTCTCAATAATTTCGTTTTCGAACGGTTTGTTGTTAAAAAAGGAAAATATTGAGGATTAACTGCCTTTTTTTGATAAACTATTAAATGCTAGTCTTTCCCTAGTAGGCAGCCGTTTCAATTATCAGAGGCAAAAATGAGCACATATTATCCAATGACGGTCAAAGAAGCGATGGAAAAGATCGCTTCCAACAAGTTTGTCCTTCCGGCAATCCAGAGGCAGTTTGTTTGGCGCCCGGAGCAAATCGAGATGCTTTTCGACAGCATTATTCGCAATTACCCCATAAACTCTTTCATGCTGTGGCAGATAACCGACCCGAATATCCAGCAAAACTACAAGTTCTATTCTTTTATTTGCGACTACATCGACAAATTCGCGGAGGATAACCCCGAAGCCCCAGTAAAGATGCTTCCGCTTCCATTCGACGCCGTCATCGACGGCCAGCAAAGACTAACCAGCCTATACATCGGCCTCAACGGAACCTATCGGTACAAAAAGCCGAACAAATGGTGGCCGAAGACAGCGACCGAGGAAGCGATGCCAACGAGGAAGCTCTACCTTGATCTCGCAAAGCCCGTGGATTCATCCATCGACAATGAAAAGCGGTACGATTTGCGTTTCCTTTCCAACGAAGATTTGAAGAACGACGCGGACGGCGCCCATTATTGGTTCAGGGTAGGGGAGATCACCGACCCGAGGACTTTCCGGGAGGAGAACGACGTCTTTAAATATCTTTTTGCCCACGGGCTCGGAGGCAACGAGTTTGCCCAAGAGACCCTGATCCGGCTCTTCACGAAAATCAACAAGGATGAGCTCATCAACTTCTATCAGGAAAAAGAGCAAGACCAAGACAAGGTCCTCGACGTTTTTCTAAGAACCAACAGCGGCGGAACCCCGCTTTCCTTCTCAGACCTTCTCATGTCCATAGCTTCCGCGAACTGGACGAAATTCGACGCCCGCGAGGAGATGAAGAAGGTGAAGGACGAAGTCTACACCTTCGGGAACCCCGGCTTCGACATCTCGCAGGACCTCATCCTGAAAAGCCTCTTGGTGCTTTCCGACGTCGACGTTCGATTCAAAATCCAGAATTTTGGCCGCGACAACGTGAGCGTCTTCGAGGAGAAGTGGCTGGATGTGCGCAACGCTCTCGTTTCGACCTTCCATCTTTTGGAAGACCTCGGCTTCAACGACTCGCTGTTGAGAGCAAAAAACGCGATAATCCCGATCGCTTATTACATCTATAAGAACGGCCTGTCTGAGAGCATCGTCAAGGACAACTACCCGGCCGAGGATAAGGAGCGTATCGCCAAATGGCTCTCGCTCTCGCTCCTAAAGGGCATCTTCGGCGGCACATCGGACAGCATTTTGAGAAGCATCCGAGAGATTTTGAAGACGAAGTCCAAGCCAATGTATTTCCCGCTCGATGAAATAATCGCCGGATTCAAGGGGAATACCGACAAGAACTATTCGTTTGACGACGACATTATCAACGGCTTCCTTACCGAGCAGTACCAATCCATCAACGGAAGCCTTGTACTGTATCTTCTTTACCCCGAGGTCGTCCTGCGCCACGGGAAGAACATAGCCCAGGACCACATGCATCCGAAGACGCTTTTCCAAGACGCGGACAAATTCGCCCAAATCGGCTTCCCTCCTGACCAGCAGGATTTCTGCCGGAACCCGGAGAACTGGAACAGCGTTCTGAACCTTCAGCTCCTTTCCGAAATCGAGAACAAGAGCAAAGGCACCGCCCTCCTAAAGGATTGGGCCACGGAGCAGAAGAGGACCGCCGATGACCTGAACGTCCCCGAGGGCACCAGCCTCGAGACTATCGATTTCCAGAAGTTCATCTTGGAGAGAAAGAAGATCCTGTTCCAGAAACTGAAAAACGCACTGTCCTGATTTGGCTCTTCATAAGAGAATGCTTCAGCAAACAGTTTTCTAAGAAATCCAACGTGTTCGCGCAATTAGGCGACCGCTATCTCCAGCGCTTATGGGCGAAACCAAAACAAGCGCGGACGTGGCAAAGTGCGGACGAAGGAAGAAAGGCTAGACGGCATCGGAATTTCTTGCGATTTTTGTCTTGCTTTTGCTGTTAACGAGACCTATATTGGAGCCAAGGAACAGGAGGCTGTTCCAAAGGTGGGATTCCGCCCATCAGGTAGGTTGTTCCGAAGCGTTCAAAAGGCTTCGGTCTCGGGAAACGGACTTGTCCGCATTCCGTCCGCATTCGGTCCGCAAAACACCGGAAAATGGGATTCCCACCTCGTTCGAGGCGTTCCCACAGGTTCAGGCGGACAAAGCGGAGAAACGAGCCCTTAGGATCCCATGCCGCAAGGCATACAGGTTCAACTCCTGCCGACCGCACCAGAAAACAGAAGACTCGGTGGAGACCGGGTCTTTTTCTTTTGACCTCTTTTCAAAGAATCTTCGGGAAAGCACGGCTATGAAGTTTAAGCCATTCAGGATTGACAATCTAGGAGTTTAGGAAAGGTACTCCCTGCGGAAAACTGCTTAAAGACAACGAGATAACGAAGTTTTGCTTCCACGATTTTCACCTTTCTTGTGCGACCCTGCTCAGGCACGAGGGAGTGCCAATGGAGGACATCCAGAAGTGGCTTGGCCATTCCGAAATCACCACGACCGAAGGAATCTACGCCCACTTCGACGACACCCAGAACGTCAAGACGCTCGCGAAGATCTCCGGCGCTTTAGACGAAGGGAAAGGGCAACCTAATCGTAATCCGGAAATGAAATAGTACACACGAAAGAGAGACCGCTCAGAAAGGCGGCCTCTTTCTTATGAATCGGGTAAAAATTCCATTTTGTCATTCGATTGGCTCGTGCAGGATGTCGTTGATCGCGTGGAGGCTGCTTTCCGGGTCGTCCATAAAATGGACGATGTTAGTCCTTCTCTTGCCCCCGTCGTTCCACGTGATGATCAGCCTCGCGTAGAGCTTGAAGGACAAGGCTCCGATCTGGAGCGAGAAAAGACGGAAAAGTCCGACCTTTTGGATTTTCTCGAGCGGGATGATGATGCCTTTCGACGCGCTGTCGCGGATGCCAAGCGAGCGTTCCTCGAGGTTGAGGTAGATGTTGGCGGTTCCGGCCTCATCGTTGGCTTTCTTGGCCCCATAGATCCAGCGGAAGGTGAAATAGGCCGCGACGAGACCCAATAAGGAGAAAAAGACGCTGACGGCCCACCTCCAGGCATCGGAAGGCAATTTGTCGCACCAGGCTTTGGCGTAGGCGGGGATGAGGGCGACGAGGAGGGCGACGAAAAGCGGCATGCCCACGTAATCGATGATCCCGAGGTATTTCCGGTGGCCGATGATGATTCCGCGGAAGGGGACGGCATTCCCCTTTTCGATGGGGATGTTCGTCGGCGAGATGCGGTCATAAGTCGACCAATCGACGTTTCTGTTTTCGTTCGCCATTTTACTGTCTGGAGGCATAATCCTGCCAATGGACGTTCTTCGCGAGTTCGCAATCACTGCCGAAGAAGGCCTTGCCGGCCTCTTCATCGCCCTTAAGCCAATACTCGAGCCAAGCGACCACGTAGGGGTCACTCCGCCAAAGCATTTCGCCATGGTCCACATTGTCGCCCCGGCGAGCCATAACTGTCGGGATGCCGTTCGGAATCTAACTGTAGTTCTCTTTGAGCTTTTCCAAAGGCAAGACCGTTTGCGTATCGAAATTGCCCGTTTCAGCGAACATCAAGGCGGGGCAGGAAATCTTACTGAGATCGTAGGCATACGAATCTGAGGCCGCTTTCCCGTCGCTTCCAAGCTTGTGGCCCCAGCCGAGGCTGAGCGCCAGTTCCTGGTTGGTCGCGCTTAACGCGAACAGACATTTGTATTTCTGGGGAATTGGCAAAGTCGATTGCGGCATTGAAGGTACCCTCGCCGCCCTGCGAATGACCGCCGATGGCGATTTTCTTTTCATCGACCCAAGGGGAGGTCTCGCCATTGGACAAAGCGAACGAAAGGGCTTTGTCGGGGTAGACGCCATCCCAGCTTTGGTCGTAGTCATCGCCGACGACAGCATAACCCCAAGAAGCGAGGTGCTCGAATACTTGCTCGTACTGTTGGTAAGGGACCCCGGTACCGTTGACCATGACGACGAGGGGATATTTGCCCGTGGCCTTCGGGTGGAAGAATTTGAAATGCTTTTCTTTGCCATCCACTTTCTCTTGAGCGTACTCTTTCGAGGCGACCTCAAAAGAACCTAGCGGAGCGTATTTTTTCTCGATCGGGCCGCCAGTGATTTGCTGGTTCCAGTAGTTGTTAGGGACGTTTTTTGCGTTTTTGAGAATCAAGGCGCAGGTCGAGAGAAGGATGACATTCGCGCCGACAACGGATGCCAAGACGATCCAAGGCCATTTTTTGTGTTTCTTTTTGGCGGGGAGCTTGGTCGGCTCCGCTGCGGTTTCAGGTTTGTTTTGGTTCTCCATTGCTAATAGACCTCTCTCAGTGTTATTCTAGTTTACAGGTGTCTTATTAAGCAACAAATGCAAACCAAATTGAGACAAATGAAAGAAAGTGCAAACTCATGAGAAAAAACGACCACATTGACTTCGCAAAGCATTGCTTTGAGGATGCAGCCTTCGCTCTGATCAAAAAGAAACCACTCAGCAAAGTCAGCGTTTCCGAGATCTGTGCCGAAGCTGGCTTTTCCCGTGCCTCCTTTTACCGCTATTTCGATTCGCCTGAAGCCCCTTTGGCCTCAAAGGTGAGGGACATCACGGCCCGCTATCTCTCGGATGAGGGAAACCGATTCAACTTCGAGCATTCGCGCGAAAGTGTCATCATCCTTTTTCACCATCTTTTGGATTACAAGGATATCGGCTTGCTTTTCGAGAAGGCGGGCTGCTTGGACATTGTCGGGGCTGAATTCGAACGAGGCTTCGTTTTTAACCATCTCAAAGAAGAAGAACGTCTCCGGTGGGCCTTTGTCGGGGCAGGCCTTTTCCGGGTCTATTCGGAATGGGTGAAAAGCGGTTTTGATAAAAGCCCTGAAAGCCTTGCTGAAATCCTCTTTGGTGGCGAGTTCCCGCTCCTGAAGAATTCGCAATGAGAGGCTTTTGAGCAAACCAGATTTTTGCGTCTTCGTTTTTGACTGATTTTCTGGGGGGTGATTTTTGGGGGTGGTGCGTAGGGGTGGGTGGTGGTTTCGGGCTTTTCCGTGATTTCCAAAAGAGGCGAATCTTATATTACAAAGTAATATAAAGAAAAGGGTTACGGGGTCCGTCCCCCTAACCCGCCTAAATATAGGGCGCTTTTTTGGCCGTCTAATAATTTGCAAGTACTTTATTGAGACAAATGAGAGACATTTGAAGAAGCTAAAAAAACAGGGTTTATATTAGTGAATGAGGTCAAATGACATGAATGAAGAAGTTCTAGCAGAAGACGAAGAAGAAAGGTCAACCCGGGTAGGGAGGCTTTCTTTGGAGACCCTCTTATTGAACCTTTGAGGGAATGAGAAGGCTCTGGGGAGAAATTTGGATCAGGACGGTGTGGCGGTGGTAGGCAATGAAGAAGAAATTCGGGATTCAAAAGGACAGTGGTTATCTTCCGTGGTTTGGATGATCTTCTATAATGCTGCCGAGTCTTTGATGGAGGTGCAAATAAGGACCGCTTAATTCAATTTTTCATGATATTTGATCAGAAATCTTATAGCTAAACCTATTGACAATAAAACTTGGCATGGCTATGATGATGGTGTTGCCAATAAAACTTGGCATATCAATGGAGGCAACGTTCATGGAAAAAGAAGATATTTTGGCCGAGAGCCGCAAGGAGAATAAGGGCAGAGACCCCCAAGAGAAGCCCGTCGTGGACCGGGGAACGGCTATCGCCTCAGTTGCCTTTATTTGCCTGATTTCCGTCATCTATTGTTGCTACGCCGCCAAAATTGGCAACTGGGAAATGGGCACGGGCATGTATGGGGCCTACACGGCTTATGAAGCCATCATCTTCGTCTATAAGTATTGCAAACTGAAACAAACCCACGAGCTTCTCCTGAGCATCTTCTTCGGAGCCTGCGCCATCATCCTTCTTGTTTTCTTCTTCGTTGAACTCTATCGTTGAGGAGCAAACCATGGACGAGAAACTCGTACTCAAAAACCATCTGAAGGAAGCCCGCACCGCGAAAAACCTAAGCCAGCAAGAATTGGCCGACCTCGTCGGCGTCTCCCGCAACACCATCAGCTCGATCGAAACCGGGCAGTTCTACCCAACCGCCAAGCTGGCCTTGGTCCTTTGCGTCGCTCTTGACAAGAAGTTCGAGGAGCTATTCTACTTCTGAAAAATAGTCGCCGAGCCAATTTAGAAAATTTTGGAACAATCTCTATCGGGCCGCATTAAAAAGCGGCCTTTCTTTTTGCTGATCTTTTTGAAAAATCTTTATTCTAAAAGTCCAACGTGTTAGCGCAATTGGGCGTCCACCATGGTCAGTTCTTATGGGTAAAGACGACCCAAGTGCGGACGGGGCAAAGTGCGGACACAGGAAGAAAGGCTAGACGGCATCGGGATTTCTTCCTATTTTTGTCTTGCTTTTGCTGTTAACGAGACCTATATTGGAGCCAAGGAACAGGAGGCTGTTCCAAAGGTGGGATTCCGCCCATCAGGTAGGTCGTTCCGAGGCGTTCAGAAGGCTTCGTCCTCGGGAAGCGGACTTGTCCGCATTCCGTCCGCATTCGGTAAAAGGGATTCCCACCTCGTTCGATGGGTTCTCACAGGTTCAGGCGGAGAAAGAGGAGAAATGAGTCAATCTCGGGACTTTCCGGTAAGAGGTTGCCAGTCCTTCCAAGGCGTTCGAAAAAGACTTAGGGACTTAGGATCCCATGCCGCAAGGCATACAGGTTCAACTCCTGCCGACCGCACCAGATTTAAAAAAGAGCCTAATAGCAGGCTCTTTTTTGTTTAGGCGTGATTTTAGGCGGATATTCTGTAAAAAGGGTTCAAGACTTTTTCCTCTTCTCCCTTTTTCGTCTTTATTTGAAATTTTTGCAGTCTCTTTAAAAAAAGCGAAGATATTATAAATCAAATAGCGAAGAAAATACAAAACTATATACGAAGAAAAACAAAAGCAATACATTGATTAATGGTTAAATGGCGGTTATAATAATGCTAAGGAGAAACCAATGGATTACAAAAAGCGGATTATCGACCAAGATTTGGATCTGAGAACACAGGCTTTCGGTGCGATTCAACTCGTTGGTCCGAAAGGATGCGGAAAAACGAGGACGGCGAAAGAACGATGCCGTTCGGTCATCGCTTTTCAGGATGAAGACCGCCGGGATTCCTATCTCAAATTGGCATCCAGTGAACCTTCCGCCTTCTTTGCTTTCCCAAAGCCCATTCTATTCGATGAATGGCAGGATGCACCGAAGATCTGGGGTGCCGTCCGTCAATCTTGCGATGACAATGAGGATGAACATGGTGCTTATTTTCTGACGGGATCAACTTCAAAAAAGGTTCTTACGCCCCACACAGGAACTCAGCGTATTTCGACGGTTGAGATGCAGCCAATGTCACTTTTTGAAACCGACGAAAGCAATGGGTCGATTTCCCTAAGGAAGCTTTTTGAAGGAACGGAGAGCGTTGCTGGCAAGGAGAGTCCCCTCACGGTTTCGGAGCTTTTCTATGCTGCCTCCAGAGGCGGTTGGCCTAAGACCCTTTCCATCGCCAATCCCTCCGCAAAACTTTTGATTGCTAAGGACGCCTATAAGCAGATATACAGTAAAGATATTTCCTCAATTGATGGTGTCGAACGGAACCCCGAGATTACCAAGGCGATTTTAAAATCGTATGCCCGAAACATTGGAACTCTCTGTAAGAAAAACGTTCTCTATCAGGATGCCGCGAGTTATTATTCTCTCTCGGAACCTACTTTCGATGACTATGTTGAAAAATTAAAGGAACTTTTTGTCATCAAAGATGTGGATGCCTGGTGTCCGCAGATCCGGAGCGAGAAATCCTTGCGTGCTCCGAAAAAGCATTTGTTTGTCGACCCTTCCATCGCCATTGCTGCCTTGGGCCTTTCTCCCGATTATTTTCTTTCGGATTTTGATCTCTTTGGACATATTTTTGAAGCCCTTGTCTTTCGTGACATGCTGGTATATTCTTCGGCACTGGGTGGCTCCTTTGAGCATTATCATGATCGTTTTAACTTGGAAGTGGATGGGGTGCTTCATCTTGAAGATGGCCGTTATGCCCTGACGGAAATCAAACTGGGATCACGGGAAATTGAGGATGGGGTCAATAACCTGCTCACCTTAAAGGGACTGATTCAGAAAGCCAATGCTGAAAAAAAAGGACTGACGATTCGCGAACCGGATTTGCTTTTGGTCATCACCGGAGGAAAATTGGCCTATGAAGAAAAAGGGGTAAAAATCATTCCAATCGGATGCCTAAAAGATTGAGGAACAGGTTCCCTGATTCGTTCATTAGGATACAGCAATTTCATCGGCTTTTTATTTATCAGTCGTAAATACAAATTGAAAAGATGGAAGCTTCCTTTTCCTCTTTTTCGAAGGTGGGTAAGTGGTTGTTAAATTATTTACCCTGTCAATATCGGTGTGATTGAAGAAAAATCAATACCTCGGAAAATTGCCACATGGTTCGATGTATTTGAGGACGGATATCGCCGATTACGAGAGGTAAGAACGGTTCACCCTTCCGGACTGACACTAAGACTTAGGATCCTTTGCCGCAAGGCATACAGGTTCAACTCCTGCCGACCGCACCAGAAAACAAAAGACCCGTCGAAAATCGGGTCTTTTTCTTATATTGACATGGGTGAAATCTGCGCCACTTGTGGCTATCAAAGGCCAGAAAAACGGACGACAGATAAGTTAAAAGAGATACCTTTTTTTGCTTTTTATTGAATTAAGACAATCAGCTTTACCTTCGTAGTTTGACTTCAGAAACGGCCTTAACGATTTTTCTTTATCAAAGGAGAGTGTCGATATATTCAGCCAGGGCTTCCCGCTGATAGAAGTCAGCTTTCTTCTCAATCACATAATCGGGGCTGACGCCTTGGTCAACGCTGTAGAAGGTACCGTTCTTGACGGTGCATAGCTTCATCGGTCCGGAGAACTGGAAGGTAGTGCCATCGGCCGAACAAGAAGGATAAACAACACAGGTTCCGCCGCCGGAGGCTCGCCCGAGGAGGGTTACTTTGTTGGTGGATCTTAAGACTGCCGGCACCAGGTTTCCGCAGGAGAAGCTGGCCGGCGAGGTAAGGATGAAGATGTTCTTATCCGAGATGCGGTCATTCTCATCGAAGACGTGATCCATGTTCACATCCGATTGATAGGTATTCATGGCTTTGAAGCCGGTGAGAGTATTCTCCATCGGAAGGTAGTTATTGGCTAACACCCAGCCATTGAGATAGATAGCTGCATCCACGGCACCGCCACCATTGCAGGATAAATCAATCACCACATTCTTGACGTTGCTGCCCGTGCGGAAGATCTGGGAATGGGCATATTCGATGACACCGAAGGTATCGGTCGAATCCAGGGTAGCCGCTTTGGTGTAGTAATCCTGCGTGGCCGAGGCAAAGTGGTCAAAGGTGACAAAGGCGGTATCTTTATTTGTCCCGAACTCCTCATAGGAAGGCACCCCATCCGGATAGACCTTTGCCCGTTCCGTTCTATAGGCATTCATCTCTTCAAGAGCCGTGCTCCGATACGGGTTGATGATGTCAGGTGAAATTTTGACGTCTTTGCCGACATAGAAGGACGGCTTCACGTTGCCGCTGTGGAAATCAGAGAAATACTGTCTTAAGAGGTAGGAGATGGCCGTCGAAGAAATCAAAGGGTCGGTGCTTAACATATCCTTTTCCAATCCGCTTTGGGTGATCATCGTCTTAAACGAAGGGATGTCATGCTCCTCTTTCAATCCGTAGAAGGTATCCAGGTTCGCCGCCAGCTCATCGCAGTTGAAGCGGGCTAACGCCTCGCTTCGGTTCGTGGGAGAAGCACTGTAAAACAAATCACTTAACGTACTTAAGTCATTACTGCCGACCAGGAAGACAGCTTTCGTGTTGTAAAGAAGCTGCAGACCGAAAGGATTGAAGACAAAATCGGATAGGGTCTGTAAGGGAAGATAAGGGGTGCCTTCATCCAGGATCAGCGGAATGTCATAGGATTTGAAGTCAACGGTCTTGGAATACTCCTCCCGGCAGAAGACATGGTCGGGATCTCGTTTCACATAGGAGGTAAACCCGTTTTTCTCATATTTCCAGCTGAGAGTATCCAGGTAATTCATCTGCGGACCAGCAGAAAAGAAATGATTGAAATCCGGATAGGTTAGCGTCTGATTGGCAAAGTCAAAGACAATCGCGGCTCCGTTTTCCCCCGTTAAGGTATAGCAAGAGCCGTTAGCGGTTAAGGTCAAAACGGTGGTGGTGTCATCAAGGCCATCGACCAAAGCATGCCCCAACAAGGTCTTGGCATTTTCCAAAGAGATAAAAGGAAGATCTTCCTGGCCGTCTTTAAAGGCATAGGAAACATCCGTATATTTGTATTTGGGGTCACCGATATAGGAGTCGAAGGCTTTCTCAGTAAAGAGAGCTTTCTTAGTGGAGACGCTGGTGCTTTCCGAGGCACTGATGACGGAAGGCGAAGCACTGACGGAAGCAACCGGGGATGCACTGGGAGATGCACTCCGAGCAACACTCGGAGACGTGCTTGCAGCCGCACTGGCGGAGACACTGGTCTTAGCCTTCTGACAGCCGCTCAGGCTGAGAATCACCGTAAGAGAGACACCGAAGAGAAGTCCTTTCTTTTTCATAAAGAATTCCTTTCTGGGCGGAGAAGCAGAAACCCAATAGCAAAGGCTAAAAGCAAAGCTTCTCTCTGCCAAAATTATAAATGCCTAACTTTCATCTGTCAATGAAGCAAACGGGAAGGTTTGCTTGAAAAAAAGGCTGGTTAAAGATTTGCAATACCGACGGTTATGCAGGATGACGAACAAAAAGAACCGCTTTGGAAAAGTCCTCAAAGGAAGTTTATTTTCCTCCCCAAAGGAAAGCTTTTTGAACACGAAAGGAGGAGCAAAAGACGAGAATCCTGGTTTCATCCTTTTTGCTATTATATGTCCGAATCAGGAAACCTTTGCGGTTTCGAGGAAGCAAACAATGAAACGAGCAAAAAGTATGGTATCGGTAGCCTTCTTGCTGGCGCTGGTCTTAAGTGCCTGCGGAAAGTCGAGCCCGGTTCAGCAGGAAAATCAGGACTATCCTTTCTATCAGAGCACCCTGGCCAATAAAAAGACGATCAATCTCACCTTCTTCAAAGGCATCAAAGACATTCCTTATCTCTCCTTGGATACCCTCAAGTCTCTCTTAGAGTCATCCATGGCTGAAACCGGCGACCTAGCCTATGCCTTAACCAAAACGGAATCGGGAAAGAAAATCACCCTGACCCGGGAAAACAAGGCCACCTGCTGCTTTGATTTTGCCGCCGGCACGATTACCTTCTCGGATTACGATCTTTTCTCGGCGCTGCCTTGCGCGGGAAGCGGACTCGACCTCGATACGGACGATGACCTCAATGACGCCAACCAGGGGGAATACCTTCAACGCCAAAAAGACAAAGACTACTATCGCCCCGGCAATGAACTGGTCCTGACTCCGAAGGACTACGGCATCGACCTTTATTATCAGGGCGGCAAAGGCTATCTGCCCCTGACCACGGCCTCGGATTTCTTCTTTGCCGTCTATATGCCGACGCTGGCTTTCAACGGTCAATCCGTTTTTCTTTTCCCCGGTTCGATGAGTGACCTCAGCGATGTCTATTACCAGGTGCCTACAAAAGCGGTAAGCAGTGACCTGGCAGCCTTTGCTTACCATGAGCTCTGTTTCACGCTCGACCATATCTATGGTCTGAAGAAGCAGCATGGGATCACCGCCTTCGATACGGTCTTCCAGCAGAACGGTTTTCAGGCGGATTTCTTAGGAACGGATCCGGTAAAGCAGGATGTCGACTACGAGAAATTAGCCTATGCCACCTTAGCCGATATGCACAGCAATTTTGTCGCTAACTCTCCTTTTGCCGGAAAGGAAGCAACTCCTTCCCGTCAGGCGGGGATGAATACCTATGGGAGTCCTTCGTACTTAGCCAAAGCAGCGGCTTTCGGTGAATTCGGAGCCGCTCAGGCAACGGCCTTCCCGCAGGGCTGTCCGAGCTATGAAGTCATCGGCGATACGGCTTATGTGACCTTCGATTCCTTTGTCTCAGCAACCCAGGATTACTACACGACAGCCCCCACGGCGGATGCGGAAGACACTTTCGGCATCGCGGCCTATGCCCACCAGCAGATTTCAAGTAACAGCGCCATCAAGAACGTGGTCCTGGATCTCTCCGCCAATACCGGCGGCGAGAGCCGGGCAGCAATCTTTACCTTGGCTTGGTTTTTAGGCGAAGCCGAAGTCAGCCTCCAAAGTGCCGCCACCTTGGGTGTCAGCACCATGGTCTATAGGGCCGATGTCAATCTCGATCATGTCTTTGACGACAAGGACACCCTGACCGATAAGAACCTTTATTGTCTGATCTCCCCGAGCAGTTTCTCCAGCGGCAACTTGGTGCCTTCCTTCTTCAAGAACTCCGGCAAGGTCACCCTGTTAGGTCAGAACTCCGGTGGCGGCGCCTGCAACGTCCAGCCGCTGGTGAGTGCTACCGGAACCTATCTGACGATTTCCTCAGAGCGTGTCCTTTCCCGGGTCATCAATGGTTCCTATTACGATATCGACCAAGGCGTCGCCCCGGATTATCCCATCACGAAAACAGCAGACTTCTACGACCGTACCTGGCTGACAAGCACGATTGATACCGGGGATGTTAAGTGTCAAAAAAGCGGAACTGAAAATGAAGGGACATTCCACCGGAATATAAGAAAAGGCCCGGCATAGCCGAGCCTGTATCCTATTTTGGGTCTTTATTTTTCAAAGAAGATGGAAGCAGAGATGCCAAGGTAGTTGTCACCTTGGTACTTGGGGAATGCCGACTTCATCGCAGCAGTAAAGGAAGCGCGGTCATTTGAAGAAGCCGCAATCTCAATGGTTTTCCGGAGATAAGCAATCTTCGTGGCCACGTCGTTCTCATCTTCGGCCTCATAGTGGCTGGTAAGCAGAAGATCGTAGTTTTTCCTCTCAGCGCCTTCCAGTCCGGCAATCATGGCCTTTGCGCCTTCAAGACCTGGCACAATGCTATGGACATCGTGTCCCAGCATATGAAGGTAAAGGGAGTTAACGGAAGGAATCTCAACATCGAAGCCGTCGTGATTCTCTAAGAGGCAGAGTTCAACACCCTCAAGAATGTTTTTGCCTTCCTTGACGAAAGAGAAGTTCTCACGGTCTTCGTCCTGAATAGCATTCCCAAATGCCTTGCGGAAGGAATTGTAAAGGGCAATCTGCGATCCACTCGTGAGGGCGACATGGGCCTTTCTGGTGGTGATGAGGGGAGCATCCGGAAGGTAGTCCTTCGGTGCGACGTGGTTGGCAAGAAGAATCACAACCGGCTTCTTCAAAGAGGCCACAAAGGCGTTCAGTTCCTGAACGCTCTCCTTAAAAAGAGGTGCCTCGATGGAGACAATGCCTTTCGCTCCTTCAACAAGAATGACCTGATCCCCAATAGGGTCATTGGCAGTGTAATAATGAAGCTTCGTTGTTCCGAAGTCATAGGTTCTTACAAAGCCTTTGTTCAGATTGGTCTGCACGTAATCTGTTTTTTTCATATGTTGCAATCCTCCTTGATTGCAAGTACAATATAGCCCAAGGGTATTTTATAGTGAAGAACGCACTAAAAAGTGCCATAGTATCTAAAAGGAAACTAATGGCCTATGATCAATAAAAACAAACTTCCGCCGTGCCCAGTCCAGACAACCCTTCTTTTCATTTCAGACAAATGGCGCATTCTTATCATCCGGGATCTCCTTAGCGGGACCAAACGTTTTTCGGAACTGAAACGCTCACTGGCGCCTGTCACCCAGAAGATGCTGACCCAGCAGCTGCGGGGAATGGAAGAGGATGGTCTTATCGCCCGCAAGGTTTACCCTGTCGTCCCGCCGAAGGTCGAATACTCCTTGACCGAGCTCGGACGTTCTCTTGCCCCGGTTTTGGATTCCATGAAACTGTGGGGACTCGACTATAAAGCTAAGCTTCAATAGATGTTGTTTATTCGTTGAGATTCACCTAATCCCTTTTAAATCCTTGGCAAATCAAAGAAATGTCAGGTGTTTTTTAGTTTCTGGCAGTTGTCGGGCTTTTTACAGGGCTGGTGTCGTCCCTGTCCTTTTGTCCACCATCACCTTGCCATCCTGAATGTGAATCAGCAGGTCGGCTTTCTCAGCATAATCCGGATTGTGGGTCACCATGACGACCGTCCGGTTATGATGGACATACTGGAACAGCAGATCGACGATCTGGTCGCCGTCTTCCTGGTTCAGACTGCCGGTCGGTTCATCGGCCAAAAGAATCGGCGGGTTATGATACATCGCTCTTGCTAAGGCAATCCGCTGTTTCTCCCCGCCGGAGAGACGGGTCGGATGGCGATGACGGAGCTTCTCCAAATGGAAACGGACCAGCAAGGCCATGGCTCTCTTCTTCCGTTCATGGGCCCGAACTCCCGTCAGCATCAACGGGAAGGCGACATTCTCCAGAACCGTCAGGGAATTCTCAAGATTGGAGCTCTGAAAGAGCAGACCGGCATTGGCTTGGCGCCATTCGCCTTGGTTGGTCGGATAGGAGCTGGCATATTCCACGCCGTCAATCAGAAGACTTCCTTCTTGGGGAGAATCCATGGTGGATATCACATTGAGAAGAGTGGTCTTGCCAGAGCCGCTCTTACCGATGATGGCCGTCATCTTCTTATCTTCAATGGTCAGGGAAATATCCCTGATGGCATAAAAAGGTTCCTGATTGAAACGGTAATAGGACCGTAAGACATTCTTCAGGGCAATCATAGAAAAAGCATACGGAATAAAGTGCTAAAGAAGTGCTATAGGCAATACGATAGAGGGGAAAGCTGAAGAAAGTTGGTAATCTTATCTTTGGTTAATTCTTAGGGTATCTTCTTATCCTTTTAGGTAACAAATCATTCCGATGGATCTGTCCCGGATTGCTGGGCTTAGGTTTCGTAAAAACGTGGCTTCGATGGAAACGTAATTTGGTATACTATGCTCATCAGTCTTTGACACGTTGCTCTAGGAGGAGAAGGAACCATGATTATCGATTCATACCGGAAAGAAGACGGCAAGATGTCACCGCAAAGCGTTTATGGGCCGGGCAAGAACATTGCCGATGTCTGCATTGTTACTTTTTCTGAAAAACTGACGAGGATGATTCTTGAGGAATACCATCCCGAAATGGTCGCCGACATGGGTTCCACGAATGGCCACACCCCAATCTATGTTTTGACCTACCAAGGCAAAAAAATCTGCTTTTACAACTCACCGATGGGCAGTGCCCTCGCTGGCACCTATTCAATGGTGACTGCTCACCTCGTCGGGGTGAAGAAATTCATTGTCTTCGGCAGTGCCGGCCGGCTCGACAAGGCCATCACCCCCCTTTCTTTCATCGTGCCGACAGCAGCCTACCGGGATGAGGGGCTCTCCTATCATTATGTTCCTGCCGGCGACTATATTGAAATCAAGAACCATCGCTTCATCGAGGCTTTCCTTAAAGACAGCAACATCCCTTATTTTTCCGGAAAGTGCTGGACAACGGATGCGTTTTATAAGGAGACGGAGTCAGAGATCCAGCAACGCAAGCAAGAAGGCTGCATTGCCGTCGACATGGAATGTGCCGGCATGCAGGCCGTTGCGGATTACTACGGTTTTGACTTCTATGAGTTCTTCTTCGGGGTCGACCAGCTGGATTCCCTGGAATGGGACAAAGCTACCATGGGAAGCGGCAAGGACGTGTTCCGGCATCACGACATCTTCGAACTCGCTCTCGCCATGGCTCTGAAGATCTGAAGAATTCAAAAAAGCAGGTTATTTTAATGACCTGAGCTCAGGCTCTTCACGTACTGCTTCGGGGTCATTTGGGTCATTCGCTTAAAGACGACGATGAAGTAAGAATAGTCGGCAAAGCCGACCTTTGAGGCGACGGCCGCGATTTTGAGTTCAGGGTTTTCCTCGAAGATCTCCTTGGCTTTGGCAATTCTCAGGGTTCGGATGTGCTCCGCGATGCCTTCCTTGTAGACCTTGGCTGACATCTCATACAAGGTGGTCCGTCCCAGACCAAATTTGGAACAAAGGGACACGGCGGTCAGATTCCCATCGAGGTTAGCGTTGATGTAGTTATCGATCCTGGCCGGCAGGTCTTCATAGCGGAGATAAGCGATACGGGCAAAGCAGAGATAGCTGGCAGCCGCCTGAAGAAGGCTGGAGGCTGCCTGGAGGTATTTGGCATCGAAAAGCGGCATGGCCGAAATATCGTTTTTAGCTGTCTTGATATCGACGTGGTATTGTTCCGCCGCTTTCTTAATGGCATCCCAAGCTGCTTTGTGAGAAGGATAATTGAGAATATGGGCAAAGAAAAGATAACCGATCAGCTGCCCGGAGAAGATGATGGGAGAGATGATCTCATACAACCCGGCATGGCAGACATAGAGATAGGGGTCTTTCATCTTGGCAGCCTTCATCATATGGAGACGGTCGCATTCCTTGCAGTCTTTGTCGCAGGCTTCCTTCTGTCGCAACAGGGCACAGATAGGAGCCCGTTCCTTCGGGTAGTCACAGATTTCTTTGAAGTCCAGGTCAAAGACCGCGACCCGGATATGGGAAATCGTGTAGAAGTCTTTGATTCTTTTCTCTAATTCCGCAAAATCAAAGTAAGATTCCATAGGTACTCCTTATATTGAATATAGCAACATAAGCGAACAAAATCAATATTTCTTAGGACGCCTATGGATATTCAATGAAATCGCTTCCATTTTATAATGATAACAACCTAGATAAGGTGGGTTTATAGGGAGCTTACGTTATGGAAAGCATTCAAGAGACCATTCAGTCCGGAAAGACCGTCCTCGGTCTGGAATTCGGATCTACGCGGATCAAAGCCTGCTTAATCGATAAGCATGCGACGCCTCTGGCCAGCGGCTCCTTTGCTTGGGAAAACCAACTCGACCAGGGCATCTGGTCTTACTCTTTGAAACAGATCGTCGAAGGGCTCCAAGCCTGCTATGCCTCACTCAGTGCTGACATCCGGAAAAAATACGGAATTTTTCTTGAAAAGACAAAGGCTATCGGCCTGTCGGGAATGATGCATGGCTATATGCCCTTTGACCAGGAAGGCCAGCTATTGGTTCCTTTCAGGACCTGGCGCAACACCATCACCGCTCCGGCTGCGGAAGAACTGAGTCAGCTCTTCCAGTTCAATATCCCGCAGCGCTGGTCGATTGCCCATTTCTATCAGGCGATTCTTAACGGTGAAAAGCACGTCTCTCAGGTGTCATACCTGACGACCTTGGCTGTCTATGTGCAGTCTCTCTTAGCCGGCGTCCGAGCGGTTGGCATCGGCGAAGCTTCCGGCATGTTTCCGATCGGACCGGATGGGGAAGGCTATGATGTCAACAAAGAAAGGCTCTTTGATGAGTTAGCTAAGTCCCATGGTTTCACGAAGCCGATTGCTACCTTGCTTCCTAAGATTGTCAAAGCCGGTCAAAGTGCTGGCGTTTTAACCCAAGAAGGCGCAGACCTTCTTGATCCATCGGGTCACCTTCAGGCGGGCATTCCTTTCTGTCCGCCGGAAGGCGATGCCGAGACGGGCATGGCTGCCACCAATGCCTTGGCTCCCTTAACCGGCAATGTCTCGGCCGGAACGTCGGTTTTTGCCATGGTTGTCCTGGATAAGCCTCTGAACAAGCTTCATCAGGAGATTGATATCGTCACGACCCCGGAAGGCAGAGAGACGGCGATGGTCCATGCCAACAACTGCTGTGGCGAGCTGGATCACTGGGTCAGCCTTTTTGACCAGGTGCTGAAAGCCAATGGTGCCAACGTCGATAAAAACACTCTTTATCAGAATCTTTACGAAACCAGTCTGAAGGCGGATGAGAACGTCGGCGGCTTAGAGGCTTCGAATTATCTCTCCGGCGAAGCCATCACCGGCATCCCCGACGGCCAAGCCTTGTTCATGCATCATTTCAGTGATTCGATGACGCTTCCCAATTTCATGCGAGCACAGCTTTATACTTCGTTAGCCACGCTCCGCTTAGGGATGGACATTCTGAAAGACGAAGGCATCACGGCGACTCAGATGGCTGGCCAAGGCGGTTTCTTTACCGTCAAAAGCGTCGGACCGGCCGTCATGGCCGCGGCGTTACGAAGCAATATCACGTTATTGAAGACGGCCGGCGAAGGCGGCCCGTGGGGCATGGCTTTACTCGCCTCCTATCTGCCTTGGAAGAAAAAAGACGAAGGACTCGAGGATTATCTCAATCGGGCCGTCTTTGCTCACGCTCCGGCCGAATCCTTCTCTCCCGGCAATCAAGCAGGCAGCTTTGATACGTTCATGGCGAACTATCCGCATACGTTAGCAGTTGAAAGAACAGCGGTAGCTAAAGAAAAAGCTGACTCCTCGCTGGATGATCTCAAAAGGCGGGTCTGCCAAGCCAATCTGGATTTAGTCCGAAACGGCTTAGTGATTCTCACCTGGGGCAATGTCTCTGCGATTGACCGGAAGAAGGGGTTGGTCGTCATCAAGCCGTCCGGCGTGGATTATCAGAAGATGCGCTGGCAGGATATGGTCGTGGTGGATCTTGACGGAACGGTTATCGAAGGAACCCTGAATCCTTCCTCGGACACGCCGACCCATTTAGCTCTCTACAAGGCTTTTCCGACCCTAGGCGGCATCTGCCACACGCATTCCTTCAATGCCGTGGCCTTTGCTCAGGCGGGCAGGCCGATTACCGCTTACGGAACAACCCACGCCGATGCGTTCTATGGGGATGTTCCGGTGACCCGGAGTCTGTCGAAAGCGGAAATCGAACAGGACTATGAGCTGAATACCGGAAAGGTGATCATCGAGACTTTCCAGGGCAAGGATCCGTTAGCGATTCCGGCGGTCCTGGTGAAGAACCATGGTCCCTTCACCTGGGGAACAACTCCGGAGAAGGCCGTTGAGAATGCCCAGATCCTGGAAGCCGATGCCCAAATGGCCATCGCCACGGAAATCCTCAATCCTTCCGTCAAACGGGTGGACCAGAACCTGCTAGACAAACATTATCACCGCAAGCACGGCAAGAACGCTTATTACGGACAGGCCAACCCAAAAGGGTAGAATAAGAGTCAAGAAGAGCAACGCTGAAATCAGGAATCCTGAAGGAGGAAAAGCAATGGCACTATATATCGGTGGCGATGTCGGTACCTCGGCCTTAAAGCTTGTTTTGTTGGATGAGAAAGGCATGCTGGTCCGCTCCGTCAATGAAGAGTATCCTCTATCTTTTCCGCATCCGGGCTGGTCAGAGCAGAACCCAGAGGATTGGTGGAAAGCCTTCGTGAAGGGGCTAGCGGACTTAGTCCGTCCCGAGGAAAGGCATCTTGTCAAAGGCATTAGCCTGGATGGTCAGATGCATGGGTTAGTCGCGCTGGATAAGGACGGCAAGGTCCTCCGTCCGGCGATTCTCTGGAACGATGAACGGACGGAAGAGGAAGTCCTCTATCTGAACGACCAGATTGGCAAAGAGTTCCTCTTAGCCAATACCGGGAATATCGCTTATGCCGGGTTTACCGCTCCGAAGCTTTTGTGGATGAAGAAAAACGAACCGGATCTCTTTTGCAGGATTGCTCATATCCTGCTGCCGAAGGACTATTTGGTCTATCGGCTCACCGGCCGACTCTCGACGGATTATTCCGATGCCGCCGGAACCCTGCTGTTGGATGTCAAGAACAGAAAATGGTCACAGAAGATGCTCTCGGTCTGCGGGCTCACGTCTTCTCTTTTACCCCAAATCCATGAATCCCAGGACATCGTCGGGAATGTCGGAAAAGATGTCCGTCAGCTGCTGAAGCTTCCGGAAGATGTCTTCGTCCTGGCGGGAGCAGCTGACAATGCTGCGGCCGCATTAGGTGTCGGTGCTGTCTCCAGCGGCGACTGCAATATCTCTTTAGGAACATCGGGAACCATCTTTATGGCTACCGATAAATTCGCCTATGATCCCAATGGTGCCATCCACGCTTTCAATTCCGCCAATAAGTCCTATTGCCTCTTAGCCTGCATGCTGTCGGCAGCCAGCTGTCTGAAGTGGCTGAACGACAGCATCCTGAAGATCAAAGACTACAACCAGGAGCAGGCATTGATTGCTCCGAGTGATTTAGGTCACAACCCGGTTTATTTCCTCCCTTACCTGATGGGCGAACGAAGTCCGCTGAACGATCCGGCTGCCCGCGGTCTCTTTATCGGCCTCAGCATGGACACGAGACGGCAGGATCTCACTCAGGCGGTTCTGGAAGGTGTCTCCTTTGCCTTGAAGGATTCCTTAGTCGCCGCCCAGAAGATGGGCTTAACGATTGCGAAGAGCTATCTTACCGGCGGGGGCAGCAAGTCGCCGTTATGGCGGCAGATGCTGGCCGATATCCTGGATATCCGGCTGAAAATCATCGGTGACGAATACGGTCCAGCTTACGGGATGGGGATGTTGGCCTTAGTCGCAGACGGCATCTACCCCGATCTCAAGGCCGCCCGGGACAGTCTCATCAAAGTCAAGGAAGTGATCGTTCCGAACCGGAAGACATCCGCGCTCTACCAAACCCGTTACGAAAGTTTCGCCAAGATCTATCCGACCGTCAAAGGCTTATATCGGGAACTGAAATAGGAGGAAAAAATCATGAAAATCGTTCCAGTCACAGATCCGTCATTCAAAGACTACGGAAGAGTCTTAGAAGGCTATTCTACCAACGAGATGATGTCAGCCTTAGCCAAGACGCCCTTACCGAAAGAAGGCACCGTCTATGTCGGCTCCGACCCGGACTTAGAAAAGGTCGGGCTCAGCAATGAGCTTTACCGGAACTTTGCCGGTTTCCTTCCTCTCCAGGTCGGTTACTGCAACGGCCATAACACCAAGCTCAACTGTTTGGAGTATCACCGCTCCTCCGAGATCAACATGGGAACGAAGGATTTCATCCTCTTGCTGGCCAAACGTTCGGAGATCGTCGATGGAAAACTGAATACGTCCAAAGTCAAAGCCTTCTTCGTACCCAAAGGCGTGCTGGTCGAAGTCTTTGCTACCACGCTCCATTACGCTCCCTGTGAGGCTAAGCCGAAGCAGGGCTTCCAGGTCTTAGTCGTCCTACCCAAGCATACCAACGAGCCGCTGCCACGGAAAAAGATCAAGACGATCGATCCGGAGAATCAGCTGCTCTGGGCCAAGAACAAATGGCTGTTAGCTCATCGAGAGTCGGTGGAGGCGAGTCAAGGTGCCTATGTCGGTCTGGTCGGTTCCAATAGCGATATCGCTAACGATATCAAAGGAGAATAAAACTATGGAGAACATTCCGGAAGTCAAATTAGGGATTGTCGCTGTCAGCCGTTCCTGCTTCCCGGCTTCGCTGTCTGAGAAAAGAAGAGAAGCCATCGTAGCTGCCTATGGCAAGGGTCTTTATGATTCGAAGGTCATCGTCGAGAATGAGCTGGATGTCCTGAAAGCCATCGCGGATGTCAAGAAGGCCGGGGTCAACGCCCTGGTGGTCTTCTTAGGCAACTTCGGTCCGGAGACCCCAGAGACGATCATCGCCGACAAGTGGGATGGTCCGATCATGTACTGTGCTTCCGCCGAAGGTGACGGCAATCTGATGAATGGCCGGGGCGATGCCTATTGCGGCATGCTGAACTGCTCCTATAACTTAGGCTTACGCCATAAGAAGGCCTATATTCCGGAGAATCCGGTCGGCACCGCTGAGGAATTGGCAGAGGAGATCAGAAGTTCATCCCGATTTCCCGCACCTTGCTAGGGTTAGCCGGTCTGAAGATCATCGCTTTCGGTCCGCGTCCGGATGATTTCCTTGCCTGCAACGCGCCGATCAAGGCGCTTTACGATTTAGGCGTCGCGGTGGAGGAGAACTCGGAGCTGGATTTACTGGTCTCCTATAATCATCACGCCGACGACAAGCGAATTCCGGCCAAGATCGAGGAGATGAAGAAAGAGCTCGGCAACAAGAACCCTTATGAAGGCATCCTGCCGCGTTTGGCCCAGTATGAGCTGACGCTTCTCGATTGGGCCGAGGCTCATAAAGGCACCAGCAAATACGTGGCTTTTGCCAACAAATGCTGGCCGGCCTTCCAGACCGAATTCAAGTTCGTTCCTTGCTATGTCAATTCCCGGCTGGCAGGCATGGGCATTCCGGTCTCCTGCGAAGTCGATATCTATGGTGCCTTATCCGAATACATCGGACTCTGTGCTTCCAATGAGACCCCGACGCTCTTGGATATCAACAACACCGTCCCGCAGTCCATCTATGACCAAGAGATCAAAGGCAAGTACGATTACCGTCTGCATGAGACCTTCATGGGCTTCCACTGCGGCAATACCTGCTCCTCGCTCTTATGCAACCCGCATATGGGCTATCAGCTCATTATGAAGCGGCAGCTGGAACCGGATAAGAAAGAACCGGATATCACCCGCGGCACGATGGAAGGAAACATCAAGCCGGGCGAAATCACCTTCTTCCGTCTGCAGTCGACGGCCGGGACGGAGCTGAAAGCCTATGTCGCCGAAGGTGAGGTACTGGATGCCGACTGCCATTCCTTTGGCTCGATTGGCATCTTTGCCATCAAAGACATGGACCGTTTCTACCGTCATGTGCTGATCCAGAAGAACTTCCCGCACCATGGTGCGGTGGCCTTCGGTCATCACGGCCAGGCTCTCTATGATGTCTTCAAGTATCTTGGCATCGGCGATATCTCGTATAACCAGCCCTCTTCGCTTCCCTATCCGGACGAGAATCCGTTCAAGGACTGATCCAGCCTAAGACGAACCAAGGGGCTGTCCCGCTTTTAAAAAAGGGGGACGGCCCCTTTTTATTACCTTTATTCATAAGAGAAAAGAAGCAACATAATTAATATCTGAATTTGCTCAAAGTTCTTGTATTATATCAAATCGCTCTCTCGTTTTTCTACATTATTAAGTTGCAAATGCGGAATTTTGCTTTTTTGTTTTCAGAGGCAAAAAATGTTTGACAATCCGTTCATCAGCAATGGGTGTCCCTAAAAGGGAGAATCCGGCAATAGGGAAAAATCGCTGAAAAGAGAGTTTCTTTTTCTTCGGCTTTCCTGTTTCCTCTGATGTACCGTGCTACACGAAAAAGTATTTTTACGGAATAAGAGCCGTGCTTTTTGGTATACTAGTGTCAATGAGAGGAGCGCCGTCGATGAGGAAAAAGTTGTATCGGACAGCCGTCCCTTTTGCTCTTAGTGTGGTCCTGCTTTCCAGCTGTGTTCCTTTTATTTACGATGATGACGACAGTGTCGCCAGCGGCAAGATCGATGCTTTTCTGACGGCCATTGAAAAAGGAGATACGACGAGTGTCAAAGTCACCTTTGCTCCCGGTACCGTTGCCACCTTGACGGATTTTGATCAGCAGGTCAGTAATCTGATTGCTTATTACCAAGGCGAGCATTCCCGTCGTCTGACTCTGACCGTCGGATCCCATGAGCGGCTTGAATACGGAAAGCATGCCAAAGTCGTCCTGATCAGCACGGATCTATTGACGACCAAGGAGCCTTTCCGCTGTGCCTATACCTGGTGCTGGCAGGATGATTTCGACAGCCAGAACGTCGGCATCAGCTTCTTTGCCATCATCCGTTACTACGAGGACATCGAAAGGGACTATGCCTATTGGGGCGGAACGGACAAGACGCCCGGAATCCATCTCGGAGAGAAATCTCCGACCCATGAGGATTAATACTATGAAAACATCACGGATTCTGGGCTTGGCCCTGATTCTTGTCTCTCTTTCGCTCACGAGCTGCAATCTCATCGCAGAGAAAGCCGAATACGATCACGGCTTAGAAGCCACCAACCTTCTCAAGGGCCTGATTGCGGCGTTGGACAAGGATGACCTTGCCGCCACCCGCTCGTGTTTCTCCGCGGCGGAAGGACAGCAACAGACCGGTTTTGAGGAAAAGCTGAGTCAGCTCTTGTCCTACTATGACGGAGCCCAGGAGGAGTGGATCCGGGAAACCGTTTATTCCACCGTCAAAGAGGATGGCAAGAAGGCCACCTTCTACGATTCCAGCGTGGATCTGCTGACCGACAAGGATGTCTACCGTTTTGCTGCCCGCTGGTGCGTCCAAAGCGACAAAGGGACTGCTTCCGTAGGCATCCGATCCTTTGCCATCCTGAAATATTACGATGATCCCAACTGCAAAGCTCGCTATTGGGGTGACGGGCTTTGGGAGCCAGGCATTCAGATTGCCTTAGCCAACAGCAAGAAATAAAGAGTCTCGGGGGAAGACAAAAATACCTACCATGGAAAAGCATATCAAACGAAAATCCTTGCTTTTTTTCCTTGGCTCTCGCTCTTTCCGGCTGCTCTCTTCTGGCACCGGGTCTTTCGTATGACGACCATGAGACCTGCGACAGACTGATGACGAACCTGACCCAGCTGCTGACAAAAAAAGACAAGGCAGGACTCACGAAGCTTTTTGCTCCGCGTCTGAAGAAGAACATCGCCACCTTTGATACCGATATGGATAGCCTGATGAATTATTATATCGGTGACTTCGGTGACCTGGTCGGGCGGGTGGATACCAGTGATTACTCGAACTACGACTATGCCGAAAAGTATATGTATATGCAATATACTGTCATCACCAGCCTGGATACCTACCGCTTTTCCCTGTTGTATACCACCAAGGACAGCCGAAGTGAGGATAACATCGGCATCCATTTTCTTTATGTGCTAAAGAAATCCGAAGATCCCTATCCCAATGATGTTTATGTCGGGAGCCTGACCTCGGAGAGTGATGTCATCTTTGTCGCCTTCCCGCATGAACTGCCTAAAGACGCCTCCGACAGCACCTCTTCTACGGAAAGTGCGTCCTAACCGGTGTTTTATTTCTGTAAATTCCTGAGAATCCGATAGCCGTTAAGCAGATAAGCGGTGATGGCTTTTTCGTCGACGGCAATCGGAGCGACCTGGAAAAGAGAATGGAGCAGAGACCCCGTCAGCTTAGGCCAGGTCATTTTCCGATAGAGGGCTTGGGCTTTTCTGTCTTGGCTTAAGAGCGTCCGGAAGAAGGAAATCAGACCATCCTGCCGGCGGGTGATGTCTTGCGGATAGCCACGGGAAATGAGTGAGGCGTTGTTATCGAAGTTGGGGGCCAAGGAAATCAGATGCCCGTCCTCACGGCTCCGTAAGAGTCCGAAGTTCTCGTTGTGCCGGTCGGAGTTACCCACTAAGGTATCCATCCAGATCAGCCGGAGATAGTCTTCGGCAAAGCTGGGATTAAGAGACCAGAGGGTTTCAAAGCAGAGCTGATAATCGTCGTTGTCCCCGGTTAAGGAAGACATCGGCTCAAAATCCACATTCTGAGCGAAATTCAAAGAACGGATCGTTTCGTCCTCCAGGACGTAGTCAGCCATCGGAAAACGGAAGGCTTTCCCCAGAAGCGAGACAAAGTATTCCGAAAAAAGCTCTTCCTTCGTTCCGTTTTTGATAATCCACCACTGATGATCGATTACTTTCCAGCACTTCTCATAGCTGCCGATCAAACTGAGCTGAGGAGACGAGACGCGGTGTTTCTTGGCCACCTTGAAAACCTTTCCGGTCAACGCAGTTGTGGCCAGAAAATCGCTTTGAAAGGCAATATCCTGATAGTGCTTTTTGGAGCCTCGAGGCTTAAACCAGAAAGCATCGGTAAGGGTGGCCCCATAGGAATAAAGGGCAATCAGCGCAGGATCCGTTTCCTGGAGAGCCATTGCCTTCTTCAGGATACTGGAATTCCGGCGTTCCGGGTCGATGACCCGGCCGGCTAAGAAGCCTTCTATCCGCTGGGTTCTCTTTACAAGAAGAGGAGCTCTCTTTTCATCCAGCCAGAAGCAGACCCCTTTATTGAAAGCGGCAACCTGGGTATCCTTTTCCATCAGAAATCCGGTGAGTTCCCGGGCATTCTTCGGTAAAGCAAAGAGAGCCTTCGGCAAGGTCCTTTCCGCTTTCCGTAGCTGCTTTTCTACCTCTTGGCGGTGACGGATCTGCTGTTCGGTCTGGGCCTTGTCAGCCTGGGAGACATACTGGCTGACGAGACGATTCAACTGACGCCACTGCAAATAGAACCGGGTCCTCCCCTGGATGGTTTTCTTAACGATGGTTCCTTTCGGCAACGTGCTTAATTCGGAATAAAGATCATCGAGGTTTACCATATTCGGATTATAGCAAAATGTAGACCTACAATTCAATGTGTGTTGATGCATTTGGAATCTGTCTTTGTTTCTTCAGACCAAATCTTTCTTTTCCCTTTCCGTTCTTTTTCTGTTCCGACAAGTCTAGAATAAAAGTGAGGTAAGAACCATGATCAGCAAAGATGAGAGCTGTGCCTATTGCATGAAGGATGACAATCCTAGCCTGTATCAGGCTTTCGGCTATTATGTCTGTGACTTAGCTGTCTCCACCTTATATCTTTTCAAGGAGCAGTCCCATCCGGGCCGGGTGATTGTCGCTTACAAGGACCATGTCTCGGAAATGACTGAGCTGAGCCCCGCAGAACGGGCGGCTTTCATTGAGGATGTCAACCGGGTCTCTTTGGCCATCCATAAGCTGTTCAATCCGGATAAGGTGAACTATGGCTTCTATGACGATACCGGTCACCATCTCCACTGCCATCTCTGTCCGAAACACAAAGACCAGTTTGAGTGGGGCGGTGTCTTCCTGATGAATCCGAAGCAGAAGTTTGCTACCGATGAGAAGATGGAAGACATGGCTAAGAAGTTCCGGGATGAACTGAAGAAATAAGTAACAGTTTCTTTGCCGATTGGTAAGGATAAACTTTCTCAGCGCCGTGTTCTTGAATCAGCTTTGCACCTGGATGCTAAAATAGATGTTAGCTGGTTTTAACCATGAAACAGGAAACAGCCGAGCAGGTTCAGAAACGGCACGATCGAGAGCAGAAAGAGCTGGTCCGCCGGAAGAAAGATCTAGCCAAGCCGCTTCCGAAACTCTACCTCTACTATCTTTTCATGGTGGTCTCCTTAGCCTATATCACCGATGAAGTGGCTTCCAACATCACCTATCAGTTCCAGTCCAACATCATCAACGATTTCTTTGTCACCAACATGTCAATGAAATACGGTTCCGGTCTTTCCCTGTATCAGATGATCTCCGCCCTCGCCTCTTTGCCGCTGCTGCTAGTGATTCTTTATAAGCCGTTAGCGGACCGATTAGGTTGGAAACCTTTCCTAGTCTTCAATACCTTCATGATGGCCATCGATCTTTTCATCATCTACCTTTCCAAGGATATCGTCGTCTTCATGATCGGTTCCACCTTGATTACCTTCTTCGTGACCCATGATGTCCATGTCATTTACATTCTGGAAACAGCACCGGAAAAGAAACGGGCCATCATCTACTCCCTCTCGAAGGGAATTGCGGTCTTAGGAACTCTGATGGTGCCCTTATTCCGTCAGCTGCTGATGGCTGACGATTCCAGCAAGTGGCATCTGGTTTTCCTCGTTCCTGCCATCTTCGGCTTCGCTGTCTCTTTGTTGGCTCTTTTGACTGCACGTAAGAGCACGACGTCTCTTCATCATCGGATTGCTTACCTTGAAAAGAGCGATGACCAACGTCAGAAAGAGGCTGTTCTGGATAAGGAAAAGAACTCCCAGGGAGGCATCAAAGCCGGACTGGTCTTCTCCTTCAAGCATCGGCAGTTACGCAATCTAATGATCGTCTGTTTCTTTTTCCTCATTCCTTCGGTGGCGACATCCACCTATCAGACGGTCATGGTGAAAAGTGCCCTGATGAGTGAGGAGCAGATCACTCAGGCCCTTTATCTTTATCCGGTCGGCAATGCCATCTTCACCGTCCTGATGGGTTTCATCAGCGACCGCTGGGGACGGAAGTCGTCGGCTTTGACGATGACGGCCGTCGCCATCGTCTCCTATGCCCTCTTCTTTACCGGAACAATGGTATCCTTCCCGCCGATGTTGATGGGTTTCTGTGCCGGAGCCTTTGTCGGTGCCTACTGGTCAGCCGGTGATACCATTGATTCCATCATGATCGGGGAGAGTGCTCCGACCAATCTCCGCAGCTCCTGTGCCACGGTGGAGGCGATGATCTTCTTTGTCGGAGGACTGATCGGTCAGGGGATCGTGATGGTCTGTCAGATCTTTGTTCCGGAAAAATACCTCGGTCTTCTTTATCTCCTTTTGGTCATGCCGGCGATGATCACTGCTTTGATTCTTCTGTGGAAAAATGTCGGCGAGACCAAAGGCATCGATCTGGACCATGTGACAGGGGAAGAGTGGGACCGGTCGAAACCGAAATGATTTCTTCTGAAAAAGGCTTTTCATTTTTTTGAATTATTCGCATAAAGACAATAAATTAGCCCTAGCTAAAAAAAGAGTTTATTATTTGTAGTGTTGTTTATTAAATTTGAAAACCGAAATCATTCCAGCCAATTTATTCTGTCTATCCTGTTTTGATTTCAAAGGAGGCCCTTATGGTCCATAACGTAAAGACAATACTCTTCTCGCTATCACTTCTTCTCGCTTCCTGCAGCCATCCTCAGTCCGTCCTGACCTCCGCTTCCGTGTCTCCGTCCGTTTCTCCGACTGCCTCAGCCTCGGCTTCTGCCTCGGAAAGCGTCTCCGTTTCCACGAGGAAGCATCCGAAGAAAGAAGACTTCATCAACACCATTGAAACAAAGCTCCTTTCCTTAAGTCACTATGACCTGGATCAGTATTCCTACGATCAGGCCTTTGACAGCACCATGAAACCGATTGAAGGAAAATTCTCCATTGGCGTGCTCCATTCCAATGTCTCCCTCTATGGGGAAAAGCTTTACCATGCCAACTGCGAAGACCGGCTCTATGAGACCCCCGAAGATCTCTTAGCTCCCGAAGAAGGAAACTATACTGCCTTATCGTCCCATCAGTATTATCTGAAAGAGAATACCGATAATTTGACTTTCATCGATGACTCCCAGCAGCTGGAGGGCGGCCATACGATCGGCTATGCTATCGACAATAAAGACCTGATCCATGACTTTTCCTTCATCAGTGACACCTTCAATAGTCTTCCTTCGAATCCGGTGGGTGCCTTGAAAGATGAGAAAGCCTATTTTGACTCCCTCGTCAGTGCCGATCCGGAGAACTATGTCTATGATGCCACCGATCCTTATGTCTTAAAGGATATTGAGAAGACCGAAGACGGCTACTGGCGTTATGCTTTCTCCATTCATTTCAGCTCCTGCCACTATGGAGATGAGTATTACATCAACCGCCGCTTTGATTACTTCATGGATATCGACAACAGCTTTGACTTGAAGGACTATGGCTATTCGGTGGAGATCCTGGATCCGGTCTTTGATACCGATGGCACCACCGTGACCGGCTATGAACCCAGCGCCGCCAAGAAATATGTCTACTCCGATCTTTCCAACGCCACCTTGACCACGTCGGGTCTGACCCTTCCGGATATCACCGTCACCGGCCAGAACACGGACGGCAATGACATCAATGCCGCCGGCATTCAGGTCAACTGTGAGCGGGCACCTCGTCAAAGCTATGATATGAGTGGTCTGACCGCCAGCGATCTGACCGACAGTGCTACCCTGACTAAGCTCAGTGCTGCCTTACCAAATTACCTTTCCGGTGTCACCTCTTCCACCATGACAGGTGTCTTAGCAGGTGGGGCTACCGGCGCCAGCTACAGTGAAACCATCACCAAGCAGCTCTATAAAGATGCTTTTATCAAGACGACTGGTCTTATCAAAGCTTCCCCGATTACGCAGACCACCGATGCTGAGACGGAAGCAACGACCTATACCTATGGTACGGAAGAGACCGCCAATTATTCCTGGACCCTTAAAGAAACGGCCGAGACGATTACCACCACCCATTCGGAAGACGAGTCAACCATCTACAGCTTCATGGATCCGCTCAACGGCACCAGCCCTATGGCCACGTTCAAATATGACGGTGACTTCTGCATTCCCTGTTATCTGGCACAAAGTGCTGCGGATTATCTTGATCCGTCGATGCTGACCGGCAAGATTTCCGGCCTGACCTTGGACAGTACGAAATGCCAGGTTCAGACGGATGGCAGTCTTCTGATTGTCGGAACCGATTATGCTTCCGATTTTGCCATCGCCGTCAAAGACAATCAGATTTCTAAAGTTGTGGAGACGCTGTTAGGTGCCAACTCCACCTGTTACGGCCCTGCGGCTGTCGTCACCAAAACCTACACACTGACACGGGGCGAGATTACCGATTATCAGGCGTAGTTCTGTTGTCACTAAAAAAGGGACTGTTACCGAACGTATCGTCCGGCGACGGTCCCCTTTTCTTTGCTCAAATCAGTCCTTCCTCATCTTCCCCTTGAGGGAATGAACACGGATCGAACCGCCTTGCGTCTTCACCAAGGACTTAGCATAGGTGATGGCTTCTTCCTGGGTGTTAAAGAGCTTGATGGCTTTCTGACCGGTGGCTAGCTTGACCTGCCACTGGCCGCTGTCCTGCTTGGAGATGTGGTAGACCCGCGGACGGTTCATATAGTTGTTGGGATCACTCGACTGGGCCTGTTTTTCCTCTTCGGCTTCCTTGGCTTCCTCACTGGCTTCATCATCATCGGTATCTTCAATCACCGGAACATCGCTGTCGTTGGTGGGTTGAGCGGCAGATTCTTTCGTCTCCGTCGGTTTTTCTTCTTCCTTCTTAGCTGTTTCCGTCGGCTGTTCGTCTTTCTTCTCAGCTTCTACCGGTTTTTCATCCTTGTCAGCCGCCGTATCCTTGACAGCCTTGACGGCTTCCTTCTTAGCCACAAAGCCCTGGCAGAGAAGAATCAGGAAGCCCATCAGATAGGTTCCGGCCACCATGCCGACATAGGCAAGAACAGTCACATACCATGGATTCTGCGTCACAGCCATGAACGGATAGGGAGGCTCAACGGTCGAATTCGGAAGAGCAACTAAGATTGTCACGATGACGCCATAAATCAGGACATAGATCAACGGATAAAGAGCCTGCAGCGGCTTCTTGTTCCAGCGCTCATCCTTTTCAAAGAGGGCAAAGGAGACAAAGGCCAGCACCGGATCGATGAAATGGACAAAGGCCATATGCGGGAAGCTCCACATCGCAAAGCCATCGGTATCGAAGTTGATCGGAATCAGATAGCAGGCCACTACCAAGAAAGTCAGCACTTCCGCCACGGTGGCGATGAACTTCAGCACGTTAGCGGCATGGGGAACTTTTCTGCCTTTCGCTAAGGCCAAAGCATCAAAGATGATCATGACCAAGGAAGCAGCCAGCAAGAGAATGTTGCTGTCCTCGGTGAAGAACTTGAAGAGGTTCAGACCGAAAGCCTCGGTTCCGATGCCAAAAAGAATGGCTATCAGCCCCCAAAGGGCACCTAAGAAGATAATCGTATTCAGAACCAGCGAAACAGCTAGCTTTCTTTTGGTCATGATTTGCCTCGATTGTTACTCGAAAAGTATAGCACATTTTGGCTTTTTTGCCAAAAAGAGAAGAAAAACATTAAAAAATCAAAAGATTAATGATACGACGACATTGCCGCATAGGAGGCTTGTTCGTTGTCTGTATGGGCAGCATCGACGGCCAAGGCCAAGGCCAAGACCAGAAGCTCGTTATCCGGGTTCGGGGTGTCGATATAGAAGACATTGGCCCAGGAGAAAATCTTCCGGGAGATGGTGGCAATGAGGAAATCCTGCTGGCGGATGGTGTAGTCCCATTCCATCATATTGCCAACGATGTCCCAGCCATTGAAGTCCACCTGATAATGAGGATGGAAGAAGGAAAGCTTCTCCTGGATCATGCCTTTCTGTTCGCCATGGATGATGATATCGAACTTCTTGAAGAAGAGAGTCCAGACATGCTCCTTGATGAAGGCAACTTCCTGGTGCTTATCATCATAGATATGGATCTTGTGGCCGAGCGAGAAGAACTGGCCTTCCACAAAATACTTCACTTTCTGATTCTCATCGGTAACATCGTACGTCTCTTTCCAGCTGAAGATCCGCTGGCGAATGCATAAGGCCATATTTGTTGCTCCTTTAGGCGTTAAAGGGCAGCTTATCGATAAACGTTGCTAAGCTGGTCCGATCGTAATAGCTTTCCGGAGTGTTGAGGTAATAGTCCGGTGAGACGCCTTGATCCACGGAATAATAGGAACCGTTCTTAACATAGGAAATCTGATTGACACTGGAATACTGGAACAAAGTGCCGTTGGCCACGCCGGAATGCTCGACGGCACAGGTGCCGCCGCTGGTCTGACCGATTAAGGTCACCTTGCCGGAAGAACGGAAAGCAAACGGGCAGAGATTGCCGCAGGAGAAGCTGGTCGGAGAGGTCAGGCAATAGACCTTATAATTTGCTAAGGTATCCTTGTCATCAAAGGTCCCATCGAGATTGACATCCGATTGGTAGACCGCCGAGCCCTGAGCATTGCACATAATATTGTTGATGCTGATGGTTCCTTTCCCCAGGACCCAGCTTAACAGATAAGCAGCCGCATCGAAGGCACCGCCGCCATTGCAGCTAAGATCAATGACGACGTTCTTGATCGGACTGTCGGTTCTCGTAATCTGGGAATGGGCATATTCGATGATACCGAAAGTATCCGCGCTGTCTTTCGTGGGCCGGGTGGTATAGTACTGATCATCCTGGAAGACCTTGAATTCATCAAAGGTGATATAGGCGGTATCGGTATTGACTTCCTGATAGAAAGGAAGCGTTTCCGAACCTAAGGCGCCTAATTTTTTCGTCCGGGCATCGGAATACTGGGTCATGGCTTTCGACTGCACCAAATAGGGTTCGGGAAGATCCGATTGGATATTGCCCAGGTCCGCATCCTTGCCGGCATAATAGGAATTTTCAAGATAACCGGAATGATAATCTCCTAAATAGCCAAAGGTGATAATTTTAAGAGCCCGATCAAAGACGACAGGGTCGGTAGAGAGCAGTTTTTCCTTATATCCGATATTTTCAAAATAGGTATCAAAAGAGGTAACGTGATGCTCCTTCTTCAGACCATAGAGATAATCCATGTTCATTACCAATTCATGGTAGCAGAACTCCGCTAAGGCCTGACTCCGTGGACCGGTACTCTGAGCGAAGTATTTATCGCTTAAGAGACCCACACCGCTCCCGGTGATCAGGAAAAGATTTTGGCTATTGTCGAGTATCGTCAGACCCAGGCCTTCCAAGAAGAAATCAGATAAGAGCTGCAGCGGAATCACGCCTTGGTCATCTTTGACATAGATGGGAACCTGATAGGCGTTCAGATCCAAGGTCACGGACTGACCCTGGCGCTGGCTGAACCCGATTCGCTTGAGATAGCGGGGATTCCCGGAAGCATCCTTTATGTTCATGGTCACCAAATCGCAGGAACCGGCCGAGAATGACTTTTGGAACAGGCTGGCATAATCCGTGAAGGTCAGCGTTTGGTTGATAAAGTCAAAGATGGCTTTTGCACCATTGTCGCGGGTCAAGGTCATCACGCCATCGGCCGAAGACAACGTAAAGGACGAGGCAGAATCCTGGTATATGTTAGTGAAAATCAGATTCAATAAGCCTGCCGAGTCAACAAGACTGAGATAGGGAATGTCCTCGTGAACCATCACAGGCATAAACTGTCATGGGAGTGCTGGCTCCCTCAGAAAGAAGATACATGCTCCTTGATTTTGAGGTAATTGTCGTCGTTTTCAGAGTCGGTGCCGTCGAGGCCGAGCCAGCGGAAGCCGAGGCAGAGGCCGGCGAGGTCACTTCCGACGAAGCGGAGGGAGAAGTAGAAGGAGTAACGGAAGCTGCCGGAGAAGCACTGACCGAGGCTGTCGGACAGGCCGAGCTTCCCTTTTTACAACCCGTCACCATAAAAGCGGTCAAAGCCAACGCCACTAACGCTGTCATTTTCTTTGCCATAATGAGATCCTTGCTGTGGAGCTTGACGCTTCCACTCAACTTCTTTATTATACTAAACATAAATTTTGTTAGTAGTGAATAACAGTGGAAAAGCCTGTGTTTCGGTCAAGTTGTGACATTTGTCCTATTTTCCCAAGAGAACAAAAAATCTCAGGAAGCGTCTCCTGAGATTTCATAGCGTTGCTTTCAGTATTTCAGTTCCAGGAACTTTTCCTGGGCATTGATGCTTTCGCCAATCACGTCTTTGGCTTGATAAGTGCCATCCGGAAGGATGATCCGGGCTTTGACATTATCGCTTAGGAGGACATCCAGAATCTTGCTGATCCGAGAAGCGATTTCCTTATCGAAGACAGGGGTCGCGATCTCGACACGCTTATCCGTATTGCGGGTCATCAGGTCGGCGCTGGCAATATAGACTTTCTCTTGATCGCCCTGGCCGAAGCAGTAGATTCGCGAATGTTCCAAAAAGCGCCCGACGATGGAGGTCACATGCAAGTTATCGGTCTTGCCCGGCAGTCCCGGACGGAGACAGCAGATTCCCCGGACCAGCAGATCGACTTTGACACCAGCCTGATAGGCCTGGTAGATCTTATCGATCATCTCCTTATCGGTCAAAGAATTGAACTTGGCCTTGAAGACCGCCGGCTGATGTGCCTTGGCCAAAGCAATCTGCTCATCTAGAAGGCTGAGGAGCCCCTTCTTCAGGCCCTGTGGCGCAATGAGAAGCTTCTTGTAATGATAGGCAATGTTGCAGATGGCGATGTTACGGAAGAAGGCATTGCCATCTTCACCAATCTGTTTATCCGCCGTGAGAATGTTAAGGTCGGTGTAGAGCTTAGCTGTGCTTTCATTATAGTTACCAGTACCCAGATGTGTTATGTAAGAAATCTGGCCGTTGTCGTTAAGAAGAATCTGGAAAATCTTCGAATGGACTTTGAAGTTCTCCATCCCGTAAATGATGCTGCAGCCAGCCTCTTTCAGCTCCTCGGCAAAATAGAGATTGTTTTCCTCGTCAAAGCGGGCGCAAAGTTCAATCACGACAGTGACATCCTTGCCGTTCTCACTGGCCTTCTTGAGAGCCTCAACGATTTTGGAATGGCTGTCCAGACGGTAGATGGTCATCTTGATGGAGACGACCCGCTTATCGCTGGCGGCCTGATCGAGCAGGTTGATGACCGTGTCCATCGAATCATAAGGGTAGAAAAGGAAGACATCCTTCTTGCGAATCACATCAATCAGATTTGCCGGAGGAACGAGGTCTTTTTCAACCCGGCCTTTGAAGGGCGGATACTTTAAGGAAAGGGCCTTCTCATCCGGAAGGTAGGAGCCGACTTTATAGAGGAACTTATAATCGAGATAATATTTGGTCTTGAAACATTGTGCCTTCTTCAGGCCTAACGTCTTGAGGACAAAAGAACGAATGGAGGGCGAATCCTTATCGATTTCCACCCGGACCGGATCCATAGTGAAGCGGGATTCAACCTTGCTCTTCATATAGGCCTGGAAGTCAAAGTTGCGTTCCAGTTCGGCGTCATCGATGTTGATGTCGAAATCGGCATTGCGGGTAACCCGGAGGAGAGCTTTCTCTTTGACATGATAACCCGGGAAGGCATCATCGCCGAAGGCCTTGATAAGATCTTCGGCCGTGATGAGGATTGTTTTCTTCTTGCCACTTAAAGGATAAAGACGGTTGACGGTATCGGGAATGCCTAAGATGCCCATCATCGAACGGCTTCCTTTTTCCAGCTCCATCATCATGTAAATGTGGTTGTTATCAAAGCGGACTAAAGGATGCTTGGCATCCAGAACCATCGGCGAAAGGAGCGGCAGGATATCATCCGTGAAGATGGCATGGGCTTCCTGCAGGCGGTCTTTCTTAAGATCATCCGGCTTGATTAAGGAGATGCCGTTAGCTTCCAGTTCTTCCGTCAGACGATGGAAAACCTGGTCGCTTTCGCCATAAAGCTTCTTGATGCGTTTCAGCAGTCCGTGGATCTGTTCCTGAGCGGTGAGATCGGTTTTGTTTTCCCGGGCATCAGGATTGAGGCGGCCATCATTGGTGAGAGAGCCGATGCGGACCATGAAGAACTCGTCGAGGTTGGAATGGAAGATGGCAAAGAACTTCAGCCGTTCCAGAAGCGGGTTGCGAAGATCATCGGCTTGGTCCAGGACCCGGCGGTCAAACTGGAGCCAGGAATATTCCCGGTTGCAGTAAATTCCTTTGAGAAAGGGGTTGTCTTCCTTTTCTTTGGTTTCCACGGCACGTTCCGGAATCGTAGATATTTTCTTTTTCATGGTTCGGTCCCCTCATTCAAAACAGGCGCCTTTTCGGACATCAAGGCTAATCCCATCCTTGCTGATGATCTATTTGCTAACGACCGGCGCCTTGGCGTCAGCGGCAGCGGGCAGCTTCGTTTCACTGACCGGGGCTTTGACTTTCTCGGCCTGTGGTTTGGCTACCGGTTTTGCCGGAACGGAAGGCTTTGCCGTTTTCTTAGCGGGAGCAGTGACTTTCTTCGGTTCGGCTTTCTTGTCGTCCTTCTTCTTGTCTTTCTTTTCTTTCTTCGGAGCAACATAATTGAGGTTCATCGGCAGGGCTTTTCTGGTGCCGGCAATGATTTGTGAAAGATAACCTTCCTTTACACCGAAATCGGAGATGAAGATATTGGTGATGCCGAAGTACTTGAGAATGGTCTTGAGGATGATGGCCGAGGTCACCAAGGTATTGATCTTCTCCGGAGCATCCTTGAGAATCATCATGTTCCGATCCGGGGACTTCACCAATTTCTTGGCAAGCTTCTTATACTTTTCCGGATCCATCCGCTTGTCGGCCTCGTTCCCTTTGACATTGAAATAATCCCGATAGACCTGATAAAGGGCCTGGCAAGTGGCACCGACCAGAATGGCAGTAGCAAAAGTGCCTTCCGGGTTGAAGGCCAGATGTTTCAGCTGCTTCTTCACATATTTCTTAATGGCATCCGCTTCTTCCTCGGTAGGAAGGATGTCTTTGACGAAGCGTTTATTCAGGGTAGCCGCTCCAAAGCCTAAGAAGGTCGAACCATGCGCCTGCGGGGCGGAGAAGTCAGCTAATTCGATGCTGCCACCGCCTAAGTCAATCAATAAGGCTTTCTCAAAGGATTCATAGCGGACATTGGAAAGGTAATCGGCCTGGGCTTCGCTGTTGCCATCGAGGACATCGATGGTGATGCCCATCTTCTCCTTGATTTTGGCTTCAACTTTGTCAGAATTTCTGAAGGTTCTCACCGAAGCCGTTGAGATCACATAGCAGCGGTCAACTTTCTCCTCTTTGACAATCTCTTTCATTTCTTCCAAAGCCTTGAGCAATTTATGGAGTCCCTCTTTGGAAAGCTTATCGTTCTTGGCATAGTTGAGAATGGAGACATTGATTCGCTTCCGCAGGGTGACGTTAAAAGCCTTATCGCCTTCGGCAACGAGCAAAGAAACTGAGATCGAACTGATATCAATCACCGCATATTTCATAATCCGTTCTCCTTTTTTAATCACCGAAGCTGATGCCTATGGACCGGGCAGCCTGCACCATCGGATCATCCGGGGTGACTTGCTTCGACTTGCCGGCAATCTCACTTAAGGCATTGTAGGTAACCTTGTTGCCGTTTAAGGCAACCGTCACGCCAAAGGTCTTCTTCAGAACCAGCTTGCCGGCATAGGCCCCCATCCAGGTGCAGATGTCGCGATCATAGGCATCCGGGGTTCCGCCGCGTTGCACATAGCCGATAATCTGTGTTCTCGTTTCAACACCGGTGGCTTCCTGAATCTGGGCAGCCAGTCTTCCGGTGGCATTGCCGATGCCTTTGGCCTGCCGAGCAGCTAACCAGTCCGCCCGTTTCATCTTGGCTTCTTCTTTGGTCAGAGCACCTTCGGCAATGGCAATGATGCCATAGCCATCGCCATGAGCAATCTTTTTCTTAAGAAAATCAATCACTTTCTTCTCATCATAGGGGATTTCCGGAAGAATAATCATATCAACTCCAGAGGCAACACCGGCATAAAGCGTCAGCCAGCCAACCTTGTTTCCCATCACTTCCGCAAGGAAGATTCGGCTATGGCTTCTTGCAGTAGAGACCAGTCGGTCAATCGTCTCACTGGCCCGGTCAACTGCCGTATGGAAACCAAAGGTGCAGTCCGTTCCCCAAAGATCGTTGTCGATGGTCTTCGGTAGACCGACGACGTTCAGGCCTTCCGAAGCTAACAGTGCGGCCGTCTTATGGGTGCCGCATCCCCCTAAAGTGACGAGACAATCCAGTTTGTCTTTCTTATAGTTCTTCACCATCTTCTCCAGCTTGGTCTGGCCTGTTTCATCGGCGACGGTCATCATTTTGAAAGGCTGACGCTTGCTGCCAAGCATCGTTCCGCCTTCTAAGAGCAGCCCGGCAAAGTCGGCATCATCGAGCTTCCGGTAATCGTTATTGATAAGCCCGGTATAGCCGTCAATGAAGCCGATGATCTCACTTTTCGGATCTTTGAGGGTCACATAGCGGACAAAGGCCCGCATCGTGGCATCCAGTCCCGGACAGTCTCCTCCGCTGGTCAGCATTCCGATTTTCATTGGTTTTCGTCCTCCTTTACTCTTCCCTTGTCTTCTATTATATATCTACTTTACTCTAGTACGAAACTTAAGCGATAGCAGCAGAATCGTTCGATTTTACAATTTTAAGCCGGAGACCTGCCGTTTTCATGGGTTTGCTTCTATAATGGAAATACGATGAAAAAGAAGAATACCCCGGTAGCGGAAAAAGAGTCCTGTCCCAAAATTGTTCCGGTCCTGACGACGGCACGGCTGACCTTACGGCCGGCCCAGCTGGAAGATGCTCCGGCTGTTTTCGACTGGTCTCACTCTCCGGAAGCCACGCACTATCTTTTCTGGCTGCCACATCGGACTCCGGAAGATTCCAAGCGGCTGGTGGCTGTCTGGGTCCGGAAACGCTGCCATTATTCCTGGCTTTTAGATGACCATCATAGGGCAATCGGGGAGATTGAGCTGATCAAAGATCTTCCAAATCAAGGTGCGATGATCGGCTATATTCTCGTGCCAACGGCCTGGCATCAAGGCTATATGAAAGAGGCCTTGGCTTCCGTCTTGGATTATCTTCCTAAAGTTGGCTATCGTTATGCTCAGGCGGAGACGGACAAAGAGAACCTAGCTTCCATTCATTTGCTGCAGGCGATGGGATTTGTTCCTTACGGCAAGGAAGAGCCCTACTTCATTGCCAAGAAGAACACCACCATTACTTTGGTACGCTTCCGAAAGGAACTCCTGCCCTCTTGCTGATTCCTTTCAGGAGCTTTAGGAAAGAAAGTTATACTCTTTTATGAAAAGCCTGTTCACGATAAGCAGCTATTTCTTGTATAATAGAAACAGTTGTTGCTTTTTGCTTTCAAAAATAAGATAGCTTGCTGTTAGCCGAAGCTGACTCACTTTCCCGAAGATGATCAGAAGGGAGGAAGACTGTCATGGATGTCTTGGTTAGCATGATGTGTCGTCATGCCGTCCGTCAGTATCAGAAAACACCCATTGAAAAGGACAAGCAAAAGACCCTCAGGGATGCCTTGATTCTCTCCAACGAGAAAAGCGGTCTCCACAGCCAGTTCTGCTTCGATGAACCTGGCGCTTTTGATTGTTTTCTCTCCCGCTACGGACGTTTCGAGAATGTCCGCAACTATCTGGCTTTGATTGGCAAGAAATCGGATCAGGAAAAAGCCGGCTATGAAGGCGAAAAGCTAGTGATTCTAGCTCAGTCCTTGGGACTGAACTCCTGCTGGGTGGGAATGTCCTATCAGAAGAGCTCCGTTCCGATCAATATTCCTGCCGGCGAAAAATTGCTTTGTGTGGTGGCGTTAGGCTATGGTCAGAATGTTGGGGTCAGCCATCCCAACAACAAGAGCCTGAAAAAGCTGCTGATCCTGGAAGGCAAGAAGCCGGATTATCTCGAACAGGCGATGCAGGCCGTCTTATTGGCACCAACGGCGATGAATCAGCAGAAGTTCAGGATTTCCATCAAAGATGGCAAACCTTCGATTGCCGTACATGGGCATGGTCCCTATGTCAAGGTGGATCTTGGCATCGTCAAATACCACTTTGAGGCAGTCAGCGGGGTGACGATGGAAGGTTAGTGGGGTTGATTAGCATTTTCAGAAAATGTTTTCTTGCAGTGAATAAATTGAAAAGACTAGACAGACTTTGCTAATATTTTACTTTGTTTATCGTAATTTTACCAATTTAGTCCAGCTATTTCGGTAATTTTTTTCACTTTAGTGAGGAAAAGCCAGATAAAAAGGTGAAAAAAAGAAAATTAAATTAGGAACGATTAACTAAAAGATTTTATATAATAACTATTATTCATTAAAGAAACTATTTTATGGAATTTGGAACCTTTGTCGCTCAACGCCGAAAAAAGCTAGGTGTCAGCCAGAATGAATTGCTAACTATTTAGGGTATTCGGATTCGGCCATCAGTAAGAGGGAAATCTCCGCTTCCTATCCGCCAATCACCTTGATTCCAGCCTTAGCCAACCATCTTTTTCTCTCGGTCGATAGTCTCCTTAACCGGGAAATCAATCCGCCGCCCTTGCTCAATCCCAACCCGGATTTCAACTTTGACCAAGTCACGCATAATCTCATTGCCTTACGTCTCTCCCATAACCTGACCCAAAGTCAGGAAGGCGATGTTTTCCATGTTACGAAACGGACCATCATCAATTACGAAAAAGGCCTCTCCTATCCGACCGTTGATATTCTTGACAGTCTCTTAGCTTACTATCAGATTTCCGCCTCTGCTTTCTTCTATTCCTGCATCCATCCGGAAATCCATAGCCGGGCAGGTTCTTCCCGTCACTCTTTCCCGAAGCATCTAGCCATGGTGCTTTTAGGCGTGGTGATCGGCGGTGGCGTCATTTCCAGTATTTTGGTTCCGCAGCTGGTTGGCTCCCGCTCCTCTTCTTCCACGGCCAGTGTTTCTGCGCCTTTCGGTGGTTCCTTTGTCAGTTCCAGTGACAGCACTTCCGCCTCCGATTCGGCCTCAGAGTCCACGCCTTCGTCAGCTGTCAGCCCCTATTTGGACTATGTGAAGGATCTCCGCGTCATTACCACCAACGGAAATAAAAACAGCGTTACCATGCAAGCCACGGACACCTTAACCTTGACCGTTTATTCCGAAAGTTATGATTTCAATGATAGCAACAAGAGCCGAGTTACGTTAAACTATTACTTGGATAAGTATGCCCCCGGAGTCGCCAAGCTGGCCCTGGTCGACACTCATTATCCGCAAGTGAACCTGACAGTCAGTGGACTGGCTAGCACTTCGACTTTCTTTGTTTGGGTCTATGCCTGCAGCGTCGATCACCCCAGTCAGGCCGATGGTTTCACCGGCAAGCCGATTGAAGTGACGGCCATTGGCAGCACTTCCAGTTTCATCGGCGGCTGATTTCTTTTGTTCTTTTAAAAGAGCAGAAAAGGATTTTACAAGAATCTTGGGCAGAAAAAGGTCATTACCATGAGTGTCAATCAAACCCTTTGTCGCCTGCGCAGCGAAAAAGGCCTGTCGCGGAAAGATGTCGCCAAGGCCACGGGCATTCCTAGCCTCCGTCTTTGTTTATATGAGCAAGGTTATCTGGCTCTCCCGCGTTATCTGATTCCCTGTCTTTGTCAGTTCTATCAGGTAACACCTGAGGCTTTTGCTGATCCCTTGGGCTATCCTACCCCGTGTTTCGATAATGTGAAGAAGCCACTCCCGCCGTTTGTTCAGAAAGCCCAGAAAATTTTCTTCTCTTGGATCAACTGGTTTATTTCACTGGCCTTGTTTTTAGTGACCGTCGCCCTCCTGATTGACGGAGGGGTCACCTTAGCCTATGCCAACAAGAAACTGCCCAGCTTCTATTCCGAGGATTATGTCACTTTGGTTAACTATGTCTCCTCCCATGGAGAGGAGAGCCTTTTAGGGGACGGCAAAACTCTGACCTATCAGCCGGAAGGAACTGACCTCTTCTATGTCGAGACCTCCACTTCCTCACAGGGCTTAGCCTCAACCCAGTTCCAAGTCGAACTGACAGGCGATGCTTCGAAGCTGACCTTCATTTACGAAATGTCCGCACTGGGTTTTTCCTTCAAGGATGAGGATACTACCGAAGAAAAAACGACCTATCAAGGCTACGGCAAGATCGAAAACACGCTCTATCAGATCACGGCCTTGATGGACGGCTCTGGAAACGATGTCAGCGATGCTAACGCCTTGGCTTCCGAGCAAAAAAGGATGACGGGATGCTATGAGAAAGCTTCTGCCCTCTTCGAAGGCTTTAAAAAAGATGCTTCCTTAACTTTCAACTCTGATTTCCACACATTGCTCGCCGTGGAGGTCAAAGGAAACCAGACCCGAGAATCTATGACCGGTTGGGCGAATCATCTCTTAGTCATTCCGTCCTTGCTGGGAGTGGTTTTCTTCTTTTCAACCATTGCCATCCTCTGTGGGATTCTCATCCGAAAGAAGAAGCAGGAATCCATTCCTGAACTGGAAACCGTTGCTCCGGAATCATTGATCTCTGAGAATTCCAAGATGGTCAAGACCCGGGACTTCAAACCATTGCATCCGAATATGAAGGTGACACCATTCCTCCCGGAGACGTTCTTGCGGATTTCAGGCATAGTGCTGATGGCGGTCTCTTCCGCTTTGCTGTTCCAGCTCATTCTGAAATTCACGGCTGCCGATGATATCTTCTCCTTGTTGCTTTTGGCCGATCAGGCCTTGAGCTGGTATCAGCTGATGCCCTATGTTGCCGCCGCTTCCCTTTTATGGTTCTTTGTCCGTTTGGAGATCCTGCAGAGCGAACACTACAACGTTCTTCCCAGCATCCTGATGTTCTTCTGCTTCGGTGTCCTCTATTATGTGTTTGACCTTGTTTTAGGATATTATCTGGATCAGTCCAGCGATGTCTATCACAATTTGCTCTTCACGGTCTTTACCCAGGTGATGCCAGGCAACCTTTTCTGGGGCATCGGCTGCTTTGCCCTGATTGTCCTTTTCCTGATGACGACCCCTACCTTCAAGAACAAGGCTCAGCTAGTTTTATGGCGGCTTTTGTCTCTTCTGCCCATTGGCTATCTGGCTTTCTCCTATTTCTATGCGGTCGGGACCAGCCTCTGGAACTGGCCGAGTTGGCCGGATGTCTTCAGTAAGCTGCTTTTCCGCAAGCAGTTTGCGGCTACCTTCTTTGCTATCTTCTATCCGCTGTCCATCGGACTTTACCGCTTTATCGTCTACCGGAAATACGGCAAAGACCAAGCCGAGATGTACTTCCATGGCAACCGCTATTTCTTCATCAAGAACCTGATCGCCTGCGGCTGGATTGGCCTGATTTGCCTCTTCTGCTATCTCGCCCAGGGAACGGCTTATCTGAAGACCATGGGATTAAGTCAGGGTTACTACTTAGCCTATCTGATTCCGTTCATTCTGTTCTACCATCCGCACTTAGGAAAACGTAATCTGGTCCTGGATGAGGTGATTACCCTGTTCTATGTCCTCTCGCTCTCCTTCGCCTACCTCTATATTGCGAAAATTCTTCTGATCGATATTCCTGCTTGAAAGGAGGACGGCTTATGGAAGAGAAAATGGTGTATTGGGACAAGCGGAAGGTTGCGGCGTTGGTGCAGACGGTCATTGCCTTTGGCATTTATCTGGGAATTTCCATTTATGCCATTGTCCTCGCGGTGCAGCTTAACGTCGCTATCGACATCGAGACCATGACCCTTTTTATCTTGCAGGTGCTGGCCTTCCTTCTGTTGATTGTCGGCATGCTGCTTAAAAAAGAGAGTCTGATCATCGCCACCTTGGTGGCGGCCTTAGCCGGATCGGTGGCATCCTATTTTTCCACGGACGTGTCCACCTTCAAGCACCTCGGTGATATCTCGGGGCTGGGCTGGGCACTCGGGGGTTATGTCGTGACCGCCTTGGTCGCAGATATCGTCTTAGCCTTAGGGACGGTCTTCCTGTTATGGGTTTTAGTCAGAGGAGACGGCAAGACAGCTGATAAGAGAACCAAGATTGTCTTCTATATTTATGGGGCTCTGTCCTTATTGGGAATCGGCTTTGCCAGTGGGGTGGTTGCCACCCAAAATGACAATGCCTATTTCCTTTTAACCCCCTTAGATAATGTTGCTGCTGCTTTCAGTTTCATCGCCAGCATTTTGGCTTTCTGCTATCCGAAGAAATCGGTCCGCAAGACCGCGGAAGGGAGGTAGGCTTTTATGACAAAGAATGACGATAAAAAAATTCGGGACAACGCCATTGCCAACATTGATTCCGTCTTGAACCAGTATCAGTCGAACTGCGGAAGCCTGGCCTTTAAGGAAGAGGATGGCCATGTGAGTCTTACCGTCGATCTGAAGGCTGTCAGTCTTTACAAGGACTGCTCCAACAGCGCCCTTCTCAACGAAGACATCTATGATTTCGCTGAGGACATCTCCCGTTATTTCGATAAGCCAAAAGATCTAACCCTTAATTTTCTTTTTGCTGACGGGACTTCTTTGGAAGATCAGGAACGGGTAAAGACAATCTTCAAAGCCCACTATGCCAGCCAATACAAAGCCTTGAAAGAAAAACTCCAGAAGCAGCTGATTCTCGCCTTAGGGTTTGTCTTCATCGGCTTTATCCTCTTAACCATTCACCTGGCTTATACCGCCTACAACAGCGACTCCGTCTATGGCGAGATTATCGATATCTTTGCCTGGGTTCTGATCTGGGAGGCGGCGGAAACCCTGTTCGTCAATTCGCTTGATAATCAGACGGACCTAAAAAAATATCTGCTATTCTATCTGGCCAAGCCAAGCACCCCATCAGCGAAGTAAAAAGACAAAGAAAGAAATTTATTTTTTCTGCCGGCAAGGCTACAGAAAAAATCTGCCAACAGGAAGCTAGAAGAATTAGGCACACCAACGAAAACCCTTTCATTTCACTTAATTTATTTCGAAATTTGACTTCTTTTCATATTTTTATCTATTTTTGTAAGAAAATAAGAGATTCCGCCTATTTTGATTGTGTTAAAAGGAAGTCAAGAGGCACACCACGAAATATTTCCGCGCCTCAAATGTGCCAAGAGCACACCTATGTAAAAGCCAAAAATTCAGGGCGATTAAAAGGAATAAAAATGAAATATCAAAGGATTTTAGTTTCCTTTATATTTTTCTAAACTTACAAAATTGTTTATTCATAAAGAATCAATAATTTACTTTATTTTAATAGCTTAACCTTTTCACGGGCTTACCTTATTTATGCTGTCTTTCGGAAAAGAAGTCGGGGTTACCGGGCTTTAGAAAATTGCCAAAGCAGTCAAAGGCTTGAACTTTAGAATGTGTCACCCAAAAGGGTGTGCACGCGCAACCTTTTTTGTAAGCGTTTCCAAAACGCGACTAAAATATTGCCAAGCCAGGGGAAACTAACGATGACGATTAAAGAAATCGCTCGGCTGGCCAATACTTCGCGGGGTACAGTTGACCGCGTCATCAACAAGCGCGGGAAAGTATCCGAAGAAGTTGAGCAGCGGGTGCTGAAGATCATCCAAGAGACGGGGTACATTCCCAATGAGAATGGGAAACTCCTTTCTTTAAGTAATCAAAAAATCCAGATCAGCATCATCATCGGTTCGCTTAACAACACTTTCTTCAATTCTATCCTTGAAGGCATCAAGCAGGCCTTAGCAACCAAGTATCGTTACTCCGGAATCAATATTGAAATCTTCTCCGTCAAGCTCTTCGACGATACCAGTGTCCTTGACGCTCTCTCCAAGATCAGCAAGAAGTCCAGGCTTCTCATCATCTCCACTTCCGGCAACGAGCAGATCATTAAGAAAATCAATTCCTTGTCGATACCCGTCATTGCCGTCAGCCTTGACGTCAATGTCAAACGGAAGGTTGGATTCGTTGGCTGCAACTTCACCAATTCCGGTGCCTTAACTGCCGACGTCGTCAATCTGATCAGCAAGCCGGAAGATCCCGTTGGCATTCTCTTAGGTTCCTACTCCCATCCGGGTCACAGCGAACGGCTGATGGGCTTCAACGATAACGTCCGCAAAGACATTGTGCTCTTCACCCCGGTGGAAACCTTCGATGACGATGCCATCAGCTATGACCGCACCGAAAAGCTCCTACGAGAAAAGCATCCGGCGCTGGTTGTCTTCTTCGGCGGAGGCATGGTGGGCGGTCTGAAAGCCATTCAGGAAGCCAGCTATCGTCCCAAAGTCATCACCGTCGATGAGATTCCGGAAGTGCTGGAAGGGCTGAAATCCGGACTGGTCAGTGCCTCGGTCACTCAGCATCCCTTCGAGCAAGGACAGGCCTGTATGGATATCGCCTATGACTGTCTGATCAAGAAAGTCACAGCCGAAAAGGACATTCATCTGAACTGTTCGGTCATCTTCAAAGATTCCGTGATTAATTACGAGGCCTAAAGAAAGGAGAAAGGTTATGGGAAACAGAACCGTATCGCTGGTGACCGGCCAATGGTCGGATATGAGTCTCGAAGAAATCTGCAAAACTGCCAAATCCTTAGGCTACGACGGCCTGGAATTAGCTGCCTGGGGCAAGACCTTCAGCATTGAAAAAGCCTATGCCGATCCCACCTATCTCAAGAAAGCCAAGAAGATCGTCAAAGACAATGGTTTAGTCATCTCGACCTTATCGACCCATATCATTGGTCAGTGCGTGTCCGATCTTCCGGATCCCCGTCTCAACAACTTTGCTCCGAAACAAGACAAAGACAAACCGGAGGCTATCCGGGCTTGGGCTATCGAGACGATGAAGAAATCGGCTTTTGTTGCCCATGAGCTGGGTGTCAAAGTCATCTCCGGCTTCACAGGTTCTCCTTTATGGCGTTATTTCTACTCCTATCCGCAGACTACCAAAGAGATGATCGATGCGGGCTTTGACCAAGTTCGTCAAGATTGGCTTCCGATTCTCGATGAGTTCCGCAAGTATGATCTGAAGTTTGCTTTGGAAGTCCATCCAGGAGAGATTGCCTTCGATTACTATTCCGCAAAACGCATCCTGGAGACCTTCAAGGATCGTCCCGAGTTTGGTTTGAACTTTGATCCTTCCCATCTGCTTTGGCAGGGAATCCGTCCGGATCTCTTCTTAGAGGACTTCATTGACCGGGTCTATAACGTCCATATGAAGGATGTGAAGATCAGTTTTGATGGTCGCAACGGACTCTTAGGTTCCTATCTGGATTTCGGTTCCCGTTCCCGGGCCTGGAACTTCAGAAGCTTAGGCCACGGCGATGTCAACTTCGAAGAAATCATCCGAGTCCTCAATGCCCATCACTACCAAGGAGCTCTCTGTGTCGAATGGGAAGACAGTGGCATGGACCGCTTAGCCGGAGCTAAGGAAGCCTGTGAGTTTGTCCGTAAGCTCGACTTCAAGCCTTCCGACATTGCCTTCGATGATGCCATATCCAACGGAAAATAACTATGAAAAACACACTCAATTACGGCATGGTTGGCGGGGACATCAAAGCTTTCATCGGTGAAGTCCACCGCAAAGCCTTGAGCCTCGATCCACGGGTTCATCTCGTCGCCGGTTCCTTCTCCTCGGATCTTGCTCTCGGCAAAGAAACTGCCCAAACCTATGGCGTCAGTCCTGACCGCAGCTATGACAGTTATCAGGAGATGGCCGAAAAAGAAAGCCAGCGTCCCGACGGCATCGACTTCGTCACCATCTGCACCCCCAACTTCCTCCACTATGCCATTGCCAAGGAATTCCTGCTTCACAACATCAATGTCGTCTGCGAAAAGCCGCTCTGCTTCACCTCGGAGGAAGCCGACGAACTGGAAGCCATCGCCAACGAACGTCATCTTGTCTTCGGCATGACCTACTCCTACACCGGCTACACCATGGTCAAGATCGCTAAGGAGATGATTGCCAAAGGCGACTTAGGCAAGATCGTCACCGTCAAGATGGAATATCTGCAGGATTGGCTCGTCGATACCCTGGATCCTATGAAACAGGAAACCATGAAAGCAAACGTCTGGCGCTCGAATCCGAAATATTCCGGCATCGCCAATACGATTGGCGATATCGGAACCCACTCGGAGGAAATGCTTCACTATCTGCTCGGCCGCAAGGTCCAGAGGCTGCTCTGCTGCAAGGATAACTTCGGAATGCCTCTGGAACTGAATGCCGATATTCTCTTGGAATACGAGGGCGGCTTAAGAGCCAATCTGATGTGTTCCCAGGTGACCTTAGGCTACGCCAACGGCTTCAGCTTCCGCGTCTTCGGCGACAGGGGTTCCCTCATCTGGCATCAGGAACAGCCGGATGTCCTCATCTATACGCCCTTACATGAACCTAGCCGGATGATGAAGAAAGGCGATAGCTATCTGAAGAAGTACGAGGCTTCGTCCAACAGTCGGCTGCCAGTAGGTCATCCGGAAGGCTTCTATACCGCCTTCGCCGATGTCTACCGCAACATTGTCTCCACCATTCTCAAGAAGGCCAACGGCCAGGAGCCGAGTGCCAAGGATCTCGACTTCCCGACGGTCAGCGATGGGAAGGAAGGTGTCCGGTTTGTTGAGAAGGCTGTCCTCTCCTCTGCCACCGAAAGCTGGGTCGAGTTCTAACTTGTGTTTTATGGCTTCGGCCATGAAATAGCCTAATCATTAGAAAGGAGAAACTGAAAATGAAAGGCAAGCTGATTCGTAGTTTAGCTGTTGTTGCGATGTTAGCGACTTTGGTCTCTTGCAACAAGACGACGTCGACTGCGACATCCACGACAAGCACTGCCACCTCCACATCTACTGTCGCTGCGAAGAAGGAAGTCTCCATTCTCATTCCGTCGGCGGATCATGGTTGGTCGGGAGCAGTCGTCACCTACGCTCAGGAACACGCCAAGACCCTCAATGCTGCCAGCACCAAGTACAACTACGTCGTTTACACGTCCAACACCGATGAAGAGCAGCAGAACAAGGTCGATGACCTGATTGCCAAGAAGGATACCTTAGCCGGTATCGTCATCAATCCTTATTCCAACGCCGTCGAGTCCTCCATCACCAAGATCGCCAATTCGAAGATTCCGTTCACGATGTTCGATCGTATCATCACCAATGACACCGTCACCGCTGCCACCAACCATATCTCGGATGTCAAGGGCGACAATACCTCCATCGGCACCGTCACGGCCAAGAAGTACATCGCGTTAGGTCTGACCACGACCGATAAGGTCCTGGTCATGCCGGGCGACAATTCTTCCGTTCCGACCAGCCGTACTCAGGGCTTCACGGATGCCTTGAAGGCTGCCGGCTGGACCGATGCTCAGATCAAGAGCAACGTCGTTTCCACCGATTACACCGGTTGGTCTCGTGATAAAGCCAAGGAGCTCTTCACTTCCTGGATGAGTAGCGACATCACCGACTATAAGTGGATTTACACCCATGATGATGAAATCTTCTGCGGTATCTTCGAAGCCTTAGCTGGCACGACCATCACGGATGACAAGAAGGCTACCTTCAAAGCCAACATCAAGGCGATCAACGGCTGCGGCGGTCTGGAAGAAATGTTCCAGATTATGCGTGGCGATCATCCGCGGAGCACGACTTACAACAACCTCGTCTCTTCTTCCTGTGCCTTAATGTGTGCCACCTATGATCCTGCCATGATCAACACGGCCATCGACGATATGGCGGATTACTTAGCCGGCAAGAGTGTGACCAAGGATCACGTCATTGCTTCTGAGATCATCGACAAGTCGAACCTTGGCACGAAAGTCGGTTTCGGCGGTAAGGTCAGTTAGTTAACTTCGCTATCCTGTCGTTCCGGCAGCGGTCATGTCCTCTCGCCGCTGCCGGTTTATTGAAAACGTTGAAAGGAGACTTGCTGTGCTGAAACTTGAAATGACGGATATCAGTAAATCCTTCTTCGGAGTCCAGGTCCTGCACCAGGTTTCTTTACGGGTGGAAAAAGGAACCATTCATGCCCTGATCGGCGAGAATGGTGCCGGCAAGTCCACGTTGATGAATATCCTCGGAGGCGTCTATTCCCTGGATAACGGCATCGTCAAGGTCGATGAGAAGGATGTTCATGACCTGACGGTCCGCAAAGCCGAGGCGCTCGGCATTGCTTTCGTTCACCAGGAAGTCAATCTGTTCAATGACTTGTTGGTGTATGAAAACATCTTCATGGGCAAAGAGCTGACCAAGCACGGTCTGCTGAATCGCAAGGAAATGATTCAGCGAACGAATGCTCTTTTTGCCGATTTGCACGTTGATATGAAAGCCACTGATCTGGTCGGCACCTTGTCGACGGGAAAAAGCAGCTGCTTGGAGATTGCCAAAGCCTTGTTCTGCAAGGCTTCTCTTTTCATTCTTGACGAACCGACCACGGCCTTGTCCAATGAGGAAATCAATAATCTCTTCCGCATCATCAACGAACTCAAGGCTCAGGGCAATACCTTCATCTTCATTTCCCATAAAATGCCGGAGATCTTCCGTCTCTGCGATGACTATACCGTCCTCCGCAACGGCGAGATGGTCCTTTCCGGACACCTGAAGGATACCAATCCGCAGGAAGTCACCAAGGCAATCGTGGGTGAGAAATATCAAAACAAAGAAGTCTATGCCTCACGGGAATTAGGGCCGGTCTGTTTAAGGCTTGTCAATTATTCCGGAGAAGGCTTTTCCAACATCAATTTGGAAGTTCACCAGGGCGAGATCATCGGCTTTACCGGTCTGCATGGCTCGGGCAGCAGTGAATTGATGCAGGCAATGTTCGGCATCACCAAAGCCACCTCCGGCGAGTTCATTGCCAATCAGAAGTCCTTGACCGGGGCTTCGGTGAAGAAGGTCATGCAGAATCATATCGGCATGGTCCCGGCCAACCGCAAGGAGAATTCCGTTTTCGGCGATCTGAACCTCTTGGACAATCTCTGCATTGCTGATTTCTCCGTCGAGCCGGGTCCCTTGTTCCATCTGCGGCGTGAAGAAAAGCAGTTCGGACGCTACCAGGATGAGTTGGCTATTAAAGCCAATTCCCAGAAAGATCTGCTTTTATCCCTGTCTGGCGGCAACCAGCAAAAGGTCATCATCGCCCGCTGGCTCAAGACGAATGCCGATATCCTGTTGTTGGATAATCCGACCCAGGGCATCGATGTCGGTGCCAAGAACGAAATCTACCGCCTGCTGATCCAGTTGGCACAAAGCGGCAAGACCATCCTTTTCAATACGTTGGAGATTCCTGAAATCCAGAAATGTGCGGACCGCTGCGTTGTCTTCTACCACGGCCGGATTGAAGCCGTGCTGGAGCGAAATGAGATCAGTGATGAGAAAGTGATGATGTATGCGACCCACGCAAATAAAGTAGGAGGAGACAAACAATGAAAGACAGATATTACCAGACCGGCGAAGTGTTCCAGCGTTATCCCACCCCCAAGGAGACTGCCCATAATATCGGCTCTTTCTTTAAAGTTTCCTGGCGTAAGGCCAACTTCATCTATATCAACCTTTTCATCTTCCTGATCTACCTTTTCTCCTCCCTGTCGTCCTTCAACTGGAACCTGATGACCAACATCCTTTATTCCTCCGTCACCGTCGGCATCGTGGCTCTGGGCATGGGTCTTATCATCCTGACCGGTCAGATTGATCTCTCGGTTGGCTCGATCTTTGCCTTTGTCGCCGGTATCGCCGTCCTTACCTACAACGACGTCTTCGAGAAGACCGGCAATGCCGCCGAAGGGTTGGTGGTGACCTTGATTGTCTCCCTGGCCTTAGGCGCCTTCTTCGGTTTCGTCAACGGCTTTTTGATCGGCAAGGTCAAGATGCCCTCCTTCATTGTCACCTTGGCAACTATGCTGATTCTCCGTTCCCTGATTCAGTTCATTCTGTCGTCACTTCCGGGAAAACCATCCTTGTTCCGTGTGGATAAGTATGGCACCGAAGGGGATCCTTTCTTTACCTTAGGCAACTATCAGGTTGCCGGCATCTCCTTAGTCGGCATCCTCTTCCTCATCCTCGGCATCCTGATCTGGTTCATGGCCACCTATACCAAGTATGGCCGGAAGATCTATGCGGTCGGCTCCAACAGCAAGGCCGCCAGCCTCGTCGGCATCAATACCGGCTGGCTGCAGGCTTCCATCTTCACCCTCGCCGGTGCCTTAGTCGGCTTCGGTGCCTTCCTGCAGTTAGGCATCCGCGGCAACGTTGATCCCGCCACGACCGGCAAGTCGTATGAGCTTTATTCCATTGCGGCCGTCGTCTTAGGCGGTGTCTCAATGACCGGCGGCAGCGGCAATCTCATTGGCATCCTCTTCGGTACTCTCGCCTTCCAGACGATTGATAAGATCATTGCAGCCCTGAAGCTGAATGCCTATCTCAACGATACGATCAAGGGCATCATTCTCATCATCGCGGTGCTGATCCAGGTGCTGAAGGTCTCCCCGGAAGACGTCAAGAAGCTCTTCGAACGTCTGGGCTGGCGCTATCAGCCGGATAAGGATCTGATTCTGGATGCCAAGATGAAGAACCAGATTGCCAAGATCCATAAGTCCTACCAGAAGAAGATCGATAAGATCAATGCCTCTCAGGATTCCGAGGAAGCCATCATCGCGGCCATCAACAAGGCCTTAGACGAAGAAGATCAGAAGGTCGCTGACGTCACCAAGAATTACCAAGCGCAGATCGTCAAAGCCAAACGGCTGGCCGAGCTGCATGACAATCAGGAAGAAAAAGGCAAGGCCATCGCTAAGCTCAGCCAGGAGAAAGCCAACGAAGAAGCCTTCCGTGATTTCCGTCTCCAGGGCGGCAAAGGCGAGCTTTCTTCCTTTGAGGAAGAAGAGACGATCCGGACCGACTGTGAAGCTGTCTGTTATCAGAAGAAGCAGGAGATTCTTGCTCTGGAAAGCGACCAGAGCGTCGCAAGAGCTCAGCAAGAAGCTTTGCTGAAAGATCCGGCCAGTCAGGACGAGGCCCAGAAGGAATTGGCTCGGCTGGATGAGGAAGCCAAAGCCAATCAGGCCAAGAAGGAAGCGTTGGAGAAGTCCCATCAGGAACAGTTAGCGTCCATCAAAGATGCCATTGCCAAGAAGAAGGCCAGCGGTGCCAAGCCGGGCCAGAAGCCTCTGATTCCGTTGAAGAACAAACCCGATAAGGCTGTCAAGGAAACCGCCAAGACCGTTGCCAAAAGATGACACGGCCGAGACCGCCCAGCAGGAAAAGCAGCGGAAACGGCTCGAAGCCATTCTGGCTAAACGGCAGCCGAAAAACGACGATTCCCATTAGTTACAAGTGCCTCCCTTGCAAAGGGGAGGCATTTTAATGCTTTCTTCTCACCCTAAGCCTTGCTTGGTGCTATATTTTTAGTGTTGAATGAAAACAAGGAAGGTAACTATGGCCTGCACAACACTCTTAGTCGGTAAGAACGCAAGTTATGACGGTTCGACTCTCATCGCCCGCAACGATGATTCCCCGTCCGGGAAGTTCCACGTCAAGAAGATGGTCTCGGTCGACCCCAAGGATCAGCCGCGGCATTATAAGTCCGTGCTGTCCCACGTCGAGATCGATCTTCCCGACAATCCGCTGCGCTATACGGCGATGCCCAATGTCGATAAAAGCGAAGGCATCTGGGCAGCCAGCGGCATCAATGAAGCCAATGTCTCGATGACGGCTACCGAGACGATCACGTCCAATCCGCGGGTCTTAGGCGCCGATCCGTATGTCGAGTATCAGAAGGGTATCGGTGGCAAGCCGGAAGTCAAAGGCGGCATCGGCGAAGAAGAACTGGTCGTGCTGGTTCTTCCGTACATCCATTCCGCCCGGGAAGGCGTGCTCCGGCTGGGTGCGTTATTGACTCAGTTTGGCACCTATGAGCCTAACGGCATTGCCTTCTCCGATAAGGATGAGATCTGGTGGCTGGAGTCCATTGGCGGTCATCGCTGGATTGCCCGCCGGGTCAAGGATGACGAATATGTCGTGATGCCGAATCAGTTCGGCCTGGACCGCTTCGATTTTGCGGATGCCTATGGTGCCAAGAAGGAGAATCTCTGCTCCGCTGACCTGAAAGAGTTCGTCGAGAAGAATCATCTTGCCTTAGACTTGAATGGCCGCTTCAATCCGCGTCTAGCTTTCGGGTCGCATAGCGATTCCGATCATGTCTATAACACCCCCAGAGCCTGGTTCATGCTCCGCTACTTCAATCCGCGGACCTATGTCTGGGATGGTCCGGAAGCGAAATACACGCCTCTTTCAGACGATCTGCCATGGTCTTTGGTTCCGGAAAGAAAGATTACGGTCGAGGATGTGAAGTACATTCTCGGTTCCCATTATCAGGGAACTGCCTATGATCCTTATGGCAAACTCCAGGCACCGGAAAAGGCCCTGTTCCGTCCGATTGGCATCAGCCGTACGGCGTTCTTATCCGTCAGTCAGATCCGTCCTTACGTGGATAGCAAGTTTGCTGCCATCGAATGGGTTGCTTTTGCTTCCAATGTTTTCAATGCTCTGGTTCCGGTCTATACCAACGTCCGTAAGATTCCGGCCTTCTATGCGAATACCACGCTGACGGTCTCGACCGATAACCTCTATTGGTCCAGCCGGCTTTTAGGAGCCCTGGCCGACAGCCACTACAATCGCTGTGCCCGGCTCATCGAACGCTACCAGAATGCTGTCAGCAATCAGAGCCATGCCCTGATTGATAGCTATGACCAGAAGCTAGCTACGGCCAAGGATGTCCAGACGGGACTTGAGGAAGCCAATGAGGCGATTGCCGCCATGGCCAAGAAGGAGACAGCCAAGGCTTTGGATCAGGTACTCTATGAAGTCAGCTGCCAGATGAAGAACGGTTTCAACCTGTCCGACAACTGATCCGAAACGCTTTTGGAAACGAAACTAGCCCTTGAACGGAACGCCGCTCAAGGACTTTTTTGAGACTAAGCAATGAATAATTGAAAATTCAACAAATAATCCTTATATATTGCCTTTTAGGTAACCTCTTACAATTATAAGAGTTGAAAATGGTTTTATAACAAATCTTAATAGACTTTAAAGTCCTTAAAACTTCGGCAATTTATTTACATTTTTATAGCATTGTTAGTTTTTCCAATTTACATGAAAGGGCTTTTGTTATAAAATATGGTTATCTTTGGGAGCTTTAGCTGAGGAAAGAACTTCGGCTTCCTTAAGACATTGACACCATTGATAGGAGGATCATCAAATGACAATGGCAAAGAAGACGTCGAGATCATTCGTATTAGCTGCAGTCGCCTGCATGGCGCTTACTGGTTGCAACAAGACAACGAGCACCGCTACGAGCACCGGGACTTCTACCGGCGGTTCCACTGCTACCAGCACCGCTTCTACAAGTACTGCGCCGGCAACTGGCGTCCAGGCTGTCATCAATCAGGCACACACCATGGATTGGACGGATGTCTATAAGAAGGCTATGGATGAAATTGATGGACAGAAGATGTATGCGACGGGCAACTCTTCTCGTGGTGGTACGGCCTTAGAGAGATTCCTTCATTGCTTACAGGGCCAGGAACCGAATGGTACCTCTACCGATGGCAAGACGCTACTTTGGAAAGACAAGACCGACTATGCCGTCTTCAAAACCTACAAGCCGAATTTCACCTTCACGTATGATTGGTCCGATAAGACCGGTGGCACCATTTATGATTATGTCGATGGTGATATCACGGGTGCCAAGAACCTCGATATGTGCATGATTCAGAACGCCAGTGATCTCCAGTCTAAGGAAATCGAGACGGGCAACCTTCTGAACTATGTTCCAAAGGAATATGTCAATACGGCGGATCCGACTAACGTTTCGCCTCTCGGTATGGAAAACGTTGCCAAGGTCTTCATGTATAACAACAAAGGCACGAAGAAATTCTCCAATATGTGGGATACCGTCGGTGATGGCATCCATCCGCAGGTTATGGATATCACCAACGAAACTGTCGGCAGAAACTTCCTGGTCATGCTGACCAATGAGACCTATTCTGCCAAGGTCAAGGCTGCTTATGATGCTTTAACCGATAAGACCTATGCTGATACGGCTATCAAGTACATCACCGATAACAACATTGCTACCAAGTATGGCATCACCGGCGATAACGCTAAGTATGCTCTTGCCTGGGATTACCTCTTCCTCAAGCAGTACACCCATATGAGTGATGATGGTGATACAGTCGCTAACCTTGCGGCTGCTGCCAATACGGATCAGCTCGGCTTACTGGTCTATTCCAAGTTAAGAAAGATCAAGGAGACGACCGGTGTCAGTGTCGCCAATGTTGATCTGCAGGCTTACAACAGTGACTTTGCCGGTATCGGCGGTTATTCTTATAAGCATTACCTTCAGGTCTTCAAGACTGCGCCGCATCCGTGGACTGCCTGTGCTCTGATTCACTACATGAGCTGCAACAAGGATGGCTTCTATGCCTGGGGCAAGGATCTTGGTTCTTATCCGACCAATGAATCCACGGGCGTTGACCATACCAAAGATGGTCAGAACATCAAAGGAGCCGATGGAAATCTTCTCCCGGATGTTAAGACCTGCGATGATAAGGGCTGGTCTTGGTGGAAAGATAAGCTGGTCCAAGAGGATCCTGTCTATGCTTCCAAGCATGCCAAGCTGACTGTTTGGTTCACTTCTGTCACCAACGGTTAACTATTGAGGAATTCTTTCCTATATTGTCCTGATCAAGTAGCGAGGTGAGTTTTGCTCACCCCGCTACTCTTTGTTAAAAGGGGAGGAAAAAATGGACACTGCTCAAGCGGTCAATTCTGACCAAAAAGGCAGTTCATGGGCTCGTTTTTCTAATGGTCTTCGTACCTATCTTCGCAAGCCCGAGAACATCATTTTATTGGTCTGCGGCATTATGTTGACGGTGATGATTCTGGCGCCGACGATTACGTTGTTTACGGATTCTTTCGTCATCCATACCGGTAATGAATCCCTTATATCCGAACTCAAACCGGGCACGGTTACTACCTATTCCTGGCATTATGCTTTTGCCGATATGCTGAGTGAAGGTGAATTCTACAAACCCTTAGGACGTTCCCTTTTGGTGGGCGTCATTGCCTGTGCCTTTGCTTTGGCTTTCGGTGGCATCACGGCCTGGCTTGTAACCCGGACCAATATGCCCTGCAAGAAATACATTTCCACTATTTTCATCTTCCCTTATATCATGCCGCAATGGACATTGGCTACCATTTGGAAGTACCTTTTTTGGTCCAAGCAAGTTGATAGTACTGCCAATGGCATTTTAGCCAATTGGGGAATACTAACACCCAAATGGTTCAATGAAGGCCTCTTCCCGACGGCTTTGATTCTCGGCATTCATTACGCTGCCTTTGCTTACATCATGATTGGTACCGTGTTCAAGAACATGGATTCCAACCTCGAAGAGGCTGCCACGATTCTTAACACACCGAAATGGAAGATTTTCCTGAAGATCACGATTCCGATGATCACCCCTGCCATTCTCTCTACCATCCTTCTAGTCTTCTCTAATGCCATCGGTTCTTATCCTGTTCCTTATTATCTCCACTATCCGGATTTAGCTGTTAAGTATTTAGAAAACTTACATGATGCTCCTGGCTTTACTTCCATCATCGCTATGGTCATGTCAGCCATTGGTCTTGTGATTCTTTACCTCAACGTCCTTTCCAGCAAGAGCCGTAAACAATATACGACCGTCACAGGCAAAGCTGGTCAGGTTGAGCCGACCAAACTTGGCAAGGTCAACCGTTGGATCGTTGCCGGCATCCTCATCATTGCCACAGCTTTCACTGCCATCTATCCAGTCATTGCCTTCGCCATACAGACCTTCTTACCCAATCCGAATGACTTCTCGAGCGGTCTGACTACTCTTTGGTGGACCAACAGAGATATCGGAAACAGCAAGGTTATGAATGAGATGGGTATTCTTTACAACACTCATATTTGGGAAGCTTTCGGGAATACCATCAAGACAGGCCTTCTCTGCTCTTTGTTTGCCGGTACCATTGGCATGCTGGTCGGTTATGCGGTCAGCAAGCAACGGAAATCCAACTGGGCACAGTACGTCAATGCCATGGCCTTCTTACCGTATCTGATTCCATCCTTGAGCGTCGGTGCTGCCTATTATGTCTTAGGCGGCAAGATGCAGATCAGCGGTACGCTCTTATTGATGGTGCTGGTCGGTACGCTCAAATACATTCCTTTCTCCAGCCGTGCCTCCCTCAACGCCATGTCCCAGCTTTCCGGAGAAATCGAGGAAGCGGCGGTCATTCAGAATGCCAACTGGTTCAAGCGGATGTGGAAGATCATCATCCCAATCCAAAAATCCTCTTTCATTTCCGGCTATTCCTTACCGTTCATCACCTGCACACGTGAGTATTCTCTGTTCGTCATGTTAGCCACCAACGATGCCTGTCTCTTAACCATCCAGCTGAAACATTTCGATGATATCGGCTTGCCGGCCATGTCTTCTGCCTGCAACTTGATCATCATTTTCTTCGTCCTCTTAGCCAATCTTTTGGTACAGTTCCTGACGGGTTCCCGCCTGGATGGCGGTGTCAGTGGAGGTAACAGCAAAAAGAAACATGCCTGAAATCAAATTAACCAATGTCGTGAAGCGCTGGGGTGACTTCTATGGAACGGATCATGTCAATCTGGATATTCCAGACAAATCTTTCGTTACCTTGCTCGGTCCGTCGGGCTGCGGCAAGACCACGATTCTGAGAATGATTGCCGGTTTGGAGACTCCGACCAGCGGTGAAATCAAGATCGGCGATGAGATTGTCTTCAATGATCAGCTGGGCATCAATGTTCCTCCGAACAAGAGAAACGTCGGATTCCTGTTCCAGAACTACGCTCTCTGGCCGAATATGACTGTCTACGAAAACATTTCCTTCGGTCTCAAGAACATCGATAAGGAAATGCCGACTTTTGATGATAGTTTCCGGACCCGCAAGCAGATCATTGAAGTCCTTTCCAAAAAGCTGGACCGGGTCATCTACTTCCTTAAGGATTCCTTGGATAAAAAGGGTGGTGTGAATGCCGATGTTGCTCTCATCAAGCTGATTGACAACTTCACCTTATCGCTCTATTCGGCCAAGGAAATCTTTGCCTTGAAGCTGGAAGAAGGCGATGCCCAAGGAAAAGCCAACAATGAGATTAAGGAATGCCAGGATCAGTTAGCGAAGATTCAGGAAGGCTATTCCAAGAAGGGTCTGAGTTTGGATGAGGAAGGTCATGTCCTGAAGGATGGCAAGATTCAGTCGTCCAAACGTCATCTCAGCAAGGAAGAAATCGATTTGGAGGTCCGCCGTGTCGGCCGGATCGTCAAGGTCGAGGAATTCATGAACCGTTATCCCAACGAACTTTCCGGCGGTCAGCAGCAGCGTGTTGCCATCGCCCGTACCTTGGCTCCGCGTCCGAACGTCATCTTCATGGATGAGCCGCTTTCCAACCTCGATGCCAAGCTCCGTCTCGAAATGAGAGGTGAACTGAAACGTCTGCATGTCGATACCGGTGCCACCTTCGTTTACGTCACCCATGATCAGCTGGAAGCCATGACGCTTGCCACTCGTATTTGCCTGGTCAACAACGGTGTTCTGCAGCAATATGATCCGCCGCTCACCGTCTATTCCCGTCCGAGCAATCTCTTCGTTGCTGACTTCGTCGGCAATCCGGCCATGACCTTGGTGGAAACCAAAGTCAGTCAGAATCCGGATGGAACGCTTCATTGCCGTTTCTTCGATTCGATTGAAGCAACCTACAAGCCGGAAAAGCCTCTTACCTTAGAGGATATCCGCAAGGCCCGTGATGCCGAAAAGGCCAAGAAGCAGTCCGAAAATGATGCCAATCGCAGCCAGAAGGGCTTTGTGGAAAAGGTCAACAAGGATTCCTTCTTCAATTACAAGATCGTCAAGGCCGATGGTGTCTATGAACGGAAAGAAGAGCATGCTCCGGAAGCCGATGACTTCATCATCGGTGTCCGTCCGGAATTCATCACCCTCTGCGAAGATACCAATGCCAAAGGCATGGATGCCACCGTCTATGCGGCTATGCCGAGTGGTATGGAGACGACCATCAAGATGGTCATCAATGGCTATGTCATCACCGGCGTCATCTTCGGTGCCAGTGATTACAAGATCAATGAACATCTCCGGGTCACCTTCAAAGGCAATCAGATTCTCCTCTTCGACAAGGTCAGCGAGAAGCTGATCTGCGCCGGTGAGCTGACCTTAGCCTAGTCTTACCTTCGAAGTGCATTGAAAAAGCCCTGCGATTCGTCGCGCAGGGCTTTTTGTGTTGGTTCAGCTATTTCCCTAACAGGCTAGCTGCGGCTGTATCGACATAAATCGTGCTGTTTTTATGACGCTGAAGCAGACTGGCCGGGCAGGAAGGATCAATCTTGGAGGCCGTCAGCTGGATGGCTTTGGCTTTATTGGCACCGGTGGCAATCAAGATGATGGATTTGGCTTGCATGATTGTTGCCATTCCCATGGTAACGGCCTGCGTCGGAACATCCTTGATGGACTTGAAGAAACGGGCATTATCCTGAATCGTCTGAGCTTTCAGATCCGCAATATGCGTCTTGGAATCAAAGGGAGTTCCCGGTTCGTTGAAACCGATATGACCATCGGCGCCGATGCCTAAAAGCTGCAGATCGATGCCACCGGCTTTTTTGATGTCTTCATCATACTGATCAAGACGTTCCAGCGAAGGAAAATGGGTATTCTCCTTACGGATGTTGATGTGATCAAACAAATGGGTGGCCATGAAATACCGATAACTTTGGGTTTCATCGGGATTATTGAGATACTCATCGAGGTTGAAGGTAATGACCTGTGAGAAATCCACTTTTTGCGCCTGGGCTTTGGCAATGATTTTTTCATAGGTCGGAATGGGAGAGGATCCGGTCGCCAATCCTAGGATGGCATGGGGATTCTTCTTCACAAGGTCGATAATCCGGTCAGAGACTTCCTCAGCAATGGCATCCGCAGTTGTCTTTTCAATGATTTTCATACGTTTTCCTTTCTATCGTTGATAGATCACCTCACCGCCCCGTATCGTCTCATAGACTCGGACATCGTCATCAATCAAGGTGAAGTCAGCATCCTTGCCCACGGCAATCGACCCTTTCGACTCCGCCACCGACATATTCTTTGCCGGGTTGATGGTGGCCATATCGATGACATCCACCAGCGGCAGACCTAAGACCGTCCGGACATTGCGGATAGCATCGTTAAGGTGGAGAATCGAGCCAGCCAAGGTTCCGTTTTCCAGCCGAGCGGTTCCGTCTTTCACAACCACCGGATTCCCGCCCAAAGCATACATGCCATCGGGAAGGAATTTAGCCTCCATGGAATCGGTAATCAAGGTGATCCGATCCTTACCCTTGCAGCGATAGAGCAAACGGATGGCATTGGCTGAGACATGATGAAGGTCGGCAATCAGTTCGCAGGACACATCATCGCTGATCAGCAACGCGCCGGCAGTTCCAATCTCGCGGTGATGAATGCCTTTCATGGCATTGAACGTATGAGTTCCTAAATGAACTCCTAAAGAGATGGCTTCCAGGGCGAGATCACTGGTATTGTCGGTATGCCCTAAGGATGGGGCAATATGATGGGCCAGCATACAGTCAATGAAATCTTTGTGGCTGGGGTCATAGGAGAAGGTCAGTTCCTTGATATGGTTTCCACTGGCAGCAATGAATTCTTCCAGTGTGGGAACATCCAGCGGAAGAATATCATCAGGGTTCTGTGCGCCACAGAATTCCTTGCAAATGAAAGGACCTTCCAAATGCACACCCATGACATAAGCCCCGGGCTGCGGTTTTGACAGATAATCCTTGATAGCGGACAAGGCTTTGAGAATGACATCTTTCGACATCGTCATCGTCGTGAAATTAAAGGAGGTCACACCTTCTTCAGGGAGAGCAGTGGCAATCGTTTTCAGTGAAGAATACTTGCCATCCATGGCATCTGCTCCACGGGCTCCATGGATATGTTCATCAATAAAACCCGGGACGAGAATTTTATCCTGAGGAAGCTCAACGAAATCATCACCCTTAATAGACGAAGAAATTTCGGCAATTTTACCATCCCTGATGACAAGACCGGTTTGGACGATTCCTTTCCCCGCCACATAGATTTTTGAATTTTTAAATCCGTTAATTTTCATGTTTTTCCTCTCTTTGTGAAAAGATTTTTAATATAAGCAACTTTTATAGATTCATAAGGGCTTTTAATGGATTTTATAGAAAGTCCTTTGAGCTTGGAAGAAACAAAGCAAAATTCTTTTTCGCTCTTATTATTTTACCACAGGAAGGCTATAACGGACTGGTAATCTATGATAAAATAGACGAAGGAAAAAGAGGACTTTTCTATGAACAATACGGATGCCAAAAAAGCTGTTTTCTTTGACTGCTGGGGTACCGTGATGGCATTCCACACCAAAGAAGATGACTGGAATACCCGACCCTTGAAAAACCATTGCCTGAATTCTGGCCATGTGGACTGGGCCAAAGTCGATCAATTCGGCAAAGATTTTCTTGACCAGTATTATGAAAACAACCACGCTTATGAGATTACGGCAGCTGCCTATCTTCGTCTTATCACCAAGCTCTTTGACATTGCCCTTGACTGCCCTCCGGAAGTCTGTGCCAAGGAAATTCTTTCCTTCCTCGATCCCAAACCCATTTCCGGCATTGAGCGTTTCCTGACATATTTGGATGACCATCACATCTATTACGCCATTCTTTCCAATACTATTTACACCGAAGAAGAGACCAAGAAGATTCTGAATCAGCAGTTCCCGGGAAATCATTTTGGGTATTTCTTTGCTTCCAGCGATATCGGAGTGAAGAAACCCAACCCGCTTTTCTTCCAGGCTTCCATCAAGGATTCTGGACATGCTATTCAGGATTCCTATTATATCGGAGACTCTCCGATCGAAGATGTCTATGGTTCATTCAAGGCCGGGTTCAAGAAATCCGTTTGGATCAATTCCCGGCAGTTATCGATGGAAGATTACCATAAGTTTTTCAATCCGGATGAGATCGGCTATCTAGAAGCCGATTCCTATGATGGCATTATCCAGGCCTTTGAAAAAGGTCTGCTTTAGAAAGGAGCACGTATGATTCAATTTGGAACAGGTGGATTCCGAGGCATCATTGCCGATGACTTCTGCAAAACAACCGTCAAGCTGATCACCCAGGCGGTTGCCAACATCATTCATCAGGAAGGCAGTGAGAAAATCGTTTATGTTGGATATGACTTCCGTTTTGCTTCCGATGAAGCGGCCATTTGGATCAGCAATACCCTGGCAGCCAACGGAATCCATGTCGTGCTTTCCGACCAGCCGACCCCGACGCCGACCGTCATGAGTGCCTGCAAAGCCCATCATGCCGATTTCGGTTTCATGGTGACTGCTTCCCATAATCCGTACTGGTATAACGGCGTCAAGCTTTTTCAGAAAGACGGCATGGATGCTGATGTCGTTCTGACGACCCGGCTGGAGAAGGAGATTGCCTCTCTCAGTTCGTTCAAGACCATGGATTTTGCTGAAGCCAAGGAAAAGAAGCTGATTGTCCTAGAAAATATCCTGGACCCCTACCTTGCCAACATTCTGACCTTCCTGAAACCATCAACCCCGAAGAAGCAGATTCACCTTCTGTTGGATCCGATTCACGGAACGGGGGCGGTGACGCTGAAGCGTCTTTGCCAATCCATGGGCATTAAGAATACTGACATTCTCCATGAAAGCCATGATGCTTTCTTCGGATATCGGATTCCTAACCCGATTAAAGCCAATATGATGGAAGATGCGGATTTAGTCCGCAACGGCCACTATGATCTCTGCATCGGAACGGATTCGGACTGCGACCGTATTGCCGTGTTGGATGAAAACGGCAATTATGTGGATGCCAACGAGATCTTAGGTGTCCTTTATTATTACCTGATCCGTTACCGCGGTGAGAAGGGCGATATCATCAAGAACCTGGCAACCTCCAACCTGATCGATGCCTTAGCCAAGAAACTCGGATACCAGTGCCATGAAGTCGATGTTGGCTTCAAGAACATTTCCCAGGGAATGAAAGACTATGATGCGCTCTTAGGCGGGGAAAGTTCCGGCGGTCTGACAATGCGCGGCTACCTCTTTGGCAAGGATTCCACTTTCGCCTCAGCTCTATTCTTGGAAATGATTGAGCAAATTGGTAAACCCGTCAGTGCCATTCTTAACGAAATGAAAGAATTTGCCTGTTTTCATCAGATCATTCAGGAAGATTCTGTTATCTTTAAGGACCGCACCAAAGTCTTTGACTATGCCAAGACCCATCTTCCGGCATTTCCGCAGTCCGGAGTCACCCGGAAGCCAATCACCAATAATTTCAAGTATTACTTTGCCAATGGTGACTGGGCCCTGCTCCGCTTTTCCGGAACCGAACCTTTAGTCCGGCTCTTTGCCGAAACTGCTTCTGAGGCCGATGGCAAAGAAGATATTCAGGCAATCCGTCAAATGATTCTTGAGGCTGAGAAATAGCTATGGAGTTTCGCATCCCGAAAGAAAGTCTCGCCACCGTCAAAGCCTTCTTCTCTGATATCGATGGAACCTTGATTGACAACCATAGTCAGCTCCATGACACTACCCGACAGGCCATTGCTTCCTTGAAGCTGCCTTTTTCCTTGGTCAGTGGCCGCAGCGGCCGTGGACTGAAGAAATTCTATGACCTGCTTTCCCTGACGACGCCGATGCTGACTCTGAACGGCGCCATCATCCTCCAAGACGGCAAAGTCTTGTATTCCGACTATCTTCCACAGTCGGATGTCCGGGATATCCTGACCCTGCTTTGGAAAAAGTATGGTGACGCCATCTCTTTGGAGACCTATGATGCTACTCGCTGGTATGCCAATACCCTGGCGAATCCTTATCTGAAGTATGAGGCCAAAGTATTGGGTTTCAATCCCGATGTTGTTTTCGCTGATCCCAATGAGATTTCCTCGCTGCCGATGGCAAAGATCATGGCCATCGGTGAAAGTTCAGCCTGTGACGCCATCGAAAAAGACCTTGCTCCGTTCAAAGAACGGTTGCAGGTCATCCGCAATCACGATACCTATATTGAGATATTCACCCAGACCGCTTCCAAAGGCAATGCCATTCGCAAAGCCAGTGAAATCCTGAAAGTCCCGCTGGAGCAGACCCTCTGTGCCGGCGATTCTCCCATTGATCTGTCCATGTTTCTGACCTGTCCGTTCCGGGTAGCCGTCCGTAACGCCGACCCGATTATCAAGGCTCATGCCAACATCATCACGGAATCCAATGATGAGGATGGCATTGCCAAGATCATCGAAGCTATCTTGGAAGCCCGTCATTAAGCCAATCCTTAGGCCCTGAGCTGTTCCGGCTCAGGGCTTTTTATTTATCGTAAAAAAGTAAGCGCTTATTTAAGGAAGCCGTTTTGAAATGAAAGATTGAAAACAACGACAACAATCGAAAGTTTTTATTTAAATCGGAAAGGCTATTGCGGTATACTAGTAGCAGTGATGTGAAACGCTTACAAACAAAAGGAGGAAGAAAAGATGAGCAATTCACCCGAAACCATCCGTAACATTGCTATCGTCGGCCATCAGGGAAGCGGCAAGACCAGTCTTGTGGAGTCCTTATGTTTTAAGTCCGGGTTGATTAAAGAGAAGGGTTCCGTCGAAAAAGGAACGACTCTCTCCGACTACCTGCCGGAAGAGAAGAAGAAGCAGATTTCCCTCTCCAGTTCCATTATCCCGATCACCTACCATGACTATAAGCTGAATCTGATCGATCTTCCTGGCAACGATGATTTCATTGATGAGACCATCGGCATTACCCGTCTGATCAAAGGTGCTGTCCTGGTGATTGATGCCGGCAAAGGCGTGCAGATCGGCACCATCAAGAATTTCAATCTTCTGAAGAAGCGTGGCGTCCCGATCTTCATCTTCGTCAACAAGATGGATAAGGATAACATCGACTTCGCTGCCCTCTTAAATGAGATTGAGACCAAGCTGGATCCGAAGAAATGCGTACCTTTCTCCTATCCGTTAGGCCGCAAAGAGAACTTCGATGGCTTTGTCAATGTCGTGGAGCTCAAAGCCCGGAAATACAATGGCGTCACCTGTGAGGATGATGTCATCTATGAAGACAAGAAGCCGCTGATCTTTGCTCTGCATAACCGTCTCTGTGAAGCCGTCGCCACCACCAATGATGAGATGCTGGAGAAGTTCTTCTCCGGAACCCCCTTAACCAATGAAGAAATCAAGAAGGGTCTTCGGGAAGGCGTCCTCAAAGGTGAGCTGTATCCGGTCCTGGTGGGTTCAGCCCTCAAGGATATCGGCATCAACACCTTGCTGGAGATGATGATTGATTATCTGCCTTCGCCGATGGATCTGAAGCCGGTCAAGGCAACGGATGACAAAGGCAACGAAGTCGACATCAAGACGGATCTGGCTTTGCCGGTTACCGCCCAGGTCTTCAAGAATTACTATAACCCGTATCAGGGTCTGGTCTCGATCTTCAAGGTTCAGTCCGGAACCATCCATTTCGGTCAGGAACTCCTTTGCCCCAACAACCAGCGCCTTTATAAGGTGACCTCCCTCTTCCAGGTGCAGGGTGAGAAGCTCGTTCCGGTTCAGGAAGTCGGTGCCGGCGATATCGGTGCCATCACCAAGCAGGAAGAAATCCATCTCTCCTATACCCTTTGCGACAAGGATAATCCGGTGACCTTCAAGATGGTCAATTATCCGACGCCGGTCTATTTCAAAGGCATTGTTCCGACGACCAAGAAAGATTCCGATAAGCTCTTCCCGGCCATCGCCAAGATGGCTTTGGAAAATCCGACCATCACGCTCCGCAAGGAAGAGACGACGGATCAGATTCTCTTAGGCGGTCTCTCCACGACGCACTTAAGCTACGTCATGGAAAAGCTCGTCAATGACTATGGCATTTCCTTCACCACCGAACCGATGAAGGTCTCCTATCGTGAGACCATCACCCGGGCTGCCACGGCCGAAGGCCGTTACATCAAGCAGACCGGCGGATCGGGTTACTATGGCGTCGTCACCATGGAGTTTGCGCCGGCAGAGCAGACCTCGTTTGAATCCCAGGTCTTCGGCGGCCACATCGACAAATCGTATTATCCGGCCGTGGAGAAGGGCTTCATGGATGCCTTGCAGAAAGGCGGCCTGGTCCAGGCTCCGGTCATCAATGTCCACGCCATCTTAAAGGATGGCAAGCAGCATTCCGTCGATTCCAACGAAATGGCCTTCAAGAATGCCGCGGCCTTAGCCTTCAAGGAAGCTTATCCGAACTGCGGTCCGGTCTTACTGGAACCGTACAACCGTCTGATCGTCAATGTCCCCAGCGAGTATCTGGGTCCGGTCTTAAGCGATCTCACCAAACGCCGGGGCAAGATTCTTTCCACCGATGAAGCCAGCGGCGGCAATCTCGATGTCACGGCCATCGTCCCGCAGGGCGAAATCCTCGAGTATGCCAATGAGCTGAAATCCATCTCCAAGGGCACGGCTTTCTTCAATATGACCTTCGAAGATTATGAGGAGATGCCGAAAGCCTTGGCTGACCGGGTCGTGCAGGAACATCAGGTCCATTAAGGAACGTCAGGGAGCCGCCCCCAGCGGCTCCCTTTCTTTTCCTTTGATATGGCGACGGAAAAACGTATAATAAGAGCTGTTCAAAGAAAGGACAAGACACCATAATGCTGACTCGTCAAAACAAATTAGCTATTTATGGTCTCTTGAGTCAAAGCTTCCAAAAGAACAGCGAGTACCCCTTAGCTAAGGTCGCTCTTTATCTAAAAGACCAGGGACTCAATTACGAGGAATACGGTTATCCCAAGATGAAGTCGCTCTTAGGCGACTTGAAAGAATTCCTCACGCTGGTAACGCACGACTCAGAAGATCATAAACGTCGGAACGAATTCGTTGTTTTTCATGATTATAAGGAAAATGCCGGCTCTTTTCAGCCGGCCATGTCGCAGCCTCATCCGCAGCAGACTCATTCTCAGCCGGCTCCGGTGAATAATGTCACCGTAAGCCATTCGTCGCAGCCGTCTCATAACGGCCAGAAGACTGTCAGCAAAGCGGACCAGGAGAAGATTTACGGACTCTTAAAGGATCATCTCGACCTCCATCAGGAAGCCCCGATGGCCAAGGTCTCCAAGATTCTCTTGGGCCATGAGGTCGACTATAAGGCGTTAGGGTTCTCCAAAATGAAGAACCTGCTTTCCGCTTTGCCGTTCATCCGCCTCCGGGAAGTCAATCTGAACGGCGTTCCCCAGGCCTTGGTCAGCGTCGTCGTCAAGAATAATAATACGAACCCGGCTCAGCCGGCCCGGCCCAACACCAACCGCCGGAATCCGCAGGCCTCCGCCCAGCGTCATAATCCGCTGCCTGCTTCCAATAACAACAAACCTCAGACCCGTCCGACTCCGAACGCGAAACCGCAGGTTTCGCATCCGGCCCCCAGCGTAAAAACAACGCCGGCTCCGACTCCGGCCCCAACCGCGCCGGCTGCCGTCCATCCGATTCCGGTCAAGGAAGATCCGGTCTTCGAAGAAATGGAGCCGAAAGACATTTCCATTCCGGAGAAGCTGATTCTCTCCTTGAAGGAGACTACCGGCTTAGGCCTCGATAACGGATCCTTCACGGATCTCATCATCGAAGATCTCAACAGTGCCATCAAGAGCAATACCTTGGTATCCCGGGAGGATGCCTTCCTCTTTCCGCTGTCGCTGAAGACCAAGACCGGCGAACGGCTTTTGGGTTCCTTCAAAGAGGCTGCCCATGGCTGCAGCTATGGCTACTACATCAACTTCATCGGCACCGACAAGGAAAAGCCTCGCGATATCCTGAAGAGTCAGATTCATTTCGATGATTATGATGCCGCCGTCAAATCCTTGGCCGACTTAGCCAAGAAGGAGAGCTGGGGCTATCTGCATTCGAAGGATCCTTACATCATTCTGAAGATCTACCTGCAGTATACCTACTACCGGATTGCCTCCCAGAATAAGGTGATGGTCGATGAACAAAGCGGCTTCGCGTCGTTCAATACCGGACTGGTCACTCCCAACTATGACGACATCTACTGTGTCCTTTTGAAGAACAAGGATGCCTCCATTGACGAGACCTATCTTTTCCAGGGCTTCACCGTCAGTGGCAGCCAAGGATTCGGTAAGGTTATTGTTGAGCATTTCTCACCGCTTCCGGAAAAAGCAACTTATATTGAAAAGCCGGAAGATATTTACTTTGATACCACTAAGCCTATCCATACCGACTATAACCACATCATCAGCGACAACCTCTCCCGCTTCCCGCTGGATTTCCTGAAGACGCTGATTGTCTCCTTCCCGGATGAGAACAAGCTGCTCACCCAGATTGAGAAGACCAACAACGACTATGCCCGCGACCGTCTCTTCACCAAACTGGAAGACGATGTCATCAAGAACAGTACCCTCTTCACGATTCTGAAGGCCTGCTTCGACAGCGCCGTCGAAACCTCCCTGAAGATGGCTCGCTATGATTTTAGGACGGTTCTTCCTTCCTTCTTCCCGACCCGCAACGTCATGTCGATGATGCTGCCTCTGGTCTTTGACAAGTCCAAAGGTCCGCAGGCCGTGCTTTTGGTGGAGCTGACCCCCAGCGGCAACTACCAGGGACAGACGATTCTGACCCTGAAGCAGTGCTATGCCAATGCCCGGATCATCGCCCCGGTCGAAAACACCTTCCTCCGCGCGGAGGACATCGAGGACTAGCATGGTCCTGAGAACAGCAAGGCTTCTTCTCAGGGCAGTCGATTCCGGCGATAGTGCGCTTTATGAAAGTCTCAGAAAAGATGAGTTTTCTGGGACTTTTTTTGCGGTTAGGAATCATGGGCCTCGCTCTTTTAAAGAAATCCTGGCTTTATCGGGATCCAATGCCCTTTTTTATGGAACAATCTGCTATCTTAAAAGCGGGCTCCCGCACGGATTCTTCCTGGTGGAGAAGAATCCTAGCTATACTCTTTTATCCTTCTTGGCCCCCAAAGACCACCAGGGCCATGGCTATTGCAAGGAAGCCTTAAGTGCTCTCTTGAAAGCCAGTCTCGACGGCCGGCCCGACGGCCAGGTGCTGCTGTTAGTCAGTTCGAAACATCCCTGGGATTACCATCTTGGCCTGACCTTAGGCTTCCATGACCTGGATCCCGATCTGGTGACGCCGGGGAAGAAGATTCTGACCCTCTTCGGAGAGCTGGTATGAAAAAAGCTGCCTCGCGGGCAGCTTCTTTCATTTCTTAGGTTCGTCTTTCTTCAGCGTGTAATCCTGATAGCGGACATGGAAGGAGAGACAGTCGATGTCGGCCGGATGGACGTTGGTGATGCGGCTGGCTTCGCCTAAGGTCTTCGGCCGGAAGAGATCCAGCTTTTCCCTGGCTTCCAGGGAGAGGCCATCCATATGCTTGTAGTCAATTCCCTCCGGTAAAGGCAGGGATTCATAGCTTTCACGGCGCTCACAGTCCTTCCGTTCCTGCTCAATATAGCCTTCATAGCGGACTTCCGTCTCCAGCTTGAAGGCTTGTTCGTCATCGAGTTGGGGGAGATCGGGAAGGCAGGTCTTCAGTCCCTGATAGGTGACGTTCTGGCGCTTCAGGGTCTGTTTCAGAGTCTCGTTGCCGTTGGGTTCCGGGAAGCCTAAGGACTTCAGGTAATCCCGGACAGGCGTCTTAGAGGCAATCTGCTCATGGTCCAACAACTCAATGGTCTTGGTGATGGCTTCGTTGCGGCTGTTCAGGCGGTCAAAGCGTTCCTTGGGGACCAGGCCGACATCATAGCCCTTCTTGAGAAGACGGACATCGGCATTGTCGTTGCGGGTGATAAGACGGTACTCGCTTCGGCTGGACAGCAGCCGGTACGGTTCATGGGTGCCCTTGGTGACAAGGTCATCGATCATGATGCCGATATAGGCTTCATCCCGGGCTAAGACGAGCGGCTTTCTGCCTTCGATCCAGAGGGCGGCATTGATGCCGGCCATCAGACCTAAGGCGGCGGCTTCCTCATAGCCGGACGTGCCGGCTATCTGACCGCAGACATAGACGCCCTGATAACCTTTGACGGCCATCGTGTGATCCAGCTGACTGGGTTCGACGGCATCATATTCAATGGCATAGGCATACTTCAGGAATTCGGCATGCTCAAGTCCGGGCAGGGAATGGACCATCTCGGTCTGAACCTCCACCGGCATCGACGTCGAGAATCCCTGCAGGTAGATGGAATCGAATTCCAGGGATTCCGGCTCGAGGAAAAGCTGATGTCTCTTCTTATCCGCAAAGCGGACAACCTTATCCTCAATCGAGGGACAGTAGCGAGGTCCGACGCCTTTAACAACTCCGCCATACATGGCGGAATCGAGGAGGTGGGCACGGATGATCTCATGGGTGTGTTCGGTCGTATACGTCAGATAGCACTTCACCATCTCGGACTGCGGCATGAACCAGGTGGTATCGTAGCTGAAAGCATACTTGCCGCTATCGCCTAACTCGACTTCAAGATGGGAATAGTCGATGGAATCCGGTTTGATCCGCGGCGGGGTGCCGGTCTTGAGACGGAGCATGTTGAGACCGAGATTGCTGATGGTCTTGGATAAGCCATGCGAGGGTCTTTCGCCATCCGGTCCTTCATCCTTGGCCACATGGCCACGGAGAATCCTGGCTTCCATATGCGTGCCGGTAGCTAAAATAACCGCCTTGGCATGGAGATAGGTCCCATCTTCTAAAATAACGCCATCGGCCATCTTGTCTTTGACGACCAGGGCCTTGGCTTCATGCTCGGCGATGTCGAGATTGTCGACCGTCAGCAAATAGTTCTGGACATTCCGGGGATAGCCGCGCTTATCTTCCTGCGCCCGGTAGCAGCGTACCCCAGGGCCTTTGGAGGTATTGAGAACCTTCATCTGGAGAATGGAGCCCTTCATATCGGCTAGTTTTGCCATGATGCCGCCGAGCGCATCCATCTCCCGGACGACTATGCCTTTGGCGGAACCGCCGATGGTGGGATTGCAGGCCATATTGGAGACCATCTTGTAATTCAGGCAAAGCATCAGGGTCTTCAAACCTAAGGCCGCACACGCATGGGCTGCCTCTACGCCGGCATGACCGCCGCCGACGACGATGACGTCATACTCCTTAGCCATCTGATTGAACATAGTTCTTGGTTTCTTCTTCGGTTAACCGATGGATCCATTCATATCGAATTTGATCAGCTGATTGAGCTCGACGGCATATTCCATCGGAAGCTCCTTGCTGAACGGCTCAAGGAAGCCCATCACGATCATCTGCGTCGCGCCGGCTTTGGAAAGCCCGCGGGACATCAGGTAATAGAGCTGGTCTTCGTTGATCTTGCTGACGGAAGCCTCATGTTCGAGGTAGGAGGTCGCGTTCTCCACGACATTATGCGGAATGGTATCGGAATAGGAATGGTCGTCCAGAATCAGGGTATCGCACTCTTCGTGAGCCTTGGAACCGGTCGCCAACGGCGAAATCCGGATCTGGCCGCGGAAATTGGCGGTGCCGCCATTGCGGGCGATGGACTTGGAGATGATGGTCGACGAGGTATCCTTGCCGAGATGGATCATCTTGGCCCCGGTATCCTGCATCTGGCCCTGACTGGCCACGGCCACCGAGATCACGCTGCCCCGGCTGCGGTCACCTTTGAGGACACAGCAAGGATATTTCATGCAGGTCTTGCTGCCGATATTGCCATCGACCCATTCCATCAGGCCGTCGTCATCGACGATGGCGCGCTGGGTGACGAGGTTCAGAATGGAGTTGGACCAGTTCTGAATGGTGGTATAACGCATCTTGGCACGCTTGCCAACGAAGATCTCGACGATGGCGGCATGGAGGGACTCTTCGGAATACATCGGGGCGGTGCAGCCTTCGACATAGGTGAGCTCGGCATCGTCATCGACGATGATGAGCGTCCGCTCAAACTGTCCGGAACGGCGGTTGTTGATGCGGAAATAGGACTGCAGCGGCTTTTCCAGATGGCAGCCTTTCGGAACATAGATGAAAGAGCCGCCCGACCAGACGGCGCTGTTGAGAGCCGCATACTTGTTGTCAGCCGGCGGAACCAGCTTGCCGAAATACTTCTTGAAGATCTCCGGATACTGCTTCAGTCCCGAATCGGTATCCAGGAAGATGACGCCTTTCTCTTCGACTTCCTTCAGCATGTTGGAATAGACGGCTTCCGACTCATACTGGGTGGTGACGCCGGAAAGGAACTTCTGCTCCGCTTCCGGAATGCCAAGCTTGGCAAAGGTGTTCTTGACGGTGGAAGGGACTTCCTTCCAATCGGTGGCAATCTTGTCGCTGACCTTGGTGTAGTAGGTATAATCCTGGAAATTGATGCCGGAAAGATCCGGTCCGAAGGTCGGCTGATGATGATGGAAGAACTCTTTAAGGGACTTGAGACGGAAGTCGAGCATGAACTCCGGTTCGCCTTTCATCTTGGAGATGGTACGGACCGTCTCCTCATCCAGACCTTTCGGGGTCTTGAAAATAGCGACATCCTTGTCCTGGAATTCGTACTTGGCCCGGTCATCGCTATCCAAAAGCTTCTTTTCCTGATCTTTATTCATGAGGAGTTCCTTCTTTCTTCTCGGCTTCGCTGAAAGCCTTCTTCAGTCCCCGCCAGGAAATGTTGGCGCAGGTGATACGGCTGGGCTGCCTGTTGACGTTCATGAAGCAGACGGCTTCGCCTAACGTCTCTTCGTCAAAAGGCTGACCGGCCAGCATCTTGTTGAACTCATCCATCATCTGGTTGGCCTCGGCCATCGGCTTGCCTTTGATCATCTCCGACATGATCGAGGTGGACGCCGTCGAGATGGCGCAGCCTTTGCCATGCCAAAGACAGTCTTCCACGACCCCGTTAACGATCTTCACCTGAATATAGATGTCATCGATGCAGGAGGCCGAATCCATATGGATGGTGATATAGGAGGGATCCTGGGTCTCTTTGAAATTCCGGGGATACGTATAGTTGTCCATGATGATTTCTCTCATCATGGCCGGATCATCAATTGAAAAAGACATCGAGAAAATCCTCCGCATGCGAACTGGCTTCCACCAGAGCATCGACATCGGCCTCATCGTTATAGAAATAGAGGGAGGCACGGACGGTGGCCTGCTCCTTTAAAAACTCCGGAAGAATCTTCGCACAATGCTGTCCGGAGCGGACATAAACACCTTTCGAACCTAAGTAACTGGCGACATCCTGAGCAAAAACATCCTTGACGTTGAAGGTAATGATGCCAGCTTCGCTATCGGGATTGTAGAGAGTGATCTTCGGGTTGGCACGAAGACCGTCGACCATCCGTTTCTTCAGTTTGGTTTCCTGCTCATGGATGGCAGCAAAGCCGACCTGCTTCAGATACTGACAGGCACTGGCCAGGCCCATCGCCCCGGCGATATCCTGCGTCCCGGCCTCAAACTTCAGTGGGGTCTCTTCCAAGGAGACCTTGCCGCAGCTGTTGAAGCGGGCATTCATCTCTCCGCCCGAGAAGAGCGGATCCATTTTGTCTAAGAGAGCCTTCTTCCCATAGAGGACGCCAATGCCGGTCGGGCCTAGCATCTTATGGCCGGAGAAGCAGAGGAAATCGACATCCAGGTCTTTGACATCGGTAGCCGTATGCGGCACTGACTGAGCACCGTCATCGACATATAAGGCACCCACGGAGTGGGCCAATTGGCAGAGTTCCTTTGTCGGCAAAGCATAGCCTAAGACATTCGTCACCGAGGCTAAGGAAACAACCTTGGTCTTATGAGACAGAACCGACTTCAGAGCCTCGGGCGTCACCCTTCCTTCGGGTGTCAAAGGCACATACTTGATGATGGCACCGCTCAGTTTGGCAACTTTGAACCACGGCAGGACGTTGCTGGCATGCTCGGCAAAGGAGAGAACGATCTCATCGCCGGTCTTTAGGAAAGGCAATAAACCATAGGCCACTTCATTCATGCCCATGGTATCGCCGCTGGTGAAGACAACTTCGTCCGTTTCGGCGTGGATGAAATCGGCGATGGTCTTCCGGGCGCCGTCAAAAGCCTTATCGGCTTCCTGCGCCAGAGGATAGTCGCCCCGATGGGTATTGGCCGTAATATCCTGATAATAATGAAGGACGCTATCGATCACACTTTGCGGCTTAAACGTGGTGGCAGCATTGTCGAGATAATGAAGCGGCAGCCCACAGGCCTGGCCGTTGTTCCGATACATCGGGAAATCCTTGCGGATCGTTGCAATATCCAGACTCATAAGACAAAGCTCCCCAGAACCTTCTTGGCTTCGTCAATGCGGTTCTTGTCCTGTAAAGACTCAATCACCGGAAGAAGGTTGCCGAACGTGATCAGCTTCTTGCTCTCATCGAGGGAAAGCCCGCGGGACATCAGATAATAAAGAACATCCGGATTGTAGGCGCCTAAGGCTGCGCCATGGCTGGCCTTGACATCGTTCTCTTTGATCAGGAGAGCCGGCGAAACCTCGCTGTGGCTGTTCGGGGAGAGATTGGTGATCTTGCCTTCCTGACGGGTATCCGACCCGCTGGCACCGTTCTGAATATAGGAGTTGCCTAAGAACTTCAGCGACGAGGAGCCGAGATTGATGCCGGCCATCGTCGTCCGGGAATAGGACTTCTTGCCGAAATGATTGACATTGATGCTGAAGATCTTGTCGGCGCCTTCCGGGCAGAGCGAGGCGACTTTCACATCGGCCTTGCTGCCTTCCTGAAGATCGACCACCACCGACAGCGTGAGAGGCGTGGAAAGGAGGTCCACGAAAATCAGCGTCAGGGAAACATTCTTGGCAACCGTGAAATGAAGGCTGGTCTTCGGACTTAACGCCTTCGCGTTAAGGAAGAAGTCCAGCTGCGTATCCTGATGGATGGCATTGTCCGTTATCGAGAGCGCGGAGAAATCCAAATAAGTCGTAGCCATGTTATTTGTTGATGACCTGCTTGATGGCGCATTCGCCGATCGAGGCCTGTTGCTTCTCTTCCTTGGCTAAGGAGATGCCATCTTCCTTTTCCAGGAAGGAGTAGCCTTCGGTGGATATTCTCTTGGCTAAGGCCATATCGCCTTCCAAAGCAATCCTGCCGTTGACCATCACAGCCGTACGGTTGGGCGTAATAAGATCATAAAGCCTGTCGTAGTGGGAGATGACGATGAACGTCGTTCCCTGAGCCTTCAGTTCGTTGATGGTCTTGGCAATGAGAGCCAGGGCATCGACGTCCAAACCGGAATCGATCTCATCCAAGAAGACAAGACTGGGTTTCAGCAAGAGCATCTGCAGGATCTCGTTGCGTTTCTTCTCACCGCCGGAATAGCCTTCGTTCAGATGCCGGCTGGCCATCGACGAATCCAGGCCGACTTCCTCATAGGCCTTCGTGGTCTCTTTGTAGAAACTGAAAAGCGAGACCGGCTTCTCCTGATGGGCATTGATGGAGGCACGGAAGAAATCCATGGTGACGACGCCGGGGACATCCGGCGGGTTCTGGAAGGCCATGAAAAGACCTTTCTTGCTGCGGGTATCGACGCTTTCCTTCAAAAGATCCTCGCCGTCGAGAGTGACGCTTCCGGAGGTCACATGATAGCGGGGCGATCCCATCAAGACATTGAGCAGGGTCGACTTGCCGTGACCGTTGGGTCCTAAAAGAGCGAGCATATCGCCTTTGTTCACAGTGAGTGAGAGATTCTTGAGAATCTCGTTTCCTTCCGCCTCGGCGGAAAGGTTGGTGATGACGAGCTTATCCATAGATGGCCTCCTTGAAAATCAGCTCTACTATTCTATTAAGAATAGAAGAGATAGGCAAATGATATGATTATTTTCCGTCTTGAAAGAAGCCGGAAAAGGGTCTACAGGCTCTTCTTCAGCGTATCGGCCAATAAGAGCAGTTCCTTGTCCTCAATGGCTTGCGGCTTGAACTCCAGCTTCAGGCCATCGTTGTCATAGCGGGGAATGACGTGGATGTGGAAATGGCTGATGGACTGTCCGGCGCTCTTGCCGACATTGGAAAGGATGTTGACGCCACTGGCACCTAACTCATGCATCTGCGCCTGGGCGATCATCTGCGCCACCTCATAGCAATGGTCCATCACCGCCTTCGGGCAGGTGACAAACGAGGAGAAATGCTCCTTGGGAAGGACAAGCGTGTGGCCTTTGCTGGACGGATTGATGTCCAGGAATGCCAGACAGATATCATCCTCATAGACTTTGTAGGACGGGATTTCGCCCCGGGCAATACGGCAGAAGATACAGCTATCGTTTTGGGTCATAAAAAGCCTCCTGATGATGCTTCTTTTATTATAGTCAAAAAGAGAAGGCTTTTCAGCCTTCTCTTGGAAGTCTAGTCGAACCAGCTGCCGAAGTTGAGATTGGCGATGGAGATCTTGTCTTCGCTATCGACGGAAGACGTGGTCTTGAAGAGATCCTTGTAGTTGGTCTTCATGTAGGTAAGGAAGGCATCATCGGAGTAGCTGATCTTGGTCCGACGGAGCCAGTAGATGGCGCTATCGGTCTTGTAGGTGCCGGTCGTCGACATCGCATAGGCGATCTGACGGGCAAAGTAAGCTTTCTGATCCGCCGAGTACATGGAATCGGTATTGGTCGTGGAGAGCGAGGACGAGGAAGCCACATCGAGGATCCGGACCAGGTAATAGGTCTTGGAAGAGGAATCGTAGTAGATGATGTTATCAGTATCGGAACCGTTGAGGGTGCCGGTCTTGGTGACATAGCGGAAGCCATCCTTCTCATAGACGGTGATGGAATCCTTCGAGGTATCCGGATTGGCCTTCATATAGGTGATGTCATCGGCAGACGTCGTCATATCCAAGGAGAAGACACGTTCCTTGAGGGCTGTCGGTAAGGAAGAAAGACCATCGCTCTTCAGGTAGACGCCCTTGGTGACTAAGCTCTTGGTGGCAATATCATCGATGGCCTTGCGGACACCGGTGGCAATATCGTAGGTGTAGCTGCCCGTATACGTCGACTCCAGCGTGGTATCGGCCTTGTTGAGATCAGCAATGCCCTTGTCGAGCGTATCCTGATCCTTGGTGACCTTGCCAGCCAGCGTGTAGTTGTTCTGACGGACATCGTCGCCGATCAGACCGTTGGTCTTGAGCCAGGCCTTCTCGTCATCGGTCAAGACGACGGAAGTGCTGTTGCGGGTGCCGTTGACTAAGCCATAACGCTTCTCGAGATCCGCATCCGTATCGGTGGTAGAGACGCCATCGATCACATCCTTGCTGATACCCTTCCAAAGACGGGAGAGCACCGAGAAGTCCTTATCGGTGCCAACCAGGTTGGTGACCGTGCCGCTGCCCTTGATGTAATCGCGGACATAAGCATCCAGCAGCTTCTTGGCCGAACCGATGGCCTGTTCATCGCTGCGATCGGTCAAGGCAATCACCTGCACGTTGCGGGCATTGCTGTTGCCGATGGCGGAATAGGTCTTGTTGTAGATGTATTCGGAGGTAAGGTAATTGATCTGCATATCCTCATAGAGGGAATTCTTGAAGTAGTACTGATAACGGGTGATGTTATCGTTGTTCTTGCTGTCCGTGCCATAGATGTTGTCGTAGGTCATGAAAGGGGTCACGAGCAGACCATTAAGGTCATTGAGGGTGACGTCGGCATTGCCGGCGCCTAAGGTGAAGTTCTCTTTGAGCGAGGTGAGGAATTTGTTTTCGTAGAAGAGGTTGTCTTTGGCGTAAGTGCCGTTACGGGAGGTCGATTCCATGGAAAGCTTGGCACGGTTCTGCAGGTTCTCGTTCTTGGCGGATAAGGTGGGAAGGGTGGTGCTGTCTAAGACGGACGAGGCCGTGATGGCATCGCTGGAGACAGCATTGACGTTGGTGCCGGTCTTGGTCGTGGCATCATAGTTATGGGCTTCGGAGGCAATGGCCAGAAGAATCTGGTTGACGGCTTCCTTGTAGACGCCCTCGGTCGAAAGAACGTTCTTGTAGTACTGTTCCTTGTTGTTCTCGACGACCGTCACTGCCTTATCGGCAGCAAAGGTATCGACATCGCTGTACAAGGTCGAATTGTAATCGGTAGGATACTTGATCTTGGTGGTGGAGCAGGAAGCCAGAGTCAGCATGGCTAAGGCTAAAAGACTTGTCGCAATACGATGATTACTTCTTGACATGGCAGAGTTCCTCCTCTTCGGCATTGATCACGCCGCTCTGGAAATAACTGACGCAGACAGTCGGAATGATACGCTTGGGCTGCATCTCTTCGTTAAGGACGGTGGAATTGACGTAAGTTTCCCAGGACGAATCCAGGGTATCGTTAGCAGTCGTCGTCGCACTCTCGCGGGTGTAGGTGACGTACTCATCAATCAGTGACTTGATGGTGACGGTTTTGCCGGCTCTGTCCTTGGTATTGCCAAGCAGGTCGCCGAAATCCTTGCCGTACATCGTCTTGAACTTGGCCAGGTTGGCTTCCCAGATCTTGAAGTCAGTGTTGGAATCATAGGCACCGATCAGCGAACGGATCTTGGAGATACGGTCGTTGTAGGTGGTTTCGTTGCCTTTGCCGTTCTTTAAGTCGCCCTTGACGAAGTTGACGACGCTCGGATTGACGGAATAATCGGACGTGTAGGCTGTATCGGTCGCACCCTTGTTATCATCCGGAATGTTGACACGATAGTAACGATAGGCATAGGCGCCTTCGTTGTTCTTCTTATCAGTAGCATCATCGCCGGTACCCCAGGAACTGCGGTTGACCGTGATGAAATGAAGGCCCTGATAACCGGAATCACCCGAACCGGTACCTGCACGGGTGACCATGATCGGATAACCCTTCTCATCGACCAGGACGTTGTGAGCGGAAATGGCTTGGATGGAAGTCGAGCCGGCGGTCTTGATACCCGCAGTCTCGGTATAGTCGGTGGTATAGGCTTCGAGGTTGTCGCTGACATTGGTAACCGTCTTGAACTTGGTCTCATCGACCGGCGAATCACTGGAAAGCTTGGTTCCGGTCGTCGGATCCAGACCAATCAGAGCGCAGACCTGCTTATAGGCCTTGTAGCGTTCGGTCAGATCGGAGCAGGCAGCAATCAAAGCCAGCTTCGCGGTGGTATCGGAAGCGGCACTGACAGCAGCCACCAAAGCAGCCGCCCGCGTGGCCGTCACGGTATCGCTCGAATTGACAAGATTCTTCTCAAAGTCCAGAGCTTCTTCGATGAAGCGGGTCGCATACTCGCTGCGATCATCGTAGACGAAGCTTAAGGCATGGTTATTGAAATAATTGTTGAAGAGGACATTCCGAGGATACTGATCGGCGCTTACCGTGTATTTGTCTTCACTGACGGTGGCATAGCCGCTATCGGCCTTATCCTGATCGGCAACCTGGCTCAGTTCAATGGCAACCGAAAGCGGAATGCCATAAGCCTTGGACTTGCCGAAACTGGTGTTGGCAATGTTACTGGCAACCGCCGACGAGGTGATCTCGCCCGTGGCCGTTCCCGGAACACGTAAACCGGACTTGACCGCAGTGTTGCTCTTGGTCGTCGGATTGATGAAGGCATCATAAGCAAAGAGGCCAAGCTTGAATTCATTGACATAAGAGGTAGAGGTACCGACTAAGGTGCCGCTCGAACCGGCAAAGAGATCGCCATAGCTGGTGTTGGAGGAATCATCGGAAAGCAGCTGAGCGGTATCGCCGAAAGAAGACGAGGAAATCAGGCCCTTGACGACGTTGGTGATCTGGTTAGCATCGGTGGAGCTGATTTCACCTTTGTAGGTGCCTTCACCGCCGCTGGCCGCATCGACCTTGACGAGAATATGAGAGACATGGTACGGATGGACGGTATCCACGTACTTCTGGGTCTCTTCCTCGGAGACATAATAAGAATAGGTGGTATCATCGGCGCTGGCGCCGTTGATGGTGGTCACCGTGCCGAAGTTATCTTCGGTATAGGCGGTCTTGTTATCGCTGACCTGTTCGGCCGCAATCCATTTATCACGGAGAGCGTCCTCATCGATGACGCCTTCGCTGTCGAGCGTCTTCTGCATTTCTTCCTTATAAGATGTGTTGTTGGTCGAGGCATTCTTCTTCCAGGTCTGTTCCTGTTCGGAGATCTTGCTGTCGATGTGAGCAATAATCGAATCGGTCCGCGGCGTCACGAACTGAGCAATCAGATTCTCAGCCGTGCTGAAATAAGCCTTGACCGAATCCTTCTTATCGCTGAAAAGAGTGTAGACGTCAGAAAAACCGACGGTTTTGCCGCCGACAGTAGCCACGACACCGTCCGTCCAACTTGCATCCGGATAGGTGTAGTCCTTACTGCAGGAAGCGAGGCTGCCGGCAGCTGTTACCAAAGCAAGCAATAATGCCAGCGATTTGAAACCTTTTCTCATGTGTGTCCTCCTAAATGAATAGCTCGCGCACAATTTCAGTCTTAATTAATATAGTAGTTTTAGCTCTCTATTTCAAGAAAAACCAAGTGTTTAGCAACTTTGGGCCTAAAATGACGTGTTGCTATGCTAAAATGTTGGTGTATGAGTGAAATTATCGCAATCGCAAATCAGAAAGGCGGTGTCGGCAAAACGACGACCAGTTACAACCTCGCCAGTGCCCTCAGCCGCTATAACAAACGGATTCTCTTGATCGACCTCGATACCCAGGGAAATTGTTCGTTGGCTATTGGTATCGACTCCACGATTTCGAAGAAGACCGTCTCCGAACTTCTTTTAGGTCAGATCGATTTAAGGAAAGCCATCCGCAAGACGGACTACGAGAATATTTCGATTATCCCGGCCAACCTGACGTTGGCCATGGTGGAATCCACCTTGACCAGCCAAGGCAAAAGCGCGGCTGTCACGCTCTTGAAGGAAAAGCTGAAAGACCGGGCCAGCCAGCTCTTTGATTTCATCATCATCGACTGTCCGCCTTCCTTAGGCTTTTTAAGCCTCAATGCCCTGACAGCAGCGGACTCTCTCTTGATTCCGGTGAACTGCGAATACTTTGCTTTGGATGCCTTGGCTCAGCTTTTAGCTACCGTCACCCAGGTGCAAAGGACCACCAACCCGAAACTGGACATCATGGGAATCTTACTCACGATGATGGATCCCCGGACCAAGATCAGCACCGATATCGCCCAGGAAATCCGCGGTCAGTTCAAAGACAAAGTCTTTACCACCGTCATCCCCAGGAATGTCTCGGTGGCGGAAGCCATCTCCAAAGGGATGCCGGTCAATGCCTATAAGCCGTTAAGTGCCGGGTCGCTGACGTATGCCAGTTTAGCCAGGGAGGTTATGGAATTTGTCGAAAAGAAAGAACAGCAGCGATCTTGAAGGTCTCTTAGACCGCTATCAGCGCCTCAGCGTCGTCAGTGAGATTGAGAAGAATCTTTCCAGCGAGCATAAGAGCAACTATCTGGCCTCGTCCCTCTATCTCTCCGATCTTTATGATGCCAAAAATTATGACCTGAAAGCCTATCCGACCTTGGAAGAGTCCCTGAAGAAGGATGGTTTCCTCATTCCGCTGATCATCGTCAAAGGGACGAAAGACGGCACCTTCGAAATCATCAACGGCGTCAAACGTTTCCTCTTCTCCCAGAAGCTGGGAATGAGCGAGGTGCCCTGCGTCTTAGCCGACATCTCTCCGGAGCGCAAAGTCGCCTATGTCGTGGAGAACATCATCGAGGAAGGCGGCTGTCCGTTAAGCAAGACCACCTGCTTCGAACGGCTGAAGAGTCAGTACGGCTACACCGAGGAGATGATCGGGTCTTTGACGCACCTCTCCTTAAGCCAGATCCGGAATCTTTTACGGCTTAGCAAACTTCCGGAAAGCATCAAAGACGGCCTCCGGTCCTATAAGATCAGCTACGGCGAAGCCAGAGTCTTAGTCTCCTTAGCTCCCAGCAAGCAGGAAGAGATCTATCAGGAGCTTTTGACCGGCCGGCTTTCCGTCCGGGAGCTGGAAGGCAAGAAGCGCAGCTATCTTGGCAAAGCCAGGAAAACCAGCGCCGTCCTCAAAGGACGCCGCGTCATTCTCACCTTCCAGAACGAAAACGACGCCAAAAGGGTCTATCCGAGAATCGTCAAGGAATTCTCCGACTGAGTCTTAGCTGCTTTCTGTGCTTCCCGCTCGTTAAGCGAGGGAAGACAGCCGCAGTAGTCCTGCCGGTAAAGATGATACTGTCTGGCTAAGAGGATGCCCTTCAGCTGGCCCTCCTCTTTTTTGAAATCGGAATAAAGGTAGGCGGTCTCCGGGTAGGCTTTGGCCAGCTGGAAGGCAATCTCATTCAGTTCCCGGCTCGGCTTCTTGCAGCTGACGGTCATCACGGTCGTGAAATAATCGAAGTGATGGCTGGCGGCATACTGATACGCCAGTCCCATCCGGTAGGCATGGCACTTCAGGCAGGTCGCCCCGCCTTCCTTGTCCTGGTAACGCTGTTTGAACGCCGACTGATAGGCCAGAAAGTCGTCCTCGTTGACGACGAGCGGAATCGCGGTGTGCTGATCCTTGCCATAGGCGGCCAGGAAATCTTTTAAAGTGGCTAGGCGTTTCTGATACTCGCTTTCCGGGGCGATGTTCGGATTGAAAAAACCGACCGTCACCTGAAAAACGGGAAGCAGGATGCTTAACGGATAAGTAAGACAGGGTCCGCAGCAGGCATGGAGGAAAAGGGTCGGCTTCTTTCCGGAAGCCTGGATCTTGCTGACAAGATCCTTGAATTCCTGGTTGTAGTTATGGGGCTTGTCGTTCATCAGTCCAACGTATCCTTCTTGATGAACATGCTGTCGCCGAAGGAGAAGAAGCGGTAGTGGTTAGCGACGGCATGCTTGTAGGCGTTTAAGACATTGTCCCGGGTAGAGAAAGCCGAGACCAGCATCACCAGCGTCGATTTCGGCAGGTGGAAGTTGGTGATCAGACAGTCGATGGCTTTGAATTGGAAACCCGGATAGATGAAAAGTTTCGTATCGCCCGAACATTCCTTGAAAGTGCCGTATTTCTGCATCACCGATTCCAAGGTGCGGGTCGGAGTTGTTCCAATGGCAATGATGCGGCGATGCTCGCTTTTAGCTTTGTTGAGACTCGCGGCAGCTTCCTTGGACATCATATAGAATTCCGAGTGCATGTCGTGCTCGCGGATATCATCGGTCTTGACCGGGCGGAAGGTTCCTAAGCCGATGTGCAGGGTGATGTCAACGACCTCGACGCCTTTGGCCTTCAGACGGCTGAAGAGCTCTTCGGTGAAATGGAAGCCGGCCGTCGGAGCGGCGGCGCTGCCTTCGATCTTGGCATAGACGGTCTGATAACGGGAGTTGTCGCCTAACTGCTTATGGATGTAAGGCGGCAGCGGCATCCGTCCCAGCTGTTCCAGGACTTCCATGAAGATGCCCTGATAGCTGAACTTGAAAAGACGGAGTCCTTCTTCCTGGACTTCCAGGCAGGTAGCCACCAGTTCATCGTTCGTGCCGAAATGGATCTGGGTGCCGACCTTGACGGCATGGGCATTGCCGACCAGGCACTGCCAGACATCCTTCTGATCCTTGATCTCGTTAAGAAGAAGCAGCTCCACATGGGCATGGGTCTCTCTCTTTTCGCCTAAGAGGCGGGCCGGAATGACCTTGGTGTTGTTGCGGACCAAGACATCGCCGGCATGAAGATACTTCTCGATCTCATAAAAGTAGGGTTCATCGGTCAAAGCACCGGTGGCTCGGTCCATCACCAAAAGACGGGAATGGTCCCGCTGCTGAGCCGGCGACTGAGCAATCAGCTCTTCCGGCAGCTCATAGTCATACGAGCTTAACGAATAGATATCATAATCAAAGCCAGGTGTATTCATGGTTAACAGCCCCTTTCACTGCCGAATTCGTCCAGTCTTGCCGCGGCAAAGTCCAGGAAACGGTCATTCTTGATGGCCTCTCTGGCCTCTTCCATCGTCTGAATCAGGAAACGGATGTTATGGAGCGAGCAGAGCCTGGCTCCGAAGCCTTCCTCGCATTTCATCAGGTGGTGAATATACGCCTTGGTGTAATGCTGACAGGCATAGCAGTCGCATTCCGGATCGAGCGGCGTGAAGTCATCGGCATACTTGCCCTTCATGATGTTGATCCTTCCGGTATGGGTCATGATGGAGCCATGCCGGGCTAAGCGGGTCGGCAATACGCAGTCGAACATATCGACACCCTTGCGGATGCCGTCAAAAAGCATATCCAGGGAACCGATGCCCATCAGATAGCGGGGCTTGTTGTAGGGAAGATAAGGAATCGTCAGACTGACTTCATGGTATTCGGTCAGTCGCGGTTCGCCGATGGCCGTGCCGCCGATGGAAAAACCATCAAAGGGTAGCTGAGTCAGGGTCTCGGCACAGCGCTGACGGATGTCGGCAAAGTCGCCGCCCTGGCAGATGCCAAAGAGCGCCTGATCCGGTCTCTTATGTGCGGCCAGACAGCGCTTGGCCCAGCGGATGGTACGGTCAACGGATGCTTCCATATACTCCCGGGTGCAGGGGTAAGGCGCACATTCATCAAAGGCCATGGCAATATCGGCACCGATCTTCTCTTCGATGTCCATCACGCTCTCCGGCGAGAAGAAATGCTTGTCGCCGTTCAAGGGATCCTTGAAGCTGACGCCTTCTTCCTGAATCTGATCCCGGATCTTGGCTAAGGAGAAAACCTGATAGCCGCCCGAATCGGTCAGCATCGGTCCCGGATAGCCCATGAACTTGTGGATGCCGCCGGCTTTGGCGACGATGTCTTCGCCTGGCCGTAAGGCGAGATGGTAGGTATTGGCAAGAACCACTCCCGAATGCATTGCCAAAAGTTCCTCAGGGGAAAGCATCTTGACGGTGGCCTGAGTGCCGACCGGCATGAACATCGGCAGCTCCACCGTCCCATGCGGGGTGTGGAGCAAGCCATAGCGCGCATGGCAGTTCTTGTCCTCATGGAGGACCTCAATCTGAAAATCGGGACACATAGCCAATTATTATACACTTTCCCGGCCGGTTTCCGACCCATCCCATCGGGCGAAAAAACGGAAGCCGGCCGGCTTCCGCTTTGCTTTTTCCTACTTCGGCTTGACGCAGGGTCCGATCACCTTGATGATCAGCTCCTTGGCCAGACTCGGATTGGCTTTGCCATGGCTTAAGGCCATGACCTGGCCGACCAGATAACCGAGCGCGTGGTCTTTGCCATGCTGCCAGTCACTGACGGACTGCTGGTTCTTGGCTAAGACGGCATCGACCAACGACTGCACGGCCGAGGCATCGGAGATCTGCTCCATGCCTTTGGCCTTGACGACATCGGCGGGATTGGCGCCGGTGGCCAGCATCTCTGCCAAGACTTCCTTGGCCTGCTTGGAATTGATCTTGCCGCTGTCGATGAGATTGATGAGGCTGACGAAGGCTTCCTTGGTGAAAGGCAGCTTATCCAAGGTCTTCTCGTTCTTGTTGAGCCAGCTCTGAGTATCCACCATCAGGTAGTTCCAAAGCAGGGTCGGATTCTTGGCCCCTAAGGTCAGGCAGTCCTCGAAGTAGACCACAAAGTCGCGGTCTTTCAGAAGCGCCTGGGTCTCATAGTCGTCCAGACCGGCTTTTTTCAGCTCGCTCCGGTATTCGTTGGGGAGCTTGTTCATCGAATGGATGGCGTCATAGATGAAACCGTCGCTTAAGTCGATCGGGACAATGTTCGGTTCCCGGAAATACTTGTAGTCGATGGCATTGGTCTTCTTACGCATCAGGACGGTCTGCTGGATGGACTCATCGAAACGACGGGTCTCCTGCTCGACCTTGCCACCCTCATTGAGGATCTTCGACTGCCGGCCGATTTCAAAATCGACGGCGGTCTTGATGTTCTGAATGGTGTTGAGGTTCTTGCACTCGCACTTGGTGCCTAAGACGTTGGAGCCTTTCGGGCTTAAGGAAATATTGATATCGCAGCGCATCGAACCATCCTCCATCTTGCCATCGCTGATGCCAAGATAGGTGACGATCTCCCGGAGGGACTCCACATACTTCATGGCTTCCTCGCCGGAATGCATATCCGGCTGGGAGACGATTTCAATCAGCGGAATGCCGGCCCGGTTGAAGTCCAGCAAGGTGATATCGTTGAGGTGGATCTCCTTGGCCGTATCTTCCTCGAGATGGGCATTGTCGACCCGGATCTTACGGATCTCGCCGTTATCCAACGTGATTTCGACCAGACCGTCTTTGCCAATCGGGAAGAACTGCTGGGTGATCTGGAAACCCTTGGTCAGATCCGGATAGAAGTAATTCTTCCGGTCGAACTCCAAGGTCTTACTAATCGTCATATGCAAGGCAGAGCAGAGCTTGATGCCATAGACGACGGCTTCCTTGTTGACCACCGGCATCGTGCCCGGAAAAGCCATATCCAGCGGAACGACTTCGCTGTTCGGCGTCTGACCGAAGGTATTGGGCGCCTTCGAGAACATCTTGGAGGCGGTCTTCAGCTGGACATGGATTTCCACGCCAATCGTCGGTACGAATTCCATGTTACTTAGCCTCCTTGACGAGATCATGAAGACCGGTCAGGTCTTCGATCTCCTTTGCTAATCCAAAGACATAGCCATCTTCGAAGACCCGACCGGTCACGTTGAGTCCGATTGGCATGCCGTCGACATAGGTCAAGGGCAGCGTCAAGGACGGATTGCCGCCGAAATTGCCTAAAGTGAGGATGTTGTCGAGGAAATCCGGCTTCAAGGACCAGGCCGTGGAAAGCTCACTGATCTTCTTGGGCTTGCTGTAGGCGGCCGGAACGACGAGGTAATCAATGGTATCAAAGAACTTGTTCAGCTCGTTAACGATCATCCGTCGGGCCTTCTGGGCCCGGACGAACATCTCTTCCTGGTTGGCACTGAGCAAGGAGAAGCTTCCGATGACGAAGCGGCGTTTGATGAGATCGGAGAAGCCAGCCGTCCTTGTCTGGGTCATATACTCTTCCCAGGTCTTGGGATCCTCTTGGGCCTTCGGGCCGAAGCGGATGCCATCGAGGTTGGCATCATTGCTGGTGGCCTCGGCGCAGCTGATCAGCATGTAGGTCGGATAAAGAGCATCCAGCAAGGCGACCGGGTAGTCATAGGAAACCACCTCATAGCCCTTCTTAGTCAGTCCTTCCAGAACATCGTTGTAAGCCTTCTTGATGGCAGGATCACTGATGCCGTCCATCACCGCCTTGAAATAGCCGACCTTCTTCAGGGTCTTATGCCCTAAGACATAGTCCTGATATTTCTCTTTCTTGCGGTACGAGGAGGACATATCCTGAGGATCGTGTCCGGCCAGAGCCGAAAGAACATAGCTGGAATCCAGCACGTTGCGGGTAAAATAACCCACGGCATCCAGCGAGGGAGCAAACGGGAAAAGGCCGTACCGGGAGATGCGTCCCCAGGTAGCCTTATAGCCAACCAATCCGGCATGGCTGGCCGGTTTACGGACGGAATCACCGGTATCCGAGCCTAAGGCCAGCGGCGCGATGCCTTCCGCCAGAGCGGCGGCCGAGCCACAGGAAGAACCGCCGACGATCCGGGTCGGATCATAGGGGTTGGTGGTGTTGCCTTTATGGCCGGTGGTGCCGGTACCGCCCATGGCCAGTTCATCCATGGTGGTCTTGGCGACCATAATCATCCCCTGCTGAGCCAGCTTATGGATGACGGTGGCATCAAAAAGCGGGACATAGCCTTCCAGGATCTTACTGGAAGCCGTGGTCTCGATGCCTTTGGTCGAATAGTTATCCTTGGCCAGATACGGAATGCCTTTCAGCAGGTCGTCTTTGCCAATCTCAGAGATCTTCTTAGCCTGAGCCCTAGCCTGGTCAAAGGCCGTGGCTTCAAAAGCGTTGTTCTTATCCGCCTGAATGCCGGCGATGCAGTCTTCGACGAGGTCACTCGGCGTGACTTCTTTATTGACTAAGAGCTCATGGAGCTCCGTGAGCGATTTATTCATCCACTTCGTCATTGGTGTTACCTACGACTTTCGGAAGCTTGACCTGCGTGCCAAGCTTGGTATTGGAATTCTTCAGGGCATCCTTGGGGGATAAGGGTTTACTGGGTTTGTCTTCCCGTAAGAAAGTCTGATGCTCCCGGTAAGGGAAGGTCATCGGGGAAAGACTGTCGACGCCCGGGATGGACTTAAGGAAGTCGATCTGAGCTAAGACCGTATTGAATTCGGAATAAATGACGTCATCCTGACCCGGCGCCAAGCTGAACATCAGATTCTTGGCACAGAGGTTGATGACATCCTTCGTGACTGTGATCATGTGGGTATCTCCTATTAAGACAAGTTATTATATAACTTATCTTCTCTTTTGAAACTACTTCTGCTGGCTTTCCGCCGTCAGGATAAGCGGCATAATCGTTGCTTCGTCATAGACGGTGATGCCTAAGGCCTGGGCTTTGGTGAGCTTGCTTCCGGCTTCACTTCCGGCTAAGACAAAGTCGGTGGCTTTGCTGACCGAGCCGGCCGAGATGCCGCCTAAGGCTTCCAGCCGTTTCGTCATCACTTCCCGCGAGACCGACAGGGTGCCTGTCAGGACGAACTTCTTGCCTTTGAAGAAATTCTCCTTGGCTTCCTTGACCGGATTGAGAATGGTGAAATTCAGGCCTAAGCCACGGAGCTTTTCGATGAGGGCCTGGTTAACAGGATCCTGGAAATAGCCAAGGATCTTCTCCGCCGTCACCAGTCCGACATCCTGCAGGGAGCTTAATTCGTCCAAGGAGGAGGCTTTCAGCTTATCAAGACTCTGATAATGGTTGGCTAAGACAATGGCCGTCTTCTTGCCGACTAAGGGAATCGCCAAAGCGCCGATCAGCATGTAGAGATCGTTGTGCTTGCTCTTCTCCAAGGCAGCGAAGATGCTTTCACAGGTCTTCTTGCCGATGCCATCCAGCATCATCAAGTCGCTTTCATGGTCTTTGAGGGTATAGAAATCAGCGACATCCCTTACCAGGCCTTCGTTGAAGAGGGTCTCGATGATCTTATCGCCTAAGCCATCGATGTCCATGCCTTGGTCGGAGCAGAAGAAGATCAGGGAATTGATCTTGCGGGACTGGCAGCTGTCGTTGGTGCAGTAGGTCTGACCCTGGATCTTGGTCAATGGCTGATGGCAGTACGGGCATTCTTTGGGGAATGTATAGGGAACCGCTCCCGGCTGACGGCGTTCGACGATGACCTTCTCCACTTCCGGAATGACATCGCCGGCCTTGTGGAGCGAGACATAATCGCCGATGCGGATATCCTTGCTCTTGATGAAATCCTCATTGTTGAGGGTCGCCCTTGAAATCAGGGATCCGGCCACCCGGACCGGAGCTAAGACGGCGGTCGGGGAGACCCGGCCGGTCCGGCCGACGGAAATCTCGATATCCTCGAGCTGGGTGATCTGTTCTTCCGGCGGGAACTTATAGGCAATCTCCCACTTCGGGACCTTCATGGTGTAGCCGATGGTTTCATACAGTGTCATATCGTTGACCTTGATGACCAGACCATCGATATCGTAAGCAAGGCTGGGACGTTTCTTGGCGTACTCATGCATATAGCTGATGACGGCATCGATGCCATGGACGAGACGTCTTTCCGGGTTGGTGATGAACCCGAGCGACTGAATGTAATCCAAAGCTTCGGAGTGTTTCTTGAAACCTAAAGCCAAAGCATCCGGAACATAGTACCAGAAAGCGGAAAGCTTCCGTTTGGCCGTCACGGAGCTATCTAACTGACGAAGCGAACCGGCTGCGGCATTGCGGCAGTTGGCAAAGAGAGGCTCATTATGAGCCTTCCTGTCGGCATTGCATAAGGCTAAGGACGCCTTAGGCATATACACCTCGCCGCGGACTTCCAGCTCGCGCTTTTCGCTGACATGGGTAGGAATCGAGGGAATGGTCAGCACGTTCTGGCTGACATCCTCGCCGACCGAGCCGTCGCCGCGGGTCGAAGCCAAGGTGAAGTCGCCGTTTTCATACATGATCGAGCAGGCCAGACCATCGATCTTGACCTCGCACATATATTCGATCTCCGGTAAGCCGGTCAGCTTGCGGACGGTCTCATCAAAGCCATACAGCTCATCCTCGTTGAAGACATCGGCGATGGAGAGCATGTACTTCTTGTGATGGACTTCGGGGAAGCCTTTGACGATGCCGCCGCCGACATGGTTGGTGGGGCTGAGCCGGTCCTTGAGGTCCGGCCGCTTCTGTTCCAGAGCAATCAGCTCTTCCATCAGGGAATCGAACTCGGCATCGGAAACGGAAGGAGCATTGTTGATGTAATACTCCCGATTATAACGATTGAGCCGATCCGTCAGTTCCTTGACACGGATCTTATCCTGATCCACAGGTTCCATGTTATTCGCCCTCCTTGACCTTACGGAACATCTTGAAGCCGACAATCAGCTTCTTCTTCCCAACGTCGCCGCCGAAATCGACAATGATCTTATCCGCCCCATCCAGTTCCACCACCGTCCCTTTGCCAAACGAGGTATGGACGACCTTGTCGCCGATCTGATAGGTATCTTCCGGCGACCGGGCTTTGCCGGCCGTGGAGACGAAGGCCTTGATGGCCTGCAGATTGCTGGCGCTGAAGAGGGTATGGTTGCCGCTGGGACGATGGGTGCCCATCGAGGCATAATAGCTGTTCTGACCTAAGGACGGAGAAGACGTCGAATGGGTCGCTGTCTTCAGATCCATTTCCTTGATGAAGCGGGAAGGATAATAGCTGGCGCCGGTACGGAAGTCGTGACCGCCAAAGGAGGAGACATAAAGTTTTTTCTTGGCACGGGTCAGGCAGACATAGAAAAGACGGCGTTCCTCTTCAATGGAGGCACTGCCTTCTTTGCGGAGGGCATGGCTGGTAGGAAAGATGCCGTCATTGACACCGGTCACAAAGACAAACGGGAATTCCAGGCCTTTGGAGACATGCCCGGTCATCAAGGAGACCTGCTTGGCATCGACCATGGTATCCTGATCCGACTGCAGGGCTACCGAGATGAGGAAGTCCTCCAGGTTGGAGTCGCGGCTGGTGCCGTCCTCGTTGACAATCGGTGAATCCAAAGCCGACGTCAAGGAACGGATGAACTCATTGACGTTGTCCGTCTTGCTGACGGAGGAGCTGGCCGTATAGGCATATTTTTCTTCGTTCTTCTTGTCTTCCCGGGAGACATAATCCCGGAAAGCCGGTCTCCTGGAAATAGGAGACGATGGCACTCAGCAATGTCGCATTATCCGGATCGGTGCGGTAGACGCTGACGCAGCGGTCATAGGCGGCAAAGAAATTGGCTAAGGCGGCTTTGGAGCCGGTCGTCAGACGGAGTTCATCGCCATGGAAGCGGAAGACCTGATAAAGGCTGGTATCCTCGCCCAGTTCCTTGGCTTTGTCCTTGGCCCGGGCCAAGGTCACATCGCCGATGCCTTTGGAGGGAGCATTGAGCACCCGCTGCAAAGAGAGGTCATCCGGGTTGACCAGCAGTCTTAAATAAGCCAGAGCATCCTTTATTTCGGCCCGTTCATAGAACTTCAGTCCGCCGTAGACCTGATAAGGGATCTTAAAGGCGGTCAATTGTTTTTCAATCGGGTTGGAAAGGTAGTTGGCGCGGTAAAGAATGGCGATGTCGTTATAGGCAAAGGTGCCTTTGCTGACCAAGGAATGGATGGTGCTGGCAATGTCGTAGGCTTCGCTGTCGGAGTTGGCATAGTCGACATAGCGGACATCCTCGCCCTGGACCTTGCTGGCTGCCGAAAGATTCTTGGCGATGCGGTCATGGTTATGCTGAATGAGAGCGTTGGCGGCATCGAGAATTGCCTGAGTGGAACGGTAGTTATCATCCAGGACCACGGTATCCAACGAAGGAAAATCCTTTTGCAGACGGGTCTTGATGATTTCGTTCTTGGCACCCCGCCAGGTATAAATCGTCTGATCCGGATCGCCGACCACGGTCAGCATCGTACCGGGATCCTCGCCATTGGGTTTCCGCATAAAAGCTTCACCAGTTCATACTGAACCGGGTTGGTATCCTGGAACTCATCGACGAGGAACATATCGTATTTGCTTTCCCAGAGCAGACGGACATCCGTGTTCTGGTGCATGATCTCCGTGGTGAACATCAGAAGATCATCAAAGTCCAGCAGGTGCTGACTCCGAAGATAATCCTGATAGGAGCCATAGACATACCTAAGCTCGTCATAGGTATAAATCGAGCCTAAGGGAATATCGGTCGGCTGGAGGTCTTTGACCCATCTGCCATCGCTCTTCAGCGACGAGATTTTCTCAACGACGGCACTGACATATTCCTTGCTGTTGCCTTTAGGCATCTTCTGGAAGATCTGCTTGAAAATGCCGTTCTGGTCCTCATCGTCGACAATATTGAAGTCGCTGGTAAAGCCCGGCATATGGCTGATCTCTTTGCGGAGGAAACGATAGCAGAAGCCATGGAAGGTGGAAATCAGCGGATAGGAACCGGAATAGCCATCCTGGGCAAGGATACCCCGGACCCGGTCATCCATTTCATGGCTGGCCTTGTTGGTAAACGTAATGGCGACAATCCGTTTCGGGGAGATGCCGTTAGCCATCAGATAAGCCAACCGGTAAGACAAGGTTCTTGTCTTTCCGGTACCGGCACCGGCGATGATGCGGAGGTAAGGATGACGGCAGCTGGCCGCCTCCCATTGTTTCGGATTCAGCTGGGATTCGATATCAATCATGCGTGTGTTTTTCTTTCCTTAAAATTATACCAAAAAAGAGGCCTTCTCTGACAGGAAAAAGGAAGGAAAAAGAGGGGGTGGATGAACCTCTTTCTCCCTGGGGTTAAGTTGCTTTGACTCGCTTTGGCTGTCCGGCCTTGATTTTGGGCAGAAAAGACACCTTGAAAGTCGAGTCGGAGAACCGGAAGGAAAAAGAAAAAGGCCCTCGGTTGGAAGGACCTTGCTTGATACAAATGGCTGGGGTACTTGGATTCGAACCAAGGCATCGCAGATTCAGAGTCTGTTGTCTTACCGCTTGACTATACCCCAAGGGCGTTAAAAAGTATAGTTTAAAACCAAGGTATTGTCAACAAAGAATGACGGAAAAGAAGCAAAAACAAAGTCCCGGTTATTTATCGTAGCTCTCCCCGGAAAGAATCTTGAAGGAACGGTAGACCTGCTCCAGGGTCACCAGCAAGGCCAGGTAATGGGTGAAGGTGAGAGGCGAAAGCGAGAAAGCGACATCCGCCCGCCTACGAAGGCTGTCATCCAAGCCATAGGAGGAGCCTAAGAGAAAGACGAGGTTTCCTTGGGTGGCGACTTTGGTCTGCAGCTTCTTGGCCAGCTCTTCCGTCGAGACGAGCGGCGCATGGATATCGATGAGGAAGAGACAGTCGCTGGCTTTGATCTGCCGCAAGGCATTTGCGGCTTCTTCGGCCAAGGCTTTGGCAATCTCGCCGCTACTGGGCGTCTCCGGAAGGGATACTTCGGGTAACCAGACCAGACTCGTCTTGGCAAAGCGGCTCAGCCGCTTCAGATATTCCTCATAGCCTTCCGTAAGATACTTCTCCCGGGCTTTTCCGGGAATGAGGAACTTCAGGGTCATAGCTCATCGCCACCTTTGGTTTCGTGGCTGTCGCTGGCGGTTTTAAGAAGAATATCCGGCACATACCCGAGCTGCGTCTGCATCACCCGTTCATAGGTGCTGGTGGCTTTCTCCGGGGTATTGCAGTCGTCACTGAGATGGGCGAGGACGATCTCCTTGGTGTTGTCGGTGATGAGATTGGCCAGATAGTAGGCGCTGTCGGCATTGTTGAGATGGCCTTTGTCGGAGATGATGCGGCGGATCAGATAATCCGGACGGCCGCTGTTGAAAAGCATCTCCGGATCATGGTTGGATTCGAAGATATAGTAAGTCTCCCCTTTGATGGCCGGGAAGAGCTTCTCGGCAATGAAGCCGGTATCGGTGATATAGGCTAAGGATTCTTGGCCGTCATTGACGACAAAGCCGACGGTATTCTTGGCATCATGGCTTAAGGGAATCGGAAGAATGGAGAAGCCAGCCAGGGAAACGGATTTCATGGGCAGCAGCAGATGATCGGCGGCAATCGTCCCGTCAAGCTTGGGCAAGGTCTGGGAGGAAGCATAGAGCTTTTCCCGCGGGGCACAATAGGCATTGGAGGCATGGTCGGAATGATCGTGCGTAATGAAAACACCTTGGATGTCGTTAAAGCCCATCCCATAGCCTTTGAGCGCGTTATCAATCCGGCGTTTAGGAATGCCAAAGTCGAGAAGTATGCAGGTGTTATGAGAAAAGACGAGAGTAGCATTTCCTTTGGATCCGGAAGAAATGACATCGAACTTCATCCAGGGAAAGGCTCCTCGTCCGGACCGTCATGCTGCGTATCGACGATGTTGAAAGCGCAGTGCTCCTTATCGAAGCTGTACTGCAGGTCGCCGATCTTGCCGTTACGGTTCTTCAGCAAGGTGACATCGACCTGCGAGATGGGGTTGTTGTAGTCGGCCTGGGCATGGGAGGAAGTGCCCTCTTCGCCCGGATGGTCATAATAGTCCTTGCGGTAAAGCATCAGGATCATATCGGCATCCTGTTCAATGGCGCCGGAATCACGGAGGTCGCTTAACTGCGGCTTATGATCTTCACGCTTTTCGGTCTCACGGCTTAACTGCGAAAGCGCGATGACCGGCACGTTGAGGTTACGGGCCATCTGCTTGATCTGACGGGAAATATCGGCGACTTCCTGCTGACGTCCGCCATTGGCATTGGCTTTGGTCGGGGCAGTGATGAGGCCCAAGTAATCGATGGCGACTAAGCCGAGGTTGGGAAGCAGGTTCTTCAGTTTCTTGCATTTGGCGGCAATATCCATGATGACACTGTTGGACGTATCATCGATGTAGAAGGGAAGCGAGTTGATTTCCTCTAAGCCCCGAGCCAGTTTGCTGACCATGGCCTTTTCCCGGTCATCCTTGGCATCGACCAAAAGAGCATCGCGGGAAGAGCCTTTGAGGAACTCGAGCGAATTGATTTCAAGATCGGAGAGTCCCGACGTCTTCTCCAACAGACGCATGCCAATGGAGGCAGCGCTCATTTCCAAGGAGAAGAACACGACCGGCGTGCCTTTCTTGGCGACATTGTAAAGCAGGTTGATGGCAAAGGCCGTCTTGCCGACACTCGGGCGGGCGCCGATGACGATCATCTCCTGCGGCTTCCAGCCTTTGGTCAGAAGATCCAAGGGCTCATAGCCGGTTTCAATGCCGGTCACGCCATTGGGCTTCTTGCCGTTCTTTTTGAAGAAATCGGTCTGTTCGACCAGCTGATTGACGATGGTCGACGAGACATCCGACATCTTGACGACATCGCTGACCCGGCGTTCCTTGGTGACGGTGAGAATATCCGATTCCGCTTTTTCAATGAAATCGGAAATATCTTCGATCGGCTTGGTCTGGGCATCATTGGAAATGGTGTTAAGGGTCGCAATGAACCGGGCTAACAGCGCCTGGTCACGGACGGCATTGACGGAAGTCATCACCGGAGCCATGGAGGTGAAGTTGGTTAAGAGATAGGTGATGTAATCATAGCCGCCAGCATCCTCGAGAACCTTGTTGTGGTCCAGTTCGGTGGCTAAGGCGGTGGGGTTAGGCTGGATGCCCTTCTTGTTCATATCCAAGAGGGTCTTGTAGATGATGCTGTTTCGCGGATCCAGGAAATCTTCGACTTTCAGCAACGGAGCCACGGTCAAAAGATCCGCCCCGGTCTTATCGTGGAGGATATCGGCTAAAATGCTGGCTTCGTTAAGGGAGGTTGTGGAGCTCTGACCATCGGCCATAGGCTATTTTTTCTCCTTGAGGGAGACATGGATCGTCACGACGCCGACGACATCCTTGGTCAAAGCGACCCGCAGGGTCGTCTTGCCAAAGCCATTGACGATGACATCCTTGTCCAGGATGCTGTCCTTGGTGATGGCAATGTCGTACTTCTCTTTGAGGGTCTTGATGATCTCCTTCGAAGAGACGGTACCGATCATTTCGCCCCGGCGGCCGGCACTGGCTTCGAACTCCAGCGTAATGGTCTTAAGCTTCTCAGCCACCTCTTCGGCCTTAGCCTTGAGAATGGCGTCCTGCTTGGCCTGCTCAGCCAGCTCCCGCTGATATTCCTTCTGGGCGCCTTCGTTATAAAGAACCGCAGCACCGCGAGGGATGAGGAAATTGGCGCCGTAGCCATCGCTGACCTCGACGACTTCGCCTTTCTTACCTACTTTACGGATATCTTCCTTCATTAAGACTTTCATGATGTCATCCTCCTTGTTTGCCTGACTAATTGGCATCCTCATCGACCGTCTTCGTCGTCGCCTCTTCCAGATAATCGGCCAGAATCGCCTTCAGCTTCGTCTTGACCTGGTCGACCGTCAGGTCGGCTAAGGTCGCACCGGAAGCGGAGAACTTTCCGCCGCCGCCTAACTTCTGCATCAGCATCTGCACATTGACCGTTCCGTCGCCGCGGGCCGAGACGCCGATGGCATGCTCGGAGGTTCTCCCGATGCTGAAGCAAGAGGAGATGCCACGGATGCTGACGGCTTCCTGCGACACGGTCGCTAAGACCGTCTGCTGAACAATCTCATCCTCGGGCGACGTGCAGAGAAGACAGCCATAATACGGGGTTTCGGAGTTGTTGAGAATGGCAATCTTCTGCCGGTAATCCTCGAGGTTCTCCTTGAGGAAGTCATCGACCTTGCTGCTGTCGGCATTGAAGTTCTTCAGCGCCGAGCAGGCTTCAAACGTACCCATATCCGTCTTGACGTGGAAGAACTGGGTATCCAGGGCTATGCCGGCGAGAAGGAACGTAGCTGTCCTAGGATCGACCTTGATGGCTTCCAGCGAATAGAGAATGTAGGACGTCAGCAGTTCGCTGGTGCTGGAAGAGGCGGAATCGATGCCGTTGAAGACCGGATTGACGACCGTCTTCTTGTCTTCCGGACGGTGATGATCCACGACGGCAATCGACATCATCTTCTTGGTGATCTCCGGGAACATCGAGCTCATGGGATTGTTGTGATCGACCATCACGAGAAGCGTATCCTTGCTGATCCATTCGGAAACGGACTTGTAATCGATAAAGATGGAGGCCATGTCCTCTTCGGAATACTGCGACTGAACGGCAATACGGCACTTGTTCTCAACATGCTGGTCTTCCCAGCAGATTCTGGCTGGAACCCCGACATGCTGACAAAGCAGATAGACGCCTAAGGCTGAACCGATGGCATCGAAGTCGGCATTGTCATGGCCCATGATCAGGACCTTGGGATAATGTCTGAGAATCGTGAGGAAGGAGTTGGAAATGGTGCGCATCTTGACCTTGTTGCGGGCCGGTTTCATCTCGCTCTTGCCGCCGATATAGACCAGGGCCTGGCCAAAGGGAGAGATGACTGTCTGATCACCGCCGCGGGACAGAGCAACATCGATGGCCGAGGAGGCCAGTTCGCCGAGTTTGGAATAATCATCGAGGTTATACGAGATACCTAACGACAGAGTGAAGCCGTTGGGGAAAGCATTGCGGACTTCATCGACAATCGGGAATTTGTCCCGCTCGAGGTTTTCAAAGTTTTCCTGGGTCGTGATGAAGAAATAACGGTCATCCCGAAGCTTGCGAAGCATTGCTTTATAGGTAACGGAGAATTCCTGAATCATGGCAGCCAGCCGGCTAGCCATATCACCGAACTTGGCTTCATCGGAAACCGACATCTGCACATCGGAATAGTTATCGACGGCAATATAGCCGACCACCGGCTTCTCTTTGGTCGTGGTCGTGATGATGTTCTCGTAGTTGGTGACATCCTTGAAGAGATAAAGGCCGACATCCCGGAGAACTTCGACTTCATAGGACTTGGTCTCAAAATTGAAGTTGATGGAGCTCTTGTTGCTGTTAGGATTGACAATCTCGGCTAAGCCGGGGAAGACATCCAGCAGCTTCTTATCGACGATATCCGGGCAACGCTGGGAAAGGAAGTCGTTGATCCAAAGAATCTCGTTATCCTTGTTGACGACCGCCATACCGATCTGACCGAACTGATACGCTTCGTTAAGCTGCCGGCCGATGATCTCGGCACTGGTCTGCTCCGTACGGGCCTTGGCCCGGTAGACTTTCATGTTGAAGACAATCGCCAGGATGAAATCATAAAGCAGAATGACCGCCAGCAGTCCTAAGGCAATGTAGAAAAAGCCCTCATAGGAGGGATAGAAGAAATACAGGATGCCTAAGCCCGTCAGCAAGAGGGTCTCAATGAAGAGGGAATAGCTCAGCCAACGGCGCTGAAGACGAAGAAGTTTATTCATGGACAGGATTGCCTCCGATAACTCAAAAAAGAAAGTAAAGAAGTAACTTACTAATTATAAATGAAAACCTATCCTTTTGAAAGTCTAACCTTGGATGGATTGATCCCCCGTATGACCGTTATCCATCAGAATCAGGCCTTCCACCTGCTTCGGATGCAAGGAAAGGATGGCGTCATAGCTGGATTTCAGTGTAGCTCCAGAGGTAAAGACATCGTCAAAAAGAACGACTTTTTTCCCCTCTAAAGATGGAGTAGCCGGGATCACGCTGATTGCTTTCGGCGCATTCCGCCTCGAACCAGAAAGCCACTTCTGTTCTTCCTGGTTTCCTTTAGAGAGGCAGGCCGTAAAAGGAAGATGCGAGGCAGAAAGCATGAGGTCGAGGTGGGCAAACCCCCGCTTCTTCACCCGGTCCGGACTCGAGGGCAGCGGAATGAAGAGACGGCCCGGAAACCGAAGCCGTATCAAGGGTAAGAACGTTGCCAGGAAACAGGGGGCAAGAACGACATCGCCGTACTCTTTGAAATTCATCAGCCACGTCTTGAATATTCCGTCGTAACTTGAAAGGAACAAGGTCTTGAAACCGAATGTATTCCGTTCTTCCAACTTGATGATTATTTTTGAAAGGCAATCGTCACAAAGCAAGGGCGTTCCTTCCAGGATTTCCCGGATGGGACTCGGGGTGAAAGGCTGACAGCAGCTCAGGCAGACATAGGAGGATTTCATAGGCCGGCCTTCTGGTTATAGTCCTGAATCGACTGGATGGCTTCCTTAATGGTCTCATTCTCTTCCTGAGCCATCAGGAGAACCTGACCGCCGGTGGCTCCCAGTTTCCGTCCCACCCGGCCGGAGATCTGCACCAAACTGGCTGCCGTATAGAGGTCATGGTCTGCCTGATAGACGATCACCTGCAGATCCTTGACCGTCACCCCGCGTTCGAGAATCGAGGTCGTCACCAGATAGGAGAAGCCCTGCTCCTTGAAACGGGCAATGTCCACCTTCCGCTCCTCTTCCTCGGAGGAGACGAAGCGGCCGTCGGTGAAAAAGAGATGGAGGAAACGATACAGTTCCTTGCCTAAGGCGATGGTCGGGGTAAAAATGAAAACCGGTTTGCCTGCCTTTCTGAACTGACGCAAAGCCCACAGGACTTTGGCATATCCGGTCAGAGGATTGATGGGGACATACTCCGGGACCGGCAAGGGCTGGTGATGGTAGCGTTCAAAAAGTTCCACAACCTCGCCATTATCCCTTTTGATGGCGGCCAAGTCCTGCCGGGAGGGTGTGGCCGATAAAAGCACATAGTGGCCGCGGACGCTGTGACGGAAGAAGGTCTGAAGCATCTCATTGTCCCGGAAAGGAAAAGCATCGATTTCATCAAGGACCAGCAAATCAAAGTACTCTTCATAGCGGTAGAGTTGATGGGTAGTCAGGACGATGATGTCTCCTTCCAGCAAAGCGTTATGTTCACCATAGACCGCGATGGTCTTTGCCTGGGGAAAGGCTTGCTGAATCCGAGGGAGCAGATCGATAACAACATCCTTCCGTGGGGTGGCAAAGCCAACATGTCCGCCCTTTTGGAGGTAGGTTTCCATGGCCGCATAGACGAGCTCCGTCTTGCCGGCTCCGGTCACGGCGTGAATCAGAACATTATGACCCGTTGCCAAGAGGTGGAGAACGGCTTGGGAGACTTCCTGTTGCTTGGGACTCAAGGGATAATCCAGCACCAGACGGATGCCGGCTTTGACCGGATAGCCCTTGTCAGCGTTCTTGCCGGCAAAGGAAAGACATTTCCGGCAATAGGGACGTCCTTGGCGGTACCCGACATAGCGGGGATCTTTGTTTCCGCAGCGCGGACAGACAAAAGGGATAGTCATCTCACCTAGTATTAGGAAAAAGAAAGGCTTTTGTTCAGTAATCGAAGCGGACGGCAAAGGAAAGGCTTTGGTCCGACTTATAACCCATGAAGACAGAAGAACCCGGTTGGTCCTTGCGGAAGATCCGCAAGGTTTCGCCCAGCCGGCATTCCTTCTCATAATTGATTTCCAGTGAACGGATTAGCTGTGTCAAACCTTCTTCCTGAACCAACCGCAGATAGACTGTATTATTCATATGGTTGTTGCTATCCAGATCATCCGCGGTGACGATATGATCCTGATAGGGAAGACCGGCAGTACTTGGTAAATCCAGCTTTTCCAGCCGTTCCGTGAAGAGCGGCGACAGGACTTGCCCCTGAAAATAGCTGTCCTGCTTGGCTTTGGCCTCGGTGGTCAAGGCCAGTCTCCGGGAATCAAAGTCAATCAGCACCCACAGCGAATGAAGGCGCAGCACTTCCTTGCCTTGGTCGTCCAAGACATAGGCTTCCCGGTACATTTCCAGTTTCCCTGGTTCCAGAGGATAGGTAAAGAGAGTATAGAGTTTGCCGGTCACCATCTTCGCTAAGAAGATGAGCTTCTCCCGGCAAAGCACAAAAGCCCGGCGGCGCAGGACACGGAAATAGCTGTCTCCCAGACCGAAGAGGGTGACATGGGCTGTGGCAGCTTGCTGGAAAGAGAGAAGGATATCGCTGAGCCAGGGATTGCCTTGGGCATCCGTCTTTTCCAGTTTAAAGGATAACGGATATCGAAGAATCGGCTGAGCTGAGGTTGCATCGCTCATAAGGCTTCCCCTTTCTGAAAGCAGGCCAGCAGTTCGTCATAGGAGGCCACTTCCTGATGTTGGACACATTTCTGTAACAGCTGATCCTGAGGATTGGTAAGACTCAGTTTCTTCCAGTTGAGCCAGAAAGCCTTGCCAAAGCCCGCCTGCGAGGCACCGTTGATATCCTGAAAGAAGGAATCTCCGATATAGACACAATGATGAATGTCTTTGCCGGAAAGAGCGACACCAGCCTGGAAGAACAACGGATTGGGTTTCTTGACACCGACATCGGCAGAACCAAAGTAATAACCAAAGGAATGATGAGGATAGAGAGACCTTACCAGATCCAAGGATTCCTCCTCACCATAGAGGGTATTGGAAAGGATGGCATAAAAGCAGGATGACCGGTCAAGATAAGTGAGGAAGGCATCGGCACCCGGTAAAGGTTTAGGATCCAGTCCGGAAAGAATCTCCCGGGCACACTCCGGAAGAGAACAGTCCAAGTCAATATGGAAGAGACGGGTCAGCAAGGTCAGATACTGAACGGCATTGATCTCATAAAGGGAGCGGGAACGATAATAGCCATGAAGAAAGTCTTCACTGCAGCTATCGACCTTGGCCCAGTCAATCGAATTGGACTTCAGAGCGTGACGCTTAAGAGGTAGGGTGTTCCAGTCGGGGCTTTTCTTCTGAAAGACAAGCAAGGTATCCCAGCAGTCGAAGAAGACAGCTTCCGGAAAATGATTCATTTCTGTTTTCATATCGGAATAATTTTAGCATACTCCGATTTTTTGCCAACTGTTTTTTTAAAAAACTAAACAAATTTGCTGGAATTGGCTAAAAGCAACTTTGTCCATTACCTATTATCCCAAAAGTTTTTTGTCGTTTTCCCGTTGCTTTTAAAAAGAAAATAAGTTAGGATAAATATGCTGTTAAGCGTTGCTAATTAAATTCTATTGAATAGCACACAAGAAAAACCCACTCGATTATTCATTAACGGGTGGGTTTTTCTAATGTTTTCAAAAACGGCTGACATCTTGACAATCATCAAAGTTGTTTCTTGAAAAAATATATAAAAAATAAAGTAAATCTATCTTGTATATTGCTTAGAAATCGTGATATATTAGTTTCAAATACCTTCCTGACCTCTTTTGTTTTTTGCCAAAAGGAGACAAATCAATTATGAATGAGAAGAAAGAAAAGATGAAGACGGAAGAGCCCGGACGAGGTGCTGTCACTTTCCGGATTCTCTTCATTGTGCTTTGGGTCCTGGCCATTGCTTTTGGAATCGCGATGTTCTTCTTGCCTCGCTATTCCTCGAGAATCGGTGCCAGCGGATTCACACAGTTCTGTGCCAATGTTGCCACCAGTGTTTCTTCTCATCTTCATACTTTATTCCTCTTTAATACAACTTTTCGGTCTCGCAGTGTCCACCAGACCGGAGCTCTGGAGTTTGCCTGCCTGGTTCTCGTGGCAATCATGCTGATTTACTTTATCTTCAAACCGGTCGTCCTTATGGGTTATGTCAAACGGGCTCATAAGAAGAACCTGAAGCTTCGCAACACTTTCTTCTCTATCATGATTGCTCTCAACGTGCTGATCGTTGCGGTCGGTCTCCTGATTTGTTTCCGCAACTATGTTGCCGCTGTCGGCGGTCCGCTCTTCAAAGCCTATAAGGGTGCTGTGGATGGAATCATCGGCTTTGCCAAAGGCCATGCCCGCATCCACTTCCTCTTCACCTTCGGCAACCGTTTATCTGACTATGCCTCTGCCTTTGCTTGGTTAGCTGTGGCTGTCTTAGTCTTCAACATCCTTTGCGATTGCCTGATTGCCCTTTGCGGCAAGCGGGAAAGTGCCGCAGTTGCTGCTGCTCCGGAAGCCAACAAAGCCGAAGAAGAGAAGGCACCGGTGGCTCAGGCTGCCGAAGCCAGTGCTGCTGCTGTCTTAGTCGAGGCAGTCAATCAGGCTCCGTTAGCCAGTGAAGAGAAGCCTGCCGCTGAAGTTCCTCCGGTCAAAGAAGCTGTTCCGGCTGGCGAGAAGTTGGTCCCGACCCGTCGGGATATGGCCATTCTCGATACCTTGGAACCGTTCGATATCCAGTCTTTGGATGTCTTACCGGGTCTCTATGAAACCAATGTCGATCAGGTCATTGAAGACCTGGAGCCTTCGACGCTGAAGGAAGCTGAGATTCCTGAAGCCAGCGAGACTGAGAAGAATGCTCTGAAAGAGCCGGTCCCGTCCACACCGGTGAAGGTCTTGCCAGGCGTCGATGAAACCAATGCCAATCCGTGGAATGAAGAAAAGCAGGTCAAGGCCGAAGAAGAAAAGCCGGTCCTGGCCCAAAAGGAAGAGACTCCTAAGGAAGATCTGACCGCTCAGGCCAAACCTGCCGAAACTGAGAAGCAGGTCGTCACCGAAGCCAAGCCGGCCGAAACCAAACCGGCAGAGAAGCCGGCTGAGAAACCGGTTGAAGAGGCCAAACCTGCCGAGGAGAAGAAGCGTCCTTGGATTGCCATCAACGATCTGCCAAAGGATGATAAGCGTCCTCAGGAAGAAGATCATCCTGTCACTCAGGAAGCCAAGTCCGATGGCAAGCAGAAGGCTTATGCCAACAACAATGACCACAATGAAATTGTGACGAAACCGACAACGGTTACCAATGATTGGAAGCTTCCGGAGTATAAGGAGGAAGCTAAGCCAGTCGAAGCTCCTAAGCCTGTCGAAGAAGCCAAGCCAGTCGAGAAACCGGCTGAGAAACCTGCTGTCAAGCCGATGGCTCCGTTTGCTCCGATTCACAAACCGGAAGGTAATCGTCCGACAGGTCCCATCAATTTGGTCAATCCGATGAAGCATGAAGAAGCCAAGCCGGCCGAGGAAGAAAAGAAGACCATTGCTCCAATCAAAGGACCGATGCATTCCATCAACACCAACAAGAAAGACATCAAACCGGTTGAAGCCCGTCACGTCAAATTCGATCTGAAGCGTTACCAAGTCAAGACCTACAGTGGCAACCTCACGCCTGAGGAAGCCTTCAGCAAGGGTGTCACAAAGGTTCAGCCGCTGGTTACGCCGGTCATCGGCGGCAACCAGGGCGATGCCTCTTCCTGGAAGGCCAAGCGCCGTCAGGAAGATCTCCGTGCCAATGGTTACGAGAATGTGACGACGGTCGAAACCTTGACGCCTGTCAAGCCGCAAGCCAAGACCAACGATGCCACTGCCAATGCGACGTCGTTACGTGATCTGGCTAAGGCCAATAAGGCTAAGGAAGAAGCCGCTCCGGCCGAGACTCCTGCCACGCCGGAAGCTCCGAAGCCGATCCGTCCTATTGCTCCGGTCCAGCCGGTCAACAACGAGACAAAGCCTGCCGCTGCCAAACCTGCCGAGGAGAAGAAGCCGGAACCTGTCAAACCGATGGCGCTCAATCCGGTCAATCGTCCTGCTCCGGCTAACAAGCCTAAGCCGATTGCCCCTATCAAGCCCGTCACTCCGGTCAAGAAGTAAGCCTTAAGCGGCACCTTAAAATGGCGCCGCTTTTTCTTTGCCTGGAAATGATAAAAACCTTGAAATCTCCGATGGGCTTTGCTACAATACCTAGGCTAGTAAATTGAGGCGTGGTGCAGCTTGGTAGCACGCTTGGTTCGGGACCAAGAGGTCATGGGTTCAAATCCCATCGCTTCAACCAGTGAGAAATGATGACCGGGAAACCGGTCATTTTTCTTTTTCACCATCAAAAAAGGACCCCGAATGGGTCCCTATTTTGTCTGCGGAGCGGTCACCTTGTCGATGACGCGGATACCCGAATTGCCAAGATACACGATGCTGTCCTTGGGTACACTCGATGTGATGTAGACGTTGGCGCCGACCGTCGTGTTGTCCCCAATCACGGTGTCGCCGCCTAAGATGCTGGCAGAGGAATAGATGGTGACGTTGTTGCCGATCGTCGGATGACGTTTCATGCCGACCAGCATTCGTCCCTTGGAAAGGGACCTCGCGCCTAAAGTCACGCCTTGATAAAGCTTGACGTTGTCGCCGATGAGGGCCGTCTCACCGATGACGATGCCGGTGCCATGGTCGATGAAGAAGTTCTTGCCGATGGTAGCCCCCGGATTGATGTCGATGCCGGTGGAGCGGTGGGCTTCCTCGGTGACGACCCGACTGACAAAGAGCAGCCCTAAGCCATACAGGCTATGAGCAATCCGATAATTCAGAATCGCGGCAAAACCCGGATAGCAGGTGACGATTTCTTCCCGGCTCTGAGCTGCCGGATCGCCGTTGAGGATGGCTTCGATGGTTCCGGAAAGCAGCTGTTTGAGGTTAGGAAGATCATTAAGGAAACTATCGGTCTTGGCCTGGCTTTCCTCAGCCTTGACGTCGGACTGGGCCAGGATCAGCTCCAATTTGGTCTTGATTTTTGCCAAGAGATCATCCATCATTTCTGTCGTGAAATCAGGGTTAAGATAATCCAAAGTCAGCAGACGTTTTGTGTCGTTGAGGAAGGAATACACCAAAGAGAGGTCCACCCGGACCGCCTTGGTCGTGTCACGATGGTACTCTTTGAGGAGTGTCTCACGTAAGGATTCGAGGTCTTTCATTTTTCCACTGGCTACGATTATAAAAGGAATGGTTGGAATAATAAAGCAATATGATTAACGGACCGGTTGTCATTTTTTCGTCCGGGGACAGGGCTCATTTGGTATAATTAATGTATGAAACAAAGGAAATTATCATTGCTGATGGCTCTCCTTCTTCTCGTCACCTCATGTTCCGAAAAAAAAGCGACGGCCGCGGACTATCAGACCAGCCTTGACATCTTCAAGGCCCAAGAAGCCGTGAAGATCCTTCAGCTGACGGATCTTCATTGGTCCTTAGGGACGGATTTTACAAGACAGGAAGCCTATCTTAAGAAAGTCGTCGAGTTGGCCGACCCGGATATCGTGATTACCACGGGCGACAATGTGCTCTGCGCTTCCGACCGGGATTTTCAGCATCTCTTTTCCTTCTTCGACAGTCTGACCAACAGCAAAGGCCAGCCAGTTTATTGGTCGGTGACCTGGGGAAACCATGACCGCCAAGGCTTCTACGGACCGGATTATCCCAGCAATCTTGCAAAGAGCTATTCCCTAGCCTCTTCCTATACCTATGGGCAGGCCAGCTCTCATCATGGACTTTATAAATGCCCCGAGGATGAGGTGCAGGGTCGCTCGAATTATGTCGTCAATCTGACTGATGGCAACAAGACCTTATGGCAGCTTTGGGGCATCGATTCCAACTCCGACAGCTATAATGGCTCCACCTATGACTATGATGTGATCCGCCAGAATCAGATCGACTGGTATACGTCCTTGGCCAAGACCACACGAGGCGAAGGAACTAACATTCCCGGACTGGCTTTCTTCCATATTCCGCTTTTTCAAAGTGTCTACAGTTATGATGAAGCGAAAAAGACGAAAATCATCAAGGAAGGAGACTTCGGGGGCGAACTGAGGGAAAGCGAATGGGCTTCCTCGCCTTTAGCCAACCAAGGCTATGCCTCGACTGCCTTCTATATCGGCTATGAGGATACAGGGTTCTATCAGGCTGCCAAGGCGAACGGCATCAAAGGCATGTTCTACGGCCATGACCATATCAATGACTTCTGGGCTTTGTATGATGACCAGGCAACCGCCAGCAATAACCCCAATGGTACTAGCGATGATATTCTTTTGGCGTATGGTACAAAGAGTGGTGACGGCCTTTATTACGATAAGGATATGATTGGAGGCAATCTTATCACGGTTCATAAAGACGGCTCATTCAATGGTCATGAAGCCAGTCATGGAACAGACTTCCAATGGATTCATCTGACCTATGAGGAGGCCAACTTATGAAACGTTTACCTTCCTGGGTTCTCCCAGTCTTCTTGGCTGTCATGTTTCTAGGTGTCTCCGTTGCTTCCTATGAAGGCTCGTGGTGGCTTCTGAATGATCTCTGTGCCGGCCCCGATGGCAGCAAAGGCGCTTATCTCTCTACCTACTACCCTTATTATCTGACAGTCATCGAAAGCATCTATCTTCTCTTGGCGGTCCATGCTCTTTACCTTCCGGCCCCCGGGAAGGATCCCAGCAAGCATCTCTTCGTCCACGGCATTTTGCTGACTTCCTTTAGCGCCATCCTGCTGATCCTCAGTGTGATTAAGCTGATTCAGGGGAAGTATTATCTTGGGATGGCTACGCTCAGTGCCATCTTCCCGGTCGATCTTTTCCTCTTCCAGGGGCTCTTCCTTGCCCTAGGGATTCTGGCCCTTGTCTTCCATCAGAAGGTGGATCTATCCGGTACCTCCTTGCCGTTAACGACAAAGCCTGTGTTCCGGGTATTGCGCAATATCGGCTTTGGCATCATCCTATTCTTCACCCTCTTCTTTACCGGCGATGCCGTCAATACCTTCTGGACCTTTGACACCTCATTGAAATATTGGATCCCCATGTTCTTTGTCTATCTTGACCTATGGCTTCCCTTAGCCATCGTCTTGGTGTATGAGTTAGGTTATCTGACCCGGAAAGATTCTTTGAAGCAGAACCATTTCCAGGTCATCAGCAGTGCCATCCTTTGCGGGATTTCCCTTCTCCTGTTTATCGGGATTGTCGTCAGTGAGAAGGTAGTTCCTAACTTCTTGACGGAAGCCGGAACCTCGCTCTTCCCGGTCGATCATCAGCTGATGTCGTCCAAAGCCTTTGGTCCGATTATTCTGTTGCTGCTGACGTTCATTCCGTCAGCCGTTGCCCTGATTCAGGGAGTTCTCAAGCAAAAGAAAGCAGCCGTACAGTCGAAATAGGTCTTGACTTGGAGTAGACTCTAAGTGCTTTACTACTCTTGAAGGAGGCCTTTTTATGACCATTGCTGAAGCAGGAAAAGAATACGGATTTACGCCTGATACCCTTCGCTACTATGAAAAGATGGGGCTAATCAAGCCTCAACGCACCTCCGGCGGGATTCGCGACTATTCGGAGGACGACCTGAAACGGCTGGGCTTCATTCACTGCATGCGCCAAGCCGGTGTTTCCATCAAGGCCCTGACACAGTACCTTTCCCTTTTCAATGAACCCCGGGATACCTCCCAGGAAAGGAAAGCTATTCTTCTGGAACAGCAAGCCCTCTTGATTCAAAAGAAAGAGGCCATTGAGAAGACCTTGTCGCTGTTAGACTATAAGATCAGCCATTATGACAAGATCATGGCCCAAAAAGGAGGCTGTCAACATGAAAAAACAAACGGCGGGACGGGATGCCCTCGGTGAGATAGCTCCGGAATTCGCCAAGCTCAACGATGACGTCCTCTTCGGCGAAGTCTGGTCACGGACGGACAAGCTGCCCTTGAAGGAAAGGAGCATCGTTACCGTCACCTGCCTGATTTCCAAAGGACTTATCACGGATGCCCTGAAATACCATCTGCAGACGGCTAAGGCCAACGGCGTCAGCAAAACGGAGATGGTCGAGATCCTGACCCAGTTAGCCTTCTATGCCGGCTGGCCCAATGTCTGGGCTGCCTTCCCTTATGTCAAGGAAGTCTATAAGGACGAAACCGTTCATCCCAGCGACTCTCTCTTCGGCTTAGGACCTGAGAATGTCGCCTACAGCCAATACTTCACCGGAAAAAGCTACCTGAAGCTTCTCAACAAGGAGACCGGGCTGGCCAATGTCACCTTTGAGCCGGGCTGTCGGAACTATTACCATATCCACCATGTCGGCGGCCAGATTCTTCTCTGCACCGACGGAGTCGGCATTTATCAGGAAGAAGGCAAGGAACCTAGAAAGCTATTGCCCGGCGACGTCGTCTATATTCCGCCGGAGACCAAACATTTCCATGGTGCCCTGGATAACAGCTGGTTCACGCATGTGGCTTTTGGCGAAATGAAGCCCGGGGCGACGACCACCTGGTGTGAGGAAGTTCCGGATACCTTGTATCATTCGCTCTGCGATAAAATACGCTGACCCAAAAAAGAGGAACGGTAGGTCCGTTCCTCTTTTCAGTTGTTTTTCTTCAGACTTTCCCGGATGGCCTTAACGTCGTCCAAAGGATAAACGTAGTGCTTGCCGCAGAAGTCACAGGTGATTTCCACCGGCTGCCCTTTGGCAATCAGCGCATCCAGTTCCTCTGTGCCCAGCTGTCTTAAAATCCGGGCTCCTTTGGCCTGAGAGCAGGAGCATTGGAAAGAAACGTCCTTGGTTCCATTGAAAGAAATGTCAAATCCTTTGAGGACCTGAGCCAGCAGGTCTTCCGGTTTCGGAGATACCCGTAATAAGTCCGTCACACGGTGGATGGCTTTGATATTGGCTTCCAGTTGATCGATGACTTCGGAATCGGCAAACGGCATCAGCTGCACGAGATAGCCGCCGGCCTGAGAGACCTGGCCGGTCGTCTTATCAAAGAGCACTCCTAAGCCGACACTGGTCGGAGTCTGCTCGGATTGAGCAAAGTAGTAGGTCAGGTCATCGGCGATCTCGCCGGAATGGAGTTCAATCTCCGAAAGATACGGTTCCTTCATTCCTAAGTCCTCTAAGACCGTCAGGGTGCCTTTCCCTAAGGCTCCGCCGACATTGAGGTGACCGTTAGGTTCCGGCGGCAGGACGACATCGCCGTTCTTCAAGGTTCCCCGGACATGGCCCAGGCTATCGGCCGTCACGACGAGATATCCGATCGGACCCTCGCATTGGATCTGCAGGGTCAATTCATCGGTCGGATTCTTCAGCATATCGCCCATCAGCAGTCCGGCCGAAAGAAGCCGGCCTAAGGCCGCGGTGGCAATCGGAGAATAATGGTGGATGCTCCGTTCCATTTCGACAATGCCGGTGCTGTTACAGCCAAAAGCACGGATGGCGTCATGACAGGCCGTAGCCCGGACAAGATAATCTTTCATGAAGGTGTTCGTCCTTTTCGCTGCTTATTATAGTCAATTACGGATTAATATGCGACCTGAGCCACGCTTAACAGGTAATAATAAAGAAGGCCGAAGAGGAAACTGAAGATATTGCTGGCCACCGTCAGCGGAATCAGCTCCGGATGACCTGGTGCCGCCCAGAAATACAAGGCCGTCTCACTGACCACGGCTAAGATTTCGCCGCTGACCAGAGCCAGCAGATAATACGGACTGCCCTGGCTTTCCAATAGCCAGAGCACATAATTCAAAATAAGATTGGTAGTCAGATTTCCGACGATGCAGGTGAGCACAAACTTCTTGCTGCGGAAACGGAAAATCAGGAAAAAGGACAGCTCAACAGCGACCGTCAATAAGGCACCGCCCAGAATGACAAGATGTCTCATTTCTGTTTCGGATGACTGAGCTTCTCATTGATGAGAAGACCCGTCAGAACAGCGATGATGATGACAAGGAAAAGAATGGCCAACAGCCACGGCAATATCTGCGTCAGGAAAGCCTGCGCCTCTTCAGGCGTCAAAGCGCTTACCGATGAAGCCGATGATGTCCCAGAGGTGGGATGAAAAGGAGCGGCATCGAAAGCAATGGGAAAGCTCATCATTTGTCCTCCGGTTTATCCGTCGGCGTCTTTTCCGTTGTCTCCGGAGTCTCGGGGGCCGGCGAAACAGCAGCGTTCTCCCTTGAATCCGACTTTGCAGTCTTCGTCGGTTTCAGCCGCGGAGCCGAGGGATTGTTCTTGCGTTTGTTGATGATGACCACCGCCACGATGACACAGATCACCGCCAGCAGAACCAAGACAACAATGGCTATCGGGACAAAGACAACAATCGGCGATGCATCATAACTGATCCTCATACATGACCTCCTTTGGGAAGTAAGAGCGTCTTCAGACGGTTCTCCTTCCTCAGTGACAGACCGACAAAGACAAGCGACACCGTATTGACGATCATCAGCACAGGTGTCAGCCAATCCTGGAACGGAGCGGCCAAGACCAGACTGGCCCCGCCCAGATAGCCTAGCACCAGGAAGCAAGCTAACAGCCCGAAGCCAAACGCCCGATACGACGGCATGGCCCTCCGCATCAGATCCATGGTCAGGGCCATCAGCAGATTGACTCCGAAGACACTCAGAAGCGACATCCCAAGGCTCCCGGGGAAGAAGACACCCACCAGACTCAAGGTCAGGGAAACCAGTAACAGGGGCAGCACGCCTAAGACATCCAGGATGAACCCGCCGCAGGCCTTCCCGTCAAAGATGGCAAGACTTAGCCATAAAGCAACATAGCTGATGTCACTTGCGAAGGAGTAGTGGACATAAGGGCCGAAGAAGCCTCTTAGGAAGACGCCTAAGACGATCAGGACTAAGGGAAGAATCTTGGTTTTGCTTTGCTCCTTGGGAACTGAATAGGAGTAGTCAATCCGGGAGTAGTCGATAAAGCAGGAAGCAACGGTCAAGGCCACAAAGACCACCAGCAGGGAAAGGAAAAGATAAAGGTTGCTGAAGCTGAGAGCTAAGCCGACACCGACGGAACCGAAGGAGATGAAGACCCCTAAAGGAGAGGACACCTCAGCCTTATCCAGGATGACCTTCCCCAGGCCGACATGGAAGAGACTGTTGCCCAGTCCCACCAGGATAATGGCGACGATTGGCTGTGGGATCAAGGCTCCCAGGATCACGGCAAGACAGCCGATGGCTCCCCAATAGGGAAGCCTTCGGCTTCGCTCCAGCAGTGCTCCGAAGAGCGGCTGCGGAAGAAAAGCCAAGCCATCATAGGCAATGCTAAGAATGGCAAAGATTTCCGGATCAAAGCCCCAGGACTTGAAAGAGCACAAAGCATAGATGGAAAAGAAATCAACGACGAAATGAAGCAGGGAAGGAATCCAGAACTCTTTTTTCATATCTTCAGTATAAAGGATATTTCACGTTATGTCTAGCAAAGAAAAAAGCCAACCCAAGAAAGGAAAGTCCGGGCTGGCTACAAACAAGGGAGTCTTCTCAAAGGAGGAATTGAATTATCGTATGAGGGTCTTTCTTAAAAGCTTCGGTTCCTCTAAGCAAGATACCCCTATTATGCAAGTTGCCAAAACAAATGATAGTCTTATGGAAGAAGTGGTTATTTTTTTGGCGTAAGTGGTAAAGCAGAAACGGATGAACGGCACTTTCCTGGGGATAAACGGCCTTTACGGAAGATAATGAGCCAAGGTCTCACGGAGCTTAGCGACATCAATCGGCTTGGTGATGTAGTCATTCATGCCGACCTGTTTGGCATGCTCGATGGCGGTGGAGAAGGCATCGGCCGTCATGGCGATGATCGGAATCGTCGTGGCATCCTCCCGTTTCAGCTGTCGGATGGCCTGAGTGGCTTCATAGCCATTCATGATCGGCATCTGGATGTCCATCAGGATGGCCTGATAGGTATGAGGCTTGCTTTCTTCAAACGTTGTCAGTGCCGCTTTGCCGTTTTCGGCCTTCACCACTGAAAGTCCCAGCACCGCTAAGAACCGTTTGGCAATCTCGACATTGATTTCGTTGTCCTCGACCAAAAGGATATTGCCTTTCAGAGGCTTGGCGGATAAGACCTGATCCAGCGGGGTGGTATGGCTGACGGCCAGATTCTGATCGACCTTGTCGAGCGGGAAGGAGACGACGAAATCGCTGCCTTTTCCTAAGGCGCTTTTAACGGTGATGGTGCCTCCCATCAGATCGACCAGCTTCTTGACGATGGAAAGACCTAAGCCGGTACCGGTCGTCGTCCTGTCGCGCAGCGGGTTGTCATGTTCCTGAGTAAAGGGATCAAACATCACCTTCTGGAAATCCGGACTCATGCCGATGCCGGTATCCTTGATCTCAAGATAGCCCATGACTTGCCTGCCGTTCAGCGGACGGGTTCCGGAGGCAAAGAAGATGCTGCCGCCGGCCGGGGTGTATTTGACGGAATTGGTCAAGAGGTTGAGGACAATCTGATTGAGTCTCGTTTTATCGACCAGAATTGTCTTGGTATTGACGTCTTCCTTGACGGTGAACTTCAGATGCTTCTGGTCACAGAGCGGTTCAAGCATATTGCGGACGTTGGAAAGGAATTCCTGATAGGAGTAGGGTTCCGGCGAAAGCTTGATCTTGCCGGCATCGATCTTGCTGACATCGAGAACATCGTTGATGAGACTGAGTAAGAAGGTATTGGATACCTCGATCTTCTTCAGGTCATCGGAAAGCTTGACCGGATCATTCTTATCCTGAGTGGCAAAATCCGTCATGCTCTTGATGATGCTGATCGGGGTACGGATATCATGGGAGATACGGCTGACGAACTCCGATTTTGCCGTACTGGCCTTCTCGGCTTCAATCAGGGCATCCTGGAGCTGCTGGACCGTCTTCTGCTGCCGGAGATAGGTGGCAGTGACATCGGTCGTGAGCAGAAGAATCTCGCCAGCTTCCTTGTTGAGCCAGTGGTAATGGGCTTCGATGCAGGACAAGGAACCGTCGGCCAAAGTCCGCCGATATGAGAAGGTAAAGGAGTCTTTCTTGTAAAGCTCACCGACCACCGTCTGGAGGTTGGTCATCGCGGAATAGTATTTCTGTTCTTCGACATCGAGGAAGGTCTTGGAAACATAGTCCGCCCGTTGGCTATACTTCACCCGCTGATGGGTAAAGGGGAAGCCGACCGTCGGCTTTTCATAAATCATTTCCATTGTCTCGCCTTCAAGACGGACAATGGCGATATAGTCAAATTCAGCCTTGGTAATCAGGCCAAATATCTGTTCTGCCAATAAAGCATCCTGACTGTCAACACAGGAAACGGAAGTCTCGGTATCGCCCGTCATCGGATTACGGGCGGTGTTCAGATAGGCCTTGACCCAACGGGCTTCGTGGCTCTGAGGATCGAGGATACGGAAATCGCAGGACACTTCGCTCTTGCCGGCTTCAAAGAGAGCCAATAGGGACTGCCGGTTCAGGATATCCTGACAGCGCTGCCGGTCTTCATCGCCTAAGAGATGCCGGAGGCACTGAGCAAAATACTCATCAGCGGTCGTCAGGCCTTGGACCCGGGAGGCATACTGCGGAAGGGTCTGCTCTTCCAGGCATTGGTTCTGAGTGAGATTGAGGTGAACGATGTTGAGAACGTTGGCGCTGTTGAAGGAGAGGCCCTGAATCTTCCTGGCAAACTCCTCTTCCAGCTGCTTCTCTCCCGAGGTATCGGTAAAGATGACATAGCCGGTCTTGCTGCCGTCCATTTCAATGAAGGCCCGGCCTTCGGCCCGGATCCAATGATAACGGTCCTGGCCTTCCTCTTTGGTACGATAGACATAGGAAGTGGCATTGGCATCCGAGAACAGTCGCGCCAGTCCAGTCATAACGGTGTCATAGTCGTCCGGATAGATGCCCACCTTCACCAGCTGGTCAAACGGCATGGACAGAAGCGTCTTCTCCTGGGCTTTCAATAGCTGGCAGAGGGAGCGGTTGACCATGACGATCTTCAAAGAATTCTCGGCCTTTTTGACGACGGCAATGCCGGCCGGCAAGGAGTTGATGGTCTTTTCCAGTCCGGCAATCTGCTGCTTCTGCTGTCTGACTTTGGCCTGCTTTTCCAGTTCTTTGCGCTGCTGCAGATAGGATTCCGTCACATCTTCCTGGGTTACCAGAATCGACCGATGGGTTTCATCCATCCAGACATAGTTCATCCGTTTGGCTTTTTCGTTGCCATCCACCACACAGTGAAGCACATAGTCATAATGATCGGAGTGTTTCAGCTGACTGACGACCTTGCTGACCGAGGTTTCCTCCAGGAAATCATCCACTCCCTGGACGGAATGAAGCTTGGCTGACGCTAAGTCTCTCACCTGGTCGAGGGTCTGTTCCTTGGCCATGATATCGACCGGTCCGGTCTTGCTGGCCACCAGCCGCAAAGTGCCATCGGAAACATGGAGAATCCCGATGTAGTCATAATTCTTTTCCGTCAGCCGATTGACGACGGTGCTCTTGATGACGGCTTCGGTGATGTTCTGGCCGATGCCTTTGGCACCGATGGGATCGCCATCCCCGTTGAAGGCAGTCACCAAAGAGATCCGGTCACAGCGCCGGGCCAGCGTCTCGGTCGGCTTCAGCCAGATTTCCGTGCTGGCTGAGGCTTCGCCTTGCCGTACCTTCTTGAAAAGATCAAGATAATCGCTAACGCAGGTATCTTCGATGATCGGAATTAGTGCTTCCGGGGCAAAGACGTTGGGAAGAGCATATGGGCTGGCATTGTACTGGGTTCCCGGATCCTTGGCTAAGGTGACCTTATTGGTCTTCAGGTCATATTCCCATAGAGTAAGATTGCCTTCCTGAACGGCATTTTCATAAAGCTGATTGGTCTGGAGGAGTTCCTGCCGCTCTTTGACCATGCTATCGATATCATCGAAGATGGCATAGAAGCGTTCGCTCTGATCCGGCAGGGTGACATGACTGGCCCGGGCCGAGACCCAAAGATAACCCATATCCTTGGAAAGGACACGGATCCGTAAGAAGAAAGGGCGATTTTCCTTGATGCTGTCATAGCCTTCCTTCAGGAAAGGCTTGCGGTCATCCGGATGGAGCGCTTCTAATACGTGTTTTTCAAGATACCCGTGCTCGGAACGGAGCTCGTGGGCCATCTGGTAGTAGCCTTCGTTGAGATAACGGACGATGACTTGGCCGTTGACCAAATCAAAAACACCCATTCCGGTCGGAATGGCATCCGTCAGTTCTCGCTCAAAAGGATTGCTCCTACCGTCGTCAGACATCCTCATCCCCCCTTGCTACGACAGGAAAGCGTCTAATACATTAGCTTCAGTTATTATATCCTACTTTTCACTTTGCTTTTATAGTTTTTTGACGGAACCATCGCTAAAAAACAAAATTGGCTTTTTCTTTCATTAGGTTAAGAAAACGTTCTTTGGTCTCGTTGGCCTTGCGGCGGCTCATCGGGATGGTCTTGCCGTTGGTCAGAAGAATGTCGTCATCGCGGATAACGCTGATGAAACGATAGTTGACCATCACGCCTTTGTAGCAGGTGATGAAGCCATAGTCATCCAGTTCCTCTTCCAGCTTATTCATCGTGGAGGCCATCACATAAGGTTCCGGCTGGTCTTTGACATAGACCAGCTGATTCTTGCGTGAGCCTTCGATCCGGATCACATTGTCTAACGGGATGGCAATCGACTGTCCCCGGGTTGTGATGATGATCTGCTTCGGGGCTTCCTTGGTCTGAAGATCAAGGAACTGCTGAATGACTTTTGTGATATCGGTCAGGAAATTGCTTTTACGGATAAAACCGAAAGGATGGCTATCCAAAGAGTCAAAGACTTTGTCTTCCCGGTTGGACACGAAGATAATCGGAATCGCATTTCCTTTGGCCCGGAGATTCTTGCTGAAGGTGATGCCATCCATCTGCGGCATATCGATATCCAAAAAGAGCAGATCGAAGATGCTCGTCTCCATGGATGTGGCTAAAACCCGCACATCAGAGAAAGGAACCGTCTCCGTCAGGACGCCATGACTGCGGAAGATGGAGTTAATTGAACTGGCCAGAATGTCCAGGGTGGCGGTGTTGTCATCGCAGATAGCAATTCGCATTTTCAGGGTCGGCATATCGATTCCTCCTTGGGCTGAAGACTGGCCTGTGGCAAGGCCAGCATCACTTTGGCAACAAAGCAGTCGTCAACGACATCGAACGTGGCCAGGCCTTGATACTTCTGACTGACCGCACGGATGATCTTGGTCCCATAGCCGTGGTTGAAGCGTTCCTTTTTCGTCGACTTCAGACGCAAGGCTTTCTCTTTGGTGTTGCCTTCGGCCAGCGGATTGCGGATGACGATGACCAGGTAGTTGCCCTGATAGGTGAACTCCCCTTGAACTGACTTTTCTTTCTGCTGGCACTGGCTCGTCTCTTCAATGGCATTGTCCAGCAGATTGGCAACCAGCGAAACCAGGTCGCTTTCCTCGATGGCTAGCTTAGAGGGGACAACCGCTTTGACCGTCAGGCTGACTCCTTTGCTTTCGGCTTTGGACTTCTCCAGATTCAGGATGCGGTTCAGAGCCTCATTGCCGCAATCGAAGTAGTCGACGGCAAAGTGGACTTTTTCCGAGAGATCGGAAAGATAGGTTTCCAGTTTTCCGTATTCTTTTTCCTTGACCAACTGATTGAGATACTCGAACTGATTCTTGATATCGTGACGGATACGGTGCATTTCCTCATATTTGGAGTTGGAGACTTCCAGCTGGTTCTTCTCACTCTCGGCCTTCAAGGCAACAGCCTGGGAATCAATCACCTGGTTGTAACTGGCGATGGTCAGGAAGAAGAGCACATAAGCCAAGGTATCCAGAATAAGAAGGAAGGTACTTAAAAGGCCTTGATAAAGCTGGGTTTCTTTGGGATCCAGAAGGATTTCGCTGACAATGGGGATGATGTAGGAGACCAAAAGGATGCCATTGAGAATCAATAAGGAGCTCTTCTTGACATACTTGTATTTCCGGACGGACAGGGTCTTGAGGAGCAGCATCACGCTGACCACGACTGCAATCAGCAAATAGCTGGTAAGGTCGTTATAGACACTGCCTAAGCTGGCCCCGCTGGCTACCAGAACCAGAAAACCGAAGCTTCCAGATAACAGCAAATCCATGATCAGGAAGATAGAAGTGAAGGAAGCAATTGTCAGACGTAAGGAGAGCCGGGTAGGCTTCCGCGGATAGAGAACATGAAGGAAACAGACAATCAGCCAGAGATAATACTTGGAATAAGGAAGGACGGAATCTGCCACTCCCACTGTATTGAAGAACCAAAAATTGAAATCGGCAATGAAGAGCTGTGCCAGGAAAACGCAGGCGGTATCAATAAAGATTCGCAGAACGAATTTCCAGCTCTTCTCGAAGTCATTGAACATCAAGGCAACGACCAAACTGAAAAGGACAGCCGTTACCACGAAGGTAGGACCGAAAGCGAGGTGAAGATAATAGTCAATGAAATATTCAAAAAAATTTATATGTTTCCTTATATTTTACCACTGAAAGAAGCATTCCGTTGGTATTTTATCAAGGAAGCAAAGGTTTGCAGATAGAGTCCTGATCAAAGAATCCGTTTGGTGACTTTCGAAGGGCAGGAAATCAGGCTTTGTGAGTCTTGAAATCTTTCTGCCCGTCATAGAAGCCCATATTTTCAGGTCGCGTCGGATAGAGAGTATTGTATGTGCCTCCCGAAGGGAAGCCGACCGTTCCTAAGACAGTGTTGCTGACATAGGTCCGCACTTTTGAGAAAAGATGACGTTCATCCTGATAACTCAGGCTTGCCTTATCCAGGCTTATCGGACCCGGCTTTTCACAGAGATCGGCCATTTCATGAAGATAGACGGCACCCCGAGTCAACGAGGTGGTGACCGTAAGGGATTTGCCGGTCTTCAGCTTTTCCTGAATCGCCAGCAAGGTTCCCAAAGCCAAAATGAAGCCCGGGAAATAATCCAGCGGCACGCCATTAAGATTCTTCGGTTCAGCCAAGGAACCGTTGCGGACACTGAGGCCGGTGATATCCTCCGCTAACGGCGCCCAGCCCGGGCGTTCCTTCCAGACGGAATCCGAGAAGCAGTTGAGATTGGCATAGATCACATGCGGATTGAGCTTCCGGATGGCATCCGGAGACAGCCCGAATTTGTCAAAGCAGCCGTTCTGATAGGAATAGGTGATGACATCCGCTTCCTTGATCAGTTCCTTCATCCGGTCCAGCTGTTCCGGAATGTTCAGATCCAGCTGAATGGAGTTCTTGCCAGCCCAGCCATCCAATTCCAGCATAGCCTGTTCCTGGGACAGGAAATTGCCACGCCGGACCAAAAGAACATCAGCGCCATATTCGGCTAAGATCCGCGAGCAGGCCGGGCCGGCAATGATATGGGTGAGGTCCAATACCTTGATGCCGGAAAGCGGTCCTTGGGAAGTGGTTCTTCCCCAATTAGGTAAAAGCGTCTCTCCTTTGTCTTCAAAACGGACGAGCGGCATGGCCATCACGGCCTTGCCGACAGCGGTGGCTTCCCACTCCTCACGGCTGCGGATCAGACAGCCGCAGGCGCCGGAGCTGAAAGCCAGATCCTCGAGCTCCTGTCCGGAATAATTCCGGAAGAACTTATTAAGATAATGCCGATCAAAAGGCGTGGAAGTGAAGGTAAACTTCTCGGATGCCTTCTTAAGATGGAGGGCCTCCACCAGCTTTTTCTGCTGGGACTGGTAATAGACATGGAACGACACTTCCCGGCCGTCCTTGGTGGGGTATTTGTAGAAAGAGCCATTGAGAGCATTGTCGACACGGATGGCCGACGCCGACCGTGCCTTCTTGAAATCCTTGTCCTGATAGTCAGCCAAATAAAGACGGATGGCCTGAGCACCGCTATAGGCAACATCGGTGGTGATCATCGGAACCTCGTGACTCTGGTCCCGTAAGATGCCAATCGAGGTAGCGACACTGGAGCAGCAGGTCAGAACGGCAGCAATGGCCGCCGTCTGAGGAATGGTCTCCGGTTCGAAGAGACGGGTGATGGCTTTCTTCCGTAAGGAGGTCAGCACCAGCGACAGAATTCCCGGGAAGGGATTCTCTTTGCTGGCCGAGGCCATGAACTCTTCCTGACGTTTCGGGTCTACAAGGAAGGTTGTCGGATAGGTCTGCTGAATCTGAAAACGCTGCAGCAGATCCTCGTAAATACGGATGGCATCGTTGGCCTTTTTGACCATAATATCATTGGTTTCCATGGTTTGAAGCTCCTTTGGCTTAGCTTGCTTTGATTATAACCTATTTGACCTTGCTTTCAGCTAGGAAAACAGCGTTGAAGATAAGGAGACGTTGAAAGACGTCAAGGAAAAGAGAAGACTTTGTTTTTCCGGAAAAGCCTATGGTAGACTTGAAGCGCGAGGAAATTCTTTTGGGTCTGGAGATAATCTCTCCTCCTCAGTAAGAATCAAAGGGTTTTCAGGAACATGACTTTACAGGATTGTCTTATCGCCTACGATGAGAAAACACCCAGCCATGTTTTTTTACGCGATGAAAAGGAAAGCTACACGATTCATGAGACGAGACTCTTTGTGGAAAATTTCACCCGGAGTCTCTCTTCCTCTGGCATCCAAGCCCAGGATCTGGTGGCTTTGAAAGCCGACCGCACCAAAGAGACCTTCCTTCTTTTCTTAGCCTTGCAGGCCCTGGGTGCTATTTCCTTACTGACGGATGCCCATTTATCCATCCAAGACTATCTTGCCAAAGAGAAAATCCATTTAAAGCCGGCTTTCCAGATTGAAAAGGATAGCCAGGGTCAGCTGAGGCTTTCGGATACGAAAGGTCATCAGGTTCCTTTGATCTTCTCCCAGAAAACAAATCCAGATGCTAAACCTTTCTCTGAAATCTGTTCCCAGGACGGCTCGGTCGGAACGATTCTGATTCATACCTCCGGATCGACCGGCAAAGCCAAAGGTGTCTTCCTGTCCCAGGAAGCCTTCATCCGCAATTCTCAGGACACCTTTGCCTTAGCCGATTACCGTCCGGATGATGTGGCCTTAGCCTTTTTGCCTTTTCATCATGTCTTCGGCCTGGCTTTAGGCATCACGGCCTTAGTCAACCAGCATTCTCTTTTCTTCCCCTCGGTCACGGACCCCTTAGCGTTAGTGAAAGCCATTCAGACCTATGGCGTCACCCGGATGAACGGCGTCCCAACCCTGTATCTGGATATGGCCAAAGCCAAAACAGAGAATCATCTGCCGTTAACCTGTCTCCGGACTGGTCTGATCGGCGGCGGTCCCTGGACCGAAAGCCAGTTCGGCTGGATCGAAAAGACCTTAGGCATCCATCTGATTCCGGTCTATGGCATGAGCGAATGCATCGCCATCAGCTGCGGACGGAGCCAGGATCCCTTGACGTACCGTCAAGGCTCCGTGGGTCCGTTCTATCCCCAGAACGAAGGCCTTTTCCTCGGGCCGGACGGAAGCCGTCTTCCCTTAGGTCAGACCGGCGAGATTGCCGTTAAGAGTCCGTTCATGATGACGGACTATTATCAGGATCCGGAAGAGACGAAAGCCTGTTTCACCAAGGATGGGTATCTGCTGACCGGTGATCTCGGTTATCTGGATAAGCTTGGCTTCCTGCATCTCTGTGGCCGGCGCAAGGACCTGATCATCCGGGCCGGAGAGAACATTGCTCCGTTAGCGGTTGAAAACGCCCTCTTATCCTTAGACGGCATTGAGCAGGCCTGTGTCTTCGCTGTCCCTTCTTTCCGGCTAGGAGAGAAGGTCAGCTGTGCCGTGGTTCTGAAGAAAGGCTCTTCGTTGACGGTCCGTCAGATTCAGGAGGCCTTAAAGCCGTTACTCACCAAGAATGAGATTCCGGAAACCATCCATCTGCTTGGTAAGCTTCCTCTGCTGGCTAGCGGCAAAGTCGATAAGCAGTCCCTCAAAGAGACCTACGCGGCCGATGGAAAATAGGACGTTTTGCTGAAAATAGTTGATTTGCCAATTGAATAACGCCTGGCTAAATGATATATTTTTAGTTGCCTTTGCCTCTGTGTTGAAATTGGTATACAAGGCGGATTCAAAAGAAACTCAAAAGAGTCTCGGGTCGCCAAAAACGCAATTTCAAAAAAGCCCGATATCATCGAACTTATTGAGATTACGCCAAACGAGGGCTGAGTGGAAAAAGCCACTAAAATGGCAAAATTACCCCTAAATTTCCACTCAAATGACTAAAAGCAGGGTCGAATTTACCTGAAATCAGTCAAAAAATAGGGGTGTTCAGAAAAATTCGGATGTGACTGATTCGGTTCGTGTTGGTTCGTTAACACTTAAAAGAGTTTCGCTCCAAAAAAATGGTAGTGGAGCGCTGTATAAGTGTGATAGAATCTCACTTATGCAGGTGTGGCGTAATGGCAGCCGCGACAGACTCAAAATCTGTTGAACGTGAGTTCGTGAGGGTTCAACTCCCTCCACCTGCACCAGATTTAAAGACCTAACCTCTTAGCTTAAACAACTAGGAGGTTTTTGTTTTATGGATAAAGAAAAAGATTATGAGCATCGTCATTTGGGTTATGACCGTTATAAAGGAACAAGAATCAGCCAGATTGACCCTAACAGGCAATTATCAAGGCTTAATAAGTCTGGATGCTCTGGAGTCAGTTGGGACTCTAAATTCAATATGTGGAAGGCTCACTTCCGTTTTCAAGGAGTTCATTACTGGGTTGGAAGATTCGCGGAACTTGATGATGCTATAAAAGCCACAAAAGAAAAGAAGGAGGCATTGTACTCATTAGTTCTTTCTGAGCATCCAGTAAAAACAAAGGCAAGTATAAAGCATCTTCCTGGAACTACTATTGTTGACCTTACGGGTGTGAAGAAACCTCATTATGAAGTCATCAAGTTTGCCGGAAGAGACAGAACCACATGTAGATGGGTTTGCAGATGTGAGTGTGGAAATACCTTTATAGCTACTTCCTCAGAGATTAAAAATGACAAAATAATATCTTGTGGGTGTGTGAGTGAAGAACGAAAGACTTATTCGTATCATCTATTCAGCAATTACAAAGATATCTTTGTCGATGGCACTAACCTTTATAGCATGAATAAGAATGTCCCTTATTTAAGCAATGAGACATCTAAAGTCAGAGGCGTATATAAGCCAAGAAGAGGATCATGGTACGCAAAACTAACTTTTCAAGGTGTAGACCATCGCATTAAATGTGCTACAAAAGAAGAAGCTATAAAAGCCAGGGCAAGATTAGAGCAAGAGTATTACCTTCCTTTTATGAAGAAACATAGAAAAATCATGACTAAAGTAAAAAGAGCAGAAAGAAGTATGGTAAGATAAATATGCGTCATCTAGAGGGCGTATGACCTTTGGCCATTTGGTGTTAGCAATAACAATCACGTGTTTCATGCAGGATCCTAAGGCACGTTAAATGTTAGTGTCCTGGTGTGCATCACCTTAAAGGCAGAAGCCTTGTTGAGCTTATGTTTGATAAGGCTTTTATTTTTTAAAAAAATAGTAAAAAAACTATGTATTCCAACGATAAAAGTGCTATAATCATGCTATAAGTCAATTAGAGGTTAAATATGAACTGGGCAAAACTCTTAAAAGATGTACGAACAATACTTGTTTTAACCCAAACAGAGATGGCAAATTATCTCGGTGTATCTTTTGCTTCGGTAAATAGATGGGAAAATGGGCATTGCGAACCAACTATGAAGGTAAAACGCAAACTTAAACAAGTTTGTAAAGATAATAATTTAAGCTTTGAATCTTATTTTTTGATTCAACCGGAAAGAAAATAGGGTGGAACAATGGCTTCATTTATAGACAACAAAACCAAATTACTTGGAGATGATTTGAAAAGTGACATTACTGTTGGAAGCAAAGTGCAAATAGTTGCTTCTTATTTTTCAATCTACGCTTACCAAGCATTAAAAGAAGCCCTAAAAGATATTAATGAGTTTGATTTCATCTTCTCTGAGCCCACATTTGTTGAAAATGAGATAAAGGGCTCTTTTAAGAAAGAAGCAAAAGAATTTTTCATCCCAAAGCAATTCAGAGAAAACGCCTTATATGGAACCGAGTTTGAGATAAAACTTAGAAACCAAATGACGCAAAAGGCTATAGCGAAAGAATGCGCCGACTGGATTAAAGAAAAAGCGCATTTTAAGTCAAATACATCCGATTCTAAGTTGCCCAATTTTATATCTGTTGATAATGGAATATCTAAAGCGGCTTATACAGGAATAGAAGGACTAAGTGCTTCTGATCTTGGGTATGAACATAACGATAATCTTTATACAATCATTCAAAAAAGTGAAAATGATGAAACATCAAAGCATTTGTTTGAGTTATTTAATAAATTAAATCAGGATTCACAGACTTTTAAGGATGTAACAGATTCTATAGTTGATTACATTTCTAATGTTTATAAAGAGAATCCGCCTTCCTTCATTTATTTTGTTACTCTTTATAATATTTTCTCTGAATTTTTAGATGACTTGTTAAGTGAAGATTATATGCCTAATGACTTAACAAATTACAAAGATTCGATTGTTTGGAAAAAGCTATATGCGTTTCAAAGGGATGGAGCAGTTGGAGTAATAAACAAATTAGAAAAATACAACGGTTGCATTCTTGCTGATTCTGTTGGCTTAGGAAAAACTTTCACTGCTTTAGCAGTAATGAAATATTATTCAAATCGAAATAAGAATATTTTAGTTCTTGCCCCAAAAAGACTATCTGATAACTGGGCTCAGTATAAAAACAATGTTAAAACAAACCTTTTCTATAATGACCATATTAGGTTTGATCTTCTTTATCACACTGATTTAGGGAGAAAAACCGGCAAGTCTGGTGACATCGATTTATCACAATTCAATTGGGGCAATTATGACTTAATTGTTATCGATGAGTCTCATAATTTCAGAAATGTCGGGCAATATAGAGATAGAGAGACAAGATACGATTTTCTCTTAAAGCATGTTATTGAGGAAGGCGTGAAAACAAAAGTGTTAATGCTTTCCGCCACCCCTGTAAACAACAGGTTTACGGATTTAAAAAACCAGTTGGCTTTAGCTTATGGCGAAAATCCAACCGAATTTGACGATAAACTTGATACCGCTAAAGGTGTTGACCTTGTTTTAAGAAATGCTCAAAGGGTGTTTAATGAATGGAGCAAATTGCCAAAAGCACAGCGTCATTCCAAAGACCTAATGGATAGATTAGATATTGATTTTTCAATCTTATTAGACAATGTGACAATCGCAAGAAGCAGAAAACATATTACCAAATACTATGATATGTCTGAAATTGGCAGCTTCCCAAAAAGGAAAACGCCTATTTCCTATTATATTGATGTTGCCGATAGAAGCGAGACAATTGGATACAACGAACTGTTTGATAATTTGATGCAACTTACACAAGCTGTTTATGCTCCTATGGACTATATTCTTCCAAGCAGGTTGAAAAAATATGAAGAAAAATATGATGTTAAAGTAGGTAACGCTACTTTAAAACAAGTCAATCGTGAAAAAGCTCTTCAGCGACTTATGACAATAAATCTTTTGAAGAGACTCGAATCTTGTGTGGATTCATTTAGAATCACTCTAAAGAAAATTGCTTCCGTAAATGAAGATACTTTAAAAGCCATTCTTGCTTTCAAAAATAAAGAAAGTTTTGACCAGTCACATGATTTTTCAAACATCGATGTTGATGAATACGATAATGAAGAAGATTTCGACATCGATGAAGATAGTGGAACTTTAGGCAAAGTAAAAATTGATTTTGCTGACATGGATTTAGTTTCCTATAAAAAGGATTTGGAACATGATGTCGAGATTCTTAACGGGTTGTATGAATTAATGAGCGAAATTACCCCAGCTAAGGATTTAAAGTTAAATAAGCTAAAAGAAGTAATTGAAAACAAAATCTCAAATCCTATAAATCCGGGAAATGAAAAAGTTCTGGTTTTTAGTGCTTTTGCAGACACGGTCAACTATCTGTTTAAGAATCTTTCTCCGTATTTCAAAGAAAAATATGGCTTAGAATCAGCTAGAGTTGAAGGAGCTGCCAAAGGTAACTCTTCAACAATAAAAGGTATTAAGGAAACAGAAGAGATACTAACTTTATTTTCCCCTATATCTAAAGAACTTGAAATTAAATATCCAGGTAGAAAAGATAGGATAGATTTGTTGTTTGCTACTGATTGTCTTTCGGAAGGACAAAACTTACAAGACTGTGATGAATGTATCAACTATGATATCCATTGGAATCCAGTTAGAATTGTTCAGCGTTTTGGCCGTATTGATCGTATAGGCTCAAAGAACAACTTCATTCAGTTAATCAATTTCTGGCCTAATATTTCTCTTGATGCGTATATCAATTTAACAAATAGAGTTGATGCCAGAATGAGTATTGTTGATGCCACTTCCACAGGTGATGACAATATTTTGAGTAACGAAAACATCGAACTGGATTATAGAAAAGAACAATTGAAAAAACTACAAGAAGGCCAACTTCAGGATTTAGAAGATGTTGACGGATCAATTGCTATTACCGATCTTGGGCTTAATGAGTTTAGGATGGATTTATCAAACTATATAAAGGCTAATGGCGAACCAAAAAATGTCCCACATGGTTTACATGCAGTAGTTCTCCATAATGAGGAGAAAGGCATTTTGCCTGGTGTTATTTTCGTTTTAAAGAATTATAACGAGGGTATAAATATCAACAATAGAAATAGGCTTCATCCCTATTATTTAGTCTATTTAGACATGGATGGGAATGTCATTTATGATTACACACAGGTCAAAAAGATACTGGATGTCATAAGAACAACTTCGAAAATGGTTGATTCTCCTATTAAAGCAGCTTGTTCTGAGTTTAACCGTGAAACAAAAGACGGTTTGCGTATGAACAAGTATTCTGAATTATTAGAGGATGCAATTAAATCAATAATTCACGTAAAAGAAGAAAACGATATGGATTCTTTGTTTAATGATGGCAGCGAAGTCTTATTTAACGGAAGGATAAAAGGACTTGATGACTTTGAACTCATTACGTTCTTTGCGGTGAAATAAAAATGTTTAATTTCACAAGTAAGACAACTGTAAACAAAGCCTTCAAAGTAAATGAATTGTTGAAGAAAATTGGGGCTGACAAAATCATTAAGGATGACTCTAAATGCATTAGCGATATTTCACTGAAATATGTTCTTAATGAACAGACCATTGGAATGAAGCCAGATACAATTAAAGAGATTTATTTCTTCGTTATTAACGTAAGTACTATGGCCATTCCAATCAAATTCATATCAGCGCTTGATGGAATAATTAAACTGCAAACCGTTTTTATTCTTAATTGCGGTGGAAATGAACTGATTCTTACCGCTTACAAAAAAGGAGTAAGAAAAGGAAGTTTAAAATATTTTCAAACCGAGTGGAGAGCCATAAGAGATTCAGTAAACCTGCCTATGGTAAACACACTAGATGACCTCTACAAATTTGTACTGAATTCGATCAATAAATATCCTCCCTTCGAAAAAGAAACCATTGCAGAATATATTGTTAGATATAACTCTCTAAAAAAGTTAGATTTCCAAATAGGCAAAACTAGGCAAGCAATCGAGTATGAAGTAGAGAGTAAAAAAAGGTTTGAATATAACGATAGACTAAAAGGCTATGAAAAAAACAAGCAATCATTGCTTAATGAAAAGGAGTATGAATATGGAAAAATTAAAGATGAAATCACAGGATTTATCGCAGGAACACATAGCGGAGATTAAAGAATTATTCCCTGATGCGGTAACTGAGGTTAAAGAAAACGGGATTATTAAGTTAAAAGTCGATTTCGATGTGCTCAGACAAGAATTGTCCGACTCCTTAATTGATGATAAACAAGAAAGATATCAGATGACTTGGCCTGGAAAAATCCTTATAACACAGGAAACGACTTTGTTTATAATGATGATTATTCTGAAGACTCTGATACATATAAAACTACATCAGGCGATGTGGATGAGGAAGGAAATCGTTTCTTTTTAAATTCTGATTCAGATGGACGTATTCATACAAATTGGCTGAATATGATGTTTAGCAGGTTAAAAATTGCTAGAGATTTATTAACAGATGATGGTTTCATTTTTATCAGCATCGATAGTAATGAACTGGCTAATTTGTTGAAGATTTGTGATGAAATTTTTGGAAATTCCAATTTTGTTTCAATTCTTTCTGTTGAAAACAATCCTAAAGGAAGGAAAAATTCAAAGTTTATATCAGTGAGTAATGAATTTTTGGTTATTTATTCTAAAGATATTAACTGTGGGTATTTTTTAGAGAACATTCCAAAAGATGCTTCTGAAATGACACAAGACGAAGATGGGAACTTTGTCCATAATAGCGGAAAACGAGTTCTTGTTGGAGAGAACAACTTTAATAAGGAAGTTACTAACTTTGCTTCAGAAAAAAACTATTGCGTTTATTACAATCCATTAACCAATCATGTTTTATTGCAAACTGAAGACGCTGTTGATTCATCTAATGCAAAATTACTCAATGATGGATATAAAAGATATGTTTCATTTCGATCAAATCATTTAGTGGAGAACACTTATACAAGGACTAAATTCATGCAGCTTTTTAATTGTTCTTTATTAGATTTTAAAGACAATAAAATTTATGAGAAAAACGAGAGCACAACAACAAGGATTAAGAGCATTTTGACAAACAAAAAATACCAAGGAATTGTAGAAGGAAAACTTGAAAATGTTGTTTTTGATTTTAAGACAACATCGGCTGGGACAGCCCTAAAAGAATTGTTTAAAACAAACGACATGATTTTTGATGCACCTAAAAATGTTAATTATATTAAATTACTAATTTCATTAATTCCAGGAAATGATTTTACTGTTTTAGATTTTTTTGCTGGCTCTGGAACGACCGCCCAAGCCGTTATGGAATTAAATTCTGAAGATGGAGGAAAAAGAAATTTTATTTTGATACAAATTCCTGAAAAATGCAGTGATAACTCCATAGCTAAGAAAAGTGGTTTTGATACAGTTTCTGATATTACCATTAAACGCGTTTCATTGTGTGCTACAAAAATGAATCAAGATAAAGGTCTTTTACAAAACGAAAGCGATAATGGAATAAGAGTATTTAAGGTTGAATCTTCAAACATGAAAGATGTCTATTATTCTGTGGGCTTAATACAACAGGGATTGTTGAGTGATTACGTTTCAAATATTAAAGATGACCGAAAGCCACTAGATCTGGTGTTCCAAGTAATGCTTGATCTCGGCATCTCCCTTTCGTCTTCTATAGAAGAGAGAAATATTAAGGGGAAGGATGTGTTCTTTGTAGGGGGCAATAGCATCATTGCCTGTTTTGACTCTGGTGTCGGTAGCGATATTCTCGAAGAACTGGCAAAGTTCAAACCTCTCTATGTCTGCTTCAGGGACTCAACCTTCGATGGGGATTCCTCTAGCGTGAACTGTGAGCAAATATTCAAGACCCTGTCTCCAATCACAAAAGTAAAGGTAATTTAATATGGAAAAATTAAAGATGAAATCACAGGATTTATCGCAGGAACACATAGCAGAGATTAGAAAACTCTTTCCTAATACCGTTACTGAAGTTAAAGAAAACGGAAATATAAAGCTGATGGTTGATTTTAACATACTAAAGCAAGAATTATCAGATTCTTTAATTAATGATAAACAAGAAAGGTATCAGATGACCTGGCCAGGGAAAAAGGAAGCGATATTATTATCCAACATTCCCACTTCAAAGTCTTTGCGTCCTAATATTAAATCCAGTATTGATTTTTACAATACCGAAAATATATACATTGAGGGTGATAACCTCGAAGCTTTAAAAATCTTGCATGAATCTTATTTAGGATGCATCAAAGTAATTTATTTGGATCCACCTTATAACACTGGCAACGATTTTGTGTACAAAGATGATTTCTCTGTTGATGCATAGATAATTACTGCAAAATCAAGTGGGCAAAGCGATGATGTAGGCAATAGGCTCGTCTATAAATAGCGAATCAAACGGAAGGTACCATAGCGATTGGCTAAACATGGTTTATCCGCGTCTTAAATTAGCAAAAGATTTTTTAAAGGATGACGGCTTTGTTTTCATATCCATCGATGACCATGAAGAAGACAACTTAATTAAAATAGGAAAAGAGATTTTCGGCGAGAGCAATTTTGTCGGCGTTTTTCCTTGGAGAAAAAGAACGGCAAAATCGGATGTTCCATTTGGCTTGTCCCAGGATTTCGAATGGATTATAGTTTTTGCAAAATCAGCTGTAGCCCAGCTTTCTGTTGATGGAAAAGAAAGGCATTATTTCGAAACCAACGATTTTCCAGGAAGACCATGGAGAGTCCATGATTTGACTAAACAAACAACTGCTAGTGAAAGACCAAATAGTTATTTTACAATCGTTAATCCAAAGAATGGAGAAAGAATATCCGGCTGATTCAAACCGAACATGGGCTATTTCAAAAGACACATTTGAAGGATATTATAAAGAAAATAGAATAGTTTTCCCTGGGAGATTATGACTTTCTTGCGATAAAAAGACCTGTGCTTCGCTATTGGAAATCTGATGATATGGCAAAATCAGGTGACTCTTTTGGAAAGATTGCTGTAAGTACAAAACTTCCAGATTATATTGGAATGTCACAAGATGGCACCAAAGAAATAACCAACTTATTTGGTGGAAAGGTGTTTAGCTTTCCAAAGCCAGTTTCTTTATTAAAATATCTTATAAAGATTTCAACAGGTGAAGATGATTTTATTATGGATTTCTTTTCTGGGTCTGGTACAACTGCAGAGGCCGTAATGCAACTTAATGCAGAAGATGGACTAAACAGGCATTATATTTTGGTTCAAATTCCAGACTTATGTGATGAGCACTCTGAGCCAAACAAATTAGGATATAAGACTATTTGTGATATTGGAATTGAAAGAATTAAAAAAGCAGGAGATTCAATAGCGAGCAAGGCAAACCTGATTTCATCTGATTTTGACAAGGGATTTAGGGTATTTTCAATAGATTCCTCGAATATGAAAGATGTCTTCTATTCAGCTAACCGCATTAATCAAGGCATTTTGGATGATTTTATTTCTAATATTAAAGATGATAGAAAACAAATTGATCTTATTTTCCAAGTTATGTCTGAATTAGGCATATTGTTGTCGGCGAAAATTGAAGAGAAAACGATATTAGGTAAGAAAGTTTATTTGATTAACGGAAATGATCTAATTGCGTGTTTTGATAAAGGAATTGATGGTGTTTTCGTTCAAGAATTAGCTAAGCTTAAGCCTTTGTATGCTTGTTTTAAAGATTCATCGTTTGGCAGCGACTCGATCAGTGTTAATTGTGAGCAGATTTTTAAAACAATCTCACCTGTAACAAAGATAAAGGTTATTTAGGAGGTTATCATAATGAAATTCATATTTAAAACTCAGGACTACCAAACAGAAGCAGTGGATGCTATTACATCTGTTTTTAATGGCCAACCTTATATAAGATTTTCTCAATATACACGAGATGTTGGAACTCTTTCTGATGAAGAAAAGAACAAACAAACTCAACTGTCTTTATTTGGTGATAATCCAATTAACACTATCAAGGATGCATCTGATGATGATTATGCCTTAGGCTTTTCTAACAATAGAATTGTTTTAACCGACCAGCAATTACTTGATAACATTAAAAATGTTCAAGCATTGAATAATTTAAAGCAAGATGATGTGTTAGTTCATAAACTCGGGCGTGTTCAGTTAGATATTGAAATGGAGACTGGAACCGGCAAAACATATGTCTATATCAAGACAATGTTTGAACTCAATAAAAAATATGGTTTTAGTAAATTTATAGTGGTTGTTCCTTCAATTGCTATTCGTGAAGGTGTTAAGAAAACTTTTGAACAAACCGAAGATAATTTCATGGATCTTTATGGTAAGAAAGCACGTTATTTCATTTATAATTCTGCCCATCTTGATCAAATTGATAGCTTTTCAAGCGATAGTTCGATAAACGTAATGATTATCAATATTCAGGCATTTAATACGCGTGGAAAAGATGGAAGAAAGATTTACGAAGAACTTGATGCTTTCCAGTCTAGAAAACCAATTGATGTAATCAGAAAGAATAGACCAATCCTTATTTTGGACGAGCCTCAAAAGATGGGTGGTGAAGCTACTCAAGAATCAATTCAAAACTTTGATCCATTATTCACTATTAATTACAGTGCTACTCATAAGGAACACCATAACCTTGTTTATGTTCTTGATGCTTTAGATGCCTATAACAAGCGCCTAGTTAAGAAGATTCAAGTTAAGGGTGTTACGATAAAAAACATTCGTGGATCCAACGGTTACTTATATCTCCAAGATATCATCGTTTCTCCAGATAAGGCTCCACAAGTAAGATTAGATTTTGATGTTAAGAATAAAGATGGGTCAATAAAAAGAGACACCCGTATTTTAGGTGTTGATTCTAATTTATATCAGCTTTCAAAAGGACTTGAAGAATATAAAGACGGATATACTATTAGCGACATTGATTACTACAAAAACACAGTAACTTTCCTTAATGGCGAGACAATTTCAGCTGGTGAAGGAACTGGTGATGTTTCCGATGAAGATATTCGTAGAATACAAATACGTGAGACAATTGAGTCTCATTTGGATAAAGAGCAAGAATTATTCGATAAAGGTATTAAAGTCCTTTCACTATTCTTTATCGATGAAGTAGATAAATACCGCCAATATGATGAAAATGGCAATCCAGTTTTAGGAATATATGGGAAGATTTTTGAAGAAGAATATCAATCAGCTGTTGATAAGAAAATTTTATCTCTATTTAATGACACTCCTTACCTTAATTATCTAAAAAGTATTAAAACATCCGATACTCATAAAGGCTATTTTAGTATTGATAAAAAAGGAAGATCTGTTGATTCCGAGTGTAAAAGAGGAACTGATATTTCCGATGATGAATCAGCATATGATTTAATCTTAAAAGATAAAGAAAGACTTCTTTCATTTGAAGAACCAACAAGATTCATTTTCTCTCACAGCGCATTAAGAGAAGGCTGGGATAATCCTAACGTTTTCCAAATTTGTACCCTAAGACACACCAAGTCTTCTATTCAAAAGCGACAAGAAGTAGGCCGTGGTCTACGTTTATGTGTAACTCAAAGCGGAGAAAGAATGGATAAGACTGTTGTTAATGATGTCTTTAGCGTTAACAAATTAACCGTTATTGCCAATGAAGAATATAAAGACTTTGTTTCTGGCCTTCAAAGTGAAATTAAAGATGTTCTTTATGATCGTCCAACAAAGGCAAATCAAGCCTATTTCATCGGGAAAACTATTCACAATAGTGTGACAAATGAGGATGAAAAGATTGATTCCAAGAAAGCAGTGAAGATTTATAGATACCTATTAGCAAACAACTATATTGATGATGATGAACATGTTACCGAACAATTCAGGAATGATGTCAAAAATGGTGCTCTTGCTCCAATTACAGATGAAGAAATTAAACCATTTACTGCATCAATATCTGATTTGGTTGAAGGCGTTTATGATCCTTCTAAGATTGATGAACTTACCGAAGACGGGAAGAGACCTGTTATTGTTGATAATGAACTTAACGATAATTTCAAGAAGAAAGAATTCCAGGAATTATGGAACGCGATTAACCACAAGTACACTTATAGAGTTGATTTTGATAGTAATGAATTGATTAAGAACAGCGTTGAAATTATCGATAGAGAACTAAACGTTAGCAGATTAATGTATTCGGTTCAAGAAGGCGAACAAAAGGATGAAATTACTAAAGAGCAGATTGAAGAAAAGACCAGTTTTAAAGAGGATGCAAATAGTGGTAAGAACAAAACATTAGATAATTCTTCAGTGAATTCAATTAAATATGATTTAGTCGGTAAAATAGCTGGTGAAACCTCACTTACAAGGAAAACAATTGTTACAATTTTGAAAGAAATTTCGCCACAAAAATTCTATATGTTTAAAAACAACCCCGAAGAATTTATTTCAAAAGTATCCAAATTAATTAATAGTCAAAAGGCATCAATAATTGTTGAGCATGTCACCTACAATAAGTTAGATCAAACCTTTGATTCGTCTATATTCAATGAAAAACGCGCTGATTATGAGAAGAATAAAGTTTTTCCTTCTAAAAAGGCAATCCAAGATTTTGTTTTCCTCGATGGAAATGCAGCTCAATCGAATGAGCGTAGTTTTGTTGAAAATCTAGAAACCAGTAAAGAGGTAAGAGTATTTGCTAAGCTTCCTAAGGGATACTATATTCCAACACCTATGGGTAACTATTCTCCAGATTGGGCCATTGTTTACGATAAGGACAATGTTAGAAACATTTATTTCATAGCCGAAACGAAAGGTAGTTTGGATTCACTTGAATTAAGAGCAATCGAAAAAGCAAAGATTGATTGTGCTTCAAAACTCTTCAATGATATGCCAAATACTATTGTTCATTATGACAAAGTACACACCTATGAAGACTTATTAAATATTATTTCGAATTTGGAGAGCAATAGTCCAAGATAAATTTTCTTGAACTGAAAGGAGATTTTATGGCAAAAAGTGGAAGGAAACCCAACAAATCAACTCCTTTGAGCGTTGTTTTTCATGACTTTAAGAATGCAACGTGTGATGACAGAAAAGTTAATGATTTTGCATCGACCGTATTGTTGAATTTAATTACTGATAAGCCAGATTGTAAACCCTCAGAAGATATTACAAACTCAGTAATGACTAAAGTCATTAACACGTATTTTAGCGGTGAAAACCCACCAAGAGATCAAATGTTAACTAGTATCATCAAATGCCTTGATAAGACTAAATTTATTGATTGGGTCAACAATGAATATTCATCAATTTTAGAAAACACTGCAATAGCTTTTCAAAAATATGATGAAACCAAGCATCTACATAAGGGCAATGTTGCCGAAGCGGTGTTCGAAGCTTTTAGAAGAGCCTTCCTAATTATGAAGAATCCTGATTCAGGAATTCAACTAAAAATCGCAGCAGGGTCAAGTCCAGAAGATACAGAAAAAGCATTTAGGATTAAAGAAAAATACGCCAATGTTTTATTAAGCGAATCCGATTTTTCTTGCGAAATGGACGGAACTTCCCTTCTTAACGCAACCGGTAAACCGGATTTTTGTGTTTGTTTAGTAGATGAGACGCTTCCTGAATCACAACAAAACGTGATCATTCTTTGCAACAACTGTTATAGAAATATAGTTTCATTAAGTCCAGTGGAAAGAAAAGAGAAGTTGACTCGCGCAAAGGCATTCTGGACTAAAAAAGCATCACTTAGATCTGTTCCATGCGGAACTGAATTTGTTGAAGAATTATCAGACTTGCTTGAAACACTAAAGACTATTGAGCCAATTGCTGAGGAAAAGTTAATAAGCGAGTCAGAATTAAGGCTAGTTCCTCTTAAAGTTGAAGAAAAGCTTGGTGATGAACATCTTTTTTGCGAGATGGTCAAGACATTAGCCTCAGAGGAATATCCTCAGATAAAAAAGGCATTAAAAATTGTTTCGAATGGCAAGGATGGCGGATTTAGTGAAGTTTTAGCGGCAGATATTAGATCCGCTTATTTACATTTGGCTCAGAAACAAGATGGTAGTTTTTTTAAGGAAGATATATTTTTTGCATTAGGACAAACCATAGCTAATAGGACCGCGAAGAAGCTTAGTCTTTGCTATGCTTTAGTTGCCTATTATGTGCAAGATTGTGAGGTTTTCAATGCAATTACCAAATAAAATAACTAAATATGAAGAAAGTATTTTCCCTACAATGACTTCGATTCTTGAAACAATTGAAAAGGAACCTATTAATATTGACCAATTGTATGTTAAGGTTCGTTTCAAGGCTAATGGAGTACAAAATTTTATAGATGCTTTGGATTCTTTATATGCATTAAAGAAAATAGATATAAACGAAGGAGGGCAAATTTATTATGTTGGAAGAGATATATAGCCCAGTTTTTAAAATTGGCAAAGAGACAAGGGCCCCAATTCATTTCGAAGAAGGATTAAATGTTGTACTTGGTGATGATTTGCCTGATAACTCTATCGGAAAGTCCAGCTTTTTGTTAGCAATAGATTTTGCTTATGGTGGCATAACTTATCCGACAAAAGAAATTAAAACAGAGATTGGGGATCATATCGTTTTTTGGACCATGTCTTTTGATGATGGAAAGCATTATTTTGCGAGAAACACCGCCCATAAAGACACTATTATAATTTGCAAAATCGAATATAAAAATAATAGAAACTACTATTATGCGACTGATAAAACGATTTCGATTTCTGAATATGAGAAATTTATGTTTGATCATCTAAAGATGACCTTTGATGAACAAGACTATAGAGTACTCACTTCTTTATTTATGAGAATTCATCCAAAACCATGTTCAAATAGAATTGACAAGCCTTTAAGAAGTTTTGATGGGCAAAAAGATGAAGATGGCATAACAGAATTGGAAAAGGTGATGAATTATTATGAGCCTATAAAAAATGAAAAAGAATCTAAGCAAGAAGCACAAGCGACAGCCAAAGCCTTAAAAGATGCCGAAGGAAGAAAAATTATTACTAGACTTACAGAAAAGGATGTTGAAGAAAATAAAGAGAAAATTTCTGAACTTAACAAAAAATTAGAAAGTTTAGGTTACTCAGAAGCAAATGAACAAGAGAATAGTTTGTCTGCTTCAAGCGAAGAAATCATAGCCATTAATCAAAATATAAAAATTCTTAGAGAACATAGATTTGAACTTTACGCTAGAAGAAAGGTTTTAAGTGGAAGTTATGTCGAGACAGTTGAATCGATTGATGGAGAATTAGCTCGTTTAAAAAGATTTTTCGGAGATAGTATAAAATGTGAAGAAATAGAAAAGATTCAACAATTTCATTTAAGAATTCAAGCAATTTTAAAAGAGGAATCTAATGAAGAATTGCAAAAAATTGAATCTGATTTAGCTAAAACCAACCAAGAAATATCGGAGCTAATGAAAAAAACGATAGAACTTGATCAACCAGTTGGGGTTTCACGTTCTTACATTGACGAGATTACTAACATTAAAGCGGAAATTTCAAAATTAGAAGATTTAAATCGAAATTATTCTGCAAGAGAAAAAATTCGCACCACAGTTGGTGAAGCCAAAAATATTCTACAAAATGTTGAAAAGAACTATACAGTTTTAATGCAAAATGCAATTAACAAAACTTTATCTACCTTTATGAAAGAAATGTTTCCAGATACAAGTCCTTCAATACCAACAATCACAATTTCGGAAAAAGGATCTTATTCTTACCAATCATATAATGATGGCGGTAATGGAACTTCTTATAGAGATTTGATTCTGTTTGATTTATCAATAATGAAACTATCTTCATTGCCAGTTCTTATCCATGATAACAATCTGACAAAGACCATTGGCAATAAAACAGTTGAAAAGATTTATATGATTTACCAAGAAGTTAGCAAGGGCAAGCAAATTTTCGTCTCATTTGACGGGCTCAAAAATTTTGATGGTGAAGATATGAAGAAAGAAATCAACAATTGTACTCGATTAAGATTATCTATAGCTGATGATAATTATTTATTTGGAAAGAAGTTTAATACAAATCCTCCTACAAAAGAAGAACAAATGACATTGTTCTAGTCGCTAAATAATGCATAAAGCCTTTGGTAAACTCCAGAGGCTTTTTTTGTGGTTTCCTATATTAAGAATTAGTCTTGTTTCGGGGCATGAATTGTCTAGTCCTGTAAAGATTAAAAGTCTAGTACTTGTGGGCTAAACTAAAGATAGTTCGAGAGGATAACAGCATTGATAATTTATCCAAAAGCGAACAGAAAGGAGAAATAATTATGCAGGAAATTAGAAATGCTAACAACAAGTTAGTTGCTATGTTTAATCCTAAATCTCGTTCTATAGAAATTGTGATTAAGGGATGCAAGACAACCATTTTAGTAACGTCCGATGGCAAGACCAAAATCACAAATTCAAAGACAGCATAGTCTTTAAAAGCATCTTAACTAATTCAATAGATCGCTAGACGGCATGAATTAGCACTCAAAAGTGCATTCAGCCGTCTTTTTATATCGGCCGGATTTCCACTTGAGAACAACTTCATGGAGGAAATAAAAATGAAAGTTAAGTATCAGTATGACTACCACAAATATATGGTTATTGATGTTGATGAGAGCCAAGTTGAGTTGGTAAAAGAACTAAATAAGGATTACGAAAAGAATAAGAAAAATGACGATAAATATCATGAGAAGACTGTCTCATTTGATGATGCAGAAGCTTTTGATAGAGCCGTTTATTCATTCAATAGGTCTTCATATGATGACGACGATGAAGACGATCTTAAAATTCAGAAAAAGATTGAAAGAAGAAAAGCTAGACAAGCATTGAAATTGAAGAAAGCAATGCCTTTGCTTACAGAAAAACAAAGGTATGTCCTTAATGAGCATGTTTATAAAAACAAACATTTTAGCGACATTGCAAAAACGCTTGGAATTAATCGAAAAAGTGCTCAAAAGCTCTATAAATCCGCAATTAAAAAGTTAAAAAAGATTTGTAATCAGGCTAAAAAATAGGGCCCTAAATTCAAAAATCTTTCCATTTATAGTGAGGAGGTTTCCATATCAACAATCACAGGGGGCAAATTCTGGTAGTTATTAAGCTACTAGTAAAACATAGATACCCACAAAAATAAAAGTTGATTGAGACTTCCTCTTTAAAAATTACAGGAGGTAATAAACAAATGTCTATAAGTAATCGAAAGCCATTAAGCGTGGGAGAGAGTCATGAAGGTTTCTTCCGTTGCCGTGATGGTGAATTCTGCAATAAGTTGGTCGATCTTTATAACAAGATGGACTGCAATGCCAGTGAATTCTATATGACTTTACTAAGAGAAGGATATAAGTGTTTGGCTCCAATGTACCTGCATAAGGATTTGCCTGTGGGTGATTCTGTTAAAAGGGTTCAAGGGGAAAACATTGAGAAACGAATCGACGAATTGATTGAACTTCTTTTAGAAAAGAGTGATGCCGAGATTAAGGCGCTTGATTCTCTATCTGATGACAATCTCAACTTATTGGTTCTTCTATCGGCGGTCTTCAATCTCATCAGTTTGGATCAAGACAAGATGACGGTCAAACTGTACCTTGCAAAAGGAGTGGAGGGCATTCCAGAAGAATTTAGAAGCAATAGGAGCGTTCGTAAATGAGTAAAACCCCGAACGTAATCTACAAAACTAGGTATTACGGACCGGGGTCAAGAAAAAGGAACTATTACTCCTCGAAAGACTCCAGTTCCGACTACATGAAGTATGTGGACACTGGCGTTAAATCCGGGAAGTACCAAGACTATATGGATTATGCGGGCAACCGCGAGAAATCGTCAGGTGTCTTCTCTAGAAACGGGCTTCTGACGATGGATGAGAAAAAGGTGATGAGGGAGAAGCTCTCAACGACAGAATCCGTCATTTGGGATTCACTCATCACCTTCGAGGAGAAGTATGGGAAGGAAAAGATGAAGTCCTGGCGTTCAGCCAAAGAACTCATTGAGAAAGAATTTCCTAAGCTTCTTAAAGACAACAACATGTCATACGAAAACATCCTATGGTACGCCGGTCTTCACGAGAACACTGACAATCGACACATCCATCTTAGTTTCTTTGAAAAGGAGCCTCAGACCTTCGACTACAAGAAACAAAAAATGAGATATCACCAAGGGATGATCTCTAACGATTCCATAAACGACTTCAAATTGAGGATTGAGAAAAGGATGGATGGAAACGAATACAGTCTCCATAAATTCAGGGATCAGATTCTTGAGCAAGAGGAGAACAAGTTCCTAAAGCCAGACTTAACTGCTATCTACGATAAAGACCTTAAGCAAATGCTTCTTTCTCTCTATAGGGTCTTGCCTAATAACAAAGCAGGTTATGAAAGCCATGAACTTGATGAAATAAGACCACAAATAGACCAAATAACCAACTACATGCTGACCCACGATGATGTTTCAATGTCGGCATATCTAGAACTAAGAAGAAAGCTCAAAAAGCGAGATGAAGAAACAAAAGAAATATGCCTTTCACACAAGATAAATCCTAATGGTCATCTCATCTCAGATTCCTTCCAACAAGACCTATATAGGCGATGCGGAAATAAGATACTAGCTTACCTAAGGAAGGTTCAGGAAAGGAAAGGAGAATTCCATAAAGGGACAACCGAAGAAGAAAGACAACGCTGGGATGAAAAAGTCAGAAGAGGTTGGCTCTTCAAAAGGACCGCCAGACTCAATGAGGAGGTTAGAAAAGAAAGAGAAAGCATCTATGAAACATTCCAATGGCTGTTAAAGAAAGCCGAGTTTGAAAGGCTCGTCGAAGAGGGGGTGATTGAGGCCGAATGAAAAAGAAAGGAACAAAGATTGCAATAGCGGCGATAGTTGCCTTCTGGGTCTGCTATATAGGAGCATTCGCTATCACCTGCGCCATTAAAAAAGGATTCGATATCCGCTATCTAATTCGCGGTGAAACAATCGGATTCTTCGCATTATTAGCAGGAATTGCGCTAGCGGTGATTCTCTTCTATTTCTACTCTCATTATTGGCTTCTAAACTCTAAAAACATCATAAAAGGAAAGGATGGTGATCTACATCTAAAATCGAACCTTGAGGAAGCAAGATTCCAATCCGAAGAAGAGATATCAAAGAACTATAAGACCCTAAATTTCAATGAGCTTAAAAACCATGAAATAGTGGGAACACCCATCATGGAGAAAGAGTCATCTGGAGAACTTAAAGTCACCTTCGCTAAACCTGCTCATTCATTAGTCATAGGAACAACTGGTTCAGGTAAAACAACTACTTATGTCTCACCTTCAATCCAGATAATCAGTGAACTAAAGAATCATCCTTCGATGCTAATCAGTGATTCAAAAGGTGAACTGTTCGCTGACCACTCAGAAGCACTGAAATCAAAAGGCTATGAGGTCAAAGTTCTTGACCTAAGAAATCCTTACAACTCAGTTAGATGGAATCCGCTGGAGAAGCCTTATCTTCTCTATCAGCGCTCACTCCATCTCGAAGATGAAGTAGTGGAAAACGAGGAGAAGGGATGCTTCGAATTTGATGGAAATGACTATTGGTCCGAAGAGGAAAAAGACTCAGCAGTCCAGGTCAAAAGGCAAACCCTTAATGACCAAGTCTACGAAGATCTAAACGATATCTGCACTGTCTTATGCCCAGTCACTAACAAAGAAGAGCCTATGTGGGAAAGCGGAGCGAAGAACTTCATTCTCGCGATTGCCCTAGCGATGTTAGAGGACTCAGCTAATCCAAGCCTAGGGATGACTAAGGAAAAATACAATTTCTACTCACTGATGAAGGTGGCAACGTCTACGGACAATGATTGTGAACAACTTATTGAGTACTTCAAACATAGGAGCCCTCTTTCTAAAGCCGTATCACTCTCACGTCAGGTAATGGATTCTAGCGACAAAACTAGAGGAAGTTATCTCTCATCCACATTCGACAAAATATCGATGTTCAGCGACTTATCACTATGTGCCTTAACTTCCGAAAACGAGATTGAATTTGGATCAATGGGAGAAAAACCTATAGCCTTATTCCTGCAGATTCCTGATGAAAAGGAAACCAGACACACATTGGCGAGCATGGTGATTCTTCAAGCCTACAAAGAGTTGGTCTATCAAGCCAATTCCTACCAAGAGTTAACACTTCCAAAGCCGGTTTACTTCATTCTTGATGAGTTTGGAAACCTTCCAAAGGTTCATAAACTCGAACAGATGATTACTGTCGGAAGAAGCCGAAACATCTGGCTGAGCTTAGTCATTCAAAGCTATTCGCAATTAGCAAAAGTCTATGACGACAAAAGTGCCGACATCATCAAATCAAACTGCAATATCCAAGTCTTCATCGGTACAACCGATTTAAAGACGATTGAGGATTTCTCAAAGCGATGCGGAAACTATTCGATAGTTCAAAGAAGTGTTGGTTTCAACTCTGTCAAAGGAGAAGACATCAACTCAAATTCGCAAATCAAAGAACGACCACTTATCTATCCATCTGAACTTCAGACTCTGAATAAGCCAGGTGACATGGGACATGCGATTGTGACTATCTTCGGATTCAATCCGATAAAAAGCACATTCACACCTTGTTTCTTAGTTCCTCAGTTCTCAATGAAAAGAGTGAATCAGAAGTTGTCTGTTGGTAGATGGTTTGATGAAGAAAAAGCCTTCTACGACATGAGAAAACGCAATGCACTTCTAAGCGGAAGTGGAAGCAAAGGAGGGGCTGCAAATTCTAGTAACGTTGCTCCTCCGGAAAGACAGGAACAATCAAAAGCTAAATTCAATCTTATGGTCGATCAGGCTGTCAAAGAAGCCATTACAGCAGTTGATGGAATACTGGCAGATCAAGACAAAGAAGATTTGGAAGAGTCGATTAAAGCATTTGACGGCAAGTCAGTTACTCAATTACTGAACAAAGCCGCTCAAAGAGCCCATAAAACAGGTCAACTCACAAAAGAAGAAACAATTGAGACGGCTCGCAAGAGATTCATTGACCTCGCTAGTTTCGAGGGCAGGTCTCCATTAAGCCAAAGATAGGAGAAAAACATTTGAAAAGTAACAAGTCTAAATTCTTGGCTGTATTGATGCTTCCGACCTTATTGGTCAGTTGCTCATCGGTCATAAAGCCCAAGGTCCTTGGCTCTACAGGGACCAATAATAGCGTAGTCAAAAACGCCTATGTAGTTGATGCTGGTGGTGGAGGAGGTAGCGCTTCTGGAGCTAGCAATTACCAATCTACTGGTTATCCAAGCGTTTATGGAAAAGAAACACATAAGTCAACCGTCACAGCCCTACTTGGAACGGCTCCAACAGTTTCTGAGGTCTCTTTCTACCACGATACTGGTGTCAAGATCTATGGTGGAAACACTAGCACGAGTGTTGGGTCGACATCTGACATTAAAATTGCATCGTCATGCCCATACATTGATTTCAATGAAGTCAATTTCTCTTTGCCTTATTCCTATAGCAGCCAATTAACTTTAGGGGTTTGTGCTGTAGCTGATTTCAAGTTTGAAATCTACAAAGGAAGTTCCAGGTATTTCATTGCCGAAGCCACGGCAAAAGCTACTGGAACAGACAATAAGCAAACTCAGCTCACATATAACCGAAATGGCTCAGTTTCTAGTTCTATCGTTGATTCGGTTTCTACAACCAATTACACGCCATTTGATTACAGCAAATTAGGGAGAATATCTTCATCTCTATATTCTGGATCTTATACGATTAACGTTACCTATTCCTATGAATGGATTGCCGGTTCAGGAGCCAAGATGGCATTAGTTTCTTCGACTGCCATTAATAGCGCGACTCTTCTAATTGACTACACAAGTCCAACTATTTCGATGGTCAAGGCCAGTTCGGGAACTGTCATTCCAAATGGAGGAACTTCCAACAGCACTGTCAAAGTCACTGCCTCGGATACTAACCTAAATGGTCTTTACTACAAAATTCCTAGTTCCAGTTATTACACATACTCTGGAAGTGGTGCTTGCACAACTTCGGCTGGAGATGGAATCTATAGCTTTTATGCTGTTGATTCTTTAGGTAATAGAAGTGCTGATTATACCGTGAGAGTCGATACCTATTCACCTAATGGTCAGCTTTACGCAAATGGTGTGGCTATTTCAAGCGGCTCTTACGTGAATACATCATTTAGCTATTCAGTATCCGATAGTGGGTCAGGTTTGAACACCGTCTTATATAAGACTCCAAGTTCATCCAGTTTCGTTTCTTATTCTTCTGGTTCAATCATTCCTAGCAATAGTGGTGATGGCTGGTATCAGTTCTATGCGGTCGATAACGCTGGAAATGTTTCTAGTACTCTAAAAGTGTTCCTTGAAACTTCAAATCCAACTATCAGCATCAAGAGAAACGGAATCACCTCGTTTGGTCATACCATGACTAAAAACGAGACCGTCGATACTGGTCTTTACTTTAATGAAGATGACACGATTAGATTCGATTATTCATCCTCTAGCAACAAATACACAACAGGTGCCTTCAGCATTGGTACTAACTATGCTTTGAAGAAAGCCTCTTATCCCAATAACACCTATAGTGAAACCATCACTTCGGCAGTTGGTATTTCAACGACCTACAAGTTCAACATTGTAAGAAATAAGCCAACTATAACCTTGAATGGTACTCAATACGCAAACGGCTCAGTTATCAAGCTCAACCAAGATGCAAACGTGACGATGAACATTGATTCCATCATCACAAGCGGTTCTTCTAAAGGAACAGTCAAATCGACTGGATCAACGAATACGTATGACCTTCTTAGCAATAGAGAAGTCACATTGACCGCTGATGCCAATGAAGAGAAGATCTATCAGATTTCTATCATTGACTCTGCTGGAAACGAATCTACATTCACGGTTGATATTGATAAAGCTCCTGCAAATGGAGTCTTCACAAGTGGTGGTGGTGCTGTTGAAAACGGCGGCTATACCAATAAGCCATTTACCTTTACCTGGACTAAAGCTGGAACTACCGCAACTATGTCCAAAGATGGTGGTGGATTTTCTGATTACACTGGCTCCGAAATCACTGCTGATGGAAGTTATACTTTCATCCTCAAGGACTCTGTGGGCAATACCTCAGAATTCCGTATCGTCTTAGATACCATTGCTTCTACTGGAACAATCTATGCCAATAACAAAGAAGCAGAAAACGGATGTGTCACAAACTCTTCTATCTACTTTACTTGGGATGGAGATGAAACCTGCTTGATGAATGGCGATTCCTACAAGAAGAACACTGTCATTGATGCTGAAGGAATATACCGTTTTGTCCTCAAAGATAAAGCAGGCAATGAAACATCATATGAAGCCGAGATTGATAGAACCGCTCCTACAGGTAATGAAGATGCCTTACATGCGTCTGACAGATACTACGTTACTAAGTGGTATGAGTGCTATTTCAATGGTCATATTGATTCCTTCAAAACATACGATGAAGCTATCAAACAGGCTGCCGATTACGAATATTCTTCAAGTGTAGAAGAGTTAAGTCTATCCGATATCTCATTATTCACAGAGACTAACATGGTTGCCTCAAACGGAGACCCTGAAAATCACGACGATGAAGTAAGAACCGGAACATATTGGCTTTATAAATCCAAGTCTAATCCTTCTATCAAACTCTATTATTTTGACAAGAATCTCTTAGAAGATGTTCTCAATTTCTATGCGAGTTCTTATGTCACTGGTCCTCATTACTATGACGGAACGACTTTCCCTGAAGGAGAGAACGTCTCTGATCCTATTTGGACTGATGGTGGTGTGAGTGCTCCGATTGGGAACGACTATGTTCTTACCAATTACGGATCAGTCATCGCTACTGCCAAAAAGCAGGGTTCTGATGAAACTATCATCCTTGAATATGGCGTTAAGTTAAGCGAACAACTTAAAGAATCAGGTGTCTATGACATCACTGAAACCGACAAAGCCGGAAACGCCTGTACCTATCAGGTCATCATTGATTTAGAAGTTCCTAAGCTTTCTATCCATACTGAAACTTATGGTGATGATTCGAAAGACATCACTATCAGCAAAGATAATCTTCCTTCTACTGGAACCTATTACCTAAAGAGTCTTTCTATCAGTGAAATACTCGATAGCGATTCTTGGGCAGTTGTATCCGTAACAAAAGGTGGAAAGACTTCTTATTTTACCAAAGGCGATGCGTTACCAACCATCACCGATGGAGGCAAATATGAGGTCAAGGCTTATGACCGCTTAGGGAATTCAATTTCCTTCACTGTCTATATCTCAAGCCAAGCCGAGACAATCGACTTCACTAATAATTCGGATGATACCGCAGTCTCCATTGATGTTTCGATGGGAGAAACATATCAGACAATCACCTCAATTGAAATCTACCGCAATGGTCAGAAATTAGATGGCGTGAGCACTGATAAGCTCAACTATGAATTCACCAAAGATGGGTTGTACAAAGTTGTCCTCAAAGACAATTTTGGAAGAACCATCGAGAAGGAATATTACTTCCATAAGGCTTTGCCACAGGGAGTGATTAGTGGTGTCGCTAATGGTGGCAAAACTTCACACAATGTCACCTTCGAATTTGATGCCTCCAAATACTATGCCGAAATCTATAAGGATGGCGAGCTTATCAGTCAGAACAACGATGGTTCATTCACCATAGAATCCAATGTCGAAAACAGTGGATCATACGAAGTTAAACTCATCAACAAGACTGATGAAGAAAACTATCAAGTCTATAACTTCACCGTGGATCAAGTCGCACCTAATGTCGAGCTCGAAGGAGTTGAAGACAACGGAACGACTAATGGCTCAGTGAAGGCCGGATGGACTGATGAAGATGTCAGCTCAAGCACCTATTCACTCAATGGTGGAGAAGAAGTCTCATTTGATTCAGATACAGTCTTCACCAAAGAAGAAACCTATGTCATCAAAGTCGTAGACGATATGGGCAACGTAACAACTAAAACATTCACCATCGATAAGACTGTCAACTATGAGGCTACTACCTCAGGAGGCAAGAAGATTGGTGGAGATGCCACAACCTCTGACGATGTCATAATCACCGCCAAAGAAGATGCGAAGATCACCGTTATCAAAGATGGTGAAAAATACGATTACTCATTCGGAGAAACCCTCACTGAGGAAGGTTCATACCTCATCACAGTGGAGGATGCCTACGGAAACAAAACCTCATTCACTATCGTCATCGACAAATCAGTCTTATTCGATATGAATGTCGGCAATGGCGGTATCAGCAATGAACCTGTCGTGATTGATTCAGGCGAAACTGAAACAGTCATTGTAACAAGAAATGGCGAAGCTTATGGATATGAAGCAGGAACTGAAATCACTGAGGAAGGAACTTATAGAGTCATCATCACTGATGCCTATGGGAACACCAAAGAAGTGACATTCCAAATCATCTATCCAGATGCCAAAACCAGTCTTGACTATACGTTAGGAGACGACGTTGAAATTGTCTCAGTCACCAAAGACGGAGAAACCGTCCAGGTTGATGGAAACCGCATCAACTTCACTGAAGACGGAACCTATGTCATCACCTATAAGGTCGGTGATAAAGAATTCACCTTCACCTTGAAGCTCGATACCACGGCTCCCGAAATCACTCTTAACGGAGTGGAGGACGGAGGCAAAGTTGATGGTTCGGTCATCATTGATGGCTTGACCGAAGACGGAACAGTTGAAGTCTACAAAGACGGAGTGAAGATCGAATACCATCTCGGAGATGAAATTAAGGACTATGGAAGCTACAAGGTTGTCGTCACTGACGCCCTTGGAAATGCCAAAACTTACACCTTCGACTTAGCCTTCCAAATGAATGGTTGGGCTATCGCTCTCATTGCGGTAGGAATACTCGCCGCCATGGGTGTCACGGTAACCATAATCGTCAAAAGGAAGAAGACCTTCAAGAAGTAAGAGAGTCCCTCTCTAGAGGTCAAAAGTACCTAAAAAAGGAAACAGGATAAGCGGGTGCCGCATTCTGCAGCACTCCTTATCTCTGACTATCGTCAGCAGTGGGAAACCCACATGGCGATAACGAAGACAAAACATTCACGCAAAGGAGGAAATTCCATGAAACCAGTTGTCTTATCTAGCATCGATTTCTACCCGGTCATCGAGCCAATTCTCGAAATACTCGATGCCATTCTCTGGCCTACTATCGCAGTCGTTGTGGCGGTAGGCACGATCTACTGCATATTCCTTGGAGTAAAGATTTCCAAGGCAGATGAGCAGAACAGCAGAGAGAAAGCCAAGAAGGATCTATTAGGAGCAATCGTCGGATTCGTAATCATATTCGTTCTGATTCTAGCTCTAAAAATTGCCGTACCTATTCTTGAGAATTGGGTACAAAGCCAAATGTAGGAGGTGAAACCCAATGATACTCGGTGAGTTAATCGAAGCTTTGAAAGATATGTTCTTCAGCTTCCTATATATGTGCTTCATGTTCATCTGTAAGCTCATCGATTTCATCAAGGACATCTTCTACATGCTATGTGGCATAGACACTGTCGAGGTGAACGGAGAGCAAAGCGACTTACTGTCATCACTCATTCAATCGGACACCATTAAAAGAACGTTTCTAATCATCTTCATCATTGGCGTAATCCTGCTTGTCGTATTCACGATAATCGCAATCATCAAAGCCAACTACCAAGAGAAACAGAACTGGCTTAGCGTTCTAAAGAAGAGCGGTCAGAGTTTCATTATCGCAGTGCTCATTCCGTTCACAGTGCTTGCTGGAATCGTTCTTACAAACACGGTGATGAGTTCCATCAACATGGCAATGAATCCTTATGGAGGAAGTGCCCATGCAACAATAGGAGGCGAGTTCCTAGCAACTATTGGAGCTGATAGTTTCACTGGCTCCAACAAGGATGAAATAATCTCTAAATTTGTCTCTGGTGAACTCGACTACGGAAGTATTGATTTGGTGAAGAACTACTTCAACATCCAGTCGATGAACTACCTGATTGGAATACTTGGAGGGTTCGTGATGCTAGTGATGTTTGTCTTATCGAGCATCACATTCGTCCAAAGAATATTCGATATCATTCTTCTCTATCTAGTAAGTCCTGTGTCCATATCCACCATCCCGCTTGATGAAGGAAACAGATTCAAAGTCTGGAAGGACACCATGATTGGGAAAATCCTCTCAGCCTACGGAATCATCCTTGTCATGAATCTCTTCTTCCTAATAATTCCACAAGTCTATGAGATCAGGTTCTTCGAGAATGACTTCCAAAACGGAGTAGTGGATGTGCTCTTCCTAATCGGAGGAAGTTTCGCCGTTACGAAAGCTAGCGACATCATTGCAAGACTATGCGGAGCAGAGTCAGGAAGAAATGAGTTTGCTTCTATGGTCTACAACATGCGAAGCGGAATGGCTCTAGCACACTCGGTCAACAGCAAAGTCGGTGGAGCCATAGGGAAGTTTGTAGGCGGAACTGCTTATTCCAAAAGCCGTGCCAAAGGATCTACCAGGCTTAAATCCTTACAGAGTTCGGCTTCTGGAACCGTCAACAGAAGAAAGGTCGATCCGCAAAAACAGAAGAAGCAAAACAAAGCACAAAAAGTCCTTGGTGGAGTCACAAGGTTCGCAACTATGCCAGCCGGTATGCTCCACGATGTCTCTCAAGGTGGCGTAATTGCTATGGGTAAGAATTTCATGCCTAGATTGAAAAACGCCTTGTATGGCAATTCAGTTATGAACCATGCAGACGATATCAAGAAACGAAAGCCAGATCCTAAAGCCAAAACGGAAGCCAAAGGAGGAAATACTGGAAACGAAAGTAAAAAGACCAAGAAGACTAATGGCGTTATGAGACGAGACAATTCGGAAAGAAAAACCATCGGGCGAAAGCCAAGAGGAGGTAAGAAATGAGAATAATTCCAAAGAACAGCAAAGTGAAGGTTACTTTCTACAAAGGAATAACAATTGCAGATATGGTGATTGGTTTAATTGCCTTAGCTTTAATTGCCTTAACCTTATCGAGCAACTTCTCTTTCAGATTCTACTTAGCAATGGGAATTCTCTGCCTTGTAGTTGTCCTTTATCTTCCTCTTGGAGATAACAGGCTCTATGTCCAGATATGGCATCTATTCAGATTCCTATTCTCTAAAAAGAGATTCAAAGAGGATTCATCCACGCTTGTCCCTTATAAGGAAGTTAAGGATTCAATCATCTACGAGAAGGACAGAAGCGTGCTAGGTGTGATAGAGATATCTCCTATCAACTTCAAGATACTCGATGAAACGAGGCAAGATGACTTAATCGATGGTTGTTTTGCCAGGATTCTCAATTCTGTTTCGGATAGTGAAGAGTGGTCGCTAATGAAGTTAGAGCTTCCCTTAATCCTTGATCAAAGAATGAAAGACGAGATGTCTAGAATAAACACGCTTAACGCAATGAAGAACGATAAGAAACTCTCTGACCATGAATTTATGGCTAGAGCAGACTTAGTTCAATTCAGAATGATAAGCATTGATGAGATGAACTCTTCTGAGATGATGATTCCCCATTATTATTTGGTCCTAAATGGTTATAGCGTCAATTCGATTAACGAAAAGCTTGATAGGACTATAGAAACATTCGCAGCGAGTGGAATAAAGGCAAATAGGCTAGATGATCAAAGCCTATACACATTCATCAAAGCGGGCTATGGAGAAAAATTTGATCCAAGGTCTGAGATGAAAATTGTCTCTGATCCGACTTCACTAAAATTCGGTCTATTGAGTCTTCATCAAGAAACAAAGAATGCCTCGGAATTAGTGATTAACAGATTTCCTCTTTCCGTTCCTAATGGCTGGGCTGAAAGATTGTATAGCCTTCCTAATACGAAAATAGTGATGAGGATGAAACCTATCGAGAAAAGCAAAGCTATAAAGCGAATCGATAACGCCGTTCTAGAGATAGGAACAAAAAACGTTTCAAAAGAAAGTCAGCTTCAGGAATCGGATACTCATCTTGATACCTTAAGAGAGTTGCTCGAAGACATCCAGCAATCCAACGAAACTTTGTTTGATACGACAGTTATTGTCGAAGTCTATGACGAAGAGAAGAAAGCCACGAACAAAAAGCTAGTTAAAGACGCTTTAAGGGAGATGGGATTTGGTTTCTCAGAATTGCTTGGAAGGCAGATGGATGGATACATTACTTCAATGCCTTCAACCAAAGACCTTGTGAAGATGCCTTATGGCATTCAGTCATCCACATTAGCAGCCTCATTCCCTTTCTCTGATGATTTGCTTACCGATGAGAAAGGAATACTAATTGGAGAGAACTCCGAGCCAGTGTTTCTTAATGTGTTCAAAAGGGATTTGACTCATGTCAATTCCAACATGATCATCATTGGTCAGTCAGGAAGCGGGAAGAGCTATGCGACAAAATCCCTTCTTTCTGGATTAGCTACAGAAGGAGATAGGATTTACGTCCTTGATCCTGAATCTGAATATGGGACTTTGGCTAAAAACCTTGGAGGTTCTGTTATTGACGCCTCTAATGGTGAGAAGGGTCGAATTAATCCGTTTCAGATTATGACAACGATGGATGATGAAGGTGGAAGTTCAAATAGTTATTACGCTCATCTTCAATTCCTAGAACAGTTCTACAAGGTAGTGTTACAAGGAATCAATCAGGATTCTTTAGAGCTTCTAAACAAACTCACTGAGGAAGTCTATGCGTCTAAGGATATTAGACCAGGAAGAAACCTTAGCTTAATCAAGCCTGAAGAATTCCCGGTATTCGAAGACTTATGCCTTCTCGCTGATAAAAAACTCAAAGACGCTAGCGATGCCTATGAGCAAAACTGCTTGAGAGTGTTGGTCAATTATCTGTCTAGATTCAAAAGCGGTGGAAGGGACTCTTCGTTATGGAATGGATATACGACTTTCTCGCCAACAGAAGCATTCATCACATTTGATTTCCAAAGACTACTAGCAAACAAGAATGACGCGACCGCCAATGCCCAGATGTTATTGCTTCTTAGGTGGCTTGAAAACGAGGTAATTCGAAACAAAGATAGCAATACCAAAAATGGCACAAATAGAAAGATTGTAGTTGCCATAGACGAAGCCCATCTATTCATTGATGAGAAGTATCCGATAGCCCTAGATTTCATGTATTCATTAGCAAAACGAATCAGAAAATACGATGGGATGTTGATTATCATCACACAAAACGTCAGGGATTTTGCTGGGACTCCTGAAATTGCTAGGAAGTCTACAGCAATCATCAACGTGTCCCAGTATTCAATGATCTTCTCACTCTCGCCAAACGATATGAACGAATTGATGAAACTCTATGAGAATAGCGGTGGAATAAACGAATTTGAGAAAGACTGTATCATCCACAATCCAAGAGGAACTTGTTTCCTAATAAGCTCTCCAAAAGAAAGAGGGAATGTAGCAATCGTTACTGACGAATGCACTTCAGAACTCTTCGATAGGGGGACATGGACGATGTAATCAGCCTCAAAAAGTGAGGTGAAAGCAAAATATCTCGCGCACGCGCGTGGCTTTCACTTTGACTAAAAATCCGATTGAAAGGAGAAAAACAATGGAAGAAAAAGAAACTAAAAAAGTAGAGGGGACTCCTAAAAAGAAGTATGTCCCTAAACGATTGAGCAAGAAGGAAATGGACACCATTACTGGTGAAATCGACCTTAAACTGCATGATTTCATCACAAGCGGAAAGTACAAAGAAGTGCTTATCGCCATGGGAAATCTCGGAAAGTACTCGCTCAACAATCAAATCTATATTCTGATTCAGAAGCCAGAAGCATCCACGGTTCACGGAATGAAGAAATGGAACACGATGGGACGACACGTTATACCTGGAGAAAAGTCCATCAGGATCTTTTCTCCAATCCTCAAGAATGTCGAAAAAGAACTGAAAGATGAAAATGGAAATCCTGTCCTTGATAAAGATGGAAATCCCAAGAAGGTCAAAGCTCAGATTCCAGTTGCGTTTGAACAAGGCTATGTCTTTGATGTCACCCAAACTGATGGACCGGAAATCACCGCCTTCAAATTTGATGAGTCAAAAATAGTGGAGAACAAAGACAAGATTCTTAAGGGTCTATCAGAAGTAGTTAAAGAGAAGGGGTTCACCATCTCTTACGCCACAAAGGAAGAACTTGGCGAAGGATGCTATGGACTATGCAATAAGCAGACAAAGGAAATCAAAATACTCGAAGGGATGAGCGATTTGCAGGAAGTATCAACAACCGTTCATGAATGTGGCCATGCTCTTGCTCACAGTGAATACCGTAAAGATTTTGAAGGTCTTACTCCGCTTGAAAAGCGAGAGATCAAAGAAGTTGAGGCTGAGTCAATTGCCTGTGTTGTCTGTACTTATTTAGGGCTTGATACCCAGAACTTCAACTTCAGCTATATCTCAGGCTGGGCAGATGGCGACATCTCTAAATTCAAAGAGAATCTAAATGTCATTTCCAAGCACAGCAAAAGATTGATTGGCGGCATCGAGAGAGAAATCTATAAGGATGTCATCAAAGAGGGCAAAACCTTGGGGGAAGCCAAGTCGAAGGAGAGCCCAGATCCTCCTGTGATGCCTTTGCCGACTCAGGCTGGGGAGCAGAAACAGAGAGGAATGGAAATGGCATGAGATTCTTCGAGAGAAACATACCTCAGGAGCTTAAAGACAAGAAGCAGTGGGTTGCCTACTTTAAAAAGAAAGAACCAGGCGTTTCACATTTAGGAAAGGTGATGATTTCGCCTCGAACCTATCGTCACGCAAAGAGTAATGACCCCACAGATTGGACTGATTTCTATTCCGCACACTGCTTCGCTGCAACCAATGGCAATCTAGACGGCTTAGCGTTTGTTCTAACCGAAGGAATCGTCTTCATAGACATAGATAACTCAATCGATAACAACGGTGTCATATCTGAATTTGCCTTGAAGATGCTAAATGAATTCCCTAAAGCCTATGCCGAAAAAAGCTGTTCCGGAACTGGAATCCATATCCTCCTAAAAGGAAAGCTTCCAGATGGCGTTATGAAGCGTAATGACAATATCGGATTAGAGATATACGAGACCAAAAGATTCTGTTGCGTTACTGGTGACATGATTGCTGGTCATAACGAGCTTATCGACTATACGGAAAAGGTCGGTGAGGTCGCAAAAAGATACTTAGGTGTCAGAAAGCCAAACCCCATAGCAAGACCTGTTTATATGACTCCTACTCTTGATGATCAAAGAGTCATTGAAAAGGCTCTTAGGAGCAAAAGCGGAGATAAGTTCTCAAGGCTCTTCTCTGGAGACATAACAGGGTTATGCAACACATAGCAGTGCCGACCTTGCCTTAGTCAACATGATTTCTTTCTACACTCAAAATCCCGACCAAATTGATGCTATTTTCCGAACAAGCGGACTTATGCGAGATAAATGGGATTCGCCAAGAGGAGATTCCACCTATGGAAGAGTGACTATCGAAACAAGTCTTGCAAACACAGTCCGAAGATACGAAATGAATTGAAAGGAGAACCCTTATGGACGAAGAAAACGAAGAAAGTTTACCCGTGGAAATCACGGTCGTGACCAAGCTTCCTAACGAGGAAGCAAAAGTCACAAAGATGAAAAACGACTACAAAACCATCTCTAAGTTCTGTCAAGGTCTGATTGATATGACCTCACACCCTAAAGATGACCAGATGAGCATTATCTGCAATGACAATTTCCTTATGAATGGGATGGAGACAAATATTGTCGTTCCTGAAAGAGAGGAAGTCTATTGCGGACCATTGATCTTCTGCGGATATGACGAAGAGACAGGAAACTCAATATCACTTACTGATAAACAGATTGAAATGACTCTCAAATACTGCAAGAGAAACATGCTTCACAACATGTCGATTGAAGGAGCCTACCGATACGCCAAGGTAATCGGTCCGTTCCAAGAATCTGAAGATGCCTTGGCTAAAGAAGAAATGGAGGCCAGCTAATGGAAGAGAACAAACGAAAGAGTGTTGCTGAATGCAAAGAGTTCGTGCAAGAGAAGGTTGGAAACGAGTATCGCTCATTCATGGCTAAATTCAGAGATCTCCCTGAAAAAGCAAGAATGAATGCCATGGTAAACGATGCTGAAAGAATCGCCTTCTACAGACATTTCTACATCATCGTCGTAATCATTGGAGATTTAGATTCTTTGGCTTTGGAAATGGCTTTACCGCTATTACCTGAATGACGGAATCATTGAGGATTATTACCTCTCTATGAAAGCGTTCGAATCTGATTCCGGATTAAAAGTCTCTGATGAGGAAGAGGAATATGACGAACTTGAAGGATTCGATGAAGACATGATTCTTGGTTATGTCGAAAGTGCACAGGCTACCGCTCAATGCAGCGGTATTGCCTAGAGGAGGAAATGTATGCCAAATTGGGCTGAAACCGATATGGCTGTAGTCCTACCCACAAGAAACGTTCCTAACTTCAAATCGTTGTTCCTATCGGAAAAATCCGAAGAAAACGACAAGAAGAATAAATACTTCGCTAGGACATTCCTTAATGACATTCAAGAAGAGAACAACAAGAACGGAATGACTTGCCTAAGAGTCAGTTGTAACTGCGCATGGAGCATCTATTCCTGCTTATTCGAAGGTTATCCAGGAGTCAAAGAAGATGGACATGTTTGCCCAAATATCAAAGAAAGCATCAAGGAATGCGAAGTCAAAAGACTTGTCATTCATTCGGTTGAACCGGGTATGGGATTCGAGGAATCCTCTGTGTTCGATAAAGACGAGGGAGATGACGTCAGTTATGAGTCAAGAGACCTCTATAAAGACCCTTGGTGTGAATACCTAGATGATGACGAAAAAGACGAGACGCTTAAAAAAGAGCCTGAACTCGAATAGAGATAGGCGAAAGGAGATTAAAAATCTATGCCTAATTGGGTAAAAAACAAAATCATCGTTGGAAAAAGCGAATTCATCGATGAGATAAGACAAAAGCACGCTTCCACAGGTTCTGATGAAGAGAAGGACTGTTTCGACTTCAATACCGTAGTCAAGATGCCAGATGACATGAATCTGGAATTTGGTTCTAGAAGTGATGACGGATTGTCGTTATTCATCACTAAAAAGAGTCCTAAATGCCCTTATTTCGGAAGCAATGAAGATAAAGTTGCTGAAAAAGAGGTCATCAGGATTAAAAAGCTGATGGAGAACCATCTATTCGTTTCCAACACATTGGAACTAGATGAGGAAAAGGTCAAATCCCTTCAAGAAAAATACAAAGACAAGATTGATGAAGTCGTGTCTCTTGGAGAGAGGATGGTTAATAACGTCGAGAAACATGGCGCTATGAATTGGTATGAATGGTCAGTCAAAAACTGGGGTACCAAATGGAACTCTGCCAACACTGAGTGGGACAAGAAAAGTTTCACTTTCGAGACGGCTTGGGATCCTGCTATTCCTGTTGTGATTGAACTATCAAAGCAACATCCTGATATGAAACTTGCCTTCCTCTATAGCGATGAGGAAATCGGCTCACACGTTGGTTATATGCTCCTCCAAAACGGAAGGGTTGATTATCAGGGAACATTTCCAGATCAAGGAAGAGACGCCTATAAACTGGCTTTCGACCTTTGGGGATGTGGTGACGAATTCGAATACAACGAGAAAAAAGGAACATACGAAAGGAAGCCATGGGAAGAGGAAAACAAGAAACCTCAACCTGAAATGGCTTAAAGGAAAAACAAAATGGAAAAACAAAATAAAAAATTCAATGGCGGGAAGGTTGTCAAAATTGCTCTTATCAGTTTAGCTTCGTTACTTGCCTTAGGTGTTGCCGGTACGACTGGTTACCTAATCGGAAGAATGCAAAATACCACTTCTGAAACAAGCGATGACAAAGAGCCAGTCGCTGATGTCGATGAGAATTCTGGTGTCGCAATCACTTCCAAATACTATGCCGCTAGTCAAAGCGGTGATGCCTATGGCTCATTTGAGATTACTTATACCGTCACGCCTGTAATCTACACCGATGAAATCAAAGCAGAACTAAAGTATGCGGACGGAAGTGCAGTACCTAGCGATGTCTTATCTTTTGACCATGATGCGACTCACACCAAGATTACGGTTCATTGCAAAGCCGTATTCACACAAAGAGCAATTCTTACTCTTTATGCCGCAAGCAATCCTGATATCAAAGGAACTGTCAATTTCGACTTCAAAGAGAAGCTTACTGTGACTTTACCTGACTCTATTGCTTTGACTGAAGGTGTGACTCCTACTATCAAGCCAACCATCGTTACTACTGGTGGTTCTGTCAGCGTTGATAAGGAAATTAGAAACGCAACTTATAAGTGGAATGCCAGTTTCACCAATTGGGTTGGTACTCAAACCAAAGCTTATATGGATGCCGAATGTGACGATATGGCAATGAATTGCAGCACTTGGGACGAGAAGTTAGGCGACCTTGTTGGCTTGTCAGCTAGTGATTGTGCCACTTTCTTCTCGACTGCCTTCTCATCTAACGACTTTCTAACCACTAAAGGACAAAATTATTCCTATTACTGGCAGTGGTCCGATGCCGATAGCACTGATGAAGACAATTTCTGTGAAAGTACTTGGTACTTAGGCAAGGCTGCTAGATCTGAGTTCTTAACACAGTTCAACGGAACGACTCCAATCATCGACTTTACCTGCACAATCAATAACCAATCCTATACGAAGACCTTTGGATTATCTATGGATGCTATTCCCGTCACTGGGATAGCTCCAGGAGTCACAAACCACGTTTTCTAAGTTGAAAAGATTCAGTTTAGAGGGAGGCAACAACCTCCCTCCAGAAAGGAGAATAAATGAGTACACGAAGCTATATATGCCGTGAAAATAAAGATGGGACTTACACTGGTGTCTATTGTCATAGCGATGGTTACCTCACCTATAACGGCGCCATGCTTATGGACAATTACAACCTGAGGGAAAGAGTTGATCGTCTCATGGAATTAGGAAATATGAGTTGCCTAAATCCTATGATGGAACCAGACCCCTCAAAGCCTCATAAATTCGATGACAGACAAGATGGCGTCACAGTCTTCTATGGAAGAGATAGAGGAGAAAAAGATCAAGAAGCAAAACTGATGAGTTTAGAAGAAATCAACGACCCTTCATCTTGGATTGAATACTGCTATGTCTATGGGAAAGACAATCGATGGAGATACTTCGAGTGCGGAAAGCTTCAGGATGGTCTTAAGGACTTGCAGGAAGGTCTCGAAGAAGAATATTCAAAACTTGGTTTCCCTAGACCAGAAAAGTACTATGGTTTCTACACCAAAGAAGATGCAGCGCTTCGAAAAGACGCCTATGAAAAAGAAAGATCACAAAACGAAATGGGCTAGTTTCTTTCTTGGCTATGGGCTACTTCAGTTATTCAGCTTGTCTATTTGTTTCTTCATAAGAAACTCATTAGACATTAATAGATACGGTTGTTTCAATGCTTATCAAGTAGACGATAGCGAAGTAGTTCTGAGACTCGATTCTGAGAGAGAAAGCCGATTAAAGTTTGATAATTGTGAAGCCGTTGTCTTTGACTGTTATTTGTTTAATAGGAAAGAAAGGCTTCAGATATGCTCATTCATAAATGACGAATGGAAGAGAATGGGCATACCTCATAGAAGGTCAATCCGATCGTTAGAAGCAGAAGTAGCCTTCCATTCGTATTCCTACAAAATAGGAATAGACATGAAAAGTGCAAAGGATGCCAATTTGGGCAATGAAGATGATCCACGTTGGTATGTAGATATAGCCACAAGTGCCATTGAAGTTCTTGGACTATGAAAGGAGCTGAAAAAGCATGAATGAAAAGAAAGAAAAGTTGACGTTTGATAACTGCCCAGAAATCCTTAATATCGTCCAAGTAGCGGAATTATTAACTATAAGTGACAGAATGGTTAATAAACTTGTTGCCAGCGATAAGATCAAGAGTTTCCGTATTGGTAGATGCAGGAGATTTACCAAAGGGCAAGTTAAAGAGTTTGTCTTTAATATGACAGATGATGTCAACTTCATGGGCTTGGATGATGAGAGCAAAGGGAACACTCCTAAAAACGATATCCCAATGTATCCATACAAAGCCGACGGAAACAAAGCTTCGAATGAGGCGTACATGTAATGACTTCCGGGAGATTAGTTAAATCAAAAGGCAAGTACTTTGTCGTTATGTATTGGCGAGATAACTACGGAAAGAGAGTCGAAAAATGGATTTCGACTAAACTCGATGTAGAAGGTAACACCAATAAAGCGAAAAGGATACTTATCGCCCTAAAGAGTGGTTTTCAGCCAGGGGACATAGTTAAGACAAATCTAGTATTACTCAGATTGGGTCTTAACCCTATTCAAGAGGATATGAGTAGGATGAAGAAGATTGATGTCCAGAAGAAAATCAAGGAAGAATCAGCATCAGATAGTGTTGCTGAGGTTGCTCAAAACCTTCAAAATGGTCTTATTCTTTTCTCTGATTTTATGAAGATTTGGCTCGACAAAGTCAAACCGGAAATTAAGCCAACAACATATACTGGTTACCATTTCAATATCTACAACATAATCGATCCTTATTTCAGGAAAAAGAGAATCTATCTTCAAGATATTACGCCTGAGGATTTAGAGCAGTTCTACGCTGAGATGCTGAAAACAAGGAATCCAAATACTGTCATCAGATTTCATGCCAATATCAGAAAAGCTCTTCAATATGCCTTCAAAAAGGGATTCATCCTAACCAATGTCGCCGATCGAGCTGAAAAGCCTAAAAAGAAGGAATTCGTCCATAGTTACTATAACAAGGAAGAGATTGATGCTTTGCTAGAGAAAGCAAAGGGCACACCTCTAGAATTTCCTATCTTTATGGCTTCTTACTACGGCTTAAGAAGAGAAGAAATTGTTGGGCTGAAATGGGATGCTATAGATTTCCAATATAGGAAGTTCACAATTAAACATACAGTAACAGCTGCGGTGGTTGATGGTAAGAGAGTTGAGATAGGCTCTGACACAACCAAGACTAAGAAATCCTTTAGATCACTTCCTTTCGACAAGAATGGAATCATTGAAAACATGCTCTTAGGAATGAAGGTGAAACAGGACGAGTGGAGAAAGACATTTGGTAACTCCTACAATCATGAATTTGATGACTATATCTATGTCAGAGAGAATGGCGATAGGTACAAGGTCGATTGGCTTACTGAAAACTTTGCTTCATTTCTTAAAAAGAACGAATTTAGAAGAATCAGGTTTCACGATCTTAGACACAGTTGTGCTACCATGCTTAGACATATTGGCATCAGAATGGAAGATATTCAGAAATACCTTGGTCACTCTACAATCACAACTACTGAAGGTATTTATGCTCACTTCGATGAAGAACAAAACAGAGTATCAGTCGATAGTCTTAGCGATTACATACTAAACATCGATAAAAAGAAAGATAAGCAAATGGATTAGGGCACGCCAAAAACGTGCCTTTTTTGGCAAATAGTGCTGATTTATAGGCTGTTTTATGGTAAAATATTAATGAAGGAAAGATCCTATTAATATTGAATAAGGAGGAATTGAAAATGTCTTTTAAATACAAAGTTATTCAAGAATCAAGTAAGTCAGCTCTGGAGTCCGAACTAAATAGTTGGGGACCTTCAGGATGGAAATGTGTATCTGTCGTTTATAACAACGAAATCGATACCTATGTTGCTGTTTTAATGAAAGAGTGCTAATTAGGTTTAATGATGAACGAGATTGGCAAACGCTATGGTCATCTTGTAGTTATTAAAGATACCGGGAAAAGAGTTCATGAAACTACTATTTTCTTATGCAAATGCGATTGCGGAAATCTCACTGAAGTAGATGTCAATAAGTTGCATAGCGGTCATACTAAATCTTGCGGTTGTCTAAAACACAAAATCAAAGATTTAACCGGAAAGAGATTCGGTCGCCTTTTAGTAATTGGTTTGGATGGAAGAAAGAAGAACAAGACCTGGTGGAGATGCAAATGTGACTGTGGCAATGAGTGTATCGTTTCATCCACTTGTCTTACTCATGGACAGACCAAATCATGCGGATGCAAGAACAAAGAAAATCAGTCTAATGTTTCTTCTTTAAAGAATGATTTTATTGATGGTACATGCCTTTCCTCAATCAAAGAAGGAAGGAAGATTAATAAGAACAATACCTCTGGCTACACAGGCGTTCATTTCGACAAAGATAGGAAACAGTGGATTGCTCAGATTATGTTTGCAAGAAAGAACCACCTTATTGGTAGATTCATATTAATAAGTGAAGCTATTAAAGCAAGAAAAGATTCTGAGATTGAATATTTTGGTAAGTATCGAAACGTCTAATGATCTTTCAAGTCAGCGTCATTTATTATGAGCAATGATTGGTGCTACTTCCATTTGATGGATACGAAGCGGTGCTGATAAATCAATAAAGAATACGCAGGGTTGCTATACTCTGCGTTTTCAAACATAGTAAAAAAAGACAAGTTGTAATATAATTAATTCAGATGAAGTTAAAGACTATTAGATGTTAACAGCAACATCAAATTAGTCGCCATGACAGGTTACTTCTCATCGGCTCTTTTTAATTTAATCAGTGGCCCGGTGGGAAAGTAAACTTCCATAGGCCACTTTTTATTAGGAGGAGTCTCATGAAAGAACTCATTGTAGTCATCGCTACAAAAAACAGAAATGAATTATTAAACGAAGCGCTCCGATCAGTTTGCCTTCAAACGAAGAAACCTGACGAGGTGGTGGTAGTTTCTGATTCAATCGAAGAAACCAAGAAAGCCGACCGTAAGTCTTCCATAAAATGCGGTTTCACTTTTCTTGAGGATAAATATACCCATAACTATGCTGGTAATCTAAACACGGCCATCGACTATATCGTTAAGACCAGATTGATTGGATCAAAAAAAGGGATCGACGATGTTTATCTAGCTTTTCTCGATGACGATGATAAATGGGATAAGGATTATCTCGAGAAATGCACCAAGGCCACTAGGAATGGCGCCGACTTTGTCGTCAGTGGCCTTTATTACAAAACAGATGAAAAGGAATTTCCAATCTCAATCCCTCAAACTTTGAAAAAAGACAGCTTCTTGGCCGTCAACCCGCACATACAAGGATCAAACACCTTCATCAGGTTAACGACTTTATTGGAAGCCGGATGCTTCGATGAAAGCCTTTCGTCAACAACAGACAGGGATGTCTTCACCCGAGTCCTAATGCTCGATCCTACTTACTCAGTTGTAAACGAGCACCTTGTCTTTGTAGACGCTCAAAACAGCAGACCAAGACTAACAAACTCATCCGAAGGGAAAAGAAGGAGCCTTGCCCAGTTCTACGCCAAATATGGCGGACTCATGGACGATGAAACGAAAGCGGGGTTCTTTGAAAGAACGAAAAGATACGCTCCGATAACAGAATCGGAAATCGGCTCAATTCTTCCAGCGGGAAAGCCGGAATACGTAAAAGAAGACAAACAAAATGAGCCTTTTGATAACCGCATAGTTTTCTCTTTCGTTACGACTTCCGAGGAAATGGCCCTTAGATTAATAGGCGAGATAAATGATCTAGATGTCGCACGGAAAAAGATAATCTGTTTTGCAAATTATAGAAGCGACGACGAATATAAAAAACTCAGCGAATGTTTATCATCTTCAAAAATTCCATTCGATCTCAAAACCACGAATGACATTTTTGAATTTGCAAAAGACGAGAGGATTAGAGGGTTCATAAGCAAAAGCTCTTTTGAAAGCGGGATAGTCAGCGATATTGCGGTGGCGAGGACGATGATCCATCAATTCGCCAAACAAGGAAGCATAGACGGAGACATCGTTTGGATCCTCGACGACGACATGGAGTTTTTTGAATACAGATTCATCGGTGGCAATCTAAAGAAAGAGCCAATCGACATCAATAAGGTCATCGGCAGATACAAAGGCAAATACGATGTGGTGGTCGGGAGTTATTCAAATGACGCTCCTCTTCCTTCCTTATCCGTAATACGTTGCTCATTGCTTGATTACACATACAAAAAAAGCCTCTCGAAAAATCAATATTTCGATGATTCTATCTATTCGAAGATCGATTACTATTACGATCTGACTGAATCAGGCAACACCCATTTGGAGTGTCCAGCCAAGGTCAATGAATCGATAAGCATTGATGATGTCTTCACGGGCAAAGCAACAAGTCGCCCTTTGTTCAGCACGGGAATGCACGAATTTGAGCCTAATAGCCGTGGCGGGAACACCATAATCTTCAATAGAGACGCGCTTGATATACCAAACATCTCAATAAACCTAGGAAACACGCTGGCGAGAAGAGGCGACTTTTTCTGGGCGCTTCAAGCAAAAAAACTAGGGTTCAAAATCATCGGATCATCCTTTTCGACGTTTCATAACAGAATAGCCAATAAATACGATTACGAGAAGGAAATCGATAAAGAAATAAAAGACCTAATCGGATCATCATTCACAAAGGCGTATTCGAAGATGACTGGGAAAACAAGAGAGGAATTCTATTCTTTATACCTAGATTCATACCAAGGAAGGCTAACAAGACTGATTGAAAGCTACTCAAGAGTCATTGGATTGCTAAAAATAAACAACGATGAATTATATTCATCTTTCTTCAATCAAGCAGGCTTAGAGAACCTAATTAGAATTGCAATGAAATACACCGAAAGATCAATGGTGGAATCATCGTTTGATTATCTCAGCTCAATATCCATCAACTACGAGCGGTCACTGGAAAAAGATAAATATGTCTCCATCATCGAAAAGGCGTTCTCTACCAAAATCACTAAGATCCTCGGGATAGGAAACGAGGGGATAGTGATGACCGATGGCCAAGTCACCTACAAGCTCTTTTATTCAAAAATCGATACAAGCGTATATGAAGAGCAGGGGTCCATTTTCCAAGAGTGCGACGAGCTCTTTTCCGTCACATTCAAAGACGTAGGCGAAAACTCGGTGATTTGTTATAAGACAAACCTCAATTACGATGAATACAGCGGTGGCTATGCCTTTCAAGTCGCCGATCTGATTAGTTTCCTAAAAACACATGGACTGGTTCTCACAAATATTAAAAGGACAAACTTCCTGCTTTTCGACAAGGAACTTAAATACATAGATTACGGGAAAAACATCGAGGCTTTCGACGAAGAAAAATACCAGAGAAGCATCGAAAGGGCATACCAGATGCTTAGGTATCCTGAACTTTCAATGGCCGAATACAAAGAGATGATATCCAAATCTTACCTCGGTCAAAGCAAAGAGATAGATTTTGGCATGGAGGCGTTTGAAAAACTCCTGAAGAGAAGATACAAAGAGCAGGTTCATGATCCTGTTATCTATAAGATAAACGAAGATACCAAGCCCAAGGATTTCTTGGACTATGGCGCCGGAAAATGCAAAATAGCCAACAGAATCTGCAACGCAATCGACTCATATGTTTATGATGTTGATTTGGAAACGATAGAAAACAGGGCTGACAAATCCGTTCATATCGTTAAAGACATCGAAAAATTAGATAGGCAATTCGACTTAGTTAATTGCAACAAGGTCCTGTGCTGTACCGATGAAAAATGGAATAGGTACATTGTGAGCAGAATTAGCGGATTGGTCAGAGATTCCGGTATCGCCTTGTTCAGCATCTGCGATCCATTCTTCGATGATATACAGAAAACGGAAACTAGAAGAAGTGGAAACGATTCTAATTATTCCAGCAACTCCGTTTATTACAAAAAAGGCATCTATGGGCAGAGGAAAGAATACCACAGGCCTTTTGCTTATTATGAAAGACTGCTATCGGAATGCGGATTCGAGATAATTAGGACCTGCGAGGACAGCGGAATCAACATAGATACACTCAACTTCATAGGCGAGCATCTTTTCTTCGTATGCAAAAAGAAGGTTAAACCTTTATTGGAAGATTGCTCATTGCTTATCAAAGCAAATTACATGGAACATTCATCCATCTACGAAAACGTCGTGCATATCGTGAATCAGCTCGAGAAGAACTCCTCCTTTACGGAAAGAATAGTAGTCGTTGATGAAGGAAAGCAAAACAGAAACAGGCGTTACGATAAAGACGATAAGGATGCCTTTGATCGTGCGATAAACAAGCTCAAGGAACAAGGCTACATTGATAGAATCATTTATTCGTCAAGCAAGGAAAAAGAAAGATTATATAGCAAGTTCTTTAAGGCAACAGCGACAGATTCTTACTCGAGAAACGGCCAGCAGATACTAACGACTTTGGTCGGTTTTGATTCCATTAAAACGAGATATTTGTTTCAAACCGATTCGGACATCATTTATTTCAATAAATCCAATGACGGTATGGCTTTGGCCTTGCAGGAGATGAAAGATAGAAGTGCCTTGACGCTTTCGCTTAGCATCGCAACGAAAAATGTCGGAGAGATTACTATAGGAGGGAGAGTGGAGGTTCGATCTTGCTTCTTGGATTTGAAGAAACTAGACAGCGTTATTCCCCTTGACAATCCGGTCGTTAACGGAACGTATGATCTTCCTTGGCACAGAGCGCTTGACAGCTCTTTAAAGGAAGCTGATTCAATTAGACTCGTTTCAAACAAACTATTCTTTATACACCCAGAAAACGGAGCGAAGAAAATACCAAATTTCCTATCAAAAGTGCGTTATTTTGTCGAAAATGGCCTGCAAATCCCATCTGAACAATATGGAAACGTCAATCTATCCGGAAGAGAAATCGAATGGTCGGAAAAGCTAAATAACGACATGATTATCTTCGTCAGGGGAAGGAATACGAGCCCCGAAAAACTCCGCAGACTTTTCGATTCGTTCAAGAGGCAAACCTTTCAGGATTTTGACATAGCTTATTTCGACGATGCCTCGGATGATTTATCAAAAGAATATGCAAAGTCTTTATTCGAACATGACCCATATTTCAAAGGTAAAGTTCATGCCGTTTTCAATGAAACGAGAGTGGGCTCATTATCCAATTTCGAGTTCTTTTACAAGGAAATGTCCGTCAATCCGGAAACGATAATAGTGAACGTAGACAACGATGATTGCCTTCTTTCCGATGAGGCCCTCAGCATTATTAAGTCTCGTTTCGTCGGAGACGTCGACGTGACAGTCGGTGGTTGTTTCCGAGCCGATAAGCCTTTAAGGAGATATGAGGTTGTCGGATTTAAGAGATCTTGGGAAAGAAATGGAGATAACATCTGGCTACATCCTAAGTGTTTTAGAAGATATATGTGCAATTGGATTCAAGAAGATCTAAAGCTGGACGGCAAGTACGTCGACATAGCCACTGACTATGCCATGATGCTTCCGATAGTGGAACATGCGACAAATCCAGTAGCAATCAACAATTTGATCTATTACTTCGATCCGTCGCCAGATAATTCGAACAAAACAAACAAATATGGGAACAACAGCTCATACAACATGAGGAAGAAACTCTTAAAAAGAGCGGAGGAAAAAAGCATGAAGAAAACGATAGCCGTGATTGGAGATAGCAACATACCTAAGGATTCAGAGGAATATCAGCTCGCTTATGAGTTGGGGAAATCTCTTGTTGATAACGGATATAAAGTCCAGACCGGAGGTCTAGGAGGTGTGATGGAAGCAAGCATGAAAGGCGCCAAGGATTCCTCCAAATACTCAAAGGGTGACACCATTGCGATAATCCCGTCAAGCAACGAAAAAGAGGTTAATGATTATGCTGATGTCGTCATTCCTACTGGGTTGGATATCTTGAGAAATGGAAAAGTGGTGGATGCGGATGCTGTCATCTCGATTGGCGGTGGGGCTGGAACGTTGTCTGAGATAGCAATGGCGTGGCAACTATTTAAACTCATCGTCTCATTCACGAACTTCGGTGGTTGGAGTGAAAAACTCGCTGGAATGCCGATCGATGAAAGGGAAAGGTATCTCGGAAATAAAAACGATGTTGTTATGGGGGTTTCGACAATAGAAGAAGCTATAAAAGAAGTTAATGAAAACATAGATAAATACAATAGAAAACACACGAAAATTGTATGGAGGAAGAAATGATGATAGATTTTGATCTTCATTGCCATTGTGCTCCTTATTCCACTTGCGCCAGCCAAACACTGGACGAATTGATTGAAAGGGCAAAAAAGGCAGGAATAAAGACAATTGCTATTACGAATCACGACACGATTCAAGATCTGGACCTTTTTCAAAAACGATGCTCAAAAGCAGGAGTGACGTTGATTCAAGGGGCGGAATTCGGTGCAAACGTCAATAACGACATCGAATGTGTGCCTGATTTTGTTAAAGTCCATATTCTTGGCCTTCATCTCCGAAACGAACCAGAAAAGGTTAAGATGGCATATGATGCGTACAAAGGACAGAATAAAGAGATAAAACAAGCAAGGAACCGTTATCTTGAAGAGAGGTTTGGCATTACGATTCCATCTGGTTCTTTAAAAAAGGAAATACGAAAGCTGTTGATAGAAAACGGCTCCTTCCAAAGTGACAAAAAAGTTAGAGAATTCTTAAATTCCGTTGAGATGCTCCAGAAATTCCAAGTAAAAGGCCCGTCGATATCGGAGACGATAAAACTGATTCATGATTTGGACGGAATAGCGGTTCTTGCGCATCTATTTCAAGGGGAGAATCACTTTAATTTCACCGACGAGCAGAATAAAGCGATTCTCGATTATTGCTTAAACTGTGGAATTGACGGGGTGGAGTCTTTCCATTCTGATAATTTCAAAAAAGGAAAAGTCGATTATCTCCTGGATTATGCAAAAGCACACAGTTTAGTTTACACAATTGGTAGCGATAGGCATTTCAAGGAGGACAAAGTCCAGGGTCTTTACTTCAGCTTTGATTACTCAAAATACGAAGACAATATTGAAACAATAAAGAAAAACAATTATTGGAGGAAAAAATAATGAAAATAGGAATTATAGGATGCGGGCACGTTGGGACCGCAATGCACAATTTATTCAAGGACGCCGTTGTCTATGACAAAGGTAAGGGAATCGGATCCATGGAAGACATCAACCAATGCGATGTTGCCTTTGTCTGCGTCCCGACTCCTAAGATGGAAGACGGCAGTTGCGATACCTCGATCGTGGAAGAGGTGATCAAGGAATCGAAATGCAAACTGCTTATTTTGAGATCTACTGTCAGAATCGGGTTCACTAGGGAAATGTCAGAGAAATATAAAAAGATGATCGTTTTTCAACCATAGGCTAATTGGTTAGGTCAAAAAGCCAACCGACAGCCATCCGAAGCCATCAGTTTCATGTACCAAAACGCACCGTAAGTTCCACTCTCAGTAGTGGAAGCGTCTTCCACTCAGGTTTTCCACTCAAAAACGAAAAAAACTCCGTGTAATCCGGTTCGGCAAGGCTCGCAAGAAATACATGGCATTCCTGAATTAGCCCGATAGCATCGAACTAATTGTTCGGTACCATGCGACTAAGTTCCTACGCATATCGTTCCAGCGTTGGATTCAAAATCCACTGATAGCAATATCATGCCGGTTCAAGTCCGGCCAGAGGCACCAGCGAGAAAAAAGCCTTCCCTTGGCTCGGCCCAGGGGAAGGTTTTTTCATACGTGGTTAGTGACTTTCGGAATCGCACAGTTTGGCAATGCCACTGGCATCCAGACGGAACTGCAGCCATTCTTGCTGTTCCTTGGCTCCCAAGGAGTGATAGAAGTCGATGGCATTCTGATTCCAGGTGAGACAGACCCACTCGAAGCGCTGGCAGTCTTCGTTCTTGGCAAGCTTTGCCAAATACTTGAAAGCTTGACGTCCGTAGCCTTGGTGGCGGTAAGGCTCCTTAATGAAAAGATCCTCAAGATAGAGTCCGCGGTGTCCTTTGAAGGTGGAGAAGTTGAAGAAGTAAAGAAGATAGCCGACCTCTTTTCCGTTTTCCAAGATAAAAGAGCAGAAGGCAGACTTTTTCACAAAAAGCTCCTCTTTGAGAGTGGCCTCCGTGGCGCTGACCTGGTCATCCATCTTCTCGTACCGGGCAATGGCATGGATGAAGCTGAGAATCAGAGGGATATCATCCACAGTTGCCTTACGGAACGTACAGCCGGTTTGGATTGTTTTCATTGGAAAGCTCTTCTTTCGGGTTTCATCAAAACGCAAAAGGCTTCGGCTTTTATTTCTTTTCTTCCAAGGCTCGGGCCAACGTCTCATAAAGCTTACTCGGTTCAATCGGCTTAGCAATATGGTCATTCATGCCGACAGCATGGCATTTTTCGATGTCCTCGTTGAAGGCATCGGCGGTCATGGCGATGATGGGAACCTTTTTGGCATCCGGCCGGGCCAAGGCCCGCAAGGCCTTGGTGGCTTCATAGCCATCCATCACCGGCATCCGGATATCCATGAGAATCAGGTCATAGTAAGCTAAGGAAGACTGTGCGAATTTGGCTAAGCCACGCTGGCCGTTCTCAGCCAGTTCCACGACCATGCCTTTCTTCTCCAGCAAGGCCTTGGCAATCTCCTGATTCAGAGGATGGTCTTCGAAAAGCAGGACATGCTTCCCAGCTAACAGATGATCCGTATCCATCGTGGCAGGTTTGGCCTGAGCCGTCACAGCCTCGGCCGGAACGGTATCGTAATCCAAAGTGAAGGTAAATGTGGTGCCATGACCCAACTGGCTTTCTACGTCAATAGTGCCGCCCATCAGGGTGACCATATGCTTGCAGATGGCTAAGCCTAGGCCGGTGCCGCGGTTGGTGGCATTGTCAATCCGGTCTTCCTGGTTGAACGGCGTGAAGAGAATCTTCTGGAATTCCGGACTCATGCCGATGCCAGTATCCTTGACACTAGCAATGACATGCATCCGGTTGGTCCCTGGCTCCAAGGAATAGTGCTCCCGGTACGTGACCGTGCCGCCCTCGGGCGTGAACTTCACGGCATTGGAAAGCAGGTTGAAGACAATCTGATTGTAGCGGAGCTTATCCGTTACCGGCACCCGGTCCGGACTGGAATCGACATCGACCACGAAATGGATGTTCTTGTCTTCGCAGAGCGGGCGGATCACGGAATCGAGATAGCCTAAGAATTCACTCATCGGATAAGGCTCCGGATGGAGAACGATCTTATCCTTCTCCGCCTTGGTCATATCCAGAATATCGTTGATCAGTCCTAAGAGGAATTTGGAGGAAGTATCAATCTTGTTAAGGTAATCCACCGTCTTCGGAGGGTTAGGCTCCTGTTTGGCTAAATAGGTCATGCCGACAATGCCGTTAAGAGGAGTACGGATATCATGGCTCATCCGGGAAAGGAAGTCTGTCTTAGCAAGATTGGCTCGATTAGCATCTTCGGCGGCATCCTGAAGAATTTGTCTTGTCTTAAGTTCCTTTTCCTTTTCTTCCTGAATCTTCTGAATAACAAAGAGAACATGCAGAAGCTGGCCGTCCTTCGTGCTGTCGACCGGGATGAAAGTAGCCCGGCACCAACCGAAAGCCCGGGCCGGGAATTCAAAGGACAGACTCTGCCGGCCGGCCATCCGCTGGGACAGGGTCTCAAAATCGATGAACGCCGTATAGTCTTTCTGATAGTCGGAAAGGACATTGATGGTACCGATATAGGAAAGCAGCTGGGTCGCCGTGAGACGGTTCTCATTCGTGCGAGTGACGCAGGCAATCTCATCGAGATCCTGGTACTGGTTTGTCACCAGGTCCAGATAATAGTTTGTGAAATAAATCTTGCTCAGCGAAAGAATGATGCCGGCTCTCTCCAAGAGCGACTGGGAATTGATATAGGCGGCATAACTGGCCCGGACAAACATCGTGACAACATCCGAAAGCAGATCATAGGAAGCCTGGATTTCCTTCCGGGCCCGCACATTGACATGGCGTAAGGCCTCAATATAGCTGTCCTGATCCAAGGACAGTTCCTTGGCTAAGGCACGGAACCAATTTTCATTTGGTTTTTCCGGAAGCACCTGACCGCCGACGATCCGGCCTAAGACCGTGCCGTCTTCCAAGGTGATTGGGGATGAGAAATCCACCAGCCCCGCATGGCAGCAATAGATGCCATTGCCCTTCTTATCGCAGTCGATACAGCGCTTGAGGCCTTCGGCACTCTTGCGGTTCATTTCCGAACAGAATTCGGTGAAATTGTAATAGTCGCTGATATAGTGTCCGTCCCGGCCGACCGCGACTGTTGCCAGACCCGTGCAGGTCGCCCAGTTCTTTAAGATCTGATCAAACTTATCCATATCGCAAAAGTCAGGGATATCGACGTCCTCACAAGTGCAGTTAAGCGGTGTCTGATTTGGGATTGGTTCAGGCATGATGTTTCTTTGCTTTTAGCTAACTTCTATTGTACCACCGCCGGACTCCGGCACGGACAAAATCGAACGACTGTCTTCCTATCAAAAAAGGCCTGAAGGCAGATTGCCCTCAGGCCAAAAGACTATTTATCGTTACCGACGACCAGACCTTCGGTCAGATCCGTCAAGGGACTCGACTCCCCTTCCGGTTCATCCGTTTCCGGCTGCGGAGCAGCTGTAGTCGTGGCATCCTTAGCGGCCATCTCGGCTTTGTATTTTTCAATCTCGGCTGAATTGGCTAAGACCCAATGGCCAGGGATGATCTCCTGAAAGGTCGGCTTTTCCTTCGAGTAGTCATGGGCCTTGTTGGGATCATACTTGATCCGCTGACGGCGCCTTTCCGATAAGGGGTTCGGCTTCGGGATGGCGGAGAGCAGCGAGCGGGTATACGGATGAAGCGGATGGCGGAAGAGTTCATCGGAGGAGGCATATTCGACCATATCGCCGAAATACATCACGGCGATGGTGTCGCAGAAGTATTTGACCACCGAAAGATCGTGAGCAATGAAAAGCATCGTCAGGTTACGGCTCTTCTTCAAGTCGTTGAGGAGGTTGATGATCTGGGCACGGATGGAGACATCCAGTGCCGAGATCGGCTCATCGCAAATCAGCAGTTCCGGATTCATGATGAGCGCCCGGGCGATGCCGATACGCTGACGCTGGCCGCCAGAGAACTCATGCGGATAGCGGGAGCAGTAATCGGCAATCAAGCCGACCTCCTCCAGCACCTCCACCGTTTTCTTATGGTTGGCAGCCCGGTCATGATGGCCTTGGATCTCCAAGCCTTCCTGAATGATGTCTTCGACGGTCATCCGGGGATCGAGCGAATCAATCGGGTCCTGGAAGATCATCTGAATCTGACTCATTAAATGCTTGTCGACATGGCTGTTATCGTATTTGATCTGGCGGATCTTGGCCCGCTGGACAGCGACGGTATGGTCGATATGAGTCTGCAGTTCTTCGATTTTACGTTTCTTCTCTTCTTCGGGAAGTTGCTTATCGTCTTCAATCGCCTTGATGGCTTTCTTGCCTTTGATACGGACCCACTTGATTTCCTTTTCGTTCCAACGGGAACCTGCGGAAATACGGACCCCTTTGTAGTAGATGGATCCTGAAGTGATATCGTAAAGCCTTAGGATGCTCCGGCCGGTCGTGGTCTTGCCACAGCCCGACTCGCCGACCAGGCCCATGCACTCGCCCTTATGGATCTGGAAGGAGATGCCATGGACAGCCTTCAGCCAGCTCCGGTTGGGACCATGTCCCATCGGGAAGAACTGCTTCAGATGGTTGACGGAAAGAAGAATGTTCTGCTTGGCATATTCCGGTTTCGTCTTGACGTGTCCCCGGTGCGGAGGCACGGCAAAAGCCTTGGCATCCTCACCAAACGGATGCTCCTCTTCCTGATCGAGATCCCGGTACTTGGCCAGACGCCGGTCACCGGTTGCGGTGATGGCGGTGGTATGGGAATTGAGATCCTGCTTGGCTAACAGCTCCGGATCTTCGCTTTGGCGAAGCCGTTCTTCCGGGGTTACCGCTTTTTTCTCATCCGTTGTGTCGCTCATAGGCTTCCTCCTCTTCCAAGGCTTTCTCAATACGGGTGGTCACGATCTTCGGCGGGACAGCCTTCGGGGCAAACTTCTCATAGAGCAGCCAGGTGGAAGCATAGTGGGTTTCACTGATCTTGAAAAGCGGCGGCTCATACTCATAATCGACAGCCATCGCATATTGGTTGCGGGCAGCAAAGGCATCGCCTTTCGGGGGCGTGACGAGGTTGGGAGGCGTACCCGGAATGGCGACCAGCTTCTCTTTGGAATCAACATCCGGAACGGAAGACAATAAGGCCCAGGTATATGGGTGTTTCGGCTGGAAAAAGACTTCAAAGGCCGTACCGACCTCGACGATCTTGCCGGCATACATCACGGCGACCCGGTCGGCCATGTTGGCGACCACGCCGAGATCATGGGTGATGAAGATGACCGACATGTTGCGGTCTTTCTTGATCTTGTTGATGAGTTCCAGGATCTGCGCCTGGATGGTGACATCCAAAGCCGTCGTGGGCTCATCGCAGATCAGCACTTCCGGATTAGCCGTCAAAGCGATGGCGATGACGATCCGCTGACGCATGCCGCCGGAGAACTCAAACGGATACTGCTTGAACCGGGCTTCCGGCTGCGGAATGCCGACTTCCTTCATCACTTCCAAAGCCATGGCCTTGGCCTGCTTCTTGGTGATGCAGGTCTTCAGCTGATAGTCATTGATCAATTTGGCACGCTGAGCCTGAAGCTCCTGAATCCGGGCCTGATTCTTTTCAGGAGTCAGTGTCTTCAGCTCAACATCGATCTTGCTGACGGCTTCCTGAAGCTCCTTCTTGAGCTTGTCGGCGTAGACTTTGTTTTCCTGCTTGGCTTCCTTCTTGCGGAGAGTCAGGGCGGCCTTCAAAGCCGGAGCCTTCAGGCGGTAATCCTTCTCAATCTGACGGGTCTTCAGGCGGTTGGCTTTTCGGATGGTGCGGTATTCCTTGCGGATATGGCGCTTCTCGCGACGTTCAAACGCCAGGATCTCACTCTGAGGTTTGCCGGCCTTCTTCATCTGATAGACGGCATCGCTCAGCTTCTTCTTGGCATCGACTTCATAGAAATCATACTGCGCCACCAGCTGCTGAATGGCGTAGTTCCGTTCGGTCTGGAGGTTCTTGAAGGCAATCAGCTCTTTGCTGATGAGATCGTTATACCGCTTCTTAAGGATGTTGCGGTTGATGAGGGTGGCTTCGGTGATCTGCTGACCGATCTTCATGATGGGATTCAAAGACGACAACGGATCCTGGAAGATCATGCCGATCTTGTTGCCACGGATCCGGTGGAAATCCTCCTCGGAGATCCGGGTCAGGTCCTCACCCTCGAACATTGCCGTTCCGCCTTCGATGACGGCCTCATTGGCTAAGATGCCCATCAAGGTCTTGCAGGTAGCCGACTTGCCACAGCCCGACTCGCCGACAATGCAGAGCGTCTCCCCCTTGTAGAGATCAAAGGAAACCCCGCGGACGGCATGGACGATGCCGCTGTCGGATTTGAACGAGACCCGGAGATCCTTGACTTCCAGGATCTTCGGGGCCTTCTGATAATCGATGCGATTGTACTTTTTGGGATCAAGTTCCATAGGTTAATCGGCTCCTTTCAGGGAAGGATTGAAGGCATCCCTGAGACCATTGCCCAGCAAATTGAAGCAGATCATCAGCAGGGAAAGAACAATGGACGGGAAGATCAGCAGGTAGGTGTAGTTGCTGATATAGGCCTGATTGGCAGAGAGAATCACGCCTAAGGACGCCAGCCCTTTTAAGCCGATGCCTAAGTAGGAGATGGCGGCTTCGGAGAAGATCACCGACGGGACCATCAGGACCGAGGCGGTCGTGATGGTGCCGATGGAGTTCGGGAGAATGTGTTTGAAGATCAGCCGGGTATCGGAAGCACCCAACGAGCGGCTGGCCAGCACGTATTCCCGCCGTTTGAAGCGGTAGAACTGGGTTCTTGTCAGCGAGGAGGTTCCGATCCAGTCGGTGAGGCACATGGCCAGGATGAAGACGCCGAAGTTCTGCCCGAGATGCAAGACGCAGAGGGTGACGATGATGATCCAGGGGATGTTGCCGAGAATATCGACAAACCGCTCCATCAACAAGTCAGCCGTTCCGCCGAAATAGCCTTCGATGGAGCCATAGATCAGACCGAAGACGAAGGTGATTAGGGAAATGGCAATGCCTAAAAGCAGGGAGTTGCGGGTGCCCTCGGCGACATACTTCAAGAGGTCACGGCCGGTGTTGTCCGTCCCTAACAGATGGACGGGCATCGAGGCATAGCCGATATAGCGGTAGTAGGAGACCACCGCCGTTACCTGCTTGACGTTCTTGATGCCGGTGATGACTTCCTGAGCCGAAACCGACATGATCGGGCAGATATCCATCAGCCGTTTGAAGGAAGAGATGCCGACGGTGAAGTCATAGGTCATATAGCCTTTGGCGATATAGGCCTTGATATCGGTCTCGCCGATCTTCATCGTCCTTTCGCCATAGGTGGCTTCATAGGTATCGTACCGGAAGGAACAGTAGGTGATGAGGGCCTGGCAGACACCGATCGCAGAGCCTTTGACGGTCCAGGTGTTGCCTAAGACCAGCGCATTGGCATCCGTAAACGTGGCTTCCGGAATGGCGGTGCCGTCGGCTTTACTAAGACTCATCGACTTCAGATAGAAAGCCGTCTGACTCGTGGTCATCGGCGGCACACTGAAACGGAGATAGCAGGAGTCAAGACTCGTCAGTCCAGAAGCCGTAAGAATCGGTTCCAAGGCAATCGTCTTTTCGCCATAGTCGCTTGATTCTTTCACTAAGGAGAGACTCTGCTGAGTGCTGGCCGTATCGGTATAGAGGAGATCCAAGGAATAGCTGGCATTCTCGTAGGTCGTGGCTTCCAGTCCGGCTTCCGCATCATACGTAAGGGTTGGATTGTCACTGGCACTCAGTGCAAACGACGGAGTCTGGGCATAGGCCGTATCCTCATTGGAGACGGACGGAATCCTCAGATAGCCGCCTTTGGCATAGGTCGACGCGGCATTGATGGTGCCCTGATAGGTCTTAAGAGTCTTCTTCTCAATGGCGGAAGCGACAAAGCTGGTGCCGACTGGAAGACCGGTCGACTCATCGTAGATCTTATCCGTGAAATAGGAGGTACCATCCCAGAAGCCGGTGCCGGAAGGAAGCAATTTCGGAGCCAGGAAGGTTTCGTCGGCATGGGCGGTGGAGACGTTATAGGGAATGGCTAACGGCAATAAGAAGGCGGCAGCAATCATCACACCGAGGATAATGAAGGCGACAATCGAGGAGTGGTTCTTGCAGAAACGGATCCAGGCATCCCTGGCAAACGTCGTCGGCTTGCCTTGGAAAGAGACATCATGGATCTTCTTGTCGGCCTGCTTAAAGGTGAACATGTCCTTCGTGAGGTCAACCTCATGAGCGACATTGGCACTGTCCTGATAGGAGACATGAACTGTTTCGCTGTCCATTATTTTTTCTCCCCCATGCGGATCCGCGGATCCAAGAAGCCGTACGACAGATCCAAAACGATGCCGGCCACCAGGCCGATCGTCGTGAACAAAGCCATATCCACCATCAGGACATTGAAGTCCTTCTGGGTGACCGCGTCATAGAAAAGCTTGCCGATGCCGGGGATGTTGTAGAGCGTCTCCAGGATCATCGAACCGGAAAGCACGCCGACGACCTCGGCCAGAATCGAGGGCAGAATCGGTACCATGGCGTTGCGTAAGGCGTGCCGTAAAACAGCCTGGCTCTTGGTCAGGCCTTTGGTCCGGGCCAATAAGAGATAATCGGAGGACAGCACCTCGCAGAGCTCGGCTCTCGTGAAGCGGCAGTAGCCGCAGATGGAGCCAAAGGACAGCGACAGCACCGGAATCACAAAGCCGGCCACCTTGACGCTGGTCGGAGCGGCCGAGGAAGGCCAGGACGTCGGTAAGACTTTCAGCGAATAGCCCAGCCACATGATCAATAAGGTGATGACAATGAAGGAAGGAACGGAAATGAAGATCATGATCAAAGTCGAAATGATGTGATCGGTCGGCTTGTTCTTCTTTAAAGCCGCCCAGATGCCTAAGGCAATGCCTAGCGGCACGGCGATGATGACCGACCAGACATTGACCTCCACCGTAATCGGCAGACCCTTGATGATGATGTCATTGACATCGACATTCGGCGAGATGATGGTCGAGGTTCCCCAGTTCCATTCCGTGAAGACATCCCGTAGCCAGCTGCCATACTGTTCCATCACCGGACGGGCATAGTAGTAGTTCTCAAGGCCGTCGGAGGTGTAATTGAAAAGGACCGTTCCCAAAGAATCATCGCGGGCATGGGTGAGGAGAACATAGCCGAGATGGACCTGTTTGTTATAAAAGCCGATCAGGGTGTTCGTCGTCCCGATGGGTTTGGAGAACGGCAGCAGCTTCATCAGAATAAACGTCAAAGAGAGAATGATGAAGAGCGTTATTGCGGCTAGAGCAAGTCGCTTCAAGACATATTTAACCATACTTGGCTCCTTTGCAAAGGTTGCGTCAGGAAATTTAGTTAGGAATATTATCTCCTATAAGCCAATCCCCCGTCAACAAGACAATACCGGGGAGGCTAAAAAGCCTCTCCGGTATCAAGCGATTCAGAAAACGAGAATCCGGCTCATCCTTAGGCCTTGACTAAGCAGCCATCCTTGACCTCGACATTGCCGAACTCGACGGCATCATAGACGGCATCATAGGAATAAGAGTAATTGCCGAAGACAATATCGCCATCGCAGGTGTTGGTATCGGCGCCCCAGCTGAGGGTGAAGCTGGACTCATTGTCGCTGCGGAGCGTGTTCATGAAGTTGAACGGATCCAACGTGCCGCCGGAGATGGAGGCAAAGCAGAAATCAAACTGACCGATCATCGTCATCGAATAGTAGACATCGTACCAGTTGGCCGGAGCATAGGTATCGACGACGAGCTTGACGCCCTTGGCTAAGCCAACGGCATTGAAAGCATCGGTGACATACTTGGCTTCCGTCTCGCCTTCATCCGGAATCTGCGACTGATCCTGATAAGCGAATTGGACATGGATCTCGGTCGGAGCAGCTTCGGTGCCAGCGGTATAGGAGCCGGCAGCCAAGAGCTCATCGATGGCATCGCTGAAGAGCTGCTTGGAAGCTTCAACGTTGTAGGCATACGTATCCGGATAATAGTTGGCAACGGCCTTCTTGTGGGCCTCGGTGCTGTTGTAAGTGGTATGTTTGATCGGGTCGATCTCGTAAGCATCGGAGAAGAAGTTGCAGGTGAGTTCATTGTTCAGGTTGGTGGCAAGCTCCTGACGGTTGATGGCCGTATAGACACCATCCAGGAAGTTGGCATTGGCCATGATCGGCTTGCAGGTGTAGTAATCTTTTTCTTCCGTCTGCGTGATGGTACCGTTGGTACCGAAAAGCTTGACCCACTCTTCCTGCGTGCAGGAATTGATCTGCATCTTCCAGGTTGTGGTGCCCGGAACCCAGATCTTCTGCAAGGTGGACGGAACCTTATCCTTATCGGCCGACGGAATGCCGGAGATATCGACCTTGCCGGCCTGGATATCCTTGAAGTTGGCTTCCGGATCGGTCTTGATGGCAGAATTGATGGCGACCTTGATGCCAGGAATCTGATAGATGGCCTGGCCAGCAGCCTTGGCAATCACGGTATCCGGGAAATCCTCATTCTTCTTGAAGGTGATCATGTTATCGCTGCCGGTGCCGGTGGAATACTTTGTCATCGTGTACGGACCGCAGGAGAGGACGGAATCGGCCGGAGTCACGCTCCGATCAGTATTGTACTTGCCGTAAAGATCGTTGGAGAAGGTGTCGGAATCGATGGTGCCGCAGATGGCTTCATAGAAAGCCTTAGGAATCGGAGCAATCAGGGAGTTGTTGAGACGGTACATGGCCATGAACTGGGTGCAAGGATACTTGAACTTGACTTCGATGGTCTCCGTATCGATGGCCTTGTAGGCGACATTGGCCCAGGCAGCCACCGCATCCGGATCGGTGGAACCCTTTTTCTCTGTTGCATTGTAATAATCGGCCAGGCCTTCAATTTCACTGATATCGGAAGAGTATTGGAAGGAATAGTAGTTGCCATAGCTCTGGGTGTTCAGCATCTTCATGGCAAAGATGTAATCATCGATGGTGACGCCCGTGCCATCAAAGGTATTGAGAGCAACGCCGTTGACGGTCTTGGTGGAAGCCGTGTGATACTTTAACGGAACGGTATCGGTGCCGGTGCGGACCTTGAAACGCCAGGTCTTGGCCGAACCCGCCTCGGTGGCATCCACTGCGGTGGGAACATCGTCCTTGGCATATGAGCCATAATACTCATAATCCTCAAGATACTTGCCAGCCGTATCTCTCTTCAGACGGGTGCCCCAGAACAAGGAGGTGATGTAACCGACTTCGTTGGCGACTTCGGTATCATCGGCATCCATCGGGTTCATCTTATCCTTAGCGGCCGAGATAGCACGGTGCAGATAACGGACCATCGTGGCATCCGGCTCATTGGCGGCCGTGAAATCTTCAGTGAGGTTGCCTTCTCTTAAAAGACCCGTACCATAGTTCGTTATCGGCTTGGCCACCGGGAACTCGCAGCGCGGAGAATATAAGGTATAGCCGCCATCACCATAAAGCGGAATGCCGGCAAGGTGATGCTTCAGGGCATACGCCTCCATCTGACCTAAGATGCCAGCCTTCTCATCATCGGTGACACCGGTCAGATCCGCTGTCCCCGTAAAGGGCGTGACTTCCGGAGCCGTACTGGTCGAAGCAACCGAGGTAGAAGTGGAGTCAACAGAAGCCGAGGTAGAGGTGGTTGCTTTCGTGCATCCCGCCAAGGCACAGATCAACATCAACGAACAAAAAGACGTCACGACTTTTCTGTTTCCCATCATAAGTTTATCCCCCTTCGATTGGAAAACCATCCCCGGGTGACTTACCGAATAATGTCACCCGAAAATAGGTTGGAAACAAAATACAACAGTCGAGTTCGGCTTTCAATCAGAGGGCGCTACGATAGAGGCAATAGAAAACGATGGAAACAGCCAGCCAAAGCACACCGTAAATGAAATAGAGCAAATAGACGGGTCCGGACGATTCCCGGTACTCTTTTTTCTGTTCTTTGTAGTCCATCACATCCTCATATTGTTTAGGGGTGCCTTTCCGTAACGCACCTAAGGAGGCACTGGTGCCGTAAAGGAAGAAATCAAAGCCGCCCCAATGGTTGACCAGCGAAAAGAATCCTAAGCCGATTAAGACACAGCCCGGTGCAAAGCAGCTGTCGCAGGTTCGCTGCAGGGATCGTTCGCCCGTAAAGTAAATCGTCACGAAAATAGCTCCGCCCAGCAGGAGCAGGAAGACCCAGCGGATGATTTTCTGAACCTGGCGATTTGCCAGAAAATCTTTCAGGGCATGCATAGCAATACCATAACAAAAAAGCCCAAGGTGTTCAATATTTTTTAGCTTGACCTTGGAAACTGAAGGAAGCAGCAGGAACAGGGGACCTGAAATAGTCACTGCTCAAGTCTGGGTCTCAGACGAATCAGAAGACGCCGCCCGGTTAATAAAAGAAGGCTGTTTCCAGAGTGCAAAAAATGGAATCACATCATTTCAGGAAAACGACAGAGAAAAAAAATGAAAATTGAACAACTCGTTAGGTGCGGATTTTGCTTGTCTGGGAGATGCCTTGAAGAAAGTCCGAGACTGTCAAGAGATAAAAAAATTCTATAAAGTTCTGCGAAGTCTGATTGAAATATGGATGAATTTTTCGTCATTATTTTTGACAAAAAATAAATATGTAAAACAAAGATAAACAGATTGTAATATTTTGGTCAATATTTTGTTAAAGTTTATTTTTTGTGAAAGCGATTACATTTTTAAAGAAAGGAAGCCTTCTGGAAAACTGACATATGAGCTTCTTCTTTGTGGAAGCTCTTTCAGTCGCACCCTTGAGAGTTGTTGGAAAAAGATTTTACCCCGCTTTCCTTTTTTCCACTTTGCCGAGAGCTGAGCCTTTTATGGGTCTATCCTGGGGTGTAAGCCCTTAAGGAGGCTTCTCATGAGGTGGAGGTGTCTTCTCGCCTATAGCAAAAGCAAAAAACTGTATCATTCCGTAAGGACATTTTTTAAAAGAAAAGACTACAGGGACAGTATCTGTCCCTTTTTTACAGGGACAGTATCTGTCCCTTTTTTCATTTTTTGCTGGTATTAAAATAAAACAAGTCGAAAGAGTTTTTAGGCTTTGCTTGTCGCTGTCGCCATTACAGAATATAAAGCAAAGGTTCAATATCGAACATTCCCTTGCTTAGTGAGGACCACCATGAAAAAAAGCTTTTCACTATTAATCATATACGATCTGCTTCTTTCCAAATCTCCTTTCCAGCTGAATACCCTGGTGGAGATGCTCCACTGCAGCCGGCGGACCTGCCTTCGGTATCTTAAGGATATCCGATCCTATTTTGCTAAATGCTGCCCGAACCGTCGGATCGTTTATCTCCCCAAAAAGCATTCCTTTTATCTCGAAGAAACCAAGCCTGAGAAGAAAAAGTGAAAATAAAGCCAGCCCGCGGGCTGGTTTTTTTGATTCAGCCTTTTTTGAGGGTGCTAAAATAAGCTATTCGCCTGTCCGCTTTCCATTCCGTAAAAGGAAGGATTCCAACCAAGGTTTATGAAATCGTCGCGATTGTTCTTGGCTCCCTGCTGGGCTGTTTTCTTCTCTTTGTCCTGGTTCTGAGCATTGCCCCCACCCGGATCCTCACCCACCCGCATCGCTACTCCCGGAAAGAGCAGACGGCTTACAACGAAAAGCAGGGCTGGAACCAAGGCTGTGAGGTCATGAGCCGGAAACCCATCGTCTTTACGATGACGGACGGCTATTCAATTCACGGCGACTACAATCTGGTCCCCAACAGCCGGAAGTTCTGTCTGCTTCTTCATGGTCATGGAACCTCAAGGGAGGGTGCCTTACGGTACGCTCTCCTTTTTTATGAGCTGGGGTATTCCACCATCCTCTATGATGAACGGAGCCATGGCGACAACATTCATAAGGAAGTCACCTTAGGCTATCAGGAATCCAAGGACCTTCTGGAAATCATCCCGCAGGTCTATCAGAACCTTCGGAAAGGACATCGATTTAGGCTTGCAGGGCGTCTCCATGGGAGCCGCCACCTGCCTCTTAGCACTTAAAAGTCATCCCAAAGTCAGTTATGTCGTCTCGGATTCCTCCTTCAGCAAGCTGGAGGAAGTCGTCTGTTATATGCTGAAGAACCGCCATCTCATCCGCTGGCCGATTGTTCCCCTGACAAACCTCTTCCTGAAACAGTTCCATCATTTCTCTTTCCAGGACTGTGCTCCGATCATGGCCGTCAAAGTGGCTGAGGTTCCGATTCTCTTCATCCAGGGAACCCAGGACAGCTTTGTTCCCTTCAAGGAAGCCCAGGACCTCTTCAATGCCACGGAAGATCCCCGGAAGAAGCTTTATTCCTTTGCTGCACCCCATGGGATGTCCTTAAGTGCCGATCCGGTCCCCTATCGGAAGATCCTCAAGGACTTCCTCAGCGAGAAAGAAGGAACGGTCCATGACAGAACCTAAAATCAGAACGACTCTGCCGGAAAAGCTCAGCTATGCCTTCGGCAATATGGGCAGCTATATCCTCTGGGCCTTCGTCGGCGTCTATGTCACGATTTATGTCACCGACTGCATCCAGCCCGGGAAGGAACTGCTGACTCTCTTAGGCACCCTGATCCTGGTCTGCCGGGTCTTTGATGCCCTCAGTGATATCCTGATGGGCGTCATCATCGAGAACACCCATTCCCGCATTGGCAAGGCCCGGCTGTGGTTTGGCATCAGCATTCTTCCCTTGACGATCGTGTTCTTCTTCCTCTTCTTTGCCTCCGGTCTGGATAAGCTGGATGCCATCATCCTGATTTCCGTGCTCTACTTCCTCTTCACCGTCATCTTCTACACGATGAACAATATCGCCTTCAATGCCATGCTGCCGCGGCTCAGCAATGACCCCTACGACCAGAGCAACATCTGCACCCTCAACTCCGTCTTCACCTCGGTCGGCTCCTTGGTCTCGGCCTTTGCCGTCACGATCCTAGGTGCCTTAGGCGGCATCACGAATCAGTCTTCCTGGACGGCCTTCACCTTGATTCTGGTCGGAATCAGCATCCTGGGTCAGGCCATCTGCTTCTTCAAAGTCAAGGAGAAAGTCAAGCTCACCAAGGCTCAGCGCAAAGCGGGCCTTAAATGTCTCTTCGGCAGCAAGTACTTCTATCTGGCCGTCGCCATGTTTGCCATCAACTACTATATGAGCCTCTCCATCAGTTCCGTCGGCAAATACTATTCCCAGTATGTCTTAGGAAACATCAACTACTATTCCCTCTTCGGCTCCCTGCCGATGGTCACCATGGGCATCGGACTCTTGCTGACGCCCTTCTTAGTCAGAGCCGTCGGCAAATCCAAGACCCTCTTCGGGGCGATCGCCTGTGTGCTTCTGGGCAATGTCCTAGGCTCGATCTTCCCTTACTCGCTGGCCGTAGGACTGACGGGAGCCATGATCAAAGGCTTAGGTTCCGCCGTCGTGATGAGTCAGCTCTTCACCTTGGCTCCGGATATCGTCCGGGATGTCCAGACGAAGAAAGGGGTCCGCTTGGAAGGCCTGGCCGCCAGTGCAGCCAGCTTCGGCTGCAAGATCGGATCCGGGCTCTGGCGAAAGAAGACAGCAAGACAATTCCGATCATCGCCATGACGGCCGATGCCTTCAACGATGCCATCGAGAAGGGACAGCAGGCCGGCATGAATGCCCACCTGACCAAACCGATCGATGCCGAGAAGATTACGACCATCGGAGTGAACGCCTTTAACGGCTGCGCCTTTACCAGCCTGAAGCTGAATTCGAGTCTCACCTCCGTCGGCGCTAGTGCTTTTTTGGGAAATGAGAGTCTGACGGAATTGGAGATTGACGTCGACACCAGCATTTTGGGAGCCAACAGTTTTAGCGCGTGCAACGCCCTTACCTCTCTTACCTTTGCCGGCCAAGCAGCAATTAACAATCCCAGCAGCGCCCTCCCCCCAGTGGTGTCTTTATAGAGCTGATATTTCAGCGGAAAATATCACGTCTCTCACTTTAACAGATGTGACTTCCATTGCTGCCTACTCTTTCAAGGGATTAACCAAGGTCACCAGCATTGCCTTGCCGGATGGTCTTCTTACCATCGCTGATCATGCCTTTGATGGCTGTGACATCGGAACATTGGTCATTCCGGATTCCGTCACTTCCGTGGGGGCCAGTGCCTTCAGCAACAACACCCACCTAAAGAACCTGACCATCGGGAAAGGCTTAGGATCCTATGAGAGCATTGGAGATCTGGCATTCGAGAACGATAATGCGGTTGAGGCCATTTTCTTTGGCATCGACCCCATCGGGTCCACGGGTACGAACACAACAACCCATCTGGTAGAATACTATTGGTGGGGCAAGCGCTATGGCATGAGCAGTGATAGCCTGAAAGCCGTCTTCTTCGCGGATACGATTCAAGTCATCGGTCAGGAAGCCTTTGTCGATTGCCAGAATTTAAGTACGGTCTTGTTCGTTGACTGGAAAACGAGATGGGTAACAACAGCTCACATCGAAAGCATCGGGGAGCATGCCTTTGAAAACGACAGGAATGTGACAGACTTTGATTTCGGGGACAACCTGGGACTTATTTCTGCCAATGCCTTTGCTGAAACCCGCATCTCCGAAGTGACTTTCCCGAGCACGCTGACAACCATTCTCGAAAAAGCTATCTATGGCTGTCCGATTGTCAGCCTGACCTTCCCGGAAGGCATGGCCTACATTGGTGCTGAAGCCTTTGAGTTCGATCTTTCCTTGCAGTCCTTGAATCTGCCCTCAAAGGTCAGCGTCGGCCTGAATGCCTTCGGTGCCTGCAACAATCTTAATTCCGTTGCTTTCCATGGTGTCTTATTCGTCTATAGCGGATCGACGGCTTATTCGCGCTTTGCCGGTGCCTTCCATGGCGATACGAGAGTCACACAGATGAGCTTTGACTGCGACTACCTTGGAAGTACGACGGAAACCGCTTGGGTCGGACAGGAAATGGGTTTTTCGCAGGCCTTGAATTTCTCTGTCTCCCTGAGCGAAAACGTCCAAGTCATCGGCGGCTATGCCTTTAACGGCTGCACCGGGCTTTCGGGTGTGTCGTTCTATTCCACCACGGGTGAAGCCAATCCGAGCCCTGCTCTTACCCAAATCGACACGAATGCCTTCGCTTCCACCGCACTGGTCACCTTCCCCTTTGAACAGACGACCCACTTGGCAGGCCTGATGGACGGTACCTTCCAGAATTGCACTCATTTCGGCGATTCGACGACCGCCATTGCCCTGCCGGAAACCACCACCTATATCGGAAACTCGGCTTTCCTTAACGACACCGCTTTGGGCAGCAAGGCCAGTTTCACCTTGTCTTCCGGAATGTTTTCCATCCATGAATCCTGCTTTGAGGGCTGCACGGCCTTAGGAACGGTGCCGTTCAGTCTGCCGGTCAACATCGCCGACATCCCAAAGAACGCCTTCAAGGGCTGCACGGCCTTGACCAGTGTCGATTTTTTTGAATCCCTGACCAAGCTGACGCAGATCGGCGAAAGTGCTTTTGACGGCGCAGGTTTCACCGAAGTCCACCTTCCGGCGAATGTCACCGAAATCGGTGAGTCTGCCTTTGCCAACAATGCCGATCTTGCCACCCTGTCGATTCTGGGAAGCAGTGTCACCATCGGTGCCAACGCCTTCAATTCGCCGTACGTCAATTATCTGACGTTAGGCTTTGCGCCGTCCGGAACGACCGACACGTCCGTTACTCCCAACACCCATACCTGGTGGGGAGAGCAATATGGTCTTCCGGGAGGACAGCTGTCGAGTGTGACCCTGACCGAGGGAGTTACCTCGATCGGCGATTATGCTTTCTATGACACCGCCACGAAGGAACTGACCTTGCCGTCGACGTTGACCTCGATCGGAGCCCATGCCTTTGAATTGACCGCTCTGTCAGACGTCAGCTTTGATGACCCCCTGACGACCATCGGCGAGTCGGCCTTCAACAACTGCTCCATGACCGAACTGACGTTAGGCAGCAACATCACGTCCATCGGCAAGGATGCTTTCTATGGCAATCCGATGGCAACCTTGACCTTAGGCTTCAACCCCGTGGGAGTCAGTGATGACAGTGTCAGTCCGGCCACCCACGCCTGGTGGGGTTCGGCCATCGGCCCTGATGGAATCAATCTTACGTCGCTGACCTTGACCGAGACGGTCACAGCCATCGGCGACTATGCTTTCATCGGTACGAGTCTTACCGACGTGACGGTTCCGTCCAAGGACAGTTTCACCATCGGTGCGGGTGCTTTCGATGGGTGTGATCTCTATGAGCTGAGTTTCCCCAGCACGGTGACAGCCATTGGGGATGGCGCTTTTGCCAACCTAGCCAATCTAACCACCTTGACTCTCTTAAGCATGCCGACGACCCGCGGCACGGGCATTTTCGCCAATGATCCCATTGCCGACCTGACCCTCGGCATGGCCACCATCAGCGGTTCCGATGCGACGCATTGGTGGGGCGATGCCTTGGCTATCGACAAAGCAAGCCTTGTGTCACTGACACTTCAGAATACGGTCACTTCGATCAGTGCCAATGCCTTTGCCAACTGCACCGCCTTGGAAAGTGCTGACTTGGGCAGTGGCATCATTGAGATTCCTTCGTCGTGCTTCTACAACGATGGCAAGCTCAGTTCCATCGCCCTCACGGAAAGCCTGACTACCATCGATGACCATGCCTTCTACGGAGCAGCATTCGTCGATGACCCGATGCTTCCGGAGAGTGTCACCACCATCAAAGACTATGCCTTCTATGGCTGTGTCGGCATGACTCAATTCGCGATTGGGAAGAACGTTGCTTCCATCGGCCGCAATCCCTGGGCCAACTGTCCGGTTCTGACGCTCTTAGTCGAGGCTGAGAATACGGCTTTTGTCTTTGACAATGGTATCCTTAACTCGATGGATGCCAGCCGGATCATCTACTATTCGATGTCCCGAACAGAAACCGCGTTGGATCTCGGTGAATGGGCTAGCCTGCGGACCATCGACAGCTATGCCTTTGCCTGGTCGGAACTGGTCACGGTCACCCTTCCCGACACTCTGACGACGCTGATGGACTATTCCTTCTTCTGGTGTACCAGTCTGACGACTATCAACCTTCCGACAGCCTTAACGACCTTGCAGCGCTGTGCCTTCTATGGCGATACTGCTTTAACCAGTGCCATCGTTATTCCGACGGGCATTACCATCCTCTATGACAGCATCTTCCTAGGCTGCAGTCATATTCCTTCCGTCACCTTCTCCGAGGGTTTAACCACGATTAGCAACTCGGCCTTTGAAAGCTGCTCCAGCCTGACCACCTTAAACTTCCCGACGACGCTGACTGGCATCGGTGCCTTTGCCTTCTATAAGGATAGCGGACGACCGGTGCTCTGACTTTCCCTGCCAGCTTAGCTATCATCGGTGTCAACGCCTTCCAAAACTGTGGCGCCGGTTTAACCACCCTGACCTTCGAATCGCCAACACTCATCAACATCGGCGATTATGCGTTTGATGGCGACACCGGGCTTAATAACCTGACTTTCAAAGCCCAGACCTACACGTTCGGCCTGCACTGTTTCTGGAATCTGGTAGCCCCCACTATTATTCACTGCATCGATTTGAACGTATTCCCGGATGCCCGAGGCAACTGGACTCAACTAGCCCAGAACCAGTTGGCCTTCCAGCCGTTGGCTTAAGGGGCCCTCTGCTTTCAAAGATGAGGCCTTCTTAACTGAAAAAGCTTTCCCCTCCGGACACGGAAGGGAAAGCTTTTATTCAGGAGACAATTTATTAATTCTTGGTGAACGTGCTTAAATCCGGATAGCTGATGGAAGGTTCGCCCCAGGTGAAGTCATAGCCATCATCGATGATCGTCTGCTTCTCATGGTCGGACTGAATCAGGTAGTCCTTGAAGACATAGGTGCAGCGGGTGGAGGAGGATTTGTCGCTGGGCTTCTTGGTATAGCTGAGATAGAGATTATCGTCGCCTTGGCTGCGGTATTCTTCATCGATGACGGAATAAGTAACCGAGGAGGTTCCGGCCAGGGTGCCGTTACCGGCATCAATCTCTTTGAGACCGGCAAGGATATCCTTAGGCCTTGAAGAGATTGCATTGGAAACCACCGTATCCGGATAAGGAGCAAACTTGGGACGCATGGCATCACAGGCCTGCGAGAAAGTATCGTTGGTGACGGAATAGGTGCTGGTTCTCGTCGAGGCGGAGGTGGAGGCGGAATCACTGCTGGTCGTTAAAACGCTCTTAGCCTCGATCATCTGATCATCCTTCAGATAGGCCCAATACGAATCATCCCCATATTGGTCCAGATAGTAGGACTTGGCTGGGCTATAGGTGACGGTATCCACACGGTTGACGACTATGATCAAAGCAAAGAAAGGCGAGGAACGTTTCAGAGTGTAGGCGGTAGGCTTATTAAAGGCACTGCCGCTGGTGGCATCGATGATGGCCTGAAGATGGGTTTCTGCCTGAGCACGGGTCAGACTGGGACCATAGAGGTCCTCGTTTTTGTTGCGGCAGCCGGTGAGGGCAGTCACAAGAGCAAGAAGGACAAGTCCTGTCAGGGTCTTTTTCATACATAATCCTCGTTTTGATTAGTTTACGCCTTTTACTCGCCGGTAGCATCACCCGACTGCTTCCTTCCGCTGTCCTTGATGGTGTCATAAGAATGTCAATAAAGTTGTTTCCTTTTTCGCAAATTTGGGGTAAACAAGCCCTGTTGTTAGCGTATAATATTCCTACGACTGAAAAGGGAAAATACCGATGAAGATTCTTCAAATCAGTGATTTGCATTTAGGTCGACGGCTCAAGGATTTTTCACTCCTTGACGATCAGAAAGCCATTCTGGATCAGGCCCTCTTATTGATGAAGAGCCCTGTGTATGATGCCCTCTTTCTCTGTGGGGATATCTTCGATACCACGGTCCCGACTGCCGGAGCCACCGTCCTCTTTGATGAGTTCCTGGCAGGACTCTGTCAGACCAAGAAGCCGGTCTTCATCATCTCCGGCAATCATGATTCCGCTGAGAAGCTTCACTTCGGCAGTGCCATCTTTGCCTTGGAGAACATTCATATCGTCACCCATGTCGAAGACAGCCTGACTCCGGTCAGGCTGAGTGAGGATATCCAAGTCTACCTGCTTCCTTTCATCCGACCGCTCGATGTCAACGAGGCCTTTGCGACGGAGTTCCGCACCTATACCGAGGCTATTGGTTATGTCCTTAGCAAGATGGCTATCGATACCACGAAGACGAACCTGCTGTTAGCTCATCAGACGGTCCTTCCGATGGAGGGAGAGCTGACGCTGGGCGGCAGCGAAGACATCGCCTCTCTGGATGGGGTGTCCGTCGGCAGCGTCGACAGTGTCCCCGCTGCTCTTTTCAAAGACTTCGATTATGTGGCCTTAGGCCATATCCATAAGCCTCAGACGATTGCCAAGAACGCCCGTTATGCCGGCTCGATTTATAAATACCACCGCAACGAAGCCGATAATCCGAAGTCCTTTACCGTCATCGATGTCCAGAAGAAGACCATCACTATCAGTACTGTTCCGATTGTCCCTATCCATGATGTCATCAAGATCGAAGGGACGATGGAAGAGATCTTAAAGAGCAACCGTGATACGAATGCCTATGTCTTTGCCTCCCTGACCGATAAGGCCTTGATTGAAGATCCGATGGCCAAGCTGAGGACGAAGTATCCTTTGACAGCCTGGATCGACTATGTCGACCGTGAGTCCGTCCTGCCGACCTTAGCCCAGGCGGTGAAGGTGGATTCCGTCTCCCGGAAGCAGCTCTTTGCGGACTTCTTCAAAACCCAGAACGGCCAGGAGATGAGCGACTATCAGCAACAGATCGTTGAGGAGAATCTTCCGGAGAAGGAGAGCGAACGATGAAACCTTTGAAACTGACCATGACGGCCTTCGGTCCGTATAAAGACAGTGTGACGATTGACTTCACCCGTTTCAACGACGGTCTCTTTCTGATTGACGGCCCGACCGGGGCCGGCAAGACCACCATTTTCGATGCCATCTGCTTTGCCCTCTACGGCGAAGCGACCGGAGAAAACCGCAGCAGTGCCAACACCTACCGCAGCGACTATGCCGATGACACGACAGAGACCATGGTCGACTTCCTTTTCAGCTATCAGGGAAAGGAATACGAGGTCAAACGCTGGCCGGCTCAGTCCCGGTTAGCCAAGCGAGGAAAGGGCTATACGAATGAGGGGACAAGAGCTGAGCTGACCGGACCCGATTTCCGTCCTATTTCCAAGGTTCCCGAAGTCAATAAGAAGCTGATTGAGATTCTTGGTTTGGAGGAAGGTCAGTTTAAGCAGACCATGATGATTGCTCAGGGAGATTTCAGCAAACTTATCAATGCCACGACCGATGAACGGCAGGTGATTTTCCGGAGAATCTTGGGAACCGATGACCTGGCAAATTTCATTACTGCCCTCAAACAGCAAGATACGGATGCGATGAATGCCATCCAGGACAGGAATACAGCCATTGTGGCACGTCTGAAGACTTTTAAAACCGATGATTCCTCTTTGACTAATAAGATTGCTTCTAAAGATGTATCCAATAATCTTACGGATATTCTTCCTCTTTGCAAAGTTCAGCAGGAAACAGACATCTTGCGTTTAAATGACTTATTCAAAGCTAAGGATGAAGCCAACCGGAAGAAAGATACCTTGCTGACTCAGCATCTGCAGATTCGGGCAGACAACGCCAATTGCCGGTCCTTCCAGGAGACTAGGGAAAAGCAAAAGACCTTAGCTGCACAAGCCGAACAGCGGAATAGTCAGAATCAGACGATCAATCGGGCTGAAAAGGCAGAGAAGGTTCTCTCTAGCCAGGCTTTATGGCTGAAAGACAAAGACGCCTTAGCCGGTCTGGAAAAGACTTTGGCTGATCTGGAGCGGGATTTGCCTTCGGCTCAGCAGAGCTTAACAAAGAGCAAAGAGAAGAAGGAACACGAAGAGCCGATGCTGAGCAAGGAAGAAGCTTCCTTGATTCAGGAACAAAGTCAGCTCAGCGAAATCCAGACGCTTTTCACCCAAGCTGCCACAGCACAAAATGAAGCTAAGAAAGCGGCAGGAGATGTCGCCTTTTACCAAAAGCTTCTGAAGGACCGGACGGCTCAGCTGATTACCTGTCAGAAACAAGTCGCTGATCTACAGAATGACATCAACAATTATCCCGGCGAGGGTGTTCTGCAGGCGCTTCAGGAAAAGCTGACTGCCTGGGGAAAAGAAGCCGAGCAGTTAGCAGATCTTCGCACCCAGATCACGGTCACCTACCCCGAGACTTCCCAGGCTTGGGAAACGGCCAAACAGGATTTCCTGACGGCGGACCAAGCTCTTCATGCTTTTGAAGAAAGCTATTCCTCTTCCTTGCATGACTTCTTACAGGACCAAGCCGGCATCCTAGCCAAGGATCTTGAGGAAGGCAAGCCCTGCCCTGTCTGCGGTTCGACCTCGCATCCGAAACTGGCCACCCTCCAAAAAGCCACTCTTTCTCAGGTCGACCTTGAAAAACTGAAGAAGGCTCTTTCCGGTGCTCAGACAAAAGCGCAGGAAACTTCCAACGCATCAAGCCTGGCCAAAGAGAAGCTTGCCACTCTGACGGAACAGATTCAGAAGGCTTTGACCTCTTTGGAGAACAAGGCTCTTGCCCCCAATGAATGGCTGAAGGTTCTGACGGCAGCCGAAGATAAAAGCAGCAAGGAAAAAGCGGCTCTGCTGGCTCGGCAAAAAGATGCCCAGCAGCAGGCTTCGACGTTTAAGAAGAACAAAGAAAGTCTGGTGCTGTTCAAACAAACCCAGGCCAGCGATCAGGTCCTCGTGGACGAGGCTAACCGTTTCCTTTCGGAGGCCACGGCTAAAGAAAGTGCCAGTCAGGAAAAGCTCAAGGATTTGCAGGCTCGTCTGAAAGGCAAGGATGATTCTACGGTGACAGCCCGGCTTAGCACGATTCAGGCACGTTTAAATGACATTCACAAAACCAAGACGGACCTCGACAGCGCCTATACCACAGCCAAGTCCGACTGGGCGGCTTTGAATGCCCAGAAAGCCAAGGCCGAAACCGACCTCCCTCAGGCCAAGAAGGCGGCCGAGAAGTCTGGGGAAGCCTTCGAGGACAGTCTCAGCAAGAATGGCTTTGCTACCATCGATGATGCTTTGAAATCACAGCTGGATGAATTGTCCTTAGAACGGCTGAAGAAAGACCTTCAGGCCTATCAGGAAGCCAAAGCCGGACAGGACAGTCTCTATCAGAACGGCCTGAAGAACGGTTACGATAAACTGGTCTTTCAGGATGAATCCACTTTCTCTGCCGATGATCAAGTTGCCAAGGATGATGCCAATGTTGCTTCAGAAGCCTATACCACGTTGAAAACCCGGATTGACGACAATGACCATTGCCTCAAGGATATTGATTCTCAGCTTTCGTCTTATCAGGAGGCCTATCAGAAAGCCGTTGAGCTTCATCAGTTAAGCAACACCGCTTCCGGACAGCTGAAAGGCGGAACGAAGCTCGACTTTGAAGTCTATTATCAGGCACAGATCTTTGATGAGATCTTGGCCAGTGCCAGCAAGAAGTTCAACGCCATGACGGAAGGCCGCTACGACCTTTACCGCCGGGCTGAACCTCTTAAGGGAACGGGCCACTTCGGTCTCGACATCGATGCCTTGGATACCAATACCGGCAAGATCCGGCCGGTCTCTTCCTTAAGCGGCGGCGAATCCTTCATGGCCAGTCTTGCCTTGGCGTTATCCTTCTCCGAAATCATCCAAGCCAAAGCCGGTGGCATTGAGCTGGATTCGATGTTCATCGATGAAGGCTTCGGTACGTTAGATCCGGAAAGTCTGGCCGGTGCCATCAAAATCCTGACTCATCTTTCCCAGGACAGCCACCGCCTGATTGGCATCATCTCCCATGTTGAGACATTGAAGGACTGCATTCCTTGCCGGATTGATGTTGAGAAGACAACCAAAGGGTCCACCTTGACCCTGGTCTCTTAGGAGGATAGGTCATGGATATATCCAAGATTTCGGATAATAGCCTGGTTCTCTGCCCCAGTGCTCTCAAAAAAGAACTGGTTCAGGAACTCAGTGATACCTGCCCCGAGAAGTCGCTGAAGTTCCTCTCCAAGGAGGAGCTTTTGGAAGGACTGACGTTCACCTATGACCTCTCGGCCGTCTGGTATCTTCACAAGAACAAGGACTATTCCCTGGCTAACAGCGAAGAGATCCTAAGAAACCTTCCCCTCATCACCAAGGCCAGCGATGAGAAGCTAGCCCAGCTCTTGGCTTTCAAAGACGAGCTTAGTCAGCAAGGACTGCTGAAGACCAATCCGCTCTTCCCGCTGCTTTTCAAGGGAAAGAACGTGTTTGTTCTTGGCTATTCCAGGAAGGACAAAGAGATTCCGCTGCTGCTGAACCGGATCGGTGTATCTTTTACCTACCCTGAGGAAGAAGCATCCGTCTTTTATCCGCATGAAGTCCTGGATTTTGCTTCTCTCAACGATGAGCTCGGCTATGTCTTTGACCAGATCGGTGCCTTGGTGGAGAAAAAGATATCGTTCAGTCATATCTTCTTCTATACGCCGAGCAAGGATTATGCCCTGCCGTTAGAGAAGATGGCTCAGTCCTATGGTTATCCCATTGCTTTCCCGGAACGCTTCAGCCTCTATGATTCCCCGATCTATCAGCGCTTTGTCACGCTGCTAGGCTCGTCGGATGTCGAGAATGCCTACAATCAGCTTTCTTTGGAGACAATCTCGGATACCTACCACGCCTTAGACAGGCTGGTCAGTGTCCTTTCGAAGCTGGCCCCCTTAGGTCTAAGCGGCGACGACTATCAGGAATTGCTGACCTATGAGGCCAAGAAGACAGCCCTCTCCTCTCCAGAAGCCGACAACGAGTCTATCTCGTTTGTGGACAGCTCCTTTGAGGCCACGCCCTTGGATTATGTCTTCATGCTGGGCTTCAGCTTAGGGACCTATCCGGTCGTCTCCCAGGATACGGACTTTCTTTCGGATAAGGAGAAAGCAAGTCTGGGTCTTAATGATGCCGCGACCTTAAGTGCCATCTCGGAAGAGGAAGTCTCCTCCTTCATTCAGTCGACCAAGAACCTCACCATCACCTACAAAGCCAAACTCGATAAGCAGGTCTTCTATCCCTCCTTATTGGTTCTTAAGCTCGGGCTTAGTGAGAAAGCCGGTGACCGTGGCTTAGACCGCTACTCGTTAGCCTATACCCGTCGGGAGGTCGCCATCCAGAAGGATCAGTTCAGCGATTATTCCCTGGTCCTGCCGGTCCTGAACTTCTATACCGATCAGGAGCTGGGGTATCGCAGCTATGATCATCATTTCAAACCCATTGAAGGCTATGACGATCAGGGTAAACTTGTCCTCTCCTATTCCCAGATCAACGAATACAACACCTGCCCGTTCCAGTATTTCGTGAAACGGACTCTCAAAGCCAATGTCTTTGAGGATACCTTCGGCAGCTCCTTAGGAAGCCTTTTCCATCAGATCCTACAGGATTCCGTCACCAAGGAGATCCACCTGGAAGACTATCAGCCGGCCATCGATAAGACCTTTGTCACCGCTAAGGACAAGTTCTTCATCTCAATGCTCTTGCCGCAGGTTCTTGATGTCATCAGCAAGAACAAAGAGTTCCTGAAGACCTCGCTCTATACCACGATTGAAGCCGAGAAGGAAGTCAACATCCAGCTCGATGATCACACCTACTTCACCGGCAGACTCGATAAGGAGATGATCGATACGGCCAACAAGTCCCTCGTCATCGTCGACTACAAGACGGATGACACGGAACTTGAACTCAGCAAGAACCATGATAAGAACCAGGTCGGCTTGGGTCTCCAGCTTCCCCTTTATGCCTTTGTCGCCAATACCCTTTATCCCGACTATACCTTAACCGGTCTTTACATCCAGAACGTGCTGATGAAGCCGCTGGATCTGCAGACCAGCACCTGCCCCTATGACCTGAGAGGCATGACCCTCGACAATGTGGAGCGGGTCAAGGCCTTTGATGGCACGTTAGGAACTCGGTTGGATCCTGAAACCGGCAAAGTCCTCAAAGGCAGTGCCTACGTTTCGGGCCTGTCGCTGACGGATAACACCCTCGGCAGCGGACGCAACAGGGGTGGGATTCTCTCCGCTCAGGACTTTGCTGACTTGCTGACATTGACGAAAGAACAAATCAAGAAAACAACGGACTCTATCCGTCAAGGCAACTTTGTCATTGCACCGAAAGTCTTCGGCAATGGCAGACTGCCTTGCCTCTATTGTCCTTGCAAGGATATCTGTTTCACGACGCCGGACGATATCATCACCATCGTTCCCAGCACTCCTGCGCAAGATGAGGGTGACGATGAGGAGGAAGAAGCATGAATTTCACACGACAGCAGCAGGAAGCCATTGAGGCCGTCGGCGAGAATGTGATAGTCTCGGCCGGTGCCGGCAGCGGCAAGACGGCGGTCTTGACCGCCCGAGTCATTTATCTCATCAAAGAGAAGGCTTTTACGTTGGATCAGTTCATCATCCTGACCTTCACCCGCTTAGCCGCCGGGGAAATGAAGGAGCGAATCCGCAAGGCGCTCACTAAGGAAGCTATCGCCGTCAAAGAATCATCAGCCAAGGAAACCGATCCGGAAAAGAAGAAGTCACTGGAAGCCATGTATCAGCGTCTGAATGACGGTGCTTTGAGCGTGGACCGCTGTGTCATCACCACCTTTGATGCCTATGCCTTGTCGCTGGTCAAGAAATATCACTTCCTGCTCAACGTCTCACCCGATATTGCCATCGTCGACGATGGCATTCTTGCCGTCCGCAAGCGGACGATGATCAGTGCCATCTTTGAGGAAGCCTACCAGGCCAAAGATCCTGTTCTTGAAGCTTTTACGAAAACCTATTGCTTCAAGAATGACGATCTCCTGGAAGACCTGTGTCTGGAGATGAGTGAGAAGGCCACGTTGGAAAGCGACAGCGAGGCTTATCTCGATTCCTTTGCTGACACGTATTACTGTCAAAGCTTCGAGGAAAAAGTATCCGCTTATCTGACGGCGAAGGTGATGGAGCAGCGGGATGAGCTTGCCAAAGCCATAAAGGATCTTCCCCAGATTCCCTCCAGCAGCAAGAAGAATGCCCCGACCATTCAGGAAGCGGCTGAAGACGTGTTCCAGGATTTCCTTTCCGCCCAGACCTATGATGAGCTGATGTCGGGCTGGCCCAAAGGCAAGAGAGTCAACGTTCCTAAAGGGATGTCGGCTGAAGAGGAAGCCATGGTAGACAGCTTCCGGGGCTGCCGCTATAACGTCAACAAATTCCTGAAGCCCCTGCCGCCGAGCGAAGCTAGCTGGCGGAAGCGTCATCAGGAAGATAAGCCCTATGCTGAATTTTTGGTGAAGGCAACCAAGGAACTGAACCGCCGTTTAGCCGCTTATGAGGCGAAATACCAGGTCTACCAGTTCGAGGATATCGCCAAGATGGCTCTGTCCCTCGTCAAGAAGAACCCTGCCGTCCGGGCCGAGATCCAGGCCAACCTCAAGACCATCATGATCGATGAATATCAGGATACCTCCTTCCTCCAGGATGACTTCATTGCCACCATCGGCAACAACAATGTCTATATGGTCGGCGATATCAAGCAGTCCATCTACCGCTTTAGGAATGCCCGCTGCGATCTCTTCCAGGCCAAATATGATGCCTACAAGAACCATCAGGGAGGCCGGGCCATTGATCTCAACACCAACTTCCGTTCCCGCAAAGAGGTCTTGACGGATATCAACAGCATCTTCAAGAATCTGATGACCAAGGAAGTCGGCGGAGCCGACTACCGTGAAGGCCATCTGATCTGCTTCGGTAACAAGGCTTATGACGTTGCCGATGATCCCAGTCTTAACCATCATGCCGATGTGCTGGTCTATGGAAGCGGCTCTCCCAAAGGCAGTCTGAAAGCAGCAGACCGGCCGGAAGCCGAGGCCACGGTCATCGTCAAAGACATCATCAGCAAAATCAACAGCCATTATCCGGTGATGGATTTCAAAGACGGCAAGCCGGTCTTACGTCCGTGCCGGTATTCGGATTTCTGTCTGTTGATGGACCGTGGCAGTGCCTTTGACACCTATGCCAAAGTCTTCAACCAGCACCACGTTCCTCTTTATGTCGAGAATGATGACAACATCCGTGAGAACGATGTCGTCAAAGTCTGCACATCGCTGTTGGTGATGCTGAAGGCCATTCAGAACAAGGACTTTGAAAGTCCTGATTTCATCCATGCTTTCCTGTCGCTGGGACGATCCTTCCTCTATGGCTACAGCGACGAGAAGCTGCTAAGCATCTCCAAGGCCAAAGCCTACCCTAGCGATCCGCTGGTCACGCAGCTTGAAGACTTGATGAAGACCAATCCGGACATCCCTCCTTATGAGTTATTCAAGAAGGCCGTCTTTGCCATCGGCATGTATTCCCGTTTCCTGGCCTTAGGCGATGTCGAGACCAATGAGCGGTATCTGGATACCTTCTTAGGGATGTTTGAACAGATGAGCCACCTCGACTACACCTTGGATGACTTTATCCTTTACCTCAAGTATGTCAACCAGTATCAGCTGAAGATCACCTTATCCGCGACCGGCTCGGATGTCGATTCCGTCCGGCTGATGAACATCCATAAATCCAAAGGCTTGGAGTTTGCCATCATCTACTTCTCCGGACTTAACAAAGCCTTCAACGAAGAAGATCTGAAAATGTCCCACGGCATTTCCAAGACCTGCGGTCTCTTCTTGCCGATTCCGAAGATGAAGAATCCTCTTCAGATGATGAACAAGGATGAGGAGATGGCGTTAGATATTTCCGAAAAGATCCGCCTCTTCTATGTCGAGCTGACCCGGACCAAGGAGAAGCTGATCTTCGTCACTGAGAACGAGAGTCTTGCTGCCAATTTAGGAGATGAACAGATCACTCAGGCGATGAAAGCCGTCTTAGCGACCTGTGACCCGACTCAGGCCCGGCCGATTCTCCTGGTCTGCCATTGGTTTGACCTCTACCTGAATCACCAGATCAACTGCACCACCTTTGAGCAGCTTTGTAAAATCATCGGTTTCACTCTTCCGAACACTTTCCTTGAGGCAACTTTCCCTGCTAAGCAGAAGTTTACCTTCAAGCAGCTGCGTGACGATATGGAAAAGCAAGGTCTGGAGATTCCGCATGACTGCAAACCGGTCCGACTGCCGGAAGAGGATACTGGCAAGAGCGATAAATCCCTGACGGAAAAGGAGTTCCGTTCAGGCATGCTAGGAGAACTCATCTCATACTCTGCTTTCATCGATCAGTACCTGCTCCTGGACAGTCTTTTAGGGTACCATCTCTCCGACAAAGGACGAGCAGCTCTGGATACTCTGACCGATGAGGATCAGAATCCGGATCCCGACACCCGTCAGCAACTGATTCAGGATCTGGATGACGGCTTTACCGGAACTCCGGTGACTGGCTTCCCTCCCCAAAATCTGGCAGCCTGGATTTTTGGTGTCCTTAACCAAAATTACCATGCCAAAAAGATTTCTGCCGACCAGCTGATGGGATTGCTGGACACGGTCGTCCCAGCCATGCCCTTTGCCGATTGGGCTTTGACGGTTCTTGCTTTCGAGACCAACACCAAAAAGCTCGGCCTCGGAATGACAAAAGCCTTGATTTCCTTAACGGGCTACTCCCTTTCCGAGACAGGCAAGGAGTTTGCTGAGGCCGAGGCCGAAGAGCCCGTCTCCAAAGAAACCATCGCTGCCACCGAGATGCTTGGCTACCAGAATGCCTTGGATCTCGTCCATGATCCGAGTTTGCATCCGTTCAAGACGCTCTATGAGCAGTATCTTTCCGCAGGGCTTAGTTTTGCGGATCTTAAGCTTTCCTATCAGGCCTTCGGCTATGAATTCGTTCCGGATTTCTTAGCCCTGACGGAAGCCGAAAAGAAGGCAATACCGGCCAAGGATATTCTTCCTTATCTCTGTGCCTTCGGCACGCCTGTTCCGGATGAGCAAAAGCTGAAGGATCAAAGTTTGGATGATTTCTTTGAGCCCTTCCTGATGAACGAAGACTTCAATCACCGCTACGCCGATCCCGAGACCTTAGGTCCGGATCCTATCGTTGCCGAAAAGCCGGCGCCGCAGCAAAGTCTGAATGTCCATACCTTGACGCTAGCTAAGCCCGAGACCGTCGAAATCCACCGGGCCAGCAAGAAGCTGTCTCTGTTAAGCGACCGCAAGGCACTGGATTTCGGTACAAGGATGCACTTCGTCATGGAAGTCACGGACTTCAAGAATCCGGATTATGCCGCTATTCCAGCCGAGTATCAGTCCATCGTCAAACGCTTCTTAGCCACCCCTTTGATGGCCGATGTTGCTAACGCCAAGATCTATAAGGAGTATCCGTTTGTCGATTCCGAGAAGGGCACCCAGGGTGTCCTCGATCTCCTGCTCGTCTATGCCGATAAGATCGTCGTCATCGATTACAAGACCAAGCACCTGGATGATGAGGCCTATGACCAGCAGGTCAAGGTCTACCTTGACTTTGCCAGCCGTGCCTTCGCTAAGCCGGCAACCGGCTATCTTTACTCTCTGTTAGACGGCACCACCCGGAAGATTGAGGCCTGAGAAGTCTCTTTCCGTCACTCCGCCCGGCCTTTTGACGTGGTAAAATAGACCTAGCGGAGGAAGGAATTCCTATGGATGACAAAACCAAAACGGAAGAACCGGTCAACCAACCCATTTCCCAACCCAAAAAGAAGCATAAGGTCCTGAAGATTGTTTTGATTGTGATCGTCGTGATTCTGATGATTCCGGCCCTGTTTCTGGCCACGGTATCAATTTATCATCATACCTACTCGGTCAACAAAGGCCCGGAGACCATCACCAATGACACCGGTCTGATCCAAGCCGAGGGCCGCAGCCTTTATGACAAGGATGGCAACCGCATCCAGCTCAAAGGCGTCAATGCCGGCAATACCCTCGTCAATGAAGGCTGGCTGGGTTTCTGGTGCGATGGCTATAAGACCGACAGTAACGGTACTGTCTCCTACCCGGACTTCAACCAGGAGCAGCTCCTGGCGGGACTGAAAGCCAATCCCAACCTCAGTGAAAGCCAAGGAAAGGAACTGTTGGAGGACTACCATTATTCCTGGTTCTCCAAGAGCGACTTTGCCATCGTCCATGATACCCTGAAGATGAATACGATCCGTCTCCCCTTCTATTGGCGGGATATCCTCAATGACGACTATTCCGTCAAATCCGAAGGCGAAGCCTTTATGTATCTGGATTGGTTCATCGGCAATGCCAAGGCCAATAACCTCTATGTGGTCTTGGATCTCCATGGCTGCCCGCACAGTCAGAACGGCTACGAACATTCCGGGCTACAAAGTGAGGGTGCGGCCTTCTGGAACAACACCGATGCCGTCAACGCCGTCATCCGTCTCTGGACCACGATTGCCACCCGTTATACGGCGACCCTGCCGGAGTTAGGCAAGGCCATTGCCAGCTATGACCTCATCAATGAGCCGACGTCCACCTACGGCGGATCCACGGACAAGACCGTCTGGGCCGTCTATGACAAGATCTATGAGGCCATCCGCGCTACCGGGGACCGGCATGTGATCACGATGGAAGGAGCTTGGGACTTTACGGCTCTGCCGAATCCCGATGACTACAGCTGGGCCAACATTCAGTATGAGTATCACTGGTACAACTGGTATACCGATAAGCTGCCCTATCTGCTCTACTATGACTATATGGATATGAAGAACATGGGTCGGGATTACAATGTTCCGGTCTATATCGGAGAGTTCACCTATTTTGAGGATAAAGCTGCCTGGAAGGCCGGAATGAATCTTTTCGATAACCGGAACTACTCCTGGACGATCTGGAACTACAAAGCCATCGCCACCGGGGACTGGACGACTTCCTGGGGTGTCTATACCCTGAAGCTGGGGCTGAGCGACAAGGAAAGCGACCATAAGACCAAGGTGGATGTCTCCAGTGCCACCTACGATGAACTTAAAGCGGCGATTGCTAACTGCATCACTGCTAACTGTGTGACCGGGACGACGTATGAGATGATCAATTACGAGAACAGCAAGTAGCAAAGAGCCTTTAAATCAAGGAATGGTTGCGCTTTTATACGATTGTTGTGTTTTTTCATTGAGGTTGTGATATGATAAACCGCATTTCAAAAAGATGACGGTCGTTTTACCCGCGGGCAAAACAGGAATGCCATCATCCTTGAAAAAGAAAGAATACAGACGTTTTGCTTCGTTAAGCACTTCCGTTGCCTTTGCACCGTGCTTAAATGAAGAAACCGTCCGGAAAGGAAAAAATCAGAAAAGAATCATCAGCGGAAAAAGATTAGCTCGCTTCTTGGCTGTCTGCTCGTAAGAAAGCAGAAATCGCGTGAGCCAAGAGAGATAACACAGTGCGGAAAACCATCGGATGTTAATGAAAACCTGCTCTTGGCTAACGAAAGCCAAGGAAAGCAGAACTAATGAAACAGAGACGTGACCAAAAAACGTAGGCGAGCAAGAATCAAATCATAGCGAATCAGGCGTGCGAAGACGAAAACAATTGAAAAGGAATCTCCAACGGACAGGCTCCGAGAGATACAAGGTAAAAACATTATGACTAAGAAGACCAGTAAGAAGACGGCTGTTGCTGCTGACAAGGAAGAGACGAAAGCGGTCGAAGAGACTCCGGTGATTGCCGAAGAACCTAAGAAGACCGTGAAGAAAGCAAAGGCTGTTAAGAAGGCCAAGGCTGTCAAGTCCGAAGAACCTATTGAAACGACTGAGGACAAGGCTCCGGCTGAAGAAGAAGTCAAGGTCGAGGCTCCGGTGGCTGAGGAAGCTAACGAAGAGGAGACCGAGGAAAAGCCCAATACGAGTACGAGAATGACCATGGATATCGATGCCATCGCCGCTCAGGCCAAAGACATCGCCTCCAAGGCCAATCTGACCCGTTATGAGGATATGTTCGCTAAGGTTGTCGCCAGCGTCAAGACCGTGGATACCGTCAAGGATCCGACCGAGACTGCCGCTTGCGTCATGTTCGTTCTTTTAAGTGACGCCATCGATGAGAACTCCAATCTGCAGGCCAAGATGGATAAGACCCTCAAGGCTGCTGCTTCTGATAATGGCGAAGCTGAGGATGACAATTCCACCGTTCAGCGTTTCTTCATCAACCTCGGCGAAGCCGATGGTCTGGAGGCCGATACGCTGAAGGATTTCGTCATCAAGAACGTTCCGTCCGTCAAGGTCGAGGATTTCACGGATGCGTATCTCAAGGATACCTTCTCCTTCTTCGAACTTCCCAAGACCGTTGCTCAGGAAGTCTTAGACAAGGTCAATGGTCAGATGTACAACGAACGCGAAGTTCACGTTGAACTCTCCGAGAAGAAGGATCGTTCTTCCCGTGGCGGATTTGGCGGACATCGTTCGTTCGGCGGACATGGTTTCGGCCATTCTGACCGGGGCGGCTATGGTCATAGTGATCGCGGCGGTTATGGCCATTCCGATCATGGCTATGGTCACAGCGACCGTGGCGGCTATGGTGCTTCCGATCATTCTTCCAGCTATGGTCATTCCGACCGTGGCGGTTACGGTCATAGTGATCGCGGCGGTTATGGTTCGTCGGATCGTGGCGGTTACGGCCATAGTGATCGCGGCGGTTACGGCCACAGCGATCGTGGCGGCTATGGTCACAGCGACCGTGGCGGCTATGGTCACAGCGATCGTGGCGGTTACGGCCATTCGGATCGTGATGATTCCCGTTCGAGCGATGATCGTGGCGGTTATAGCCACTATCGTCACTAATCCGAATCTCGTAGAACCCAAGCTAACTGAAAGCCTAGTCTCCGGAAAGGAGGCTAGGCTTTTTCAGTGATACAAAAAGGAGAGGCATTTCTGCCTCTCCTATGGAAATTGTAGGATGAAACTACAGCGTCACTAAGCTATAGGAATAGGAGTTATCAGTGTTGGTCGTCCGGACATAGACCAGCGAGGCATCGCGGACATCGTTGACATAGACAACGACATAGTGGCCTTCGGTGTTGAGATAGACATCCCGGGTTAAGAAGGTCAGTTCTTTCTCATCAAGGACATAGGTGATCTTGTCATGGCCGTTGCTCGGCTTCTTGATCTCAAAGTCCAAGGTAACCTTGCTATCGGTGATGACACGGTAGACAAACTGCTCTGACGTAGTGGTCTCACCGTTCTTGGTCGAGGTCTTGTTCTTATGGAAGATGAAGATGGAGTTGGAATAGTCATCCTCGACGGTAGTCAGACGGAAGCCGATGCCTTCCCAGGCATGGCTGTCGTTGGTCATCGTCATCCGCTCGCCTTCGAAGTAATAAGTGACATCCTCAACGGTGGTGACGCCCTTCATCATGACCTTGCTGAGATCCGGATGATGATGCTTGTGATCTTCTTCCGTATCGCTCTCGGTTTCACCGGAAGTGCTGGTCGTCGGATCCGTGCTGGTATCTGAGGAAGTCGGATCCGTGGCACTGGCCGAATCAGCAAAATGAATCGCCGGCTTCTTACTGGCACCGGTATCGACGGTTCCGGTATCGCTGGTACCGGTGGAAGTGCCAGGCTCGGTTGTGCTGGTACCCGTTCCGCCCGGCTGGGTTCCGCCCTGGTCACCCGGCATCGTTCCGCCCTGATTGCCTCCCGGCTGACCGCCATGATCGCCATGGCCGCCATGGCCCGGACCCTTCTTGTCGCCTTCGACATCATCGGCCGTGGTCTCGGTGTCATGATGCGTATCATAGACATCACCTTCATCCCAGTCTTCCATGGCAACTTCGTTGTAATAGAGATCATAGGAGACAGCCTTGCCATCCAGACCCGTAAAGGCTAAGGTTTCCCGGTAGGCATAGTCGGTCTTATCCGAGGTCGTCGCCGTCAGAGTGAAGCCGGTCGTCTCATTGATCAGCATCATATCGGCCTGCGGGATGACACTGGTGACCGTGGCAATCTCATCGGTGGTTAAAAGGGTCGTGGCATCCTCAGCATCATCGGTCTCGGTGGAACTGGAGGTTGCCGTCGAAACCGGATCCGTCGTCGAGGTATCATTGGCAAACTTGATAGCATTCTTGGCCGTCACAGTACCATTGCCAAGGAAGAGACTTCCCAGATTGAGACCGCTGGCGACCTGTAAGGACAGGGTATCGGCCGTCTCGGTCGCGGTCATGTTGCTATCTGTATAGGTCACGTTGGACGTGGCATTGGAGCAGCCAATCATCGCTAAGGATGCTAACGCAGCAACGGATGTCAGAACGAATACATGCTTTTTCATCTTGTAAACTCCTTTCATGAGTTCTTCGCCTTCATACTTAATACCCATCAGGTAACCCCTTTATTGGAAAAAGTTACAAAAAAATGGCTTCCGTTTCCGGAAGCCATCCTTGTTGGGCCTTGCTTCAGGCTGAATCAGATGTAATATTTGTAATCCTGATCTTCGAATTTGAAGACGGTCTGACCGTTGTCCTTATGGGAACGGATCATCGTTCCTGAAAGAGTTGTGGTACCGGTCGTCCTTGTATAGCTGATGGCATAGGAATGGTCCTCGTCCTCCCGGGCAGAATAAGTGTAGCTTTGAGTGATGGTTCCGGAGACGGAGACGGTCTTGCCGATATGGATCAGGGTGCCGCGCTCTTTAGAGGTGCTGTGGTTATCGGTTTCCGACTCGAAAGCAGTCGTCTTGGTGCCCTGGGTCTCGGTGAAGACAAAGCGGCTGTTCTCACTGGAGATAAGTCCCGTTTTCTCTTGAATGACAAGCCCTAAGGTCGAGGTGAGATTCATCGAAAGATGGACATGGGTCTGGTTTTCCAATTTTCCTTGCGTCAGGAAGGATTTCGCGCTGGTGACATAGACGCCGCTGAAGCTTTCCTTGTTGGTAGACTTGGGGTCGTGGTCGAGATAATAGGAGTAACGGTTCTTCTTATCCTTATAGACATAATCGAAGGAGGCATTGTCATAGGAGTAGCTGGTTTCAGCAAAGGTGGGATCGCTATCCGATGAGATCGTCACCATCTTGCTGTTGAGATACTGATAAGTTAAGGCAATGTCATCCAGAGCAGCATTATCCTGCTGGTTGTCACCGGGATGAGGCTGATTCGGTCCGAACCCTTCATGCGGGTCGCCAAACCCGTCGTCCCAGCCATCCTCGCTGTCATTGCCGTCATCGTCCCACCACGGGCCTTGACCGGAATCCCCATCGCCGGATTCCAGCTTGGGAGCCTGTCGGGCTAACAAGCGGGCCGAGGTTGAAAGCTGGCTGGCCAAGGCGGTCTGACCGCCATCGGCTTCGGCCAGAATGAACGGGGTCGCCGCATTGACTTCATAAAGCAGCTTCGACGAGACGTTGGTCAGCAGCGGAACATCCTCGGAGACGGTCTTGGGAAGCGTTCCGAAATAGGTGCCCAGGCCGATGGCGCAGGCGCAGGCCGTGCAGCCTAAAGGAAGGGCAATCTTCACCCAAAGCTTGGTATACAGCGGGGAAGCGGATTCGCTCATGTCTTTCTTTTCCTGAGGCTTGGCCTGATAGGCTTTCAGGATCTGAGCCGAGGTCGTCTTGACCTCGACCTGGGAAGCCGAGCTGAAAAGGCGCTGTTCGATACTCAGATCAGTGTCGATGTTTCTTTTCATGGTCTGCCTCCTTTCTGATTTTCCTCAACGCATTGTTATACGTCCATGTCACGGTTCCTAAGGGGAGATGCAATTCATCGGCTATCTGCTGATGGGTGAGTCCCTGTCCGGCATGGAGCAAGACAATCTGATATTCCCGGTCTTTAAGCACTTTCCTAGCCAGATAGAAGGCTTCGCCATCCGGATCGGGAGGGAGAGCGTTGCCTTCGAAGTAGTTGTCGTAGTCCTCAAACTGACTTAAGGAGACTTCCCGTTTATGATCCCGAAGATAGCTGAGTGCTAAGTTCCGGGAGATGACATAGAGGAGTCCTAATGCGGATTTGCTGGAATCGAAGTTCGGAAGGGAATCCAGAAACCTGAGATACGTCTCCTGTTCCAGGTCTTCACAGATATTCCGGGAGGGAATAAAGGAGGCCAGGTTGAGGTAGACGGCTTTTTTGGTTAACTCGTAGAACTCATCAAAGGAGCTGTTGACGTCCTTTTTCATGAGGCCTGCGAGTTCGTTGATCCGTTGGGTTTCCATTTCCCTTCACCTTTAATACGCACGAGGGTGCGCTTTTGTTGGAAATATTATAAACGAAACGAAAAAAGGATACACCAGAAATGATGTCAAGAGCTGGGCCAAAGAAAAGTCAGGGTTTTTGAGCTTTATTGATTATAGAATAATAATAAATATTAGATATTAAATAAGAATAAACAAAATATAAAGCATTAGAACTAAATAAAAAGAAATAAATAAAATTAAATTAAACAATCTTAAATAATCAATAAAGCTCAATTTTTTCAGCAAAAGTGAGACAAAAAAGAACGTGAAAAAAACTGAAAATTTATGGTACAATAAATGAGCAATAAAAAATTCTCCCGATTGAGGAGAATAAGTGCCCGCCAACGCAGGCCGAGGTTCTGGCATTTCTGCTTATTTGAACTCGTTTGTTAGAACAGCTTCATTATACGGGCACAGAAAGGAATTGTCAATCATGGATCAGAAGAAGTACTTCTTAGGGCTGGATATCGGGACCGATTCCGTGGGCTGGTGTGTTACCGACAGGGATTATCACGTTATCCGGAAACAAGGAAAGCATTTATGGGGAGCCCGGCTTTTCGGTGAAGCCTCTCCGGCAGCCGATCGGCGGATGAATCGCTCTAACCGTCGGCGTCTTGCTCGGCGTAGGTGGCGTGTGGTCCTGCTGCAAGGTCTCTTTAACGATGCTATGCAGAAGCTGGATCCGAATTTCTTTGACCGTTTGAATAATTCTGCTCTCCATCAAGAAGACAAACCGGATACTTGCAAAGATCCTTATCTTCTCTTCAATGGCAAAGAGCTCAATGATGCCAGCTTCTACAAGAAGTATCCCACCATTTATCATCTTCGCCTTGAGATGCTTCAGCACCCTGAAAAGCAATACGATCTTCGCGAAATCTATCTCGTCATGGCCCATATGATCAAATACCGGGGCAATTTCCTTTATGAGATGGGAACCAAATCCATCGGTAGCGATACGGCCACCCTCATCCAAGCTTTCCAAACCTTGGATGACTGTTTTAAAGCCGAGGCTACTCCTGAGGATTCTGATGAGAGTGCGGATCCGGTGGATTGCTTTAACTGCGATGAGGACCGGGCAAAGCGGTTGATGGAAGTATTTAAGACTTTAACCAAACGGCAAGAACTTCTCGAACAAGAGTCACAAATATTTGCCTATAAACCGGGCAAAGACCTTCGCTCTTCCTTGTTAAAGCTCATCAATGGGTCTTCCAGCAAACTCAGTGGACTTTTTGATGACCTCCCTGATGAGGCTACCGGTGATATCAAGATTGATTTCACAGGCGATGACTTTGATGATACCGTGGCTCCGACCTTAGCCAATGCCATTGGCGATAATCGAGCCCAAATGATTCTGACTGCCAAGAAGATTTACGATTATCGAATCCTTGTTAATCTCCTTAAAGGCAAACCATCTCTTTCGGAAGCTATGGTGGCTATTTACGACACCCACAAAGACCAACTCAAAGAGCTCAAAGAGCTCTATAAGGAGTATGCGCCCACCCGTTACAATGATTTCTTCAGAAAAATCAAGGACAAAGATGGCAAGGAAATCAAAAATTATGCCAACTATGTCGGCTTTAACAAGGTAGGAAAGAAAGAAGAATCCGTAAAACATTCGACCTCTGCCGAAGATCTTTATGGTGTTATCCGGAAAGATCTTCCGTTTGATAAAGTCAACAATGCCGCCTTTGCTTGGAAGCATCCTGATGACAAGCAGAAGCTACTTGATATCGGGGCGGCCATGGATGGCAATACGTTCCTGCCGCGGCAGAATTCCCGAGTCAACGGTGTCTTCCCTTATCAGCTCAATGAAACGGAATTGATTCAAATCATCGACAATCAGAAAGCCTATTATCCTTTCTTAGCAGAATGCTCGAAAGAGAAGCCTAAGGAGTATAAGATTGTCTCCATCCTGAAGTTCCGTATCCCTTATTATGTCGGACCTTTATCCCAGGATCCTGCTGAAGAGGGAAAAGAAAGCAACAAGTGGGCGGTCCGGAAGGTTTCGGACGTGAAGATCACCCCTTGGAATTTTGATGATGTCATCGATAAGGAAAAGACAGAACAGGCTTTCATCGAGCGGATGAAGAACTCCTGCACTTATCTTTACGGTGAAGAAACCTTGCCTAAGTTCTCCCTGCTCTATTCCGAATTTGTTTTCCTCAATGAGGTCAACAATTGGCTGATCAATGGCGAAAAGATTACGCCTGAAGACAAAAAGTATCTGATGGAGAATGTCTATCTCCGTATCAAAAAGGTATCAGCATCGGCCATCAAGGCAGCCTTAAAGGAAAAATACAAGGCCGATGTCGCACTGGTCACTCGCAACGGAGTGGCCGTTGATGATCCTGATCTTCATGCTTCCTTAGCCTCCTATATCGATATGGCCAATCCGAAAGGCTTCGGCCCGGATTTCTACAAGGATGAGAAGAAGAAAGCCTTAGCCGAAGAAATCATCTATACCATCACGATGTTTGAGGACAAGTCCGTCATTGCGGATCGGTTAAAGAGATACGATCTGACCGCGGATCAGAAGCGCTATTTTGTCAATCTCCCTTATTCAGGCTGGGGCAAGATGTCCCGGATGCTCTTAGAAGGGATTCATCAGGAGTTGGTCGATCAGACCACCGGAGAAACCCGGGACTATTCGATCATGGATCTCTTACGTCAGACGCCTCAGAACTTCATGGAAATCTATGAGACCAATAAAGCCTATGATTTCAAAAAGCAGGTAGAAGCCAAGAATGAGACTCAGGATCTGTCTTTGGACGAGATTATCGATGATGAGTATGCCTCACCGGATATGAAACGTGCCTTACGGCAAACCGTCCGTGTCGTTGAGGAGCTGAAGAAAATTCTCCACATTTCTTCCTTTGACCGCTATTTTGTCGAATGCACCCGCAAACCGGATGAGAAAAAGCAGCGTACTAATTCCCGGAAGAAACAGTTGCTGGATGCTTATCATGCCGCCAAGAGTTTTGTCAACGAAGAAGTCGCGGAAAAGCTTGCCAATCAGACGGATGAAAGTCTTCGCAGCAAGAAGATGTTCCTCTATTTCATGCAGCTGGGCCGCTCGGTCTACACAGGAGAGCCTATCATCCTTGAGAATCTCGACAAAGGCTACGATATCGATCACATCATCCCTCAGGCCAAGGTCAAGGATGACAGTTTTACCAATACTGTTCTAGTGGAACGAGGTCTGAACAACAAGAAACAGGATGATTATCCGATTCCGGAAGGCATCATGTCGGAAGAAGGTCGGAAGTTTGTCAAAGTCCTCAATGGCATCAAAGGTCCAGATAAGACCAAGGGTTCTTACCTGATGCCGAAAGAGAAGATGGAGCGCCTCCTCCGGACACCGGCAAGGCCGCTGACGGAAGAGGAAGAGGTCGGCTTTGTCAACCGTCAGCTCACCATGACGGATCAGGCCGTCAAGGCTACCTGCGATGTCTTAAAGCAGATTGACAAAGACGCCACCATTGTCTATTCCAAGGCCGGTCTTGTGTCGGATTTCCGTGCTTCCTTCGGTCTTACCAAATGCCGGGATATCAATGACTTCCACCACGCCAATGATGCCTATCTCAACATCGTTGTCGGCAATGTCTACAACAAGATTTTCTCTTCGTGCTTTACAAAAGAGATCTGGGAAGAAAGAAAAGCCTACTATGAGGGCATGAAGATTGATGCCAACCATCTTTTCTGGAGAGACCAATACATTTTAGGAACCAACACCTGTGTCTGGAAGGCTCCCAAGTCTCATTACGACGATCAGGGCAACCGGATCGAAGAGGACACGCCGGATTCGTCCTTGGCGTTGGTCCGAAAATATATGAGCCTCAACGATCCAATTGTGGCAAAAATGCAATACACTCAGCCTGGTTTCTTCAAAACAACCATTCTTCCTGCGGGTGGGAATTCACAAATTCCGCTCAAAGAGAATCAGCCTTTTGGGGCTGACAACTGGGGAGAAAAGTATGGTGGCTATACAAGCATTACTTCACCCTATTATTTCTTAGTCCGTTCAACAGGAAAAAAGGATAAGAAAATCTATAGTTTAGAAACCATTCCAGCTTACCAATTAGCTCAAAAGAAAACAGATGCTGAAAAAGAGAAACTAAAATTAACCTATGCAGCCGGCAAACTGAATCTAAAGGACCCGGTAATTATTCTCCCACGGTTACTTATCGGGACAGTTGTTGAAATTCCGTCAAAGATGCCTGATGGGAAGACTGGATACTGCCGTCTCAGAATCAGTGGACGGAGTGGCTCTTCGCTGTTGAATGCCAATTATTCCGAATTAGCGGTTTCCAAAGAATACCAGACCTACTGCAAATCTATCAGCAAAGTTTTAGGCACTAATCTTCAAGCCAACCAAACGAAGGATCTGACAAAATATGAGGGCTCTCAGGATTCCATCATCGAAGGAAAGGCCGTTATCACCAAAGAAGGGAACCTTAAGCTCTTTGATTACTTTACGGACGTTGTCTTTAAGAAGCCTTGCTTCGCCTGCATTCCTGAAATTTCAAGCACATTAAGAGTCATACCAACTAAGAAAACCATTTTCGTTTCCCTTCCAACGATTGATCAAATACGTGTTCTCCATGGGATTATTTCTTTATTAGCCTGCAAGAGCATAAGTGTTGACCTCTCATTACTTGGACTCAGCAAAGAATTAGGAAAAATACGTTTCAATAAGTTCTTAATCCCAGGTACAAAGATCATCACCCAGTCCGTTACCGGTTTCTACGAGACGGTCCTATTCACAGTTCCGGAGGATTGATTCATGGGTTTCCGGATTGTCAAGGTTAACACCCGCTGCAAGCTAGAAACCCAATTAGGTTATCTTGTCTATCGCGCCGATGAAGAGAAGCGCATCCTTTTGGATGACATCTCTTTATTAGTACTGGAGAATCAGCAAATCTGCATTACCACCGCCTTAATGTCCGAGCTTCTCAACCACAAAGTGCGGATTCTTCTCTGCGATTCCAAGCATAACCCTCAGGGCGAGGTCCTTCCTTATGCAGCTTGTTTTGATACGTCAGCCAAAATCAAGAAGCAGTTTGCCTGGCCCAAAGAGACGGCGGATACTGTCTGGGCCAGCATTGTCCGTCAGAAGATACGGAATCAAGCTTATGTCCTAAATGAGCTGAAATCAGATAAGGGATACCAATTCCTGACTCAGTTTTCTAATGAGGTCCTTCCCGGGGATACCACCAACCGGGAAGGCATCGCTGCCAAGACCTATTTTGCCAATCTCTTCGGCCCGGATTTTGATCGGCGGAAGGATTCCGATATCCGGAATACTTACCTGAACTATGGGTATTCTCTGGTGCTGGGTGCAGTTAACCGGGAAATCTCAGGGTCGGGTTATCTGACGCAGCTCGGGATTCATCATATCGGCGAAACCAATCCGTTTAATCTAGGCTGTGATCTGATGGAGCCATTTCGGGCTTTTGTCGATGAAAAGGTGGCTACCGTCGAAATGACCGAAGATAACTTCAAAACACAGTTGATGAACCTTCTGGCCGAAGAAATCCTCTGTGACGGCAAAACGACCATCTTTGAGAATGCCATCCATAACTATGTTTTAAGCGTACTGTCCGCTTTGACAAACAACACCCCGAAAGAAGTCCTGGAGGTTACCTTCCTCCATGGGCAATAACCGCTATATGCGTTCCATGCTGATGTTTGACCTCCCTGTGGAGACAGTTCAACAGCGGAGAGAATACCGGAAGTTCGTTAAGTTTCTCAAGGAGAGTGGCTTTATCATGTTCCAGGAATCGGTCTATGTGAAGCTCTCCATCAATGAATCCTCCGTCAATTCTTTGGTAAGAGTTATCCGGGACCATGTCCCGGCCAAGGGCATCGTCTCCATGATCACTGTCACGGAAAGGCAGTTCAGCAGCATCGATTTCATGCAAGGGGATTTCAAGACGGATGTCATTGACAATGAAAAGAGGGTCGTGGAATTATGAGAGTCCTTAAACACAAGGAAATTGATCAAGACATTATTTTGGGCAAGGACCGATTCTACAATCTGGTCATCGAGAATCCGTTATTCTTTCGGAATTATCTTTTGGGTATCAAGAACCAGATTGCTAACGCCGAACCTTATCTTCTTTTCTATGACAATGATAAGGAAACAGACTTGGGGAAAGTGGCTTATGTCATCGATAATCCCTGGGCTGTGGAGCTGGATGAGAAAAAGGAAAGCACCCTCATTCAGAAAGATATCGCCAGTCATATCAATCAGCAGCAAAAAGAAGATTATGAGGTCTTGGTCAATGCCATTGAGGCTTACCTCAAAGGCATCACTTATGATTACTCTCTTCCTTTGGCTTTTGACGAGGATATTTCTTTGCCAAACCTTCTGAAGCTGGTATCGGTAACCGCCGCCCAGGAGAATCCATCCTTCTTGGAGGGATTGATTCTATCCATCAAGAAGATTGCTTTTCTGTCGAAAGCAAATCTTTTCTTCCTTGTCAATCTCCATGACTGGCTTTCCCAAAAAGAGATGGCTCAATTCGTTGAATCCATGAGAAGTTTGGAACTGGATTTTGTTTTGCTGTCTAGCCATCTGCCAACTCATCCTGATTCCTCGGAATCCATCATCCATATTGATGAGGATCTTTGTGAGATTCCGGTTGAAGTAAAAATAAGAAAAGATTAAAATATGAGTTGTTTTAACAAATAAATGCCATTTTTTCACCACTATTGATGTTTGAGTGTATTGTTAGAACAGACTTATCTTCTACTCTAACAATGCCTAGTTTTTACTACTCTCGTTTGAGTGTATTGTTAGAACAGACTTATCTTCTACTTCCGAAAAGTTCAAGTCGGAAGCACAGAAGTTTGAGTGTATTGTTAGAACAGACTTATCTTCTACCTTTTTAGGTTGATAAGTTGCGGTAGCGTGTTTGAGTGTATTGTTAGAACAGACTTATCTTCTACAAAACCGATAAAGGATACCTCACACTGCCGGTTTGAGTGTATTGTTAGAACAGACTTATCTTCTACCAAAGATATTCTTTACTTCCAACGATTCAAGTTTGAGTGTATTGTTAGAACAGACTTATCTTCTACTCTCACGGCTTCCGGAAAGAGCCTTTGAGCCAGTTTGAGTGTATTGTTAGAACAGACTTATCTTCTACCCACGTATCTCACGATTGCCAACGCTTCCGTTTGAGTGTATTGTTAGAACAGACTTATCTTCTACAGGAGTGGTACTGGACGAACATAGGGGCGGTTTGAGTGTATTGTTAGAACAGACTTATCTTCTACATCGCCTGTTTTGGGGGTATAGGGGTGTAAGTTTGAGTGTATTGTTAGAACAGACTTATCTTCTACCCGACAACCGCAATGATCCTCTCACTCAAGTTTGAGTGTATTGTTAGAACAGACTTATCTTCTACGGGAACCATCCGTGAGATAAGATACTTTAGTTTGAGTGTATTGTTAGAACAGACTTATCTTCTACTTCGGCTATCGGTTCTTCAACGGAATTGGGTTTGAGTGTATTGTTAGAACAGACTTATCTTCTACCTTGAACTTTTCGGAATCACTGCCGAACTGTTTGAGTGTATTGTTAGAACAGACTTATCTTCTACCATTCTCCACCGAGCACAGTGACTGGAGAAGTTTGAGTGTATTGTTAGAACAGACTTATCTTCTACATGCCACCGCTTCGGCGTTGTCGGCTTTCGTTTGAGTGTATTGTTAGAACAGACTTATCTTCTACGGATCATGCCTGACACCGGCTACATCGCCAGTTTGAGTGTATTGTTAGAACAGACTTATCTTCTACAAACGAAGTCGCTATAGAACCATTTAATGGTTTGAGTGTATTGTTAGAACAGACTTATCTTCTACTTTGGTGCTTCCAGAAGATTATTAACCTTTGTTTGAGTGTATTGTTAGAACAGACTTATCTTCTACTCAATTATCCGGAGCTGGGATGGTACCGCGTTTGAGTGTATTGTTAGAACAGACTTATCTTCTACCCGTAGTGTCTTTCGTGACAACCGGAGCGGTTTGAGTGTATTGTTAGAACAGACTTATCTTCTACGCTGTTGAGGACGTCAAGCACGGCCTTCTGTTTGAGTGTATTGTTAGAACAGACTTATCTTCTACCCTCACATTCATTTTGTCGGCCAATGCGGGTTTGAGTGTATTGTTAGAACAGACTTATCTTCTACGAAGAACTATCGGAATTGCCCTGAACGTGCGTTTGAGTGTATTGTTAGAACAGACTTATCTTCTACATAGTATACTTCTCCGTTATCGAACTGAAGTTTGAGTGTATTGTTAGAACAGACTTATCTTCTACATTATTTGTCGTTGAGGGCCATTAAATGAGTTTGAGTGTATTGTTAGAACAGACTTATCTTCTACAGAATAAGCCAAGAAAGAAACCAATGATCAGTTTGAGTGTATTGTTAGAACAGACTTATCTTCTACATTGACCTTTCTTCGGAGTCATCACCTCGGTTTGAGTGTATTGTTAGAACAGACTTATCTTCTACTTATTAACCTTTTGGACGAAGATAAATAAAGTTTGAGTGTATTGTTAGAACAGACTTATCTTCTACTCGATAAGGCCGCTGCTGAGTAAGGGAGAGTTTGAGTGTATTGTTAGAACAGACTTATCTTCTACTGACTAATGAGGACAAGGAAGAGATTTTGAGTTTGAGTGTATTGTTAGAACAGACTTATCTTCTACATACGGCCTTGGATGATATTGATGGCGTTCGTTTGAGTGTATTGTTAGAACAGACTTATCTTCTACGCCTGTGTTCTTTCCGTTTATCGGTATAAGGTTTGAGTGTATTGTTAGAACAGACTTATCTTCTACACCATGATTGCCAAAAGTTGCTGTATAGCCGTTTGAGTGTATTGTTAGAACAGACTTATCTTCTACAGTATGTTCTCGAAGTCATCCATGAAGCCGGTTTGAGTGTATTGTTAGAACAGACTTATCTTCTACTCAATCTTGGTGATACGGTAGAGTTAATTGGTTTGAGTGTATTGTTAGAACAGACTTATCTTCTACCCGATAGAGAACATCTTGATGTGTCCGCGGTTTGAGTGTATTGTTAGAACAGACTTATCTTCTACTCATCGCCCTGTCTCCTTTCAGTTTCTATGTTTGAGTGTATTGTTAGAACAGACTTATCTTCTACACATGATTTCCGGTTGACCACTTTCCAACGTTTGAGTGTATTGTTAGAACAGACTTATCTTCTACCTTCAACAAAGAAATTCAGCGAAAAATATGGTTTGAGTGTATTGTTAGAACAGACTTATCTTCTACCTCGAAACAGAAACGTGATCTCTCCTCGAGTTTGAGTGTATTGTTAGAACAGACTTATCTTCTACTCTCACTTCTTACTTTAATCGCCTTACTGCGTTTGAGTGTATTGTTAGAACAGACTTATCTTCTACATCCGCCAGTATCCGGTGCTCTTTGAAATGGTTTGAGTGTATTGTTAGAACAGACTTATCTTCTACAAAAAAGTGATTGTATATCGTCCCAATGGCGTTTGAGTGTATTGTTAGAACAGACTTATCTTCTACGTGAACTGACTCCGGATATTAGGATCCTGGGTTTGAGTGTATTGTTAGAACAGACTTATCTTCTACATGAGCGAGAGCACTCTCCGCCGTAAGATGGTTTGAGTGTATTGTTAGAACAGACTTATCTTCTACCTTGCGATAGGCGTGCAAGGCTTTGATTAGTTTGAGTGTATTGTTAGAACAGACTTATCTTCTACTCTCAGTCGAGTCGTGATTTGCTCTCTCGAGTTTGAGTGTATTGTTAGAACAGACTTATCTTCTACTTCGGGAAAAAGGACAAGTCAGCAACCTTCGTTTGAGTGTATTGTTAGAACAGACTTATCTTCTACCTTTCGGTAGGCGGTTAAGGCTTTGATTAGTTTGAGTGTATTGTTAGAACAGACTTATCTTCTACAAAATGGTTGGCTGTTGACCACTTTCCAACGTTTGAGTGTATTGTTAGAACAGACTTATCTTCTACACAACAAATACCGCTCTGAAGCCTTTGATTGTTTGAGTGTATTGTTAGAACAGACTTATCTTCTACCGTAACCGTTTTGTTGTTAATGGTGGTACCGTTTGAGTGTATTGTTAGAACAGACTTATCTTCTACCGAAGAAAATCAAGGCGGGAGTCAATCCCGTTTGAGTGTATTGTTAGAACAGACTTATCTACGACATTGCTAAAGTGTCGCACTGTTTGATTAATTAGGCATAATTGATTCTTTCGAGATTGTTTTCAATTCACAACAATAAAGATAAATGGTGTGTTGATTAAATAATAGAGCCTCATTTGCTATTAAAGAACGACTTTCACCCATTAGGGTGTATTTCCTGACTCGGAAGAGTTTAAAATAAAAGCAAATGAGCGAATACCGAATTAAGCTGATTGTCTTAGAAGACCAGAAGATCCTGCTTGACTCCTTTGCCCGAGCCATGAAGGAAGATTTTGATTTGGTTGCCACCTTTGAGGATGCCGATACGGTCCTGGGTTTCTTAGCCTCCCATCCGGTGGATGTCATCTTAGCCGATACCTGCCTGAAGAAGACCAATACCCTGGATTATCTGGAAGCCATCAAGAAAGCCTTCCCGGCAGTCAAGGTCATCATCATGACGGGCTTTCCGGAGATCAGCTTCCTTAAGAAAGCCAAGAAAGAAGGAGCCGACTCCTTCATTTATAAGAATACCTCCCTGGAAGAGACCAAGAACGTCATCATCTCCACCTACCGCGGCTACAGCATCTTCCCGGCTGCCAACAAAGTGGATGAGAGTCACTTCTTACTGACCCTCTCCGAGAAGGAGATGGAAGTCCTCCGCTATGTCTGTCAGGGCTATGACCGCAAAGAGATCGCCGATAAGATGGCCAACAGTGAGAACACCATCAAGAGCTATGTCCGCTCCATTCTCAATAAGACCGGCTATGACTCCATCAGCAAACTCGCCATCTATGCCGTCAGCCATGGCTATGTCGTCCCACCCAAGGAAGACTCTGTCCCCGCCGAAAAGGCCTAAACCATTGTTGTCGATAAGCCAGTGACCGCCCTCCCCGTCACTGGCTTTTTAGGTGGAATCCGGAAAACCATAAACTGTCTTCATCAGAAAAGCCCCCTCCTTGCGGAGAGGGCCCAAAGGCTAAATGGGAGAACTAAGCCGTCCAAAGAGTCGGATTAAGGTTGTTATCCCGATGCCAGTAATAGTGGGTGGTGTCCGTGTCGGTAGGCTTGGTTTCGGAGTAAACGGCAAAGTGAGCATTCTTGAACGGATCATTGCCGGTACCGAAGGTAACGGTGGAAACCATCGCCAGCGTATCACCGCTTGTCAGATAGACCGTGGTTAAGGCCGTGCAATCCTTGAAGAGGTTGTTGGTAACCGTTTTGTTGTTAATGGTGGAAGCCAGAGCGATTTCTTTAAGACCGGTGCATCCTGAGAACGTTCCTGCGTAGGTCGTTGTTGCTAAATTGCCCAGATAGATATAGGAAAGAGCAGTGTCATTCATGAACGTGCTATCTGCTTGATAGCTAATCATACCCCTGACCTCCGTCAGAGCTGAGCAACCCGCCAAGACCTCGGCGCCCTTAATAATGATGGAATCGGCTCCCAAATTAAAGGTAGTCAAGGCACTGTCACCTTTGAAAGCACCGGTATTTAAAGTATAGTTAAATGAATTCGCGCCGCTGGCTTGCACTTTCGTCAGAGCCTTGCAATTATTGAAGGCATAGGCACTGATGGCCAGAGCCTGGCCGCTGGCCGTAGCACTGGCAAACGTCAAGGTCTGCAGGGTGCTCATTTGGAAGGCGTTGGCACCAATGGAGGCCAATCCTCCCGACAGCGTCACATTGGCAAGGTTGGCAGTATAAGCCGCAAAGGTTTCGATCTTGGTGATGGCGATTTCCGTATCCGGAACAACGGCAGGCAAGACATAGTCACCGCCACGGTTCTGCGGAATGAGGACAACAGAGGCATTGGCCGTGCTATACAGAACGTTATCATCGGCAATCAACGTGCCGGCATAGTTGACTTGCGTATAAACGGTAGTGAACATCGGGAGATGGTCATAGTTTTTGGCAACATTGAGGCCCTCCGCTGTCAAAGAATCGGAGTAAATTTTTAATGTGGTGAGATTGGGCATATCATTCAGAACACCATCGGCGACTGCCGCAATGCCGCTAACCAGTTCTATCTCCTCCACTCCCGGCGCCACGGCAACGACCGTCTTCGGCGCGGTTTCATCAATCAGAATCTTGAAGTTTTCATCGGTTTGATAGTCCGTGGACTCCGAAGCAAGGTAAGTCAGCTGGCTGCACTTGGCCGTGATGTTCGCACCAATGGTGTCGACATTCTCCGGAATGTTGAAGGTAGTAATATCGGTATTGGCAAAGGCATTATTTCCGATGGACGTGATGGTTTCCGGCAAAGTGATGGCTTTCGCATGGCTGGTCTGGTCGGCAAAGGCATTATCACCGATAGCCGTCACATCTTCACCTAAATGAGTCGCCGGAACTTCCCAGTCGGTGATGGCAGGATAATTCTCCGTCAGGACCTTATCGACCGAGTAAGTGCCGCCGTTTTCCGTGAAGGTGAAGGCATAGTCATAGGCCACCCGGCTGAAGACCGGATGGATATCGAAATCCAACTTGACAACGTAGTTAGCGGCATCGACATCCCAGTTGGTAAACTGATAGTAGGCATCCGGATCAGCGTCGCGCGTCGGCTTTCCGAATGTTTCCTCATCGTAGTCACCCACGACGGAACCATAAGGAATCGACTTCTCATCCAGAAGATTGCCGTCAAAATCCAGGAACCGGACGATACAGATCCGGACCGATGTGGTGTACTGAGCCCAGATTTCGACATCCTGAGTGACGACGTAATTAGTGAGATCAATGCCCCAATCCTTAAACTTATAATCCAGGCCTTCGGTGGAAGGACGGGTCGGATCGGCCGGAACGGTGGTAATCTTGTTGCCGGCGGTAACTTTATTGGAGCTGAGAACCGTGCCATCCCAGTTACGGAAGGTAACATTGTAGGACTTGGTGATTGCCTCGGCCTTAAATTGAGCAAAAGCATTGGTATTGCCATAAATCGGGTCTTCCAGACTTATGGTCGAGCCAATAAAATCATATTGATAATTGGCATCCTCAGGACGCATCGGGGTATCGGTGGGAGCCGTGACCTTCGTGCCTTTCTTGGCCTTTTGAGTGGCAAAAATCGTATTATCCCAGTTATAGAAAGTGACAGTAAAGAATTCGGTCTTCACCGTTGCATCGAACACAGCATGGATATCCAGGTTGCTATAAATAGGAGTGGTGGCGATATCGACATCCCAGCCCGAGAAAGTATAGGTATAATAGTCATCCGCCTTACGGATCGGAGTACCTCCCGCCGGCGCTTGGGCAAACTCGCCATATTTGACCCAGGTATAATCGAAGACGGTGTTATCCACCATGTAGTTGACCAGATAGCGGACCGTGGTATCGGCCTTGGTGTACTGAGCGGTGAAGACAGTATCCGCCGTGATCTCCGTGGTCGACGGATCTTTGTCCCAGCCACTGAAAGTATAGTCATACTTCGTATCGCTGAGGCGGGTCGGCGTATCGGTCGGAGCCGTGGCCTTCTTGCCCTTCTGAACTTTCTGAGCGGTTCCAATCGCCGTGCCATCCCAGTTCTGGAAGGTAACGTTATACGTATAAACGCGTTCCTGGGTATTGAACTGAGCGACGAAGGTCGTATCCTGGGTGATGACCTTGGTTGCCAGATCATAGTTCCAGCCTTTGAAGGTATAGGTGAAAGCTTCATCCATCGTCCGGGTCGGGGTGGTGCCGGCATAGGTAGCCTTCTCACCGGGCTTGACCTTGCTGGTCGCCATCACGGTGCCATCATAGTTGAGGAAGGTCACCTCATAAATGACCGCCTCCGGCGTATAGGCCGTCTTGGAATACATGGCATGATAGACCGTATCGGCCTTGACGGCCGTCAAGGAAGCATCCCAGCCGATGAAAGCATACTGTGACGTTTCATCATTGGCTCTCGTGGGCGTAGCGCCGGTGTACTCGGCATCCTTGCCTTCTTCGACCGTCTGCGTTAAGAGCACGGTCGCATCCCAATCGACGAACTGAACATTATAGATAGGTGTTTCCTTCTTGCAGCCTGTCATCCCTGCGACAAACAAGAGAGATAACGACGCCAGTCCCAACATCCGTTTTGCTTTGACCATAAGTCATTCTCCTTACGTTACGATGATTGTAAAGTCCAAAGGTTTTTCAAAACACCGCCAAAAGGTTTCATCTTGCAACGAAAAGATACCCAAAAGGGTGAAAGGGTAGACAGCTGTTTTTATAAAAAGCCTTTAGTTATCGGATGTTTCCTGCTTTCTTAGGAAACAGGCCGTTAGGCAGACCTCGGGGATTCCCGCGACCGTCAGGCTCCCGCCTAACGATTCCAAGGCCTTCTTAAAGTGGACCAGCCCGTTATGGAATTCCAGATGGTCGCAGCTCTTGCCGTTGTTGGTGATGGAAAGCTGATAGCTTGTCTCATTCAAAGCGTCCCTAAGGATGATCTGACTGGCCGAGCCATGGCGGATGGCATTATCGATAGCCTCTCTTACCAGCTCCAAAGCCAGACCTTTGTCCGGACAGGCAGCAAAGTCGCGGGGGTTGATAAACTGGATGCAGAGAAGCCGGTAGAAGCTTTCCAGTTCCTCCAGACCCTGATAGGTGACTTCGTAATTGTCTAGGCTGCGGGCCACTAAGGACTTCAGCGGCGTCATATCCATTAACGACGGATTGCTGAGAATCTGATGGACGAAGCTGACCTCCTCGGCAAAGGTATCGTGGACAAGGCTATGAAGCCTTTCCTTCTCCTGATCCCGCGCCAAGAACTTCAGCTCATCCAAGGTCTTTAAAAGATCTTCCTGTTCCCTGACAAGTTCCTTATTGGTCTGAGACAGTTCCTCGGTCAGCCTTAATTCGTTCGTGACATCATGGAGAGACATCTCCACCCGTCCGTGGTTCTCCCGCTCCTTGAAGAGAAGATAACTTTTCTTATATGGGAAGATGAAGGAGCTGTCATCGACCTTGCGGTCGCTGACCTCCCGTAACTTCTCCCGCAGAGTGAAAGCCAGGTTATGAACCGGAATCCCGTAGGCTTCCAGGACTTGAGTGAAGGCCGGACTGAGATAGACGATCCGTCCTTTGCTGTCACTGATCAGCAAGCCCCAGGGCAGCTCATCCAGGGACTCTTTGATGGTATAGAGGTTGATGGAGTTCCTGATGGTCTCAAAGCTCTTATAGAAGAGGACAATGTCCCGGATCAGCAGATAAACTAACGGAGCGAAATAATAGCTGGAGGTCCAGCGATTGAACTGCAGGCAAGGAAGCAAGAGCAGATAGGCCGCAAAGTCGACCAAGAAGAAAGGCTTATCCTTCTCCTTGATAAAGCAGGCTAAGGAAGGAAGGAAGCAGCGGAAGCAAGGAGCCAAGATACAGAACGACCTCAGCAAAGACAGGAAAGTGATTGATGTAAAGCAGGCCGAAGAAAAGCAAGGTGCCGCTGACAAGAATGCTGATGTCATCCGTCAGCCTCAGCCAAGGGAAATGCATGGAGACGCCCCGGCAGAGGAAAGCGGAAAGAAAAAGGATGACACCTAAAAGGATCAAAGCCATCAGAAGAATGATGAGATAAAGAGGATAGGCTTGCATGGCACTTATAGGGACACCTCCAGAAGGTAGTCCTCATCCTCTTGCTTCAGGCTTAAGGAAGCATCGATCTTTTCCAGAAGGAAGGAACCGCTGGGACTGATCCGGGCTTTCAAGAGTCCGCCATCCGGATTTAAAAAAAGCAACAGGCTTCCTCCTTGAGGTCCTAAGGCACTGATCAGCTCCTCAATGATGACATTGGCTTTCAAAAGGTAGTTTAACGGCAAGGGCCCATGCTGAGCTAAGGAGACACCTAAGTTGGTGCCAAGACTGGCCAGATCATGGGTCAGGGAATCGCTGGACAGGAAGAAGGCTTCCTCCTCCACGGCATTGTCGGCTGTGCCGGAGATCAGGAAAAGACAGCGCTGCTTCAAAAAGCTTAGGGTAAGTTGCATTTCCTGTAAAAGCGGAAGGAATGTTTCTCTATTTTCAGGGGTCAACGTTTTGGGCAACTTCTTAGCCATAGCCCGGAGAGCGTCGCTCTTCTGTTCAATTTCCTGGTAGACGGAATGACTGAGGCTTTCCCTCGTCTTCAGCCGTTCAATCTCGCCTTCGCTTTGCTGCCGCTCTTTCAGAATCGCGGTGGTCATCTTCAGATCTTCCTGACGGTTCATCAGGGTATGTTTCAGATGGAGGAGGACGGACATGTCCTCCTGAATCAGAAGATAGCCACCCTTCTTGACGATCTTGGTGTAACGGTAAGGTTCCTTGACAGCATTGGCATATTTCTTCAGAAGATCCGTGAAGGTGAAGTTTTCATTCTTGTAAACCAGGCGGTAGTCTTTATCCGTCAAAGCCAATAGGAAAGGTCCTTTTTCGAAATACTGCCGGTACAAACCGTTATTCTGTAAGAGCCCGGAATCCAAGTTCAGTTCCATGATGAGGAAGCTGAAGAAGGTATACATGATGTAGTAGCTGTTGATGACAAGGATATGCGCTAACGGGTGGCCGGGATAGATATAGAGGATGGAATTGACAAGGCTGAGAATCACAACCAAGAAGAGCGGAATGAAACTGACAATCCGGTTCCGCCGGTGCAGCGTTCCGAACACTAAGACAACGATACTGGCCAGCAGCAACAGGAAAATATAACCATAGATAATGAAATAGAGCGGTCCATGCCGTGGGGCATCATCCGCGGACGGATAGAAAGCCCAGTGGTGGAGATCGTTGGTCAGCACCAAGACAAAAAGAACGGCCGAGATGCTGTCAAAGACGGCAACGGTTTTCTTGACAGGAATCGCATGAAACCGGGAATGAACAAGGATGAACCAGAGGGAAGGCATGAACAATAAAGGCCCATAAGAGAAATGCCATAGGAAATCATTGGCAGCCCGAACCTCCGGAAAGATCCGCTTGAGGATTGCACTGAAGAGCCAGATAAGCAGCAACAGGAAAAAATACAGAAGAACAGTTTCCAGGCGACTTTGTCCTAAATCCGGTAAAGAATGCTGATGCCCCAGATCACGCTGAAGACAATCGTCCCATACAGAAACGGTGTCTCGAAGAAGTCAAAAGCTTCCTCGGTCGGAGAAGGACAAAGGATGCTGACAAGATAAAAGCCTAGGAAAGCCAGGGCCACAGCGACACAACCGATGATGACCCGGCGCTTGACAGAGATCCTCATCTTTTTCCTCACTTTACTGGCATTATACGAAAAAAGGGTATAAAAAAACACCCGGATGTCCTCAATTCAAAGAAATGGTGGGTCTTTTCAAAAAAACGGCCAGGGTAGAGGACACCAAACCTGGCCGTATGGGGAAGAGAACATCTCAGCACCAAATCGCCCTAATCTGCCTTCAATGACGACGAGGGGTATTGTTGCTCGCCGTCGGCTGCTGGCAGTGGGGGCAGGAACAGGAATCCTCAGGGGCTTCCTTGGCCTTTTTGGCTTCCTTCGCTTTTGCTTTCCGATAGGCAGCCATCAAAGATTTCCCGCTAATACCACAGCTGCACTCGCTGGTGATACTTTTTTTGCCATGCTGTTTGCGAATGGCAAGAAAAGCCATAATTCCCAGCACGGCAAGACACGTCAGGACAATGACCCAGATATCCACAGGGGATAACGAAACGTCCGCGGTGGTAGACGTTTCACTTGCAAGAATTGTTATGTCCATTATGAACGGATAGCTCCTGAAAGGATTTCATTCTCACGGTCTTTGAGAATAATCTCTTTTTGTTTTTGCTTGTAGTCGTAGGCATAGGCTCCGACAAACAGCAGAACGATACCCGGCAATGTCAGTCCCAGCGTCCAAGGCCAACGGAAGGTGAGATAGGCCAAAGCCCCCTCGACATAGGAGACCAGACACCAGAAGGCAATAGTGTATTTGATCTGGCCTTTGCCCAATTCGGCTTTGGCTGTCGCCACGGAAGCAAAGCAGGGAATGTTCAGGCAGTTAAAGGCCATGAAGGCAATCAGCCCCGCATTCGTAATTCCCGTCAGACTTAAACCGGTGCTGGCATTGACGGAAAGCATCGCCGTCACGGCATCTGCACCATCCAAAGCAACGATGGCATAGGTTCCATCCGCTTGCAGCTCTGCCGAGAACATATTGAAGGAAGCAGCCAACGTTCCGAAAGTGCCAACTACCGACTCCTTGGCAATCGTTCCGGCAATGGTGGCAACGGAAAAGACCCAACCATTGCTGTTGAGCTGAGATCCAAAGCCAAGAGGAGTAAAGATTGGCATAATGAAGCGACCGATATCAGCAAGAATCGACTCATTGATACGACTGAAGGTTGCTTCACCCGTAACGACTGTTCCGTCCTCCAAAGTAAGGGAAACAGTTTTGGTATAGTCCTCGAGGAACTGCCAGCTCCAGTTGATGTGGCTGAAAAGCCAGACAGCCATCGTGGAGAGGGCAATGATGGTGAACGCTTTGGTAACAAAATGCTTCAACTTATCCCAAAGATGCACGGCTAAGGCTTGAGGCTGCGGAAGATGATAGCTGGGAAGTTCCATAATGAAAGGAGGGATAGCTTCACGCTGGGTGGTGTGATGCATCAGCAAAACCAAGGCTATGGCGCTGGTCATACCGAAGACATACATGAAAAAGGTGATGAGGGAGGCATCCATGCCGGCGCTGGCAGCCACCCCACCGGCTATGGCAGTGATAACGGTAAGCTTAGCTGAGCAGGGGAAGAAAGGAATGACCCGGATGGTCTGCGTCCTTTCCTTCTCCGTATTGAGTGTCCGGGTATTGATCATGGCAGGAACACCGCATCCCAAACCCATAATCATTGGTAAGAAAGCACGACCGGACAAACCAAAGCGTCGGAAGATGCGGTCCAAAATGAAGGCTACTCTGGCCATATATCCGGAATCCTCCAAAAGGGAGAAGAAGAGGAAAAGCCACATTATTTGCGGTAAAAAGCTTAATACTGCCGCAATGCCACTGAGAACACCATCGACAACGAATCCAGAGGCCCAACTGTGGGCACCAGCATTTTCCATTGCTGTCTTGATGCTGGGATTGATAAGATTGTCAGTGATGGACTGAATCAGTGTCTGTGAGAAAACACCAACCGAGGTAATGCCATTCTGCGAATAGAAGAGCCCTTCAAAGGGGCCCCCTTCATTGAAGGTTCCGAACTGGATTCCCATATGATGCAGATAGAGGAGATCCTCTCCGAAAACGAAGTGGAAGATGACAAAGAGCAAGACGAGGAAAATCGGGATACCTGCCCAGCGATTGGTCAGAACCTTGTCGATCTTGTCTGACAAGGACAGTTTTTCTTTTTCCTCAACAGGCCGTCCAATCAAAGCCTGAGCGCAGTTATGAGCAATGAAAAGGTAACGTTGATTGGCGATTTCGGCTTCGTAATCGGGTCCCTCCGAAGGTAACAGTGGCAACACCTGCTGACCGGCTTCTTTGTTTTCGCTTTGCTCCAGTTCATCCTTTTCCAAAGCCTTGACGGCATGAAAAAGCGGGGAGGAGACACCTAGATTCTCATAGATGGCCTGAGCCTTGCCAAGGATTTCCTTGAAAGGAAGAATCGTCCGTCCCTTCCGAGGCGATTCGGAAACCTTGCGGGCTGCCTCCATCAGAACATCCAGCCCCTGCTTCTTCAACGCAGAGACCTCCACGACCGGTACCCCTAGGACTTTCTCGAGAAGATCGCAGTCGATGCGGTTGCCATCTTTCTTGACGGCATCAATCATATTGATGGCGATGACAACCGGGACATCCATTTCCAGAATCTGGGTGGTCATATAGAGATTGCGTTCCAGATTGGTGCCATCAATCACGTTAATGACACAATCCGGATGACCATTGAGAAGGTAGTTCCGGGAAATGACTTCTTCCGGCGAGTAAGGAGAAAGGGAGTAAATGCCAGGAAGATCAACAATGCTCATTTCCTCCCCTTTGTGGTCTCCTTTTCTGAAGAAATAGGTGCCACTGCGCTTCTCAACTGTCACACCTGGCCAATTTCCAACATAAGCACTGGATCCTGTCAAAGAGTTGAAAAGCGTTGTCTTGCCACAGTTGGGATTGCCTGCCAAAGCAAAGCTTTTCATACGGAGGCCTCCTTTTTGTCGACTCTCATTTCAACAAGGGAGGCTTCAATCAAACGTAAGGAAAGCTCATAGCCACGCAAAGTAATCTCAACCGGATCGCCTAAGGGGGCTTTCTTGCGTAAATAAACTTCCGCCCCCGGAGTGAGTCCCATATCGAACAAACGTCTGCGGATCTTGCCGGAGCCATTGACTTTATCAATGATTCCTGTTTGGCCGATGGCCATCTGATCCAAGGTCATGAATAACCTATCTCCTTTCAGTTTTAACCAACACGGATGGATAATGACGTCTCCCTATCAAGAGCCAAACGCGATTCTTTGATTTTTACAATTACGGCGTTCTCGCTCCGGTCAAGGAGGGTAATCAGACTTCCCTTCACAATTCCTAAAGCCTCCAAATGTTTTCTTGTTTTGTCATCTGAAACAATATCAATGACATGAAGCGGAAGGTTTTCAGGCGCAACTAAAAGCGGCAAAGCAATTCTCCTTTCTATGTAGATTAGTTATAACTAACCTTTAAACACGATACTATAATAATCCTCCGTCAAATAAAATGCAATAGTTTCCTTAAAAACGGAAATCTATCCGATTTTTTTATTGAAGCCATAGCAAGGTTTCTTTAATCAATATTCTCTATTAGAGAACCTAATAAGAGAATCCCTTCTTTTCTCCCAATAATATCCGTTGACAAGAAAGCAGAAAAAATCTATTCTACTGGCACCTTCGGGAGGAACTCATATGACCCTGACCATGGAAGACAAATGCGAGCTGATCAAAAAGGAGTGCCTGAAAAGCACCTCCAAGAACCCGGTTCTGTTAGCCAAGCAGCTGATGGCGCTGCCGGAAATCTCAATGCATGGTCCGGAACATCATATGCTAGACGGCTCCGCTTTTCTGACCGCCTATTATAATGCTGGCGGGGCCATCGACCTGTCCAAAGCCTTGGACTTATTGAAAGACCGGGCGCTGAAAATGCCGGGTGCGATGTGTGGCTATTGGGGAATGTGCGGCAGCGTGGCTTCGTTAGGAGCCGCGATGTCGATCATTCACGGCGTGGGTCCTTTATCCGATAACGACTACTACAAAGAGCAGATGGTCTATACCTCTTCTGTCATCCAGAAGATGAGCACCATCGGCGGTCCCCGGTGCTGCAAACGGAATGCCTTCCTCTCCTTATCCGCTGCCACTCAGGCCATCAACGAAAAAGAAGGACTCCGGATGGAGCTTCCTGAGAAAATCGTCTGTGAATTCACATCCAAGAATCCGACTTGCCTGAAAGAACGCTGCCCGTTCTATCCTGGTAAGACAAACTAGTTTTCCTTGCGGTACGGAAGATAGTCAATGAACTTCTGTACAGCCAAGGAAGGCGCTCTGTTTTCAGGAAGGATATAGCCTATTTTCCGAGAAAAGGGTTTATCCAATGGCTTCAGCAAGACCTGGAAAGAGATTCTCTTTAGAATCAAGGAGGGCAGGAGAGAAATCCCCAGCCCTTTTTCAATCATAGCCATGATGGCATAGTCATCCCAGGTTTTGAAGCGGATCCGGGGCGACAGATGGTTCTTCTCAAAGAAGGAAAGAATGTCCTGTCTGCTCCCCTTTTCCAAGAGCAGGAAAGGTTCCTTTTCAAAAGCCTGAACGGGAAAAGACTTCCGCTTAGCCAGGGGATGAGTAATGGGCAAGACCGCCAAATAGCTGTCTTCCTCCAAGAAGGTTTCCTGGAGTCCTTTCTGGGCAGGAAGAGAAGTAAAGCCAAGGTTGGCTTTGCCTTTTCGGACCCAGTCATTGATTTCATCATAATCCCCTAAAAGGAGCTCATAATTAATACCAGGATAATCTTTTTGGAAACGGCTGATCATCGGCGGCAGCCAATAAGTGCAGACTGAGGAAAACTGGGCTTCACTGTTGAGATGACTGGCTTCCTGACAAAGGCATTGGATTCGTGGAAGCGTGGCAATCGTCAGATGCCCGGAAGTCAGTCCCAGCTGGGATAAGGTTTTCCCTTCCGGAGTCAGGAAGACACCCTGACGACTGCGGCTCAGCAGGCTGAAACCGAAAGATTCCTCGAGATCGTGAATCATCCGGCTGACGGCCGACTCCGTGTAAGAAAGGCTTTGGGCAGCTTCAGAAAGGCTGCCTAGTTCGACTGTCTTCAAAAAGGCCTGGTATTTCAAAAGATTGTAATCTATGCCACTATTGTATTCCATTTTGTGATTTATAAAGTGATATTTATTTGCTTAACTCATCGAAGGCAGACTTCTATACTCTTTTTCGAGGTATTGATCATGATCACAGTCAGTGGAATAAAGACGACGGCTCGTCTCACGTATAAAACGGAACTGGAAGCCAAAGTTTATGAGACGCTTGCCAAGCTTGGGATTCCCTTCCGCCGGGTGGATACTGGGGAAGCTATCACGATGGAAGATTGCCAGGCTAACGATCAAGCCATCGGTCTGCCGATTGTGAAGTCTCTCTTCCTGTGTGACCGCCAGCAAGAACATTTCTATCTTTACATTCTTCCCGGTGACCAGCGTTTTGACTCGAAAGCCTTCAGCCAGGGTCTTGGGATTTCCCGGGTCTCGTTTGCTCCGAAGGAACTTTTCGAGACGATGCTGCAGGCTAAGATCGGAGCAGCGACTCTCCTTTCAGCCTTGGTGGATCCCCAAAACAAAATCCGGATTGTCATCGACAGCTCCGTTGCGATGAAAAAAGAAATTGGCATCAGTGATGGCACCGATACCTGTTTTATGATTCTGAAGACTCAGGATGTATTGAAAACCCTGCTGCCTTCAGCCAATCATCCGGCAACCATCCTTTAGTCTAGATAGCCTTGATAAGCCTTCGTATCTAAAAGCGTCTCTGCTTTCTGAACATTCTCCTTGGTCGGCTCCAAAACGCCTTTCAGCGGATAAGGAATCCCCAGTTTCTCATATTTGGGTAACGCCAATGTGTGATAGGGCAGGACTTCCACCCGTTTCACATTCGTCAGTGTTTTAATAAACTCGCCTGTCCGTCTCAGAAGATCCTCATCATCTGTCAGACCCGGAACGAGGACATAGCGGATCCAGATGGGATAGCCGATCTTGGAAAGATACTGGAAAAGATCTCGGACATTGGCGTTGTCCTTGCCCGTAATTTTCTGGTGCAGGGGGCTATCAATAGCTTTGATGTCCAGCATAAACAGATCCGTGACTTTGAGCAGTTCATTGAACTTGGAGAAGTAAGGTTCCTCCTGAGTGAAAGGACCGCCGGCCGTATCCAGAGCGACCGAAATCCCCTGAGCCTTGCAGAGTTGGGAAAGTTCCAAAACAAAGTCAATCTGAGCCAAAGGTTCTCCGCCGGAGACAGTAATGCCGCCATGGTCTTTCCAATAAGGCTTGTAACTTAACAACTTCTGAAATGCCTCTCGGGGTGTTATCTCCTTGCCGCCCTGATAATTCCAAGCATCAGGATTATGACAATAGAGGCAACGGAAAGGGCATCCAGTCAAGAAAAGGATGGACCGGACACCCGGTCCATCCACCAGTCCAAAGCTTTCAATCGACAGATACCGTCCCGTCATGTTACATCCTCTCGTGACAGGTTCTGGCTAAAACATCCAGTTGCTGCTCATGGGTCAGATCAATGAACTTGACCGCATAGCCAGAGACACGGATGGTGAAGTTGGCGTATTCTTCTTTTTCCGGATGTTCCATTGCATCCATCAGCTTCTCCTTGCCGAAGACGTTGACATTGAGATGATGGGCGCCCTGAGCAAAGTAGCCATCCAGGACCTGCGCCAGATTCGTCTTGCGTTCATCATTGCTGTGGCCTAAGGCATCGGTAGCAATGGTCTGGGTATTGCTGATGCCATCCAAGGCATCCTCATAGGGAAGCTTAGCCACGGAATTGAGGCTGGCCAAAAGCCCGTTCTGTTCGGCACCGTAGCACGGATTGGCTCCCGGCGAAAGCGGCAAACCACGTTTGCGGCCATCCGGCAAAGTGCCGGTGGCTTTCCCATAGACGACATTGGATGTGATGGTGAGGATTGAGGTCGTCGGCTCGGCATTCCGGTAAGTCTTCTTGGAGCGAATCTTGGTGATGAAGTCATGGAGAAGAGTCTTGGCAATCGTATCCGCCCGGTCATCATCGTTGCCATAGCGAGGGAAGTCTCCTTCAACGACAAAGTCGACGGCCACGCCCTTTTCATCCCGGATAGGTTTCACCTTGGCATACTTGATGGCACTTAAGGAGTCGACCACATGGGAAAAGCCGGCAATGCCAGTCGCAAAGGTACGTCTCACATCGGTATCGATGAGAGCCATCTCCGCGGCTTCGTAATAATACTTGTCGTGCATGTAATGGATGATGTTGAGGGCATTGACATAGACGGAGCTGAGCCAGTCCATCATCGCCAGATACTTTGTCTTCACTTCCTCGTAGTCGAGAACCTCGCCGCGGCAAGGCTCATAGGCCGGTCCGACCTGATCATGGGTGATCTCATCGACACCGCCGTTGATGGCATAAAGCAGGCACTTGGCCAAATTGGCACGGGCACCGAAGAACTGCATCTCTTTGCCCGTCTGGGTGGCGGAAACACAGCAGCAGATGGAGTAGTCATCCGACCAGATAGGACGCATCACTTCATCATTCTCATATTGGATGGAGGATGTCTTGACGGAGATGAGAGAGGCGTATTCCTTGAAAGTCTGAGGCAGTTTGGGCGACCAGAGCACCGTCAGATTCGGCTCCGGGGCCGGTCCCATGTTCTCCAGGGTGTGGAGGAACCGGAAATCGGTCTTCGTCACCATGCTTCTTCCTTTTTCATCCATGCCGGCCAGCTCCAAAGTGGCCCAGACAGGGTCACCGGAGAAAAGCTGATTGTAGGACGGGATACGGGCAAACTTCACCATTCTCAGTTTCATAACGAAATGATCAATGATTTCCTGAGCCTGGCTCTCAGTCAGGGCATGATTCCTGAAGTCCCGCTGGAAGTAGATATCCATGAAGGTGCTGATACGACCCACCGACATGGCAGCGCCATTCTGTGTCTTTATGGCAGCCAAGTACCCGAAATAAAGCCACTGCATAGCCTCTTTTGCGTTCCGGGCAGGGCGAGTGATGTCAAAGCCGTAACGGCTTGCCATCACAACCATGTCCTTGAGTGCCTGAATCTGCATCTGAATCTCTTCCCGCTGGCGGATGACCTCATCCGTCATCGGCAGGTAGTTGGTCCGGGAAAAATCGGCTTCCTTGCCTTCAATCAGGTTGTCAATGCCGTAAAGAGCAATCCGGCGGTAATCGCCGACGATTCTTCCCCGACCATAAGTGTCGGGAAGACCGGTGATGATCTTATTGTGGCGGCAGCGCATGATTTCCGGAGTATAGGCATCGAAAACACCATCATTATGGGTTTTCCTGTCTTCGGTGAAAATCTTATGAAGTTCCGCATCGGGGGTATAGCCATAGGTCGTCAAGGCTTCCTCGGCCATCTTGATTCCGCCAAAAGGCATGAAAGCACGTTTCAATGGCTTGTCCGTCTGAAGACCGACAATGGCTTCCTGGTCTTTGGTGGCTTCATCGATATAACCCGGCCCATAGCTGGTCAGGGTCGAGACGACATGAGTCTCCATATCCAGGACTCCGCCTTTGCGGCGTTCCTCTTTTTGGAGATCGGAGACCTTCTTCCACAAGGCGGTAGTGGCCGGAGTCGGGCCGGCTAAGAAGCTTTCATCCCCGTCATAGGATTCGAAGTTCGACTGAATGAAATTCCGGACAGAAACAGTGGCGGTCCAGAGACCACCCTGAAATCCCTGCCAAGCATTGGTTGTGTCTTTCATAGCCTTCCCTCCTTAACTGGTAGTATTCTATTCCAAATGCGACCTGGCTTGATACAATTTCGCTCAAGAATTTTTAGGTGCTATTTTTCGCAAACGTTAAAGGCAAAGGGGAAAGAAACAATTTGCCTGTTTTCCTGAATTAATGGTATAATTTCTTATCCGCAAATGGAAAAGGAAACTGAGGCCGTCAATTCTATCTCGGCGAGGTTCTAGAAAATTTGCCAATACCGGCTGCTGTTTTTTCAATTGAAGGAAAAGAGCCCGTTTGGGTCTGCTCCAATAAGACTTTCAGTAATAAAATGGGCATCGTTCCACGGATAAATCAAGGCTTCCGGTCACTGATAGACTTGATTCATCCGGATTATCAGCTGCGTTTCTCACGACGGATGGCAACCTTACTGAAGACTCATAAAGAAGTCGTTATTGATTTCCTGATGCTGAATGAGATCATGCAGCTGGAAGATCCGGTGCTGCAGACCCATAAGCTGAACAATGCCATCATTTCCAATGCTCCAGGTGGCTTTTTCATTTACCAAGCTGACAAAAACGATGACCATTTCACGGTCATCAGCCAAGGCCTTCTCTTGATGCTGGGATATACGGAAGACGAATTCCGTAAGAAATTCCATAACCGTTTCTCGCAGATGGTCTGCAAGGAGGACCGGAAGAAGACGTTGCTTTCGATTGAGAATCAGATCAAAGTCTCCAGTTTCGACAACTGCTGCTATCGCATTGAGAAGAAAGACGGAAGCTACCTTCCGGTCTATGACGAGGGTCATATCGTCTCCTCGGCCGACGGCAATCGTTATTTCTATGTCGTCATCGTGGATAACACCCAGTCCGAGAAAACCAAGTCGACCTTGGGGAATCAGAACAAGGAACTGACGGATATTCTAGCCCGGATTCCTGCCAAGATTGCCGTCTATGCCCGCCAGGAAGGTCAGGTAAAGATTCTGGCCGCCAACGGTTTTGAAGACACCATCCTCAAGAGCAAGAGTTCTCAGGACCTGTTGGCTTTCGTCTATAAGGAAGATTGCGAAAAAGTCAGAGCCTTCTTCTTAAACTTCTTCAATGACCATCTAAAACAAGGCGAACTTACCTACCGGATTGTTTTGACGGAGAACAAGGTCCCCTTATGGCAGCATTGTTCGGCCATCAGCGTCCCCCAGAAGAACGGCGAGGTACTCATCTATGCCGTCTACACGGATGCGACCGGGCAGATTCAAAGAGAAGCGGAGTTCTCCAAATCCATCGAAGAGATTCTGACGGCCAATCCGGATTCTCTCTGCACTTTCCGTTTGAATCTGACGACCAATGTCGTCATCGAAGGTCATGGTGTCAGCGAATACATCAAGCAGCTGCTGACCGCCAAGACTGCGGATGAGCTTTTGGATAAGATCACCGCCATCATCACGGATCCTCAGGACTCCCAAAAGTTCCATCTCAACTATTCCCGACAGGCCCTTTTAGAGGACTTCCGCATCGGCAAAACCCGGCTGGCCATGGTTTACCGTCAAATGACCGACAGTGGCAAAAGCCACTGGATCAAGACCTTCTTCTTCCATCTCTTGCGGAACCCGGGTAGCGGCGATATCGAAGCCGTTGCCTATTCTCTCGATTATGAGCTCAGTTACCGCCGAGAGAAGATTCTTTCCCTGATCACCGGCGAAGAATACGATTATATCGGCTTGGTCGATTCAGTCAGCGGAAGGCTGACCTATTATTTCATTTCCGATGATGTCAAGTCCAATCTGGCGGAAATACCTCTAGATTTCCAGCCACGGACAGAATACCTGTCCTCTTTCTTCAAGGAACCCGAACGCAGTGATTTCGTAAAAACCATCACCTTAGCCAACGTCAAGAAAACACTGGAAGAGAAAGAAGTCTTCACGGTCAGCTATACCCTGAACGGCAGGCGAAAACAGACACTCTTCCGTTATCTGGATAAGGACCAGGAACAGATCATGGTCTCGTCCAGCGATGTCACCGATTCCTTCACCAAAGAAGAGGCTAATGCCGACCAGCTGAGAAAAGCCCTTCTCAATGCCGAGAAAGCCAATGAGATGAAGTCCGATTTCCTTGGCAATGTTTTCCATGATATGCGAACGCCGCTCAATGCCATCCTAGGCTATAACTCGTTAGCCGAAAAGGTTGACAATCTTCCGGATAAAGTCAAAGAATATCTGGAGAAGATCGGCTTGGCCGGCAACACCTTGCTAGCCCTGATCAATGACACTCTCGATCTGCAGAAGATTGAGACGGGCCTGATTCAACTGAAACCGGAGCCCATCCGCTGCGATGATTTCCTGAATGAAATCAACGCCACCATCCAGCCTCTGATGGCCCGGAAGAACCTCACTTTTGTGATTGAGAAAAAGGATGCCTATGGCAAACCCTTCTTAGCGGATATCATCCGCTTAAGGGAAATCTTCATCAACCTGTTTTCCAACGCGGAAAAAATATACTTCCGAACAATGGCAAAGTACTGTTCACCATCGCCTGTGAAAGTCAGGATGAGACCACCATTCATGATCACTTCATCATTCAGGATAACGGCATCGGCATGAGTAAGGAATTCCTGAGCAAGATGTACGAACCTTTCACTCAGGAGCGCATCAAGAATGCATCCCCTGTTGCCGGCAGTGGGCTTGGACTGTCCATCGTCAAGAAACTGGTTGAACTGATGGGTGGGACCATAGCCTGCGAGAGTGAGCTAGGGAAAGGCACCACTTTCACCCTTGATCTGAGCTTCCCCAAGAGCGAAAAGCCCTTGCTGGATTCCTCCTTGACACCCCCGCCTACAAAGACGATTGAAGGCCGGCATATCCTTGTCTGCGAAGACAATGAGATGAATGCCGAGATTGCCAAATGTCTTCTGGAAATATCCGGTGCCACCTGTGAGATTGCTCACAACGGCAACGAAGGCGTACAGGCTTTCCTGAAGAATCCGGAAGGACACTTCGATGCCATTCTGATGGATATCCGGATGCCGCTTCTGGATGGCTATGGTGCCACTCAGGCCATTCGTCAGTCCGGTTACCCAGGAGCCAAAGACATCCCCATCATCGCCATGAGCGCCGATGCCTATCAGAGCGATGTCGACAAATCGCTGAAATCCGGCATGAATGCCCATCTTGCCAAGCCCGTCAATCCGCAGAAGATGGTTGAAGTCCTCTCCGAGCTCATCAAGGCCTCGGCGAAAAAGTAGTCCTACGGGAAGAAGCCTCCGCTTCTCCCCGTTTTTCAATGGAAAAGAAACAGCCTTGCTTCTATAATGAAATCGGATCAAGGAAGAAAGAAGGGCTTGTATGGGAAAGAAAGGACGCCTTTTCGCCGGACTGACGTCACTCTCGGCAAGTCTTTTGTGTTTCACAATCGTCCTGACCGTCGTGGCCTTCGAGAATGCCGATACTCTCAATGACCGGCTCCATACCCCGACGACCCAGATTGTCAGCGATGCCAGCGATGGCCAGGAAGATACCCTATATTATTCGTCTCAGTACGGGGACCACACCTTCTCGGACACGAACTTCCTTTCGCTCCGCAAGGACTGTCTCAATGAGGGCATCCTCGAGGAAGAGGAAGGAGCCGCTCTTCTTTATAATCCGAAGCAAGTCCTCCCGTTAGCTTCCGGCAGTGCCGTCACTCTCTTAGGCCATGCCTCGGTCGATCCTGTCTTCAAAGGAAATTCGGCCGGCAACAAAGTCTCCGCGAAAAGTCCGGATGTCGTCACCTTGGCGGCCAGCCTGACGGCCGATGGGTTCCGGGTCAACCCGGACTTACTAAGTGCCCTTGAAGCGGGAAGCGCTCATCGGGGAACCATAGGAACAGTGGGTGGAGCAGCCATCCCTAACGGCTCTGCCAAAGGCAGTGAAGAGCCTTTGTCCTTTTACGAAAATCAAGTGAGCACTTTTGCTACTGATTATCAGGATGCCTGTATCATTACCCTGGCTAGTGAAGCCTCGGAAGGCACCGATATGCTGATGGATGATGACGATGATGACACCGGCAGTTCCGCCAAGATCTCTTCCTTGGCTCTCCATCAGAACGAGAAAGATCTGCTGAGCTTTGCCCGCAGCCATTTCACGAAAGTGATTGTTCTTCTGAATTCTCCTTATCCTTTGGAAGTCGAAGGCATTCAGGAGAAGGCCGATGCCATCGTGGCCATCGGTCAGCCCGGTCTGACGGGCTTTCAGGGGGTCAGTCATCTTCTCTGCGGGAAAGCCAATCCGAGCGGACGCTTAGTGGACACCTATGCGACCAGTTCGCTTTCAGCTCCTGCCGTCGTCAACTCGGGAACCCGGACACCGCTGTTCCTCAATGCCGACAGCATCAAGAAACAGCTTGGCACCAACGAACGGGCTCAATGGATGTCGTTCCAGGCAGAGAACATCTATCTTGGGTACAAGTATTATGAGACCCGCTACGAAGATAGCGTCCTGAACCGGAACCAAGCTAACGCCACGGCAGGATCCCTCGATGGCTTAAGCTGGGATTATGCCAAAGAAGTCAGCTATCCTTTCGGTTACGGCCTCAGCTATACGACCTTCACGGAATCCTTAAAAGACGTCTCCGTTGCTAAAGATCAGATTACGGTCAATGTGACAGTCACCAATACCGGCACAGTCATTGGAAAACATACGGTAGAACTTTATGCCCAGACACCCTATGGCGACTATGAAAAGGCCCACGGCGTTGAAAAGAGTGGTATCCAGCTGGTTGGTTTCGGAAAGACCCCTCTCTTGGCTCCGCAGGAAACCGTTGCCCTGACGATGACTGTCGACCCCTATCTGTTAGCTTCCTATGATGCTAACGGTGTCAAAGGCTATCTTCTCAGCGGCGGAAATTACTATCTGGCGTTAGGAAACAACGCCCATGAAGCTCTCAATGCCATCCTGGAAAAGAAGCAAGCCACCGGCCTGCGGGATGAAAACGGTCAGAGCGTCAGCGCTGACTCCGCTAACGTCTATTCTTTTAGCTTGGCTCAGGATCAGGACAGCTACCGGAAGTCTACCGTCGGAACCCAGGTTACCAACCGGTTTGAGTCCTGTGATCTCAACACCTGGATTCCCGCCTCGGGGACCTACCTTTCGCGTTCGGCCTGGGAAACGACCTATCCGGGAAAGCAGACTCAGGTGACGGCAACTGCGGACATGATCACTGCCTTAAGCGGCAAGACGTATACGATGCCAAACGATGCAAAGAAAGCCAGTGCTACCGCCTTAGGCCAGAAGAAAGGCCTGACCTTAGCTCAGATGCGGAAAGTGGACTATGCCTCCCCACTCTGGGATGATTTTCTGAAGCAGATGACGTTGGAGGAGCTTTCCTTAACGACGGTGGAGTCCTTCAGCTGTCCGGGAATAGAGACGATTGCCCAGCCGGACTTCACCGTCGGCGATGGCATTGATTCCAACGGGGAAAGTTTCACCCTTTCGGATAAGACCGCAATCCCGCTGATGACCTATCCCAGCAAACCGATCCTGACCGGAAGCTTCAATAAGGAGCTCTATGCCCAGCGTGGCACCTTGATGGGTGAAGAAGCAATGTTTACCAAGTATATGGAGAACTACAACGAAGGGCTGGACTTGCACCGAACGCCTTTCGGAGGCCGCAACTTCGAGTATATGTCTGAGGATGCCATCTTATCCTACCTTGCTTCCATTCCGGAGACTCAGGCCATGGAAGCCAAGGGGACTCATGCGGCGCCGAAGCATTTCTGCGGCAACGACCAGGAATATCATCGGGAAGGTGTCTGTACTTTCTTTAACGAGCAGGCCTTCCGGGAGAACAGTCTCAAAGCCTTTGAGGGAGCTCTCAAAGTCGCTCATGCCGGCGGAGTGATGCAATCCTTCGAACGGCAGGGATGTACCTGGGCCAGCGCAAGCAAAGCACTTAACACGACTCTCTTACGGGAAGAATGGGGTTATCAGGGCAATGTCATCACCGATGCCACCGATGGGGTGAGCTCAGGCTATAAGAGTCATGTCATCGAATGCCTCGACAGCGGAACGGAACAGTTCTGCCTCGACTATTACCGGACCGGTGCCAGCTTGATCGTGAAGCAGATCAGAGAAACGGATGACGGCAATCTTCTGACTCATCTTCTTCAGGCAGCCAAGGACTGGGAGTTTGCTCTGTCCCGGACCACCGTCATCAACGGACTGAGCAGTCACTCCCATATCGTTGCCGTGACGCCGTGGTGGAAGACGATGCTCATTGTCGTCGTGGTCTCCTTAGCTGTCATTTCCTTCGTCTTGCTCGGACTGACCTGTCATTTCCTGAAGGCGGATAAGCCGTTAAAGAAAGCCGACTGAAAAATATTTTTTTCAGTTGCAAATTTGATTCGTGCCTTTTCTCTTTCTTATTCTTTATAGAATATGTTTCTTTGGGAAAAGCCCAAAGCTAAGGTCTTCAGCCGGTCTAAAAGTCGGCAAGGGAATAGCAAAAGGTTTTTCTTTTACCTATAATAGCGTTGAACTATGACACTGAAAATAGCGGTTGTCGAAGATGAGAGTCTCTGGTCGGAAAAGACCCAAGCCCTCTGTCAGCGCTATGGCGAAGAGAAGAAAATCGGCTTTTCCGTGGAGACCTTCAAGAGCGCCTATGATTTCCTGGAAACGGACTTTTCCCGCTTTGACGTTGTCTTCATGGATATCGATATGCCCGGCCTCAATGGCATGGAAGCCAGCCAGAAGATCCGCCTGAAGAACAAGAAGATTGCCATCGTCTTTGTCACCAACCTTCCGCAGTATGCCTTGGATGGCTATAAGGTCGGCGCCTTGGATTTCATTCTGAAACCGATGACCTACCCGGATTTCTATCTGGTGATGGAAAAATTGGATAACATCAAGAGAAATGAGGATCACGGCAGTTTCCTTGTCTCCGTCCACGGGGCAATGAAACGCTTTGACACCGATGCAGTCTCCTATATTGAAATGATCCATCATGACGTCGTCATCCATCCCGTCAACAGTGAGCCGGAAACGTTCCGGGGCTCTTTGAAATCCTTTGAAAAGGAGCTGAATCCGGTTTACTTCTTCCGCTGCAACAGCGGAACCTTAGTCAATCTGTCCTATGTGAAATCTTTAAGCGAGGATAGCTGTGAGCTGGAATCGGGCGAGACCTTGATGGTCTCCCGAAGCCGGAAGCATGACTTCGTTAAGAAGCTTAGCGATTTCTATGCCACGGATCTCGGCTTCAAAGGAGATAATTCATGAACTTCAGCAATGTCGTCCCGCTGAAAATGTGGGACTTCTTTCTCCAGATTCTTTTAGCCAGCATCATTCTGATGGCCAATGCCAAGAAGAAGAAATTCTATTGGCTGAGACTGCTTCTCGTGGCGGGACTGTCGTTTCCCCTCTACTGGCTGCCTAGCGTGATGGTCTGGAAATTCAACATCAATTACCTGATCTGCCTCGTGATTCTTTTCCCGACAGGCTTCTTCCTTTATGACGAGAATGTCTTCACCTACCTTTTCGGGTCGATGGCTTCCTTTGGCTTGCAACATCTGGCCTGGAACATTCTCTTCCTGATATTGGATCCTATCGTGGCCTTGGGAGAGAGCCTCGATTTATGGGCAGTCTTAGGCATCAAATTTCTGGTCTATCTGCTGATCTATGGCATTGCTCTTTTAGCGGTCTATAAACTGAAGCTTTCCATCGCCTACTCGCAGAAACAGCTGGGATCTTTCATCGCCGGCTCCACCATCTTCATCATTGCCTTCTTCCTAGCTCAGATGGTCGATATTCTTGACCGCTGGACTGTCATTTACCGTCTCTATACCGCCCTCTGCGCTCTCTTAGGTCTTGTCATCATGCTGGGCTATCCGTATCTGTCGGAGCTGGTCGTCAAAGAGAACCAGCTGGAAGAGGAGAAACGGATTCTGGCCAGCATGCTCTCCATGCAGGCCCATCAGCAGGAGCTCAGCAAAGAGACCATCGATATCGTCAACATGAAATTCCACGATATGAAGAATCAGCTCAACACGTTAAGAGAACTCAATGACACTCAGCGTCAGGCCAGCATCAATGAGATTGAAAAGAGCATCGATATCTATGCCGACATCACCCGAACGGGCAATGAAGCTCTGGATATTGTCCTAACGCAGAAGAGTCTCCTTTGCACCAGCAAGAAGATCCGTTTCACCTATATCATCGACGGCAAGAGCTTCGACTTCATGGATAAGACGGATATCACATCCCTGTTTGGCAACATCCTGGACAACGCCATTGAAGCCACCGAGAAAGAAACGGCGGATGACCGGCTGATCAAGCTGCAGGCGAGCCTCCGCAATGACTTCCTGTCCATCACGGAAGAAAACTATTCTCATACGCCTTTGACCTTCAAAGACGGACTGCCCATCACCACCAAGGATGACAAATCCTTACACGGCTATGGCTTCAAGTCGCTAAGGTATCTCGTTGACAAATATCATGGCAATATGAGTGTTGCCCAGGAAGACAATGTCTTCCGTCTTTCTCTTTTTATTCCGATACCTAAAGCAAAATAAGGGGTTTCTTTGTCACGTCAAGGCAGGAAGCGAGGACTCTTGCTTCCTGCCTTTTTTTCATCCGAAAATGTCAAAAAAGTATCAAAATGTGTCAGCCTGAGAAGTCTTGAGCATTCCCGCTTTAGAATGTAAGCGCAACCAAAGCGAAGCCTGCCCTTGTCTCCCGTTCGAGGAAAACGGAACGACGCAACGGCGGGCAAAGAAAAGGGGGACAGAATATGTCCAAACATTCAAGACGGATCTGGGCAGGAGCCACCAGTGTCTCAGCTTCTTTGCTGACACTGATGATCATCGGCGGCGTGATTGCCAATCAGAACGCATCCACCATCAATGACCAGCTGCACATCCAGACGACGAAGATGGTGACGGATTCGACATCGGGTACCACCGACACTCAGTATTACAAGACGAGCTACGGTGATGGTACCTTCTCCGATGCCAACTGGAAGTCCTTACGGGCCGATACCATTGAAGAGACCAAGAACGAAATGAGAGAAGGTGCTGCCCTGTTGATGAACAAGGACAATGCCTTGCCTTTCGCCAGTGAGAAGAAAATCACGGTCTTAGGTCATGCTTCCGTGGATCCGGTCTACAAGGCTTCGTCGGCCGGCAACAAGATTAAGTCCGACAGCGTTGATAAGATTGATCTGAAGTCCGCTTTGGAAGCCGATGGTCTGACCGTCAACCCGACGATGTGGGACGCTCTGACTAACGGTACGGCCAAACGCGGTGAGATGAAGGAGAGCTGGGGCGGAAAGTCCATGCAGGCCACCGGTTCTGCCAAGGGCAGCGAAGAGGATGCGGCTTTCTATGCCACCAACAAGGCCAGCTTTGCCACCGACTACAAGGATGCCTGCGTCATCACGCTGGCTCGTGAAGGTGCCGAAGGCACGGATATGATGATGGATGATGACGATGATGCCGGCGGTGCTTCCGGAAAGATCTCGTCTCTGGCTTTGCATCAGAACGAACGTGATCTGCTCAAATATGCCAAAGAGAATTTCAGCAAGGTCATCGTCTTGCTCAACTCTCCTTATCAGATGGAAGTCGAGGAGATCAAGACGTATGCTTCCGCGATCCTTTACATCGGTGAACCTGGCCTGACTGGATTTGCCGGCGTGGCCGACATCCTGACCGGCAAGGCTAACCCGAGCGGTCATCTGGTCGATACCTATGCCGAGAATTCGCTTTCGGCTCCGTCGGTCGTCAACTCCGGAACGAGAACACCTGAATTCACCAATGCCGATGCCATCGATAGCGCCAACGGTGCCGGTGAGAATGCCCGTTGGATGGACTTCCAGGCAGAGAACATCTATCTTGGCTACAAGTATTATGAAACCCGTTATGAGGATACCGTTCTTAATCGGGCCGGTGCCAATGATGCTGCCGGCAGCAAAGACGGCAAGGCTTGGAACTATGCTTCCGAAATGTCCTATACCTTCGGTTATGGCTTAAGTTACACCACCTTCACCCAGAAGCTTGACAGCGTCAGTGTCGGCGAGGATGAGATCACCGTCAAAGTGACCGTCACCAACACCGGTTCCGTTGCCGGCAAGGATGTGGTGCAGGTCTATGCCCAGACTCCGTACGGTGACTATGAGAAGCAGAACGGTGTCGAGAAATCGGCCATCCAGATCGTCGGCTTCGGCAAGACAGCTTCCTTAGCCGCCGGTAAGAGCGAAACCGTCACCGTTACCATCGATAAGTATCTCTTAGCCTCCTATGATGAAAACGGCGTCAAGGGTTATATCCTCTCGGGTGGCGATAACTACATCGCCATCGGTTCGGATGCCCATGATGCTTTGAACAATGTCTTGAAAGCCAAGGGCGCCTCCGCGATGGTGGATGCCGATGGTCAGGCTGTCGCTGGCGAGAGTGCCAAGGCTTATAAGTTCACGACCTCTTTAGACACCACCAAATACAACAAGTCTTCCAATGGCGTTGTCGTTACGAACCGTTTCGATAACTGCAATCTGAATACCTGGATCAAGGATGCCGGCAAGTATCTGTCCCGTTCCGATTGGAAGAACACCTATCCGGCCACTCAGACCAAGGTGACGGCCACGGCCGAGATGATCAAAGCTTTAAGCGGCAACACCTACACGATGGCCAGTGATGCCCCGAAGGCCAGCGCGACTGCGTTAGGCCAGAAGAAGGGCATGACCTTAGCTCAGATGAAGGATGTGCCGTATGATTCCGATCTTTGGAATGATTTCATTAAGCAGATGACCCTGGATGAGATCGGCGTTGCCACGGCGGAAGCTTTCTCCAACCCGGGCAATGATACGATTGCACAGCCGTCCTTCGGCGTGGGCGATGGCATGGATTCGACCGGTGGAACCTATATCATGAGTGATAAGACCACCAAGATTCCCACCATGACTTATGTCTCGAAGCCGGTCTTAACCGGAACCTTCAACAAGGATCTCTATGCCAAGCGCGGCGAGCTGATGGGCGAAGAAGCCATGTTTACCGGCTATATGGAGGACTATAATATTGGTGCCGACCTTCACCGGACGCCGTTTGGTGGCCGTAACTTCGAATACATGTCCGAAGATGCCATCATGAGCTACCTCACTTCCATTCCGGAAGTCGAAGCCATGGAGAAGAAGGGTACGCATGCCGCTCCGAAGCATTTCTGCGGCAACGATCAGGAGTACCATCGGGAAGGTGTTGCTACCTTCTTCAATGAACAGGCTTTCCGTGAAGGCGACTTGAAAGCCTTCGAAGGATCCTTAAGAGTTGCCAAGGCCGGCGGCTTGATGCAGTCGTTTGAACGTCAGGGCTGCACCTGGACCAGCGCCAACAAGGCTCTCAACACCACGGTCCTCCGTCAGGAATGGGGCTTCACGGGCAATGTCGTTACCGATGCCACGGCCGGTGCCAAGACGGGCTACAAGAGCCACATCAATGAATGCATGGATGCCGGTACCGAACAGTTCTGCCTCGATTTCGATGTCTATGCCGGTAAGACCTTAGCCGCTCAGGTCAAGGCGACCGATGATGGCTATCTGCAGTCGAAGATGATTCAGGCTGCCAAGGATTGGGAATATGCGGCTTGCCATACCACCGTCATCAACGGACTGGCCAGCAACACTCACATTGTCAGCATCACCCCTTGGTGGAAGAAGGCAATCATTGCCATCATCTCCGTCTTAGGCGTTGCGACAGCCGGCGGTGTCGTGATGGTCACTCTTGCTAACCTCAAGAAGGATGACGATCTCAAGGAGGCCAAATAATATGAGCTTCAATTTCAAGGAAAATCTGCAAAAGAAGACGATCGGTTACTATTTAGGTCTGGTCAGCGCCGTCTTAGGTCTGATTGCTCTCATCATCTTCCAGGTCTATGCCACAAAGAACAAGGCAGGTTCTGCCTGGGTCGTCGTGGCCTTGATCCTGGCCGTTGTCATCGAGCTGGCCATGTTCTTCCTCAACGAGAAGATCAGCGATATCGCCGCCATCGTTCCTCCGGTTCTCTACATGGTAGGCTTAGGCGAAGAGCTGCATACGGGTGTCGGTAACATCGTCGATGCTCTCCAGGGCATTGTGATGTTCGGTAATTCCAGTCTGGCTTCCACCAACTACTTGCTGGCCGTGCTGTTAGGAATCGCCTGTGTGATTGCCATCGTTGCTTGCTTCCTTCCGAAAGAGAAAGAACTCATCAAGGCGTAATCCTCCGCCCCAGTTCTTCTTGTCTTATCCCTCCTGTGGGGTCGATTCTCCCCCATAGGAGGGATTTTATCTAAAACAGCCGACTTTGCTTCCGTGAGATTGCCGGGAAGAATATAATAATTCCGAGAGCCGTCACGTAAAGGAGAAACCCATGTTATTCAATGACAACTGGACCTTCCGTAAAGAAGGGGAAACCACGACCAAGGTGGTGACGCTTCCTCATGATGCCATGCTTGCTGAGAAGCGCGACATCACCAACCCCGGCGGTGCCAACATTTCTTATTTCGGCGGTGGGAAATATTACTATGAGAAAGACTTCACCGTCAGCTTCGAAGACGGCGGGAAAGTCTATTTTGAGTTTGAAGGCGTCTATCATAATGCCCAGATCCGCATCAATGACAAGGATGTCTGTTTCCATCCTTACGGCTATGGCGATTTCTTAGTCGATGCCACCCCGTATCTGAACAATAACGGCACCAATCATATTCAAGTCATAGCCGATAACAGCGACCAGCCTAATTCCCGTTGGTATTCCGGTTCCGGCATTTATCGGAACGTCCATCTTTTTGTTCTTCCGAAAACGCACATCTTGCCAAGAACTTTGAAAGTGACCACCTTGGATATCGTCCAAGGCCGAATTCAGGTCGAAGTCGGTTTCAGTTATCCGACGGCAGCAACGTTGGAAATCCGTGACCGCAACAAAGAAGTCGTCTTCACCAAGACTTTCTCGCAGGTCACTTCCGTTTCGGAAATGATTACCTTGAATGGCTTCCACCTTTGGAATCCCGAGACTCCTTATCTTTATGAGGTTAGGATTCTTCTTCCCAAGGATCAGGCCAGTACGGCTTTCGGCATCCGGAAAATCCGTCTGGATCCTGAGAAAGGTTTCCTCATCAATGAGAGACGGGTCATCCTCTATGGCGGCTGCATCCATCATGATAACGGACTTTTAGGAGCCGTCGCCGATCCTTACGCTGAGGAACGGCGGGCAAGACTGATCAAGCAGGCAGGCTACAATGCCGTCCGCAGTGCGCATAACCCCATCTCCAAAGCCTTCTTGGATGTCGCAGACCGCATCGGTCTTCTCGTGATGGATGAGTATGTCGATTGCTGGTACATCCATAAGACCCGCTTTGACTATGCCAGCTATGCTACGTCCTGGTATACCGTGGATCTCAAGGATATGGTCGACAAGGACTACAACCATCCTTCCGTCATTCTCTATTCCACCGGCAACGAGGTAGCCGAAACCTCCCAGAAGCGCGGCATTGCCTTTACCAAGCTGATGACGGACTATCTCCACGGACTCGACTCCACCCGTCCTATCACCTGCGGCATCAACATCTTCTTCAATGCCCTCTTCTCCTTAGGTTTCGGTGTCTACTCCGATAAGAAAGCCGAAAAAGACGCCGAAAAGAAACCCACGGCCAAGAAGAAGACGGTTGGCAGCGAGTTCTTCAATAAGCTGGCCGGTCTTCTCGGTGCCGGCTTCATGAAATGGGGAGCTACCTTGCCTATCAGCGACCATAAGACCAAAGGCGCTTTTGCCAATCTTGACGTGGCCGGCTATAACTACGGCATCCGCCGCTATAAGCATGACCTGAAGAAATATCCGAAACGCTTTATCCTAGGCAGTGAAACTTTCTGTGCCGATAGCGGCAAGTTCTACCAGCTCAGCAAGGACAATCCTCGCATCATCGGTGACTTCGTCTGGTCTGCCTGGGACTATCTGGGCGAAGCCGGCATCGGCAGCTGGGTAGCGGCTGAGAGCAAGGAAATCTATGATGATAAGGCCGGCTGGCTTTTAGCCGGAAGCGGCCGCATCGACATCCTCGGCAATGAAAGCGCCGAGGCCCGCTATACGAGAACGGCTTTCCGGAAGGAAACGATCTCGATGGCCGTCATCTCGCCGAAAGACTATGCCATCGGCCATAGTCCTTCCAGTTGGAAGCTGAGCTGGGCTCATTATGCCTATGACTTCCCGGGCTATGAAGGGAAGAAGACCGAAGTCGAAGTCTATTCCCAGGCCGCGAAAGTCGAACTCTATCAGAACGGAAAGCTCATCGGCAAGGCCAAGAAAGGCCATTGCCTGGACGGCCTCTACTCCTTTAAAATCACCTACCAGCCGGGAGAGCTGAAAGCCGTCGCCTTCAGCAAGGACCATCAGGAGCTGGGAAGCTGTCTCTTGATGAGTGCCGAAAAAGAGACGTATCTTCGGGCCCTTCCGGAAGAAGCCAGTGTTTCCTTAGCCGACGGGCTTTGCTACATCCGGCTCTGGTTCACCGATAAAAACGGCGTCGTCAAGAGACTGGACAACAGCGAGATCGAGATTACCTCCGTCACCGGCGGAAAACTGATCGGATTAGGCAATGCCTGCCCCTATTACAAGGGCAGCTATGCCGACACCAAGACGAAAGCCTATTACGGCAAAGCCCTGGCCATCGTCCGTCCGACGAAGGAAGGCACCTTGCTGCTGACAGCTCATTCACTCTTAGGCGATGCCTCATGCCATATTCAGGTCGTCAGGACGCCGGTCAAAGAAGATCCGCATCCGTAGTATCACACTGAAATAAAAGGTATAACGAAAAAAGCTGTCTTCCCGGGGGGACGGGGTGACAGCTTTTTTCATAAACCGTATCGGCTTAGCGAAGAGCAGAATCCTTCCTGACAGATTCCTTTTGCTCTTCCTCTAATTGATTAGCAATTTGCTCTGCTTTCGTCCCAAGTCTCGTGCAGGTCGTTTCCGATCCGACGAAGATTCGGCAAAAGCCAACGGCCGCCGGGTCCAACCAGCCAATCAGGTGATCCCAGAAGGATCCTTTGAGAATGGACTTCTTCCAAAGGACGTAGAGCACAATGAGGAGCGTTGCCAGAACATAAACTCCGGTAATGGCAATCTCGGCCGCAAGCGGGACGGCTGCGGCAGCTCTCGTTAGACTGACTGAGCTGTTCAATTCCAACATAATGTTACCCCCAACTAAGGTGTTCCTTTTTCACCTTAATCTGCCTCGATTATAAAGGACAGTTCTTAAAAGAAAAGAAAAAAGCGATGCTTGGAAGTAAGTCGTGACACTTGTCATTTTTTGCGATAGTAATTTGCTTTTTAAAAGAAACCGAAGGAGGACACAAGCCCCCGCTTTGAGAATCGAAGGTGACTTTTATCCTAAAGAGAAAATGAGTAATTGGGAGAAAAGATAAGATGACAAGGCCTCCTAAAACACGTACAATAAAGGCCGTGAAAAAAGGAGGCCTCGGTCATGATACGTAAAGCCACGAAAGACGATATTCCTCGGATTCTGATTCTCTTAGGGGAAGTCAATAAGATTCATGCCGATGCCCGGCCGGATATCTTTAAAAGGCAGACAAAGTATGATGACAAGGATCTAAAGGCCTGCCTGGAAAAACCAGGTATTTTCGTCTTTGTCGCTGACGAAGAAGGCGTCGTTGCCGGTTACCTGATCGGTTTTGTCCATGATCAGAAGGATAACTCGCTTTTAGCTGACCGTCGCTATTTCTATGTCGATAACTTCTGTGTCGATAGCGCCTATCGTAAGCAAGGCATCGGCCATGAGCTCTTCCGCCAGGCTACCATCACCGCCAGGGAGAACCTCTGCACGAGTCTGGAGCTCAATGTCTGGGAGCTCAACCCGGACGCCAAAGCCTTTTATCTCTCCTTAGGGATGAAGCCGCAGCGGACCGAGATGGAGTATCCCATCTTCCGCGAGAAGAAACATCTGATGTAACTGAAAAGTGAGAGGCCTCCATCCGGCCTCTCACTTTTTTCATTATCCTCCATCCTTATCCTAATGGCTGGGAGTTTTGAGCATCCCTTTCTTATCCGGAAGGATCGGCTCAACATCCGTCACGACAATCCGTTTCTCGTCTTCGACCTTGAAACGGATATTCAGTCCCTGATAATAGAAACCATACTCTCTCGTCTCATCATGCTGATAGCCCGGACGGGGATCCTGAGCCAGGATTGCCTTGACGGCCGGAATCTCAATCACCGGGATCTTCAGATCCCAGGGCGGGGGAATCACCGGCTCTAAGGTCGGAGCCGGATCCGGAGCAAAGCCTTGCAAGGCTTCCGGAATGGCGTCGGCATAGGGAAGATAAGGCTTGATATCAAAGATCGGTGTTTTATCCATCAGATCGTTGCCGCTGACATCGATGACCATCCCCAGTTTCGGGTCGTTGCGGATAGCGATGATTTTGACGGCAGAGAGGCCTAAGGGATTGGGCCGGATCGGCGAACGGGTTGCAAAAACGCCCCGGGTCTCATTGCCGCCGAGTTTAGGCGGACGGACTAACGGAGACCATTCATTCCGCGGGGATTCCGAAAAGCCCCAGATCAGCCACAGATGGCTGAAAGCTTCCATGCCTTTGAGGATGCCTTCCTTGCGGTAGGCCGGTTCAAAGACGATGGTGCCTTTGATCTCTTTGACAAGATCGGCCTGTCTAGGAATGCCGAACTTATCCGGAAACGGCGAAAGCATATAGGCAATCGGATGAATTACCATATCCATGGGGGTATTCTCTTCAAAGATCATGTCAGTTCCTCCTTTGTTCGATTAAAAAGACCTGCGCCATCCCGACTTTGCTGCTAACGATGCCACATCATTCCCCTAACCTCTTCTATTGTAAGAGCAACAGCGGACGTTTTCCACTTTTCTTTGACAAAAAAAGGATTCCGTCTAGCTGGCGGAATCCTTGAAACTGATGAGAGAAGGAGGAACTAGGCCTGAAGCGTCAGCGTCAACGTCGTATCATTGTGATCATAAGGATCATTTAAGAAGAGGGTTGCTGTGCTGCCATCAGCACTGAAGGTAACCGTGTTCGGATCCGTCCAAGTGTCACCGATGGCACTTAAGGTGTAAACAGTGTCGCTGGTCTTGGTCCAAGTAAAGGAATAACTTGTTGTTCCATCCGTGTAGGTGCCAGTGCCATCGCTCTTGATGACCAGAAGGATATTAGAGCTGCTCTTATAAGTCTTGGACGTGACGGTGCTTGCCGGCTTTAAGGTGAAGCCGGTCAAGGTAACATCGTTTTCATCTGCGGTATCATCCAAGAAGAGAGTCACGGTTCCGTCCGTGGCAAAGGTGATCGTATTGCTGCCGTCCCAATCGCCGACTTGAGAGAGGGCATAGACGGTATCACTGCTCTTGGTCCAGGTGAAGGCATTGTCTGACCCATTATTGAAGATGCCGGTGCCATCGGAATTGATGGTTAAGGTGAAGGTTCCTTTGATGTAGATGGTCGAGGTGACGGTGGCATCCTTCTTCGTCAGGGTTGTGCCGGAGACCGTATAGGTATCCGAACCGATCACAATGTCTTTGCCATCTTCGAGCGTGCCGGTGAAAGAGGAGACGGTCTTGCCAGCCAGAATGGTATAGGCATGGTTGGCAGTCTTGTAGATGACAACCGTGTTCTTGTCAGCCGTGGCATAGGTAGCGGTGATAGCTTCCCGAGTGAAGATGGCCGCGGAACTGAAGAAGATATCATTGGTCGCATCATAGGTGAAATCACCCTTGACGACCGGCGAGGCACTGATGGTCATCGTGGTGCCGTTAACCCGGTAGCCGCCGGTGACATCCAACGTAGAAGAGGTGGTCTTCGAAACATAACTGGTGGCACAGTTGCCATCGGCCTTCAAGGTCACCTTGTTGGTGCCGTTGGTGGAAAGATAGAAGTCACCCAAGAAGGTCTTGCCGGTATAGTCCGGAAGGACATAGTCCGCCGTGGCTTTGGTAGCGGAATAGGTGTACTCGGACTCATTGACATCGACACCGGAGAGGGTGCCATCGCTGGCTCGAAGGAAAACAGAGCCGTCATAGGCTTCTTTGCCGGTCACACCGGCAAGGATGATGGTGCCGTTGAAGTAGCGGTAGGTGTAGGCAAAGCTTTCCATGTCATAGATCCAGTAGAAGTTCGTATCCGTGAAGACCCAGGTGCCTTTGGTGCCGAACGTGTTGGCATAGTCATAGGTGCCTTTGATCTCCGTGAGATCACCCCAGCCGGCATACAAGGAGATATCGGTCAGGACCGGAGCATACCAACGGTATTGAGTCGTCCGGGCAGCATCATAGAAGAAGCCGAAGAAAGAATAGCCCGTGCGGGCAAAGCTATCCGCCAGCACGGCTTTGATGCCGGTCGTGTCGTAATCGGCAGTCGTGAAACTGACCGTCTGATCCGCAACGGTATTGCCCGTATAGTCGGCCTTCAGAGTCGCCGTAACTGTCTTCCCTTCACCGGATGTCTCGGCTAAGGTAGGTAACGCCGTCCCGGAAACATTCCAAGCCTTGGAAAGCGGAACGGTTTTGGTGAAAGTATCGGCATCAATGGCAGTAATCGTTGTTCCATTGACACCCGTCTTGTCTCCCTTAAGGGCGCTAGCGGCCGTGGTGGAAGCCGAGTTGACGACACCGGCTCCTAAGGTCGTCTCATACTCGGCATACCCATCACTGTAAGCAAAGCCAGCCACACCGCCGGCATACGACTTATAAGTGGATGTCGAGGCCGCAGCACTCACGGTCTTATAGTCGGCAAAGGAAGTGGCAATCAGGTTCTCGTAATAAGCCGATCCGACAATGCCGCCGGCATAGGTGCCATCGGTATCGGTCGCCTTTAAGGAGTCACCGGAAGCTAACGCTTCCTGAACGGAGACATAATAATCGGTGGAAGCGGCAATGCCGCCAACAGCCGAACCGGCCTCAATCGAGCCTTCATAGGTGACCCGGTTAATGGCTAAAACACCACTGCCGGAATTGGTCGAAGCCTGACCGACGATGCCACCGGCAAACGTGAAGGTATCCGCAGCATTCTCCGTATTGAGGACGATGTCACCCTTGCTAGTGCTGTCGGTCAGATCGACGAAGGTATTGTTATAGGCGATATCGATACCGACGATGCCACCGGCAACAATCGAGGACGAGGTATTCTGCAAGGACATGACGGCAATGCTGCCTTCGGCATGGATGCCCGAGAGATAAGTGTTGATGCCACCGCCGACCACGGAACCGATGATAGCTTTGGTGCCTTTGCCATAGGCAGTCATGTTAATGTCATAGGTTAAGGACAGATCATGAATATAAGAGGAAGAGGTCACACCGAAAAGACCATAGTAGGATAAGGTCTTGTCGAAGGTCTTGCGGGCATAGTTCTTAATGGCATAGCCCTGACCATCGAAAACACCGACAAACGGACGGTCAATCGTTCCGATCGGAGCCATCTCCTCACCGGCCATATCAATATCGTTGCCTAAGACATAATAGGTCGTAGCCGTGGCCGCAGCGGTTGCGTTGTTGACGAGGTCGGCAACTTCCTTTAGACCTTTGACGGTATAGATGATATACGGATCGGTCTTGACGCCGGTTCCGGTAAGATCATCTTCTTCCGGTTCGGTCGACGTCGAGGCAGAGGGGGCCGAAGCCGAAGGACTGTTGGAAGAGACGGTTGAAGGCGAGACGGAGGCAGACGGCGAGGTCAGCGGAGACGACGAGGTCGAGGGACTGGTCGAGGTCGTTTTCTGGCAGCCGGTCAAGGAAGCACATAAAAGCAAAAGACTGAGGCTCATCAAAGATTTCTGTAGTTTTATGAAATTTACTCCAGTTTAGACGTACTATTTTCGCACAAAAAACGCTTATTGGGAAACAAATTTGCTTTTTTGTCGCCAAAGGAAACACTTTTGTCTGCAAAAGCGGTTTCAAAGGGCGGATAAAAGCGCCTTAACTAAAGGTTTGCACCTCTTTCTTTGAAAGTGTATAGTGAATAAGGTCTGTTTAACACGAAGGAAACATCATGAGTCCCATTGGAAATACGGTCTTCGGAATTCTTTTTATCTTTGCCTGCACGACCTTTGGCAGTGCCTTAGTCTTTTTCTTAGGAAAGAAGCGTCCCTCCAAAGCCCTGAATCAGCTTTGTCTGGGCTTTGCTGCCGGCATCATGCTCTCAGCCTCCTTCTTCTCATTGATCAAGCCTGCCATTGAGACCGATATCAGCTATATGCCAAGCTATGCTGTCGTTGCCATCAGTATCTTCTTAGGCGCTCTCTTCATGTACGGGATTGATAAACTCGTGCCGCACATCCATCCGATTCAGAATACGGAAGAAGGACCGGAAAGCAAGATGCAGCGGGTCACCAAGATGTTCTTGGCGGTCACGATTCATAATGTTCCGGAAGGTCTCTCTGTCGGTATTGCCTATGGTGTCGGCTGGGCTTTGCTCAATAGCGGAGATACCACGGCTGCTGCCACGGCCCTGACCGGTGCCATGATGTTAGCCATCGGCATCGGCATCCAGAACGTTCCGGAAGGAACCAGTGTTGCCTTGCCTTTCCAGGCGGAGACCGGCAAGACCGGGAAAGCATTCCTCTTCGGAACCCTTTCCGGTGCGGTGGAGCCGGTTGCTGCGGTGATCGGTCTTTTCCTAGCCTATTCCATGGAAGTCATCATGCCTTGGGCCTTGTCCTTTGCTGCCGGCTGCATGATCTATGTCATTGTCGAGGAGGTGGTTCCGGAATGTCAGGAAGACAGCACTCACCATTACGGGGTCTGGGCTTTCATTATCGGCTTCTTGGTGATGATGGTATTGGATGTGGCGTTAAGCTAGCTGTCCCTTACCTTAGATATAAGAGGATCAAAAAATGTCGCAATCGCTCTACGATCAGTTCCATGCTGCTGTTGTCCGCTATCCGAAGAATGAAGCGGAGCGCTTTGAAAACCGCACCTACACCTACACCCAGCTCAACCGGCGAATTCTCAACTGTGCCAAGCGACTGAAGACGTTAGGCATCCAGCCAGGGGAGATCGTAGCCGTCTCGCTGCCGAATTGTCCTTTAGCCATCGACCTTTTTTATGGCCTCAATGCTATCGGCGCCATTTCCTATAATATCCATCCCTTAACCCCGGCCAAGACCTTGGCAGTGCTGATGGCCAGGGCCGGTGCCAAGAGACTGTTCTGCCTTTCCTTATCCGCCAACGAAGACCGCAAAGCCTTTAGCCAGGACCTACAGGTGATCAGCATCAACCCCTATCAGGGCATCCGTCCGCTCAAGAGCCTGGTCGTCAAGAAGATGAGCAAGCTTTCGAAAGACGTCATCCGTTTCGAAAAGATCGGAAAAGCCAAAGATCTGACGCTCGTCCATCCGGATGACAGTGCCGATGCCGTTTATCTCAATACTGGCGGCACCAACGGCGATCCGAAGATCGTCCGTCTTTCCAACGGCGCCATCAACTATCTCGCCTTGCAAGGCAAAAGTCTCATTCCGGCCGAGATCAAAGATATCAAGATGCTGACGGCTATTCCTCTTTTCCATGGCTTTGGCTTAGCCATGGGTGTCCATACCCCGTTAAGCCATGGGGCCTCCACCGTCCTGATGCTGAAGTTCAAGACCAAGGAAGCCATCGCCCATATCCGCAAAGGGAGAGCCACGGTCATCATCGGCGTTCCGGCTCTCTACAATGCGTTGCTTTCGAAACCGCTTTTCTATGGTCCGCATCTTGCGAAGCAGATCATCAGTTTCATCGGCGGCGACAATGTCTCCCAGGCCCTATTGGACCGTTGGGACAAGGCGATGAGAGATAACGGCTCTAAGGCCAGGCTTTTCGAAGGCTATGGTCTGACCGAGACCGTGACCTGCTCCAACGTCAACACCTATGGCAAGGAGAAGAAAGGGTCCATCGGCAAACCGCTGCCGGGAATCACCGAGAAGATTGTCGATGTCACGACCCGGAAGGATCTTCAGCCCGGCCAGTTAGGGGAAATCCTGATTTCGGGGCCGACCTTGATGAACGGCTACTTCCATGATGAGAGCCAGTCCCAGGCCGTCCTTTTCAAGGATCCGGAAGGCCGGATTTGGCTTTCCACCAAAGATTATGGTTCCATCGATGAGGATGGCTACCTTTATTTCAAGCAGCGCTTACGCCGGGTTGTCAAGGTCAACGGCGAAGCCCTCTGTCCGAAGGATGTCGAGGATGTGATCTATCGGCTTCCGGAAGTGTTCGAAGCCTATTGCTATGGCGTTCCGCATCCCAAGAAAGGCCATTGTTTCCGGCTGGCGGTTATCGTAAGGCGGGATCTGGCCAGCGAAAGGGAAGAGGTCATCCGAGCAAAGATTCAGGCAGCCATCAAAGAGGCGCTGCCGCCCAGTTATCAGCCCGACAGGATCGTCTTTTATCCCTCGCTTCCGCATACCCCCGTCGGCAAACTGGATTTAAAGGCTTTTGAAGCTCTGGATCCGGATTCCACCCGTTAGGTTTATCTTTATCCGCTAGCTGACTTGTTGTAAAATTAGAGCCAAAGAAAAGACATCTGTTTCAGGAATGCTTTCTGAGGGATAACATGCGAAGAAACCGGATCGTCATCCGCATCGCGTTAGACAGCATGCTGAGTGCCCTCTATTTTGTGTTGGCTTATCTCACCATCGCCATCGGCAATGTCCATATCACCCTGGCCTCCTTGGCCGTGGTTTTTGCGGCCACGTCCATCGGCTTGGGAGACAGTCTCATCATTGCCTTGCTGGGAGAGTTCCTGATTCAGCTTCTGAAATATGGATTGACGGTGACAACCGCCGCCTGGATTCTGCCCCCGGCTTTCCGGGGATTGGTGATCGGCATTGCCGCGTTGATCTACTGGAAGAAAAAAGACCGGATTGAGAATCATCTGGTGGTCTACTATCTGATTTTAGTGCTGGCATCCTTGGTGACATCGGCTGCCAATACGGGAGTGATCTTCTTGGATGCCTATGTCTATCAGTATCCGGTCAGCTATGCCTTAGTGGAGACCATCGTCCGCTTCGCGGTAGGTTTAGCGACAGCCATTGTCACGGGTACGATCAATCTGCCGTTAACGAAGCTCTATCATAAGAACTTCCAGAAAAACTGACTCTCCTGGATTTTTAGTCTAGTCTTGCCCGGCAGAAATATGGTATTCTATCCATAGAATCTATTGGGCAAGGAGAAAAGAGTTATGGAAAAACAAGCCTTCGTGGATGCTGGAATCGATTATGATGACGGCCTGAACCGCTTTATGGGTCAGGAAGAACTTTTTGTGAAGTTTCTTTTAAAATATCTGGATGATCCCAGTTACCGCGAACTGGTGAAGGGTCTTGAGGACCGCAATGCCGAGGAAGCCTTTGCCGCCGCCCATAAGATGAAGGGCGTGGTCAGCTTCCTTTCCTTAAAGGATCTCTATGATGCCCTCGTTCCGGTCGTGGAAGCTTTGCGTCATGCCACGGTGGTCGATGATGCCCTTGCCTTATTCCCGAAACTGCAGGAGCAATATCTCCGCGTCACGGCCTTCATTCGGACCCTCAAAGCCTAAGTTGTGACATTTGTCCTGGTCTTCCGCCCCCGGAAAAAGGACAAGAATCACTCCCAATAATTAGCCTGCCGGAAGCCGAAAAAGCTTCTGGTTTTTTTGCCGTTTTTATCGATTGTTGACAACAAACTGAAGAATCAAGGAAACACCCTTGAATCGGGGTTTGGAAATTCGAAGTTATAAATGTCCTTTGCCAAGGTATTTTTTCGTCCCTCGGCGAGGGGACGAGTGTCCCTGAAAGCTGTGACTAACGCCTCTAAAAATAAAAAAAGTGACCTGTTATGATTTAGGCAGAAGATGAAGAGAAGAGACGAAACTTAGAGGGGGATACGAATTATGAAGAAAGCATTATTAGGAGCAGTCTTACCGTTAGCGTTCGCTTCGGCTATCGTCTCAACTGGCTTCGCTGTCTGGTATCTCAACGTCAACAACAACAAGACCCAGGACACCAGTACCGTCCAGGCTAAGTTCGCCAATGATAATAAGGCTACCCAGATGACCATGACTTATGGTGATCAGGCCATTGCTTCTTCGGAATTAGCTGAACATGTCTCCCTGGTCTTCGATCAGGATAGAACCGGAACCGAACTTGCCAAGACTTATGGCAACGGCTTAGGCATTAAGTTCGTCGACGCGATGAAGTCCACCGACAATGATTACGTCCTCGCCGATGATCTTGATATCCACTATTCCTCTTCTGACGTCACTAACGTTACTTTCAAAGCTTACTTCACTCTCGATGCCGAAGTTGCCATATATGTCACCATCGATTCCGCCGAAACTAAGATCACTGCTCTTACCGATACCGCTGACTTCGCTTCCACCTTTGCCGTCAATCCGACTTCTGACACGGTTGTTTATCAGCTTCCGGTTAACCCTGTAGCCGAAGCTGATGCCTCTACCAACATTGTGACCATCAACAACTCGACCTTAGCCCTAAGCTATGCTGATGGAATGCAGCCTTCGACGTCGAGCGAGTACAACGCTCTGAAGGCTGCCATCAGTGGCAAGAAATTAGGTTTCTTCTTCGCTGCTACCCAAAACGCCTAATGCCGTATAAAATGGATCATGGATCCGAACAAGGAAGAGACTGAGGAATTCAAGACTTGGCGCAAGCAAAGCCAATCGACGGCAATGATGAGCAAAGAGCGTTCTCTTTACACATCCTTTGCTGTCGATTTTGTGTCCGACACGTTCATCGCCATCACAGTCAACCAGGATTTCAAGGATGAGGTCCCGCATTCAGGCTGTTTCTCCGAGGGTGTCAAGAAGTACTCGGAGACGATGGTCGGCGACCGGGACAGGCCGATTGTGCAGAAGTTCCTCACGCCGGAGTTCTTGAGCGAAAATCTGACGATGAAAGGCAGCCAGCTGACGCTGGAGTTTGCCATTTTCCTCCAAGGGAAACCGTCTTTCCGGAAGGTCATTGTCTATCCGGATTCTTTTGCCGACGATGGCAAGATCACCAAAGCCATTCTCTCCTTCCAGTCGATTGATCAGGAAAAAATCAATGAACGCCGGAATAACGAAATCGACCGACGTTACCGGGCTTTCCTATCGGTGCTGAGCAAAACCTTTGTCGCCGAATATTACATTACCTTGCCTGAAGGAACCTACTCCATCTTCCGAACCAACAACCGCCTGGCCCATGTCTATTCCCGGGTTGGCAGCTGGGATCAGCTGATCAAGGACTATGCTCCGCGCTATGTGGAGGAGGAACAGCAGGATTCCTTTGTGAAGCGTCTTTTAAGCGAGTCCTTACGGACGGAGCTCAAAGAGAAGGCCAGTCTCGAAGTCCATTACCGCAGCCCTTACGGCGGAAGAACCTTATGGTTTGCTCTTCTCGTTGCCGTTGTCAGCCGAGATAATCAGGGTTTCCCGAAGGAGATGATTGCCGCGGTTAAAGATACCAGCGAATTCATGCAGACGATTGAACAGAAGAACCATGATCTTCTGGCAGCGACCCAGGCCAAGGATGACTTCTTAGCTCAGATGAGCCATGATTTGCGCACCCCTCTTAACGGTATTGTCGGAATGACTCAGATTGCCATGCGTTCCTCAGACGATCGTCAGCGGGTGGAAGACTGCCTACGGAAGATTGATTTGGCCGCTTATGATCTCTTGACCTTTGCCAACGATTCTTTGGAACTGGCAAATCTCGAGAGCGGAACTTTAGATCTGGATGAAGAATCCTTCCCTTTGAAAAACCGGGTTCGGGAACTGGCCGAGAGTTTTATGAAACAGGCTCAGGACGTCAAGGAAACGATGACTACTGACCTTACGGATCTGCCGGAGAGTCTTTACCGTGGCAGCTGGATTCATATCAAATGGATCCTGACGGTTCTCTTGACCAATGCCATCAAGTTCAATAAAGCAGGTGGCAAGATTACTTTCATTGCCAGACGGAAGCCACGTACGGATGACAATGACATGATATCCTTCTTGGTTATGGATACTGGCATCGGCATGTCGTTAGCAACCTTAAGCCATGCGACCGAACCGCCGTCAGACCGGAAAGAGAGTGCCCTGAACCGGACGACAGGGATGGGCTTACCCTTTGTCAAAGCCCTGACAAACCGCCTTGGCGGAAGGGTAATCATCGGAAGTCTATTGAATGAAGGAAGTGAGATTGAAGTCGTTTTTCCATTGAAAGAAATAAAAAGCACCTTGTCTAATAATATCAAGGATGCCTCAGGACTAAGAGTCCTGTCCGCCGATGATAATTATCTGAATCTGGAAATCCTGACGACCCTCTTAGAAGAAGCCGGCGTCCAGGTTGATACCGCTGAGAACGGCAAAGCAGCCGTTGACAAATTTTCTGCCTCTGCTCCCGGATATTATGATGCCATTCTCATGGATATCATGATGCCAGTAATGGACGGACTGGCGGCTACGAAAGCCATACGATCCTTGCCACGGGAGGACAGTAAAACCATACCTTTGATTGTTATCTCTGCCAATGCCTTCCCCAAAGATGAGAAGGCTTCCTTAACAGCCGGCGCCGACGCTCACCTTCCTAAGCCGGTAGATACGGGGCGGCTTTTGGAGCTCTTAGCTGCCATCAAAGTCAAAAAAGGAAGTAAGAAATAAGAGTCTTTTAAGAAAAGAAAAGGAGAGAACAATTTGGCTTTGGTTGATTTCATGCTATAATAAAAAAAGACAAAATATAAAAGCAAAAGCAAGAAACCTGCCACCTTGATTCTTCTTATCTTGCCACTATCGGGAGAAACATTATGGACGAACAAAATCCAAAAATCTTGCTTATCGAAGATTCTGACCTGCTCTTGGAGGGTCTCTCTTTCTTCATCGAATCCAAATCCGACTTCAAGGTTGTCGGAAAACTGAAGGATATTGCCGATGTCTTCGATTTCCTGAAGAGGAACAAAGTCAACATCGTCTTATCCGACATCATGACGATGAACAACCATAATGCCATTGACTATGTCCCGAAGATCAAGAAGGACTTCCCTGGCATCAAGGTTATCTTGATGACCTCTGTTATGGAAGTCACCTTCATCAAGCGGGCAAAGGAAGCCGGTGCCGATAGCTTCGTTTATAAGAACATCCCGACCGAAGAACTCATTACGATTCTCAAGGATACCGCCAAGAATTACTCCATCTACCCCAATGAAAAGGTCAATGATGTCGAACAGTTCAAGAAGCTGACCGATATAGAGATGACCATTGTCCGTCTGGCCTGCCAAGGTCTCGACAACAAAGAGATCGCGGATAAGGCTGGTTACAGCGAGAAGACCATCCGCAACTATGTCTCCGGCATTCTCGAGAAGACCGGGTTCCCCTCGATGAGTAAGCTCTGCATCTGGGCCACCAAGAACGGCTACATCGTCTAACAGAAGAAACACCAAAAGAGGCCTGACAGTCTGTCAGGCCTCTTTTCTTTTAGTCGTTATCCGTATCCTTATCATCATCGTCATCAATATCGGTATCGATGCCGTGATGAATGGCTTTGTCAACGGCCGAGAAGATGGTGTAGTAGATAGGAATAGCGAAGAACATCACCCATTCCGGATGCCAGGCCCCATAAAGCATGCCGAAGAGAACATAAAGGCCCGCCACCAGCACCGGGAAACAGAAGTCGCAGAATTTCTTTTTCCGTAAGGCTTCGATGGCACTGGAAACTAACGGAATCAGGAAGAACACCAGCCAGCAGGTGCCCCAGCCTTGGACGGGATCCTTGATGAAGACACCTAAGAGGACATAGGCAATGACGCAAAGCATCGAGACGATGCCCGAGACAACATCCTGGATCAGATGATAGCGGTGGTTCCGTTTTTGGTCGCTAGCGCTGGTGAAAGGGGTGATTTTCACACTGCCAGGTTCGACATGAACTCCGCTGCCATCCTTGGAGGTGATATGGATGCCATGGGAATCAATCGACCCGGAATCTTCCCCATCCGTGAAATGGATGCCGGAGGAATCCATATGGAACTCCGAGGTATGTTTAGCCGAGGAACCGTCGGAAGCCGCCTCCGTTTTTGCGGAATCATCGGGGGTCTGATTGGCTTTGGTTTCTTCCGGCTTCGCTTGTTCCGGCTTTGCTTGTTCCGGCTTCGCTTGTTCCGGTTTGTCAACTGCCGGTTGAGTCGTTTCCGGAGCGGCTGCCTTGGCAGCATTCTGCTCCTTCTCATTCTTGGCGATGTCTTCGACGGACTGATCGGTCTTGAGCAATTCATCCAGCGAGATGTTATAGATCTTGGCCAGACAGATCAGATTATCCGTATCCGGACTGGCTTCGGCCCGTTCCCATTTGCTGACAGCCTGACGGGATAAGCCGAGCTTATCCGCCAACTCCTCCTGACTCAAGCCACTCTGCTTCCTTAATTCAACCAAACGGTTGGCGATGGTGATTGTCATTTTGTCTTCCTCCTTAACGCTCTCAGTTTAGGAAAATATCTACCCAAAAGACTACCGCCTTTGGTTTCACTCTGTCAACCTTTGGTTGCACAAAGACAAAATGAAGGAAACAACTGCACCAGCAAAGACAAAGTTTTCAATTCTATAAAATCAACTATGCGTGGGCAGAAGAAACCTTAGAAATACGGTCACAGGCCCGTTCGCAAATGAAGTTGAAGTGATCACCGCAACGTTCGAGGTTACCGACAAGGTTAATGAAGACATTGGAGTTCTCCGGCTTGCATTCACCGGAATTGAGGCGGTCCATATGGCCCTGAATCATCAAGGTACGCTGATTATCGATCTTGTCCTCCATGGCCTGGGAGTTGACCAGTAAAACCAGGGACGGTTTTTCAACGATGCTGTCGGCATTGGCAAACTGCTGGTTGAGCAGTACCTTCATCTCTTTGAGCTGATCATAGACGACCGGGGAGAACTCCAGGTTCTCTTCTACGGCATGCTTGGTATAGCCCGTGACGTTATCGGCAACCTCCGTCAGACGGATGATATCAGCAATATCCAGCTGCATCTTCCCTAAACGGGCGTTAGCTTCATCGGAGGCACCGGCCGAGACAATCTGCAGGATGAAGGCCGTCAGCTTTCTCGACATCGTCAGCACCTGGTTCTGAATGGCATCGATTTCCGTCTTCTTCTCCTCATCATGATTGATGAAGGCATCAATGGCTAAGTTCAGGTCTTCCAGAGCTTTCTTGGCAATCAGATGGTAATAGGTGATGGCCTGAGAGTAAGCGATGGCGGTATTGGTAAGGAAGCGTTTATCGATGAGATCATCGGTATTCTCTTCCGGTGTCTTTTTCTTGTCCGGAACGAGAATCTGACTGAGTTTGACGAAGACCTTAATGAAGGGTAAGAAGAGAATGGTGCAGCAGACGTTGAAGAAGGTATGGAACATAGCAATCTGTTCCTGCGGAGAATCAGCAAACCATTTCTGGAAGGTCCAGGCATTGAGATCCGGCAAGCAAATCAGGAGAATGAAGAAGATGAGGGAGCCGAAGACGTTGAACAATAAATGAATCATAGCGGCCCGTTTGCCGTTGATGGTGGAACCGATGGAGGAAATCAGGGCGGTCGAAGTCGAACCGATATTGGTGCCTAAGATCAGATAAAGGACACCGTTGCCGCTGCCGCCGACCACGACGCCAGCCATGGCCATGGCAATCACAATGGACGTGATGGCAGACGAAGACTGCACCGCAACGGTTAAGACAATGCCTAAGAAGAGCAATAGGAACGGATTGGTGATCTGGCTAAGCCACTGGGTGACGGCAGGCATGCCGTTGAAGATAGCCTGCATATACTGGGTCATCACGAAGAGACCTAGGAACAACAGGCCAAGACCGGTAATCAAAGTACCGGCATAGCCGACTTTTTCGTGTTTCTTGGAGAAAATCATCTCCAAAGCAATACCGACAATAGTCAAGGCAATCATCACCTGCGAGATCGGCAAATCGCCTAACGCCACGATCTGGGCCGTGATGGTGGTGCCGATATTGGCGCCCATGATGTAGGACGTTGCCTGAGCCAAGGTCATCACGCCGGCATTGACGAAGCCGACCACCATGACGGTCGTGGCACCGGAGGACTGCATGATCATTGTGGCTAAGGTACCGATGCCAACCCCGGCAAAGGGATTGTTGCTGGTCTTGCTGAAAAGTCTCTTAAGCCCGGTGGTCGCCAGTTTCTCGGTGGCCTCCTGCAAGAGCTTCATACCAACTAAAAAGGCGCCTAACGCGCCTATAATCAAAAGAGTATCCTTAACCAGTTCGGCTGTCGACATCGTATTCTCGCTTGCGAGGATCACAGAATTCAACCACGCTGTGTTATTCATTATTATGTTCTTTTATAAGTCAATTATAATTCTTTATGGGTAGCTTTTACAATTCCTTAACGGCTAAGCTAAGCGCTTTCTTTCACAAAAAAGCGAGGCGTTCAGCCTCGCTTAACTTTGCTGCTTGGAAAGCCGGTTTATTTCCGTCCGTTGACGGCTAATTTGACAACTTCGTAAGCACCGTCATAGTAGCCTTGATGGGCCAGTTTCTCAATCTGATACGTAAGATGAATCAGAATCTCCTTGTCGTCAAGAAGACGGTCCAGCATTAAGGACATGGAGACCTCATCCTGACATTCGAAGGTGGAATCTCCCATCTCCTGACCATGGATGGCCCCGAAGACTTCGTGGCCGCCGATATGGCGCATATAGACCTTCGGAATCGGATAGTAGGCTAACTCACTGGGCTTGGTGATCAAAAGGTCGCAGGCTCGCATCAGAAGGTTGGTGGAATAGACCGCCGGGAAGATATCCTTGTGGTAGATGGCATAGATGCCCTCGACATAGGAAGTCTGGGCCTTCGTGGCAAAATCCTGTAAGGAGGCATAGTCGTCGAAGAAGGTCTGCATCTCCTCTTTCAGTTCAGGAAGGTTCTTCAGCAGATAGTTCCACATATCGAGATGGTCGCCGAAGTTGATGAAGAGAGCAACCTTCTTGTCCTTGACCGCCGGCAGAAGATGCTTGATCATTTCCAGGAAGAGCTTGCCTGCGGCGCCGGCACCGCCCACCGTCATCAGCATCCGGACCGGTTCGCCTTTGGTTAACCGTTCCCGGCGCCGCTGATTATCCATCGGGATGTTCCGGACCAGCTCATCATCGACGTAGCAGCCGACATCGTAAAGATCCTTCTCCGGCATGCCCTTTAACGGGGTCTTGGCCATGCCGTTAAGCATCTTGTAGCCCAAATAGGCAAAAGGCGTCTGCACCGTATGGATGGCACCTTCGCTTAGATGAAGAGCCATCGGCCAGTTGTCCGGGATGGCATTGACGACATGCGTCATTTCGGCATGGACGGCCGCCTGACTAGGCCAGACATGGGTTGCAATATAAGGCATATCCTTAGGAATATCCCGGAACAGCGGAACCAAAAGTTCGCTGTTCTTCTGATCCATTGAGTTGTAGTCGATCTTACGGAAGCCTTCGCTGTTGAGGGGTTCCCAAAACAGGTGATTGAAAAGATAGGAGACCTGGGAGATCTTGCTGGCCTTGGAATAAAGGTCGTTCTGATAACGGATCATCTTGCTGCCGGTGGCATCAAAGGAGGCAAGATCCAGCCAATAAGGGGTGTAGCCAAGGGCATGGGCGCAGCTGGCCATGGCAATGGAGATCCGGTAATGGCCGAAGCCCATGCGGATGTTGCCGATGATGATGCCTTTGGGATCAAAAGCCATCGGCTGGTTGCTGAGAACCAGATTCTGAACACCCATCGCCGCCAATGTCGGAACCGGCTGAGCTGCCAAATGATAGACCTTCTTGGAGTCATCGCCGAACTTTCGGAGATACTTTTGCTTGCTTTTGCGGCCTTTGCGGATGGTTCCCTTATCAATCGGATTGCCGAAGATGACAGATGATTTGTCTTGCATAGGATTCTCCTTTAGCGAAGCTGCTGACGCTTGGTTTCTTCATGGGCAAGGAATTCCTTGCAAACCTGGAAGACTTCTTCACAATCGACATCCAGCGGTAACAGATGCGAGCTCTTCTCAACCACATGAAGGTGCTTGTCTTTCGAAGCAGTCTTGCTCATCACCTTTCGGATGCCGCTTTTGGCAACCATCGCATCTTTTCTTGAATAGAAAACCAAGAAAGGACAGCTGACCTGCGTCAGAACCTTGCGGCAGGCTTTGCTCAGAGTCAGCAGGTCGGCTAACGACTTATAGTAGAAGCCATCCTGTCCGATCATGTACTGTTCGTTATGGTCGACCAAGGTGAGCGGCTTCCACAGAAATTTGGCTTTCGTCTTCTTAAGCAGGTAACTGATGTTGCTGAACCATGGCTTGACCACGACAGCCGGCTCAAAGAGAATCAGGCCCGTTAACGGATAGTGGCTGGCCAGAAGCAAAGAGAGCGCACCGCCCATGGAATAGCCTAAGACATAAAGGCTGGGATAGAGGGCTTTGGCCGCTAAGTACTGTTCCTCGACGGAATGGTACCAGACGACATCATCCGTCTGCCTTTGTTCATCCTTATCAAAGCCATTGCCCTTGACCTGAATGACCTGGACGGTATAGCCCTCTTCATTCAGGGCCTGAGCCGCCAGATAGAGTTCCACCGGCGAACCGCCGAAACCCGGAATCATGAAAACCGCAGCATCCTTCGTTCCTTGCAACGTATAACCTTTCTTCAATTCTTTTAAATCCATTGTGATTAGAGCAGGAAGATTCCATGCTCTTGGCATTCCTTAACCATCTTATCAGGCCATAACGAGGATTGGACTTCACCGATATGGGCTTTTCTTAGGAAGAACATGCAAAGACGCGACTGACCGATACCGCCCCCGATCGTTAAAGGAAGCTTGTCTTCCAGGATGGCTTTCTGGAAAGGAAGCTTGGTCCGCTCAAGGCAGCCGGCTTCCTTGAGCTGGCTGGCCAAGGAAGTCCTGTCGACCCGGATGCCCATGGAAGAAAGCTCTAAGGCAATATCCAACAAAGGATCATAGACCAGGATGTCGCCATTGAGGGACCAGTCATCATAGTCCGGAGCTCGGCCATCGTGAGGCAGACCATTGGAGAGCTTGGCGCCGATCTTCTCAATGAAGACCGCCTTCTTCTCCTTGCAGATACGGTATTCGCGTTCCTTAGGATTGGCTTTCGGGTACTTCTTCAAGAGGTCCTCGCTCGTAATAAAGAAGATGTCTTCCGGCAGGATCTCGTTGATGTAATCATACTGAATGGAAAGATACTTTTCCGTCTTGACGATGCTGGCGTAGATATCCTTGACTGTCTCTTCCAGATAAGTTAAGGTCCTATCTTTCTTCTCAATGACCTTCTCCCAGTCCCACTGGTCGACATACAGGGAATGGATGTTGTCCAGTTCCTCATCCCGGCGGATGGCGTTCATATCGGTATAGAGGCCCTTATGGACTTTGAAATCATACTTGCCTAAGGCATACCGTTTCCATTTGGCCAAGGACTGGACGACCTCGCCCTGAACTCCCGGAATATCCTTGATGTCAAAACTGACCGGACGTTCCACGCCGTTAAGGTTGTCGTTTAAACCGGTGGTGGGATCCACAAACAGCGGCGCCGAGACACGCCTCAGATTCAAGGAGACGGCAAATTCCACCTGGAAGAAATCCTTGATGGTCTTGATGGCTTTCTGGGTCCCATAGAGATCCAGCGCCGAGACATATCCTTTCGGGAAAATCAGTTTGGCCATAATTCTTTGTCCTTTCCGGAAACCTATTTGGCGGCCGTATGATTCTGCTCCGCCTGCTTGGCTAACATCATCTGCTCATACGCCTCTTCCTTCTTGGCATGCTCCGCTGCCAGGTCTGCCTTTTCCTTATCCCAGGCTTTGCCACGGATGTTCTTTCCAAGACTTCGGTTCCGACAAGCAAACCCTTTTCCTCATCGACGCGATGAGTCAGCTCGCCGGTAAAGCGTTTCGGATAGGAGAGGAAGTGAACCAATCCCCAGCTGATGGTTAGGCCTACGAAACATAGGAAAAATAGGGCTCCCCCGATGCCGACCCCGATCCATCCGACGACCGGCATCCTTACTTATAAGCTCCGGTGAGAACCGTTTCGCCGAGCAACTGGATGGCCTGGGTGTAGTTGAGGCCTGTCTTTTTGAAGAAGTCGTTCTTATAGAACATTTCCATGCCGGCCGAAAGCAAGGAGACCAAGAAGGCCGCATTGGCATCCTCTTTGAGGGTGCCATCCTTCTTGCCCTGCTCAACTAAGAGCATGAAATACTGCCACTGGATTTCATAGTCTTCCAGAAGCTTCTTATAGATCATCGGCTCATAGACACTGAGCTCCGCGAGCTTAGCCATATCGATGACCTTCTCTTTGGAGGTCGGGAAGGTGATGATGGCCAACAGCTTCTGCTTGGTGGAGAGGTTCTTATCTTCATAGATAGCCTTCTGTTTTTGGCCGATCTCGGCAAAGGATTCATCCAGAATCGTCAGATAGATATCTTCCTTGTTGTTGAAGTACTTGTAGATGGTCTTCTTGGCGATATGCATCGACGAAGCAATCTCATCGAGGGTGTTCTTCGGGCCGTACTGGTTGAAAAGGCGGACAAAGGCATTAATAATATCTTCTTTCATATTCGGGTTTGATCTCATACGGAAACTATTCTCCTTTCAAACGTTTCCAATAGTTTAATAAGAAACCCCTATCAAATCAAGAGTTTCTTAATAAAACTATCAAAAAGCGTTTTTTTGGAAAACCCTTTTTCTTTTTTCGGTGTCCACGTATAATGAGAGCTGTGAAACAATCCCTGAATTATGACTGGAAGTTTAGCGCTGGCTTCGATAGCTCGTATCTGAAGGCCTTGCCGGCCGCGGCTAAGCAGGTGGATATTCCCCATGCTCCGGTCGTGGTCCGGGAGAACGATTTCAATGAGGAGGACTATCAGGGTCTCTTCACTTACGAGAAGGTCTTTGACGTTCCGCTGGATACGGACCATCTTTTCTTCTTGGTCTTCGAAGGCGTGATGCTGCAGTTTGACTGCTATCTCAATGACAAGCCGTTAGGTCATTTCCTGTCGGGCTGGTATGAGGTGAGAATCGACGTCACCGCCTTGCTGAAAGAAAAAGCAAACCGTCTGGTGGTCGTCGTTGACGGCCGGGAAGACAAACAGGTGCCTCCTTTTGGCAAGGCCTGTGACTACCTGACCTTTGCCGGAATCTACCGCCCGGTCTATCTGGAAAGCAAACCGTTAACCTATTTAAAACGTCTGGATGTTCTTTTGAGCAACGCCCAGGGTGATTTGGAAATCAAGCCGGAGATTTCCGGCAGTAAGACCTCCCAGCTAAGCTATGAGCTTTTTGACAAAGAAGGCAAGAAGGTTGCCGGCTTTGATACCCTGACCTATCATCTCGAGAATCCGCACCGCTGGTCCTGTGACGATCCTTATCTCTATACCCTGAAAGCCTCCTTAACCGCTGGGAAAATCACGGATGTCGTTTCACGCCGGGTCGGCTTCCGGACCTTTGAGGTCAGCGAGCATGGGTTCATGCTCAACGGCAAGAAGCTGACCATTATCGGCCTGAACCGTCATCAGAATTATCCATATGTCGGTCCGGCCATGCCGAAAGGCGGTCAGAGGGAAGATGCTGACATCCTTAAGTATCAGCTGGGCTGCAATCTGGTCCGGACCTCGCATTATTCGCAGAGCGAGGATTTTCTGGACCGCTGCGATGAGATCGGCCTGTTGGCACAGACCGAAGTCCCGGGCTGGCAGTTTGTCTCGAAAGACCCTGTCTGGCGGAAGAACTTCCTAGATGACATTACCCGGATGGTCCTCAAGGAACAGAATCATCCGTCCCTGTTAGCCTATGGCGTCCGCATTGATGAATCCCCGGATGACGAGGAACTCTACTCCAAAGCTAACAGCATCTGCCATAAGCTGGATCCGCATCGGCTGACAACCGGTGTCCGGAACTTCAAGACCAGTCAGTGTCTGGAAGACTTCTATTGTTACAACGACTTCTCCTGCTGCGGCGCGCCCCATGGTCTGGATAAACCGGCCTCGGTCAAAGGGGCTAAAGGCAAAGGCATCCTCATCAGTGAGAACTGCGGCCATATGTATCCAGCCAAGACTTATGATTCCTCGGACCGGCGGACCAATCAAGCCCTCCGGCATCTTCATGTCATCAATGATGCCTACAAATATTCAGACTACTTAGGTGAAATCGGCTGGTGTGCCTTTGATTACAACACCCACCGCGATTTCGGTTCCGGAGATCATATCTGCTACCATGGCGTCAGCGACATCTACCGCAATCCGAAAGCGGCCGGCTATGCCTATCTCAGTCAGACGGCAACAACGCCGATGATGCATGTCGCCAACCTTCCTTTATCGGGCGATAACGATGAGGCAAACATCATGCCTTTGGTTGTTTTCACCAATGCGGATTCTGTGAAATTCTTTAAGAATGGCAAGTATGTCGCCACCTTTGTTCCGGATAAGAAGGACTTCCCCAGTCTTCCCCATCCTCCGATCATCGTCGATGATATGGTCGGCGAGCTTTTCGATGAGGGCTACTCCAAGAAGGATTCCCGGAAGATCGTCCGCTTCCTGAACTATGTCTCTCGGACCGGCTACGCTCACCTTACCTGGAAGAATTACCTGCCTTATCTTGGCTTCTTCTTACGGAAACACATCACCTTCGAGAAACTTTCCGGATGGTTCTACAAGTATGAATCCACCTGGGGCGAGATCGTCAATACCTTCGAAGTGAAAGCCTATCAGGGCGACAAGGAAGTCGCCCACGAGGTCTTCTCTCCCTCTGTCCGTTTTGATTATGATCTCAAGGTCAGCAAGACGGCTCTCGTCAACGCCGACACCTATGATGTCAGCCGTGTCTCGATCCTTGCCGTCGATCAGAACCATCATCAGCAGCACTATGCCTTCGATCCCATCACCTTTGAAACCCAAGGCCCGATTCAGGTTCTCGGTCCGACGACCGCGAGCATCAAAGGCGGCAGTTTGGCTGTCTATGTCCGAAGTCTGAAGACCGCTGCGAAGACCACGGCGAAGCTCACTTTAAAGACGCCGCTGGGTCCGAAGACCATCGAATTCAGTGTTGATACCTTAGGATAAAAAGCAGTTATTAGCTCAGTTTCCATGCGAGATGACGAATATGACCACTGTGTTAGTGCTTTCACGAAAACGCTTTTGCTTTGGAAGCTTCTTTTTTTAAACAGAAACCCATAATAAGGTTAATTTTTAACATACTGGCAATATTTGTCACTTTTAATATTTGAACTGCCATATGAGAAAATAGGAAACCATGGAAAGGATAGTCTATTGAAACCTATGACATTCAAAAAATCTGTTGTAAGTCTTTTTGCAGTTTCTTTATTGGCTGGCGGTATGATGAGCTGCCAGAAGAAGACATCCGCTGCGGAGTCTGCTTCGGCATCGGCTTCCGTCCCTGCTTCCGCTTCTACTTCTACGTCGACCGCGCCGGTTGCCAAGCCGACCATCTCCTTCAAGAAGTCGGCCGATAAGGTTGAGATTGGTTACGATGTCACCCTGACGGCTTCCGTCGTTGATCCCAACGGCGGCGATACCGGTGTGACCTTCACGGTTGACCATCCGGAATTCTGCCAGCTGAAGACCAGTGGCACCAACAAGACCAAAGTCTGTGGTCTGACGCCCGGCAAAGTCATTGTGACTGCCACCTGTGTCTCCGATACCACGGTCTCGGTTACCAAAGAGCTGGAAATCATCAAGCCGCTTCCGGTCGTTCTGCATGCCATTTATTATGTTGATCAGCTGACCAATTACACCTTCACCGGAAGTGAAGTCGCGGAAGATGGCACCAAGACAGTTCAGGCCATCACCAAAGTCGCCGATACGATGATTACCACCACCGACGGCACGGGTGCCGCTTTCTACACCAACGGCAAGGATGGGGATGACAAGGCAGAATACCTGGGTGAAGCCCTCGGCAGCGATGGCATTGCCTATCAGATGCTGAAGAATCAGAAGTCCGGTGCCTATGTTGCCGGCGAAAAGCTCAAAGGCGCCAACGGAGCGGATTTCCTTACGAAGGATACCTTCCTGGGCGGAGGCCTCAATTCCTATGGTCCCAACGGCACGGGCTTCTTCTATGACTTAGCCATTCTCAATCCGGATTGGTTCAGCAATGTCAAGACCGAGGACAATACCTACACCATCGAAGGAACGGATGAGGATAAGTATGCTGCCGTTGTGGAGACCTCTCTCTTTGAGATCATCGCACCTAAGGCCGCTAACGCCATCATCAAAGCCATCCTGAACAATGGCACCTATACCTTTGTCGACTTTGCCAGCAAGATTGACACTACCATCACGGTCACCGGTCATGATTCCTATGAGATTGCCGTGAAGACGGTTGATGACAGCAAGAACTATATCGGTGAGATCTCCGCTGCCGGCGAAACAGCAATGGCGGATGACGTCAAAGCTTTCTTCACGGATAAGAAGGGCACTTTCCCGGCCCTGGTCAGTGAGCTGGCTGCCTTGAAGACGGCGGTCTTAGCCGACGATTACAAGCGGGCCATCAAACCGACTTCCAAGTACACCACGTCTTACACAGAATACTACACGCCGACTTATTTCTTCAGCTACTATCCGGAAGACTATCGTACGGAATATAAGAAAAAGAACGGCAAAGAAGCCCCGACTTCCAACGGTATTGTCAAGAAGGATGACGGTCTCCATGCCTTTACCTTCACCTCTGCCGTCACGGATACTTCCGGAAATGTGACCGCGGCCAGTGTCGCCATTGATGCGACCGTGATTACCGGAACGGATGCGAACACCAAGGTTGCCACCTACAAAAAATATCTGTCCACCGCCAAGACCTTTGATGAGGAGAACTCCTATCTCAGTTACTTCACCGACAGCACCTATGATGTCTGGGGTGATGGCAATAATGTTCACTTCAATGAAGGCAATGGAGATATCTACAACGATTTAGCCGATGTCATCTCCAGCACGAAAGCTGCAACCTATCCAGATACCGTCTGCACCATTGCTGTCACCTACGATAAGACGGCGATTGGCAAGGCAACCTTTGGCTTCTACTATTACAACAGCATGTATGGTTATCTCGGCGGTACCTATGACTTCACTGATTTTGGCAAAGCAGCGACCGATGCTCCGTGCAAAGATGCCTTAGCCACGGCTTTAAAGGCTTAAGGAAAGGAATAAACGAAAATGAAAAACTCAATGAAACGTTCTTCTTTGATTGCCTTAGCTTCCTTGCTTTGCTTGGCAGGATGCACGAAGACTGCCGCTAAGACATCGGCTGCCGTTCAGGGAGCCGGTGAGGATTCCGCCGTTGCTGCCAAAGGCCTGCTTCCGGCGATGCTGGAAGAAGTGGCCGGTGGGGTCAGTTTGGAAAACACCATGCAGATTCTCAATCCGAAAGATACGACGAAGGTCCTGCAGACATCCCTGACCGATGTGGTGTTAACCAATACCGCGCATTCGATCATACAGTATGCTGGCGCCAACCGCAGTGCCGATGAGGTTTCCAGCCATGGCTATGTTGCCTCCAAAGAAGGCGAGACCACCCCGATGGCCTATTCCGTTTCCTTGGCTCTGGACAACACCGTTGTCTATACTCCGATTACCCATAAAGATGCCAGTACCAAGAAGACTGTCGCCTCGACCTATGCGGAGAGCGGCTATGTCAATTTCTTCTCTGCCTTTGCCATCTCCGATTTCGAATATAGCGACACCGACTACACCTTCGACCTCTTCATGCATGATACGCACCACAAGACGGACTACGCCAATATCGCCGCTCAGCTCTTAGGATCCAGCACAGCAACCTTGACGGACCTCTCCTTTGTCACGGATGGCTATCACATCACCAAGATCGATGCGGACTTTGACTACAAAGGTTATCCGGTCACCTTGACGTCGGATGTCAAAGCCTTCGGCAGTGCCGCTACGGTTTCGCCGATTGCCGCTTATGAAGGAGCCAAGGATGAAGCACTGGCAACGGCTTTCCAGAAATTAGGCCAAGGCAATTACATCAATACTGCCAAAGTCTATGCTTTGGATGAAACGGGTGCCGCTACCTTGGATTCCGGCAGCGTCTTCACTCTCAACGGTGGCAAACAGGCCACGGTTGTCAACACAGATGCCGACAGCAACGTCATCTTCGATCACGGCTCTTATCAGGTCGACACCAAGATCCAGGATGTCAATCATCTGGGAACGGATTACTATGTTGACGGCAATGCGACCGAAGGCAGCATCACCGATAACTACAGCCTCAGCATCGGCCAGGTTTCGCCACTGCTCTTTAAGTATGATGCGACCAAGAAGATCTACACCTTCAAGGACAGGTCGATCCTAGTCAACAAATTCGACATTCCTTACGTCTTCACTCGTCTCAACAAAGGCATCGGCGATGGCATCACCATTGATCTTTCGACAGAGGGCACGGTGGACATCAAGATGGCTGCCAGCGACAGCAAAGGCAATGCCTATATCATCGATAACATCTACACCCGCATCAGCACCGTTCCGGATGCCATCTTCGACACTGCCAAAGTCAAGACCGATTGTTCGGCCTTGACGATGAGCCAGCTCCTGGTTCACTCCGATCCGGCCAACTATTCTGCCTTAGTGTCCTCACTCGTCAATGAAACTGTTCTCAATCAGATTCCCACCTATGGCGGCATCTACTCCAACCTGAGGGTGGATTCTTATGGCGAGATCGAGCTCGACATCTACCCGGTGACCACCGATGCCGATGGCATCACTGCCCTGACCAAGGAAGTCACGGATCTGGAAACCGCCTATGAAGCCAAGCTGGTGGCTGCCGGCTACACCGATAACGGTGACCTCACTTACACCAAGGCCGTCAAAGCTACCCCGAAGGATGGCGTCGAGACCAACTACAACCTGACCGTGGCCATCACTGATTACAACGATTACATGGAGTACCTTGAAGAAGGCGTCATCTTGATCACTCCGACATTAAAAGAAGTCAAAGCCTAGTCTCTTCGGCTTGCGAAAGAAAGGCTGCCCCGATGATGAGGCAGCCTTTTTGAATGAAAAAAGCCTTCCTGTCTAAGGAAGGCCTGTCTTACATCGCTAGACCGTTCGTGGTAATGAAGTCATCCACCAGGCTGACTTTCGTCGAGCCGAAGTCCTTGAAGACATACTCGGCATAGGCTTTGGAATCCACGAAGTGAAGATCCATCGTCACTGAGCAATCCTTGTCGGCGGTGGCTAAGTTGTAAGTCAAGGTGAGGTAATCGGCTGTGAGCTTGTTAGCCGTCATCGTTGCCTGTAGGTTGAAGTTGGTGACAAAGTCAGCCAGCACATCGCTATCGGTATACGTCAAGGTCTTCTTATCGCTGTCCTGACTGGCTGTCTCTAACGAGATCAGGCACTTCAGGTAGCAGGGATAGTTCATGACCTTGGAGATATCGGTGTAGACCTGGGTGAAGGCCGACTGAGCATAATAGGAATTGCTGGGATCCGGGCGGGTGATGATGGATAAGGTCTTGCCATCCGTCGACTGAATCAGGTAGCAGCCCAGGAAGACGAGTGGCGTGGTGGTTGTTCCGGAGGTGTAGTTCATCGTCTTGTTGTCGATAGCCAGATACCCGCGGTTGCCATATTGGGCAACGGTCGCGGCATCTTTGGCCTTATAAGCATCCGTGAAGGTCACATAGTAATACTGGTTGGTGAAGTAATCGAACTGATCATCGGTATTGTCGCCGTCATCATCCCGGTATTGGGTGAAGTTCTTGCCGTTGAAAAGTGCCCGGACCCGTTTTTCCTCGTCCGTGGGGACAAAAGCCGGCAATGGATTAGCAACGAAGTCTTCCAGATAGTTGATCTGGCTGGAACCGTATTTGGCAATGGAGCCGGTGTAATAGTAGGTCGTATCCACGGTTTCCTCCGCGCCGGTGCCATTGGTGGTTGAGAACTTGGCTTCAAAGCGAAGGGAGTTGGGGCTGCGATGGTTGACCATCGTGGCCTTGAAGGAGACGAGGTAGAAGAAGTTGGCATCATCGATGCCAAACGTCTTGAAGAGGGCCAAGACCGATTTCTTCCGGGCCGCAAAATCAAGGGAGCCGTCCTCGGCTTGGCTGATGCCGGTTAAGGGAACATTGCTGAAGAAAGGAGCCACACTCGAAAGGGTGGTAATCGCCACGCCGCTGGTATCCGAAAGCAGTTCGGAGCGGACCAGTTTTTCGGAATTCTGGTTATAGGTAAAGGAACTGACGCCGCCATTCTCATGAAGATAGCCGGTATCAATCGGGTTGGCTAGGGTCATATCGGCACGGTTGACGAAATAATCCGGAGCAAAGTAGTAATTGGCTTCGCTCAGGCTTTCGCCGTCAAGGCTCTTGTAACGGTTAACAACCAGATGGTAACGAGCCGTGGGATCCTGCAAGGCCTTGAAAGCAGACATTGTGGTATAGGTCGTCTCCGCAGACGTGCTATCGGAGGCGGAATCAGACGCAGCCGTTGAATCCGACACAGCCGCGGAAGCCGAAGTCGGCTTCTGACAGCTGGCAAGGAAGCAGGAAAGCAAGACCAGGGATAAAAGAGCGGAACGTTTCATTAGGCAATCACCTTTGAGAAATCATTGTAATAATAAGTGACATCGCCCTCATCTTCGGCATAATCGCCAAGAATCTGAGTTATCTGGTTGGTCATCGTTCCATCCTTTCCGGCAGCGGTTTCTTCATAGAAGAGGCAAATTTGGACAACTTCACCCTTGGAATCGTTGGTGTAGCCCATCGACATCGTGTAGGAATAGGAATGGTCACTGTTAAGAACCTTGGCAGGAATCATATACGTGTGTTTATCGAAGCCATAGGCAAAGTTATAGGTGACTGAAGTGGCATTCGACCAGGTCACAATCAAATTGCCCTTATTCGTGTAAGTGGTCAACTGGGTTGCCGTCAGACCATCTTCGGTCGTTGCAGCAGTCGTGGTGAAATTGCAGACCGCCGAGGTGACACCGACCGTAACATCCGTCGGAGCAGCCGCCGTATAAGACCAAGACGTTCCTTTGATGACATCAATGGTATAGCCTTTCGCATAGAGGTAGACTGTGACCTTGGTCGGCGTGTCTCCGGTTCCGTAGTAGGAACTGTTAATGGTCATCGTGAGAGTCATGTCTTTGGCAACATTGCAGGCAGTGGCATCAAAGGTGATTGTCGAATTGTAGACACCCTTAGGAACATAAGAGACAACCAAACCCGTAGTGGTATCGCTGAGAGTGAAGGTGAGATCCGACGGAGGAATCTGATTGCCGGAAATGCCGTTGCCATTGGGATCCTGCGCATCGGCCATGGTATAGAGCTCATAGGTCGTTGATTCACCCGAATAGGCAAAGGCCGAATTGGCATTAGGAATATCCAGACCGGAGCCAATCGGAGAAACAATGGAGAATTCTCTGACTTTATAGGTCATCACAGCGGTGACCGAAACCACCTTGGTGACATCACCCGTTGCAAAATTAGCGAAGGTGAGATTGACCGTACCGGCTTTGAAAGCCGTGAAATTACGATAGGTGTTATCCCAGCCGATGATGGAAGCATCCGAGGAACTGACGACATGATACTGCCAGGAATCCAAAGCCGTCGCCGGCAAAGCATTCAGGGAAACAATATCCGAATTAAGCGTATGGCTTTCCTCGATGTTGGCACCGGTAGCCACCTGATTGTCAGGAGTATTGACTACTTTCTTGTCTTTCAGAACCGGAGCAATGGACGTGATGAAGTAAGGAGTCTTATCAAAGTCCTGCAGCAGATCCTTGGCGGCACCATAGGTATAGGCAAAGTGAACTTCCGAATACGTTTCGCCATTGCCCGTCGTAGTGACAACGCCACTGGCTAAATTGAAGTTCGTCCCCGCAAAGCGGGTATCCTTGTAGGATCCCGAAAGCAAGGCACCGGCCTTGGTAAAGGTCAGGGTAACAGCATACTTGTCGTAGTACTTCAGCGTCGAAGCATCGGCAGCCACCGCCGATTCATCATAGACACGATCCGAAGTGATGGTCGTCGTGAATCCGCCATCCGTATTGGCCTTGGAAGCAATGGCACACTTGGCATACGTGACTTCATCGGCCACGGTCATCTGAACCCGGTAAGCAGAATCAATATCGTATTCCACCGCATTCATATCATGCGAGGCACGGTTGACATCGAAGTTAGCGATGATGCTGTTCATGAACTCAGAAGAATAATCGACATCATAAACATCCGTATCGGTGTTGTCGCCACGGGAAGGATTCACGTCCGCAATCTTATAGCGTCCCGAAAAAGCTTTTGAATCTTCCGTGACAATCGTCGGAGCTCCGATGGCACTTTCCTCATCATTTGCTTCATCGTAAGTATCCACAACCGAATAGACACCATCCTTGATTTCCTTATAAACAACTTTCGGAGTCGAGGTCGTCTTGGTTAAGGAAACAGCCTTGCCTAACGAACGGTTATCCGTATATTTGTCCCAGGTATAGCTGACATCCGAACGGGTCGAGGTGTACTCAACATGGTTCAGATTCGGAGCATAAATGGTGGGTTCGGATTTGATGCCGTTGCTATAGGTGAAGAGGTTCTCTAACGTATCGGCCGAGTTGGGCAAAGCCGTGATTTCGGTTCTCTGAATATAGCAGGGAAGCTTCGAGGAAGGATCGTAGAAGAAATCATACTTGGCACCGCCGACAATCTCCAGCTGATAATCCTTCTTGTAGGCAAAAGTCACACCGGCAAAGCACTTGGTGCGGTCCACATAGGAGGAATCCAGTTCCGTGGTCTTGCCACTGGCCGTGATGAAATAAGAGAAGCTGCTGGTAGCATCGACCTGGATGCCTTTGGCAACATAAATGCCATCCTCACCCTTGGTCAGAACAGCGGCAATATCGCCTTGAATGGTCATGTCGCCTTCCACCGATAAGGCCACGGTGATGCGGATATCATGGTCCGGCATGGTGATGGTATATGTGCCATCCGTTCCGGTGACTTCGGTAGAATCCACATAGACTTTAGCGATACCAAATCCGGCAGAAGCGGTGACAGTGAAAGTAACCTTGGTCTTGGCCGTGGCTTTGGTCAGGCCATCTTTGACCGTAACGGTATAGCGGACATCGCTGGGAACAATGATGTAGTATTCCTCAATGACCGGGGCCGTGCTGGTCGACGTGCTCGTCGACGGAGAAGCGGAGGTGCTGGGAGCCGTACTGGTGGAATCCGAAACGGGGGTCGTCGAAGCGGAGGCAGCTCCGGAGGTGGAATTCGACGTCTGGGCATGGGTGCAGCTAGCTAAGGCGAGAGCGGATAAGGCTAATAAGATTTTCTTGGCTTTCATAAATTCAGGTTTAACCTTTCTTTTTTTGTCTAGAACACAGCCTTGAAGAGATTGATGGTAATCCCGCTCGAATCATACGGAATCAGACTCGACCCGTTGACGGCTAGGAGAATATCACTCAGCTTCAGGGAAGCGTAACTGTCATCCATGGTAGCAGTGAGGGTGTAGTATTCAAACGACCCATTGGATTCCTTCGTGTCATTGATCTTGTAGGTGAAGGTCTTGCTGCCATAATCATAATCGCCTTCCTTGGCGTAGAAGATACCGGCCGTGGCGGAAGTGAAGGTCAGACGATAGACATCATTGGAGACCATCACGGGGTAATAGTAGCTGACTTCATTGGCGGCGTAGTCGAGAACTTCGGCCGGCGTCAGTTCATTGCGGACATTGACGGCAAAGCGAAGCAGCATGTAATTATTGGTATCGCGGAGAGTCACGATCGTTCCGCCGGCTTTATTGCCGACGAGGGTGAACCCAGCCGTCATATCCCCGGTCAAGGTAGCAATGCCTTCCACCGAATAGGAGATGGTAACGTCAGACGAGGTGGCACCGGTCTGCGTGATGGTGCCCGTATATTCCTTGCCGGTAATCAACGCGATGATGTCATACCCGAGATCACTGAAGATTCCCGAGGTGGAGACACCGGTAGCTTTGTAATCGCTGGCTGTGACAAAGCCTGGATCGGACGGATCTTCGGTGGAGGTAGAAGGCAGGGTTGATGCCGAGGTGGAATCAAAAACACTGGTACTTGCCACAGGAGACGTGGAAGCCACACTGGCAGAAGCCGTCGAAGCGGGCGTCTTGGTGCAGCTCGTTAACAGGCATAGACCGGCAAGAAGAATAATCTTTTTGGACATGGAAACCTCTCTGGTTTTAGCTATGGAAAGAATAAGACAAGAAATGAAAGAACGCGTATAGAAATAATTTTCTATAGATAAGAATAGTAAATAGCAAGAAAAAGACTTGACACTGTAAAGCGGAAACAAGGAAAAAATATCCATGTTTTAGGAAAAGTCAGGGTATAATCTTTTTACAATGAAACTCGACTTAGTTCTTCCGGACGAAATCAAAGACGCCTTATCCCTGTTAGCCAAAGCCGGTCATCCCGGCTATGTTGTCGGCGGTGCCATCCGGGATACGCTTTTTAAGAGGACTCCGAAAGACTATGACATCACCACCTCGGCTACACCCGAAGAAATCAAAGCCATATTCAAGGATCATTCTCCTTTCATGACCGGCGCCTTTTTTGCTACGGTCGTGGTCGTCTATAACCAGCATACCCCGATTGAGATAACAACCTTCAAACCCTCGCCGGAAAACGGACTCGTCACAAGACATCCGGGTGCTGTTCTTTATGGAAAGAGTCTTGAAGAAGACAGCCTTACACGTGATTTTACGCTCAATGCTATCGCTATGGATAAAGATAACAATCTCTATGACTATCAAGGAGGTTGTCAAGATATCCAGAACCATCTGCTCCGGGCTGTCGGCAATCCGGATGACCGCTTTCGTGAAGATCCGCTAAGGCTGTTACGTTTCTTTAGGTTTGTCGGAGAATACGGCTTGACTCCGGATCCGGATACCTGGAAGGCTATCCCCCGGAATGCTTCGCTGTTAAGTTCGGTCTCTCCGGAACGGATCCGGGATACTTTCCGGATGATTCTCGTCACCAAACCTAGCCTTGTCCGGCAACTGCATGAAACCGGACTGCTGAAAATCATCCTTCCGGAAGTGGAAGATCTCTTTAGCGTTCCTCAGCATAATCCCGGTCATTACACCGATGTCGGAAACCATACCATGGATGCGCTTGCATATTTGGAGACGTTTACCGGTCTTTGCGAAGAAGACCGCTCTCTCTTAGCCAATGCCATCCTCTTCCATGACCTCGGCAAGAAGAAGACCCGGACCACGGATGAAAACGGAGTCGACCATTTCTATCAGCATGCCAAGGAGTCGGCCGCTGAAACCAAAGCCATCTTAGAGCATTACCGTTACAAGAAGAGCGACAGTGAAACCATTCTGAAGCTAGTAGCCAATCATGATATCGAACTCTTGCCAACGCGGCACTGCTTCTTACGTCTGATTGGAAAGCACGGTTTCAGCAAGCATGACTATTATCTCTTAACCCTTGTAAAGAGGGCCGATGATGCCGCTCATATCAACGGACAGCAGCGGATCAAAGACATGGAACCGACGTTTGCTTATCTGATGGGCACCTATGACGACTTTGCCAAGGAGCAGGAAAGCTTCAAGATCACGGACCTGGCTTTGGACGGCAAAGACATCATGGGAACGCTAGGAATCGCCCCTGGCAAAGAAGTCGGCAAAATCAAAGAAGAACTCTTTGAGGCCGTGGTGCTTGGCAAGGTATCCAATGCCCGCGAGGATTTGCTTGCCTATCTAAAGAATATCCGTTGATTTAAGAAATTGATGTTTCTAAACTAGAAACACTTGTATTTAGAATAAAAACAAAATATAATGGTTTCATTACTTTTTCAAGAAGGAGCAATAAACCATGTTCTACAGTACCCGAAATGCTAGCCTATCCTGTCACGCCTCCCTCGTCATCCTCAAAGGTCTCAGTGAGGAAGGCGGACTCTTCTTACCCAAGGAGATTCCTGCCGTTTCCGTCAAGGATCTCGTCGGGAAAAGCTATCCCGAGATTGCTTTTAAGATTCTCCGCTGCTATCTGGATGATTTCAGTGATGCTGAAATCAAAGACGCCATAGCCAAGGCCTATGGCAAGGAGAACTTCCCCCAGCAGCCGATGGCTGTCACGTCGTTTCCGGATGTCTCTTTCTTAGAGCTTTTCCATGGTCAGACGCTGACCTTCAAGGATATGGCTTTGTCGTTGCTTCCTCACCTGATGAGTGCCAGTCTTGCTAAGCACCCTGACGAAAAGAAGATTCATATTCTGACGGCCACTTCCGGCGATACCGGCAGTGCCGTTCTGGCCAGTTTCCGCAATCAGTCGACGATTCCGGTCTCCGTGCTTTACCCGCAGAACGGCATTGCCCCAATCCAGGAGAAACAGATGCTGAGCTTCACCTCTCCGAAAGGCCGGGCCTATGCCTTACAGAACAGCAACTTCGATGACTGTCAGAACCTGGTGAAGGCCTTATTGAACGACCCGAAGGAAAAGGGTCGCTTCTCCAGCGCCAATTCCATCAATGCCGGCAGACTTCTGCCGCAGATTGTTTATTACTATGCCGCCTATCTTGAGATGGTGGCTAACAAGACCATCCAGTTGGGAGACAAGATTGATGTTGTCGTTCCGACAGGCAACTTCGGCGATATCTTTGCCGGCTATCTAGCCAAGCGGATGTCGTTGCCGATCCGGAAACTGGTCGTTGCTTCCAACGAGAACAAAGTCCTGACCGATTTCTTCAGAACCGGAACCTACTCCATCCGCCGGACTTTCAAGAAGACGAATTCACCTTCCATGGATATCCTGATTTCCTCCAACTTGGAAAGACTCCTTTATCTTTCTTGCCTGGATGACAAGCAGGTCAGCCGTTGGGAAATGAGTCTCAAGACCAAGAAATACTTCCGGGTGTCCCCGGAAGTATTAGCTAAACTCCAGCAGGACTTCGTGGCTTACAGCGCCGATGAGAAAGAGACCGACCAGGCTATTCGGGATTGCTTCCATAAGAACCATTATCTTCTGGATCCTCATACCGCTGTCGGCTATGCCTGTTCTAAGAAATATTGCAAAGAAAATAAAGCCCTTAAGGTCTTAGTTGTTGCTACGGCTTCTCCGTTAAAGTTCCCGGAAACAATCTTAAATGCCTTTGGAAAGTCTTATGTCGATAACGCCGATGCCTTAGCCCAGGTTCTTGCCCTCATGAAACAACCGCTTCCCTCCCAGCTGGAAGCCGTCTTGAAGGCCAAAGTTCCTTGCTATCCGGTGACACTGAACTCCTTTAAGAAGCTCTTAGCCGAGAAGCCCACTTATGAAGTGACTTCACCAGCTACCAGTGCCAATCTTGGCCCGGGTTTTGATGTCTGTGGCATCTGTCTTAATCTGGCCAATGTCTTCCGTTTCACGCCTTCTGAAAAAGATACCTTGATCGGATTCAAAGGCAAGGAAGAGATCGAAAACAATCTGGTTCTCAGCTCCTACCACCGTTTCTTTGGCGAGAACCATTATCCTTACCAGCCAGTGACCATCCGTCAGGTGAAGCAGGGCGTTCCGGTTTCCCGTGGCTTAGGAAGTTCGGCTTCTTGCATTGTGGCTGGACTTCTCGCCGCTAACGAGATCACTCATCGGCCGCTCACCAAACTCGAGTTATTGAAACTGGCAACCTTGATTGAAGGTCATCCCGACAATGTCGCTCCGTGCCTCTACGGGAATCTGGTGGCTGCCTTCCGCAAGGATGACGGCGAGATGATTCCCATGGGTTATCCGGTCTCCGATCAGCTCGGGTTCCTCCTCATTATTCCCAACTTTGAGCTCAGCACCAAACTTGCAAGGGAAGCCCTGAAGAAAGAGTATCCCTTAGCCGATGTCACCTATGATGCTTCCCGTCTGATTCATCTTCCGTATGCCTTCGAGGAAGGAAGCACAGTGCTGCTAGAAGATCTCCTGAAAGACAGAATCCACTATCCTTACCGGATGCCGCTCATCCCTAACAGTCAGGTCCTGGAAGGCTTAGCCAAACAGTATCATCTTCCCTTCACCATCTCCGGGGCGGGATCGACGTTGTTGGTTCTCTTCCGCAAAGATAATCTGAAGCCTGTTCAGGATTTCAAGAAGGCTGTGTCGTCAATGAAGCTGACGCCGAAAGTCACGTTAAAGGAGCTCTCCCTTAACGCCGAAGGTGCCACGCTCAAGGAGGTCTAACCCTATGAATGATGATTTTCTCTTAGTGCACAAGTCAATTCTTCCGGATTATTTCCCGCAGGTCATCAAAGCCCGGAACCTGATTCAGAAGGATAACCTCTCTGTCACGGATGCCTGCAAGACCTGCGGCATCAGCCGGTCGACGTATTACAAGTACAAGGATGACGTCTATGCTCCGACGGGATCCTTATCCAAAAAGGCAATTCTTGCCTTGAAGACGGAAGATTTCCCGGGTGTCTTATCGGCAATCCTTCAGACGATCTCCAAGAGCGGAGCCAACATCCTGACCATTTCCCAGGATATGCCCATCCATGGCTTAGCCTATATCAACATGATGATCAACATCCGGAATATGACAATCACCTTGGATGATCTGGTCAACCTGATGGTCGGGGTTGAGCACGTGAGAAAGGTGGACATCTTAACCTATGAATAACATCGCTCTCTTAGGTTACGGAACCGTCGGCAAAGGCGTTGCCGATCTCTTAATGAAACTCCCGGCGGCGGCAGACTGTCACCTGGTGGCAGTCTTCGACAAACCGGAACGGAAAGCCGAGCTCAAGGAGCTACTCGTGACGGATGCCAGTCTCATCATGGCGGATAAGTCGATTGATACCGTCATCGAATGCCTGGGCGGGGATGAACTGCCCTACCGTCTCATCAAAGAAGCCTTGACGGCTGGCAAGAATGTCATCTCCTCCAACAAGGAGACCATCTCCAAGCATCTCGAAGAATACCGGTCCTTAGCTAGCCAACATCAGGGTACTTTGCAGTTTGAAGCCGCTGTCGGCGGTGGCATCCCCTTGCTTTATCCTCTGCAGGTTACCTCTTCCTTCGACACACTGCTTTCCCTGCAGGGAATCCTCAACGGAACGACCAATTTCATCCTGACGCAGATTCAGGACCATGGCATGGACTTTGCGACAGCCTTGAAGAAGGCGCAGGAACTGGGCTTTGCCGAAAAGGATCCGACAGCCGATCTGGAAGGTCTGGATATGGTACGGAAAGGCAACATCCTGGCTGCACTTTGCTACGGGGCCAAGCTTAACAACGAAGACATTCCGCACTTCGGCATCTCCCATCTCTCGCCGGCGGTGCTGACTTATGCCAAGAAGCAAAACAAGACGCTGCGCTTTGTCGTTGATATGAAACGTTCTGCCGAGGGATTAGGGCTGATTGTCATTCCGGAACTGTTCCCGAACGATCATCTGCTTTCACAGGTGAAGGAAGAGACCAATGCCGTGGTTACGGATTATCAGGCGAACGGTCCGCTGACCTTCATTGGCAAAGGGGCCGGACGATATCCAACGGCCAGTGCCATTCTTCAGGATGTCCAGCGGGTCATCACCCGGAGCATCTATCCGCCAGTCAAAGAACTTATGCCGATGATGCCGATTCAGAAAATAAGCGGTGACTTTGTCTGCTTTCCAAAGGATGCTTCCCAGCCAATCTTCCTGAAGAATCCTGTTGTCGCTGATCTGAAGGCCTATGACTTTGTTCTCAAAGAGAACTAGAAATCGAGAAATTAAACCATGAAAAAGCTTTATAATTTTGCTGTCATCGGAGCGACCGGCTTAGTCGGGCGCACCTTCCTTAAGGTGATGGAGGAATACCATCTTCCCATCGGAGAACTTCACCTTTTTGCATCGGAGAAGAGCGTCGGTACAACTCTGCCTTTTGCTGGTAAGGTTTATCCGGTCGAAACCCTGAAGAAGGGTGCCTTCGGCCACATTGATTTTGCCTTGTTCTCGGCCGGTGCCTCCGTCAGCAAAGAATGGGCGCCGATTGTCGCCAGCGAAGGCGCTTTGGTCGTCGATAATTCCTCCTGCTGGAGGATGGATGACAACTGTGCTCTCATTGTTCCGGAAATCAACCAAGCGGATTACAAGACCCATTCCCGGATCATCGCTAACCCGAACTGCTCCACCATTCAGTCGGTACTGCCTTTGAAGCCCTTGGATGATGCTTTCGTTCTGACCCGGATTATCTACTCCACCTACCAGGCCGTCAGCGGTTCCGGCAAGAAGGGACTGGATGATCTGGCCCGCTGTCAGCGGGGCGAGGGTCCGGCTTTCTATCCGTATGATATTTCCAAGACCTGCATTCCGGAGATCGATGTCTTCATGGATAACGGCTATACCAAGGAAGAGATGAAGATGGTCAATGAGACCCGGAAGATTCTGCATCATCCGGATATCCGCATTGCCGCCACCTGCATCCGTGTCCCGGTGCCGGTTGCCCATGGTGTCTCGATTGCGGCTGAATTCAAGAAGCCAGTCGATGTCGAGAAAGCCCGTGAACTTTTAAGAAATTACGAAGGCATCAAGGTGGTCGATGATCCCAAGAATCACATCTATCCGGTCTCGACTCTGGCTGCCGGCAATGACTTTGTCTATGTCGGCAGAATCCGCAAGGATCTCTCCTCGGATAACGGACTGCTCTTCTACACGGTCGGCGATAACGTCCGCAAGGGTGCTGCCAGCAATGCCGTGCAGATCGTGAAGAAGATCATTGAGGAGCAGGAACATGCTTAAAGTCTGCAAATTCGGAGGCTCCTCTCTGTCCGATGAGAATGAGTTTTCCAAGGTTAAGGCGATTATCCAGTCGGATCCCAGCCGGAAGGTGATTGTCGTCTCGGCATTAGGGAAACGGAATCCTAAGGACAACAAGATCACCGATCTACTCTACCTGACTTTCCAGCATCTCAAGTACAAGGTCGACTACCATGAGCTTTTCGATGAGATCAAAAGGCGTTACCTGCTGATTGAGAAAGATCTGGCCATCCAGGCCGACCTTGAAAAAGAGTTTGACGGCATCGAAGCCAAACTCAGTGACGCCAGCATCAGCGAAGAAGAGCTGGTCAGCCGCGGAGAATACCTCTCGGCCCGACTGGTCAGTGCCTATCTGGGCTTTGATTTTGTGGACAGTGCCAGTCTGATTCATTTCAATTATGACGGCAAGGTCAACGAAGAACAGACCCAGGCTTCCATCCAGGATGCCATCAGCAAACATGCCTCAATGGTCGTGCCGGGATTCTACGGTTCCTACCCGAACGGGAAGATCTGTCTCTTCTCCCGGGGCGGCAGCGATGTTACCGGGTCCTATATGGCCAAAGGCGTCAAAGCCGACCTCTACGAGAACTGGACGGATGTTTCCGGCTTCTATATAGCAGACCCTCGCATTATTCCGGATCCGAAGAGGATCAAGGAAATTTCCTATGCCGAGCTTCGGGAACTCTCCTATATGGGTGCCAATGTCATCCATGAGGAAACCATTCTTCCGCTCCAGGATGATGCCATTCCGTTAGAAATCCTCAACACCAACCACCCTGAGGAAGGCGGCACTCTCATCAAGCGGGACACCCCGGATAAGACCCACCTGATTACCGGCATCACCGGAAAGAAAGGCTTCATTGCCTTAACCTTCTTGAAAAAGAAGTCCGCGGATAAACTGAAGACGATTCTCTCGGTCCTGAATGTCTTCGACCAGTATGAAGTTCCGATTGAACATATCCCGACCTCCATCGATTCCTTCTCGGTCGTGATTGAGAAGGACAAGATCGAGGAACGCTTCTACGATATCATCGCCGATTTGAAGAAACTGCCGGATATTCTGACCATCAGTGAGGATGACGATATTGCTTTACTGGCGGTCGTCGGCCGGAACATGATCAAGAAGACCGGTACCTCCGGACGGATCCTTTCTGTCTTCGGTCAGGAGAAGATCAACATCAAGCTGATTGACCAAGGCCGTGAGGAGATCAACATCATCATCGGCATTTCCAACAGCGATTTCACCAAGTCGGTACAGGCCCTTTACAACAACTTCTCCGGAGAAAAAATCCGCAATCTTGGCGTTCTTGGCTTTGGTCATATTCTTAATGTTCATGATGCCATAGCTGTAACCCGAGGTTGTCCGGCCCTGAGTTTCCTTATCCAGATAGCCGACATAGATAGTGAACTGGGAATAGCCGATGTAATTGACCGGATAATACATCGAATAGTCAGCAATATGGAACCGATAGCCAATCGCCGTATCCGTGTCACTGCTTAAGCCAGGTTCAAAGACATAGGAACCCCACTTCGAAGCTTTGTCGACGGCATCCTGGCAAGCCACCGGCTCTCCGGTAGCCCAGCCTGTATTGGAAGACATATACTTGGTGGTATCGGTCATCAGATCCGTTTCATCCCAGACCTTCCAGGTCGAGATATAGCCCAAGGTATCGGCCATCGTGGAATCAGCCGTGGTGCCATCGACCTTGGCGCCTAAGACCGGCGTGGCACGCGTGATGACTTTCGTGGTCGTATCATAGGTTGTGGCTTCCGTGAAAGCATAGATGCCATCGGCCTTCTTGATATAGCCATAGCCATCATACTTATAGTTGGTGGGATCATAATTTTCATCGAAGCAGTCATCCATTTGATAAGAATACATATAGGTATCGGTGAAAATGGTGTCAAAGTAAGTGCCATCGGTGATCTCATAGGAAGTTGCCAGCTTGGCTTCAGCGGCAATGCCGGCAAGCTGCTGCGGAACATAGCTCTCGCCACCGGCATACTTGCTGACATATTCCTTGATGCCATCATCGGCAATGACGGTGGTACCGACATTGCTGACCGTCAGAGTATAGGTAATCGGATCTTCGCCCCGTTTCTTAGCTTCCACCGTGAAGGTGAAGTCCAAAGCATCGGTAACCGTGGCACTGATGGAGGTGACCGACGGACGAGCGTAGAGATAATCGAACCGGTCAATATCGACCATGCCACCGACAACGACCTTATTCATCGAATACCGATCACCGGTATAGGTATCCGGAGCATCGAAGTTGCTGTAAACGGCACCATCGGTATCATCGGCCGCCGGAATGACATCCGTCGTGATGTTGCCAAAAGCCGGAATATTGACATAGTACGGATCCGTGCTGTTGCCAAGGAACGTATCCTTGGTGATATAGCCGGAAAGATCCTTCATCTTGGCACCCGGATAGAAGACGCCCTGGTCATCGACCCGATAGGAGAAGGCAATGCCATCCTTGCCGATGGCATACCGCTTATCCGTACCATTGGCTGTCTTCAGAACGACCCGGTCAGCATTATATTGGAGCGTCTCGTATTCGGTCGTCTCGCCTTTATCGACTTTGACAGTGTAGTTCTTGACGGTATTGAGATAGGTTATGGCCTCCGCTAAGGTCGGCAGCGTGGCAACGATTTCGACATCAATGGATGCTTTGATCTCCGGGAAATCCGTCAAGGCAACACTGACGGTGGTCTTACCGGCAGCGACACCGGTCACGGTGCCTTTGCTGTTGACGGTGGCAATGGTGGCATCGGCAGTGGTCCATGTCAGACCATACGTCTGACCATCAGCACTGACGGCATTGAATTTGGAAGGTGACCCCGTATAGACTTTGGCCGGACCGGTGACGGATAGAGTCGTGCTGGGAGCGACCGGAGCCACGGAAGTGGATTCGGAAGCAGACGGAGAGGTCGACGCTGAGACAGCTGTCGAAGTCTGCTTGGTACAGCCAGCTAAGGACAGAACCGCAACAAGGATTATCGGAAGAACGTTCTTTTTCATAGAAGATTACCCCCTTAGGTATGCGGAAAATTGTAGTTTAGTACACTAAAGGAAACAATCACCAATTTTCGAAAAGTCACTAAAAAACGGCCTTCCGTTCACTGAAAGCCTTTACATTTTCCGAATAAATCAATGAATTCAATGAATTTTTTCGGTGTCAGTGGCTGTCCTTGGCCTCACTCAGCCATAAGGGTACTACCTTGAAATCCGACTGGCTCAGCCCGGCCTCCTTAGGGAAAACAATCCGATAACTGTTGAGATAAAGACGCTTGGCTTCCTCAGCTCCGTAACGGGTATCGCCGATCAAGGTATAACCTGACGACTTCAATGCCAGACGGATCTGATTGTGACGTCCCGTCACAATCTGGATGGCTAGGGCGGTTCCGATCTGAATCCGGTTCTGAGCCGTCAGAAGAGTGATGGCTTCCTTAGAACCCTCTTCATCGGAAACAAAGACATGGCTGCCCTTCTCCATCAGGTTCTGTCGGACTGTCTTGGAAAGACCTAACGGGATGGCTTCCTTGACGACAGCCTCATAATAGCGGCCGACCTTCCGTTCCTCAAACAAAGAACGGAGCTTTGCCGTGATCGCGGTGTTCTTTCCGAAAACCACCAGTCCGGAGGTCTCATAATCCAGCCGGTGGATGGGATAGCAGGTCTCCTTCTTCCGTCGCAGATACGATTTGACATAGTAGAAGAGATTATGGGTGAAGGTTGCCTTATCCTCCGTCGCCACTGAAAAGACATCCCGCTTCTTATAGACCACGATGATATCCTTGTCTTCGTAGATGACCTCATAAGGGGCCTTTTCGTTTTTCATGGGCATGGTGTGATTAGTATAGTCTTTTTCCTTTCCTGAAACTGAAAAAGCCGGCAGTTTCCTGCCGGCTAAGACTAATCTTCGAAGAGCGGCGTCGACAAGTAGCGGTCGCCGCTGTCCGGGAAGAGCACCACAATGTTCTTGCCTTTGTTCTCAGGACGTTTAGCAACCTCGATAGCTGCCTTGAGAGCAGCACCGGAAGAGATGCCGACTAAGATTCCTTCCACCTGGCCCACCATCCGGCCATACGTGAAGGCATCCTCATTGGTGACCTTGATCACCTCATCATAGCAAGTAGTATCCAACGTCTTGGGGATGAAACCGGCACCGATGCCCTGAATCTTATGCGGACCGGCAGCTTCACCGCTTAAGACGGCACTGGAGGCCGGCTCCACGGCAATCGCCTTCAAGGCAGGGATCTTCGTTTTCAGATAATCGCTGACACCCGAGAGCGTGCCCCCGGTACCGACGCCCGCCACAAAGAAGTCCACCTTGCCCTTGAGATCGTTGAAGATCTCCGGACCGGTCGTCTTCTGATGAGCCAGCGGATTGGCAAGATTGACAAATTGTCCCATCACCACTCCGCCCGGAACAGTATGGGAAAGCTCCTCCGCCTTGACGATGGCGCCTTTCATGCCTAAGGCACCGGGAGTCAAGACCAGCTGAGCACCATAACCCTTCATCAGCTTGCGACGTTCGACGCTCATGCTGTCGGGCATCACGATGATGACCGGATAGCCTTTGGCCGTGCCGATGGCAGCAAGACCGATACCCATGTTGCCGGAGGTTGCCTCAATCAGGGTGCTCTTGCCAAGCACAATCTTGCCCTGACGTTCGCCTTCCTCAATCATTTCCTTGGCGGGACGGTCCTTCACCGATCCGGTAGGGTTGAAAAACTCTACCTTGGCAAAAAGATTAGACTGCAGGCCTTCTTTTGCAATTATCCGATTCAGCTTCAGCAGTGGGGTATGACCCACCAGTTCCGTCATCGATTGATAGACTGCCATAAACTTGGCCTCCTTGATTCACTTAAAACGTCCTCATTATAGCTATTATTTCAAACTTGTAAACAAAGATGATAACGGCTAGGCCTGGTCTTTTAAGATCTCTGCCAGTCCGCCTTCGGCCGTCTCCTTATAGGCATCGGCCAACGCATCGCCTGTAAGTTTCATCGCGGAGACGACATTATCAAAGGAAACCTGGTTCTTCTTGATGGGAGCGATGTACTTGGCATAGAGATAGCTGTCATAGGCCCGTAAGGCACCCATGCCATTCCGCTCGATGCAGGGAATGATCACAAAGCCATCCACCGGATCACAGCTTAAGCCTAAGAAATGTTCCATGGCACACTCCGCGGCATATTCAATCTGATAGAGAGACAGATGGTCGAGATATCCTAAGGCTGCCGCTGCCATCGAAGTCGCTGTTCCGACTTCGGCCTGACAGCCGCCGATGGCACCGGCAATGGAGGCATCCTGTTTCACGATATTGCCAAACATACCCGCAGTATAAAGAGAATCCTTGAGAAATTCCTTGCTGAGTTTCAGATCATGGTAAGCATAATACAGGATGGCCGGAAGAATGCCGCTCGAGCCACCGGTCGGCGAGGTCACGATGACTTCATGGCAGGCACTGCCTTCTGCCGTCGCGTAGGCATAAGAAGTAATCAGCAGTTCTCGCCGAGCTTCCTTATCCGGAATGGCTAACGCCTTCTCATGGATAGCCTTGGCCGAACGGTTAAGCTGCAGTCGCGGGTTATGGTTAGCCGGGATCTTTCCCTCTGCCGCCAGGCCCCGTTCCACACTCTCCAGCATCACATCCAAAGCCTTAGCAAGATAACCATCGATAGCGGGGTCTTCATAAAGAAGACAGAAATTCCTGAGATCCGTGAGTCCTTTTTCTGCCATTGTCCTCTTGACATCGTCAAAGGTTCTAAAAGGGTAGATATCTTTTTCATTGACAAAAAGATCATCAGGAGAAGCAATCTCACCGCCACCCAAGGAATCGTAGGTTCGTGAAAAGATAATCTTCTCCTTCTTCAGGAGGGCTAAGGTCATCTCATTGGGATGATGCGGCTTGGTCTTGGTGTCCACGACGAAGCTGACCGGATAAGGGGCCAGCCCTTCGCTGATGGCACTGTCGGTGCCATGCCCTTTGCCGGTCAGGGCTAAGGAACCATAAAGAGTAGCCTGAATCGTATCAAAATCCAAAGATCCGATCTGCGACTTGAAAGACAGGGCAGCATTCTGCGGAGCAATCGTATGGCTCGATGACGGGCCGTGTCCGATACGGAAGAGTTTTGATAATGATTTCATACACTGACGATTATAATGGAATCCGTAACTTCCGATGTTCTTTTCGCAACATTTTAGCCGGTCGTCTAGTCAGACTTTCCCTAAGAGAATATAATTATAAATAGAGTGAGGAAAAGGAAAATGAATGCATGGCGAGATATTGACCCGAAGCTGATCACCCCGGAAGACTTCATTACCTGTGTGGAAATCGGCAAGGGAATGAAGAACAAGTATGAGCTGGATAAGTCAACCGGTCTGCTGCGTCTGGACCGGATTCTTTATACGTCGAACCACTATCCTCAGAACTATGGCTTCATCCCGCTCACCTGGGCGGAAGACCATGACCCGTTGGATGTCCTTCTCATTATGTCGGAAGCCGTCCAGCCCTTGACCTTGGTGGAATCCAAGCCGATTGGCATGCTGGAGATGGTCGATCAGGGAATGCGGGATGTCAAGATCTTAGCCGTCTGCCCGCAGGATCCTTTCTACAAGGACTATCAGGATATCTCCCAGCTGCCGAAGCATGTCACGGATGAAATCGAGTACTTCTTTGAGACCTACAAAGTCTTGGAAGGCAAAGAGACCTTGGTGCCGGGAACCTTCGGACGCCAGGCTGCCTTGGATGTCATTAAAAAGAATATTCAGGACTACAAGGATCTCTACGGCAATAAATAACGGACTGAAAAAGCCGGCTGACAGCCGGCTTTTTGACTAGACGTTTCCGATGAAGACGAAGCGAAGATACTGACTGGCGATGGCGGCAAACTCCTTCAAGGTTTTGACCGGCGTCATTTTTTCGTCTTCGTGATACATTGGGAAGTAGCGGGTGATATGTAACGGCATCTGGGGATTGACGCTACTAATCCACTGGCATTCCTTTTCGAAGGCCTCGAGGTCATCGTTATGATGAGGGACTACCAAGGTCGTCAGCTCGACATGACTGGTCTTGTTGGCTTCCTGGATGAAGGCTTTCGTCATCTCAAGATCTCCGCCGATATAACGGAAATATTCGGGCGTGAAGCCTTTGAGATCGATGTTCATGGCATCAATGCTGTCTTTGACTTCCGCTAAGGCTTCAAGACTGAAGCAGCCGTTGGTGACAAGCACGGTCAGCAGATCCTTTTCCTTTGCCAGCCGACTGGTGTCCCGGACGAACTCATAGCCGATCATCGGCTCATTGTAGGTGAAGGCGATGCCGATGTTGCGGCCCTGATCCTTGAGGTGGCAGGCCTTGGCCACGATCTCTTCCGGCGTAAAGGCCGTCGCTTCCTGGTCCAGCAGCCGCTGACTGATCTCATAGTTCTGGCAGAACGGACAGCAAAGATTGCAGCCATAGCTGCCGATGGAAAGAATGTAGCTGCCGGGATGGAACATCTTCAAGGGTTTCTTTTCAATCGGATCCAGGGCCATCGAGGTGATCTTACCATAGTTGCTATCGACGATCATGCCATGGGAGCAGGTCCGCCCTTTGCAGAAACCAAGCTGCCCCTCATCGAGATGGCAGTGCCGGAAACAGCCGGGGCAGATCATACATGCCTCGTGACGGTGAAGCGGAAGAGCTCCACGGGCTCGCCCTCGGCGATGCCGGCTTTGCGTTTGGCAATCCGAATCTGTTCATCGGGGCTGTTGACGCCCTCCAGATCCGGAAGCAAGAGTCCTGAGCGATTGCCGTTGCGGACAATCACGCCGTATTTCTTGACATCCAGGTCCTTCTTGGAGGAAATCGGCTCATAGGGGGAAAGGACATCCACGGAAATATCCAGATAGGGCAGTTCATCCTGAGCCACCGGATCAAAACGCGGATCTCTCGTGGCCGCGGAGATGGCATTGGAGATGATCTCCTGAGCCAAGGAATCCTGAGTCGGGCCGGTCGTACCGATGCAGCCCCGGAGACAGCCGAACTTATGGAGCGAGACAAAAGCACCTGCTTTCGCCGTTAAGAGCTCTTGGGGTAGATCTGCACTCGGCCGAAGACCCATATCGGAAACAAGATAGGAACGGATGGCATTCCGGGCTAAGGCAACATAAGGGTCTTCCTTGTTGGCTTTATCCTGAGCATCCTTTTTCTGTTTGTCAAAGTAAGCCGTCAGGAAATCCCGGCCTTCATCCGTCTCACCCGGATGATAGCTGATGACTCCATAGCCGACGCCGAAAGGTGCTTCATGCGAATAAGCATGAATCTCGACCTGTTTCCGGTCCAAGGTTCCAGCCAAGACACAGAAGCTGGGATGGCCGCAGACTTCGGCATCATCGACAAACAGAGGATCATAGCCAAGCAGTCCTAAGAAGTCTCCCTTCGTCATCGTCTCCATGATGGCCTGGTCGTATTTCGGTCCGATGGCTTTGAAACCATAGGGTCCGTCGTCCTTCTGACAATGGGACAAGTCGCCTGAGCCAATAAAGACAACTCTCTTATTTGTCTGGGAGATGGCTTCTTTAATAAGCTTTCCTAACTGATAATCATAGGCATAAGGTAAGCCACTGATAGCAATCCGGACAATACGGAAATTGCTCCAGGCTTTTTGAATGAAGTAGAGCGGAACCAAGGAACCATGGTCATAGGAAAAATTGGTCTCGCTGGCATCTTCCCGGTAGCACGGGAAATCATCCCGGCTTGCCAGATTCAGGATGCGGTTGGTCAGATCGGTATCATAATCAAAGGACAGCTTGACTTCCGAATGACGGAAATGTGAGAAACTGGCCGTGCCCGTTTTGGCACCGCTGATCATGAAGCAATCGGAATAACAGTTGGCATGAGGCGATACGACAACAATCGTATCCGGCCGTAAAGAAGCAATCTCATTAGCGACCTGCTGATAGCTCTGACTTGTCGCTATGGCAGCCTTCTCTTCCCCTTGGCCGATCTCCGGCACCAGAATTGGCGGATGCGGTAAGGCATAACATGCTAATAAAGGCATTGACGTCGCCTCCTTTATTTTTTCTCCTCCGGACGGATCTTCCTTAAGTCGATATGGCAGTATCCCCCGGGGTTCTTGTCCAGATAATCCTGATGATAGCTTTCGGCAGGATAGAAGTTATCCAGCTTCTTGATTTCAATCACATAGCCCGGTTTCAGATGGCTGGAGAAATAGCTGTTAGCTGCCACCGCATCGAGAAGATCCGTGTAGTAGACGCCGCTCCGGTACTGAAGACCGACATCATTGCCCTGCTGATTCAGGGTATATGGATCAACGACTCTCAGATACATCTCAAAGATCTTGTCCAAAGACAGGATATCGTCATCATAATCCAGTTTCAAAGTCTCAGCATGGGTGGCTTTGCCGCTTTTCAGATCCTCGTATTTCGGAAAGGCAGTCTCACCGTTGGCATAGCCGACACAGGTGCCTAAAACACCTTTTACCTGCTTGAAGTAAGCCTGCATTCCCCAGAAGCACCCGCCGGCAAGATAAATGGTCTGTTTCATGGCGTCATCCCCCTTAGGAAAAGTATAGTCTTTTTATCCGACGCGGGGAAGCCGGAAAGCACTTTGGTTGAAGCCCAAAGCAAGATAAGGTAAAATTAGCCTAGATTTATGAAACAGAACCCTATGGACAAGAAAGAAAAATCCTTCCAATCCTATTTGATCCGTCCCACAGCGAAGGCAGAACGGGAAAAGCTGACGCTTTCATTCCGGAAAGAGTACCCGAATTTAACTTACCCGGGTTTCCTAGCGTTGGCTCGGCCGTTATTGAAAGACGGCCTGACCGTCAAAGAGGAGCAGCTTCCCGAGCTCTATCTTTTCCTCAGCGACCGGAAAGACAAGACCTGTCCGGATACTTGCGAAGGGTGTGCGGACTGCGATGCCAAAGAAAAGAAAGTTACCCCGTTCCAAGTAATGCGGGTGGAAAACCAAGGCATCTGCAACTGCGCCAACTTCCTATTATTGCTTTTCACGAAAGAATCCAATCGCTACGAAGACTGCTTTAAAAAGACCTTTGCCCTCTTAAAGCAGCTGGGCTGCCATTATCAGAAAAAGGAAGAACTTTTCTTCCCGCTCTTTCACGAAAAGAAAGACCAGGAATTTCTCTTAAAAGAGAAGGAAGAGGATCAGGCTATCCAGGCCGCTCTCCTCAAGGAGCTTGGTCTGACGGAAACTTATTTTTCGCGGAAAGAAAGGCTTTCTTCGCTCTTAAAAAGAATCTTGGCCTTGGCTGATGAGGAAAACGAGAAGGTCTATGCCGTCCTCGAAAGCCGGGTTCAGGAAAAAGAAATAGTCGCCTTAAGCAAAGCGATGCCGGAGTATTCTTATGCCTTTCTGACCGTGGCTCCCAAGCCGGAAGATTATTGCCACTAATTTTCGCCACGTTACAAATTTTTGTTTAAAAAAGTGGTTGAGTGTTCTACAATATTTCTATAAACCAAAGGAGCGAGAAATTATGAAATGGTTTAACAGTCTTCCGAGACTCATTCAGATTATTCTTCTTCTCATTCCGGGCGTCAACTGGATCGTGGAAATCATCGTCCGTGTCTCTGCCTTGATTGAGAAAGTCAATCTTGAGCATGTCTTAGGCTTCATCTTCGGCGTCTGCCTTCCTTGCCTCGGCGGCTGGATCGATTTGATTTGGTGCTTACTCTTCCATCACCTCGTTCTTGCCAAGTAGTTTCCGACTGACAAGTAAAAACAAAAAGCCTTCTCCGCGTGGGGAAGGCTTTTTCAATGCTAGCGATGGGAAACCGTCTTAGTGAATCTCATGGGGAAACGCAGCCAGACGTTCCTTATTATATAAAGCGATGAAACCGGAAAGGACTTCCGGATGATTGAAGTCTTTCGGATAGACCAGGTTCACCTGACGGATCATCGGCAGACCGACAATCGGCAAAAGAACAATCTGATGTTTTTTCTCTTCTTCGACGCAGGAAGAGCGTCCGACGATGCTGACACCGATGTTGTTCATCACGAGATCTTTGATGGTATAGAGGGAATCCGACTCGATGTTGATATCGAAATCATTGATCGTCAGCCCCTGGCTTTGGATGGAAGACTCGAAAAGCTGACGGGTTCCGGAGTTGACGGAACGAAGAATCATCTTCTCTTTGGTGAGTTCTTCCAAGGTCACCATCTTCTTCTGGGCCAGGGGGTTATCCGGCGAGACGGCACAGAGCAAAGAATCGGTATCCAACAGCACTGCATTAAGCTGCGGATTGAGGTTCGGCCCCTCGACTATGGCCACATCAATCGCATATTCTTCCAGCAATTCATAAAGGTTTTTAATAGAACTAGTAATAAAATTTATATGGAGATCAGGAGCTTCGTTGGCATACCGTGCAAGCGTTTCCACAATATTGGAGGACTCGGCGGTATGAGTAATACCCACAGACAGAGTCAGCAGGTTTTTCTTGGCATCCTTGAGACGAAGGTCCAACCGATTGTAGAGGGATTGGATACGTTTGGCATATCGCAGAGCAATATTTCCCTCATTTGTGAGCTTTATTCCGTTTTCTCCACGGTTGATAAGCTTGGTTCCCATTTCCCGTTCCAACTGGCGGATATGCGTGGAAACAGCAGGCTGGGTCAGATTGAGTTCTTTGGCTGCCTTGGAGAAGGATCCTAATTCGGCTACGGCAATCAGCGTCAACAGCTTGGTATCAATCATCGGTTAGTGCCTCCTTATAATGAACCATTATATCATTGAAGAAATAAAAAATAACAATTTCTTAACATTTAGTCCACAATAGGGATACTCATCGATCCGAGAAAGCTTTTTACTAACTCAGGAAAAAAGAAAGGAGGGCAAACCCCATGACTTTTCCTTTTGACGTCGAACAATACTATGCACAGTTTGGGCAGATACCCTCGACCTTAATCGGCCTGGCAATCATGCTTTTTGTGGCGTTTCTGTTGACGAGGCTCACCAAACTCATGAAGCTTCCGAATGTCACCGCTTATATTATCAGCGGTGTCATCTTAGGTCCCTTCTTTTTAGGTGCAATCCCGACCTCCTTAATGTCCGGCATGTCCTTTATCAGTGATGTGGCCTTGGCCTTCATCGCCTTCGGTGTCGGCCGCTACTTCTCAATCGATACCCTGAAGAAGACCGGCAAGAAAGTGATCGTCATCACCTTGATGGAATCCTTGGTGGCAGGATTGGTTGTCACGTTCGTCTGCAAAGCCATCTTCTGGAACTCTGTCTCCTGGGCCTTTGCTCTGCTTTTAGGAGCCATTGCGACAGCGACCGCACCGGCTTCCACGATGATGACCATCCGTCAGTATCAGGCCAAAGGCGAATTCGTCGATGTCCTCTTACAGGTTGTCTCTTTGGATGATGCTGTCTGTCTGATCGTCTATACGCTGGCCATCGCCATCGTCAATGTCCTGGAAGGCGGCCAGTCCGTTGATCTGTTGAAGACCGTCGGTCTGCCGCTTGTCTATAACCTGGCCGGTGTCGTACTGGGCTTCTTCTTCGGTTTCATTCACAGCAAAGTGATGTCGAGCAAACGCAGTCCGGATAACCGGCTGATCCTGACCGTTGCCTGCCTTTTAGCCATTTGTGGCATCTGCGAGCTGCCTTTCATCTCCATCTCACCGCTGATGTGCTGCATGGTCTTCGGTGCCAGTTATGTCAATTTCAAGAAGAACAAGGAAGTCTTCGATCAGCTCGATGGCTTCACGCCACCCATTATGTGCCTCTTCTTCGTCTATTCGGGCATGAAGATGGATTTCTCCAACTTCGCCGTGGTCGGACTCTTAGGTGTCGTCTATTTCTTTGCCCGTATCGTTGGCAAATACGGCGGCGCATGGCTGGGCTGCAAGATGGTCAAGGAACCCAAGCCGGTGACCGTCAACCTTGGCTTGGCTTTGGTGCCGCAGGCTGGGGTCGCCATCGGCCTGGCAGACTTAGGAGCCCGGCTCTTAGGCGATGGCATCGGCACCACCTTCCTCTCCATCATCCTTTGCTCCAGCGTCCTCTATGAGATGATCGGTCCCGGCTTAGCCAAACTGGCCTTAGTCAAATCCGGTTCCATTCCGCTGGAGAATCTGCATCCGCAGAAACTTGTTCCGGAGGAAGAAGCTCCCAAACCGGCCGTGCTGCCGGCAACAGAAACCCCACAGGCAAAAAACGCAACCCAGCCGGTGACCCGACCATAGTCCAGCGTGACTGAAAAAGCCGCCCCGAGATCTCCAGGGCGGCTTTTTGTGTTGCGGTTATTTGCTTTCTTCCGAATCGAGGCTCAGCTCGGTAAGCTCGGCATTGATCTTTCTTAGAAGCCGGGCATCGATCTTCAGGACCTTCCGGTCGAAGGTGAAGAGTCCGTTGGCTTCGGTCTCACAGTCAGAGAGCTGGGTGTAGATGGCACCGACCAGACAGCCTTTCTTCTTTAACGGGATGATGTCCTTTTCATAGAGGTGCTGGTATTTCCGGGTCAGGGCTTTGCGGGTCTTGCAGGTATGATGTCCGTAGACTTTCGGGAAATAGAAGTGATCGTCGATCTTTAAGGCAATGCCGCCGATCTCAGAGAGCATGAAGGGATGGCCATACTTGGATTTCCGTTCATGATGGGTGAAGTCATAGGCGTGAATGGAATAAAAATCAGAGTATTCACTGATATACCAACCTGAGGCGGAATCATAAAGTCGGCTCGGATCCTTAGCTTTGAGGGAGAGGTAATGCTCCCGGGGATCAAACTCGCCCCAGCCCTCGTTGAAGATGGTGTAGATGATGATCGACGGGTAGTTCATCAGGCTGTCGGTCCACTGCTGGCATTCGTGGTCGAATTCCTTCCGGCCGGCCTCATCCTGGCGGGAGAGATACTTGTATCCTTTGATCAGGCTGTAGTCGTTGGTGTTATCGAAAAGACGGGGCTTGACGACATTCCAGAAACGGTAGGGGGTGCCACCGCAGGGAAAGTCCTGGATCACCAGCATGCCCTGCTTGTCGCACTCGTAATAGAAGAGATCCTCTTCGATCTTGATATGCTTCCGCAAGACGTTGAAGCCCAAGGCTTTGGCATTATGGACATCGCGGGTATAGTCGGCATAGTCAAACGGGGTCAGATTGCTGGGATAGAAGTAGCCCTGATCCAGAAGGCCGGTCAAGAAGATCTTCTCGTCGTTGAGGAAGATCTGCTGATAGCCTTTGACCAGACGGATCTCGATCTTGCGGACACCGAAATAGGAGCTGACCTCATCCTCTTTCAGCTTGATGGTGACCGGATAGAGATAGGGGTCTTTCGGACTCCAGGCCCGGAAGGGATAGAGCGGGATGATTGCTTCCTGATTGGTCTTGATGGCAAAAGAATCCTTGCCGATGGTGATGCGGGCTTTCTCTTCCCGCGGGGAGACGATCCGGACGGCGACGTTCTTCTCATCATAGTTGGGACGGAAGAAGACCTGCTCCACATAGTTGGAACCCACCGATTCCATCCAGACCGGGAAATAGATGCCGCTGGAGGAGGTATAGAACCAGCCGTTAGGGACCAGCCGCTGTTTGCCGCGTTCATGATAGCTTTGATCGGTGACATCCCGGACCCGCAAGGTCAGGGTAAAATGCGAAGCCAACCCCAACGGGACTTCCACGGTGAATTTGGTGTAGCCACCGACATGGCTGAAGACTTTTTCATCGTTGAGATAGACATCGCAGGTCTGGTCGACGCCGTCGAAGTGCAAGAGAAGGTGCTTCTTGATAAAGCCCTCCGGAAGGGTGACTTCCCGGCGGTAATAGAGATAATCATCCGGTTCGACCAGCTTCTCGACGCCGGAGACTTTGCTTTCCACGGCAAACGGCACCAGAATCCGACGCGTGAAGGAAGCGGGAATCACGGAGGATTTGCTGATTTCAAAATCCCAGCTGCCGTTGAGGCAGAGGTAGGAGTTCCGCTTCAGATTCGGACGCGGATACTCTTGCAAGGGGATGATGGGGAGATTCGCCAGGTCTTTGCTGTCGACGGGATAGAGATAGCCTTGATTCAGTGGGGTGGACTTCGTGTGGGTCATTGCTGGACTCCTGTGGAGGATACATTTTCATCCTTAGCCATTTCCTTGGAGAGGAAGACAATCGGGACAATGGCCAAAAGGAGAATGCCTAAGGCGACGATATAAGCCCAGTTGGAAGGAATCGGAGAGACAACCTGGGGATAGTCCGGATCGGAATAGGTAGCGCCATAGGCGATATTGAGGGCACTGCCGATGAAGGGGCCGATGCACATCGGAAGCGCAACGACGAAGATCATCCGGACTCCCATGAAGGAGCCTTCCATGCCTTGCGGAATGTACTGTCTTACCAGGGCGTTGATGATCGTCGGAACGCCGACATAGCCCAAGATCATGATCAGGGCAGCGATGGCACAATAGACGGTCCGGGCGGTATCGTCGCCGATCATCTTGATGAAGAACATCAGGAAGATGCCAGAGCGAAGACAGCAAAGGCCGGAAGGATCATCTTCCGTTTGCCTTTCTTATCCGCCAGGAATCCTAGAAGGACACTGCCTAACGATCCACCCAACAAGGCGACGGCCATCACGATGGCAAACGGCGTCAGGCCACCGGTGGTACCGGAATTATCAATGGCGCAGGTCCGCTCCACGTAGATCATCAGGTAGGGGAAGAACACCTGACAGCTGACGGCATAGATAAAGTAGACCAAGAGTGTCAGATACAGTTTCTTGTTGGCTTTGATGGTGGACGGCTTGAAGCCATAGATGAGCAGCTGTCCCAGCTTCTGATCGTTCTTCTTCGTGACTTCCTTAGGAATGAGGAACAGCGAGGCAATGCCGACAAGGGAAACCAAACCGCCGACGATATAGAAGAAAAGATCCCATTGATAGCCACCGGCTTTGGTCGTTAATCCGTTGAGCCCGACAAAGATGCTAAGCATGGCAACCAGCGGAAGAACGGACAGAACGCCTTCCGCCTTAGCCTTATTCTTCTCCGCAATGTTTTCCGTGATATAGCCATTGAAGGAAGCATCATTGGCGGTGGATCCGAAGAAGGTCATGATGCAATCGATGATAATGACCATGATGGCAGCCATGCTGGCCGACATGGCAATCGGAATGATCTCCTTGGCAGAGTTGACGTTGAACAGACCAAAAGCCGCCGTGGAGATGCCCCAGACGATATAGCCGATGGCAACAAAAAGTTTCCGCCGACCGACTTTATCCGTAAGGGAGCCCATGAAGATGGTGGTCAGGGTCGCTGTCACTGCACTTAAGGCCGTCGTGACGGCAATATCCGTGTTGTAATCAAAACCGCCGCTCGGGTCGGTAAAATTCAAATACGTGATGTAGGTATTGAGATACATATTCTCAATGGCCCAGGCAAACTGACCGGCCAGTCCTACCAAAATGATAACCAGCCACATCCGCCAGCCAACCTTCTCGGAAGCGAGTGATTTATCAGGCATATCGTTTCTCCTTTTAGACTAGATATTATTTTACCCTTTTATAGGGATAACGGACAAGAAATCAGCGAAAAACGCGTCTCTTTTCTTGCTATCTTCCGCCAAAAAGTCTAATCTAACTCCATATGGCAAACGAAATGGCCTATCCGCCGTTATGGAATCTTTATGAAAAGGAGATGCCGTCAGAGCTTCGTCCTTTTGAAGAGGTTATGCCGTTTCTCCGGCTCAAGGATGTCGGCATGAACTGCGGACTGGAATACACGTCCTATCCCTTTTTCCAAGGCCGGAAACGACTCACCCGGTACCTCCATTCCCTAGGCGTCTGTCGGATTGTCTATCATTTCACGAAAGATCCCAAGCAGGCCTTAAGCGGACTCTATCACGATATCGCCACGCCGTGCTTCAGCCATGTGATTGACTTCCTCAAAGGCGACTACACGAAACAGGAAGCCACCGAAGACGAAACCCATGCTATCCTCGCTGCCTGTCCGGAGATCCAGGCTCTTCTAAAACCATTAGGACTGAAAACCGAGGATATCGATGACTATCACCGTTATCCGATTGCCGACAATCCGACACCGCAGCTCTCCGCCGACCGGCTGGAATACCATCTCGGGAATCTCCTGCAGTTCGGCTTTGCCTCTTTTGCCGATGTCCAGGTAATCTACGACGATCTTGTCCGCGGCACCAATGAGAAGGGGGAAGACGAGATTGTCTTCAAAGACAAGGACATCGCCGTCGATTTTCTCCGGCGAAGTCTTGAGAATTCCCGGGTCTACATCTCGCCGGAAGACCGCTATTCCATGAACCGGCTGGCCTATCTGATCAAAGCCGCCATCCAGAATAAGGCGATCACCTTAGATGACCTCTACCTTACTGAGAGCGAGCTGATTCAAAAGCTTCAGGCCCATCCGCAGTCGTCCAAGGACTGGCAGACTTATTGCTCCTTATCCCATATCGAAGAGCTCGACAGTCCTCTCCCCGGCGCAATGAAAGTTCTTTCAAAGAAGCGGTTTGTGGATCCCTATGTCCAAGGATTAGGCAGAGTATCCAAAATTGACGGAAATTGCCGAGAAATGATTGAAAACTTCAAAAATATTTCATTCGATAAATGGTTATTTGGAAACTAGTTTTATAGATTTAGTTTCTAAATCTCTTCCCTTTTTGTTTGAAACCTCTTACAATAGTAACGACTTGTCAACAGGGAGGATTTGCGATGAAGTCAAACAAGGTCATTGACAAACTCAGTGAGAATTCGACATTCGAAGGCGACAAAGTTCCGAAGCTGACGAAGATTATCTATCCGTGGTCGGGTATTTTCCGGGATGCCTGCTATGCTCTGGTCGGGACGTTCCTCATGCAGTACATCATCCTGGGTGGTCATCTCTCCAGCAACGTGGATACGTATCAGGCGCAGATGTCGGTCGTCACCATTGCCATGATGGTGGCATTGATCTGGGATGGTCTCGACGACCCGATCATGGGTTTCATCATCGAAAAATGCCATTTCAAGCTTGGCAAATTCCGTCCGTGGATCCTTATCGGCGCCATCGGCAATGCCGTGGTCGTTGCCCTGATGTTCGCTCTGCCGGTCTATGGCTGGGCTTATGTCGGCATGATGATTGCCCTTTACTTCATCTGGGATTTCTTCTTCACGATGAACGATATCGGCTACTGGTCGATGCTGCCGTCCTTAACCAACGATCCCAAAGAGCGTGCTTCCTTAACCACTCAGGTGACCGTGGCAACGACGATCGGTGCCTTCCTTATGAATATTCTGATGTTCATTCTTCCCGGCGGTGGCAAGAGCTCGATGGTTTACGGCATCACCGGCGTGGCGACAGCACTCTTATTCCTCATTGCTCAGACGCTGGTCTTCTTCCTCTGCAAGGAGAAGAAGCGGGATCCGAAGCAGGATGAGATTTCCTCGCAGGCGCATTTCCTTGATCTCTTCAAGATCGTCGGCAAGAACAAGCAGCTGTTACGAGTCGTCATTGCGATGTTCCTTTATTACCTCGCGGCCGGCCTCTTGACCGGTATCGGCCTGAACTACTTCTATCTGCTCTTCGGCTACGGCGGTGACAAGGGCGGTTTTGTGGCTTCCCTTCTTTCCGTCGTCTATGTGGTCGGCACCTTGGCCAGTCAGGTCTTCTATCCGCTGATGGCCAAGAAGTTCCGCAAGCAAAACATTCTGACGGTCTGCACGGTCGTCATCATCCTGACCTATGTCGCCTTCCTTTTCTTTGCCTTCCCGATCTTCGGCGGCAAACCGCTGGCTTATAACGATCCGAGCCACTGCCTCGTCGTCGTTTGCTTTTGCCTTAGGCGGAACGATGTGGCTTCTCTATCTTCCGGCATTCTTCTTCTTTGCCGGAACGGGCGTCTTCTATCTGGTCTTATTGGTCATGTTCCAGGATGCCATCGATTACAACGAATGGAAGTTCGGCGAACGCAAGGAATCCATTGCCTTTGCCTGGCGTCCTTTGGATGTGAAGCTGGGTTCGGGACTGCAGATCGGCATCCGTAACTTCACCTTCATCATCACCGGCACGGCCACCGCTCTCAATGCCATCTCCAACTACGAGGGCCTCAACAATGCCGGCTATTATGAGACGGCAGACGTGGTCAGCAAGGGCGAAACCTTCAGCGGCGATGTCACGGCGGCATTAAGCAAGGTCACCTCCGGACAGCTGGCAGCCATCGGCTACATCATCATCGGCATCATCATCGTGGCGTTCTTAGCCGGTTACCTCCTGCTGCACTTCGGTTTCACCATCGATGAGGATACGGAAAAGAAGATTGTCGCGGAATTGGCCGCCCGTCATCAGGCCGATGAAGCCGCGACAGCCAAGACTCTTCCGGAAGCCTCCGTTTCCCAATCCGCCCCTCAAGCCTAGTTCGGCTACTGAAAGTTTCCTATCAGTTTCCATAAATATCCTTAGCCTTGGGATTCATCGTCCCAAGGCTTTTCTTTTTTGTTAAAAAACAAGTTGTTTTATGTAAGAGCTTACCTTATAATTAATAAGAATATATTGGGAAGGATCAAAGCATGGAAAAATATCGGGTACTGGAAATCAAGGAAAGTGTTTTTGCCTCCAATGACAAGGAAGCCAGTCTCGTCCGCTCCGAGCTGAAGGAACACCACTGCTATATGCTCAACGTGATGTCCTCGCCAGGGTCGGGAAAGACGACCTTGCTCGTCAATCTCATCAACCGTCTCAAGACCAAACTACGGATCGGGGTGATGGAGGCCGATATCGATTCTGATGTCGACTGCGCCACCATCGTCGAGAAGACCGGCGTCAAAGCCATCCAGCTCCACACGGCCGGCGAATGCCATCTGACCGCTCAGATGACCAAGGATTCCCTCGACGGCTTCGGCATCGACGGACTCGACCTGGTCATCATCGAGAACATCGGCAATCTGGTCTGTCCGGCGGAATTCGATACCGGTGCCACCAAGAATCTCTGCATCCTCTCCGTTCCGGAAGGCGATGACAAGCCGCTGAAGTATCCGCTGATGTTCCAAGTCAGCAACATCGATGTCATCTCCAAGATCGATACGCTGCCGGTCTTCGACTTCAACGTCGAGGTCTGCAAGGAGCGGATGAAGAAACGGAATCCCAACTGCGTCATCTTCCCCGTCTCCGCGAAGACCAATCAGGGCATGGACGAATTGGCCGACTATCTCTGCCAGGATGTGCTGAAGGCGATCAAATAACATAGAAAGAGGTAAAAACCTATGATTAAAAAGCCACTTATTACGGATCAGCATTTTGCCGAAGCGAAGTATGCCAACGGCCCGGTGAAGAACTCCCTGCCGGCAGGCGAGAAGGAACGTCCGATCATCACCAAGCTCTGCAACCACATCCAGGATCTCTGCAAAGTCATTCCGGGCGATCCGGAATACAATGCCTTGGCCTGCTGTGTCAGCGATGATGAAGCCAAGGTCGCTTTATTGATGAAGGTCCGCAAGCATTACACCACGGAAGACATGGTCGCTCTGGCCCAGAAGAAATACGGCATGGATCCTGAGGATATCAAGAAGCATCTGACCCAGCTTGCCTGGATCGGTGTCATCATGGTCGATCCGAAAGATCCGCATTTTGACGGCAAGCCGGGTTATTGGGTCCCGATCTTCGTCCCGGGCATCATGGAAGTCCTCGTCGGCAACCAGAAGAACGTCGAAGAGCATCCGATCATCGCCCAGTCGTTTGCCGAATACACCATCAAGCGTATTATGCCTCTTTCCAAGATGCTGCCGGTCGGCAAGGGCGTCATGAGAGTCGTGCCGATCTATTCCGCCATCAAGGATGTTCCGCATGAAGAGTATGAGGATATCCATCACTATATCGATACGGCAACCGACATCTGCGTCAGCAAATGCTCCTGCCGTGTCTCCCGCCGTCTGATGGGCGAAGGCTGCGGCCATCTTGAGGATGATATGTGCATCCAGCTCAACGAGGCTGCCCGTTCCTTCATCGATACCGGCAGAGCCCGTGCCATCACCAAGGAAGAGGCTTACGCCATCATGGATAAGGCTGAGAAGAACGGCCTGATGCATGAGACGCCGAATACCGATGGTGTCGGCAAGACCCACGCCATCTGCAACTGCTGTGGCTGCTCCTGCTTCTCGCTGCGCTGCGCCGAATACTTCCATACGGCCGATATGGTCCGTTCCAACTTCATCTCCACGATTGATCCTACCAAGTGCGTCGCCTGCGGCGAGTGCGTCGAGGTCTGCCCGATGAACGCTTTGAAGTTAGGCGAACGTCTGGAGAACAAGAATCCGATCAAGATCGAACAGCCGAAGACCCCGGACAACAAGAACTGGGGCAAGGAAGACTGGAATCCGAACTTCCGCTTCGACAAGACTTATGTCCTTCAGGAGACCGGTACGGCCCCTTGCAAGATGGCCTGCCCTGCCCATATCGCCATTGAAGGCTATCTTGAACTGGCCAGAGAAGGCAAGTATGAGGAAGCGTTGGCTCTGATCAAGAAGAAGAATCCGTTCCCGGCCGTCTGCGGCCGTGTCTGCAATAAGCGCTGCGAGGATGCCTGCACCCGCGGCACCATCGATAAAGCTGTTTCCATCGATGAAGTCAAGAAGTTCCTGGCTGAACAGGATCTGAAGGCAGAAACCCGTCACGTTCCGGAGAAGGAACATGATTTCTCCGCTATCCATATGGCGGTCATCGGTGCCGGCCCTTCGGGCTTAAGCTGCGCCTATTATCTGGCCGTCAAGGGCTATTCCGTCACCGTCTTTGAGAAAGAGAAGAAGCTCGGCGGCATGCTGACGCTGGGCATTCCGTCGTTCCGTCTCCAGAAGGATGTCATCGAAGGCGAGATCGAATGCCTGAAGATGCTTGGCGTGGAGTTCAAGACTGGCGTCGAAGTCGGCAAGGATGTCACGATTGCCGATCTCCGCAAGCAGGGCTACAAGGCTTTCTATGTCGCCATCGGTGCCCAGGGCGGACGGAAGTTAGGTGTTCCGAACGAAGATGCCGCCGGTGTCATCTCCGGCGTCGACTTCCTCCGGGGCGTCAACCTGGGTACAGCGCCGAAGCTTTCCGGCAAGGTGCTCCTGATGGGTGGCGGCAATGTCGCCATCGATGTCGCCCGTACGGCCAAGAGATGGGGTGCCGAGAGCGTTGATCTGTATTGCCTTGAAAGCCGGGATATCATGACGGCTGCCAAGGATGAGATTGCCGAAGCTGAGAAGGAAGGCATCAAGATCAACAACAGCTGGGGTGTCAAGGAGTTCCATAAGGATGCCGCTGGCAAACTGACGGAAGTCGTCCTCAAGAAATGCACTGCGGTCTTTGATAAGCAGCGGATGTTCAATCCGACGTATGATGAAAACAATACCATCACTGTCAAATGCGACTATTTCTTAGCCGCCATCGGTCAGTCCTTCGTCTGGGGTGATTTGCTTAAGGATACCAAGGCCAAGGTTACCCGTGGCCGTCTCGAGGCCGATACGTTGACCCTGCAGACTGCTGAACCGGATATCTTCACCGGCGGCGATTGCTTCCACGGCACCCGTTTTGCCATCGATGCCATTGCCAACGGCCTTGACGGTGCCGAGTCGATGCACCGCTATGCTCATCCGGGCCAGTCGCTCTTAATCGGCCGGGCCCAGAATCCGTATGAGATCGATTATGCCCTGGATAAGGACAATATCGACGTCAAAGGCTGGGACAATACCCCGAGAGCCGAAGTCAAGACCGTTGCCGTCAAGGATCCGATGGCCGATGACCGTGTCATTCTGACGGCGGATGAAGTCACCAAGGAGTGCGGACGCTGCCTGAAGTGCGGACGTACCTTCGTCGATGAGTCGCTCTGCGTCGGCTGCGGACAGTGCACCACCAAGTGCAAGTTCAATGCCATTACGCTGAAGCGTCGCTTCGATGCCCATGGCGTCGACTACTCCAAGGAGGTCATCTCCGTGGCGCCGTCGATCATTGCCCGTGGCGTGAAGGTCATCTTCAGCAAGAAAGGCAAGACGATGGTCGATAAGGATAAGGTTAAGGACATCTCCGAGAAGAAGATTGCTATCCGTTAATTCCCCCATCGATCATGCATGAAATGGGTGTTGTCTTCTCTTTGATGGATACCCTTGACGGCATCTGCAAGGAGAACAAGGTCACCAAGCTGAAACAGGTGACTCTGTCCTTAGGAGAAGCTTCCTTAGTCGTGCCGAGCTATCTTCAGGATTGCTGGTCGGCCGCCACCACCACCGGTCCCCGCTACATGGGAACCCAGCTGGTGATTGAGCCGATTACGGCAATGGGGCGCTGCAACAAATGCGGCAAGATCTATCCGATCACGGAGAATGACCGGATCTGCCCGGACTGCAAGAGCCAGGATTTCACCCTGGTCGACGGTCAGCAGATTGAGATCAAGGAGATTGTCGTTGCTGAGGACGACGAGGAGTCGAATCAGTAATCTTAAAAGCCGGTTTCTCCAGGGAGGCCGGCTTTTTCAGTGACAGCAAAGGAAAAGGCTGCTTTCGCTGTCGTCCCCTTCGGAAACTGAAAAAACTTCAGCCATAAAAACACTTACATCTTGTAATTGTCCGCTTTTCCTTTACAATACAGGCTTGGATGCCTACCTCTTCAGCTCTGCATCAGGAAAAGATAACTGAAAAATGAATAATAAAATCGAACATAAGCCGGTTTTTCTCAAAGCCGAACCCTTTGCGATAGAGACGAAGAAACCGACCCTTCCCTTAACCTCCTATGAGAGCGGACTGCTGCCGGATGTCTGCTTCAGTGACAAAGACGGAAACCTCTATCCGGCCTACACTTCCTTGACTCATCTGGAACTCGTCGCTTCGCCGGTAGGTCTGATCCATAAGACCCTGATCATCGGCAAGATGGCTTTCCCGGTGGTCAATAATCCGGAGTGCTTCACGAAGGTCGGCAAGAAGGTCTATCTGAATCTGGCGAAGCTTCTGAACCTTTCCGCCTTGAACCAGAGCCAGGTCCTGACCTTGGTCTTAGCCAGCAAGAATAAGCAGGAGACGACCAATCTTGTCTACCTGAGCCGCTACTCTCTTTTCAAGGATCCCCGCAAGATCGAGAACCACGGCCATCTGTCTCTGATTCTGGATACCCTGACGATGGATTTCCCCTATCAGCGGCAAGGAAACAAGTCCAACTTGATGGTCTGTCTTGATGGCAAGAAGCTTTGCTTCCTGTTGAATCCGTTAGCTTAAAAGAGGCTTAGTTAAGCCCTGATATTACCAGCAACGGAGGGTTGCCCTCCGTGTATTTTTGGTGATGTCTTGTTTCCGCAACGACCGCTTGCGTTACTTTCTAGGGTTCCTTTCCTAGAATGGAAGCAGTGGAGGAACTTCACCATGAGAAACGATGACATTGCCGAGACGTCTTCCTGGCCGAAAGAAATCATCTGGGCCAGCAACTCCCCTGATTTCTGGAACAGGATGTTTGCTTTTTCCTCCACGGAAGAGGCCCGAAAGAGGTATTCTAAAGAAGACGTATGATTGACCTCCACGCGGTCGGCAAGACCATTCTCAGCATCGGGAAGAAAAAGGCTGGAGCCAGGATGACCTGGCAGACAGGCTTTTCGTATCCCGCCAGGCGGTCAGCGCCTGGGAAAGCGCCAAAAGCGCCCCTTCCATCGACAATGTCCTCGAGCTCTGCCAGCTCTTCGGCTTATCCCCCGAGGAGCTGCTCTGTCTCGGGAAGAAGCCCGTCTTCAATCCCGAAAACGTCTGGGAAGGCCATGATAGGAACTTCGTCGTCTCTTCCGTCATCAATGGCATCCTCATGGTAGACCTCACTTCCTTCCTTTATGACTGCACCGGCAAGGAACGGGAACAGGTCCTCTTTGCCATCCATCAAGGCAAGCTGAAAGCCGATCTTCCTAAGCTCTCTGCCGTTACTGACCGATGACGAGAAGCAACGCTGGTTCATGAAAGGAGACAACTGACCATGGACATTCATTCGATGCTGCCCTTCCTCTCCGCTCCGGAGCTCTTGCTGCTGGGGCGGCGGATCTTAGCTTCCCCTGCTCAGGAATATGAAAACGTCACCCTCACGGCCGTTCTGCCTTTTATGGAGGAGAAGGATGTCGATGCCCTGATGCTGGAATATGCCGCCAAGAATGCTCCTCTTGCCCCGTTTTATCCTTTTAGCAGCTCCGCAGGGCTTTCCCAGCTGACGGATCTTTTTGTCGGCGGGACCCTCCTCCAGAATCCGAAGAGCCTATTACCTTTTCTCGAAGACGAGGATGTGGCAAAGATTGCGAAGAAGGTGGCTGAGAACCAGGGCGTCTATCAAGGACTGACCTTGGAAACTCTCTTACCTTTCTTAGCAGATGACATGATTGACGTGCTTTTCCTGAAAGCCTGCCAAAGCCAGGATCCGAAAGTGAAGACCTATGCAGCCTTTGCCAGCGATAATGCCCTCCATCAGGTCGTCCAGGATTACCAGGACGGGAAAGTCACGGAAGCCGTCATCAACAGCCTCTATCCGTTCTTTCGACGATGAGGATATCAAAGCCATCTTCCAGAAGGCCATGACTGCCAAGGCATGAGAGGTCCGGACTGACGCAAGCAAAAAGGCCGCTGTGAGGCGGCCTTTTCTTGTTCCGTTACTTTTCTTCTTTCTTCTGGTATTCGGGCCGGTTGACGGAATCGGCGGCGTGGAACTCTTCCCCATGGTAACGTTTATGCAGCTTGTCGAGATTGGCCTTGGCCACATCCTCAAGGCTTAAGCCTAAGCCCGAGGCCGTCTCCGCCACATACCAAAGGACATCGCCCAGCTCCTCTTCCAGATGAGCCGGATCCATCGTATGGCCCTGGAACTTCACCTTCTTGACGATATCGCAGCATTCCCCGCTCTCCCCGGCCAGACCCAAAACGCCGTTGAGAACCATGTCTTTCTTGCCTTCCGGGCTGATCAGATTGTAGGCATGTTTCTGATACTCATCGAAGCCCAGCTTCTCTTTTTCGTTGTCGGCCATTGTTTTTCTCCTTTTCAATCACAAAGATAATTATAATATAGGGGCTATGGAAGAAACCAAATATTCCGTGAAAGAAGCGCTGACGATGCTGAAGGGGGATTACCCCCTTTTAGCCTTGATCCAGGGCAAGGAAGTCTCCTTCCTATACCGCAAGGGCAAGATTCTCGTCACCGACGACGTCAAAGGCCTGCTTATCTCCGAGTATGACTTCCTTGATCTTTATAAGGAGAGCCTTTTCTATGTCGATGAGGAGAGCATGGACGAAGAGACCGTCGACCCCAAAAAGGACGAAGAATACTATTCGTGGAGACAGTAAGCCGATATTTTTGAATTTGTTTTTCATAAAGACTTGATTATTCCAGCATTTCCACTATAATTGTATTGCTTATAACGAGGTGATTTATTATGGCAATTGCAAAGTATGATCCGAGAGGTGCGCAGGCTGAGTGGGATGACCGCTTAGAGAAGCGCAAGAAGAAGGAAGCCAAGGAAGCCCGCAAAGAAAAGGCTCGCAAGGCTGCTGCGAAGGAAGCTGAGGCCAAGAAGGCCGAAGCCAAGTAGTTTTTCTCTCTTTTTCCTCGCCGAAAAAAGATATCAAAAGGGCGGTTTCAAGACCTCAAGGTCGCGAAACGGCCCTTTTCTTATGCCAAAAATGCCGAACACAGAGCCATCAAAAAAGACCGGCCAGCGAACCGGTCTTTTATTTCAGTTTGGCGCCGTTGAACTCTTCGCCTAAGAGCGGAACGCTGACTTCCAGAGGCTTCTGATCCTGGGTCTTGAAGACGGGGCTATAGCCGGCAAAGAAGAGCGTCGTTCCGGTCATCTCGATATCGGCATTGATGAAGCCGGTCCTCGCATGGTAGATATCGTGGGTCTTGACGGCTTTAATGACGAGATCCGGAGTCATCCGGACTTCAATCTGCGAAAGAGAGAACTTTGGAAAATCGTTGAGCGAACCGGTGGTGACCATCTTGGTGGCAAAGTAGTCATCGGCCCTTTTGACGTCGAGGTCAAAGGTCAGGATAAGATCGCCCTCTTTGGTCAGGGCGAGACCGGCTGACTTCAAAGTATCCTTCTCAATCTGATACGGAATCGAGCCATAGATGACCCGTTTGGTCGTATCCGACGAGGCCAGATAGTCTTCCTTCCTGTCGGAAAGATAGCCGTCATGGATCAGGCTGTCCTTGCTGGAGAAGCGGTTGACGACATAATAGCGGAGCTTCTCAAGCTTGCCGAAGGCATGGATATAGCTGTTGTAGTCGTAGGTCTTGAGCTGGCTGTTGGCCAGGCTTTCCTTGCCTTTGGCCTGATAGCCTAAGATCTTGCCGTCATGGTGATCGTAGAACCGGGCTTTGGTCTGGATGAAGGCGGATGAGGAATAGGATTCATTGTAATTGAGACTCGGGGTATAGAAGTCATAGGCGGTGATGGCCTGAGTGGCCTTCATCGAAAAGACGGTGGCGGTGGCCGCAATGTCGCTTAAGGAGACGACATACGGGAAATCCGCCAGCTTCTCCAAAGCCCGCTTTAAAAGCTCCTCAGGATGATCCTGATAGGTTTTGAAAAGGTCTTCCAGGCTCTCTTTGTCGGTTGTGGGCTCCATTGATTCCTCCATCATCGCGTCTCAGACGAAAAAGCTCCTTGAAATAAGGAGCTTTGTTAACAGCGTTAAGCCTTCTTCTGATCTAACGCATCGGCAGCCTTGTTGGCTTCCTCTTGCGTCCCGCCAGCCATCAAGATACGCATCCGCTCCTGCTTACGCTTTTCAGCGGCAATGGCTTTGGTCTCCTTGTCGGTGAAATAGAAGATGACAATCAGGGCCAGAATCATCACGACCGCCATCACCAGCGTACCGAAGATACGGAAATCCCAGACCGTGCCATCCTTCTGACCGAAGGCCTTGGCAAAGCCCTTCTCGGCCTGATAAAGCGGGTTATCCGTGATCCGGCCGACATTGTAGGCAATCATGCCCAGCACGCAGAAAACAAATCCGGTGATCCAGCAGGCAGCCAGTGAGACATACCAGATGATCTCCGAGACGTAATGCTTACGGACAGGCTTGGTTTTTTTTTCTTCCATAACGATGCTCCTTAGTTCTTCTTCGGCTCGTCAACGATGGTCTCTGTCTTGGTCTCAGCGACCGGTTTCATAGCCTCTTCCGGCTTATCGGCAGGCTTGCCATCCGGAACCGGAGCAGCGGCCGGCTGCTGATCAGCGGCAGCCATCTGCATGCTCATGGCAGCGAACATATCGTTGAGGCGGTTCTGAGTCGCCGAAAGGATCTTGTCGAAATAGGAGGTGAACATGGCGAAATACGCCTGAGTATTGGTGGTCGTCTTCTTGCCGGTGAAGATATCGCAATCGGCATAGACCTGCTCCCGGGCAAAACGGAAGTCCGGATCCTTCTCGCCGTAGCTGTTGAGGACCGTCACCATATCCTGATTGAGCTCATGGAACTCATTCTCGACCATACGGAAGCTGGGATCATTGCGGACGTTGAATTCAGGATCCTGCTTCGGATCGATGCCGTTATGGCTCTTGGAATAGCTGTCGACATAGACATCGGCCGTCTGATTCAGCTCAATGAACTTGTTGGAGATGAGGATGCAGCTGATCTTGCCGCCGAAGGCATGATAATAGCGGATATCCGTATTGACGAGATCCTCGAAATCCTTGCTTAAGGAATTCTTCTCGGCCAGGAACTTCATGGCCGACGAGATGAAGGCCTCAAGATAAGCCCGTAACTTGGTGATGGTGGTGAAAAGCTCGATGACAAGGCTGGGTTCGACATGGACCACGCCATTGATATCGACGGTGACGATACGGCCCGGATCGCCGTAGACATCCTCGATGAAGTAATGCATATCATCGAAGAGTTCCTTGCCGGCATCGCCGTTCCGTTCGCAGTTGGCAAAGAAAGGAGAACCTTCACTGGTTAAGACCGTCAGCGCCTGTAACCGGTTGGCCCGTTCTTCCTTGGAGAAGCCATTGGCACTCCGCGGAGGCAGGCAATACCATAAAGACGATTCCACGATGCGGGAAATCGTCACGATCGTCATCACATTTTTCTCTTCGTCATTCATGTCGGTATCCTCTGAATCTTTCTTGATTGGATTTAGCACACTACTAAATAGTTATTATATAACGACACTAGAGATTAGACAAAGCCTTTTCGTAATCGGTCTCTTTGATGGTATCGCCTGCCAACTGCGAGGGATCCTCGATGAATTTGCTTAGGTCCGCCACCCGATGCACGACATGGTTGGCCTGACTCCGGATATGCTCCGCGGAATGGGCCATCGAGACGGAATGTGGGAAGCGGCCGAACATCGATAAGTCATTGCCGGAATCGCCGATCACCAGCACATCGTTCTTATCGATCTTATGGTCGAGGCAGTACCGCTCCACGCCGGCGCCTTTGTCGGCGCCCTTGGCCGTGATCTCCAGAGCGTTGTTGCTGGCAGCGATGTTGAAGTAATCCCCATAGCGTGCCTTGAAGGCCAGATAGGTCTCATTGGCCCGCTGCCGGGCTTTCTTGCCGAGGCCGAAGACCGGCATCAGCTTGAAGGTATCATGGCTCGAGATTCGGTCGACGAAGATGCGGTTGTCATTAAGCAGATTCTCCCGGTAGTAGCCGTTGATCTTGTTGCCGATCAGCGTGCCGTAAAGAAGCAGGGAACTCATGGACGGCGTGGTATAGACGAACATCGTCTCGGTATCATCGAAAAGGAACCAGCAGATGATGCCGAAATCATCCGATAAGGCCGAAAACAGATCCAGCAGCCTGTCCCGGTTCAAAGGCTGCCGCTCCTCGAAGACGCCTTTCTCATAAATAAAGCCGCCGTTGCAACCTAACAGCGTGATATCCCGGTGCAGCAGCTTCTTCAGAGCCGGAACGATCTTGATGGACCGCCCGCTGGCAACCAGAACCTTGCCGCCCTGATCCACAAAACGCCGCAGGAAAGCTCGGTTCTGGAAGGACGTCCCCAGCCACGGGTTTTTCGGATAGAAAAGAGTGCCATCGAGATCGGTGGCAATAAGTTTGATCATGTTAGCTCCTGGATAACGGACTTGACGGCATTCGGATACGTGACAACGCTGGTATCCGTTATCAGATAAGCCGACGGATAAAGATCCGCGGAGAACTGATAAAGCTCCTGCATGACGTCCCGGTTAGCCGGAGACAGGGTCCCGATGACCTCACTGGCACTGAGATCGGAATAATCGCCCGCATAGGCAGAAGTATCGCTGGTCGAAGAACTACGGCTGACGGTAGACTGCGGATAGCCCTGACTGCTGAGATTGGTAAGCTGGCTTGGCTGATAGGCATAAACGGCACCGCTGGTGTCGCCTTTCGTGATCTTGTGGCAGAGAATCAAGGAGGGTGTCACTCCGTAGATCGTATTCAGGCTGGCAAACAGCGACTGGGCCTCGCTGACGGAGGCGGTATTCATCAAAGCGGTGGTATAGCAATCGGCTAAGCCGCTGTCATCCATCAGCACGGAGACCTGATCAAAGAAGTTCTGGGAATAGCCGGTTTCGGAGTCCACGATGTGCTCCCGCCGAAGATAGGTATTGCCGGTCTGATCCCAGACATAGAAAGACTGCTGATAATAGCCCGAGGTCGACAACGCAAAGGCTCCGCTATGCTTCAAAGCCACCTCCTGAGGATTGAGGGACCCTTTCGTCGGATCAAGACTCTCCTCATAAAGCGGGTTGGCATACCGCAACGTCCAGTCCAGCTTATCCGGGCGCTGACCCACGGCCTTGACGCTGGAAGAGCCGGCATTGATGAGAAGGGAGATCGACGGATAGGTTTTCTGATAAAGCTCCCCTAAGGCCTCGATGGCATAGCCCTTGGCATCCCCGCCTAAGGAAACGGAGACCTTCGCAGACTCACAGCCGCTCTTACTGAAGGCGTGGAACGTCACCGACTTCGTGGCATCATCAAAGGTCAATAAGTCTGTCATCTCGTCAACCGTCTTGGGAACACAGACCGTCGCCTGCTGAAGACTGGTGGCATCCAAATCGCTGGCGAAGGTCAGATTGTTAGCTAAGGAAAGAGCCTTGTCCAAGGCAGTATCCGAACTTGAAAGACTATCCAACTTGGCTTCATAGATATCGCTGATGGTGCCTAAGAAAAGATTGAACTTTCCCTGGCTCTTCAGGGAAAAATCATAGGACTTCTTCAGCAGCTGATAGAGGAAATCATCCACCGTCACTGCCTTACCGGTGCCATAGGAATCATTGAGGGTCTTGAGGTTAGGAAGATAACTCTTGGTCGTATCGGTCTTGGCCGTGGCCGAGTCATAGACCTGATAGTCGTAATGCCTGTCTGTCAGGGCATGGTATTTGGCCAAAGTGTTTTCGAAGGTGCTCTTGATATCGTCCAGTTGGGTATCGGAATAATCCCCGATATGGTAATAAAGGTTGCCGCCAATGGCCGTATCAAAAGGCGGCAGCAATAAGGACCTTCCGTCCGTTGAGACCGGACGGTAAAGCCCACTGTCCGAAGACAGATAGCTGGCGGTATAGTTCTGGACCGCCTCCTGGTCGCCCCAAAGGCAACCGGAAAGAGAAAGCCCGAGCGCAACGCTAAGAAAGCCCAGCATCGCTTGTTTTTTCATATCGTAAGAATTATAGCAAAGGCCGGGGAAAGAAGAAAGAAAAAGGGGAAGCCTGCCAGGCAGGTTTCCCCGAACGTCTACTTTTCAATCTCGATCACGCCATAGCCATGGTCTTCACGCTCATAGAGCACGTTGACAAGGCCGGTTGACGAATCCAGATAGATGAAGAAGCTGTGACCTAAGGCATCCATCCGGGCCAAGGCTTCATCGACATCCATCGGCGTCAGGGACAGGGTCTTCCGTTTGACGATCTGGAAGGCGGCTTCATCTTCCTTGTCATCGGCAATCTGCTCTAGCTGAATATTTTCGCTTAAGGAGTTGGAACGCTTGGCTTTGGCCAACTGCGTCTTAGCCTTCCGCATCTGACCTTCGAGTTTCTCCGCCAAGACATCGATGGCGTTATAGAAATCTTCATTCAGGGTCTTGGCACGAAGCGTGAATCCGTCGGCCGAGATGGCTGCTTCAACAGACTTCTCGTCCTTGACGATGGCGATACGGATGGAACAGACAATCCCTTCTTTAGCACGGAAGTAATGCTCAAACCTTCCCAGCTTCTCCTCGCAGGCCTGCTTCATGGAAGGGGTCAGGGAGACGTCTTTGCACACATACTGGAATTTCATAGTTAAGGGTTCCTTTCTTTGTTCCTACTCATATTATAATGAAAGAAAGGTCCGGTTTAAACCCCTTCCACTCTTTTTTCTTTCAAACTGGAATGAAAGCACTATCGCAAATGAAAGGGCTTCCAATAAGGAAGCCCTTGTCAACGTTATTTCAAGTCGTTATCAGCGAGGAAGTCTTTGGCTAAAGCCCAACGGGAACGGTCGACGACCTTGATCTTGCCGATGGTGGTATCCTTGAGGACTTCGCCACCTTCCTTATGGTAGAAATCAATCAGATCGATGCAGTCCTTGTTGATGACTTCGCCTGGGACGATCAGCGGGATGCCCGGAGGATAGGCCATCACGGTCTCGCCGGAGATCTCTCCGATGGAGTCGTGAAGATTGATGATCTTGGTCGGCGCATCATAGCCTTCCCGCGGTGGCACGATGGATCTGGGGAAGCAGTAATCGAAGTGCGGGAACTTCCGCCGCTGAACCACCTTGTAGTGGTTTTTCGACATATCCTTAAGGGATTCGACCAGATAGTCGAGCTGCTCCGGTTTGTTGCCAGGTCCGATCAGGACCAGGATCACGGAGACTTCGCCCAGTTCTACCTGGATGTTGTACTTCAGCCGCAGTTCCTTGTAGGCTTCATAGCCATAGAGGCCAAGACCCGTCACATCGATGACCAGCTTGGTGGGATCGGTGGCAAAGCGTCCGGAAGTCATGCCTGGCGTCTCATATTCCTTGCCATAGACATGGAGACCAGGAATCGCATTGATCCGTTTCCGTAAGGCATCGGCCATCTCAATGTTCTTATGGATGATTTCCTGTCCGTGCAGAGCCATCTCTTTGCGGGCGGCATCGATGGAACAGAGCAGGATGGCATTCGGAGAAGTGGAGGTCACCATGGCAAAGGCGCGACGGATTTCGGAGAAATCAACCCGGTTGCCCTTGACGAGAATCAGGGATGTCTGCGTGAGGCTTCCGGAATTCTTATGCAGCGACATCGCTGTGCAGTCAGCACCGGCATCCATGGCCGAAATCGGCAGTTCCGTTGAGAAATAGAAGTTGGAGCCGTGGGCCTCATCGGTGATGACGATCATGTTGCGCTTATGGGCTTCCTGGACAATCCGCTTCAGGTCACTGACGACGCCGAAGTAGGTCGGGTTGATGACTAACACTGCCTTAGCGGTCGGATTGGCATCCATCGCCTTAATCATGCTGTCAGCCGAAACACCGCAGGCCACGCCGAGATCCTTATCGATATCCGGCGTCACGAAAACCGGAACGGCGCCGGAGAGAATCAGGCCGTTGATGATGGATTTATGGACATTGCGCGGAAGAATGATCTTATCTTTGTTGTCGAGGCAGCTGATCATCAGGGTCAGGATGCCACCGGTCGTTCCGTTGACGGAGAAAAGACAATGATCGGCATGACAGGCTTTGGCCGCGAGCTCTTCGGCATCCTTGATGATGGTTTTCGGGTTGGCCAGATTGTCCATACCGTAAGGGGCGTTAGCATCATATTCCGCAAAGATATTGGAAATCTTGCGGGATAGGTCCGTCTCGAAGCCACCCAGCTTATGGCCGGGGACGTCAAAGGGATAAGGATGGGACTTGATGTAGGTGACATACGCCGACAGATACGGAGTGAGGGATTGGTCGTCTTTGTCTTTGTCTTTGTCTAGGTCGCTTTCGTTCATTGTGTTTTCCTTTACCGCCTAAAGGCGTTATTTACAGGCTTTCCGCAGCTCATCGACTTTGTCCCGTTTCTCCCAAGGAAGCTCCAGATCCGGTCTTCCGAAGTGGCCATAGGCCGCCAGATCCTGATAACGGAAGGTAGGATACATCAGGGAGAAGTGATCAATGATTCCCGACGGCGTGAAGTCGAAGATTTTCTCTTCGACCAAGGCTTTGAGGATCTTGTCTTTGCTGACCGTCTCCGTGCCATAGGTTTCCAAGGCAATGGAGACCGGTTCGCTGACACCGATGGCGTAGCTGAGCTGAATGAGGCAGCGCTTGGCCAGCCCCGCAGCGACGATATTCATTGCTGCATAACGGGCGACATAGGCCGCACTGCGATCGACTTTGGTCGGGTCCTTGCCGGAAAAGGCACCGCCGCCATGCGGAGCCGATCCGCCATAGGTATCGACGATGATCTTCCGTCCGGTAAGGCCGGTATCCCCGAGGGGTCCGCCGATCACGAATTTGCCGGTCGGATTGATGTAATACTCATCGACATGGCTGCGGTCGATGCCGAAGCTGTCGACCACCGGGAAGATGACCAGATGAAGAAGCTTATCCCGTAAGTCGCTGATGGCGATGTCGGGATCATGCTGACAGGAAAGGACGACGGCATTGAGGGTCGGGGTGGCCTTGGAATAATCAATGGTCACCTGGCTCTTCATATCCGGACGGCAGAAAGGCAATTGCCCCTGTTTCCGTAACATCGTCGCATACCGAACCAGCTTATGAGCCATCACGATCGGAAGCGGCATGTAGTTTTCGGTTTCATCCGTGGCATAGCCGAACATGATGCCCTGATCGCCGGCACCGATGGAATGCTTATCCAAAGAGTTGTTGACGCCCTGGGCAATATCCGGAGACTGTTCCCGGATATAGACTTCCACTGACATCGTATCGGCACCGATGCCCAATTCGGGCTTGGTATAGCCGACTTCCCGGACCACATCCCGGGCAATCTTCTCATAGTCGAGCTTGGCTTTTGTCGTAACTTCACCGGAAATGATCACCTTTTCTCTCGTGGCCATCGTTTCGACGGCGGTACGGGAAGAATGATCCTGACTGAGGGCAGCATCCAAAACGGCATCGCTGATGCGATCGCAGAGCTTATCCGGATGGCCTTCCGAAACGGACTCGGAAGTAAACAGATTCTTGACTTTGATTCCCATGGCGTTAAGCCTTCTGAGCCAAATAGCCTTCCAAGGCTTTGGCAATCTGATCAGGGCAGCTGGTGGACTTCAGTCCGCAACGGATGCCGTTGAGCTTAGAAATCACATCCTGCGCCTTCATTCCGATAATCAGGGCTTTGATGCCTTTAAGGTTGCCGTTGCAGCCCCCGATGACGGAAAAGTCTTTGATCGTATCGTTAGCCGAATCAATCACGAAAGTCATGCTGACCGAGCAGGTTCCGTGGGTCTTGTAGTTGATTGTTTTATCCATGCAACTCTCTCCTTCTTTGAGACGAATAAATTAGCTTATTAACTATATCATACTTGGGCATTGTTTTCACTGAGAATAATCCAACTTACCAAAGCTTGGGAAAAACCTTATTGGCTCCGCCGCTTCTTCTCTTCGAGAAGAAAGCTCCGAGGAAGCCGCTGAACCAAAAGCCGAACAAAAAAGGCCAGGAGCAGACCGGTAGCCAGACTTAAGGGTCCTAAAATCATGACATACGTGAAGATATAGGGGGAAGCAAAGAAGATGGCATAGGCCACGAGCTGACCAATGGTATGGGCAAGGGCAGAGGCCATGGAAAGGATATAAATTGAGGGTTTGACAAGATAATAAAGAAGCAAGGAAACAGCACTGCTTAAGACGGCTCCGGAAAGTGACATCAAAAAGGAGATGCCAAAGCCGGTGGAGATGGCACCGACCAGGATGACCCGGAGGAAAAGAACGAAGAGGTAGCTAAGTCCACCATAATAGTACAGAACAAAGAGACCCACGACATTGGCCAAGCCCATCCGAAAGCCAGGAATCGGAACAATATCCGGTATTAAGCTTTCGAGATAATGGATAGCAACGCTTAAGGCTAAAAGCATTGCCAAAGCTACCAATCTTCTTGTTTTCATATCAGTTGTCCCATTCCGGATAACCGGTTCCTGCCTTGATGACAGCCTCTAAGGAATTGGGTAAGCAGACCAGCGGGGTGTACTCTGAATAGATGCGGCCGATCTTGGCACAGACATTCCGAGGCGACTTTTGCTTGGTGATCTGAATGGAATGGTCGCTATAGAGGGTGACGTCGACTTCCGGCTCCTCCGTGGAACCATCGGTATAGAACTCAAAGTAATTTCCTTCGCCCAAGAAGATCGGACCGTCGCTGTCCTTGTAACTAAGCACCTTGGAGCCAGTGGTCGGGAAGGCAATGGCCGTGTTCTTGGTAGTATCGTCCTTATCCCAAAGCAAGGTGGTCCCGTAACGGATCTCAACATAGGCATTGTTGCTTCTCGGGGTCAAAAAGAAGGAGGCCAAGACAATGGACACAATGATGGCAACTAAAAGGGCAAGAATCAAGCTGTCCTTGAAAGGATGATACTGAAAACGGGGATCCTTCTTGCCCGGATCATTTGGCATCGAGGGTACTGGCTGATTAACAGGAGTGGCATCCATCATGATTACCTCAGGAAATAACCCGAAGAAGGATCGATGGGATGGGAAAGACCATAGCCGAGACTCAGGGCAATCAGGCCAGCCAGACTTAACCCCAATAAGACACCCGAGGTCAGCTTATTGGCTTTGACAAAGCGCGGACTCGCTAATAGCAGCTGCACCAGCTGCATGACCAGGAAGGCTTCCAGGAAATCAAGCCCGTCAGCCCGGATCAGCCGGAAGGCAATGACCAACAAAGCAAGCAGTACGGCCAAAGAAAGATTCCGGAATCGGTCGAATTCTTCTTCCTGCTGTTCCGGCGCCAGGAAAAGAATGCCCAGTAGGCTCGAGCCTAAGAAAGTCTCGGCCAAGGCATCCTTAAAGGACCAGCCGCCATCTCCTAATCCTAGGAAAAGAATGACAAATCCAGCATAGAGGCTAAGGACAACGGTTAAGAGAAGCCAACCATCCCGGCGTTTTCGCAAGGTAAGGTAAATGCCTATCAAGACAAAGGCAATGGCAAACGGACTGGCAATCGTTCCGAGGTAGTTGCCAATGAATAGCTTCCAAAGGCCGACAGGAGAAAGGATGAGACCGGAGAAACCATCCGTTGAGGTAATGCTGATCATGGAAAAGAGGGAGCACGAATAATAGCCTTCCAAGGATCCGAAAACAAGGGGAACCTGATAGTTTTTCGGGAAGAGAAGCCCGACCCCGAGCGCAGCAAGACAGGCGGGACTTAGCCAGGGCTTCTTACCTCGGTAGTCAAAAACAGCGGCAATTAAGGAACTGAGAAAAACGGCTAAGGCCACCTGATAATAGCTGGCCTTCACCGTCAGGAAAAGCGTCGTCAGCAAGCCGGTCTCCCACAGGGGGGAATCCAGAAAATAGAAAAGAGCTTCCTTAGCCTTTTTCAGTTCCGGATCCTTGTGGAGACTGGCAAAGAAGAAAGGAACCTGCACCAGCAAGGAGACTGCCAAGGTCAGAAAGAAGAAGCCGAGAATCTTCAGACCCCAGTCCGGCTCTCCGACAACGAAGGCGTAAAAGAAGACGGACACCACAAAAGGTGCCATCAGCAAAAGGCAAAGCTCCAGATGACGCTGACGCATCAGACGGACAAAACTTTCCTGTAAGGAAAATTCCTCGGCAGTCATGTTGTGTTCTTTCATCCCAGCTATTATAACTAAAAAGCGGACTGTCTATCAAAAAAAGACTGGCTGAAGCCAGTCTTTAGGACTCTAAGCAGCGACCGGATTCTTCTGATATGTCCATTTGGCACCGACCGGCGTTCCGTAATAGGACAAACCATTCAGATACTTGCTGATGACCTCGTAGTGGAAGCCATTCTTCAGGATGTCCTGATAGCAGCTATCCAGCAGTTCGAAGGCCCGGGAATGGATTTCCAGGAAGGAATCGGCATGTTTGGCACCCGTCAGGGGATCCAGCCAGATGTCTTTCTTTTCATTGAGACAATCCGGATAGTCTAACGGTCCTTCCGTCGGCATCGCCAAGCCCATCAGCCGCTTCGGCAGCAGTTTCTTCTTGGCCTTGGGATGATGATTCACATAACCGATCACGGAATGCATGTTGATGATGCTGTTGGAATAGAAGTGCTTCGGCAACCGGCAGCGGAAGAGACCTTCCAGCACCGGCACCATCTCACTATCCAGGATGGCGAGGAAGGATTTATCCTGACAGAGCACGTCCGCCGGGTTAGAGAGGAAATAATTCATTTTGAACTTCTTGGCCAGGCAGTAGTCGATGTTCGATTCGAAGTTGGCATGCTGATAATGATATTTGCCGCTGATCTTGCCGTCCTTGTCAAAGCCGGATTCATAGAGAATGTAAGGATGGGCTTCCCGGTCAAGGAGGTAATGGGCCAGCTGACCGAAGATGAAGGCCTCGAAACGCAGGCGGTCCCGGTCATTCTCCATGCCATAGCAACGGTCAATCATCGCCTTGAAGAACTTCTTGGCATCGCCCTCATGGAGCTGGTTACCCAGCTTTTTGGAGGCCGTTAACAAATGAAGTCCGTGGAAAGGCAGGATTCCGACGTAGAAAAAGGGATCCGGGCCTTGGGCACCCAGTGACAGAAAATCATAATTCCCGCGAATGAAACTATCCAAAGGAGAAAGATCCTGTTCATCCTCCTTCAGATAGAAACGTTTAACCACGAGATTATGGGCGAGAAGGTTCGGCATCGTCCGATATCCTTTTTAGAAGGCGAGATCGATGATTTCGCCGTTGACGTCCTTCGACAGACCGCCGATGGCATTGGACTCATCGGTATCGATGTGCATAGCAAGCTTGAACTTCGGGCTGACACGGATAACGGTATCGCCTAAGACAGCACTTCTGCCGTTAGCGGACTTGATCTTGACACTGACGATCTGACCGTTGGTGACACCCAATTCCTTGGCATCCTCAGGCGTCATATGGATGTGGCGCTTAGCAATGATCATGCCCTCGGCGATATCGACGGAGTTGCCGTTAAGCGGATTGACGAGCGTGCAAGGGCAGGAACCCTTGATATCGCCCGATTCGCGAACCGGAACATTGGCCTTCAGACTTCTGGCTTCGGTCATCGAAATCTCAACCTGGTTGTGATCTCTCACCGGTCCGAGAATGGATAAGCCCTTGAGCTCAAAATCCTTCTTGACTATCGCACCGGTCTTCGGATCCTTGATTTCGGCATGATAAATGACATCTAAACGGGTGTTGGAAGCAAACATTCCTGGCTGAGAGAGCATCTTCTTGACTTCCAGCTGAGCTCCCTGACCGCAAAGTTTCTCTAAGGTTTCCTGCGTGACGTGAATGTGATGAGCGGACGTCTCAACCATAAACATTTTGTCTGACATGATACTATATACCTCGCCCTAAAATTCTAGCACACAACGGCCGGTTAAGAAGAAAAAAGAACTTATTTTTCACTGGACTTAAATGGGGCTTGATAGGAACCGGGACCTAGCTTTCCGTGAGAAAGACCGTTGCCACCAGATAAACCTATTTGGAAAAGGCGGCTTTTCCCTGGGGAAAGGCCGCCTGGATTCGTGAACAACTTTCTTTTAAGCTACCGGAATGCCAAAGGGATTCGTGAAGATAACATCTTTAATTCCCGGAATATCCTCTTCCATTTCTTTTCGGAACTGGTTGAAGTCTGTACCCGCTAGGGCACAGCCAACGCAGCTGCCTTTGACGACCAAGGTGACGACCCCGGCCTGGCAATCCCGGACGGCTAAGTCACTTCCCTCCTCAAGAAGGAAGGGACGTAGGGTGGAAAGGTAGCGGGTGACTTTTTCAAGAATCTGCAGATCGGCAAGACCCGACGAGGCCATTATTTGTTCTCCGTATCGCTCTTCGTTGCAGGATCCGCAGGAGCATTCTTTGCAGCATCCTGCTGGGCTTCCTGAGCCTGTTGAGCTTGAAGAGTCTTCAAGAGGTTATCGAACTCATTATCCATTGTCGGAGCCACCAATTCGACCTTGGTAATCTCCGGAATCTCATCCATCAGCATGACTTCAACGGAATCGGAAACATCGCTGGCGGCCAACATGCAGCCAGCGCAGGCACCGATCATATCGACATAGCAGACACCCGTATCTTTGTCGAAGCGAGCTAATTTGATATTGCCGCCTTCGCGTTCCAAAAAGGGACGCAGTTTATCCAAAACGACATCAATCCGTTCTTCGATGCTCGGCTGATTCTTTGTTTCTTCCATGGTCATTTCTTCTTTCTTCGGAGGCAATTATAGCACGGGAGATACTAAAAAAGGGGAATAAAGATTTGTTATTTCCCCTCACCTTTCTGAACCTTTTCCTGATAATGCTTCTTCAGGGCTTCAAAGGTCTCGTCCGAGATATCATGTTCGACCCGGCAGGCATCATCGAAGGCAACATCCTTCGTGACTCCCAAAGCGACGAACAAGGCGCCTAAGACTTTATGGCGTTCATAGATTTTCTGTGCGATGGCTTTGCCGGCAGCAGTAAGACTCAGCTGGTGACGATCATTGACTAAGACCATTCCTCGCTTTTCCAGCTTCATCAAAGCAATGGAAACACTTGGCTTGGAATAGCCAAAGGAATTAGCGATATCAACGGCATGGACAGGCTCTCCTGTTTCCGCCAGCATCAGAATGCGTTCAAGATAATCTTCAGCAGATTTATGGTCAGTCATTTTTTTCACCTTAGATATATTCTATATTCTCGCATTAAAATTACAAACAAAACACGATGGCCGTTTATCAAGAAAGGACATTTGTCACATTTAAAGAAGAAAAAAAGGACATTTGTCACATTAAACAAAAACGGGTAAATTGGCGAATTTCCCATAAATAAGAACAAAAAATAAGTCAGTGTGTCAAGTCATTTCGAAGCCGAGGAAAAATAGCTGCTTATCCTAGCCCGATTCCGGTTAACAAATCCGATACCAATGCCTTTGAGAACAAGTGAGTAAAAAAGACTTGATATTATTCTTTTTGATATTCGCCATATTCGCAGCCGACATTCTGACAACGGATTTCGTCCACCGGAATCCTCTTCCGGCCATGCCTGTGGTAGAGCCTAACGATGCCTTGGCCGTTTCCGCCATTGAAGAGATGCTGATGCCGCATTTGCCCGTCCGGTGGCTCATAGCGGATGAAGATCATGTCTTCCTTCTGACAGGTGACGTCGGTGACCATCTCCGAACCGGGAGTAGACTGGTCAACATGCCAAAAAGCGGGAACGAAAAGAGCAAACAAAAGCCTCCCCGCTTTCACAGGGAGGCATGTTTTCGAACTGGTGCCCGAGGCCGGACTCGAACCGGCATGGGTGATTGACCCATTGGATTTTAAATCCAACGCGGCTACCGATTACGCCACTCGGGCACAGGACGAAACTAGAATGGTGTCCCGCACGGGGCTCGGACCCGTGGCCCCTTGATTAAAAGTCAAGTGCTCTACCACTGAGCTAGCGGGACAATGAGACTGAACATCAGTCAGAATTGGCTGGGGCAGGTGGATTCGGACCACCGCATATCAGAGTCAAAGTCTGATGCCTTACCGCTTGGCTATGCCCCAATAACGTAAGGCTATTTATCGCTAACGCCAGGGTTTGCCTGAGGCGTGGTGATCTAAGATGGTGGGCGGGGGTGGATTCGAACCACCGAACCCGATGGGAACAGATTTACAGTCTGCCGCGTTTAGCCGCTTCGCTACTCGCCCATGTGTGTCGACTCGTCTGCTCTGAAGAAACAAATGGTGGATGCTAAGAGGTTCGGACTCCTGACCTCCGCCGTGTAAAGGCGATGCTCTACCAGCTGAGCTAAGCATCCCCGTATTTTCAGCGCTTTGATATTTTATCAAAGGTAAGGCTAGGTTGCAAGGTTTTCCGTGACGGAACAAAGCAAATGTTCCGTCACAGAAACCTACTTTGCACGAAATGAATGGATTCTATTTATGTTCCGGCTTTCCTAAGAGCTTGTACATATTCGACTTATAGATCTCAACACCTGGCTGGTTGAACGGATTGACGCCCAAGAGGTAAGCCGAGAAGGCACAGGCACGGAAGAAGAAGTACATGAGGTTGCCTAAGGCATAAGAATCCATCTGGTCAATTTCGATGATGTTGGCCGGCGTATGTCCGGAAGTATGGGCATCCAAGGTCGCTTCATAGGCTTTGTTGTTGATGTAAGCCATGCTTCGTCCGGAGAGGTAATTGAGATTGTCGAGGTTCTCATCATCGTAAGGGACGGTGACATCATGGAGCGAATGTTCGCTGCGGATGATGGTCTCAAAGAGGCACGGCGTTCCCTGCTGAATGAACTGACCCATCGAATGGAGATCGGTGGTGAAGATACCCGAGGAGCAAAGCAGCGCCTGGTTCTCCTTGCCTTCCGATTCATCAAAAAGCTGTTTCAGCCATTCTTCGATCATCTTGTTCTGCGGTTCATAGGAGACAAACATTTCGGAACTGAACTTCTTCTGGACGTTCAGCAGATAACGGGTGGCACCATACTTGTAAGCCGGATTTTCGTGATAATCCGGGTTGGAATAGTCGCTTTCGCCATCGATCACACCCTTGAGGAAGTGACGGATGTTGATGCCGGCACAGGCAATCGGAAGAAGACCGACCGGCGTGATGACGGAGAAACGTCCGCCGATGTTATCCGGAATGACGAAACGGTCATAGCCTTCGATCTCCGACTCCTTGACTAAGGAGCCACGGGACTTATCGGTCGTGGCATAGATGGCATCCTTAAGATAAGCATGGCCGAATTCCTTCTCCATCATGTCCTTTAAAAGACGGAAAGCCACACTCGGTTCGGTGGTGGTTCCCGACTTGGAGATGACATTGATGGCAAAACGCTTCTTTTCCAAATGACGCATCACCTGATACGTATAGGAAGCGGATAAGGTGTTTCCTAAATAAATGATTTCGAATTTATCTTCCGGGAAAAGGCCGTTGATCGCATCGATCACGGCTCGGGCTCCCAAATAGGAACCGCCGATGCCGACCACGACCAGGGCTTCGTAATTAGCCCGGATCTTCTTGGCATCTTCTTCAATCTTCTTGATCTCGCCTTCCGGCAAGGTCGAAGCATAGTTTTCCCAGCCTAAGAAATCAGCACCTTCGCCATTCTCATCAGCAATCATCTTGGCGACGTCTTTGGCCTTTTGATCCACAATCGACCAATCCAGATCGTCGAACTGTCTTCCAACTGAATAGAACTTTACCATGTCAGTGATACTCCCTTGGAACCCGATTTCTCGGAGTTTATATTATACGATAAAAAAGGCAAATCAAGGTAGTAGCAACACAAAAAAAAAATGAAAGTTTCTGAAAGCCGAGAAAACGTTTGCTTCCCCGAAGACTTGGAAACTGGCTTGAAATCGCGTGTTTCCGAGGCCTCAGAACCTCTCATCATCTTGCCTTCCAAGGCTTAGAAGGACTGAGCAGAAATTGATTTTTGCTTTTCTGCCCGGCAAGCGCCGATGTAAAGGACGGGTTCTACTAACTTAGCAAGACCGCAGCGGCGGCTTTTCCCACTGTATATCAAAATTAATTCTAGAACCTATTGATATTTTTTTCTCAAAGAGTATACTTGAAGTATGGATTACTCAAAATATAAAGGAAATAACCGCTTCTATTCCGGATCCGAACAAAAGATTGGAATCACGATTGAGGGCAAAGACTGGATCTTGAAGTTTCAGAAAGCTTCGGAAATCGGTCCGTTGATGAACCACTTTTCGGAGTATCTTGGCTCTCATATTTTCCAAATGATTGGATTGCCAACTCAAAACACGGCTCTCGGAACTTATAAAGGTCTTCAGGTGGTGGCAATGGAAGACTTCACTGGCAATGGCTTCTCGTTTGTCCCTTTCAATGACGTCGGAGATTCCACTCTGGAGGAAGACAAGGAACGCTTTCATTATTCGTATGAAGACATCATGACGATGTTAGAGGAAAATAAGAAGCTCACCAACGTTGAGGAAACAATTTCGATTTTCTGGAAGATGTACCTTATCGATGCTCTGATTGGAAACTTCGACCGCCATGGAGGCAATTGGGGATTCCTGAAAAAAGACAACAAATACGTGTTGGCCCCCATTTTTGATAACGGATCCTGCCTTTTTCCTCGTCTCAATACCGATGAAGCCTGCCGCAGTGTTCTTGCGGATCCCTTGGAGATTGAAAGACGGACTCTCGTCTTCCCGACTTCCCAGATTCGCTTGGGCAATCGGAAGAGCTCCTATTACGATGTTATCTCAAGTCTTCGTTTTCCCGAATGCAATCAGGCTTTACAGGGGATTTTCCCGGAAATCGACTTGGGGAAGATTTTTTCCTTCATCGCTGCCATGCCGGAGTGTTCTCCCACAAGAAAGGAATTCTACAAGGCCATCCTTAAAGAACGTTACCAGAAGCTTTTGAAGGAACCTTATGAAAAACTTAACCGTAAGAAGTGAACTGAACACCCCCATCCGCGGGGTGAAGCTCTCCAGCAAGACCGAAGGAGAAATCTGCCTTGTCTTTTCGCCATCGATTCTCTTCAAAGTGGCGAAAATCACCTATGAGATCTTCATTGACGATTCCTTCCAGTATTCCATCCAGCCTTATTATGATGTCATCGATGGGCTGCCCGTCTCGATTTTTCAAGGAATCCCAGGTATTGACATCGACAAAAGGCTTCCCATCTATTACCGGGTGAATATGACCCCTGTCTATGTGACTGAGAGAAGTCCTGAGCCGAACCGGGTGGGTTTGGAGGACCTGCTTAAGGAAGTCGGAATGGACCATCTGAACCGTCTGGAATGGATGCTGCGGACGAAGCGAACCTACATGGGCGACAATTTTGTGACGAAACCCCTGGGATTTGACAACGATCCCGGTTTTGACAACGCCAATCTCTATGCCCGGGAAGCCTCGATTCTCCGGATGCTTGGGCTGCGGAAGCCGATTGTGATTGACGGGACAGCTTTCACGGATGCCGAGCGCCCCACGTTGCTAAAGAGCCATATCTTAGATTACCAACGGATGGAAAGGGCCAGACGGTCCGCCATTGTCATCGGGCAGAAGAAAGCCAAGGCGGAGAAACGTTACCTCGGGCGGAAGCCTTTGGCAATTCCCGAGCCTTTGCTGGAAGATATTCTCCACTCCGTTGCCGTGGGACTGCTGAGCAACAAGGAAGCGGCGAAGAAGCTGGGAATCTCCCAGATGACGCTTTACCGACGGGCGAAACAGGCCGGACTCACCTCGGAGCAAACGAAGGCAAAAAAGCCGTCTTCAAAATAGGCAAGGGAATTGTTGACGAGCTATGCCGGAAAGACTCAGTCTTTGTTTTTCTGTTCCAACAGTGCCTTCAAAAGGACAACATCGCTGGGCAACGTCACCTTGAAAAGCAGCGGATCGCCGGCGACCGTCTTTAACGACAGCCCGGCCCTTAAAGCCTTCTTGAAATCATCGGTATCCCGAGGATCATAGCCTTTTTCATAGACGGTCAGCATCAAAGGATAGGAGAAAACCTGCGGAGTCTCTACCCGATAGAGATCTTCCCGGTCCACATAGCTGATATCGTTGGCCTTTTCCCGGAGAACGGAATCCGTCAGCGGCAGCACCGGAGTCAGGGCATCCGCCGAAAGACTCTCCTTGGCTAACAGGGCTAAGAAGTCAGGCGTCAGTAAGACCCGGTCGGCATCATGAATGAAGACCTTGCCGGCCGTCACCTTGTCTTTCAGGAAACGCAAGGCATGATCAACGGACTTGTTGCGGCTGTCGCCGCCGCCGATGACGTCATAGCCGTCCGCCGTCAGGGCCGTCTTGGCCTCAAGGATATTCTTGGTCTTTTCAATGTCTTCCGGATCGGCAACGATCAGGTAGCGGGAGAAAAGCTTGCTTTGGATGGCCGCTTCCAACGGGTAAAGGAAAAGCTCCTTCCCTTGCAGGGGATAGAACTGTTTCTTCATTCCCAGAGTGGCAAAGAGCCGACTCCCCGATCCCGCCATCAGCAAAATAAAAATATTCTCCATAGTGCTTCCTTATTAACGTTAAATATTCTAACATAATAGCGTTGTTTTTCGATAAGGAGGAAAAAACATGCCTACGATTTCGACGACAACCTGGATCTGGATCGGCGCGGTCTTAGGCGGCCTTCTGGTTGCCTGGCTTATTGCCTTTTTAGTGATTCTGGCTTTAGCCAAGAAGGCTCAGAAGAAGGCCTTTTCAAGTCTGGATGCTCTTGTCCCTTATGAGAAGGAACGCTTCCAGGCCATCAACGACGTCGTCTCGACGCTCATCGTCGAGAAGAGACTGCCGAAAAGCGGCGACATCGCCGATCTCGTCGATGAGCAGAAGAGCAGCCTGGCTTCCAGCCGGATCGACATGGCCAAAGTCAAGGCCAGCGATGACTTCCTCATTCTCTATCTCCGCAAGCTGATCAAGGAGAAGGGCCTGAAGATGAAAGAGCCGTACTCGGACTTGGATAAGAAGATGGCAAGTTATTTCTATGAGGATTCTCAGGCAAAAGATTCCCCGTATCGCGTCTACAACAATCAGGCCATGCGCTATAACTCCTATCTGGGGATGATGGTCATCAGCGGCTATGTCACCCGCAAAGGCTATCCGAAGGCTCCGGTGCTTTAAAACCACCGGCAGGTAAGGTATAATAAGAGAACATTCGGAAAGGATTAAAAATCATATGACTCTTTTTATCGACACGGCGAATTTATCTGAGATTCAGGAAGCTTCGACCTGGGGCTTTGTCAAAGGCGTGACCACCAACCCGTCGCTCATTGCCCGGGAAGGACTGACCCAGAAAGAGGTCATCTCCAAGATTGTGACGATGATTGACGGACCCATCTCGGCGGAAGTGACCGCCAACGACAAGGATGGGATGTTAGCTCAGGCGCATGAGCTTTATAAGATTGATCCGAAGCATATCGTGATCAAGCTGCCGATGACCGTTCCGGGACTGGAAGTCTGCCAGGAGCTTTTTAAAGAAAAGATCCCGACCAATGTCACCCTCTGCTTCTCCACGGCCCAGGCCCTGTTAGCGATGGAATCCCATGCCACCTATGTTTCGCCGTTCTTAGGAAGACTTGATGACCACGGCTATGACAGCATGAAGCTGATCCAGGACATCATGACCCTCAAGAAGGCCTATGGCTATCCGACCAAGATCATCTGTGCCAGCATCCGCTCGGTTGCCCATATCGACAGCTGCGCTCTCTTAGGCGCCGATATTGCCACGGTTCCGTATAAGGTTCTTGTCCAATTGATTCAGCATCCGCTGACGGATGCCGGACTGGCCACCTTCGCCGTCGATGCCCAGAAGACAGCCGCTCTTTCCAAGAAGTAGAATCCCGAACACTGAAAAAGCCTGCCGGAGCTGTTCCGACAGGCTTTTCTTGTTGCTGTTTTAAGCCGAATAGATGGTATAGTCGGCCTTTTTGAAGGTCGTCGTCCCGGAGTTGACGACATAGTCGCGGATGAGATCCGGCATCACCCAGTCGGTGGAGGTGGCTTTCTTCAGCGGCAGCCAGTTGGCACGGGCAGCGATCTTGCTGAAGTAGCTCTTCTCATAGCAGTAATCGATGGTAAGGACATCATACGTCTTCGTGGAATCGAGCGGCAGTCCGTCGCTGGTATCATAGCAATAGCTTAAGGATTCCGTGGATTTTCCGGTCACATGGACCCGGCCTGTCGGTGTGGAACCGATCACTTGGGCAATCACCGAACCCGGAATGCCGGAAACCGCCCGGGCTTTGTTATCGAAAGGACAGACCTTGAAGAGCCGGCTGGGCGTGGCTTCGCCTGCCGCCAAGGAATCCCGGATGCCGCCGACATTGTGGATGGCAATGATCGGGTTCTTTGTTCCCCAGCCTTCCTTCTTGGCCTCATAAAGCATGGCATCGGGAATGAACTGATACATCTGATCATAGCGGTTGAAGATATCATCGAAGGTGATGCCTAAGCCCTTGTTCTCGCCCTGAACCACCGTGCTCTGCTGAATCAGCGTCAGCATCGAACTATCCAAGGCACTGTCAGGAACGTTATAGTCCTTCGCATCAAAGATCGTATAGGACGGCGTGACGGTATGACTCGTCGAATTGAAGACGATCTTCCCATAGCCCAGGCTATTATGGCCGCCCTGAACAAAGGGAACGCCCTGATAGGTCTCGGCTTCGAACTGATGGGTATGCCCGCCGACCACGGCATCCACGCCATAGCCGTCGGACTGTAAGGAAGCGATGATATCCTTCACATAGGTGTTGGACGAGTCGTTGATGGAGTCGTGGACGAGGAAGATCTTGTAGTCGCAGTCGCTCATCTTCTTCAGCTCCGCCTCGACATAGCTGACCGCCGGCGAGAAGGAGTAGGTTTCGATGATGCTGGTCTTGATGTCGCTCTCTTCACCCGAGCCGATGGCACCGACGATGCCGACCTTGACGCCGGAGGCCGTTGTGACGATGGTGCTGGGCGTCAGGAAATCAACCGGCTTGCCGGTCTCATTCAGTAAAACATTGCAGGCCAGGACCGGGAAGTTGGGACTGTCCTGCTGAATCATCTCTTTCAGGGCATCGACGCCCCAGTCCCATTCATGATTGCCTAAAGCCATCGCCTTGACGCCGATTTTCCCTAACAAGGCACTGGCCAATCCGCGGTCATAATAGGCAAGATAGCTGCCCTGATAGCTGTCGCCGGCATTTAAGATCATCGAGGAATCCGCCTGGTAATCGACATCATGCTGGATGGCGTATTTCAGACGGGCAGCCCCGACTTCGTTATAGCCCGCGCCGTTATACTGCTCATAGGAGCCATGGAAATCATTAAAGGAATACAAGGTGAAATCCTTGCTGGCCGCTGGCTTCGTGGAAGCGGAGGCCGAGCCTGAGGCCGAGCCAACCGACGGCGATGCCGACGGACTTGGGGAAGCCGAAGCCGAGGTTACGGAGCTTGCATTGTCAGAGGCACTGGCCGAGACAGACGTCTTCGGCTTGACAAGAGAGCAGGAGGCAATAAGCAGGGAGGCAACAAAGCCTAAGGCTGACAGAAGTTTCTTTTTCATTCGAGCAAATCCTCATTTTCCGGACGGTTGAACATACAGTAGCCATCGTGATTGTAGACATCCTGGCGGTTATAGACAAAGGGTTTCTTCTTCGTATCCATGAAGATGCCGCCGGCTTCCCTGACGACAAGATCCGGAGCACAGACATCCCATTCCTTCGTCATCTTGGTATAGCGGACGGAGGCATCGGCCTGACCCGAAGCCAGATAGTAGGCTTTGATGCTGGCGCCTTGGCGGATGACCTGGCTGATCCGATCCGGATGGCGGGTGATGACGGCTCTTTCTTCGTCATTGTCATGCGTCCTACTGGCCAGATAGATCAGCTTGTCTGTCCGGGAGGAGACATGAAGCGGCGTCTCTTTGCCACTGGCATCAACGACAAAGGCCCCCTGACCGGAAAGGGCATAGCAATAGGAATGAAGCACCGGCATCCCGATGAAGGCAATCACCGGCTGATGATCCTTGACTAAGGCAAGATTGATGCCGAAGGAACCGTTGCGGTTGACGAAGTCCTGCGTTCCGTCCAGGGGATCGACGATGAAGATCAGGCTTTTGGAAAGCCGGGCAAAGTCATCGCTGTCCTCTTCGCTGAGCCAGCCGATCGTGGAAAACGGGGAGAGCTTATCCCTTAAGATCTGGTTGGAGGCCAGATCGGCCGTCGTCAAAGGTGAACTGTCGCTTTTATAGGTGACAGAATAATGGCCTTCATAGATGCCAAGGACAGTGTCCATAGCGGTCTTGACGGCCTCCTTCATGGCCAGGAAAACGTCAGCGAATTCCATAGGCTATTTGACCTTCGGAAGCCGATTACAGGCTTTGAGAACGTCTTCGGCCGTATCGAGGCTGTCCAGACGGCAGCCGCTGGCGGAGAAATGACCGCCGCCGCCGAACTGAGTGGCAACAACCTGCATATTGCGCGTACCATCTCCACGGAATTCAACACGGATGCTTCCGTTCTCCTGCTCAACGAAGAACACCCACATCGGATGCTTATCCAAAAGAGCTAAGAGATTGACTTTGCTGCTGGCATCATTCGAATCCATGCCTAAGGACTCATAGTCGTTCTTGCGGATAACGCAGTACACGACGTCATCGGCAAAACGGAAATGATCGTAGACAAAAGCCCGGTACTTCAGCCCGGTCGACGACTGCTGATAAAGCTCGTTATAAATGGCCTGAGCATCCACGCCTTGGCTGACAAGGTAAGCGGCCATCTCCAATGTCTGGGGCTGGCTGTCATACTGGAAGCGGCCGGTATCCGTCACCAGACCTAAGAAGAAATAAGGAGCGGCAGCCTTGGCAATAGAGCCATAACGTTTCCGTAAGCAGTCGGTCAGGACATAGCTGGCGCTGGGAGCATCCTCATCGCGGTAGGACGGGAAGGGATAGCCTTCGGGTTTGGCGATATGATGATCGAAGCAGACAATCTTGGGAGCCATCGTGATCCGTTTGTCTTCGACTCTCTCGATATCGGAGAGATCCACCATGATGGCCAAGGATTCTTTGATGATTTCATCACTGACAGAGTCGCTGGGCTCCACAAAAGACGGCAGAAAACCCGGGTGGCTTCCGACAGCCAGAATGCGCTTATCCGGGAAACGTTCCTGAAAATCCTTCTTCAGTCCCATCACACTGCCGACGCAATCTCCATCGGGATTGACGTGACCGAAAATGACGATGGAAGGGCTCTGCTCGATGGTGTCGAAAATCGTTGTCATGACGGCTTCTGTTGATTTCATAATTCCCTCGTTGTTGTTAAGAAAAAAGCCCTCATTCAAAGGGCTTTTATCATCATTATGTGTTAAGCAATGGTATCGTCGTCGTCATCGGCAGAAGGCACCGGCACATCATCATCGGTTTCCTTCTCTTCCGTCTCGTCTTTGACTTCGCCTTCCTCGGCAACGTCATCATCGGCTTCCTTCTCGGCATGCGTCTCATCCTCGTCCTCATCGGAATCCTCGTCCTCGTCGCCGGAATAGACGTCGTTCATGTCGATGTGGACATCCTCAAAACAGATGAGCTGACGTAAAACCCAGGTGTTGTTCTCCAACAGGACAAAGCGACCATCCATCGTCAACGCCGTATAGAATTTGGAAGCCATATCCGTCAGCGTTTTCTCATCGGTGATAGCCATAGACTCGCCGACCTTCATCAGGAGATCCGGAAACGGCACGCCGACTAACTTGCCTTTGTCATCTCTCTTGGCAGTCTTCGGCATAATCTCATAGGCACAATCGACATAGGATTTATTGGACATGATTCTGTCTCCTTTAACGGTTCTTTCACCTTGTCTATACCACGAAAAGAGTCACTTTACAAGTATACTCTTCCCGCGCCAGCGAACCAAGACAATTATTTCGTCTCCTCCGGCTTGTCCTGAGCCAGCATCCGCTCAGGTGCCGAAACGGCAATCATGGAGAGGGCATTGGCCAGCACGATCCGGCAGGCTTCGACTAAGCCAAGCCGCTCCTGACTGAGCTTCGGATTGCTGTCATCCAAGACCCGGCACTTGGTGTAGAACTCATTGATATCCGTGGCAAGGCTATGGATGTAATTGGTGACTTTATAAGGCTCGTTTTCAACGGTGGCAGCCGTCAGGACGGTCGGATAGTCCTTCAAGGCGATCAGGAGATCCTTCTCGCTTTCGGAGGTCAAGAGGTCCGAGCTGTAGTCAATCGGATAGAAGGCCTTGCCGTTGGCGATGATGCCGCAGAGACGGGCATGGGTGTATTGCGCATAATAGACCGGATTCTCACTTCCGAGCTTCTTGGCGAGGTCGATATCAAAATCGAGATGGGAGTTGCCGCTGCGGCTCACAAAGAAGTAACGGGCGGCATCGACACCGACTTCCTCAATCAGCTCCGCCATGGAGATGGCGTTGCCGGTCCGTTTGCTCATCTTGAATTCTTCGCCGTCCTTGAAGAGACGGACCATCTGTACCAGGCTTACCGTCAGGGCATCCGGGTTATGGCCGAGATCCTTCTGGCTGGCCTTGAGACGGGCAACATAGCCATGGTGATCCGCGCCGAAAAGATCGACGAGCAGATCAAACCCACGGGCGAATTTATCATTATGATAGGCAATATCCGGAAGAAGATAGGTATAGGAACCATCCGACTTCACTAAGACACGGTCCTTATCATCGCCGTCTTTGGTGGTGTTAAGCCATAAGGCACCGTCCTTCTCGTAGCAGGAAGGCTTCAGGGCTTCTAAGACTTTCTCGACATCGCCACGGTCACGGATGGCCTTCTCCGAGGAGTAGACATCCTGATCGACACGGAAGTCATGGAGATCCTTCTTGATGGCTTCGAGCAGATGGTCGCCGCCGTACTTCTTGAATTCCGGAAGGTGGCTTTCGGGATCCTTGAGGTAGCTGTCGCCAATCTCGCTTTGCAGCTGTTTGGCTAAGGCAATGATCTCCGGACCATGATAGTCATCGGCACCGAATTCCTTTTGGATGCCATAAAGCTCGAGATACCGGATCATCAGGGATTCGGCCAGATGGTCCATCTGGACGCCGGCATCGTTGACATAATATTCACGGGTGACGGCATAGCCGGCTTTCTTATAAAGACGGGCCAGGCAATCGCCTAAAGCTGCACCTCGGGCATGGCCGAGATGGAGCGAACCGGTGGGGTTGGCGGAAACATATTCGATATCGACCTTCTTGCCTTTGCCTAAGGTAAGATTGCCGTAATTGTCTTTCTCCGTGACGATTTTCTTGATGATGGAACCCAAGGCATCCTGAGCCAGATAGAAGTTGAGGAATCCTGGCATGGCTGCTTCAAGATGGTCAACGCCATCCAGTTTGAAAAGAGTGACGATCTTGTTGGCAAGATCAATCGGCTTCATTCCTAAGGCCTTGGCTTTGCGCAAAGCGAGGTTCGAGGCATAATCGCCATGGTCAGGATTGCCGGTCGGCGTCAGCAGGATGTCGCCATCCTTGACCTCGGCTCCTAAACTCACTAAGATCCGGGCTAATTCGTCCTTGATTTGACTCTGAATATCACTCATGGTTATTTCTCCTTATGGTAGACCAGCACCGTCGCGTAGACTTCAATGGCTTCTTTCTTCCCGACCGGACCGACTCCTTCCGACGTATTGGCATGAACCGCAATCCGGCTCGAATCCAAGGATAAGAGTTTGGCCAAGGAATCCCGGATTGCATGCTTATAAGGCATCAGCTTAGGTGTCTCTGTCACAATGGCCAGACTGACGTTGGAAAGACAGTAGTCCTTGTTTGTCATCTCGGTGAGCGCTCTTCTGACAATCTGAGTCGAATCCATCTTTGCCGTATCCTTGGCCGTATCCGGAAAGTAAGTTCCGATATCGTCAAGCCCCAGGCTGGCTAGGATTGCCTGCGCCAAGGCATGACAGACGATGTCCCCATCGGAGTGGGCAATGGTCGCCACCGCCGAGGGAATCCTCACCCCGCCTAAAAGAATCTCCGTTCCTGCTTCCAATCGATGGATATCGTAGCCAAAGCCGGTACGGATGTCGTCCATAGTTACTTCTTGGCTGCTGCCGAACGGATATAGAGGCAGTCGCCATCCTTGACCAGATAATCCTTGCCGACCGTCAGATACTTGCCGGCAGCTTTGATGCCTTCCTCGCTGCCATAGGTGTGGAGATCATCATAGGAATAGACCTCAGCCTTGAGGAAGAACTTCTGGAAATCAGAATGAATGATGCCCGCACATTCCGGAGCGGTCATCCCTTCATGGAACGTCCAGGCCCGGACTTCATCCGGCCCGGTCGTGAAGAAAGTGCGGAGACCTAAGATGTGATAGCTGGCCATGGTAATCTTATCCAGACCGGTCAGGGTTGTCCCAAGCGAGGCCAGATAATCGGCCCGGTCCTGCGGCGAAACCCGGCTCAGCTCTTCTTCGACTAAGGCCGAGACCGGAATGCATTCGGCTTCATTGGCCTTGGCAAACTCGCTTAAGGCCGCAAAATACTTGTTGCCCTGAGGATTGGCATAGCTGCCCTCATCGACATTGCCGACATAAATGACCGGCTTCAGGGTGATCAGATTGAAGTCGCCGATTTTCTCTTTCTCTTCGATGGACAGGGTCGAAACAACGCTGCGGGCGAGCTTCTCATGCTGCAAGGCATCTAGAAGCTTATGGCAGGCGCTGACCTCGATCAGCTTATCCTTGTCCTTGGTCATGACGGCCGTCCGTTCGATCTTCTCCAGCCGTTTGGTGAGGACATCGATATCGGATAAGATCAGTTCCAGATTGACTTCGGTGGCATCGCTGACCGGATCGATCGAACGGCCGTTGTAGGAGATGATGTTGGGATCATCGAAGCAACGGACGACGTGGATGATGGCATCGGTGTTGCGGATGTTGCCTAAGAACTGGTTGCCTAAGCCTTCGCCTTTGCTGGCACCTTTGACCAGACCGGCAATATCGGTGAATTCGAAGGTGGCCCGGACCTGACGCTTCGGACTGAAGACCTTCACCAGCTCATCAAACCTCGGATCCTTGACTTCCACAACGCCGGTATTGGGTTGAATGGTAGCAAATGGATAGTTCTCCGCTAAGACATTGCTGTTGGTGATGGCATTGAAAAGCGTTGATTTCCCGACATTCGGCAGTCCGACGATACCCGCAGTTAAACTCATGATTCGTGTTCTTCCTTTGATGAAACCGAGGATTTTTCTCCAAGGAAAAATTTCGGTACTAGATATTATAGTAAATATAAAGTGTAATTCAAACGGCTAAACGACGAAAAGAAGGAAATCGGACAGCCTTAACTGACCAGCAGGGTGGTGTCCGTTTGCGGCAGCAAGGTGCTCAGCGGGGTGCCGTCTTGCAGGGTCAAGGTCTTATCCGTCCCGATGACGGCTTCAATCCGGTCCTTGAAAGCGACATATTCCCGGCCTGGAATGACATAGCAAGTTCCGATCAGGGAGTTATCCGCCTTGGCTAAGAACGTCAGCTGGATGCCCACGGTTTCCTTCCGATAGAGCGTCAGGGTCGGCAAGGCCGTCTGACTGGCCTTGCCGGAAAGGGTCGTGACCCTAGCCGTCAATGCGGCATCGGAATAAAGGCCGTCATAGACATACGTCTTCGTATCCAGGGTCAGATCCTTCGTCAGGTCCGTTCCCAACGTATCGATGGAAAGACTTTCCCGGGAACCGACATAGGAAACGACATCCTCCACTCCAGCCAAGGCAGTATCCGTGGCGGAATAGGTGGTCAGGGTGACTTTCTCTTTTTCGGCAATCTTCAATACAATCTTGGTATCGGTAGCTGGCATCGTCTCGAGCGTGGCCGTCTTTTCCTGGCCGTCAGCCGACACCATCACCAAGCCCTGATCCTCCAAGAGCGGATCCGTTAAGGATGCCCTGAACGAGCTAAGGGCCGTGGCAATCGAGGCGCCTTCCGGATAGATCTTGGTGGTGATATCCGTCAGCTTGACTCCGGCATAATCGCTCGGATACTGATAGGCTAACGTCAGACTGGGATTCTCCCGATAAGTAGCTAAAAGGGTGGCGTCTGCTTCCGGAAGAAGCGTTGCGTCAAAGATGAATTCTTTCCCATTGTAGGTATAGGTTTCAAAGGTAGCATTCTCTTTTGTCGGCTTATAGGTTGTTAAGACAGACTCCGGCAGGGTGTCCCCGCCATAGTAACCTTTGAGGACCACCGAGGTCTCTTCCTGAACCTTGCCGCCGGCAAAGTCGAGCGTCACCACGATGGCATCCTTCCAACGGAAATAGAGATCGAGGTTGGAATCGAAGATAGGACTGTCGAGGCTAGCCTCATATTTGAAGACCGGGTCATAATAAAGACCGGCCAGCTTCTTGGCCTTCGTATCGGCGGGATAGAAAAGACCGGTAGAGGTATAGCTGGTCGATAAGGCACTTTCGATGGCCGCCGTGACTTTGTCCTTGAGACTTTCGTTGCGAGCCTGGAAAGTGACATCCTCAATGCCATCCAAATTGAAATGGAGCGTCACCGTCGGATCGGCTTCCCACTTGGCATAGAGGGTCACCTGTCCCGAGGGGAAGCTCATCGGGTCGGTGGCGGCAAAAGCCTTGTCAAAGCGGTATTCGCCCATGGTCTTGGTGGTATCCAGCACATAATAGGAGACGTTGCCTTCGGCTTCCTTGACCTTGCTCAACGGATACTGGGAATACCAGTACTGGAAGGTCTCATGCTCGGCGCTGGCCGTCGGAAGATAGTCGATGCTGGGGATGCTCTTGTTGACATAGCCGCTGAGGATGCCCGTGGAGAAATCCGAAGCATTCTTCTTGGGCGAGACAAAGGCAGCATTCAAGGCCTTGGAGAGATCAAAGTGCAGAGTCGTTTCCGGTTCGAAGTAGGCATAAAGGGTATCGTTGCCGTAAGGATAGTAATAATAGTCGCTGCCATCCTCGGCCACCAGTTTGGTGATGGCACGGTAATTGCCCTGGCTGTCCTTCTCGCGCCAGCCGACGAAGTAGTAGCCGGTCTTGACGACTTTGGGAAGCTCGATCTTGATGGGAGTGCCCGAAACACCTTCCAAGTAATCCGTGGAAAAGTTCTTGTCGGTGATGGTGCCGTCATTGGTGACGAAGTAAATCCGGCCTTTTTGGGTCGTTTTGCAGCCGACCAAAAAGAGTGAGATGAGTAGACCGGCGCTAAGGAAACGGACGCTGACTCGTGCCATCGCTGCTCCTTCTTTTTTCAATAAATTCCGGAGGTCAGAGGACTGGCCTCCGGAAAAGTCTTCAGCAATTAGTGATTGTGATGGAAGCCGTTGTTGTGGTTGAACGGTCTTCTCTCAGGTTCCGGACGTTCCACATAGCCTTCCGGCTTCGGAGTGAACTCTCGGTGCGAGATGTCGATACGTCCCTGATCGTCGATGCCGGTGATGATGACCTTCAGCGTATCGCCGATGTGGCAGACATCCTCAACCTTCTCGACACGGTTCCAGCCAAGCTTGGAAATGTGGCAGAGAGCATCGGTGTTGCCGTAAAGTTCGACGAAGGCGCCATAGGTCTCGATACGGACGACCTTGCCATCGTAGACTTCGCCGACCTGCGGAACCTTGGCAATGGACATGATGGCGTTATAGGCCTTCTCAATCATATCCTTATGGACAGAATAGATGATGACACGGCCATCATCGTTGATATCGATCTTCACATCGTTGTTGCAATCCTTGACAATGCCGTTGATGACCTTGCCCTGGGAGCCGATGACTTCACGGATCTTATCCGGGATGATGTTGAAACGCTTCATCTTCAGAGCGTAGTCGCTGAGTTCCGTTCTCGGCTGAGAGATAGCCTTCAGCATGACATCAAGGACCTGCTTGCGGGCAGGCTTTGCCTGATACAGAGCTTCCTTCAGAACATCACGGGTGATGCCGCGGATCTTGATATCCATCTGCAGAGCCGTGATGCCGTTAGGCGTACCGGCAACCTTGAAGTCCATATCGCCAAGATGGTCTTCCATACCCTGAATATCGGTGAGAATCGTGTAAGGATGGTTGCCATCGAGAGGTCCGGAAGTGATCAGACCCATGGCAATGCCGGAAACCGGGGCCTTGATCGGAACACCGGCATCCATCAACGCCATGCAGGAAGCGCAGATGGAAGCCTGCGAGGACGAACCGTTGGATTCGCAGACATCAGCGACGCAACGGATGGTATACGGGAATTCATCTTCGGAAGGAATCACGTAACTTAAGGCTCTTTCACCGAGAGCGCCATGACCGATTTCACGACGGCCAGGAGTGCCCATACGGCCCAACTCGCCGACCGAGAAAGGCGGGAAATTGTAGTGATGCATCCAGCGCTTACTATCCTCGCCGACCACATCATCGAGGATCTGAGCTTCTTCCAAAGAACCTAAGGTGCAGGCAGAAATGACCTGAGTCTGACCACGGGTGAACATGGCCGAGCCATGAGCTCTGGGAAGAATATGGACCTGAGCATCCAACGGACGGATTTCATCGACCTTACGGCCATCCGGACGGACCTTATCGACGGTGATGAGACGACGGACCTCATCCCGGACGACCTGCTCCAGGACTTCCTTGGCCTCATTGACGGTCACATCATGTTCCAGAGGAGTCTTGTAATCCTTGGCATCGTAGATGTCAACGACTTCCTTCTCCAAAGCATCAATGGTATTCTGACGTTCCAGCTTATCAAAGATGGAGACAGCCTTGATGATACGCTTTTCCTGAGTCTCAGTCTGACCAGGAGCAATGTAGTTCTTGCAGGCAGCGGCAAAGGTCTCATCAATCTTATAAACATTGAGCGGACGCTTGGTCTTGCCGACCTTGCTGACGATTTCTTTCTCGAAAGCGCAGAGCTGCTTGATGGCTTCATGACCGGCCATCAAAGCATCCAGCATATCATCCTCGCTGACTTCGGCAGCACCGGCCTCAACCATGTTGATGGCGGTTTCGGTACCGGCGACAGCTAAGGAAATATCCGACTTAGCCTTCTCGGCTTCGGTTGGATTGATGACGAACTTGCCATCGACACGGCCAACCCAGACACCGGCAATCGGTTCATCGAACGGAATATCGGAGATGCAGAGAGCCAGAGAAGAACCGAACATAGCGGTCATTTCAGGCGTCGCATCCGGATCAGCACTCATGACGGTCGCTGTGACCTGAGTCTCATTGACATAGCCATCCGGGAACATCGGACGGATCGGACGATCGATCAGACGGGACATCAAGGTCTCACGGGTCGACTGTCTGCCTTCCCGACGCATGAAGGAACCCGGAATCTTGCCAGCGGCATACTGTCTTTCGAAATAGTTGACGGTCAGCGGGAAGAAATCCTGTCCCAGCTTGGCTTCCTTGGCACCGACAACGGCGCAAAGGACGGCGGTGTCGTTTAAACGCACCATGCAGCTGCCATCAGCCTGCTTCGCAATCTCCCCGGTCTCAACCACGAGCTTCTTCCCATAGAAATCGAGAGTGAACACTTCTTTTGACATTGGTTAAACCTCTTTTATATTGATACAAGGTTTATTATACCAAACCCCTACCCCAAAGACCTATGGAAATTTAAACCTCTTATGTGTAAGGTTGGCTTTTTCGCGAAGCGCTTTCCCTTTTCCGAGTGGCGCCAAGCTTCCTTTTTCGGCGCGAAAAAGCCAAAAGCCGGTTCGCTAATGGTATAATTTCAACCAGTGAGGTGTGAAAAAATGACCACAGCGGAAAAGATGACAAAGCTTAATGGCTATTTAGGGAAAATGGAGAATCTGGAGCATACCATCAAGATTCTCAATTACGATATGGAGACGGCCTGCCCCGAGAAGGGCATGGAGGATGACAGCGACGGCATCGTCGCCCTGCAGGGACAGATCTTTGAGATTTCCAAGTCTCAGGAATACACGTCCTTAGTCAAGGATCTCTACGAGCATGACTTTGCCAAGCTCGACGTCTGGGGACAGCGGCTGGTCAAAGACCTCTATAAGAGCGTCCGTCATGAGGAGGCCATTGATCCCGAGACCAACCGTCAGGCCAATGAACTTTTCACCAAAGCCTATATTACCTGGCTCAAAGCCAAGAAGGATTCCAGCTATCCGGAGTTTGCTCCGGTTCTGCAGCAGATCTATGAGATGGAAGTCAAGCTACTGAAGCTGCGCTATGACTGCGATACCAAGGAGCTGTATAACTCCCTTTTTGATGACTATGAGGAGGGCTTCACCGTCAAGGATCTTGATGTCTTCTTCGCCGACCTTGAGAAGGGCATCGTTCCCCTCTTGGCCAAGGTCCGGAAAGCCTCCTATTCTCCCCGTCATGATTTTCTGACCCGCAAGGTCCCCTTAGCCAAGCAAGAGGCCTTCACCACCTATCTTCTCAAACATAACGGCTTTGACTTCACCCGCGGTTCCGTCTCCACCACCGAGCATCCCTTCACGGAACAGTTCGGTCTCAATGATGTCCGGGTCACCACCAAATACATGGAAAACAACTTTATCTCCAATATGTATAGCATCATCCACGAAGGCGGCCATGCCCTCTTCGGGCAGAACATTCCGGAAGAGGTCTATACAAGGCATCTGGGCGAAGGCTCCCTCTCGATGGGAAAGCATGAATCCGTCTCGCGGTTCTATGAAAACAGAATCGGCCGGAGTCAGGCCTACATCGATAGCATCTATCCGGATTTCACGAAGCTCTTCCATGACGAGTTAGGCGATGTCTCCGCCACGGACTTCTACGAAGGCGTCAACTATGTCGATCTCGCCAACCCGTTACGGACGGAAGCCGATGAGCTGACCTACTCCCTCCATATCATCATCCGTTACCGCCTGGAGCGGAAGATCATGGCCGGTCAGGCCGACTTCGCTACCCTCGACAAGGAATGGAACAAGCTCTATCAGGAGCTGCTTGGCATCACCGTTCATAATGACAGGGAAGGCATCCTTCAGGATGTCCACTGGGCCAGCGGCTTCGGTTACTTCCCCACCTATGCCATCGGCAATGCCCTCAATGCCATGTATCTGAAGAAGCTCGACAGTGAGATCGGGTTTGCAAAGACCGTCCGTGCCGGTAAGATGGATACGATCCTTGCCTGGATGAAGGAGAACGTCTTCAAGACGGCCCCGCTCTTAGATACCAAGGACTGGATCAAATCCATCACCGGGAAGGAATTCTCCGCCAAAGACTATGTCGACTATCTCACGAAGAAGTATACGGAAGTCTACCACTTGGACTAGTCTGGGCTTTGGCTTATAATGCTAAGGATTTCACAAGAAAGGAAAACATTGCCTATGGTTCAGCATTTTGACGGTCATTTCGATAAACTGGATGAGGTGAAAGTCGAGACGCCCAACAAGGATGACATCATCAAGGCCTATCAGGCCATTGATAAGAGACTTACCGGAGCCAAGACGGCCAAGGAAGCCATTGCTGCCGTCAAGGATCTCTTTGTTTTGGAAGATGATGTCCGCACGGCCGGCTCTCTTATCTATATCCGTCACACCATCAATACCAAGGACGAGACCTACAGCAAGCTGACGGATCTCCTCAATGAGATCGGTCCGGAGATCGATGAAGCCTCCCATCAGGTCGACAAGGATTTCCTGACCTCCCCTTATCGGAAGGAGCTCGAGAAGGCCTTCGGAAGCCTGATCTTCGACGAGGCGGCCTTAGCCGATAAGACCTTCGCTCCGGCCATCGTCAGCGACCTGGTCGAAGAGAACAAGCTGGTCACCGAGTATGTCAATCTCATCTCCGGCGGTCTGATCGAGTACAAGGGCGAGAAGCTCTCCATCCCGCAGATGGGAAAGTATACGACGTCCTTAGACCGGGCCACCCGCGCGGAAGCCAGCAAGCTCGTCTGGGCTTTCTATGCTCAGAATGACGAGAAGATCGGCGATATCTATGACCGGATGGTCAAAGTCCGGACCAAGATTGCCAAAACTTTAGGTTATCAGAACTTCCTGCAGTTAGGCTATGACCGGATGGGCCGTCTGGATTGGACTCCGGCCGATGCCGCCGTCTACCGCAAGAAGATCCTGGACTACATCGTTCCGCTCAGCGAGAAGATCTTTGCCGCTCAGAAGGAGCGCTTAGGCTATGGCGACGATACCCACTACTATGATTACGCCATCTTCTATAAGACCGGTAACCCGACCCCCAAAGGCACGACCAAGGATCTCGTCGAGGATGCCAAGAAGATGTATAAGGAGCTTTCGCCGGTGGCGGAGAAGTACTTTGACTTCATGGTCGACCACAACTGCCTCGATCTCGATGCCAAGCCGGGCAAGGCCGGCGGCGGCTATATGGACTACCTGCCGGGCCTGAAGACCTCCTTCATCTTCTCCAACTCCAACGGCACCAGTGCCGATGTCGATACCCTGACGCATGAATTCGGTCATTCGCTGCAGGGCTTCTTAGGCGGCGAGATTGCCGTTCCGGCCTACCGGAATCCGGGCATGGAATGCTGCGAGATGCATTCGATGAGCATGGAGTTCTTAACCTATCCTTGGATGAACCTCTTCTTCAAGAAGGATACCGATAAATACCTTTATCAGCACCTTTGCGATGCCATCACCTTCATTCCGTATGGCTGCATCGTCGATGCCTTCCAGACCTATGTCTACGAGAATCCGGAGAAGACCCATGCCGAGCGGAAAGCCTATTGGCGGAAGCTGGAAGAGACCTATCTTCCGCACCGGCAGTATCAGGACAACGACTTCTTGGCTAACGGCGGTTTCTGGATGAGACAGCACCACATCTTCGAGAATCCGCTCTACTATCTCGACTACACCATCGCCCAGGTCGTCGCCCTGGAGTTCTTCGATGAATCCCGCAAGGATTCCCAGAAGACCTTCCAGAAGTATCTGGCCTTCGATAAGCTGGGTGGGACGCTGCCTTTCCGGGCTTTGCTGAAGAAGGCCGGCATTCAGAACCCGATGGATGGGGATACCCTGAAAGAGGTCGCTTCCTCCGTCATGGATTACCTCGCCACCTTCGATCCGATTGCCATCGATAAGTAAACCGTAAGATTTCAAAAAACGGCTGTCCCATTCCCTGTGGGGAACAAGACAGCCGTTTTTGGTGATGCCAAGAAAAGGGTGATAGGGAATTCTAGGCAAAGAGAGCACTGATGGAGGCAAAGAGGGCCTCGGCATCCGGAGCGAAAAGCAGCCCGTGTCCGTCCTCTTTGGATTCATGGATCGCGGCATTCGGAATATGGAGGCTTAAGAATCTCTCACTCTTGCTGACGCCGACCAACGGATCCTTTCCGCCGAAGTAGGCGCTCACCTGACCCGTCAGAGATCCTATGTTTTTACGGCAATGATGCTGCAACGCATTCATTTCCGCCACCGCCTTATACGGAATCTTCGAATAACAGACCAAATCAGCCCGTTCTTTCGACATGCCGGTAAACCCATGCCAGACATGGTAGATGCCAAAGAAAGAGAGGAAGCGAGCCAGATAGAAGATCGGATGAGCGTAATACAGCGGGCTGGAGATCAGCACCAGTTTCACCTCGGGATGTCTCTCGGCCAAAGCCAGCATTACCAAGGAGCCTAAGGAATTGCCGATCAGGGTGATGTCGGAGACGGTCTTTTTAAGAGCCTGATAGGCTCCTTCGGCCTGAGACAGCCAGTCCTGATAGGAGACTTTCTTCAGGTCCTTAGGTTGGCTGGCATGCCCCTTGAGGCAAAGCCCAACGGCCGTCACGTTGTTCTGCTCATTCAGATATTTGGCCAACGAATAGACGCCGGCAGCATTGCCTCCGATGCCGTGAACCAAGATAACTCCCTTGGCTGAAGAGCCCTTGAGGGTGAAGCCGTTCCGGATTCTCCGGATCTCGTCTAAATCGATTTCTTTCATCAGCGGTGCTGGGCAAAGAAGGCAAGAGTCTCCTGAAAGGCTTTGTCTTTATCGCTGTCGAGGGTGATGACGTGCGAGCTCTGCTCGAACATCGTCCCCTGCTTTTCGACGGAGCTGATATGGTTAAGAATATAGGCTTCCGTCTTCGGATCCACCATGGTATCGGCTTTCGACTGGAAGAGAATCACGGGCTGATGGATGGCCTTAAGATCCTTCTTCACGATTTTCTGAAGCTTCGTCATCTGCAAAGCAGCCGGCACGCTGGAAGCGCCATAGCCGGCGGCAAGATAGGGCCGGTTCTCTTTTGGCATGTTTGGAAAGGAATTGCTGAAAGGCAGATGCTTTTTGAAGGGAAGCAGCAGCCAGGCGGCATAAGTCGACTTTTGCTTATAAATCAGCGCCGGTGCCAGCAAGGAAACGGCTTTGATTTCCGGATGATGCTCTGCCATATAAAGGGAGAGGAGACCACCCATCGAAAGGCCCAGGAAATAAACGCCTTGGTAATCAGCCTTCCGTTTCTGGTATTCCTCTTCGAGCGAATCAATCCAATCCTGATAATGGCAGACGTCGAGGTCTTCGATGCGGGTTCCGTGTCCTTTCAGCAGCGGGACCGAGACAGAATAGCCCGCCTCATTCAAAGCTTTGGCTGTGAAATAGTGCTCGGCCGGCGAACCGCCGAAGCCATGTACGCAGATGACAAGAAAACCGTTACTGCCGGGAAGAAAGTAGCCTTTCTTCAGAATATCGGGATTTGATTCCATAAAAGCCTCCGCTTCCATTATAGGCATTCTGCCGAAGAAACAGCGGCAGCTTTTTGATAACAAGCCCTGGCGGCAAAGCCGGCACGGCCTCGATAAACAGGTAGGCAAAGTAAAAGCAGTCGTTGTTTTTACGACCGACCCCTTTGGTTTTAGGAAACTCTGAAAAATAGAAAAGTTAACAGATTATGCTTATTTCTGTTCTTGGATAATCTTCTCGGCAAAGCACGGCAGGTCGAGAGGGGAAGCCAGTCCATCTCCTTTTTCCTGTCCGGCCAAGTAAGCCGCCTGATGAATGACTTCATCGGCAAAGAGAATCAGATCCGCGATCGGAACGGTCTTGGTTCCATAGGCTAAGATGCCGGCCAAATAGCCGGCCAGGCTATCGCCGCTGCCGGCTTTGGCAAGGCAGGGTGTCTTTAACAGGCAGCCCTCCTTGGTTTCACCCGTGGGTGTGACCAATAGGGAGTGGGAGGATTTCAAGAGAAGGAAGACACCATAAGCCTTGGCAAACAAAAGAGCAGCGTCAAGATAATCCTGCGGATTGCGGAAAGTGAGGGACGTTTTGAAAAGGGCGTTGGCTTCGCCGAGATGCGGAAGCAGGATAACCTGACAGGACGGATTGCGGTATTTCAGCATCTCCGGATCCTTGGCTAACAGCCGCAATCCGGTGGCATCGATGATCAGCGTCTTGGAATATTCCGTTAGGATCATCCTCAGCGTTTCCCGGTTATTATGATTTTCCGCTAAGCCGTTTCCGAAAAGCAGGGCGTCATCGTTGTTTAAACGGGAAAAGTCCTGATGGGAATCAAAACCATCATTCTCATCAAAAAGGTTATCGTAGACCTGGGTCAGCGGAGCCCGGGACTGAATGACGTCCCGGATCGAAGACGGAACAGCCAGCACGGTATAGCCGTTACCGGAAAGACTAGCCATCTGACTGGCCAATAAGACGGCACCCGGGTATTCCAAAGAGCCGCCTAAAATCAGTGTCTTGCCGAAATCATTCTTGATGCTGTCCGCTGGGCGATGGAAATAAAGGCTCTGAGCGATTTCCTTAAAGCGTTTTGGGTCCATCCTGAATTTCCTTTCCGGCATAGACATCCGCTAGCCGTTTCTTGCTTCGGGAGTAGACCTTCAAAAGGGAGAGATGATAAAGCTTATGGCAGACATGGCTGTCCCAGAGAAGATGCATCCTGATCGGATAGGAAGGCTTTCGGAAAACCTTGAGCGCTAAGGCCGGATTCCGGCTCAGCATCAGACGCCGAGCCAACGCCAGTGCCTTGAGATTGTAGTAGACGGAGTCACGGATCTTATGGGTAGCAGAGTTCGGTCTTTGGATATAGTGATAAAGCTGTTTCCGGGTGAAAGCAACTTTTGAGGCATTCAAGAAGGCTTCAATGAAGAAAGGCCAGTCTTCATAGATAGGCATCTCGGAGGGGAAACGGATCTTATTGTCCATCAGGAGCTCCCGCTTATAGAGCCTTCCCCAGCAGTAGACCTGATAGCAAAGCCGCGGTGAGAAGAAGAACTTCTTCAAAAGCTTCACGCCATCGCCTTTGTACGATCCCCGATGGGTGTTGAAGACCTTCACCGGACCATACATATAGAAGCCGGAGGTGACGATGTCATAGTCCCCTTTTTTGGCTAACTTATAAAGCACGGAAAGGAAGTTCCGGGCTAAGGCATCATCGGAATCCACAAACGTCAGATAGTCCCCGCGGGACTTGACGATGCCGGCATTGCGGCTGGCCGAAATGCCGTAGTTTTTCTCGCCCAGGACAATGAAGATCTTCTCCGGATACTTTTGTTCATACTCTTCGCAGATGGCCAAGGACTCGTCGGAGCTTCCGAAGACGGACAGGATGATTTCATAAGGCAAGTCAAAATCCTGACTCACCAGAGAATCCAGGCATTCTCTCAGGTAGTTTTCCGACTGATAGATGGGGACGATGACCGAGACGGCAGTTCTGCTGTTATTGGCTTCCATAAGGCGTCTCTATTATATAGGAAAAAGCAGTCAAAGGAATCAAATCAATTTCCGTTTGTGACGTTCGCCCAGTTCGGCGATCATCTGGGTCACTTTATAAGAGACCGTGGAGCGGGGAAGAGCGTACTTCTTGGCAATCTCGGCATAGGAGTAGTGCTGTAAGAAACAGTCGAGGATGCCTTTCTCCTGGGAAGTCAGCTCTTCCCGGTATTGCTCGAGGTCCAGCCGCTGACGGCATTCCTCATCCTCATCGTCACAGATGCAGTCCTGGAAGATCAGATGGTCGCTTTCCTCATCGTTGAGGGCCTGGATGGCACCGCCGAGATAACGGAGCTGACGCTGGTATTCGATGGCGGTGGCTTTCCGCTGTCCTAAAAGAGTGAGACGGAACATCCGCCGCACCAGATGCTCAAACTGGCCCCGGCCGGGGTCAAAGAGCTCCACGCCTTTCCGGACCGTAGCCAAAAGCTCGCTGATCAGATTGCCATGGTCGAGATAGGGATACATTTTCTCAAAGAGGGCTGCCGTCTGATAGATGGTCGGCAGGAACCGGTTGAGGACTTCGTTAAGGCAGCCTTCATCGATCTTGGCCTTGAGGGCCAGATCATCCAGAAGGAAGTCCTGATATTCATAACCGAACGGTTTCAAGGCCATATTCTCACTGGCCGGACGGATGGAGACCGCCAATGAGGTCAGAACCGTTGCCAGAAAAAACGGTAAATGAAAAGCATGATACATAACGACGTTATCCATAAAAAGCCTCCCTTTGCTAAGATTCCGCTAGACTACTTTGCTTTAGCTTTGGCTTTCCGACGACGGGACGAATTGATCTCAGCAAGGAAGACGGCGGTGGCGATGGCGGCGTTCAGGGCATGCACCTGACCCGGCAGAGGAATCGAAGCGACGAAGTCGGAATGCTTCCGTACCAGCTCAGAGACACCGAAGCCTTCACTGCCGACAATGAGCACGATCTTTCCGGAATAATCGATCTCATCATAGACATCCTTGCCTTCACCGGCGCTGGCAACGATCCAGTAACCGGCCACTTTCAGTTTTTCCAAGGTCTGCGATAAATTGGTAACCTGAACAATCGGGATGATCTCCTCACCGCCGGTAGCAATCTTCGAGACCGTTCCGGTGACCGGAACCTGACGGTTCTTGCCGATGATGATGCCATCGACTTTGAAGGCCGTCGAGGAACGGATAATGGAACCGAAGTTGACCGGATCCTCAATACCATCCAGCATCACGAGAGTCGAATCCCCGGAGGAGGGAACACTCTTCAGAAGAACATCCAGCGGGGTATATTCGAACTCCGGCATCGAGGCCACGACACCCTGATGATTGAGATTCTCCGTCAGCTGATCCAAATCGCTCCGGCTGACCAGCTTCACACCGACCGAACGCTGACGGCAGAGCGTGAGGATTTCCTGATCCGGATGATCCTGATTCAGGAAAACGTGGATGGGTTTCCGCTTCCCCAGGAGAACATTTTTGACCGGTATTTTTCCGAAGACAACGTTTTGATCCATACACGTAAGCCTCTTTCCGGCTAAGACTATAACCTAAAAAGCCAGCGGTGTAAAGAACGCTTCTTCTCAAAAAAGGACGGAGAAAAGGAATTTTTGGCTTAAAGAGACTCCCGTGGGAAAAGAAGAGACAAACGCCGGACAAAAGAAGACAAAATCCGGCCCGGCGTCTTCCGGTCTTAGGGTATAATAGAGGTATGCGATATTACCAGCTGAACACCCTTACCGGTTATGAGTTCGGCGAATCCACGATTCTGCCAGAAACTTTTTTTGCTGCCTTAAAAACCTTAGGGTATGCCGGCGCAGGTTTTGCCGATCATCACGTCTATGCTTTCCCTTCTTTCTTTGCTGCCGCCCAGCATCAGGACCTGAAAGGCATTGCTGGCATCCGCGTGACGCTGGCTTCCAGCGACACGCATCCGCTCGAGGCTGTCCTTTATGTTTGCTCCGAAGAAGGCTATCTCAACCTCTGCCAGATCCTTGCTAACCGCAAAGAGCAGTACGGCTTTGATGATTTCAAAGACAATGCCAGCGGATTGGCCTTAGTCATCGACACTTCGGATGGGGATTTCAAAGAGGCCCTTTTCCAGAAGCTGGTCTCGCCTTTGTTAGTGCATTACCGGGATATCTTCAAAGAGAACTTCTATTTAGGCATTACCTTGGCTTCCAGTCAGGACAAGGATACCATCGGAAGCCTTTATCAGTTTGCAACGGACTTCTCCTATCCGACCCTGGCTTTCCCGAAAGTCTGTTATCTCACCAAGAAGGATGCCTATTCTCAGGCCTTATTGGAAGCTGCCATGGCCAAGAAGCAGGGACTGGAGCTCCCCAGTGAAGGACCCTCCTTCCTGCTGTCGACGAAAGTCCTGGATCAGCTCTATCGGAAAGAGGATCTGGAACGGACCCAAGCCTTGGGCGATGCCGTCTCCTTTGCCTTCTATGCCAAACGGGGCAAACCGCTTCACTTTGCTGACGATGACGAGACCCTGAAGAAGCTGACTCAGGAGGGGCTTACTAAACGGTTCCCGGACGGAATCCCGAGCGATTACCAGGAACGGCTCTCCTATGAGCTTAGCGTCATCCAGGGAATGTCTTTCTCCTCCTATTTCATTCTGGTCAGCGACTATGTCAATTATGCCAAGAGCATCGGCATCCGGGTCGGACCGGGCCGTGGCTCGGCCGGGGGATCCTTAGTCAGCTATGCTCTTTTCATCACCGATCTCGATCCGTTGAAGTATCACCTTTCGTTTGAACGTTTCCTCAATCCGAAGCGTCATACGATGCCGGATATCGATGTCGACTTCGAGGATGACCGTCGCAGTGAGGTCGTCACCTATCTCAAGAAGAAATACACGCCCGAGCATGTGACGGATATCATCACCTTCACCCAGCTGAAACCGCGGAGTGCCCTCAATCTGATTGCTCCGGTCTTAGGCTTCAATCCGCTGCGGCTGAAGAAGCTGACGGATACGATCTCGGTCCGGGCCGATACTTTTGAGGATGCCAGGAACGACAGCTTCAGCGGCTATCGTTTCCAGAAGCTGTTACGGGATCCCTACTATCAGGATATCGTCATGAAGGCCCAGGCTTTGTTAGGGCTGCCGGTCAACACGTCCATCCATCCGGCTGGCGTCATCCTCAATGAGGATCCGATTTCCAAGACCGCTCCCTGCTCGCTGAAGACTTCAGGAACGGTGGAGTATGAGTTCCCCTATATGGAGCAGATGGGCTATTTGAAATGCGATATTCTTGCACTTTCCAACTTAACGTTTATTAAGCAAATCGAAGATTATGTCGCTGCGGATAAGAAGGTCTTAATAAAGGCGGCGGATTCCTTGGAGGATCCGGAAGTCTACAAGACGCTGAACCGCTTAGCACTCTTAGATATCTTCCAGCTCGAGAGCAAAGGCATGAAGCAGGCCATCCTGGAAGTCAAGCCTACGAGCTTTGAGGATATCTCTTCCCTGATTGCCCTTTACCGTCCGGGTCCGAAAAACTACATTCCGCTCTTTGCCCGACGGAAGAGCGGTCAGGATCCGATCCATTATGCCAGTCCGCTTCTGGAGCCGGTTCTGAAAGAGACCTATGGCATCATGGTCTACCAGGAAGAGGTCATGGAAGTGATCAAGGCCGTTGCCGGCTTCTCCGCCGGCGATGCCGATCTTTTCCGGCGGGCTATCTCTCACAAGGACAAGACCGTGATGGAGAGCTACAAGGCTCAGTTCATGGCGGGGACCAAAGCGAAGGGACTAAACGAAGCGACGGCCACGGCCATTTATGCCGACGTCGAGAAGTTTGCCGATTACGGCTTCAACAAATCGCATTCCTACTGCTATGCGATGATTGTCTATACCCTGCTTTTTGAAAAGACCCACTATCCGGAAGAGTTCTATGATGCGGTACTCAATGATATCTCCCTAAGCAGCGAGAAGTTCGTCTCCTTAGGACGGGAAGTCAAGGACTTAGGCAAGCAGATCCTGCCGCCGGATCTGCAGTCTTCCCGCTGGGACCGTTCCCAGTGGACCAAGACCAGTCTCATTCTGCCGCTGAATGTCATTTCCGGTATCGACGAGACGCTGGTCAAAGCGATTCTTCAGGAGCGGGACAAGAACGGCACTTACCGCAGTTTCTTTGAACTGATCCGCCGCAACAAGGATGTCTTAACGAAGGACAACCTCAAGACGCTGGTCAGTCTCATCGATGCCGGCGCTCTCGATTCCCTCTTCATCGGCCGGAAAGCCCTGAAGGAGCAATTGGAGACCTATCTCGGCTTTGCCTCCATGGGCTTTGACGAAAGTCAGATTCCGCCGTTAGCCATCGGGGATGAGGATTTAGGAGAACGGCTGGCGCTGGAACGGAACAGTCTCGGAATCATTCTCTCCAAACGGATGCACCAGATCGAAGCCCGGCCTAACTACCGCACCTTCTTAGTCAGTGATACCTCGGCGTTGGAGATGTCCGGGCAGGTGACGATTGAAAGCGAGAACAAGGATTACCGGCTGCCGGTGACGGGAAAAGAGAAGCCGGATAAGTATTCCTTTGTCTTAGTGAAAGCCGACTGGGAACGTACCCGGACTTATGTCGAGCCGGCCGATGTGATACTCTTAGGCAAACGAAAGGTCACTTTGTAAACCATGTCAAAAACAGCCATTGTCGATGGGAATTCTTTGCTCTTCAGGTCCTATTACTCCACCGCCTATACCGGTGCTTTGATGACGGCCAAGAACGGCACGCCGATCAATGCCATCTTCGCCTTCCACAATCTCATCAAGAAGATCAAGGCCAGCCTCGCTCCCGGCGACCGGCTTTTCGTGGCCTTTGATACCGGCAAGCCGACCAAACGGAAATTATCCTATCAGGACTATAAGGCTCAGCGGGCGCCGGCGCCGGAAGAGCTTGTTGCTCAGATGCCGATTGCCCGGGAGATGCTCTCGGCGATGAACATCCATTGGGCAGAGCTGGAAGGCTACGAAGGCGATGATCTGGCCGGCAGCATGGCCAAAACCAGCGCCGCTCATGGCGATACCATCACCCTGTATTCCTCGGATAAGGATTTCCTGCAGCTGCTGACCCTCAGCCCGAAGCTCGATATCTGCTTCCTCCATAAAGGTTTATCGGATACCATTGACTACACCCAGGATAACCTCAAGTCTCTCTTCGGCCTGAATCCGGATCAGATCACGGATTTCAAAGGCATCGCCGGCGATCCCAGCGATAACTATCCCGGCATCAAGGGCATCGGCGAGAAGACGGCGATGAAGCTGCTAGCCGACTATGGCCATCTGGACCAGATCATGGATTACTATAAGAGCGCTCCGGACAGCAAGACCAAGGAGAAGATCCTGGCCGGCGAGAAGGATGCCCGCTTCTGCAAGGAACTGGCGACCATCATCACCGATCTCGACATGGACAAGGACTATCAGGCCTCAGCCTATCAGCCCTACGACAAAGACAAACTGAGTCAGTTCTATCTCAAATACCAGCTGAATCAGTTTTTGGAGAAGATCGATTCTCTTCCGGGGCTCGTCGATCACAATGCCTCCACCCAGCTTTCCCTTTTCGAGACCGCCGATGAGGCGATGAGCCATGAGACCGAAGAGCTCTCAAACAATTCCTCGACCCAGTCGGTCAAGACCATCCATGCCTTCCGGGAGATTCAGGAACCCTTATTGGCCTTAACCTATGACAGCGACAAGGACAACGAGAATACCGCGACCTTGTTAGGCTTTGCCTTGGCTGGCAAGAAGTCGCTTTATTATCTATCGGAGCCGGATGCCAGAAAGGATCCGGATTTCAAAGCCTATCTCAGTAGCAAGGAAGACAAATCCGTCTATGACCTCAAAGGCCTGAGCGTGCTACTGAGCCGCTTTGGCTATCCTAGTATCCAAGGGGTCAGCTTCGATTTCCTCTTAGCCACCTATTTGCTCAACCCGGACTGCGGACAGAAGAAGGAACAGCTCTTCCTCTCCTATCAGGTCGATCTCAATCCCAATGAGAACCTCGCCGTTCAGGTGGTCAGCTATGTGGCCAAGCTGAAAGACAAACTGAAGGAAGACTTGGCCAGCAATGAGGAGACGACTCTTTTCCAAGAGGTCGAGTTGCCTTTGGCCAGTGTCTTGGCTTCGATGGAGATTGAAGGCTTCCCGATTGCCAAGGACACGCTGTCCGAAATCGGAACCGAATACGCCGATAAGTTAGCGACCCTCCAGCGGGAAATCTATACGCTGGCCGGCGGAGAATTCAACATCAACTCCACCAAGCAGCTGGAAGAGACCCTCTTTACCAAACTAGGCATTGTGAAATTCAAAGGCGAGAAAGGCACCGGCATCGATGTCCTCTTAAGCCATCAGGATGATCATCCCATCATCGACAAGATCATCGAATACCGTCTCTACAACAAGCTCGTCTCCGGCTACACCGAAGCGCTGCCTGATCATATTCAGTCGGATGGCAAGATCCATGCTCTTTATAACCAGGCCCTGACCAGCACCGGACGGCTCAGCATGTCGGAGCCTAACCTCCAGAACATCTCCATCCGCAACGAGGAAGGCAAAGCCATCCGCAAAGCCTTCTATTATCCCAACAAAGAGTATCTGATGCTCTCCTTGGATTATTCCCAGATCGAGCTGAGAGTCTTAGCCCATGTCGGCAACATCGCTGCCCTTAAAGAGATCTTCAAGGAAGGCAAGGATATTCACCGCGCCACCGCCAGCCGGGTCTTCAAGGTGCCTTTTGACGAGGTCACCCCGGAGATGCGCCGTCGGGCCAAGGCCGTCAACTTCGGCATCGTCTACGGCATCTCGCCGTTCGGGCTTTCCCAGCAGCTGGATATCTCCCGCGAGGAGGCCAGCACCTTGATTTCCCAGTTCAAGACCGCCTTTGACGGCATCGAAGACTTCCAGAAGAACTGCATTGAGTTTGCCCGCAAGAACGGGTATGTGAAGACCATCATGAACCGCCGGCGTTATCTGAAAGACATCCAAAGCCCCAACCATGCCCTCCGCTCCTTCTCCGAGCGGGCCGCCATCAATACCACCATTCAGGGCAGTGCCGCCGATCTCATCAAGGTCGCCATGGTCCACTGCCAGGAGCTTCTGAAGAACTATCAGACCAAGCTGATCCTGCAGATCCACGATGAACTCCTCTTCAAGGTCCCTAAGGATGAATTGGCTACCGTTCAGCCGCTCTTGAAGAAAGCCATGGAGGAAGCCATTCCGCTGGATGTGCCGCTATTAGCCGAAGGCAGTGCCGCCGAAACCTGGTACGAGGCTCACTGACATGCCTGAACTTCCTGAAGTCGAGACCGTCCGGCGTGAGCTGGAGAAGACCTTGGTCGGGAAAGTCTTTGCCCGTCCGCAGGTCTTTTACAAGCCTTTAGTCAAGACGGATTATCAAAGCTATCTCAAGGGCTTGAGCATCAGCAGGTCTTACGTGTCTCCCGCAAGGGCAAATACCTCAGCTTCCATCTCTCCAACCAGCATCAGGTCCTTTTCCATCTCCGCATGGAAGGAAAGCTTTTCGTGGTCGACCAGAAACAGCATTCGACCTCCCACCTCTCGCTCTATATTCCCTTTGAGAACGATTCTCAGGCCTTAGCCTTCTATGACGTCCGCAAGTTCGGCGTCAGCTACTACCTTGCCGAAAACGAACTCGGGCCTTTAGCCAAGCTGGGCAAGGAACCGAGTGAGATCAAAGATCCTAACGAGGTCTATGCTCTTTTCCATGCTTCCGCAAAACCTCTGAAGGAACTTCTGATGGATCAGACCTTGATGAGCGGCATCGGCAACATCTATGCCGATGAGATCTGCTTTGCCTCTCGGCTGTCGCCTTTCAAAAAAGGCAAGGATCTTAGCCTGGAAGACTGTCAAACCATTTTAAAGAATTCTCAGCAGATTTTAGCTACTGCGATAGCAAATCACGGCTCCATGGTCCGCAGTTACCGGGCCAGTCAGGAAGTCAGCGGCAGCTATCAGGAAAACTTAGCCTCCTACGGCAAGGAAGGTCAGCTTTGTGAGACCTGCAAGACCTTCCGGATTGCCAAGGTCCAGCAAGGCGGAAGAGGCACCTGCTACTGTCCGAAATGTCAGTCGACCGGACTGACCGTTGCCGTCACCGGCAAGATCGGTTCCGGCAAGAGCCTGGTCCTTTCCTATTTCCAGGAAGACGGGTATCTCACCTTCTCGGCCGACGAGTGTGTTCACCGGCTTTATAAAGACAAGGTCTTCTTGGCCAAGCTCCGGAAAGCCTTCCCGAGCGTGGTCGGAGGCCGTCTAAGGAAGAAGGCACTGACCCTGAAGCTGGTCAAGGATGCCCGCTTCCGGAGAGCCTATACCACCTTCATCAACCATGCCGTCATCGACAAGGCCTATCAGTTCATCATCGATCATGACGGCCAGAACAAAGCCTTGGAGGTACCGCTGCTTTTTGAATCGGGTCTCGATCAGGCAGCCTCCTATCTTGTCGGCGTCGAAACGACTCGCCAGAAGGAGCATCTCGAGGAGCGCGGCGATAAGAACATCGAGTCCCGGATGGCTTTCAATAAACTGAACAGCTACGACAAGAACCGCTACCGGCTGGATACGATTCTGACCACCGACGGCACCAAGGAAGAGCTGAAAGCCAAGGTCGATAAGCTGGTAAACCAACTGGAGGCGAAGCTTCATGGGTAAACATCTGCGGTTTTATGCGCCGTATCTGACCATGACCGGACTGGCCTTGGTTTTTGTCAGTCTCTTCTTCGGCTTTCTTCCTGCCGGGGTGGTCCAGCATGTCAAGGTCTCCTACTTCGATGCCGCCTTCGGCACCCTGGACGTCAAAAACTCACCGCTTCTGATTGCCAGTTATTTTGTCAGCATTTTGGGGCTTATTGCCGGCTTTGTCAGTGCCATCCTCGGACGGCTGACAGCCAAAGAGATCAGACCCAGCAGTCTCAGCGGGTTGATTTCCTTCCTGCTGCTATTGGCTTCCGCCACGACGGATGCCTGCTTCAAAGTCATCACCAAAGCCACCCAGGTCGGAATGGCTTCCTATTTCCTCGTGTCTTTCCTGATGGCCGGTGCTCTCTTGCAGCTGCCGACGATCTTCTTCTCGAAACTGAAATAAAAGGGTTTATGGCCTTTATAAAGGAACATTAAAGACTTTTTGTGAATTCAAATCTATGTTAATTTAAGTTAGCAACTATACTTTAATATCTATTTGCTTGTGTTTTTTAGCATTTCCCTTTAGAATGATAGCAACCGGAAATGAAATATTATCGAGACTTAGCCAATCTGGGAGTCTTCCGTTTCAAGGAAGCCTCTCACCTTATCGGCAGTGATATCGCAACTAGCAAGTACTTGGAAAACATGATTTCCAGGAAAATCGTCAAGCGCATTCGGCGTGATCTCTACACCTGCGTCGATCTGGCTACTTCGGAGAATGTCGCTGACCGCTATCAAATCGGATCTCATATTTCAACAGACTCTTTTATCCTGGGACATACGGCCTTCGAATTCTATGGCTTTTATAATCAGGTATTCAACGAAGTCCAAGTGGGATCGGCAAAAAGGTTCCAGGATTTTGCTTTCGATTCCCTGCGTTTCCGGTATTTTCTCTCCTGCTCCGATTGTCAGGTGATTGACCTTAAGGGAGCACGGATAACGTCATTGGAACGGACGGTTATTGACAGCATTAACAGCCTTGGAAAAGTGATGGATTGTGAAGAACTGGTCAAATGCCTCCAATTAATACCAATATTAGATGAGGGCAGGCTTCGCGAGATGCTAGTGACTTATGACAAGGATGTCCTTTATCGCAAGACGGGCTATCTGCTTTCCTTTTTCAAGAAAGAGTTCCGCCTCTCCGATGACTTCTTTGCCTTCTGTCATTCGCATTCCCGTAGCAACACGAACGGCAGCCTTTCTTCCCATGAGAATCAAAAGCTGACGTTCATCCCTGCTTGGCATCTTTATGCTTATGAAGACCCTACCCTCTTAGCAACCAAAGGAGGAGACCTCGACGTTTAACTATCAGAATAGGGATTTGGTCCGTTTAGCTGAAGAATATTGTTTTCTGAAAAATACTTGTGAAAAGGTTTTGAGACTAGCAGATGTTCTAGATTACCTCAGCAAATCAAAAGTAAAAGACTGTCTTGCTCTCAAAGGAGGGACGGCTATCAATCTTTTTCTGCTGAATCTTCCAAGGCTCAGCGTTGATGCTGACTTTGATTTTACTTTGGAATGCTCACGAAAGGAAATGCTGGAAAAAAACCTTGGTAAAACAGATCATAACGGATTATTCCCTTTTGTCTCACTATTCCATCAATCGGAAAACAAAATCGGCGGTCTCTTTAGATTCCTTTGTCTTCAACTACCAAACGCTCTCATCCTCGCAAGATGTGCTGAAAATTGAAATCAACTATTCCGATAGGGTTCATGTTTTAGATATGGTGACTTGTACTCTTTCCACCCCGCTCATTCATAATCTTAACATCCGACGTCTTAGCGATGATGAGCTCATTGGTTCTAAAATAAACGCCCTGCTGGTCAGAACGACTCCACGAGATGTCAATGATGTCTATAATTTGTCAAAAGACGGAAAAATATTAGAAGATGAACTAATACGAAAAATAGCAATCTTTTATGTTGCTTTGGGGTCAGCATTACCATTGGACTTAGATTCCTTATTTCATCAGGCAGAGGAAAAGATGAGAAGAATGGATTATTCGAAAATCCGGGCGACTTTGATTCCGGTTGTCCGTAAAGGAGAAAAGATTGACATCGAAGAGATGATTGACAAAACAAGTCAATGCCTCAACTGGGTAGTCCATCTTTCAAAGGAAGAAGAAGAATTCGTTGAAGAGGTGAATCGAGGAAATTTCCATCAGTCATTGCTGTTTTCGGGCTTTCCTGTTCATAACTTGTCAACCCATCCAATGCTTCTGTGGAAACTGAAGTCACAAAAAGGAAATGAGGGTCAAATTCTCTCCACAGAAAACATATCCAGCAAAAAATAAGCCGTCGTTTGGTTGTTTTATTACATGATGATCGGATGAGCTAATCCGATCTTTTTGGCAGTCTTTTTCAGACGGCGTCTTTCTTTGCGGGAGGTATTGAAGACTTTGCCTTCCTGGACGTCTTTCCGTTCATCTTCGATCTCGTCCTTGAACATCTCCTCCAAAAGCATCACGCAGTTATCGATGGCAAAGGTCTTGCCATAGTCGGCATACTGACCTTCCAAGGTCGCTTTGACCTCCGGATGCTGGATGAAATAGTCGATGCGGTCCCGTAAGGAATCGCTGTTGCCCGCCTTGAAAAGACAGCGGCTGTCCAAGGCAAAATGGTTGGTGGCCGATAAGGGACTGTCGGAGATGATCGGCACCTTCCCGCAGCTGAAGGCTTCGATGCAGCTGATGGCTTCGGTTTCGGCATCCGAGGCATGGATATAGAGGTCCGAGTAGCGGATGATCGGAATCAGGTCTTCCTGAGCATGGAAGCCGAAGATGCACGGATTCTTCAGATACTTCCTGCTGAGCTTCCTCAGCTTCTTTTCCAAAGGGCCCTGACCGGCTAAGATCAGCTGAATCCGATCGTTGTACTTACTCTTGCCGATAGCCTTGATGATGAGATCCTGACGTTTCTCACCGGCATAGCGGCCAATCATCAGGATGACATATTTGTCTTTAAGACTGTCCGGTTTCTCCGTAGGTTTCGGAATAAAGGCAGGTGCCACGCCATTGGAGATGGCATGAATTGCATTGGGATAATGATGCTTGATCATCTGATCCTTCATCATCTCGCTGGGAGTATGGACATGACGGGTGTAACGGTACATCCAGTTATAGATAAGCTTATAAATGATGTTGTTGACCAGCGTGCACTTTCCTAAGTGCAGAGCATAGGAGACGTTCTCCGGCTGCATGTGCATGGCGCTGGTGACCGGGATGCCCATGACCCGGGCAACCCGGCGGGCTTTCCGTTCAATCAAAAACGGCAGATAGCAGTGAACGATGTCGCTGCCTTTGATGAACTCGGCGATATCCTTCTCATCGGCATCGGCGAAGGTCATGCCTTCCTTGGTAATCAGATTGTCGAAGACCGGCACCGTCACTTTCCGGCAACGTAAAATCTTGTAGCCTTCCAGGTCTTTGGCCTTGGCGGCAGCAGGAATATAGGCAATGACACGGACTTCGTGTCCATGGGATAACAGCACACGGGCTGTCCGCATGCAGGTGCAGGTGGTACCGTTGTTGAGATCACCGAAAGTATCCATCACGAAAGTAATAACCATAGTTTCAGCCTTTCAAAGCGAGACGATTATAAAAGAATCCCACGTGGTAAACAATGGTTAAATGTACAAATCGTTCAAAAGTGTTAACTAAAAGATGACCGGATTCTCGATTCCGGCTTTCCTGGCCGCCACTTTGAGGCGGTGGCGTTCCCGGAGGGAAGTCCGGTAGGCCCGATGCTGACGTTTATCTTCCTGATCGTCCTTGATGGCTTTTTCAAACATGGCTTCCAGCTTCTTAACGCAGCCATCCAAGGCAAAGGTCTTGCCATAGGCGACATACTTCTTGCTGATCTCCTCCTTGGCTTCCGGATGCTGGATGAAATACTCGATTCTTTCCCGTAAGGATTCGCTCTTGCCGGCTTTGAAAAGACAGCGCGGATCCAAGGCAAAATGATTGGTGGCGGAGACTTTGCTGTCGGAGATGATCGGCACCTTGCCGCAGCTGAAGGCTTCGATGCAGCTGATGGCTTCGCTCTCGGCATCGGAGGCATGGACATAAAGGTCCGAGTAGTTGATGATCTTCAACAGTTCATCCTGAGTCACGAACTCAAAACGGACTGGATTGGCCAGGTATTTGTCGCTGAGCTTCTGATAGCACTTCTTCTTCGGTCCCTGACCGCAGAGGATCAGCTGGATCTTGGCATTGTAGGAGCTCTTGCCGATGGCCTTGATCAGGAGATCCTGACGTTTCTCACCGGAAAGACGGCCGATCATCAGGATGACGTACTTGTCCTTGAGATCGTCCGGCTTCGGTGTCGGAGTCGGCACGAATCTGGCACTGACGCCGTTGGAGATGGCGAAGATGTCGTTTTTGTAGTTATGGGCGATCATCTGCTTCTTCATCATCTCACTGGGGGTATGGACGTTCTGGGTGTAGTGATACATCCAGCCGTTGAACAGAAAATAAATAAGTGCGTTGACAAGATGGCTGTGTCCCATGCCGATGTTGTAGGAGACGTTCTCGGGCTGGACATGCATCGCGCTGGTGACCGGAATGCCCATGGCCTTGGCGATGAGACGGACCTGCATCTCGAGTTTGAAGGGCATCATCAGATGGACGAGGTCGCTGCCTTTGAGGAACTCCTTGACCTTGGGATAGTCGTCCTTGGTAAGCTTGGCTAAGAACATGCCGTTTTCATCGATGATGGGATTGAAGACGCCGAAGTTGATCTTCACCGGGGAAAGGATGTCGTATTGGGATAAGTCGCTATGGTCCTTGGGGACGAAGGCAATGAAGCGGACGGTATGGCCATGCTCACGCAAAACCGCGGCCGTGCGCATCGCGGTCACCGTGGTTCCGTTATTCGTAGCACCGATCATATCGATGACAAAGGTAATGACCACGCTAAGAGGATCCTTTCTGTCTTTTATTATACGGGAGTAAAGGGAAACTGACAAGCGCCAGGCTGTTTCAGTTAGCCAAGCCTCGGTTCGTCGTTATCTTCCCGTTTTCCCAGCCATAAAGGAGAAATAGCAAAATCATTTTTGCGGAGGCCGATCTCGACAGGAAAAACGAGACGGTAGGCATTGAGAAACATCCGTTTGGAATCATCGTCGGTATACTTCTTATCGCCCAACAAGGTCAGGCCTAATGTCTTCAAAGCCAGACGGATCTGGTTCTTCCGTCCGGTGAGGATCTGAATGCTTAAGACGGTCCCTAATTTGTTGGTATGATCCGCCTTAATCAAAGTGATGGCTTTCTTGCCTTCGCTGGGATCATGGGTGACATAGGTATTGCCGGAACGTTCATCATAGGCCAGGTATTCTTCGACTTTGAACTGTTTGCCGTCGGGGATTTTCTCCTTGACGATGGCCTCATAGTAGCGGCCGACATCCTCTCGTTCAAAAGCCAGCTGCAGATCATCCTTCATGCCAAAGGATTTGGCAAAGATGACTAAGCCCGAGGTATCCCGGTCCAGCCGGTGCACGACAAAGACGCGCTGACGCTTCTGGTTCAGGTAGTCTCTCACATAATGGTAAAGGTTATGGTAGGGGTCGTTATCCGTGCCGATCGTCAAGAGGCCGGACTTCTTGGTCACCACCAGAATCTCTTTGTCTTCGTAGACGGTATCAAATGATCTTTTCATAGGTCTCTATTCTACCTTATCCGGCGTAGAATAAGAAAGGATAAGAAGGAGATAACCGGTATGACCAAAGCAGAGATCATTGAGTCCTTAGGTCTGGAGAAGCATCCGGAAGGCGGCTATTTCAGGCAGACCTATGTCAGCCGGGACAACACGGAGGGAAGACCCCTTTATTCTTCCATCCTGTTTCTGCTCTCCCCAGGGGATGTCAGCCATCTCCATGTCTTACAGGAGGATGAGCTCTGGTATTACCAGGAAGGGAAGGCAACATCCATCTATGAGGTAACACCAAAAGGAAAGCTGATCGTCACCAAGCTGGGGCCGAATACAAAGCACGGCGAAGTGCTTCAGTATCTGGTCCGGAAAGGCAACATCTTCGGATCCCGGATGGATTTCAAGACCGGCTACAGTGTGGTAGGCTGCCTGGTGGCCCCGGCCTTTACCTACGATCACTTCCACCTGGTCAGTGAAAAAGAGCTGCCAGCCATGGCAGCCCAAGATCTCGATCGAATCCGTCCGCTGCTCATCGCCAAAGAATAAGATAACAATCAGGATTTCTGAGTGAGTCTCCTGATAGCAAACACCGCCGTCTCATAGTCAATATCCCCATTGACGTAAAGGTGGATGATTTTCTTGGCTTTAGGAGAAGGCTCCTTGCCACCCGTCATGTTAATGGCATAAGCAAGTCTTTCTGTTTTTTCCTTGTTGTTTTCTTTCGGCAGTGCCACCTCAAAAGGAAAAGCCTTTTGATAGACCAACTGCTGCAGAAACATATTGACGGCATAGGAAGTGTTCACGCCCAAACGGGAAAGGATGTCCTCACTTTCCTTCTTCAGTCTGGGATCAATCCGAATATGAATTGTTTCTGTCTTTTCCATGGAGAGGTCTCCTTTAAGAATAATTGTATCACTTTTGGTATACATTTTATAGGATACCTTGGACGGATGGCAGCCGTCAATAATCCAAAGAATGTTTCCAATTCTTGGATAGCTGGGCGTTCTAAGCAAAATGAAAAACATAGGAAGTGCTTTTCCTGCTTCCAATCGATTGAAATAGCAGGAAAAAGAGATGATCTGTTTTCTGTTTCTTATCAGTGGGAACTAATAGTATACCAAAAAAATGAGGCTTTGCTGACCTGTAATTGCTTTCATCCGAAAAGTATCGGAAGCAAGGCAAAATCCGATAAAAAATCTAGGCTCTTTTCCGGAAGACAGGTTATAATGAATACCTAGGAAAGCGAGGGTTTGTGCCTATGGAAAACTTCGACATTAAGAATTACCCCAATGTCACCGTCCTAGATCATCCGTTACTCAAGCATAAGATTACGTTATTAAGAGATGTCAATACCGGTACCAATGAGTTCCGCCATCTGGTGAAGGAAATCGCCATCATGGAAGGCTATGAAGCCTTACGGGATCTCCCCACCGAAATGATTGAGGTTCAGACCCCGATCGAAAAGGCGATGGAGCCGGTTGTCTCCGGAAAGAAGCTCTGCTTCGTTCCGATTCTCCGTGCCGGACTCGGCATGGTGGATGGTCTTCTCGAGCTGGTGCCGTCGGCCAAGGTCGGTCATATCGGCCTCTACCGGGATGAAGTCACGCATAAGCCGCATGAATACTATTGCAAACTGCCGTATAACCTCGAAGAAAGAGATATCTATCTGCTGGATCCGATGTTTGCGACCGGCGGTTCGGCCTTAGGTGCCGTTGAGCTGCTGAAGCAGCATGGCGCCAAGAACATCCACTTCATCGCCATCATCGCCGCACCGGAAGGCATCGCTGCCTTCTGCAAGGTCAATCCGGATATTCCGGTCACCATCGGCTGTCTGGATCGTTGCCTCAATGAGAATGCCTACATCTGCCCGGGTCTGGGCGATGCCGGCGATCGTATCTTCGGAACGGTGAAGTAAAGCAGACGCTGGCGGGAAACCGCCAGCGTTTTTCTTTGATTCTTAGCGTTTTTGGATTCTTAGCGTGAAAAAAGTTGACATCCGCTGATGTCTCGTCTATACTTATTAACGCGAAAAATCGCATATAGGAAAGCAGAACGCCCGTTCTCACCTGACTGGATAATGTTCCGGTAGGTCAAATGCCTAACAAAAAGATGACTGCTTGCTGTCCATTGAGTTGGGCAGGGTGTTAGCGGATCATCCTCAAAGCATTGTCAAAGCGGGCTCCTGTGATTCGGAGTCCGCTTTTTCGTTAAGTATCTCGATGGAGGAATAGTCTTATAACAAACGATTATCAGTCGAAGCCGTCGTTCCGGCCGAGAGGGAATTACAATTCCGACTTGGTCAATGAGAGGATTCATTTCAAGGAAGTCCTGCTGATTGGACCTAATGGTGAGTCTTTCGGTGTTGTCCCGATGCGTGTAGCCCTGCAGAAGTCCATGGATCTGAATATGGATATTCTCTGCGTTTCGCCCCAGGCCAATCCGCCTGTCTGCCGAATCCTCGACTACGGCAAGTTCAAATTCGACAAGGACAAAAAAGAAAGAGAAGCCAAGAAGAACCAAAAGAGGACTGTCATCAAGGAAATCCGCTTCACGGCCACAACCGATAAGCACGATCTTGAAACCAAGGCCAAGGCAGGCATCAAATTCCTGCAGGATGGCATGAAGGTCAAGGTTGCCGTCTTCATCAAGGGCAGAATGTCGCAGCGTATGGATATTGTCACGGCCACGCTGAACTACTTCCTTGATCAGATCAAAGACTACGGTATTGTCGAGGGTTCTCCGGAAATGCTGGGTCGGGATTACTTCGTGATGGTTAGTCCCAAGAAATAGGAGGTATCACTATGCCTAAAATGAAGAGTAAGCGTGGGGCTGTTAAGAGATTTAAGATTACGGCGACGGGAAAGATCAAGAAGTGGAATCAGAACACTTCCCACCTCTCGCACAACAAGCAGCACAAGAACATCGTTCACAACCGTAAGGCCAGATATTTAAACAATGTTCAGACCATCAAGATGAAGGGCCTTATCAGTCGTTAAACGAAAGAGGTAATTGAATCATGAGAGTCAAGGGTGGAACCGTCCGACACGCTAACCGTAAGCGTATCATGAAGAGAGCCGAAGGTTTCTTCGGTGCCCGTCATAGACTGTATAAGACTGCTAAAGAATCCGTGATGAGAGCTGATTGGTATGCTTTCAACGGACGTAAGGAACGTAAACAGGACTATCGTAAGCTTTGGATCCGCCGTATCTCGGCTGCCTGCAAAGCCAACAATACCAGCTATTCGCAGTTCATGTATGGCCTCAAGTTAGCCAACATCGAGCTTAACCGCAAGATGCTCAGTGAGCTTGCTGCCACGAACCCGACTGAGTTCAAGGCTTTAGTCGACAGTGCCAACAAGGCCATTGCCGCTAACGTCAAGAAGTAGTCGTCATCAGCACAGAAAAGACCGCCTGAAAGGGCGGTTTTTTGGTGGCATAAGTGTCTTCATACCCTATCAGTTCATGCCGTTTCCGTGCTAGAATGAGGGGTAGAAACCAACTCTTCTTCTCAATAAAGGATACTTAGGTGATTAACTTATGAGAATCGCACTCGTCGACGACGACAAGAAAGTCACCGATCAGATGTCCATGTTTCTGAACCGCTACAGTACAGAGACCGGTTTATCTTTTGCGGTGTATCCTTTTCATGATTCCCTGGAGTTCCTCAACAAGTACTGCCATAACTTCGATCTCATTTTCCTGGACATCCAGATGCCCGGACTCGATGGCATGAGCCTGGCGGAGAAAATCCGGGAGAAGCAGGATACGACACCTATCGTCTTCTTGACGGATTACAGTCAGTTTGCCATCGAAGGCTATACCGTCAATGCCATCGACTACATTCTCAAACCTCTCACCTATGAGGCCCTGAAGCTGAAGATGGTCCGTATTTTAAGAGATATCAAGACGACCAGCGACAGCAATCTTGTCTTTACCTGCAAAGGCAAAGTCTATACCTTCGACAGTTCCGACATCACCTATTTCTCGGTCAACGGCCATTTCATCACCATCCATACGGATGCCACGACGGTATCCTTCCGGGGCAAACTGGGAGACATCGAGGAACGAGTCTCGGGACTGGGATTCTCCCTATGCAACAAATGCTTTCTCGTCAATCTCAGCCATGTCGATAATATGAAATGGTATTTCGTTAAGGTTGGAAAAGATGTTCTTAAGGTTTCTCACCCTCGTAAAAAGTATTTCAAGCATGACCTTATCCAGTATCTGACAGGAGAAAAATAGGCTATGCTTTACCTCGTCTATTTGGAAGAGGGCACGGTCGGATGGTATTGCCTGGAAGCGTGTTTTCTGGTGGGTTTTGTTATCTCCGTCTGCTTGGCTTTTCTCGGCGAAGGGAAACGGAGTCGGAAGTTTTACCTTCTTTTTTCTGCTTTAATTGCTTTGACGGTCGGCGGTGTTTCCATCGGATTGGAATATGTCATCCGGAAGATGATCAATGACTTCCGGATGTCGGCCTTCACACAGATGTGGGAAAACTTCCAGACTATTTTCTATAGTGTTTATCAGTTCCTTTATTATGGAATTGTCATCTTCGGATCCTTGCTCTATTTCCGTTATGTCCTGAAGATACCGACAGGAAAGCTGCTGATTTTCTCGTTAATTGCCTTCTCCTTTGATGTCTGCCTGAAAGCTGCTGCCTTGCTGATTCTTTTGCAGACCGGCCCCACGTCCGTGGCTTATCTGACGTTGGCGTTGCTGCTTGTTTTCCTGAATGCCTTGTTCGGTCTCTTCCTTTATTTCCGTCTCCGAAAGCTGAAAGGCTATGCCTTTAATTACGCACCGGCACTTGGTCTTTTCATCGTGGCCTTTGCCATTGATAGCCTGCTGCTGATCGTCAACCAGTTCAATCATGAGAATGCCCTCTTTTATGGGGTGGGATTACTCCTCTTCGCTTTTCCTTTCGGAATCCTCGCCTACCTTTACGCTGACCGCAGCCAGAAGGCAAAGGAATATGCTGATCTGCAACGGAATTACGATCTTGAAAAGACCAACGAGGCCGCTAAGGAGAACGCCCAGCAGGATGTCCGCCTGGCGCTTCACGACCTCCGGCATTTCATCCATTCCTTTGACGGCAAGGTCCCGCCGGAACAGATTGAAAACATGGAAAAAGCCTTGGATAACTATAATCTGAAGGTCAAGACCCCGCGGGAAACCCTGAACTATGTCCTTGGTTCCAAGAGTGATTATGCTGCCTCTCATCAGATCAATTTCACTTTCTCGGGAGACAGCAACGACCTGGCCTTCTTAACCGATGAAGACCTTTATTCTTTATTTGAAAACATCCTTTCCAATGCCTTTGAAGCCGTCAGCAAGCTTCCGGAAGTCAGCAAGCGGGTTGTCTCCGTCAATCTGAAAAAGCAGGGAAATATGGTCATTTTATCTGAGCTTAATTACTATGAAGGAAATCTGGTCTATCAGGATCGGCAGCTGGAAACGACCAAAGAGGATAAAACGATCCATGGTTTTGGCATGAAAAGCATTCAGGCCGTGATGGACACCTATGACGGTACCCTGACGACTTCTGCTAAGGGCGGAATCTTTGAGCTGACCGTCATCTTCCCCGGAGACCTTGCAAGAAACTAAGAGGGCAAAACCTTTCAAGTTGGCGCCATCTCGAAAAAAGGATAAGTTACCTTTTGACAATGTAAGCCCTTTAACGTTTATGCTTTTTTCAGTTCAAGAACACCGGTAGGTGTGATTGACAAAAACCAAAAAGGAGGGAGTCCAGAGACGCGTTTTTAAGTTGGCCGTCTATCGTACGAAGGGGTCAAAAAGAAAGGAAAAAACATATGAAAAACAAGAAAAGTTTGTTTCTAGCTGTCGTCGGTGTCTTAGGATTCGGGCTTTGCGGCGTGGAGGCCGGTTCTTCGGTAACGGGTCTCACTGCCATCACCCCGATCAAGCAGTCTGCCGGTACGGTCAAGAAGAACTTCTACACGGATTATGCCACCTATGAGGACTCCGCCAATGCTGCCCGGGATCTGACCACCAAGATTGCTGAAGAAGGTATGGTTATGATGAAGAACGACAACAATACCCTTCCGTTGACCGGTGCCAAAAACATCACTGTCTTCGGCAAGAATTCCTTAACTCCGAACATCGGCGGCGGTGGCAGCGGTGCCACGAAAGGCTACTATAAGGCCGTTGGCCCTTATGAAGCGTTGGAAGCCGCTGGCTTCAACATCAATCCTGGCCTCAAGGCTTTCTACAATGATACCAAGCGTTCCGGCGAAGGACGTCATTCGGCTACCGGAATGTTCGGCGGTATCATTGATGTCGGCGAAACGCCGGTTGAAGACTATGACAATGCCGTCAAGAATACGTTCGGTGCCTATAGCGATGCCGCCATCATCTACTTGATGAGAACCGGTTCCGAAGGCAGCGATATTCCGACGACCAATGTCGTCGATGACTATAAGAACGACAAAGTCGGCGATGAAGCCAGTGATGGCACCAAGAAGTACACCAAGGATACTCACTATCTTGAATTATCCTATAACGAAAAACAGATGATCAAGATGGTCGAGGATTCTAAGGCCTTCAAGAAGATCGTCTTAGTTGTCAATTCCTCGAACCCGATCGAACTCGGCTCGGTTGCCAAAGATGATAACATCGGCGGCATCATCTGGGCTGGCGGTCCTGGCGGCACGGGCTTCTATGCCTTAGGCACCATTCTCAATGGCACGACCAATCCGTCGGGCCATACCGTCGATATCTTCCCTGGCGATTTCACCAAGGATCCGACTTACAAGAACTTCGGTGATAACCGTGCCTCTCAGGATGATGGCACGACGACCAACTACTCCTTAACCGCTCCGGCTTCAGCTACTGCGGATCAGAAAGCCACGTTCACCAAGACCGGTGAGCTGGATAAGTATGTGGAATACGAGGAAGGCATCTATGTCGGCTATAAGTACTATGAGACCATGGCCTCCGATAAGGATGCTGCCAAGGCCGGCGATGGTGAGACCTGGTACAAGGACAACGTCGTCTATCCGTTCGGTTATGGCTTAAGCTACACCACTTTCGAGATGACGCTGAAGACAACCACCATCGATGGTGCTGAGGCCACGGCTCTGACCAAGGATTCCAAGGTTGTGGATATGGTCGTCACCGTTAAGAATACCGGTTCTGTCGCTGGCAAGAAGGTCGTCGAGGCCTTTGCCAATCCGGATTATAAGGACGGCGGCATCGAAAAGGCCAGCCGTAATCTCGTTGGCTTTGCCAAGACCAGTCTCCTGGCTCCTGGCGCCAGCGAAGATGTGACCATTGAGTTCAATGCCGAAGATATGGCTTCCTATGACTACAATGATGCCAACAAGGATGACCATTACGGCTATGAGATTGATGCGGGCAAGATTGTTGTCGGCATTCAGTCGGATTCTCACACGGTCGATGGTGGCAGCGCCATTTTCACGGCGGCGAGCAATATCGACTATCAGACCGATGGTGTCACCGACAATCAGGTCAAGAACCTCTTCTCGACCTATGAGACCAAGAAGGATGCTTCCGGCAATTACGTTCCGGATACGACCAAGGTCAATCCGAACCGTTCGCTGCCGATGGAAGGCGATGGCGTCAAGTTCACGGCAATGACTCGTGCTTCCGCTAACCATCTGGTCACTCCTTCTGCTCCGACCGCTACCGATGGTCAGCTGACGGATTCCACCTTTGGTCTCATCAATTCCATGATGACTGCTGCCAATTCGGAAGGAACAACGGATGTCGGCGATTATCAGGTTGCTTCGATGAAGAAGACCAAGGCCGATGTCGTGGCTGCCTTCGGTTCCGACTATGACCAAGGTTCCACCGCTACCAGCGTCAAATTCGCTGATCTGGATGGGTTAGCCTACGATGATCCGAAGTACCAGCAGGCTCTCAATGAAATGCCGTTTACGGAAATCGTTGAAATGACCGAGTCCTGCGGTTGGAAGAATGGCGGTGCTGCTAGTATTGGCAAAGCTGTTGCTGTTGATATCGATGGTCCTTCTGGCATCTATCGTGTTGACTTTTCCTGTGAAGCAACTTTGGCTTCTACATACAACGTTGAACTGGCTTCTGAATTTGGCAATGCCATGGGCGAAGAAGGATTATGGGGTCAGAGAAATGGCTGGTATGGTCCGGCTATGGATACCCATCGTTCGCCGTTCTCCGGCCGTTGCTTCGAATACTATTCCGAAGATGGTCTGTTAGGTGGAAAGATTGCTGCGGCTTCCATTGCCGCTGCTCAGAAGAAGGGACTCTATGCCTATACCAAGCACTTTGCTCTCAACGATCAGGAAACTCAGAGATCGGGCATCCATGTCTTCGTTTCGGAGCAGGCAATGCGTGAAATCTACCTCAAGCCGTTCCGTTATGCGGTCGAGGCTGGCAAGACCAAGGGCATCATGGGCGCCATGAACTCCATCGGTTACGTCAACTGCTACGACAATCCGAAGCTGATGACGGATCTGCTCCGTAGTGAATGGGGCTTCGATGGCTATGCCGAGACCGATGCCGGTTCCTTCACTTATATCGGTACCTACTCCAATGGTTATATGGCCCGTGTTGCTGGCTGCGATGCCTTGCTTGGCATGAGCGGTGCTACGACGGATGCTGCCGTCACCAAGTACTTTGGAACCTGGGATTCGACGAAGAAGGTTCCGGTCCTGGATGGTACTGAGTTATGGACTCTCTACTATTACTTCCGCCAGTCGGCTCATCGCTTCCTCTATGTCACTGCCAACTCCAACCAGCAGAAGAACCATCTGGGCTTAGATGCCTGGAAGGATCAGTCGCTGGATGCCGGTGCCGGCATTGATTTCTCCTATGATATCGGCATCACCGATACCAAGACCTTCGGAACGACCAACATCTCTTACACTTCCGATAATCTTCCGGCCGGCGTCTCCTTAACCACGAATGGTATTCTCTCTGGCAATATTGCCAACAATGGTACTTATACTGCTACAGTCACCATTCATGCCGATAACTGGGTTACCAAGGATGTCAAGGTAACCTTGAATGTTGCCCCGACCTTTGCCATCGATAAGACCGAAGGCACTGCCGGAACTGCGTTCACAGCTCAGCTCTCGTCTGAGAAGGTTTACACCCACGATGTCACGACTGGCACGGGTAACAACACGTCGACGACCAACTATATTGTCTCTTATGCCCTGAAGGCTGGTTCGACTCTTCCGGATGGTCTGGCTATGGATACTAATGGCGCCATCACCGGAACTCCTACTACTGCTGGGACCTACAAGTTCACCGTTGATGTCATCCAATTGAAGGTCGTCCCTGGCTGGAGTGGTTCGACTACGACTTCCTCCGAATACTTCCAGGACTTCACCCTGACCATCGCTCAGGCTGCCGGCTATAAGGATCCGGTTACTTCGGCTCAGGAAACAGCTGACAGTGCCAAGTCTGACGCTGCCGCTGCCAACGCTGCTGCCTCGGCTGCTAACGCCAACGCTACCTCCGCCAATGCTGCCGCCGCTACCGCCAACTCGGATGCCGCTGCTGCCAAGTCCGATGCAGATGCTGCCAATGCTGCTGCCAAGAGCGCTAAGACTCTCGGTGTCGTCGGCATGGTTGTCGGCATCATCGGTATCGTCGCTGCCTGCGGTGCCTTGGTTCTCCTCTTTGTCCGTAAGAAGTAGATAAGATAATTCCAAGACTCAAAAAGGCTGCCCCGACTTGAGGCAGCCTTTTCTGATGCATTAAGTTTCTTACTTAGCCGGAGTCGCCAGCGGTGTCTGGAAACTGGAATAGACGTTTCCTTCTTTTGTCACAAAGAGGGTCTGATAGCCTTCTTTCTTAGCTAATTCGGCTCCTTTGTCTTTGCCCAGGACGAAGCAGGCCGTGGCTAAGCCATCGGCAACCATGCTCTCCTTGCCAATCACAGTGACGCTCACCAGTCCACTCTAACTCGGATAGCCTGTGCGGGGATCCAGAATATGGTGATAGACAACGCCATCCTGGATGAAGAACTGCTGATCGATGCCGGAGGTCACTACCGTCTCTTCCGTAATGGACAGGATGGTGAAATACTCCCCATTAGCCGTGAAAGGATTACGGATGCCGACCTTCCAAGGTTTCTCTTTGTCAAACGATCCCAGACCCAGGACGTTGCCACCCAGATTGATAAGACCGGCCGTGATGCCTTCTTCCTTCAGAATCCTCTTGGCTTCATCGGCGGCATAGCCTTTGGCTATCCCGCCCAAGTCAATCGACATTCCTTTCTGACGCAGATAGGCTGTCTGTTCTTTCGGGTTCAGGACCAGCTGACGGAAGTCGACCAGGCCACCCAAAAGCAGGCCTTGGATGTCCTTAGCCGGAGGAATGAAATTCAGCTTCGTGCCAAAGCCCCAAAGACGACTTAAAGGTCGGACGGTAACATCAAAAGCACCGCCGCTGGCATTAGCAATTTCCTGAGAACAGGAAAGAACGTCAAATATATCTTTAGGCACAACTACTGGTAATATACCGGCTTGCTGATTGATCTTGCTGACAATGCTGTCATCTTTGAAGACGGACATCGCGTCATCGATTTCCTCAATCCGTTTCTGTACTTTTTCTAAGGCTATTGTCGCGTTTGGGCCATAGGCTAACAGGGTGTTGACGGTTCCTAAGGAAAAGAAGGTTATCTGCGATTTCATAAGGACTAGGCCGCAGCCAAGGCCAAGGCTGCCTTGACGGCCGTCAAGATGCCGTTGCTGGAGAAGGTGCAACCGCTGACGGTATTGACGCCCGAGGTGGACTGGTTGGCAATGGTCTTCGGAATGATTGTATCGAAAGCCGTCTGATAATGGTTCTCATGGGAATCAGACGACGAGTCGGATTCCGAGACGGTCGTGATGGTTGTGATCTTGCCGCCGCTGATGGTGACACTGAGGGTGATGGTGCCGTTATGGTAGCCGGTGCCGCTGCCCTGATAGGTGCCGTCTTTGTACGTGACGGCCGTGGCCGTGGAAGAGGAAGTCGTTACCGAGACCGTGACGGAGGTGGAGGTCGCTTTCGAGGTCGAAGCCGTACTGGCAGAAGACGTGCTGGTCAAGGTCGAAGAGGAGGAAGTCGAAGCCTGACTTAGAGCATCGCTGACGGCTGCCAAGATGCCTTTGCTGGAATAGGTGGCGTTGCTGACGGTGTTGACGCCGGACGTCGACTGATTGGCGATGATCTCCGGAACCAAGGTGCTGAAGGCATTGTCATACTCAGCATCATCCGACTCCGAGACGGTCGTAATACTCGTGATCTTGCCACCGCTGATGGTGACCTCTACCGTGACCGTGCCCTGGAAGCCTTGGCCGCTGCCCTGATAGACGCCATCGGCATAGGCTGTTCCGTTAGCAATGGTGGCCGTTGCAAAGATATTATTGACGGCGATATTGCCAAGATAATACAAGCCTATCGTCGATACGGAAAGCACGGACATGGCCCAGTAGCCCGCCTTCTTAGGAAGCGGGGTAACCTCGGGGTTACTGCGAGGACAGCTCAGCGCACATTCGAGACAGTCAATGCATTCGCCGCTCTTGATGACATCATATTTGTAAGTCGGGATTCCCATCGGGCAGGCATTGGCACAGATCCGGCAGATGCCGCAGTTGCTCCGCTCTTTCTTGATTTTGGTAATCCGTAACAGGGAAGCCAAGGAGAACAACGCTCCCATCGGGCAAAGATAGCGGCAGAAGAAACGCTGATAGAAGATCTCCACTATCAGGATAGCAAGAAGAATCAAGGTACCTGGAAGCAAGGTGGTGAAGGCCGTCTTATAGTTTTCGGCGGACATCGGAATCGTAAACAGGGTTCCGAAGCTCGACCACGGATCCCAGTCTCCCATCGGGGTCAAGGTAAAGAAGAAGGCAATGAAGAAAGCCAAGAGGACCGCATATTTCATATACTTAAGAATCTGATCGACCTTCTCCGGCATCCGTGTCTTCAAACCGAAGAGGTCATGGCCGATGAAGGTCATCCCATCGCTTAAGGAACCGAAAGCACAGAGATAGCCGCAGAAGAACCGGCCGAAAAGAATCGTCACCAACAGCAAGAGAACTGTCGGGAACAGGGCGCTGGCCAAGCCGGAATAACTGCCGACACAGATGTCCTGGATCAGGGTTCCGATCCCTAAGAAGGCCTGGATGAAGAGACCCGGCAAGAGGAAGAAGGCCACCACCTGCAAGGCAAACCTGAGGAAACGGACCCAAAAAGACTTTTTCTTATAGAATGTGTGCCAGTCAATCTTTTTCATAGGATTCCTCCGATAAATTCGTGAACAGAAAATGAAAATGAGTGGAAACTTTGAGCTTATTGACCCAGTTAGTGTTTACTAAAAATTAGCTGTTTTTCTATGCTTTTTCTCTTGTTTTTAAAATATTCTACCATAAAAACGATAAAATAAGCTATTTTTATTGGTGACAAAAAAAGGCCGTTCCCAATCCGGGAGCGGTTTTCATCCTTTCCTAGAACTCTTCTTCCTTATCGAGGTTGATATGCTCGGCCTTGGTGTTCTTGACGCAGTCTTTGACCATGCTCTGCCAGTCGAAGGCAGCCTCGATGGCTTTGACGTCCTCAAGCTTGGGATGCGTCACCGGATCCTTGATCTGGAAGATGGTGCAGCAGTCCTCATAAGGGCGGATGGAGATATCGAAAGTACCGATCTTCTGAGCGATCTCGATGATCTCCGTCTTATCATAACAGGCCAACGGCCTTATCATCGGCATCGTGGAGCATTCCTCGATGACCTTCATCGAAGGCAAGGTCTGACTGGCGACCTGACCGATGGATTCCCCGCCGGAGAGGACGAGATCGTTATGGGAATAGGCAATCGACTCGCTGATGCGGAGCATCATCCGGCGCATCACGGTCACACAGTAGCTCGGACCGGCAACCTCATAGATCTTCTTCTCAAGATCCGTGAACGGAACGACATACAATTTGATATCCGGCTGATACTGATTCAGGACATGCAGCAGGTCATGGATCTTATCGATGACCTGAGCCGAGGTATAAGGCGGAGCCGCAAAGTGAATGGCTTCGATCTTGACGCCACGGCGCATCATCAGATAACCCGCAACCGGGCTATCAATGCCGCCGCTGATCAAAAGCAGGGACTTGCCGGCAATCCCGGCGGGATAGCCGCCTAAGCCTTTGTCCTTTATGGCATAGACATAGACGGCCTCTTTCCGGACCATCACATGGATAAGGAGCTCCGGCGTATGGACATCGACTTTGCTGGTCGTTACATGGGTGAGGATATAGGCGCCGACCTCGCGGTTGATCTGGTCACTGGTGAAGGCAAACGTCTTATCCGGACGCTTGGCCTGAACCTTGAAGGTCGTCTTGCCGCTTAACTGATAAAGGCGGAGAGACTCTTCTTCAATCTTAGTCATATCCGGCTCAATGGCTTTGGCTAAAGCGAAAGAACCAATTCCGCTGACTTTGCTTAACGCGGCTTTGACATCCTCGTAGTTCTCGCCATTGAGAAGGACATAGATGTGATCTTTCTTGATTTCAAAGCCGAGGCGTTTGAAGGACCGTAAAGCATACCGGATGTTGTGACCTAAAAGGCGGATGAAATCCATGATGTTCTTGCCTTTGGTCGATAGCTCCCCGAAGAAGACAATGATCATATCTGTGGACATCGTGATTACTCCTTTGCCTTGAGAGCCTGAAGAATCCCAGTCAGGGTTTTCAGGAACACCTGAACCTGTTCCAACGTCTCGTTTCCGGAGAAAGAGAGGCGGATGGAATTGGCACTGATGACATCATCATAGCCGGCAGCTTCCAGCACATAGCTCTTACCGACTTCCCGGCTGGAGCAGGCGCTGGTGGTCGAAACATAGATATGGGCATTGCTCAAGGCTTCCGCAACGACACTGCCTTTATGCTGAGTGAGGGCAAAGTTCAGAATGAAAGGCGAGGCCTCCTTCGGCGAGGTGATGACGACTTCCTTCATCGGACTTAAGCCTTCCCGCAAGGCCTGATTGACCTGCTGAGCCTGCTTCAGGCGCTGAGGCAACGTCTCGGTCGAAATCCGTAGGGCTGTGGCTAACGAGCAGTCCAGTCCTAACATGGACGTTCCGGAACGGTAGCCTTTCTCCTGTCCGCCGCCGAGGATCTGAGGATCCAGGAGGACGGCTTTCTTCTTGACGAGGATGCCGCTTCCTTTGAGGCCGCCGATCTTATGGCCGGAGAAGGTCAGAAGATCGTACGAGGCCTTGGGAAGAATCATCTTGCCGATGGCCTGAGTGGCATCGACATGAAGATAGGCACGGCTTTTCCTATGAATCAGCGATGAAGCCTTGGCGATATCAAAGACATAGCCGGTCTCATTGTTGACCGCCATGATCGAGACTAACGAGGTCTCCTCGTTCAAAGCAGCTTCCAGCTCTTGGAAATCAAGCTTTCCGTCCTTATCGTAATCGAGATAGATGACCTCAAAGCCTTCCGTCTCCAGTTCCTTGAAAACAGAGAGGACCGAGGGGTGCTCGGCCTTGGTGGTGATGAGCCGTTTGGCCCAGCTCTTCTGATGATAGGCGACGCCTTTGATGGCGAGGTTATTGCCTTCGGTGGCACCGGAAGTGAAGATGACTTCCTCCGGCAGACAGCCTAAATACTTGGCACTCTGGGCTCTCGCCTTCTCTAACATCGCGGAGGCCTGATAGCCAAGGGCATGGTTCGAGGAGGGGTTAGCAAAATCATCCCGGGAAACCTTCAGAAAGGTATCCAGCACTTCCGGATAAGGCTGGGTGGTGGCGCTACAATCGAAATAGATGAAGTCGTCCGACATAAATCCTTAGGGCTGAGTCGTCGCGGCCGTATTCTGCTGCTGAGCAGAGAACGACTTGATGACACTGAGAGCATTTTCCAAAGCCCGGTCGAAATCGCCTTCATTGAAGGCTTTCTCGGCGGTATCCAATAACGGCCGGCTATCGGTATATTCGACGCGGTAGGCATTGGCATAGACAATGGCCGTCTCGGCATTCTTGCATTCGATGCTCTTCTTCTCGATGACGCTGACCAGTTCATCGCACTGACTGACAAAGGGAGCAAACTCCTCGCTGGCCTTAGGAACATCCACCGGCTGAGTGATGAGCAGCTGATCCAGAACGGCAATCTCATCATAAAGCGCCTTGAAGGTCGGGGCTTCGCTGTCGCTGAAGCTGTCGACGCCGATCTGATTCTTCATCTGATACTGCGCCTTCTTCAGCTTCAGGTAGTAGTTGCGTAAGCCCACATAGATTTCCTGACTCTTGGTCTTGAGGGAATCGAGATAGGTGCTGTAGTCCTGCATCGTCTGATCCACCTTCTTGATCTCACGCTGCAGATCCGTGACCTTCTTATAAACCACGGTATAAGGTTGCTTATTGGACGTGTCGATATAGCTATCCAGATCCCGTTTGAGGAAGCTGATGGCTTCGATATCGTTCTTGAGGGAACTCATCTGATCGACATAACGCTTATCCAGCGTATAGGTCTTGCGATAATCCGGCATCTGATTCATCAGCCGGGAATACTGACGTTCCAGCTCATAGGTGGAGGTGAGGATCGTGTCCTGCGACTTATTGAAGGCAACCTTGGCGTTGCGTTCATTGTCAAACTGCACCAGGATATCCGTAATCCGGGCCTGCATGCTGTCCAGTTTGTCTTTGACGCCAGAGATATCCAGACCCACCAGCTGCTCGCTGATGCTGCCCAGTTCATCATGCATGTTCTTGATGTTGGCTTCGACGGCCAGATAATCCAGGACATAGCCCTGCTGAACCAAAGACTGATAATCGGCTTCCAGTTTGGTGAGCTTCTCTGGAATGACGACCTGCGAGAGCGAAACAAAGGTCGGCAGATCATTCATGATGTCAATCACATACCTGAGCGTGTCATCCAAGGGCGGCAAGAGCTTCTTGGCCTTGTCGTATTCGGCCTTATCGGTCAGGGTATCGTATTCAATGAAGACTTTCTCGGCATTCTGGAAGAGGACATCAAAGGAAGGCTCCAGCGGCTTTAAGACCGTGGCATTGCGGGTATAGAAATCCTTGAGCTTGCGGTATTTCTCTTTGACGCCTAAGGATCCTTCCCGGGTATCGGAATCATCCCGAAGGAGAGCGGAGAGGTCTTCGCCGAAATCGCTGACGGCCTTGATATAGGCCTCTAAGGAGACCTGCGTCTGCGAGCAGACTTCCTTGACGGACTTGAAGTTCTTCTCGCTGATCAAAGCATCCAGGCTATCCAGGGAAACAGCCATATCCTGATCCCGTTTGGAAAGGAGATCATCGTACTGTTTGTTCCGTTCCAGATAGAGGACGTTGTACTGATCGGAATACTTGCCTAAGGCACCCAACCGTCCGACCATGCCTTTGCAATCGGCGGTCAGCTGCATGTGGGTGTCGTTATACTGCTGACGCTGCTTCTTGGCTAAGCTGACATAGCGGCGGCGGGAAAGATGAAGCACCAGGAAAACAATCCCGACAATCAGGATCGGGGTCAGGACGCTGACCAGAATAATAATTAAAAGCTTGGTATCGATCGTCCCTGCAAAAGAAACGGCTCTAGGAAAACGAATCATGGTTGCCTCCTCGGAAAAGGATGGGAAAGAAACTACTTGGTAGTCTCTCTCTTATTGAAGACGGCCCGGATACGGAAGGTCTTATCCTTCGCGGTGGCCGAATTGTCCAAAAGCTTCGTCAGCATACGGACGGCAATGGAGCCGACCTTGAACATATCGATGGAGAACGAGGAAATCTCCGGACGGATGATGTAGGAATACTTGGAGCCGATCTCAGCCAGCACCTGGACATCGCCAGGGCAGCTTAAGCCGTTATCCTTGGCGGCATTGACGACCGCCGCAGCTAAGGAATCCCGCGGGCAGACAAAGTAGCCCGACCGATGATCCTTGAAGAACTCTTTCATGCCGGCATAGACAATGCCATAGGAATCGTTGAAGGTGACCGACTGGATATGTTTGCCGTTGGCTTTGCCGTATTCGACTAAGCCGTCGCGGATCTCATCCAGCATCTTGCCCTGATTGACGATGTCGAGCAGATAGACGTCATCGTGGCCGGAAAGGAGATACTCTTTGACGACATCCATGACCGGATCCTTGTACTCGATTTCAATCGAGCCTAAGGCCTCGCCTTCCATATCGTGGCCGATGACAATCAGCGGAATATGGTAGTTCTGGATGGAACGTATCTCATCGGTGCCCAGTTCATCATCATAAATGACGGCGCCATCGACATGGCTCTTGATGAGCGATTCAATGACGGCAGCGGCATCTTCCTTGGTTCTCTTGGTAATGAAAATCGAAGTGATATAGCCGTAGATCTTGGCAACATCGATCATGCCATCGAGCATGTTGGAAACATAGTTGTAGCCGGTCGACGGGATCATGATGCCAATATTGGTCGAACGGGAGTTGGCTAAGCCCTGCGCCAAAGCACTCGGCTTATAGCCCAGCTTCTGAATGGCGTCATTGACGGCCTTTTTGGTCTTTTCCGTGACGTTGGTATGATTGTTGATGACACGGCTGACGGTCGCTAAGGACACGCCGGAAACCTTGGCAACCTCGTAAATTGTCACTCTGTCTTTGTACATCTTCTTGTTATCTTCCATAAGCAAACCTCCAAATTCTAATTGCTAGATTAGAATTATTATACAAGTATTTTACAACGAATGAAAAGGCTTATGAAAATATTTTCACAGTTTTTCATCTTTTGTTCCCTCAAGCCAACGTCCGGGCTTGACAGAACCACCGAAAAAGGAGGCTTCGGCGTGGGCCGAAACCTCCTTTCGGATACGGAATCTAGGCTCTACTTGGCTTTCCAATCGTAGTTGACGACTTCCGGAGCAAAGGAATTCTTATGGCCGCAGATCGGGCAGATGGCCGGGGCAGTCGGTCCGACATGGACATGACCGCAGATCTGGCACTTCCAGACGATGACCGCACCTTCCTTGATGACGAACTTATTGGTCTTGAGAGACTCGAGCATGGCCTTATAACGGGCTTCATGACGAGCTTCGACAGCACCGACAAGCTCCATCTTCGCGGCAATTTCCGGGAAGCCCTCAGCACGGGCAACCTTGGCAAATTCCGGATACATCGTGGTCGTCTCATAATGCTCACCGTTGGCAGCATCGGTGATGTTGTCAGCTGTGGTCGGAATGCTTCCGCCATGCAGATACTTAAACCAGACTTCCGCATGTTCGTTCTCATTCTTCGACGTTTCTTCAAAAAGTTCGGCGAATCCGACATAACCTTCCTTCTCAGCAACAGCGGCATAGTAGGCATACTTGGTGTGTGCCTGGCTCTCGCCAGCAAACGCTGCCTGAAGATTCTTCTCTGTCTGCGTCCCTTTCAAATCTTTCATAACCTGTGATTCCTCCTAGGTTCGTATTAAGTATAGCCAAAGAGACATCGAAAAGTAAAATAATCCGCTTGAAGTTCAGCTATAATAGCTAAGCATCAGTCTATTACCCTATGAAGAAACAGCATTCCGCCTCTTTCTCTATCGTCCGTTTCCTAAAACCCTACCGGGGCTATTTTTGGGTGACGGTTGCCTCCATCATCATCGAATGCGCTTTGGAGATTTCCGTTCCGTTCCTGTCAAATCTCCTACTGAAGAAGGGGCTGCAATACGATGGCACGGGTGCCACGGTCACCGGCTTAGACAAGTCGGTTGTCACCCTGGTTGCCATCGTGATGGTTTCCTTTGCCGTCATCGCTTTTGTCCTCGGTATTCTGACGGCTCAGTTCACGGCCCGGGTAGGCCGGGGACTCGGTTTTGAGCTACGGAAGGAAGAGTACCGGAAAATCCAGGAATTCTCCTTCAGCAACCTCGATGACTTCCGCATCAATTCCCTGGTGACCCGGATGACCAACGATGTCCAGATCATCTCCGATACCTTCTGTCAGACCATCCGCCCTTTGTTGCGGGCACCGCTGCAGTTAGCCTGCTCAATGGTCTTTGCCTTGCTGATCTCCCGGGAGCTCAGCATCGTCTTTGCCATCATCCTGCCGGCAATGGCCATTCTTTTAATCATCATCCTGATGCTGACCAAGCCGATGTTCCTTTCCCTGCAGCAGGCTCTCGATAAGATCAACCGGACAACCCAGGAATCCTTAACGGCCATGAAGCTCGTCCGAGCCAATGCCAAGAAGGAGCGGGAGTTTGAGAAGTTCAATGACGTCAACACGGAAGTCAAAGGCTTAGGCAACAAGGCCTTAGGCATCAATGCCCTCAATATGGCCTTGATTCAGCTGATGACCTATCTTTGCGTTCTAGGAATCCTCTGGATCGGCGGTCAGTATGCCATTGCTAACCAGCAGGCCGTGATGATCGTCAACATGGCAACCTTCCTCGATTACGTGATGCAGACTTTGGCCTCGTTAACGATGCTATCCAATGTCTTCATGATCTTCACGAGAGCCGAAGCCAGTTACAGCCGTATCAAGGCAGTCTTCTTAGCCCAAAGCGAGATTGTGGATCCCACCGATTCGACGCTTGCCGTTGAAGACGGCAGTGTCCGCTTTGACCATGTTTCCTTCAAATACAAGAAGGATGCCACGGAAAACGTCTTGGAAGACATCACGCTCAACATCCCCGATGGCGCCTTTATCGGCATCACCGGTGAGACCGGCTCCAGCAAGTCAACCTTAGTCTCCCTGATTGACCGCTTCTATGATGTCAGCCAGGGGTGCCTGTATGTCGGAGAGCATGACGTCAAGGACTATTCGCTGGCGACCTTACGGAAAGCCATCGCCATCTCCTTCCAGTCGCCGCGCCTTTTCTCCGGCACCGTCAAAGAGAACCTGCTCTGGGGCAATCCCAGTGCCAGTGACGAGGAGATCAGACAAGCCTGTCAGATTGCCGGCTGCTATGACTTTATCCAGAACCAGCTGTCCGACGGTTTTGCCACCCAATTGGGGCAGACCGGCAGCAATGTCTCCGGCGGTCAGCGCCAGCGCCTTTGCCTGGCCCGGGCTATTTTACGTAAACCCAAGATTCTGATCCTCGATGATTCCTTCTCCGCCTTGGACCGGATCACCGAAAGCGAAGTCAAGGAGAACCTGAAAACCCAGCTTCCGGGAATGACGAAGATCATCATCTCCCAGAAGCTTTCCACCATTCAGGATGCCGATCGGATCGTGGTCATGAAGGATGGCAAGATCGAGGGTGTCGGTACTAGGGACGAGCTGTTGAAGACGGATGCCATCTATCAGTCCATCGATGCGATTCAGAAGGAGGGTCATTGACATGGCAAACAGTGGCAAACTGACCCGCTTCTCCAGAGCTGATGCCTTTTTCCCGACCATGAGACGGTTGGTGAAGTATTTCCGTGGCCGGCGGATCCTGCTTTGCTTTGTCCTGGTGCTGGTCATCTGGTCGAGTCTTTCCAATATTCTGGGAACCTATTTCTCGAAGGATGTCCTCAATGCCCTGCAGACGGATCTGGCCAATCAGGCATCCCAGGAGCAGGAAATGGCCGATCTGACCCGGATTGTCATCCCGATTGCTCTCATCTATCTGACGGGCGTCCTGGCCAACGTCATCTATATGCAGACGATGGTCAGACTCACCCAACGGACCATCTTCCAGATCCGCAAGGAGCTCTTTGAGAAGATGCACCGGCTCCCCATCAGCTATTTCGACAGGCATACTCACGGCGAGATCATGTCTTACTTCACCAATGATGTCGATACCATCGTGGTGGCCATGAATGACTCCTTTGCCAATATCATCCTCTCCTTCAGCAATATCGTCGGGACCATCATCTCGATGTTCCTGCTCTGCTGGCAGCTGTCACTGATCGTGATGCCGCTGATGATTGCTCTCTTCATCTTCCTAGTCATCAATACTGCCAAGACCCGCAAGTATTTCGTGAGACAGCAGGAAGCCTTGGCCAGCGTCAACTCCAAAGTCGAGGAGAACCTCTCCGGCGTGAAGGTGGAGAAAGCCTTCAACCATGAGGAAGCCTCGATGGCGGATTTCCTCGTCAGCAACGAAGCCTGGCGTCTCAACAGCGAGAAAGCCTTCTTCCATACCCAATTGACTATTCCGGTCAACGTCTCCGTCGCCTATCTGAACTTTGCCTTGTCGGCCGTCATCGGCTGCCTGTTTTTAGTGGACGGAACGATTGCCCAGATCGGCAATCTCTCTTCCTTCCTGGTCTTTGTAAGACAGGCCTGCCAGCCGTTCAACTTCTTTGCCATGCATATCAACAACCTGCTGACCTGTGCGGCCGGTGCAGAACGGATCTTTAGGTTCCTGGATGAGCCGGATGAACCCGATAACGGCACCGTCACCCTGATCAAGAACAAGGAGACCGGTTACTCCCAGAGCTTCACCAGCCGTTACAGCTGGGCTATTCCGCAGGCCGATGGCAGCGTCGTCACCAAGCCGTTGGTGGGACGGATTGAATTCAAGGATGTCTGCTTCTCCTATGTTCCCAACAAACCGATCCTGAAGCATATCAGCTTCGGCGTCTATCCTGGCAAGAAGGTCGCTTTCGTCGGTTCCACCGGTGCCGGCAAGACCACCATCATCTCCCTCTTGGCCCGCTTCTATCCGTTAGACAGCGGCAGCATTACCTACGATGATATTCCGATTGAGCAGATCAAGTTGGAATCCTTAAGACGGGCCTTATCGATGGTCACTCAGGATACGCATCTCTTCACTGGCTCCATCTATGACAACATCCGGTATGTAAGACGGCATTCAACGATGGACGAGGTGATGATGGCTGCCAAGGACAGCCACGCCGACAGCTTCATCCGGCGGACCCCGCAAGGCTATGACACCATGCTTTACGATGATGGCGCAAACCTGTCCGAGGGTCAGCGGCAGCTTTTAGGCATCACGAGGGCCACCCTGAATCAGCCTCCGGTGATGATCCTGGATGAGGCGACCAGCAACATCGATACCCGCAGCGAACAGCTGATTCAGGATGGCCTGGCCCGGCTGATGGCCAGTAAGACCGTCCTGGTGATTGCTCACCGTCTCAGCACCATCCATGATGCCGATGAGATCATCGTCCTCGACCACGGAACGGTGATTGAAAAAGGAACACAGGATGAACTCCTGGCCCTCAAAGGGGCGTATTATGATTTGTATACGGGAAAGAAAGAATTGGCTTAGGAGGAGTCCTTATGAAAATCGTGACACCCAGTCTGAAGAAATTGGAGAAGGTCGGTCATGGCATTTTAGCCGGACACGACGAACTCTTGCGGAAGTTCTATGACGTCGACAGCGAGAAGATGCTGGTGACGGCCACCTTCCATTTCCAGAAAGCCAGTGACTTCATCGATACTTCCGTCGGCAACAAAGGCCACTATCTCTTGCAGCCGGCCGTCTGGGACAAGATCGAAGAGACCTACAAACGGATCCCCAATGTCTATTCCATCAACTATGTCTTCGATATCCAGGACATGGAAGGCCATACGGTCGATGAACTGCTGGCCGTCTTTGAGGAGAACATTGAGCTTGCCTTCTATGATTCAAGGTTAGCACTGACCCGCAAACGGAAGACAGCCATCCTCTTAACGCTGGTCGGCGTGATCTTGCTAGTTACCGATGTCGCCATCCGCTTATGGTCGGGCATTTCCGATCTCAACCGGGAAATCATCTCCGAAGTCATCGATATCGCTGCCTGGGTGTTCGTCTGGGAAGCCGTCTCGGTCTATTTCCTGGAAGGCGGAGAACTGAGAAGCCGCTTACGGACTATCCATCGCCGCATCAACGAAGTCAGCATCGTAACTGCCACTGCCAAGGGCTCGGATACCAACGAGAACCTCTTCAGCAAGGATGATTCCTTCTTGACGACCGCGGAGACGCATCTGCCGTTATAACCTCTTTCTTAACTATTGTTAGCCTTATCCGGCTGACTTTGCTAGAATGGAAACGATATGGAAAAGAAAACAGCTTTTGCCTTTGATTTCGATGGGACGCTGACCCTGTCTTTTTCAATGGAAGACGATTGCATGGCGAAGGCCTGTCAGGCCGTCGGATTCAAAGACGTCACGCCGGCCATCATCCATCAGAATTACGGACCGACGGAGGATGGCATCATCCGGAAGCTGGTCGGTGAAGCCAATTTCAGAAAAGCCTGGGCTTTCTTCTTGGATTACTATGCCAAGGAATCCAAGAAGCTGAAGCCTTTTAAGGGAATACCGGAGCTATTGAAGACCCTCAGCCAGAAGAAATGCCTGGTCATCCTTTTAACCGGACGGAGCCGGGAGTCGTTGGAGATTTCCTTAGCCGATCTCGGCTTAAGCTCTTGCTTCATCCGCGCTTACACCGGCTCCCCTTACGGGACCAACAAAGAGAAATCCATGACTGCGCTTTTAACCGATTATGGACTGGCGAAAAAGGATGTCCTCTACATCGGCGACACTTTGGAAGACATCCAGATGATGCGTTCAATTGATACCGATATCCTCTCAGCGGGTTACAGCCATGATTCCAGTTATCAACAGCAGCTGGAAAAGGCCAACCCCGGCAATGTCTGTCACAGTGTCGATGATCTTAAGAAACGTCTCGTTGAGCTGATCCGTTAAATAAGAAAGGTTCTTTTCTCTCCTAGGGAAAAGCAACCGTCCCTGGGAGATCACCATGAGCGACAATGAAAAACGGAACGAGGTCGAGGACGAAACCATTCGCCTCGCAGCCATCGATGTCAAAACCATCGAGGATGACTCGGCGAAGATCAATGAGCCGATTCTCCCCAGCCTCCTTCATCACGCGCTGATTGTTTCCGATATTGCCGAAGTCAACAAGATGGCCAGCGAGAACTCGGCCATTCCGTTAGCCGAAGCCCTCAATGCCCTGACCGACAACGAAGTGATCCTCTTCTACTTCCTGGTCAAGGATAACAACCTCTTAGGCGAGATCTTCTCTTATATCTCGGTGGAGGAGCGGATTGCTCTTTGCGAGAACCTGCCCCGGAAGACGATCGTCAGTGTCCTGGACTGCGTGGTGGATGATGATTTGGCCGATTTCGTCGAGGATCTCACCAAGCCCTTACGGCTGAAGGTGATGACCTACCTCAGCGGCAAACGCCGGAAGACGATTGAATCCTTGGCAGCCTATAGCGACGATACCATCGGTTCCATCATGACGACTGAATATCTGGCTGTTCCGACGGGGACGCTGATCAAGGATGTCTTTAAGAAAATCAAGGAAATCGGTAAGACGCTGGAAACGGTGCGCACCGTGTTCGTGGTCGATGACAAAGGAAATAACTTCCTTCTCGGTACGCAACGTCTCGAGAATATGATGTTTGTCGATGAGAACAAGAAGATCGATGAGGTGATGCAGAAGGATTATGCCTTCATCTCCCCGATTGCCGATAAGGAGGAAGCCATCCCGCTCTGCAAGAAATATGATCTGCCGGTCCTGCCAGTCGTCTCCAAGAACGGCGACCTTTTAGGCATCATCACTTTCGACGATGTCCTGGATGTCATCGAAGCCGAGAACACCGAAGATGTCTATAAATCCGGTGCCGTCACGCCGACCAGCACCCCTTATCTGGAGACCAAAGCCTACCGGATGGCTTTGTCGTATGTCATCTGGCTGATCATCCTATTAGTCATCAACACCTTTACCAGCGTCATCATCAACAAATTCGAAAGCGCCCTTTTGACCTTACCTGTCCTGGTCTGCTTCCTACCGGCCCTGAACGATACCGGCGGCGATTCCGGCGATCAGACGACATCGACGATCACAAGAGCCTTGTCGACGGGTGAAATCACCTTGAAGGACTACTGGAAGGTGATCGGCAAGGAAGTCCTGGCCGGGCTCATCACGGCCCTCATCGTCGCCGCCTTCAACTTCGGCTGGGTCGAAGTCGAGCTGTACGGTCATCTGGTGAATGTCACCGATGCCGGACAGACCACCATTGCCAACGATTTCGGTGGCATCACCAGCGGATATCTGATTATCTCTATGGTCGTCTCCGTAGCCATATTCTTTGCCATCTTTGTCAGCAAACTCTTAGGTGCCAACTTACCGCTGTTAGCGAAGCTTTGCCATATCGACCCTGCCATCATGTCCGGCCCGCTGATTGCTTCGCTGATGGATATTCTGACCCTGCTCATCTATTTCTCCGTGGCCATTATCATCATCGACCACTATGATGCCGGATTGATTCAGTCCCAGATGGCGATGCTGCCGGGACTGCTGCATTAACGGAGGAAACGGATCATGCAAGACATGAAAAACGACAACCTCCCGAATGAGGAAGCCATGTTAGGCGAACTGGAAGAAATCCGTCCGGATAATTCTCAGAAAGGCAAGATCAACCATCCGCTCTCCACCGACTTCCTCAAAGAGATCATCCATAACCGCGATACCAAGCTTCTGAACGTCACTGTCGATACCTACGATCCACATAACATCGTCACCGCCTTGGAGAGCTTGGAACCGGAAGACCTGCTCTTCTTCTTCAAAGCCGTCAACCCCGATGACAGTGCGCCGGTCTTTACCCTGCTGGATCAGGATAACAAGGAGAAGGTCGTCGAAGCCTTCACCTCCGAAGAGCTGCAGGCCATCGTCGACCCGATGGAGACGGATAACCTGGTGGATTTCGTCGATGAACTGCCGGCCAATCTCGTCAGCAAGGTCTTGAAAGCCACGCCGGTCAAAGACCGGGAACGGGTCTATACCTATCTGAAATTCAAGGATGACTCGGCCGGCACCCTGATGACGCCGGAGTATCTCTCCGTCAAGGAGACGGATACCGTCGCCGATGCCATCGCTAAGATCCGCAAGGAAGGTCAGCCTCTGGAAACGGTCTGGGCCATCTTCGTCGTCGATGAGACACGGAGACTGGTCGGCACCATCCGGCTGGATAAGTTATTGGAGAGCGATGAGACCGATATTCTCCGCTCCGTGATGACGGACGATTTCGTCTCCGTCCGGATCTCGACCGATCAGGAGGATGTCATCAAAGCCTTCAAGAAATACGATATCTCCGTCATGGCCGTCACCAACGAGAACCAGCGGATGCTGGGCATCATCACTTTCGATGATGTCATCGATGTCGTCAACAGCGAAAACACCGAGGATAGTCAGCTCACCGCCGGCGTCTTGCCGTCAGAGAAGCCGTATCTGAAGCGCTCGGTCGGCGAGATGGTGAAGAACTATTCCGTCTGGCTGGTCATTCTGCTTTTCCTGGATACCTTTATCTCGATGACCCTGTCCTATCTGCAGGAGCCGCTGAATACCATCCCGCTTCTGATTGCCTTCTTAACGGCCGTAATGGGCACCAACTCCAACGCTGCCGATCAGACCACCACCGTCATCATCCGTGAGATTGCCCTGGGCAATGTCAGCGGCAAGAACTACGGGAAGGTGCTCTGGAAAGAGACCAAGTCTTCCCTCATCACCGGCGGCATTCTGGCCGTCTTCTCCTTTGGCTGGACGTTGTTAGAGCTCTATAGCAAGATCATCACCGTCACGTCGCAGGATTCAACCGTCATCAGCACCTACTTCGGCGGAAGCATGGATGCCTTCTATATCACCGTCAGCAGCGTCATCGCCATCACCTTCCTGGTGGCCATCCTCATTGCCAAGTGGCTGGGCGTCACCATTCCGCTTCTGGCCAAAGCCTGCCACATCGATCCGGCCGTGATGTCGCAGCCTTTGATTTCCACGATTCTGGATATCGTCTCTATCGTCTTATACCTTGCCGTCTCCCTGACGCTTTTCCACGGCCGAGGCCTCTGACATGTGCCGCCACTTTTCGATTGAGCCTGACGAAAGCGGCCATCTTGAGGTTTATCCCGGCTTAGTCGTCTCCATCAAAGCCAAACAAGATGTTTTTCCTATGACGCCAGCTACCGGCTTGATTTATTTAGACAAAAACACCTTAGCATTAGGCAGTTTTTCCTTCGGGTTGCCGGGAAACGAGGAGCCCTTCCTCAATGCCCGGTCGGAGACCGTCTTAGAGAAGCCGTTCTACCGGGAAAGCTATCTAAGTTCTCGGGCCGTCTTTCCCTGCACGTCCTTCTTTGAACTGGACAGGAACCAGCACGAAAAAGAATTCTTTCCCCAGGAGAAGCTGTTCTATCTGGCAGGGTTTACCCAAAACGGCCATTTCGTCCTTTTGACGGAGAAAGCCGGCGAGGATGTTTCTTTCTTCCATAAGCGGATGCCGCTGGCCCTGCGGAAAGAGGACATCCTTCCCTATCTGAAAAAAGCTTGGCGGAGCGAGGAATTCCAGACACGGCAGAAGCCCCTTTTCCAAGCCGATAAAGCCGAAACACAGCTAAGTCTTTTCTAAGCCTGCTGTTTCAATTGATATAAAGCGATGGCAATCGAGGTCGTCAGATTGAGGCTGTCGACCTCATCCGACTGTTCAATGCGGACATTGTTGCCGTTATGGATTTCCGGAGGCAGTCCGGTGGCTTCGTTGCCAAAGATCAGCGAGCAGGGCTTTTGGAAAGTCACCTTGCTTAAAGGGTTTGACGTATCCAGCACAAAAGGATACAGCGTCCGGGGATACTTGGTCTTGTAAGCTTCAAAACTCGGGAAGAGTTCCATCCGGATATGGAAAAGCGAGCCCATGGAGGCTCGGACGGTTTTCGGATTGAAAGGATCGGCGCAGGGTTCAATCAGCGCCAAGTCGTGATAGCCAAAGGCCACCAAAGAGCGCATGGCATTGCCAAGGTTTCCCATATCGCTGGGATTGACCATCACCAAGTGACAGGCTTTGGGGTCCAAGGTGGCAGTGAACTTTTTGAAGACGCCGATCACGTGGGTGTTCTCTTTGGATTTCAGAATCGCAAAAGGCTTGTCGGAGACAATCATCTGATTCGGCTTCACCAGGGTTCTTAGCTTAGCAACCCCGTCGCTGTCGACGGCATCATTAGCGACATAAAGGAAACGGAAATCCTGCGGATGATGCTGGATCATCTCAAAGGTCGGGAAGAAACCTTCCGTGTAGGATTCGTCAGCTTCTTTGCTGTAACTCTTGATCATGCTATTGATTTTAAACAAAAAGCGATTTTTTATCTACTATAGCTGAAAACATAAAAGGCTTTTTCTTTGTTGTGAGAGAATAGTTTACGTTACAAAATCCCTAAGGGCAAGATAAATCCGCTTTCGGCTCGGTATTTACGATTTCTTGACACTTTGCCCCTTGAATTTTGGTAGAATCAATTTGTATAGAAATTGAAGTGACCATCTCTTTCAGAGGTCTGCTTCCAGAAAGGAAAAATCTATATGAGGAATTCCGTGAAGCTGTTAGCCTGTGTTTTAGCTTTTTCTGGCATGATGACTGGCTGCAACAAGACTCAGACCATCCGTCTGCAGCTGACGCCTTCGAAGGCGGGTATGGACTTGACTGCCAATGCCAAAGCCTTAAAGCCTGTTCTTGAAAAGTATGCCCCTGGCTATACCTTCACGATTTCTACCGGTACGTCCTTTGCTTCCGATGGTTTGGCTCTGGCTGCCGGTTCGATTGATGCTTCCTTCATCACGGCTTCCGTCTTTGCTCAGTCCGAGATCTCCAATGCCGGCAAGGTCGATATGCTCTTAAGAGCTTCCCGCAATGGCTTCAAGGTCATTGATGAGACTCCGGATAGCAAGGGCAACAAGACCTCGGCCGAGGCTCGTGCCGCTCAGCTCGTCAAGATGAATGACCTCAGCTATGGCTATCATGGTCAGGCTGCCGGTGTTGCTTCCTATTACTATGCTGAGTGCATCATGAAGAGAGACAACCTCACTGCCTTTGATACCGATAAGGATGGCAAGGTTGAGCTTTATGAATTGGCTGGCAAGAAGGTCGGTATGATGGGCACCTCGTCTCCGGCTGGCTACACCTATCCGCTCTATGCCTTCTACAATGAAAAGGGCAAGGACAGCTCCTGGACCAATGGTATGACGAAGGTTGCCAACAACGCCGATGCCACCAAGGGCGAATTCAATATGGTTACCATGAGTTCCTATTCCGCTGGCTTCGATCAGCTGATGAATGGCACGATCGATGCAATGTGGGGTTATATGGATGTCCGTAACGATGCTTATGGCAAGTGGGATAACTGGAAAGGCAAGGATGAAGCTTTCACCGGAACCTATACCGTTGCTCTGACTCAGGGCATCCTCAATGATGGTGTCGCTGTCCGTTCTGGCTTATCCACCGGTGCCCGTACTGCTATTGCCACTGCCTTCAAGAAGATGGCTGCAACCGGTAGTGTCAATGATGATGGCACCAAGAAGGAAAATGATACGGATACCGTCTATGATATCGATGGCGATGGTCAGGCTTCTCCGGCTTACATCGTCTTCTCTCTGTATTCTCATACCGGTTATGTTGATGCTGCCAACTCGGATTACGATGATGAAGTCGCCTTCCAGAAGTGGGCTGTCACTAACCTCAAGTAATCGTTTCCGAAGATGATTGTATTTGATCACGTCAGCAAGGTTTATCCCAACGGCACAAAAGGCTTGGATGATATCAGCCTGAGTATTAAGGATGGTGAATTCGTTTGCATCATCGGTCTCTCAGGTGCTGGCAAATCAACGCTGTTACGGTCAATCAACAGGATGCACGACATTACGTCGGGCACCCTTTTGGTTGATGACAGAAACGTCTCTCAGCTCGAAGGCAAAGAACTTCGTGAGCTGCGGCGCAGCATCGGCATGATCTTCCAGTCGTTCAACCTCGTTAACCGGATCTCCGTCTTCAAGAACGTCATGAATGGCCGGGTCGGCTACCACAACTTCTTCCAAGTCCTCTTTGGTGTCTATACCAAGGAAGAAAAGCTGATGGCCCTGAAGAATCTTGAATTGATGGGCATTCTCGATAAAGCCTATGAAAGAGCCGATAAGTTATCCGGCGGTCAGCAGCAGCGTGTCGCTTTGGCACGGGCTTTGACCCAGGAGCCGAAGATCATCCTCGCCGATGAGCCGACGGCCTCCCTGGATCCGCTGACTTCCCTGCAGGTTCTGGACGATTTTGCCAAGATCAACAAGACGATGGGCATCACCATTGTCGCCAACATGCATCACGTCGATCTGACCAAGAAGTATGCCAGCCGGATCATCGGCATCAAAGCCGGTAAGATTGTTTTCGACGGCACTCCGGATCAGTTGGACGACAATGCCCTATTGACGATTTACGGACGCCAGCTGAAAAAAGATGAGACGCTAGGAGGGCAGGCTCAATGAGCGAGACTGCCGTCTTCATCGATCCCCGTTACGACAATTTTGAGAAGCCTTACAAAGAAAGGCACCAGCTTTACTGGGCCCGCGTCCGACAGTGCCGTCAGGATAATCTTGAAGCCAAGGCTATCTACCGGAAATTCAAGAAGGAAGCTCAGGACAAAAAGCAGGCACTGATCCGTGAGGGAACCCGTCGGCACCATGCCGCCGCAATCGTCAAGCCTTTGGCCAATTCTGCCCGGGTCCATTACCAGGGTGTCAAGACCAAAAGCAGAAACACTCTCAAGGAAAGTCGTTATCTTATTTTTCCGTTCAGTCTTTTCTATGGTGTCGTCAAAGCCAACGGAAGCATTTTAATCAAGCCGCGAGGATATGCTCTTCTTTCCACGATTCTCGTCTTTATCTTAGGTGCCCTTTCGTTCATCTTCATCGAGCCCGATAAAGCCGTGATGAACCTCAGCAATTTCGGCTCTATTTTCTCGCAGCTCTTCGGTCCGCAGGGCGGCATGAGCTTCATCACCACCTGGGATCAATGGTTCGACTATATGTTCCATACGGCCATTCCTCTTATCGGGGAGACCTTTGCCATGATGTTCGTCGCCACGACTTTCGGTGCCCTCATCGCTATTCCCTTCATGATCCTCTGCTCGGTCAACATCATCAATAACCGGGTCGTCACTTCGACCAACCGCTTCTTCCTGAACTTCATCCGCACCATTCCGACGGCTGTCTTAGCCGTCATGGGCGTGGCTTTCTTCGGCATCGGCAATCTTGCCGGTATCTTCGCCATGACCGTCTTCACTGCCGGCATCATCATCAAGGTCATGTACGAATACATCGAGACTGTCGATATGCATCCGTATGAAGCCATTCTTTCCACCGGAGCGACCAAGCCCAAGGCTTTCGTCACCTCCATCTTCCCGCAGATCATTCCGGCCTTCCTCTCCAATGTCGTCTATACCTTTGAGATCAATATCCGTGCCTCCATCATCTTAGGCTACGTCAACGCCGGCGGCATCGGTCTGGAGATCAGTGAGCGCAGTTCGTCCTACCAGTGGAACTGCATCGGCGCCATTCTGGTGCCGCTCTTCTTATTGGTCTTAGTGCTGCAGCTTTTCTCCAACTGGCTAAAACGGAGGACAATGTAACATGGATACCAACGAATTCACCGGCATTGACTTCACGAAAGAGAAGCTGGACACCAAAGCCCGTCAGCAGCAGGCCAAGCTGGAGGCCGACAGTGCCTATGCCACTGCTATGGACAGCCTTGAAAAGGAGTCCAAAGCCAACTTCAGGAAGCTGAAGGACAGCCATCGTCAGACCTTGTTAACGCTCCACGATCACGAGGCCATCCGCAAGGAGAACCGCCACTATCGCAATAACGTCAAGGACTTCAAGTATCTGCTGAAAGGCCGGAAGACCAAAATCAAGCTGCAGTATCAGCATGACTGGCATCATCGGCCGTTTGTTTCCTATATCGATGCCTATTGTTCCCAGCCGCCGTTATGGCTGGTCAATCTCATCACCTCCCTCATCTTCTTAGCCGCCTTCATCGTCTGCGGCGTCTATGGCGGACTCTTCTCGGGTCCGGGCAAGAGCTTCCCAGGCATGGTCTCCGGTTTCTTCAAAGGATTCTTCATTCCGGATTACGGTCTCTTCTTCGGCACCGGGTCCTGGTCCTTCGACCAATCCGTCTTCTTCCTTTGCCTCCAGACTTTCGGCATTGCTTTCTTAGGGACCGTGTTTGCTTCCCTGCTTGCCATTCCGTTTGGTTTCCTAGCCTCCCATAAGCTGATGGGAAGATGGGCGATCATCTCCGAAGTTCTCCTGATTCTGATCCGTACCTTCCCGGAGATTCTCTTCTGCATGATCCTGGTGCAGGTGACCGGCGTGGGTCCGGTGACCGGCGTCGTGGTCCTTTCCTTCCAGTCGGTGGGTATGATCGGCAAGATGTATTCCGATGACCTCGACAGCATGAACACGTCCTTCCTGGAATCCTTGGATGCCAGTGGTGCCACCACCTTAAGCAAGATCCGGGTCGGCGTCTTCCCACAGGTCTTCTCCAACTTCATTTCCACCGTGCTCTACCGTTTCGACCTCAACCTCCGGAATGCCGCCATCTTAGGTATTGTCGGTGCCGGTGATATGGGCCGTCTTATCCTCTCCTATTCCAGCGACCAGAACTGGCCGCAGTTAGGGGCCCTGCTCTGGGGCTTACTGGTGATGGTCCTCATCGTTGATGCCATCTCCACCGCCATCCGTAAGAAGCTGGTCTAGTCTTCTAAGCCAAAGAAAAAGCCCCGGGTGATGCAAACCGGGGCTTTTCATTTTCCGCTAATTAGTCAGCGACGTACGGAAGCAGACCCATATATCTGGCACGCTTGATAGCGACAGCCAGCATTCTCTGGTACTTGCTGCAGGTGCCGGTGATTCTCTTCGGAGTGATCTTGCCAGAAGGCGAGATGTATTTCTTTAAGAGTTCGACATCCTTGTAGTCGATGTACTTGATATGGTTCTTCGTGAAGTAGCAAACCTTTTTGCGGGGTTTCATTCTACGGAACATTGTTTAAGTATCCTTTCTGCTTGGCCCGAAGGCTAAGCGTTAGAACGGCAGGTCGTCATCGGCGCCATCGATGCCCTCATGGGCAGCAGGCGTAGCCGACGGAGCGGCTTCCGGAGCATTTGACGTCTCATCCGGCTGCGGTTGGGAATCGCCGGCGTCAGCGGAAGCACCTTTCTTCTCAATGAACTGAACCGATTCGCCGATGACTTCAACGACCGATCGCTTCTGGCCGTTCTTGTCCTCGTAGCTTCTCTGATTCAGCCGGCCATCGATACCGATAAGGGAACCTTTGACGAAGTACTTGCTGACGAACTCAGCTGTCTTACTCCAGCAGGTGCATGGAATAAAGCTTGCCGTCTTGTCAGCGCCCGTCTTTCCCGGGTTATCGACCGCCACTGTGAAGGACGTGACACTCGTTCCGGAATTCGTCTTCCGAAGCTCAGGATCACGAACCAGTCTTCCCACCAACACAACACGATTGAATCCAGCCATAACGTTCTCCTTTACTGTTTACTTGTGAGCGACAGTGATAAGGAATCTCATGACCTTCTGATCGAAGGCAGCAACCTGCTGGAACTCGGCAATAGCCTTCGGCTCCGCAGTGATCTCGGTTACGACATAGTAACCTTTGGTCTGCTCCTTGATCTCATAGGCCAGGTCTCTCATACCCCACTCATTGACGCCGGTGATTTTGCCGCCGTTGTCAGTGATGATCTTGTGTAAGGCTTCGATTTCTGCCTTAATGGCATCCGCCTCAAGATTCGGCATGAGAATGTACATGATTTCGTAATTCTTCATGTTCGTATACCTCCCTTTGGTCTTTCGGTCAACCCTACATCGGGGGCTGACAAGAAAGTATATAGCCTTATTGAAAAGGCTAATGTTAAGTATAGTCTAAGAAGGTCACTTAAGTAAAGAACTATTTGTCAATCACTCTCTCCCCTCACCTACTATTGGCAGAAAACACGTCCGTTGTCCAACACAGCTTAAAAAAGTCAGCGGATTTGCAGTCCCAGAAGGTCTGTTAAGGCAAGGCTGGTCTCCCGGAAAAAGATCCGCTGAGTCTCACTGTCAAGCCTACGGAAGATCATCGCCTGAGTCTTCACCCGCTCCTCGCCATAGAAGGTCACCTGAACCAAATCGCCCGGTCGCAGGCTTAAAAGCGTCTCATTCAGGGCCTCCGCCTCATCCTCGCAAAGCTCCGGTTTGGGCTGTTTTTCCCGTTCTTTCTTCATCTTCGCCACGACTTCATACTGTCCCTTCAGGGATTTGAAGGGCAGCCATTTTGCCATGCCTCTCATCGATGGTGTCCTCCGATCTGGTTAGCCCGCTGAATGAAGGTGGAAGAGAGACTTAAGGCCGAGCAGGGCATGGCCTTCAAGGTACCGAACTTCTTGCGGATCGACATCAAGGTCGTCTCCAACGAACGGATCCGGCAGTCCGACTCATAGTCCTCGAAGAGGCTGGTCTGATAGCAGTCCTGAGGAATGACATCGCAGGCCACTAAGGAGATCTCCCGGAATAAGGTATCCTTGTCGATGACAAGGCCCTGGTAGACTTCCTGGGCTTTCTTCATGATCTTCTCCCGGCTGGCCGTCGGTGTCGCAAACATCAGCCGCTCGCCGAAGCCTTGATGGTTCTTGTCGCCTAAATAGAGATAGAAGTTGTTGGCTAAGACCTTCTCTTCATACATCCGGTCCGAAATCTCAAAGGACATATCCGAAATCAGCGTCGGTATCTCCTGAGGCCAGTAGTCCCGTAACAGCACCTGGCCGACCGACAAGGAATGGTTCTGGGAGACATAGGTATCCTGAATCAGGGCATCATCATAGCCCCGGGAATGGTAGTAGATCTCCTCACCGATCACCCCTAGTTCTTTCAAGAGAAACGTCGGATCCGACACCGCAATATCGCCTACGGTATAAAAACCATAGTCATTGAGCCGTTTCTCAAGCCTGGAACCGATACCCCACATCTCGCTTAAAGGATGGACCGGCCAAAGATGGCTGGGGATATCACTGTAATCCCACTTGGCCAGGAAATCCGAGCGGTGCTTGGCCTCGATATCCATGGCTGCCTTGGCCATGAAGAGGTTCTTGCCGATGCCGGCCGTCACCGTCAGTCCGGTCCGGGACCGGACATCCTCGATGATCTTCCTGGCATAGCTGGTCGCCGTATCCTGATGCCGCTTCAGATAGCCCGTCACATCGAGGAAGGACTCATCGATGGAATAGATGTAAAGATCAGGTTCGCTGACATAGTCGAGATAGATGCCGTTGATCAGAGCCGAGATCTCCAGATACCGCGACATATGCGGCATGGCGATGATGAGACCGGGGATACCCTTGGGTACTTCATAAAGCCGGCAACGGGATTTGACCCCGTATTTCTTCTTGATGAAAGGGCTGGCTGCCAGGACAATGGTGCCATCCCCACGGTCTTCATCGGCCACCACCAACGGGGTGGTAAAAGGATCCATGTTCCGGTCGAGGCACTCGACCGAGGCATAGAACGACTTCAGATCGATGGAAAGGATATCACGGTCTATCTGTTTCATGGGATTCTATTTTACAGGCAAAGAGGAAATTTCCTGACCGAAGTAACCAACTTGCTAACCCCAGTCCATACCGCCACAGCCTAAAGGCGTCCTAATTGACTGCAAAAAGAAAAAATGAAAACCTTTTCAGCCCATTTGAATCTCACCCTGCGAACCTCTTTACAGCTTTGAAGTTGGCACTTTTGGCTCCTTTTTTAGCGGCATATCCGCGGATTTCATTATCAACTTTGTCCATCAAAAAGAGATTGCCAAATCCTCAGAAAAAGAAAATAGCGGAGAACGAGGAGCTCGCTTTCCGCTGTGGCTTCCATTTTTATCGGGCTGACTGAAAAAGACGGCCTTTCAGCCGTCTTAAGTACTATCTTTTCGGCTCGGTGAAGGCAATATTCCGCTTCTTGAGGATGGCGATGTAGTCGTGATAGATGAGATCCGCGGCCTGAGCGATGTCATACTTCTCGGTATCGACCACGGCATCGATGATCTGGTTGATGGAGTCATCCATATCGAAGGCCTGATGATCGTTGGCAATCCGGGATTTGATCTTCTCCGGATCATCTCCGCGGGATTCCATCCGAGCTAACCGCAGCGCTTCGTTGGCCTTCATATAGAAGATCACGATATGCGGATCGTTAAGTCCGTGATAGGTCTTGGCACCGTTGAATTCCACGGCCATGCACTTATCCAGTCTCACTTCGGCCTTGCTGGTGCCGTAGTAGTTGCCGTTGAAGGTGACCGTCTCAATGAAATCGCCATGTTCTTTCATGGCTAAGAAGGTCTCCTTGCTGACGAAATGATAATCGACATCCTGAGCTTCCCCATGACGCATCTCACGTGTCGTATGGGTAATCACCTTTTTGATGCCGTAATGATCCTGAAGATAAAGACACGTCGCCGTCTTGCCGGAAGCCGAAGGTCCTGTCAGAATGATCATGTGTCAATCCTCTTTGATATTTAAAAAATAACGATAACATCGGAAATTTATTGTGTAATCTATTCTAATTGCCAGGCGCAGAAGTTGCAACTAGATTTTGCCGTCAACGACATCTTTGATGGCCAACGGATTGTCCAGGATGGCCGTCGGTTTCAGCCGGAAAGACTCTAAGAAGGCCTTGGTCTTATAGCCCCAGCTGACGGAATAGATATGGCTTAGGCCGATGTTGTAGGCCGTCTCAATATCGGTATCGCTGTCTCCGAAGTAAGCCTGCCTGTCAAGGTCAAAGCCATACTCCCTGATGCCATCCAGATAGGCCTTCGGATCCGGCTTGATGATGCCGCCTAACGGGATGCCGATGACCTTCGTGAAGAAGCCGGTTCCGAAGGAATGGTCGATGAGGTTCTTAGCAATCCGGTCCGGTTTGTTGGTGTAGACAAAAAGAGCAATGCCGTGGCTCTTGGCGTACGTCAAAGCTTCCACAATCCCGGCGAAGGGTTTCGTCTTTTCCATAAAATAGTGATCGTAACGGTCATAGTAGGTTTTGAAGACCGGATCAAAGAGATCCTGATGGGCAGGACCGAGAGCACGCTGAATCATTTTGTTGGAGCCGTTGCCGATATACGAAATGATCTCTTCACGGGTATGAGTGGGAAGAGAATACTTGGTCAAAGCAAAATTGACAGCCGACTGAATATCCAAGACAGTATCCAGGATGGTGCCATCCAAATCAAAGACAAAGGCCTGATAAGGTTTGAAAATCATGTTTCCTCTCTGAAAGAACGTCTCAATGATAGCACAAGAGGCGACAGATTTCCGTTAAAGTTTGTCAGTGGAAAACAAAAAAATATTTTTGGAAAATCCGTTTCCGATTTTTGAGCTGAAAATCGTTGCAAAAAGTCAACGGGGAGTTTACAAACAACTTATTATTAATTTTTAAGGTTTGTATAACCACGTTTTCAATGTTTTTGACAAGATTAAACAATGTTGGTGCTACCGCTGACAAAAATTCTTAATTTTTGGAAACAAAAACCTCTTTTTTGTATAAAAAAACATTCAAAAACTATTGTATTTTTGCTCAAAATAAAATATCATTCTAAAAAGTCAAAGGAGGGTACTATGGAACCTTGTGAAACTGCGGGCGATTCCCAGTACATCATTGAACTTCGGAATGTGACAAAAATCTTCGATGGTGAGACCGTCATCGATAAGATGAATCTCAAAATCAAGAAAGGTGAATTCGTTACGATTCTGGGTCCGTCTGGCTGTGGCAAATCGACAACGCTTCGCATGATTGCCGGCTTCGAAATGCCCTCGTCAGGAGATGTTCTACTCAACGGAAGAGACATCACTCCTGTGCCGCCATACAAACGTCCTATCAACACCGTATTCCAGCACTACGCTCTTTTCCCCAATCTTGATGTCTACGATAACGTCGCCTTCGGTTTACGGAATAAGAAAGTTCCCGTTCCGGTCGTTGATCATAACGGGGATCCTATCAAGAAGATTTCCAAAGAGGATCTCAAGTATTACAACGATCAGCTGAAGCGTACCAAGAAAGACAAACTCATTGATAAGGATGAGAAAGCCAAGAGAATTGAAACCTATAAGTCTAAGATTCAGGATGTTTTAAAGAATCCTGTCCCCGTTTTCAAATCCCGTCATCTGACGGAAAAGGAAATCGATGACAAGGTCGTCAAGGCACTAAATATTGTCGACCTTGATGAACTTGAGGATCGGGACATTTCCACTCTCTCGGGTGGTCAGCAGCAGCGTGTCGCCATCGCCAGAGCTATTATCTGCGAACCGCAGATTCTGCTTTTGGATGAGCCGTTAGGTGCTTTGGACCTCAAGATGCGTAAAGATATGCAGCTTGAGTTGAAGGATATGCATAAGCGTTTGGGCATCACCTTCATCTATGTCACCCACGATCAGGAAGAGGCCTTGACCATGTCGGATACCATCATCGTCATGAACGATGGCATCATCCAACAGGAAGGCACGCCGGAATCCATCTACAACGAACCGAAAAATGCCTTCGTTGCTGATTTCATCGGCTCTTCCAACATTTTCAATGCTACGATGGTCGGACCGCTGAAAGTCAAGTTCTTAGGTGCCACCTGGGAATGCCTCGATGACTTCCCGCTCAATGAGCACGTCGATGTCGTTGTCCGTCCTGAGGATATTCATTATTCCTTAGATCCGAAACCGGGCTACATTGAAGGAAGAATCACTCAGAAGGTTTTCAAGGGTATCCATTATCAGTACACCATCATGGTCGGCCACAATGAAGTCACGGCCCAGTCCATCACCGGCTTTGACGCCACCAAGCCTATCTATATCCAGATCCGTCCGGATGGCATCCATGTCATGAAAAAGAAGGACGATATGAACATCTATGAGGATGCCTATATCGGTCATGATCGCTGCGTCTACATCGATGATAAGCCGTTTGATTGCAATCTTGCCAGCCTCATCCCGGGTTCGACCGAGGATGAAGACGGCATTGTCACCTTCGAAGGCAAGAAGTACGACTTCAAGGATGCCGAGGTGATTGCCTCGGTGCCTCCGGAAGGTTTCGCTATCTCCGATGACACTTCCGAAACGCAGGATAGCGGTGTCGTCATCACGTCCGTCTACAAAGGCGATCACTATCTGATCCTGGTCCGCACCAAGGACGAGGAAGATTTCTTCGTCTCGACTCCTTATACTTTCAACCCTGGCGATGTTGTCGGCATCAATATCGACAAGAACGCCATTGTTCTGAAGCTGCAGGGAGACATTGACGACTATGTCTTATAAAGTACTGAGAAAAGGACTGGCCCTGCCCTTTGTCCTCTTCCTCATTCTCTTTGTCGTCATCCCGATCCTCTTTATCTTCTTCTATGCCTTCACGGATGCGGACGGCAACTTTACCTTGCAGGCATTCCAGGAGTTCTTCACGTCCACCACGAAGCTCAATGTCCTCTTGGTCTCCCTCTTGATCGGTGTCTTCAACACCGTGCTTTGTCTGCTGTTAGGCTTTCCGCTAGCGTACATCCTGGCCAACCCGAAACTGAATAAGAACTATGTGCTGGTGATGCTCTTCGTCATGCCGATGTGGATCAACTTCGTCCTCCGTACCGGTGCTCTCCGTGAACTGCTTTCCATCGTATTGAAGTGGTTTGGTACCACGACCGGACAGCAGCCGTTACTCTGCACTATGATCGGCATGGTCATCAACTACATCCCCTTCACCATCCTACCGCTCTATTCTACGATGCTGAAGTTGGATGTCTCCCAGATTGAAGCAGCTGAGGACCTCGGCTGTGATCCGTTCCATACCTTCACCAAGTCCATTATCCCTCAGGCGATGCCCGGCATTGTCTCGGCGGCCATGATGGTCTTTATGCCGACCATCTCCTCCTACGTCATCTCCGATACCCTCAGTGAAGGTAAAATCATGCTCTTCGGCAACTCCATCTACTTAAGCTTCTCTAACTCCGATTGGAACGGCGGTTCGTTCATGTCGCTCATCATGCTTGTCATCATCTTCGTCTTGATGCTGTCCACCCGGAAGTTCCAGGGCAATGACAGCGAAAGGAGGGGTTCCGCATGGTAAGGAAAAAGATTGCTGCCTATATCTATGTCTACCTCGTCCTGCTCTTCATTTACCTGCCGGTCTTCTATCTGATTGTCTTCTCGTTCACTAACAGTAAGGTCACCGGCCAGTGGTCGGGATTCTCCTGGGATCTGTATCAGAACCTGTTCACCAACAAGGAAATCCTGTCGGCCTTAGGCAATACCGTCATCATCGCTGCCATTGCAGCTTTGGTCTCCACCTTGATCGGTACCTTAGGTGCCATCGGCATCTACTACTGCAAGCGTGGCTTTAGAGCCGTCATCGAAGGCATCAACCAGATTCCGGTCGTCAATGCTGAAATCGTCATCGCCATGTCCCTCACCGTCATGTTCGTCTATATGGGACAGCACTTCTTCGGCGGCAACTCCATCTTCTCCTTCTGGACCCTGCTAGTCGGCCATTGCTGCTTAGCCGTTCCGTTTGTCTATCTCAATGTCAAGCCGAAACTCTTGCAGATGGATCCGGCGCTCTATGAAGCTGCCTTGGATCTCGGCTGCAGTCCGTCGCAGGCCATTCATAAGGTCATCATCCCGCAGATTCTCCCTGGCATCTTCTCCGGTCTCCTCTTAGGCTTCACTCTTTCGCTGGATGACTTCATCGTCACCGCCTTCACGAGAGGTCCGGGTCTTTTAAGCGGTCAGTCCCAGATTGAGACCTTATCCACCTTGGTTCAGGCCAAGATCAAGAAGGGTACCGTTCCTCCGGCCATGCGTGCTTTGACAACCATCATCTTCCTCATTGTCTTATCGATCGTGATCGGTTATTCCGTCTATGTCAACCATCAGGCCAAGAAGGATAAGAATGCCGTTTCTAACGGCCACCAGAAGAGGAGGGAAAGCTTCCATGTCTCGCCTCTTAGCTAAACGCATTATTGCCTTAGGTACCATCGGTCTTCTCTTAGGGACCGACAGTGCCGGCATCGGTGAATTGGCCCATAAAGGCGCCAACCGTCTTTTAGCTGATAACACTGACCCGATTGTCTTAAGTGCCTACAACTGCGAGGATTACATCGCTGAAGATGAAAAGGATGATTCCGGCAATGTCACCGAAAAAGGACTCATCTCCAAATTCGAGGACTACTGTGCCGAAACCTTAGGTCAGAACGTGACCGTGGCCTACTCCACCTACGATACCAATGAGACCATGCTCTCCGAGCTGAAGACCGGCAAGGCCGACTATGATCTTGTCGTCGGCTCCGATTACGTGCTGCAGAAGATGATCCGTGAGAACATGATCGTTCCCTTCGATGACGACTCCACTCCGAACTACAACAAGTATGTCTCTCCGTTCGTGAAGCAGAAGATGGAATCCATCAAAGTCAACGGCGAAACCGGCTTAGTCACCAAATACGCCCGTGGCTATATGTGGGGTACCTTGGGTATTCTCTACAACGATGGCTTCGATGGTGTCACCAGCCGTGGCATCACGGCTGCCGAGATGGAAACCGACATGCATTCCTGGCTCTCTCTTTGGAATAAGAAATATGAGACGCTGCTCTCCATCAAGGACAGCATGCGGGATACTTACGCTGTCGGCATCATGAAGACCTATGATCAGGACTTCACGCTTGATGGCACGAGCTATGAAGGCTTCAGCACCCTTAAGAAGAAATACGATGCCGGCACCTATACTGCCGACCAGTACAATGAGAAAGCCACCGCCATCTTCAACCTCTGCGATGATACGACCTTAAGCCGGGTCCGCAGCGATCTCAATGACTTAAAGAACAACGCCTTCGGCTTCGAGGTCGATAGCGGCAAGACCGATATGGCCAAGGGCGATGTCTTCGCCATCAACGTGGCCTGGTCGGGCGATGCTGCCTACGCCATGGACCTCGCCGATGAGAACAACGCCAAGAATGCCGACAACAAAGACTTCACCCCGACGATCCTCAAATATGCTCTTCCCGATACCGGCGCCAACATCTGGTTCGATGGCTGGGTGATGCCGTCGAATGTCAAGCATAAGGAGCTGGCCGAACAGTTCGTTGACTTCATCTCCATGCCGGACAACGTCGTCCAGAATATGACCTACATTGGCTACACCTCAGTGATTGCCGGCGATACGGTCCTGGAACTGGTGCAGTCCAACTACGATATGCGCTGGGATGCCGATGCCGGTAAGATCGATGATTCTTTGCTGGAAGGCTACACCAAAGTCGAAAGCTCCGATATCGTCAATCTCTCCGATGACGACAAGGCCAGCAGCTACTACACCAAGGACATCTCTTACTTCTTTGCCGGATCACTGGAAGAGAAGACGTCCGCAGACTGCCTCTTCGACCTCACCGCCGATCAGAAAGACCGGCAGTTCGATACCCAGTATCCGGACAGCACCCTGCTTCCTTCGCTCTGTGTCATGGCTGACTTCGGTGATCAGACCGATGCTCTCTTGAAAATGTGGGAAAAGGTGAAGAACACCGACCTGCCGCTTTGGGCCTATATCACCATTATCGCCGTCATCGTGCTCCTCATTGTCTGGTTCGTGGTGGCGAAGATCAAGAAGCATGCTGCCATGGAAAGACGCCGGCAGCGCAAGGAAGCCCGTGAGATCCGCGCCAAGAAGAGCCTGGAACTCCTCGATTCCCTGACTGACGGTCTCTTCGAGCCGAAGAAGTCTCTCTTAAACAACAACCCCGCCAAGTAGTCCTTACGATAACCTAAGCCCACCGTCAGCCGAGAAGCTGTCGATGGGCTTTTTGAATTCAAGGTACGAAAAAAGGAGTTCCCTTGAGGGCAAACGCCCCCAGGGGAACTCCTTTGGGATGGCGGTAGGACTACAGTTCCGTGTCCTTAAGGATCTTCTTGTATTTCCGGAGACCCAGCTGACTTAAGATCAGCCGGATGGTGCCGAAGACCAAGGAGAAGGCGCTCAGACTTAGCGACAGGACACAGATCACGAACTCGACCGAACCGGGCGTAAAGACACGCTGTTTCTTGACGTTGAAGCGGAAGGAAAGGACCAGGAAAAGAAGGCCGACGATCAGAAGGATTCCGCCGATGACTAAGAAAGTCAGGCCCGAATTCTTCTTCTCGGTCTGCTTACGGATCTGGTTGTGGCAGTTCTGATGAAGGAGATGGGTCTGGTCCGGATTGAGTGCCTTCAGGGAATTGTCCTGATGGCACGACGGACAGACAGACCCCTGCTTGGCATCAAAGGGCTGATCACAGAAGAGGCAGTGTGTTTTCATTCGGTTAGGAAAGGTTAGGCAGTGACGGCATCATAAGCCGTCTGGAAGGCAGTATTGACGAGGGTCGTGATATCGGCATCGGAGGTGGCAGTCTTATCATCGAAGACAGTCTTGATGATGCCACCGACAGCGACACGGGCCTTAGCGGAATAAGTGAAGACATCGGAGAGGAAGTACTTGTTGCCCGTCGTATAGGTCGTATCAAGCTTCAGAGCTTCGCCAGTATAGGCGGCACCCTTGGCAGAATAGGTCGCATCAGCGGTGACACCCGCGGTAGCGGCATCCGTCAAAGCCTTGATGGTGCTGGAATTATAGGAGCTGGTACGAAGCGGGAAGTAAGCAGTGTTCTTGGCTAAGGTAGCGGAATTATCGGTACTGGTCAGATACTTGTAGAACTCCCAGGCACCGAGCTGCTCATTGACATCAGCCTTCTGGAAGAAGGTCAGTGACGGACCCTGAGAAATGACAGATTCCGGACCGGCAACAGGAGTCTTGGTGGAATCATAGATGGAATCATCGATGCCTAAAGCCGGATTCAAAGTAGCTTCGAAACCGCCATCGGTAGCGAAATAACGGGCACCGGCCGTGGACGAGACAGCCATGAAGATGGTACCGGCAACGACCTTGTTGGAAGAATAATCATGATAACCCTTGGCAGCATTGGTAATCGGCAGCTGGTTCTGGGTGCAGATCAGGCCTTCGTTGTTCCACTTCTTCAGCTGAACAACCAATTTCTTAGCGGCATCATTGTTGAAGAGAACCTGATGGGCGACATCGGCACCGGTGCCATCCGTGTAAGGAATGTTCATCGACTTGAGGAGGGAGATGAACATATTCTCGCCGGAATCCCAGCAGAACGGAATGGACTTGAAATAGCCATCGGTATCCTTCTGTTCTTTGAAGAGATCCGGGAAATCAACCTTCATCTGACGGGCCGTCTTGATCATATCGGTCCAATTGGTCGGAACAGCGTAGGCAGCCTTGGAATCGGCAGCGACCGGAGCCGTATAGACAGCGGTGGTCGTGCCATTGGAAGTCTTGGTGGTATCGGTTCCGGCTTTGCCAGCACCGACCTTGTCGAAGACAGTCTTGTTGATGGCAACCGTCTCAGAAGACTTGGAATACGGCATGGACAGATACTTGCCGCCGTACATACCCTTTTCGATGTTGAGATAGTTCTGGTTCAGATCCGAGAGGGCAGTCGTGGCATCATCGACATACTCACCGGCCGGCGTGGTCTTCTTACCGAAACCGACCTTGCTGTCGCTGACATAGCTGGACATATCCAACGTGGCTTCCGCTTCATTGAAGGTAGCAACGTTATCGCCATAGCAGGTGGCCATGGTCGGAGTATCGCCGCTCTTCAGACCGGCAGAGACAGCTGCAACAATTTCATTGTAGGTGCCCTTGTAGACCTGATTGACAGTGATGTTGGTATGTTCCGCATGGAAAGCATCAATCAAATCCTTGGCATAATAATACTCACGATAGGTGCTCGATTTCCGGGCATCGGCTTCCGTGGTCTTGGTCAGATCCGGAACCTGATAGTTGTTCCACCAGGTAACGGTAACGGCCTTGGTAGGATCAACATCCGGATCTTCCGTCGGCGAGACGGTAGAAGCGGCAGTAGATGTTGTCGTTGACGTTGCTGTCGACGTTGTCGATGTTGCAGTAGATGTTGTCTTTGTGCAAGAACTCAGCCCGACGACTGCTACCATAAGAGTCAGTGCGACCAGATTGGCTTTGATTAACTTTTTCATTGGTTTTCCCCCTTTCGTTAATAAAGTTTTTTATTAGCTTCCGGAAACTATCCTTTGATACCGGCTCTGCCGGTACCTTTCATGATATATTTCCTGAAGATAATAAACAAAGTAAACAGCGGAACGATGGTGAGAACAGAGGCACACATCTGCCAGGTATACTGCGTCCGCAGCGTCTCATCCGGCATCTGCTTGGTGAGGGCTTCGCCACGGATAGCAACTGAGATCAGCCAGTTCTTGGAGTTAGCAACAACAAGATTAGGCCAGACATAGGCATTCCAAGAACCAATCAGGTTCAGAATGAAAATGGTAATCAAGGTCGGCATGGCTAAAGGAACCATGACTTTCCAAAGGTACTGCCAGTCGGATTTACCATCGACCTTGGCCGCCAGATAAAGCTCATTGGGGATCTGCTTGAAATTCTGCCTCAGCAAGTAGATATAGAAGACACTGGCCAGGAAGGGAAGAATCATGGTGGCATACGCCTGAGCCGTCGTCTGCTTGGCACCGATGAAGCCGAGGTTCGACATGGTGATGTAGTTGGTAATGACCATCATCTCGCCCGGAATCATCATCGTGGCTAAGAAGGCTCCGAAGAGCACATCCCGGCCCCGGAATTTCAATCGGGCAAAAGCGAAGGCACTCAGAATGGTAATCAAGAGAGAAAGACAAGTCGTGCTGAGACCAACGACCAGCGTATTGCCAACATAGCGGCCGTAATTGAAACGGGCCAGCGTATTGGTGTAGTTATCGGCAACCTGTTCCCAGTAGTCGCCCTGGGAAGGGAACAGCTGACCAGCAGACATTTCTTCCTCGGACATAAAGGAGCCGAAGATCATATAGGAGAACGGGAAGATGACAAAAACCGCTCCGATGACAATCAAAGCGTAGGCAATGATCATGCCAATGATGTGGAAAACGCGATCCTGCTTTTCAGTAGCCTGAATGTTCTTGGCTTTGCCAGGAATGATCAGGTTCAGCTGAGTGCTGACTGTGGGTACTCTTGTCATGGTTTAATAATACACTCGCTTTTTGGAAATCTGCATCTGGACCAAGGTCAATGCAAGGATGAAGATAAAGAGAATGACGGCCGCGGCCGAGGCATACTGAACCTGTTTGACACCATCGCTGAGTTTGTCATAAATGTAGTAAACGACGGTATACAGATCCGGAACGTTCGGATTGTTCGTATATTTACGATTGAAGAGACCGATGATGGCGTTATATTCCTTGAAGGCACCGATGAACGAAGTGATGGTGATGTAAAGAATCTGAGGGGAAAGCAGCGGAACGGTGATCTTCATAGCCGTCCGGAACTTGGACGTGCCATCAATCTTGGCAGCCTGATAATACTGTTTATCAATGTTCTGCAAGCCAGAGGAGAAGATCAGGATCTTGTAGGGCATAGCTGACCAGATGATATAAAGGCAAAGGATGATCATGGAGTGGCCCCAATCGGCGTGGGAACTGACCCAAGCCGTATCGAGGTGGAAGATGGCGTTGAAGACGCCGCCATCGCCGAAGATGACAGCAAAGACCATACCGACGGCAATGACGTTCGTGACATACGGCATGAAGAAGATGGTCTGGAAGAACTTCTGCAGGAACTTGATGTTGTTAAGAAGAATAGAGATGAACAGCGACAGGATGACCGAAATCGGGACGGTGACGAAGGTGATGATCAGGGTGTTGGTCAAGGCGGATGGCTTATTGAATGCTAAGAAGGTTTTATCGAGCGTTCCGGTAGAAGCATTCCGGGCAACGAAGCCCAAAACGACACCATAGTTATCGAACGTGAAACCTTTGTTGGCACCCGTGGCGGAGTTGTAATCCTTGAGGAAGGAAACCACAATCGTGTTAATCAAAGGGAAGAACGTGAAAACCGCCATGAGAATCAAGACGGGGGCGAGATAGAGCCAGGCTTTCCAGTTATTCTTTTCTTCCATAACTAAATGGCAATTCTCTTTTCCGTCGTATGGTCAAAGACATAGATCTTGGTCGGACGGACGGCAAAGCGGATGTCGCCCTTGGTGGCTTTGATATCGGAATCAATGATGATCTTGATGGCCTGACCGATGAAATACGGCGAGGAACAGATGAGAGACAGATCCCGGCCCTGCGTCACAATCTGCGTACAGGTCAAGGTCAAGGTCTTCTGATCTTCCGGAGCCTCGTCCGCCATTAAGAAGCCTTCCGGACGGATGCCGATATAGACCGGTCCGTCAGCCAGCGTCTTCTGGGAGGTGTAAATCTTCTCGGCACCAATATATACGCCGTTATCCTTGATGGTTCCCTCAAAGACATTGATAGGAGGATTTCCCAAGAACTTGGCAACAAAGAGATTCTCCGGATCACGGTAGACATCCTGCGGATGAGCCATTTGCATCTTAGTGCCCAGCTTCATGACGACGATATCATCGCAGATGGACATGGCTTCTTCCTGGTCGTGGGTGACGAAGATGGTAGTGATATGAGTCTCCTGCTGAATCCGCCGGATCTCTTCACGGGTCTGGATTCGTAAACGGGCATCCAGATTCGAGAGCGGCTCATCCAGCAACAGGACACGAGGCTTCTTCACCAACGCACGGGCGATGGCAACACGCTGCTGCTGACCGCCGGAAAGTTCGCTCGGCTTGCGGTCCAGATACTGACTGATCTGGACGAGTCTTGCCGACTCTCTCACGAAGGCATCAATCTCATCCTTGGTGAGTTTGCGGGTAATCTTCTTCGTCTTGTCGTTTTCCAGGATTTCGTATTTTTCATTCCAGGTCAGGCCTTTGGCCGTCAGCGCCTGTTTGTCTTTAACAAGCTTTGCGGTATAAAAGCCAAGATACTGTTGGGCCGTCTCTGCCAGGTTCGAACTGGTTTGGAAGTTCATCTTGAAAAGAGCATTAGCGACATATTGGCTGATTTGGAACTTCTCGCAGAGCGCTTCGATGGCAAATCCTTTATGAAGACGGTAGACCGGCTTTGCAGGAGTCTGTTCTTCCTTCTTCGACTTGGAAAGCTTGGCAGCCACCTTCTTGAAGAAGGGCGGCAGGTCATGCGGTTTCACTTCAACGACGCTGCCAAGAATCGTATCCTTGATCAGCTGCGGATCCTTCAGCAGTCTCAGATAGGTTTCATCCTCGAGACAGGCAAAGGATTTCTCGTTCTCACTGACTTTGAGGTTGGCTAAAGGGAAGGCAATGTTTTTATAAACCGTCATATGCGGATACAGAGCGTAGTTCTGGAAAACCAGGCCAATGCCCCGTTTCTCCGGAGCCAGATGCGTGACATCCTCATCATCAAACCAGATTTCGCCGCTGGTCGGTTCAGTCAAACCGGAAATCATATAAAGCGTCGTTGATTTGCCACATCCGGAAGGACCTAAAAGACCTAAAAGCTCTCCATCTTTGACGGTGACAGTTAAGTTATCGACAGCGACCGTATCCGGAATATTCCGGCTCGGATCACCGGGAAATTTTTTAGTCAGTCCTACAAGTCTGATTTCCATGGCCTATCTCCCGTTCATTTCGTTAAGAAATATTATACCCCCATTCCGGCTAGAAAAAAACCTGAAATTGTAAGGGGATGGTAACGCAAAATCAAGTTGGAGTAAAGACAAGGATCCGTCACCTCACTTTTTAAAATCAATATCGTTATTCGTCAAGGTAATCTTCGCTTTCTGACGTTGGATGTTCCGATACTCGTAAATATCTTTGTAGAGGGATGTTTCCTCGACGCTGACGACATAAACGCCGCAGACATAGTCCGATAAATCCTGATGGGTTTTCTTGACCACCAGCATCGTCAAAGAAACCGCCAAAGGAATCAAAAAGGCGAAGATGGAGCCTAAAAAGACGAGAATGAAGCTAAAGAGGAAACGGCAGAGGAAACGTCCGGTGCTGCAGCTGAATCCGTCCGCGGCAACCCGGCCGATCTTGGTCAGTTTCATGCCCAGTGTTTGCTTGCCCCTGGCGAAGATCAGCGGCATCAGCAGATAGTAAATAATATACGAAAGAACAAAGGTCAGGACAATGCCGAGGAAGTTGATGCGGTTGATGCGGTTGCGGGTCGTTAAGTAAGTCTTGTCCAGCTGCAGATAGCCGATGGCTTTGTCGGTATAGGTGTTGGAATAGAAAGCATAGTAGGTGGCATCATAATCGGCATTGGTCAAAGCTCGTGAGAAGTCCGCAGTAAAAAGCTTCGTGGTCTTGTCATCGAGGGTTGCCTCGGCTTTGAAGCCTTGGTAGGTGCTTAATCCTTTCCCTTCCAAAGGCTCTTTGAGAAACTCCGTGAAGAAGTAGGTCATATCCTCGTCCAGGGCCTGGCTCTTCTGGTTATAGGTGAGAGTGGTGTCGTCCGTGAGAGTATCCAGAACCTTCGTGACGCTGTCATCCTTGGTCTCATAAAGATGAGAAGCGACTAAGGTCTCGTTCCGGGAAGCCAGAATAGCCTTGTATCCGGCATTGGTCTGAATCAGAGAAAGGGTTCCGAAAAGAAGCAGGAGACCTGTCACAGCCATTACAAAGAAATCAAAAAGCTGAGCACTCAGGATTTTTCCTAAGGAGGCACGGGTGTAATCCAAGGTAATGATTTGCGGTTTATTCTCAGTATCAGGGGTTTCCATGAGTGTTTTTAGGATCCTCATTGATCGTACGGCTCACGACAAAGACTCGCCCGTCTTTCATGATCTGGCCGGACAGGAATTCACTGATGGTCTGCTTCCGGTTGGGGTTGATGAAGGTCAGGACGAAAGAAAAGATCATCAAGAGCAGGGAAGCCAGCCCTAAGATCATTAAGCTGACATTCGGAAGAAGGCTGATATCCAGTAGGCTGAGGGCATTGACGCCATAATAGCAGAAGAAGACCAGCGGAAGAACGGACACATAGGCTACTGCCAGAAGGAGGCTATGACCTAAGAGAGAGAGCCAGGAAGGCGTCTTCCCTTCTGAGGTGGTCACGCCGATCTTCAGAATCTTGTCCGTGGTGGTCATCCCGTTTTTCAGAATCAACGGGGCCGCAAAATAGACCAAAAGGATTCCCAAAACATAGGAAACCAGCACCTCGCAGTGTTTGATCTTGTAAAGAAGGGTTGTCTTGTCGGTGAAGGTCTGATTCTCTTTGACATACGGGGCGTAGTAGGTGATGAACTCCTGACTGCCCAGTGAGAGCAGCTGACCATAGCCGGCCGTCAGATTATCATAGATTGTCTTGCCGATAGCATAGGTATCATCCCGAAGATAGTTGTCCAAGGCTTCGGCATTGGCCAGAGTGAGATAGGGGTAGTCCCCTGTCTCAAAATAGTCGACGGTTACCTTAGAGACCAAGAGGCTCCGGTAGGAGGCAACGTCGGCAACGGCTCGGTCTTCATCCGCCAATGAGAAGTTCTCTTTGTTGGCTTTCTTAAACGAGGTATAGAAATAATAAGCGTTATCAGTTTCTGGAGTGATAGCGTCATATCCGGCATAGGTTGCTTGGCTGATATCTGTTTTACCATTTTTCTTAAGACTTGCTAAGGTTGCTTCATAGATATTCCGCTTTACCAGGGCTGAGGAACCCACCAGCCCTCCGGTGGAATCATCGACCTCATCCAGCTTCGAACTCTCGACCAAGGAATAAAGATTGTCCCGGCTCTGACTGGCTTGGTCCGTCAGGCTCTTGACGGAACCTGTCTGCTGACCGATGGCATCGCTGGCCACAAAAAAGAGAAGTGTCAGAATCAGGAGCGTCAGGTAATCCAAAACCAGCGCTCCCAGTTTCCTTCCCCGGGTAACCGGCTCGCTATCGGCATAGAAATTGATGTCAGTCATATCGGGGATATTATACCTTGCCAGCACAGGGTTTCGCTGAAAAGAAACTGATTTCTTTGACTTACCCCCTTAGGCATGATTAGAATAGTCAAAGGCCGTCTAAGGAAAGCGTGGTACTATGGATAAAAAAGCCCGCGAAGATTATACTTTCCAGAAAAAGTGTCTCCTCGTTCTTCTGTTCCTCTATTATATGAACAATATCGATTACCAGGATATTACGCTCCGTTCCTTCGGTTTTCATTTTGATCCCACCTGCAATTTCAAGGCGATTGTCATCTCCAAGAAAGAGCATATCCATAAATATGTCGTCCATATCTTCAACTCCCTGAAAGATGCTGATCTGACTTCCCTGGACGTCATGGGCAACGTCAACATCATGAAGGTTCCTTCGGTGGAAGGACAGGTCTTCGCTTCACCGCTGGCTTGTCTCAACGTCTATTTCGATGGCATTGATTTCTATGCCACCGGCTTCATCGAAGGTGAGGCCTTCTCCTATGCCACCAAGACTCAGCGTCCGGTCCGCACCGATGAACTGCTCTCTCATCTCAACAATGACAAGGACGTCCAGGGCAAAAACGATTCCGCTCCGTCGTTCTTGCTGTGGCTGCTGAAGCTGTATACCAACCGCCTCCATGTTGATCTCATCATGGGAGCCGGCATCAACGAAGACTATGGTGCCAAGAACTGGAGTGAGCTCCTCTCCGCCCTCAATGCCGAGTTCTATCAAGGCAACGATACTTTACAGGCCGGCATCAAGAATTACGTCGGCAAGGAACTCTTCACCAATTCCATGGTCTTGAAGACCTCTGGCTTTGATATCTATAAATCCCTTTGCCATGAGCTTTATGAGTTCAAGGAAGCCAAATCCTTCAACAATTCGGATTCCACCCTTTACCAGTGTGTGAATTTCATCGAAAAACATCCGGGAACCTCGGTCATTACCTATAATTACGACACCAACCTCGAATATCTCTTGAAGAAGAGGAATCTCCTTTATACGACCGTCTATGATGACAACTCCTTTGTCACCAAGGACAGCATCTGTGAGATTTACCATGTCCACGGACTGATTCCCTATGGCAAATACGACCAGCCGAAATTCACCGACTCCGTCATCTTCAATGAAGCCGACTACTACTATCTCTATAACAACCCGTATTCGTGGAACATCTCCAAGCAGCTCCACGATTTCAAATTCAATGTCTGCATCTTCATCGGCATCTCCTTGACGGATCCGGATATGAAACGCCTTCTGGATGTCGCCGATAACCCGCTGAAGTTCAACTTCATCTTCGTCAAGCGACGGTTAGATTACTCCGAAGAAGTCTACCGGGATATCACCACCTACTTCTTTGCCTTTGACCTCATCACCATCTGGATTGATGACTACGAAGAAATTGCCACCTGGCTCAATGCCCTGTAGCCTTTTCCGGATACGCTCTCTTCAAAAGCAAAGGAATTGTTTTCAAAAGACATAAAAATAACGGCTTCGGAATCAATGATTCCAAGGCCGTTATTTTTGAATGCTAGATATACAATTTTTCGATGATGTGATCGGCAAGCTTTCCAGCCACATTGACACCTGTCACCTTTTCAATCTCGGTGAAGAACGCGTTGCCATTGGCTTCTAAGAACATCGGCATTCCGCCATCGGAGATGGCAACATCGATGCCGGCATAATCCAGTTTCAGCACCTCGCAGGCTTTCAAGGCAACATCTTTGAAGGCCGTCGGAACCGAATCCGTGGCATTGAGGCCTTTGCCACCTAAAGCAATATTGCTGCGGAAGTCATTCTCGTTGACCCGTTCCATCACGGCCACGACCTGTTTGCCGACGACCATCACCCGGAAATCGTGTCCTTGGTGCTTGGAGAGGAACTTCTCATAAAGATGGGGAACTCCGATATGGCTGTGATAGACCTCGTCAAGCTCGGCCCGGTCGTGGATAAGCTTGACCTGCTGCCCCATCGAGCCATGGCATTCCTTGTAGACCAGCGGATAGCCTAACAGCTTCTCCACCTCATCCAGGAATCCCTGAATCCGGGTCTCATCCGCTCCTTGGATATAGCAAAGCGGGGCGGGAATCGTTAATGGTGCCTTGATGCCGGCATTTCTCAGTGCCAAGATGGAAGCCATCTTGTCATCGCTGAGATGGAGAGACTCCGCACTGTTGAAAAGCGGAATCTGAGCCGCAATGGCATCGGCCAGATAGATATCCTTATCAAGATCAATGGCAAAGCGGTAATCCTCAAGATGCGGGATCGTCGTGGTATTGCCATCGGAGACAGGAACCATCTCCAAAGCCGAGCGGACTTCACAAGTCACGCCACGCTTTTCAAATTCTTCGCTGAGACGCTTGGCTTTGTAGGTGTTGTTGGGATTGTCGCAATAGCCGTTAACAAGAATCAATGCTTTCATGCCGTTAATAAACCTCATCTATTCTAACAACTTTTCGCTGATTTTCAACGAAAGAAACCGCTCTTCGAAAAATATTACTTGCTTATTTGGGAAAAGATAACTATATTAATAGAGCTTAATAAATCGCGGGGTAGAGCAGTGGTAGCTCGTCAGGCTCATAACCTGGAGGTCGTAGGTCCAAATCCTGCCCCCGCTACCAGTAAACAATAAGGTCAGCTTCGGCTGACCTTTTTTATTATTGTTGTTTGTCGTCGGTATTGGGCTTTTCTGTCGTATCCGGTGCCGGCTTCTGAGGTTCAGGAGGGAGGGTTTTGAAGTCATCGTTCTTCATGAAGATCTTAGACTTGAAACGGCCGGTCTTCAGCATCCGGAAGATCACCCGGTTGAACAAAAGCTCATACATAAGACAGACTAAGAAACCTTTGAGAAGATTGAACGGGAAGTAAACCAAGAAGATGGCTAAGGCATAGCCCGCCTGATATTTTCCGAAGTAGGCATTGAACGTATCCGCAAGGTCACCGCCTTCCTTGATCCGGTCCTGGATATCGAAGATCGTCACCCACTCGGCACCATAGCCATCCAGATAGATCGGGGTGATGAAAAGCCAGTTCAGGAAGGTCATCAGGCCGCTGACAGCTAACATGATGAGAACATAGCCGAGATATCTGAGCCAGCGGTTATGGGAGAAGATATGGAAGCCTTTGTCGAGAATCAGCAGCATCAGGGAATAGATCAATGAGGTGAAAAGAGCCGTCAGATTGCCGATCGGAATCGGCGATCCGACCGGTCCCCAGGTCAGCAGACAGAGGGCCGTCTTGATGAAGGCCACCGCAAACGAGGCAAAAAAGCCATACAGCGAGTAGGCGACTAAGACGACGGCATCACTTAATTCGATTTCAAGATACGGCACAAACGGATACGGCTGGATCTTACCGAAAAGCATCAGCAGATAGCCAAGAGCAGAAAGCATCGCCACCATCACCAGCCGCATGATCTGCTCATGGACGGTGAAGCGGGAATTGACGCGGCTCGGCCTGGATGAGGAACGTGACATAGAACGGCCTTTCTCCTTCGGGTAAGAAAAAACTCTGAACGTGAATGGAAAACACCACCCACCTTCAGAGCTTTTTATCTTCTTTCATCCGGACTATACCGTCGGTCAGGGAATTCCACCCTGTCTGCCAAAGCTTGAGGACTCTACCTCCGATAGGGAATCTCACCCTGCCCTGAAGATTTTTCTTTCGACACAACGATTATAGCAAAGAGGCCGATAATGTAAAGCAAAACGAAAAGGGGAGGCGTGGGCCTCCCTCTTTGTTTGCTTAGTTCGTCCGTTTCTTTCCGAAGAAGAAGAGAGCAACGGTTCCCGGACCGGCATGGGCGCCGATGATGGCACCGATATCGAAGATCTTCACCTTGCCTTTGAGCTTGGGAAACTTGGCTTCGACCTTGTCCCTGGTCTCTTTGGCGTAGTCAAGACAGCCCGAGTTGGAGATGAAGCACTCTTCATCATAATCCAGGCCGTTATCGCAGTTCTGAACCATCTTCTCGACTTCGGCATCCTCAACCTTCTTGACGGTTCTGACCTTTTCCCTCGGGATCAGATGACCATCCTCATCGACATTGAGAAGCGGGCAGATATGGAGAAGATTTCCGATGAATCCGGCCGTCTTGGAGACTCTTCCGCCCCGGACATAATACTTTAAGTCCGTAGAGAAGAACCAATGCTGGACATTGAGCTTATGCTCTTCGGCATAAGTGCGTAAGTCCCCTAAGGACATGCCGCCCTTCCGTAGCTCACTAAGTCTCGACATCAAGAGACCAAAGCCCGAGGAAGCACAAAGGGAATCGACGATGAGAATCTTCCGTCCCGGATACTTCTCCATCAGCATCTGAGCAGCAGTGCAGGCCGAGTTATAGGTGCTGGACAGACCGCTCGAGAGGGTCAGATGAAGGACATCCTTGCCCTGTTTGACAAACGACTCAAAATAAGGGAGATATTCTCCGAGTGAGATCTGAGAGGTATGGGTCATCTTGTCTTCAGCCATCTCCTTGTAGAAGGTAGCTAGCGGCAGCGACTGACCGAAATCATCAATGTGATCAACTCCGTCCAAGGTGTAGTGGTAGCAGATGAAGTCAATGTCTTCCTCTTTGAAGAAGCCAACGGTTAAATCAGCAGTCGACTCACAGCTTAAGACATAATTCGCCATAGAAGGGCCTCCGATAGCCATGCTCTCCCAAGAGCCATCCTAGTTCATCCGCACCTTGCCTGTGAAGAAGAGGGCAACGGTGCCAGGACCGGTGTGACTGCCGATGGTCGTGCCGACGGAATAGATCTCCACCTTGCCCTTCAGCTGAGGGAACTTGGCTTCGATCTGATCCTTGACGGCATTAGCAAAAGGCAGGCAATTGGACTGGGAGATGTAGCACTTACCTTTATATTTTAACCCATCGTCAACGTTTTGTACCATTTTCTCAACAATCGCGGTTTCCACTTTCTTCACCGTGATGTATTTCTCACGGGGAATGAGATGCCCATCCTCATCCATGTTGAGCAGTGGGCAGATATGAAGCAGGGTTCCGAAGAAGCCGGCCGTCTTGGAGATCCGGCCGCCCCGGACGTAATATTTCAGGTCGGTGGAGAAGAACCAGTGATGCACGTGCAGCTTGGTGTTCTCAGCAAACTCTCTGACCTCATCAATGTTCTTGCCAGCATCCCGCTGATCAGCCAGCATATCCATTAAGAGTCCGTAGCCGGAACTGGCGCCTAAGGAGTCCACAATATAGATCTTCCGTCCGGGATACTGCGGCAGCAGAATCTGAGCCGCGGAAGCAGCCGAGTTGTAGACACCGCTTAATCCCGTCGACAGGGTGACATGCAGAATGTCTTTGCCCTGCTTGAGGAAGCTTTCAAAATAGGTGACAAACTCTCCGACCGACACCTGGCTGGTCTTGGTCATCTCGCCCTTGGCCATCCGGTCATAGAATTCCGGGAAAGGAATCGACTGCCCTAAATCATCCGGATACTCCTTCCCGCCTAACGAATAATGGAAGCAAATGTAATGAATGTCCCGTTTCTCGAAATGCTCCTTCGTCAAATCGGCTGTGGAGCAGCAGCTTAAGATATAATCCGACATGGTTTTATCCCCCTATAAAGGCAGCATCAGGCTGCCTTGAATTGATTTTTATCCGTCCAACTTATGATTTCGTCTTAAAAATTCATTCCTTTGGAATGAAGTAATCTTCTGAATAAATTAAGAATGCTACTCGAGAGAAGGAATGTTCCGAGCTAAAAGGATTCCCTCGGCCATGTAGCAGAAGAAATTCAGACCTAACACAATGATATCGGCAACGTAGACTCCTAAGGATAAGAAGCCCCCTTCAAAATAAAGATAGGAAGTCAAAGTCATCCGGACCACGGAATAGACTAAGACCCCTGAGATGGCTAAGGACGAATAGACAAAGCCCATTCGCCGGTCAATATAATGATCCACGAAGTCGCTGATGAAGGAGAAGACGGCAAAGCTGACCACGGCCATCAAGGACAAGGAGAGGCAGATGATGAAAGTGATGTCATTGAGTCCGGTCGCCAGATTGACGGAGAAGGTTCCCAGAATCGATACGACCAAACCGATCTGATAAACCATGAAGGCTTGGTTCTCTTTAAGACTTAACGGACTCTTCAGAATCCGCTGCAGGCTGAACTCATTGAGACAGAGATACTGGGAGATAGCCATGACCAAAACCGTGAAGACCGTAAACAGCAGCTGCAGGTTGCGGATGCCATTGGTGGGACCAATGTCATAGCTTCCCAGCTGGAAAGAGCCTTGGAGATTCCAATACGGAATCAAGGCAAAGATCTCCGAGGCAATGGAAAACAAGGTTAAAAGGAAGAAGATCAGACGGGTGATGAAAGCTTTCAGGTTTTTCATTTTCTCCATACTCAATTATTCTAGCCCACTGCCGATTCTTTTCAAGGATTAAAACGCCGAATCATTGGTTTTTGACGAGTTCTATGGCTTGTTTGCCTGTTAAAACGTCAATTGTAAAACTTAACAGCGTCACACGTTCCAGGGAAGAAGACACTTCCTGGTCTAAGCCCTGTCCGTCTTGCGGCCCGTATTTCGGGCCGATGGCGGTCAGCATCTCTTTCCGCTTAGTCTCATCCGTGACGACACTTACCTTACCAAAAGCCATCACGCTCTCGAAATAGGTCGTGAAATGTTCCGGATGGATTTCGTCTTTCAGGACGACCGTGAAGCAGGCTTTCGAGTTCTTAGCGATGCAGCTTAGCTTATGGCCGGACAAAGCACAATGGAAATAGAGAGTCTTGTCCTGATAGACATAACTTAGCGGCACACCATAAGGATAGTCTTCTCCGTCAGCTAAGGATAGGACCCCGAAAAGTCCCTCCCTGAGGAGAGCTTCGCACTGCGCTTCGGATAAGGCCTGACGGGCCCGACGTAAGGGATAGGTCATTTTCTGTTTTCTCTATTCTGACCTCCTTCACCTGATATTGGGTAAAAGAGAAGAAGAAAAACAAAAGTCATCTGCGAAAATAGCACTTAAGGAGATGTTTTAAATACTCAATTCCCATTTTGTCTCCTTAAACAGCGTTTCAGCAATGGGCACTTTTGATGGACGCCTTGCCGACAATTTCCAGTTAAAAACAAGCCCTTTCCTTCCCCGCCAGAATAAGAAAAAAGCCCTTAACAAAGGGCTTTTTTATTCAATGGCGGGGGAGGAAAGAATCGAACTCTCAATAATGGTTTTGGAGACCACTGTTATACCACTTAACTACTCCCCCAAACAAAGCGAGATATAGTTTACGTGAAACAGCCCCAAAAGTCAATTGAGGCAAGGCAGGAAAACGGCTTAAGCCTGATAGGTCTTGGCAATCTTGCTGACCAAACCCATATCGGCCTTGCCGGCATAGTCCGTCTTGAAGGCGACCATAATGGACTTGATGGAGTGATCCGGAAGCTTAGCAATGGCAGCGCGGATTTCCTCTTCCGTCATCATCTGCGGCAGATAGCCCTTGACGATGGCAATCTGAGCTTCGGTGGCTTTGACTTCCTCCGGACGGTTGCCGGTGACATACATGGCCTTCTCATCTTCCAGTTCCTTGAGGGTATGGTTTAAGACCGCCACCATATCGGCGTCGGTCATTTCCTGGCCGGCACCCTTCTTATCGATCTCGGCTTTCTGATAGGCAGCGATCACGACACCCAGAATGTTCTGTTTGTTGACATCGTGAGCCTTGAGAGCCATCATCTTGTCCTTCTTCAGATCTAAGACTGTAATCATAAGGTTTTACCCTTCTTTCTTTAACGTGTGGACAGCTTGTTGATGAAGCCGGCCATGCCTTTGATGACGGCATTGCTCGGTTCATCGGCAATCCGGACCGGAATCGACAGCGTATTCTGCAGATAGTCCCGTAGCCCGCCTAACAAGGCACTGCCGCCGGTCAGAATCAGGCCGTTGTGGACTAAATCCGAGGCCAGATCCGGAGGAAGGCTGCTGATCACATCGGTGATCTTCAGGGCAATGAAGGAAGCCAAGGGAAGCAGACACTGCCGGATCTCACTCGAGGAGATGACCGTCGAGGAGGGCAGCGAGGTGATGGTATCCCGGCCTTTGACTTCGACCAGCTGGGAATCGCTTAAGGGGGAGAGGGTACCGATTCTCATCTTGACGTATTCGCTGGTCTTCTTGCCGACTGCGAGATGCTTTTCCTGAATCAGATAACGGCGGATGGCTTCATCCATGGCTTTGCCGGCAATGGAGGTCGTTTCCGACGAGACCAGCTCACCCATGCTCAGACACCCGATATCGGTGATGCCCTGTCCGAGGTTGCAGACTAAGGTCGCCGTCGGAGCATAGACGTTCTCGCCAGCACCGATGGCCGCCAGCTTGACCTGGCTTTCCAGATAGATTTCCTTGGCCTGGAGACGTTTGCCGATCTCCACAAGAGCCGAGCGGTTGACCTTGGAACACTTAGAGGGAGCCGAGAAGACCAGGCCGATGCCCTTGAAGGAACGGTCCAGACGGAATTTGGCCAAGACCAAGGACAGATATTCCACGGCCAGGTCGATATCATCGACCAGCCCGTCAATCACCGGATAGACCACCTGATAGTTATACGGCGTCTTGCCTTGGATCTTGCTAGCTAAAAAACCGGTCTCCAGCACTTTGTGGTTGAAGGCATCAATGGCCAGGCAGGTCGGCTCATTGTAAACGACCTCCTGAGCCGAGGAGGAATAGATCAAGGTATTCTGACTTCCGAAGTCAATGCCGACGAAATCTTTATTCATACGTAACTATTCTACTATTTTATGAGGCGAGAAAAAAGGGAGAGGAATCCTCTCCCTGAGACTAGTTCTTGGTCAGGAACTTCTTCAGCCGTTCATTCTGAGACTGTTCGAAGACTTCTTTCGGTGATCCTTCCTCGACAATCACGCCCTGATCCATGAAAATGACATGGTTAGCGACATCGTGGGCAAAGCTCATCTCATGGGTGACCACCACCATCGTCATTCCTTCCTTGGCAATGGAGCGCATCACCTCTAAGACCTCCTGAACCATCTCCGGATCCAAAGCCGAGGTCGGTTCATCAAAGAGAATGATATCCGGCGACATCGACAAGGCTCTGGCAATGGCAACCCGCTGCTTCTGGCCACCGGAGATCTCACTGATCTTGAACTTCAGCCGGTCAGCCATGCCGACCTTTCTCAGATTGGCCGTGGCAATTTCCAAGGCCTGTGCCCGGTTCCGATGCAGGACTTCGGTCTGGCCGATGATGCAGTTTTCCAAGACCGACATGTTGTTGAAGAGGTCAAAGGACTGGAAGACCATGCTGATCCGCTGCCGTACCTGATTGGGATTGACTTCCTTGTCCAGAATGGACTGCCCCTTGAAAAGGATGGTACCGCTGGACGGGGTCTCTAAGAGATTGAGACAGCGTAACAAGGTCGACTTTCCGGAGCCGGAAGGTCCGATGATGGCCAGACATTCCCCTTTGTTGACGGTAAATGAGATATCCCGTAAGACATCCGTGGTATCAAAGGCTTTGGCTAAATGCGACACGGAAAGGATCGGACCTTCGTAGGCAGGATTCATGAAGGCCGCTAAGGTGTTCTTGTTTCTCATAACATATCTCCTTTGAAAGCAAACTCCTTGTAGTGGAAGAACTTCCAGGTGAACTTCTTGCCGTCCATCTTCATGGAGATGATCTTCAGCAGTCCGGTGGTCAGTAAGGTGAGAACCAGGTAGATGAAGGCAATGATGAGATAGATGGCCATGTACTTATAGGAGGCTCCGGCAATGGTCTTGCCTTCGAAGAAAAGCTCCGTGACGGAGATGACATTGAGGACGGAGGAATCCTTGATATTGACGATCCATTCGTTGCCGACCGTCGGGATGGAATTCCGTAAGGCCTGGGGAAGGGTGACCTTCATCAGGGTCTGATAGTCGCTCATGCCCAAGGATCGTGCCCCTTCGATCTGATCCTTGCCGATGCCGTTAAGCCCGGCCTGGACGATCTCCCCCATATAGGCGGCGGTATTGAAGGTGATGATGATCAGGCCGGCGATGAACCAGCCGTTGAAGATCGGCACGTCATGCAGAACCAGATTCCAGTTCAGCCCGAAAAGCGAGAGACAGCCATACTGGAAGATCAGCGCCTGCACCATCATCGGCGTGCCGCGGATAACGATGGAATAGATCGTGCAAAGCCAGACGATAGGATAACGCCACAGCTTCTGGTACCACGGCTGGTTCTTGCGGATGGTGATGTTTTTGCCAAAGGCCAGGAAGATGCCTAAAAAGAGACCGCCGATCGTACCGATGACGGAGAGAACGATGGTGCCGGCAATGCCTTGCCAGAGCCATTTGACCCAACCCTGATTCTGCAGGATATATTGGATATCGTCTCCACTGGAGGCCAGCACCGGCATTAGGCGTTGCTCCTTGTGACCGCCGCTGTCATATCGGCATTCCGAGCATCTTGGGTATAGGTGGCTAAGACGGCATTGAGCTTCGTCTTGAGGTCCGTGTCCTCTTTGCGGACACCGATGGAAACACCCAGACTTGCCAAGTCGACACCTAAGACACCCTGATCAATCCGGATGATGCCTAGCTCCACATTGCTGCCGACAATGGCCTGAGCCACCGGATATTCGGCGCTCATGGCAAAGGCAGCACCGCTGGCAACGTCGCTGGCGGCCTTGGCGAAGGTATCGACCGGGGTGTTATGGATGGCACCGTAGTTGGTAGCCAAGGTATCCAAAACTTCGTTGGTGACCGTGGAGATCTGACTCTCCAGCGGCTGATTCTTGATCAAGGCTCCTAACTCGCTGGACGTCAGCACATGGTTGGTATATTGATCGGCGACGCTCTTCTTGGTGACAAAGACCAGCTCCGAACGATAGTATTCGTTGGAAAAGCCGATGGTCTTCTCCCGCTCTTCGGTATCAGTCATTCCGGCGATGATGGCATCAATGCTATTGCCAACAAGGTTCGGGATCAAAGAATCCCATTCCAGCTTCTCGATCTTGACGTCATAGCCGGCAGCCTGAAGCTTTTTGGCGAAATTGATGTCGTAGCCATCGGCATAGGTGCCGGCAGCATTATCAATCGGAAGCGTCGTCTCCGAAGCCTTGTCGACCGTCCAGTTGAACGGCTGATAGTTGCACTCCAGTCCGATACGGATCGTCGTGGACGACGATGCTGACGTCGACGTCGAGCTTGCCTTCTTGCAGCCGACGAGCGGCAGCACGGACAGACAAACCAGCCCTAAGATCAGATTCCTCTTCATGGCAAAATGCCTCCTTTGTGGGAATGGATATTTGCCAACACGAGGTAAGAAAAAAAGCGGTAGCGTCCTTAGAAAGTAAGGATACGCTACCGTTCTATTGATCAGTAAAAACTAAAAAAGAATAGTTTTAACCTACCAACACAACAATAGCGCTCCATCCGGTGTTCTGAGACCGGATGACAGTCAGGCCCATCTTATGGGAATGCCCAGGCAACTGACTCGAAGTACCGAGCCAGCCCTTCGGCGACCTACCCCTTTCGGAAAGAGTGAAACGCGGGTGATTCCGCTTCTCTTCCGTACTTTTGGTACATCGCACCTCTACTTTGTGACAAATATATGCCTTTTACGGCACGGGATTACGATAAGAGGAAAAAGACAAAAAGTAAAGAGAATTTTTGAAACTTTCCTGTTTTTTGCTTTTCCAAAGAAATGAAACCGCTCCCGAAAAATACCCTTGTCTTTCTGGAAAGCCCTTGAAAAATACCAGAGAAAATGTTTCAAGGGCAGAAAGAACGTGTTGGAAAATATCCTAAAGGGAGACCGGTTCCCAGAAAAGATCCGTCACCGATTCCTTAATGGAAAAATACCCCATCCGGACAACATCGGAAAGGAAGGGCGAAATCAGGATATCGTCTCCGGTCCGAGGAACATAGGCCGGAATTAAGGTTCTCATGCCATCGCTTCCGATTCCAGTAAGGTAGAAGCCCGCCCCGTGAAGGGAAAAAGCATTCGTTCTCGTCACCGTTAGGGAGAAGGCCTGATTTTCTTCCGAAAGGAAGACCCCCTGAGAAGGAACCGTTTGATTCGCGTTATTGAGTTGGTATGTGGCAGTAAGGGCTGTGACTGTCTTGTCGACCGCTAATGGCTGACCGACAAAGAAAAGATCTGCCGTTGTCAAAGGACTCCAACGGAACGAGTAGGTATAAGTTTCCGGATTCGGGCATCCAAATGAAACAAGGCAAGAACTTCTGACGGGTTCGAAGTGATAGGAATCACTTTTCTTGAAGGTGAGGGATACCGGTAGCGATACCTCGTATTGATAGTAATCGCCGGAAACGTTTGCTGTCAAGACAAGACTTACATTCGAAACGTTAAGGTTCGTGGAAGAAAAATAAGAAGGCAGCAGATTCATTTCTAGATAGGAGTAGTAATAATTCTGAAATTTATTTCCCTGAATGAGGGACAGGCCAGAATATCCTACGATTGGTTTTCCGGTCCCGTCGTTCAAGTGGAAGGACTTCACGGAAGAGACTTTTCCGTTGGTAACCAGCGGAAAAGCAAAATGGTAGCTGATCTCTTCAGAAGGGTTGAAGCAATACGTGTCTTCATAATAAGAAGAAGTCTCATTGGGGCGATAAAAGCTGATGGCTTTGTCGCTGGGGGCAGTCTCCGTCGAGACGTTGCCAGATTGGGAACAGCCGGAAAGAAGAAATAAAGAAAGAAACAGCCAAAGATATTTTGTGCTCATCATTAATTCTCCAGCAAATGATAGCCTTGGAGCATTTGAGCCATTTGCTTTAATAAGTATATCAAAAAGTTTTGGCATTGTATATCAAAAAAATGAATATTTACATTATTAACTTAGGAAAACAGTCAATAAGTTCCACTAAAAAAAGTACATTAAGGTGATAATAAGGTTTTGTCCAAATCGGTGCTTATTTAAAAGTAATCAAAAATAGAATGACGTTTTTTTAGAAGATTATTACGAAGGTGCTTTAATTTTACCTCCGTAGAGGTAGTACATTGCACCTCTGTTTTGTGACAAATAAATTCTTTTTCACGGCACGGGATTGCAATAAGAAGAAAAAGACAAAAAGCAAAGAGAATTTTTAGGAAATCTCCTTTTTTACCCTCATCAAAGCCATGAAAACGCTTTATCTAATGAAAGTATCGGGCGTCTACCTCACGGGCGGAATAGGACACTTTTCCACTCTTAAGATAATCCTGATAGGCTTGCTTGGCCGCCTTGGCATCCGCTTCGTCTTCCAGGCGTCGGATAAAAGCATCTTTGATAGCTTTGCTCAAAGTGACTTTATGTTTCTTAGCGTAAGCTCTTGCTATTGCCTCTTCCCCATCGTTCAGCTCAATTGAAATGATCATCGACGGCCTCCTCCCTATGAATGACATTACCATACGCCCCTTAAAGTCGGAAAACAAGGCGACAGAAAAAGGCCCTGCCAGCAGGCAGGGCCTTGAAGCATCCGTTTAGAATTTCTTGAAGTCTTCCGGATGATGAGCTTCGTACTTCTTCCGGTCTTCGGTCTTGAGAATCTTCTTCCGCATACGGATGGACTTCGGAGTGACCTCAACCAGTTCATCGGTATTGACGTAGTCGAGGCAGTCTTCCAACGACATCCGCCGTGGCGTCTTCAAGACGATCGTCACATCCTTGTTGGAGTTACGTTCGTTGTTCAGAGCCTTGGTCTTGACGACATTGACGGCCAAGTCTGTCTGATACTTGTTCTCGCCGACAATCATGCCCTCATAGACATCGATGCCAGGTCCGATGAACATCGTGCCACGGTCCTCAGCGGACTTGATGGCATACGCCGTCGACATACCCTCATCGGTCGCCACCAGGACACCGGCAGCACGCATACCGATCGGACGGTTGATCTTCGGACGGAACTCCTTGAAGGAGTGGTTGATGATGCCGTATCCCTTGGTGACCGTCATGAACGGATTCATGAAGGAGATCAGGCCACGGCTAGGAATGACATAGACCAGACGCGTCTGGCCGTTATCGGACGACATGGAGACGGTCTCGGCACAGCGGCCGCCCACCAGCTGCATCACGGCACCGGCATATTCATCCGGAACATCGATCTGCAGATCCTCGAACGGCTCACAATCGACGCCGTTGACGTTCTTGATGATGACTTCCGGCTTGGACACCTGCATTTCAAAGCCTTCCCGACGCATGGTTTCGATGAGAACGGAAAGGTGAAGTTCACCGCGGCCCACGACGACGAAGGCCTCATCGGTGGCATTGATCTCGAAACGCATCGAGACATCCCGCTGCGATTCCTCATAAAGACGGTCACCGATCTTCTGGGCCGTCAAGAGTTTGCCTTCATGGCCGGAGAACGGCGAATTGTTGGCAGCAAAGGTCATCCGCATCGTCGGCTCATCAATACGAAGCGGAGGGAGAGCATCGATGGCATCATTAGGGCAGACCGTCTCGCCGACCATGATGTCGCTTAATCCGGCAATGCCGCAGATATCGCCGGCTTCGACCTTGTCGGTCTCAATCCGATCCAATCCGTGGAAGGTATACAGCTTCTGCACCTTGAACTTCTCGATCTTGCCATCCAGACGGACGCAGGAATACTCCTGGCCCAGCTCGATGTCACCGCGATCGACACGGCCGATGCCGATACGGCCGACATATTTGTTGTAATCCAAGAGAGACGGCTGGAACTGCAAGGGCTTGGTCTCATCGGCCTTGGGGGCCGGAATGTACTTGATAATGGTATCGAAAAGATCCTTCATGCCCGGCTTCTGGTCTTCCAGCTTGCTGGAAAGCGAAGACGTCATCAAAAGAGCGGACGTATAGACGACCGGGAACTCCAGCTGATCATCGGTCGCACCCAGATCCATGAAAAGCTCCAGCACTTCGTTGAGGGCTCTTTCCGGATCGGCACCCGGACGGTCGACCTTGTTGATGACAACCACGGTCGGAAGCTTGTAGGCAATGGCCTGCTTCAGGACGAAACGGGTCTGCGGCATCGGGCCATCGAAGGCATCAATCAAAAGGCAGACGCCATCGACCATGTTCATGATACGCTCGACCTCGCCGGAGAAATCGGCATGGCCAGGAGTATCGACGATGTTGATCTTGTAGCCGTTGTAATTGATAGCGGTGGTCTTGGCGAGAATCGTGATGCCGCGTTCATGCTCCAACGGATTGGAATCCATCACGCAGACACCGACCTTCTCGTTGTCACGGAAGGTACCGGACGTCTTGAGCATGGCATCGACCATCGTGGTCTTGCCGTGATCGACGTGGGCGATGATGGCGACATTTCTGATTTTTTCGTTCATAAGTTCAGCTCCCGAAGAATCTCGATTCTTTCGACACCCTAAAACAAGGGATAACTTGTAAATTATATATCAAGAAGTACTTTCCGTAGTAGAAATTTTTTTAAAACGCCCTGGAAAAGGGTTACATCGCCTTCTCCAGTTCGTCGTAGAGTGCCTGAATCTCACTATCCAGCGTGGCCATCCTGCTGGCTAAGTCCGCCATCTTATCCGGATAGGGGTAGTAGTCCGGACTGGAGCAGAGGTCGGTCAATTCCTTCTTCTTGGCTTCGGCCTTGTCGATCTTCTCCATGATCTTCTCCGGAGCCTCGCGCGTCTGCCTCGTCTTCTTCTTGAGATCCTGGTAGGAGTTCCGTAAGGCATTCTGCTGGTTCTTCTTCTGTTCGTGCTCGGCCTTGTCCTGAGCCGCGATGGCTTCCTTCTCGTCATGGATGATGGTGATCAGCTCCTTATCCCGGAACTCGCTGTACGGGCCGGCATAGTAGTAGCTCTTGCCATGGTAGAGGTAAAGCAGCTTGTTGCAGGTCTTATCGACAAAGTCACGGTCATGGGAGATGATGACCAGTGTCCCCTCATAATCGTTGAGGGCATCGACCAGCTCGGAGATGGACATCATGTCGAGATGGTTGGTCGGCTCATCCAAAAGCAACAGGTCATAGTTTTCCAGGGACAGATGGAGGATCTCAATCCGCATCAGCTCTCCGCCGGAAAGATCGGACAGCTTCTTCTCGTTGGCCTCCTTGTAGGAGAAGGCATATTGGCCCAGTCCGCCGTAGATATCCTCATTGGACATCTTCGGATAGAGGTTGCGGAAGTAGTTGAACAGGGTCTCGTCGTCCTGATAGGAACGGATATCCTGACGGAGGACGCCCATCGTCATATGGAAATACCGGCGGACTTCGCCCACCAAGGGTTTGAGTTCGTTGAGGATCAGCTTGCCGAAGGTCGTCTTGCCGGAGCCGTTAGCTCCCATCACGGCCAGATGGTCCTTGCCGAAGAGAGTGAACTGGATATGGCTGACCAAGGGCTTATCGTAGCCGATGGAAACATCGTTGAAGTCCAGGAGCTTCTTGCCTTCCCGCATGGCACCGTTGAGGCCAATCGAGATATGAGTGGTCTTGACGGCACTCGGATCGGTGATGCTGTTCTCCTCCAGGCGGGCCAGCTTCTTCTCGCGGTCGTGGGCGCGCGAGGCAAACCGGGGCTTTGGCATATAGAAGGTGATGAAGCGTTTCAGCTTCTCCTTTTCCTCCTCCTGAGCCTTGTATTGTTCCAGTAAGGCCTGATAATTGTCTTCCTTCATCTTGGCGAAGTTGTCATAGGTGGCATGGTAGAAAGTGAAGACCTGATGGTCGATATCCAGAATCGAGGTCGCCAGCTTCTTGACGAAGGCGATATCGTGGGAGACGAAGAGCACCGCTCCGGAATAGGTGGACAGATAATCCTCGAGCCATTCGATGGAGATGATGTCGAGATGGTTGGTCGGCTCATCCATCACCAAGAGATCCGGATTGAGGAGCAAGAGCTTAGCAAAGGCAACTCGCGTCTTCTCACCGCCCGAGAAGGTGGAGATCTTCCGGCTGTAGTCCTCCTTGCTGAAGGAGAACATATTGAGAATCATGGCAATCTTATAGGAGTAGTCATAGCCGCCTTCGCTTTCAAAGGCCGTCTCCTTGTTGGAGTAGTCCTTCAGCAGGTCCGGATTCTCCGGATCCTGGCTGAGCCGGTTGGCAGCCTCGGTCATCTTGGCTTCATCCTCACGGACCGTCTTAAAGACCGTCAAAGCCTCCTCATAAAGGGTATTCTCCGGATTCTCGATGACATCCTGGCTGAGATAGCCGACGCGGATGCCTTTGGGGATCAGCACCTGACCGCCGGATTTCTCCTCCTGACCTAAGATCATCTTGATCAGGGTGGATTTGCCGGTGCCGTTCGGGCCTAAGATAGCTACCCGGTCGTGATCGCGGACGATAAAAGAGACAGGCTGGAAAAGCTTGTCACCGGAAAACTCCTTGTAGACCTCCTGGACGGATAAAATGACGGACATGATTATTCTTTCGTGATAACGAATTCCTTGGTCTTCGGATCCACCGAGATCAGTTCTTCGACGACCGGCGGAACCGGCACGGCTTCCTCGTTGATCTCATAGGTGTTGAGAATCTCGCCGACCATCGAGGACATATTGGCCTTCTCGGTATAGAGGGTCATCAGGATATCGCCGCGGGCAACCTTGTCGCCCAGCTTCTTGTTGATGAGAATGCCGGCGGCAGGATCGATGAGATCATCCTTGGTCTCACGGCCGGCTCCCAAGCGGCAGGAATCCAGTCCGATCTCCATCGTATTGATGCCGGTCACATAGCCGGACGTCATCGAACGGACCGGATAGGAATAAAGCGCGGTCGGGAAGCGGCTGGGATCATCGATGTAACTGGTATCGCCGCCCTGAGCCTCAATGAACTTCTTGAACGTCTCAAAGGCCATACCGGAATCGATGGACTTCTGCAAGGCGGCCCGGGCAATGTCCCGGCTCTTAAAGATGCCGGCCTGCAAAAGCATCGTCGAACCCGAGGACAGGCAAAGCTCCGTGAAATCCTTGGGGCCCTTGCCATGAAGCGTGGCAATGGCTTCCTTGACTTCCAGGGAATTGCCGATGGCTAAGCCTAACGGCTGGTTCATCGAGGAGATCTCGGCTTCGACGTTCTTGCCGAAGTGGGTGCCGATCTCGACCATCAGCTTGGCTAACTCTTCCGCATCGGCCTGAGTCTGCATGAAGGCGCCAGTGCCGTATTTGACATCCAGCAGAATATCATCGCAGCCCGAAGCCAGCTTCTTGGACATGATGGAGGAGGCAATGAGCGGCATGCTGTCGACCGTGCCGGTGACATCCCGCAAAGCATAAAGGTATTTATCCGCCAGATCGATCTTATCCGACTGGCCGATGATGCTGATGCCGATATCGTTGACCTGCTTGATGAACTGCTCCGGCGTGAGGATGACCTTCATTCCCGGAATGGATTCAAGCTTATCCAAGGTACCGCCGGTGAAGCCTAAGCCCCGGCCGGACATCTTGGCAATCTTCAGACCTAAGCTGGCAACCATCGGGCATAAGGCCATCGAGGTCTTATCGCCGACACCGCCGGTCGAATGTTTATCGGCCTTGACACCCTGAATGGCGGAAAGGTTGAGCATTTCGCCGGAATGCATCATGCTTTCGGTCAAGGAGAAGGTTTCGGCTTTGCTCATGCCGTTGAGACGGATGGCCATCAGCAAAGCCGATACCTGATAGTCGGGTATCTTGCCTTCGCAGTAGCCTTTGATCCAATAGGAGATCTCATCGTCCGTCAGCTCTTCCTTGCGCTTTTTCTTCTCCAGGATATCAATCATGTTCATGAAAGTAAGCCTCTTTCGGAACATTATACCATAGGAAAAAGGCAAAACTATCCCTGCGGAGGAAGAAGAGCCAGCGAAAAAGTAAGACCGCGGAAACCCCGATGTCTTCAAATCCAAAAAAGCTGCCCTTTTCAGGGCAGCCCAAGATGCTTAATTAGTCGATGTAGACAACGACCCAACGGTCATTGTTGATGCCAGAGAGGTTATCGTAGACACGGACGAAGAGCGTATGATCTCCGGAATCGCCGACATAAGCTAAGGTCGAACGATCGTTGATGTAGACATACTGCTGATCATCACCGGCTTCACCGTTAGCGATGAGAGCCTTGTTGGCAGCAAAGAGTCTCTGAGCCTTGCCAACGAGCGTATAACCACAGTTCGGAGTATGATGAACCGGAACTTCGGTATCATCGGCACGGACGAACTTGATGGCATCACCCTTAGCGAAGGTACCCTTGAAGAAGTATTCCTTGACGCCATAGATGGGGGAAGTCTGAGTGGAGAACTTGTTCTTCTTGCCATTCAGAACGACATAGAGATCATCGCCATTGGCAACGATCTTGGCAGCCTCTGCCGGCTTGACGGCAACCTTGACGGTCTCAACCGGCTTGACGGCAGCAACAACCGGCTTCACCTCTTCATTCGTCTTCTTCGAACGTTTATAAGTAGCTTTTTTCATGATAATTTAATTATCTCCTCGATTGTGAGTTTAGCATTCCTTACCAGCGGGAAGCAAGTCAGCCTATAATAATAAAGAGAAGGAGTGAAGCGCTATGAATTTTGACTTTGCAAGTTTACTTAGGCAATATTCGGATAAAAACGTCATTGATAAGTTCAAAGTTGTTTTAACTAAAAAAGCGGTTTCGTCTTTCCTAATCAATCCTAACGTCATCACTGCCGAGACGATTGAAAAAGACTTGACACCTCTTACTAAGGATCCTCAGGACCCGTTGCTTTTCCGTTATGACAGAGAGGCGTTGCCCCTCGGGAAAAGCCTGTTGCATGCCGGCGGTGCTTTCTATATCCTGGATCCTTCCTCCGCCGCTATCTCCTATTATCTGAAGGATCTCGTCGCTAAAGACCCCCTGGTTCTGGATATGGCTGCCGCTCCCGGTGGCAAGTCGATTGCGTTCAGCTTCCGCCGTCCGGACAGTCTGATCGTTGCCAACGATCTCAGCTATTCAAGGGCTCTGGAAATTGCCAAAAACACCGATCGGCTCGGCCTGACGAACATCCTTTCCCTGTCCTTGGATCTCCAGGCTTTACGGGTAGCCAGCTGTTTTGATCTTGTCATCCTGGATGCTCCCTGCTCCGGCAGCGGCATGATCCGCAAGGATGAGGCAATGGCCGCAGACTGGTCGCCCGAGAAGGTCAGCCGTCTGCTGCCGGTGCAGGAAGCCTTGTTGGAGAAGGGTTATTCCCTCCTGAAGAAAGGCGGCATCCTTGCCTATTCGACCTGTTCCCTCTCCGTCGAAGAGGACGAGAATCAGATAACGGCCTTCCTGAAACGTCATCCTCAGGCCGAAGAAATCAAAATCAAGGTACCGGATACGATTATTACTGGAAAGGCCGGCTATCATCTGATTCCGGGTGTCTATGACGGCGAAGGCATTTACTTCGCTTTCATCCGGAAAAACGAGGGCAGTCCTTATGTTGCCCATGAGATCAAATATGAGGCCAGTCCGGTTCCCGGTCTTCATGCCTTCCGTTACCGGAAGAATCTCTTCTTCCTTTCCCGGATGGTCGGGGAACTGAGCAACCTTCCTTATCTGGTTCCCGGCATCAAACAGCTGGATGACAGTGACCACCCCAAGTGTCTCTATGACCATGCCTACAGCAAGGTCAGTCCGGAGATCCCGTTATTGGAGCTCTCGAAAGAGGAGGCCCTGCTTTATGAATCCGGTCAGGAGCTATCGGTCAGTTCGTCCTTGGCTGATGGGTTAGTGATCCTAACCTACCAGTCCTTGCGGCTGGGGTTTGGCAAGAAGCTGGGGAAGAAAGTCAAGAACTACCTGCCCAAAGGACTGCGACAGAATCTGGTGATGTAGCCAAAGAAAAGGTCTTTCCGGAAACCTGCGGGGAGCGAAGCTTCCAGAAAGACCTTTTCGTCTGAGACAGCAGCGTTCCGATCCAGCCTTTCATTTCTCCTTTCCGGTAAGGCTGGACGGCTAAAGGTTTTTAGCAGGAGCGAAGAACGATCTGCCGTCCCGAACCATCCATCAGCTCAGCCACATAGATGTCCTTGGCGACTTCATGAGGATCGCTGATGGACTTGAAGCTGTCTTCTTCCAGCAGCGAGGTCATCTCGCTGAGGTCCTGACGGGAGGGAGCATAGTAGAAGTAGGTAGCCCAACGCGGCATCTGCCGGAACGACTCGGAGTCAACCAGGCGGCGTTCCTGGGAACGCTCAAGGGCTGTTTCAGTGTTTTTCATACCATCATAATAGTGCTCATTGAAAATACAATCATTCCGAAAATAGCTTAAAAGTATAACAATCCTGCTAAGATGGTGTATCCTAGAGGCATGGATAAACTAACCGTGCTTCCGGATCAGTCGGAGATCGTCCATTATGATGATCCGCTGTTTCCGCTCTATCTGAGGGAGAATACCCTCAGTCTCTATCCCTTGAAGAAGGTCCTCTGCCACTGGCATCCGGACATGGAGTTCTTCTATGTCGAAAAAGGACACCCCTCCTATTTCGTCAACGGCACGATTGTGCCATTAAAGGAAGGGGAGGTTCTCTTCGTCAATTCCAAGGTGATGCATTATGGTTTCTCTCCCGATGGCATCGACAGCACCTACCTCTGTCTGGTCTTCCATCCCAGTCTTCTTTCCCCCAATCCCACCACCGCCGACCATTATGTGACGCCGGTCAGCGACAACCCCGATCTTCCCTATGTTCTCTTCTCTAAGGAGGTCGGACAGGGCTTAGCCAAGGAGATGAGGGCTATCTTTGCCTTGCTCCAAGAGAAAAAACCGGGCTATCCGCTGTTGGTCCTTTCCCATCTTTATGCTTTCTGGTCGCTCTTCCTCTCTATGAAAGGACAGGAGCAGGAACAGATCCTAGGCTCCTCGGAAAAGGCCGTCCTCGTCAAAACGATGCTCAGCTATCTTTATCAGCATTATCAGGAGCCTGTCAGCCTGACTGACTTAGCCCAGGCCGGCGCTCTCTCGGAAAGCTATGCCAGCCATCTGTTCATGGCCCAGCTCGGCGATTCCCCGATTCAGTACCTCAACCGTTACCGGCTGGAAAAAGGAGCCGAGCTCCTCTTGGATCCCACCCGGCGGATCAGCGACATCGCTCAGGCCGTCGGCTTTGAAAGCTCCTCCTACTTCACGGAGCTCTTCAAACGCAGCAAAGGCCTGTCCCCACGGGACTACCGCAAGAAATACCTGCCGTCGTAACGGATTATTTGCTAACAGGAGAGAGGCGTTTTGCCTCTCTTTTCTGTTGCAGTTTTGCTAACAGCACTTCTTCTCCATAGGTCCCGGAAATGATCACCGTAAAGGCTAACGGCGAAACCCACCAGGCTCCGGCCGTCACATCCATGAAGCCATAGACATTATCAATTTTAGAATCTGAAGAGATAAGATGCAGACTCGCCAAGGTTCCGACGATGATGGCATAGCTGACGACCGTCGTCAGAGTCCAGAAAGCCTGCTTCCAGGCTCTTTTTTCAGTGGGTGCCTCTTCATAGAGAACAAAGGAGAGAACCGTCAGGATGGGACAAAGCAGGTGGGTGAAGAACATATTGGGAAAGGTATGCATTGCCAGAGGTGCCTGATACTTTACCCAGCAATACGGATTCAGCAACAGCAGCACCACCATGAAGGTCGTGGTGGTCGCTGTGGTTGCCACCAAGCGAAGATATTTCACGCCCTGGGGCAAGGGCTTATCTTTAAACCGGCAAATCAGGAAACTGACCAGATAGACCAAGGAAGATATCCCTAACAGCAGGTTGCTGTCTTCCGTAAAGAACCTAAAGGACAGTAAAGGATTCGTGGTTGTTCCGCCGCTGAAGAAACCTAAAAAGCAGTTGGGAATGATAATGGCCTCGATGACGAGGATGACGCCGTTGATGATTAAGGAGATAAGCTCTGCTGCCGTGATTTTCTTCATACGGAAAGGATTATAGCCTCTTTGACAGGAAACGCGGCTTTGAAAAAGACCGGGAAAGCAAACCTTTCCCGGTCTCTACGGTCTTATCCTATTTCCGTTTCGAGCGTCTCGAGAAAAGGAAGATCAGTGCCAGAAACACGACCAGGATTCCGGCGATGATGCCCATCCACATCCCGAAAGACGACCAATCCAAGTCAGCCGGCGTGATTAGGAATCTCATTTACAGCACCTCCCCGAACCGGTGGCAGTAACGGTTCTTCACCACCGTCGTTAACAGCATATAGCAAGTCACCGTCACAGCTAAGAAGACATAATACGGCCAGGGCAAGGACACCATCGAGAAGAGGGAGGCTAAGGGGGCAATGAACGTCAACGAAGTTGCCAATCCCAGACTGAGGGTGGTGGCCAGATTGACCTGCCAGGAGGCATGAGACTGGAACAAAGGAAGCTTGGCTGTCCGGATCATATGGATGATCAGAGACTGGCTATATAAGGACTCGATGAACCAGCCGGTCTGGAAAAGATCCACAAACAGGACCTTATCGACTCCGGAGCTGTTCCAGCCGCCGCCGGCAAACAGCGGACAGATGACAAAGAAGAGCACCACATACGTGATCCAGTCAAAGAAGGAGCTGGTCGGTCCGAGCCACAGCATGAACTGACCGATGCTCTTGGCCTCCCACTTCCGCGGCTTCTTCAGATAGTCGCTGTCGACATTGTCGAAGGGAATGGCGACACAGGAGAGATCATAGATGAGATTCAGCAGCAACAGCTGCAACGGCAGCATCGGCAGAAACGGCAGAAAGGCCGCGGCTGCCAGCTCGGAGAACATATTGCCGAAGTTGCTGGAGGCCGTCATCTTGATGTACTTGATCATATTGGCATAGGTCTTCCGGCCTTCGACCAGTCCGGCCTCCAGGACCCCGAGATCCTTCTCCAAAAGAATCACGTGGGCGCTTTCCTTGGCGATATCGACGGCATTGTCGACGGAAATGCCGATATCCGCCGCCTTTAAGGCCGGAGCATCATTGATGCCATCGCCCATGTAGCCGACTACATGTCCGTTGGCTTTCAGCGCCTGGACGACCCGGGCCTTCTCTTCCGGAGAAAGCTTAGCAAAGATGACGGTATCCTCAACGGCTTTTTGAAGGGTCTCATCATCCATCGCCTCAATATCCTTCCCTAACAGGGCGGTCTTGGCATCCAGGCCGACCAAGGAGGCCACATAGGCCGTCACCTCGGCCGTATCGCCGGTCAGGATCTTGGTGCTGACGCCATAATCCTTCAAGGTCTTCAAGGCGCTGGCGGTGCTTTTTTTCGGCGGATCAAAGAAGACGAGGTAGCCGATGAGGACCATGTCCTTCTCATCACTGACGGAGAAAGCTCCGACAGCGCTGGGGTTGGTCTTCTGGGCCACGGCGATGATCCGAAAGCCCTGTCGGGCATAGGACTGAATGGTTTCCCGGGCCCGGGAGAGGATCTCCGGGGTTAACGGGACGGTGACGCCGTTGATGTCGGCAAAGGAAGAAATCGACAAAATCTCCTCCACCGCGCCTTTGGTGATCATCTGAGTCTTCCCGGAAGCATCCTTGACCACTACCGACATCCGTTTCCGGGCAAAATCGAACGGAATCTCATCGACCTTGCTGTAGGCCTTGTCGAGATCCTGCAAAGACGGGTAATCGACGCTGAGTTCCTTGGTCTTGGCGATGATGGACTTATCCATCAGGTTCTTCAGTCCGGTCTGATAGTAGGAGTTCAGGAAGGCATGCTTCAGTACCCGATAATCCCGGATGCCATCGAGATTGAGATGGTCTTCCAAGGCTACCCGGTCCTGGGTCAAGGTGCCGGTCTTATCGGTACAGAGGACATCCATGGCACCGAAATCCTGAATGGAGTTGATGTTCTTGATGATGACCTTCTTCTTGCCCATGGCAATGGCACCCCGGGCTAAGCAGGAGGTGACGATCATCGGCAGCATCTCCGGCGTCAGGCCGACGGCCACGGAGATGGCAAAAAGGAAAGCTTCCAGCCAGTCATTCTTGGTTAAGCCGTTGATGAGGAAAACGGCCGGAGCCATCACCAGCATGAACCGGACCAAGAGCCAGCTGACGGAATCGACGCCCTTGTCAAAGGCCGTCTTCTCGGCTTTGGCAGTCGTCACCTTGGAAGCAATCTGCCCGAAAGCGGTCTGATTGCCGACCGCTATTACCAGAGCCGTGGCACTGCCGGAGATGACGGTGGAACCCATGAAAGCCAGGTTGTTGCGGTCGGTCAGCGAGGAATTGCTGTCTTTCAGAAAGGCCGTCTTCTCCACCGGTTCGCTTTCGCCGGTCAGGGAGGACTGGCTGACGAAGAAATCCTTGGCGGACAAGAGCCGGACGTCGGCCGGGATGATATCGCCGACAGCTAAGGAGACATAGTCCCCGACCACGACCTCGTCCAGCGGGATTTCCTTATCCTGATCATCCCGGCGGACGGCCGTGGTGGTCTCGACCAGGTTGGTAAGCTTCTCCAAGGCATGGCTGCTGCGGCTTTCCTGGAAGAAACGGAAAAGTCCGGAACCTAAGACCAAGGTCAGGATGATGATGGCACTGGTGGGGTTCTTTTCGCCGTCCTTGGCTAAAATGACATCCGTCAGCAAGGTGACGGCTGCCAGAATCAGCAGAACCATCGTGAAGGGATTGACGAAGGACAGGATAAAACGCATCACCACGCTCTGCTGGTGAGCCTTGACGATGATATTCTTCCCGAAATCGTCCCGGTTCTGACTGACGTCGTCTTCTTTTAAGCCGTTGCTGCTGGTGCGGTAGGCCTCATAGAGTTCCTCCCAGGAACGGGTGGAATCTCCTAAAAGGTGAGCCGTGACCGACGTCGGGGCTTTGGTCTCAAAAGCGGCGTCATTCTTCTTTTTTCTCATAAGCGATTCTCCTTTGAAAGGGAGGAACGCTCACGACGGCAAGACTAATAGTTCTGCGTCAAAAATGGGCGTTTTTCCCTAGCGATACTAATGGCCTCAGGGTCTGGATGTCCATCTGACATAGATCACCCGCCTTTCTTTCGCAGCCATTCTAAGCTTGGCAAAGAAGGATTGCAAGAAAAAGATAGCTTTTCTGAAAAGAGTCATATTTCAGCCTGTATTTTACTAAAAAGCGTACAATAAAGGCCAAGGAAAAGAAACCTGATGGATTACTCTGCAAAACTGGTCACGTACCGTCCGCTTCCGACGAAGCTTCTGGCTTTTGGATTTGCTGAAAACAAGACGGTTTATACCTATGAGAAGCCCTGCTCGGATCCGGTCTTCTTTTTCCGGGTCACCTTGACGAAAGAGAAGCTGACCTTGGATCTCATCGACAAAGACATGAACGAGGTCTATGTTCCTTTCTCCTTATTGGAGGAACCCTCTTCTTTGATGGGAGACTTAAGAGAGGAAGGCAAAGGCCTGATGGATACGATCTTAGCTTCCTGCTTTGAGACAGACTCCTTACGCAATAAGGTTCTCAGCTATGTCAAAGAGAAATATGACGCTGACCTTGCCTATCCCTGGGAGGATTATCCGGATTTCTGTACCTTGAAGGCCAAAGGCAGCCCCAAATGGTTCGGCTTGGTCGGCTCGGTCCAAGGAGATAAGCTCGGTCTTGGCTATAAAGACCGGGTCGACTTCCTGAATCTGAAGCTGGATCCGGAGGAAATCCCGACTCTGGTCAACAACACGACCTACTTCTCCTGCTACCATATGAACAAGAAATCCTGGATGACTATTCTCTTATCCCTGAAGACACCTTGGGAAGAGATTATAAGATTGATCGATGAAAGCTATCAGCTGGTGTTGCTCCAGGAGCATGCTCGAAGTGGTAGCAAGACCAAAAAGCGTGTAAAATAAGGACAACAGGAAAAGGAGAAACGAGGATGAAAGAAACAAAAGCAGTCGCCGGCAAAGGCGGCAATGTCTATATTCCCTACGAGAAAAGGACCGGCAATGAGTCGATTGTCTATTTCACCAGAGACCTCTCGGCCGCCGGACTGAAGAAGATCTATGAGCGGGTCAACGGGGCGATTTCAGGCAAGATTGCCATCAAGCTCCATACCGGCGAACCTCATGGTCCGAACATTCTTCCCCGTTCCTGGGTCCGGAACCTGATTGAAAAAGATATCCCGACCGGAACGATCGTGGAGACGAACACCTACTATGATGGTGACCGCTACACGACGGAACAGCATCGCAAGACGCTTGAAATCAACGGCTGGACCTTCTGCCCGGTCGATATCATGGATGCCAATGGCACGGTAATGTTACCGGTCAAGGGCGGCAAGTGGTTTACCCAGATGAGTGTCGGCAAGGATATGCTGAACTATGATTCCTTAGTCGTCCTCACCCATTTCAAGGGTCATGTCCAGGGCGGTTTCGGCGGTTCCAACAAGAACATCGGCATCGGCTGTGCCGATGGCCGCATCGGCAAGGCCATGATTCACACCTATGAAGGCGACAAGAATCAGTGGGGCATTGCCAAAGAAGAGTTCATGGAACGGATCACGGAATCCACCAAGGCCACCATCGATCATTTCGGCAAGAAAGTCACCTATGTCAACGTGATGCGCAACATGTCGGTGTCCTGCGACTGCGAAGGCATCAACGCCCAACCGGTCGTCACGCCGAATGTCGGCATCTGTGCCTCGTTAGATATTCTCGCGGTGGATCAGGCCTGCATCGATATGGTCTATGCCATGAAAGAGAAAGACCATAAGGATCTAGTGGAACGGATTGAATCCCGCCATGGTCTGAGACAGCTGACGTATATGAAGGAATTAGGCATGGGCAACGACAGGTATGTCCTTATCGATATCGACCATGACGATGTCCGCATCGATGCCCACAAAGCTGTGGAAGGCGTGGTTCCCTTCAAGCTTGCCGAAGAAGATTAATAGGAGGCCATATAACGATGACGAAAGCATTGGTCTGTTACTTCTCCTGCACCAGCATCACCAAGCGGGTAGCAACGAAATTGGCCAAGGTGGCTGGGGCCGATCTCTTTGCTATTGAGCCAGCGGTTCCGTATACGAAAGCTGATTTGAATTGGATGGATAAATCTTCCCGAACGACCCTCGAGATGGCTGACCCGAAAAGCCGTCCTACTATCCAGAACAAGATTCCTGATTTTGATGACTATGATACCTTCTTCGTTGGCTTCCCCATCTGGTGGTATCGGGCGCCGACCCTCATCAACACGTTCTTGGAAAGCTATGACTTTGCCGGCAAGACCTTGGTGGTCTTTGCAACCTCGGGATCCTCTGGCCTTGGCAAGACGGAAGCTCTCTTAAAGGATTCCGTCAGCAAGGAGGCCCACTGGAAGCCGGGAAAGCGTCTGCCTAGCGGCATCGACGAAGCCTCCTTGGAAAGCTGGGTCAAGAGTCTGAATCTCTAGTCTGAAGAAAGGTCTGCTGACAGGCAGGCCTTTTTCAATCGTACCGGCATGGTCAGATTCAAAGCTAAGGAAGGACCGTCAGTCCCATTCGTTGGCAATGGCATAGTAGAGGGCATTTCCTTTATCCACCGTCTCGAGCGAGAGATCCGGTTCGCCCAAATAAGTGATGACATCCCCATAGGTCTTGCCGGTAGGTCCACCTGCTTTTCAAAGTCCGGCAGCATATAGCCCCGGATCTCGACCGAAGCCGATTTCCATTTCTCGGCCGTATAGGTCTGATAATACCAGCTGTCATACCGGCCTTTTCTTTGCTGCACCGGAGCAAAGATCAGAGAGAACGCCACGACGGCCAACAGCGCTTCCGGAAGTAAAGACTTTTTCCAGCAACCAGTGCTGATAAGCTAAGGAACTGAGAACCAGGAAGAGCACGCAGGGAAGGAAAACCAGCCACGTGAGGAGATAGAAGCTGAGCTCAGTGTCTGAGCTAAGCGGCAGCCCGAAGGATTCCCGATAGATGAGATTCAAGCCTGTCACCGCCAGGAGAATCAACAGCGCCAATCCGAGGATGCCGAAGAAGAAGGTCAGGATGAGATTGGTCTTGGCTTCCATGGCAACGAAGAACTGTTCCGTCTTGGTCAGACGGACGGAAGCATCGCCTTGAAGATGAGAGCGGATCATCTTGTTCTCCCGGTCGCCATAGAGGGCGATAAAGGAGATAGCCCCGAAGATTAAAAGAGGCACGGAGATGGCATAGAGGCTAGTAGCGACCTGAGCATGGAAGAACGGCTGGAAGAGAAGATAGCCAAGATAGATGAGAAAAAGGACCAGTCCCCCAATCTCCGGAATCAGGAAGCAGAGATGCCGGGTCTTGGGTATCAGCACCAGCACCAGCCAGGTCAGCGCTAAGAGGACAGCCACTCCTAACAGGACATAGAGGGAGACTGCGACTCCGGTCGAAAGATCCTCGTAGCCTTGGGACAGGATCGGTCCGCAGGTGCAGCGATAGACAAAGATCAGATAGGCCATGCCAAGAAGGATCACGCCCGGGAAGAAAAAGGAAAGATGAGACAACTTCTTCATCGGCTTTGAAATTTTATTTTCCATTTTATTTCCTCATTAAAAACTTTTTTTGTATTTCGATTGAATCGTATTTGCTGTTAATCCTAAGACGGCTTGTCTGGCAGATACTCGAGGATATCCCCAGGCTGACAGTCCAGTTTCCGGCAGATGGCTTCCAAAGTCTCAAACCGTAGGCCTTTGACTTTTCCGTTCTTCAATAAAGAAAGATTAGCCAAGGTAATGCCGACCGCTTCGCTCAGTTCGGTTAGAGAGACCTTCCGTTTGGCCATCATCACATCCAGATGAACCACGATCATACGATGGCCTCGTTTTCTTTCTCAACCTCAATGGCTTTCCGGACATACCGGCTGATGGCCAGAAACAGGATTCCTAAGCAGAAGCCGGTCACACTGAGGAAGAAATAGAAGAACTCATAACCGTTAGGAAGAAGGAAATAGGTGACGACATTGCCGATGGCAAAAAGCGGACAGTCAATCATGAGAATCAGGCTGGCGGCAAAGATCTCTTTGGCCGACTTTATCTCGAAGAAGAGATCATGAGAGAAAGACGTCGTGATATCCCAGCCTAAGCCAAGGATGACAAAGCAGGGAAGGGAACAGATCCAATAAAAGCAGGCTTCCAGCCAGGGGAAAGACTCCTGAAGATTCTTCAGGCTATGCGGTATCCAGAAACCACAGAAAACCAGACCCGCAAGAGCGAATACCAGGATGGCAAAACGAAGACTCAGAACGATTTCTTTTCGATTAGGCATGTTGGCTGACCTCACAGACTCATCTTAAGCCTATCTTTTTTGCATGTCAATAATAATTTATCGTTTTACGATAATAGTTAGCTCCAAATAATTAACGTTTCATCTAAATTCGTTATCTTTTTTGGTTGCTTACTTCCGCAGGGACGTTTAAAATAATTCAAACACGAACAAACATATGGACAAAAAGAATTTCACCCCTGAGAGTTTCCAGGCCGATGAGGCTTTAAGTAAATTAGCTACCGGCGTCGGTGTTTTTGATGTGACCGGCAATACGATGGAGATGAAATTCGTTAACGAAGGCTATTATCAGATGATTTCCTCTTCCCGTGAGGAGCGGAAGCCTTTTTTGGCAAAGCGACCTTAGGGGCTGTTCATCCTGAGGATAGAGTCCGGATTCTGAACGAAGCCAAAGCCAGTATCCGTGAAAAGCGGACCTTTGCTGTCCGCTTCCGTGTCCTGACCGGCATGGGAACCTACCGCTGGATCGGCATCCGCGTTAACCACGAGCCACTCAATAAGACCACGGAGCGCTTCTATGCCGCCTATTACGATGTCGATGAGTATGTCCAAGGCAAAAAGAAGCTGACGGAGATTCTAGATAACATCCCTGGCGGTGTCGCTATCTTCTCTTCCCGAAACGGAAACATCCGCCTGGAATATACCAATCCCGGTTTTTATCAATTGCATCACGGGACCAAGGAATACTGGTCAAAGCAGAGCATCGACCCGGTGGACTGGCTGATTCCGGAAGACCGTAATAACTTTATCAAGAAGTTCAATGAAGTTGTCCAAGGCCAGAAGAAGGAAGGAAGCGCTCTTTACCGGGTCACCGGCGAAGATGGCAGACTGCATTGGGTCTCCAATCAGTTCCGCCCGGCCTTCAAAGCCAACGGATTTGAATATTCCTATGCTTCCTTTACCGATATGGATCGGGTCAAGAACGGCGACCTTGAGATTCTCAAGACTCAGGAGATGTATGCCGATGCTACGGCAACGGCCAAACTGATTGTCTGGACCTACGACATCAAGACCCATCTGACCACGATGATGGATGTCGGCTATACCAAAGAGATTTGTAAGAAACTTAAAGTCCCGCACGTGATTGAAAACTGTCCGCAATCCTTGCTTGTTTATGTCCAGGAGGAAGACCGGCAGGCTTTTACGGATGCCTACAAATCCATGGACCAGGGCTCCGACCTGACAACCTGTGTCTTTGGCTTCCAGTTACCCTCTCAGCCAGTGATGGCCTATGAACGGATTGTCCTCAAACGCATCAATGACCGGGATGGCAATCTCTTAACCGCCTATGGCTATGGTCAGAATGTCAGTGAGGAAAAGCTTAAGGAAGAGCGGAATGAGTTAGCTTACCAGCAGCTCAACAAAGCCTATCCGGACTCCTTAGGATCCTTCCATCTGAACCTTACCAAGAACTGATGTGGCGAAGGCCGGAGTACCTTGGATTTCGTGATGAAGCAGCAGGAATCCGGAACAGTAGATGGCTATTTTTAGTCCTTCAGCAAACTGATTGCCGATGAGGATGTCAAGCGAGCCTATTTCAAGCTTTTTGACCGCAAGGCACTGATTCAGAAGTTCAACGAAGGCACTACCTCCGTCAGCATCGAATATCCGATCATCCGTGAGGACCATATCCGTCACTGGCGCAAAGGTCTGCTCTTTATGCTCCGTAACCCGAGGACCAATGATGTCGAGGCCGTCACTTATGTCATCGACATTGATAAGCAGAAGAGGAATGGTTTCATCATTGGTCGCCTGCTTAACGACAATTTTGACTATGTCGGCATCCTCCATCCGAATATTGGAATGTTTGAGTTCCGCAGCCGCCGTCCGTGGGTCACCTATGGCGAGGTTGGTCAGCTTTTGGATTATAAGAAATGCTGTGAATTCGTAGCCTCGCGGATCACCGATCCGGAGGAGAAGAAGAAATTCTTTGCCCTGACGGACTGCCAGGTCATCCTCGAGGATCTCTTGGCGCATGGCACCCGGGTCATGACGTATCTGACCATGGTTAACGATCAGCCTTGCTTCCAGCAGATGAACTACAGCTGGCTGGAAAAGGAAGGTGGCGACATTTTGATTGTCCGCAGCGATATCACGGCAGCCTACCTTCGGGATCAGCAGCAGATCAAAGACTTGGAAACGGCTAAGCATGATGCCGAAGCTGCCTATCAGGCCAAGAGCGAGTTCCTCTCGCGGATGAGCCATGATATCCGCACCCCTCTTAACGGCATCATCGGCATGACATATCTAGCCAATGAACAGAAGAATCCGCTGAAGACTCAGGACTGTCTGAAGAAAATCGATGTCTCCTCCAAATACCTGTTAAGCCTGATCAACGATATCCTCGATGTCTCCAAAGCCGAGAACAATCAGATTGAGCTTCATCCGGAGCCCTATCCGATTCAGGAACTCAATGGCTACATTGATTCCCTGATCCGCCCGCTTTGCAAGGCCAAGGATCAGGAATTCATTTTGGACGAAAGCCAATTGAAAGCACCGATCATCCCCTTAGCGGATAAGCTAAGAACCAACCAGATCATCTTCAATCTCCTATCCAATGCGGTTAAATACACTCCGGAGGGCGGAACCATCCGTTATTCCCTTAAGAACACGGCTCTTCTGGATAACCGGGTGGCCATCACCCATATCATCCAGGATAACGGCATCGGCATGAGCGAAGCCTTCCAGAAGCATCTCTTCGAACCCTTCACCCAGGAGAATCCGGATACCCAGATGGAAGCTCATGGCACCGGCTTAGGCCTTTCCATCGTCAAGAAACTCGTCGATCAGATGGGCGGCACCATTCAGGTGAAAAGCAAACCCAATGAAGGCACAACCTTCATTGTCAGACTGGCCTTTAACGGCATCCCTGCCTCCGAAGAAAAGAATCTGAAGCAGGAGCCGGAAAAGAGAATCCAGCCGTCGGATGTCCTGAAAGGCAAACGGCTGCTGCTCTGCGAGGATAACCAGCTCAATTAGGAGATTGCCAAAGCGATTCTGGAAGAGAAGGGACTGCTGATTGAAGTCAGCGACAACGGCAAGCTCGGCCTGGAGACCTTCAAGGCCTCCCCGATGGGCTATTATGACGGCATCCTCATGGATGTCCATATGCCGGAGATGGATGGCTATGAGCCCACCCGGCGGATCCGGAAGCTGGAACGTCCGGATGCCAAGCGCATCGGCCATCATTGCCATGACGGCCAATGCCTTCCCCGAAGATATCCAAAAAGCCAAGGAAGCCGGCATGAACGGCCATCTGGCTAAGCCGATTGATCCTCGGCAGATCGTCTCGCTTCTCTCCGCCTACTTTGCCAAGTAAAGCCTAAAACTCCCGCTGGTCCATAAGGACGGGCGGGAGTTTTTTTGGTGGGAATCAGGCTTCAGCCGGGTTAGGTTTTTCTGGCTCTCCCAGAAGCGGCTTATACGTCAATCCCATCAGGATGGCTCCTAAGGGAGCCGTCAGGAGAATCGCCACCACCGAGACGGAAAGGACGATGGTGCCGCCTTGGATGATGGCGTCATTGTTAAGTTTCGTCCCTAAATCGAGCAGTCCGCCGCCGATGGCCGCCTGAACGGTGGCCTTAGGAAGATAGCTCTCCGTCACGAACAGCCGTTCCTTGGCGTTGAGCTTGGTCTTGATAAGGCAGGCATTGACACCCAGGCTTCGCATCCCTAAGGAGCAGGCCAACAGGCCTAACGACGGCACCAGATAGGAAGCAAAGTAGCTGACTTTGAGGGAGGCTCCGACTAAGACAAAGAGGAAGACTTCGGCCACGACCCACATCTTGGAGCAACGGACGGAGAGACGGCTGGCCTGCTCCTGGCGCCGGGCCATGATGACTAAGCCTTGGGTGATGACGGCAAGCAGCGAGGAGAAACCGAACCACTGGGACAGGTAATCCTCGAGCCAGACTAAGCCAAAGCCGACACCGAAAAGCAGCACCAGCTTCAAGGAATCCCGGAGATGGACTTTGCCGAAGAACCAGCTGAACAGGAATCCCAGCCCGATGCCGACCGCAATCCCGGTCAGGATGGAAATGGGGATATTGGCAAAGCTCAGCCAGCTGGCTTTCCCGCCGCTTTCCATCGATAAGAAAACCGTATAGAAGACAATCATCACGATATCATCGGCACTGGAGCCGGCGATTACCAGGCCAGGGATGCCTTTGGCCGTGCCACGTTTCTCTTCCAGAAGCTTCACCATCATCGGCACGACCACGGCCGGGGAGACCGCCCCCAAGACGGAGCCTATAATAAAGGACTCGTTGGTCGTCAGGGCCGGGAAGAAGACCGGACCCAACAGCCCGATGGTGACCATCTCCACACAGGCGGGGACAAAGGACATCAGGATTGCCGGACGTCCGACCTTCTTCAGGTCGTCAAGATTCAAAGACAGTCCGGCTTTCGTTAAGATGATGACAAGGGCAATTTTCCTTATCTGCGGTGAGATGGCAAGAATGTCGCTGTCAATCCATCCGAGATATCCTAAAAGGATTCCCCACAGCAGATAGCCAATCAATGCCGGCAGATGACAGAGCTTGCAAAGAAAAAACAGGATGACGCCGCCAACCAGGATCAGAAACAGTGATGCGAAGAACATGTTTTCTCCCTCCCTTGAAGAAAAAAAGCCGATGGCATATCTATGCCGCGTACGGCATAGATGTCATCAGCTTTGTTTCAAGCGGTTTGGCGGACAAGTCCGCACAGGGAGAACATCATTCCCGGGAAATAGGATAGACTTTTAAACGGCAAATATCAAGCCGGAAAAGCCTGGGGCATGTAATCCGCGACCGAAGCACGGACGGATTGTGATGGGCATGAATTCCTGTCTTCTCTAATACACCCGCTGCTCGCGGTTGGAGACTTTGGCCGTCAGCACAAACGACTGCGACGGGGTGTAGCGGAAAGTGAGGTTGTTCTTTGTTGCCAAGTGATCGGCATCCAAGGCAAAGCCTTGCTTTTTCATCACCCGATCAAAGTCTGCCTGTGAGGAAGCTAACGACAGGGAATAGAAGGTAATGGCGGGATCGGTGATGGTTATCCCCGTGATGGCTTTGTTGTTATCGGCATAATCGGGATAGCCGGTAACGACATAAATAACATAGCTTTTGGCATCGGCCTGATAGTCTTTTCCGTAGTAGGCCGAGGCTCCGAAATAGCCTCCCGGTGAAACATGGGAGGAGAAGTCCTGATCCGTGACGTCCTGGGTAAGCCAGAACTCCAGGTTCGTATCGCTGGGCTTGGAAAGATAGGCCGCAGACTGACAGGAAGACAAGAGAAAAGCCAAAACAGACAAACCGGCAAGTTTCGTTTTCCTCATCCTGTTTTCTCCTTGCTAAGACAAGTATAACAGGTATCTTTGCTAAAGAAAGCCAGAAAGATATTGCGAACTTTACCGAATTTCACCCATATGGGTGTTTTTCCGTCTTCCCTTTTACCCTAAACTAATCCCAAAAGAGGTAAAAGCAATGATGAAGAAAATGGCGATGACGGCCCTGGCTTTAATCCCAATGACATCGCCGGGTTCCTTAATTCCGAAATGGAAGGCGCCTACAGCGGAATCTTCATCGACACCCTGATGGCCTGGGACACCGCCAAGACGGCCGACCAGATCCTGGCGGACTTCAGCTATGACAAGGCTACCCACAGTTACCTTCAGACATTCACCGCTGACGGCTATTCCGTCACGTTCCAGGCCTTCTTCGAAGCCAATGTCCTGAAGAAGATCACCCAGCTTTCGAACAGTGTCTTACCTGGTGAGCATGGCACCTATCATGAATTCAGCTACAGCGCCATCGGCACCAGTGCCATTGCCTATAAGACAGGAGAGAAGGAAGCTTTGGACAAAGCCATTGAGGATGGCTTCTGGGGCAAAGGGGACTTCTCCGAGACCGGAATGGACTATGCCAAGTCGGTCCATATCGTCCGGAAAGACTATGCTCAGGACGAAGAGACCCTGAAGCGACGGATCACCTCGGATATCAACGGCGGGAATGGCCGGATGGTCGATGAGACCATGGCCAGTGACGGGACGACCGTCAGCACCAGCACCACCTATATCGTCAAGGTCACCACGGATGACAAATATGCCCTCATCGGCTATCCGACAGCCAGCGGCGTCAGCTCCTCGTCGCGTACCGTGGATGCCCAGGTCTTTGGCCCGGCTGCGGTTGAGGCTGATAAAACCGTCGTTGGCGTTGTTACGACAGAAAGTACCATCGATACCGTTTTCTTCTACAATGTGATAGACCAGGGCGAAACGTTAGTCAGCCGCTACGATGCGGTCAACAAGAATTATGTCGACACCGATACCGAAGGAACCGTGACCACCAAAAAACTGGTCCACTTCTTCATGGGTGACAAGATTTCGGATCAGCTGACCCTTACGGATACTGATGCATCCGTTACTCACGATGTTTACTACACGGACATCGAATACACCGACTGGACAAACACCGACGTGACTTTCACCACGGAGGAAACGGCGGCTCTGAATGCCGCGATCGCTGCTATCGCTTAACCAGAAAGACGGCAAAATAGACGGCGGGAGGTCAGCCTTGACTTCCCGCCGTTTTAAAAAGCCATTAATAGGTTGGCAGAGACACAAAGGAACAGCCCACCGAGGCAAAGAAAGCTAAGAATGTCAGACCCATCAGAAGAATGGCCATCCGATGAAGTCTGTCAAAAGCACCCGGAGTAGTTTTCGCTCCTAAGCGATAAGCTTCCATGACCAAAACAGATAAATCCAGGATGGGGAAGACAAAATCAAGGAAAAGAAAGGCTCCGGACTTCCAAAGCAATCCAACCAAAGTGTAGTTAGCGGAAAAATAAACGATAATGTCATTCCCGTTGCTATCCTTTCCAGTCAGACCATAATGTTGATACACCCAAGGAACAACAAAAAGAATCAGCAGCAGAACGGCGGCGATAAGACCCGCCCAGGCTGCCTTGGATCGAGGATGCCTCACCGGTTTATCGATCTCGTTATCTGGGGCAGAAACGGAAGAAGACTTTTGTTTATCTTTGCCTTGACTGTAGATGAAGAGATAATAGCCGAATCCACCGGCAGAAACAAGAAAACAGGAGAACCATTCCCAAGGGGTTGCAACGGTCATGCCTGCGGAAATAAAGCAAGCAATGCTCAGCCCTAAAAAGACAGAAGAAAGGATACCGAAAATGATAGCGCCGGTTTTCACGAGAGTGAGGGATTGCCTTTTATAAACGGCATAAAGGCAGGGAAGAATCACAATCAGCAAAACCAAAAGGACCAGGGCTGCGATAAAGCTGAAATCAAGGCCGCCATAGTAGAGGCCCATCAGCAGCAAAGATTGCGTCAAAAGAAACAGCAGTGAGAGTCCTACAGCCAGCGCCAGCACCCAGGTATCCGCCGGATGGATTTTCTTCTCGGTTTTAGCCGATGCAAATTCTTCAACTCCGATGAGACTGTCAATGCTGACACCAAGACACTGAGCCAAAGATTTCAAAGTCGGGATATCCGGATAGCCTTTCCCAGTCTCCCAAAGACTGACGGCCTGCTGGGAAACGTAGAGCTTCCGACTGAGATCAGCTTGGGTTAAGCCCTTGGCAAGGCGGGCGTTCTTCAAGGAATCTTTGAACATGGATTTTCTCCTCCTTGCATTACTATTATCCTAGCACAGCGCCATGTCTAACAAGCCTTGCTTGTCAGAGGATAATTAAGGCAATTAAAAGAAGAAAAGCAGCCAAAGTTTCTGCCATAAAAGATAAAAAAGAATTCAAATTGTCAACTTTAATCAGAAAAAAGGCTTTCTGCGGGTAGAAAGCCAGACGTCCCTAGACGGCCGCTTCAATTACTTCGTCTCGCAGGAGCAGCCCGTTCCGGCCTGCGCCTTTTCCAAGAGTTCCTTGGCCTGCTCGACATTGAGGACTCTTCCCATGGAATAGATCTTGCCGTCAATGACCAGAGCCGGGGTCGACATAATGCCCATCGCCATGATGCCATCGGAATCCTTGTAGAACTCGACCTCATCCGTGATGCCCAGTTCCTTCGCCGCCTCGACCACAGCCTCATAATTGGCTGTCGAACGCTTGCAGCCACAACCTAATGCCTGAATTTTCATATGATTTCTCCTTTATTTACTCAAATCATAATAAGCTACATTTTCATATTTATAGTATGAATTGTTTTATTTTTTTGTTTTCCTCCTAGATGAACAGATAGCCGAAAGCGTTGAAGAGATAGCCGATCAGGATGATGCCGAAGACGACCACGCCGATGAAGACCGCCAGGAGCTTCGGCTTGACGACCTTGCTAAGCATGATCAGGGAAGGCAAGGACAAGGCCGTGACCGACATCATGAAGGCTAAGACCGTGCCTAAGCCAGCTCCTTTGCCATAGAGCGCTTCCGCTACCGGCAACGTTCCGAAGATATCGGCATACATCGGCACACCGATGAAGGTCGCCACCAGAACGCCATACCAGTTGTTGCCGCCTAAGACCGTCTCAACCCATTCGGCCGGAATGACATTGTGGATGACGGCTCCCAGGCCGACGCCGATGACGATGTACCAGAAGACCTTCTTATAGGTTGCCCACATCTGGTCCCGGGCATAGATGAGACGGTCCTTCTTCGTCAGCTCCGGACCATCGATATCCACGGCGGAGGGACCCGCCTTCACAAAATCCTTCACTTGTTTGCCGATGCCGGTCATCTCGATGATGGTGCCGCCGACCACGGCAATCAGCAGACCGACCAGGACATAAGCGATGGCAATCGGCCAGCCGAAGAAACCGACTAACAGCATCAAGGATCCCAGATCGACCAGCGGGCTCGAAATCAGGAAGGAGAAGGTGACGCCGCTGCTTAGTCCTGCCCTGGTAAAGCCGATGAAGATCGGAATGGAGGAGCAGGAACAGAAAGGAGTCACGGTGCCTAAAAGAGCCCCGAGGATATTGGCGTCGATGCCATGGAACTTGCCTAAGATCTTCTTGGTCCGTTCCGGAGGGAAATAGGATTGGATATAGGAGACTAAGAAGATGAGGAAGCAAAGCAGAATGCCGATCTTGATGAAGTCATAGACAAAGAACTGCACCGAGCTTTCAATCCGGTATTGCCAGGAATCGCTGGGGAAGGTTCCGCCGATGCCGGTGATGGCCATGCCCAAAAGCGAGTTGAGCCAGGCCATGCCCAGCACCTGACTGCTGAGGAAGTCCCACGGGATCTTGGCTTTGTCCCAGCCCAGCGTGAAACCGATGGACAGATTGATGATCAGGATGACCAGAGCCATCCCGATCAGGACCCACAGCCAGACTTTCTGATACCAGTGCCGGTCAACAGCGACCACGGCTTCGCCCTGATTCTCTTCGTTTTTTTCCATAGTAAAAAGAGCCTCCAGCCTCTCTTATTCCTAACGATCGCTATTCTTATTTACCGCAACAGTCGCACGAACTGGAATCCTTCTCGGAGCAGCAAAGAGCCTGCAAGAAGTCAGCCATCTCGCAAAGCGCTTTGGCGTTGAGAGCATAATGGCACCATTTGCCCTCTTTATGGCAGGTGACAATCCCGGAAGCCTGCAGATCCTTCATATGATGGGAAAGGGTTCCTTGGGTGATGGAGAGTCGCTTCAGAAGCTCACAGGCACACATTTCCTTATTCTCGGAGAGCAACTGGATGATGGCCAGTCTTGTTCCGTCCGACAGGCTTTCCATCCGCTGCAGCAGTTCTTCTTTAGTCATCGGGGTCACCTCATTTCAATAGATTGACGAACGTCAATATTATAAAAGACACATTGACGGCTGTCAATATATAATGAATGTTCCTCGGAGGACTGTCTCAGATTCCGCCATCTTTGCCCAGCAGTTAGCCACTTTTCAAAAGAGAATCTTAAGCCCGCTTTCTTTCATTTTGATTCCTTTTCATTGCCATAATCAAAAATCCGGCCCCCAGTAGTTGGGCCGGATACAATCCTTAACGCCTGCAAAAGGTTACTTCAGGATCTTCTTGGACACTTCAACGATCCTGTCTTTGTAAAGCAGCTTCTGATGGGCAAGGAAGGCCTTGTAGGCAAAGTAGTTGCCTACCAGTCCCAAAATGCCGACACCCCCCTAAGACATAGCCCAGCCAATCCGGAACCGGAAGCACCAGAGCCTTCAGGCAAAGGCAGAAGGCAAAACCGAAAGTCAGGGTATAGATTGTTCCCATGACATAGGCATTGATCAGGGGAAGCTGATGGACTTTCTTGTCCAATCCTTTCAGGGTCTCATAGTCGGTGTTGCCTTTTTCTTCCGGGCTGTAGTCGGCGAGCATCTTCTCGGCATATTTTTCTTCTTTGATTGTGTTTTGCATATGACAATCTCCTTTCTTGTTTAGGCTAAATCGCGTCGATTAAGGATGAGAGAGGAAACCGCTCCGATGAGAAGGCAGCCGACAAGTCCGCCCGCCAGGGAGAGAATCCAAGTCAGGGCCGTGGCATTCAAAGACACGGTCAGGGAAGCTACGGGGTAGAAAAGAATTCCTGCGACGAAGGTGAAAAGGATAGTCAGCCAAAGCCGGTTCTTAAAGAGAACGGCAACCGCCAGATAAAGCGGAACAAAGACGCCCATCAAGGCTGTCTTGGAAAGCAAGCAAAGAATGACCTGATAGACGGCCGTTGTCCCTAAGTCAAAGGACTTGCCGACAATAGCACCGACGATGAGGGTAGCCGCGACATAGGCTAAAAGCATGCAAGTCCCGCTGAAGAGTCCGATCAAGGTCTTGGAGATCACATAGTCGGCCTTGCGGGCATGAACGGTAAAGATGTTTTTGATATAGCCACTGCTGTAGTCGTGACTGACGAAGATGGCAACTAAGATTCCGACAAAAATATACAGCATATTCAGGTTGCACATCCGGCTGAAGTCAAAAAGGCTGGCGGTGCTGCCGCTGGGAGACTCAATGACCTGCCAGACATTGGTGAAGGAGGACGTTTCGGAGGACGAGCTGGCCGGAACCATCGTCAGTACCAGGACAGGTATGATGGCACTGATCAACGTCATAATAAAGAAGAGGGAACTGTGGAAAAGACGATAGAAATCCATTCGGACCAACGGCCGAAGCCGGCGGAAGATGGATTCTTTAGCCGGAACAACAATTGCTTCGCTCATGCTTGATTACCCTCCTGGGCCTGCATCACCTGCAGATAGTATTCTTCCAATCCGATCCGCTGCATTCTCAGCTCCCGGATGCCATAGCCGTTCTGACAAAGAGAGGCAGCAATCGCTTCCGTTGCGTTCTCCTCGTAAATGCGTATTTCTCCATCCTTGATTTCCAGACTTGGATAATAGGCTTTTAACGAAATGGCAGCCCGCTCGTTGTCGTTGGTTTTCACGGTCACGAAACTGCGGCATTCTTTTTGGAGATCAGCAGCACCGATTTCCTTGATCATTTGGCCATGCCGGATGATACCGTAATGGGTTGCGATTTTTTCGAGCTCTCCCAGAATATGGGAGCTGATGAGAACCGTGACACCTTTGTCATGGTTCAGACGGAGAATGGTCTCCCGGAAGATTCGCATGCCATCCGCGTCCAGTCCATTGATTGGTTCATCCAGGATTAGAATCTTTGGATCTCCTAAGAGACTTTGGGCAATGCCAATTCGTTGCTTCATTCCAAGACTGCACTCTCTGAATTTCCGACGGGCAGCCCCTTCCATGGAGACAAGATGCAGAACTTCGGCTATTTTTTCTTCCGGATCGTTCACTCCCAGATTCAGGCACTGCATGAAGAGATTCTGGTAGACGGTACTGTTAGGGAAGCAGCCTGGATTCTCAATGAGGGCTCCGAGCCGGGAACGGATGACCGGATTGCTGTTAGGCTGACCCATGATGTCGATTGTTCCGCTGGAACGGACCAATAGTCCGCAGATGAGCTTTTCCGTGGTTGATTTGCCGCTGCCGTTCTCACCGATAAACCCATAGATAGAGCCTTGCGGCACATGAAGGGAAAGATCTTTGACGGCATACAGTCCGTGGAAGGATTTGGTCAATCCCTGAGTTTCAATCGCATTCATTGTAAGGCCTCCTTAGCCGGCATATCGGTGTGGTAAGCCTGCAGCAGCCCTACCGAGAAGAGAAAGTCATCGAAATCATCATCAAGAGTGAAATCATCCACAGCTTTGGGGGATATCGGAGCCGGCTTCTTGTCTTTTGGTGACTGCTTTTTTGCCCCTTGGCGAAGGTTGGCTAGCACCAACTGACATTTTGCTTTGAAGCCCCGGGTGTGCAAAAAGCCATCGAATGCCTTATTCTCTTCACGGGATAGCTGCTTTCTGGCCTCAAAAGCAGCTAAATCCTTTTGCTGCTGCAAGCAGGCCTCCTCATGCATCGCGGCAAAGGCTAAAGAGAACTTAGCCTTGATCCCTTTGGTCTTCAGAAAAGCAGCAAACTCAGCCTGACGCTTTTGGGTTTCCTGCTCCTTCAATGTTGTTTCATTACCCATCGTGGTGTTCCTCCTTTATCCGAACGCGACACTAGGCTAGCCTTTGTGTTTCAAATCAAGGAAAGAGATCATCAAGGCCTACTTTGAGCGGAGCGAACTGGAATTCCTAACTACCCATAACGCCATGACGCCCTACTCGAATCCCAAAGAGTTCGTCTATTCCTGTTTTGAGCTGCTGACGAAGGAGAAGGAGAATCTCTTATCGCTCTATCGCCAAGGATTGATTCACTATCTGTCGGAGGCTCTGAACTCCGGCATTGAAAAGGATTTTGCTGAACATACCCGCGGCGATAAAGCGGCTGCTTATCTATATGCCGGAGCAGTCTATAATCTGGAAGTCTACTACCTCAGCAGCGGTGCCACCAAGACACCTCAGGAACTGACGGAAAGCTTCCTTCGTTTCCTCCGTTATTACGAAAAGTAAAAGGCAGCTTTCCAAAGAACAGATTGATATTCCTTACGAAGAAAAGCTTTTTATCAAAAATCCGGTTCCTTTTTGAGAACCGGATATTTTTCTTTCTAAAACCGCCTACCGGAATCGGACCGATGACCACTGATTAGAAAGGCGCTCGGGCGAAATGAAATCGCGTTACATCACATCCCAAATCGGCGACTTTTTCTCAGACCCTATCGGCCCTCATTAATTCGCCTGTCCGGAATTTAATTTTCAATTGATGCCCCAGCTTACCAAAGCTTTGCATTTTTTGGTTTCATAAGTAATGCCTCCTATCACTTTTTTGAAACAAATATTAATGTTTAACAACTGTTTTATGATGTTTTACAACTGTTTATTAATGTTTAACAAATTAGGTTAACTTACCTCACTGATATTTAAATCTTATTGTTTCGATTTTCTCGATGTTTAAGGTGTGATTTACAAATCGCTCAAGGTTTTTAGATAGCCAATTTACAAATTGCTCAAGATTTTAAAAAGACAAAGTACAAAAATGTAACAAGATTTATGCCCCGCCAACAATAATCATTCTTAGCAGACAAAAGCAGCAATTATCGGCTCTTTCAATACGAATAAATAGAAGACAAACAAAAGAGGGCATTTCCGGCCACCTTCTTTCTAGGAAAAAGGTGCCTTATTTCCTTGAAACTAAAAAATCCGGCTCCCTTTCTGAGAACCGAATATTTTTCTTTCTGGTGCCGCCTACCGGAATCGGACCGATGACCTACTGATTACAAATCAGTCGCTCTACCAGCTGAGCTAAGGCGGCAAGATGGTGGGTTTAAACAGGATCGGACTGTTGACCTCTTCCGTGTGAAGGAAGCGTTCTCCCACTGAACTATAAACCCAGGGATAACGGCCTAATCATCTTAGCATGATGACCCCAGCCATTCAATTCTTTTTGAAGAGATAGCGAAAAGACGTGTTCCGAAGCTAGTGGAAAGCTGCGACTTAAATTAGTACTTAAACTAGTACTTAAATTAGTACAATCATTTTTTGCTGATCAAATGGCAGGAAGCCGAGCGGCGGGATCCTTCCCGTTGAATGATATGAGAAGCCACGAGTTCATCAACAATTTTCCTGAGGGTAAGCGATGGGCTGGCATAGCCGAGCTTACTTGCAATCTGCAAAACAGAGTAGTCACCCGTGGATAGCAAAGCAATGACATCATTTTTTATTTCTTCGGTTGTTCTTCTCTTACGCCTGGCGGTGACAGCGGCACTCTTCTTCAGGAAAGATGCCTCCGTAAAAAGACGCACAATCAGACTGGACCGTTCTTTGTCATTGAGGAAAAGAGGAGCAGGAGAGCCATTTTCATTTAAATAGCGAAGGGCCCGAGGAATACCGGTATTATGTCCTTCGGTCAGCTGATAATCTTTCAGGTAGTTGCCAATGCTGCGATTCCGATAAGGTCTGCGGCTTTGAATGGTCAGAGAACGGATGTTCTCATCCGTAATCGTGCTATCAAACCCAGGGAAGGATTTGATGTCCACATAATTTTGGGCGATTAAAACGGTCACAGGTTCACGGATTTCATAAGAGCGATGATAGACCGCATTGGGAAGGAGCTCTTCAAGAGCTTCATAAGGGTAATTAAAGACATGCTTCGCTTCCGCCTGATCCGGAAGCTTGACAATACGCTGTTCAATCAGGTTGTTTTTCAGATAATAAAGGGCATCTCGAAGCTGATATTGAATGGGTCCTTTGAAATCCTTTTCAAGAATGTCTTCTCCGCTGGCCTGCGGAATCGTAACAATATTGATATAAGCTTCCGGGAAAAAGTCGTTGACTTTATAGGAGAACATCAAAAGGGCGACGTTGGTCGGATGACGATCTTCACTCGGACCATCCAATAACCCCATCGCTTGGGCAAGGTCACGGATCGTCATTCCCTGGGCGATACCCGCGAGATTGCTTTTCGTCATCGAGAGATATTCCTGCATCAGCTCCTTGGAAAGGTCTTCAGGGACTGCCCACGGGCAAGGACGATCGTCAAAAGGAACATCGGAAGCAACTTCAAAAAGCTCTTTGATTTCTTTATCATTGGCTTCCACCGTGCTGCTGAAGCGTCGAATCCAATAAAACTTCAGCGGATCCTTTTTCTGCGTAACTCTTTTTTGCACTCGGTAAGGCCGGGAATGACCCGGCAATACCCATAAGACAATTATTTTTTTGCCGTCGACATCGGCCAATTCGAATCGCGGGGCATAATACGGCTCAATGAAATGACAATCGTTCAGCAGTTCTTTTTCGATACGATCAATAGAATCTTCAGGAATGCCTTTTACCGGACGGACAGCGACCCCTTGAGGAGCCGATACGCCAAGAAGAATATAGCCTCCGCCATTATTGTCGATATCATTTGCAAAGGCACAAATAGAACGAAGTATGGAGTCCGGATCCCAGCCTTCTTTAAACTCAATCCGATCCGATTCGATATTTTGTTTCTGCAGAATCTTTTCAATTCCTATCGGTAAAGCCATAGCGAGTATCTCCTTCGTTTTCTTCTTTTAATTATAACAAATTGTGACTTAAATTAGTACTTAAACTAGTACTTAGATGAATACAATCGCAAAACAAGGCTAGAAATGGGCTTGTTTGCAAATCAATTAGTACTTAAATTGATACTTAAATTAGTACTTAAATTAGTACAATCTCAAATAAAGCTTGGATTGAATTCGTTCGTTTATTCGAAAAATTCCCCAATGCAGACAGGAAAATCAAGGAAGGCCTGGCCTAAAAAGGGCAGGTTCCTCTTGTCTGAAGAAAAAAAATAAAAAAAGAGGACCCTCAACGGATCCTCTCTGTTTACTCATGGTGGGTCTTAATGGGATCGGACCATCGACCTTGCGCTTATCAAGCGCACGCTCTAACCAGCTGAGCTAAAGACCCAAAACAAGCGTGAATTATATTAACTCAATCCCTAAGGTTAAGTCAACCTTTTAAGCAAATATTTAAGGACCGAAGCCGCTAAAAAGAAAACTTTCATCCGGCAACGAAAAGTCCGGGGTGACGGTTTGGTTTTTCTTACTCGGTCTCCTAACGCCGAGATTATCCTTAACTAAGGAAAAAACGGCGGTTAGTCATCCTTGACTTTTTCTTAAAAAGAGTCGTCCTCATCGGCTTTTCACCCTAAAAATAAAAAGCTATATCTTGATATACCAACCAAGAGAAGCTAAAATAGGGACGAATACGGAGGTATCAAACGTATGGCTAAGAAAGCTTCTGTCAATAAGGATTTATGCATCGGCTGCGGTGCCTGCACTGGCGTCTGCCCGAACGTCTTCGTCATTGATGACGATGGCAAGGCCAAGGCTGTCGTCGCTGAGGTTGCTGCCGACGATGAGGCTGCTGCGGATGAAGCGGCTGCCGGCTGCCCGGTTGGCGCCATCGAAGTTAAGTAATTAACCAAGAAAAAAAGCATCCCTGGCTGAGCCAGGGATGTTTTTTTGTGCTTTCTTTTCGGCTAATCCCCGTAGGAATAGGTGCCGTCAGCGGTGGCCTTAGTGGCCACGTTACCGACACTGGAGACGACATCATAGTCTTCTTGGGCATGGCTGGACAAGAGCCGCAGGTTCTTATCCAGATGTAGGGTCAGGATCACCGAACGGAAGACAGGTTCCTCACTTTGCCTGGCTAACGAGAAGGAGGCATCGGCCGTAGTGGTGACCATATACTTCCGGTAATCGGAAAGACAATCCAGATTCAGCTTGCCCGACAGAGCATAGCCATTCGTTTCGGAGACTATCAGGGTCCCGTCCATGAAGGAATCCGGTTCCATCCGATAAAGGGACGGGGTGGTCAGATCCACGTGGTAGGTCGCAAAATACTGAGGATAGGTGAAACTCTGAAGGGCGGCGCTGGTAAAGTCAGCTTCGGTAGTGCTGGTGACGGCGTCATCCAAGACCCGCTGATACCCGACCTGGTTATCCGTCAGGGCCATTTTCTCAGCCATCTTCACATTGCCGCTGTAGGTGATGTTCTCTTTGGTATAGGACGACTCCTTCTTTTCCCACCAAGTCATGGTGGACTGGGTGTTGGTGATGAAGAAGGCCGTGCTGGTTGCCGTATCCGTGGAAGTGAAGTGTATCTGGGCCTGGCTTTCCAAAAGATGATAGGCGACATAGCCAAGGTAGGTCGCCTTTAGGCTGCCATTAGCAACTTCTTTGGTGAAATCGACACTGGCATAGTCGGTCCCATAGGTTTTCTGAAAAGCGATAAACTCGGTATTTTCTTTTGTCTTGAACGAAAGGGAAAGGTCATTGGTGTCAAGCAAAGCAAAGGAATACTTTTTTTCACCATCCGTCAGAATCGTCTTCCCATTGAGAGTGATTTTATCAAGCTGATCCTCCGCATTAGCCTGCGGAAGAATCTCACCGAGGCTCCCGGTCTGATAGGTTACCGAAGCAGCATAAGGTTCCTTGTCAATCTGCAACGAGGCTTGACCAAGGGTCGGAGTTTCATTGGTCAACGCAAGCCGGGTGATTGCCTTATGGACTTCCTTGGCTTTGAAGGAGGCATGAAGGGTAACAGCCTCCTTACCCAGCGTGAAGCGGTACTGACCGCTGGGATTGACGGCAATCTCCTCATTTCCGACAAAAATGCGGTCGGTTTGGGCAAAGTTGCTATTGATCGGTAGGGCCTGAAAAAGGATTTCCTCACCGGGATAGGCATTTCCGGAAAGGATCTGTAGCGTCCCCAAGTCGGGATTGTCATCCACCAAAACGATGGAATTGCTGGCCGAACTGTTAGATGAGTTTCCAGTCTTTCCGTGACAGCCCGAAAGCAGCAGAAGACTCAGCACGGTAAGTCCTAAGAGTGTTCTATTCATAGCATGAATTATAGTCAATCTTCATGAAAATGGAATAGGAAAATTCGGTTAACTCTCCAAACTATTTCACCTTTCCTTAGTTAAAGGCTTTAACTATTGCATTCGAAGACCTCCAAGCATAAAGTCGTGGGATAAAGGAGAAGATAAAGATGAAAAAAAGTAGAACGTTTACAATGTTAGCTTTAGTTTCAGTGGTTTCCATGTCAGGCTGCGGAAAAACAACCTCGGCGGCTATCTCTGCCAGTACCGTTCAGATTGAAAATGCACTGATTGAAATTGCAACCGATGGCCATGGTGTTCTCAGCCTCAGCTCATCGGATTCATCAATGGCCTCTACCGGTGGCAAGGTTGCCCTGGGAGCCACCATTACCGTGACGGCAACCGCGGATGAAGGCTATGTGCTTTCGACCTTGATGGTCAATGGCACGGATATTGCCTCTACTAAGACCTTTACGGCCACAACGGCGACGAACTATATTGTTTCGGCCTCCTTCAGCAAGACCAGCGGCGATACCCTCATCAAGCTGACCGGCGCGACCGGCGTTGAAGTGGGTAAGACAACTAAGCTCTCCTCGCATGTCTATGGTCCGGATGCCAACCTGGTCTATACCTCCAGCGATAACAAGATTGCTACGATTGATCAAAACGGCGTCGTCACCGGTGTGACCCCTGGCTTCGTCACCCTGACGGCAACCTCTGCCTTGTCGACGGCGACCAATCCGTTATCCGCTTCTTTCACTCTCTTTGTGGAACCTTCCTATGTGGTCCCGATGGTCAGTTCCATGCAAGGCTATGACTATGCCAATGGCGTTTCCTTCCCGGGAAAGCTTTCCCTGATGTTAGGTGCTCCGGCGGATGATACCACCGAAGAGGAAGGCACTCTTTCCATTGACTATGCCTTAGCTCTGAAGAATACGGTCCACACGTTAGCAAACGGCTCCACCTTTACCCTTCCCAGCATCAACCTTTCTCTGGTTCCTCCGACAAGCATGTCGCCATTAACGTATATGCTGTTGGCCAACTTCGGCTTCTGCCGAAGTGACTTTGTCGGCTATGATCTGAATTTTGCTTCTTTGGATTGCTCCGCCCCGGTCTTCTATTCTCAGCAGTCGGTTGCCTCTGCCACCGACAGCACGACCAAGGTCAAAGGACAATACGGCATCTACTCCAAGATCAATCTGGCCTCGGCCGTATCCAGTTCTTCCGTGAGTGTCTCCGGCTTAATCGCTGCTGCCCTGAATTACAACGTTCCGGCTATTGTCAGTGATCCTTCCAGCTTTCTTGCTACCGCAGGACAGACTCTCAATGCCGCTTTGACCTACTCCACGGATGCCAGCGAAGGCATTTCAGTGAAGCCGGCCGTCATCACCAAGCTGAATGAAGCCCTGGTCAAGGCTGTGGACAGCATCAAGAATTCGACCACGCTGAATCAGGCCTTAGCCGCCATCTTAAGTCAGGTAATTCCGACGAACATCACCGATATCCGCTTCAAGGTTGTCAACTCCAATACCAACGAATTCCAAAGTCTTTCTCTCGTGGTCACAGCCAGCGGAAAGAATTCCGATGATAATGTTGTCACCTATCATCCTTTAAGCTATTCATTAACGAAGCCGACTGCCTTAGCCGAAGACTACTTCGAAACCCTGGAAAAGGAATTCCAGGTCTGCGACAGCGATGTCGCGCTTGTCAATGATCTGAAGACGAAGGAAGCACCGCTTTATCAGACTGTAAAAGCCTATGGCAACGATCTCTACGATACTCTCAACTTCTCCAAGACCTTTGCCAGCGACGTCAAGACCTATAATGCCTTCTATAACACAACTCTCCCGAACATCGTCAACAAGCCTTTGATTCCGGATCGTCGGGATTCCAGCGGCGGCATTGACTTTGTCTATGGTCCTTATGAGATCTTCCAGGTCTCCAATCAAGATGGCTATGTCTTACGGGATGGCTATGCTCCCAAAGCCGGCGAGAGCCTGACCTTAAGTGCGATCTCGGCCGTCGGCATCGATGATACGACGACCTTCACCGCTCCGACAGACTATGACATCACCTTCACGGCTCCGACAGGCGAAACCAAGGATGACTACTTCACCCTTGCGGACAATGTCCTCACCATCAAGAAGCTTCCCGCCGCAACCGATAAGAACCGTACCATCACCATCAAGCCGAAAGCCGTCGACGGCTATAAGCAGGTCAGCTACAAGCTGACTCTCAACTAGCTGACGGCCTAACCTCAGCTGAAAAAGGATTGCCTGCTCCTAGCGTTTGCTAGGGACAGGCAATCCTTTTTAGGTACAGGAATAATCTATTTTCGGAAATAGTCGACGTCATGGCCTTACCGAATCATCTCACTGCGCCTGGCTTTCGCCAATTCCCCATGAGGGACGGAACTTCAAGACAGGAACGCGGTCCTCGGAGTTGACAACCAGGTTGCTTTTTTCAATGCCCTCCAAAGGAAGGATTTTAGCTTCGATAAAGAAGAGAAGGAAGTTCCAAGATAAACGCTTAGACTCTGGCAAGGCAAACGTCTTTCCTTTTTCAAATTCAATGGTCTGAAGAAGGGAAAGAATAGCTGGGGAGGACAGTGGACTTCCGTTCAATGATTCCCAGAAATCGAGTATATCAAAACCGGATTTTGCTTTTAATTGCACATTTTAGTATGAAAAATATGCCATTCAAGTTTGAAATAGGCAAACGGAAAAAGAAAAGCCTGGCTGAGCCAGGCTGACTTATTCGGCTTCGTAGTCGTCTTTGACGAAGGTGTTGCTGGCTTTGGCCAGGCGGCATTCCTCCATCATCTTCTTGACCTGATCGGCAGGAATCTCCTGATATTTGCCTAAGGGCAATCGGCCGAGAAGCAGATCACCGATCCGGACACGGGTCAAGGACTGGACCGGATGGCCTAAGGTCTCCATCATATGACGGATCTCGCGCTTCTTGCCTTCGCGGATGGTGATGGAAAGAAGACAGGTATCGTCATCACAGTCAAGGATCTTGGCCTTCGCCGGCTGAGCGGTATAGCCTTCGCGGGTGATATAAAGCCCTTTGGCCAAACGCTGAACCTCATCGCCGTTCAACGGATACTTGCCCCGGACGACATACTCCTTTTCCGGAGCCGAACTGGGATGGGTGATCAGATTGGCGAACTCGCCGTCGTTGGTTAAGAGAATCAAGCCGGTTGAATTGTGATCCAACCGTCCGACGGGGAAGACCCGGCCATAGGACTGTGGAATCAGATCCAGAACGGTAGGTCTGCCTTCGGGATCCATGGCGGTGGAGACATAGTCCAAAGGCTTATTGAGCATCAGATAGACATTGGCTTTCTTTTCGGGAGCCGCGACCAAAACGCCATCGACCTTGATTTCATCCGTGATCAGGCATTTGAAGCCCTGCTCCGTGACGGGATTGCCGTTGACGGTGATCTTGCCTTCACTTAAAAGCTCTTCCGCTTTGCGGCGGGAGCAATATCCGAGCTCGCTGAGGATCTTCTGTATTCTTTCTTTTTCCATAGTAACGTTATTCTACTCTTTTCTAAGGGATCCTTCTCCCTTTAGGATAAAAAAAGCCCCGAAACCGGGGTTAAGAACTCAATGGTGGACCAAGCAGGATTCGGACCTGCAACGACGCGATTATGGGTCGCGGACTCTGACCATTGAGCTATTGGTCCGCAATGGTGGCTGTGAGGGGCATCGGACCCTTGACATATCGGGTATGAACCGACCGCTCTACCAACTGAGCTACACAGCCATAAAGGCGAGATAAATTGTACGTGAAACGGCGACTAAAATCAAGTCTTATCGTGCGAAGTTGATGGCTGGTCGCTGACTTTCTTAGCCTGACGGGCAAAATACTTCTCGTAGGAATGCTTGCAGTAGTGAGGATGCCTGTCCTTTTCCGGGACGCTGGGAATCGTAAAGCGGTAGGCACCATGGACCTTCCAACGATGGAAGAGACCGATGGCGATGGCATCCTTGGGGCAGTACATCGCACACCTTTGACACATCAGACAATGCTTGGAGAAGGCAATATCCCCGTTCTTATCGAGATAAATATTCCCGACAGGGCAGCGATTAAGACAGAGAAGACAGCGACTGCATTTGTCCTTGTCAGCCTTGTAGAACTTGCCGTTGAACCTCCCACCCCAGTACTCAATCCGGAAGAGGAAGGAAATCAAAGGCCCGAAAAAGAAATGGGAAAGCTTCACGGGCTTGTGATCGATCACGCTCTGACTGTCGATGGGAACAACGGCTTTGGCCGTCTCCAGCATCTTCGTGGCCATGGTTTCCGTATGACGGAAGACCAGGCAGTATGGCATCAGATAATGGAACTCCTCTTTCAGATGGTAGTTCCGGCGCCGTAAGATCCCAATCAGCTTTCCGGAGGAGGCATTGTTGAGGGCCAGGCCTTCGCCGGAGGTCTTGACGATGAAATAGTCGATCGGCTTACTGGCTTTGGAAAGCTTCTTGAAATACTGGAGGACAAACCACGGCGCATTGAAGGCATAGATAGGATAGAAGATGCCGATATAGTCAAAGAAGCTGGGATCGGTCTCTAAGGGTCCTTCTTCCAGGGAGTGGACATAGACCTGCAGTCCGGCCTTGCGAAAGGAAGCCTCGTAGAGCGAGACAAGACGTCTTGTATTTCCGGTGCCGGAGAAATAGAGAAAGAGAGCAGTCATCGGTTATTTGATCTTCGGCTGATACTGGTCATCAAAATAATAGACACGGTTCTCATCAAGGTCATGGGAATCATAGTAGACATCGGCTAAGACCTTATCCTTCTTGGCTAAGCGGTCATAGTCCCAGACATTCTGGGTGTAGAGGGGATTGTTCCAGTGTCCACCCCGTAAGATGGTATAAGGCCGGGCAGTAAAGACTTGGCCGTCGGCATCCTTCCACTGAACCTTCGAATAGACATCACCCTGAGTGAAGGATTCAGCTAAACATTCGCCGCCATGACGGCTAGCAACTTTCTTCAGGTCATCCAGCGTGATATTGCGGTCATCCTTCTTGTCGTCAAAGCCGAGATCGACCAGATGGGCTTTGCCCTCATCCCTTAAGGCATCATAGTCAATCGGGTTGCCCTGACTGTCCTGGCCTTTGCTCAGCAACGGGAACTTCGCCCAGTCCGTCGGCAAGGCATCATAGCGTTCCTCAGAGTAGAAGAAAGCAATGAGCAGCTCCTTCTCGCCATGCTTTTTCCAGTAGAGCGGGGATAAGGAATCCTTCAAAGGCTTGGAGAGAGCAACCTTCCGGGTCAGCTTGTTCGTTAACAGTCCGCCCAGACGGTAGTAAGGATACATCCGTCCGATCTCCTTGAAGAAGTCCTTGGCGTTGTCTCTTTGATAATGGAAGATATCATCCAGAACATGGCCATCCGTAAACCACATGCCATGGAAGTTGCGGATGCAGTTATCCTTCGGCTGGAAGATACGACGGGTATCCTTCCCTAAGAGACGGAAGCCGTAATCATAGGTATCGTAGCCGGTAATCCGGTTGGCTCGGCCGCCGCCGATGTTATAGACCTTCCGCCAAAAGCTTTGATCCAGAAGATGACGGCTGTCGCGCATGATGAGTTCGCGTAAAAGATAGGCCGTATCCCGGTCCGAAGCCCATTCCAAAGGCGCATTGAAGCAGGTATGGAACATCAGGCCTCCCGACATATTCTTCGCCATCAGTTCATGATAAATGACGGCCGTCTCCCGTAAGATGACCCACGAGGGAATCGACGACTCCATCAGTTCGAACTCGACCCGGATCTTGGAAAGAGAGTAGATATCGTAGGCCGATGAGATCACCGGATCGCCGACCCGGCCGAAGGGATGCTTCTCGGTGCGGTTGCCATAGACGGCCACACTGGAGAAATCGATCAGTTTCGGGCTGTCCTTGCCAAGGCTCTCCAACAGCTTGACCAGCTTCTTGGCACCCAGCTCATTGACGTTGACGGCTGCCTGCGGATACATCTCCGACTTCGGCGGGATGAGAGCGGCCAGATTGAGAACATAGTCGGCGCCGGTCACCAGCTGGGTTAAAGCCTTGTCGTCCAGGATATCCCCGGAAATAAGACGAATCGGAGTCCACTCCTTCTTCAGTTCTTTCCTGACTTCTTTGTCTAGGACACTGTTGGACTGAACCAAAAGACGCATTTCATCGACATGTCTGCCTTCCTCTAACATCTCATGGACAAACGCCTTCCCAATGGTTCCCGTCCCCCCTAAAAGTGCAATTTTCATAGTTGTGAATTGTTATCCTCGATAGGTTTATTCTACTGATATTGTCGTCATAAAGCAAATAACTGTCGAGGATTATCCCGTAAGGGCTTTCATCCCTTACGGGACGGAAGTTGCGCTGCTTTTTGTTTACTTTTGCGGGAAAAAGGGTATCTTCGTATATGTTATTTGCTGTCGGGCCAGAAAAAAGGGAGGAAACGAGTATGCCGGAAAAGAACTTTGATATTGTTTCCAACTACGGTGTCGACGTTTTTAATGATGCCAGCATGAAGGCTTATCTTACCCCCAACGTCTATGATGAGCTGAAAAAGACCATCAAGGACGGCAACTCCCTCAATCCCGACCTCGCCGATGCCGTCGCCGACGGCATGAAGAACTGGGCCTTAAGCAAAGGGGCAACCCACTACACCCACTGGTTCCAGCCGCTCAACGGCCTGACCGCTGAAAAGCATGACTCCTTCATCTCCGTGCCGGACAAGGATGGCAAAGTCCTGATGGAATTCTCCGGCAAGGAGCTCATCAAGGGCGAGCCGGATGCCTCATCCTTCCCTTCGGGTGGCTTAAGGGCAACCTTTGAAGCCCGTGGCTATACCGCCTGGGACTGCACCTCGCCGGCCTTTGTCATTCACGATGAATATGGCGCCGTCCTTTATATTCCGACCGCCTTCTGTGCCTATACCGGCGAAGCCCTCGATGAGAAGACCCCGCTCTTACGGAGCATGGATTGCCTTTCCGAGCAGTCGTTAAGGGTTTTACGAATCTTCGGCGACAAAGAGACCCAGCGGGTCGTCACCGACGAAGGACCGGAGCAGGAATACTTCCTCATCGACAGCAATGCCTATGAGAAGCGGAAGGATCTGGTCTATACCGGCAGAACCCTCTTTGGTGCCAATGCCCCGAAGGGTCAGGAGATGGATGACCATTATTTCGGTCCCATCCGGGAGAAGATCGTCTCCTTCATGAAGGAAGTCAACGAAGATCTCTGGTCCTTAGGCATTCCTGCCAAGACCGAGCATAACGAAGTCGCGCCGAGTCAGCATGAGTTAGCCAACATCTTCTCGCAGACCAACCTCGCTGCCGATCAGAACCAGATCGTGATGGTCACCCTCAAGAAGGTGGCCAAGAAGCACGGCTTCATCTGCCTTCTGGCGGAGAAACCCTTTGCCGGCATCAACGGTTCCGGCAAACATAACAACTGGTCCATCAACACGGAAGAAGGCGTCAATCTCTTCAAGCCGGGCAACAACCCCAAGCAGAACCGTCAGTTCCTGGTGTTCTTAACCGCCGTTGTCAAAGGACTTGATGAGTTCGGCGGACTCTTAAGAGAATCCGTTGCCAGCTATGGCAACGACTTCCGTCTGGGTGCCAACGAGGCCCCGCCGGCTATTCTTTCCATTTTCTTAGGCGATGAGCTCGAGGATGTCGTCGAATCCATCATCGATCCGGCCAAAGCCAACAAGGAGAAGACCAGCTATCTCCTCAAGACCGGTGCCAAGTCGTTGCCGACGTTACCCAAAGATACCACGGACCGCAACCGAACCTCCCCGTTTGCCTATACGGGCAACCGCTTCGAGTTCCGTATGGTCGGCAGTGAACAGAACATCGCCGAACCGAACACCGCCCTCAATACCATCGCTGCCAAGGAACTGAAGGATTTTGCTGATTACGTCGAAGGTTCCTCGGATAAGGACAAAGCCATCAATGACTGGATCAAGGATAACCTGACCAAGCATTCCCGGGTCATCTTCAACGGGGATGGCTATGCCGACGCCTGGGTCAAGGAAGCCCAAAGGCGCGGCCTTCCGAACCTCAAGACCACGGTGGAAGCCACCGATGTCTTAAGTCAGGATGATGTCATTGCCCTCTTCCGGGACAGCGGCGTTCTGACGCCGACGGAACTGAAGTCGCGGGCCAACATCAAGTATTCTCTCTACGCCAACCAGGCCATCATCGATGCCAAGACCATGTCCCATATGGCGCATAAGCAGTATCTTCCGGCCGCGAACAACTACCTCAGCAAGCTCGCCTTTGAGATCGATAAGACGAAGGCCAGCGGTATTCCGACCCCGAAGACAAGCGTCAAGTTGGCTAAGGGTGTCTCCAAGCTGATTGACGAGGCAGGAGAAGCTGTCGATAAGCTGGATTCCCTGTTAGTGGAAGCCAAGCTGCACTCGGGCAGAGACTTAGCCGTCTTCTCCAGGGATAAGCTTCTTCCGGCGATGAAGAACTTAAGAGATCCGATTGATGCTCTTGAGCTTCTTGTCTCCAAGGAAGACTGGCCGGTGCCGTCCTACGGCGATCTGCTCTTCCATATCATCTAACGGACTGAAGAAATCAAGGCTCCCTTTCATCGGGGAACCTTTTTGTTGGTTGCCGATAAGATAAAAACCTGTTAAACAAAAAAATCTTTGGCTAACGCCAAAGAGGGAACTCGTCTTAGGAGAGCGGATATTGAGTTTGTTGTTTCTGAATTCCAACATTCAAACCCTGCTGCTCTACTAGAAATTATAGCAAAACAACTCGCCAACGTCAATAAAAAGGTTAAGCGCTTACTTTGCCTAACCTTCGGTGAAAAACAAGAAAGAAAAAAGAGGACCCGGCCGGGTCCTCTTTTCCTTAGACGGTGAAGATATAAGCTAACATCGGCAAGGCAATGAACATGATGGCGGTGCAGATGGTAAGAACAAAGAACATAGCCCTGAGCTTGATGCCGTTATAGGCAATCAAGGTCTTATCCTTCTTGGCATTGGCTCGCTGGAGCTGACCGACTGGTAGGTCATGATCAGAATCACGGCCAGCGTGAAGACGTTGATCATCGTCAAGAGAGAGAGAACATCGAGGCATCACTAAGCATCTGGAAGGCCACGATCGTGGCGGAGATGGTGGAGAACATACCGGTGCCTAACATGCCGAGACTGTCCTCGCCGGCATAGGACTGATTATAGAAGGCGATGATGACCCAGAGGATGACGGCAGCTAGGTTGATGTAGCTGGTTAGGAAGGTCGCACTGGATAAGGATGCCCGGTTAGCCCGCACCACAATCGTATACTGGGAGTAGCTGAGCTCCGGATGGTCTTGATTGACGACATAGGAGATGTACTCCTGATGGCTGGGATAGCCGTTGATGGCCCGGAAGCCATCGGTGAAAGCCGTCGAGGATCCGTTGGCCTTATAGACGCCTTCATTGATGGAGCATTTGAGATAGCCGGAGGAACCGCTGACCTGATCGGCACTGACATCGACGATGCTGGCAGCATGGTAGCGGAGATTGGTGACGGTTAACCACGACGTCGGAACGATATTCATCCAGAACTGCGCTGTTTCCAGAGGATAGCGAGGGTTATCGTAGGCTTTGGAGACATTGCAGGAGAAGGCCATCAGCTGGAACATCCGGTAGTCTCTCGTCCCATCCAGTTTCTCGCGGTAGTAGGGTTCGCCCGGATCGAAGTAGTAGTTGAGGGTATCGTTGTCGACGCCTTTGCCGATATCGAAGTTCCGGTGATAGTCCTTGTAAATCGTGGATTCATGAAGCCCCGGATAGGACTGCCGTTCAACGGTCCAGCCTTTGCGGATGGAACTCAAGAACGTGTCCGCCTTGATGGTCATCGAAGCGGCTTCCTTGGTCAAAGCCTGCTTCTCTTCGGCGGAGACATTGGGATTAGCGGCTTCAACGGCCTTGATAGCCGTGGTCACATTCTCGTAGAGCTTGAACGGGGTTGCCAGTTCAATGTAGTCCGGGATGGAACCCGGTCCATACCGGACTTCGTTGGTGTCGTTATCGACGGTGAAGTAATCCTGATCCTGAGTCTCGCCTTCTTCCAAAGGCTGGGCATCGATGGTGGTGTCGTTCTTATAGGCAGCGAACCTCTTATGGAAGTCATCCTGCGAGAAGTCGAACCAGACTTCCATGGCTGCCGAGAAGTATTCGTTGGAAGGCTTGATGTTATAGATTTTATAAATTTGGGCACCGATATTGACATCACAGTAGTTAAGACTGCTGACCTGATCCTTGGTGTTGGTAGCCAGATAGGTGCTACGGAAATTCTTGGAATCTTTGTCGGAGATGGTATCCTTCGTAACATCGTCGTTATAGGACTCTGAGAACTTGGCTAAGGATTCCTGTCTGTTTTGGAAGACATCATAGCCGCAATAGCCGTTGTAACCGATGAGCGGCAAGGCAATGAAGGCAAGAGAAACCCAGAGGGAGACCCGTTTGCCATGGCCTAAGACGCGGTAGTTTCTCGAGAAGTAGTGCTGGTTCATGGCCTTGGCCATTTGTTCGCTGAGATCGTTCTTCTGGATGGCGGCCAAATCTTCGTCCACCTTCAGTCCCTCAAAAGGCGGAAGATCTTTGGTATCATTGGTCAAAAGCTCTAAGGGTAAGAAGAAGTAGGTGGCTAACCGATTCAGAATCGCCTTGGAAGGAAGAGAGTAGCCGGACCTGATCTTGTTGAACTCCTTCTGGGAAATCAAGATGGCTCAGGCCAAGGAAATCTGATACTTCTCCGTCAGATACTTATCGAGATAGCGGATCTTTTCCGTTTTCCTTTGGAAGCCATAGTCCTTTTCATTCAAAGGCAGGGCTTCTTTGCCGGTCCGGGCTTTTGCATAAGAGAAGCCGCTGAAGGACTTCTTCATCTTATAAATCAGATAAAGTCCGCCGACCTGATGGCCTGAACGGATGGCATCATACTGAGACTTCGACAAATGAAGATAAAGGAGGGCATTGATGTTTTGTTTCTTCAGGTAATCCGTTAGAGTGCAGAAGACTTCTTTGGGGATGGTTTCCTTGGATGACTTAGGATCCATAAAGGTTTCCTCGTTTCAATGCTTTTATTATAGCCTCTCAACGGGAAAAGAAGAACTGCGGAAACAGGGTTTGAAAGAATTTAGGCTGACAGGATATCCTTGGAGGTATCTGCTAGCCGCTTCCGGAAGATCTTCGGGGTAATGATGAGATAGACGATCGTCGACACCAGTCCTCCGCCACAGTCAGCAATCAGCTCGGCATAGAAAGCTGACTCGGCTGTCCCGGTCCAGAAGGGGAGCAGGAATAAGAACGGAATCATGAGGAATACCTTCCGGAACAGGGACAGCCAGATGGAGTATTTGGCCTGTCCTAAGCCGGTAAGACCATCGACAAAGACATACTGGAAGGCTAAAGGGATGATGCCATACATATAAACCATGATGTACTTGGTTGCTTCCGAAATCAAACGGGACTGGTCCGATGAACCGCTGTGGAAGCTCCCCACAAAGAGCGTGGCAAACGGAGTTGCCAGAAGATAGCTCAGTCCAAAGGCACCGCAGCAGAACAGGAATCCGAAAAGAGTGATCTCCTTTTCAGACTTTTTGATGAGATCGATGTTCTTAGCTCCGTAGTTATAGCCTAAGAGGGGCTGAGTCCCGCTGGAGATGCCAAGCAAGGGGCCCGTAAATAAACTTTCATAGGCTAAGACGATGGTGGCGATTTCAATATAGAAATCTCCATCGGATCCTCCGTAACGCTGTAAGACCGTGTTCAGGATGATCAGCACCAGGGAATCCGTAGCTAAGATGATCCACGGCGAGAAACCTAAGGTCATGATCTTCCAAGCAATCTTCATCTCAGGCTTGCGGATGGCAAGACGTATTTTACTCTTTGTCAAAAGGAAAACAATTACGAAAGCCAAGGAAATGAGTTCGCTGATAACCGTAGCAATAGCCGCGCCATCCACTCCGAGCTTGAAAACATAGATGAATAAAGGATCCAGCCCGACATTGATAAGACAGCCTATCGAAATCGTAATCATCGCCGCCACCGGGTGACCCATGGCGGTGATGAACTGGTTCAGCCCTAAACTCACCACTCCTAAGACCGTTCCCATCAGATACCATTTCATATACCGATAGGCATAAGGGTAGCTAGCCTCACTGGCACCGAAAGCCAGCAGCATCGGTTTCAGGAAGAGATAGCAGAAGAGCATCAGCATGAGTGACAAAATCAGACACAGCCAGAAAGCTGTGGCTAAGATCCGTTTGGCATTTTCTTCCTTCTTCTCGCCTAAGGAGATGGATAGGAGCGGTCCGCCGCCTAATCCGACCCAGAATCCGAAGGAGGTGATGAAGCTGCAGATGGGGGCACAGACACCGACGCCAATGAGGGACAGGGCACCTTCGTTGCCGCCGATATTGGAAACATAGATGCGGTCCACGATGGAATATAAAACCGAGACCAGCTGTGCCAGCATGGCCGGCAAGGCTAAGGCAAAGATGTTATGCCAGGTATGGCTACTGCCAAGATCGAGTCTTTTCATAGCGCGGAGATTGTAGCATAGAAAAAGAGGAATACAAGGAGAAAGCGGTGCTCCGAGTGAAGAAACGGAAACCGCCTAAGCCTTAGGCAAAAGCCGGCTGCTGCGCTGCTGAATCAACAAGATCATTTTCTGTTTCAAAGCCAAAGGCAGGAAGGATTCCTCGACTTTCTTACCATAGGTCTCCTGCAAACTGACGATGCTAGCTATCAAGTCGATGGCAACTTTCTCGGAAAGTCCGATGTTTTGAGCAAAGGCGATAAAATCATGACGGGTCAAATGGGAGTTTTTGCCTTGTAGGGTCAGCGCCGTTTCCTCTTTGTCTTCAGGCATCAGAATGTTGACGGGGAGAAGATCATAGGCTGGGGAAAGGCTAAAAAGGTTCTTATCTACCTGAATCAAGGAGAAATTCTTGAGATGCATATCGGAATTGCCAGTCACAAAGCAGAAAAGGAGGCGGTAATAAAGCTCCGTCAGATCAAAGAGAGACTGCGACGAATAGCGACGGATCAGACTGGCAATCTGCTCATACGAGCCACGATACTTGTCTTCCGTCAGTCTTCCGCTCAGTTGGCAGCAGTCCTCCATCGGGATCCGGACCACGTCCTGTTTGGAAAAGACCCGGTCAATCCGCCGGGTAAGATAGGCTAAGGATCCGTCTTTCAGCCTGATCAGAGCATGAGGGCAGGTGCTGATCTTGGAGGCATCCGCTAAGGTCATCACCAGCTGCTCGGCCTCCGGAAGGCTGGGATAGTCTTCCGTCTGTGGCTTGAGAATATAACCGGCAGGAAAATCGGTCAAGGTCAGCCGGGAAACCCTATGGGAGAATTTCTCTAAGGAAAGCGACATTTTCTTCTGAACCCCCGGAACAGCAATGCCCTTCCGGACGGATTTCAAGGCATACTCTTTCAGAATTTTCTGAGAAAGATCAATCTCGGGAAGCGTCGATGAATCAAAGAATTTCTCGATGCAATGCTGATGCCAGCCCTGATCACTGGGACCATCCGACAGCAGTTCACCACAGCAAAGGCAACGTTCATTTACCATGAGAAACAGCCTCCTTTGTCCGGAAAACCTGAACTGCTCCGATGGGATCCGTCAAGGAAACCAAGGCTAATCCCATCCGATCCTGGGAAGAGACCTTCCAATTGTGAACAACGACTTCCAAAAGCCATCCCTCGGGAATCAGGCCATCGAAGAAAGAAAAAAAGTTATGAGAGAAATAGGGCTCTTTCTGTAAGGGCATTGTCAAAGAGATAGGCTGTGCCTGAGGGTTATCTAGCCAAGTGGAATCATAGGCAAACTCATAACCGGTATCCGTCTCAGAAAGAACCCCGCAGAAGGTTCCCTGAAAATAGACAAATCCTTGTCTAATCATGGGATTCCAGCCTTCCTGGGACTAAGGTATAGCCAAACATCGCTAACGCGTCATTGACCTTATCCATGCGGACGGTCTTCTTGCCTTGCTCAAGATCACGGATGAAACGAAGCCCAAGGCCCGAACGCAAAGCAAAATCCTTCTGCGTCATCTTTAAACGGCGGCGTTGCTGTTTAACAAATTGTCCGATGGACAAAGGCTCTTTTGATTCATTCATATCTTAATTATATACCTTTTAGGGTATATTTCAATAGATTTATTGTTAATATATACCCTAAAGGGTATAATATTACATCAAATTTAATATATTATCCCCTATAGGGTATATTTTAAGAAGAAACAGTGGCTATTCCCGGTCAATGACACCATTATAGATGGCACTTAACGTTGTTGAATTCTGTTTCTTTGCCGTCAGGTTGACGGTGAGAGCACGTAAGGAGACCAGCATCCCTAACGCATCGACCGTCAGACTCTCATCCCCATAGCCCTCTTCCTTGTCATCCTTGTAGGCCTGATGAGTGTAGCTATACGTTAAGCTGTCGCCTTCAACTGCCATGAACTGATGGTAGCGGCTATGCTGTTTCAGGAAATCGCCGTAGTAGAGGCCCCCTGACACTAATCCGGCATTCGACGTCGAATAAAAGAGAGTGACAGCCTTCGACTCCATCTCCGCCTGGGAGAAGAGACTGTCCTTCGTATAGGTCTGCAGATCTCCGGTCTGCTCCGACGTCAGATACCCATGCTTCAGGACATCATAGTGATAGTAGCCGTCGGTGGCATCAAAGTAGCTGTGGGAGGAGGCATCCGTCAGATAAAGGGAAGACTCCTCATCAAGCGTACATAACTCTCCGGTGAAGGTGTCCTTCACCCGGGAGTAGTAGTCTTTCATATCCGTTCTATCTACTCTTATGGAAACACTCATCGTCCCTAAGAGAGCACTGTCCAAGGAGTTAACGAGAGTCGAGCTGTAATCCACCTTGGCACTGGTCAAGGAGCTGATGGCCTTATCGACGGACAAGGAAGCTAAAAAAGCGGTAATGTCCTGAGGGACGTTATCGCTTTGACAGGCAGTTAAGAAGAGACCGGTAAGAAGACAGGCAAATGTTTTCAGCTTCATTCCGCGGAATAGCTGTAAGCAGAGACAAGATCCACGTTCTTGGAAGGATCCGAGGATCCGTTCTTGATCTGGATCGTCTCCGTCGTTAGCAGCCCTTCCTCATTATAGACTAAGGCAATGTTGTAGCGGCCATAAACCGCGATGGAATCATAGACGTCATTGCCGTCGACGACGCCGGTCTTGACGTGGAAGAAGGTCAGCTCCGCCGAGAGTCCTTCACAGGAGAAGACAAGGCTGCTCCCCTCGGTCTTAAAGGCCATATGGGTCATCACATCGTTATTGTTGGTCAGTTTGCTCTTGATGCGGTAATAGGCATAGTCGCTTTCGGAGTAATTGCTGTCCACTCCGTTGGTAGGATAGAAGTTGTTAATGCTGATTCTTAAGGGAGCGTGGTAAATATAGCTACGGCTTTTGGAATTCTTGTCGAGGGTATCCGCCGGCAGCATGGCCCCGGTGAAAGGCTCAAAGCTGTCAAACTGAACGAGATGTCCGGTGACGGACATCTGGTAGACGGTGGCCGTGGCCGTCTTCAGGGCGGAGACAGCTGCTGTCGAGGCCTTGATGACGCTAGCCTCATCATAGCTGTGGCAGCTTGTCACTAACAGCAAAGGCAGCAGCAATCGGATGACTTGTTTTCTCATGGATGCCTCCCCTAATACAGACGGATGGCCATCGTGGTCTCCGTGATCTCAGAGCGGGTGACATCGAAGTCCAGGCTGACCTCCTTGCCGACCTCCAAAGGCTTGGGCTGACGTAAGGTCAGGGTCTTCTCCGTTCCGGTCTCATCCTTGTAGCTCAAGACGACATAGGTGACATCCCCGTAGTCGAGGTTATCCTTGACGACAGCCTTGAAGGCATTCTTCTTGGTCGAGAAACTATAGGCATCATGAGGCATATCGACCCGGAAATCCTTCGAGAAGACCCGGGTTCCCAAACCCTGGATCAGCTTGTTGGAGATGATATCGCTCGTCAAAGCATAGTAGCCGCCCGGCAGACCTAAGAAGAACACCAGTCCGGCCCGTTCGACAGCCGCCTTCTTCTCAGCCTCCAAAGCCTTGAGAGTCTTCTGGTGGCTCTTTTCCAGATACGCTAACGGATTCTTAGCCCGGTTGGCCTCGGCCTTGCTGTCCTTGATCTCCTTGGAAATCAGATCAATCTGCCGTCGGGCATTGGCCTTCTCCGACGAGACCTTGGAATCATAATCCATGGTCAGCTTGGTTAAGCTCCGCTCCAAGGTATTCTCCTTGTCGCTGGGGAAGTTGTCCTTGAAGATATGGTATTCGTCGCTGCGCCGCTTCAAGGCATCCTTATCCTTGTTGTGCTCCTTGAAAGCTTTGTACTCCTGCTCCTCCTTGGCTTTCTTATCCGCAAAGAGGGCATTGTTCTCACTGGCGATCTTCTTCTTGTCGGCGTTATAGGTAGCCTTCAGATCCGCTAACGTCTTCTTGGAAGCCACCTTGATGGCCTGGATCTTCGTCTTGTTGGCAGCCAGGACCTGGTTGTACTTGGTTAAGGCCTTGCTGGCCTCTTCCTGAGCCTTGCCGTCACTAAGGCTTAGCTTCTCCTTCTCATAGGTCTGGTTCTCTAATACGATCTTGGCATCCATGAAAGACTTGGCTGCCTGAATCTTGTCGTCACGGAACTTGACGAACTCCGAATCATTGTCCTTGCTGATGACGGTCTGATAGTTATAGAAGAGAGCCTGGAAGCTGTCTAAGGCAGCTAAAGGCTGGAAGAGAACCTTCTCACCCTCTTTCAGGGTAACCCGGGTCAGATCAAAGGAGACATGGACGGGTGTCTTGGCCGGATAGGCTTTATCCGCGATGGCAAAGAAGACCCGGTCTCCGGCCAAGAGATGGACGAGGTTTGTCTGATTGATGACTTCGGTTAAAAGGACCGTAGCCGGAATGCCATTCTCCGTAAGATGGACGGCATCGGTCGGAACCTGAAGCTCCGCACTCTCGACATCCTTGACGGCTAAGGCCTTGGGTAAGTTCAGGGTTGATCCTAAGACGGAAACGACATTGGCTTTGACAGCGACCGAAAGGGAGTTGTAGCTAGGAATCCGCGGAACGATGGTCTCCTCAGACTGACTGTCGAAGAAGTAGGCATGATCCATATCCAGAACCACTGAAATCACCTGACCCGGCTTCACGTCGCCGGCCTCCTTGACCTTGACGATGAGGTTGCCCTCCTTCTCCGCGGAGATATCCTCCTCAGCGAGATTCAGGGAACCATAGATCAGACATTCGCTGCCCAGCTCCTCAAAGTGGGAAACCTTCAGTGGCATCGCATTGGCCTCGCCCGGAGCTGCCAGACGGACATGCTCGCAGCGGATACCCATCGTGATGGCATGCTTCCCATCCAAATAGCTCGGCAGAAGCTTAATCAGAGTATTGTAGGAGACGGATAACGAAGCCTTGTTGCAGGTTAAATCGACCTTAACATTTTCTCCGTTACGGGTCAGAGCGACCGAGAAGAAGTTCATCTGCGGCGTGCCGATGAAACCAGCCACGAACTTGTTGGCCGGATAGTTGTAGAGGTTCTTCGGGGTATCGACCTGCTGGATCATTCCCTTCTTCATGACGACCACCCGATCACCTAAGGTCATAGCTTCGACCTGATCGTGAGTGACATAAATGAAGGTCGTCTTCAGCTTCTGGTGAAGCTTGGCGATTTCGGTTCTCATCTGCGTTCTCAGCTTGGCATCAAGGTTGCTTAAAGGCTCATCCAGCAGCATGACTTTGGGATCCCGCAAGATGGCTCGGCCTAAGGCAACCCGCTGTCTCTGACCACCCGACATGGCCTTCGGCTTCCGGTCCAGATATTCTTGGATGCCTAAGATATCGGCAGCCCAGAGCACCTTCTCCTGAATCACGTCTTCCGGAACATGGCGGAGTCTTAGACCGAAGGCCATGTTCTCGTAGACGGACATATGGGGATAGAGAGCATAGTTCTGGAAAACCATCGCGATATCCCGGTCCTTGGGCTCGACATCATTGACGATCTGGTTGTCGATGTAAAGCTCACCGGCCGTGATATCCTCCAGGCCGGCAATCATTCTTAACGTCGTTGATTTGCCGCAGCCCGAAGGTCCGACAAAGACGATGAACTCTCCGTTTTCGATATCGAGGGAGATATCGTTGACGGCCTTGGTCCCGTTAGGGTAGATCTTATAAATGTGTTCCAGTTTCAGACTTGCCATAATCGTTTTTCTCCTTTCGATAGGTTAAGCCAGGAAGACCATCCCGTAGCTGGGGATGGCAAGGCTTGTATCGGACTGACTGACATCATCGTTCGGATCTAAGACTAAGGAGGCTTTGACTGCTTTTCCACTTGGCATAGCGATCGTCATCGTATCCGTCGGTGAGAAATTGATGAGAACCTGCAAGGAGGTATCCTTATAGGTCTTGGTAAGGGAGAGAAGAGAAGTATTGCTGTCTTTATTGACGAGGCTATCGGTAGCATTCGTCGGATCGAAGCTTCCATGACTGAGAGCCGGCAAGGCATTGCGGAGAAGATTGGCTTTCCTGACGTAGTTGAGGATGGAACCCGGATCGGCTGACTGCGTTTTGCTGTCCGGATAGTATTCCGTCTGCATCTGGGAGGTGGAGACATCGATGCATTCGCCTTCATGGGTCGTATCATCCCAGTAGTAGTGCGTCCGGTAGTTCCCGTCGGAGACAGGAGAATTGTTGGAGCTGGTCATACCGATCTCATCGCCGTAGTAGGTGAAGGTAGCGCCACTGATCATGGCTAGCAGTCCGTATTGGAATTTCGTCTTCTCGGGGCTCTTGGCCTTGGTCGCGCGAGGGATGTCGTGATTGTCTAAGAAGGGTGCCGCAATTCCGGTTCCGACCGTATCGAGAAGCTTCTTCAATCCGGAGAGATAGGTCAATTTATCATCCTGGAGGCTGGTGAAGATAAAGGAATCCGGACTGGATGTGGCTCCCGGGAAGTAGAAGAAGGAATCAATCCCGGAGGCATAGTAGTCTTTGATGATGCTGGCCCCTTTGAAGCATTCCCCGACGACATAGGCATCAGGGTTGTTGGCTTTCACCATGGTTTTGAAGCGGGAGAGCACCTGGACATTCTTGGCCGTATTCTCGTAGTAATAGTAGGTGGTGGCATCCAGACGGAAGCCATCCACGAGAACCTCTTTCATATAGTAGTCAATCACCGACTGGACCAGGGTATAGCTGAGCTCTTCGTCATAGTTGAGTTCCGGCATATCCGAGGAGAAGTTGCCTTCATAGTAGAAGTCATTTCCGCCGGCTCGGTAATAGGCGTTGATCTTACCCGTGCTGGCGGCATTTCTGGCATCTTCCTCGCTGTCGAAGAAGACATAGAGATCCTGATAGTGGCTTTCTTCTTCCGTTAAGGTCTCGCCTTTCAGCTTCTTCTGATGAGCCAGCTCAGCCTTGCTGAACCATTCAATGTTTCTGCCCGTATGGTTGAAGACGCCATCCAGGATCACTTTGATGCCTAACTGATGAGCATCCTTAACCAACTTCTTAAGATCATCCATCGTCCCGAACTCGGGATCGATGGTGAAGTAGTCATCCGTGTTGTATTTGTGCTCGGAGCTGGACTTGAAGATGGGCGTCAGCCAGAGTCCGGTAAAGCCCAGATCCCGGAGATAGGATAATTTGGAGTCGATGCCATTGAGGTCACCGACCTGATCGCCGTTGGAATCACAGAAAGAGCGGACAAAGATCTCATACCAGGAACGGGAATTGTCGCCCACGATATCCTCTTTCAAGGAAGAAACGGAGGTGGAGACAGCGGTAGAGGCACTTGTCGCCTGGGAGACACTATCTGTCAATGTGCTTCCAGCCGTGTTCAAAGAGGAACCTGTCGTATGGCAGGCCTGTAAGAGAAGAGCGCTCATCACCAGGATCCTTTCAACGTGTCTCATGGACTTTAACCTTTGACGGCACCGCCTGTAATACCTTCGACGTAATACTTCTGCAGCCAGAAGAACAAAGCGACAATCGGAATGGAGATGAAGACACCGCCGGCACAGAAGACATTGAAGTAGCTGGAGATATAGGAGATGCCAAGCATGGTCTGCATACCGACAGCCACCGTCATCATGCTGGTGTTGCCGCCGGCAAGGTAACTGGCCATCATGAAGTCGCCCCAGGGAGCGGTGAAGGCAATCAAGGCAGTATAGACGACAATCGGCTTGCTCAGGGGCATGATGACCTTGAAGAAGATGGTGTTCTTGTTGGCCCCATCGATCATGGCTGCCTCATCCAGCGACTTAGGAATCGTATCGAAGAAGCCTTTGGCGATGTAGTACTGCATCGCGCTGGAGGCAACATAGATCAGAATCAAGGAGTAGATGCTCTGCTGCAGTCCGCCCAGTTTCAGGATGAAGTAGATGATGATCATGCTTAAGAAGGAGGGGAACATGCCTAAGACCAGAATCAGCTTCATCAGCGGTTTTCTCAGTTTGAAGCGAAGCCGGGAGAAGGCGTAGCTGGTGCCTAGGACCATCACGGTCTCGACAACCGTCGTGATGATGGCAATGGCTAAGGTATTGAGATACCACTTCCAGAACGGCATCGTCTTATCGGTGAAGAGGCGGACATAGTTGTTGAAGGTCCAGCCCGGCTGTCCGGCCGCCGGATTCTGGACAGGGAAGAAGTAGCTCGGGGCATAACTGCTGGCAAAGGACTGACCGATCAGATACAAAAACGGAATCAGCCAGATGACGGACATGATGATCAAGAAGATATAAACGATGACATTCCGGGTGACGACAGCTCGCTTATGCGAGCGATAGCCCTTGCGGGCATTGGCTTGTGTTAAGGCTGTCATATTACTGGAATTCCTCCTCATCCTGGACCGACTTCGAGTTGTTGTAAGCAATCAAAGAGAAGAAGGCAACGACGACGAAGATCAATAAGCCGATGACCGAGGCCATGCCGTAATCCTTGGTCGGCGACGACACGGTCATCTTGTAAAGCCAGGTAATCAGAAGATCCGTTCTTCCTAAGCCGGCCGAGATGACGCTTAAGGGGACACCGGAACCCAACTCGTAGACCGGGTTACCGCCCGAGAGGAAGTAGATGACGTTGAAGTTGTTGATGTTGCCGACAAACTGACTGATCAGATAAGGGGTCGTGACAAAGAGCATGTAGGGAAGGGTGATCTTGAAGTACATCTTAGCCGGACTCGCACCATCGATACGCGCGGATTCATAGAGATCCTCGGGAATATTCATCAACAGACCGGAGCACATCAGCATCGTATACGGAATACCGACCCAGGTGTTGAGGATGATGATCATCACCTTGGCTAGCCACTGATCGGAGAGGAACTTGATGGGGGTCTTGATCCAGCCCCAGTTGGTGAATAAGCCATTGACGACGCCATTGTCGCCGAACATCTTGGAGATAAGGAGCAAGGAGATGAACTGCGGCACCGCGATGGTGGTGATGAGGACTGTCCGCCAGAGCTTCTTGAGCTTGATGCCTTTGATGTTGATGATCATGGCCATGATCATGCCTAAGAAGTAGTTGGAGAAGGTAGCAAAGAAAGCCCAGCACAAGGTCCATAAGAGGACTTCGCCGAAGACTTTCAGGAAGTTTCCGCCGCTGGCGCTGGCGGAAGCCGAGAAGACATTGGAGAAGTTCTGCCAGCCGACCCAGTCTATCAAGGTGTTGGGGGTCAGATGGTTGTAGTTATAATCCGTGAAGGCAATCATGATCATCATCACGATTGGGATGATCGTGAAGAGGACCAGTCCGCCGATCGGAACAAAGAGCAATGTCCGGTCATAGTTCTTGTCGAGCACATTCTTCAGGGTCTCCTGATCCCGGACGCCTTTGCCGACATAGCTCATCCGCTGCAACGTCAGAGAATCCTTGAGCTGGTTGTACCAAAGGAAGACAAAAGCCAGGATCAAGGCAATGGTAATCACCGAGTAAAGGAGGATGGTAAAGGAATTATCGTTGGTGATGGACATCTGGACTTCATCGGCACCGTTATAAGCCGTATAAGTTACGGTAGCTATCTGACCCAATGAGGGTAACTGAGCCAGGTTCGGGATACCGATCTTGGCCATGAAGAAGATGAAGAACAGCTCATAGACAAAATAGAGGACACCACGGAAAATCTGATGGCGGGTCACCAGACCTAAGCCCATCAGTAAGAAGGAGAGTCTTGTCTTCCAGTCCCCGTCCTTGGCACAGCTACCCAGGGACTTGAAAACACCTTCCGTCGATTGGACGGCTTTGCGGGTCTTCTGGGGAGTCTTCTTGAAAGCCGAAGCAATGCCTTTGGGGATGGCCAAGCAGCCATTCTTGATCTTATAAAGCACTCGCTGAGGCTTGGACAAGGACAGATATTCCAGTTCACTGTCGAGACTTGCCATGTCTTTTTCCTCCTTTTTGTCGTGTCTTTTTAAATAAAAGAGTAGAACAGGGGTTTTCAAGCCCCTGTTCTACAATTTAGTCGGAAATTGAGATGTAGCGACTAGGCAATCTTCTCAATGGCAGCGTTGAAGGTATCCAGCCAGCCCTGCAGCATGGTATCGGTGATGGTTTCGGTAGCGCCGGTGATGGAAGTGTAGAGGGCATCATAAGCCGACCAGCAGTTGGACGGGACAACGGTCTGAGCGACAGAATTGGCAACCTCGTTGGCAACAGCGACAACGGTCTGATCCGTAGAAATGGTCGGATCAGCAACAGCAGTCTTGTCCAGAGGAGCCGTGGCGAAATCAGTGTAACGGGCAACCTGAGCATCCTTGGAAACAAGGTAAGCAGCGATCTTCTGATCCAAGGCAGCACGGACGGTGTCCTTAGCATAAGCACTCGGATTGATGCCATACATCTTGTAGCCTAAGAAGTTGTGGCAGGAAGCAGTCGTGCCATCCTGAGTGATGGTCGGAAGGTTCGTGGCAGCATAATGAGTGGTTAAGCCAGCCTTCATATCCGTATCTCTCCAGGAACCGGTCATGACAGAGCCAATACCATTGGCCTGAGTCGGAACCGGGCCGGAATCATCGGTGACGACGACATCCTTGTTCTGGATGAGGCCGACAAGAGCCTTGGCAGCCTTTAAGCCATTGGCACCATTGAAATCGGCTTTGATGCTGCCGATAGCCTTACCGGTATCATCGAGGCTAATGGTCCACTTGGCACCAAAGGTGGAAAGGAACGGAATGCCATACCAGGAGTTCTTCACCGAATAGTTGGTCTTGAGACTGGCAGCCTTGTTGGCAGCGATGAGGGTTTCCATCGATTTTGCCTGAGCGGCGGAAACATACTCGTTGTTGTAATACATAAAGAAAGTATTGGTCGTGAAGGGATAAGCATAGCAGCCGGCATCGCCTAAGCTGGCGGCATCGACAACGGCCTGACCCATATTGGTGACCATCGAGGTGACGTTAGCGGCAGAAACCTTAGCTAAGGCGCCCTGTTTGACAAGGTTCAGAAGCTTATCGCCGGCGAAGGCATAGACATCCGGACCGGTCGACCAATCCGCGACCTTGCTATCAGCATCACTCTCTTCGAGGTTGTACGCCTCAACCTTGACGTTAGTGTAGCCTAAGCCTTTGACATAATTGGCAACATTGGTGACAACCTTGGCAACCTGTTTAGCCGGTGAACCGACCTTAACAGTGAAGTTATAGGAAGTCAGATCTTCCGTGGAGGTGGAAACAACCGTGGAAGTAGATGTTGAGGTGGCAGTAGATGCGACCGACGTGGAAGCAGTGCCGCTCTTGCAGCCTGCTAATCCCATCACAGCAACAAACGCTAACGACCCGACTTTTAACAGCTTTTTCATTTTTTTGGTCCTCCGATTTAACAAAAATGAATTAACAGGATGATATTCCCCTCATCCCAAGTGTCTTTACCTCAGATTGCTGCCCTTTCTCAGATGAGCCCTGTGTCTTCTCCCTGAGATGGCCTGTCTCAGGAAGAAAGCATAAGGATCAAGAAAGGAGGACGACAACTTAAGGAAAAGTGTGGATCTAGGAAGGGCTGAAGACTCTCGTTCAGTTTTCATGCATGAACTTCTGAGAAAAATAGGGAAGGTCATGCCAGAACGGGAGACAGTTCTTCTTAAACCGCTTACATTTTAATCAGTTTTTTAAAAAAGTAAAGAGGCTCGGAATTTTAATTTAAAATCAAAATATTATTTTTATCGTTTTAAAAATACCTTTATTTTAGCCTATATTTAAATTTTTAAAATTATTTTTAATTCTAAATAATGTAAAGTGTTGTTACCATAATAATTTATATAAAAAACTGTTTTTGGATGATATTTTTCCCAAATTTGAAAACCACCTTTTTCTACACCCTTTTGGGCTAGATTATTCTTTTTTATAACTTTTTTTGAACTTTTTATGGACTTTTTAAAAGTGGTTTTTTGGTCAAAAAATGAGTAAAAAGGGGTTCCACTAAAAAATATTTTTAAAAAATTTTAATGAAAATTTCAAGTTTGCCTCACCCTTTTGGGCTATATTTTATCTAATATTGGCTTTCCTTTCGGCATTTACGCAAACGGAAACAAAATCATCCGCCAAAAATAAAGTTTGCTTCTTTTTCTTCCGCTTTTCTGAATGAATACCCTTTCCCAATGAAAAACCCCGGGTATGAGAACACACCCGGGGATAAGAAAATTCTGACGCCAGTTTCCTATAAGAACTGCTCTCGTCCCTGATTGCAGTCGACTAGTTCTTCATATCCTTAAAAGGATCGCAGCTTGCTTCCTTGCTTGGTTCGCCTAACGTGACTTCGACGGCACAGATCCTCCGTAAGGCGGCAAGGTTAGTTCTCTCCGTCGATGTCAGAGACCCCCGCAGGCCATTAACCAAGATTCTCTTGGTCGTATCCTTCTCCTTGACGATATCATCCATCATCGACTGATAGGTCCCTTTCTTCTTCTTCAGGTTCTCCTGAGCCAGGAAGAAGACATGGATGTTTTCCGGGTTCTTCCTCTTCAGAAGGTTATAGACATTCTCACGGAACGGACAGGCCAGAATAATATCATTCATCTTCTCAGAGACAGCATAGGCATAAGCCTCATCCACGTCCTTCACCTGCTTGTAACGAATTCTTTTCATGGTTGTTCCTCTTTCTTTAGCCACCATTTTAACCCTTATCCATCATGAATTTAAATGTTTTTTTGACACTATTTTTATACTTGTAAAAAACGGCACAAAAATTAGAAACGTTAATTTCGTTTATCGTTTGAAAACCCGGGAAAATATTGGACTTTTATTGGACATTTATTGGACTTTTATTAGACTTTTGGAATACTCAAAGCCACAGGAAAATCTTTAAAACGTCCTTAACTAAGCCTGTTTTTAAGTTTTTTCCTATTTTGAGAGGTACCAATTATATAGCTTTCCGACAAAATTCTGCTCATAGAGCATTTTTCCCACAGACCACATTGTGTCATCCGTCAGTCTTAATTGACTGGTAATCCACTCTCCGACGGTCGGGAAACCGACAAAGAAGGTCATCCCATAGGAGAAGACACAGACATAGACAAAGCCAATGGCTACCCCGAAGAGAGCTCCCAGAAGTCGGTTGACCCAACCGACTACCGGGACTTTGTTCAAGGCTCCGGCTACCTTCTTTAACAGGGAGACAAGAATCATGACGACAATGAAGATCAGGATGAAGGAGCCGGCAATGAAGGTTAAGGAGGAAATGCCCTGAGCCATATAGATACCAATAGCCTCATCTCCGACATCCGGTACCATCGGTACCACCATATTAGTTAAGGGAGTGACTAAGATAGAAGGGACTCCGGATTCTTCGAAGTAGGCTGGCAATTGACTGGCAGCCGTCTCTTTGTTGACAGCCGAGGAGAAGAAGGCATTCTTACTCACGAGCCAGTTATAGATGTTATCGGAGAGAGCCTTTCCCATTGAGGTTCCGGCTAAGGCGGTTCCCATCGGCTTGGAGACGAAGAAGGCAACAAGAAGGGCGACAAAGACACCGGCAAAGGATAAGAGCATCAAGAGGAAGCCCTTCTTGATGCCGATAAAGAGAAAAACAACGACAACGACGAGATAAGCGATGCTTATCCAGTCGAAGAAGACTGTCTGGTTGCTTCCCGGAAGGATGGATGCAGGATCATAGGTCATAGGGGTTACCTCCTAGGGTGACTGGGGTGACAGATTAGGGATTGTTTCCATTATAATTGAATGCAAGCCGAAGCCGAGCCAGCACGTCAGCGATGACGGCACTGGCATCGTCAAATACAACCATCCGAAAGATTTCGCCTGCGATGGCGTCCTTTATTACGCCAAATACCTTAAAGCAAAATTCAACGTCATCGCGATCGGCGTCTCTGGAACGACCGAAGCGACCATGCGCATTGATTCTTTCTACTGGCCGAAAGGATTGGACGGATTCGTTTCGCTCAATCTCCACGTCGTCGAGAAAGTCAGCGACTATCTTCTCATCGGAGAAGACAGGCAGGCGATGGCCAAGGATCTCACGACCGAGGAAGTCAGGCAACTTGCTCGCGACATGCACGAGGAAATGCGCAACGTCGGCATTCAGAATAACGTCAGAGCACTTTTCATCGCCGATCTTCTTCTTGCCCTCAGAGACAAAGACTTCCGCGACGGTTATAAAACAAAAACGACATATGCAGCTTTGAAAGACGAGATCAAAGCCGCCGTCAACAGGACGCTGACGAGCCAGACAATCACTCAGAACAAAATTGACCACATCGAAAGCACGCTTGACGTCATTCTCGGCACGCCGTCGCTCAAAACGACGTCTTTCGACAAAAAAGGATCGCTCGTCTGGTACATCAATGAGCTTCACGGAAAGATTTACCGGATGATGGGCCGCAACACATCGATGGACGCGCTTGGAATCTTCTATTCCGAATTTATCTCATTTGGCGGCGGAGACGGGAACGGCCTCGGCATCGTTCTGACGCCGGAACATCTTTGCGACTTCATGGCGAAGCTCATCCAAGTGAACAAAAACGATTATGTCATCGATACTTGCTGCGGCTCCGGGTCTTTCTTGGTCTCAGCGATGCGGCTGATGATTCAAGATGCCAAAAACGATGACGAGAAGATCAGCCATATCCGCCATGAGCAGCTCTATGGCATTGAATATCAGGACGACCTCCAAACATTGGCGATGACCAACATGATCATCAGGAATGACGGTCATTCGCACATCTTCAAAGGAGACTCTTTCGATTTCAACATTTGGGACATTGTCGATCAGGCTTCACACGAAGCAAAGTTCACAAAAGGTTTGATAAATCCGCCATATTCGCAGAAGAAAAACGACAAAAGCGACAGTGGAAACAATCACAGCGAACTCGAGTTCGTTCTTAACCTCTTGAAGCACATAGCCGTAGGCGGTGAATTGGCGGTTGTGTGCCCGATGGCTTGTGCTGTTGGAACAAAATACAAGGATGAACGCCGCGCTTTGATGGCTGAGCACACCTTGGAAGCCGTCTTTTCGATGCCTGATGATCTTTTTTACCCGACGGGTGTCAATACATGCGTCATGGTCTGGAAAGCTCATAAGCCCCACGATTCAAAAATGAAAACCTATTTCGGATACTGCAAAGATGACGGCTTCGTGAAGGCAAAGCGAAAAGGGCGCATCGACAAATTCGATAAGTGGGATGCCATAGAAAAAAGAATGGCTTGAAAACTATTTCGACAAAAACGTCATTCCAGGAAAATCAGCCTTGCAGGGCGTGGGCGACATGGATGAATGGCTTTGCGAAGCGTACATGGAAACCGATTATTCGACTTTGAAGATTTCTGATTTCGAACAGTCGGTAAAAGATTTCGTCGCGTTCAAGGTGAGGAATGATAAAAATGATCAATAGCCTCAAAACATCCGAGTGGGGAACTTTCAAAATATGCCAACTTTTCGACATCGCCAAAGGCAAGCGGCTAATCAAAGAAGACATGACTAAAGGGACGACGCCTTTCGTTGCCGCTATCAGCGATAATAATGGAATACGAGATTACATCGATGCAAAGCCTGATTTTGACGCAAACAAAATCACGGTTAACTACAATGGAAGCGTTGGTGAAGCCTTCTTCCAAGAAATTCCTTTTGCGCAAGCGATGATGTCAACGTTCTCACATTGAAACAAGGGCAATTAACGAAAAATTCGGCCCTTTTCGTTTGCTCGGTCATTAAGGCAAATAAATTCCGATTTTCCTATGGGAGAAAATGGAAGCTAGAACTCATGGAAAAACAGCTGATTAAGCTCCCTGTAAAGAATGATGGATCTCCTGATTGGGAAGGCATGGATGCTTTTATGGCGTCGTTAGGCATCGATGAAATCACCACAAAAATCTCGATAGCCAAAACGATGAGTGAACAAAAAAGCTTTCTTGATTCAACACATTGGAAGGCTTTCAGAATCAAAGATCTTTTTTCCTTGAAAAATGGCATTAAGTATCCAGCTGAGTGGCGCGAAAGCGGTTCGCTGCCGCTTGTCAGCACATCGGCGCTTAATAACGGCATCAGCGACTGCATCAAAGACAGGCCGGAGAAATACAGCAACATCCTGACCGTCGCTTATAGTGGATCCGTTGGGGCGACTTTCTACCAAGAAAAGGAGGTCTTCGTTGGCGAGACTGTCTTCGCTCTTTTGCCCGAAAATTCCAGCTAAATAAATACATCGGATTATTCTTGGCTACAGTGATTAGCAAGAACAATGAACGCTACGCATACGGAAACAAAATCATCGGGAGAAAATACATTTACGATGAGATTAAACTTCCAATTGATGAAAGCGGAAAGCCAGACTGGAAAGGTATGGAAAACTTCATCAAAGCACTGCCATACAGCGATCGAATTTAGCTCAAAAACTCTGAAAAAACGCCGTTTCGAAAAAGCGGCGCTTTTTTGTTGAAATTAAAAAGTTGATGGATTCGGTCGAGCCAAAGAGACGTAGGAATTAAAAAATAGTCAAAAGCGGAAGACATCCAAGGAAAAGCGACCGTCTTTTCCATAGGAAAAGGAGGGACAAAAGCGCCTTTGCAGCCTATCAGCCGGAGCCGTTTTTGACCGGAAACAAAATCTACCGTCTTTACAACAAGCGCCTGAACAAATACAGTGCTCTCTTCATTTGTACGGTCATTAACAATGACAAATATAAGTGGTCATATGGACGCGGATTCTTTCTAGATAAGGTGAAGGAAGATGAAATCAAACTTCCAGAAAAAATGGCGAGCCAAATTGGGAAGAAATGGAGAGCTTCATTAAATCAATGCCATTTGGTGATTGTATTTAATAAGTAAAAGGTTTAAAAAAAGTTTCCTTAATGGAAAGAAACTAAAGTTTAGACTAGCCGGGTGTCCCTTAAAAAAAGTCGTATGAAAGAATAGAGCTAGGAATTAGTTAAAATCTTGTCCCTAAGGTCTCCAAACGCATCTTTGAACTTGGGTGCCCGAATAGTTTTTAGCTTTTCCATATCCGCCGGAGAGGTCAACGAGGCAAAATCTGCAAAGTTGATTTCCTCATATTTTACGACATCATCGACAAGAGTCTGGTCACCGGAAATCTCTAATAATGTCTTATCATTCTTAGAAGCGTTCTTGATTTTGGGTAAAAGACCTAAATTATAGATGTTATCACGTAGAAGCTCTTTATTTGCCATGCTGCTAGACTTAAAAGCTTTCTGGGGAATGATATGGTCAAAATCTGAAGTAAATTCATAAGTAACATCACATCGGAGACCTTTGATACCATAATAATGAGCAACTATTGGTTTCACAACGGAGAAGCTGATGTCTTTACCACCAATCTGATTATTATCTAGAATTGAATCGATTAGGCTTGTCCATTTTTCTCTAGGAAGAGGATCTAGCAATTTACCTTTGGAATAAGTGAATTCTTTGATTTTGGAAGCCACTAAAGAGTCACCGCTTCCTTTCCATAAAGAATTAACGTATTCATAAATAAGTTTATCGACAATAATGAAAAGGTTCTTTTTGAAAATGTTGTATGATGCACTTCCTGGCTTTGGAAGTTCCTCGATGTCATACATCTTATAAGCCAAAAAGAGGAAGGATAGTGTCGGTGCATCTCCAATCAATTTAGATAAACTAAGCTTCCATGTTGAAAGGGTCTTAAAGTACGAAACATCCGTGATTACCTGAAGCATAGAGTTAAATTTAGATAAGAAGGAGTCAAAGTCTTCGCCATTGATATACTTGGATAAGCTTAATTTATCAAGGTCCTCTTTCTTGATTCCGTTTTGGTAAATTCCGCTCATGAGCTTAAAGCCAAGTGTTATCTTCTTCCCTTTCTTATCCTTCCCATATTCATCAAAGGGGAAGAACAAATGGAAATTAGTTAGATTAGTCGGCAAACATGCCGGCAGATCCCATCTTACACAATGATCGAGGTTCACAGAAATATCGAGTTCATCGTTATAGAGCTTTTCAATTGAGCTTTGCACTCTTGCACTGACATAATCCAGGGGCTTGTTCCAAGAGGGCTTTGCACTCAATATTTCCGCCGCAGTAAGAGGAGTGCCATTCGTGTTGATCAAATTGAAGATCTTTTCCTCATCTGTTGAATTCGCCCCTTCTACCGATATTACCGCAAGGAAGGTGTTGCTTAAAATACTATCGATGCATTCAAAGAAGGAAATAGCCTTTAACTGCTTGTCTTCCCAAGAATTAAGAACTTCGTTTAAATACTTTGCCTTAGCAGCGCTATCAGCAAAACCAAAAGTATCATCCAAATATTGGAGGTAATTGTTCTTGTCCTTATAATCGATTTTCTGATTTTGGCAATCGGTCTTATATTGTCCTATAAATGTCTTTATCTTCTCACAAGACAGTCTCTCTGCGCCCTCATCGTACAATTTGCGCAGCAGTGCCTAGTCTGTTCTTTTGAACATATTGCGAAAGGTCAAACACTTGGCTTAATCCTGAATTTTTACCATTCTTAAAGTTGTGGCAAAAAGTAATAAGATCAAGAAGATTGGATAAATTGGAATCTTTGGCATTGGCCTCACTTTTACCACTTTCCACCAACGAAGGATCCGGTGTTTCGTTATCTTCTTCGGTAACTAAATCAACATTGTCGGAATCAGGTTCATCATCCGATTTATCATTAGGATCATAATTAGTGAATTCACTAACCTTTTCCCAAAATTTGTTTTCGATATCTTGCTGGTTCCAGCTTGATTTGATACCTAAATATTTAGCTGCCCAATCATAGATAATATCAGGCGACTTATACATTTCTTTGACTGTGGTATAAACGTTGCCTACCATCAATTAGCCATCTTGTTGATGTGCCACTGTCTTTGTCTTGTTCAGAGCATAGAATGACACATCCTAACGGATAATGTTTGAAAATCGAAAGGCACAGTTCAAACTTCTGTTTAGTGATCCATGTCTTTGCTCTTTGGAACCTTGGCATCTTAATCCAGTCATCTTCGACATACTGTTTTAACGTAAAGCTATCGATTTTGTACATAATCTTTGCTCGCTTTGATCTAAATATTTTACTATAAGATCCTCATAATTTAAAAGATCTTGGGCTAATATAAATATCTTTTTCCGTGTGGATTTCAAATTAATACCATTGGTTACCTTAAAAAGTAGTGTCTTTTTTGGGGCTCATATTGACTTTCCTAATATGTTTTCTTTGGCACTTGAATGGTTAGGGTGTTAGGTTAAATTCGTTTTAGTTTGATAAAAAGGCTGATATCAAGGTTGCACCATGTCTATGATATTTAGGTTTTATTCGCTCAGAGTATTATTATGCTAAGCTTCAAACATTGTTTTCCTCTTTTCACTTTGAAAGCTGCTTCCCTTTTTGGCAAAAGCCAGAATTTGCTCCTAGGCATGGTTCTTTATCAGCGATACTCCAAGGCTGCTTGAAAGCTGGTCTACAAACACGGAGGCTAATACGAGAATCCTTCATCCTGTTATTCAATCGTTTTTCTTCCGTTTCTTACCTTGATTTAAGTCCTTTAATAAAATACAATATTCAAATTGGGAAAATGACAAATGGATAGCGATTTATTTTCGGCTATTGACTCCTCTGCAAAAAACCTACTTGATACTTCCAAGAGGAACCCGCTATTTAAATTTTTCTCGAAAATCCGCCATCATTTTCGAGCAAAGCTGTTATGAAAAGATCTTATCCTGTTTCTTTGAACGCAAATCAACACTTAATCTTAAGCTTCCTAAACAAGATAGTCTGCCAATTGATCCCAATCATCTGCCATTTTTCAATTCCAGTGATTTTACAATTTATGGAAGCGAAGAAAGCTTCCAAAAGAATATCCGTCTTATCTATTCAGCTTCTAATCTCGCCCTCAAAGAAAAAGGTGTCAGTATTGCCTTTATGTGTTTTGGATTTCTTCAGTATAAAGACTCCTCCACCCCTGGTTCCTATAACGATGATTCAGGGAAAGATTTCTTCGCTCCCTTAATTGTTTTCCCTGTCTCTATTAGTCGTGAGTCCATCCAGGGACCTTATACCATCACTCCGGATTACTCAACAGGATGTGATTCTAATTTGACCTTGGCCATTTTCATGAAGCAACGTTTCCAGCTCGATTGGCCGCAATTTGCGGATGATGATACCCCTCAAACCTATTTAGAAAAAATCCGGCCTATCATTGAACACCGTGGCTGGACTCTAAGTTCAAATTTTGCCTTAGCCAGACTTAATTATCAAAAGATAGCAATGTATCACGACCTTATCGAAAATAAGAGCACCATTGCCAGTTCTCCAATGACTAAGCTGCTTTTTGATAACGAAGAAGTGGATATTGGTCCGAGCCTTAATGATCTAGCACGTTTGAACTTAGACACGGATCTTGAGCCCTATTACAAGTATAATGTCATGGATGCCGACTCCAGCCAGGAACGTGCAATAGCCGGTGCCATGAAAGGTGCCAGTATTATCATCCAGGGCCCTCCGGGAACAGGAAAGTCTCAGACTATTACAAATATCATCGCAAATGCTCTTGCCAGCAAGAAGAGCATTCTCTTTGTTGCAGAAAAGCAGGAAGCTTTGGATGTTGTTTACCGTAATCTCCAGCATTGTCCTTTTAATTATCAAACTTCCAACTACCAACAAAATACAGCGACGTTAGGAGACTTTTGTCTGCCTTTACATGATGTAAACACCAACAAAAAGGACACGTTGGCAGTTATCAAAAACACTCTTCGAATAAAGGATAATTTTGCTTCAAGTATTCAAAGCGAAGATTTCAGTTACCATTATCTTGACTACTATCGAAAGGGACTCAATGATTTTGATGATGAAATCCATAAGAGAATTCAGCCATTGAATTGTTCTATTTATGAAGCGTATGGGATAGTCGCCGACATTAAACCAGAAGAATACCACCCATTCTATTTCGAAAACTTAAATTCCATGACCAGGAGTGATTTTGACAGCATCGAGAGATTGCTTGATGATCTCAGCAAGCTTGTTCCGGGGAAAGCAAATAGCCTTGTCTTAAACAACGCCTGGCATCATTATCTCAATCGAAATGGGGACTTTGCCTTAACGGTATCCTTAAAAGAGACTCTTTCCGGGGCTATCAGTAAGACCTCTGCCTTTGTGGATGAGATCAATGACATCTTTGGTTTGCTAGCTATTCACCCAACGAATTCTCTTTACGCCATGGCCAATATCAAGAACCTCAATAGTTCTTTCAGCAGTCTCGAGATGCAGCCTCAAGTAAAGGCTTCCTTCTTTGAAACCATCCATGATAAGGATTCTTTGGTAGACAAAGGCAATCAATTGGGACTCCTTGATGAATACTTAAAAGAACAAATGCAAGCCATCTCTGCAAAGCTTCTCAATAGCAAACCGGTCTTTGATATTTTTTCTCTTCCTTATCCATTGACCTTATCTTCCTTAAATCAGATTAAAGATTGTTTATCCTCTCTTTGCCAAAAGACCACAGCATCGCATCCAGAAATATCTTCTTTATTCCGAAAAACTTACAAATGATCATGTTTCTTCTCTTCTAAAAGAGTATTGGTCTTATGTTGATACTAAAGACTCCATTGAAAAGAAGATCACCCATTTCTTCCAAAATGATTTTCTTACCTACGATGTTGCTCCAATCCAGGAGTTTTTCCTTAATAATAAAGGTAAATCTTTGGTATTAAATGGTGCCTATCATCGTTATAAGAAAAATATAGAATCTTATCTTATTAAGAAAAGGTTGTTTGTCTCACGTGACTTTTTGGAATCCATGGTAAGTAGCCTTCTTCAATATCAACACTCACTGATTCAAATCTCTCAGTCTCTTGGTACTTTGAAAACTGCTTTGGGATCGCTGGCCTGTGAGGTGGATAATCGGGATGAGATTTCCTCTATTGTAAAAGCTTGTATTCCTTTTGATAGTCTAATTAAGTTTATGGCGGATTACAAAGACTGTGAAACTCAATGGAGCAATTGTTTAAATGCTTTGGCTTGCTTTATGGATATTCCAAAAAATGGCTCAATAATTGATTATCAGAAAATTCAAAGCAACATTTCCTGGGGTCTTGCCATCCAAGAACTGCTTATCAATCATGCCATTTCCAAAGATACCATTCACGAAATCTATACCAATCCTATGTTGCCTTCCCTCCTTGCCGAAAAAGAAATCAAGCTTAAAAGTACCTGGATGGACTATTTAAGTGCCACCCGATGGTATCAAAACAACTTTGACGATGCACAAGATACAGGATCAGAAAATATCTTAGCATTCTTAGAAAAGGTGAGAAGTCTTCAAACCAATGAGAATGACTTTGGTCTTTGGGCTTCCTACCTCCAAGAGAAAGGGAGACTCAACATTCTAGGTCTAAAGAGCTACCTAGATCTCTTGGAAGATCCTGCCTCTAAAATTGAAAGTAAAGACATCAAGCGGATTTTTGAAAAGACTTTTTCCAAAATGTGGCTTGATGATAAAACATCAAGCAGTGAGTATCCTGCAATAAAACAATTCTCTGGGAGAAATCAAGATAGCTGTGTTTCTTACTTCTGCACATTGGATAAAGAGCAATTCAGTGCTGCTACTGAACAAATAGCCACTACTCAATTGACAAACCGCATTGATGAGGTAACCACCAATCGTTATAACTATGATGCGCAAAGACTGAAAAATGAGATGAAGAGTTTACGGCACGAAACGCAAAAGCTGAGACGGATAATAACCACACGTCAGCTTTTCCAACAGGATTTTGATGCTGTTATCAATGTAACGCCTTGTCTCATGATGTCTCCTTTGGCTGTCAGCACCTTCATTACTCCAGGCACTCGCTTTGACTTAGTCATCTTTGATGAGGCCTCTCAGGTGCCTGCAGAAGAGGCAATAGGTGCTATTTACAGAGGAAAACAGTTGATTGTTGCAGGTGATGAAGAGCAGCTCCCTCCAACCAGTTTCTTCAACTCACAAGTCAATATTGCCAGTGATGACCTCGCCTTTGAGGATGAAGGCAATGTTGCTGATTTTTCCTCGATTCTTAAATTGCTAAATGGCGGTCAGCTCAGCAAAAACAATATGATGCTTCAGTGGCATTATCGTTCTCGTGATGAATCCCTCATCGCTTTTTCCAATGCCAAGATTTATGGCAACCAATTGGTTACCTTCCCTTCGCCAATCAATGCTGTCAGTGAAGAACGCGGCGTAAAGCTTGATTTTGTCTCAAATGGTGTTTGGGAAAATCAAAGAATTGGTAATCCGATTGAAGCTAAAGAAGTAGCAAAGATGGTGATGGCTTTCTTTGAAAAATATGGTGACAAGGAAACCGGATTATTAAAATATTCTTTAGGTGTAGTGGCTTTTGGCATTACTCAATCGGATGCCATTGAAGAAGCTCTGGATTTACTTATGGAAGATAAGCCTTCCTATGAGAAATGCCGTTCGCAGGATGTCCCTGAGCCCTTCTTTATCAAGAACCTTGAAACCGTTCAGGGTGATCAAAGAGATTTCATCATTTTGGATGTTGGTTATGGACGCAATCCGGATGGAACCACATCCATGCGTTTTGGTCCTCTAAATCAACTGAATGGCTATAAGCGACTTAATGTTGCTATCACCCGTGCCAAATTCGGAATCACTCTCGTTTCTTCTATCCATGGTTCTGATCTTTCAATCGTTGAAAACACCGAACGGACCCGTGGCCTCCAGCTCCTACACGATTATCTTGTTTATGCAGAGCCTGAGAATGGGATGGCCTGGCTAAAGCAGCAAGAATCACAGGGTGCATCTATTAACTTTAACAATAAAGATGGTTTTTGTGATATTGTTTATAATTTCTTAATAAATAAAGGCTATAAGGTTGTAAGAAACGTAGGTTGCTCATCCTATCGAATTGATTTTGGCATTGAGGATCCGAAAATCGGGGGTAACTTCTACCTTGGCATTGAATGTGATGGTAATACTTATCATAGCGCCCACAATGCCCGTGAAAGAGATCGACTACGAAGTGAAGTGCTTCACCGGATGGGTTGGAACCTCTTCCGTCTTTGGTCCACAGAATGGGTTCGTAATCCAAAGTTGGCACAGGATTCCTTGATCCAAGCCATTAATAATGCCTTTACAGAGTATACAGAAAAGCAGGCTGCTGCTCTTGCCGAAAAGGAAAAGCAAGATACCCTAATTAAGGAAAAGGCAAACGATAATCAGGAAGATCAGCAAATCAAGCCTGCCCCAGAAGAAGATTTGTTCCCTGAATTTACTGGTACTTCTGAGAAGGACGAAGATGAAAATGCTAACTCAGACAGTTCTGTCGATGAGGACTCTGATACCTCAAAGGTTTCCACGACTTCACAAGCCACAACCACGAATGGTGTTATTTTTACCAATGATAGTTTTCTCCCCTTGAATGCCAAAACAGAGCCAATGGAAAACAGTGCCGAGAAGGAAACGAACTCATCCGAACCAGAGACAAAACAAGAGGACTTATCAGGATCCCCTATCCCTTGGGCGCCGCGAAAAGAATTCCCGGAGGGTGTAATTGATATCATCATTCAACTTTCAAAGCTGCCAATCACCTTCTATTTTCAATATTCTGAGGTCGAAATGCCCCGCAAAAGTTTGCTAAAAATGTTAGGCAGCTATCATTTTGAAGACGAATATTACATTGTGGCCTGCAATTCTCTCTTTCACTATTTCAAAGACATTACGATTTCACGGTCCTATCGAATTAGTCTTGAGAAGAAATATCACAGTGAGATTGAGCCTCTAGATAAGACCCGAGCGAAAGCCGCATTTGTATTGTATAAAGCCTATTCCATTCAAGCTGAAATTCGAAAATTTGAGATTGCTGAAAACGTTACTATCATCGATAATCCCTCAGCATTTCTTGTTTCATTTGAAAAGATCAATCCCAAGACCGAGGCTGACTTGTCTAAGCTAAGCGGCATTAATAGCCATTTTAATCTTTGCCTAACAAAAATATCTTATCGGCTGAGCGAACTCGAAAAATACACCCTCCCGTATGGGAAGATTATTAATACACGATAAGTAAGCTATTACATGTTGAATGTCAGTCTGGCGAAATTGGATAAAAAGGATTCTAAATGTCCCAAAACAAAGAAACACTCCTCATCTTGACCTATGATAAGTTTAACCACGAAAAAGATGTAACTTCCCGTGTTTCTTTTTATAAGAATTACGGCAATCGCTTTTTAGTCTATTTTTATGATTCTAGCCAAGCCTTTTATTATTCCTATGAAAATATTATCATTGATGATTTTGCCGTTTTAGCCCAATGCTCTGGGATGGAATATAAAGGAGCACTTGTTAAAGGCGTTACCAAAGTTTATTACTTCCCAAATTCTAAGCATTACAAGATTTATCAGGGCAGCCATTACTTTGTCGGCAGCAGCAGTGATTGCCGCCTAATTTTGAAGCAGGATGCCGATTATGTCGAAGGATATTTCAAATATTATTCTGAACTTTGCACTCATATTGACGAACTGGAATTTAACGGCGGTGATTTATTTTCGATGGCTCGGCAATGCAACAATGTCGGTGAAGTTGAAAATGACAGCGTGTTATTCCATTTCTTTGCTAAGAACAACGAAAAACATGTAGACACCAAAACGGTGATTTTCCCCTTTGGATTCAATAATAGCCAATACCATGCCGTTATCAACGGATTAACCTATGATGTCTCCGTCATCCAAGGACCGCCAGGAACGGGAAAGACTCAAACTATCCTCAATCTTATTGCCAATGGTATTTATCGGAACCAAACCTTAGCTGTTTGTTCAAACAATAATGAAGCTTTAGCCAATATCCAGGAAAAACTGGATGGCTATGGTTATAGTGATTGCTATGCTTTTTTGGGCAACCAAACTAATGTTTCGGCCTTTTTTCTAAAAAGAGCCCAACATTTAAGACTGAATTTCAACCAACCACCTATCTACAAGAAGAATACCAAGAAGCATTAAACAAAAAGCTTCAATATTTCAAGGCAATGGTTGAAATCAAGAAAGTCGAAGAAAAAATCCATGCCATTGAGGACGAAAAAAAGCGGTTTATAAAAGAAAATAATTTTGATGAAAAAGATTCATCGAACCAAAATCTTTTGAGAGGACGAAAGCGAAACGAAAATTCCAACGCCATTATGAAAGCCATCGTCTATCTCCAGGATCAGCACAGGGATAAGCTCTCCCTAATTTGTCGTTTCCATTGTTACTTCACTGAGAAGCTAACCACCAAGGCACTGAAAAAGAGCTTGACCAATTTAATCGCCGCCTTGAACAATCAGTATTATTCAGCTTTATTGTCGGATTTAGAAAAAGTCCGATTAGGTTTTCAAAAGGATATTGATTCCTATGATCCTGAAAAATTGGATAACATACTCCAATCCTATTCCCGAAGTCAACTCGATCAGGCCTTAGTTGAAAGACGAAAAGGTGTATCGGATGGATCGGATTTTGCTCAAGATTCATATCAATTGCTTTTCGATGAGTTTGTTCAGTGCTATCCTGTCATCCTTTCATCCACCTACAGTTTGCTTAAAACTACGGGCGATGGTTTTAAATATGATGTTCTCATTATCGATGAGGCCTCTCAGGTTAGCATGGCAAGTGCCATCATTGCAATGAGTATTGCCAAACGCATTGTCGTCGTTGGGGATCTTAAACAACTTCCGGAAATTGATAACGAAGAGCTTCGTCCTATTGATAATACTCTCATTGAAAAATACAGGGTCCCACCGTGTTTTCAATACTCCGATAATAACATTCTCAAAGCAGTGGCCTCTTGCTACAAGGAGGAGCTGCCTTTCACCATCTTAACAGAACATTATCGGTGCCAAAGAGATATCATTTCTTTTTCTAACCGACGTTTCTACAACAATGAGCTCATTTGCCTTACCAAACCTGATGGAATCTCTAATCACATTGAGATAATCAAAACCGTTCCTGGCAACCATGCTCGGAAGAATCCTAAAGGAACAGGCCTTTACAATCTTCGAGAAATTGATGAGATTGTTTCTTATATAACTACTGATAAGACTAAAAATATTGGTGTTATAACTCCTTATCGTTGCCAAGCGGAACTGCTACAGGAAAAACTCGACGATCGCGCCGAAGTAGATACCATCCATAAGTTTCAAGGAAGAGAATGCGATGAGATTATTTTCTCAACAGTATCAAACAGTTCAGATGACTATTATCATAACCAAGAACTTCGGGAAAATTTTGTTAATAACAAAGAACTTTTGAATGTGGCGATGACTCGTGCAAAGCACAAATTTGTCCTAATTACTTCCGATAAGATTTTTAACGATTCTAAAGGTCCCTTAGGAGATCTCGTAAAATATATACGCTATGAAACAGAAAGCAATGTCGAAGAGGGCAGCGTAAAATCTGTTTTTGATATCCTCTATGAAGATTATGCAGAAGTACGTAACCAATATCTATTGAAGAAGCATCCGAACGAAGTAATTACAGAAGTCATTTTTTCGGATGTTTTGAAACGTATTCTAAAAAACGCAAAATATCAATCGTTAACCTTTGTTCAGCATTTGCCTTTAAAGGAAGCCATCAAAATCAAAGAAGAATACTTTACGCCTGAGGAGCTAAAGTATCTTCGCCATCCTTGGACTCATCTCGATTTTGCAATCCTCAATCGGTTTAATAATAAGCCCGTTCTTTTTATCGAAATCGATGGCGTGAGTTATCACGAGCAACAGAAAAAACAGCATCTCCATGATGACATAAAAGACAAAGCGCTTGAGTTCTCTGGTGTTAAGCATCTCCGATTAAGGACAAACGAGAGCCAAGAAGAAGCGAAAATCGAAGCGGCTCTATGCTCTTTATTGTAGGAAACTAAGTTTGAGGTTCAATGCCCTGAATTCTCATAGTATCGGGAATCCTTTGCCAATCTTTTCACATAGCCATTTTTGAAAGTCAATATGTTGTTCCTTCGTCATCTTACTCCAGTACTATGGTCCCGCAGGTATCCCGCCATGCTAAACGGACAGCATCCATCTCGGTCGGATGGCTGGTATGGAACATCATCTCATTCTGAAAAGCTTCAATATCGGGATTCATAAGGTATCCTCCTATTCGATAAAGACAAAGTATTCCTGGATAATGACCCAAGGTTCATTGATGACATGGGATACCTGAACGAAGTTATACGTTCCCGACACCGTCGGGACCGTATTCTTCTCTGAGGTAGTCTTGTCATAAAGACAGGTGTAGTCAATGGCATAGAGGTCATTGTTGAAAGTATACGTTGAGAAATAGCAGATCTTTGAGACCGAAGAAAGATCCGTAATCCACGAAGAATCACTTGAAATATAGGTGACAAAATTTGTCACTTCATTTTCATCCGTGAACTTCACTGCAGCTTTCCGGATGGAAAGCTTGTTCTCCTTAGAAGTCGTATCGCCAGAGGTCAGTACCTTTCCCTGGGTAGGAAGAGAAAGCTTAGCCTCCTCACTTAAGGAAGTCACATAGGAGTAATCCGTGGAATAGACGCTCTGGCTAAGAACCGGGAAAAGGGAGAGCAGTCCGGATAAGAAGAGGGTAATCCCGCCGATGACGACATTCTTGACGTATTTGTCCTGTGGCTCCTTATGATGAGCCACTAACCCAAAGATCAGGCATCCTAAGCCTAAAGCAGCCGCAAATCCCATATATCCCATCAAGGATCCCGGCAGATAAGTCGGATCATTGGAGAGATTGCTGACCAAGAGTATAAGGAACAGGAAGATCGGGAGTAGCAGCGTCAGGATGGCAACGATGTTCAGCCAAGGCTGACATTTTCTGTCTCCGGTTCCGGAGAGGGCATCCCGCTTCTCATAGGAGGTCTTCAAGACGGCCTCATTCTGCTGACTGGCCGGCTCACTGATGGTTGCCTGAGAGGCAACCATCTCTTTAGGTAAGGGTGCTTTGGCTAACAGTCTTTGGGCAATCGGAGCACTGATCAGATCTTCCATATCCTGCTGCTGTTGCTGGGTAACAGGGTTTCCCTCCAAGGCAGCAAAGAAGCCGTCATAGGCCGAGCAGGCATGGCGTTCGACCTCATTGCCGTTCCGGTAATGAAGGGCATACCCCAGATAGCAGGCTTTGGCTTCCGCATAATGCCCTTCATCCAGTAAGAGCAGTGTTCTTGCCTCAAAGGCCTGATCCAAGGCAAAAACATTCGTCACCTTCGCTAACATCTCCCGGGCCTTGATAAGCTCATCCATCTCCACAAGACAGATAGCCTGGTCAGCGACATAGAGCTGTCTGTTCCGTTTCGGGCAGACCTTCTGCATTCGCTGGTCCAGCGAATAAAGAGACTGCCAGTCCCGGGCTAAGAGATACTTCTCAGACTGAAAGGCATAGGCAAGACTGAGGATGGCAACATAGAGAATAGCCCCGACAAGCAGTCCATCGATGACGGCAAAGACAGCAATCACCGCTGGACGGGAGATAGTCCCATTGGCAGGGATCATGAAGTAGATAAAGAGGAAGATGCCGATAAGCACCAAGACAGCGATCAAAGCCGTCAGGATCAGCTTTCTCTCCAGCTGATGAATCAAGGTTACCTGATAGTCGGTAAGACCGGGTTTCTTAGGCGAGGTCTCCTCCATCAGGAAGTAGTCCGTTGAGACATGGAAGATAGCAGCCATCTTGGCAAGACTCTCGACATCAGGCTGATTGACATCGCTCTCCCAGCGGCTCAATGTCTGACGGGAGACATAGAGCTGGCTGGCCAGCTCTTCCTGAGTCAGATGGGCTTTCTTCCGTTGTTCGACGATTTTCTTTCCAAGTTCCATGGCGGTATCTTCTTTCACTAGTCTCTATTATCCCTGCCGGGCGCCTTGTGGGTCAAGCACGGCTTAAAAAAGGCACGTAACAAAAATGTGACATCGCCTCAGAAAGGCGATGTCACAAGGGATTCTTCGGTGTCGTGAAAGCCAATCTCATAGAAAAGAAGAATGGAGAAATACCTACTTCAGACTCGAGGTTATCTCGTGAATCATGGATTCACTGACTTCCTCATCGGTGATCTTGTTCCGGGCTAAGGCTAAATCCAGAATCTCCAGAGCAGCATCCGGATTGGTCCGGTTCAAGGTCAAGGAATCCTGGTAGATGCAGGCTAACAGAGGACGGCTTACCCGACCGGCACCGAAGTTCTCCAAAATCCGCAGGATATCATAGGTTCCTAAAGGATTCAGATGAATCCGGGAAAGCCGTCGAGCCAAGGCAGCATCGCGAGCGATTGTCATCTCATACTCCTTATCGGTGGTAGCCCCGATAATGGAGAAAACACCGCTGGTGACAAAAGGCTTCATCATATTGCTTAAGTCCAGAGTACCTCCCTCGACCGCACCCGCTCTGTAGATCTCATGGATCTCATCGATGAAGAGGACAATCTGCTTGCGGCCTTTCTCCTAGCATTGATAGCACTGATGGCTTTGAAGAAGTCCGTGATCTTCTTTTCAAACTCACCCCGCAAGGTAGTTCCGCCGACACTGGCTCCGACACTGAAGCTTAAAAAGAGCTTTGACGGATCCAACATCGCTGCGGATTCGACCAGAGCTGTCTTACCGCAGCCGGCAGGACCGGTGAGAACAACGTTCCTCATCCGTTCCTTAGCTAAGACTTCTCTTAAAAGGAGCAATTCTTTTTCCCGTCCAAGGATTGGCTGTCTTGGCGCGGACATCTTCGCAACAAAAGGAAAGGCAGTCAGCAAGGAATCCACCGCCACAGTGAAATCGTGCTGCTCAAGACACGTACCCTCGTCATATCCTGTCACCTTGCAATTCACATGGAACTTCTTGGGCGGATCCTCCAAGAACTGATGGATGATCTTGTCAGTGGGCCAGCTTCTGATCTCATCCGGCGGGATCCGCTTCCGATGGGTTCTTCCATACAATGCCTCCCAGGCATCGTCGGGATCATCCTTCATCACCAGGGGATTTTTCGTCTCCTTCCGTATTGCTTCATTCGTCATAGGGTTTACCCCCTTTCTGATGGCCGGCCCGGAGGGCCTGGCCATCGCGGATAGACTGCCGTCTCAGTCGTCTCGGATACAATCCGGACTCTCGGAGCAGACGTTTCGTCTTCTTCCAGAGTCCGGAATAACCGTCTGGCTGCATCGCTATTCTTCCTCAGCGTCCCGCTCTTGTTTCATCCAGGCACGGACGGCTATCCGGATTATCTCCGTCTTGTTAGGCTGATTCGCTAAGTAGTCCAGGATATCCTTATCCTTGACCTTGTTGAACTGAATCTGCAGGGTCTTCAGATTCTCCTTCCGGTAGCGGAGCGAATGGAGATAACTCAAAGAATGCTTATCCATCAGTTCATCCCCCGCTTGGTCAGGATGTAATGGCGGATGGAGTAGTCCGCCGCCCGATTGAGACGATGGGAGTTGATCCAGGGATACTCCTTGTTGATGCTGACGGCTCTTTCATCCGTCAGGGGTTCAAACCCTGACAGGATGAACTCTCCCTCCTCATTGACATGGGTGGTGATCAGAGCCTTACGGAACCCTTCGGAGGTAAAGACTTCGCTGACAATATAGACACTGCCATCCTTGCCCTTGGAGAAGTACTGCTGGTTGGTGCTCTTGAGATAGCGGTTCAGGGAGTCGATCTTATCAAAGGCAAAGGCACCTTCGCCCTGATAGCTGGCAACCAGCGACGCCGGTAGGATGATATCGGCTCTGCCATGGGTGCCGGTTAACATAAATGCTACCGGCGTCGCAATCTTCCCGACAATGAGATAACCGTCTTCCATGATGGTTCTCCTTTCTTCCTTACGGAAACAGACCGACTGAAAGATACCGGCGGAAGCAAGCCAGCTTCCGCCCAATGTTCCGACCATGCTTCAGAGAGTAGCAAGGTGACATTTCTTGTCACCTTTTTATAGATGAGTCTTAAGGATGGTCTGGCTTACTTAGTCCCTATTTATAAGTGACAGTTTCTGTCACCTATAGCAGGGTTCCCTTGACTGCAATTCTGACCTGCTTCTTCCTTGTATATAGGTGACGTTTATTGTCACCTATATACAGGAGCGTCTTGTCTCTTAAATTGCCTTACTTCTCGGAAGTATCCGAACTGAGTACCTTCTGGAAAGCCAGATAGTTCTTATCCTCGCCTTGGTGAGACATGATGGCAAACTCCACTGACTTGAAGGGATAGAGGCGGATGTACATATTCATCAGGTTAGCCACTAATCCCGGGGCGTTGCCGAAGGCACCGCAGCCAAAGGCTCCTAGGATCAGACAGGTATTGCCTTCCAGCCAGGCCACATCCAGAATCCGACGGATCCGCGAAGCCATGGTTCCTCGGATTGGTGTGCTGACCGGATTATCACCGTATCTGAGTTCCGGAGCAGCCGCAGAGAGAACATTGATCTTGAACCACTTCGATTGGGGTAGGAGTCTTGGTTCACTCTCATGGGTCTTGAAGACAACGACATCCGGGGTATAGATGACATCATTATTGCCGTAGTTATCCAAGATGCCGTTCTCAAAGTCCCGGCGGTGTCGTTCATAGAAGTCTTCTTCCTTGGCTAAGAGACAGGGATAGAGGGTTGTCGAACGGCAGAGGGTCTCCTCCTGGGCACCGGCCGAGAAGGGAGCTCCGCCCGGCGTATGGTTGTTGGCGAAGTTGAGGACACAGACCTTCTCACCCTTATACTTCTCGGCCGCTGCTAAGGTGGAGATAGGGCTGAGGGTGATCGTGGGATGGCCCTTGGTCTGCTTCACAGCCAACCTCTCCTCTTCCCGGATCACCTTCTCACCGGCAATCGACTTCCGGATGGATTCCCGTAAGACAGGATTCGACTGACAAAGAGATAACGTATCCGTCATCACTTCCCGATTGATCTCATGGTAATTCATAAGGGTTATCCTCTCTTGTTCTGACCGTTGGCAGAACCGTCATCCGTCGTGTCCGTAAGGAGCTTAGGATCGGCATCCGTCACTCTCACATGAACATCGTCCCGCATATCCTGACACATCACCGTATGGTGGAGAAGGACGCCATAGCTCTTAGCCAGCTTGGCTTCTCCTTGAGAGAAGTCCGAGAGCTTATCGATATCATGGAAAGGATAGAAGATCTTAGCGTTGAACTGCTCTGGGATGCCTTCCAGAAGGTTCGGATCAGGATCCATTCCCTCCTTGAGGGCCAGAGCCTCTAAGTCCTGGAAGAGAGCAGCCTGCTTCTCCTTAGGGAGCTTGGCAAGGTCTTCCTGGAGCTGACTGTCCTGATAGAGGACAACCAGGGTCTTGAAGAGTTCATAGAGATCATAGACATCGCCAGCATCATCCGTCGTCTCGGCTTCGACATTCTCGTCGTTCATGGGTTTATAACCCTCCTTTGTGTGTCGGCTCAGCTCAGCTCATCTTGGCTTGTCTCTTCCCTTAATGTCGGTTGTAGTTAGCCCCATAGAGTCCAGCAAGGATGAGGAGGATCCAACGGAGGATCAGACCCAGAAACCCGACAGCAATCTCGCTCTTGTCCCGCATTCGGATAAAGACAGCCACTTCTCCGGCCAGTCCGAAGTTGAAGGCGTAGATGAAGTCCAGTGCTGTATGCATCCTGTGTCCTCCTTGGGCGATCGTGACACTAGCTTAGCAGGTCGCCTTTTTCTGACTTCGCCTCGTAGAAGAGGATGGGTCGTTTTGTCCTTAGTTATCCTTCTTTTAACTGTGGACACGTCCCGTATCGGCGCCGTATCGGCCGGCTGAAAAAGACATGGAAAGGGCATGTCTTTTTCAGCTATCATGAAGCAGGTTAGGAAGATCCCTGCCGGAATGAACGTCGCTAGGGTAGATGAAACGCTGCTACCCTAGCATCGAAAGGAGGTGGCACGTGAGAGAGGATTGGGAATCTCTCACTGCCTGTCAGCTTGGGAAGTTGGATATCGCCTTCTTCCTGCTGACACATAGAGCTTACGCTTCCAGCAAAAAGAAACCTTTCCGCATGCGGAAATTCTTGACTTTATTTTTTTAAGGAAATTCCTAGATATCCAGGTAGCCCGGCTCCTGTGATCCCCCGGAAATATCTGCGAGCCCCGACTCCCTGATGAAATCGCCGTGGCCGTGGAATTTGTCGTGGACAATGACGGATCCTGGCGATATATGCCCGGCCAATGCCTCGGATATCATCTCGGACGTAGGCTTGCCCGTGCCCATCACGGCTGCATATGTATTCCCGTACTCATCGATGGCGGCCTCGACGGCAACCTTGTTCCTGCTTATTCCCCTAAGCAAGCGCCAGCCGGGGCCAGACACCTTGTCATTCTTCGGCACGTCGAAGTATATCTCGTCTATCCACACATGCCCGCTCAGCACAGCCTCCGAGACAAGCGCTCCGAGGCATCGCATCATCTTAAGGCGCCACAGATGGGCCGTGTTCTTGTTGATTGCTCCGTACTCATGCTCGGCGATCAGGGTCGCATCGTTCGTGAACTGCACGACGTAGTCCTCCCACTTTTCCTCTCCCTTCCTGGTCTTTGCCAGCATCGTCAGCACACTGTATCTAGGAATATCTATTTTTTTAAAAAATAACGACAGCTAACGAAATATCAAAGAATTTTCAATAGTTGTTAAAAAGATATTGAAGGATTATTCTTGACGGTCTAATAACGGGCAGAACCCGATTTAGGGGGCAACACCAAATCGTTCTCGCTGTCGTCAAAGAGCTGCTCTTTGACGCCGAACCTATCGATCAGTTTCTGGTTGATATCATAGATGTCTTCGTCGCGCGGATAATCCTCGAGGGTATCCAGATAGAACTCTTCTACCGGTTCAAACTGACTTAAGCCATAGCCAAAGGCAAAGAAACACTGGATAGCCTCGTCATAGGTCATATCCAGGATCAAGACGATTAAGAAGAGAAGCTTCTTGGCAGGCTTCGGATAATAATAGGATTCCTGTTCGATCTCCGCTTTGGTTTTTCTCTTGCCTGTCGCTTTGAAAGGCTTGCCGGATTCCTTTCCGACCTTGGCTTTGGCCTTGCCCTTCCACTTGGACATGGAAGAGGCCGAGACGGAATAGGCACAGAGATCCTCGATGAAGGCCGATTCATCCCGGATCTCCGGGATCGGATGCTTGGCTTTGGTTCTCTCCTGGATATAGGTGACCAGATAATCCCAATAGGAGTTCGCCTGACTCTTGGCGATGACAATCGGGACATGCGTAATAACGGGGACCCGAGGCCCTGATAAAATACCATAGGACCGCTCACTCTCTAACCGCATGCACATCCGGTTATCCGGCATGTCGGGATTGGGTAAGACCAGACGGATCAGGAAATCCGGATGCTTAGCCGCAAACTTGCTGGCAACTTTATGGAAGGCTTTGAAGGAGTCCTTCTCTTCATAGCCATTGGTATCAATGCCTAAGAGAGGCAGTGTCATTTCGGAGGCACCCTCTTTGAGGGCTGCCTCAAAGACGGACAGATAGGAGCGTTTCAATTTGATCTCTTTGAAATCACGATAGCCATTCGGTAAGACGATATGAAGGATCTTTTTAAAGCCGCTATGATAGCCAGGGGTGATAAAGATATCCCCGACTGCCTTCGGCTGTCGGGTGATCTCATCTGATAGTTCCGGGCTTTTGCAGGCGGCAAGGAGAGTCTCGGATTCACGGGAAGGAGTCCAATCCTTCCCGGAAATCGGATTGACTCCGATGGCTCCGGAAAGCTTACCTAACGGATTATAGACAATTTTAATCGGCATGGGTTGCCTCCTTGGAGAAGACCGTTCCTCTTACTCATTGATTGGAAATAGTATAAACGAGTTATCCAAAGAAGAGGGGAAAGTTCTTATCGTATTGTCTTCTGAAAATGTAAAAGTAGTCAAATAGAATTGGCCGGTTCTAAAAGTGCTATTTATATTTTGACTACAAATAATGACTGCTTTGACTACTTTTTCATTGTGTCTTGTTTTCTGACCCTCTATGATATGTCTTGGGGGTAGATAGCAATGGATAACAATCTAATCAGCCGTATAAATTCGCTGCTTCAGGAAAAAGGAATGTCACAAAAACAATTCATCTCCCAAATGTTCCCTTATACCAATAATTCCACCCAAAAATACGAAAGTCAGAAATCTAATTTCTCAAAAATGCTTTCAGGTCAGAGAGACTTCCCTCCTAAATATATTCTTCCTATCGAAAGAGTCTTAGATGTTTCTTGGAGGTATCTCGTCGATGGCGGAGAGCGGGACAAAGACTTTCCGTTAAAAGGACTCCGTTATGCCGCTTTTAAAGGCGGGTATCAGGATTTTGAGCTTTTGGGGAAGGAGCTCTCCCATGGTGAATCTGTTATCGAAGCTACGGATGAATATGGGAATTCCGTGCTGGATTATATCTTTGAATATAAGGCCATTGAGGGACTTCGCTATCTTTATGATAATAAGCTCGTCAGTTTGGATGATCTGTCTGCGGGAAGAGTCTTCAGCTTACGGGGACAGAAGGAATCCTGCAAAGATGCCTTCCTGTTGGTTTGTGAGAAAGATGATCAGTCGCTTTTCTCAAAGCTCTTTGATTCTTACAGGCTTCTTGGAATGAATGAGAGCAAGGAAACGGTCTTTACCGATCCGGATGCCGAATCGGCCCTCTTAGAAACACACGAGATCTTTGATTCTCTGCTGACAGAGAAAACATATTCCTTAAAAGAACTGAATCCGCAGGTGACAAGCAGTACGATCAGCCAAAAAGAGTTCACCGTTTGCAATCCTTATCTAAGTTCCTTATTGACTTATGCTCTCAGGGATGCCAATAGATATCAGCAGAGAATAAGAAAGATACTGGAGTTTGGGAAAGCTTTTAATGAGAAACGGATTGGCAGAATTGAGCAAATGACTCCGGGAGAACAAAGTGACATCCGCTTAGATGAGAAAGGTAATCTTAGCTGTGCACGGCTGCGGATTGGCAATCTCTTCACCTACCAACTGAACCAGCAGCCCGATATCAGCCTTGAGCAGACCAAAGCTCTTCAGGTAATCAATGACCAGATTAACTCCGTCAAATTCTTGGAAAAACCGCTGCTGGGAGGATTCTCCGGAAATCAAAGCCGAATCGTTGATGGTCAAGTCGCCAAGCGAACCACGGGCAATGAAAATGAATATCATTTTCTGCAGCTGATGGCTGACAAAGGCATAAAAGAGATACCTCAGCTTCTCAAAAAGGAAAAGGGTTTGGATTACTTTACCTATTTTCCCGGCACCAGTGCTTCCTATGTCATTGCTATGCCTATTGAGAAGACCATTCAGGTTGTAAAACTACTAAAAACGATAAATAGCATTTCAAAGAAGACTCTTAAGAATGGCAAGGTTTATTGCCATGGCGATCTTTCACCAATGAATGCCGTCTTTCAAGGCGATACCCTTGTCGGGATCATCGACTGGGACTCTACCTACATAGGAGAAGAATATGAAGACTTCATCTACCTTGCTTGGACCTGGCTCAACATCGGTGACTTTCTCCGGGATAATACGGCTATCTTGAACGGCCTTTTAAAAATGGTCGAAGCCTACGGAGCAGATTCCGGTTTAAAAAAGAATTTTGTCCAGAAAATGATTTCCGTGATGGAGGCCAAACTGTCTCATACTCCCAAAGGTTCTCAGAACTATGTGCGGATCTTCCAATGGGTAGGCTGGAGCGAAGTCTGGGTTAATCTCATGAAAGATGAGATTACCAAGAGAATCGGGTAATGCATATGAAAAAATATTTTTCAACACTGAAAAGCTTCAACTGGAATCTTTTCATTGCTTTATGCCTCCTGTCTCTCGTTCCTGCCATTTGGCAAACTGTCCGAACCTATCTCGTCACCACAACCGTTTCCACAGCAGCACTGGACGTCATCGGGCAAATGGAATGGTTTGATCTTATTGATGAGACCATCAAGCGTTCCTGATTGTTCCCCTCTATGCCGTTCTAAGCACCTTCCTAACGGACAGAGAGGCTTTCGGAAAAAATGTCTTTAAAACCGCATTGATTACTTTCGCACTCTATGGTCTCTTTTCCATCGGGGTCTTCGTCTATGCCCTTCGCCTGGTCTCGTTCATGAATCCAAGTGAGGTCGATGTTGCTGCTGTTGCAAGCTATCTTCGGCTGGAAACCATTGCCTTTATCATCGGAATCCTTCCTAGCTTTTTCAACGTCGTATTCGTGGTTCTCGGAAAGTCACGGAACGTCTATGCCTTCCTGGTGATTGGTGCTGTTGTCAGTATTCTTTCCGATCTTGTCATGGTGCCAGCTTATGGCGCTCTGGGTGTCGCCTATACCAATATCCTTACCAATTCCTTGTTAGCTGTTGCCGGCTTCGTCCTGCTGCTGTTGGAACACAGCATCCATCCCAGCGGATTCCATAAAGCAGATCTGCCAATGATTGGCAAATGGGCCAAGATAGGGGCCTTTTCCGGCAGTCAGCAATTTGTCGACAATATCATCTACGCATTGATGATTTGCAAGATGGTCAATGCCGTTGCGGAACAGGGAAACTATTGGGTGGCAAACAACTTCATCTGGGGATGGTTGCTTATTCCCATCAGTGCCTTGGCGGAGATCATCCGCAGGGATAGCAAAGACGGCTATCTCAATGTCAAAGAGCGTAACTATTATTTCATCATTGCCCTGATTGTCTTAATCTGGGCAGTCACCTTACCTTCCTGGCCTTGGTTTTTCTCCATGGTGGAGCAGCTGGAAAACGCACAGGAAATCTACCTGATCTGTCTGCGCCTGATTCCCTTCTATGTGGCCTATGCCCTTTGTACCGTTCCCGATAACCTCTTCATCGGATTAGGAAAAACAAAATACAGTCTTATCAATTCCTTGATTGTAAACATCGTCTACTACGGAATCTTCTATCTTTGCTATCACAACGGTCTTATCACGATGACCATGACGATGATCATCCTGATGTTTGGTTTCGGTATGGTCGTTCACTTAGCCATCTCATGGATTGAAGAATGGGTCTTTCTCAAAAGAGAGAACCTGAAGATCAGTACTCAAAGTAAGAAAGGAGAATAAGTATGGATTCAGCACAAGATAACAAGAATAAGGTAGAAAATGCGACAGTCGATTCTTCAGACCCATCGCTCTTTAGTTTTCTTTATGTTCCGGTGAATAACTTATATAACGATTACTTCAACGACTCGGAGAAAGCCGGTTCTCTGGTTGCCATCAAAGCCATTTATGTCTCTCTTTTTTCCGAGGTTGAACGTTTTCTTAAAAAGACAATGGGATTGCTGCTAACGAAGAATGATGTTCTGAAAATGGACGAAAATCTGTGTCTTCTCTTTCGAAGCAAATATCCTTTCTTTAATACCTATTCGGATGATGAAATAAAGGAATATCTGAACTTTATTGTCGAACTGAGAGGACTCAATTCTCATTATGCCCACTGGTCTGCTCCCGATATCACTCCCACCATTGCCAAAGTGTTTGAAGGCCTAGCTTCCAAGGGTACGCCCGTCAAAGACAATAGGATCACCTTCTTCGGAATGGCTTTAATCCTCGATCCCATTGCCACCTCGGAAATGATGAACGAATGGGTTCTACATTTACTGAAAGAAAGACGATGCTTCGGGCCCTCAGCCAAGAAATGCGGGAAAATGGTTAAGCTTCTCGTGAGCCTGCTTATTCATCAAAGTCGGCAAAACAAAGAAGAAAAAAGCGTTCCCGCAAACATCAAATACGTCCTCCCCTATAATTATATCTGCAATGTCTTTTCCGCTGAGGCAATCCAGTTCTTCTTTAACATAGAAATAAGGCTGGTCCAACAACTGAGAAGGCGATATACATTAACAGGCACCAATCTTTCCCTTTTGGACGGGAACCTGATTGATCTGATGGATCGGGTGAATTATCTGCCGGATGAAAAAAATCACTTCCTTCGCAAGGATATTCAGCTTTTAAGGAACTTAGTTTTCCATGGGGTGCGCCTTGAAGAAGAGGCGGAAGGAAATTTTGGTCCGATTACTCTGACTTTGGATCTCTTCTGTGATGTCTTACAGCGTTGGAATGACGCTGTTCCAGAGAGCGAAAGAGCATTCCTACGAAAGGATATCAAGCACTTCTTTACCGGGATTATTCACACCTCCTTCGCACGGGTAATCGAAATCTCTTATAAAATGCGCTTCCGCGCCCTTTATGATCCGGCTAAATTTGATGACCGCCTCTCCCATCTCGCCAAAGCAACCGATTTGATAAAGAATGAGGTTTGGCCAGGATATAATGCTTCCTTGGGAAAAATCCTTGCTCTCTTTTTCCACAAGAAATGTCTGGTCTTTTTAAATGGCACTTGTTTCTTGGCAAAGGGTCTTCCCTTTACCTATATCATCTGGGACCAATTAGTGATCGAACACTATCATTCCCCTGATGGCCTCTTCATCGATGGTCGTGACACAAAGAACACAGACCTCTATTTAACTTGCATTCCTAAAACAGATTTGCCCTTGGCCAAGATAACCGACAAAGAAGGGAATGAATTCAGTGGAGGCGAAAGAACATTGGATGGGGCAATCTGCTATGTCGCCATGGTCATCAGTCAAGAGAGTCAAAAGACTCTTGCGCCTCTCAATGAATAATACCAAAAGATACCATTTCATCAATCCCATATATAAATCAGCATTAAATGGCTAAGCTGATAAATGGCTATAGGACTGTTATTTCCTTCCACCCCTGACCGGGATATTCTTTCGTTGTAAGAGGTCTTTTAAAAAGCAGCATTCTTTTAGACTAAAGGAAGCCAAAATCAGCTAATGGTCACGGCTCTTTGTGGCCATTTTTCGGCCTTTTTTTGAAAAATCGAAGCAAAAATTTAAGTTTCGTTTAAGGTTCGCTGGTGTAAAATTAGTGAAAAGAAGTGGTTGTAAAAAGGAGGATGTTTTTCATGAAAAGAACAATCATCGGAATTGCCTTGCTTGCAGGGATGATGCTTTTGAGTTGTCAGAAAGGAAATACTTCCGTTGCTTCCTCCCCTATCAGTGACACCTCTGCTTCAACTGTTGTCTCCGACTCCACCGTCGTATCGGATTCCACCTCAGCCTCGCCCTCCGTCTCGACCTCGGTCGAGACGGATGCGGACTATCAGGTCACCAAGGAAGAGTTCATCGCTGCCCTCACGACCGGATTACGGAATTCGACCCTGACGGTGCAGCTGGTCTCGGAAGAAATGGATGCAACCTCCGAATACTATTTTGCCGGAGATACCTATTTCTGTCTGGGAGCGGACGGCAGCCGAACCTATTGTCAGCTGAAAGACGGCATCCTGACCAAAGCCCGTGCCCGCATTGTCAATAACCAGATCACCTATGAAGCCGGCACCCCGGAGGACGACAGTAAGGACAACATCACGGCAATCTGGGATACCTATGAGACGATAACGGTTCCGAGTGGTTCCTCAACGTCAACAACGGTGGAAAGCGTTCTCGGAGACATCTATGACACCTTGACCTATGATGCCGCCACCAAATCCTATAAGTCAGCCTCCCAGCAAGTCTATGCCTTCCACAACAAGCTTCCCACGGCATTCAGCCGGAAAGAGACTTACCGCATTTCGAAATACTCTTTGAGTGTAACGATTTCCGACATCGGCACAACGACCGTGACGATCCCGGATGGGGCGTTAGCCTGCTTTGGCTATCACACTGTCACCTACTATAATGCCGACGGCACGACGGTCTTTGCCACGAAGCTTGCCGCCGATGGCAGCAGTGTCCCTGAGCTTGACAGCTATCCTCAAGAAGCCGACAAAGATGCCAATACGGCGATGATTTTCGACAAATGGACGATTGTCGGCGAAGGGGACATGACGGCCATCAAGGCGGATGTTGCCGTCAAGGCAACCTTCAAGGAAGTGGCCTATTCCAGCATCTTCACCTTAGGCGGAACCTCGGTGACACTGAATGTCCCCACGGGTGTTAACGTCAACAATGTCTCACCGCTTTGGTCCCAGAAGGCTACGGCTGAAGCCAAATCTTACGGAACGCTGACCATCCCGGAATCCTGGGGTGCCACCATCATGAATCTGAATGCTCTGGTCTGCTATCCTAACGCCACGATTGTCCTTCCGTCGACCGTTACCAGCATTACCAATCTCAATGGCAAGGATGCCAAGAGGGTGAATGTCAGCAAAGACAGCAACCTCGTCATCCAGGACAAGCTCCTGCTGGATAAGGATAAGAAGATCGTCTATGGCTATACGGATCCCACGGCCACCGCTTTTACCCTTCCCGACACCCTCACAACCATCTATAGCTACGCTTTTGCAAACTCGGCAGTGAGCAAGCTTACTTTGCCGGACAGTCTTACCGCTCTGGGCAGCTATGCCTTCGCCAATTGTCAGTCGTTAACCTCTCTTTCGCTTCCCGATGGCATGGAGATTATTGATTCCTACTGCTTCTACAACAGCGGACTGACCTCCTTTAGCTGGCCGAGTTCCATCACGGCCATCCCGAATTACTGCTTCGATTACTGCAATGCCTTAGCCAGCATCACCCTTCCGGATACCCTGACCTCGATTGGCTCCTTTGCCTTTTACGGAACCTTGGCCTTAACCGCCATTACCTTGCCGGCCAGTTTGACCTCTTTTGGAGACGGTTCTTTCGATTCCAGCGGACTGACCAGCATTGCCATCCCCGACAAAGTGACCAGGATAAATTACTCTTGCTTTGCTTACTGTCCGTCGTTAACCTCCGTCACCTTCGGCACCGCCAGCGAATTGACGACTCTAGGTGATGGTGCCTTTGAATACACCGGCATCACTGCCGTCACCTTGCCGAGCAAGGTGACCAGCTTCGGCTGGACCTTCTATAGTTGCCCTGACTTAGTGAGCGCTGATCTTTCGGCCTGCACCGGCTTAACCGAGATTCCGGGATGGGGCTTTGCCGATGACATCTCCTTAACGACGATCCTGCTTCCTTCCTCCATTACCTCCATAGGCGACTATGCCTTCATGGGCACGAAGATCACGTCGTTTACCCTGAGTAAGGGTGTTTCCTTAGGGATTGGCGTCTTTGCCGGCACCGGTATCAGTGTGGACTATTCGGCAACGGATATGGTCGTTGAGAACAAGGTGGCTTATACCGATGATACCAAGACCGAGGTCAAACTGGCCTTAGGCAAGGTCACCAGCTATACGGCACCCGACAGCCTTGAAAAAATTGATGCCGGCGCCTTCGATGCTGCCGGTCTCACCTCCGTGGATCTCTCGGCCGTGCCGCTGACCAGTGATCTGGTTATTAATGATTATGCCTTAGCCTATAACAAGGATCTGACGGAGATCACTTTCCCCAGCAAAACAGCGGAGACGGCAACAGGAACGGTTTACCTCGAGGACTATGCTTTAGCGGGAACGGGCTTTGCCTCCTTGACGTTACCCTCGTCAGTCAGCTATGTGGGTTATGAATGCTTTGAGGACTGCACGGATCTCGTCCATGCGGACTTATCTCAGTCTTCCATCGAGTACCTTCCTAACTACCTCTTTGCCAATGATACGGCCCTGGAGGACGTCGTCCTCCCTAAGGGACTGCAGTATATCTCCTATAATGTCTTCAACAACTGTCCTTCCCTGAAATCCATCTATCTGAGGGATACCCAAATGGATTCCAATATCTATTGGTCTGACGGCACGGCTGGCGGAAGCTGGAACTGTACCGGCGAAGAGAATATGATCAGTACCTATTCCATCCCCAGCTACGCGAACTATTATCTCTACAGTGAGGAGCAGCCGCTGATGAATGCCAAACAGTACTGGCATTATGTTGATGGCAAGCCTCAGGTCTGGAGCAAATAGGCTAACTAAAACAGGTCGGGATAGTCATCCATTCTTGAAAGTTTGCTGAAGATTGTTAAAGCAAAAGCGGAGCAGATAAGCTCCGCTTTCGTTTTATCTTTCCTTCTTTTCCTTCGCCCGCTTATCGTTGATGATCTTCATCTCGACCGGCGTGATCAGGGTGACGTTATTCTCCTTGGCCCAGTCGACACAGCCCTGTAAGGCAGCCTTGAGGAAGATCCGCGGAATCCGTACCATCATCTGGCAGGCTTCCTTGGAGAACTTCACCTTGTCATCCATCCGGTTAGCGGCATACATCACCGACTGGATATCGGCTTCCTTGCCGGCCGGAATCGGATTCTTGATCGGACGCTTGAACGGCTCATACCAGAAGTACATCGAATCCCGGTAGCCATAGTCGACCGGGACTCTCGGGAAGTACTTGGCTTTGACGCCATCGATGATGGTGTCCTTGTACTTCTTCTTCATCAGGATCTTATCGATGGCCAAGATGAAGTGGCAGCCGTATTTGCTGGTGATGCCGTTGAAATCATGATAGGGACCTTCGACCCCTTCCAGCTGACCGATCTTGGCTTTATCCGTAGCCGCATTCTCCAAGCCGTCATCCCAGGTGCGTTCAAAGACCTGATAGGCCTTCTGGACAACCAGCGGGCGATTTTCGCCCGCCGCCTGTCCCTTTTCCAAGACAAAGGGACAATGCTTCATCTTCTCTTTGCTCTCCTCGCCCGGGAAACCTAGTTTCACGGTCTCGGCAAAGTCTTTTCTCTTGTCTTCCAGGAAGTTCAGAGAACAGTGTCCTGTTCTCAGAAGATTCTGGGCCGTATGAGACGAATTACGGCATTCCAAAATCATCGCATAATAGCTCTTGCCGTCAATGTAGTAAGGGAAGCAAAGAGAGTAGGCACCTAAGTTGGTCGTCCCATCTTCATTGAGAGTGCCAATGAGGATGGTCGGCATCGGATAGAAGGCAGACGTCTGATAAAAGTTGTCAACGATACGGAGATCCTCAAACGATGACATGACCGGAAGCTCCTTTTTCTTTTATTGTAAACTCATCCTAGGGGTCAAGAAAAGAAAAAGCCAAACCTTTTTTGCTATGCAAAATAGAGAAAGGAGGAGGAATAGGCTCCGTAGCAAAAAGAATCGTCATATTTAAGAATTGTTGAATATGCCCTAATATACGTTTATATTTGGAATTGTGTAAACCTGAAGACATCTTTTTTCCCTTGACATAGACCCCCCCCCCCGAGCCATTTTTCGATGTCATCAAGGGTTTTCAGGTTTTAGGGTGGCCTTATAATTTTTACAAAATAATCATTTCATCCCCCTCCGAAAGGGTCATAAAATGTACCGCTGATGAGAGGTTTCTCATCGGAGGAAAACACACATGAAAAAGACACTTGTCGGGTTGGCTCTCCTTGCCAGTTTTCTCTTGCCTGCCTGTCAGAATAAAACATCCGTAGCCGGCTCCGCTTCCGTCAGTGCCTCCTCGCATCCCATCTCAGACAGCGCCGTGACGTCGGTTCCGGCGTCGCCGTCGGTCTCCGTCTCCACCTCGACATCCGTCGTTCCGGAAGAGAGCACCAAGATCACGAAAGAGGAGTTTGTCAATCTTCTAAGCGATGGTCTGACCAACATGAAGGTCGAATCCTTCTATGATAACTATCAGTATGCTGGTAACAGTGACCACTATATCGGGGCCTACGTCGGGAATAGCTATCGGTATTATTTTCCCGATTCCCGCGACACGTATGCCGTCTTAGATAACGGGATCCTCACTCAGGCAAGCCTGGTCATTGAGAATGGAAAGCAGGTCTATGAAACCTGTCCGAATCGATAATCTCAAGGACTACGGCTATACCTGTGCCTATGATGCCTACCGTGGCAGTCTCTTCGATTTCATCGGAGTCGACTACGATAATACGTTAGCGGACTTCCGGGCCGCCGCCTCCAGCTTCTATGATACCTTGACCTATAATGAGACGGAGAAAAGCTATCAGGTGACTTTGGCGGACGAAAATCTGACGGCTATGACGATGACGTTTGAGAATCAGATTCTCGTGGCTATGACACTGATCGGAAACATCTACGGCTATGCCTATCAGTTCTTTGATGTCGGTAAAGCCACTCTTGATATTCCGGAAGACTGTCAGAAGGTCTTAGGTTACAAGACCGTCTCCTACTACAGCGAGGATGGCAGCACGCTTTTTGATACTCAGTACGTCAATACCGGTTTTGGCATCCCGGATTCCAAAACCTACCCGAAGAAGGCAGGCCCTGACAAAGACCATTTCAGTTATTTTTCGAAATGGGTTCTCTTGGATGGGTCTGCTGTCCCGGAGAGCATCACCAGCGATATTTCCGTCAAGCCCGTCTTTGCCACGCATGCCTATACGGAGGCCTTCACCGAAAATGCCACCACTTCCACCCTTGCCGTGACGGCTATGGTGATGGGACAGCTGGCTAACCGGGTCTGGGATCTGTACCTGCCGGAAAGCTCGACGGAGACGACACTGGATCTCTCCCGGGCCGGTTTCTTTGATAATGCCACCTACCATCTCAATAGCAGCATTACCGACATCGTCGGCCTGCAAGGCCGAGGCTATCGGATTGACCTTAACGGCAATACTCATTTCGTCATCAAGAACAATCTCCTGTTAAGTGCCGATGGCACCAAGGTTTACGGCTATACGGATGAGAACGCTACCTCGTTTACCCCTTCCGGAAGGGGTGACCAAACTCGTCGATGGTGCTTTTGAAGGAAGCAAGGCAACCCAGATTGCCCTGCCCTCGACGTTAGCAACCATCGGAGAGAGTGCCTTCTATGGGTGCTACTATCTGAAAAACCTTGCGTTGCCAAATAGCGTTACCAGCATCGGCAAGGATTGCTTCGACCGCTGCGGGCTGACCTCGTTCAGCTGGCCGAGTGCGATTGCTGTCGTTCCGGAGAAATGCTTCTACAATTGCCGGAACCTGAGTTCCCTTACCTTACCGGAAGGCGTGACGAAACTGGATAGGGAATCTCTCTGTATGACGATTGCCCTGAAGAGCCTGACCTTGCCGTCGACTTTGACCTCCATCGTCCAAGGTGCCTTTGAAATGTCCGGGCTGACCAGCATCGCCATTCCGGAAAAGTGACGGCTTTGGATGCCGGTGCCTTCTATAACTGCCAGTCCTTAGCCAGCATCGCCTTTGCTGCCAAATCTTCGCTCACTGCCATCGGTGATAGCTGCTTCATGTATGCCGGCTTAACCTCCTTCACGCTCCCCAGCATGGTCACCAACCTAGGAAACAGTGTTTTCCAGAGTTGCAAGAAGCTGGTTAAAGCGGACTTCTCAGCGAATACGACGTTGACGTATATCCCCAATGGCACCTTCCGAGGTGACTTTTCCTTAACGGAAGTCAAGATCGGCGCCAGCATCACCTCGTTAGGGAGCTACTGCTTTGCCGATACGGCCTTAACTGCCTTCACCATCCCTGGCACAGTAACTGTCATTGGCAACGGTGCCTTCAGCGGACTCGATGATGTCGTCATCACCGATTCGTCCACAGCCGATTATCTGGATGGCAATCTCCTCTATCAGGACAGCACCAAGAGCAATCTGCTGATGGCCTTAGGCAAGGTTACCTCCTACCAGGCTCCTGCGAGTCTGAAGACCTTCAGCGAAAGTGCCTTCGCTGGCCATACGTCCTTAACCAGCCTTGATCTCAGCCAGATTCCGGCCACGACCGCCTCCGTTACCATCGGCTACAATTCATTCTACGGCTCCGGTATCTCTTCTCTTACCTTCCCCAGCCAGACTACGACTCAGTTCACGTTGGAAAATGATGCCTTCTATGGGACCAGCTTCACAAGTCTGACCTTACCCAAGAGCGTCACCAGCATCGGCAATGTGGGCTTTGCCGAGTGCCATTCCTTGGCCCACGTCGATCTTTCCCAGTCCGGCATCACCTCCCTAAGCGCCAGTCTTTTTGCCGGTGACAATGCTCTGGAGGATGTGATCCTTCCCGCCGGACTGACCTCCATCGGCTCTTATGTCTTCAGCGACTGCAGTCAGTTACAGGCCATCTATCTTAGGGAGACCAGCGAACCGGACACCAGCATCTATACGCCGGTCACCACGACCGGTACCGGCTGGAACTGCATCTCCAGCGCCAGCTATTTCAACACCTATTCCGTCATCGCTCCGTATTACCTCTACAGCGAAACGAAACCGACCAGCAATGTCAGCCACTACTGGCATTATGTCGATAGTAAGCCGGTGGTGTGGCAAAACGAGGAATGACGGCAACGGAAATGGGACTGCCCGTCGGGCAGCCCCATTTTTTGTGTTCAGGCTAAGTTTGTCAGGATCCGAAGGAATCCTTTTTATCCTTCGTAATATAGATTTCCTTGTCCTTGTGAATCGCTAGGATAGACGTAATCAGTTCCAGACAGAATCCGGCAACGACACAAAGGGCGATGAGAAGAATGAAGGTGCAACGAACCGGGTACCTCGGGAAATAGAGATTGAAGCCGACATCCATGACGCAGAAGACAAACCCACCCAGATACTTGGTGACTGTCAGGATGATGGAGAGATAGCCAAGGATCGGTCTTTCCCGCTCCCAGAACCAAAGAAGAAGGATCTGCACCAACGTCACCGGAACAATCGCCAGAAAGCCGTAACTGACATTGGAAAGAAACCCGGGGGTCTCACTATAAAGAGAATAGAAGAGAACCAGAAAGGCATAGACCAAATAAACAACACCTAAGGCTATTTTCGCCTTGCGGGAGACAATCGGATCCACAGTTGCAGTCATAGGAGCTCCTTTGGAAACTGACCTTAGGATAGCAAAAAGGCTGACGAAAAGAAAGTCTTGCTGCTAGTCCGGCTTTGCGGCATTGTAGTCCGGACTTCGGGAGTGTTGCTTCGAAAGATGATGGCATCGTTCTTGTAGAAGGATTCCAAAGTGGGATTCCGGTTTTGTGTCAGCGGCTGTTGATTAGGAATCTTTGACGACAACGGTTTTCTGTTGCTTACGGACAGCGGAGACGACAAAGGAAACAACATAGATGACAAAAGAGATGACACAGAGAGCAAAGAGAGCAATCTCATACCAATGTCCCAGGAAAAAATTATCGGGGGAATCGGAAGAGGGCGACTCCAGAGGATAAAAATACAGAAGAGTCAAGGCGGTAGCAGAAAGAAAGAAGATAACCCCGAAAACGAGTTTTAGAATATCAAACGTTCTGGTTATTTTCTGTTGCTTTTTCATAGAGGTTCCTCATTTTAACGAATTATATCGTACTTCTCATAATTTATTAAGTAAACATAAAAATGCGTAAAATGTAATTTTGGTAGCGTAAAAGACAAAACCATAGAGTAAGATAAAGAAAAAGCAATGGAAATCTCAGGCAACTTTCCGCAAACGGATTTCTCCTGGGCCGAAGAGGGAAGAAGAAATCGGGCGTAAAAAGATTCTTGTCAGTCCTGACTCCTTTCAACAATTTACCGCCAGCCTCGCCATAAGTTTCCTTTCTTAATACGATTAGTATATAATGAATTATTAAGTTCATTATTTAAAGGAGGAACTTAAAAATGGAATTCTGCAAGGCTATGGATTCGCTTCCGAAGATTGCGAAGATTCTGATTGCTATTTTCTTACCGATCATCTACATCATCTACCGTATCATCGCTGATGTCAGTGCCAATGCTACTAATCTTATCCTTTGGGATATTCTCTTCGGCATTTTCCCGATTCCTTTCATTTTCTGGATCATGAACCTCATCTACATCATCTCCAAGGATCAGGTCTTCTCCTTTGCCGAATGGTTCGGCGGTGCCAAAGCTGCTGAAGCTAAGCCGGAAGAAAAGAAGTAAATTCTTTCTATCGACATCCGGAGGGGCTGTTACAGAACTGAGGTTCTGTAACAGCCCTTTTTGGGTGAGAGCTGACGGGATTTCTTGGAAAGGCGAAAGAATGAAAGCCTCGGTATCTCCCGTCCTACAATTGATGACTACCTTTCCTATTTTGAAGATGCGTTTCTTGTTGAGAAAGCCAAAAGGTGGGACATCAAAGGAAACAAAGAAATCGGAGCACCGGTAAAATACTACTTCAGCGACCTCGGACTAAGAAATGCCAAAATGGGTTTCCTGCCAAGTGACAAAGGAGCAATATTGGAAAATGCCATCTACAATGAGCTGCTTCTCCGCGGGTATCAGGTTTCTGTCGGCAGCCTGGAAACGTTTTCCAGAGACAAAGCAGGTAAGGTGATCCGCAAGAATCTGGAAGTCGACTTCATTGCCGTCAAAGGAACCAAGACAATCTATCTTCAGTCAGCCTATCAGATTGATAATCCCATGACCCTAGAACGTGAGAGGTCTGTCTTTGAAAAAATCGATGACTCCTTCCGGAAAATCATCGTAGTTAACGAAAGAATCGGATTGAGGCCTGCCGGAAAAGGCATTGAGCTGATGGATGTTCTTTACCTCCTTGCCAATCCCAACAGCTTGGATTGACGGAAAACCGCTGACATTCAGTATCATCTTAGAAAAATCTATCGGAGGCCATAGTTAATGGTTAACGGAGACGTCAACGACTTCTTAGACGGCATCGGTCGGCAGAACTCAACCTTGCTCTATCAAGGCTTCTGCTTTTTTCCAGGCCAATGACTTGCCGAACGGAAAACTTCATTTCATAGGGATGCGTTGGAGAGCCCACACGGATGACCACATCGGAATCATCGATGAGGAGAACCCTGATGGAACGCTGAAGGACTGGTCTATTTTCTATCAGTATGACGGGATGGATGTTGACGATTGTGTCAAGCATTTTCTAGAAGCGAAAATATTCGCAACAATACCAAATCCTTCTGGGAAGTCCAAGACAAGATGGAATGGCTTGGCTAGGCTGAAAAGTTAAATCATCAGTTGAACGTGAAGCAACATTTTCCGTAAATCGCCATGGGGGTTTCCCGCTGCCGGGCTTGGCCCGGAGATGGATGGTGACGCAGATTGCGCCACCCCCTTATCCTGTTTCAGCAAAGCAACGGAAAAGAGGGCTTCTGAACCCTCTTTCTTGCTTAGGCCCTAGCTTTTCTTACCGAGGTTAGGACGAATGCGCCGTCGAGGAACTTGGATTCTGACGGTCGGTCTGGCTGGTGTTTCGTTTGGTGGAGCGAGCCATTCCATATCCGAACCGTTTTCCGGCCAGAAAACCGACCAATAAACCGACCAAAAGAAAAATTTAAATACCAGCGATGTCTATCGATATGGCTTTTTTTGACGTTTCCTTGTCTTTCAAAAGCTCCACCATGTAGATCGGAAGATACAAATATTCGTCATCCCGTTCTAGATTGAACGGCGAAAGGACGATGCCTTCTTTGAGTCCGGTTTGGGCCATCAAATTATTTAGAGCTTTGTGCTTTTTGTAGTCGGTGCCAGACTTAATCTCCAAGGGGAGAATCTCGCCGTCTTTCTCAATCAGGAAATCAACTTCTCCAACGCTCTTGCTCCGATAGTAATAAGGAACCACGGCGTTGGCGGATAGCTCCTCGGCGATGAAATTCTCAAAGAGCGAACCCAAATTGACTAATTGTGTCTCGTTTTTCTCAAGAATTTCTTCCCGCACAGCGAAAGGATAGCAAGACGTCAATAAGCCGACGTCTGACAGGAAAAGCTTAAAGCTGTTCTTCTCTTTGGAATTCACTAATGGGGCCTGGCAATCGGAGGCGATGAAGACCGGAATGGCCACCCCGGCATCCTTAAGCCAAAGGAAGCTGTTTTCATAACGGTCGAACTTCAGCTCCTTATTCAAATAGGTGAAAATGAATTTTGGGTTGGCTTTATTGAGCTGAGAAGGAATGGCGTCATAGACCGAGATGATCTTCAGTTTCCTGTCGTTCGCTTCGTATTGGATGAAATCCGCCTTATAGTGGCTAACAATGGCTTTTTGTTCCTTATCCACTTCGTAGAGATCACGCTTGGTGATGAAGGCCTCCACCGCCGAGGGCATTCCGCCGGCGATGAGATAGTAATAGAAAACGCCGACCATCTTTTCGTGGACGATGGAATCCACCTTCTGCTCTTTCTCAAAGCAATCCCGAACATAATCCAGCGTCTCTTGTTTGACGCCGAGGGCCAAAGCGAATTCAAAAAGGCTCATCGGGTAAAGGCGCAAGATATCGACATAGCCCACCGGCATCGAGGTAAGGCCTTTTAGCTCCACGCCAAGAAGCGACCCGCTGAGGGCATAACGATAGGTTCCCTCATCGACGAGAAATTTGATTTTGGTGATGATCTCCGGATATTTCTGAATCTCATCAAAGAAAATGACGGATTTTTTGTCCTCAAGAGGCAAAGGCGACAGCAGTTTCAACAGGGGAACCAATTCGCGGTTGTCGTGAATGGCTTGGAGTTTCTCCAAAATGTCGGGCCGCTCAATGAAATTGATTTCAAAATAAGAAATATGATTCCGGCTTAACATTTCTCGGATGATATAGGTCTTCCCAACTTGGCGGGCACCATCAACGAGAAGAGCTTTCGCGCTATGGTCAATCCAGTCTTGAATCTTTCCTTCGATAAATCGGTACATATGGTCTGCCTCCTACTTGCTTATAGTATACTCTTCCTCCTCTTTTAAAGCATATATTTCGGGGCATTTTGCCCCGTTTTATTAAATATTTTCGGGGCATTTTGCCCCGCTTTTCTAATAATGTTCAATTATCCGAACACTAAGAAACGGGCAATAATGCCCGTTTCTTTGGTTTACTTCAGATGGCAACGCCTTTTGTAGTCATCGAAGTTTACTCGGAGTCCGACGCAATCTCCGACAAGGTAGATTGTGTTCGGATAGGTTTCGTTTGGTGGAGCTGACAATCAACAAATACCAAAGACAAATTACGGAAGAATAAGGGTTGGGACAGTACAGCAAAAAGGATAAAAGAAATCACTTTTTGTCAATAAAAACAAAAAAAGTCCTCTTTCGAGGACGTTTTTTACAAATTGGTGGAGCTGACGAGGATCGAACTCGCGACCTCCTCCATGCCATGGAGGCGCTCTCCCAGTTGAGCTACAGCCCCAACTTGTTCCGCCTGAAACTTTTTCAAGCGGGTTTTATTGTACCCTACCAGCCTCAAATAGTCAATAATCCTAAGTCGACTTTCGGTGTTAATCCTTGAAGACGTTCTCTAAGACACCTTCATTGAATTCATCGCTGGCTTTGCTGTCTTCCTTGATGCCGGATTCCGCCCGGGCCAGCTCTTCCTTGAAGACCCAGGTCAGGACATCGATGGCCAAGTTCTCCACGCCATCGTTATTGACGATCAAGTCGGCATAGATGGAGCTGGGTTTGATGATCTCATCATACATCGGCTGAACGGTGGTGAAGTACTGGGTGACGATGTTATCGAAGGTCCGGCCTCTCTCCTTCTTATCCCGGATCATACGGCGGAGGAACCGCCGCTCGGCACTGGCCGAGATGAAGACTCTTAAATCGCCGATATCCCGAAGCTTCTTATCGACGAGGGCCATGATGCCCTCGACGATGACGAGCTTCTTCGGGGTGACGACTTCGATTTTATCGCTGCGGGTATGGGCCACGAAGTCATAGACAGGCTTCTGGATGGTCTGATCGTTCTTCAGAGCAAAGACCTGATCCCGTAAGAGATGCCAGTCAAAGGCTTTGGGATGATCGTAGTTGACTTTCATCCGTTCCTCGAAGGGCATATCCTTCTGGTCGTTATAGTAATCATCCAGGGTGATCCGGGTGACGTTCTCTTCACCGATGTTCTTGATGACGTTTTGGGTGACATAGGACTTACCGGAACTGCTGCCGCCTCCGACCAGGATGATTCTGGACATGGTTTATTGCCTCACCGGTATCTATTATAGAGATTTCAATCAGGAATTTAAGCCTAAAAAGGAAAAAGAGAAAAAGAAAGGAACGGCCACGGCTGAAGAGAGCTTGACGAAGAAGGTTTTTCCTTCAAAAAAGCTGCTTGGGGAGTGCCCAAACAGCTCCCTCTTTCAAACAGCGAAACCCGGCCCACGGATTCCGCTGTTTTCTGAAGCCATTTGCTTTTATACTCGTGAGGAGTCTACTCGTGAGTATAAAGGCAATTCTTCTGACATAAGAAAAGCCCCGGCGAGAACTTCCGCCGGGGCTTACTGTTTTCGGATGGCGGATAGATAGGGATTCGAACCCTAGAAGGATTGCTCCTTGCTGGTTTTCAAGACCAGTGCCATCGACCGCTCGGCCATCTATCCAAGAGGTAACATCCCGCTAAAGAAAAAAGTCATCTCAGTCTGGGGGATGACTTTTCTTTGCTTAATGGTGGGCGCTATAGGGTTCGAACCTATGACCTTCTGTACGTCAAACAGATGCTCTCCCAGCTGAGCTAAACGCCCAAAGCAAGAAGAATTATAGTGTAAAGTCGGGTTTGTGTCAATCATTTCATAGGAAAAAGACGGAAAGATTGCAAAGAAGATGGTCATTCTCAAAAGCGCGTGGTATAGTGGGACACGATGACAAAGAAAATCAGCCGGAAAGAGCTCATCTTTTTAGGGCTGGACGGTCTCGTCCTTCTTTTCCTTATTATTCTGTTGGGGTTAGGGAAGTACCAGGCCTGCCTCATCAGCGCCATCGGCTGCTTCTTTGCTTCCTTGATTCCGTTAACCTTCCGGTGGATGGGTCAACTTAAAATGGACTCAAAAGCCGTTGTTTTATTGCTTAATGGGCTTAGATTTGTTATCCTAGTCCTAGCCTGTCTTCTCCCCGGAGTTGTCTGGAATTATGTGGGAGATTTCCGAGCTGTTGTAAACGTTTTCTATATCTTTACAGGGGCTATTGATGCCTTCCTTGTCTATATAATAGTTGTTGTCAATACGCTGATTGAGGATAGGAAGGCTGAAAAGAAGGATAAGAAATCGAAATGAACTTCGACAATCTGCTCAATACCGACTTACGGAAGATGTTCCCTCCGGAAGCCATTACCTCCTTCTTAGTGATGGCAATCATCATCGTCTTTTCCTTTGTCGTTTATGTCAAACAGAAGAAGTACGGTCCTTTGGATAAACCCAAAGGCATCGTCAATATCACCGAAATGGCCATTGAGGCCATCGACAAGCAGGTCGATGAGAACATGGGCGTTGCTTACCGGGGAACCGGTTATTTCTTTGCCGTCCTAAGCGCCTATATCTTCTTAGGTTTCTTCATCGGCATGATGGGACTGCCGAACTTCATCTATCTCGGTGAGGATTCCTTGCTGAACAGCAGCCATCTCTTTGCCGCTCTTCCCAATCCCTTCACCAACCTCGCCTTCCCGCTCAGCATCGGACTGATCATGTGGGTCCTGACCCAGCTGAACTATATCCATTATTCCAAGTGGGGTTATTTACTTCAGTTCGTGGAGCCGATTCCGATTGTCGGAATCCTCACGATCTGGGCGCCGTTGGTCTCCATTTCTCTCCGTCTTTTCGGCAATGCCTTTGCCGGCTTCTGTCTGTCGACGATCGTCTACGTCGCTTTCTCCCAGATGTTCAACGGTTTCGGTTTGCTTCTAGCACCGGTGGTGATGCCCTTCTTCCATGCCTACTTCGATATCTTCTCCGGATTCATACAGGCACTGGTCTTTGTGACCCTGACGATGGTTAACATCTCTCAGCAGGGTCCGGATCAGGACGAGCAGCTGGCTGCTTTAAGCCTTAAGAATCAGGTGCAGCGCTAGAAGAGAGCTATTTATCTAAAGGAGGCTCATTATGAATCAGGTTCTCGAAGTCGTGAAGACCTTAGCTGATACGGTCGCTGACAACAAGTACACTGCTGAAGCGGCGATGTTTTTTGGTATCGGCATCATGCTCTTTGTTCAGGCCTTGGTCTCGTTAGGTGAGGCCTTTGTCTGCTGCAAAGGTGTCGAGGGTGTTGCCCGTAATCCGGAAGCCACCAGTAAGATCCGTCTGACGATGATCATCGGCTGCGCCATGGTCGAAACTTGCGCTATTTACACGCTGGTCTTAGCCATCATCATGCTCTTCGTTCAGAATCCGGCTATTCTTGGCTAATCCGAGGAGCGCATGAAGAAGTTCAAAAGAATCCTCCTTCTTACCGCTTCGGCTTTGGTCTTAACGAGCTGTGATACCAGCTCGATCTCCTCGGGTATCTCGGAGTCCATCAAGAATGCCATTCCGAACCTCTGGATATCCCTAGCCCAGCTAGGTGCCTTTATCGTGACCGTCATCATCTTCTTCAAGTTTGCTTACAAACCGATTCGGACCAAGATGCAGGCCAGAGCGGATTATGTCGACAAGAATGTCAAAGACAGCCAGATGTCTTTGATGGATGCCAAACGCACCCAGGATATTGCTGACAGCAATGTGAAGGCCAGCCGAGTCAAGGCTAACCAGATCGTTGCCGATGCGGAGAAGGAAGCTCAGGTTCAGGCCGACAAGATCAAAGCTCAGGCCCAGGTCGATATCGACCGCAAGAGAGAGCTAGGCGAGAAGGAGATTGCCGATCAGAAAGCCTATCTGGACCGCAAGGCCCATAATGAGATCGTTTCGACTGCTTTGGATGCTTCCAAGGCCATCTTAGGCCGGGAAATCAATGAAAAGGACAACGAAGTCCTGGTCAATCAATTCCTGGATCAGATGGAAAAGGATAATCCGGAGAACCAGCCGACCGGTGGAGATACGAAGAAATGAACCGACCGCTTTTAAAGCATTACGCCCGCGCCATCTTTGAAGTCTCTCAAACCGAAAAGGCCCTTGACGTTAACCTCAAAGGCCTCACTTTGGTGGCGGATACTTTAAGCGATCATCCGGATGTCAGCCGTTTCTTTGCCTCGCGGATGGTTTCCTATCCCGAAAAGGTGAAGGTGCTGGAGCAGTTCTTCAAGAGTCAGGTCACTCCGACAGTCTTAGCCTTCCTGAAGGTGGCCGTCGAAAAACACCTCAGCGAAGGGATGACATTGATCAAGGAAGACTACCGTCACTACTACAATGACCTCAACAACGTCATGGAAGGCATCATCTACTCCGCTTTCCCGTTGACGAAAGATGCCACGGCTAAAATCACTGCCCTTTTCGAAGACAAGTTCAGGAAGACCGTCGTCTTCCGGAACGTCATCGACAAACGGGTCTTAGCCGGCATGAAGATCTTCCTCAACGATACGGTCTACGACTATTCCCTGGATACGAAGATCAATACGATCAAGAACCGGCTTCTTTACACGAAGTCGCTCTAAGGAGGAACTATGGCAGAACAGGATCTGATTACCAATCTCGTCAAGAAAGAGATCGAGAACTATCAGGACAAGATTGAGACAAGCGACGTCGGCACCGTCATCGCCATCGGCGATGGCATTGCCACCATTTACGGCATCGACAAAGCAATGTACGGCGAGCTGTTGGAGTTCCCCAAGGGCGTCTATGGCATGGTCATGAACCTCAACGAGGATTCCGTGGGCTGTGTCATTCTCGGTAAAGACAGCACCATTTATGAAGGCGATGTCGTCAAACGGACAGGCCGGGTTGTCTCGGTCCCGACCGGCGATGCTCTCTTAGGAAGAGTCGTCAATGCCCTGGGCCAGCCGATTGATGGCTTAGGCGATCTCAAGGATACGGTCGAGGCTCCGATTGAAGCTCCGGCGCCGCGGATCATGGACCGTCAGCCGGTCGATAAGCCGTTGGAGACCGGTATCAAGGCCATCGATAGCATGATCCCGATTGGCAAAGGTCAGCGTGAACTCATCATCGGCGACCGGCAGACGGGCAAGACCGCCATTGCCGTCGATACGATTCTTAACCAATTAGGCAAAAATGTTATCTGCATTTATTGCGCTATCGGTCAAAAGAATTCTACTATTGCCCAAATTGTCACCAAGCTCAAGGATCATGATGCCTTAAGCTATACCGTCATCGTCAATGCCTCTGCCAGTGAATCCGCTCCGATGCTATATGTCGCTCCGTATGCGGCCACCACCATCGGCGAATACTGGGAGAAGCGCGGCAAGGATGTCCTCATCGTCTACGATGATCTCTCCAAGCATGCCGTTGCTTACCGGGCATTGTCGTTGCTCTTGAAGCGTTCGCCGGGCCGGGAAGCTTACCCTGGCGATATTTTCTATCTGCATTCAAGACTCTTGGAACGGGCCTGCCATCTTTCTGATAACCTCGGCGGCGGTTCCATTACGGCCTTGCCGATCGTCGAGACGCAGGCCGGCGATATTTCGGCCTACATTCCGACCAACGTCATTTCCATCACCGATGGTCAGATTTTCCTCTCGACGGAGCTTTTCAATGCCGGCCAGCGTCCGGCCATCGATACCGGTCTTTCCGTTTCCCGTGTCGGCTCTGCCGCTCAGGTCAAGGCTATGAAGTCGATTGCCTCCTCTCTGAAGATTGAGCTGGCCAACTATACGGAACTGCTGGATTTCTCCCGGTTCGGTTCCGATCTGGATGCCGTCACCAAGGGCATCTTAAAACATGGCGCCATTCTGGAGGAAGTGCTGAAACAGAAGCAATATATGCCGCTTTCGATGGAAGATGAGATTGTCGATATCTACATTGCCCAGTCCAAGAGCATCGATGATATCGCTCCGGCCCAGGTTCATGATGTCCTGAAGGCCTGCCACAACTATATTGTCAACAAGATGCCGGAGGTCTTTGAAGCCATCAAGACCACCCACCTTCTTTCCGATGAGACGAAAGCCAAGATTCAGGATGCCGTTAAAGCTGTGCTGGAAGGAATCGATCATTAACCATGTCGGACACGTTGATTGGGACCAGGAGACGGATCAATACCGTCACCTCCACCGAGAAGATCACCAAGGCCATGAAGCTGGTGGCCAGCGTAAAGTATCAGAAGTGGAAGAAGGTCTATGACCAGTCCCTGCCGTATGCCAGCGCGATGAAGGATGCCATGCTCCGGACTGTCAATGCGATTGACCTGAAGAAGGTCGATCTCAGTCAGTATCTCATCTCCTTTAGCGATCATAAAATCCTTTATGTGATCGTCACCTCGTCGCTGGGTCTCTGCGGATCCTATAACTACAATCTTTACCGGGAAATCGATCCTCTGCTGAAGCCGGAGGATGAGATTGTCATCATCGGCCAGAAAGGCTATCTCCACTATCATGAAATGCCTTATGCCCTGGATATCGATTATGCGGGGCTGTTGGAGACTTTCACCTACGACAATGTGAGAGCTATGCGGCATTTCCTCTTCCGGAAGTACAAGAGCCACGAATATCAGGCCATCAAGATCGTCTACACCCACTACAAGAACTCCATGACCTTCATCCCGACCATCCAGACCCTGGCGCCCTTGGATATTGAGTCGTTGAAGAAGGAAGCGCCCAAACAGGAGTTTGCTCCGATCTTCGAGCCCAGCCCGAATGAGGTCGCCGATCTCTTGCTTCCCCACTACGTCGACTCGCAGCTCTACACCCTCCTCATCGAGAGTCAGCTCTCCGAACAGGCCAGCCGTCGCAACGCGATGGAGACGGCCACCGACAACGCCGATGAGATGCTCTCCACCTTACGGATCAGTTACAACAAGGCGAGACAGAATGCGATTACGCAGGAAATCACCGAAGTCGTTGCCGGTGCCAATGCCGGCAAGGATGAGGAAGAATAGGAGGCAGGCTATGGATAACAATAAGAATATGGGAACGCTGATTCAGGCCGTCGGCCCGGTGGTCGATGTCCGCTTCGACGAAAGTGCCGTCCCTCCGTTGCTGGTGGCTCTGAAGGTTACCAAGCAAAGCGGCGAGACCTTGATTCTCGAGGTCCTGCAGCATATCGGCGATGATACCGTCCGTTGCATCGCCATGGGTGCCACCGATGGCATTCAGCGGGGTCTTCCGGTCGAGGATACCGGCAAACCGATTCAGGTTCCGGTCGGCAAGGAAGTCTTAGGACGGATGTTCAACGTCTTAGGCCAGCCCATCGATGATGGTCCGGCTTTCAAAGCCAGTCAGGTCCACTCCATCTACAATGATCCGCCGCGGTTCCAGGATCAGTCCACGGAAATCCAGATTTATGAGACGGGCATCAAGGTCATCGATCTGCTCTGCCCTTACATCAAAGGCGGCAAGGTCGGTCTCTTCGGCGGTGCCGGTGTCGGCAAGACCGTTCTGATTCAGGAACTGATGCACAACATTGCCAGTGAAGCTCACGGCATCTCCGTCTTCGCCGGTGTCGGCGAACGTTCCCGTGAAGGTAACGATCTTTACAATGAAATGAAGGAGACCGGCGTTCTGGCCAATACCGCCCTGGTCTTCGGTCAGATGAACGAGACACCTGGCGTCCGTATGCGAGTCGGTCTTTCGGCCTTGACGATGGCCGAGTATTTCCGTGATGTCAACCATCAGGATGTCCTGCTCTTCATTGATAACATCTTCCGTTTCACGCAGGCCGGAAGTGAGGTGTCGGCCCTGTTAGGCCGGATGCCGTCGGCCGTCGGCTATCAGCCGACGCTGGCTACCGAAATGGGTCAGCTGCAGGAACGTATTGCGTCGACCAAGAACGGTTCCATCACCTCGATTCAGGCTGTCTATGTTCCGGCCGATGATCTCACCGATCCCGCTCCGGCCACGACCTTCAGCCACCTCGATGCCAAGACCGTCTTAAGCCGTAACATTGCCTCGCTTGGCCTTTATCCGGCCGTCGATCCGCTGGCCTCTTCCTCCAACTTCCTGGATCCGAATGTGGTTGGCAAAGACCATTATGACGTTGCCCGTCAGGTACAGGCTATTTTACAGCGATATAAAGATTTGCAGGATATCATTGCAATTCTCGGTATGGATGAGCTTTCGGAAGAGGATAAGAAGGCCGTCAACCGTGCCCGTCGTATCCGTAACTTCCTCTCACAGCCTTTCCATGTTGCCGAGAAGTTCAACGGCTTCCCTGGCAAGTATGTGCCGGTCAGCGATACCGTCCATTCCTTCAAAGCGATTCTCGATGGCGAGGGCGATTATCTCCCCGAGGATGCTTTCACGTATGTGGGTACTTTCGAGGAAGCCAAAGCCAAGGGCGATGCTATTCTGGCCAAAGCTAACGCGGATGCCGCAAAGAAGAAGGAAGCTGCCACCCAGGCTGTTAACAAGTAATCATGGATACGTTCCATCTGCGGATTGTGACGCCCACAAGGGCTTATATCGAGAAGGATGTTGAGGTCCTGACGACGACGGCCAGTTCGATGGGCGAGCTTTCCCTGTATGCCCATCATGCCGACTTGATTGCCGCTCTTGATATCTGTCCGCTGATTCTAAAAGCCAACGGCCATATCGGCTACTATGCCATCTCCGGCGGTGTCCTGACCGTCACTCAGCGAAACCAATACGGCCGTGCTGATCCTCAATTCCATCGAGTCGCTGGATGAGATCGACCTGCAGCGGGCCATCGCCAGCAAGGTAGCTGCCGAAAAGCTCCTAGGCGAAGTCAAGACGCCGCGGGAAGCCATCGAGATGGAACGGCAGATCAAGCGGGCCATCAACCGAATCAACATCAAGAACAATTACAAGAACGTGTAGCGATAAGCCAGCCTGCGGCTGGCTTTTTTCTCTTGGTAAGCGATTTGAAGTAGATACTTTCATCATTTGCATATATAATTTAGTATGCTTTTGTTAGAAGGAGGACAAGCCATGACCTTCAATAATATTTCCTGGGATGAATATTTCATGTCGATTGCCGTCTTATCCAGTCTCCGGAGCAAGGATCCGCACACCAAAGTCGGGGCCTGCATCGTTTCTCCCGAACACAAAGTCCTGTCGCTCGGTTATAACGGCATGCCGATCGGCGTCGATGATCAGAAGATTCCCTGGGCTGGCCATGACGATGGGGTCGATAGCTACCTGAATACGAAATACCCTTATGTCTGCCACGCCGAGCTTAACGCCATCCTCAACTCCAACCACGATCTCCATGGAGCGACGGTCTATGTCACTCTTTTCCCCTGCAACGAATGCACCAAAGCCATCATCCAGTCCGGCATCAAGAAGATCATCTATGTCTCCGACAAATACCATGATACCGATGAAGAGATTGCGGCCCGGAAGATGCTGGATATGGCTGGCATCGTCTATGAAGTCTATCAGGGAAGATTGCCCAAGATTGAGTTCAGCAAATGAAAAAGGATCCGAACCATTCCCATTTTCCTCTGAAGCGCTGCCTGGTGGCTACCTTAGCTCTGATCATCATCGGAGCGATGGTCCTGACCCTGATTTATTCGGTCGTCTATTCGACTGGGAATCAGTCGGTGGGACGGATGATTTTCATCATCACAGGAGCAATCCTCGGTGCCCTTCTCGTCGGTTATTGGGTCTATCAGTTGGTGATGTATCTGGTCAAACGCAAGGATGAGAACTGAAAAACAGATCAGTGAGCTCTTAAAAAGGGATTCGTCGATACCGGAGGATAGTGCCATCTGTCTTCGTGGCCTGACTTTCGGGTACGAGGAAAATCAGACGGTTCTCAATAGCATCGACCTCGATATCAAAAAAGGTCAGTACGTGTCCATCATCGGCCATAACGGCTGCGGCAAGTCGACCCTGGCAAAGCTGATTGACGGAATCTTGGTTCAGAACAGCGGCGACATTGCTATTTTCGGTGTCGTCATGACCGACAGCAATGCCCTGTTATTGCGTAAGGACATCGGCCTGGTCTTCCAGAATCCGGACAGTCAGTTCATCGGAGCCACGGTCCGGGATGACATTGCCTTCGGTCTGGAGAACAACCAGGTCGATCCCAAGGCCATGAACGACATCATCGAGGCCCGTGCCAAGGATGTCGGCATGGAAGATTACCTGGATAGCGAACCTAGCAATCTTTCCGGTGGGCAGAAGCAGCGGGTTGCCATCGCTGGCATGATTGCCCGGAATCCGAAGATTGCGATTCTCGATGAGGCCGGCGCGATGCTGGATCCCAAAGGCAAGCGCGAAATCCGTGAAATCATCGCCAAACGGAAAATGGAAGATCCGGAGATGACCATCCTTAACATTACCCACGAAATCGATGAAGCCTATGATTCGGACCGGGTTTTGGTAATGAATGAAGGCAAAATCATCCTCGACGACAAACCGGAGGTTGTTTTCTCCAATGATGTTTTATTGAAAAGCATTTCCTTAGATATCCCTTTCTCCCATAAATTGGTTCGGGACTTGAAGGCTCAAGGCCTGGATGTGGGAGCAGTGAAGAACGAAGAGGAGCTTTTGGATAAGCTATGCCGATAATCCTGGATAAAGTCAACTATACCTATGATGTCGGTCTCCCGTCCGAACAGGAAGCTCTTTTGGATGTCTCTTTGACCTTCCAGGATCATTGCTTCACCGCTCTGATCGGCCGGACCGGCAGTGGCAAGTCGACCTTGATTCAGGAGCTGAATGGCTTGATCCGTCCGACTTCAGGAAAAATCGATGTCAACGGCTATCTCATCGATATGAGCTTAGACTATAAACTCAAACGGAACGGCACCCTCGTCGTCGATCAGAGGGGCCTCCGCAAAAAGCAGAAGCAGAAACTGAAGGATATCAAGTCCTTACGGAAGCGGGTCGGGCTGGTCTTCCAGTTCCCGGAGTATCAGATCTTTGAAGAGACAGTCCTCAAAGATGTCAGTTACGGTCCCCGCAACTTCGGTGCCAAGCCGCCGGAGGCCGAGGCCGCAGCCAAGAAGGCCCTAACCTTAGTCGGCCTTAACCAAAGCTATTACGAACGCTCGCCGTTTGAGCTCTCCGGTGGCGAGAAGCGCCGGGTCGCCATCGCCGGCATTATTGCGATGGAGCCCGAGGTGCTGGTCCTGGATGAGCCGACAGTAGGTCTTGATCGGGCCGGCGAAGACGGCCTTTTGGATCTGCTTTCCGAGATTTCCAAGCAGGGGACAGCCATCATCTTAGCCACCCACAATATGGATGTCGTCCTCAAATACTGTGACCGGGCTATTGTCTTAGACCACGGACATGTGGTTCAGGATGAGACACCCTTGGCGCTGTTTCAGAATGCGGATTTCTTAGCCAATTCTTCCTTGGAGCCGCCTCGGGTTTTCGCTTTTGCCAAGAAGCTGATTGACAGGGGTCTGCCTGTGGATCTCAGTCAGGTGAAGGATACGGAGAGTCTGGCCAAGGAGATCGTCCGGGCCAAAGGGGTGAAGCCATGCTGAACGTTACCCTGGGAAAGTATCAGGCTTTCCAGACGCCCTATCACAAGCTCGATAGCCGGGTGAAGCTGATTGCCCTGATTCTTTTCATTGTGTCCGTCTTCCTGAACTACGGCTTGACCCCCGTCTACGGTGCCTACACCAACCTTTTCTTCTATCTGATCATCTTAGTCATGATGCTGGTGATGACCTTTACTTCCCGGACCAGTTTCCTTCAGCTGTTCCGGTCGTTGAAGGCCTTATGGGTGATGGTGATCTTCTTAGTCATCATCAACCTTTTCTTGCCGGGCAATACCAGTGGGGATGTCGCCTTTACCTTATGGGGAAGGACCACCACCTACGGCACCATCGTCAATTTAGGCTATATCCTTGTCCGTCTGATTCTGGTGATGATGATGACCAACGTCTTTACTTCCACCACCAAGCCGATGGAGATGACCGGGGCTTTGGAATGGCTCTTCTATCCCTGGAAATTCATCGGAGTCCCGATTCATAAAATCGCCATGGCCATCTCGTTGGCACTGCGTTTCATTCCGACGCTGCTGGAAGAAACCAACCGGATCATGAAGGCTCAGGCCAGCCGGGGCGTTGACTTCTCCCAAGGTCATCTGAAAGATAAGGTCCGTTCCATCATCTCGTTAGTCATTCCGCTTTTCATGACGGCCTTTACCACCAGCGGGGAGTTAGCCGATGCCATGGAGGCCAGAGGCTATGATCCGGATGCCAAACGGACCCGTTATAAGACCGAGACCTGGCGGACCCGAGATACTTTGGCTGTGATTCTTCTTTGTGGCTATACGGCCGCCATGATTTACTTTGCGGTCGAACGCTTTGACTTAACCTGGGTCATTGACACCTGGGCGTGGCCACGGCTCCACTCTTAGAGGCAAGGATGAGATTGCTTGTTCGCCTTTCCTTCAATGGGAGAGGGTTCTATGGAACGCAGAAGCAAGAGGATGACCCCACCATCCAAGGGGTTTTCGAAGCAGCCTTGGCTCAGCTTTATTCGGTGCCGGTCAAAGTCACCATCTGTTCCCGGCTGGACCGCTATGTCAATGCCTTCGACTTTGTGCTGACCTTTGATGTTCCCGATAGCCGGGTCAGTCAGGATTATCTGGGCTACTATCTGAAACGGACCTTAGGGCGGGATATTGTCATTAAGCAGATCCGCGAGGTTCCGGAAGCCTTCTCGGCCCGTTTTGACTGCGATTATAAAAGCTACGTCTATACATTACAGAACAGCGCCTATCCCAATCCGCTGTTGAATGGCATCACCTATGTTCCCGCTCATCTGCTGTCTGTGGATAAACTCAGCGAGGCTTTATCTCTTTTCGTCGGTCCCCATGACTTCCGCTACTTTGCCACCCCGGAAGGCGAGGAGAAAACCGCGATTGATGTCCGGTCGATTGAAGTCAGTCAGCTAGGCGATCTTGTCTTTCTGAGGTTCGTGGCCAAGAGTTTCTTACGGTATCAGGTCCGTTTCATGGTGGGAGCCAGTCTCCGCTATGCCACCGGCAAGGTCAGCCTTAGTAAGATTGCGACCCTCTTGACCGGCAAAGAGGTTTCGTACCTCAAGCTGAAAGCCGAGCCGCAGGCCTTAACGTTAGAGGCCATCCACTATCCGAGTCTCGAGGGTGAAAAAGAGCCGCCGAAAGGCATTCCTTGTTTCTTTAATCCTGGGGCTGAGCTGTATAATAGTTAGGCAACCTAAATGAACCCGGAAAAGAAAAAAGAAGGCAAGGCGAACTTCAATGCCATCATGCGGAAATACTTCCGTAAGGAAGATGTTTTTCTTTTGCCGAATGTGCTTTGCTATTTCCGTGTCCTGCTCATCATTGCCTTTCTCATCGTCTATCTCTGGCCATTGACGATTTTCAATAATGACAAAGCCAATGTCTACATTGCCAGCTTCATCATGGTGATGGCGGTCTATACCGACTTCCTCGACGGCTTCATTGCCCGGAAGTTCGAGAAAACGTCCAACCTGGGCGAGCTGCTCGATCCGATTGCCGATAAGCTGACGCAGTTTGCCATCGCCGTGGCTATCTCGGTCCGTCTTTCTGCCTTTGCCAGTGTCTTTGTCCTCTTAGGCTTCTTTGTCCTCAAGGAGCTCTGGATGATGCTAGCCGTCATCCTCTTAGCCCGGCATAACCGTTCCTATGGCGGTGCCAAATGGTATGGGAAGGTAGCCACCTTCATGACCTATCTGGTCCTAGGCGCTCTCTTAGTTGCCGGTCCGTTCATTCTGGAAGCCTATCCGGTCGGTTCCGGATCCTGTGAAGCCCATCTTATCATCGATACCCTCTGTGCCGGAGCCATCTTCTTCCTCTTAATTGCCGAGATCAATTACACCGTTCTTTTCTTCCGGCTGATGCATGGAGCCGGCAATGCCGAAGTCAGTAAGCCGAATGAGGAGGTATCGAAACATGATTAAGATTTATCTGTCACCCAGCTGTTCCAGCTGCCGTAAAGTCAAAGCCTGGTTTATCAAGGAGGGCATCCCTTTTGAGGAGGTCAACATCCTCAAGCATGAGATCACGCCCGACGAGATCAAAGAGATGCTGAACAAGTCTCTCGATGGCACGGATAAGATCATTTCCACCCGCAGCAAGGTCTTCCAGGAGCAGCATGTCGATGTCGATTCCATGTCCATCAATGAGCTCTGCGAGTTCATCAAGAAGAACCCCACCATCCTCAAGCGGCCTATCATCGTCGATAACAGCATCATTCAGGTCGGCTACAATGCCGATGAGATTGAGATTTTCCAGCGGGCCAAGAAGGTGGTCAGCGAGACCTGCCGCAAAGGAGTCTGCCCCAACTATGACACCTGCGAACACCGCCAGGAAGAGAAGCCGTTGGTCAAAGAGCAGACGTTCCGTTAGAAAGCAATCAGCAAAAAAGCCAGGAGGCTTCGGCTTCCTGGCTTTTTTACTCCGTTAGCAGACAAACACGTCAGAAAAAATGGGGCAAATGGGGCCAACAAATTAAGCTAATTTTTATAAAATTGTGCAAATGCTACAAAATTGCGCAAATTTTAAGCAACAGACACGGAATTCAAAAAGGACTGACGCAAAGCCTACGTTTTGCGACAGCCCTTATCCTTACGAAAAATCAGATTCTACTTGCCTTCCTTTGCTTCCTTCTCTTCGGCATCCTTCTCGGCGATGGCTTCGTTGATGGCTCTTTCTTCCTTGGAGATCGGGTTGATCTCAAAGGCAATGCCGAACTTAGAGCAGATGGCTTTTAAGGTATCTTCGCTCTTAGCCTTGGAATCGCTGTCGCATTCGATCTCGTAGTCGATGGTGTTGCCATAGGAGTTCTTGGAGATGTTGATGTCGTTGCCGTCATACTGGCCTTCCCGTCTTTCCGTGATCAGCTCCGCCTGGATCTTCAGGCTGGCCGGATCGATATGGAGGACTTCCAGGAAGTCAGCAATATCGCCCTTAGGAAGCAGGTTGGTCTTCACCATGTCGTTGGCTTCTTCCATGGTCAGCGTCTGGTTCTTCTCCAAGAGGCCTTCGGCTAACGGAGCCTTCATGGTCAGCTTGGCGGAGCCCTCACGGGTACGCAGACGGACAATCAGACCATACTTCTTTAACACACGATCATCGCTGTCCAAATAGTAGTTGGACTGCACCTTGACGTTCGGAATGAAGTCCAGATGGTTCTTGATCTTCTCATAATCTTTTCGGCTTAACAGGACTTTTGCTTCGATTTCAATGTTATTGCTTGCCATAAATTACCCTCTTTTTCAACTAGTTATATGATACAATAGCACCGAAGAAATTGAAAGCGAATACCGCTATGGAAAAATGTAGTTTCTCACTTTTCAGCAAACACAAAGACCAGCCTTCCCGTGAAGGACAGCTGATTTCCAAGTCACTGATCAGTCACGGATTCACTCCGGTCGATGTTTCACCCTCTCTAATTATCGTCCTTGGCGGCGATGGTTCCTTGCTTAAGGCCATGCGTCTTTTTGATTATCAGGGTCACTTTGTGATGGTCAATACCGGCCATCTGGGATTCTTTGCCGATTACTCCTTACGGGAAGTCGATGCTCTCATCAATGATATCCTTACCAAGGAGCCGGCCTTGGAAAGAATACCTTTATTCCAAATGACGACCCTCAACAACAATAAGACCCATCTTTTCCTTAACGATGTTGCTTTCCAGGCGCAGAAAACCCTGGTGATGGAGATCAGCATCAACGGCATTCCTTTCACGCAGGCTCAGGCCAGCGGCATCGTGGTCGGGTCCGGAACTGCCTCGACCGGATATCTTTCGAGTCTCGGCTGCCCAGTGATGATCAATCTGCCGACTGCCTTCACTTATTCTCTGATGGCACCGATTGTCAATCGCCTTCATCCCTTAACAATTGATAAAGCAACATTATCTGAAAAAGACACCTTAACAATCTCGGTCAGGCATGGCAGAGCGGATGTCTTCATCGATGGTTTCAGTTATCCGGGTCCCTTCAGTCAGGAATACCGGTTCTGCAAAGACAAGGACCGCTTTGCCACGCTGGCTCACTTCCGTCCGATGGATCAGCTGAAGCGGATTGAGCAGGCCTATGGTCAGCTGAAGAATCACGAAGTCGACAAAAATCCGGAGGAATCATAATTCATGCCCACATGGGAAATCGCTGTCATCAGCGTCAGTGCTGCCGTCCTTCTTGTTCTGGTGGTTCTCTTCTTCCGTCATATCCTCTATCAGCGGAAAGTCAAAGCCGGGGAGCAGAAAGCCCAGGCCCAGTTAACCCAGGCGACCGATTCCTTAGCCGATAAGTTCGGCGGCAAGGACAATATCAAAGCCATTCAGCAGACCGGAAGCCGGGTCAGTGTGCTGCTATGGGATCCTTCCAAGGTGGACAAAGCCGGCATCCAGGCCGTCATCAGCAACGCGATGTTCATGGGAAACAAGGTTGTCTTCGTGATTGGCAGCGACTCCAAGAAGTTCCAGGAACTGCTGAGCGCCAAGACCGGTTCCGAGACGGAGAAACGAGTCTAGAATCCAAGGGTCCTCTTAAAAAGAGGGCCTTTTCTTTTTTAGGCTTTGAAAACCGCCGTCAAGCTGTTACAATCATTTGTCTTCGTTTTAGGAGGTCAGTATGTTACAGGTATCGAATTTATCCATGCAGTTCGGGGGACGGGTTCTCTTCAAGGATGTCAACATCGCCTTCACCCCCGGGGAATGCTATGGCATCATCGGCGCCAACGGTGCCGGAAAATCCACCTTATTAAGGATTATTTCCGGTGATCTGGAGCCGACCAGCGGCGTGGTCAGCCATGATCCGAAGGAGCGGGTATCCATCCTCAAGCAGGATCACAACGCTTTTGATAACGTCGAAGTTTTAAGGACGGTTCTTTTAGGATACAAGCATCTGGTCGACGTGATGGACGAGAAGGATGCTCTCTATGCCAAGCCAGACTTCTCGGATGCCGACGGCATCCGCTCGGGTCAGCTCGAAACGGAGTTTGCCGAGATGGATGGCTGGAATGCCGAAAGCAATGCCGAGAACCTTCTTGTCAGTCTTGGGGTTCCCAAAGAAGACGAACATAAGCAGATGGGTGAGCTGGATGCGAGGCTTAAGGTCAAAGTCTTATTGGCTCAGGCACTTTTCGGCGATCCGGATATCCTCATCATGGATGAGCCGACCAACAACCTCGACGAACGGGCCTGCCAATGGCTTGAGGATTTCCTCATTGATTTCAAGAACACCATCCTCATCGTCTCCCACGACCGTTATTTCCTGAACCGGGTCTGCACCCGGATCCTGGATGTCGACTATAACGAGATCAACCTCTTTGTCGGCAACTATGACTTCTGGGTCAAATCCTCCCAGCTGATCCAGTCGCAGATGAAGGATCAGAACAAACGGAAAGAGGAACGGATCAAGGAGCTGGAAGACTTCATCCGGCGGTTCTCGGCCAATGCCAGCAAGTCGCGACAGGCCACCAGCCGCAAGAAGTCCTTGGATAAGATTCAGCTGGATGACATCAAGCCTTCCAGCCGGCGTTATCCTTTCATCGATTTCCGCAGCGAGTTCCCTTTAGGCAATGATGTCTTGGAAGTGACGGATGCCACGAAAGAGGGTTTCTTCAAGGGACTGACCTTCACCTTACGTAACACCGATAAAGTTGCTTTCCTTGCCGATAACAGTATGGCTATTACCAAACTCTTTGACTGCTTGGCTAACAAGGATACCTTGGACAGCGGTTCGTTCAAATACGGAATCACCATCCATCCGATGTACATCCCCTCTTCCTTCAGTGAGCTGGATAACATCAAGGACAGCCTCGTCAACTTTTTAAGACCTTATGGCAAAGAGAACACGGATGCCTATATCCGTGGGTATCTGGGACGGATGCTGTTTTCCGGTGAGGAAGCACTGAAACCGGTCAATGTCCTGTCCGGCGGCGAGAAGGTCCGTCTACGATTCTGCAAGGTAATGCTGGGACCCGGAAACCTGCTGATGCTGGATGACCCGACCAACCATCTGGATCTGGAGTCCATTGAGTCTCTCAACAAAGCCATGTCCGAGACGAAGTCGGTCCTCCTTTTCTCCTCCCACGACCGTCAGCTTCTGAGCACGATTGCCAACCGTATCATCTATCTGAGAGCGGACGGCAGCTATGTGGATAAGTATCTGACCTACGAAGACTTCGAAGAATACCTGCAGAACACAGCCAAATAGCTCAGAGCAGGGGATTGTCAAATCTTCACGGAAGAATCCTAGGGACAAATATGACCGATATTATCCCTTTTTTCTTGACTTCTTTTAAAAATGTTGAACGAAAATGATATTTCTGTTGCTATAATAATGGTACTCATAGCGGGAGGAAAAAACATATGAGAAAAACAGTGCTTGGCTTCGCACTGGCTCTTCTTTTCCTTGTAAGCGGATGTGCGAAGAAAACGTCCACTTCACCCTCTGCTGCCGTTTCCGATTCGGTCAGTGCCTCACCTTCAGCCGAGACGAGCTCCTCACCTTCTGTTGCACCGGAAAGCTATGCCATCTCCTACCAGGTTGTCGGTCAGGGCAACGTCACCCTGTCCAAATCTTCGGCGACTGCCGGAGAGACAATCACCGCCACCGCCGTCAGCGGAGCAGATTATCACTTTGTTTCGTTGACCAGTGATGATGTGACCTTGACGGAAGCAGATACTGCCGGGACATACACGTTCGTGATGCCCGGAAAGGGGGTCAGTCTAGTTGCGACTTTTGCGGTCAACCAGGAATATGAGCTGCTGAAGCTCGGCGTTTTCAATCTTGAGGATGACTATACGATCACCGGCTTAAGTGTCGGTGACAAAGTCAAGGAAACAACGCCTTGCCAGCTGACTTTTACCCGGATGGATTCTTGGTATGATTCCGAAGATACTTTCGTGGTTCAGATCAATGATGATTTCTATGACGTGACCTGGGACAGCAACAACACCTTCACCTTGGACTTCGCTTTCCCTTCCCAGAACACCATCATTGTTCTCGGAGCAGCCAATACCGCTTCGGCAACCGGCTATTCCCTTTCCTATGTGAAATCTTCCGGTTATCAGGTCCTCGGCGTGGATGAAACCAAGAAGTATGCTGGGAAGGTCACCTTTGAGGTGATACCGCTGGATAACAACGTTCTGGATGACGTTACGGCCACAGAGAACACCAGTCAGAAGGAAATCAAGCTCCGCAACATCGAAATGTATTCGGACCTTGTTTCCTCTTCTTACATTATTCCTAAGCTTGGTGCCGATGCGACTTTGTCCCCGACTTTACGGGAACGCGGGGATGCCTATACCATCACTTACGTGGAATCGGTTACCGGCGTCGTTACCACCTATCTTCGTTACCGACAACCGGTTATGAGCAGCAGGAATTTATGCTGACCCCGAGCATCAAAGAGGGCTATTACCTGAGCGATGTCGAGATGAATTATGACAATATCCCTTCCTCAAGTATGAGTACCAGCTCCTCCGAATACACCAAGACAATTACTTTTACGATGGAGGCCGATAATCTCACGATTTATTTCACCTGCACCCCTTTACGCACCTTAACCATTGCTGCTGACAGCCATGTCACCGCCGTTCAGGCTTACCTGGATTACGAAAGGACAGAACCGGTTTCGACCTACAATCCTTATGTCAGAATCTTTTTACTCTTCACCACCAAGTCACCTCTCTGTCCTATACCGCCTATGGTGCTACCACGTCTATCTCTTCTGTGGATACCAATTTCTTCATGTATCGGCCTTATTTTTCCTTCATGGCTCCGCCGACCTTGACCCCGAGTGTCATCCAGAAGAGTGGCGCCTACACCTTCAGCATCACCGTTCCTCATGCCACGCTGACCTATCAGACGACGAAAAAAGACACCTATCAGGAAGGCGATATCATCCGCTTAGGCTATCAGCTCGATGACGGCTATTATTTGGATACTGCCAACTATGATTTCGACGGTGCCACTGCTCTCTCAAGCTATGACGAGAATTCCTTAGCCTTCCAGATGCCGGCTAAGAACGTCGCCGCCACCTTTGATACCTATCTTGGCATCACTGCCTCCGTCGAAGTCGATGATTACAACACCCTCGACTATTACCGAGTCTCTACCTATCGCAACAACGATTATGTGGGTTACTATGGCGGCTACGGGATAAGACTCTGACCGGAGTCAAAGCCGGCGATACCCTTGATCTGTCTGCCTACACCTTCGACAACCATCAGAAAGCTACCCTGAAAGTCCTTGTCGACGGCGTTGAGGAAACTGGGGATACCATCAAAACCATCGGAAGCGGGGAATCAAAAGCAATTCTGATTGCCAAAGACAAGATGGTCATTAAGCTCGGCACGGCCGAGAATACGGACTACTGCACCGTCACCTTAACCCTCGTCGGTACCGGCAACGTCAGCTACAGTTTCGGAGAAGAACATCAGACCCCGACCACAGCCCTTACCGGAACGGTGGTCCTGGACCATATCGTCAAATACGATTGGATCAACCTCCTCATCCAGGATTTCAACCAAAATGCCTATACCTATGACGATGTCGTCAGCAATCTCAGCGATTTTGATTCCGGTGCCACCACCTGCTATTACAGTGACTCCGGAACACAGCGCTGGGCCAGCCATAAAGTCGACTGCAATTACACGCTGACCTTAACCATCACAGCAAATTAGGCTTTTCTTTCTTACCCAATTTTCTAAGTGACTTGTTATTTTTTTCTAGGGGTCTATACTTAAGTCAAGGAGTATAGCCCATGAAAAAGAAGTCTCTTGTTTTTGACATTCTCTGCTTCGCGGTTCTGGCGCTGATCGTCACCTTAGGATTCCTCTACCGTTATCAGGTCATCTCCAACATCCTCTGGATGCTCTTGGCTCAGGCTATGATTTTCCTTTTCTTAGCTGCCTATTGCCCGTTCGTGATCAAACGGTATTTCTCCGCTCCTGCCTTCGGAATCGTGCTGGCTGCGGATATCCTCTTTGCTTTGCTTAATCTCTCCGGACTGATTGTGACGCTTTGCTGCCTCTATCCTAACGGCGGCAATCCTTTGGAGGGCTGGTACTTTTACATCGTCATTGCCTTTGTTCTTTCCGGAATTGCCAGCCTGCTTCTATCCCTCTTCGATATCCTGGCCGACCGGAAAAAGTGGTCGTTCTGAGCCGTTCGATTTCTGGGCCGAGTGACGTTGGAACCAACAAAAAAGGCGGCAGACTCCCGTGGGGAGACTGCCGCTTTTCGTTTCAGTCTAAGAGATGAAGTGCCTCCAGGTCCTGAGTCAGGGCCTCTTTGGGAAGTCCGACGATGGTAGAGACCTCGCCGTCAATCACCTTGGAGGTGATGAAGTCGCTGTCCTGGACGCCATAGCCGCCGGCCTTATCCAGCGGGGAGCCGGTCTCAATGTATTCCTGGATCTCCATATCGGCCATCTTCTCGATGAAGAGGTGAGCGACAGAGACCTTATGGCAGAGTTCATTGCTGCCTTGATAGATGACGTAGGCAGTGACGATCTCATGGACGTGTCCGGAGAGAAGCTGAAGCATATGGAGAGCATCCGCTTCGTCTTTGGGCTTGCCAAGTTGCTTATTCTGATAACAGACCATCGTATCGGCAGAGATGACGATATCATTGGGATGGTCTTTGCTGACAGCCAAGCCTTTTCCCTGGGCTTCCTTAAGGCAAAGCGAATGGACGTTGTTGTCCTGGATGGTCCGTTCATCGAAGGAGGAGGGGATGGTCTTGAAAGGGATGTCGCCTAAGATCTCCGTGAGGATCTCTTTCCGGCGCGGAGACTGACTTGCTAGGATGATCATACTTAAGCCCGCGGCTGATTATTGTTGTTGAAAGAAAGATTGGGGTTATAGCTGAGAATGACCGGAATCACCATCGGATTGCGATGGCTTTCCCGATAGAGGTAATGTCCGACGACGTTGCGGACCGTGGCTTTGAGTTCGTTGTAGTTGACTTTCTGACCGGAAGAGAGCATCCGGTTGATCTCGATGCCGACGATCTCGCCGGTCTTCTTCTGGAGAGCCTTCTTGTTGCTGGAGATGAAGCCTTCGCTCTCGACGATCGGGGAATAGACCAGCTTGTTGGCTTTGGGATCAATGATGAGATAGACGCCGACCATGCCTTCGTTGATGAGGGTGGAGCGGTCTTTGATGACGGAGGTGGTCAAGCCGACCGCCGTCTTGCCGTCGATGTAGATGCTGTCGGCCTGGACATTGCTGCCCCGGCTGACTTTATGGTTGATCAGATTGAGGACGTCGCCGTTCTCGCAGACAAAGGTATGATCCTTGCTCATGCCGCATTCGCAGGCAATGCCGGCGTGCAGCTTGAGCATCCGGTATTCGCCGTGGATCGGCATGAAATACTTCGGACGGGCTAATTTCTGCAGCAGTCTCATTTCCTGACGGGAGGCATGTCCGGAAGCATGGAGGTTGTTGAGGACGGAGTTGGTGATGACGGAGGCGCCTAAACGGGTCAGCTGGTTGATGACTTCGTTGATGGAGGCCGTATTGCCCGGAATCACCGAGCTGGAGAAGACAATGGTGTCACCCGGAAGGACGTGGATGAAACGATGTTCGCCACGGGCAATCCGCGATAAGACAGCCATCGGTTCCCCTTGGGTGCCGGTGCAGAGGATGCAGACCTGATCCGGCGGTAAGCTCTTGAGCTCTTCCGGGTCAGCCAGATATTCATCCGGAACCTTGATGTAGCCGAATTCACGGGCAGCATCGATGTTGGATTCCATGGATCTACCGAAGACGACGATCTTCCGCTTATACTTCATGGCCGTCTCAATGATCTGTTCGATACGGGAGATGTTGGAGGAGAAGGTGGAAATCAAAAGACGTCCGGAGGCATCCGAGAAGACATCGTTGATGCCCTGGATGACGGTTCTCTCCGACGGAGTATAGCCCTCTTTCTCAGCGTTGGTGGAATCGGCCATCAGGAGATCAATGCCCTGATCACCGAAACGGGTGAGCTTGGATAAATCAAAGTCACCGTCGACCGGGGTCAGATCGATCTTGAAATCGCCGCTCTCCACGATGGTTCCCTGCGGGGTCGTGATGAAAAGGCCGAAGGAATCCGGAATGGAGTGCGTGACGTGGTAGAACTGGCAGGTGAAGTCTCCGAAGCGGAGAATGTCATCGCCATCATACTCGACGATCTTGGTCTTGGTGGTAATGCGGTCATCCTCCAGCTTGTGGCGGATGAGAGCCGAAGCAATCTTAGGTGCGTAAATAACCGGGATGTCAACCTGCTGAAGCAGGAAAGGAATGCCACCGATATGGTCTTCATGGCCATGGGTGATGACGAGACCTTTGATCTTCTCCTGATTGTCTTTCAGATGTGAGAAATCCGGGATCACGTAGTCGATGCCCGGCATATCGTCTTCCGGGAACATCACGCCGCAATCGATGATGAGAAGCGAGTTGTCATTTTCGACACAATAAAGATTCTTACCGACTTCACCAAGGCCGCCCAACGCATAAATCTGCACTGGGGAGGTGAGTGTACTTTTACTGCTTGTCATGTGATATATAAAGAACTCCTATTGAAAACACTTGGAAAAACGATATTTGCGCTTAAGTTAAGCTCAGGGTCGTCTCTTCTGGCATTAGTATTCTAGTTAAAAAAAGGAATAAGTGCAAGTAGAGACGAAAGAAAACGCTTCTTTTTCACTCGGATTCTTTATAAGGCGACCGCATCCGGATCCTCGAAGAACGGATTCTTCTTATCGATTCTCTCGTAATAGAGAACCCCGTCGAGGTGGTCATACTCGTGCTGAAAAACCATGGCCGGATAGCCGGAAAGCTTCAGAACAACGTCTTTCTGACTGACGGCATCATAAGCTTTGAAAGTGACTTTGTAATACCGGTAGACATAGCCGGGGACATCCTTAGGAACGCTAAGGCAGCCTTCACCGGTCTTAAGATAGCCTCTTTTGACAGAAGAGGAGACAATCACCGGATTGACTAACCCATATTCATAATGGACGTCGTTGTCATCGAAATAGATGGCAAAGAAACGCTGGGAAATGCCAATCTGCGGGGCGGCAATGCCGACTCCGGAACGGATATTGTATTTCTTCGCCGTCTCCTCGTCCTGGGATTCCTTCAGATAATCGACCATCTCCAAAATCGTCTTGCGGGTCTCGTCACTCAAAGGCAGCTTCACCGGCACGGCTTTCTGATGAACAACCGGATCTTTGTCCGTGGATATCGTAAATAGTTTCATTGCTTTTCTATTTTACCATGGTAGAAGAAAAAACACAGGATTTGGCTTATAATATTTTCATATGGATAACCAAGACTTCGTCAAAGAGAGCCAAGACTTCATCACGACGCTGAAGAATTCCTCCCTGTATCAGGAGACCCTTTCCCTCTCGGACCAGATTTCCGGTGACCCGCATCTTCAGGATATCTCCACGAAACGCAATGACTGCTATATCAAAGCCGCCACCACGGATGATGAGGACATTAAGCATACCCTGGAAGTCCAGGCCAAGGCCCTCAATGATGAACTCCTGAAGGATCCGAGGGTCCAGCAGTATCTTAACGACTATAACAGTATCAAAGGCATCCTTGCCCTCATCAATGACGGCATCTTAAAGGACCTGAACCATGATTAGAATCATCGGCGGCATCTACAAAGGCCGCTTTCTTAAGGTGCCGGACAGCCGCTACACCCGTCCGACCATGGATAAGGTGCGACAGGCTCTCTTCAACGCCCTAAAGGACAAGAGCTTAGGCTCGGTGACCTTGGACCTCTTTGCCGGCAGCGGCGCGATGGGCTTGGAAGCCCTGTCGCGCGGAGCCAGCAAAGTCTACCTCAACGACAAGGAACGGGAAACCTTTGCCCTGATGCGTGAGAATGCGCTGGGGCTTTGCCCCGACAAGGAGAAGGTGATTCTCTCCTGTCAGGACTACCGGCTCTTCCTCAAGCGGAACACGGCCCTGAAATTCGATCTGGTGATTCTGGATCCCCCCTACCGCTTCACCATCAACAACGACATCATCCAGTATCTGGCCAAGGAGAACATGCTTAACCCCAATGCCGTCATCATCTCCGAGCAGGACTATCCGAACAAGGAGATCGAAGGCTTCGAGATGAAGGAGTACCGTTACGGCGAGAAGCATGTCGCTCTGTACCGAAAGGAGTCCGTATGAAAATCGCAGTTTACCCCGGCAGTTTCGATCCGTTCACCAACGGCCATCTGGATGTGGCCTTACGGGCACGGAAGATCTTCGACAAGGTGATTATCTTGGTGGCCTACAACTCCAAGAAGCCCAGCTATCTCTTCAGTGCCGAAGAACGGGTCAGGATGATCAAGGAAGCCGTCAAGGACTACCCGGACATCGAGGTGGCGTCCACCGAAGGCCTGGTCGTCAAGAAGGCCCGTGAACTGGGCGCGCAGGCTCTGATACGAGGCTTGCGGGCTGTCACCGACTACGAAGCGGAGTTCCAGCTGCATGAAGTCAACGAATTCCTGGCGCCGGATATCGAGATGGTCTATCTGATGTCGCATCGGGATCAGGCCTTTGTCTCCTCGTCCAACATCAAAGAGATCTTCTTCGAGGGCGAGGATGTCTCCAAGCTGGTTCCGGTCAGTGTCCTCGACGCTCTTCGAGCCAAGAAGAAGTCGCAGAAATAACAAGACACCAAAAAAGGCGGCTCCGCAGGGAACCGCCTTTTTGCTTGCTTCGTTTCCTTGGAATAGCATTGCCATCCCTATGCCAAGGGAGTCGATGGTTATTTTTTCCACTCCTCCAGGGCAGCAGCCGCATTATAATCCAAAGCCATAAAAGGAAAGCAGCTAAGAGGATAGACAACGCCTATGTCCACCCCTGCTTCTTCTTTCTTCAGCAGTGCCGGAATGTCCGTCAACGTCCAGGGAACGGCAGCGGAAAGCGAAAGCAGTTCCCGATAACGGCCCAGAGAAAGCAAAGCGGCTGTTTTCGCTTCGGATTCAGGAAGGAAACGGTAAAGGTGATGATCTTTGGGAGAGACAAAGGCGGAATGAAGGCGTATATGACGCTTATAGCTGTCGCTTGAACAGGTTGCCAAGGGATATTCCGAACGGATCTGATACTTGCCTTGGACTTTGGAAAAATCAAAAAGGGCTTCGACCATCGGAAAATTGATATAAAGAAGTCCGTTTCTGGTCTCGTCATTGAAATAGGATTGGAGAGCTTCTATTTTCCGGGCATCAAAAAGATGGTAGCAAGGATCAAAATCAAAAATCAGATAGATCAAGGAGAAATAGTCCTGAGGCCGAGCCTCTTTTGGAAAATCAAACAAATGCTTATAGGCAAGATAACTTGCCAGACAATCGAAGCTCTGTTCTTGGATCAAAGGCTTATAAAGCTCGTAGATAGATGTGCCAAAGACCACAGGCTGATAGCCGCCGTTTTTCAGCAAATCGGAAAAGGTCCTGGCCAGATAACTGAACTGTTTCTTGTCTGTCGATCCTTCGAAAAGAATCAAAACCTTTTTGGAGTCAGAGGTCATCGGAGAGAACCATTTTCTCCAGGCTGTTTCCTTGGCGGATGACCCGGTTTGTGCTGTCAGCAAAGGATTTAATCCTGCCATCCTTTAGATTGAAATAGCAATCCGGCCGCATAATGGCATTATCTGCGAGATACGGATTATGGGTTGTCACAACCGACTGATAGCTATCATCCTGGTTGACGATCTGTAAAATGGCCTGGGCCAGATTGAAATGATAGAAGGCATCGTATTCATCCAAATAGAGGAAGGTGATTTTGCCTTTCATTTTGTCGAGCCAGTAGAAGAAGAGACAAAGCGACTTCGTTCCGGTCGAGGCAAGAGCAAAGAACGGATAAGAAGCATTCGCAAAATGGGCAAAGAGTCTTTTGCCAGTGACATCCGAAATGATGCTGAGCTTGAAGGAAAGGCCGCATTTCTCAAGGAACACCTCGAGAGCCTTGACGCGTTCCTCGCTGCTAGCCAGATAGGATTCAACATTCTCGATGATATTGGTCTTGCCCATAAACTCATAGCTTCCTAACGAGCGGAACCAAAGCATCCCGTTGGCAAACTCATAGATTTGTTTTATCGGGGAGTTGTCAGGCAAATGGGCGGAATAGCCATAGATGGTCTTGATAACAGAATTGTTGAGATTCCGGCGTGACAGGGAAGCTAAATTGAAGTCGGAGATTTCCGGTAAATGATTATCGATTTTATTGGTCAGATAATCGAATGAAAAAACAAGGTTGCCGTTGACCGAAATGCTTTCTTCCCGCAGTGATAGATCGGCATCCTTCTCATACTGATAGACGACATCGTCCTTGCCAAACTGGAAATCGTAAGCAAAGGAAATGGTCTGACGGGAAGAATCTCCGTTCAGAGAGAAGAAATAATTGGAAGGATCTCTTTGATTATCGGTAAGATGGGTAGTGAGTTCCATCATGGCAAAACCAAGATTGCTCTTTCCGCTTCCGTTTTTCCCATAAAGAAGGGCTTTGTTGACAAGGCCATCCTTAATGAGCGACTGATTGAAATCGTAATCCCGGACCTTTGAGAAGTCCATGGTGCAGGTATCGCGGAAGTTCTTAAACCCAGTGACGCTGAAACTCTTTAACATACCTTGCTACCTCTTTTCGTTACTTCTAGCATAACCCTTGTCACAGTATAATGCAAATGTTTTACTTCGTAGGTGTAATTATTTTACATTATTAAATTAAGATTGCTTTCCCTTGCAAACACCAAAAAAGGCGGCTCCGCAGGGAACCGCCTTTTTGCTTGCTTCGTTTACTTGGAATAGAGACGGATGTTGTACATATCGTAGAGCTGAGTCATGACATCGGTCGTGGTGGTCATGGATAAGCTTCCTTCCATGCCGCAGATGACTTTCGAAGGCTCACTCATCTTATAGGTGCCATCGGTCTTGTTCTTGATGTAGGTGACAAACATCGGAGTCGGAACGGTACCGCCGGAGTTGAAGACGTTGAGAGGGGTAGTCAAGGTCGTGGCAGTGACGTTGGAATTGATGTAGGCACTGTTGGTCTGATTGAGGTAGACATCCTTGACGGCAGCCTGAATATCCATCTGCTGCTCAAGGGTGATGGTCGTATTCTCATAATCCTTGATCGGATCCTTGCCTTCATAGGTCTTGGAATCGGTCGCCGAACCCGGACGCCAGGCAACATTGATGGTATAGAACTTCAGTTTGCCGTTGACGCTCTTGGTCTCATCGACCCGGCTATAAGCCTTATCGAGGTACTTCTGCATGGACTTGCAGTTATCGCAGTTGTCCTTGTAGAACATGACGATGAAGCCTTCCTTGTCGCTGGAATAGGTTTCCTGACCCTTGAGGTTATCGCCGACCAGACCGTTGCAGGTCGTGTCTTTGCCGTCAAGGAACTTCTGGAAACGATCGTAATTGATGTTATGAGCGGTGTAGAAACCGGAATTATCGCCATCCACAGCCGATTTAATGGCTGTCACAGCATACGGAATCGAGACGACGACGCCGATGACGACGCCAACAATCAAAAGGACCTGAAGCCAAGCGGCTTCCTTAAACCACTCCCAGCCGGCAGCGACGTGGGCTTTGGCCTTCCGATTGATAACATCGTTCTTCGTAGGTTCAGCCATCGCTTTTCCCTCCTGAATTGCACACACATCGACTATATCAAGATAGATTTTTTCTTAACATGGTGCCCTTAGCCAGAGTCGGACTGACAATTGATCCTTACCAAGGATCCGTAATACCGCTTTACTATAAGGGCAATTTCCAAACGCGTTAATTAATATAGCTAATAAAGGCTCCAAAGTCAATAAAAGGACAGGCACTTTTTGCTTTTTTGGGCAGTTTACTCCTTCAAAGCTTTCCGGAAAAGTGCGAGAGACTCGGCCCGCAAGTATTTCACGGCGACAGTTTCGTACGCCAGAATCGAAACTAAACCGATTTTATCCGGATTCTTTTTGACATCCTTGCGCTTGGCGATCATCACCGTTCCGCTGTCGAGATGGGAGAGATAGAGGGCGAGCTCCTCGGCCGTATGCCGGACGTTCTCGTTTTCTTTTCCTTCGAGAACGACGACATGGCTGCCCGGGTAATCTTTGACATGGAAGAAAAGATCGTCTTTCTTGGCAATCTTGAACGTCAGCTGCTCATTCTGCAGCCCGTTCATGCCGAAACCGATCTTACCCTGTGGCAGATCAAGATAATGCGGATCATAGGTGCGGCGCTGCGATACGGCCCGGATCCGGCCTTTGGCTTGCTTCTCTTTGATGTAGCCGGTAGCCAAGAGCTCGCTCTTGAGCTCCATGATGTCCCGTGGCGTTCCGTCCTGGGCTTCCTGCAGTTTCTTTTTCAGATATTCCGTTTCCTCGTCCGTTTTCTTCAGCAGATCAGTAAGAATCCCGATAGCCGTCTTGGCTTTCTGATATTTCTTGAAATAGCGGTTGGCATTGTTGGGAGCATCCAAAAGCGGATCCAGAGGAATCTTAAAGCCGTCTTTCTCCAACAGCTTGTCGCCTTTATGAATCTCGCCCTGATAAAGGTAGATTTCCTGTCCGTAATCCTTATAGGCCAGATGCTGATTGGCCTCTTTGAGGTCATCGTTGAGGTTATCCGTCTTTTTGGAAGCCACCTTGATGGCTTTCTCAATCAAAGCAATCAGATCCTTCTCCTTATCCAACTTGGCCAGTTTCTTCTGATCCTCCACCAACGAGGAGTAAATGGCTTCCGGAGGAATCGGCTTAAACTCGGGGTTAGCAAAATCAAAAGGCAGGATCTCCTTGCCGTTGAAATAAAGCTGATCGGAACTCGCCAGCGCCTGAATGGCCTGGTCTAAGGTTCCTTTTCTGGTCTCGACATAGGTTTTCAGCTGCTTGAAAAGGGAGTTGTTAAGATAGCTCTTGGCGCTGTCGAGATCCGGAAGCGAATTTGGTAGCGTCTCCCGTTCCGGGGGATAGGCATACAGCGTATTCCGGGCGACAAAGATGCCCTTCTCAAGATTGGTCCGTTCATGGAAGAGCGAGACGATCTTGCCATAAGGGTAGGCAACGATATAGCAGTTAGGCCGGTTAGGGAAGAGCTCCAGAATGAGATCATAGGCGCTGTTGACTTCACTGATATCATTGAGATTTGCTTTCAATGATATCGTCACGATTCTTTCGCCTTTGACCTTTTTGACATCGGTCACTGTGGCAAGAGACAATTTCTTTAATGAATTAAAAAACGGAGAGTTGTCCTCAACCTTAGTGTAGCGGTCAAAGGAGTAGCAAAGGAAGGGCTCCGTCGGCATCATGGAGAAGACGAATGTCCCATGGCGGATACTGCCATCGGCTAAGACTTCGCTGTAGGGGTAACCGAAATCATTGCTGTTTAAAGCCAGCGGTCTTCCCAAGGTGGACCCCACCAACTGCTTTGCTAAGTGACGAACGATGATATCAATGGTCAGATTATCAAGTGCCATGTCTTCAATTATAGCATGGTAATCCTGTTTTAACGGAAGGGATTTCCTAAGGATAGGTGCAACTGAAAAGCGGAAGCAAGGCGAGGCCTTGCTTCCGCAGGAGGTTAAATGGCGTGATACCGTTTCAGAATCTTCTCAACATCCGTATCCTTCGTGGCTTTCAGAACTTTCTTGAGAGCGATTTTTTCCACGAAGTTCATCTTCATATCCGTAATCGGCCTGCCATCTCGAAGTTTGACGGTAGCATCAAGAAGGTCTCTGACATCGTATGTGCTGCCCCACACTTCAGGAACGCCCCGGTCGACGTTGCAAAGAGTATAGACAGCTTCCATACCAGTACGCATCGAATATTCGGTGGTAAAAATCGTGTCTCTCGGAGTTTCGGCAAACTGACCCAAGAAGGCGAAGTTGACCGCCTTATCCGGTACTACATTCGGACGGTCACCCGCCTGACGAGGCATGAAGAAAGCAGTGATATAGGGCATCATGACCGGAATCGTGTTGGCGTGCTTACTGGCCAGCTCTTCGATCTTGTCCGTAGGAACGCCGATATGGTAGAGCCATTCTTCGCAGATTTCCTTGCCGGTGCATTCCCGCATAGGCTTCTTAATGTAGTCACCCTCGACATTGGTGAAGAGTCCGTAGACCCAAACCAGACAATGTCCTTGTGGCTGATTCTTAAACTGCGGCTGACGGTTAATCGTCCAGGACATCAGCCATTTTGAATCCTTGACAGTCACAATGCCACCGGTCACCACATGACCGGTGAAAGGATCCCGTTTGCAGATAGTGGTGATATACGGGATGATTTCCGGATCCAGCGTTTCCACCGTTGCCGACATCCAGTTGGATTTTTCCGGATCGGAGCAGAACTTCTCCGGATGTCCGAAGGCGGGATCCTGAGCAGCAATCTTCTCCCACATCGCCCAACCGCCATCGTCCTTGATGTCCGTCACGAGCGGAGCTTTCTCATTCTGGGAACCCATGGTCGAATTCTCAACACAGCCGCCATTGGTGATGAAGACGAGGTCATCTTCGGTTAAATCCACCGATGAGGCACCCTCTTTCGTCAGGATATCAATCTTCTTGGCCACCTTCTTGTCAGGAGTGATGGCGAATTCGACATTCTCGACTTTGGTATTGAAGTGGAAATCCACCCCGTGGCTCTCCAGATATTTCTGCATCGGGAGAATCATGGATTCATACTGATTGTAACGGGTGAAGCGAAGAGCTGTGAAATCTGGCAGTCCGCCGATATGATGGACGAAACGCTGCAAATACAGCTTCATTTCCAAGGCCGAATGCCAGTTTTCGAAAGCAAACATCGTCCGCCAGTAAAGCCAGAAATTGGAGTTGAGGACCTCGTCATCGAAAACATCCGTGATGGATTTGTTATAGAGCTCTTCGTTAGGAGTAAGGTAGAGCTTGGCAATCTCGGCAGCCCCTTTGTCAGAGAGACCGAACTTCTTGTCCAGATGGGCATCCTTGCCCTGATTGACGGTGGCCCGGCAAAGAGAATAGTTGGGATCTTCCTTATTAAGATAATAGTACTCATCCAGGACCGTCTCTCCTTCCGTCTCAATCGAAGGGATGGAACGGAAAAGATCCCACATGACTTCGAAATGGTTATCCATTTCACGGCCACCCCGCATCACATAGCCGACTTCAGGAACCAACGTTCCGTCGCAGGCACCGCCAGCGACAGGTCCCATCTCTAGGATATGGATGTTCTTTCCCGGCATCTGGGCATCACGGACAAGATAGCAGGCAGCGGATAGAGCCGCCAAGCCTGTGCCGACGATATAGGCTGATTTCTTTTCAATCCCTTCCGGCTTCTTCGGATGAACAAACGCCTCATAGTTGCCGCTTGAATAATACATGATCTTTACCTCCTGTTATCCAATGACAACCGGAGTATAGGAAAAAGAAAAAGAAGACAACATAAACACTTTCAAGGTTTTGATTAAATTTTAATCACTTATATAAAAGTGTAGTAGAGCTAGGCTTTGTCGGTGCGGAATTTCAAAAGGGCAGTCTTAGTTTCCCCACTGAGGACCGTGTCCATCTTGGCCAGTATCAAATGATAGTCCTCGTTCATATTGTTACGAACCCAGTCCAGGACCAGGCCAATCAAAGCATATTTATAGAACTGAGCGATGAAAACCTTGTTTTCCTCGCTGACAGACATTCCTTTGGATTCCTCATTGACGACACCATAGGTTAAATCAAAAACCGGTTCATCTAGATATTTCTCAGTTCGTTCTCTTCCCAAGGAATGGTAAGCGTTGGTAACAAATGCCTTGTTTTCCAAGGCCGTCTCAAAGATGTTTTTCATGCCTTGCTGCCACGTCTTTGCCGTTTTGTTGCCAGCCAGGATCTTTTGTCCCTCATTGATGATTCCCCATTCCAACAAATCATAAATATCCTTGAAGTGATAATAGAAAGTCATCCGGTTAACCTGACAGGCATCGGTGATATCACTAACGGTAATTTTCGTAATGGGCTTGGTAATCAGAAGCTTTTTTAAAGCTTCAACCATCGCCACCTTGGTCATTTCAGACATGGTCGCTAAACCTAGGCATAGTATAGTGCTGCCTGTTGTCAACGTGGTATTTGGTATGGAAATCGGAGTTGAGGAAATCGACTTCATCCACGGAGATGATAAGACAGTGGAGCGGCGAGGGAAGCTTTTCAAGAGCAGCTGCCGGAATCTTCTTGAAAGCCAGATAGTCCTGATAATCGGGATCATCAATTTCCTTGATCGTGCAGGTTCCCTGGATTTCCATCCCGTAGGTTTTGCCAAACCCCTGATAGGGATCGAAGACAGCCACCGAAACTTTCGGATTGACGGCCAGTCCGACAAACTTCTTCCCGCCTTCGGAAAGGATATAAAGACAGCCTTTGAAATAGTCATACTCGAGCGGGGTGTTACGGACATAGCCGGTCTTATCGGCCGTGGCTAACGCCAAGGTATGATGAGAGCTAAGATAGCTGACGATCTCCTGTTGAAGAGCGGCCTTATCCAGTTTCACGCTCTGGCTGTCCTTCTCGACCCAGTACTGACTTGCTTTTTGATAATCCATGATGTGTGTTTCTCTTTCGTTTATTATACAAGCCCGACGGAGAAAGCGAAGAAGATTCTCGGTCAACGGGGCCGATATCGGACGGGTTGGCTGAATTAAAAAAGCCCTATTGCTAGGGCATTTACGCTATTGGTGGAGATGACGGGAGTTGAACCCGCGTCCGAAGTCGGTCGCCTTTTGGATACTACAGTTTATCTTACGGTTGATTTAAGAAGACGAGGGTCATAAGCGGCCGTCCGTCTCCCGATTGCTTGAGATTAGTCCAAGCCCGCCAGAAGCAACATGACGAGCTGACTTCGGATCTAATGAACTAAGAAGACAGAACCGAAGAGATTCTTCTTAGGCGCACGGGGGAGTTTATAAGCTCCCGAATTGGTTGTTAAGCCGAAGCTTAGGCAGCCATCCGAGCCATTTGCATGGTCGGAATGTGCATCATGACAGGTTTATTGGCACTTGTGATTGTGTCGGTCTTTAAGGGAACCGCCCCACTGCGTCCAAAAGTCTTCCCACCCCGTCGAGACCGTAACATCCCCAAAGAAAACAGCGTCCCCTATTATACGAAACTCCCGATTTTTTTCAAGAGGGGGGCGCTGTTTATTTTCAATTAGTACGTTTCGGCTAAGCCCAGATCCGGCTTCTTGCTGCGCAAGGTCTTGTAGGCCTGATCGAAGAGGGCCTGCTCTTTCTTGACCCGGTCGGAAGGCTCCAGGCCAGCGAGCTTGGCGTGATATTTCTTCAGCAGATCCTGGATGGCTTCCTTATCGGAGGAGATGTAGCCTAAGACCAGAAGACTGGTCCGGAAGTCGGCAAGATCGCTGGGGTTGGTGATGGCGGATTTCTCTTCGCCTTTGAGGGTGAGATAGAGGTTATCGGCACCGGTCTCATCATCGATCAGGTAGCGGAGATAGAGGGATTCCGAGGCAGGCAGATAACGTTCCGTATCATCAAACTTCTTCTTGTTGAGCTTCATCGTATCGAGGACGGAGACAGCGGCTTCCAGCTCATTCTTGTAGAGATGGTCGAGGTAGACGTAATAGAGCACATGGATCGGATAGTAGGTATCGAGGATAGACTGGGCCGGAACCAGGAAGTCCTGGCCATTGAGTTCCCGTTTGCGGTTGATGTTAAGAAGGTTGTAGGCTTCCTTCTCTTCCGGTTTCTTGGTATTGAGGAAGTTGAACATGTCATTCGGGGAATCCTGACGGAACGGCAGCGACTCATAAAGCGGGATGACTAAGCCATACAAGGTTCCAAAGAGGAACATATAGCCAAGGAAGCTATTGGCATTGGCACCCTTGTTGAAGGCAAAGACGAAGAACATGGCTAAGCCGATGGCGATCACGATCAGTTCGAAGAGGAAGCCGCCGAAGAAGATCGGGGTCGGATTCCGCTTGATGTCATCGCTCTTGGGAGCAAACTTCATCTCCACATCGCCGATTTCCAGGATATGGAAGCTGACTTTGACCTTGGCTTTGGAGTGATCGATGGTGAAACCGGCCAGCTTGGTATAGACGATGTCGTAGCCCGCAATCTTGGCCGCCAGAAGCTTTCCTAAGTTATAGATTAAGAAAGTCGCGACGATGCCCAGAAGGAAGCTGATGAAGATAAAGACAAAGTAGTTGTAGTCTTCCGGGTTGTACATGGCATTGAAGATGTTCCGCTGCCAGAAAATCATACTGGCTAAAAAGCCGATATAGACAAACATCAGAATCCACGACGCATTGAAATCATAAAAGTCTTTCTTGGCTGTAGGCTCGGTTGTTTCGGGCTGTTTTTCTTCATCCATAAAGACGACCTCCTGTGATTAGCACACGTAAGCTTTATTATTATATCGCAAAGTTATGCTTTGATTAGCAAAAGTTGCTCGGCCTTCTCGACATCCTTCGGATCAACGCTGAAGGGAAGTTTTTCAAAGCTCGGATAAATCGGGAAAGAACCCAGCCAGGCCTTCAGGGCGTCAATCGTTGCCTCAGGATCACTTTCCTTGGGGACAGCAAAGACGGCCGTTCCTAACTCCTGGATCTTCATGGTCAGCTTGGCTTTGTTCAGCGTTAGGAAGACTGGCATCAAAAGGGCGATGCCCTGACCGTGGGTCAGCTCCGGATAGGCACCGGATAAACGGTGCTCGGCCTGATGAATCGGGAAGCTGAATCGCTTGCCGTAACTCGTCACGCCGTTATGAGCCAGTGTCCCGCAGATCATCATCGCACGCCGGCTGTCATAGTCCTCCGGATGAGCCATCACTTTCGAAGAAACTTCGACAATGGATTTAAGGATGCTAAGAGCGAGATTATCGCAAGGTTCAAAAGGATGGGAGGCTGAGAAGAAGCGCTCAAACGAATGGGAGAACATATCAATGAGACCCATGGCTGTCTGATAGGGAGGCACCGAATAGGTCAACGTCGGATCCAGCAACGAGAAGAGCGGGCGGTTGGTGATGCTGTTGAAGCCGTTCTTGAAATGATGGGCCCGGTCGGAGATGACACACGAATCCGACATCTCACTGCCACTGGCTACCAGCGTCAGGATGGTTGCCACGGGCAGGGCATGGAGCGGAGCGATGATCCGCTTATTGAAGTCGAGCGGGTTGCCGTCATAGTAATAGCCGTTGGCAACGCTCTTGGCGGTGTCGATGACACTGCCCCCGCCACAGGCTAAGATCAGTTCCGGCTGATAGACCTTGGCGACGTTCAGGATAGCCAGGACATCGCTGATGTCCGGGTTAGCATGGATGCCAGAATACTCTTTGAAATCGATTCCATTCTCTTTCAGGGATGACGTGATCTTATCGTAGGCGCCGCTCTTCTTCAGAGAGGCCCCGCCGTAAATCAGAAAGACCTTGCTGAAATGGTAGTCTTCCTTGATGATCTTGCCGATCAGCCCGACGCCGTTGGGACGATAGATCATCCGGGTCGGACAGGTGAAATCAAACGTATCCTTTTCGATAGCTTCCATAGTCATATCTCCTTTGTTTCCTTACTAGTATACCTTAAAACGGCAACAAAAAGGGGCTGCCCGAAGGCAGCCCCTGGAGTAACGGTAGGAAGAAACTAATACTTGTACTTGCCTTCAGCTCTGATCTGAGCCTGGGCAGCAGCAAGACGAGCACCCGGAACACGGAACGGAGAGCAGGAGACGTAGTCGCAGCCATACTGGTTGAAGTAGGCAATGGACTCCGGATCGCCGCCGGTCTCGCCGCAGATGCCGCAATGGAGCGTCGGATTGGCTGCCTTGCCTTCCTTGACAGAAAGAGCAATCAGTCTGCCGACACCGACATTATCAAGAGTCTTGAACGGATCGAAATCAATGAGGTTGTTATCAAGATACTTGCCGACATAGGACGAGTAATCGTTACGGGAGAAGCCGAAGGTGAACTGTGTGAGATCGTTGGTGCCATAAGAGAAGTAGGCAGCATCCTTGGCAATCTCGCCAGCCGTGATCGTGGCCCGAGGAGTCTCGATCATCGTGCCGACAATATACTTCATCTTCTTATCGAACTTGGAAGCAGCAATGATCTTGTCGGCGACTTCGGAAACCAAATCCTTGACGAACTTGAATTCCTTCTCGGCGACAACCTGAGGAACCATGATGGAAGCGGTGATGGTAACCTTCTTGCCCTTCTTCTTGGACAGATCTTCCTCAGCATGCAGAGCAGCCTTGATGATGGCAGTAGCCTGCATACGGCCGATTTCCGGATAAACGACATCCAGACGGCAGCCACGGAGACCCATCATCGGGTTGGTCATATGAAGCTCATTGACACGGGCCTTGACAGCTTCGACGGACTTGCCGGTCGACTTGGCAACCGCAGCAATATCCTCTTCCGTCTTAGGAAGATATTCATCGAGCGGAGGATCAAGGAGACGGACATTGATGTTGACACCGCCGAGGGCGAGGTACATCTTGTAGAAATCATCTTCCTGATACGGCTCAAGCTTAGCTAACCAGCTCTCTCTTTCTTCCGTGGTGGAAGAAAGAATCATCTCCTGCATAAGGAAGAGACGGCCAGCCTGACGGAACATATGCTCCGTACGGCAGAGACCGATGCCACGGGCACCGAACTCAACAGCCTTCTGAGCTTCTTCAGGAGTATCCGCGTTGGCATAGACTCTCATCTTGGCATACTTATCAGCCCACTTCAGGACGGTAGCAAAGTTGCCATTGACACCGGCAGCCTCGGTCTTGACTTCGCCAAGGTAGACTTCACCAGTCGAACCATTGATGGAAAGGACATCGCCTTCCTTGAAGGTCTTGCCACCTAAGGTCATCGTCTTCGCCTTCTCGTTGATGACAGCCTCACCGCAACCGGTGATGCAGCACTTACCGATCTGACGGGCGACAACAGCCGCATGCGACGTCATACCGCCGCGGGCAGTGAGAATACCATCGGCAGAGACCATACCGCCAAGATCTTCCGGAGAAGTCTCAGCACGGACAAGGATCAGCTTAACATCCTTGTTGGCCGCACGTTTGGCCTGAGCATCTTCCGCATTGAAGACAATGCCACCGACAGCCGCACCCGGGGAAGCCGGATTGCCGTGACCGATGACCACAGCCTTCTTACGTTCGGATTCAACGAAAGTAGGATGGAGCAGCTGATCCAACGAACGCGGATCAACTCTCAGTAAGGCTTCCTGCTCATTGATGAGACCTTCCTTGACCATATCGGTAGCGATCTTGAGGCCGGCAACACCTGTTCTCTTGCCGTTACGGGTCTGGAGGAAGTAAAGGATACCATCCTCAACAGTGAACTCGAAATCCTGAACATCCTTGTAGTGATTTTCAAGCTTCTCAGCAGAATCAACGAGCTGCTGATAAATCTTCGGCTGCTGCTTCTTCAGAGCATCGATGTGCAGAGGAGTACGGATACCGGCAACGACATCCTCGCCCTGAGCATTGATAAGGTACTCAGCGAAGATCTCTTTGACACCATCGGTAGGATGACGAGTGAAACCGACACCGGTTCCGGACTGATCATTCATGTTGCCGAAAGCCATCATCTGGACGTTGACAGCCGTGCCCCAAGAATACGGAATATTGTTCATCTTCCGATAGAGGTTGGCACGCTCATTATCCCAAGAATGGAAAATGGCCTTGACAGCGGTCATTAACTGAACCTGAGGATCGGTCGGGAAATCAACGCCGAACTTACCCTTGTAGTAGACCTTATACTTCTCGATGAGCTTCTTCAGTTCATCGACCGGAACTTCATAATCGTTCTTGAGGTTCAGTCTCTTCTTCACATCATCGAGCATGCCATCCATCTCATCACGGGATAAGCCCATGGCGATGTTGGTGAACATAAGGATGAAACGACGGTAGCAATCATAAGCGAATCTTTCCTTGCCGGATCGGATCGCAAGGGCCTTCACTGTATCATCGTTGAGCCCGAGATTGAGTATCGTATCCATCATGCCGGGCATGCTCACCCTTGCTCCCGACCGGACGGAAACAAGCAGCGGATTCGGACCCTTACCGAAAGTCTTGCCGGTTCTCTTCTCGAGTTCCTTGACGCCATCCTTGATCTGTTTGACCAAGTCAGCCGGAATCTTTCTGCCGGAATCATAATATAACGTGCAGGCTTCAGTCGTAATAGTGAAACCATCCGGAATACGGATTCCGATGTGAGTCATTTCGGCAAGGCCAGCGCCTTTACCGCCTAATAACGGCTTTCCTAAGCCATATGCATCTTTGAATGCATAGACATACTGCCCAGCAACGTACTTTGTCTTTTCAGCCTTAACGACTGCCTTAACGACCTTCTTTGTCTTCTTTGCTTTGGCCATTTAAATACTCCTCCATTTTTTAAGGCTTGACCACTCGATATTTTAGCATAGATAATTTGTTTAGTTAAGAGCAACCCAACGAAAGTCCAAAAAAGTTTTCGTTTTGTTGGACAAAAAACATTTTCCGCACCAATAAAGAGTGAAGGAGATTGTTAGCCATGTACAAAGGAATGAAGGCTCAGCTCTATCCGACCTTGGATCAGAAAGAAATCATCGATGACTATCTGCAGCTCTTTGCGGAAGTCTTCAACTTAGCCTTGACAAAGGCGGGCGAAGCCAAAGAAAAAGGCAAGTCCCTTTCCTTTGGTCAGATCTACCATCAGCTTATGAAAGAGAAGAAAGCGGAGTACAGCCAACGCTATCCCATCTATAGCGACGAATGTCTTTTCCTGGCTTCCAGCTATGCCCTGAAACAGTTCAACTATTCCCACGCCAAAGACTATCACGCCCTCTTCTTCAGCAAGGACAGCCACAAAACCTTCTTTCTGGTTCCGCTAACGGCTCCCTACGAAGACAAAGGAACCCTAGCCCTGAAAATGAACCGCACCAAGAAGAAAGCTTTTCTTCCGCTCAAAGGAATCGGCATCATCGAGACCCGCGGCATTCCGCCTTTCAGCGGCCGCTATATTTCCGCTCGGATCACCAAGACTCAGCTGGGCCGGTATTACCTTTCCGTCCAGTATGAAACCAAAGACCCCAGTCTTCCTATCGAGGGAGACGGCCATCCCATCGGCATCGACGTCGGCCTCAATGAGATCGTAGTCACCTCCGATGGCGAGAAGGTCCTCAATCCCCGTTTCTTCCAAGTCAACGAAGCCAGGCTCAACCGCCTCAACCGGATCCTGGCTCACTGTCAGAAAGGGTCAGCCAACTACCGGAAAGTCCACCTGAAAATTGCCAAGATCTACGAGCATCTCACCAACCAGCGCAAAGATTTCATCAATAAGCTGACCTTGGATTTGGTGAAGAAGCACAAGATCCTGGTGGTGGAAACCTTTGCTCCGGTGGAGCTGAAAGCCGATCATCACCTGGTCCGATCCTCCGTCGAAGCCTGCTTAGGAGAATTCTTTGTCCAGCTGAAAAGCAAAGCCAAATGGTATCACCGCCAGCTGATCCGGGTGGACAAGTATTATCCGTCCACTCAGATCTGCAGCAACTGCGGTTACCGCAACCATGAGGCCAAGGATCTCGGTGTCCGTCAATGGGTCTGCCCGAACTGTCATCAGTCTCACGACCGGGACATCAATGCCGCCAAGAACATCCTGGAGGAAGGACTCCGAATGCTTTCAGCGCCGTCTGTTTAAAGCAAGTCTTGGGGCTGGTCAGGTCCCGTAAGCTCCGGAAAGGAGAAAAAGGCCTTTTGGCCGATTAGTGACATTCCATCATTCCGCATCCGGGGCTGAGGTTAGCCCTTCGAGTTGGCATACCTCTTTCTGCCAAAAGGCCTTTCACCGGCCAAGCTAAGACACTTAAGTGTCTGATGAAAAAAATGTCTGGAGTCCGCTGTGGATTCCAGACATTTCCTTTTTTGTCAGCCTTGCCGTTTCGTCGCCTTAGCCACCATGATCTTGGTTTCCCGCTCCTTGATGGTCGCCCGCTTATCCCAGTTCTTCTTGCCTTTGCCTAAAGCAATCTGAACCTTGGCATATCCCTTTTTCAGATAGACACGGATGGGAATAATGGTGTAACCCTCCCGGGTCGAGGCTTCCTCGAGGCGGAGAATCTGGGCTTTATGAAGTAGCAGCTTGCGGGTTCGGACCGGATCATGCGAGAAGATGCCGTTTTCCTGGAACAGCGGAATGTTCATGTTGAGGATAAAGGCTTCGTTGTTCTTGATGATGACATAGCTGTCATCCAGAGAACAATGGCCTAACCGCATGGCTTTGATTTCGCTGCCTAAAAGAGCAATACCCGCTTCCTGGAAGTCACTGAGGAAATAATTGAAGTGGGCTTTGCGGTTCGTCGTGATAAGCTTCTCACCGGCATTCGTCTCTTCCTTCATCGTGGTTAGTTATCCTTGTTTCCGTCATCCGAAGACTTGTGAAAGTTTCTCCGACCCGAACGTCTGTCATCCCGGTGATAGGAACCACCGCCCCGATAAGAGCTGTTCCGATCCGACCGATGATAGTCACGTCTCTCATCGCCATAGCGGGACGGACCGCGGTCATCGCGGGAACGATAGTCGCTTCGGCGATCGTCCGAACGGCCTTCATGGGAATAGGAAGAACGGTCCTCATCCCGATGGCCGTAGTCCGAATGGGAATAACGATTCCCACGGTCCTGACCATAAGACGAACGGCGTTCACCGTCATTGTCATGAGACTTCACGGCCGAATAGCCTTGATGATCCGCATAGGTCGGACGCTTTGGCTTCCGATCGAACGAATCCTCCTCACTCACCGGCTTGGCCTGCGAATCGAAACTGCCGGTATCGGCAGGACGGTCATTGAAACGGGAAGAACCCCGGGAATCATCACGGCGGAAAGAACGGCCGCCCCGATAGGAATCATTGCGGTCGGAACGATGGAAATCACGATGCTCATCGCCATAGCGGGACGGACCGCGATCGTCATCATGGGAGCGATAGTCGCCCCGGTCATCGTGAGAGCGGTAGCTGCCACGATCGTCATGCGAACGGTAATCCCCACGGTCATCATGGGAACGATAGTCACCCCGATCATCCTCGCGGAAGCGCGGATGGCTGGTCATCGGACGGAAGTCCTCATCCTCGTCATAGACCTTCAGTCCGTTGAGAGAAAGGTCTTCACGATCCTCCTCCGACAGATCGACGGCATTGGCGGTATAGAACTCCGGCGTGGCAAAATCGATTTCCTCTTTCTTCGGATTGGCGGCTAAGACGGCAACATCGATCGGCGTGCCAATCGTGAAGGAAAGCTCCGGATGATGCTTGCCCATCACGGAATAGGAACGGTCATCAAAGAAGAAGACATCGCCATGCATGCAGTGGAAAGCTAAGAAGCCTTCGATGCCAAGCTCCGTCTCCACGAAAACACCGCGCTGGACAATGCCAGTGATCTTGCCATGGTAGACTTCACCGATATGCTGGGTCATGTACTTGCTGGATTCGAGATCATCGACTTCCCGCTCCACGCAATCGGCACGGACCTCGGCAGCGCTGGTCTTGTCTCCCATATCATCGAGATAGGCATAGACCGCATCCTCATCGCAGACCTTGTTCTGGATCAGATAATCCCGGACCAGCCGATGGATGATGTCATCCGGATAACGGCGGATCGGGCTGGTGAAGTGGCAATAATAAGGTTCAGCCAGACCGAAATGGCCTAATTCCTCTGGGGAATATTTGGCCTTCGCCATGGCTCTCAGCATCATATACGATAAAACATCCCGCAAATTCGTATCCGGAATGGAAGCCAGGAAATCATTGAGACGGACACCGGAAATATCATTGGTCTTCGGGAAAGAAGCCAACAATTTCGGATTCATCTTCTTGATGAAATCCTTGAGCTGAATCAGCTTCTCCGTCGGCGGATTCTCATGGACACGGTAAAGAACCGGAACATGATGGCTCTTGAGCAGCTTGGCAATCTCGCAGTTGGCGATGATCATCAGATCCTCAATCATCTTCTCGCCTTCGCCCTGAACTTCCTTGACGACATCAGTAGGCTGGCCATTCTCATCCAGCTTGAACTTCAGCTCGGTCGAAGAAAGCTTCATCGCACCCTGGCGTTCCCGCCGGGCACGGATCTGCTGGGAGCAGGTATGAAGCAAGGTCAGCGTCTTCTTGATCTCATCGCTGAGATCGACGGCCTTGCCGGCAAAGAACTGATTGACCTGATCATAGGTTAACCGGCCATGGCTCTTGATGACGCTTTGGACAACCTTCGAAGAGAAGACATTGCCCAAGGTATCCAGATCCATGATGCAGGTCAGGGTCAGACGGTCGACATCCGGATTCAGAGAGCAAATGCCGTTGGACAGCTCAAAAGGCAGCATCGGAACGACCCGGTCAGCGACATAGATCGACGTGCCGCGATAGATGGCTTCGTTATCCAGCGGATGGTTGGGAAGGACATAGTGCGTGACATCGGCAATATGGACCATGACTTCATAGCCCTTGCCTAAAGCACGGATGGAGACAGCATCATCGAAATCGTGGCTGTCGGTGCCATCGATGGTGACCACCGTCTCGTCACGGAAATCACTGCGGTCCTGATAGTCTTCTGCCTTCAGTTCCGTCGGCATGGATTTGGCTTCTTCCACGACGGCTTCCGGGAATTCCAGCGGCGCGTCATTGGAGGAGATGATCATGGAAATATCGCTGCCGACGGAATCCGCCTTGACCAGAATCTTAGTGATCTCGACGGTATAGGTATGATTGACGTAGCTCTGAATCTTGCCCAGCACCAAATCGCCTTGGTTGATCTCCTTGCGGATAGCTTTGTCCACCGAGGAAATCAGGACGGTCTTGCCGCACTGATTCAGATAATCGACCAACAACTGCTCCTTGCCATTGGCGGTCAGGGAATAGCGGCCTTTGAACGAATCCACCGGCTTCAGATAATCGATGGCATGGTAAAGGCCCTGGGCTTCCTTAAGATAAAGCAGATCTCCTAAAAGAAGACCATCGGCTTCCTCGCCGGAAATCTTGATTTCATAGCCGCCCGGAATGGCATCGAGAACCACGAAGTTCCGCTTCTTCAGGGCCACCTTGGCTAAAACGATATCCTGATCCTCTAAAAGGTAGTAGGTCTGATCATGGATGCCTACCACACCCTGATATTCCAAGTGGGCTAAAAGATTGTCCAGCTCGGTTTTGGCCTGAGTCGTCACCGCCTCCAACTTTAGGCGGATGGCGTCCAGGGTCAGGGTTTGCCCTTTCAGTAACGACGTAAGATCTTTTTCTGTCATGTGTTTATAAAAATAAAGGGGGCGTTTGTGATTGCCCCCTATTTCCTCAATTAATTCAAGTAATTAGCTAAGAGTGCGGTAACGAAGAAGGCAATGGTGAAGATAGCTGTGATGATCGTCATGATCTTGTCCGCGCCTCGTTCCTTGGTACGGGTGAAGATGTTCATCTTGCTGCCGCCCATAACGGCTGCAGAAGCACCTTCGGATTTGCCCGACTGAAGCAATGTGATGATAATCAGGATAAAAGACAATACCAGAAGAACAATCTGGATTGGCGTTGTATCCTTCGATGCCAGCATAATGTTTTGAATCATTCGAACCTCGCTAATTACTAAGCCTTATTAGTATAGAGAGAGAAAGACAAATTTACAAGAAGAAGAAAAAGGAGAATTTCGGTTTTTTCTTTTGAAAAGAAAGAAAACCGTCAAAGGAGAGCCTAAAACTTACAAAAGATTAAGACTGTAAGCAACAAAGTAGGGGATCAGAATCTCGTTTTTCAGGGCTTCCAGAGAGCTTTCCGTGACCGGTTTGGTCAGCTTCAGATCGAAGTGTCCCTGATAGTCATCCAGATAGACCCAGACCTGATATCCCTGAGCGTAAACATTCGGATGGGCATGGTACTGCTCGCTGAGGAAATTGAGGCCGTCGATCACCTGAGGCGTCACTACCCGGTAACCTACCTCTCTTGAAGGAACCCAGGCATCAAAGGCAGCATCGAAAGCCGCCGATTCCGTCGGGATTTTGGTCTTGCAGGTCTCATCCCGGAAGAAATCCGGGCTTTGATGCTGGTGGATGATGAAGGGAATATCCGTCGGGTTGACGCAGGTAAAGGAAAGCCAAACCCCATAGCCAGGATCCGGATGTCCTTTGCCCGGTTTCATGAACTGGTAATAGACCGCCTTGAAAGGCATCAGCCGCAGGGTTCCTTTAGCGGACGAACAATCGCTGTTGAAAGGGCGCTTGCTCTTGGGCTTCACGAGCGACAGCGTCTGAGAATCCAGCTCTTCAAAGGAGAACGAATAATTCTCAAACTTCTCCTTGGCCAGAGCCGGAGCAAACGTCCCATAGACAGCCTTGCCATAGCGATGAGCGGCATTAACCGCCAGCAATGAAAAGACGGAGCTTCCCAAGAAGAACATGCCCATTCCGCCAAAGGCCAGGGGCATCCCGGCATTGCCGAAAGCAATGGTGCCGAAAAGAATCATAAAGAAGCCGCCCACCACGATCAGCGAGCCTAAGACGATATACAGCACCATAAGAAAGAGGTCTCTTTTCCGCTCCTTCTCTAACTCATCCGCGGTAAAAGACGTCTTCTCTTTTTCGTCCATCGACTATTTTCCTGAGAAAGCCAATCCGGAGATCAGCAACGAAGGTGTGATCGTGCTGTCCCGCAAAAGACTGTCATTGCCCACGGCTTTGACGTTTTCAAAGACATCCTTGAGGTTACCGGCGACGATAATCATCGACACGGCCTTGACGATCTTGCCGTTCTCCACCCAATAGCCCTGGCAGGGAAGCGAGAAGTTCAGGGTCTGGGAATCAATGCCGGAATTCAGGCCGCTGATATCGCTGATATAGAGACCGGTTCCCATCTTGGCTAAGAGCTGATCGACACTCATCTTGCCAGGCTTGACCGTCACGACAATCGGCGAGCCGTTGCCGCGACCGCTGGAGCAGCCATTGGACTGACGTTTATCGATGTTGGCCGTCTCCAGGGAATAGAAGTAATCCTGAAGGACGCCCTTCTTGATGATGGCAAAATCCTGAGTCGGAACACCATCGGAATCATAGCTGGTGGCAGCCATGGCCGTGGCATGCGGCGTATGAAGCAGGGTCAGCTTAGGCGAGGCAATCGGCTGATTGACCTTGCCTTCAAAGACTGACAGATGCTTCTGCACCGCTTTGGCATTGAGCTGCGAAAGATAGAAATCCAAGAGCGACGAGACACAGCCCGGCTGTAAAACGGCCTTATAGGTCTTGGACGGAACCGGACCGGATTTGAAGAAATCGACGGCATTCTTCACCGCGATCTTGATGGCTTTGTGCGACTGCTCGACCAGATCACTGACGGAGTGGAAGCTATAGAAAACCTCACCGCCGCTTCTGGGCTCTTTGTCGCTGTCTTCGCAGACCACACTGATATAGCCCTGATAGAAAGCCGACTTCTCTTTGGCCTTCATCCCCAGGTCATTGGCCTTCAGGGAAGACGATTCAATCATGGAGAGGGAAAGCTCGACCTTGCTGACCCGCGGATCCTGGGCCTGAGCTTCTTTGGCAATCGCTAAGCCAACCGAACGGAGTTCAGCGAGATTGCTTTCTTTGAAATCTTTCAAGAGAATCTTTGCTTTCTTATACTTCAGTCCGCCTTTGAAATAGTTATTGGCAGAATCGTCATTGCCGAATTTAGCTGTCTCGGCAATCGTCTGAGCCATCAGTTCCGGCGTATCCTTGTCGATACGGTCGGTCGCAAAGGAACCCTTCTTGCCGTTGAGGATAGCCTGACCGGCAATATCAAAAGCGGTACCGATCTGCTGGGCCTCGACTTCCTGATTGAAGAAGGCGACCGAGGTCTCGGTCGAAACCGTGTAGGTCAGCTGGAACGGCGAGAGCGAATACTTCTTGGCGGCTGCAAAATAATGATTGAGATTGATGGACATAATTAATCATTGCCTCCCTGTCCGCCGACCAGCATCTTGGAAATCAAGAGCGTCGGCTGTCCGACTTCGACATAACAGCTGCCTGAGGCAGCACCGCAGACACCCGGAGCCCTCGACAGATCATTGGCAACCATCGTAATCCGCGGCAGAATCTCGTAGCCATAGCCAATCAAAGAAACCGGCTTGATCATCTTATCGATCTTGCCGTCCTTGATCTTGTAGGCAATATCGCTGGTGAAGATGAACTGATCCGTGCTGGGATCCACCTGACCGCCGGTAAAGCCTAAGCAGTAGATGCCATCCTTAACGGAAGCAATCACCTCTTCCGGCGTCGACGTTCCGTTATCGATATAGGTGTTGGTCATCCGGGTCGTCGGCAGATAGCGGTAGCTCTCACGACGGCAGGAACCGGTCGGAGAAAGCTCGCCCGGAATCTTCCGGGAGGTGTAACGGTCCAGCATATACGACGTCAGCACACCGTTCTTGATCAGTTGATTGCGGGTCGGAGCAATGCCTTCATCATCGACGGACTCGGTGCCCCAGCCATTGGCAATCGTGCCATCATCCACCGCCGAAACAATCGGCGAGGCAATCACCTGACCGAGTTTCCCGGTGAAGGGACTGGTCTTATGGGAGATGGCGCTGCCTTCCAACGGATGGCCGCAGGATTCATGGAAAAGAACACCGCCGAAATAATTGCCTAAGACAACCGGCATTTCACCCGAAGGACCGTCATCGGCAGTCAAGAGACTCACGGCCTGATTGCTCAGCTTCGTCATCAAATCCGTGAAGCTGATCTTATTCAGCAGCTCCAAGCCACAGGAGAGACCCGGGCCTTCATAAGCCGACTGGAACTGTTTGCCGTCGCTGGCAATGGCCATGCCGATAAGACGGGTACGGACACGGGTATCTTCGGTCATCAGACCATCGGAATTATAGATTTCGACGGCTTCATCCTCTTCGAAAAGACGGGTGAAGACATCGACCACCTTGTCCGAGGCAGCAAAGGCAGCCTTCTCACCGGCTTCGAGATAAGCCAATTTCTGTTCTGTCGTCCAGGCCGAATGAGCAATCTCAATCAGGTTCGGATTCTTGAACATCTTCTTGGTCAGGCTCGTCACCGTTTTGACAGGCGTTCCCTCAAAGCCGAGGGCCAGATCGCCGGCCAGCTTCAATAAAGCCTTCTTGGAAAGGTCGGACGTATAGCCATAAACGCAGCGTTCCTTTTTCAGAAGACGGATGCCGACACCCGAGGTGACGGCTTTGGTGACATCGTAGACTTTCTTATACCGACGGGCATAGGAGTTGGAACGGTTGTCCTGAAAATAGATCTCCGCATAATCGGCACCGGTCTTGAGACCCTCGTTCAGGATCGCTAGGGCGACAGCTTTCGATAGTTTCATGATACTCTCCTTTATTTCGGCGACTTCTCGGCTTTCAGATCTTTACGGTAGGAACCCCAGTTCTTCTGGAAGCAGGCAATCAGGTCCCGTAAGCAGGCCTGGATCAAGACATGTTCTTTCTTATTCTGACGGCTCGCGGCCATAAAGACATGCAGGAACGACACCGGATCATCGAAGACAACTCGGGCGTCATGGACACCGGTGCGGTCGAGCGTGTTGAGGATGGCCGTGACGGTAGCCAGATGGAGGCTGGAATCTTTCAGATAGGTATCCAGGAAGTCCCGGCAGGCAGCCATCAGCAGCTTGGACCGGGCTGTCCGGTCCTTGGCTTTGACCAGCTGACCTTGTTCAATCTTCCAGTTGTAGAGGAAATGGGCATTCAGATAGTCATCCGGCGTTCCGGTCTCTAAGGCATAAGTGACCGGTTCGCTTTCAAAGAGAATCCCTACCGCATCTTCCTTTGGAACGAGATGGATGATCTTGCCCTGAATGGCCTGATGGCCGGCGGAAGCGAAGACTTCCTTGGTCAGGCCCGGAGCATCCAGGCAGTAGACGGCAAGCAGCCGTTTCTGTTCGTCCTGTGAGAGGTAACAGCAGCTATCATCGGCAAGATTGCCGCCTTTGGAATGGCCCATCGTACGGAAAGAAGCCGAAGGATGCCGAGTTAGGGCTTCCTTAAGGAAAGCCCGGCTCAGCTGCTGACCGGGAATCTCAGCGAAGCAGGAAAGGGTGAAATTCTCCTTCCAGCCGGTGATGGAGAAATCCGTTCCCCGGTAGAGAATGGCAAGGGACCCATCCGGAAGCAGCACCGTCAAAGCCGCAAACTGCGTCTTCTCCGGATCGGAGAAATGACATTGGAACTGATCCACCAGAAGTGGACCATAACGCCGACTGGTCAACAGGGACATCGCCAGAGCAACATCCGGAGAAACACAATAGTTGGCGGAAGAGACATCATAGTGGCCCAAATAATGAAGACAAAGCTGTTGGATGGTCTGAGGCGGGAAAGCCTCACCTGCCGTTGTCGTCTCTTCAAACGGCAGATAAGCCAAATGACTGAAAACGACACTGTCCGCGTCAAGAAAAGGCACTTCGTCAAAGGAAACGTTGGCGTAATCATGGACGAAATCAAATTCGTTCCGGAAGGTTCTTTTGGCGCTGAGCAGTGGCACAGATTATTGCTTTCTCTTTAACGTCGGGAAGAGGAGAACATCACGGATGGAATCCTTCTCCAAAAGCATCATCACCATACGGTCGATACCGAAACCGATGCCACCAGTCGGCGGCATACCGTATTCCAGTGCCTCGCAGAAATCATTATCGACTTCGCAGGCTTCATCGTTGCCCTTCTTCTTCTCTTCAATCTGTTCCTCAAAACGGGCACGCTGATCGATAGGATCGTTGAGTTCCGTGAAGGCATTGCAGATTTCCTTGGTAGAAACATAAAGCTCGAAACGCTGAGTGAAACGCGGATCGTTAGGATCCTTCTTGGCCAGCGGCGAAATATCGACCGGATGCTGTAAAACAAACGTCGGCTGAACCAGGGTCTCTTCGACGAACTTCTCGAAGAAGGCATTGAGGACGTGACCCCAGGCAAAGTGTTTCTCGACCGGGACATCGTACTTCTTGGCTAACTCCAGAGCTTCGTTGAGATCCTTGACCTGATAGAAATCAACGCCGCACTTCTCCTTGATGAGCTCAGTCATCGTAGCCTTGCGGAAATCCTGATTGAGATCAATCTCATGACCCAGCCAGTTGATGGTGGTCTTCCCCGTCACGGTGCGAGCCAGATAATGGATCAGGTCTTCCGTCATCTTCTCCATATCGCTTAAATCGCCATAGGCCTGATAGGCTTCCATCGTGGTGAATTCCGGATTGTGGGTCGTATCGACGCCCTCGTTCCGGAAGATTCTGCCGATTTCATAGACTCTCTCCATCCCGCCGACCAAGAGTCTCTTCAAGGCAAGCTCGGTCGCGATGCGAAGATAGAAATCCTGATCAAGCGCATTGAAATGCGTGATGAACGGCTTGGCATTGGCACCGCCAAGGATCGGAGAAAGAATGGAGGTCTCGACTTCGTTGAAGCCTTCCCCATCCATGAACTTGCGGATGGCAGCGACAATCTTCGGACGCATGAAAGCGACATAACGGGAATCATCGTTGACGATGAGATCCACGTAACGCTTGCGGCGACGGTCCTCCGGATCGGAGAGACCATGGAACTTATCCGGCAAAGGACGTAACGCCTTGACAAGGTGAGTGTAGCTGGTAGCACGGATGGTGACTTCACCGGTCTTGGTCTTCATCATCACGCCATCGATGCCGCAGATATCACCGATATCGGCCATCTTGAAGAGTGCATAGTTAGCTTCGCCGACAACATCCTGACGGATATAGACCTGAATCTTGCCCGTCCGGTCTAACAGAGTGAAGAAAGAAGCCTTGCCCATCTTACGGAGCAGGACGATACGTCCGGCGATGGTGACTTTAGCGTCTTCCTTGACCTCTTCGGGCTGCAGACTGTCGTAGGTCTTGCGGAGTGTTTCGGCATTCGAATTGACATCGAACTTATGGCCAAAAGGATCGATTCCTAAGGCTTTATACTGCTCAAGCTTCTCCCGGCGATGCTGCTCCTGATCGTTCAGCTGTGCCTCATAGGCCGCTTCATCGAGGGGAGCCTGCTTCACATCATTGTTTGGATCCATTGAACTTAGTCCTTTCTTGATTCACTCAAAAACAAGCATAAATATTATATATATTTATATTTAAAAAACTAGCTGAGAGATGAACTAGAACTTCTTTTCAACCTCGGTTCCCGCAAGGAAATCCTGAAGGGTATCATCAAAACTGACCACCAGGAAGGTCTCTTTCCCAAATTTATAGTTGGTATAGTCATGAATCGCCTTGCGGATCTTTTCGCGGTCAGCATCATTGTTCTGCTCCGTAGGAATAACCAAATCGAAAACCAGGTTCACATAGGATTTGGCACTGACAATCCGGAAGTCATGCATGGAAATCTGGCAGGGGTAAGCTTCCAAAGCCTCTTCCACCAGTTTCTTGTATTTTTCCGTGTCCGGATCATTGACCAGAATCGGGTCCATATGGATCGTCAAAGCAATATTCAGACCACCATAGACTTCACGTTCGATTTCATCGATCATCTCGTGGGATTCCATGACCGGCCTAGAGGCATCGACCTCGACATGAATGACGGCATAGATGACGTTGCCATAGTAATGCATCGTCAAGTCATGCATACCCAAGACGCCCGGATGGCTCTTGATCATCTTGATCATCTTCTCAATCAGGGTCTTATCCGGTGCCTGACCGATGAGAATCTCCACAGCTTCTTTCATAATGCCGACACCGGAAATGATAACCAGGATTGCAACGGCAATGGTGAAGAAGCAATCAACGTTGTATCCCGTTAGCCATGTAATAACAACTCCGACAATAACCAAGGAAGTGGAAATGACGTCATTACGACTATCCTTGCTTAAAGCAATCAGCTGCATAGAGTTTATTTTTTTGCCTAAAGAACGATAGAGAAGCGATTGGGTGATCTTAATCAGAACAGCCGAAACCAAGATGACCAAAGTCACAATCAGTTTGACTTTGTCCTGGCTGCCATCACTGGCTAAGAAGGTCGTATCAATGACGGGCTTGCCGGTCTCTGACATCGACTTGACGAAAGCAATCAGATCCAGGGTTCCCTGATAGCCCATCACGACGCCCAAGGCGATAATGACACAGGAAATGATCAGGGAGATGACATATTCCATCCGCTGATGGCCGAAGGGATGATCCGTATCGGCAGCCTTGGCAGAAATCTTGAATCCGAAGATGGAGAGGAAGTTGTTGCCAAAGTCCGATAAGTTGTTCACGGAATCCGCCACGATGGAGTACATCCGCATCAAGACGCCGATGACGATTTTGGCTAAGAAAAGCAGAAAGTTGGTGATCAACCCATAATAAGAGCCTAAAAGGCCGTATCTCTTGCGGACTTCCTCCTTTTCGGTCGACTGATAATCTTTCACAAAAAGCTTCAATAATAAGTTCGTCATAACTGATGATCCTTTTGAAAATTAGTTATTAGTATACGCTCTTAGGAAAATAGTAGCGAGTTATTTTAATCAAAGATATAATAGAGAAGCTATGAAAACAAATAAATACCGTTCCCTGGAACAGCTGATGACGCAAGAGCTCCTTGTCGCCTACCAGAAAGTCATCGCTGACTTAGCCTTCCTCTTAGCTATCCGGATTGAGTTTTCAGGCAAGGATGCCATCGATATCGACACCAAGACAGATGACGAAGCTGCCACCCGTGTCTCCGACACTCAGTCTCTCCTTTATCCCCTGATCGATTCGGCAACCGATAAGGATGCCTTAGCCGAGATGCTCTTCGCTTCCCAGATTGCGACCAAGGAGTTCGTCGAGGATATTCTTTCTGTCTACGACGGACGCAAGGAAGTCCTGGCCCAGAAGAGTTCGCTCTATGACCGCTTTGACGGATCCAAAGAAGCCTTTGAGGATGCTCACCTGGATTTCTTCCGAAGGCTGGTCATCTGTGACCGCATGAAAGCCTGGATTGATGACCTGACCGAAGGCATCGAAAACAACGGACTGACTTTCTATCTGGTACCTGAGAATGCCGATGCCGCCGATATGTTAGGGGAGAAGAAAGATGTCTTCCAAGCCCCGGATGAAATGGATGAAGATGCCTTAGTGACGGAAATATTAGCTTACCAAAGACCTCGGCTTGATGACAGTGCCGAGGATCTTGAGGATAAGAAATCCTTGCTGACTGTCATTGGCGCCATTGCCAAAGAAAGAGGAGAAAAGAAACATGAATAACGATCTGAATCTGCCGCAAGTCGGTACGCCCGAAGAAGCCAAGAAGAAGATGACGGAAGGCTATGCCTCTTTTCTGGACAGCGCCGCTAAATTTGTGACCATCGCCGATTTCTATTCCGACGAGACCAATGAAGGCAAGGCTCTCGGAACCACGTTCCGGGAAAGCTACCTGGCAAACTTTGCCAAGCTGAAAGCCGGCTCCGTGGAAGACTTCATCTATCTGATGGAGCAGCATGCCACCCTGTATCTGGATTTCATCAACGACATTCAGGATAACCTGACCGCTTATTTTGACATCCTCAAAGGTCAGGATGCCTCTCTTTCCGACTACGACAAAGCCTGCGATCTGTTAGCCATCAAAGATGAATTCACCGATCTGGAGAAGGTTTTGGATGATACCAACAGGCTGATTGCCGAAGACCGCTATCTCGAGACCCACTATAACGATCCTCTTTACGATATTCAGGCTAAGAACCTGGCTGCCATTCAGGAAGCCAATGATGATGCCAAAAAGCCGGAGGAAGAAGCTTCCGGCGACGAAGACGATACCAAGACAAAGGCCAACTAATACGGACGCATACTGTCGAGGATGACTCGAGACAAATGAGCGCCACTAATAACATCCTTCCGTAAAGGGAGGATGTTTTTCTTCATCTCTGCGTAACCGCTGAGGCTCAGCGACGAAAGCAAAGGAACAATATCATTAAGTGAAGACACTGCAATGCCAATCTTATTTTTTATGACGAAATCGGCAATGCTGCTCTTATCCCAGACGATGACCGGCTTCTTGGTGGCTAAATAAAGGCCGAATTTATGAGACGTATTGATACGGAGATATTTGCCGAAATTGCCGGTGCAGGTTAAGGCACTCTTGCCATCCCAGACCAGACCGAATTTACCATCGAGCATCTCCACGAGCTTCTGCGGATCATACTGACCACAGAAATTACCTTTGTAGTTGGGCTGCATTCCTTTGCCATAGAGATTGACACCGGCATCGAGAAGATCATCCGGAATCTGGGAGATGAAGCTAGACTTCAGCAAATTGCCGGCAAAACAGATCAGGCCGTCACAACGACGGTTATCGATATCCGGGGTCAGATAGTCCCAATAACGATAATTGACTTTGCGGATATCGGCATTGACTCGCAGGGAATTGACGAGGCAGTCATCCATCTCCTTCGAAGCCGAAATGAGGCAATAGGCCATATCCAGACAAGAGCTGTCGATCAGATTGACGAGAGGATTCTGGAAACGGACCCCATCCAGATCATGGATGAAGAAAATGACCTTTACCCCTTTCGTGCAGGCATAGGAGACAATCTTGGAATAGCCAGCAAACTTGATGGAGAACGGAAAATCCATAAAGAGGAAGTCATCGGCATTGCATTTGGTATCGATGGCATTGATGACCTGCTCCACATAATCGCCAAGCACATCGGTGTTGGCAGCAAAATACTGGACTTTGTTATCGTTTAAGGTAACAACGGTGTCCAAAAGCGGCTCAAAATGAAGAGCCTGATAAATCTTATGGAGATCATCCCGAGACTTGTTCAGGGCATTGTAGCCAATGCCGACAACATGGAAGTCTGGGATATAGAACACTGACATCTAATCCACTCCGTTCGTTTCCAAGGTGAAGTATTTTACGTTGGAATAGATTTTCTTCAGGGAAGGATACATCTTCAGATAAACTTTCTTGTAGAGTTTATCGTAGGTCGCGACATTAGCCGCGTTGGGCTTAATGACATAACCTGTCTTGACCATGGCAGCGACCGCTTCTTCCGGTGTCTTGAAGGTGCCGTTGGCTAAGAAGCCGCTCATGGCACCACCGATTGTGGAAGACTGCGGGGTAGCGGATTTATGGACTTCAATGCCAAAGACATCAGCCAGGATCTGCAAGATAATATCGGAATCACTTCCACCACCTGAGACAACCAGATAATCTGGCCTCTTATGGGTTTTTTTCACAATCTCATCCAAGCCTTCCCGTAAGGCAAAAGCTACGCCTTCAATGATGGCACGGTAAATATGGTAGCGTGTATGCTGAGCTCCGAAACCGACAATAGCGCCTTTGGCGTTGGGACGTTTAAGACCCGGGCCCCAATATGGCTGTAAAGTCAGGCCGTCACAGCCCGGTGGGATATCCTTGATCTTCTTGTCCAAATACTTTTCCATCGACATGCCGGCTTCGAAAGCATCCTTCTTGTCAGCAGCTCCGAACTGATCAATATACCATTTGATCATCCAGAGGCCGCGATAAATCTGGACTTCCAAGTTGAAATCACCCGGATAAGGTGCTTGGTAAGAAGGCAAGAAAGTCTCCGGCTCGGAATATTTGGAATCCACGACATCAATGGTGCAGGCAGTGCCTAAGGAAATGCTGGCTTGCTTCTTGTCGATGCAGCCATTGCCAAACGTCTCGCAGGCTTTGTCGGAAGCCGAGGCATAGACAGGCAAGCCTTCCGGAATTCCGGAAAGCTCACTGAACTGATGGCTCACCTTGCCAACGACCTGACCCACCGGAACAAGCGGGACCAAGGCATTTTTAGGGATTCCGAAGACATCATACTTAGGATGACCTTTCGGGAACCATTTGCCTTTGGCGAAATCAATCGGATAATGGCCGACGCAATCCGCCGAGGATACCACCAGGTTTCCGGTGATTCGGTAATTGAAATAAGCACCGAAGGTGCAGTAATACTTCATCCTGGACCAGTTCTGGGGTTCGTTTTCAATCAGCCACCAGGCCGCCGTCCGTTCGGCGTTGTATTTGACGGTATCGGACATGCCGATAACTGAGAAAAGCAGCTTCTCGTACCATTTGAAATTCTTGTTATGCAAGAGCGTTACCCGCTGATCGAGCCAAAGGATAGCATTGCGGATAGGCTTTTTGTTCTCGTCGAGAATCACGGAAGAATCACGGAAGTCAACTACGACCATGCCGCAAATGCTGGCGAAGACCAACGGATCTTCTTTCTTCATCAGGGCAGTGGCCTTGGCTAACTCATCCGGATAGAAATCAATATCCTGCTCAGCATAGCCTTCCCGGGAAGAAAGGTAAGGTTCCACATATTTAATCTGCTTGAAGAAAACAACCTCTCCAGTCTTGGTTACAATGGAAGTCCGTAAGGACTGGGTCCCGACATCAACGACCAGCAGATTTGAGCTCATATATGGTATCCCCGTTTCTCTCGGCAACGTCTTGTTATCTATTATATAACGATTATCTTGAATTTTTCCATTTCCGGAAACGAGTTTCCAGCAACGGGGAACACTTTTCCGTGCCAAAGCATTTTTTGATGCAAGAAAAAGATAGACAAGTGTCTCCTAAGTCCGTATAATGGAAACACGTTTTTCATTAAAATTTTATGGGTATTGATTGGTTAAACACATTGCTTGTCTCAGCCAGCATGTCGGTCGACTGTATGACTATCGGTGTCACCGATGGCATCAAGGAGCCGGACATGCGGAAACGGAAGCAAGTCGCCATTGCCCTTGTTTTTGGTCTTTTCCAGTCCGCTATGCCGATTATCGGCTACTTCATCCTCTATGCCATTGTCCATTTCGGTCTGTCCCAGTCGGTTCAGGATTCCCTGACCCGCTACATTCCTTGGATTGCCTTCGCTTTGCTTTCCTTCTTAGGCATCAAGAACATCATCGAATGGATCAAGGACGAAAAGGAACGGAAAAAAGGAAACACGCCCTGTGCCTGCGAAGAGACCGGGGCCTGTGCTGTTAAGAAAGACGAACCGAAAGCAGGAACACCTGTTGCCGAAAAGAGACTCTCTGTCGGTGAAATCCTGGTTCAGGGAGTCGCGACTTCCATCGATGCCCTTTGCATCGGCTTTGTCTATTCGCCCGTTGAATACGCCATTCCTCAGGCCATGATCGTCTTCACCGTCATCGGCGTCGTCACCTTCCTTTTCTCCTTAACGGCCATGTTCTTAGGCAAGAAGATCGGCTGCAAGCTGGTCCGCTGGGCGGGTTTGATTGCCGGTATCGTCTTCATTGCCATCGGTCTGAAGATCCTCTTAGAAGGAATTCTCTAGCCCGCTTGACTCCTATCCTTATATCCTTATATAGTGACTTGCTACGAATTTTATTGATTTTTCAACCTATTGTAGTAAAATAACCATCGGCTAATTGTGAACTACACCCCGGTAAGGTTACAGTTTGCACAAGATTCAAGAAAGGACAATTTGACACATGCAACGTCAAACAACAATTTACAAGAAGAACGATGTCACCAAGAATTGGTACATTGTCGATGCTTCTGACAAGCCCCTTGGTCGATTAGCCTCCGAAATCGCAATCATCCTCATGGGAAAGAACAAGCCGGAGTATACTCCGAACTTCGATTGCGGTGACTACGTTATCGTCGTTAATTGCTCGAAGGTCTGGTTGACGGGTGATAAGATCCACAAGAAGATGTACTTCGACAACAAGTCGGGCACCTACGGTGGTCTTAGAACCAGGGAAGCGAAGGTGATGAAGAAGGTTTATCCTACTGAGATGGTTCGGAGAGCTGTCTGGGGCATGCTCCCTAAGGGTTCCTTAGGAAGACAGATGGTCCGTAAGCTCTACGTCTACGCTGACGCGAATCACGACAAGCAGGATAAGAAGCCGATCGAAGTCGAGCTTACTGCTAAGAGGGAGAAGTAATCATGGCAAACACGAAAACAGACAAACTAATCTACGCCGCTGTCGGAAGACGTAAGTCTTCTGTTGCCAGAGTCTTCGTTACTCCTGGCAAAGGCGAGATCGTCGTCAACGGTCACAAGGTCGATGAGTATTTCCCTCACAAGACTCTTGTTCTCGATGTCAAGCAGCCGCTCAAGGTTACCAGCACCGAAGATAAGTACGATGTGAAGGCCAACATCATCGGCGGTGGCTATTCTGGTCAGGCCGGTGCGCTTCGCTTAGGTATCGCAAGATCCTTAGTCAAGGCCAATCCTGATTTCCGTGCCGCTCTCAGAGCCGCTGGATTACTCACAGTTGATTCCAGAGTCGTTGAGAGAAAGAAGTACGGCTTCAAGAAGGCTCGTAAGTCCGGTCAGTTCTCTAAGCGTTAATCCGCTTATCCGAATCCAAAGACAAAAAAAGAAAGCCCGGGGAGTTCCGACCCCGGGCTTTTTCTTTGCGGATGGATTTTGGGTTCGTAATGTCCGCTTCTATTATCGACCGAAAATATCTTACCATTTCTGATTTGAATCAGACCGGCACATTGAACCACAGGATCAAAGCCCCCAATCAAAGTTGGATGAGGAGCCCTATCGGTGGGATCAAACGGATTCTCCCGACGGCCAATTATGAGATTCCCTTGAAAATCAACCACATACATATAGGTCCCGTTCGCTTTATGCCCTTCAATAAGGATTGATTTCCCATTATTGCTATCAGCTATGTTAGTCCGGGAAGGATTTTTTAAAGTATCCAGAAGATGGGCTATAAATATTAGGATTGTCTTTATCACGAGTAAGCATATCATTTTCTACATGGTAAAGATTTTGATAAGATTGCGATTCTTCATTTGTTCCTTGATAATTTCCCGAAATCCCGCTGCCCATAGAAATGTTCTCCTTTCTTTATTGCTGTATAACTTTCAAAAGAATAAAAATGGGTGGATGAATGTAAATCCGTGAAAACATCTTGAGGCATCCTCCCATAAACCAAAACTATTTTGGGATAAAGTCTAGCCAGCATTTCTTCTAATCCCAGGCGGAAAAAAGCCTTGTTTTCAGGGCTATTAATACAACCTAAAGTACTGATGGCAACCATTTGTCCTTGAGGAATTCCCTCAAAGCAGAATTCATAGCTCCGCTGATCACCCCAGCGAACATTCGGAATAACCTTGATTCCTTGCCTCTGAAAAAAATAAGCAAGGGCATGGTTTAGATAGGTGTTGGTGATTTGGAGACAAAGAGGCATATCGCGATAGAGGGAGTAATCCGGACTGATTACACTTTGAAACTGCTTTAATGCATCAAGGTATCTATTTGCATTGCGAAGAACTTGAGAAAATGTCTTATCCAACATATAGAAATGAACTGTCTGTTGCTTATCAGAAGAATTCCTTTTGTCAAAAGGGAGCAGGGCTTGTGGAACAGGGATTTCCTGTGGAAGAATACGCGGCAATTGATATTTGCTGACAAATTCGGCTCCCTCAACCAAATAGGACAAATAGCCATCATCTCTTAAGGTAATAAAATGATTCATAGCAATGATTCCTCCTTTTCTGGAATCATCCCCATTTTCACGCAGCAAGACCATAGGAAATAGTGCTCAATTTCGTCAGCACTTATAGTCTTTTAAGAGTTCAGTCCTAAGGAGGAAATGTCATCTGAAAAGGATAAATGTGTTATCTTTTTTGATAACTTTTGTTGCTTTTTTTGATAACCATTGTACAAAGTGATAAGATATACTTAACTAAACGAACAAGGAGAATAGCTAATGGAAAACAAAATAGATTCAAAAGCCATAGGTGAGAGAATCAAGGAGGCAAGAAGCAAATTAAAAATGAGTCAGCACCAACTTTCAATTGCCACAGGTATCTCAACCACCCAGTTATCAGCTTACGAGAACGGCAAAAAAACAATTGGTCTTTTAAATTTTTCAAAGTTAGCGATCGCACTGAATGTTTCTATGGATGAGCTCTATTGGGACAAAGTGATATTTTCTTGTCTCTATCCTTGCTTTGTTCTAAATTAATAGTATCCTAAACAGGAAAAAACATGAGATTAGATAAATACCTGAAAGTCAGCCGCCTGATCAAACGCCGGGAAGCCGCCAAGGAATTTGTCGACAAAGGCTATGTCCGCCTTAACGGCAAAGTCGCCAAGCCTTCCACGGAAGTCAAGGTGGACGATCTGATTGAAATAACCACTCCGTTGGGCAAGACTCTCAAAGCCAAAATCAAGGAAATCCGCTCGATTTCGACGATGGATGATGCCAGTCAGATGTACGAGATTCAGGATTGAAAAGAAGGAAGCATATGCCTACAGAGGAAGATCATTCCGTTAAAAAAGAAAGAAAACCGTTATCCGGCAAGGCCAAGAACCGCATTTACGTCGGCATCATGATTTTCTTTGCTGCCGTGCTGATTGTTTTGGTGGCCATCACCATTTCGGTTCTCAAAGAGAACGCGGAACTGAAGAAGCAGGCTTCGACCCTCACGAGCACGTCAACGGCTCAGCGTCAGGAAGAAAACCCTGAGACGTTGCCTTTTGAAATTGAGGTCCGATGAGAGATCTTCAGGCTCTCTCCTTCCAACGGTTTAACGAGCTTGGGCTCCGTCAAAGAAAGTGTCTGGTTGCTTTCTCGGGCGGTCCCGACTCCGTTTTTCTTTTGACGATGCTTGCCCATTATTTTAAGTCCGAGCTTCCCGACAGAATTGCCTTAGCTTACGTCAATTACCATGATTCTCCCAAGGTCAACGAAGAAGAAAAGACCGTCTTTTATTATGCGAAGGAATATGGGCTGAAACTCTTAAAAACAGATACACAGTTTCATCGGGACAGCAAGGATCACAACTTCGAGGACTGGGCCAGGACTTTCCGTTATGACTTCTTTGCTCAGTGCTGCCAGAAGGAAAAACTGGACGGCGTCCTGACGGCTCATCAGCAAACCGATTCCTTGGAAACCTATCAGCTCCAGAAGCAACGAAGGAACCTTCCCCGGGTCTATGGGCTGCCCTTAAGAACCCAGTTAGCTTCTCTGTGGCTTTACCGCCCGCTTTTGGATATCGCCAAAGAAGAAATCTATTCGTATCTCAAAGAAAGCAATCTCTTATATTATGAGGATCTCACCAACCGAGACGACCACACCTTAAGGAATCGGATTCGGAAAGAAAGACTTACTTCGGAAGAACAGCAGAAGCTGCTTTCGGCAATGGCCAGTGACAACGAGAAACTGGCTGGCTTCTATGCCCGTCTTGCTACGTTGACGTATCCGGTTTCCTTCTGTGACTTTGACCTTTTGTCCGCGGATGAGAAACGGCGGCTCCTCTTCAGTCTCCTCCGGAAACAGACCTTAGCTGTTCCGTTGAAGCGGCAGACCGGCTTAGGCAAGGAAGCCTATGAATTCCTGAAACGTCGGACCCCCGGAAGTCTTTGCTTGGACGGGACTTATGTTCTTTATCGCCGATCCTATGGCTTTTTCATTGATAAGGATCATACCCAGGAAAATTACCGGATGGTCATTGATAAGGCCGGGGACTATCAGAACGATTTCATCCAAGTCTCCTTAAAAGACCCAAGCCTGTTCCGGATTACGGGATTCCCGTTGGTCATCCGGAATTACCGTCCCGGGGATCAGTTAACCAGTGGGCTTCCTACCAAAGACGTCCTGACCTTCCTAAAGAAACAGCAGGTTCCCTCAACCTTGATTCCACTTTATCCCGTCTTCGAGAAAGACGGTGCCGTCTTCTATGTTCCTTTCTATCAGGATCTTCGCAAAAAGAAGATTCCGCTGTCGATTCGAAGCCTTTATTAGGCAATACCTTTATAATAGAAGCATGGCAAAGAAAACCGGTTATCTGCTTATCCTTGGCTTATCGACAGTGCTCTTTTCCTGTTCTTCCTTAACCGGCAGCGATGTCTATCGCTGCTTCTATGGCAATGCCATTGAAACCAAAACAACCCTGAGCTATCAAGCCATCACCCAGAAAGAACTGCAGAACGATCTGAAGGATTATAGCGGCAAGGATACCTTCTCGTTCAGTTATGCGTTCTGCAAAACCCAGGCGGAAGTCACTCAGTTCCTGCAAACGACCTCGGGGCTCCAAGTGGATCCTGCGGAAGCCAAGAATGATTTTGTCTTAGCTGCCGATAATGGCTTCCTCTTTGCGTATGCCCAAATTCCCGAAGGCTATCATGCCTTCAAACGGAACAATCAGCAGGAGACCCAGAGCGATGGCAGCGAAATCCTGGTCACGGAAAGTTTCTTTTACTACGGGAAAAGACCGAACATCTCCTACCTTTATTTTGATGTCCTGAAAGATCCGACTGTCCTTCAACCCAGTGTCTTTGCGGTTGTCTATCGGATCAACGGCACCTACCTGAAGAACCTGGATACGACCGGAATCCGCGGAATTCTGTCGGATACGTCTACGACCAGCGAGGATATTCCCGAAAGTCTGAAAACCTCGTCATCTTCGGCTTCTTCGTCGTCTGTCGCCAGTTAGAAGACACCTGTTTTCCTTGTTTTCTCCGATAGTAGAGCCGAAATTAAAGAATTCATGAAACAAAAGTCGAAGTTTAGTAAGGTAAAGTGATAAGCACAGGAATTAACATTTGTCAAGATTAAATATCCAAAAAGTACTCAAAATGGCATTGAAAACGCTTACATAACTATTGAAAAAGCCAACCCAATCCTTTAATATATAAGTACCTCATAGGAGGATTAGGAACATGATCTGTGGAATGAATCCGTTTGGTTCTCTCGATGGTTATATGACAGAGAACGGCTATAAGGCTAAGAAGACTGCGAAAACCAGAGTCTCTGAGATCGAGGTTGAGAACGAAGATCCTGAAGCTATGAATTCTCGTTTCGGCAGCTGGAAGATCGTTCATCACAAGTAGTTTTCCTGTTCCGTCGGTTTACGAATGATCAAAGGGGCGCCGTCCTGCCGAACTGCGAGGCCATATTCGCGAAGGTCACCGGCGCCATCCTGCGGGAGATGGGGGTCAGCCCGCTGGACAGGGTCTTCATCGACGGGTCGAAGTTCGAGGCCAACGCGAACAAGTACAAGTTCAGGTTCAAGTCCAGGAAGAGGATGCTCTCCCTCCTCGACAGGGCGCGCACCCTCTTCCTGTCGGCCGGCATCCCGTTCCCGGAGAGCCCCGGCAGGCCCTTCTCCCTCCCGATGGGCAGGGCGGCCGGCGAGGCGGCCGACCGGCTGAGGGCCGAAGGCACGGATCCGGCCGGGATAGTGACCGGCCGGGGAAGGAGGCTGACGCCCGGCGAGAGGCTGCTCGTCGAGGCGGAAAGGCTCCTCCAGAGGATGCTCGCCTACGAGGAGACGGAGGCGATATGCGGGCCCTCGAGGGACTCGTACTACAGGACCGACACCGATGCCACGGCCATGTGCCTGAAGGAGGACTACTATTCGGGGCTCGGGAGCAACATGCACGCCGCGTACAACGTGCAGTATGCCGTCAGCTCAGGCATAATCGTCGGATACTACGTCTCGCAGGACCGGTCCGACTCGAGGACCTTCCCCGCGTTCGTCGACAGGCTCCGGGACATGTGGGGCGCCTATCCGTCGGCCATCTGCGCCGACGCGGGATACGGCTCCCTGGCCAACTACCAGTATCTCCGGGCAAGGGGCATAGGGAACTTCGTCAAGTACCCGGGCTGGGAGGGCGAGGTCAGCGGGACGAGGCCGGCCTTCATAGCCCTCTCCCCTGACGGAGCCCTGAGATGCATAGACGGCAAGGAGGCCGCCCCGGTTCCTCCGCCGAGGCATCCCCGATACTGCGGCTCCGAGTTCGTGGCGGTGGAGCACTGCGGGAGATGCCCGTACATGAGGTTCTGCCGGATGCCCCTCAGGGAAAAGTCCGGGCGCGCCAGGGTGTTCGAGATAGTCCGCCCCCTCCTCGCCTTCAAGGAGGAGGCAACGTTTCGGCGTTGCCTTTTTTTGTTTTCCTAGGACTAGGACGTTTGGGAAGAAAGACAGCATCAAAAGTGGCCTCTCTCATCCTCTGTTCCTGATTTCACGTGGTCACTGGCTTCTCCTGTAAGCGATTTCATCAAAAATCGGGCTTTCAGAAAAAATGTATTTTTTCACCTCCTAAAGGTGAGGAAGGGGAAGGAGAAACCTAGAGTAAAAGCAAGGGCGGTTTGCCGGAATAAGCATTTGCGTGATTGCTCAGTGAGCAAAACAAGTAGTACTAATTTTTAAGGACTCGTTAACCTTTAACTAAGTAAAGGTTGACAGACGGAAAGTGGTTTTTCTTGATAGCTAGTTGCCTTTTCTACTAAATGAAAATGAAATGAAAGAAAAAAGACTACTCAAAAATAGGGCGTTTCCGGGTGTTTCCAAACGTGCATTTCCGTCACAAAAAAAGAAACAATCCACCCCTATTTTTTAAGTTGTTTGTGTTCCTAAAAAACGCCTAAATTGCTATGGTTTTCATAGTTTTTATGAAAGTGATTTTCATTGAGCAATCTCATTGATTTTGTCTTGCGACTTATCCATAATAGTTTACAGTCGAAAGTTTCCCCTAAAGAAGCTATCACTAGAAAGCACGTGACATACGATGATGATCAAGTTAGCAGGAATCGAGAGACATTCCGCTGTCAACGGACCTGGGGTTCGTTATGTTGTCTTCACCCAAGGCTGCCCACACCATTGCCCCCAATGCCAGAATCCAGAAACCTGGAATCCGGAAGGCGGCAAAGAGTATCCGCTCGAAACCCTCTTAAATGACATCCTCGCCACCAAATATATTGATGGTGTCACCCTCTCGGGAGGCGATCCCTTCGTTCAGAGTGAAGCGTTGACTGTTCTCTGCCAGGAATTGAAAAAGAAAGGGCTTAATATCTGGAGCTACACGGGCTACACCTACGATGAACTCATCCGCGGCGATGCCGGTCCCTATGCTCTGGAACTACTGAAAAACCTCGACGTTCTCGTCGATGGTCCCTTCGTTATCTCTCTTCTTAGCAAGGACTGTCTGTTCCGCGGAAGTACCAACCAACGTCTCATCGATGTGCCGAGAAGTCTTCGGGAAGGAAAAGCGGTCGATGTTGATACGAAATCCTTTAACTTCGGATTGTGAGGAAAAAGTAAAGTTATGGAAAACGTTATTAAAAGAGATGGTTCAAAAGTTCCATTTGAAGCCGGAAAGATTGAAAATGCGGTAGCGAAGGCATTTGTCTCGACTAGTGAGATTGCTGCCCGGGATATTTCGACGATGGCCAGAGCCGTCGAACTCATTGTGGAGTCTTCGCTCAATGACAAAGGCGTCATTTGCCCGAACGTTGAGGAAATCCAGGATGAAGTTGAGAAAGCCTTAATGAAGTGCGGCTATCAGAAGACCGCCAAGGCCTACATTCTTTACCGTTCCCAGCATGAGAAGGTCCGTAATGCGCATGAAACGCTCATCGATTACAAGAAATTGGTCGATAGCTATATCGGTGCCGATAAGGATTGGCGTGTGAAGGAGAACTCCACGGTGACGTTATCCGTCGGCGGTCTCATCCTCTCCAATTCGGGTGCCATCACCGCCAACTACTGGCTGACGGAAGTCTATGATGAGGAAATTGCGGAAGCGCATCGTCATTGCTTCTTCCACCTCCACGATCTTTCGATGCTGACCGGCTATTGTGCCGGCTGGTCTCTGAAGCAGCTCATCAGGGAAGGACTCGGCGGTGTCACCGGAAGAATCACTTCCGCTCCGTCCAAGCATCTTTCGACCCTCTGCAACCAGATGGTCAACTTCCTTGGCATCATGCAGAACGAATGGGCCGGTGCTCAGGCGTTCTCCAGCTTCGATACCTACCTTGCTCCGTTTGTCAAGGTCGATAATCTTCCGTATCACGAAGTCAAACAGTGCATCCAGTCGTTCATCTATGGCGTCAACACGCCTTCCCGCTGGGGCACCCAGGCACCGTTTACCAACGTCACCCTGGATTGGACCTGCCCGGATGATATGAAGAACCTTCCGGCTATCGTCGGCGGCAAAGAAATGCCGTTCACTTATGGCGATTGCAAGAAGGAAATGGATATGGTCAATAAGGCCTTCATCGAAATCATGATCGAAGGCGACTACAACGGCCGTGGCTTCCAGTATCCGATCCCGACTTACTCCATCACCAAGGACTTCGATTGGTCCGAGACGGAGAACAACAGACTGCTCTTTGAAATGACTGCCAAGTACGGCACGCCTTACTTCTCCAACTACATCAACTCGGATATGAAGCCGAGCGATGTCCGTTCAATGTGCTGCCGTCTGAGACTCGATCTCCGTGAACTTCGCAAGAAGGGCGGCGGTTACTTCGGCAGCGGTGAATCCACCGGTAGTATCGGTGTCGTCACCCTTAACCTTCCGAGAATGGCTTACCTTTCCAACACCAAGGAAGAGTTCTATGCGATGGTCGACAAATACATGGATATTGCTGCCCGTTCTCTCGATATTAAGAGAAAGGTCATCACCAAGCTGATGGATCAGGGCATGTATCCGTATACGAAGAGATACCTTGGCACCTTCAAGAATCACTTCTCCACCATCGGTCTCATCGGTATGAACGAAGCGCTCGAGAACGCCAAATGGTTCAACGGCAATCTGACCTCGGTCGAAGGCCGGGATCTGGCGGTTGAGATTCTCAACCATATGCGGACCCGTCTCAGCGACTATCAGGAAAAGTACGATGCCCTCTTCAATCTTGAGGCTACGCCGGCTGAATCCACCACCTATCGTTTCGCCAAGCACGATGTTGCCGAATTCCCGGATATCAAGACGGCTGCCAAGAACGGCGGCGCCCCCTTCTACACCAACTCCTCACATCTGCCGGTCGGCTACACCGATGATATCTTCAAGGCTCTTGAGATGGAAGATAAGATGCAGGTGCTCTATACGTCCGGCACGGTCTTCCACGCCTTCTTAGGCGAGAGACTTCCGGATTGGAAATCGGCTGCCAGTCTCGTCAAGAAGATTGCGGCTAACTTCAAGCTTCCTTATTTCACCCTTTCCCCGACCTACTCTGTCTGCCCGAAGTGCGGCTATATCGCCGGCGAGCACTTTACCTGCCCGACCTGCGGCGGTGAAGCGGAAGTCTACTCCCGTATCACCGGCTACTATCGTCCGGTCCGCAACTGGAACGATGGCAAGGTCAGCGAGTTCAATACCCGTAAGACCTATCAGCCGGAAGAACTCTTCGGCAAGGAAACCAGTACGGCAAAGCTGGAAGCCACCACGACGGCTCATCATGATGCCGACAGCTGTGGCTGCGGCGAAGCACCGACCGTCTGCAGTGTGAAGAAGACGGGTCCGAAGATGGTATTGTTAGCCACCAAGACCTGCCCGAACTGCCGTCAGGCCAAGGTCTATCTCACCCAGGCCGGTCTGCCGTTTGATGAAATCTATGCGGAGGATCCTCAGGGATCCGAGCTGGCCAAGAAGTATGGGATTACCTCTGCCCCGACGCTGATTGTCTCCGGCGAGGATGGCTGCTCGAAGCTCTACGAGAACGTCTCCAACATCAAGGGCTTCATCAATTCGAAGAAGTAACTGAGCTTAGGAAGGCTCCGCCAGGAATGGCGGGGCCTTTTTTAAGATTCATTTTCAAAGCAATTAAAAAGTTTATATTTCTAATTAACTGAAAAATGCTAGGATACTAGAGTTTACAGTCACCATGAAATTTAAAAAATGTATTTGCAACTCTCACAGAGATGAAAACAACTCTCTTAGCATCATTCTTGATTCCGTGAGCAAATCCTACGGAAAGAACCTTATTTTCCAACCCTTTTCTTATGGCTTTGCTCCCGGAAGAATATATTATCTTTCCGGTCCTTCCGGCTGTGGTAAAACAACCTTTCTCAAAATCCTGGCAGGATTGGAAAAAAAGTCTTCGGGAAAGATTCATTATTGCGGAATACAAAAGAATTTTAAGCAGGAGATTTCCTATCTTGGCCAAGATACTTCCATCAGCATGAACCTCACGGTTTACGAAAATCTGCGTCTTTTCTCCTCCGACAAGTCTTCGATTCACGATGCATTGGAAAAAGTGGGACTCACTGGGAAAGAAAGTGAAAAAGCGAATCTTCTTTCCAAAGGTGAAGCAGAACGGCTCGGATTGGCCCGCCTTTGTCTTCAAAACCGGAAAATCATTCTTTTGGATGAGCCCGACGCAAATCTTGATATCCTCTGTCAGGAAAAAATAGCTGTGCTGATTCGGAATCTCAGTCGCACAAAAATAGTAATTATTGCCAGCCATAGCGTCCCTCAGGGAAAAGATTTTGCTGATGTTATTATTTCTTACAGGCCTGATAAGGCACTTGTTTGTAGCACAGACCAAGATTTGATGGTGGATTCAACGACAATACCAGCCTCATCAGCGCCAAAAGAAAAACAGTCATCTCTTCCTTTCCCCATTTTCAAAAAGCTTTTAGGCTGTCTCTTTTCAAGCACAGCAAAGCGATTTGCTGTTTTTTTTCCCATCCTTATCGTCCTTAACTGCTTTGTTTTGTTTTCCTCACTATTTTCTGCCAATACGGGGAGTTCTTTCGTCTATGACCATTTGAATGCCTGTGGAATCAATGGTGTTCTGACTCAGGAAAAAGAAAAGGGGAGTGTTCAAACTGCCACTCCTTTCTCCTTAACCTTTGTTGGAGACGATGAATCTTCCTTTTCCGTCTATAACGATGATGATTCTCTAGCGCTTCCCTCTGCAAATCTTGTTATTACAATGCCTAACAGCATCATTCTTCCTTCCGGAATGTGTCAGAAACGAAATTGGAAGACAGGAGATAACGTTTCCGTCATTGTTTCTGGAAGAACGCTGATATTAAGCATTGAAAAGATCTATCCTGAAAGCACTGTTACCGAGGAAACACTTGAAAAGGATTCGCTTTTTTCAAAAACAACCTCGCAGGCCAGGCAAAACCTTCTCTTATGCAACAATCCAATTCTCGTCCCCAGGGCCGTTGGACTACTTAGCCAAGGAGACAGCAATTCACTGGGATACTGCTCTTCTCTCTTCTTCAAGAACTCAACATCATTGGCAAGCGGCCCGCTCTTTTTAACCGATAGCAAAGGCGATTCAACTTTGATATTTTGGAAATCAAAATTGGCATCATCGAACCTTTATTTTTCTTTCGTCTGGGGTGGGATTGTTCTCTCTCTCGCCAGTTATTTTCTTTTCCTAACCGGAGTCAAAGACAGTTGGTCTTCCACCCAACTGTTTTTCCGCCTTTCTGACGGCAGCTTTAAGCGTGGAAACCTTGTTTTCCTTTCCTATATTGCTATTTTTCAAGCACTCGCTATTCTAGGGAGTATCCTTTTATATTTTGCTTTGGCCCCTGCTTTGAATCATTCTCTGATAGCTTTTTATAAAATAGAGGAAATAATCCCGCTATTTGTCTTCTCTTGGCAGACAGTATTCATCTTTTCAGTCACGCAACTTGGATTGATATTTTTAACAGTTTTTTTCTTGGCCATTAGAAATAAAATAGACATGAAAAGGCTTTGATGATTAACATCAATAAAATAAAGAGCACCTAAAATTTGTAGCGATACAATCATCATGAGACTTAAGTAATGAAAATTAAACAAATTTTACTTTCTATAACTTGCTTGCTTGCTGGTCTAGGGAGCCAAACAAAAAGGCAAACACTGAAAAAGATTATTACAAGGCATGATCTCACTTGAAGTAAAATCGTTTTCGCTTTTTGCAGACACGGAGAAAAAACATCTTCTTTTCAAGACAAATAAAACCGTCTTTTCTGTCGGCGTTCTTCAGCTGATAACGGGGCCGTCCGGATCCGGCAAAACATCGTTTCTCAATGCCTTGGCAGGGGCAAACAAGCAATTCGATGGACAACTATCATTCGTTGAGGATGGTCATAGGAACCTGCCATGGGAAAACTCTTTTTCCTATGTTACCGTTGACAATTGCTGTCTTCCTGAACTTTCAGTGGAAGACCATCTTTCTTTTGTCACGGGCGACAAGGAAAAGATCCGCGAATATCTACAGATGTTAGGTCTGTGGGAAATTCGTAAGAGAAAACTTTCTCTTTGCTCCAAAGGCGAAAGAGTAAGAACGGAGATTGCCACTTCTCTTTGCCGTTCAAGTTCTTTGATTCTCTTAGACGAGCCAACAGCCAATCTTGACAATGAAAACAAATGTCTTGTCTTTCAAGCCTTAATGACAATAGCCAAAACACGAATTGTCATTGTGGTCACCCATGATTGCGACCCTGAAATATTAAATAAAAGCAATGTTTTCCGTATTGAAAATCAGACCTTAGTGAAGCTGCCCTCATCGCCCATTCAGCCGCTCAACGAAATGGTCTCTCCTTCAAAGAATGCCGAAAAAGAGAAAGGGTCGCATTCTTTTCTGCCAATCATAAAACTATCAGCAGCGGCAGCTTTAAAACATAAGATGCAGTTCTTTTTCAGTGTTTTCTTCCTCATTGTCAGTTTAATGGGATCTTTTCTTTTCGTTGGCTTTAAAGGAATCAACGAAGAGGAATCCTTGCTGACAGCCACTCCAAAAATGCCTTCTCAGGAAAATGAGGTTGTTTGCAAAGATACTTCTCTTTCATTGCCCCAAGTCGGAAAAGAGGGATTCCATTTTACTAAAATGGCAATGTCCTCTCCTTTGGATGGTCAGTACTTGAATCTGGCCTGTGCCGAAGATTTGACTCCAGACCTTTCTGCTAATGTCCTCTCCCTTCTTAATAATGCCAACGTTTCCCAAGCCAATGATTCTGCCTCTCCCTGTTATCCTATCGTCATTACTTCTGAATTCGATAACTACCTCTCAGCAAAAGAGGGGCATTCTTTTGGTATTCAGGATTCTCTTCCTGTTTCCTTATCGCAATGTGTTTATGCCATCCCTCATGAGCGACGGAAAAGCCAATTTATCATTGCCGGAATCATCGACAAAATCAGTGATATCCAAGATTTTACTCCCGACAGAGGCTTTCCTGCTATTTTACGAAAAAAAGACTATCTTTGCTGCCTGGAAGACAGTGGAATCCGTGACTCCTCTTTTACGGATTCCCTGCAAGCCCTGTTAACGCAATACCAAACATATTGTGAGCAGGAGAAGCTAACTTGCCCCCAAACTCTGCAAATTCCTTTGCAGCTGACAAGTCTATTGAGAGTATCGGATTTTTCCTCCGATGCCATTTGCTCTACCAATCCGGCTACAAAAGAAGACGGCAAACTTTATTATCAAGGATCCTTGCCTATGGCGGAAAATGAAATTCTCATTCCTGAAGATCAGAGTATCAGCAGTTATGCGGCCCTAAAATTTATCTATTCCACTGGCCGCGAACAAGAGTCCGATCATTCTTTCTTTGATCCTTATCAAAAGGAAAAACAATACCATTTGCCTCTGGCCGAAAATGCTTTTAGCAATTTTGGGCTATCTTTAGGTGATAGTTTTATCGTTTCTGGTTCTTTTGTTCTCAACAGTTCCACAAGGAACTTAAAGGATTGTGTTTTGATCTCGGATTCCCTGTTCGATAAAATCGTCGGACAAATCCGTCTTGGCTACACAGACCTTGTCCCTAAAAGTGATTGTTTTGCAGGAACAGACTATCTAACACGTAACGTGTCAGAGTATCTTAACGGGAATCTTCAAGTAGAGTCGTTAACCTGGAAAGCTTGTGTAGAAGCCTACCAAAATACACTCCATACGGCCTATTTTTTCCAAATCATTTTCTTGATTGCTGCTTTGATTTGTCTTTTTGTGTCGTTGCTGTATGTTCTCAATACAACACAAGATCTCCAGCATGATATTGCCGTCTTGCAGCAATTGATGGGAAAGAAAAGAAAAGAAATTGTTGCCCTGCTTTTAGCCAGTCTTGCTCCTTTTCTTTTTTTGAGCTACGGCATCTCCCTCTCCTTCTCACAATTATCGTTTAATCAAATCTCCAAGGCAATTTCCTTTGGAAGTGGGTATTCCGGTTCCTTAATGACAAATACTTTGTGGTTAGCCTATCTTATCCAGGGGGCTGTTCTTATCGGATTCACCCTTTTCTCCTTCTTTTTTTCCATTGTTGGAAAGAAGAAAAAACCGGTTCAGCAAATCAAAGAAGGCAACGGATCTTACTAAGGGAGAGCCGGCGACGATGACGACCTATGTCAAAGGTGAGAAATGGTAATGTGGACCGTTAAATTCACCGCTCACGCTGAACAAGACAAAAAGAAGCTGGCCGAGGCAGGCTTGGAAAAGAAAGCCAAGCAGCTTTTGGATGTCCTGTCCCTCAACCCGTTTCAGAATTCTCCGCGTTACGAGAAGCTTGTCGGCAATCTGGAAGGCTATTATTCCCGGCGGATCAACATGGAGCATCGGCTGGTCTACCGAGTGCTGAAGGATCAGCACCTCGTCATTGTCCATTCAATGGAGTCCCATTACGAGTCAATGGCCTAAGCTTCTTTTGATCTCAGACTCGCCTCTTTAAGCTTCCCTTAAGGTTAAGCGAGTAAATTAAAGGGAGAAAAGAGAAATCTTTTCCCCTTTTTTAGGCAAAGGGAGCTCCTTCGTTTTATAATCTATCTAATAAAAGAGAGGGATTGAGACTATGAAAATCCTGTTTGCGGAAGATGAAGTCGAACTGTCCGATGCCATCAGTCTGCTCTTAAAGCGGAACGATTATTCCGTGGACAGCGTCTATGACGGCCAGGAAGCCCTCGATTATCTGGATGCCTCCGACTATGACCTCATCATCCTGGACATCATGATGCCGAAAGTCGACGGTCTGACAGTCTTAAAGAAAATCCGCAGCCAAGGCAAAGACACCCCGGTACTGATCCTCACCGCCAAATCCCAGCCGGATGATGTCGTCAAAGGCCTCGACCTCGGTGCCGATGACTATCTGACCAAGCCCTTCAACATCAAGGTCCTGCTGGCCCGGATCCGTGCTTTGACCCGACGGGACGGTCCGGTGCAGGACGAGAACCTCACTTACGGCAACCTCACTCTCAACCGGCAGTCCTGTGAGATCTTAGTCGGCAAGGAAAGCATCAAGCTTGTCAACAAAGAGCTGCAGATCATGGAGCTTCTCTTAAAGAACCCCACCAAGATCGTTCCGACCGATACCATCCTCAATTCCGCCTGGAACAGCGACGAATGCTCGACCGAAGAGAACGTCTATGTCTTTGTCAGTTATCTCCGCCGGAAGCTGAAGCAGCTGAACAGCAATGTCGAGATCAAGGCTTACCGGAATCAGGGATACGGTCTGAATATCATTCAATGATCAAGAAAATCCGTTGGAAATTCATCGCCATTTCGCTCTCCAGCCTCACGCTGATCCTTTTCATTATCATCCTTTCCATCAACATCACCAACTATGTCTCCGTGGATCAGGAAGGCTCCCGGATTCTGGAGGTCCTGAAAGAGAACAACGGCACCTTCCCGGACAAGAACAATCCGAATGACACCTCCACCACCCCGCCGCCGGCCAGTTCCTCCACTTCTGCTGCAACATCGGTGGACTCCGCTTATCGTCCGGCCATCGGCAACAACAATCCCACTCGGGGAATGACAGCCGAAACGCCATTCCAGACCCGTTATTTCACTGTTACCTTTTCAACCGACGGCAGCATCATCGACAGCAACGTCAAAAACATTGCCTCGCTGACTCAAACGGAAGCCGAAACGATGGCCACCACCCTTTATCAGGCCAAGAAAACTTCCGGTTATCAGGACTACTATAAATATCTGGCCTATACCACCAGCGACAACACTGATCGTTATATCTTTGTCGATCGGCAGGCAGCCTTGACGAATTTTGCGACCTTCCGGAACTATTCTCTCATCATCAGCTGTGCCGGGCTGGTCGGCTTTGCCCTTTTGGTCGTGCTCTTAAGCAAGGTCATCGTCAAACCTGCCATTGAAAGCGAGCAGAAGCAGAAGATGTTCATCACCGATGCCTCCCACTCCCTGAAGACGCCGTTAGCCATCATCCAGGCCGATAACGAAGTCATGGAAAGCCTCAACGGCACCAGCAAATGGACCACTTCCATCGCCAATCAGGTGACCCGGATGAGCGAATTGACCAACCAGCTGGTTTATCTGTCCCGGCTGGACGAAGGCAGCCTCAAGCAGAATCCGGAGGATATCGATTTGTCCGATCTCATCGGGGATCAGCTGGAGTCCTTCCGTCCGGTCTACGACGAAAAAGGCATTCAGATTCAGGAAGACATTGCCAAGAATATTCATTATCAGGCCGATCTGGGAACGATGAAGCAGCTCTGTGAGATCTTCTTGGAGAACGCCAGCAAATACACGCCGAAGTCCACCTGGATCAAAGTCTCTCTGCATAAGAAGCATGGTCAGATCCACCTCATCTTTGCTAATGCCATCGATTATGAGTACCAGGATGATCCTAACCGTCTCTTTGACCGCTTCTACCGGACGGACAGCTCCCGCAATTCGCAGACCGGCGGAACGGGATTAGGTCTCTCGATTGCCAAGGCCATCGTCAGTGATTATCACGGCAAGATCAAAGCCAGTGTCCATTCCAAACAAGACATTGCTTTTGAAATAACGCTTTAATTTTTTTATTTGTTTAAGGCTGATTTAAGGTACCTCTTTTATAGTGAAGGCAATAAAAGAGGAGGATTTCCCTTATGAGATTAAGAAAGAAAGGTCTGTTCCTTCCGCTGTTAGCCGCCTTAGCCTTGGTCGGCTGCAACGCCACGACGGTAACATCCGGTTCCGTCAGCAACTCCACCGCCGTGACTTCCACCGCCAGCGTCGCTTCTGACAGCACGGCTGTCACCAGTGCCAGTGAGTACAATGACTCTACCAGCAATTCGGCTGCCGGCAAGGATGATGGCACCAGCACCAGCGATGAGATCACCCCCAGCGACACCACCAGCTACACGGCAAGCGAAGGCTATACCTATACAGCGATTGAGGACTATTCGACCATCCTGACGACGACCCAGGCTACCGCCATGGCCGATGAGGCCTTGCCGGATACGATCACGACCATCACCGATGCCAGCTCGATCATCACCACAGCCGGCAATTATCTTTATAATCAGGCCGATTATACCGATATCACCATCACTTTGACGACCGCCGGTGCTGTTCATATCTATCTCAACAATGCTACCATCACGGCCAGCAAGAAAGCCATTCAGGTCAGCGGCGGAGAGACGCCGACCTTAGTCACAATCACGGCAGTCGAAGGCTCCGTCAACACCATCACCGCCAGCCAGTCGAAAGCCAAGAATGCCGTCGATATCACCGGCGATCTGGTCGTCAACGGCAAAGGCACTCTCGCTGTCACCTCCTATAACAGCTGCCTCAAAGCCAGCAAGACGATGCTGATCCAGGATGTCACTCTGAATTTGAATGCGTTAGGGGATCTTTCCGGTCATGGCATCAGTGCCGAGACCGTGCTGGGAAAGGATGCCATCATCCATGTCGAGGATGCCGGCAAAGACGGCATCCATGCCGAGATCGATGATTTGCTCAATACCGATGGTTCCTTTGTCTTAGGGACCTCCAATTACATCAATTCGGCCGGCTATGTCTGGCTGACGGATGTGACCTTTACCTATGCCGGCACCGGCGATGGCATCCAGGCGGATTCCTTCCTCTATGTCAACGGCGGCACCTACACCATCCAGAATACCGGTACCTGGGTCGCCTACGATGCGACACTCATTTCCTCCGGCGACTATGAAGCCGATGATTTCAAGTTCGTCCAAAACGGAACCACCTATAAGAAGGTCGATTCCGAACAGCGCGGCCGCTCAGGCACCTATGCTCTGCAGGAGTCGGTCAAAGGCTTCCGGGTCGGTGAAATCGATCAGGAGAATGAGGATACCGGAACCAGCGAAGACATCTTCTCTGAAAAGTACTATCTTGCGGTGGAGAATGCGACACTCAATTTCAACACCACCGATGATGGCGTCCATGTCAATGACGGCTATCTGAATATGGCCAATTCCACCTTCACATCCGCCACATTGGATCAGCCCTTATCCAGCGATGGTCCGATGACCTTAACCAACCTGGCTTTAAACGTCACCTCCTGCTATGAAGGCTTGCAGGGCTCGACCGTCGTCATCAAAGGGTCCAACACACAAATGACCATCGTTGCCAGCGATGATGGCATGAATGCGACCTCGGATTATCTTGCCACCGATAAGACGTTCTATCAGGAGACCTTGATCATCAACGACGGCACGATCCATGTGACCGCCGGCGGCGATGGTCTGGATTCCAACGGCTCCCTTGTCTTCAATGGCGGTACCGTCATCGTCGAAGGCAGCTCTGACAACGGCAATTCGCCGCTGGACAGTGCCGCTGAGAATGAGAACAGCGATGATAACGGCATCTACATCAACGGCGGAACCTTGATGGCCACCGGCACGACCGGCATGTTTGAGACGCCGCAGACGACCTCGACGGCCTACTCGATCTCCTATGGTGCAACCAGTAACTTTGCTGCCGGAACCGTGATTGCCTTAAAGGATGCCAACGGGACGACCTTGGTTTCCAACACGACGACCAAGACCGGCAATGCCGCCGTCTTCGCCAGCCCTTATATCACTAAGGGCGGAACGTATACGGTTTATGTCGGCGGGACGGCCGTTGGCAATGCGACGGTTTCGTCGATGAACACCGTCATCGGTACCATCACTTCCGGTAACTCCGGCGGTCCTGGCGGCGGCGGACAGAACCCGGGCGGCGGCGGTCATCCGTAACTAAGACGACGAAGACTCCAAAGCCGTCTCCCTCCCAGTGGGAAACGGCTTTTTCGGTTGTAAACCGCAGGATAAAATGGTATCCTCTTGCTGTTGAAACGGCAATAACGCCTGGTACTTAGGATGCGCTAAGACCAGAGAGGAGGTGCCCCATGGTATTGCTTCTGTCGTTAGAGAACGCTTATCTTGAAGCCAGCGTCTTTCAAGAGAGAAAAGAAGTTTTTTCTTTTAGAACTTTCGCTGACAAAACAAAAAGCGAAGAAGAATATGAGCAGATTCTGGCAAGCTTTCTAACGTATTGCCATTTGGCTTCGAAAGACTTTGACGGAGTGCTATTAGCCTCGGTTGTTCCCAGTCTTACCTTAGCCATCCAGAACGCTGTTTCCCGGCTGATCGGGAAAGAGTGTCTTGTCCTTTCACGGAGTCTGAAGACCGGTCTTATTTTAAAGATGGATAACCCGAGCGAGGTCGGAAGCGACCTCTTGGCTGCTGGCTTAGGTGCCGTCAATGACTATGACACCGACTGCCTTGTCATCTCCTTGTCGACGGTTCTTTCGTTTACGGTGGTCACTCAGAAGCGGGAGTTTCTGGGAGGTTCCCTGTTCCCGGGACTGCTGGCCTCTGCCGATGAGATGGTGAAGGACAATGCCCAGCTTCTTGACTTTGAGTTAGTCCGTCCGCAGCGCCGGATTGCCAAATCCACCAAAGAGTCGCTGACCTCCGGAATCCTCTATGGCTATCAGTCCCTGATTGCCTCTTACAGTCAGGCCATGGAGAAGGAATACGGAAAGCCGCTGAAGAAGATCCTCACCGGCAAGGACAGCCCTTACCTCAAGGATCTTTTAGGACTCGACATCACTTACAATCCTCAGCTCGTCTTTGAAGGGCTTTACGATATCTATCTTAAGAACGAGGGTTCGTTATGAAACGGCGGAACAACAGCGTCTACGTTCTCTCCCTCATTGCCCTGATGATCGCCATCCAGTGCATCTTCGGATTCACGCCGCTCGGGACGATCCAGACTCCGGCCCTGACCATCACCTTGATGGGCATTCCGGTGGCCATCATGGCCTGTGTCTTCGGCCCGGTGATGGGGACCATCAGCGGGGCCGTCTGGGGAGCCATCTCCCTGATTCAGGCCTTCACCGGCATGGATGCCATGGGAACCTTGCTGCTTTCGGCCACCGACATCTCCCCGGCCCGGAAGATCCTCGGTCTTGTCTGCATGTGTTTCATCGCCCGGATGCTGGCCGGGTTCTTGGCCGGGCTGTTCTTCGATCTGGTCCGGAAGAAGGATAAGAAAGGCTATGTCAGTTCCCTGGTGGCTTCCTTAAGCGTCTCCTTCTTCAATACGCTCTTCTTCATGACGCTGTTCTGTCTTTTCTTCTTTACGGCCAAGGCCGTGCAGGACAACTATGTCTCGTATTATGTCTCCCAGGGCTGGAATGCCGCCAATCCGTTCATCTTCGTCATTGCCGTGATCGGCATCAACTTCATCGTCGAACTCTCCGTCAACGGGATCGTCGGAAGTCTAGCCTCCTACGGACTGATCCAAGCCAGCGAGAAGATGGGGCTATCGAATCCGTTCCCACGCTTCTTTCAAACAAAGAAAGAAACGACACAGCCCTCCGAAAAGAAGTCATAGATTCAAAGTAAAAGCCGTCTCCTCCCCAGCGGGAAGAGACGGCTTTTTCAGTTCGGATCAGTTAGTCAACCCGGAAGTAGACGGCGTTGTCGCCGGAAGCATCGCTGAAGGTCACCATGGCCGCCGAGGCATTGTCGTTGATGACATAGTCGTTGGTGAACTGAGTCAGCTTCCAGTTGGTGAAGTCATAGAGCTCCTTGGTCTTGAGAGTGTAGCTGGTGATGTCGTAGTTGGCCAGATTGTTGGTCTTGGCATAGCTATCGAAGGTGCTGATGTACTTGAAGAAGGTACCCATCTTGGTGTTCTTGACGTTCTGGACTTCATCGGTGGTCGTGGCCGTCCACATATCGTTATCGGCACGGCTGTGGAGACTGGCTTTGACGGAAGCGTTGAGGAGGTTGACGGTGGTATCCGCGCCACTAACGGACTTGGTATACGGAACGACGCCGACGTTCATGTTGAAGCCGACGGCATAGAACGGATTGCTGATGGTGCCATCGCTGGCGGTGACAGTCTGATCATAGAGATCAAGCTCGCCACTACCGAAGCTTAAGATATCCTTCAGATCCGAAGTATCGCTCAATAAGGAGCCGAGATCGAAGACAGCCGAATACTTATTGGTCGCCTTGCTGGTCGTGGTATGCGTTAAGGAGGAAATCAATCCGGAGAAATCATCCTTTAAGCCAAGATTGAAATTGGCATTCGTCGTCTGGGTAGAAGAAGTCGAATCCGTCAGACCGCCTAAGGCCTTGTAGAGCTGAGCCATCAAGGTCCGGCCAGCCACCTTGGAATCGATGTCGAGAGTCTCGCTGAGAACGAAATAAGTCCAATTGCTCTTGACCTCAGCCTTGGTCGTCTTGTAGTTCTTGCTGGTCAAGGCGCCATCGGTATCGGAAGCATTGGTACCCTTGGAACGTGACGTCTTGGAAACATAGACAGACTCACCGCTGATGCGGAACTCCGTATCGGAGTAGCCATCCTGCGTGGAAGCCTTCTGGCCGTTGTTGACATTGATATCGGTATAGACGGTGTTATCGGCAATGAAGAAGGTCAGGTTGAGACCAAGATCGAAGGAATACTGCTCTAACTTCAGGGAAGAATCCTCGTCGAGGTTGGCAGTGAGATCAATGTTGGCATTGCCAGCAATGTTGTAGTAGTTGTAATCGGTCGTCTCAACGCCCGACTTCAGCAAGGTCTTGATGGCAGCGCTGTCGAGATCAATGAAGAGACCCGACTTGCCATCATCTGTCGTGGCAACCGTCGGAACTTCGACGTTGGCATACGGAACAAAAGACATCATGGCACTGATGGTATTGGTCGTAGCAACCGTGGTCGAATCGCTGACCGGAGTCACGACGGAATTGCCATTGGCATCCGTTGAGGTGGTATAACCGGTAACGGTATTGATGGTAGTATTCAGTTTGACGGAAGTCAGACTCGGCGTCTTGCCGGTGGTGTCATCATAGGTGATGGTCATCGTGGCAGCATCGCTGTCATCATGAGCCTTGGCCGTCTTATCAAAGAGCGTCCGATCCAGGTAGAGGGTGATGGTATTGGCCTTGTCATCGAAGGAAACCTTGTAAACATACTGATACTTGAGAAGGAGGCTCGGATTCTTGTCGGCAATGGCCTGGACAATCGGCAGACCGTTGGTGACGTTCTGGACGGTATCCAAGGATTCCAATAAGGTATGGGACTTCGTATCCTCGCTGACGGTGTTGATGAGATCCTTGACGGTGTTCTTGTGCATCAGAATGTGCATGCGGTCGTTGTATTCCGCAACAAACTGCGGATTGTCGATGGCCGTGCCGGCATCATCCTTGGTCTTATACTGGAATTCGATCTTCTGATCGGCTTTGGCCGTATTGGAAGTGCCGATGTTGGCTAAGGAATCATGATAGAGATGGACGGTGCCGCCATAATAGCCGTTATCGCCATCGACCTTGACCGTGCCGCCGATGGAGAACAGAGACGAGGTATCATACTCGCCTTTCTCGTTGGTCTTGGTCTTATCCGTCTGGGTCATGTCGGCATCGATCTTCAGGCCATAGGTCTTGAGCTGAGTGGGGAGATTATAGAAAGCATTGACGATGCTGGAAGCATCGACAATCTCGGTATAGCCCGTGGTATCCGTGACGGTCGTGGCAATGAACTTATCCGCTGTCGGGAAGGTCATCTTGAAGTTAAGGACATCCGGCGAAGCAACCAAACCGGTGACTTCGATGGAAGCCAAGGAATGAAGCGGATTGCCATCGGCATCCGTCGTCACATCGGTATCGATGGTGATGGTAAGCGCATTGAGCTGACCGAAGAGCGAGGTTCCGGTGAAGATCTTATCGGTATTCAGGGTCAGAACAAGCTTCGTGGTATCCGCGGTGCCATCGGCGTTGACGCCATTGGCTAAGCCGACAAAGGAGGTCAGTCCCTTGATGGTATGATTCGTTTCGACCGCTTTCAGATCATCGATGAAGGTCTGGTTGGCCTTGAGCAGGGACAGGACATTCTCCATCGCCGCTAAGCCGTCCGACGAATTGGTCGTGCCGGTCTTCTGATTGAGAATCGTGATGATGTCGCTCATGCTGGCATCGCTGACATAGTTCTTGAAGACATCGTTGTAGCTGAGATAAAGGTTATGCTTGCCGGAGGTGCTGTCCGCTTCCTGATAGGCGATCTTGACGTCATGGCTTAAGGTACCATCGCCGGTGTTCATCGTCATGCCAAGATAATAATTGCCGGCAGCTAAGTCGGTATCAATGCCCGTGGCATTGCCATTAGCATCTTTGCCGTTGAAGCTCTGGATGGAAGTGACCTTGGTCATATCCACGCCGATCGTACCGGAAGCAATGTAGCTGGCCTTGGTGGCCGTATCGCTGGTCTTATCGAGGAAGGTCAGGGAATAATTGACCTGACCCTTCTTGTTGGCAACATAATTGCCTAAGGTACGGAAGATACCGGTGGCCGGCTCAAAGCTGGCATAGTCGCTGGTCTTGGCATCCGTGCCGAAGACACCGCTGAAGGACATCGTCGGCATTTCACTGACAGCCTTGGGAGCCAAGGTGACACTGACGGCTAAGCCGTTGACCTTCAGACCCGAAACCACAATGCTGGAAATACCCTTGGAAGAGGTGGTATCCAATGCACCGGCAGTCGTATTGAGATTGACGGTCGCAGTGATGATGTACTTATCGGCTTCCTCGGTGGTTAAACCGATGGCCGAGCTGGCAATCGTGAAGATGAAAGCGTTCTTGGTCGAATCATACGTAAAGGTCATGCCGTTAAGAGCATCATTGGCCTTGCCGGTATAGTCGACGATGAAATCGGAGATCTTGGTGATGACGCTGTTGGTGACTTTCTTGTCTTTGGCTGCCTGCTTGATCTCATCGATCGGCAGGGAATCCAAGGTCTTGCCTAACTGCGAGGCAATGACGGTGATGGCCTTCTGGCCGCCATCGGCATCGGCGACATAATCGATCAGCTCTTTGCTGGTCGCATCCGGAATCTGAGCCTTGATGGAATCGTTGAGATTGATGTAGGCCGCACCGGTGCTGCCGCCTTCATAATAAGCCTTAAGCGTATCCATCGGATCCGCGACTTCCGAGCCGGTGGTATTGGCCGTCTTTCTGTTGTTGAGGGTTAAGAGGAACTTGGAATTGGATAAAAGCTTGGAAACATCAGACGAATCAACGGCAACACCGCCATCAAAACTCATGAAGGCCGAGGTGGTGTTATCGGTATTGATCTTATCCAGACCGATGCCTAAGCCGATGTTGGCTTTGGCCGAGACAATGCCATTGGTATCGACGGAGAAGATCTTGGCAATGGACGTAAAGACGGAAGAATTCGGATCGGTGACATCGGTGTACTTGGAAGCATCGACAGCGACATAGCTCCGGTAATCCAGCGTGACGGCCTGAGTCAAGGTCGAACCGGTCGGAACGGAAGTCGAAAGATAGAAGGATAACAGCTTTTCACTGGAGGTTGTCGAGGTACCGGCAGCATCGGTCGAGGTATAAGCCTGGCTGACCGTGACCGGGGTGGCTAAGGAACCGACTTCGAGACCCGTGAGATTGTTGTTGTCATCGGAATGCATCTTCACATCAAGATTGGCTAAGGTCGTGCTGTCAATGGTCAGGCTGCCCAGGTTGATATCGAAATCATGCGTGGCATCGCCCGTGACTTCAACCTTCTTCAGGACATCCGTGACTTTGGTGATGATGCTGGAGACGGAGGTGGAACCGCCGCTGATGGAAGGCATCGTTACGCCGATACCCTGCAGGGTCTTGACGGCATCATCGATGGTCTTCGGAGCCGCAACACGGAAATTGCCGCTGAGATAGCTAATATAAGCATAGGTATCATCTTCGATGGCAATCGTCATCGACTGATCGAATTTGCCATAGACGATTTCCAGATTGGCCGAGAGACTGAAAATAGAAGAGTTGATCTTGGAAAGATCGACATCCACATTCTTCAGTTTGATGGTGCAGGCATTGGTCGAGGAACCCGGATTGACGACCACATCGAGCTCAGCGACATAGATTTCGCTGCTGTCCATGACTTTGCCCATGGTCTTGGAGAAGTTGGATTCTTCGTTGCTGGTTCCGCCACCATTGATGTCATTGTCATCCGGAACAACGACGTTATCATCGGCATTGCCTTTTGAGCTGTTCTGCATCGAAAGATAAACCGTCGTTCCCGAGATGGAGAACGAAATCAGTGAGACTAAGGCAATAATCGAGATTTTACGGAATTTGCTGGATGTTTTGCGGCCCTTCTTCGGATTGTAGGCTTCTTCTTTTTTAGTGTTTTTCATTAGGAATTTTCCCCCTCAGTAGACTTTATCTAAGCATCGGTAGCGGGGAAGAGCTGGAAGCCAGCAAAGTCGCTGGTATCGCTGGTGGCCGGAATCGAGACAGAGACCGAATTGAACGTCGTCGTATCGGAATGGAAGTAGTAGGAACAGAGGATTTGCGTTGCTGCCGCTCCTACCGCGGTATAGGTGTCTTCGGCACGGCAGGAAACCAGATCAAGGTCTTCATCCAACTGGTAATCCAAGGTTGTGGATTTAAAGCTGACATTGACGCCACCTGTTGTCTTCATTTGAACGAGGTAGTAACTATCGGCACCTTTGGCAGGATTCAAGGTTGCCTGAATGCGGTAACCATTATCGTTCTTAACAATCGAGGATGTCGTCACCGTTGAGGAAGCAATGTAGTAGATGGAGACGCCGTTGACGATATGTCTTGTTTTGTCTTCGCTCTTGGCATACTCAATGGCATCATTGGTAAGGAAGATATCGGAGACAGGATTGTCATCCGTGATCTTGCTGGTATCAGTTTGAGTGACACAGTAATATTTGCCACGGAAGAGCTTGCCATACTTCTGAATATACTGATCATAAGTTTCAACATCGGCAGTCTTATTCGGCCAGTCCGACGTCTTCGAACAAACATAAGCTTGTATCTTGCCATCTCCATTGTCGTAGAAGCGGTTGGCAGTTGAGACAACTCCCGATGAAATGTTTTGATTGTACACGCCATCAGGTGTTGATAATGTACATGACTGAACGGCCTGATTTGCGATGGAAGCCTGAACGTTTCCTCGAGTTATCGTCAGCGTATTGGTGTAGCCCGCCTGCTTGTTGAAAGCATAGTTAAGGAGACAATAAGCCTTATCTTTATAGTCATCCAGAAGGGTGTTGTTTTTTAGCTCCTTCTGAACGGTTTCTTCGCTCGGAATGTTGGTTCCGCCGACAATCGTTTTAATGCCGGAGCCGGCTGGATGAATCAGGGTATACACGAAATACCCGCCGAACCCACCGACCACAGCCCAGACACTCACTAAGACGGTGAGGCCAATGACGGTTGATCGTTTGATCCGGGATGACTTCTTTGCTGGTTTCGGAGACTCAGAAGAGCTCTCCGTTTTCGTGTTTTCTTCGTCTTTTTCCATACTATCCCTGACTTCAACACAATGAAATTACGATAGTTGGCCAAACATGTAAAATATTTCGTTTCAAAATAATATTTTATCGAAACTGTTTTTGTTTCAAACTGTTTTGAAGCAATATTATTTAGCACAACAACATTTGGTGTTGCTTTTCACCTTTAGTAGACTTATGACGTATTAGTTAATCCTAATACGCGCGAACTTTATAATGAAACGTCGTTGGTTTGGTGCCTTATCGCTGGCATTGATCATGACATGCTCCGGCATGTCCGGTTTTCAGGCCATTCAGAATACCAAGACTAATCCGGCCGCTCCGAATGACATCACCGTTCCGGATATTGATAGCACCTCTGCACCCACCGAAAGTCATTTCAGCACGACCTTCAATAAGATGATGGCCAGTTCCGAAATCTCTTTCTCCTCTTTGAATCTGACCCTGACAACAACAGAAAGCGATCCGATTTGTCTGAAGTTCACCAACTTCATCCTCGATCAGTCGCAGTCCAGCAGTCTCTCCTTCAACGTCTCCACCACGTTGGAAGTCACCTATAAAGCCATCGATGAAAAGGATATTGCCATCCAGTATGAGTCGGACGGTTATGCATACATCAAGTATTTCAATAACAGCTTTACCTTCGAAGCACCTCAGACCATTGACGGCGTCGTGAAGATGATTCAGGCCATCGGCATCGCCTTGCCAAACACCAACAGCGGCAGCGATGTCACCGTCAGCTCCCTCAAGGAGACTCTGTCTCAGATCAATGTCAGCCAAAGCGATATCAAATCAATTGAGACACAGACTCTGACCGGCTATGAATATCTGGTCAAGATTCCGGATATCACGATTGGAAGCACCGTTGTTTCCTCTCCCAGTATCACGATTACCTCGGATACGGCAGACAACTTCACTGGGCTATCTTCCAATGAGATTACGATTTCCACCAAGAACGCCACGGATGGCACATTAACCAAGAAATTATCGATTGCTTTGAACGGCTCGGGTTCTTTGACGTCGGGTACGTATCAGTCTGCCAGCAAGACTTCCTTCCAGGATATCACCGATGCCACCGGCAGCATTCTGACCACCCTGACTTCCATTGCCTCCAGCAAGAAGACCAATGTCGCTATCACCGCCGCTATCACCGACAGCCGGAAGACAGATGCCGTTCTGTCATCGACACTGACGGGAACGTTGCAGGCCAACGCCTCGGAGACCTTCAGCAATCTTGCTAAAGGCGAATATGTCCTTACCCTCAACCACTCTGACAGCACTAAAACTCTCAATACCGTCAAGGCTCACTATGTCAACGACACCACCTATCTCCAGCTCAACGATCTTTTCAAAGGCAGAATCAGCAATACCAATGTCGATTCCATTTTCAAATACATCAGTGATGCCAGCGGCGAGAAAGCCTACCAAGGCTTAAGCGATATCCTCAACCATGTCGTTTCGGATACGGCCTTCAAGAAGCTGATGGATGGCGATACCAGTTCCTACAAAGAATTCGTCAAATCGTTCTCTTATACGGAAAATCAGAACTTTGAGCTGGTCGTGAATTCGTCAGCTTTCGGTTTGGGCGATGGCACGATTACGATTGACTGTAACTTCGTTACCGGCACCAACGCCGCAGGTGAAACCACTGAGACAGGTGTCAAGAATCTCACCATCAAAGGGCTGTCGTACCAGAAGATTGCAGCGGATTTCACCTTTGCTTTTGCGGATTATACCGATATTACGGCAATGACGACGGAAGAGAATGCCACCTATACGGATTTTGCCGGTGCCGTTCCGATCTTCACCACCTTAGCCGATATGGTCGGCAACAAGCAGGTTTCCGCCAACTATTCGTTAATTTATAAAGACAACGAGAATTCTGTCGCCTACTCTGCTAATGGTGCCATCAAAGCCGATTTAGCCAAAGTGACAGCCGACAGTGCCATCGATACGTCCACCGTCCAAGGCTGGGTCGACCATTACGGTGCCGGCAAATATCTGCTGACCGCCAGCCTCAATACCGGATCCCTTGCCAGCAATGGTACGGATAACGGACTCGAACATGATGTCGGCGTCTATTATCAGGATAAGAGCATCTATGTCGGCTATAACTACGACAAGGATTCCAGTCAGTACATTCTCCGTCAATGCCTGCCTGACAATCAGATCGGTGCCATCAAGACCGTCATCGACAAGCATGCCAATGACGCTACCTCCTCCATTGACAGCATGGGGACACTCTTGGATGAGATTCAAGCCAGCGACAACTACAAGAACCTCAAAGCCAATCTGGATGCCGATTCCCTGATGGGACTGGAAGGTCTTCTCAGCGTCTCGAATGACAGCCAAGGACAGCTGGTCGTCACGGTCAAACCGGATTATCTTCTCGGCACGACCTCCTATGCCGGCAAAGTCTCGGATATCACCCTGACTTTCAACACCGGCAACAGCAGCCTCACTTCCATTTCCGTCAACGGGGCTTTCATTTCGTCGAAGACCGTCAATAACACGACCACCAACTACACCAACACCCTCTCCTTCACCGTGACATTTGATACCTATGTTGATACGTTCTTAAAGGCCACGGATGAGGCTGAGTACACCACGCTCAATAATGCTTCTCAGCTGGTTGATTTTGCCTATGCTTTACCCACCCAGCTCGAGAAATTCGGTGTCACCGCCTCCGGTTCGATTGCGTCGACCTCGGAGGGCAAGACCACCACAATCTCCTTAGCCAACTCCAGTGCCGCCGTGGATCTATCAAACAAGAACAATCCTCAGGCTATGGGCACCTTCAACATCACCCATCCCTTCATCGGGGATAACACCAAGACTGCAACCCAAAAGCTCGAATTCACCTATGCCGGCACCTTTGATTCCACCACCAGTACCTTCAGCGAGCATAAGTTTGTCGGCGAATACAACGACAACATGCACATCTCCATGACCAAAGCCGATCTCGACGATATCCAGAATCAGATCGATAGTGTCAAATCCGACAATCTGATGTATCGGTATTTCAAGTATTTGCAGAACGGCACCACCAGCTTACCCATCTATAACATCATCAAGACTAAAGATATCTCTAAGCTCCTGGCCCAGAAGTACATCAAGACCGTCACCCTCACGGATACAACCATCACGATCGTGGCTTCGCCGAAGCTCTTCGACAGCAGCGATACCTCCGCTAACACGATTACGTTAACGATGAGCTATACCGCCAGCGGCATCACCTCAGCCTCGATTTCCGGTACTTTGACGTCGACCTCGAGCAGCAATGTCGTCACGACCTCGGCTATTTCCGCAACCATCAACATGGTCAGCTATTCTGCCGTCACGGCCCCGAGCTTCTCCACCTCCGGTTATACCGTGGATATGGCCGGTTTCCGCACCTTGCTGGACTGCCTCATCGATACCACGAAGCAAAACTATTTCCATATCACCGGTGTCTTAAGCGTTCCTGTCAAAGTGTTAGGTATCTCTTCAAGTCTTTCCTTATCTGCTTACTGTGATGCCCGGATCTTTGTCGCAGATGAAACTGCCTATGCTTACCTTCTTTTCTTTGCTGGAAGCACGTCGGCACAAAGTCTTTCGACGGATGGTCTAAGAGCAACAGAAGTCTTCATTAAGGAAAAACAAGTCTGGATGTGCCAGACCAAGACAAGCTACGACAAAACAGGTGGTGCTTTATGGTGGACGACCTACGATTATTTCACTTCCAGTGAGGTCTTCAAAACGACTCAAAAAGAAGTTGTCAAAAATATCGCCTACTATATCTTTGATTACATCCTTGATATGAGCAGCAAAACAATCCTTGGGATTTCTGCCGGCAAACAGATTATGGGTGCCATCTATAAGTCGGTCTACGGAACAAGTTCAACCAACGTTTTCAATAACAACGACTTCTCGCAGATCATCTCCTCGGCAACCGTTAACTCCGCCGCCGGCTCGAATTACGGAACATTCTCTTTGGTTATGGGCAAATCTGCCTTAAATAACCTTTTCAGCATCCCGGCACTTACCTTCAACAGTGATGTTACCATTGGATTGAATTATCAGACAAAAGACAGTCAGGGAATAGCTACCAGCAGCAATCCTTTCACTTCTATTAGCATCAATGGCGGTTTGGATGTGATCGGAGGAATCGGTACCATCACCCTTTCTGCCAATTTCAGTTTGAGTCAAAACAATTATGCAACTTTAACAGCCGCAGAAAACGGTCCGATGTCCCGATGGAAATCTTTCACCGATGCCTTTACCAATTCTTATGGAGAATGGGCCTCGGATTCTCGCCCTTATTACACCATCACCAGTATTGATTCCAACTGCAATATGACGGATAATGCCAGCACTGCAAAGATTTACTTTGCTAAGACAAAAACCTCTTCGATTTCGAGCGGTGCCTTCCATTTCCAAAACTAAACCTTTCTTATGAAGAAGTCCAAGCTTCTGGGATTAGCCATCTATCTTCTGGTCTATCTTCTTGCCACAGGCTGCGGCATCGGCTTCTTTTTTCTCTTTCGTTCGTTAGATTTATCTTTAGTGGTGAACCTCTTTTTGGATGATGTGATTGCTACAGTAGTGGTTTGGAGCATGGGAATGCTCTTACGATCCGCTTCACTTTACGATCCTTACTGGTCTATGCAGAGCGTCATCCTTTATCTGGCTATGCTGATTTACTATCAGGCCTTTACGTTAGGCACTCTTCTCTATTTAGGAGTCCTGATTCTTTATACCTTACGACTGACCGGAAACTTTGTTTGGGGTTTTAATAACCTTACCTATGTCGACTGGCGTTATCGGATGCTTAAAGAAAAGACAGGGAAAGCCTATCCGCTGGTTAATCTTTTAGGGATTTGTCTTTTGCCAACTTGTCTTGTCTTCCTTGGCACAGTTCCTTTGATTCAATATGTTAGCCACGGCCTGACCTTCTCCTATTATGATCTGATAGGTGAGAGCATCATGCTGGGCAGTGTGATCTTAGAGTTGCTCTCCGACCTGCAAATGAAGTCCTTTATCCGGCAGCGAAAAGACCATAGCGAGGTCAATCAGGTCGGACTCTGGGCCTATTCGAGGCATCCCAATTATTTCGGAGAAGTCTCTTTCTGGTATGGTGTAGCTTTGGTCTTCCTTCTCAATTCTAAAACCGAGATTTATTGGATTACAGGAGCCATTCTCATCACACTCCTTTTTCTCTTCATTTCCATCCCGATGGAAGAGAAGCATATGTTAAGCTATAAGCCGAGTTACCTCGAGTACCAGCAGAAGACATCCGTTTTCCTCATTCTTCCTCATCGGAAATAATAATTTGAAGAAAGACGGATACCAACGAAAGAATCCTCCTTATGGGGATTCTTTTTTTCCGCATGCGGAACATAAGGAATTGCCAAATCCTCTAAGCTAGGGTCATCTGATTCAAGGAACAGGAATCAGATACGAAACAGCAAGGAGGATAGCATCACGTCACGGACAGCAATGGCTTTTGTTTATGGTTTCGGCTTCGGATTCGCCGGATTCATTGCCGATATTCTCTACTATCAGGAGAAGTCGGAGATCTGGGCAGGCCTGTTGGGGATGCTGCTCAACTGGACCATCCTAATAATTGCCGGTTTCATTGGCTTAGGCTACAACAGACGTTAGATTTGCGTAGCAGGCGAAAAAGAGCAGAGACGAAAGGTTTACAATAGTTCTTAGATGGATTCTAAGAGACCTAAGGGTAACCGCCTTAGGGTGGCCCTAGGCCAGGAAAGGATGATTATGAGTAAGAGAGAACCAGATGCCTTAGCTGTGTTTCTTGCTTCCCTGAAAGAGAAGGGAGAAACGGATGAGAGCATCCTTGAGACGTATTTACGAGCCTATCACGACCATAAATGCACCTTAGCTGAACTGGAAGCCGTCTGTGAGCGGCTTGGCGTGGAGCTGTCGCCGAAGTTCTATAAGACCGCCCTCAATCCGGAAGACCACCCGTTATCTGAGCGGGAAGCTGAGAGCCAGCTAAGGACTATGGAGAAGAAGAAGAAGGCCAGCCGGCTGGAATTGGTCCGGACCATCCATTCGATGGAGCAGACCCACCTGATTACGGAGAAGATTGCCGAAAACCTCTACGAGAGCTTCCAATTCCTGCCGTTAAACGGGATCATCTTCGATGCCACTGAACCCGCCGTTCAGGAAGCTATGAAGGCTGTCGATGATACGAAAGAGAAGAAGCTTTCCAAGGAAGAGGCCAAGCAGTTTGGCTTCGAGCATCTGAAGACGGCCAAGGATCCGCAGACCTATGCTCTGATCTACTTCACCACCTGGGGATTTGAGGTAAAGGAAAAAGTCAAGACGATGACAAGCTCCGCTTTGAAGAAAGCTTCCTTAAAGGATATCCTCGGTTAGTCGATTCCGGCCGTTTTTCAGAAAGGAGCCCGCGATGCCAATCAAGATCATCTATGGCGATCTGGGAAGTCTGTCCGGAGAGCTCGTCATCAATCCGCTTTCCGGCGTCAAGGATCAGGATGCCCGGGCAACCCGGTCGCTTTTAACCGCCACCAAGAACCGCCTGATCGACAAAGACATTGCCTCGCATCCGCAGACCATTGGAACGATCTTCGAGACCTTAGGCTACCGCAGCGGATTTCAGCATATTCTCCATATCGTCATCCCGCAGAAGAAGCACGATGCCCAGGACAACCTGCTCCGTCTATGCTACCTGAATGTCCTGAACAAAGCCGCCGAACTGGGCCGGAAGGATATCTATCTTCCGCTACTTGGCATTGATACCAATGGGTATAGCGAAGATGAATCCTTTGAGATACTAAAAGAGATGGTTCATGTTTTCCAAGACAAGAACAAGGATATCAGCGTCACGGCTGTCTTAACCCTTCCGGGAGCCACTTATGTCGATCGTTTGGATAAAGGCAAGGCCAGGCCGACCCCTCATCACTTCTTCATCGCCATGGATGACACCAAAAATGACTCCTACTGGGATTACTTCCTGACCTACATTGACAAACGGAACCAGTCCGGCACCCCTATTGCTCAGATTACCAACGAAAAGCAATTCACCAATGCCCTCGTTGCCGAAGGCATCAAATCCTCCCAGATGTCCAAATGGAAAGGCAAAGTCAAGGACAAGACCGGCGGGTTCTACTATCCCGTGCCGGCCAAGAAGCTGCTCTTCCTCATTGTCTGCGTTCTCGATATGAGTTATGAGGAAGCCCGGGACTGCTTCTTCAGTTTCGGCTACGGGCTGACCCGTTTCCAGGATGTGCAGGCCTTCTATATCGAGATTCTGAAGAATCCCCGGGATAAGCTGAAAACCATCAACGATCAGCTGGTCAGGAAGTTCGGTGCGTCCGCTTCCCTTTACGCTGAGGACAAGAGCGATGACAAGAATGATAAAAAGTCTTAGACCAAGGAGAAATTTATGAAAGCAATCGCAGCGCTGCCCTCAAGCAGCATGTTTCTTATCGGAATGACGAAGGCGGATTACCAGCGGGAAATGGCACCGCTCTTGGAGATCCTCCGGGTTCAGCATCAGGCCCAGGACGTCGGGCAGTATGTTTCCTATCCCAACGAGGTAAAGGATCAGTTTAATCTGATGACCCGGGTCCAAGCCGATGAGGCCTCTGATGAGATCGAGGAAATCGGCCATTTTCTCCGTAACAGCTACAATCTCTCCCGCAGCGATTTCGATATCTATTTTCTTGTCAACCGCAGTCTGACCCGAGCCTTTGCCGTCCGTCCGGATTTCCCGCTTTATGCGGAGCAGAATAACTTCAACAATCCTTTCGTTGCCACCGATATCCAGGATTTCGAGACCTTGGTGGAATTAAGCACCCTGCCGATGACCTACCAAGAAAGAGCCGTCCGCGAAGGCGACCTCGACTTTTCGGAATTCGGAGTCAACAACCGCCTTCTCTCCTTAAAGAAGTACATCGATAAGAAGCATGAAAGCCAGACCGCAGATTCCGTAATCCTGGCCGAGCTTCACTGGCTCTTCTCCTCCAATGTCATCTCTGATGCCGATTATGAAACGCTGAATCTTTATCTGGGTTATGAGATGGAGGAAGCCTGGAATCATTCTTCCTGGGCCGTCCGGCTCTGCCTGCCTTTAGGCACGCTGGATGACTGGCAGATCAAGGATCATTTCGATAGAGAGATGGCCAAAGAGCACATCAGAGAAGACCGTTTAAAAGGATTTTCCACGGCCCAGATTCTCGGAATGTACGGTCATCAGTATCTTCATGATGCTCTGGATTATGAATCCTTCAAGCTGATTGCCAGTCTCTTAAGAAAGCCGCTTCCGGCGGAGCTGGACACGATGCCAGAGGACGAGAGAGTCAAAGCCATCAAACAATTTATCTCCCGCTGAAATGTTTTTTTGCTTTCTTGATAGTGCCATCACAAATAATGTTTCTTAGAAGAAAACGGAAATCGTTATTTTCAAATCCGGAATACTTCCATTTATTCCGTCTTTGAAAAATCTTTCGTGGTTAAGGTATCCTTATCCATACTGCTGTCTATAAAATCAAACGTGTTTTAAATTTCATACAAAACGGTCCGATTTTTAAAAAATAAGAAAAGAGAATGCAACAACTGATCTTCCTAGGCTGTCATTTGCCTTATTAAAGAGTTCTGTCTCTCAGCGGAGAAGAAGAACAGATCCGTCACCCTACCCTAAAAGAAAGATATTTTGCTTTCTTAATAGTGCCATAGCTATGCGAATATTTTAACTATTTTTTCTTACTTTTTCCGCACGCGGAAACAAAGAAAAAACAGATTCATCTATGATACTCGCGTCAATCAAGCAAAGCGGGATACCGCTAGCTTGCTCCTGACATCTCATTGTCTTAGCCCCTCGGGACTAAGGTGTGACCTCCTTTCCCCGCCAGGACTGCTTTGAAGCCTGGCGGTGAGCACATTGGAGTCCGGTTCCGACCGGAGCCGGACTCTTCATCCTTACCGAAAAAGAGAACCGCTTCCCCATGGAAGATGGTTTTCTTATTGCCGAATGCCGGGACAAGATGAGCCGAGACGAACAAGAAAGGAGGGCCAATATCATGACCCAGACAACGAAGACGAAGGCAGAGACGATCCTATCCTACTATTGCGTGAAGATTGCTCCTGATGCCAACCCCACGATGGATGCTCCTCTTTTGCAGACGATCGACGGCCTTTCCCGCAGCCATCATTGCTATTCTTCGGTTTTACCCAGTCCGCTCGAGCCGGAGACGCTGAATTTCTTCCTTTATCTTTTCGAATCCAAGCAAGATCAGTTAGCCTTCGTCAAGGATGCCGTTGAGGAAGGCAGGAAGCGAGGCAAGACCGTCACGATGGAACCGACCTCGGAAGCCGTTCCGATGGGACATGTCGAAGCCGGTGATCCGCCCAAGATGATCTTGGATTGCCGCTACTACAAGGCGGAGCAGAAGCCCAGCGATTTGCCAAAGGCAACAACGATGCCTGAGGATGCTGATCAGGTCTTTATGATCCGGATTCCCTTCAAGCAGCCTTGGACCTTGCCTGATGAAGAAGACCATAAGGTGCTTGACCTCATCGTCACCTTCGCTCAGCTGTCGGGTACTTGTTGGATCGGCGCCGATGACGATTACGAATACTACGCTTTCCGTTCGGAGAATCAGCAGCGGTATTTCGGAGGCCTCTTATGCCGGTTCCCGTCCTTCTACCATTTGAAACTAAACTTCGATGGCACCGATGGTACCCTCTCTTTATCCGAGATACGTTCACGTTGTCCTGTCGATAAGGGAATTTTAGACGATCCTAGTATGAATTAAGAGATTGCTTCTTAATAATAGAAGCTATCCCATGGAGGAAACACGAATGAAGTTAATACCAAGAGACGGCATTCCCACGAAGTACTGGTATATCAGGGTCTATCTCGACGAGAATCCCTGGATTGACTTTGAAGTCATCCGGGGATTGAATATCTATCTCGATCGGAGCTTATCCACTCCGAATAGTTTTGAAAGCAACCAGGATAAGGACAGACGGGACTACCTTTCCTATGGCTTCCCCAGTCAAGCTCTCCGGCGTTCCTTTCTCCGGCATCTGCAGCATGTCAAAGGTCCCGCCAAAGTTCGGATTCGCTATTGGGTCGATAGCCATTCAAAGATCGGGGGTTACTTCATTCCTGGCGATCCTTGCCGATTCTTTCCGAATATTCGCCTGTTTTCCTATTTCAGAGGAAGAACCAAGGAGCTTGATACGGAGAAGAATTTTCGTACAGTCCCTCGCTGGCTGGTAGTTTTCTCCAAAGCCCCCCTTTGGTCTTTGCCAAACGGCATCGCTGAGGATGCCGAGGACATTCTTAGACGTTTGGGGTATTTCAGCTATCGCTGTTATCAGGACGAGGATGGAACTAGCTTATATTTTGCGTTCAGTTCCTTAGCAATACGGGATGACTTCCTTAGGCATGTGGAAGCTTATCAGACTTACTACCATCATTGCTTTTCTTATCGGGCCCTTCCTAATCCCGTCATACTTGAGAAATACATGAAGAGCAAGTCAGCAAACTCCGACAGCGACATCTCCTTCAATGACAAATTCCTCCCCCTGGTTCAGAAATCGATCTAAGTTCCGGCATCCGATGAGGATGCCGGAGTTCTTCCTCGCTTTACCAGAATTAAGCAAGCCTGCCAAAGGATTTTCCTCTATGACTGACCCCCCCATGGAGACGAAAGGTGATGTCGTCGATGGTCTCCGAATCGGAGCCATTAATTTCATAGACCCATTTTCCAAAGTTTTTGAACCCTCTTTTGAAAGTACCCATCACTCGATTCTTTAAATAAATGTTGGAAAATTTCCTGCTTTTATAGTTTTTCATATTGGATATTTTCCTAAATGTGGAAACTGATATCCAAGGATGAAACAGTGTTGAAGCAAAAAATTGAAGAGAAACTTGAACCTTGGTGGAAAGGAAAGGCCACTCTTTTTGTCGATGATGATCGACAAATGGGCAAAGCTTAGGCACTTGAATTTGTCTGTCAACGCTTGCATTGAAAAGAATTGACACATGTGGATATAATTTTCAATGGCTTTAGGGTTACAAATTATCCGGCTTCCGATCAAAACGGAATTGCATTCCGTTTTAATCGCTGTTATAGCACCTCCGTGAACTCCCACATTTATTTATAGCTTGTGAAGATTTGGACTCGCATCAGGTGTCATTGACTTTTCCTTGGGTTACTTGAGGAAGATGAGAGTCCTCTCCTGAGAAAGTTGGCATTCTTTCGGCATTGCTCCTACAATAAAAGAATGTTAAGAGCAAGGGATCAAGGAGGCTAGCTTATGTATCTTGAAAAACAAGGGAGAATCGAAAATCAGGAAGTCGATGCCATCGTCAATTCTTTGGGAGAGGGTGAAAGAGTAAAGGAATTCGGTGCCATCTGCCGCTCTTTGATTAAGGTGGCCGGTCCGGAATTGAGGAGAGATATTCTAGCCTTAAAGCCTGTCATCGGCCAGGTTTATATCACGCCTGCTTATCATTTGAAAGCAAAGCATGTTCTTCATATTGCCCCGCCCTTTTATAAGAGTGATTCTGATTTTTGGGATCTCAATTCCTGCTACTCGCATATTTTTGAAACGGCTTTGAAGGAGGGAGATAGATCCATTGCTATTCCCCTTTTAGGGACGGGGGTCAATGGCTATCCTATGAGAGAAGCGTTCAAACTGGCAGCAAATGTCTGTACCAGCTTTGCGAGGCACCATCCAGTTCTGGATATCTATCTTGTCCATGATACCTTGATCTACGACATTCCCAGCATCATAGCCAGTAACCGAGATTTTTCCGTGATGTTCAGAGAGCAGGAATACTCCGAACGATTTTTTACCGTTTCTATCGGCAACCATATCGTAACCTGCCCTTATGACTATCTCATGACTTACTTAAACAAAAGAGATGAAAGGATTGGTTATTTCAAAAAAACGGATGCTTCCATGGCTGACGATGATACTCCCGATGAATATCTCAAGGGCGCTTTGGTGGAATATCTGGCTTATCATGACCCTATTGCCGCCAGCAAGATCATCAGCAAGTGGAAGAACACGACCAAGCCGGTGATTCCTTCCAAGAGAAATCTGATCTTTGCGGCTCTGGCATTAGGAATGGATTTTGGAGAGACCAAAGATCTCCTTACCTACTATCACCATACCTTAGACCTGACCAATCCGGAGGATGCCTTCTTCATGTTCTGCATCAACTACCATCTTGAAGAAAGCGCCGACTTCCTCAACACCTATTACCAAGCTGTTTTCCATAAACCTCTTTATCAGTAATCTGACCGAAGTTAACGCTTTTTTAAAAGCGGACACTTCTCCAGGCGAAATCCCTCGTCTCCTTAAAGCTAAACTGGTGTTATCCCACAAGGAGGAAATTCATTATGATCGGTGCGTTAATTGGCGATACGTTCGGAAGTCCGTATGAGCTCTATTTCCGTAACATCCATACGAAGTCTTTTGATCTCTTTCATCCGCAGGCTCCGGGAAGTCCGTATCCGCCGCATCCCACGGATGATTCCATCATGACATTGGCCGTTGCCGACCTCTTGGTCAGGGGCGATGGGAAGGATTCCCAAAAGCTTTCGGAAGTTCTCCGCTCCTGGGGACATAAGTACCCGCATGCCGGCTATGGCGGCAACTTCGGGCATTGGCTTTTTGATCCGACCATGGGACCTTACCAAAGTTTTGGCAATGGTGCTGCGATGCGGATTTCGCCGGTGGGCTGGTTTGGTCAGACGGAGACGGAAATAAAGGCGTTGGCTAAGACGATTACCGGCGTCACGCATGACAATCCGGATAGCTTCAAGGCTGCCGAAGTGACGGCCTTGTCCATTTTCTATCTGAGACAAGGCAAGGATAAGGATTTTATCAGGCAGTATGCATCCCGCTATTACACCATTCCAAGTTCCGTTCAGGAAATCTGGGCTTATTATGCGTCCATCCGCCATCATAACAGTTGCCAGGATACCTTACCGGAAGCCTTGTTTGCTTTTTTAGTCTCCGACAGTTTCGAGGACTGCCTGAGAACTGCTATCTCCTTAGGCGGGGATTCGGATACCTTAGCCTGCATCAGCTGCAGCATTGCTGAAGCTTACTACCGGAAAGTTCCTTCCCAGTTAGAGGACTATGTCCGTAACTGTTTCCGTGACGACAAGGAAGCCTTGGCTCTCCTCAACAACCCCATCTTCCATGATTGAGGTTTGGCGAATCTTGAAGGCAATTGAAAAGCCGGGATTGTAACCCCGGCTTTTCTTAGGATTGGTTCTTTAATCACTGCAGGCTTTTCGAAGTTATTCGGTCAAAAAACGCGCGAAGTGACTTTGAGCTGATTTCTTGCAAAATGCTATAGGAAAACTTTTAAAACATCAACTTTATTTTGAAAGAAAATCAATCCCATAGATTAGATAATAGATTTTTTCCAAAGGGGTCATTTTCATTTCAAAAGGTAAATTCTAGGAACTTTTCCAACATTAAAAGGTATCAATTTGGGGACTTTTCCAACATTAAAAGGTATCAATTTGGGGACTTTTCCAACATTAAAAAGTATCATTTTTGGGACTTTTCCAACATTTGTCATTTCCCAGCAGCAAAGATTTCTAAAAAAGGGTTATATTAAGGCAGTTTCAAGCTTCTATTCTTGGTAAGCTTTCCGAAGCTCTTCGGTCAGGAACAGCAGATCCTGCAGGTAATCCTTGGTCTTGGTCAGGACAAACTCAAAGGCATGGCCGCTGATCTTGACTCTCAGCTTCACCGCCAATGGACGCAGGGTCTCTTCCAAGGTCTTATAGAGGCCGATCTTACCGGAGAAGGACTCCGCCATCGTGATGGTATAGACACCCAGTCCCTCGACAAAGCCGGCATAGATCCCGCTGTTGAGATTGTTCTCGATTTTCTTTTTTACAAGAAGATTGCTAACTTCTTCCGGATACGGCCCATAGACATCCCGAAGCTTCTTGGCAAAGGCATTCAAAGAGGCATCATCGTTACAATCGGAAAGCTCACGGTACATGGTGATCCGCTGACTCTCATTGCCGTAATCCTCCGGAATATGGGCATCCAAAGAGAAGGACAGTTCAAAGTCGGTCGTCGGCTGAGGAGCAGCGCTGGTCATCAGCTGCTTCTCCTTGACGACTTCATTGAGCAATTCAAGGTAGGCATCATAGCCCAAAGAGTCGACAAAGCCTGCCTGCTCGCTGCCTAAGATATCGCCGGCACCGCGGATGTTGAGATCCTGCATGGCGATCTTATAGCCGGAGCCTAGCTCCGTGAAGTCCTTTAGGGCTTTCAGCCGCTTCTTGGCCTCATCCGTCATCTTGGAAGAGTCCTTGAAGAGGAAGTAGGCATAGGCCAGCCGATCGCTGCGGCCGACCCGTCCCTTGATCTGATAAAGCTGAGCCAAGCCGAAATGATTGGCATTCTCGACAATAATGGTGTTGACGTTAGGAATGTCCAGGCCGGATTCGATGATGGAGGTGCAGACCAGGATATCGATATTGGCCGCATAGAAGTCATCCATCACCGATTCAATCTCATCCTCCGGCATCCGGGCATGGACCACGGCGATATGAGCCTTGGGGAAGGATTTGCTGAGATCCGCTGCTACTGACTGGATGGATTTGATGTCGTTATGAAGATAGTAGACTTGGCCTTTGCGGTCGAGCTCCTTGGCAATGACTTCCTTGATCATCTCTCCGTCATAGCGGAGAACATAGGTCTTCACCGGCATCCTGTTGAGCGGCGCATCCTCCAACAAGGAGAGGGAACGGACATTCAGAAGCGACATCTGCATCGTCCGGGGAATCGGAGTAGCCGTCAGAGTCAGGCAATCGACATTCTTGGCCTTGGCTTTGATCTTCTCCTTATGGGCAACGCCGAACTTCTGCTCCTCGTCGACAATATAAAGCCCTAAGTCCTTGAAGATGATGTCGTTGCTGAGCAGTCGGTGGGTGCCGATGATGAGATCCATCTTGCCTTGCTTGATCAGCTCGATGTTCTTATCCTGTTCTTCCTTGGGGATGAACCGGTTGAAGGTGCAGATTCTGATGCCATAGGAAGCAAAACGGGCGGTAGCCGTCTTGAAGTGCTGCATCGAGAGAATGGTGGTCGGACAAAGGAAAGCCACCTGCTTATGGGCAAGGATGGCCTTGAAGGCGGCATTGAAGGCAATCTCGGTCTTGCCGAAGCCGACATCGCCGGCAATCAGCCTATCCATCGGAACCGGCTTCTCCATATCCTCTTTGACTTCCTGAATCGTCTTCAGCTGCCCTTCCGTATAGGGGTAAGGGAAATCCTTCATGAAGGCCTTCTCGAGATCCGGTTCGCTCGGGAACGCAAAACCGGGACGGTTCTGCCGTTCCGCATAAAGAGCCAAGAGCTGATCGGCAAGGAAGGTCATCCGGCTGCGGATCTTGGCTTTCTTCCGTGACCAGGTGGAGCCACCTAACTTATCCAGGGAAGGAGCATAGCCCTCTCTCGAGGAATACTTCCGGATCAGCCGGTACTGACTTAAGGGCAGATAGAAAAGAGCATCATCGGCATACTGGATCTTCAGGTATTCCAGCCCGTCCAGTAAGGTGACGCCTAAATATTTGCCGACGCCATGGACTTCATGGACGACATAGTCGCCCTCTTTGAGATCTTCGTATTTCCGGATGATCTTGGCTTCCTTGTAACGGGACAGGAACCGGGATTTCTGGTCGGAGACGCCATAGATTTCCCGAGCGGAAAGATAGACGTGCTTCTCCTCAGGTATTTCAAAGCCGTGGGTGATCCTGCCTTCAAACAGCATCAGCGGGGAATGGGTCGGATAGAGGGTATGCTCAATCCCGGCTTCATCGAGATAGTTCAGGTAATTGGTGAGGTTAGGCTCCGGAAGAGCAATCCGGATCTTATAGCCTTCATTGAGATACTGATGGATCAGCTGATCGCTGGCGGCATAGGAGATGGCTTTGTAGGAGTTCTCCCGGACCACGAAAGGATGCTTGGTCTCCTGATAGCTGGCCTTGGCAAAGAGATCCAGATTCAGCGGCTCTTGGGTATAGACCCGTTCGCCCCGTAAGGAAGCAGAGGCTTTGACGGAAGCCCGGAAATAGTCGGCTTCCTTCTTGCGGGAATTGGCTTCCTCGTTTAAAACCGTCTCCGGATCATAGACATACCGTTCATAGCCACGGAGATAATCCAAAAGACAGGCATCGCTGGGGGTATAGAGCGGATAGAACCGCTGCGCAATATCGGGAAGATAGCCGGAATAGGAGTTCTGCTCCAGGTCACTCATCCGTGTCTTGAGATCATCATAGCTCAGCCGGTCTTTGATCGCCGAGCTGGCTAAAAGATTCTCAATCGTCTGATTGCCCTGACTGATTTCCTCCGGGGTCAGCAGCTTCAGAGAAGCCGGATGGATCACGACCTCGCTTAAATGCTCGAAGGACAGTTCATCCTTCACCTGGAAGGAACGGATATCATCGATCTCATCGCCGAAGAACTCCAAACGGATCGGGTTCTGGTAGGAGGCGTCATAGATATCCAGGATTTCACCGCGTTGTGCCATCTGATTGGGATTGCTAACTCGGTCAACCGCCTGATAACCTAAGCGAGACAATTTCTTGACAAGCTCACTCAGGTCTGTCATCTGTCCCTTCTTGAAGCTTAGAAGTGCTGCCTTGTAGCGGTCTTTGGACATCAGGGTGATCAAAGCCGAGGAGACATGGGCAACCAGAATGGAAGGCTTGGGACTGAGGATCGAGGACACGGCTAAAAGCCGCTCTTCGCTCATCTCCGGCGAGACGCCGATGGCGTTGGTCCTGAAGATCTCATCATAAGGGAAGAAGTAGGACTCATCCTCATCGATATAATCGCCGACGAACTGGGTAAAGGTCTCGGCCTCATAGATGGTCGGGAAAAGGAAGAACATCTTCCGGGGAGTCTCATTGAAGCTTAAAGCCGTCAGAATGGCTAAGGCTTCGACACTGGAAACATTGACGTCTTTGTCTTCATCAAGACGGTCCTTTTCCGGATGGGATTCCAGATAGCTCAGCAACGAGATTTTACCTAACTTTGCCATCTTACTTATTGTAGATGTTCATCGCTTTCTCAAAGGAATTCTTGAGCGAATACTCCATGGCTTCCGCCGCTAAGGAGATGCCATCCTTCCAGGCTTTGTAGACATCCGGGTCCTTCGGCGCCGACAAGACAAAATCCGGAACATTGGGTATCGTCGAACGCCCGATGCCGATGCGGATCCGCTTGAATTCATCCGTCCCTAAGACCTGAATGATCGACTTCAGTCCGTTATGGCCGCCTGCCGAGCCTTTCAGCTTCAGCCGGATATGGCCGGGATCGGTATCCATGTCATCGACGATGACATAGATGTCGCTGGTATCGACCTTGTAGAAGTTCTTGGCTTCGATCAGGGCTTCGCCGGAAAGATTGACATACGTTAACGGCTTCATCAAAAGGATATCCTGGTCAAAGGCCTTGCCTTTGCCGATGAAGGACTGGAAGTCGTGCTTGCCAATGGTGATGCCGAAATCATCGGCTAACAGATCCAAGGCCTGAAAGCCGGAATTATGTCGCGTATCGACATAGATGTCACCGATATTGCCAATGCCTAAGATGATTTTCATTTACGCCTGTTCTTTCTTCAAATAATCGACCAGCTGCCGTAAGGCTCGTCCCCGATGGGAGACGGAATCCTTCTCGGCGGCCGTGGAACGGCCGAATGTCTTCTTCAGGTCATAGGAGTAGAACACCGGATCATAGCCGAACTGATCCGGAGCTTCCTTATCAAACGTGGGCATGATCTTGCCTTCGGTCCTGCCTAAGAAGCAGACATCGATGCCATGCTTCTTATCAATATAGACCATGGCCGTATAGAACGTAGCATCCTTGTCCTCGTTGTCTGCAAGTTTAGCAATCAGAGCATTGCACTTGGCTTCATAAGGACTGCCTTGCATGAAACGGGCAGAATAAATACCAGGGAATCCGTCCAAGGCATGAACGCAAAGACCGGAATCATCGGCCAGGACCGGATAATCCGTCTTGCCGACGATGGCCAAGGCCTTGATCCGGGCATTGCCTTCAAAATCCGAAGCAATCTCTTCCGGATCGCTTTGAATGCCGGCATCCGCTAAGGAGAGAACGTCGATCCCTAAGGGAAGCAGCATCTCGTTGACCTCTCTGACCTTGTTGGGGTTGGAGGTGGCAAACACTATCTTTTTTTCCATAGGAACTATTTTAGCAAAAGACGAGAAGATAAATCAGCAATAATAGTAAAATAGAAGAGAGAAGGATCATTCCCTATGGACAAGAAAGAAAAGCAGATCAGCAGCCAAGAAGTCTTCAAAGGCCACATCGTCGACGTGTTTCTCGACAAGGTAACCCTGCCCAACGGCATGGAAGATACCCGCGAGGTGGTCCGGCACTGCAAAGGAGCCGCCATCCTGGCCTTTGATATCGACGGCAAGATTCTTTTGGAGAACCAGTACCGCTATGCCTACGATGAAGTGATCACGGAAATCCCGGCTGGCAAATGCGAAGGCGACGAAGACCCTTTGGATGCTGCCACCCGAGAGCTGGAGGAAGAGACCGGCTATCATGCCACCAACATCGAGCCTCTCGGAGTCATCTATCCCAGCGTCGGCTACTGCGATGAGAAGCTCTATCTATATTTGGCCACCGGCCTGATCCAGACCCAGCGTCATCTCGACAGCGATGAAGACATCGACTGCTTCAAGGTCAGTCTCAACAAGATGATTGACCTGGTCAAGGACGGCACCATCAAGGATGCCAAGACGATTGCCGCTTTGAATGCCTATCTCTTACGGTTCAAGAAAATCAAATAACATGGCTGAAAAAGTATATTTTGCGGGTTCCATCCGCGGCGGAAGAGACGATGCCAAGCTCTATCAGGCCATGATTGCCTTCATCAAGAAGACGGATATTGTCTTAACCGAGCAGGTCGGCGATCCTTCCTTATCCTCCAAGGAGAAGGGACAGGACGAAGCCATCTACACTCAGGATACCGGCTGGTTGAGAAGCGCTGATCTGCTGATCGGTGAAGTCACCCATCCTTCCTTAGGGGTCGGCTATGAACTAGCCTACGCGGAGCGCTACAACAAGCCCTGCTATCTCTTCTACAATCCGAAGAAGGTGTCCCTGTCAGCGATGATCATGGGAGACAAGTACTATCACATCTATGCCTACGAGAAAGAAGAGGACATCTATCCGATTCTGGAGAAGATCCTCGCCGCCTAACAAGGAGCAAAGGACAATGAACGGATTCAAAGAGATCAAGCCGGAAGATATCCAGGACAATCCTTTCAAGCTGATGGACAAGGACTGGATGCTGGTAACAGCCAAAAAGGGAGACAAGGTCAATGCGATGACGGCCTCCTGGGGTGAGTTAGGTTACCTTTGGAATGTCAATGTCGCGACCTGCTTCATCCGTCAGTCCCGTTTTACCAAAGAGTTCCTGGAAGCCGCCGATACCTTCTCACTGACCTTCTACGATCATCCGAAATACGCCAAGGAACTGGGATATTTCGGTACGGTCTCCGGCCGGGATGAGGATAAGATCAAGAAGACCGGATTCACCGTTCTGGAAGAGGAGAACACCCCGTATTTCAAAGAAGCAAGGCTGGTCCTGATCTGCCAGAAGATAGCCAAGGTTCCGTTAACGGAAGACACCTTCTTAGTTCCGTTCATCCACCAGGATTGGTATACGAAACAGTATGAGGGCGACTACCACGACATCTACTTCGGAAAGATACTCAAGGTACTGATAAAGCAATAACAGCGAGGCCGCCGCCTCATCGATTGGCATTTGGAATTTTTGGGGTATGTTTGAAGTATACTATCTATAGAAAGGGAATTCGGTAAAAATAATTCTTGCCAGCCACACCTGAATCTTTCTTTTCGAAAACTGCTATTCAAAGGACCAACTAACGCAATGCATTATCAATCAGTATGTCATGCTTGCTTTCTTGAAACCTTTTCAGTGATGCCAAAAGATCAAGTTCAATGACAAAAAAGATTATTGAAAAGTATTGGATTGTTTTTCTTTTCCTGACTGTCTTATGGGGCTATCTCTTTTGGTCGCTGTTTTTCTATTCCATCGATGACAGCAAAGTCCAGCTCTTATTGAGTCAGAACAATTCCGCTTACCAGGATTCCCTAAGCCAGCTCAAACAGGGAGACAATGCGAGTGTCATCCTCGGAATGTTCTCCTTCGTTTCAGCATTGATGGTGGAAGGAATGCTTGGGCTAAGCTTCTATCTTCGCTATCGGGATGATGTCGTTATCTTTAAGGTGAACCATTTTTCCTTTAGGAAATCAAATGGGATTATGATTACCGCTTTTTCTTGCATCACAGGAATCGCTGAAGCAATCGGGCTTCTTTTTTCCGTGAGCTTTGTCAGTCTTCATGACAGGGTGATTCTCAATCTTCCCTGCATAGTACATTATTTTCCCGATCTTGGATACTGGGCAATTGCGTTGTCTCTTGTGTTCTCCGGACTCATCCGCTATCTGGCTTTGGTTCTTCCTTTTTCTGAGTCTCGCCTCCTTAATGAAATCAGGAGGATGCAACGATGATCCGGCTCCTTAACCTCAGCAAAGATTTCAAAGATAAGTCTGTTTTGAAAGATTTGAATTTTGTCTTCCCTGATCAGGGCCTTTTCGTGATCAACGGAGATAATATGTCCGGGAAAACAACTCTCTTCTATATTCTTTCTCTTTGGGACATTCAATTCAAAGGAACCTATGAGCTGGATGGGGACAACGTTCTCTCGATGAATGCCGAAGAAAGAAGAAATGTTCAGAGCAAAATGGGATTTGTTTTCTCTCATGCCAATTTGGCTTCGCATCTTACAGTTCAAGAAAATCTGACGTTAGGAATCTCAGGCAAAAACATTTCTCTTCCTTTTTCGGGTGATCCTCATCGACACCCGGATACTCTTTCCGGAGGAGAAGAAATCCTGCTCGTCCTGGAACGTGAGAAACACCAGAATCATACCTATCTTTTCTTGGATGAAGTCACCAGCGCTCTGGACGACAATCATTTCAAGAGCGTGATGGCATATCTCATAGAACTAAGCAAGTCGCGGTTGATTCTCTTAAACAGTCACGATGAACGGACCTCACTCTATGGGAACCAGCTTTTCCTTGAGAAGGGAACACTCCATGATTGAACTGAAAGGACTCACCAAGTCTTTCAATGGCAGAAAGATTCTGGATTCCATCGATCTGATTCTTCCCAATCAGGGTCTTTTCCTGGTTCAGGGAGAAAACGGCTGTGGTAAGACGACCCTTTTTACAATTCTTGCCTTGCTGGATAAAGACTATAGCGGGAGTTATCTTTACGATGGCAAGAACGTTGCTTCCCTTTCCGGCAAAGAAATTGCGCAGATCCGCTGGAATGACATCAGCTACCTTCGTCAGAAAGACAACTACCTTCCCTTTTTAAGCATGGAAGAGAATTCCGTCCTCGATGGATTTCTGACAGAAGGAAAAGCTCCTGTCTGCAAGGAAAAGAAAAAGCTGACGGAGACCAGTGAGGGTGAGGGTATGCTTGCTCTTTTAGAAACATATCTGAAACCAGGCAAGAGAATCTATCTTCTTGATGAAGTCCTCGATCACCTGGATCTTCCTAACAGAAAAGCGATAATTTCGAAGCTGCTAGACCTCTCCAAAAAGGCTCTGGTGCTGATTGTCACCCATGATTCTCCCCTCGTAAAAGAACAGACGGGCATCATCCGAATATCTTCCGGAAAACTTCTTGTTGATGCCAAAGAGAAAGTATCTTCGGAGAGTCCTCTCAGTCAGCCCAAGAAAACTCATTTTTCCTTACCGCTTTTCTTTCGCTCCTTGAAACAAGGAATTGTCCTGCAAGTGCTCTATTTCCTGTTATTGATTTTTGGCTTGGGAGCCACTTATACCCCCTTAGAAGCCATGACCTATCCCTATAACAGAATGCTTGAGACGGCCGTGACAACGGAAACCTATCTTTTCCAAGTCGATGGCGTAGACTCTTCTCTCAAAGACTTAGATAAAACTCATGTTTTCTCTGGTATAGAGGCCCTTATCTTTTCAGACACGTTGCCAGAAGATGGCTCCGTTCATGTCCAGTCCCAAAAGAAAACAGGAAAAGGACTTCTCTACCGAGGCGTAGGAAGAGATTATTCCTTGGATACTGTGGTCGATGCCAGCCTTCCGTTTGATGGCTATTTTATCAATTATCAAAGCTATCTTGCCATGGCAAGAAAACAGCAGCCGGATTTTTTGACCCTCTATGTGAAAAGCTCTTCCGAAAGTATCATTTATCGAAAGCTTTTCGGAACCAAAGCTCTTTTTGAAGCATCCTATGGGCTTTCTCTTTCCAAAGAAATAACAAATGGCTCGCTAACCTATTTCTTCCAGGATAACCTAATATCGCAGGATGCTGTGCCTCAAATCCACGCCATGGATCTATCGGCAGTGTTTCCGCAAACGATGTCCTCTACGGTTTTATCTTCGACTGAGTTTACAGCAAAAAAGACATTGCCTAAGGAATCCTGCCTATTGAGCGATGCGGACTTCCAGTCTCTGACGGAGGCCTGCCTTCTCCCAGACAGTCAGATTCTTTGGATGACTCCCGAGAACAAAAGCTTGCTTTGTGCCTATCTGTATCAGCATCGGCTCAATCCCTGGTACTACCAAACTCCCCTTGCTCTGAAGAGCAACTACCTTACGATGACGGCTATTCGGGATAAATCCCTCACGGAATTCCTGCTGATTCTGCTTTTCTTTGTCGCTTATTCTCTTTTCCTTGCCTACTTCTATGTCAGCAATGAACTTTCCTTCCGACAAGCTGAAAAGAATCTCCTTTATCAGCATGGAAATACAAAAACGAAGGTTCTGCTTTACTTCCTACTAAGGCAGTTCATTCCCGTTGTTCTGGCAGTGACTCTTGGTTATCCGCTCAGTATCCTGATGTGGGGTGCTGCCGATAAGACTATGTTCGCCTATTATCCTGCTCCGACAGGATATTGTGTTCTCCTGGCTCTTGGCATCCTCGTTCTTCAAGGACTTTGCCTAACCCTTCATTATTTCTGGACGGAAAAGAACAAGTGGTAGATTGCTGAAAAGACAGTTTTTCTCTAGAACGCCCAGTCGCCGTTGCGGAAGACGGCAATCTCTCTGCCATCTTCGGCAATGCCGGTGATTGCCATGTCCTTGGAGCCAATCATGAAATCAACATGACTCAAGGATTGGTTGATGCCCCGCTTATGGACTTCCTCATCGCCCAAGGTTTCAAAGCCCGGATAGAGTTCGGTAAAGCCGTTGCCTAAGGCCAGATGGCAGGCAGCATTTTCATCATAAAGGGTATTGAAGAAGAGGATTCCCGTCTCATTGATTGGCGAATGGAACGGCACCAAAGCACACTCGCCAAGATAGGCGCTTCCCTGATCCAATGTCAAAATGCTTCTTAAGGCTTCCTCTCCTTTCTTGGCGTAAACCTCGACCGCTTTGCCATCATGGAAACGGACAGAGAAATCTTCAATCAGCTGGCCTTGATAGGCTAAGGGCTTACTGGCATAGACGATGCCTTCGGCCACACCTTTTCTTGGCGAGGTGAAGCATTCCTCGCTGGGGATGTTGGGCTGGAAATAAGTGCCCGAAAGGGTCTTCTCCCCTCCGCCTAAGAAGATGACGCCCGGAATCAGACCGACCCGGAAGTCCGTCCCATTGGACGAGGAATATCGTAATTCCTTGAACCGGAACGAATTGAGATAGGCGCAACGTTTCTTCAGATCGGCATCATGGGCTTCCCAGTTCTTAAGGCCGTTGCCATCCAAGGCACGGCTGGTGGAAAGGATCGCTTTCCACAAGGCTTCCATGGCCTTGTCATCTGTTAAGGCCGGGAAGACCTTTCTTGCCCAGGCCAAGGAGGGAACGCCGGCAATGCACCACTGGAATTTGTTTTCCCGGGCTTCACGGTATTTGCCGACAATCTTATACTTGGCGGCTCTGACGGCAGCCACCTTGCTGGCATCCACGCCTTTCAGGCCATCGGGATCATCCCCGTCCAGCCAGATCAGGCAGGGCAGATCATCCGCCATGAACTTATGAGCGGCTTCCTCAAAGGGAGGCACGATGAAGAGATCCTCCAAGACAGCATTGTCATAGTCAACCCGATCCAGCTTGGCACTCTGGAAATGGACATAGACCCGTCTTGCTCCGTTCTGATAGCAGACCTTGCTGACCAAGGCCGCCATCTCCTCCTGGGAGACATCCGTCCGGATGACGACATCCTGACCTTTCTTCAGAGCAATCCCGGCTTTGACGATCAGTTCCGCATACTTTTCAATAATAGCCTTGTCCATTTTCTTTCTCCTTGTTTAACATTAAAGGGTCTTTAGACACTTGTTTAAATTCCTTGCTTCTCTTTTGCAAAAGAGTTGCTAGAATAAATAAACCAATATTATTTTAGGAGGTAAAAACCATTATGGAAGAAGAAAAGAAGAAAGATGTGGAAGCGTCGGAGCCGAAGAAGCCGATTGATATCTCCCGGGGCAGTGTCCTGTGGTCGGTCTGGAACTTCTTGGAAGCCACCCTCTTTGTGGTCGGCGGCATCTTAGCCATCGTCTTCTGCAAGAACACGGATCTGCAGTCGACGATCCTGATCATCGTCGGTGCCTTCCTCATTGCTGACGGTGTCTTAAAGACCTTAGCCAACTTCTTGCCGATCTTCGGCATTGAAGATAAGGCAGCCTTAACCCACGATCTGGTCGTCGCCGGAGCCATGGAGATTGCCTTAGGCATCACCGCCATCTGCGATATTGCCAAAGATGCCTCGGCTGCCGATGCCATCACCGGCTTCATCTCCATGTTCATCGGCATCGTCCTGTTGGTGGTCGGCACCATTGCCATTGCCTACTCCTTAGCCATACTCCTCAACAAGTATCTCGGTATGACGGGTGTCTCTATCCTGGGAATGATCTTCGGAGCCTTGATGATTGCCTTAGGCGTGGTCGTCATCGTCAAGATGAGCGATGCCGCTACCTTCAACATGGTGGTTCTCATCATTGCCGGAATTGCCCTTATCTTTGCCGGAATCGTTGCCTTTGCTACCACCGTGGATGGCATCAAAGAACATCAGCGGAAAGTCGCCATCCATAAGGCTGCCAACGAAGTCAAGGCGACCTATACCGAACAGACGACAGCCGAAACGACGACCGACGATACTAACAGCAAGTAGTCTCTGATTTCTAAGGGCTGGCAGTCCTGCCAGCCCTTTTCAATAAAACCGAAAACCGGAGCTGGCACGGTGCCGGCTCCGGTTTTTCATTGCTAATCCGTCTAGAACCGTGTGCCTGGCAATCCAATTTCCAGCCGGACGTAATTGCTGGCGGAATTGATGATGAGGGTCAAATAATTGCTGGTCCCGTTCGGCATCGTGGCTTCATAGCAGAGGTTGCCTTTGCTGGTGGTGGCAAGAAGGGTGTAACCGGCATCGGCAAGACTCGACTGCAACGAGGTGACGATGTCACTGGCATTGCTGCCTTGGCTGGTTCCATAGAGGAAGCAATCGGTGTTGTAGCCATAGCCATAGTCAATCAAATCTGAACTGCTGGTGCCTTTGTAAAGCTCGATTTTCACATCGGAAGGAAGTGCAAAGTCAATTGTGAAGTCAGCTCCGGCCTCTTTGGTGATGCAGCTGTTGAAAGCCGACATGTCACTCTCATAGTGAACGCCTTTGTAGTTGGACTTCGGATAGATGAGAACCTCAATCCGATAGGTGAAATCATCCGATCCCAAGAAAGTATAGTCCTCGCTGGAGTAGAAACTGAAATCGGCATAGATGCCATTCTTCTCATAGATCTTATGGGTGAAGGCGCGGGTTCTGTAGGAGACAACATTGCTGTCACTGTCTAACGCCTGAGTGAAGCCTTCGGACTTATAGGTGTCAATAAGGTTGGTCAAGGCGGTGGAGGCTTTGGCCGAGGCCGACGAGCCGACCTGGCAGGCGGTCATCATCAAGGCAGGAATCAACGTTAAGAAGAAAATCTTCTTTGTACTGTTTTTCATAAAGGACCCTTTCTATGTGTTAGTCCGTGGTTATTCAAAACTAACAAAGGATATTTTATCGTATTAAAGTGACAAATGAAGTCCCTTGACTTGCTGTCAAGCCAAAAAGAGATAGGAAATCGCGTACATCTATGGTAAACAGCGAAACCAATGTTTTTCTTTGAGTTTCGGGCTCACCGAAAAAGGGTGGCTTCTGCCACCCTTTAATAGTCGTTGTCTAACTGTCTTTCTTAGCCGAATTATTCTCGTCTTCAGCTTCCTTGTCGCGGTCTCTCTTCTTCCGGGCCTTGATAAGAATCCTTTCCGTCTCATCCGGAGAAAGAGCAATATCCTTGGCTTCGACTTCCGGCGTCCCTCGGGTGAAGCCATAGCCTAAGACTTCCTGGGTCTTCATGATGGTGACAAAGGCATTGGGATCAATCTTATTGATAATGGCTTCGACCTGGGTGTAATCCTGACGGTCAAAGGAGACTTCCAAGAGCATCGTATCCACCCCGGAGAAACCGCCCTGAGCCTTGATGATGGTCGTGCCGCGTTCAATATGCTCGAGGATGAAGCTGTTGATTTCCTGCCATTTCTTTGAGACGATGAAGGCCATATAACAAGAGGATTTGCTGTTGAAGACCTGATCGATGGTCTGGGCACAGACAACGGCTGAGCCGATGCCGACCAAGGTTGCCAAGAGGTTGGCACCGTTAGCAAAGAAGCCGGCAAAGATGATCAGGCAGTCTGAGATCAAGGAGGCAGTTCCGATCGAAATATGGAATGCCTTATGCATCAAGAGGACCTGCACATCGGTACCGCCGGAGCTGCCGCCACCCACCATGGCTAAGCCGACGCCGACACCGACGAGATAGCCACCCAATAAGGCGGCCACCAGATAAGCGATGACCATGGCCCCGACATCAGTGATATTGACGGAATCAATGGCAAAGCCAGTGACTTTGGAGATATCCAGGATGGCGACGCCGTTATAGATGACATGGCTGGTGATGAGATCAATCAAGAAGACAAAACACGGATAGAAGATGGTAACCAAGAGCGTCTTAATGGAGTAGTGAATGCCTAACGTAACCAAACCTAATAGGAAGTAGAACCAGTTGAAGATCAGAATGTACATTTCGGTGGAGAGCGCACTTAGAGCCGGGATGGAATGGAAGATGATGGCCAAGGAGTAGTCGCCGCCGGAGATGATGTTCATCGGCACCAAAAAGAACTCAGTTCCGAGTGCTAAAAGGAATGCACCCAAAAACATATACAAACAATTCTGAATCAGCTTCCTTGGAGGCTCCATAATGAACTGATGCTGAACATCTTCCCGGATTTTTTCTTTCCACGACTGGATTTTTTCTTTCATAAGGAAGCCTCCCTAAATTTTCAACGGTTCTGATGTGTCCGACGGAAATCCCATCTCAGATAAGCATCCATAAAAGCCTGAAGAGAGCCATCCATCACGGCATGCACGTCGTTTTCGCTATAATCGGTACGATGATCCTTCACCAACGTATAGGGAGAGAAGACATAGGAACGGATCTGGCTGGAAAAGGAGATATCCTTCTTCACGCCGCCGATCTTAGCGAGTTCGTCCTCGCGTTTTTTCTGCTCGATCTGGAAGAGCTTGGATTTCAGTTCAGCCATGCAGGTTTCCTTGTTGGCTAGCTGATCCCGCTCAATCTGGCAGGAGACGACGATTCCGGTAGGGAGATGCGTGATCCGGACAGCGGATTCGGTCTTATTGACGTTTTGCCCGCCTGCTCCGGAAGAGTGGTAGGTATCGATTCTTAAATCGGCAGGGTTGATCTCGACGGCGATGGAATCATCAATTTCCGGAATCACCGATACACTGGCAAAAGAGGTATGTCTGGCACCATCGGCATCAAAAGGAGAGTTGCGGACAAGCCGGTGCACACCATTTTCGCTGCGAAGATTGCCAAATGCCATCTTTCCTGAAATCAATAAGGTCGCGGAACTGATTCCCGCTTCTTCGCCGGGTAGATAATCCAGGACTTTATAGCTGTAGCCATGCGTTTCCGCATAGCGTTCATACATCCGTAAAAGCATTCCGGCCCAGTCATGGGCTTCGGTGCCGCCGGCTCCCGGATGGAACTCCAGGATGGCGTTAAGATAATCATAATCGCCAGCATAGTAAATTTCTTTTTCGAAGGCATCGAAGTCGATAGCCAGCTGAGTCAGAGTCTTATCGGCATCAGCAAAAATGTCCGGGTCGTTTTCCTCGTGGAGGAATTCCAGGGATTCTTGGATGCTTTTCAGGCTCTTTGAAAATTTAGTTAAGGTAGTCAGCTTATCATTGACGTCGGCGAGATGCCGGTTGACTTCCTTGGCATCAAAAGGATTCTTCCAGAAGTCGGGACTTAAGGTTTTCTCTGACAGGAGACGGCTTTCTTCCTCAAGATGAGGAATATCAAAGACAGCCCTGCAGTTCAGCAAGCCGCTTCGATAAATCATCAAAGACATTATTGAGTTCAAATAGTTCTTTCATTGCAGAGCCCTCCTTTCTAAAATCCTAATCGGAATCAGGACTTTTCTACTGAATCTTGGCAGTCGGATTCTGACGGTCGAAATCTTCCTTGTCCGGTTTGATGTTGGTGACGACTTCCTGGCCATCCTCGGTCTTGGCGATGGTGGTCGTGGCAGGCTGTTCCGTAACCTGATTCTTCACAGCTGCTGGCGTTTCCGGAGCAACCGGTACGGCTTCAACCTTCTTGGCTTCCGGAGGCAGTTCATCCTGCTTCGGAGCGACTGGCTTCTCAGCCATCGGGGCAGGAGCTTGGACCGGATTGACACGGAACTGGACATGAAGCAGTGTCTTGACGGCATCCATGGCGATGTTATCGTTCATCTTCTTGAACATCTCGAAGCCTTCATTGGTGTAAGACTGCAGCGGATCGGTCTGGGCATAGGAACGGAGCCAGATGCCCTCTCTTAACTTGGCCATGGCATCGATATGTTTCGTCCACAGACGATCGGTGCAGTCCAAGGTAACGGTCTTTTCGGCGAAGTTACGCATATCATCGGTCCACGACTTGGAGTGGTCGATATACATCTTCTGTAAGGAAGCCGAGAGCAGTTCGCAGCAATCGACATAGCCGGCACCTTCCAAAGCAGCGAAGTTGACCATGGTGGGATCCAGCATCAAGGTCTTGCAGCAAACGTCAGTCAACTTCTTGCTGTCGATGACCTTTTCCTGGTCCTTCATGACGACCGCTTCGTTGGAGATGTACTTGGCAGCCAGATCGAAATAACCCGGGATGGTATCGGAGACGGACTTGGAGTAAAGGATCTTATCCCGTCTCTCGTACATGATCTTACGCTGACGGGAAAGGACATCATCGTAGTTCAGTAACTGTTTACGGGTATCGAAGTTCTGACCTTCGACACGCTTCTGAGCGGAAGTGATGGCATTGGACATCATCCGGCTCTGGAAAGCATCATCGCCGAGCTTGGCATACAGGTTCTTGGTTGATTTCGGAGCAAAGCGGACGAAGAGCTCATCTTCCAAAGAGACATAGAAGCGGGAATAGCCTGGATCACCCTGACGGCCGGCACGGCCTTTCAGCTGGTTATCAATACGTCTCGACTCGTTGCGTTCCGTCGCAAGTACGGCCAGACCGCCGAGTTCCTTCACGCCCTCGCCTAAGCGAATATCGGTACCACGGCCTGCCATATTGGTGGCAATCGTGACCGCACCTAACTGGCCAGCCTGAGCAATGATGCCGGCTTCCTTGGCGTGGTTCTTGGCGTTGAGGACTTCATGCGGAATCTTCAGATCGTTAAGGAGATGATCGACGATTTCGGACTTTTCGACGGAAGGCGTACCGATCAGAATCGGCTGACCCTTGTCGTGACGTTCCTTGATATCCATGGCCAGAGCCTGATATTTGGCCTTTTCATTGCCGAAAATCAGATCCTTGTCATCCAAACGGGCAATCGGCTTGTTGGTCGGAATGGTGACAACACGCATGTTGTAGACCTTACGGAATTCCTCTTCCTCAGTCTTGGCCGTACCGGTCATGCCGGCCAGCTTATCATAAAGGCGGAAGAAGTTCTGATACGTAATCGTGGCTAACGTCACGGTCTCCGGCTTGATAGTGACGTGTTCCTTAGCCTGGAGAGCCTGCTGCAAGCCATCAGAATATTCACGGCCCTTCATGACACGACCGGTGAAGCCATCAATCAAGAGAATCTCATCATCGGCAACCATGTATTCGATATCTTTACGCATGACATAGTTGGCTTTGAGAGCCTGCTGAACACGGTGGGTCAGATCCGTCCACTGGGCATCAAAGAGGTTATCGATGGAGAACAGCTTTTCAACTAAGGCCATACCCTTATCGGTTAAGGAGCAGGTCTTCTTTTCGACATCAATCGTATAATCGCGGTCTTTCCGCATCATCTTGACGGCTCTATCTGCGGTGACATAGGAATTCGCGGTAATACCGGAACCGCCGGAAATGATCAAAGGCGTTCTCGATTCATCGATGAGAATGGAATCAGCTTCATCGACAATGGCATAGCGCAGTCCACGTAAGACACGGTTCTGCACGGTCTTAGCCATGTTATCACGAAGATAATCGAAACCCAGTTCAGAGTTGGTAGTGTAGGTGATATCGCAGTTATAAGCCTGCTGCTTTTCCGTGGTGGATTTCTCACGGAGGTTGCAGCCGACAGTCAGACCTAAGAAACGATAAATGTTACCCATCCAGTCGGCATCACGGCTGGCGAGGTATTCGTTGACAGTGACGACGTGGGTGCCTTTGCCTTCCAGGGCGTTAAGATAAACAGCCATGGTGGCGGTCAAGGTCTTACCTTCACCGGTCTTCATTTCAGCGACATCGCCTTCGTTAAGGACGGTAGCACCGAAGACCTGAACCGGATAAGGGAACTGATGGAGGACACGGCGGGCAGCCTCACGGGCCGTAGCAAAAGCTTCCGGAAGGATGTCATCTACCGTCTCGCCTTCAGCTAACCGCTTCTTCAGCATCGGAGTCATGGCTTTCAGCTGATCATCCGAAAGCTGCTGGAACTCATTTTCGTACTGGAAAACTCGTTTGGACTTTTTCTCGATTTTCCGGAAGGCACGCTGGTCGACCATGAATAGTCTGTCTAGAAAGCTCATATGGATTCTCCTTTAGGAAAAGCAATCACTGGGGTATCTTTCCCGTTTTGCAATGAATAGCGCGACTGAAAAACTTCTCAGTCTTTAAAATTCTACCATTTTTAGGGAGTAAGTAGAATATCAAAGAAGATATTTAATTACTAGAAAGGGCAAAGAGAGACGCAATCAATAGAGTTTAACCTTGTCATATCCTCCGTTTTTATCATCCTCGGGATGGGGTTCAAGACCAACAATTGTGATTTCCCCGTTATTTGGCCCATAGACCCAATACATTCTCATGGCACGGGAATTGTTGTTTTCTAAATAGGATTGAAAAACTTTTCGGCCATACCGTTTGCTAAGAGGTCCGATTTCATGGGTTCTCAGCCGGGGAAACGTGGGTCCTGAGATAAATGAGCCATAGCTTGTCCCCATTTTTTACGAACGATCTCCTCCCGCTCCGAGATAGTTCCATCTGCTTTTTTCGACTGAAGGGTTTCCCAGTAATTTTCGAGATCCGATCCTGCCAAATGAATTGAGAACTTCATTTTTCTTCTTTGAATTCGCTCAGATCGATGGACTGAGATACCTCTCCCTTTTTAAGGCTATCCATCCCTTGATCCATCATTTCCAGAGTCTTCTTGGAAATCTCACAGGCCGGCACAAGATTCTGGGGTTGCAAAAGAACAACACCGTTAGGAGCAACCCGGACAAGATAGTATTTATATTTGGCACCCCGGATTGTGATTCTCTTTTTGTCGTCTAGCGTTGCCACATAGTTCATTTGATTTTTAGCCATTGTCTCGTTTCTCCTTAGTGGGATTTCCCACTTTAATTATATCGAGGCGCTGGTCTCCTTTCAATAAGTATTGGAATGAAAACATCTTTTTGTCCAGGAAAACGTTTGCATAGATTGAAAATTAAATTCTTTGTTGTATGATAGGACAACCTTCTTAGAGGGGTAACAATTCATGACTTATAAAATCATTACGGACAGCTCGTCCAATCTGACGCCCGGCTTCTATCAGGATGAGATGATTTCTTTCGATGTTGCGCCGCTTTCCATTCGTTTCGGAGACAAAGAATACATCGATGACGGCAGCGCCGACATCGCCGATATGCTGAAGACCAACCATGAGACCAAGGAAAAGGGCACCACTTCCTGCCCGGCTCCCAACGAGTATCTGAAACGGATGACCGGAGCCGATTACTACATTCTTATCGCCATCACCAGCAAGCTTTCCGGTTCTTATAACTCTGCCAATGTCGCCAAGTCCCTGTATGCTCATCCGGAAAACGTGATCGTCATTGACTCCTTGAGTGCCTTAGGAAGTCTGGAACTGATTGCCAGAAAAGCCATTGAGCTGATTCATCAGGGAGAGGACTTTTCCAAGATGGAAGCCGACCTCTTAGCCTACCGGGATTCCACTAATCTTCTCTTCGTCATCTACAAGTACGATAACTTCATAAAATCAGGACGGGTCAATAAGATCATCGGTTTCTTAGCTTCCAAGTTCAAAATCAAGCCACTGGCAGAAGCCAAGGGCGGTGAGATTCATCTTAAGGAAAAGGTCAGGACCATTGAAGGCATCACCAAACGGATCATAGTTAATATCGGATTGATGTGTCCAGATACGGCCGGAAAAACCTGCATTATATCGCATACTTTTAACGAAAAGGATGCTTCGGCTTTAGCGGAAGAAATCAAAAAGACATACGCCTTCAAAGAAGTTGTTGTTCGTGAAAACCGTGCTTTGTGTGCCTATTATTCCCTCGAAGGAGCCTTAACCGTCGCATTTTAGATTTTAAACAAGTTTCCATTTTTTGTCTTCGGTTTGACGTGCCTAATAATTTGTGTTGCAAATGTTTTTTTGTGATGCAATAAACAACATAGAAACCGTTTGAGACTTCACGTCCAAACCTTTTCGGAAATGGGGTTTACCTAATCATTATGAAGAAGAGTTTCAAGTTAGTCGCTGCTGTTGCTGTTGCTGCCATGACTTTAACTTCCTGCGCCAAGAAGATTTCCGAAGCTGATGCTGAGACTCAGGCCGGCAAATATGATCAGTCCAAGGTTACCGATACGTACAAAGATGGTTCCGAAACTACCAAGACCACTGTTACTAAGGCTTCCGGAACTTTTGAGTTAGTCATCTCTGTTGCCGGTATCACACTCAACAAGGAATCCACCGATACTGAGACTGTCACTCCGACCATTGTCACTGCTGCCGAAATCAAGTCCGTTAGTAGTTCTTACGGCACTTCCGTCACCTTCTACCTCAAGGGTTCTGCTCTTTCTTACAAGGTTGATTATACGGGCACTACCAGTGCTTTCACTTCTTCCGGAACTGGAACCACGAAGGGTTCTGCTTCCTATACTGCCGAAGGTCTTCCGTCAGCTTCGGATTTCACCACTGTTATCAAGGTCGGCGATTCCAACGAGCTCGATATGCACGTTGTTACCAGCTACACCTGGAACAAGAAGTAAATTCGTTTCTTCCAACGAAACAAAATCCCGGACCCTTGGCCCGGGATTTTTCTTTTCCGTTGTTTTCTTTCCGTAGAGCCGTGTAGAATAACAGTAGCGCGGATAAAGGGATTCTTTATCCGGAGGAGGATGTATGGCCGCACCTTGGATCAGCGAAAATGCCGTTTATCAGATCTATCCGATGTCTTTCTGTGATGCCAACGGCGATGGCAAAGGCGATCTCGAGGGCATTATCTCCAAACTGGATTACCTGCAGTCCTTAGGCATCAAGACAATCTGGCTTTCTCCGATCTATGAATCCCCAATGGTCGATATGGGCTACGACATCTCCGATTATTACAAGATCAATCCTGTTTTCGGGACGATGGAGGATTTCAACAAGCTCATTTCCGAAATGACCAAACGGAATATGAAGCTGGTGATGGATTTGGTCGTCAACCATACCTCCGACCAATGTGAGTGGTTCAAGAAGGCCATTGCCGACAGGGATTCCCCTTACCGGGGCTACTATATTTTCCGCCAAGGCCAGAACGGCAAGGAGCCCAACAACTGGAAGTCCTCCTTTTTAGGCAGTGCCTGGGAGAAGGTCCCTCATGAAGAGAATATGTACTATCTGCACCTCTTTTCCAAACAGCAGCCGGATCTGAACTTTCACAATGAGAAAGTCATCCAGGAAGTGGAGAAGATCCTGGCCTACTGGATGGACAAAGGCGTCTATGGTTTCCGTTGCGATGTGATCAGCTGCATTTATAAGGATTCCTATGAAGACGGTGTCAAAGCACCGCTGGGAGTCCCGGTCGGTCAGGAGCATTATGTTGCAACCCCAGGATGCCATAGCATTCTCAAACGGATACGGAAAGATGTCATTGAGCCAAGACACGGCGTCCTGATCGGGGAATGCCTCGGGGCCACCCTCGATAATTCGGCCGCCTTCTTAGATCATGAACTGGATACCTTCTTCACCTTTGCCCATGTCAACATCAACGGCGACAAATGGAGCAAGGAATACGTCAATCCGGCTGTCTTCAAAAAGATTCTGGTGGACTGGCAGAGTAAAATCGACTGGAACGGCAACTACCTCGAAAACCATGACCAGCATCGTTCCATCAGCAAATACGTCAAGCCTGGCTTTGAAACAGTCGGCTCCAAGATGCTGCTGACTTTGATCTATACCTTACGGGGAACACCTTTCATCTATATGGGAGAAGAGCTTGGGTTCCGGGACTACCCGTCTTTAAGCTATTCGGATTGTCATGACTGCGTGACGCAGTTCATCTTCAATATGGCTACCGGAATGCATCTTCCCAAAGGGCTGGCTTTTCTGAAAGCCAGGCACAACGGCCGGGATGATGCCCGGTATCCGATGGCTTTTAATGACTCTGATGGCTATGGGTTCAGTGCTCCGGGAGTCATCCCGTGGCAGAAATACAATCCGCTCTGCCAGGAGCTGAATGCCAAGACAGAGGAAGCCGATCCGGAGTCGACGCTTGCCTACTTCAAGAAAATCAATGCCTTACGGCAGACAAGTCCGGTGCTAAGCTATGGGTCCATCCGTTTCTTAGAGGCACCCAAGGATGTCCTCTCCTTCATCCGGGAGAAGGACGGTCAGAAGATCTGGGTAGCTCTCAATTTCTCCAACAAGACAAGAAAGGTTAGTTTCCAGCCTGGAAAGCTGCTCTTAAGCAACACGGAAAAGACCGAAGAAAACAAGCTTTCTCCGTATCAAGCTATCCTTGTTACACTCGATTAATCAAAAAGATTCGTTATTTAGCGGAGTATCCCCAAACTATTTTTGGGTTGGCCTGATGCGTCCAATTGTCATACCATCCTGAGGGTTTCTCACTGGCTTCACAATAGAAAGTTCCGATGGCTGAATCCGTGAAGGATAAAAAGCTAATCGTGGTGACGCTCTTAGGAATCACTAAGGAATCCAAGGTAGCGTTCAGAAAAGAGAAGTCTGTTATGTCTAGAGTGGTGCTAGGGATGACGTAGTTGCCTGTTTTCCCAGCCGGAAAACCAAAGAGATATTCCTGATTCTTGTCAAAGATGACGCCATTGTCGGTGGAATAGAGAGTGCTTTCTGAACCGACGGAGACACTCTTTAATGAAGTGCACCCCATGCAAGGCCAGGATCCGTTGCGGGGATCCAGCAAACTCGTCCCTGCCGGAAAGGAAATCGATTCCAGTTTTCGGCAATAACTGAAAGCACCTGAACCAATCAGTTCAACCGAAGAGGGAATTGAGATAGACGAAAAGCCACAGTTTGAAAAAGCTTCGGAATCAATTGTCTTTAAAGTTCTCGGCAGCACCACCATGGTTAAGGAGGTGTGATTCATGAAGGCTGCTTTCCCTATCTCCGTGGCAGGATGAGCTCCGTGCGTGTTGTCGTTATAAGAGGAGGGGATACGGACGGTTGTTGCTTCTTCTGGACAGGAAATCACCTGATAGAATTGTCCGGAAACCGAATAGGAATACCCTAACTTGCTGGAATAATCAGGGCCGCTTTGCTAACAGGACATCAAAGAAAAAAGGATACAAACTGGGGTAATACTAAGCAGCATGCGATATTTCATTGAACTTATCTCCTGTCTTTTGAGCTGGTATATTTTCTGTTTTAACAACGCAATGATTGTATCAGCAAATTTTGGCATTGTAAAGTTCCTTTTTCATAAATAAATTAATTGTGTTAATAAGATGTAAAGAGAAACAGCTGTTGTATTTCAGTTAATCTTTTTTCTTCGTCCGTAAGAGGAAGTAAGAAAGAAGGCAGTATCCGATCAGTCCGATAGCCGTCAGGGCAACACTGACATAGCTGCCCCAAGCCAGCCGGACATTGGTTTTCGTGTTGGACACAAAATAAAGGAACAGACAATCCAGGACAATCTTGCCCAGGCAGAAAGTCCCGGCCAGGATCCGCATCCTGAGAATGGTTTTCTCATCCTTCAAAAAGAAAGGAACCAGGACACCCAGAACCAGAAGACCGGTTAAGACCAGAGAAAATAAGAACATCACGCTGGCGACATAAAGGCTGTCCTGCTGATCCGAAAGGAAGGTCAGCGACTGATAGCCGGAAAGATAAGACGTGGTTCCCAAGGACTCCGTGGAAACAAACGGAAAGAGATTGGAAAGCAAAAGAACCACAGCCAGGAGGGCTGCAAAAAAGAAAGGAAGGTTCTCCTTCTTCTTCAGACTGTCGCAAAACGAAATCCGGGAATCGTTTGTCATGGCATCTATTATAGCGGAATCCTGATTAATAAGGAAAGAAAGCCAAATTCTGCTCCGATTTCTTAATATTGTCTTAACAATGTTTAACAGTTCCTTGGTATATCGTTAACTCTCTTTTCCCTATGATAAGGGCGTAAAAAAAGAAAAGAGAAACACATGAACAACAGAACAAGAAACATGCTTGGGATGGGATTACTCAGTTTCGTGATGCTGACCGGCTGCAACAAGCCAACCTCGACGGCTTCTGCCTCCGCTTCGACCTCGACCTCGGTCGCTGCCTCGACTGCAAAGTCGACCTCGGTCTCCACGTCAACCGCTCCGGCCTTCGATAAGACGCAGTCCATCGTTCCTTATACGAGAGATACGACTTCCGGTACGCGGGATGGCTTCATGGGCAAGATCGGTCTCAAGGCCTGTGCCACCAGCGATGCCGGTCTCAAAACCAGTGTCCAGCAGGTTGCCTCCAATGGCGACATGATTACCGCCTTATCCACTCAGGAATACGGCATCGGTTACTTCTCCGCCGATTCCATCACGGATGCTGCAGCCAAAGGTGTGAAGGTCCTCAACTATGCCGGCGTTGAGCCGACCGAGGCGAACATCCTCGGCGGAACCTATGGACTCAGCCGTAACTTCAATTACTGCGTCGCTCAGGAGACGGATGCGACCAAGAAGCTGATTGTCGATGCCTTCGTTGCCTTTATGGGAACCCAGGAAGGGCTCACCATTGTCAAGACCAACGGCGGCATGGCCAAGATTTCGACCACGACACCCAGCTGGACGACGGTGAAGACCCAGTTTACGGGGATTGAAAGCGACCATTCGACCGTGACCATCAATTTCGGTGGTTCGACCTCGGTGGAAAAGATCGCCAGAGCCTTAAGCGCTGATTTCAAGACCCGTGCCGGCAACTTCGTTGCCAACCACAACCATACCGGATCCGGCGATGCCTATAAGAGCACCCAGGGTGCTCAGAAAGGCACCTTGGATATCGGCTTTGCTTCGCGGGAATTCAATCTGACCTCCGGTGAGCCGTTAGCTGCCGGAACCTACGGCAAGATCTGCGTCGATGGCATCGTCGTCGGTGTCTCCAGTAAGAACCCGATGACCAACATCACGGCGGATCAGGCCAAGGCAGTCTACGATAAGACCGATACGGCTACCACCAAGTGGTCGGCTCTGATTGCTTAGTTCTCCTCAAAGAAAGACCGCTGCTCCCGGCAAATTGCCGGAAGCAGCTTTTATAGAAATAATGGAATCCACACGCCAGGAAACACCTGCCCTCAGCCAAGCCTATCAGATCATTCAGCAGAATGCCTTGAAGGCCGCTGCGGCAAAGAAAGTCAGCGATAAGATCGTCAAAGGCATCTTTGCCGGCATCACTTTGCTGTGCTCCTCCATCATCGTGGTGGTGACGTTCTTCATCTTAATTAAGGGACTGCTGCCGTTTATCAAGACCTACTCTGAAAACGGCACTGCCGGCAAGGCCAACTTGGGCTATTTCCTGACGGGACTCCGTTTCAATTCCGGCTTTGATGCCACCAGCCAGTCCTTCTTCTATGGAGTCGGATTCTTAGTCGTCAATACCCTCTATATCAACCTGATCGTCAGCCTGATTGCCATTCCGACCGCCATCCTAACGGCTCTCTTCATCGCCCGGATTGCTCCGAAGCCCTTAGCCAAGATCTGCCAGGCCGGCATCGATCTTCTGGCCGCCATCCCTTCCGTCATCTATGGTATCTTCGGACTCGGTGTGATTGTTCCATTGGTCAAAGCCATCAGCCAGGGGCTGGGGATGAAAGGCACCAGCGGTATCTCTCTGCTGGCAGGTGCCTTGATTCTCTCCCTCATGGCTTTGCCGACCATCATTTCCGTCTCCGTGACGGCCTTAAATGCGGTTGACGATGGACAGCTGAAAGGTTCCTTGGCCTTAGGAGCCAGCAAGACCCAGACCAACTTCAAGATTGCTCTGGTCAATGCGAAGTCCGGTATCTTTGCCGGCATCATTCTAGGGATCGGACGGAGCTTAGGCGAGGCCACGGCCATCAGCATGGTCGCCGGCAGTCCGACCTACGGCATCACCTGGAACATCTTTGAGCCGGCGGTGACGCTTTCCAGTGAGATGCTCTTATCCATCGGGGAAGCCGTTCCGAACTCATTGAACTATGATGTCCGTTTCTCTGCCGGCATCATGCTGATGCTGATCATCATCCTGACGAACCTGATCTTGAATGATGTCAAGGACCATGTCGCCAGCATTGACAAGAGACCTTTGACCATTGTACGTTTCATTCATCTATTGCAAAGATGGTTTAGATATTTAGGTTCTTTTATAAGAGGCAAAGTCCATGCCAACTAATCCATCCACGCTAACAAAATTACCACTGAAGAGACGGCTGAAGGACTTCTTTGCCGTTGGCTCCACCTATCTCTTTTCCTCCTTCACCTTGGTGGCTCTGGTCGCCATCCTGGTTTTCATCTTCTCCAAAGGCTGGTCCACCCTGACCTGGAACTTCATCAGCGGCAATTATGAGCCGCAGGTCTGGACATTGAAGTCCAGCGAGACGATTGCTCAGAGCACGAATACCTTCACTCATACCCCGGAGGAGGATGAATACTTCTCCACCACCTGGGGCATTGGCTTCACTCAGTCCAAGAGCAATGAAGGGTTACCCATCACCGAAGTCGGTTATGTCGATCCGAAAGCCAATATCAACAGCTGGGTGGATTCCACTAAGAACACGCCTTTCACCTTAGAGGAGGGAGCCGTCTTATCCTCCGCTCTCTTATGGACGACCAGCGATGCCGCTACGGCCGAGGCGGTCGTTCCGGATGTCAGTGATGCCAAGAAGGTTCAGGAAGCCTTTGACTCCTGCACCTACATGAAATCCCTGACCCTGTCCGAAGGCGGGCAGGGCATGCGGGGCTCTCTCATCTCGACGCTCTATCTGATTCTGATCACGATGGCAATCGCTTTGCCATTAGGGGTAGGCGGAGCCATCTATCTTGCCATCTACAGCAAAGACAATAAAGGGACCCGGATCTTACGGAGTCTCATCGATATGATCACCGGCATTCCGTCCATCATCTTCGGTTTGGTGGGTGGCATCGTCTTTTTGCCGTTAACAGCAGGCAAAACCAGCCTGATTGCCGGAAGTCTGACCTTAGCCTGCATGATTCTGCCCATCATCGTGAAGTCGACGGAGGAATCCATCAAGACCATTCCGCATGGCATGGAGTTATCGAGTCTGGCCTTAGGGGCAAGTCAGACCCAGACCACTTTCAAGGTCATCCTTCCCAATGCCTTGCCCGGCATTCTGACAGCGACCTTGTTAGGCATCGGCCGGGTCATCGGGGAAAGCGCAGCGCTTGTCTATACGGCCGGCGTCGCCATTCAGGACTACATCATTCCGACCCGGGGCAGTGCCTCCTTAGCGGTCCACATCTGGTATCTGATGAGCGGCGAGCATCAGAACTTCCAGGCCAGCTGTGCCATCAGCATCGTGATCCTCTTTGTCATCTTAATCCTGTCCGTCCTGATCAAGCTCATCTCGTTTAAGGTCAATCAGGCCCAGAAAGGCAAGTAACCATGGAAATCAACAGCAATATCAGTGATGAAGAGAAAACGTTGGATGCCAAAGAGAAGGATATCGTCTATCAGATCCGGAATCTCAACCTCTTCTACGGCAAGAAGCAAGCTCTTTTTGATATCAACCTCGATATCTACCGTCATCAGGTGACCGCCTTGATCGGGCCTTCGGGCTGCGGGAAGTCAACGTTCTTACGCTGTCTCAACCGGATGAACGACCTGATTGACGGCTGCCATTACCACGGCAGTCTTCTCTTTAATAAGGAAGACAGTCTGGCCATGAACACCATTCTTTTAAGAACCAAGGTCGGCATGGTCTTCCAGCAGCCCAATCCCTTCCCGATGTCCATCTATGACAACATCTGCTATGGTCCTCGCTGTCAGGGACTGAAGAACAAAGATCTTCTCAACGAGCTGGTGGAAGGCTCCCTCAAAGAGGCGGCTTTATGGGACGAAGTCAAGGATAGGCTGAAGACCAATGGCTTAGCCCTCTCCGGCGGACAGCAGCAGCGGCTCTGCATCGCCAGGGCCTTAGCCATGCGTCCGGAAGTGATCCTGATGGATGAACCGACCTCGGCCCTGGATCCGATTGCCACGGCCAAGATCGAGGAGCTGATTGAACAGCTGAAACAGAACTACACCATCGTCATCGTCACCCATAACATGCAGCAGGCAACCCGGGTCAGCGACTTCACGGCCTTCTTCATGCTAGGCAAACTCATCGAGTTCAATCAGACGGAATCCTTCTTCTCCCATCCGAAGGAGGAGAAATCGAATGACTATATTACGGGTCGGTTCTCATAAACGGAGGAAGAAAGCCATGATGTACGAAAAAGAATTGGATGCCATCCATACCGAAATCAGTCAGATGTATGCTGCCGTCATCGACAACATGGAGAAAGCCTTCCACTACTATCTCAGTACGGATCCGGTGGATAAGAAGCTCATCATCGATGATGACAAGATCAATGCCTATGAACGGGCCATTGAGTCCTTATGCATGCAGATTCTCCTGAAAGAGACGGTCTACTCCCAGGATTTCCGGGAAGTGATTGCGGCTCTGAAGATGGTGGAATGCCTGGAGCGGATCGGGGACAACGCCTATGATATCAAATGGATGGCCGACGACATCAAAGAAGGCAACTATCCGGAAGCGGTCGTCGGAACGGATAAACTGGTCAGCATTGTCGAAGGGATGGTCAAAGACAGCTTCACCAGTCTCATCAAGAAGGACCTTGCCTTGGCTCAGGATGTGATTGACCGAGACAAGGAAGCCGACAGCGCCTACTGGGGACTCGTCCTGGCTGTTGCCAAGCTTGCAGATGAGAAGAAGATTGATGGTCAGAAGACGGTCTTCGAATCCCATGTCGATAAGTTCCTGGAACGAATCGGCGATCAGGCCACCAACATCGCGGAATGGGTGATTTACATCCACAGCGGATACCATAAGGACCGCGTCATCATATAATAAAGAGGTAAAAAAGTATGGGATATCACATTTATTCGCTGGAAGATGACAAGGATATTGCCCGGATCATCAACCTGACGCTGACCAAACAGGGCTATGAAGTCACGACCTTCTATGATGCCGCCTCTTTCAAGGCGGCCTTCAGCAAGAATCGGCCGGATATGATCCTATTGGATTTAATGCTGCCTGATGCCAACGGCCTGGATCTTCTCAAAGAGATCCGAAGCAACCCCCTGAACAACGATATCCAGATTCTCATCGTCTCGGCCAAGAGCCAGATCATGGATAAAGTCGATGGACTGGACTTAGGTGCCGATGACTATATCGAGAAGCCTTTTGACATCCTGGAGCTCATAAGCCGTGTCAATGCTAAAGCCAGGAGATATCTGAGCAATCAGAACCTTGTTATCGGAAATGTCTCTTTAAACAACCTCTCCCATATCTGCAAAGTCAAAGGTCAGGAAGTCGACCTGACACAGACGGAATTCATCATTCTCTATTACCTAATGAAGAACTCCGGTGGTGTCGTCTCGCGGGATGACATTCTCAAGGCTCTTTGGGGTGACGAAGAAGCCTTGGAAAGCCGGACAATCGATGTCCATATCAACGCCTTGCGGAAGAAACTTGGCGACGATGGCAACCGGATTGTCGCGGTCTACGGCATTGGCTACAGGTATCTTCCATGAGCCGTAAACGAACTGCGATCGAGACCATCATCGCCTCGTTAACCATCATCCTGGTCTACTCGATACTGGCGATCATCATCTTTTTAGCCTCCAGCGATGCCACAGCCAACCGTCTGAAGACCAGTGAGACCATTGCCGAACGAATTTTCGATGGGGCAGACTCCGCCGTCAGCGGCAAACAGATTGAAAATTATTTTGCCAGCAGCGATGCCAATGATATCCGGGTCTCAGTCATTACCCGGGATGACCAGGGTGGCTATCAGATAGTCTATGATTCCATGGGCATGTACAAGACGGAGAATACACCGACAGAGTTAGCCAATCTTGGCAAGATCGTCACCCGGAAATCCTCCTATGGCTATAACATGATTTATTATGCCGTCAAAGACAGCAAGGCTCCGGACTATTATTTAAGAACCGCTGTCAAAGAGAGTGCCTCTACAGCCTTATCCCGAGGTTTCCTGATTCATGGCACTTTGACGATGGTGATCCTGGTTGCCGTCTATGTCGGGTATCAGGTTTATCGATATAAAAAGGATATCCGTCCGCTCAAGGAGCAAATTCAGAAGCTGGTCCTGATCAGCGGAGATTCCTCTTCCCTGACCGATCAGGATGACGTGGTGGCTTTGTCCTTGGCGGTAAAGAAAGTGTCCAGCAAGCTGGATAACGAGATCACTCAGCTCAAAGAAGAGCAGCAGAAAACCCAGACCATCTTGGATTCCATTTCCCAGGGCTTCTTAGCCCTCTCCGGCGATGGCAAGATCGTCTTAATCAACAAAGCAGCCACCACCATCTTCTCCTATCAGGAGAAAGAAGCTCTGGGCAATGACTATCACGTCTTGGTGACGGATGAGGCTTTTACCTCAAAAGTCGAGGCCGCTCTGACGTTTCGGAAGGAGAGCGCTCCCTTTGATCTGACCTTCCGAGGCCGGATCTACCAGATCAATATCATGACGCTGACGTTTGGCTGGGACGACGAGTCCCAGGCCGGAATTGCCATTCTGATTCTGGATGTCACCGGCGAGAGAAAACTGTCACAGATCAAGAACGATTTCTTTACCAACGCCAGCCATGAGCTGAAGTCGCCGTTGACCTCGATCCTTGGCTATCAGGAGATGATTGCCTCAGGCATCATCAGCGATCCAAAGGAGATTCAGGATGCCGTCAATAAGACGGTCTTAGAAGCCAAACGGATGCGAGATATCCTTTCCGATATGCTGGTTCTGAACAAACTTGAGAATGGTGAGAAGAAGAACATCGTTCCAGTTGACGTGAATCGGGTCATTCAGGCAATCATCGACAATTTACAGCCACAGGCTCTGGCCAAGAACGTCACCTTAAGCTTTACGGCAGTGCCGTTAACCATTCAGGCCGACAAGGAAGATATCCAAAGACTCTTTACCAATTTGATTGACAATGCCATCAAATACAATCGGCAGGATGGCAAGGTGGAAGTCATCATTCAGGATCACTGTGTTTGGGTGAAGGATACCGGCATCGGCATCAAAGAAGAGAACTTAAGCCGAATCTTCGAGCGTTTCTTCCGAGTGGATAATTCCCGGCTGGATACGACGATTGAGGGCAGCGGCTTAGGCTTAGCCATCGTCAAACACATCTGCGAAGCCAACCATTACAAGCTCGCCGTGAAAAGCGTCTATGGCCAGGGAAGCACCTTTAGCGTCGAACTTCATTAGTCTTGCATGGAAGTTTCTCTAATAAGGGGCTCGGCTTAGGTTATAATAGAGACGTTATGGCGACAAACGAAAGCGTAGAAACCAGCGTTAAACCGACCGGTTTCTTAGGTCACATCATCCGTCTTGTGGAGGGCTTCCTTCTGGGGTGTTTTTCCATGCTTCCTTTCAGTAACGTCCGTGATTTGAAAGAAACCATGCTGGTCGACGATGTTCCGGAAGGGGAGAGTCTTCCTAAAAAGATCAGTCACCGTTATCAAGTCAACTGGAGTCTGATCTTAGGTTCCTTGATTGGGGTGTTCTTCGTCTTTCTGATTCCGTTTTCTTTCTTAAGTGAGAATTTCCCGTTAGGTCTTCATGGCGGGATGTTGGCTTTTGCGGTCGTCTTCCTGGCCTTAGAGATTCTTCGTCTCTATCAGGCTAACGATAGGAAGCACCTTGTCTCCAGTCTCATTTTCTTAGTTGTTGGTGTCCTCCTGATGTTTGCTCTGTATAAAATCGATTTCACCTTTGCCAAGACTGTCTCTTCGGGAGCAGGAGAAGCCTGTCTATTCATCCTGATTCTCATCGGCAGTCTGGTGACGAGCTTCAGCGGGGAATCTCTGGGAACGTTACTCTATATGTCGGGTCTTTTCCTCAGTGTGGCTACCAGTCTGAACAGCTTGGATTACCTTCAAGGCATTAAGAGCAATCTGGTCTTGATTGCCGCGGTTGCTATTGGTTATCTTGGCGGTGATTTCTTAGGCTATTATCTACGCGCAAGAGACGATTTTAAGATGGAAAGATCCAGCCTTAACATCGGTATCAGTCTCTTTGGCATCTTCTATCTGTCCTTAACTCAGTTCAAAGCTCCGCTGTTTGTCGGCTATTCGTCGTCCTTGCAGGCGGAGTGGGTGACCGATGCGACAATGATCATCGGCTCCTTTGCCATGGCCGTGGCGCTGGTGGCCCATGGTTTTGTGAAACCGGAAAAGACCAAGCCGATGGTCTTAAAAGATCCGCTGCCTCTGCCGGTAGAGACGCTGAAACCGGAAAGCGCTCAACATCAGTCGCTGACTCGCGGACTTTTATCCGGGAAAGAAGAATCCTATCCTGACGATGATACCTTAGAGGCTGACATCTTCGGAACGCCGGGAAAGGAGTCTGTTGAACCTAACACAGCTCCTATCCAGCAGCCGGAAGAAACCAGTAAACCTTCTGAGAAAGCAAAGCCAGCCGCGGCAACAGCCGAGCCGAGCAAGCCGGCTTCCGACAGTCAAGGCGGCTTGGATATTGCAGCCTTGAAGTCACTTTATAAGAGCAAAGGAAAGAAGACGAAATGAGACTGGACCGCTTTTTAGCAACCCATGGGTTTGGCAGCCGCAGCGGCTGCAAGAAGATTGTCGATGACGGACGGGTAATGGTCAACGGCAAGACTGCTGCCGTCAACGACATCAAAGTCAGCGGCACCGATGAGATTCAGGTCGATGGGAAAGTCGTTGAGAATATCCCGTATGTCACGCTGCTTTTAAACAAACCGGCCGACTATATGTGTTCGATGATCGATGAACGTTATCCTTCGGTGATGCGATTGATTCCGGATCTTTATAAGAAACGGGTACGGATGGTGGGACGGCTGGATGCGGATACGACTGGACTCTTGATCCTAACCGATAACGGCATCCTCAACGCCAGGCTGGCTAACCCGAACTACGAAGTCACCAAGACGTATGCGGTGACGGTCAACCATATCCTGAAACCGGAGCTGGTGGATTACTTCAAAGCCGGAAATCTGGATATCGGCCGTGGGGAGATTGCTTCGTCTTCGGACTTGGTGATTCAGGATGAATATCATGCTGAGATTACGGTCCGGGAAGGCAAATACCACGAAGTCAAACGGCTTTTCGGAAAATACAACTATGATGTCATCAAGCTGGTGCGGATTGCTTTCGGTCCAGTAAAGCTCGGTGATCTTAAGGAAGGGACGTTCCGGTTAGTGACGGAAGAGGAATACGACGGTCTCTTAAACGTGACCGGCCTTAACAAGGAGGATCAGTTATGAGTGCCATTACCTGCCCGCGCTGCGGCAGCGACAATACGTCGAGCTTCTTCGATTCCGTGCTGAAGACGCAGGGTTACCACTGCGAGGACTGCAAGATGGATTTCGGCGTCGATGACGGCAAGAGCTGGAAACAGCATGAAGAGCTGCTGACGTCCTTTACCTTCCGGCATACGATTCCTCAGGGACAGACCGTCAAGATCGTGATGGAGAAGGGCCTCGACAATAAAGTCAGCCTGACTCCTACCATCGTCCAGAACGGACTGGTCTCCACGGCAGAGCCGATCACCGATTTCGGGGATATGTTCCCGGAATTCACGAAGCTGATCTTCGAAAAGCTTTATATCCTGGACTGGCCGGATAAACTCGAAGGCGTGGTGACAGACAAGGATCCGGAATCCTACTTCATCGGCATGACCTTCAAGGATGATCTGCTTCCCAGCATCACCAAAGAGGGCATGGCCAAGGTTCCGCCGTATCTGATCGTTCTGGATAAGCTCTTTGGTACGCTGTTTGACAATTTCAGGTTCAGCGATGAAATTAAAAAGTAATCCGACGCTGGTATCGCTGGCGTTCTGGAAACGGAAGCCGGACTCGGTCGAACAGGTCGACCGTCTTTCCATCATGGCAACGGAAGAGGCAGCCTACGAGTTAGACGTGAATGGCGCCAAGAGCCATCTCGATGTTCCGGAGGTGCAGCATCTGCTGGATACCTTGCTCATCGATGACAAGTATGCCTTCAGTGAAGAGTATCTGGGCTACAAGTATGAGGACAACATCCAGAACTATCAGCTGAAGTTCTTCCTGACGCTGGATTTCTCGGACGGCACCTATCGGATCCTCAAGGGGATACTGCCGTTCAAACAGCCGCACTACCAGGATGTCATCAGTCTGTTCCAGCCGTTTTTCACCGATAAGAAAGCCTAAGATCAACAAAAGCCCATTTCCGTAAATAGCCGTGGAAATGGGCTTTTTAAGTCATAAAAAAGAGGGCCCAGGTCACAGCCATTCAACAATGGCGCCTAGGCCCTATCGACTAAACGGATCCGTCACCATCGTCTGATCTGCTCCCTTCTGATCTCGGCTCAACGTCGAAATCGACAACACCGGCGCCGGCACAGCTAGGCTCGTATCGCCGTATCATCTCATCCCGGAGGATATATCCCAACGTCATCCTGGCACGAAACGGACGTCTCGTCTCTGCCCGTAACAGGGATCATCTCTTATCAGCTAGGCTCAGCTTGTCTCTTCTAGGCTCTGCTCGGCGCGGAACATAGCTTCCCGTCGACAGCCCGGATCAGCTCTGATCATCCCTTATCGGCGACCTAGGTCACGTCCCTTCTCGGCAGCTCGTCTCGCCTCAGACCGGGAATCCTTCCCAACGTCTCTATCGCGTCTTCCCTTAACGAGGTCAAAGCTCTCAGCAGCTTTGCCACTAAACGACATAGGATCATCTCATATCGACGTCTTAGGATCGTCTCGTCTTATCGAAAGGCACGAATCGAACGAGCTTCGTCTCTAAAGGATTCCTCAGCGTCGTCCCTTCAAGAAAGGGAGTATCGGAGAGAAAGCATACCGTCGACTCGACTATATCATGGCCAATGATATACGTTTTGATAAACGGAGGCTTAGGTGAGAAAAAAGTTTTGTAACAACCCGTGTCGCAAAACTTTTCTTGTCGATAAGCTGCTATGTAGACTTCTGGTAGTTCCTTTTTGAAGGGGACTAGAAGCTGTACTCTTTGCAGAGTTTCTCGAATCCGGCAACGGCCTGATCTTCATCAGCACCTTCGCAGACAATCGTCAGCGAATCGCCTTGAATGACCGGGGAGAGAGCAAAAACGTTCATGATCGACTTCAGATCACATTCCTCACCATTCTCAAGCTTCATGGTGATGTTGCATTTATGGTGATTGGCTTCCTCAACGAGCTCAGCGCTTGACCGAGAGGTTAGGCCACCCAAGTTGGTTACTTTAATCTTGAATTCTGTCATTGGTTTACTCTTCTCACTATGATTATAAATAAATAAGTAAGCGTTTACAATAGTTTTAGAGATTTTGTTTTTGAGTCACACAATCCCAGTCCTACTGGAAACTGCTATTACTATATCACAAAAGATTTCGATAGGAAACACGGTTTTTACTTTTTTTCGTTATCTCAGCCATTTCTATCTTGCTTCCAGAAAAAAGTTATCCGTTTTGCTAAGAAAAGATAAGGCTGGCTTTCCGGAAAACGAAAGGACAAAATCCGCTTCTGTTTTTTTACGACTTTCAGCCTTGCTGATGAAATCGACTTTCAAGACAAAGCAAAACCCGAGAGGAGAGGCAAAGAAAGCCTAAAGGGTAAGTGCTATAATGTTGCCAACACCTAATTAGGAGGAATACCATGAAGAAAATTACGAAAGCCGTCATCCCCGCTGCGGGATTAGGGACACGTTTTTTACCGGCTACCAAAGCCTTACCCAAGGAGATGCTCCCCATCATCGATACGCCGAATCTCCAATATATTGTTGAAGAAGCCGTCAAAGCCGGAATTACCGATATTCTCTTGATTATTTCCGGATCCAAGAAAGCCATCGAAGACTACTTTGACGTCAATGCTGAACTGGAAATGAGACTGAAGGCTTCTAAAAAGGATGCCGAAGCTCAGATGATCCGTGATATTGCCAATATGGCCAATATCACCTTCGTCCATCAGAAAGAACCGAAGGGCTTAGGCGATGCCGTCCTCTGTGCCAAAGCTTTTGCCGGCGATGATCCGTTTGCCGTCCTCTTAGGCGACGATCTCATCACCGACGATAAGAAGCCGGCCATCGGCGAACTGATCGATGCCTACTACAAGACCAATGGCGGCACCCAGTTAGGTTGCAAGGAAGTTCCCACCGATATGCTGAAGAAATACGGCGTCGTCAAGCCGACGAAGAAAGCCGAAGGCAAAGTCTTCCAGGTCTGCGATATGATTGAAAAACCGCAGACGCCGGAACTGGCTCCTTCCAATATCGCTGTCTTAGGCCGTTATGTCCTGCCTCCGGAAATCTTCGGCATCCTCGAAAAGACGAAGCCGGGTGTCGGTGGTGAGATTCAGCTGACGGATGCCATCAAAACCTCGATGGCCATCAACCCCTGCTATGCCTGTGTCTTCACCGGAACCCGTTATGATATCGGCAACAAATTCGGTTATATCCAGGCCATCATCGATTATGCCTTGAAACGGGATGATCTGAAGGATCAGGTCCGTGCCTATCTGGAAAAAGTCGTCAACGAAAAGAAATAAGAACAGCTTAGAAAAGGAGCTTTCATTCCCCATGGATAATCCAGCTACTCAGAAGAAGATCATGCTGACCGGCGACCGGCCGACCGGCAAACTGCATATCGGCCATTATGTCGGCTCTTTGCGGCGGCGGGTCGAACTGCAGAATTCCGGCGACTTTGATGAAATGTACATCATGATCGCCGATACCCAGGCCCTCACCGATAATTTCGGTGTGCCTCAGAAGGTCCGGGACAACATCATCGAAGTCGCCTTGGATTATCTCGCCTGCGGCATCGATCCGAACAAAGTCACCATCTTCATTCAGTCCCGGGTTCCGGAACTCTTTGAACTGACCTGCTATTATCTCGATCTGGTCACTCTGTCCCGTCTGGAACGGAATCCGACCGTCAAGAACGAAATCCAGTTAAGAGACTTCGGCGAATCCATTCCCGCCGGCTTCCTCTGCTACCCTGTCTCCCAGACGGCCGATATCACCGCATTTGATGCCACCATCGTTCCGGTCGGCGAAGACCAGGAGCCGATGATCGAGCAGGCCAACGAGATAGTCCACAAGTTCAATTCCCTCTATGGCGATACCCTGGTTCCCTGCAAGATCATGGAACCGGACAGCAATGCCTGCAAGAGACTGCCGGGCATCGACGGCAAAGCCAAGATGTCCAAGTCCTTAGGCAATGCCATCTACCTTTCGGATGATGCCAAGACGGTTACCAAGAAAGTCATGACGATGTATACCGATCCGACCCATCTCAAGGTCGAAGACCCCGGCCATACAGAAAACAACCCGGTCTTCATTTACCTGGATGCTTTCTGCAAGGATGAGCATTTTGCTAAGTATCTTCCGGCCTACCATACTCTGGATGAACTCAAAGCCAAGTATCAGCAGGGCGGCTTAGGCGATGTCGTGGTCAAGACCTTCCTAGCCCAGGTCCTCAACGATACCCTCGAGCCTATCCGGACCCGCCGCAAGGCTTACGAAGCCGATATTCCGGGTGTCTATAAGATCCTTCAGGAAGGTTCCCTGAAGGCGGAGAAGAAAGCCGCCCAGACCGTGGCTCGGGTCCGCCGGGCGTTAGGGGTCACCTACTTCGAAGATCCGAAACTGATTGAAAAACAGTCCAAGGCGTATAAGAAGCAGTTAGCCGATGAGAAGGCATTGGAAGCCTATCTAGCCAAACAGAAGAAAGCCTAGACCTTATGGTCAGCCTGAAAATCTTTGCTAAGCGCCCTGAGGAGGCGGTCACGATCCGTCTCACCGTTTTCTGTGACGAGCAGGGCTTCCACAACGAACTGGATGATATCGATGACATCGCCACCCATCTGGTGGTCTATTGGAATGATAAACCGGTGGGTACCTGCCGGGTCTTCCTGGACCCGCAGAATCAGCGCTGGACCTTGGGGCGGCTGGCCATTTTAAAGGCTTACCGCGGAAAGTCCTTGGGTTCCTATCTGGTGGAACAGGCCGAGCTTTATGCTCTCAAGCAAGGGGCCACTTCCTTATGGCTGCATGCTCAGGAGCAGGCCATCCCGTTTTATGAAAAATGCGGGTATGTCCCGACCGGCTCTTTTGAGCCGGACGAGGGATGCCCGCATATCTGGATGACGAAATCCTTCCGTTAGCTAGTCGCTGACAGTCTGATAGGCTGACGTATCTTTCAGTTCGTCAATCACGACATTGCTGCCGCTGAGGACGTTGATTTTAATGGCGGCCTGCAGTTTGCCGTTGCCGGAATAGACATAGGACAGAGGCGTCGACGTACTGGTGGAGGTTAACAAAACCGTCATATCCGAACTTAAGGTCTGAGCATAGGTGTAGCTGACGGAAAGATCGATGCCAAACCCAAGAGAGACTAAGCCGTTAACGTCATACACAAGCGTGAAATCATAATAAGAGCTGTCACTGAAGGTCATGCCGATTGAACCCATATCGAAGGGCAATGTCATGCCGCCGGAGATAGCACTTGAAGCAGAAGCGGAGGTGGCAGTCGAGCTGGACGTCTTGGCAGCATTGGCCATTTCGGTCAGGGTCTTACCCGTCATCGAAAGGGAATAGGAATAGGTGTCTTTGCCATGGCTGCGATACGTGCCTTCGGTATCCAACGAAAGGTTTTCCAAAGTCTTGTTGAAGTCATCATAGGCTTCCTGGGCTTTGGTAGCATTGACTAAGGGGAAGTCGGAATCCTTTAAGGATAGCGGAGACATCACCTTCTCCGGAAGAGAGGTGACGTTGGTCAACGAAGAAAGACTGGCGACTAAGGTACTGACCAGTTTCTGGACGTTCTCATTGGAAAGATCGGCGTAGAAATTGCCATCTTGGATATAGCAGGCAGCGGAATAGGAGCCGTTGGCAAAAGTGGTCGTGGTCGAAGAAACGGCGGAATTCTCAGTATAGCTGGCCTTGATGACGGAGGAGGCACGGGCACTGGCCTTTAAGCCAGCAACGGTGGTTCCGGTCAGACCGGAGATGCCGGCACTGATGTCGGTCGTTCCTAAGGAGAAGGAGCCGTTCATCGAGGAAATCGACTGGCTGCCTAAAGAGACAGACAGCGAAGCCGACCCACTTAACGAAGCGTTGCTGATGGAAAAGCCAATCGCATCCGAAGCGGCTTCCGCGGTAAAGGAAGAAGCTAACTGCTTCTTTCCTTCCTCAGCGGTAATCACGGTTCCCTGCGACGGCAAAGCCACCGCATTCTGGGCAGCGGTCTTGCAGCTGGTCAGAGCCAGCGGGAATACCAAAGCTATTAAACTTAATTTCTTAAACGTTTTCATTGTCATAACCCCTGTTTTCCTTCCTATTATACACAACGAAAACAGGAAAAACAAAGAAACCTTCTTGGGGTAAGACCTCGCCTAAGAGCATTCTTTCTAAATGTCAAAGGCTGTCCCTCTCAGAATGCGGTCATTTCAGACGGTATATTTTTCCTTGGGCGGCCTTGAATTTAGCAAAATAGTCTTCAGAAAAGGCGGGATCCTGATTGATGAGATAAAGGGTGTCAGCATCATAGTAGACGTCATAGGGGAAAGAGGAGGCATGAACAACGGCATACATCTGCTTTTTCATGCTGACAAGCAGCTGATCAAAAATCCGCTTGCCGTCCTGGAAACTTGTGAGGGCATAGCTCCATTTCCCTTTGGAGTAGATGCCGCTGACCAGAGGACTGATCAGCTGGCTTCGCTGAGAATAAGGGGCAAGGGTATTATCAAAGAAAGCGACTTTCCAATCGCCTTCGTTGCCATAAGCATCCAGGTAGAAGGCTAACGATTTTCCGGACGGAGACAGGCTTTCCCAGGGCTCAATGGTGTAATCCGAAGAAAAATAGGTCGAAAGCTGGGCAATGGTCTCGGGATGCTTAGACCGCTGTTCGGCTGAAAAGTCAGTTGGCTTATAGGCACTTAAAGGATCCAGAATCGGATCCGTGCGGTTATCCTGCGAAACCGAGTGGGGATCCACACTCTCCAAGGAAGAAAGATAGGTGCTGTCCTGAGGGATTTCCTGAGGGTTGACTGACCGTTGGGACTGACAGGAAGAGAGCAGTATAAGGAAAGGCAACAATAAATTCTTTATTTTCATAAGGTCACCCAATTTGTGAAATAGCAAAATAGGTGGTTAAGGAATCGTAAACATAAGTCCCAATATTCCAAACATCGGATGTCTCTGGTGTTACTCCGGAGTCTTCTTGTTGTGATGGTAATGAGCCATGCTTTTGTGCCCATCTTCCATTGGATAATTGTTTCATAAAATGGAAATCATGATAGGTCTCCTGACTAATATTGCCAATTCTAAATGCAATTCTCCTTTCGTAATCAAAAATATAATTGTTATCAACAGAAATGATTCTTGCGTCAATGTTGTTTTGAGCCATTCTGGACAACGCAGCAGGAACAAATACAGATTGATAAACACTTGCATCAACATAATTTGTATTATTAGGATAAACAGATGTCCCGTTATAGAAAAGGAGCTGCAAAAATGAATCAATCCCGCTTGCATAACCAAAGCAATTAATATTAATTGAGTTTTCTTGATAATAATCACCGGCATTTCCATATAAAGAATCGGCAATTTCAGGGGAGGTAAGTGTAAATGTTGGTCTATTTGAATTGGATCGAGAAGAATAGAAAACTGTCTCAGGAATGGAATCTAGGGAAAACGAAAACTCAAACATAACACTTGACTTTCCTGAATAAAGGGCGTTTTTAATAATTTGTGTCACGTCATATGCAAATCCAGTATTACCTTGATGAGAAATCTCGTTTCCTGTTGTATAACTCGTCGTTCCATCAATTTGACTAAAAATCGGTTCTGAGGTTATTTCTTTTAATCGCGGATAAATTGAGACATTGCCCGAGTAATTACTATAGGAGATGACTCCAGAAGTGATAAGGGAAGCGGAAAGAGAGGAAACAAAATTTAGCTTTACTATTGATCTAAAACTTGGGCGTAACCTTTGGCCACCAATTCCCATCATTGTATATGGAGATTTACCAATATGTAGATAATTGTTTTCAAATGCCATTGGCTGACCAACAATATAATCTTTGTCCTGAATAGATAATGCTGATTGTTCAATAGAAAAAGACACGCTGTTTTGCAAAAGAAGTGGATATGAGGAAAAATAAGAACTCAAATCATTAATGCTGTAATCAAATTGGTAGTCCTCATTATTTTTTTGGACGGAAAGCAAAGTCATAGGAACTGTTACACCAGACAAATCGGAAATGATGGGAGCATTGATGCAAAAAACTTGCATTCCATATGAGGAAAGAAAGTAGTATATTCCTTTAGACAAAACCAGTGGAAGCTTTGTTGATAAACAAACAGAAAAATTAAAAGGTTCGCTGCTTTTTGTAGTTATCGTTTCCATAGAGGAAAAACTATCTGGGCTAATATTTTCAAGATATTCGGTCCCGTCATTTAAAGCAAAAGCTATTTGTGAAAATTCTTTGCCCGAAAGCAAATCTTTTTGAACAATGCCTTCTGTAGAATAAGAAGCCACAGGATGAATTAGATTTCTTTTTAAATTTATTTTTTCTCCTTTAAACGAAAGAGTGTCAAAAGAAAGACTATTCAGTGTTTTTGGAATGCTGACTTGATATTGTGCTTGCACGTTTTTATAATTGAGGCCTTCCAAAAACAAGCTATTATCATTTTCTTGAAATCCATTCTCGTCCCAAAAATGGATAGGATAATTATAGTGTATTGTTTTAATTGTACCGTCTTCAAGAGTAAAGGACTTAGACTCAACAGTTCTTTTTGACAAAATTTCGTGTGTTTCAGTATTTGTTTCTTTCCGGCAAACCTTTGTTTTACTCAAATTGAGCGAATTAAAACCCGCAATCAGCTGAAACAAAATCGAAAATAGTAAAAAAAATCCTTTCATAATTTCTATTCTTTTTTATTATTATACCATCACACTTAAAATAATAAAGGACTTTCACAAATATTGCGATTATTCAATAAATTATCCGAAAGATGTTTAACTTTCTCTGCTAAGTAGCCCAAAATTAAAAGCCAACACTAAGACCTACGATGCCTACATCAGCGCCTCCGAATGAGAAGGGGTGATGACGTATTCTAGAGAGTCACTCCACACGATAAGCCAAAACACGAAACGCGTTTGCTGTTAGAGGCCTTTTTTAGAGTAACCCTGAAAAGTTTTTTCGGTTTGTCAAAAACCTTTGTGTTCAAGTTCTCAGGGTAACCCACCTTCCCTTGGGTGAAAAAATGATGACTTCAAAAGTAAATCGACTATACCTACTTCCGAGATTTTCTCGGGAAATGAAATTAAAAGAAAGAAAAAAGACAATACCAAAAAACAGAAAAATGGAAATCTGCAAAAAAATAAGTGCGCCGAAAAACGAATGAAAACAAAATCAATCTTTCTTCAAACCTTTTTTCTTTTCCCGGTTGCCTTATCCTTTCCGAGATTGTAGAATAGAACCACCATCGCGACAGTATCCGTCGAACCTGGTCAGGGCCGGAAGGCAGCAGCCATAAGATCGGGTCCTGTGTGCGGTGGCTTTTTTAAAATCATGAATCCCACGGAACTGAAAAGCATCCTCAATCAGCTGTATTCCCTCTCCCAGAAGGCAGCCTCCCAGAAAGAGGTTCCGGTTTCCTGTTGTCTGGTCCTGGCTGACGGCCAGAAGATCTATGCCTCCAATGAGGTCGAGGAGGAAGACAATCCCTTATCCCATGCCGAAATGAAGGCTTTGGAAGAAGGCTTCCGGAAGTCTCACTCCCGGTATCTGGAGGGAGCCAGTCTGATCGTTACCTTGGAACCCTGTCTGATGTGTCTTGGTGCCATCTTAAAAGCCGGCATCCATCAGCTTTATTATGTCTTGGACGACCCGGACTTAGGCTCGTTATCCCATTATCACGTCTTTGTCGGAAAAGGACTGGAGATCATCCGTCTGGAGGATCCCCGGTTCCGTTTGCTGATGGATGAGTTCTTTAAGACAATCCGCAACCCGGATTAATCCTGATAGATGTGATGAACTAAAAGAGCATAGCGGTTCTCACTGAGAATCCGCTTTTTGACGTCTTCGTCATTGGGCTTGCCCTCGGGGAAGATGACTTTGAAGGCAAAGAAAAACGCTACGGTGGAGATACCGGAAGTTGCTAAGGTCTGAACGGCCTGATAAATGGCATCCGGCCAGATATCGCTGGCGGCTTTCAGCCATAGGGAATTCAAAGCATTGCTGGCAAAGGTAATGAAAATCAAAGCCAAGAGATACCAGCCTAATTGACGTAAGATATTGCCTTTGGAACGATAGGTGATGGTCCGCTGCAGAGGGAAGTTGATCAGCTGGGTCGCAAAATAGACAATGATCCAGGAAAGGGTGTAGCCGAGTCCGCCGCCGATCTTGACGCTGCCGTCGGCATTGTAGAGAACCTCGAATCCGATGATGGACCAAGCATACTTGCCCCCGCCATAAGGAAGGGTGATCTTGGGCCACATCCATTCGATGGAGGCATAGGAAAGGCCGAAGGCATACGGAAGATACAGATAGCCCAGATACTGCAGGACCGTCAAAGCCCAGCCAATCAGGCCGAACTTCAAAAACTGCCATAAGGTCCTGGTCAGGACCGGATGGGTGCGCTTGATCCGTGTTAAGAAGCGGTGCTTGGGATGGATGAGACGGACTTTTTGGGTATTGCTGTTCTGCATGAAAGCTCCTAGATAGAAAAATTATAGCCTATAGCCATCCTAAATGCATTCCTTTGACGAAAAAAAGGAAAGACCGGAAAAACCTATCGGCAAGATTCTAAAAGAAAAGCACGATGTGTTTATTTCTTGCCGATAGATGGATTATGATACCATCATGACTTATTTAACAGCCTCTCAGTTAGCGAAAAAATGGACGCTTTCTGAAAGAAGCATCCGTAATTACTGTACTCAAGGGCGAATCCCGGGAGCCTTTCTGAAGGGAAAGGCCTGGATGATTCCAGACACAGCGACTCCTCCTATCAGGAAGAACCAGTCCGCCCATAAGGAATCGGCTTTACTGATGGTTCTAAGACGGGAAAAGAAAAGTCATCTCAAAGGCGGAATCTATCATCGGCTTCAGATTGAGATGACCTATAACTCCAACCATATTGAGGGCAGTCGGCTGACCCAGGATCAGACCCGTTATATTTTCGAGACTCATACTCTTGGAATATCCGAAACTCCGGCCAACGTCGACGATATTATCGAAACAGTCAACCATTTCCGTTGCATAGACCTGATTCTGGATGAAGCCGGCCGGCCGTTGACCGAGAGTCTCATCAAAAAAATCCATTTTCTTTTGAAATCGGGGACCAGTGACAGTCAAAAAGAGTGGTTTGCCATCGGAGACAATAAAAAGATTCCGAATGAGGTCAGTGAGACGGAGACAGTGCTTCCCGAGAAAGTACCTGAAGCAATGCAAGCTTTGCTGACCTGGTATCACAGTCTGAAGAACGTCACTTTTGCTGATCTCCTCGAATTTCATTATCGCTTTGAGACGATTCATCCTTTCCAGGATGGCAATGGCCGGGTTGGCAGACTGATACTCCTCAAAGAGTGCCTGTCTCATAACATCACACCGTTTATCATCACGGACGACAGGAAATTCTACTATTACCGTGGTTTGAAGAAATGGAAACATCAGCCGGGCTATTTAAAGGATACCTGCCTTGCCTGCCAGGATGACTTCAAAAAGGAACTGACTTACTTCCGTATTCCTTATCCGGACTAAGCCAACAAGAGGTCGATACTTTTCGTTGCTTATGATAAAATTGATACCGTGAAACACCTGTTTACTGCTTTTTTCATCTCCGAAGTCACAGCCCTGAGCTTTCTCTAGGGTTCTCCTTTTGGTTGGCCGTGCCGCTGGACGTTATCACACTAAAGGAGAAATAATCTTATGGATTACATGATTGAAAGACTCAAGGCGATGAAGGTACGGTTAGGCGATATCGACAAACTTTTATCCGAAGGAACCCTGGATATTCCGACAATGACCAAGCTTTCCAAGGAACGCTCGGATCTGGAAGATCCGGTCAAGATGTACGATGATCTTCTCAAGATCCAGTCCGACCGAGCGGATGCCGAAGAGATGATGAAGGATCCGGATCCGGAAATGAAGGAACTGGGCAAGACCGAATTCGATGATCTTACTCTCCAGGAAGACAAGAAGAGAGAAGAGATCAAGATTGCTCTGCTGCCGAAGGATGAGAATGATGATAAGAACATCATCATGGAAATCCGCGGCGCTGCCGGCGGCGACGAAGCCAACATCTTTGCCGGCGACCTTTTCCGGATGTATACCCATTATGCCGATAAGAAGGGCTGGAAGATCCAGATGATGGATTCCGATCCGACCCCGCTGGGCGGCTATTCTCTGGTCTCCTTCAAGATCAAAGGCAAGGGTGTCTACTCCTGCCTGAAGTTCGAGAGCGGTGCTCATCGGGTTCAGCGGGTTCCGGTCACGGAAGCCAACGGCCGTATTCAGACCTCGACGGCAACGGTTTTGGTCATGCCAGAAGTCCAGCATGTCAATATTGTCATCAATCCAGCCGATCTGAAAATCGATACCTACCATTCTTCCGGTGCCGGCGGTCAGAACGTCAACAAGACGGAATCGGCTGTCCGTATCACCCATATTCCCTCGGGGATTGTCGTCTCCTGCCAGATTGAGCGGGATCAGTTAGCCAACAAGGAAACCTGTATGGAAATGCTGAAGGCCAAACTTCAGGCCCAGCAGGATGCGGCTTTGGAAGAGAAGGTCGGCGGCGAACGCCGTCTGAAGGTCGGCACCGGCGAACGGAACGAACGTATCCGCACTTACAACTATCCGCAGAACCGTGTCACCGATCACCGGATCGGCTGGTCGACTCTGAATCTTCCCAAGTTCATGGATGGCGATCTCGATGAGATCGTCCAGGCTTTGAATGAGGCTAATCAGAAGGATCTCTTGGAAGAAGAGACCCGGAAGCTGCAGGAAGCAAGCGGTACGTCTTCGAAGTAGTCTTATGACGAATCAAGAGCTGGTCTCTTTTCTCTATAGGAACGCCATCCCCTTAGCGGATATCCGCCTTATCATGGAAGGCGTCTTTCAGGTGGACTTTGACCGGCTGGGGATTATCGGTAGTGAAGGCAACATCCCTCAAGAAAAGGCTAAGCAGCTCCTTCAGCAGCTGCAGGACGGCTATCCAGCCGCCTATCTTGCCGGTTATGACGTCATCCGCGGACTGAAAATCTATCTGACTCCTGATGTCCTCATTCCTCGAACCGAAACCATCGATTTCCTTTATGGATACCTTTTTACCAACTTTGACTTAAGTCACAAAAAGGTTTTAGATCTCTGCACCGGTTCCGGCGTGATTGCCTTAGCGATTAAGAATACGTTTCCGAGTGCGGACGTCACCGCCAGCGATATCTCGAAAATGGCTTTGGCCTTAGCCAAGAAGTCGGCGCTTTTAAACCATCTGGATGTCCGTTTCGTGGCGTCGGATTTCCTGGCTTCCGTCCCGGGTGCCTTTGATGTTATCGTCTCCAACCCTCCCTACATCGAGGAAGGAGCAAAGGGCGTCGTGGCTAAGAGGGAACCTCCTCTTGCTCTCTATAGCGGTAAAGATGGGCTTGATAGCTACCGGGCCATCTTCAAAGCCTTAGGATCCCACCTGAATGAGAAGGGACTGGCTTTCTTTGAGCTGGAAGCCAATAAAGGTGAAGCTGTCTCCAAGCTCTTTCTAGCCGACTATCCCCAGGGTTATTCGCTCAAGGTCCTTCCGGATATGGAAAGCAAGGAGCGCTATCTGCAGATCAGCAAACAGACGATTGTATAATCGTGATTATATAGTCACCTGCCTCCGATAGAATGATGCCTCAGTGCATTGAAAAAGCCCCAGTCGCCTGGGGCTTTTTAAGTTTCTTACGTCGGTGACGTTTAGAAGAAAGTGCCGCGAGCCTTGTCCTTCATCTCCTTGGACGTGGAGAACGGGACACGGGTCGTATAGCCTTCCTTGGCAGCGACCATCATATAGACAGGCCACTTCTGAATGGTGGTATTCCATTCCAGAACGGAATCATTGTAGACTTCACGGGCAGCGGTGATCTCCTTCTGGAGATAACTGTTCTGCTGCATGCAATCGGCAATCTCGGAATGGGACTTGATGTCCGGATACGCTTCGAAAGCGACATTGATCTTGTTGCCGATGGAATTGACCTTGTCAGCCACTTCGTTACGGGTCGAATCGTTGGCCGGCGAGCCACCGCCACGGTACATGGCGACTTCAGTAAGAACGGTCTTATCGAGATCGACAGCCTTGTCGAGAAGCTTGGCAGCGTTCTGCAAGATCACGACACGCTGCTCCAGATAATCATCGATCTGGGAGGCATTGTGCTGAATGGCCTGCTGCAGCTGACGGAGATAGGTGCGGGCCTTGATCTTCATGCCGATGAAGACGATACCGGGGATGATGCCTAAGATGAAGAGCATCACTTCGAAGAAATACGTTCCGAAACCGATCTTGACCGGAATTTGCTTGTCGATGACGTTGGCGTCACGCCCAGACTCGTTGACTGGGCCATTGACTTCATCTAATTCGTTAGCCATAGGTGGCCTCCTTTGAATTTGTTTTTATTCTATCACTTTGCCGACACTTTCAAGCCTATTGTTTGCTTTTTAGATAGGTTTCCAGCTGACTGGCATCCGTGGTATTGAAATCGTGGTCGGTGATGAAGGCAAAGAGCTTCCGCTGGTAAGAGACAAGATTCGTTCCGTATTTGGCCATGAAGTTCGAGAATCCTTGATTGGAAGACAGGTTGTTATAGTCGTAACGGGTCATATCCGCGTTCTTGGTGACCAACGTGAACTGCCGCTGGATCGGAATGTATTCGTCCCAGTAGACCGGCACATCATGGTAGGAGCCATCGCCGCCGAAGACCGAGACATAATCGACTCGCTGCACGGTCCGATAGCCATGGGTGACCATCAGGGATTTGTCGCAAGAGCCTTCCTTAGCGACAAAGTTGACCTTGCGGATGGTCGGGGTAGCACAGCCTTCCGGAATGACCGCCTGCTCCGGGAAAGTGTTGGCCATCGCCTCATTCTCATAGCTCGAAAGGTTGGCGGTGTAGGGTTCGTTATACATAAACTCGCGGGTCTTGGTCATCTGATAGAGCGGGATGGAGATGAGCGGCGCCAGATCGAAGAAGAGATACTGGAAGTAGGAATCGCAGTAAGCAATGAATTTCTTGCGGCTGGAACGGACATCGAAGTCGACATAGGTCGCCGGATTGCCGTAGATATCCTGTGTCTGGGCATGCACGGACTCGATCCAGTTCAGCGTCTTCCGTTTCCAGAAAGCGAAGTCATCGCCATAAGGCGTCTTCGACTTGAGGAGCGCCAGCATGTTCTTCTGGGCCAAGGCCGTGAAGAGCAGACGGAACTGGACTTCGTTGTCCCGGTCGAGGGCATGGAAGAGCACATCGAACTCGGAATTGCCCATCGCCGTGAAGTTGGTGGAAGGATCCTTGTCGTTAAGAGCGGTCTTCACCATCTTCTGAATCTGCTTATCGCCCTTCTGAACATCCCTCTTCAGGGATTTATCCGTGGCATTGGCTTTGACCGTCGGCTGACGGGAGAAGGAAAGGTCCGGTGCGGCATCATTGGAGTAGACCAGATAGGTCTCGAAGTTGTAGTACGGACAGAACTTGGTGACATAGGCTCGCAAGGTCTGGGAATGGGTGACGGAATGGGAATCGCCTTTGCTATCCGTATAATACGTGGTCCATTCAATGGTCAGCTCGCCTTCATACGTCTTCTGTCCGTCAATCTGATGGAACTCCCGTTCAATCAGGAACGGATTGCCGAGGATGGCTCCGGACTGAACGAAGTAAGTGGAGGTCTTGGGATCCTTGTTCTCCCCTAAGCCGTATTTCACATTCATATAGACATACTTGGCGATATCGAAGTTCCGGTCCAGCTGAATGATCGGGGTTGTCATCTTGATGACATCCGCCTGCATGCCCCAGTCAAAGAGAGCATTGAGCGGAGCCATCTGGTTCTTGGCCACCTTCAGCTCATGGTCGGCTTCCGCCTTTAAGGCAGCGGCCTTGGCTTTGCGGTCCTTGACCAGCTTGGAAATCTTCTTCACTAACAGGAGAATATCCAGGACTCCCAGGATAATGAAGACAATGCCAAGGACGATGCCGACAATCAGTCTGACCTGGTCGCCGCCGGAGGCAATGGCCATCCAGATCATGAAAAAGGCAGCGACAAACAGAAGCACATCCAGAATGATCAGCAGGACTTTCGCGGCCACGGCACCGCCGGCCTTCTTCAAGGCCAGCTGATAGGAATTCATCAATGAATAATAGTTATCGCAGGTATCACAGTTTTCCTTCTCCACGATCTTCGACTGAGCCACAAGCTGATCGAAAAAGGTGCCCGCATTGGTATGGCACTTCTCCGCCAGCTCCTTAAATTCCTTCAACGGCTCAAGAATGGCGTCATCTTCCATATCTCAGGTCTCCTTGTTCTTTGCTATCAAAATTATAACACCGCACTACCGGATTATGAGCCACGATCCGGATTGGCACCAGTCCAGGTACGGCCCTCGGTGATCAACGTCACCAAGAGCGAGACCACGAAGACCACCAATCCGACAATGATCCATAACGGTTTGAGAGCGCTGTTGTTGGCACAAAGAATCATCAGGAAAAGGAAGAAGGTTCCGTTGTAATAATAAATGTACTTGAAATCCCGGGGCAGGAAGATGGAAACCACCAACAATACCGGCAGAATCAAAAGCCCTGTCATCGTCGGGTAATAGATAAGACTCGTATGATCGGCCTTGATCTGAATCAAGGTAACCACGCCGACAATCAAGTAAACGAAGAGTGAAGCAACCCGTAAGGTACGGCTGAGTTTGACGGAACGGATGGCACTGATCCGCTGACGGGTCCGGTCATCCGGAATGATCCGGTCGACCATCCGCTCAATTTCCTTGTTGGTTTCGGCCCCGTTGAGGAAATCATAAGGGGAGTCGGCATTAGTATGCTCATCATAAGCCAGCTTCGATTTCCGGTATCGGCTGATGCTCTTGATGAAGAAGACGATGTTGATGAGCAGTCCGACAACACAGTAACTGACCTCAACCCCGAAGATGCCGGCCAGGTTATAGGTATCGACCAAGTCATTGACCGTAACGTTCAGGAAATAATCAGAGTAGACGGCTAAGACAAAGAGCACCTCCAGGAAGTAGAACCAGGTGGTGCGGACCGGCTTATACAGACAGAAGAGTCCGGTGCCGACCACAATGCCTAAGATCATCAGGCAGGGAACGACATCGGTCAGACTGAAGTTGGATTCATTGAGATAATAGAGGGTTATGGAAGGGATGACGACAAAGAAACAGATCGACATGAAAACAATGATCCGGTTAAGGACGTCGACCCGGAAAAGGAACCTGAAGAATGCTTTCAATTTGTTTTTCATCCTCTCTATTGTAAAGAGCGGCGAGCCTTTTTGTTAGACAAAGAAGAAAATTTTCCTTGAAAATCATCAGGAAACTCCTTGCTAAAGGCTTTGGAAGAGAAAGGCGAGGCTTTTCTCTTGGAGAAGAGACCCTGATTTTTCCAAAGGTCAGCCATCGTGTCGTTCGGGTCCAACCAAGGGAAAATAAATCGACTTTTTCCAATAGAAAAACGGGGTCATAGTGTATAATAGAGGCACGAGGAAGAAACCTTGGCTTATCAAGCTTTTTATAACAAATATCGACCACAGTCTTTTGGAGAAGTCGTGGGTCAGAAAGCAATCGTTGAAACCTTACAGAACGCTATCAAGGAAAACAAGATTGCCCACGCCTATCTTTTCTGCGGACCTCGGGGAACGGGCAAAACAACCTTGGCTCGGCTTTTTGCCAAAGCCCTGAACTGCAAAGAAGGCCTCGGCCATCAGTGCAACCAGTGCGAAAGCTGCCAAAGCATCACCCGCGGCGACCACCCGGATGTCATTGAAATCGATGCAGCCAGCAACTCGACCGTGGATTCCGTCCGTCAGCTCATCGATAACGTCTCCTATCAGCCGATTATGTCCCGCTATAAGGTCTATATCATCGACGAGGTTCACAACATGTCCAACTCGGCCTTCAATGCTCTCTTGAAAACCTTGGAGGAACCGCCGTCGTTTGTCGTCTTCATCTTAGCCACCACCGAGCCCCAGAAGATCATTCCCACCATTCTCTCCCGGGTGCAGCGTTTTGATTTCAGCAAAGTCAGCGACAGCGATATCATCAGCAACATGGAGATGATTCTCAAGAAAGAGAACGTCACCTACGAAAAAGAAGCCTTGCAGGCCATTGCCTCCTTAGCCGATGGCGGTGTCCGGGATTCCCTTTCCCTTTTGGATCAGCTGGTCTCCTATTCCGGCACGAACGTCACTGCTCAGGATGTCGACAATCTCTTCGGCCTGCTTTCCCTCAAGGATGAGCTGACCTTGGTCCATCTGCTGGAGGACAAAAAGAGCGACGAAGTCCTGAAACTGGTTCGTGACAAATATCAGAAAGGCATGGATGTCCTCCGTCTCCATGGCGATCTTATCGCCATCGAGAAGGATCTGTTGCTCTATCAGACCACTAAAGATGAAACACTGCTGAACCGCCTTTCCAAGACCGACTGCCTCAGCTTCAAGCAAAGTCAGGAAACCTTGGAAGCAAACCTCCGTCTGCTCATCGAAGCCAAAAGGGATTACCGAACAGCAGACAACATTTTGGATCATTTTGAGCTGACTTTATTATCTTTGATGATTGGCCAATCCAAAGCAACAAATGTACAAAGCAACTCTTCATCTTCCAAAGAAGGTTCTTTTTCGGATGAGAAGGTCTTAGCCAGCAAACCGATTCTTGTTGAGACGAAATCCACCGGCTTCGAATCCAAGCCTGAGACCAAGACAATGACGCCGGAAGAAGATAAGGTCAACTTCACGACGGATGACCTCGTCACCCTGATGAAGCATGCCGTCTCCCGGGAGAAGGTCGAGGAGCGGAAGACCGTCAGCAATCAATGGGGAAAACTGGAAAGCCAGCTGGTCGGAGAACGGATCTTCTTAGCCCGGGCCATCAGCAATTCCAAGCTGAGACTGATCGGAGAAGACGTCCTCTTAGTCACCTCCGATATTCTAGTGGAGGAAGCCAAAATCGATTCCAAGGCCAATCAGGCCCTGATTCAGCAGATTACTCAGGAAACCTTCGGGAAACCTTATCATATCTTAGCCGTCAGCAAGCAGGACTTTGCCGATGCCTATGCGCTCTTCAAGAAGACCGCCAATGACCCGATGAAAGACCTCACCCTTGATTTCGGCCAAAACAAAGCCACCAGCAGTTCGACCGAGTTCTTCAATGACCTCGTATCCGGAAAAGACTAAAAAAGGAAAGGAGAATCCTTATGGCAGAAGAAGATGAAAATCTAAAGAAAGCCTCCCAAAGTGCCGACTATGTGATGCTGCAGCAGCGCGTCGAAGACTACAAAGCCAAACTCATTAGCCTGCAGAACAAAATCTATGCCGGCAAATACCAGGGCATCAATCTCAAGATGAAAGGCGACTACACCGTCATCGAAGACAGCATCGATCAGACCTACTATGAAACCGCCAGCCGTTCGCAGATTGAACATGCGCTCTTGATTTGCTATACCAACCTACATCAGGCCATTGAAGCCGAGCAGAAGGAAGTCACGGACCAGATGCAGGCGGAAATCGCCCGCTATCAGGCCAGTGCCGTCAGCGGCAACTAGTCATGCAGGAAATAGCCACCATCGGAGAACTCATCGAATGCTATAAGCTGCTTCCCGGCATCGGCGCCAAAACGGCGGAAAGACTGGCTTATGCGACCTTGGAACTGACGCCGGAACAGCGTCAGTCTTTTGTCGAGGCCTTCACGCATGCCACCACCGACGTCAAACGCTGCCCCAAATGCGGTCTCTTCTTCACCGACGAATGCCCGGTCTGCTCCGACAAGAAACGCAATCATCAGCAGGTGCTGGTTGTCAGCAACACCAAGGATATCTATGCCATCGAACGGACCAAGGATTACCAAGGCACCTATTTTTCACTGAAAGGGACTCTCTCCCCCTTGCGTAACCGCACTCCCGACAAGATCGGCATCCCGGCCTTGAAGAGCCGGGTCGAGGACGACAAGGTCAGCGAACTGATCTTAGCCCTGCCCACCGACTTGGAAGGGGAGACAACTGCTCTCTATATCGCGAATCTTTACCAGGGCAGAGCCGACATCAAAGTCAGCCGGTTAGCCTACGGCTTACCGGTCGGCACCAATATCGAATATCTCGACAACCTCACCATTTCCCAGTCCTTGAAGGGAAGAGTCGTGCTCAATGAAAACGGAGATAAAAAATAATGGCATCACTCCAACGGGGTCTTTTCGTTACTTTCGAAGGCTGTGACGGCTGTGGCAAAACCACGGCCATCAAGGAAGTCGATGCTAGGCTTACCGCCTTAGGCATCCCTCATTTATTGACGAGAGAACCGGGCGGTTCGGTGATTGCCGAAGAAATCCGGGATATCATTCTCGACAAGAAGAACACCGCCGAGGATCCGCGGACCGAAGCCCTGCTTTATGCCGCCAGCCGACGTCAGCACCTCGTGGAGATCGTCTTACCGGCCTTGGCCCAAGGCAAGGTCGTTTTGTGTGACCGTTATCTGGATTCGTCCTTAGCCTATCAGGGCTATGCCCGGGGCATCGGCATCGACGAAGTCATGTCGATCAATGCCTTTGCCATCGATAAGACCATGCCGGACATCACGTTCTTCCTGGATCTGACCCCCGAAGAGGGCTTAGCCCGCATCGCCAAAGGCCACCGCAGCTGTGACCGGCTGGATGCCGAAACCTTGAGCTTCCATCAGAAAGTCTATGAAGGCTATCAGATTGTCAACCAGCGTTTCCACGACCGGATTGTCATCATCGATGCCCATAAGACACCGACTGCCATCGCCGAGGAAATCACCATAGCGTTAACGAAACGCCTGAAAGACCGGTCCTAGACGGTATGGATCAGAACCTGCTTTCGACCAGCGAACCCACGCTTTATCAGCTGTTCCTCAATTCCCGGAAACAGAACCGCCTGGCCAATGCCTATCTGCTTTACGGACCCGCCAACGCCCCACTGAAAGAGACGGCCGTTTATCTGGCCGAATCCTTAAGCTGTGAGAAAAGTCTTTTCAGCTGCGGCAGCTGCCCCAGCTGTGTCCGCTTTGCCAGTGGCATTCATCCGGACTTTGTCCTGATTGACGGCCAGTTTGAGACCATCCGCAAGGAAGACATCCAGACCTTGGAAAGCAAGTTTGCTCTTTCGGCCCTGGAAAAAGGACACCGATTGGCCTATGTGATCCATGGCATGGACAACATCACCGAAGAGGCCGCCAATGCTCTGCTGAAGTTTTTGGAGGAGCCCAAGGAAGGTCAGGTGGCCTTCTTAACCACAACCAACCGCACCCGGGTCCTCAAGACCATTGAAAGCCGCTGCCTGGCCGTTCGGGTCGACCCCATCGATCCCGATGGCTACTATCAGACGCTCTTGGAGACGTCCTTCCAAGTCGGCAAGAAGCCTCTCACTCTGCCGCCGACCCAGGCTTATCTCCTTTCTCAGTTCACCGGCTCCCTGGAAGAAGCCAAGGCGTTAGTCGAAGGAGAGTACGGATTCCTGGATGGCACCGAAGCGGTGGAAGGCTTCCTCAACGACCTGACGACCTCCGTGTCTCAGGCCAGTTACGCTCTTCTGCTCCAAACTAGCCAGCTGAAAGACCTGACGTGTTATAATTGGTTGTATCTTTCGTTGGACGAGATCTATCAGGATGTCCTGATCGGGGACGTCTCGGATAAGAATCCTTTCCGTGATATCATCGCCCGCCTTTCGTCAAAAAAGGCCGGCATCAAAAAAGCCAAGCAGATCATCGATGAGGCCATCAGTCTGAGACAGGTCAACCTGTCGCCGACCCTGGTGCTTAGCCGGATGCTGTTGGCTCTGAAAGACGAGGCATAATTTATGGCAACATTACTCTTAGGGATTCCGTTTGATTTCGCGGGCATGGCTTATTATCAGACCAACCGCGATGTTGTTTTGAATGACTTGGTGGTCTGCCCGACCGAACATGGCACCTATCTTGGCATCGTCAAGAAAATAAGGACCCTGACGCCGGAAGAGACAGCCAAACCGAACTTCTCGACCCTGTATCCCTCGATTCTCAGAATCGCGGATTTCCAGGACAAGGCTTTCTATCAGGATAGTCTGGTCAAGGAAAAGGAAATCGCTCAGGAGACACAGAAATACGCCAACAACCTGAAGCTGGATATGAAGGTCCTGCAGGCCCATCTTGATGTCGAGGATGACAAGGTTCTCATCACTTTCAGTGCCGAACAGCGAGTCGATTTCCGCGAACTGGTCCGCGTCCTCAACGGTCTTTTCCATCTGCGGATTGAACTCCGTCAGATCGGCCCTCGGGATCAGGCAAAATCGATCGGCGGCTTAGGCCCCTGCGGACTGCCGCTTTGCTGCTCCACCTTCCTTTCTGCCTTTGACGGCATCTCCATCTCCATGGCTAAGAACCAGCTTCTGGCCATCAACATTCCTAAGCTTTCCGGACAGTGCGGCAAACTGATGTGCTGCCTGAAGTTCGAGGATGAAGCCTACAGTCAGATCCGTCCTCTCTATCCTAAGATCGGCGAAAAATTCGCTTATCGCAACAGCACCTATTCCGTCTCCGGTCTGAACTTGCTTAACGATACCATCACCTGCTACAACGGTGAGAATTACGAGTCCTTCACCAAGGAAGAATATGAACGGGTGAAGAAGGGCCTGGAGAAGGAGACGGCTGCTCCGGTCCTGAAGACGGATGTCAATGCCGGCGTCGATCTTTCCGGTCACGGCATCACCGATACCAACAACCGTATCGCCCAGATCAAGAAGAGCGAAGAGCAGCGTAAGGAAGACATCAAGCGGACCAACACTCCCGTCCCCAGCAACAACCGCAATCCCTCTTACAGCAATAACAATCATGGCCGTCCTACGAACAACAATAATCAGCCTAACCGTTCCTACGGAAATAAGAATCCCAACTTCCGTCCTAACAACAGAAATGCTCATCCGACCTACCATGCCAATCCCACTCCCACCTCCGCCAAACCCTCCAGTTCTTCCGGTTTCATTCCGGTCTCCCAGATAGCGGATAAATCCGTGCTGGAAGTCAAACCTGTGAAAAAAGATGATAAGAAATAGTCCGTATCAGGATAAAAGCGGTGCCCTGGTCTCCTTGGTGACAACCCCCATCGGCAATCTCAAGGACATCACTTACCGTGCCATTGATGCGTTGAAGGAAGCCGATATCATCGCCTGCGAGGATACCCGCAACACGGGTCTCCTTTTAAGCCAGTACTCGATTCAGCCTAAGAAGCTGGTTTCCCTTTATGCTCAGACCGAGCTAAGCGAAGCTACCCAGCTGGTGAAGCTGGTGAAGGCCAGGAAGCTGAAGCTTTGCTACTGCTCGGATGCCGGCATGCCTGGCATCTCCGATCCGGGCTCCTTGTTGGTTCAGGCCTGCTACCGGGAAGCTGTTCCGGTGACGATCATCCCCGGACCGACGGCCTCCTTATCGGCCTTAGTCCTCTCAGGCATCGACAGCGCGGATTTCACTTTCCTTGGGTTCCTTCCCACCAAGCCCGGTGCCATCGTCAAGCTCTTAAAAGATTATGTCAGCCGTCCGGAGACCCTCATTCTCTATGAATCCCCGAAACGGGTGCTGGATACGTTACGGGTCCTAGCCGATGTCTTCGGTCCGGATCGGGAAATCTCCCTGGTCCGGGAGCTGACCAAGATCCATGAGGAAGTCATCCATGGCACGATCAAGGAGCTCTTAAGCGGACTTAATCCGGACGTCAAAGGCGAATGCGTGCTCGTGATCAAAGGGGGCAGCCAAGTCAAAGACAGCCTCACGGACGAAGAAATCACGGCCTTGATTCAGCAGGGACTGAAGGAAGGAAAATCCCTCTCCAGCCTTGCCAAGGAGATCAGTGACGCCACCGGCGCCAAGAAGAATCAGGTCTACCGGTTAGGGTTAGCCTTAAGTCAGAAAAACAGCCGGAAATAAAAAGTGCCGCAGGCCGTCGGGATTTCTCCGTCGGACTGCGGCCTTTTTTAAGCTTTCGTGAAGGTCAACTGACAGCTGGTGCTGTCACTGGAAGCGATGGTGAAGGCGTAGGCAGGCTTGGTATTGTCATCAAAGGCAAAATCCTCGAAGGTACCGGAACCGAAGACGCTGTCCCCGGTTTCAAAAAGCGAGGTATCAGTGGCATAGCCAGGCTGGCTCTTGGCCGTGACTTTCGTGCCGGTGGCCGATAAGAGGGAGACCAGCCTTCCCCGGTAATAGTCGCTGGCATCCGTCAAGGACGTGTCATAGGAATAGGAGCGGGAGTTGGAGTAGACAAAGTAATAGAAGGAATTCTGATCCGTGGTCGGAAGGCTGTCGTAATAGCTGTCATCCCAGACATAGGCATTCTTCCGGGAACTATAGGTCATCTTACCGACGGAAGCATCGACATGATAGACGAGAAGGCCGGCCTTGGTGAAGTCGGTGTAGCTTCCAGTATAGGCGACCTTGCTGTCCTGAAGGTTCAGATCGGTCGGGGTGTAGTACTCCAAAAGCAGATATTCATCCAGTGCCGTTCCGTTATAGCCACTGGAAGTTGGTATAAGCACGGACGAACCTTCCTTAGCCAAGGAAGTCAGATTGACGGTGTTGTTGTTGGCCGCCAGATAATCGGCGGTGATGACCGTCGGGCTCTGCCAGCCTAACAGGTATTTCGAGAAGGCATCCTGATCGCCGATGTTGTAATCCATCATGGCCATGCCGCCCATCGGGGTATCGAAATTGGTCTTGTAGTCGCAGTCATAGGAATAATAGTCATCCAGGCCAAGCATATGGCCGGTCTCATGGATGTAGGTATGGGCATCGCCGTTCTTGGTCTTATCGCTGGAAGCCTGGTAGTTGCCTTCGTTGAGGAAGTCAATCGAAGCCCAGGAATACGTGTTGACGCTTTCGTTGTCATAGGTTCCGGTCTCAGCAGCCCAGGTCGTGAAAGCCCAGTAGAGATTGCTCTTGGAATTGTAGGGAGAAGAATAGACCAGCCATAAGGCATCGATGTTGCCGTTGCTGTCGGTATCGTAGGCCGAAAGGTCCATGCCTTTGCTGGCTAAGGTCTTCAGGGCATAAGATGCAATCACATCGGTATAGGTCTCATTCTGCTTGGCCGCCTGGTTATAGGCGTTTTCAACCGCCGTGGAAGTCATTCCCAAGGACACCTTGTCACTGACCGTCCCGGTCAGCGTCAAGGCACCGTAACTGGACGTGCTGTAATAGCTGGACACGGACTGCCAGCCGGTATCGGAAGCCGAGCCGAAGAAGGTGTTCTTCAACGTCGAAAGTTCACTGGTCGTGAAAGGATAGTCGCTCAGTTCGATCGGAACGACCAGGATCTTATCCGTGCCGGTGCTGCTGAGATAGTCCAGTCCGGCATTGGCACCGACGTTCTTCAGGGTCAGATCCGTGCCGGAGACCGTGACGGCCGAGGTACTGGTAACCGTCGTCGAGGTCAGTGAGGTCGAGGTAACCGTTGTAGCCGAGGTGAGGGCACTGGAAAAGGTGCTATTTGACGAGCTGCAGCCTGCCGCTAGAAGCATCCAGCCAACCAACGTCATCCAAAGCATCAGTTTTTTCATACGCATACCTCCTCTCGAACAGCTTCATTCTAGAGGCGGTAGCTTAAATCAAACTTAAAGAGAGACTAAGCCTGTTTGACGGCGGCGATCTTGGGGCAGATGGTAAGCCTGAGAATCGGGAATAACAGGACAAAAAGAAGACAGGCTTCCGTGCCGTCCATGCCAAACAGCATCCGCGGCTCGGCAAAGGTATAGACCAGCATTTCGGCAAGGATCACTAAGAATCCTAACGGCCGCAGGTCATGCCGCTTCAGCGTCAGGAGCAGTTCCCGGACTAAACGGAGATTCGCAATCAGCGGACCGGCCAGCCCTACCAGCCCATAGGAGAGAAGCACATCCAGGAAAGCGTTATGGCTGGACCAGTACTGCTGCTGAGAAATGGCTCTGCCGAAGGCATTGTAAAGACTGACAAAGGGAATCCGGCCATAGCCAAAGAGCCAGAGATAGGGAGATATCAGCATCGCTAAGGCCCGATGGTTGAGATTGAGCCTAGCCTGCATCGTGCCGGGATCCTGATATAAGTCAATCAGCTTCTCCACCTGAGTCGAGAAGAAGGAGGAAGTGAAGAAGATGACGATTCCCACCAAGGACAGCACAAACAGGATGAGATAGCTGACGTTCTTTCTTCCGTGGATCAGGGCAAAGTAGCCTAAGGAAAGGACAAGCAAAGCCAAGAGCAGGAAGAAGGCTGTCCGGGTCTTGACGTAATAGGCGGTAAAAGTAAAGTAGGTCATCAGCACCAAGAAGATCGGTGCATACGTAGGTTTCCGGATGCCTAAGACCAGAGCGGAGATGCCTCCCAGCAATAAAAAGAAGCCATAGGCATTCCGGTTGCTGGTAAAGCTCTGAATGGAGGAATCCACCGGCAAGGAAGAATCGATGAAAAGAGCCTTGAGATTGCCGATAATGGCTTTTGAGGATACTCCATAGGTATAAAAGGTCATCACGCAGGCCAAGAGGATGAAGAAAACCAAGAAGCCATCCGTCACCTTGTCAAAGAGATCCGAGAAGGTCGGAACATACTGGAAGGCCAGGGCAAAATAAAGAAGATAGAGCTGCTCCAGAACAAAACTGATGATCCGCTCCCTTACGGAGAAGCCGGAATAGACAAGCTCCGTCAGCGGAGCATCCCCGCCAGACTGATAAGCGAAGGCAACGTTCCCATACGGGAAAGCAAAGTCCGTGACAAACCGAAGGAGAACCAGCACGACGACCACGGCCAGGATGCGCCGGGAGAGGAAGGTCCGGGAAACCTGGTAGCGCCGGTAAACGAAAAGAGCGCTCAGTCCGGCATCAATGAGGACGAGCGGCAGGAAAAGCGGCAGATCCATGGCAGCATCCAGCCGATAGGAGAAGAAATGGCCTAAAAGGACAAACCCGTTATAGAATTCAACCGGGTCCGTGACTTCCTGAAAGCTGCCTAAGGTCAAGGCTGCCGAAAGCAAGGACAATATCAGGAAAATCAGGAGATCGATGATCTCCTCTTTGCGGCTGACGGTGATGGTGTTCCTCAACTCCTTGGTCATCTTATTGAATCTTTTGGAGGCTGGTCTGAACCTGTTGGCGGCAGTCCTGATACTCCCGGGTCAAAGGCCAGAGCAGAATCAAGGTAAAGAAGACCTGGGAACCATCCATTCCGAAGAGAATGCGAGACTCCGCAAAGCCGTAGAAGATGATCAGAAACAGCACGCCCAGATAGGCATAGCCAGACGCCTCTTTCTTTTGAATGAGATAAAGGCACTGATAGCAAAGATAAAGATAAGCAGCAATCAGTACCAGAAGATAGATAAGACCATAGGAGACCAGCACATCGATGAAGCCGTTATGGCTGAACCACTGCAGCTCAGCCGACATGGCGGTTCCGAAGGCGTTGTAAAGATAAATATAGCTGACTTTGCCAAAGCCGAAGAGAAGATAGTTGCTGCCGGCTCCTAGCATCGAGACGGCCCGTTCCTGCAGATCGAGTCGTGAGAAGATGGTTCCGGGATCGCTGAAGAAATGCCAAAGCAGGGCCAGGTGCTTACCAAAGGACGTGCCTCGGAAGAAGATGACCAGAATCAGATACACCAACACCAACGCAATAAGGCTGCCTAAGGAGAGCCAGAAGACGACCGGTCTCTTCTTGAAGCTGACCACGGCAGCGATGATGAGATAGAAGAGAACTAAGAAGACCATCATCAGCAAGGAAGAACGGCACTTGATAAGGAATTCCGTCAACAGGAAGTAGATAATCAAGCCAAAAAATACCGGAGACATCTTCCGTCTGAAGGAAAGAATCAGGGAAGCATAGCCTGCCATCAGCAAGAAGAAGCCATAGACATTCCGATGGCTGGTGAAGCTGACGATGTTCTCCATCTGCGGGGTCTCATCGCTGAAGAAGTTCTTGAGATTGAAGGCAATCTCGTTGTACTGGAAACAATAGGTGTAGAGATTCATTAATAGGGCAACGCCAATGAAGGCAAAAAGCAGGATGTCGGTCAGGACATCCGCTCGGTAGGTCAGGGTCTTGAAGTAGGTAAAGAAGAGCAAGAAATAAGTAAGGAACATCTCGTCCAGGAAGAAGCTTATGGTCCGGTCATAGAGGGATAGTCCGTCATAGGGAATGGTAAAGATTTTCTGGCTGGCCAGATCCTTGAAGTCAAAGCTGAGGGATCCATACGGGAAAGAGAAGTATGTCACAAACCTTAACAGAATCAGTCCAATGAAAAAAGCCAGCAGCTTGTGAGAGATGAATCCTTTATTCAGCAGATAACGGCGGTAGAGGAACAGCACGGCAAGCAGGGTGAACCACACCAATGAAGCGACGAAAAGAGCGACGTTCATGGCCTGATCCTGGCGATAGGAAATAATCCGTCCCCAGAGGACAAAACCGGTGTAGCCTTCCTGAATCGGTTCGTCGCTGACGTTAAAGCGCCCCAAGGTGAAAACCGAGGTGAACATCGTCAGGACGAAGAAAATCGCTAGATCGAAGGTATCGTTTTCCTGGCCAGGAAAGGTCCGGGCCCGCAGGGTTGTTTTCATATCTCTCTATTCTAATGGATAAACGCGCGGTTAGGGTAGGATAAACGTGAAACGAGTGGGTTTATGCTAGAATAAGTCCTATGAAAAAATGGCTTAAGTGCTTTTATCTTTGCTGCTTCCTCTTCCTATCCCTGTTCATCCTGACCGAAGCCTCGATGTCCGGAGGTGACAGCAGCCGTCAGAGCGGCGTGCTGGCATTTCTTTTGGACCACGGAGCAAAGGAAGCAACCCTCATTGAACCGGAAAGCCTGTCGTTAACCGGAACAGAGCGGATTTACGTCGGCGAAAGCGCAACCCCCAGTCTTGCCTTCACACCGGCCAATACCTCGGATACCCGAGTGACCTATTCCCTGCCGGAAAAGAAAGGCTTGCTGAAGCTGTCGGAAAACGGCAGGCTTCAGGCCTTGAAAGCCGGTCAGGAAAAGCTACTGGTTCAAAGCGTCAGCCATCCGGAGATTCAAAGCTCCTGGACCTATTCCATTGAAGAAAAGAGCATCTCCGAGATCGCCTTGTCGCTATCCACGCCTACAACGCTTATCCAAGGAATGACAACCCGGCTTTGCTGGTCTACCGACAAGCCGGATGCCGAGTCTAAGGATGTGACCTTCCAGTCATCCGACCCCTCGCTTGTCTCGATCGACAGCCAGGGCAATTGCCGTTGCCTTAACACCGGAAATGTCGTCCTTTCCTGTCAGAGTGCGGCTGATTCCAGCATTTCCAAGTCGCTGTCCCTAGCGGTCGTTTCCGGTGCTTTCACGCCAGTCACCGCCTTGGACTATCAAGGCCCGGACGCCTTCTATCTCGGACAGAAGCTCCAATTTCAGGCGACCTTCAATCCCGGGGCCAGCGACCAAGCCATTCAGGTAACAGCCGATAAGGACTATCTCAGCTATGAAGACGGTGTCCTCACCGGGAAGAAAGTCGGGACGACGTCGTTGACGATGACGTCGCAGTCCAACCCGGATTTCTCGAAGACGCTGACACTGACCATCAAGGAAGTCAAAGCTACGGCCATCACCTGTTCCACCTTCGCGGTTCAGTACGGCATCGCCACCCAGCTATCCTATGCTCTGACCCCGGAAGTCAAAGCCTTGCCGGTCACCTATCCTGAGGTGACCTTTGCTTCAAAGGATCCTAGCGTTGCTACCATCGACAGCCAAGGCCGTCTGCTGGGTAAGAAGAAAGGTCAGCTGGTTCTGGTCTTAGCCTGGAAAGAGGATCCCTCCGTCCAGCTGGAGACAACCGTGATCATCACTTCGATGACAAGTTCCTCCTTTGAATGGCTTCATTACCTGGTCCGGAAAGTCTTAGGACACTTCATGCTCTTCTTGCTGACAGGCGTCTTTGCCGTCATCGTGTTTGATCTGTACTTCTTCACAGGGAAAGATGGCTGGTCTTTGACAGCCTTGATTTATGGTTTTGCCCTGGCTGCCAGCTCAGAGCTTTGCCAGATGACGACAATCGGCAGAGGCCCCTCCTGGAAGGATGTTGGGATTGACTTCGGCGGCTTCGCGTTGGGTGTCCTGATCGTGTCCGCTATTTATCTTATTGTCAAAAACAAGCAGAAAAAGAAGCGTGTTGTTTCTCAGCCGCTCTTCGTTGCAAAGTAAAAGCAACCTCTATTCAATATAAAAGGTTTTCTTAGTCATCAGCGCCAAGAAAAAAGGACCGGATGGGCCTTTTATTTCACATCGACTTCTTCATCCTGGCGCTGATGGATGCGGATCAGCTCATCCTGAACGGACATCTTGTCGATCAGCTTCCGGATGATGATGTCAAACTCACTGTTCTCCGTGTAATCGGCTTTGGTGTAGAAGTCGACCCGGCCATCAGCAAAGAGCTGCTTGGCCGTCGGTTTCTTGCCGCGGCCATAGACCGCAATCGAGGCACCGCCCTTCTCGCGGACCAGTTTCATGCAGGGCACATCGGTGAGACCATCGGCAATATAGATCATGTTCCGGAAGGGAACGGTTCTCTCATCATGCGGAATGCTTTGGTTGACCCGGTCATCCTCGGACATATCCAGGGCGCCTTTGTTGATTCTGAAGAGATACTGAGTCTTGGTGGTATAGTTGACGACATTCTTCGGCCAGACAGCATTATCGTTGATATAGAGGAACTCGCAGGCAAAGACTTTCTTGAAATAGCGGTAGATGGAGGAGCCTTCGATGATTTCCTTGTTGCCGGAGGAGATGACATAATGCTGGATCTCCACGCCTTTGCTGTCGCCATAGGCATTGATTCTGGGGAACCAAGTCTCAACACCTGGATAGAAACGGATATCCTTTCCCAGCTGGACAAAGGCTTCCCGATTGATCGGCAGACCTTTCTCTTTGGCTTTCTGAATCATCAGATACATATAAGAGAGCAGGCCTTCCATCTCATACTGATGGGAGAAGGCATTGGTCTGAGCCCAAAAGTCTTCAGGTTTGATGTTCAAAGACGGAATAAAAGAATAGTTCTGCATATCCGTCGTGCAGAGGGTGCGGTCAAAATCGTACAGTAAGGCAATGATCGGTCGATTCATATCTGTTCTTCCTTTTCTATAAATTATAGATTGTTTTCGGAAGAAAGTCACACTTTTTAAGAAAACAACTTAACCTTAAAAAAGAAAAAATAGGCCACGGCAGGATTGAAGGTTTTGCTCAATTAGTGTAAAATGGTAGTGCACTGGAGGTTTACACTAATGTATCTAACAAGGAAACTTGAAAAAGAAGTTCTTCGGTTAACCAAGGAATTCCCGGTAGTCTGCGTCATCGGAGTACGCCAATGCGGCAAAAGCACGATGCTTCGACATATTCTGCCGAGCAACTTTCACTCCGTCAGCATGGATACTCCCAGCGAGGTCTCTTTGGCTCAGAAAGATCCACGCGGTTATCTTTTGAATCAAGGGTTCCCCCTTTTTATCGATGAAGCTCAGAATGCGCCTTGCCTGTTCCCTGAGATTTTCCACATCATTGAAGAAAAGAAAGCCCGCAATGAACCTTATTTCGGATTGTTCTGGCTTTCCGGATCCAACAAAACAGAGCTCTTGAAGAAAGCACAGGAATCGCTGGCGGGGAGGGCTGTCTTTTTAGAGATGAGCACTCTTTCGAAAGAGGAAATCGAAAGCCGGGATGAACCTGTGTTCGACCCCATCTTTGCGGATATCACTAAACGGGTTGGCCCAACGTTAAAACCACACGAACTCTACGACAAAATTTTCAAGGGCGGGTATCCGGAACTTTTTGATCATCCGGAAAAGAACGCCGCTGATTTCTATGCCTCCTATATCGATACCTATATCAAAAAAGATGTTGCAGGGTTGATTGCGGAAAAGAGTGTCGTCTCTTTTAATGATTTCGTTACCTATTGTGCGGGTTATGTTGGCCAGCAGTTTGTGGTCAGCAATGCTTCTACCGCTTTGGGAGTCAATGTCAAAACCATTGTTTCCTGGCTGACTATTCTCGAAAATACCGGCGTCATTTATTTCCTGAAACCCTATACGAACAACACGGCCAAGCGGTTGGTCAAAGCTCCCAAGCTCTATTTCATGGATACCGGATTAGCTTGTTACCTTACCCGGTGGCTGACCCCGCAGCAATTGGAAGTCGGAGCCATGGCCGGGCATCTCTTAGAAAATTACGTCGTCAGCGATATCGTGAAAAGCCATTACAACACTCGGACAAGACTCGATTGTCTTTTCTATTATCGGGACTTCAACCAAAAGGAATACGATCTCCTTTTTGCTGACAACAGCCAACTTTATCCTCTGGAGATCAAAAATGCAACCAACCCACAGATTCCTACCGACAATCCTCTCAGGAGCCTTGCTTTGACGATTCCCAGCCGTTATCTTCTTTGTTCTCGGGAGACTCCTTTCATTTCTTCTTCAGGCAAGTGGTCTTTGCTGCCCTTTTCCATTCTCTGAAAACCTTAGGCCGCTATCTATTCTTAATCCGGCTTGCGATATAATACTAGGGCTATGAAACAGTGTCCAAAATGTCTGAAAGAAGTGCCTGACGAAGACTGGTCCTGCCCCTTCTGCGGCTTCCGTTTTCCGCCGCAAGCAGATAGGGGCTCCGGCCATGCCACCAGCGGAACCTTCAAGGAAGACAGGCCTTCCCGCTATGGAGTCTCCGTCGAAGACAAGGCCATGCTCAAAGATGACAGCTCTTCCGTCTCTTCCGGCGATGAGGAAGGCTATGAGCCGGCGCAGCCGACATCCGGCGGCAATTCGGACAAATACAATTACTGAATCGAAAAAAGCTCCCTTGGGTTCGACCCAATGAGGTGTACCCTTAATTTTGGACTTAGCTGGGACTAGGATAGTACAGAAGCAAATGCAGGTCAATGGCTGTCATGTCAATGACAGACACTTGGCCTGCTTTTTGCTTCTGCGGCGGACCACGCCGCCCGCCGCTCCGACGGCGTCATGTACAGCCCGACGTCCGCGAAGTACCTCAGCCGCCTCGTGTTGTAGTCCCGGATGTAGTCCCCGACGGCCGCGGCGAGGTCGGCGAAGCAGCCGAACTCCCTCTCGTGGCCGTAGAACATCTCGTTCTTCATCGTCCCGAAGAAGCTCTCCATGATGCAGTTGTCGAGGCAGTTGCCCTTTCTCGACATCGACTGCCGGATTCCCATCCCGCGCAGCGCCGCCATGTAGGCGGGGTGGCGGTACTGCCACCCCTGGTCGGAGTGGAAGACCGTCCCCCTGAGGCAGCCGTGCGCGGCGAAGGCCCTGCCGAGCATCCTCATCTGCCGTGCGAGGTCCGGCGAGAGGGCGAAGTCGTAGGAGACGATCTCCCCGGTGAACATGTCCTTGACGGGCGCGAGGTAGCACTTCGTCCCGCCGGGGAGGGTGAACTGGCTGACGTCGGTCGTCCACTTCTCGTCCGGCCGCGAGCAGCCGAAGTCGGACAGCCGCCGGACCCTGCCCCTCGAGTCCGCACGCTCACTCAGCAGGAGGTCCGGAGACTCCCTTCCCTCGCCGCCGACGTAGGAGTTGTACCTGATGCGCCTCCTGATCCCCGCCAGGCCCATCTTCCTCATCAGGCGCTGCACCCTCTTGTGGTTGACGGACAGGCCCCTCCGGCGCAGCTCGGCGGTGACCCTCCTCACGCCGTACCGGGACCTGTTCTCCTCGAAGATGTCCGAAATGAGCCGGGCGGTCTCGGCGTTCCTCGCGTCCGGGTCCCGGCGTCCGGCCTCGAAGAAATAGGTCGACTTGGCCAGGCCGGCGGCCTGGAGGAGATCCTTCAGCCCCGCAGACGGGATCTCTCCGAGGATCTCCCTCACCGCTTCGGCCCGGAGCCTTGGCGACGCTCCTCCGCGTCCGCCAAGGCCTTCAATTTTTTTAAGTAGGCGTTTTCCAGCCGCAGCCTGGAGTTCTCCTCTCTCAGGCGCCGCAGCTCGGAGCTTTCCTCCGTCTTCTCTTCCTTCCCCTTTGGCATCCCTCGGCCTCCTTCCCTGCCTAGATTGTAAGCCCTGGAGGCCGCTTTTCAAATAGGCGCGCTGCCAGGAGAGGACGATGGAGCAGTCCGGCATTCCGAGGGAAGCGGCAACGGCGGTCAGGGCCTCCCCCGCGAGGCCCCTCCGGACGGCGGCGAGCTTCTGATCCGGGGTGAAGTGCCTTGTCTTCCCGTGTCTCAGTGCCTCCGCGCCGTGCATCCTGTAGACCAGGGCCCACCTCCGGACCTTTATCTTGAATGTTTTCGCCTTGGACGTCACGTATGCGGGCACTTCCGCGGATCCCTTCGTCAGGTACTGCCTGACGGCGGCCATCTTCTGCTCGAACGTGTACTTCATATGATCTTGAATGTTTTCGCCTTGGAAATCCCTTCGTCAGGTACTGCCTGACGGCGGCCATCTTCTGCTCGAACGTGTACTTCATATGAAAACCCCCTCCTCCGGGCGGAGGCGCCGGGCTTCCTTCCAAGGCCTGGCCTTGGAAGGAAGTGACACCTAGCCAGTCCAGAGAAAGGGGTACAGCTTAGAAAGGAGCTTTTCGTTTGTCGATAGAATCGACTAATAGTCCATATCACCGGCACCGCCGGCAGCCGGAGTAGCTGGAGCGACAGGCTTGGGCATTTCGGTAACGACCGCTTCCGTGGTGATGAACAAAGCGGAGATGGAGGCAGCGTTGATGACCGCCGTACGAGTGACCTTAGCCGGATCAATGATGCCAGCTTCCATCATATTGACCCACTTACCGGTCTTGGCATCGAAGCCATAATCGCCCTTCTGGGCTTTCTGCTCTTCGACGATATCGGCACCTTCATAGCCGGCGTTCTCAGAGATCTGAGCCAACGGGGCTGTTAAGGAGTTGAGGACAACATCGATACCCTTCTGGATATCCGGATTGGCATCGGTCAGTTTGCCCTTCAGTTCACGATAGACCTCAAGCAGAGCCGTACCGCCACCGGCAACGACGCCTTCATCGACGGCAGCCGAGGTGGCATTGATGGCATCTTCCAGACGGAGCTTCTTATCCTTCAGTTCGGTCTCGGTGGCTGCACCGACACGGATGACAGCAACACCGGCAGCCAGCTTTGCGACTCTCTTCTGGAGATTCTTCTTATCGTAATCGGACTTCGATTCATCAATCTGACCCTTGAGTTCCTTGACCCGGGCAGCGATTTCTTCTTCCTTGCCGGCACCATCGATGATGGTCGTATTGTCTTTGGTGACGCGGATCTTCTTGGCCGAGCCAAGATCGTTGATGGTGATATCCTTCAAAGCCATCGAGAGATCCTTGGAATAGAAGTTAGCACCGGTCATAATGGCGATATCCTGAAGCGTATTCTTCTGGTTATCACCGAATTCCGGAGCCTTGACAGCCACGACATTGAACGTGCCGCGGAGCTTGTTGACGATTAACGTCGAGGAGACATCGTTATCGATATCATCGGCGATGATAAGGAGCGGACGGTGCGTTTCAACAACGGCCTGAAGCATCGGTAAGATATCCTGGATGTTGGAGACCTTCTGATCGGTCACCATGACATAGGCATTCTCGAGTTCAGCAACCATTCTCTCAGTATCCGTAACCATATACGGCGAGACATAGCCCTTATCGAACTGCATACCCTGAACGACCTCTAAGGTCGTATCAAAGCCCTTGGATTCATCGACCGTGATGACGCCATCCTTGCCGACCTTATCCATGGCTTCGGCAATGATCTTGCCGATTTCATCGTCGCCGGCAGAAATAGCGGCAACGGAGGCAATATCCGCAGAGGTCTGAATCTTCTTAGCCTTCTTCAGGATCAGGTCAGAGACGGACTTATAAGCCTTCTCAATGCCCTGACGGACAAAGACCGGGTTGGCACCCTTGTTGACGGCATCGAAGCCCTTGTGGATCATTTCCTGAGCCAAGAGGGTAGCGGTGGTCGTGCCATCGCCAGCGATATCGTTGGTCTTGTTGGCAACTTCATAGACAAGCTTGGCGCCGACATTCTGTTCCTTATCTTCCAGTTCGATCTCCCGGGCAATGGTGACACCATCATTGACGATGATCGGCGAACCATAGCCACGATCCAAAGCAACGTTTCTGCCCTTAGGTCCTAAGGTCAGTTTGACGGTATCGGCTAACGCATCGACACCGGCCAGCATATTGTCTCTGGCAGCCGTCCCATAGGTAATTTTCTTTGCCATAGTTGATTCTCCTTAATGATTAGTCAATGACAGCCAGGATATCCTTGTCCTGGATCAGCATCATCTTCGTATTGCCTTCATCGTAATCGGTCGTGGAATACTTCTTATAAATGACTTTCTGACCGACCACAGCCTGAACCGTGACTTTGTTGCCTTTTTCATCCACATAGCCCGGTCCGACGGCAATGACTTTGGCGACGGCAGACTCATTCTCATGCGAGGTCGCAATGATGATGCCACCGACCTTCTTCTCTTCCGGAACCTTCTCCAGAACGACATAATCTCTCAACGGTTTAATCATGAACTTTTACCTCCGATTGGAATCCTTTTTTGTCTCAGCACTAACTATTATATTGGGAAAATTAGCAATTTCAAGAGGTAAGTGCTAAATTTGTTGAAAACTTAACACTGGGGTTAGCAAAATTTCCTGAAATACGGGCTTTTTGATGAGAAAGAAAAAAGAGCTGTTTCCGGAACCCGCTTCCGGAAACAGCCTGAGGACAGCCTGGTCTTTCTGTTTAGGAGGCAATTTCGGTCGACTTATGGATAGCAATGGAGATCAAGCGTTTCGGAACCAGATGGGAGCCGACATGAGCCAGCTTCATCAAAAGACCCGGAACGATCTCCAGCTTGCCTTTCAGCAATCCTTTGATGGCAATCCTAGCCACCTTCTCCGGGGCCATGGCCTTCATGTTGAAACGGGCGTTGGCTCCTTTCTCAAAGCCGGTCCTGACCGGACCGGGACAAAGGGCGGATATCGTAACAGCGCTCTTCCGTTCTTTCAGTTCCCGGTGATAGCCATGTACGAGATAATAGGCAAAGGCTTTGGTGGAATAGTAGACCGTCATATAAGGAGCCGGACCGAAGGCAGCCGCAGAGCAGGTCACCAGGATCCTGCCTTTGTTCTGCTTCGTGAACCGTTCCAGAAAGGCTTTCGTTAGGATCAGAGTAGCAATGTCATTGAGCTTTACCATCGTAATCTCTTTGTTAAGATCCGTCTTATCAAAGTGTCCGATATCCCCGAAGCCGGCATTGTTCAGATAAAGATCAAACGGAATGTCTTCTGTTTCCTTAATCAGGCGATAGCATTCCTCTTCCTGAGAAAGATCATGAGACAGGAAGACGACCTTCCGGGTCGGATACTCCTGCTGCAGAGCGACACTCTCGCCGGGATTGCGGCTGACAAGATAAACATCGTAGTCCCGTTTCAGAAGCTCTTTGGCCATCGCTAACCCGATGCCGTTGGTGCCGCCGGTAATGAGTGCTCTCATAAGGTTATCCTCCTAACTCCGGAAAAGACGTTAGACCTATCCTTAATAGTATAGCAAAGAGCTTCCGGTATCCGGTTTAAGTCCGCCCAAGAATCCAAGCATAGTATTCAATATTTCCTATGGAACAGAGAGAGTTGCCTTATCCAAAATTTACTTGAATAAAATAATAGATAAGGGAATTTACAGTTAAGTCAATTAATCCCAAGACCGATAAATTGTTTTTGAAATTTCTCTTTGATTTTTTAAAAATCCAACGATAAAATGCTTTCTTAAGGAGGCGGTTCCTATGGAAAAGAATCGTTTAGGACTATTGCTTGTTCTTTGCTTGGTCTCCTGTGGAAAGAACACGTCGGATTCGACCGTTTACACCCCCTTTGGACAGTAAGAAAGGAAGGGAAGCTTTTACGGAGCTGAAAGAAGAAAACACCAAGGAAACAGAAGACAATAAACACGTCACCCTCACCTCGGAGTTCACCTTGAAGACGACGACGGACACGGATGAAAAAGCTTTCAAAGTCACCCGCCGTTTCCGGCTGTCCTTAGCCAACGGTTATGCGGAAACAGAGTTCAAGGAAACCTATCCTTCGGGATCCTTGACGATCTCTCATATTCTGAATGGTGAGACGATGTATCTTTATCGGGAAGTGGAGCTGACCAGCGATGGCACGAAGGTGCTGATTGTCAATCCCACCTATATGCCTGTCTTAAGCAAAGACTATGACACCAACGCCGATCTTGGGGATGACTATAAGCTGGATACGGAAACGTATGATTCCTTAGCCAGCAACACCGACTTCGTCATGGCGGAGGGAGCGGATGGCTCCATCAAGTTCACCTATACCTATACGGATAGTTCATCGCGGACCATCCAATATACGGTCATCTTTGATAGCAAGGGTCGCTTCAGCAGCCGGGAATTCAGCTATACCCAGACAGTGGACGGCGTCTCTTATCAGGTCGACGCCAAAGTCAGCGTCGATTACACGACCTTCGCCTTCACGGTTCCGAATGCCAGTGCCTACACCGCCTATGGCTACCAGGTCTACTATCAGATCGGAATGGCCATCCGGAAGCTGTATTCTTCCAGCCCGCTTTCCCTTCCGGGAGCCGTTGATCCGAGCCAGGCTTAATAAACTTATGGATGGGATGCTTTCTCTTTTCCGTGCCGGTGCCTTCCTAAAAAGCATAAATCCATTACCTGCTCATTAGGAAAACGACATGCCGAGGCATTTTTCCGAATATTGCCGAGCACACCAAATTTCTAATGCTCTACGGCTGAGATTTGAGAGGAGCGCCATCGAGCCCTGTTGGCGAGAGGCTTTTTGTCAAAAACCTGTTACAAATTTAAAATCATTTTTAATTAGTAACACATTTTTGAATGATATTGCATTATAATAGTCTTGCTGAAATTCGGAGGTTTGAATATGGACATCAAAAGAGAGCGGTATCTTTCGTGGATTAGGCCAAGTTACGATGTTGACATCATTAAAGTAATAACGGGCGTCAGGAGAAGCGGCAAAAGTGTGCTCTTGTCGCAGATCAAGGAGGAGATACTTGCCAAAGGTGTCACCCCAGACCACATCATCGAAGTCAATTTTGAGGATGTTGCCTTTGAAAGCATCCGAACATACAAAAAGCTGGACAAATACATTCTAAAAAGAATCAAAGATGACGGCAAATATTATGTCTTCCTCGATGAGATTCAACACGTTAGAAGCTTTGAGCGTTGCTTAGCTTCACTCAAAGCCACAAAGAAAAACAAGATTTCGATCTTCATTTCCGGGAGCAATTCCAAACTTCTTTCCGGTCGCCTCGCCAGCAAGCTGGTCGGGCGGTGCCTCGAATACCGTGTTTTGCCCTTTTCTTATTCAGAAGCCAAGGAATATCTGACCATCAACCAAAAAGAAGTGGGTGCCGATTTCTTCAACGATTACCTGACCTATGGAGGACTTCCGCAGCGTTTTGACTATCAAGGACATTCAAACGTAATGCAATACGTCTCTTCTGTTTACAATGGTATCGTTGATAAAGACATTTGCACGCCCAAATCAAAGATCAATAAAGAACATTTTTCTTGGATTGCTTCCTATGTGATGGCCAACGCTGCAAAACAGTTTTCCGCCGAGAATGTAGCAAAGTTCTTTGAAAAGGAAAACGATTGGGAAACGAACAAGGTGGTGGTCTACCGCTATCTCGACAAGATGGAAAAAGCTTGTCTTATCTTCCGAGTGAAGCGATACAATGTTGCCTCTAAAAGGATGATGAAGCAAATGGAGAAACAGTATGTCGTCGACAATGGCTTTCGGACGGTAAACCTACTCTCTGAATCTTTGCCCAGGGAACAAGCACTTGAGAATCTCGTCTATAACGAATTGATATACCGTGGATATCAAGTGCTGATTGGCAAAACGTACAAAGGAGAGATTGATTTTGTGGTGATTGGAGAGGAAGGGAAGTGTTTCGTTCAGGTCTGCTACCTCCTTTCAAGTCAGGACGTCATTGACCGTGAGTTTGGAGCATTTTCCTCAATTAAAGATGCCTCACCCAAATACGTTTTGAGCCTTGACCCTTTGGAAAACTCGCAGAATGGCATCAAGAACATCAATATCATCGACTGGCTTGAAGGCCGAAAGAAACTACAATTTTCTTAATGGCAAATATGTGTTACCTGTTTTGCCATTTTTTAAATTTGTAACACATTTTTGATTGCACTCTGTCACCTCTGTGGTCCCAGATGCCAGTGCCTACACCGCCTATGGCTACCAGGTCTACTATCAGTTCGGAATGGCCATCCGGAAGCTGTATTCTTCCAGCCCGCTTTCCCTTCCGGGAGCCGTTGATCCGAGCCAGGCTTAAAAAGAGCTTCCTTTAATATTAATTCCGTTTTCCTGTTTTGGGCTTTCCGGCGAGAACCGGAAAGCCCTTGCTTTTCCTGTTTTTGATAAAAACAGGATGAAAAACTTAAAAGATAAGGGACCTATAGAAAAGCCATATGCAAAAAGATATAATAGTGTAGTTGTGTGCAATATCCAAAGGGAGAACACTATTTATGGAAAACGAAGAAATCTTAGCGAAGGTTCAGGCCGTTGCCGACGAAGAAGCCAAACATTACATCAAGCCTGCCAAGATGACACTGATCTACACCGAGAACAAACCGGATGGCAGCATTGAAGTTCTGGCTGTCGGTTCCGATATGCCGATGTTGGTTTACCGTGTCTTCAACATTGGCAAGGATGGCAAGACCGATGAGATCAACGACATTCATTATGCCGTCGATGCCAGCCGTCATTACACGATGGATATCAAGCCGGGACTGAAGCTGGTTCCTCCGGAAGTCGAAGAAGGACCGGAATATGAGATCGTCGTCGAGAACAAGCTCGACAACGGTGCCGTTGAAGTCAAACTGAAGTCCTCCATCGGCCGGGATATCACCATGATCGAGATCTACCGTTACTTCGATTTCGTCTCCAAAGTCTTCTTTGTCTCCTGCATCGGAACCTCGTTCGGCGGACAGTATCTCTTCTCCGTCACTCCGGATTCGAAGCACTTAAAGCTGATTGTCGGCAACAATGCCGATATCCGTGCCCGTGTTGACATGATCACCGAGCTCTTACAGGCCCGTCTGCTTCCGTCCTATCAGACCATTGCCGCTGCCGCTCAGCTTTTAGGCGGTCAGGTCAAGGCTCACATCAAGCTGAATGGTCAGGATGGCGCTGTCTCGGAATTTGATTCCACCTTCTGCTACGATGATCCGGAGACTAAGACCCGTTATGCGTTCTTCGCCAATTCTCAGGATAACAAACAGGGTGTCATCCTTGTCTGCGATATCTTTGATGACAACAAGCTGATTCTTTCCAATGGCTGGAGAGACGATCAGAAGGCTGCCGTCGATAAGTTCAAGACTCTCATGAAGGATAAGCCGGATGAATTCAACAAGCATTGCTGCTCCTTCTTCGCTGATGATCTTGATTTCCGTTATGCTGCCTTCAAGGCCGGCGAACTGAAACCTAAGGCTGCTGCTCCGGCTCCGGAAGCAAAGCCTGCCGAAGAAGCCAAACCTGCCGAAACTCCGGAAGCGAAGTAGCCAAGGCGTTTACTAAAAAGGATCAGAGCAATGGATGAATTTGATAGTACTCGCTGTATCAAAGTAACCAATGGGTTGGGACTGGAAGCGTCGTTTTCGTCCATCGGTGCCGGTGTCCGTTCCTTGACGTATAAAGGAATCCCGGTCATTCTGGAGACCAAGGATCCTCAGACCTATTTCGCCTCCACGCATTTCTATGGCAAGACCTTGGCCCGGGTTGCCGGCCGTATTGCCAACGTCTTCACCGTCGATAACAAGACCTATCATGTCGCGGACAATGAGAACGGCCAGGAGATCTGTCTCCATGGCGATGTCCTCAACTCTTTGTCCTTCAAGAAGTTTGCTTCTTTCATTGCCAATAAGCCGGAAGGCAATTATGTCATCTTCACCTATACCTCTCCGGATGGCGAGGCCGGTTTTCCTGGCAACGTCGATTTCAAGATCACCTACTTCCTGCCCTGCGACCGCAATGAACTGGTTGTCCGGCAGAAGGCCATTGCCGATGTCGATACCCCGATTGCCATCTCCACCCATATGTACTTCAACCTCAACCGCGATGAGAACGTCAACGGCTATCAGATTCGGGTCAGAGCTTCTAAATACGGCATCTTCAAGCCTCATACCAAGCTCATCACCGGCTTAGGCCCGGTTCCGGATTATCTGGATTTCCGCACCTTTTCGCCCTTAGGCGCCAAGCTTGATGCCCTGAAGAAGGCCATTCCGGAATATGAGACCTTTGATCATTTCCTGGCCTTCGATAAGGTTGATCCGACGATTCCGCAGATCACCCTGATGGACAACAAGACCAAGCTGGAAGTCTTCACCGATTATGAAGGCGCCAACTTCTATGTCGACACCTCCATGAGCAAGGAAGAGTTCACCAACGGAGACCATCTCGGCTATCGCCGGGCCATCGCCGTCGAACCGGAACGTTCCAACTATCCTTTCACCGGTCTCATCCTCAAAGCCGGACAGAAGTATTCCCACGAAGCCACCTACCGTTTCTCGGACGTCAAATAAAGAAGGAGCTTATCTATGGATATTAAAGAAATGCTGGCCAAGATTCCGGATCTTTCCGGAAGACCGGCGGTTGCTCTGGAGACGACCGTCCTCACTCACGGCATGCCTTATCCGCAGAACGTCGAGTGTGCGTTGGCCTGTGAAGAAAAGATCCGGGCAGCCGGAGCAGAACCGTATACCATCGGCATCCTCAACGGTCAGATCCATGTCGGTCTGACGCATGAGGAGATTGAAGCCCTCGGTCAGAACCATACCGCCATCAAAGTCTCCCGCAAAGATATTCCCTATTGCCTTAACGAAGGCCTGACTGGCTCGACCACCGTGGCTGCCACCATGGTGATTGCCAATCTTGCCCACATCCGTGTCTTTGCTACCGGCGGCATCGGCGGTGTTCACCGCGGCTATAACGAAACCATGGATGTCTCGGCCGATCTCAATGAATTCGCCCGGACGCCGGTGAACGTCGTCTGTGCCGGACCGAAAGCCATCCTCGATATTCCCAGAACCTTAGAGTATCTGGAAACCCAGGGTGTCTCCGTCATCGGCTATCAGACCGATAAGATGCCTCTCTTCTACACCAGAACCTCCGACTATAAGCTCGATATCTGGGCTAAATCCGCTGAGGATGTCGCGCAGATGATTGCCTTATCCGATCATTTAGGTCTGAAGCAGGGATCGCTGATCGTCAATCCGATTCCGGAAGAGTATTCCATCGACTATGCCTGGATGAATGCCCGGATTGAGGAAGCCCTTCAGATGATGGCCAAGGACCACATCACCGGCAAACGGGTGACGCCTTACCTGCTCGACAAGCTGGTCGGCCTGACGGGCGGAAAGTCTCTGACTTCCAATATGGCTCTCATCCAGAACAATGCCGCCGTCGCCGGTCTGATTGCTAAGCAGCTGTCTTTGATCAAGTAACTTAATGGGGTCTTGCCTGAAGCAGGACCCCGTTTCTTTATTGTTGTCTTGTCTAACCCGCCGGGATAGCTTAGAATATCCCGCGAAGAACCATGACGCAAAGCATCTTCTTTGATCTCGACGGCACCCTCTGGGATGCCATCGTTCCCTTAACCGAAAGCTGGAACCAGGCCATGATCAAGGCCGGGAAGCCTTTTAGGTTCACGCTGGCGAAGACCAAGAGCTATATGGGACTGACCCCGGAAGAGACCGTGCCGTTAGCCTTCCCCGGGGTTCCGTTTGATGAAGGCCTTGTGTTATTCAAGACCGCCCTTCGTAGCGAGATCAGCTATCTTCGGGTTCACCCGGGAAAGCTTTATCCGGACGAAGCCCAGACGTTAGCGATCCTCAGCAGGAAGTATCCGCTCTATCTGGTCTCCAACTCAGACAAAGGCTACATTGAGAATTACCTCCGTGCCTGTCATATGGAATCTTACTTCCAAGGGCATGTCTGTGCCGGCGATACCGGCTATCCCAAGTGGAAGAACATCCAGTATCTTAAAGCCAAGGAGAAAATAGATGAGGTCATCTACCTGGGCGATACCCTCAAAGATAAAGTGGAATCCGAGAAGGCCGGCGTCAGGTTCATTCATGCGGCCTATGGTTTCGGTGTCATCGAGGATGATAAGGTCGCCATCAGCAAACTGAGCGACTTACCTGCCAAGGTTGGGGAAGTATTTGCTGCGGATATCAAGTAACCATTCTTCACTCCTCCGAATAGATTGCCTTAAAACTTTATTCGAAGACCGCTGGGAGACCGGCGGTTTTTGTTGGAGTTAGTCTCCTAAGCCGTCCTTTTTGTGTAAAATCATCGTAAAACCCTGATAGAAACATTTATTTCTTAGAATCAAGAGAGTAAAATAGAAAGCAATGAAAGGGGTTTCTTTATGGATAACAAAGAATCTCAGTTGCCAGAAACCGCGGCTCTCGACAAGCCGTTTAAGCTGGATTACAAACGAACAGCCATCATCGGCTTCGCCTTCTTCGGCATTCTGCTCTTATGGCAGGTCTATGATTCGTGGTGTCCGACGTTCTTGACGGAACTCTTCAAGGAGTCCTTAGGAGCCAGTGACGTCAAGGAAGTTCAGTATCTGGTCGGTGTCATGATGGCTCTCGATAATGTCGCCGCCTTGATTCTCTTACCGATCTTCGGCCATCTCTCCGATAAGACACACACCAAGATCGGCAAACGAATGCCTTATATTCTGATCGGCACCTTTGTCTGTGCCGTTGCCTTCCCCTTCATTCCGGTCTTCTTCCACTACCATCAGTTAGGCGGAACGATCGCCATGATGGCCATCGTCGTCACCTTCGCCATGATGTACCGCAATCCGGCCGTGTCCTTGATGCCGGATATCACACCAAAGCCTCTACGTTCCAAAGCCAACGGCATCATCAACATCATGGGTTACCTCGGCGGTGCCTGTGCAACGGTCTTAGGCATCATTCCTCTCTTCGTCCTCTCTTCCTATTTAGGCAAAGATTCCGATGGCAATTCCGTCAATTGGTTAGCCAAGGACGGCAATATCTGGATGATTGAAGGTCCGTTCCTGATTGCCTCCGTCTTGATGGTTCTTTCCGCCCTGGTCCTCTTCTTCCTCATTGATGAAAACAAGATTGAGAAGGAAGTCGCTCCGGAACTGGAGCGGGGTGAGAAAGTCGCTGCTGTTGCGACTCCGATTGATGACGACAAGCCGATGACGAAAGCCAATAAGACGATGCTGATCCTGATCCTCATTGCCGAATTCTTCTGGTTCATGGCGGATAACGGCATCGGTACCTTCATGGGCAACTACACTCTCTATTACCTCCATTGCAAGACCAGTTCCAACATGATCAATACGATTGTCGGCGGTGTCGGCAGCGTCATCGGCTTTGCCGTCGGCGGACTGATTGCCGGAAAGATCGGCCGGAAATGGACGATTGTGATCGGCTTAGGGCTGGATCTTCTGATGATGGTCCTCTGGATGATCTTGGGATTTGCTATCCCGGTGGCCGTTCCTTCCGGAACGGATTACAACACCTTCCCGTTCTACCTGTACATCGTCTTCGGACTCAAAGGCTTCGGAATGTCGCTGGTCCACATCAACTCCTTCCCGATGGTGGTCGAACTCTGCTCCTTCAAGAAGATCGGCAAGTTCACCGGTTACTACTATGCTTCCAGTATGGCTGCTCAGTCCATCACGCCGTGCCTCTTGGGTCTCTTGCTCTTAGCGCCGGGTCTTGACTTCAATTTCCTGCCGATTTACGCTCTTTGCTGCATTGCCGTATCCTTGACTGTCTTCCTCTTTGTCAAGAATGTCAAAGTGGATCCCAAGACAGCGCTGATTGCCGGCGATGCCGATTAACATCATGACTAAAAAACGCGTCATTGCTTCGTTAAATCCTCTCTTCTTTGCCGGGATTGCTCATCGGGGGCTTCATACCTCAGCCATCACGGAGAATGGTCTTGCGGCTTTTAAGAATGCCATTGAGAATCATTTCGCCTTTGAACTGGATGTCCATCTGACCACAGACCATAAGCTGATTGTCTGCCATGACTCCGAACTGAAGAGAACCACCGGAAAAGAAGGCATCATCGAGCATCTCTCCAGCGAGGAAATAAGAGCCAACTACCGTCTGCTGGATGGCGGGGTTGTCCCCACCTTCCAAGAAGTCCTGGAACTGGACAAGGAGCAGCTTCCTATCGTTGTGGAGCTTAAGGTCTATGAGAAGAATTACAAACCTTTAGCCAAGCAGCTGAAAGAAGAACTGTCCGGGATCAAAGACAAGAAGAACATCATGCTGATCTCCTTTGATCCGCGAGCCTTGTTCCAGATGAAGCATACTGGCTTCATCCGCTGCCTTTTAGTCTCTACCGGCAAATACGAATGGATCTATTCTCTCCGTCACTTCTTCGACGGCGTGGATCTCGACTATAAGCTTTTTGAGAAGAAACGGATCCAGCGTTACCATAAGCATGCTTTGGTCAATACCTGGACCATCGATTCCAAGGAGAAGTTTGATGCCGCCCTGCCCTACATCGATACGGCTACCTTCCAACTGATGGATAGCGACTATGTCCGTACGGCACTGATTCACCGTTAACTCAAAAAAGCCCGAACACATCGACGTTCGGGCTTTTTGAATGGTCGTGATCAGTCCGTGATCTTCCAGTCAATGGGATCGATCTTATTGGCCAGCAGGAACTTGTTGGCTCTCTTGAAGCAATCGGAGCAGAAGAATCCGCGGGTAGCTGACATCGGCGACGGATGAGCGGTCTTGATAAGACAGGCCTTCTTGCTCTTGATCATCGAGGCTTTGTCCTGAGCATACTTGCCCCAGAGAAGATAGACCATCGGCTTATCCAGGGAATCAATCAGGGAGATGACGTCATCGGTGAAAGTCGTCCAGCCCAGTTTGCTATGGGAGTTCGGATTTCCGGCCTGCACCGTCAGGGAAGCGTTCAGCAAAAGGACGCCCTGCTTGGCCCAGCCTTCCAAGGATCCGGTCTTGGGAACCGGATAGCCGAACTCATAAAAGAGCTCTTTGTAAATGTTCTGCAGGGACGGCGGCAGGGAGACCCCCTGACCGACCGAGAAAGCCAGTCCGTTGGCCTGACCGGGATTGAAATAGGGATCCTGGCCGATGATGACCGCCTTGATCTGATTCAGTCCGGTCAGCTTAAAAGCGTTGAAGACTTCCTGATACGGAGGATAGACGGTCTCTTTGAGATAGCAGTCGGAGATGGTATCAATCAGCTTCTGAAAATACTCTTTGCCCTTCTCGGCTTCTAAAACCTTATCCCAGTCCCCTGGGAAGGTCGATAAACTGGCAGTGATTTCTTCTTTGGTCATGATGTGATTATTTGACATACCCTTTCTTCTTGCGGACATAATACTGGAAATAGCAGACGCCGCCGACACCGACTAAGACCAGGGTTGTGACAAGGTAAGGAACCCAGGTATTATTGGAATAATCCAGATTCCGGACAGTGACGGCAACTCCGTCACTGACAAATTCATTCTTGGTTGCAGCGTCGTTATAGACAGCATAGAAATATTCGGTCTCTGTTTCCTGGGAGGCTGTGAAGTAAGAGACTCCCGGATCGAGAACAGCATTGCTGGGACGGACAGGATCCGTCGTGAAATAATACTGTCCCTTCTCCAAAGCAGTTCCGTCAAAGGAGACCGTAATGCCATCCGAAACAAAGACAGACCCCGAAGCATACGAAGACTTGAAAAGATTGCTGGTCGTGACGACCAGGCGGTTCGTCTCTCCCTGAGCTACCGAAACCAAGGTATAGCCGCTATCGGCAACGGTCGATACGGTGGCCGTTTTGCAGCTCAGAAAAACTCCGGACAAGAGGGTCAAAGCGATGAAAGCAAACAGGTTATTTTTTCTCACGGAATTATTATAAACCAACCCTCGCGTTATTCCCTAGGAATTGCCATAGAAATGATATAATCATAGGAGAAAGAGAGACACGAACATGAGTCACAGTCTTGTCATCGATACCAGTGGATTGACCGAGGGGACAACCGTTGCCAATCAGGCCATCAAAGTCTTCATCAGCAAACACCGGGATATGGAGATCTATGCCGTCGGCCGGGGCAAAGAAATGCTCACCATCAATCAGGTGAAAGGCGTTCATATGGTGGATGCCGATCTGGATTCGGCGTTGGATACTTCCAAGAAGGATAACAGCTATATTTTAGAGAAGGCTTGGGATGTCTTAAAGAAAGTAGACAGCCCGATTCTCATCACCTCGGCCTCGACAAAAGCCGTCAAGCAGGGAGCCGATGATCATTTTGAGAAGACCGGTCTTCCGATCTTCGTCACCCGCTTCCTTTCGGAGACGGCCAAGAAATTCACTTTCCTGGCTGACTGCGGAATCCAGTCTCAGCTGGATCCGTCGGCTTATCAGATGGTGTTGGAGGAAGCCCGTTCTTTGATGCGGAAAGCCTATGGCGTGGATGAAGTCACCTATGGTCTTTTATCCGCTACCCCAGAGGTTGACAACCTTCCGGATCCATTACGGGATGTCTATGATTCTTTTGAAGGCGATAAAGCTGACTTCAAGGGCTTGGTTACCCCCGAGGAGCTTTTCAAGAACAAGGCCGATCTTCTCCTAAGCGATGGGCTGACATCCGAGATGCTGATCGCGGGTTACCGTCTCTCCAATCAGTCGTTTGAAACCTATTATGAGAAGGGAATCGCCCGGGGCACCAAAGCCAAATGGGGAGCCCGACTCTCACAGGATACCTTCAACTGGGTCAACTCGTATTATGTCTCTGACCTGGTCTCCAACGGCCGTTTCCTGTTAGGCTATGATAAGCTGATTCTGAAGACGGAACCGGCCTCCATGGTCGGCAGTCTGATGGAAGTCCTTGAAGAGGCCAACCGGCTTCTGAAAGACTGACGATTCTCCCTTAATCACGATAAAAGAAAAGCCCTTGGCATCGTCGCCAAGGGCTTTTTGATAGCGTGGAATCGGATTACTTCTTCTGGAGGTACTTGAGAGAATCGAGCGCGACAGCAGCCATCAAGATGACGCCCTTGATGACGAACTGCCAATACGAGTTGACGTTGATGTAAGTGAGGCAAATAGTCATACCTTCGAAGATGAGGACACCTAAGATCGTACCGCTGATCTTACCGATACCGCCGAAGAAGGAGATGCCGCCGATGACGCAGGAAGCAATAGCATCCAGTTCGTAACCGTAACCGGTATTGGCAGCCGGGTTGGAATCCATGCCGTAGAAGAAGGTGCCAAAGCCGTAGAGGATACCAGCCATGACGAAGGCGAAGAACGTAACCTTGAAGTAAGAGATACCGGAGACGGAAGCGGCTTCAGGGTTGCCGCCGACAGCGTAGAGATCTTTACCGAATTTTGTCTTATTCCAGATGAACCAGACGACAGCATAGGCGATAGCGGCCCAGAAGAAGTATTTCGGGAAGGTTCCGATACGGCCGATGAAAACCTGCTGAACAGCCGAGTTGACAGAACCTGCTGCCGTACCTTGCGTTGCTGCCATCATGAAGCCATAAGTGATAAGCATCGTGGCCAACGTGGTGATGAACGGATGCATCTTGAATTTAGCGGAGAAGAAGCCAGCGACCGCTGACACAAAGGTGCAAAGGAAGACCGAGACAAAGAGAGCTAAGAAGACACGGCCGACAATCGGCATATTGGAGAAATCCCATTTATTGCCGAAAACGGCAACCGAGTTGACGCCATCGTGGAGGAAGATACCGGTTGCAACGGTGCCCATACCGATCAAACGGCCAATGGACAAATCGGTGCCGCCCAGTAAGATCAAGCCAGCAACGCCGAGAGCGAAGAACATACGCAGCGACATATTCTCAAGCAGCTGGGCTAAGGAATCGGATGTGATCAAGAGGCCGTTGCCGGTTGCCGGAGAAATGATGGTGCAGATGAGGAAGAACAGGATTAAGACAATATACAGAGCGTTCGATATGAAGAAATCGTGAGTGTTGAACTTGTAGAGATACAGCTTGACCTTATGCTCCATCGTTTCCACGAAGGAGTTCTTGCCGCCTCGGATTTCATTCAGCTTATTGAAGCGGGCGAGATAGGCAGCCTGGCAAGCATCCTTGCCGGCCTGCTTGATGTTGTTGTAATGTTCGACTTCATCCTTGTAGTCCGTGCGGTAAGCAACGTTCTCGGAAGCAAGTTCGCCTTTCTCATCCGCCTGAAGGATCTTCTGCTTATCCGGCGAAGCCTTCAGCTTTTCATCAAAAGACTTAGTGATTTCAGCAACTTTTTCATCATGAGACTTCTTCAGATCAGCCAACTTAGCTTCGTGACCAGGAAGGTTCGACTGATTGCAAGCTAAGGATTCCGCTTTCAGACTGGCTTCATAAGGTTTCGAGACTTCATTGACAAAGGCGATAGCCTTGTCCATGACCTCTTTTTCCTTCGGAGCATTCTTCTGAGCGGTTGCTTTGGCTTTGGCAAGGTCGGCCTGATCCTTTTCCAGGATGGCGGCACGGCTCTTGTCATCAATCATCTTATTATGCTTGACGTCGTAGATTTCCTCTTCCAGTTTGGCAATCATGAGCTTTCCGTCTTTGCGAAGGCCATAAAGTTCCTGTAAGCAATCCAGAATACGCTTATCGGAATAGACAGGGCTGTTCTCTTCTTCAACAGCGCGAAGAGCTTTATAGGCTTCCTCGCCCGAGAGCTTGATTTCAGCCTGACTTTGTGTTTCTGCCATGTGATTGTTCCCTCCAATTACAGATACTTAGCGGATAGACGAAGCAGCTCTTCCTGATTGGTTTCTTTCGTATTGACGATGCCCGAGAGGCGATGGTTGGACATGACGGCGATACGGTTGGTGATACCTAAGATTTCAGGCATTTCGGAAGAAACAACAATAATGGTCTTGCCAGCCTTGGCCATGTTGATGATCAGCTGGTAGATTTCATATTTGGCACCGACATCGATACCACGGGTAGGCTCATCCATCAGGAAGATATCCGGGTTACGTTCCATCCACTTACCGATAATAACCTTTTGCTGGTTACCGCCGGAGAGGGCTGTGATCGGATCATGCGGTCCGGTGCACTTGGTATGCATAACGTTGATTTCTTTCTTCGTTGCAGTCTCCATCTTCATCGGAGAAATACCCGTCCAATCCTTGTAATGGTCAAGGTTCAGAATGCAGGTGTTGTAAATTAAATCCGTACGGGCGAACATACCATTCTTCTTACGTTCCTCCGTGACCAGAGCGAAGTTGTATTCCATGGCGTCCTTAGGAGACTTGAAGAACATCTTATGGCCTTCATAGGAAATATAGCCTTTGGAAATGGTGCGGTAGCCGAAGATGCTTTCAAGCAGTTCGGAACGTCCGGCACCGACCAGGCCATACAGGCCGAAGATTTCGCCCTTCTTGACCGTGAAGGAAATATCTTTCAGGAAAGGATAATAAGCAGTCGAAAGATCATGGACTTCGAGAATCGGTTCGCCAGGGGTGTTATCCACCGGCGGAAAGCGATTATCCAAGGAACGGCCGACCATAGCGGCGATAAGCTCGTTGAGGTTGGTATCCTTGACATTCTTCGTCATGATCAGCTGACCATCACGGAGGACGGAGACCTCATCGCAGATCTGGAAAACCTCATCCATCTTGTGGGAGATGTAAACGAAGGAAATGCCCTTAGCTCTGAGATCCGAGACAATGCCAAACAGTTTCTTGACTTCCCGCTCCGTCAGAGACGAGGTCGGTTCATCAAGAACGATGATCTTCGCATTATAGGAGACGGCCCGAGCGATTTCGATCATCTGCCGCTGCGAGACCGAAAGAGTCTTCACAATGGCTTTCGGATCGACATCCATTTTCAGAGACGCAAAAAGCCGACGCGCCTTGCGGTACATCGTTTTTTCATCGATAACGCCGAACTTCGTAATGTAACGTCCCAAGAAAAGGTTATCAAGAACAGAACGTTCAAGACATTGATTGAGTTCCTGATGAACCATGGCAACGCCGTGTTCCAATGCTTCTTTCGGTCCGTTGAAATCGATCGCCTGGCCATCCAATTCGAAAGATCCTTCATCCTTATGATAAATGCCGAAGAGGCACTTCATCATCGTGGATTTGCCAGCACCGTTTTCACCCATCAGACCCATCACGGATCCCCGCTTGACAGACAAATTAATGTTTCTTAAAACGTGGTTTTTACCGAAAGACTTGGAAAGGCCTTGAATCTTAAGAATATAATCTTCAGACATGTTTGCCTTTCTCCTTATTTAAATATAACCACCGCCCCTGAAAAAGAAGGGGCAGTGGTTATAACGACTTACGTTTTCGGAAGAAACTACTTCAGCTTAGCAGTGTAGAGAGCGCCGGAATTCGTCTTAACCATGTTGATGGCGTAAGCATCATAGTTGCCAAGGTTGACCATCTGGTTGACGATCTTATCCTCGGACTGACCATCGCCATCGACCCACTTCAGCGAGATGTTCATAAGCGGAGCATAGTAGTTAAGGGCCGGACGATAAGCAGTGGAGAGGAAGTTATCAGAACCATTGTACAGATCGATGAAGACCTTCTTCTGCTTAGCTTTGGCAGTGATATCCTTGATGCCAGCATCACGAGGAGTCGAAGTAGCACTGTAGTAACTATCAATGTTGGAAGCAGTGACAGCAACGTTCGGAGCCAAGATAGCCTTGGTATCGGTCTTAATGACCCAAGAACCCGTCAGGTTGATCTTATTGCCATACTGATCAGCTTCCGTGAAGCCCTTAGTGTATGAAGCAGCACCGGTGACACCATCGCAGAGGTTACGGATCATCTCAAGCGTACCTTCAGCCTGAGCATCGACGTTCTGCGAAACAGTTCCAGTGAAGTGACCATTCTTGATTTCAGCAAGAGCATCGGAGTTGGCATCATAGCCGAAGAGCGGAACAGCCTTGCCAGTGGTCGGCTTGAAGAAAGAAGAACCGGCAGTGGAAGTCAAAGCACCCATAGCCATACCATCATTGTTAGAGACGACCATATCAATGGCAGTCTTATCCTTGGCAGCCCAAGTAGCAAAGGCCTTACCGGCAGCATCAGCGTTCCAAGTGGAACCATCCGTGCCAGTCATAGCAGCAGACTCGATTTCCTTAACCTTCAGCGTGCCATCCTTGACAGTGACAGAACCTTCAACGGTCTGATCAGTGCCAGCCTTGGCGGACTTAGCAGTATTGACAGTGCCAAGAGCCGTACGGATACCTAAGGTACGAGCCTTAGAATCGTTGTGGCCTTCATCACCGACAAACAGAACATAGCCAAGATAACCATCACCATTACGATCCAAATCAGCCTTGTTCTGGGTCTTCAGATAATCGGTGATCATCTTTCCCTGGACAGTGCCGCCAGCAGCAGCATCGAAGCCGACATAGTAAGTGGAATCGTTGTGATTCATAGAAGTCATATCGATTTCGCCCGTATCCGTATTGGAAGGCTGTCTGTTGAAGAAGATCAACGGCTTCTTAGCATTGGAAGCACCGGCGCAAGACGTAACGGCAATACCGACAAAAGCCATCACAGATAAGGGAATTAAATACTTTTTCATTAAATTATGATCCTCCTTTAATTCCTGATTGTGGGAAGCAAAAGCTGATAATCCTCATATTCAGCCTCTTCTCCCCGCTATCGATTCCAATTATAGATTGTAAGCCCTTTTATGTCAAATCATTTGTTTGCAGTCTTGCTAGATTGTGCGCGTTTCAAAGGCAACCGGCGATTACTGCGTAAACAAGTAATCATAGGAAGAGAGCTGTTTTTTAATGAAAAGTATAAGAAAAACAAAAAGGGGCTGTCCGATTGAAAAATCGATCGGGCAGCCCTTTTCTTTGGCTTGCATTATAATAAAAATATCCGAGTTTGCCCTCGGATATTACGCAGATCTCCGTAAAAACGTCTAACGAAAGGACGGTTTTACTGTAGATAAAGATACACCTGTAGAAAAAGATTTTAAAGTCCCTTGGATAAGCCGCTGAAGGAGAGAGCAAAATATTGCTAACAACAGCATGCTTTATGCAACACATCGTTAACATCAAGGACTGTCCCAGCCCAGGGTTACACCCCAGGTTTTCGGACAGCCCCTTTTTCTTTCTTCAAAACAGGTTATCGAAAGCTACTTCTTCTTGCCACTGAACCACTTGGACTGGATGAAATCCAAGGTGTCGTCCAGGTTCTCTTCTTCCATGGCAGCGATTGCAAACATGTAAGAAGGCATCGGCAGAGCGTCATCGTTCTCGAACTCAACGACATCGCCGTTGTTGGCATCGCCCTTGGCGATGTAGTACTTGTTATTGGCAAGAAGCAGAAGCTTGCCATCCTTCACCATCAACACAGTCCCTTTTAATTTTGCCATAGTTGATATTGGCTCCTTGAGAAGTATTATAGAAGAAGAAAGCTGAATAATCAAAATATCTATTGCATTTTGCCAGGTTGGTGTATAGTTTAATCATAGTTTTATGGTCTTTCTGTTTCTCGTCCGTTAGGAGGACTTTCCGAATCATGAAAAAACTTGCTGTTGTTTTTCCTGGCCGTCGCTATAGCTGCGATCGCTCCCTCTTGTTTTATCCTTCCCGCATTCTCAGCGAGGACGGCTATGAGATGGTTTATCTTCATTATGACCTTCCCAAAGAAGCCGAAGACCCCCGTCCGCTGGATTCCTGTGCCGATGAATGCCTGACCTATGCTTTAGACAAAGTCAAAGACATCGACTTCGCCCAATATGATTCCATTGTCTTTCTGTCGAAGTCCGTCGGTGCCGTCGTCTCGGGTTCCTTAGCCAACATGAAGAACCTCAGTCACGTCCATCAGATCCTGATCACTCCGATTGAACCGGCCCTTCCTTATATAAGAAAGGATGACCTGATCATCTCCTCGGATAGCGATAAGTATTTCCCTGAAGCCAAGATCAAGCTTTCCAGTTTCAACAACGCTTACTTCTTCCCGGGCTTCCCCCATTCCTTTGAGATTGAGAAGAACTACTCCCTGACGATCCGGGCCTTAGCCAATGTCGTCGGCATTGCCGAGAAATACATTCAGGCCATCGACGAGAGCCTGAAGCAGGGTTAGAACCTGCCTTTTTCCCTAAGATTTGGTAACCTTTGCCATTCATGCTAAAATAGTTCAGTTATGGCAGACAATAATAACGTCAGTAAACCACAAACGGATGAGGAAGTCCTGACTCTCGAGATGCAGAAGATTGAGGCCACGGTCGATACCAGCCTCTATCTCAAGAAGAAACCTGTCTTCTCCTTCTTTAAGCGTTTCTTCGATATCCTGTTATCCCTGGAAGCCATCCTGATTCTCTCGCCGTTATTGATCATCATCGCCTTTTTAGTGAAGATCACCTCCCGTGGCCCGATCTTCTATAAGCACCGCCGCATCGGCAAAAAAGGCAAAGCTTTCAACATGCTGAAGTTCCGCACCATGAAATGGGACCGCCGCCCGATCGAAGAGCAGCTGAGCCCGGAACAGCTGAAGCAGTTCTACAGCGAGTTCAAGGTGGATAACGATCCTCGGATCACGAAGTTCGGCAAGTTCCTAAGGAAGACGTCGTTAGATGAACTCCCGCAGCTCTTCAATATCTTCATCGGCCAGATGTCCATCGTCGGACCCCGTCCGATCATCGACATCGAGAGCGAGAAGTACGGCCTGACCCGGGATGTCCTGCTTTCCGTCCGGCCGGGACTGACCAGTTACTGGGCCTGCCATGGCCGCAGCAACGTCAACTACACCGAACGCGTCAATATGGAGCTTTATTACATCAAGCACCGTTCCCTCTGGCTGGATATCAAACTGATTGCCAGGACAGCCTTGAAGGTCTTCAAACGGGAAGGTGCCGAATAACCAAGGAGCAGCAAGTCATGGAAGAAAACAATAACAGCCGGGTCGTCATCATCAAGAGCGAAGAGAACGAGAAGAAAGGACCTCATCTGACCTGGGCCGGCTACGGCCATCAGATTGCGGTCTACAAATATTGGATCTTAGGCATCTCTTTGGTCTGCGCCATTGCCGGCTTTGCCGGTATCCATTATGGCTACAACCCCAAGAAGGGAGTCATCACAACCCATCTGACCTTGAATCTGGCCTTAACCAATGAAGGCAAGAGCTACGCCGATGGCACGGCCTACAACTATAACGACATCATCTCTCAGACCAACATCCAGAAGACCATCGACAACAATTCGGCTTTTTCTTCGCTGAAAGCCGATACCTTGGTCACCAAGAAGGCTTTCTCCATTGCACCGGTCACCACCACGGAAAACAACGTCACTACCGTCTCCGACACCGATTTTGTCGTCACCACCTCGCCGGCAGCCTTCAAGAACGAAGACACCTGCCGGACTTTCCTGAAAGCTCTCTTTGCCAGTGAAGTCACTCGCGCCAGCGATGCCATCGACAACTCCTATCTTGCCAATGTCCTGCCGGCCTCGAGCGAGACCGTCAGTCAGATGAAATTCAGCGATACCGTCACGGATATCTCCCAGCAGTATCACGTTCTCGATGATACCTATACTGCCTTATTGAAACAGTTCGGTACCTCCCTCAAAGTCGGCAATGTCCTCATTGCCGATACCTATAAGACCTTCCAGGCCCATTATCCCAGCAATGCCATTGAGACCTTCGTCGGTGAACAGAACGCCAACAACTATGTCAACTTCGCCGATGGCGAAGAAGACAAGAAGCTGGCCAACTACAACAACCTGGCCGTCTCCTATCAGAACCAGATCAAAGCCCTGGATAAGGAGATCAAAGCCTACAGCGATACCTTAGCCACCTTAGCCACGATCAAGACGCCGGGCGAATCCACCACCGAAGAAACCACCAAGCTCAGTCAGGACCTGGTCAAAGACAAGGATCTCCGCAGCAAGCTGAGTCTGGCCTTAGAGAAACTGGGCTATGTTGTGACCTTGGATGATGTTAACAGCGTCACCACCGTCACGGAAGATGCTTCCGATGCCACCAGCTACCGCTATCACCTGAAGGAATACAAAGCCTACAAAGCCGGGGATACCTCCGCAGCTGCCTTAGCCAGCAAGACCTGGTTTGACAACGCTCAGACCTTCTTAGCGACCTGCCAGAGCTTCTACACGTCCCTGACCGGAGATTACACGACTGCCAACACCACCTACCGGGGTGCCATCAAAGCCAACGCCAACGCTCTCTATGTCAGCGAGAGTGATATGGGCACCTTATCCGGTCATATCTCGGCCTTCGTCGGTGCAGCGGCCGGACTGGTCTTAGGCTTTGTCGTCTCTTCCCTGATCTTTGCCGGCATCGGCATCAACAAGGATTACCAGAAGGCCTTAGCCGCAAACGGCGCCTGTGTCACGCCTGCCGTTAACGATAAGCCGCAGGACGAGACAACGAAACCGACCGAAACGAAATAGTCTTAAAGAGCCCGTCGCTGACGGGCTTTTTAAGAGTTCCTGAAATGTAAATTATTTTCATCGGGAAGGTGATAGGAAACCTGACTATAATAGAAGCATTATTAATTTCTTCAAGGAGAAAACGTTAACCATGTACCAGGAATTGCAGAAGGGCTGGATTGAAGTCATCACCGGTCCGATGTTTGCCGGTAAAAGCGAAGAGCTGATCCGCCGCATCAAGACCTTAACCTATACCAAGATGAAGATCATGGCCTTTAAGCCGGCCATCGATAACCGCTATGACAAGACGGCCATCGCCTCGCACGACGGTGCTAAATATGAAGCCTATGCCGTCAAGGAAGCCAAGTCCATTCTGGAGCTGGTCCGTCCGGACACCCAGGTGGTCGCCATCGACGAAGTGCAGTTCTTCAGCAACGATATCATCGGCATCTGCGAATCCCTGGCTGACCGGGGCGTCCGTGTCATCGTCGCCGGACTCGATCTCGATTTCCGGGGTGAGCCTTTCGGACCGATGCCGGAGCTCTTAGCCAGAGCCGAGTTCGTCACCAAACTGACGGCGGTCTGCACCGTCTGCGGCTGCGCCGCGACTCGAACGCAGCGGATGATCAACGGCAAACCGGCGGATTACAACGATCCCATCATCAAGGTCGGTGCCAAAGAAAGTTACGAAGCCCGTTGCCGGAAGCATCATATGGTGCCCGACAAACCCGCTGACCTTTAGAGAAACAAACGGCCTTTCGTCCTCGAAAAGCCGTTTTTCTTTTAATCCTTATTTATTAATGAATCCAAATCGAATAAAATAGGAGCTATGGGAAAACGATTAGGCAGAAAACAGCAGCCGACAACAGACGTCACAGCTGACGACGCCGTTTTAGAACGGGATCCGAAAACGGCAGCGACCGCATCCGCTTCGGCTCCGAAAGACGATGTCAAAGCCACCGAAAATGTTCCGGTGACGCAGTCCACCATGGCCAAAGATGCCATGGATATGCCGAAGGAAGACGGGGATAATACCCCCTCTGCCAAGACCGATACCGAAGTTCTGAAGGCCGTCACGCTCAAGGATCAGCTCAATAAGTTCGTGCAGGAGCGGGATGCCAAGAAGCAGGCCAAGCAGAACGACAAACGGAAACGGCAGCAGCGGAAGACGGAAGCTTTGTCGAACCATCTGCCGGAAGATCTGATCCGTTTCAATCCGAAAGTGACGGAAGGTCTGACCAAGGATGAAGTCACGCTAAGGCAAAGCCAAGGCTTAGCCAATAACGCTGTCGATAATACCTCGAAGTCCATCCCTAAGATCTTCGTCTCAAACATCTTTACCTTCTTCAATATGCTCTGCTTAGCCATTGCCATTGCCCTGATGATTTTCCGGAAATACTCCCAGACGTTCTTCATCTGGGTAGCTACCATCAACACCATCATCGGCATTGTTCAGGAGATCCGGGCCAAGAAGACCATTGAACGGCTGAAGCTGGTGACCGCTCAGAACGTCAAGGCTGTCCGGGACTCCAAGAGTCAGGTCATCCCCGCCGATCAGCTGGTTCTCGATGATGTCTATGTCTTAAACAGCGGCGATCAGATTCCGACCGATTCGGTGATCCTTAACGGCAGCGTGGAAGTCAATGAATCCTTGCTGACTGGTGAATCCTTACCTGTCAAGAAAGGTGAAGGGGATACCATTTTTGCGGGATCCTTCGTTGTATCCGGTTCCGTGATTGCCAAAGCCAACCTCGTTGGCCGCTTCAACTATGCCTACTCCATCCAGACCAAGGCCAAGGAACTCAGCAAACCGAAATCCGAGCTGCTGCGATCTTTGGACTCCATCATTAAGATTATCTCGATTGCCATCATCCCGATCGGTGTCGCTTTGTTCTTCACGCAGTGGCAGAACTTCTCTTCCCTGCCGGAGTATGCCGGCAACACCTATAAGATTGCCAGTGCCGCCATGGGCAAGACCGCCGGCTCCTTGATTGGCATGATTCCGTCCGGCATGTATCTCCTGACGTCGGTTGCCTTGGCTGTCGGCATTATGAACCTGGCCAAGAAAAATACCTTGGTTCAGGACCTTTACAGCATTGAAATGCTGGCCAGAGTCAATGTGTTATGTTTGGATAAGACCGGTACGCTGACCGATGGCACGATGAAGGTCAGCGAAGTCCTGATGGTCGACAACAATTACGATCTCAAGATGGTGATGGGAAGCTTCCTGAACTCCTTTACGGAATCCAACCAGACTTCCATTGCCTTGACGGCCTGCTATCCCTTACGCAGCGACTACCATGCCAAGAACAAAATTTCCTTCTCCTCGGCCCGGAAGTTCTCGGCAGTGACGTTCTATGACGAAGGCACCTTTGTTCTCGGGGCTCCGGAATATATCTACAAGACCCGGGACAAGACGATGATGAAGTACATTGCCGACAAAGAAAGCGCCGGCATGCGGATCGTGATGCTCTGCCATGGCGATGGCGAAATCAAAGACAATGAAGTGCAGGGTCAGATCACGCCGGTCGCGATCTTCGTCTTAGAGGATCACATCCGGGTCGAAGCGCCGGCTACCATCAAGTGGTTCACCGATAACGGCGTGGCCATCAAGATCATCTCCGGCGATAACCCGCTGACCGTCAGCGAGATTGCCAAGAAGTGCAATGTTCCCAATGCCGACAAATGCGTGTCCCTAGAGGGTCTCTCCGTCAACGATGTCGCTTCCCTGGTGGATGAATATACCGTCTTCGGCCGGGTCTCTCCGGAACAGAAGGCAGCCATCGTCACCGAACTGAAGCACCGCAAGATGACCGTCGGCATGACCGGGGATGGCGTCAACGATATCCTGGCCATGAAGAAAGCTGACTGCTCGATTGCTATGGCCAATGGTGCCAGTGCCGCCAGAAACGTAGCTCACCTGGTTCTCCTAGATTCCAACTTTGCCTCGCTTCCGGCAGTTGTCGGTGAAGGACGCCGGGTCGTCAATAATATTCAGCGTTCCTCATCCTTGTTCCTGATGAAGACGATCTTCACCATCACCTTCACCATCATCGTCCTCCTAACCTATCTCAATCACGGCAAAGGCATCGAGTATCCGTTCGATACCAACAACATCATGATCATGGAGACAGTGGGCATCGGCTTGCCTTCCTTCTTCTTGGCTCTCCAGAAGAACGACAGCCTGATCCGCGGTCACTTCCTCAAGAATACCTTCTCGCGGGCCATCCCGGGTGCTATCTGTCTGTTGTTAGCTATCAGCATCAACTATATTCTTCTCTATTCCGGTAACTTCCTGGATCTCTCCGGCTTATCCACGACGGTCAGCAAGACCAGCTTCACGGCCCTCTGTTCCATCTCGATGGCCATCGTCTCCTTGGGCATGGTCTACAATGCCTGTGCCCCGTTCAATACCTACCGGTTCGTTCTCTTCATGTCGATGCTGCTGCTCTTCTGCCTGATGACCTTTGTGACACCGTATCTCTCGGCTTTGGCAGGCCGGCCTAGCGATATGTCCACGGAACTCTACTGGAACCTTTCCACCGAGTTCTCAGGCGTTGACTACCGCTATCTCAACAAGACGATGTATCTGATCTTAGTCATCTATGCCATTGCCATGCCGAACTTGGTGACGGTCCTCATCGACGGCTTTGCCAATATGCGGGGTGAGAAACCTACCGGCATCATCTTCAGCCTCTTAAGCAACATCGTCGATAAGAAGAACCCGCCTAAGAAGCTAGGCGAGATCACCGAAGAGAAGAAGCCGTAATCGCAACAACCAAAGAGGAGCCCGGAAATCCGGGCTCCTCTTTTTGTATGACTCCGATGGATACCGTCTGCTTCAGAGGGTTCCTTTGCTGAACTCGACCTCAACGTTTCCCGTGCTATGGGTGCCGACCAAGCGGATTCGGAGGCGTTTCCCAATGGGAACGCTAAGCGCATTATCCGCGCCCAGGTTATTGGCCAAGACAAAGATCCTTTTATCCGGATCGATGGCAATCAAAGCTCCCTGCCCGGAAGTAAGAGTGAAGACGACCCTCGGAAGCCTGCCGTTTGCGGAAAGACCCCGGCCTAATGTCATGGTCCCGTTGAAATCCCGAAAATCCGCCTTCATCCAAGGATAATTGGATTTGGCAAGCATATGAGCAGAATGACTGTCAATAACAGAAACCAGCCGTTTTTCAGGATAAATAAGATCCATTTCCTTGCCTCCGAACTCTGTGAGGTTAGAATACCATGGACTGATAAAGAAGACAAGCTGACGGAATCTGTTTCCTGTTGTTGCTACCTTTTTAAAATTTTTTCGTGAGCACTTGTATTAAGAAAGTCCGAGTAATATAATTAACAAGCACGAAAAATCATGGATCATTAGCTCAGTTGGTAGAGCAACTGACTCTTAATCAGTGGGCCTAGGGTTCAAGTCCCTAATGATCCACCACTTCGTAACAAGAAAAGGCTGCCTGGAAACGGGCAGCCTTTTTTCGTTCTTGACGTCTTCTACTTCTTCGGCTTCGGAGAAACCGTCTCATCCAGCGGGGTCAGACCGACCGCATCGATGATCGGCAGGGAAATCAGAATGCCGCTGCCTTTGGTCTCCAGACCGGCTTCCTCATAAATCTGGGCCATCACCTTCTCCTTGATGCTGCTGTTGACCACAATGAAAACCAGTTCCTTCTCCGGCTGAATGACCAAACCGTAGGTCTTGGCCAGTTCCGGATTCCCGGTACCGCGGGCTACGGCAATGGTACCGCCCTGACCGCCGGCCTTGCGGGCAGCGTTCATCACCAGATCCGTATTGCCTTTGTTGACAACCGCCAGCAATAGGCTGTAGTCCTGACTGACGTCCTTAGTTGTTTTCGTTTCCATGCTGGGACTCCCTCACTTCCTTGTTCTGATCGGCTAAGAACTTATAGACGGCGACTCCGCTCACGCTATCAATCGGACAGGCAAAGGCAATGCCTTTGCTGGCCTTGGAGATGCCAAAGCGTTTGGTGGCAATTTCATCAAGCTTCGGGAGGTCTTCCTTGCGGCAGAAGGTGAGAAGAATTTCCTTTTTCGTCTCCATCGACCCTAGGAGAGCCACGACTTCCTTGGGTGGCATGGAATAGCCATAGAGATCAAGGGAGAGGCTGGCGCCTGCCTTCTGGTAGGCTTCGACAAAGAAATCGGATTGGTTACGGCTGATGATCGTCACAAAGAGGCAGAGCGCATGCAGGCTCTCCCGTTTATCGTAGGGAAGCTCTTTAGCGGGCGTTTGATTGACTTCGTTCTTGGCATGTCTTCTTCCAAACAGGTTCATGATGGCTTCCTCCCTCTAGACTGGCAGATGGACGATCTGAGCATCATCAGGCTCCATCACAGCCTTCAAGGCCTTCTGATAGCCGATCTTCGTCTTGATCACAGATAGGATACCGACGATTTCGACACAGGCAATCGGCATCAGGGACATCATTCCCACCACGCCGAAGCCGTTTCTGAGGATCATCTGACCATAGTTAGCGGAATTCTGATAAAGACTGGAAGTATAGCCGATGAACATTGGCAGGAAAAGACAGCTGGCCATCGTTCCGGTGGCAACACCGGCAGCATCGATGGCGATGGCAACATATATCTCCGGTGTAAAGAAAGCCAGGACCAGGCCGACCGCTAAGATGGGAATGACAAAATCAATGATCGGAATATTGTCGTGGACTCGGATGACGTTGAGAACCAGAGAAAGGCCGGTGGATAATCCCAAGACAAAGAAGATGGTCGGACGGGAGATGGCACCGCGGCTGACTTCATTGACCTGATCAGCCAAGACATGGACACCCGGCTCTGCCAGCATCGAGATGACGCCGCAGCTGAAGACAACCAGCATGAAAACATACAGTGGCAGAGTTGCAAAAGCCTTGCCTAGACGGGAGGCTGCCGGAGAAAGGCCGGCTTCCGAGGAGAAGAGGAACAGAACCAATCCGACAAAGACATAGACAAGTCCGATGATGATGGAGAAGAAATCCGGCTTCTTGAGCTTCAGGAAGAAGTTATAGACCAGGAAGAACAGCGTAATCGGGATCATGCTGATAGCCACTCCTTTGAGATTGGAAAGGAAGGATTCCCGATAGACGTCAGCCAAGCCCTGATAACTGTTGATTTCCGTCAGAAGATTCATCGACCCGAACGTCGATTCCATGGAATCCATGGCACCGGTATGCTTCATCACGACCGCAAAGAGGGTCACGGAAAGAACCGTACCCAAGGTGCAAAGACCGGAATAGCCGAAAGAATCATCCTCAGCCTTGCTGCCACCGAGCATGGAGGAAACGGAAATGCCTAAGGAAATGATGAACGGCACCGTGACCGGCCCGGTAGTGACACCACCGGAATCGAAGATGATGGAGAAGAAATCCGGATCAATGAAATAGCCCAGCACAAAGACCAGACTGTAACCAATCACCAGCCAGTATTTGATGGATTTATCATAAATGACACGAAGAATGGCTACCAAAAGAAATACACCGACACCGACAGAGGAAGTCACCATCATCAGAATGCGCATCCCGGAGTCGTGGCTGTCAGGATAAAGGCGGGTGGCCAGGACCGTCAGATCCGGTTCCGCCAGCGTGGTTAGGGTTCCCATCAATAAGGCAATGAACAAAAGGATGCCTAAGGCTTTCTTCTTGGAGACGAGGCCCCCTACCAGAATGCCGATCCGGCCGGTAGATTTATCGGCGCCGAGATTGAAGAATGCCATGCCTAATATCATCGGGACCAAAGCCAAAAGAAAAGCGACAAAGGCCGGTCCGACATGCGACGGGTATTGAGTAGCGTCATCGAAGGAGAGACCCGGAATGGCAAAATTCAGGATAACCAGAATCACGGCAATCGGCAGAATCGACATCAGGCCTTCTTTGAGGCGAGCGGTGATTTCTTTGATCATAACGGGTTCTTCCTAAGGTGACAGACAACTTTTCTATTATAGACGACACCTCCCAAAGAGGTTAGCTGAAAAACCAGGAAGGCTATTCGCTTCTGAGACAGGTTACCGGGTCTTTGTTGGAAGCATAGCGGGCCGGTGCCAAGGAAGCTAAGTAGGTTAAAGCAACGGATAAGGCAATAAGACCCACGGCATGGAGCGGGTTGAGGAAGGCAATCTGACCTAAGGAGACATCCGGGAACTGATGGTTGAGGGTGGCTGAGATCGGCAAGGAGATGAGATAGGTCATCATAACACCGAAAACTCCGGCCAAAAAGCCGATAATGATGCCTTCCGCCTTAAAGAGACGGCCGACGTCTTTCTTGCGGGCACCGATAGAACGGAGAATACCAATTTCTTTGGTTCGTTCGACGACGGAACTATAAATCAGGATAGCTAACATCACGGAGGAGACCACCAGAGAAATGGAAGCAAAGGCAATCAGGACGGCGGAAATCACCTGGACAATCTGGCCGACGGTATCCGTTGCCACCTGTCCGACATCGGTATAGACGATTTTCTCCGATTCATCCTTGGCAATCGTGGTGTTGTACTTATCGAGGTAGCTCGTGACATAGGCCTTGGAATTGTAATCAATCAGATAGATGGAGATGGTAGAAACAAAGCTGGCATAGGTCTTTTCGTCCAAAAGATTCGATCCGGCGGCTAAAACGACATCGCTGCCAAGCTCGAGTCTGGCGTTCATATAGGTGGTAATCGATGAAAGCGGAGTCAAGGAGTTGATGATGTTAAGCATGGAGAGGCTGGCAGTAGAGGTGAAGGCCGAGACCAGCTCTGACATCTGGGTGGTATCGACATAGATCTTATCAATGGCGCTGGTGAAGACTTTGCTGTAATCGGTCTTGGCTGACGGAGCAATGAAGATATGATTCTTATACTCCTTGGCAATGGCCGAGCCGGCATTGTCGGTGAAGGTCTGATAAGTCAGGGATTTCGGATAGTAGACACCGGAAGAGAGCATGCCTAAGGAAGAGCCCTGCTTCGGACGGAGGATGCAGGCAATATGAAGGGTGCGGTTCTTGCCGGTCTGGTTCGAATAAAGCTTGGCTAACGTCTCCTGGCTGGTCGGATTGTTATAGTAGGAATGATTCCGCTTGAAGTGGCTCTTCAACGTCTTGGTCTCCAAGGCTGCTAAGACGGCCTTATCCAGCAACGCACCGAAATCAGCGCGGTTTGCCTCATAATCCGTTGCCGTTGAGGCCAGCTTGGCATCATTGAGATAGCTACGGATGGTCTGAACCGTCATCGTGGAGGTATCAATCTTGGTGGTGCCATCCTGAAGGGACTGAATCTTGTCCTTGTTGAGATAGCCGCGGTCGGTCATGGAAGCTAAAGTATTGGTGAAAGTGGTGTCATTCTTCAGTTCATCGATGATCTTATCGCCTTCATAGCCAGAGCTGTTCTTGTCGAGATCCGGCAGATCCATATCGTTGGATAAGGAATCCGTCAGGGTGGCTAAGGTGGTGGTATCGCTGGTATCAGCCAGGGCCTTGGTGACAATCGAGGAAATTTCATTCATCGAAACGGAATCCTTGAAAAAGAGGCCGGTGGTATAAGTAGGATTGCCTTCCGCATCCTTCTGCGAAATGGCATCGCCATAGAAATCGTTGGCCTGAACGTACTGGAAGTTGACCTTCGTCGTATCCATCAGCTCTTCAAAGGTATAGGTGCCGCTCTTGGGGTTAAGACCTAAGGTATCCATGGTCGTGGTCGTCAAAGCATTGCGGGAGTTGACCACCAGAACCAAACCGAAATCGGATTGATTCGGAGTCCCGTAATCGTCCGACTGCAGTTCCTCGCTAGGATAGGAGCCCGAGATCACATCGTAGCTTTCCATGATCTTCTCCTGATCGGCCGGCAGTTCCTGCCAGGCGGAAGAGGAGCTTCCCATCAACGAGGAAGCCATCTGCGACAGATAGGAGGACTGCGACGTATTCAGAGCGGTGTAGACATCGCTGCCGGAATCCGTATCGGTATACTTGGAGATGACGTGCATGCCGATGGAATAATTGAAACGGAACTTGGCATACGTCTTCTTCTCGGTATTGACGGCTTCCAGATAGCTGACATAGTCCGAGGTGATGTTGTTGACGTGCAGCTGGCTGGTGGCCGGCTCCACGACATGGACAATATCGTCGCTGGGGTATTTGGTCAGCTGATTGGCGGAGTTTTCCACATAGTTATAGCCATATTTCTCGATGGTCAGCGGGAATTTTGATAACGTCTGAGCTTCCATCCGGTTGACGTAGTTGGAAAAGCCGTTGGACAAAGCCAGGACCAGACCGACGCCGATAATGCCAAAGCTGGCAGCCACGGCCGTCACAATGGTTTTCGCCTTCTTCGTCAGCAGGTTCTTGCCGGATATGCCGATGGCCGTCTTATAAGACATGGAGGTATGTTTGGGTTTAGCCTGTTCCGGCAATGGCTTCTCTTCGTCTTCGGGAAGAGCTTTCGTCCCCATTTCCTTATCGGAGATGACCTGACCATCGGAAAGGACAATGATCCGGTTGGCATATTTCTCAGCCAAGCCTTCATTATGGGTCACCACAATGACAAGCTTGGTCTGACTTGTCTTCTTCAAAACATCCATGACCTGCACGGAAGTCTTGGAATCCAAGGCACCGGTCGGTTCATCGGCCAGAATGAAGTTCGGGTCATTGACTAAGGCTCTGGCAATGGCAACTCGCTGCATCTGGCCGCCGGAAAGCTGGTTCGGATTCTTCATCACCTGATCTTCCAGTCCGACCTGCGTCAAAGCATCCTTGGCCCGTTTCTCGCGTTCCTTGTCGCTGACGCCGTTGAGGGCCATCGCCAGTTCCACGTTGCCTAAGACCGTCAGATGCGGAATCAGGTTGTAGCTTTGGAAGACAATGCCGACTTCATGATTGCGGTAGCTATCCCAGTCCTGATCGGTATAGTCCTTGGTGGACTGGCCGTTGATGATGATATCGCCTGAGGTGTACTTATCCAGACCGCCGATGAGATTGAGCAAGGTCGTCTTGCCACAGCCCGACTGTCCCAGGATGGCAATGAAGCCCGTCTCCGGGAACGTCAAAGAGATGCCCTTGAGTGCTTTGACCGGGGCATTGTCCTTCACAGGATAATCTTTGACAATATTCTTTAATATGAGTGACATTTTCTTTTTTAATCAAAGAAAGGGGCTTAAGAGGCCCCTTTCTATGTGTTTATGATCGAGCCTGGTAGAGAGGCTTATTGTCTTCTTCGGTCACCGGAGGCATCAGCTTCGATGAGGACCAGACCACACGGATGAGGACACCGCCAATCAGAATCATAATGCCGTAGGTATAACTGAAGAAGCCTAAGATCAAGGCTAAGACGGCCGGCGTCAGAGCAAAGACAATGGCTTCGAAGAGCGTATTGAAATAGTTGACGTTCCTGTTGATGCTGGTCTTCCGCTTATGCATGATGAGGAGAATCAAAGCCGAGATCAGAACCGTACCGGCATAGATGGCAGCCAGATAACCGACATTGGTCCATAAGGCAACAATGGCGGAAGCCCGGACAGCATTGTTCATCAGATTGCGGAACGACTTGTAGCCATCGGTCAGAGAAGTTCCCTCGGGGAAGAGATACGCGTTCAGGGAAATCTTGGAAGTCAGGTTACTGTCAGCTTTGAAGCCATCGGTAAGGCTGCCGGTGAAGGAAGCTAACGTCGTATTGGTCTTGGCCGACTTCAGAGCATAGACATAAACATAGATGCGGTCTTTGGTAATCAAGGAGAAGGAATGCGGGTAATTATTGATGTTCTTGCCGGCATCCATATCGAAGACGACCGTGGCGATGAAGTTATTGAGGAAGGTCGTGTAATTCTTATCGGTCGAGACCATATCAGGAAGAAGGTAGCTCATCAGATAGGTGGTATAGCCATTATTCTCGTAGGTTGTCGAAGAGGAAGTCGAGGTCGTCGAGGTCGAAGTGGTATCCGTGATGGCTTCCGAGGTCGGAAGATGAATGGTATCGACATAGAAGACCTGAGATTCGCCGGTCGTGGTCGTGACGGACGTGCTGGCTTTGACGGAGAAAACCTGACCTTTGAAGTTGGCATCGACTCCGCCCGTGACATCCAGATATTCGCCTTTGGCTAATTCCAGAAGGTTCGTGCCGTTATATTCTTCGGTGACGCTGGCTGTGGTGGTGCTGACACCGGCATAGCTGGATAAACCCGACATATCCAAGGTCTCTGTGGCCGGATCAATGATCAGCTGCTTGCTGTAGCCGCTGGTCAGCATCGTCTTGAAGCCCTTATCAATCTCGGCATTGTTGGTGGTATCGAAAATAGCCGAATTATCGGTAGTATAGCCTTTATAGACAACCGGAATCGCCGAGAAGACGATGGAAATGACAAAGACAAGCAAGGCCAAGTACCACGGAATATGTCCGCTGTCGAGGCAGGCCTGGTTGGAGACGACGCCTTTGCCGATCAGCTTAAAGCTTTCACCGACGGGCAAGGTCTTCGTTTTCGTATTGGATCCCATATCCTGATTTTCGTTTTCTTTCATTCGTGATTATCCTTCAAAATAAACGGCAATATATTATCTTATAAATAAAGATTGATATCAACCAAAGGAAAAATATTTTTTTCTTTGGCTTTTCTAGATCGGAAGCCTGGTTAGTTCCCAGTAACAGGAGAGGACAGGTCCTGGCAGTCCAAATAAACTTTTCTTATTTTTCATCTTTAAGTTTCAGTCAGCTTTTAATAGCCGAGAAATTGCCCTAGTTATCCTTAAAATTAAGTGAAACTACAAAGCAACTTTTAAAAATTGACAAGTCGCTTTTCTTTCGTTTTCTTGATAACAGGCTTGATTTAGACACATTTATCTTTTATAATTATCGTACTTTTACAGCTATAGGAGGAAAAGTAAAATGGCTAAAGAAAGAAATACCCCTCGTTACATCAAAATTGCCCAGGATATCTGCGGCAAGATCTTAACGGGAGACTATCCGGAAGGTACTTTGTTAAAGGGTCGTTCGATCTTAGGAGCTAGCTATGGCGTCTCTCCGGAGACTGTCCGTAAGGCTCTCAACATTCTTGAGAAGGACAAGGTCGTCTCTTCCAAGAGAGGTGTTGGCGTTTTCGTCGATTCCGTCCTGCATGCTCAGGAATTCGCCAATAAGTGGAAGGCTGAGACTCAGATCAAAGACAAGTATGCTAACCTTGAGAAGCTTCTGGCTGAACAGAAGGATCTTCAGGGCAAAATCGATGGCGCTATCGATGATATGAAGGATTCCTTCACGTATCAGACCACCGAAGCTGTCAAGTTCTCTACTGCTGAGATCCCGCAGAACAGCTGGATCAACGGCAAGACTGTCGGCGAAGTCTATTTCTGGAACTACACTGAAGCTACCATTGTCGCTGTCATCGGCGGCGATAACATCGCTCATCAGTCCGTCGGTCCGGATTACGTCTTACATTCGGGCGATAAGCTGATCTTCGTCGGCAAAGATGATCTGACCTTCGACCGTGTCTTATCCTTCCTCACCTATGGTGTTCTCAATCAGGATAACGGCGAAGCTGCCAAGTAGTCTTTCTAACAACGAACGAATGAATGGCGGTTCCTGGCTTTGCCAGAAGCCGCCATTTTATTTGGTTTTTTTCAGATTTGTGGAAATGCGTGGAATTGTGTGGAACTCTGTGGAATTCACTGGAATTTTTGGTAAACGGTGACATTCCCCCCCCTGTCGGAGTCCGGAAAGAAAAAACGTCCGCGGTGCTAAAATAGAAGGCAGCAAAGAAAGCGTGAGCATCATGAAAAAGGGATATGACTTGTTAAACGATCCGTTCCTGAACAAAGGCACAGCCTTCAGTGAAGAGGAGCGCGAAAAATACGGATTGGTCGGGATTCTTCCGCCAATGGTAGAAACTTTGGAAACACAGGCAAGACAAGCCTATGGCAATGTGGAAAGCAAACCGAATGTCAGTGAAAAGCGGCATTATCTGATGAGTCTTTTTGGCCGTAACCGCACCCTGTTCTTCTATCTGTTCTCTCAGCATGTCAAGGAGCTGATGCCCATCGTCTATGATCCCGGCATTGCAGAAAGCATCCGCAATTACAGTGAATTCTATATCACGCCTCAGAATGCCGCCTATCTCTCCATCGATCATCCGGAGCAGATGGAGCAATCCATCCGGAATGCCGTGGAAGACCGGGACATTGAGCTCATTGTCGTCACCGATGCCGAAGCCATTCTTGGCATTGGCGACTGGGGCACCAACGGAGTCGGCATCTCCATCGGCAAACTGATGGTCTATACGGCAGCGGCCGGCATCGATCCGGCAAAAGTGCTGCCGGTGGTGCTGGATGCCGGCACCTCCCGTCAGAGCCTGATTGACGATCCCCTTTATCTGGGATTACATCATAGCCGCGTCAAAGGCAATGCCTACTATGGTTTTGTCAATCGGTTTGTGGCGCTGGTGGAAGGAATGTTCCCGAAGCTCTATCTCCATTTCGAGGATTTCGGAAGAGACAATGCCGCTGCCATCCTGAACACGTATATCACGAAATATCCGGTCTTCAACGATGATATCGAAGGTACCGGCATCATCACCTTGGCTGGCATCCTCGGTGCGTTATCGATCTCTCATGAAAAGCTCTGTGACCAGCGCTATCTTTGCTTCGGTGCCGGAACGGCTGGCTGCGGGATTGTGAAACGGATCTGTCAGGAGATGATGGATGAGGGTCTTCCGGAAGCGGAGGCCAGGAGTCATTTCTATCTGGTTGACAAACAAGGCCTTCTTTTCACGGATATGACCGATCTGACTCCCGAGCAAAGGCCCTTTGCCCGGCAGCGGAGTGAGTTTGACAATACGGCTCAGCTGACTACCCTGGAAGCTTCTGTAAAAGCCATCCATCCTACGATTCTGGTCGGCACCTCAACGCAGGGCGGTGCCTTTACGGAGAGTCTGGTCAAAGAGATGGCCGACCATACTCCCCGTCCGATCATCTTCCCGTTAAGCAATCCGACCGAACTGGCGGAAGCCAAAGCCGAGGATCTGATCCGCTGGACGGACGGAAAGGCGTTAGTCGCCACCGGAATTCCTACAGATCCGGTTACCTATAACGGCATCACCTATGAGATCGGCCAAGCCAACAATGCCCTGGTTTATCCAGGATTAGGTTTAGGCGTCATTGCGTCAGGCTCGCGGCTGGTCACGGACAGAATGATTTCCGTGGCTGCCCATGCCATCGGCGGAGTTGCCGATACCCATCATCCGGGCGCAGCGGTATTGCCGCCGGTGTCGAGACTGACGGAGTTTTCCATAACGGTGGCGACAGCGGTAGCCAACGAAGCCAAAGCCGAAGGCCTGAACCGTGTTGCCTTTACGGATGCCGAAGATGTTGTCCGGAAGACTCAGTGGATTCCGGTCTACCCAAAATAGTCTCTCATTGAAGAGGAGAAGTTTTATTTATAAAGCATTCTTAGATTAAGCAGTTTTCAGTTTCCGTCAAAGGATGGAAGAGGAAAATCCCTTATTTCAGTTTGGCTCCGCAGTGCTTGCAGTAAGAGGCATCGGGATCATTCGGGGTATTGCAGTATGGGCAGATGGTCGAAGAAGCCGCCGGTCCTTGCGGGGTATCCCGCGACTTCGTCGGATCAAAGGTATAGTTGGAATACTGGGGTGTAGAGCGGGCCTGATAGCCGTTCGAGTTATGAGACCCGTTTTTCTTGATGGCGGAAAGCAGGATAGAGCAAACAAAGAGACCGAAGAATCCGACGAGGCACAAGACCGGCGTCAGCCAAACCAGCGACGTCTCAGATCCATCCTTCCAGACGGTCAGGAAAGCGACCAAGAATCCGGATAAAAAGCAGCCTAGGAAGAGGATCTCAAGAACGGTTAAGAAGATGACCAACGGACTGGCTTTGGGTTTCATGACAGACTCCTTTAGATAGCAAAGAAATAGAAAATCGTCGTCGAGGCTAAGAAGAGCGAGACAGTCAGACGATTGGCGTTCTTCATGAATCTCATGAAGCGGGTCGCCTGAGGAACATCGAGCAGATCATTCTCTTTGCCTAACAAATAACCGATTGGCAGGATGATCGGAACAATGTAACGGAAATCCATGGAACAGCCATACGGCATCTTGATCTGCAGGTAGATGAACAGCGCCACAATGCCGAAGAAGTAATACAAAGCACAGGCACCGTCCTTGCCCAGTTTCAGACGATGAATCAGGCTGTAGATGAGGAAGACGACAAACTGCAGCCAAGCCAGATAAATGAGGATGATGCTGGTGACGGCCACGCCGTCGGCATTCCAATAGTCGAATTCGCCGAAGATCGAGCTCCTTAAGGCATAAGAGAGAAGATTGTAGTTGTCAAAGGCATTGCAGTAGTAGCCTCCCATCAGGAAATCGGCCGGGAAGAAGGGGAAGACATACCGCACCAGGATGTTGACACCGACGGAAGTATAGACCAGTCCGGAATTGTTGGTGTCGTAATACGACAGAGCGGATTCGCCCTGGTTCGTGACGACCCAGCTCCGCACACCGGTGAAGAGGGCGGAATTGAGATTCTTGAAAACGAAATTGTAAGGCAGTCCGTAGACGTTATGGGAATAAACCTGGAACCACAGACCTATCGGAGCGCAGACCAATAGGAACAGAACATACTGGATCACCAGCTTCCAAACAGGGAGGCTGTCCTCTTTCTTACGGATGCTCTTAACCAGCTCAATCGCAAAACAGACGGCCATGCCTAAGCAGATGATCGAGGCTGACATCTTGGCAAAAAGGGAGAGACCGACGAAAAGACCGGTCAGCAGGATTCTCGGGAAGGTCTTGCCTAAAAAGTACCACTTGCAGAAAACATAAAGTGCGATGACGGAGAACATAACGCTGAGAGCATCGTTGTTCAGCTGACCCGAAAGCTGAACCAGCCGCGGGAACAGGGCAACAAAGGCAATGGCCAGAAGCTGGCCACGGTCACTGAGCTTGCTTAAGAGAATGGTCTTCACCAGATAATAGACGGAGACGGCCATATAGAAGCAACTCAGGATCTGGTTGGACCCATAAAGCATGACCTCTGTGGAGGTCAAAGAATCCAGGTGAACGACGTTTTCGAAAAGATGCATGAAGGCACCCTGAAGGAAGGCATTGAACGGCGGATGGTAGAATTGGTAAACCGTATCCGGAGTGATGTTCTTCGTCGGCAGAGCCCAGGTTTCATAGAAGGTAATGGCATAGGCATAATGACCATTATCGGAATCATAGTTCATATCATGCTGCCGGGTATTGTAGGGGGTATAGAGCATATAGGTAAGATGGATGATAAAGGCTAACAGCATCAGACAGACCACAATTTTCGGGAAGGTCAGTTTCTTCGTCAGCCACTGGGAAACAAAATAGATGGCCAGCCCTAATAACAGCAGGCCACCATAGATCTTAGCCACCACACCATTCTGAACGCCTTGAATGCTGTAATAAGGTTTGATGGCAACATAGCTAAGGAAAATAAGAACAAACGAAAGAACAATGACACTGACATCGATATACCAACGGTTCAAAAACTTACGATGACTTGAGGAATCCACTGCTAAACCATTTGTTAACTTTGCTGTTAAAGTGTCACTCATCTTAAGCCTTCTTTTCTTCTTTCGTCTCGTGGTATTCCTTCTCGGTATTGACGTTCCAGACATCGCTCTTGTCGGTCTTGCCATCAAGATAGTCATCGGCAGCCATCATCGCCGAAAGCATGGAGTGATCCATGTTGTTGTAACGATGCTGACCATTGCGGCCGATGCAGTAAAGATTGGGGATGGTATCGAGATAGGCACGGATGTCATTGAACTTGTCATACGTTCCGAAATAGGCAGGATAGGCCTTCTTGACTTTGATCCGGCAGGAATCCAAGACATCGTCCTTGGAAGCAATGATGCCCATCGAAACCAGCTCCCCGACGGCATAGTCAATGAAGTCTTTGTCGCTGGCAGTCCACATCTTGTCGCCTTCGGAGCAGAAATACTCCAGACCGATCCAGACCTGATGGAGAGGATCCTTGACCATATACGGCGACCAGTTGTTGAAGATCTGGATCCGGCCCATCCGGACCGTCCGCTCCTGAACATAGATCCAGTTATCCGGAACGATGTTGTTGAGCGTCTTGATCTTGGTCTTGTTCTTGATGGCAAGCTTATCCAACAGCAAACCGACCGTGATGAAGTCACGGTAAGGCAGATTGACGGCATTCTGATAGACATCCTGCGGAACTTTGTCCTTGCCCAAAGCAACAAAGAGATCCTTGATCGGCATTGAGGAGAAGACTTCGTCCGCCTCAAAGGACCGGCCATCCGTCGTAATGATCTTGGTGATCCGATTCTGATTGTCTCGTTCAAAGGAAGCGACTTCCGACTTATATAGAATGGTGCCGCCTTTGGCTTTGATTTCTTCCGCCATCTTGGTGTAGAGCTGACCCGGACCCTTCTTCGGATATTCGAACTGATCGATCAAGGAGGTCTCTACCTTGTTTTTGTTATGACGGAACGGTTTGGTGATGGCAGCCCAAAGCGTCTTCCCCAAAGAGAGGCCCTTGACACGCTGAGCTCCCCAATCGGCAGAAAGTTCACTCGGTTTGACGCCCCAGAGCTTGGTGGTGTAGTCTTCGAAGAAAAGCTGATACAGCGGTTTCCCGAAGCGATTGATATAGAAGTCCTCCAGGGAATGTTCCGGCCGTTTATGGAAGCAGGAATGGATATAGCCAAAGCCCGATTTCATCGTCCGGCAGAAACCCATATTGATGAAAGTTCTCGGCTTCATGCTGATCGGGTAGTCAAAGAACTTCTTCAGGAAGTAAATCCGGGATACTCGGTGCCTTAACAGCATCACATCATCGGTTTTTTCCGGATCCGGGCCGTTGGGAGCAAAAGCTTTCTTGTTGTTGAGGATCTTATCATCAAGGCTAGGTTCGCCCTGAATCGGCATCAGCTCTTCCCAGACCTGATTGACCCGGTCGCTCTTGGTAAAGAAACGATGGCCGCCGATATCCATACGGTTACCTTTGTATTCAAAGGTACGGGAGATGCCGCCGACAAAGTCCTCGGTCTCGAGAATGACCGGCTTGATATCGCTCTTCTTCATCAGCTCATAAGCAGCCGTCAAGCCCGCCGGACCAGCACCAATGATAATCACTTTTTTATCGGACATGATTTTCCTCTTTTCCTTGATTATTCCCAGCCTTATCTTCCGGACGCTTCACAAAGTCGACCAGATGGTCCGGCCGTTGTCTTGTATTGATGAGAATGGAGTGAAGGTAAAGAGAAACGAGACCGATCATATCAATGACAATGGCAAAGCCTAAGGCCACAAAGGAGATAACCATCCATAAGGTGATCTGAGGATAGCTGGTCATGACCTGACACTGACCTAAGATATAAAGAACCAAAAGAACCAGCGACGAAAAACCAAAGAAGCAGGAAGTGATCAGGCCGAACTTCAACGGGAAATAAAGTGGGCGGGCTGTCGAAGAGGAAGTGATGTTGAACGCATACATGAAGAGCTTGGAAAGAGAGTTATATTTAGACTTCCCGGCTTCGCGCTCCTGCCTGGCAAAATCGATGGTGGCTGTCTTCAGTCCGACAAAGGGAACCAGGCCGACATAATAGCGGTCGCTCTCCGGTAAGCTGTTGAGGGAATCGACAGCTTTCCGGGACAGTCCTCTGAAACAATTGACATTTTCTGGGACAAATTGTTTGTGCTCTATCTTATTAAGGAACTTATAGAAAAGGCCTGCAGAATATCGCTTAAATCCAGTATCGGTCTTACGAGAAGAGCGATGTGGATTGACGACATCATAGCCTTCGCTGAACTTAGCAAGAATCTGGGGAATCAGTTCCACCGGATCCTGCAGATCGCTGTCCATGGTGATCACATAGTCGCCTTTCGCCTGCTCCAAACCCGCCGTAAAGGCCGGGTTCTGGCCATAGTTTTTGGCTTCGTTGACGATGGTGATATCGTTACGGGTCTGATACAGTTTTTCCATGACTTCCAAGGTCTTATCCTTGGAGCCATCATTCACCAAAACAAAACCCACTTGATAGTCTTTGATGGTGGCTAAAATCGGGTCAACCGCCTTAAAATAAAGGGGTAGGGACTCTTCTTCATTGTAGCAAGGAAGGACAATACTGACTGTTTTCATTTGAATAGCCGACTCCTTTGATGTCTTTATTATACTCTCTCATTTGGGAATTTAAGCGGGTGTCTTGCTTTAAAAAATCCTTGCCTTTGCCTATAATGAAAGTAGCAATATGCCAAGTACCTTGGAAGAGACCCTAGCCGAGATCCGTAAACGCCTTAACGGCGAGCCTCAGCATGATATTGAGACGCTCTTTGAAGCGGCCGACGATTATGCTGACGAACCCTATCAGGCGGACCTGAATTCGGAAATTTCCCGGATGCTGATCGATATCGCTTCCCAGGGAACACCGGAAGAACAGAAACAGATCTCCAGCTTCATCTCCCAGCAGTCCAGCATCAAGTTTGCCTTGGCCTTGGCTCAGGCCAGGAAGAATCTCAAGAATCAGAATTATCCCGAAGCTTTGGAGACGTTAGCCAAACTGGAGAAGCAGATCACCCAGGCCATTTCCCAGGCCAAAGAGAAGGAGAAAGGACACGTCAATGTCAGCTTCCGGTACTACTTTTCTCCGATGGAATATGCCTTAGGCGATACCTATTTCCCAGCCAACAGCACGATTCTGCTGCCGCTCGATCTGATCGGTTTTCTCTCCTTGAAGGCTCAGGCGCTCTATCTCTCCGGACGGATGGATGAGGCGCTCTATAGCCTCAGTCAGGCGTTTGAGTATGATCCGGTGAGCTCGGATTTAGCCTTCTTAGCCTGTGATATCGCCCATAAGGAACATAACGTCATCACCTTTGTCTCCGATCTCGACAAAGCCCATCGTTATCTTTATAAGAAAGAAGACTTCAACAAATACTTCTTCTATCTCTCGACCTACATGATTGAAGAGAAGGATCATTCGCAGTTAGGGAACAAGATCCGTACCTTGGCAAGCGAAGGTGCCGGAACCTTGGAGATGCAGAAGGCTCTGTCCATCAAAGATAAGGCCGCTTTAACTAAGCTTGGCTATGCTTATCAGCCCAGTGCCGAGGTGATTGCCGTTGCTTTGAAAGAAACGAATCTGGCTCAGACTGCCAAGGACACTCAGGCGTATAACTACTTCCATTCGATCCTGGTGGATCTGGTAGGCAAGGATGCCTTGGATGAGACGATGCCTGGCAATGTTAAGCTTGTTTAGCATCAGTAGAAGACTTTCATAATCCTATACTCCTTTTGTTGCATCGGTATTATGTTCAATTATCCGTATTATATTTTTCACAATGTGATTGTTTTTTAAATTACTTTGTGTTATTATTAATACAACAATTAATGGAATTATTGTATGAAACATTATGAAGAATTAATCAAATTAGGATGCTTTTCAAGGAAAACCATCGTAAAAACGCTAGGCAGCAAAGCGGCGGCTTCATCTTTGATTCATGATTACCTGAAGAAAGGTTATATTGAACGTGTCCGTCATGATTTCTATGCCGTCATCAGTCTTGAAACAAAGCAACCTGTTCTTTCCCGTTACCAAATTGGAAGTCGCCTTTTTCCGGATGCTTATCTTTCTCATCACTCAGCCTTTGAAGTTTACGGATATGCCAATCAGGTCTTCAATCAGGTGACGGTTGCTACAAAAAGCCGGTTTTCCGACTTTGTCTATGATGGCGTTCTTTATCATAGGATTGCACCTGCTTCAAATGCCAAAACCATTTTTGAAGGGGAGGTTCGCCTCACCAGCATAGAACAGACCGTTGTTGACAGCATCAACGATCTTGAAAAGCAGGGCGGTTTAGAGGAAACCTTACGTTGCCTTCTCCTAGTTCCTTCTCTCAACAGCGAGAAAATCTTAGAGGCTCTTAACCAATACCATAAAGGTTTTCTCTATCAAAAAACAGGATTCCTGCTTGAGTCAATGAATCCTGCTCTGTCCTTGCCTGATTCTTTTTTCAAAGAGTGCTCACGCCATGTTCCGTTAAGCAAAAGGTATTTGACAAAAGACACAAAAGATTTGGTTTATTATCGCCGTTGGCGACTCTATGCGCCTAAGTCCATTCAGAGCTTAGTAAACAAAGGGGTAAAAGATAATGATTCAATATGACCGTATACTGATTGGAAGGCAGGCTAAGGAACTTGGTTTTGTTCGCGATACCTATGAAAAAGTCTGTCGATTATCAGACGTCCTGGATTTTATAGCAAAGGACGATCTTTTATCAACTTCGCTTGCCCTTAAAGGCGGTACTGCGATCAATCTCACCATTTTTAATTTGCCACGTTTGTCTGTCGATATTGATCTTGACTATTCCGAGCTCGTTTCCCGAGATCAAATGCTTGCAAAACGAAAGCTGATTTCCGAACGTATCAAAAAGTATATGATGGGCGGCGGCTATGAAATCAGTGAAAAGTCTAAGAAATACCATGCCTTGGAATCCTTGGTTTTTAATTACCAAAACGCGGCTGGAACGAAAGACAATTTAAAGATTGAAATAAACTATATGCTTCGCTGTCACGTTTTGCCAACCGAGAGAAGGAAGTTTACTTTGCCTTGGCAAAATTCAGAAAACACAATTCTTTGTGTTGCGCCTCTCGAAATATTTGCTTCAAAGATTGTAGCTTTGATCAACCGGGCCGCTCCTCGAGACTTGTTTGATCTGACAATGATGATTCATGAAAACCTCTTTGACAAAAGCAAACAGGAATTGCTTCGGAAATGTATTGTGTTTTACAGTGCCATCGGATCAGAAAACACACCTGTCTCCTTTTCCTTTGACCGTTTCATGGAAATATCTCAAAACAAAATCAAAACTGATTTGCTTCCCGTTCTCAGAAACGGAAAATACTTTGATGTCAAAAAATCACAGCAGGAATGTCTTTGCTATTTGAAAGGTCTTCTTTGCCCTACGAAGGATGAACTCGCTTTTTGGGAAGCTTTCAGAGACAAAAGATATTGCCCAGAATTGGTTTTTTCAGACCAAGATATAGTTACTCGGATAAAGCAACATCCGATGGCCCTTTGGAAATGCAGTGAGCACAACCTTATAGAAGATAATAATAATAAAGAAATCAACTAACTATGGCTTTCTGTTCTTTAAAGAAAGGCCAGTATAAAATTCTAGTTTGCCTCTAGAAGTAAGAAGGATTCCATATGGCAATGCCAAGCTTGTTTAGATAGCCAACCTTTCCTTTAATTTAACAAGTGTTAAAAAGAAAGCTTCTTTATTCAGAGCTTTCTTTTTTTGTTTTCTTGCTTTGCCATGATTTCCGATAGGCTTCTAACAATTGGAGATTGATATCGTAGTCTCTCGGCAGGGAAAGGCTCTCCTGAATGGCGCCTAAAGCGGCTTCCGGATCCTGGGTATGCTGGGCCGGATAATAGCTGACCAGCCTGGCACCAGGGCAGTCATGATAAACCTGACGGCTGCTCTGCTGACGGGTATAAGCCCAGTACCGATAGAGAAAGCCCATCCAATAGAGCTCATTCTTGCTGTATCGGAGATGCCCGTTGGCTCGGCCTTTCCCATTGCTTTCAGGAAATCCCAGATCCGAATAGTCGAGTCCTTGAGACAGGTCTAAGACAGAACCGTCATCAAAGGATCTGGCTGCTGCCGACGTCATAAACAAACGGATGAATACGGCTGAGGACCCTTGGAAACAATCATACGATTCCTCAAAGAGACGCCCCTGGGCTTCACAAAGCTTATGGCCGTTAAGATCCCATTCTTTCATGCGAGAATCTCCCCGATATAATGGCCTTGTCCGCGGTACTTGGCTCGGGCTATTTTAACCTTGTCAGCCCCAATCGAAAGGAGCTGATCCCGCCGAGCGGCGGAATCGGTTTTTTCCAAACGGGATAAATAGCAGTGGCCAAGCTGTCTCACCTTCGCCAAGACTTTGTCACTGATGATAACGTACTGTTTCCCTAAGTCGGTCGCCAATAGGCAATGCTTGCATTGCTCATCGGTGATCTCTCCGTCAATGAATTCGGTGATGATCTCAAACATCCGATTATCGGCAATCGGAGCAAGGATATAATCCGCTTTGACTACCTGAGCCGTCAGGGCTTGAATCAGCGGGTGATCCCGATAAGCCTGAAGACGTCCCCGATAATAGGCAATAGCCATCATCCAAGTCTGATCAACTCCGAATTCGACCTTAGATAAGCCCTTATCATCAAAAGCAAAGACATAGGCAGAAGACTGAGGATAGGCAGAGACAAAGGAAATCGACTGCTCCAGGCTTTCTCCGCAATAGAATCCTTTTCCGAAGTCTTTGGAGGGCTGCGAACGATCTATGGATAGCGGTCCTTCAATGCCGGCCTTTGAGCCATGGAAAAGGATCTTCAGGTCCGGGTTGTCTTCTTGATAAAGCTGAGCTTTGATATCGTTGAGACGGATGCCTCTTTGATAAACATAGGAATAGAAAGCCTCTAAAGAGAGAAGACTCGGAGCAGAACGGCCGGTCTCCCAATTAAAAAGCGTTTTGGCTGAAGTCCCCAATTGCTTTGCAAGTTCGGATTTACCAAGTCCAAGCAAAGGTTCAATGAGCGTTAGATCTTCAAAGAAGCCAAAATCATTTTCCATACTTTGATTATAGAGAGGAATCATTCTTCTTTCAACTGAAATCGGAAATATTACCGATTTCAGTTAATAGCCTATCATTAGCCTCTTTTTAACTAAAAAAGCTTCTCTTCCTGTGACGGAAAGAGAAGCTTGATATCTGACTGGAGTCTACTTCTTCTTAGCCTTATCGTAAGCAATGGCGGCTTCGATCAGACCTTTGAAGAGCGGATGCGGATTATCCGGACGGGACTTGAATTCCGGATGAGCCTGGGTGGCAATGAAGTACGGGTGAGACGGAATCTCGATCATCTCGACAATCCGGTTATCCGGGCTGAAGCCGACCGGCTGCATGCCGTTCTTGGCTAAGGCCTCACGGTAATCATTATTGACTTCATAACGATGCCGATGACGTTCGGAGATCTCCTTGGTGCCATAAAGCTTATAAGCTAAGCTCTTGGGATCCAAGACACAGGGATAGGCACCCAGCCTCATGGTGCCGCCGAGATCCTTGACCTGATGCTGCTCCGGCATCAGATAGATGACCTGATGCATCGAGGACGGATTGAATTCACTGGAATCGGCATCGGCAAAGCCCAGCACATCCCGGGCAAACTCGATGATGGCTGTCTGCATGCCTAAGCAGAGACCAAGATAGGGGACATTATGGGTTCGGGCGTATTTGATGGCAGCTAACATTCCCGGAATGCCGCGGCTGCCGAAGCCGCCCGGCACCAGGATGCCATCGGCATCCTTAAGGACCGTCGCTGCATTGTCGTCGGTGACTTCCTCGCTCTCAATCCAATTGATGACAACCTTCTTGTGATAGAACCAGCCGGCAGCCTTCAGGGCCTCATTGACGGAGATATAGGCATCGTGGAGAGCCATATACTTGCCGACCATGGCAATCTGGATCTCATCCTTGGACTTCTTGATGTTGTCGACCATGGCTTTCCAGCCATCGAGGTTAGGTTCCGGCATCGGCAGATGCAGGGTTTCACCGACGGCCTGAGCAAAGCCTTCCTTATCCAAGACTAAGGGAAGCTCATAGACGGAATCAACATCCATGTTCGGAAGGACGTGGTTGGGCTGGACATTGCAGAAAAGCGAAATCTTGTCGATGATATGGTCATCGAGAGGCTTTTCGGTACGGCAGACAATGATATCCGGCTGTAAGCCCATGGACTGCATGGTCTTGACGGCCATCTGGGTCGGCTTGGTCTTCAGTTCATCGCTGGCCCGCAGATACGGGATCAGGGAGACCATGATGATGCAGACATTCTCCGGACCGACTTCATGCTTGAACTGACGGATGGATTCGAAGAACGGCTGAGACTCAATATCGCCGATGGTACCGCCGATTTCAATGATGGTGATGCTGGTCTCATCGACCTTATAGCTGCGATGGAAACGGGACTTGATCTCGTTGGTGACATGAGGAATGACCTGCACGGTCCCGCCGCCGTAATCGCCGTGACGTTCCTTGGCCAGGACGGCTTCATAGACCTTGCCGGTGGTGACGTTGGACTGAATATTCAGACTCTCATCGATGAAACGTTCATAGTGGCCGAGATCCAAATCGGTCTCGGTGCCATCATCGGTGACGAAAACTTCGCCGTGCTGAGTCGGAGACATCGTGCCGGGATCGACGTTCAGATACGGATCGAACTTCTGCATGGTGATGTGATAGCCACGGGCCTTTAAAAGCCGGCCTAAGGAAGCTGCCGTAATACCCTTACCTAATCCGGAGATAACGCCGCCAGTAACGAAAATGTACTTTTCCATACCCGTTTACCTACGACTTGCTTTCTTCATCGTTTTTCAAGGCTAATTTTTTGAAATACTCAAGAATGGCCCGTCGGGTGATGATTCCGATGAATATGCCTTTGTCATCCAACACCGGAACGAAGTTCTGATTGACAGCCAACTCAATCAGATCCTCCATCTTGCTGTCGTAGTGAATGGCCTGAATGTCTCGTTCCAAGGGAACCGATAAGATAGGTGTTTCCTCCGCAAGGCGGTAATTCATCTCTTCGTGGTTTTTGATAAACCGGAAAAGATCGCCCTCGGAGACTGTCGAGACGTATCTGCCATCTTGCGATAGAATCGGAATGGCCGTGTAGTTGTGATGGATCATCTTTTCGGCTGTTTGCCGTAGTGTGGAGTCATCCAACACAAAAGCTACCTGACTTTTCGGTATTAGGAAGAAAAGAATATTCATACGGGTTAATATTCTACTATAAAAAAATCCCTTTTTGAAGCTAGGAGAGAACCCTCGATCATTCCTTCAGGATAGAGAAGATAGGGCTTGTAATTCCCGTTTTTAATCCAAGGAACAGCAATATTGTCTTCTCCCAGGAAATAAATGCTTTTCCCGAACTGAGAGAGATAATGCATCGGATCAAGACTATGAGCGGTAAAAAGAAGCTGACCTTTCCCATAGCGGGAAAGGAACTGGATCACCTTTTCCAAATAGACTCCCGAAAGATTGGCGTCCAGTTCATCGATAAAGACAATTCGCCCTTTGTCCGCCGCATCAAGAAGAGGAAAAAGGGATATCAGTTTCTTAATGCCGGTGCTTTCGTAGCTTTCGCTGACAGAATAATCCGGATAAACCAAGGTATTCGAGCAGATAAAATGGTCCGGATCCTCCTTCTTATCAATCTGAATGGCTTTTAATGAGGGCTTAAAGAGCTGCAGGAACTGGGTAAGCCGAGCAATATACCTTTCATAGCTGGCATAAGTCTCTTTGCGGATGGTCTTGGTCAATGCGTTGGGGGAGAGATATTGTGAAACGAAAAGACTTTTCACGTCTTCCGGTGACATGGAGCGGTAGTTTTCAATCTCCGTCGGCGTCATATAGTAATCAAAAGGGATATCTTCGTTCTGCACATAGACTTCCAGCGAAACAGCAAAGAAAAGAGAAGCCAGCAATTCAAGTGCTAAGCCTCCGGCTTTGCCAGAAGTTCTAGCATCATCCTTTTCAAAATCTCCAAAAAGAGAAACAAAAGAACTGTCGGAAAGAAGATTCCGCGTCTTGTCACGGAACAAAGTCCAGAAATCATCTTGGAAAAGAGGCCCCACCTGTAAGATGCCCTGGTTTGATTCCAGAATCGGCGTTGTTTCGCCATTTAAAGATCCGGCCTTGTTCTGGCTCAGTTTTTCATGCTCGATTTGGAATTTCCCGTTATTTTCTTTCAGTTCAATCTGATAAGAAAGAAGATCATCGATTTTGTTGTCTTTTTCTTCATCCACCATTGCAAAAGTGCAGGAAAAGGAGAAGCTCTTTGTCTTTTTGTTGACAAGGTTTTCAAAATAAGGCAGCTCTTTGCTCTTAAGATAGAAGGATTTGGTCATTAAATTCTGAGCAAAGAGGAAGGATAGAATCAAAGCCGTCTTTCCGCTTCCGTTAGCACCATAAACGGCCCGGATATTGTTTCCATAAGGTTCAATCTTCTTTAAATTGCTGGTGTTATAAAAATCGATTGTGACAGGATTGACGATATTGCGGATACCGCAAGTCGTTGCTCTTAATAAATAAGCCTTCATTTTGCTTACCTCGTTTAATGATTATACAACAAAATATACAAAATGTATATTTCTAAATTGGTTTCTTAAACTCCTTTGGCAATCGAACTATCCTCTTCGGATACAAATGTCCGCTGACTTCCGTTCAAAAGGAAAAGGGAAGATAGTATAATAAATAAGCTATCTTTAGTAAGGAGAAGAGAACATCTATGGAAGAACAGAAAAAGAAATACTTTTACATTACGACCCCAATCTATTACGCTTCCGGAAACATCCATATCGGCCACACTTATTGCTGCACCTGCGCCGATGTGATTGCCCGGTATAAGCGATTACGGGGCTATTCCGTGCGGTTTATGACGGGATCCGATGAGCATGGTCAGAAGATTCAGGGCAAAGCCATTGCCGCCGGCATGACTCCTCAGGCCTATGTCGATAAGATCGCCCAGTCCTTCAAGGACGTCTGGAAGGCGATGAATATTTCCTATGATTATTATGTGAGAACCACGGACGACTATCATGTCGCCTGCGTCAAGAAGGTCTTCACCCAGCTTCTGAAGAAAGGCGATATCTATCTTGGCAAATACCAAGGCTGGTACTGCACGTACTGCGAATCCTTCTTCACCGAAGAGCAGGTCGGACCCGACCATCTCTGCCCGGACTGTCATCGTCCGGTTCACTTTGAGACCGAAGATGCCTACTTCCTCAACGTCAAGAAGTTCGTTCCGGATCTTCTTAAGTTCTATGAAACCCATCCGGATTTCTGCCAGAAGGACAAGATCAACGAAATGGTCAATACCTTCATCAAACCCGGCCTGGAAGATCTCTGCATCACCCGTACCTCGTTTGACTGGGGCATCCCGATTGATGAGAACCCGAAGCATGTCGTCTATGTCTGGATTGATGCCCTCTTGAACTATATCTCTGCCTTAGGCTATCTCTCCAACGACGATACCCTGATGAAAGAGTATTGGTCGGATGACAGTGAAATCATTCACCTGGTCGGACGGGATATCACCCGTTTCCATACCATCTACTGGCCGATTCTCCTGATGGCCTTAGGTTTACGTCAGCCGGACAAGGTCATTGTCCACGGACTGTTACTGACCCGCAGCGGCGTCAAGCTCTCCAAGAGCTTGGGCAATGCCCCGTCACCCTATCCGCTCATTGAGCGGTATGGCGTCGATTCCCTCCGTTACTATCTGGTGAGAGAAATCCAGTTTGAAAGCGATGGCGCCTTCACACCTTTGCAGTTCATCGACCGTCTCAACGCCGATCTTGCCAATAACTATGGCAACCTTGTCAACCGCACCCTCTCGATGGTGAAGCGCTACTTCAATGGCGTCATTCCGGAAGCCGATCTCAGCCAGCCGCAGTCAGAGCTGACCAAGAAGCTCTTCGAGGATGCAACAGCCAAGCTGACGTCCTATGAAGGCTATATGGATAGCCTCGACATCACCGGCGGTACCGGTGCTGCCATGGAGATGCTGGATCTGGGCAACAAGTACTTTGATGCCATCGCCCCTTGGACGCAGGCTAAAAACGGCAACACGGCTCTCTTAAAGGAGTCGCTTGCTGCGGCCAGCGAGCTATTGAGAATGGGTGGCATTCTCTTAACGCCGGTCATGCCGATGAAGACCAAGGAAGCCTTGGACCAGGAAGCTGTTCCGGAAGCCTTGCGGACCTACGATTCCGTCCAGGATCACGGTAAGCTTGCCGGTATCACCGTCGGGGAACTTGCGCCGCTCTTCCCGCGGCTGAAGAAGGACGACGAATTAGTCTTCTTAACCAACCTGATTGATGGTCCTGTGACGAAGTAGAAGCCTCGAATCGAAACGGAATTGGCTGCCTCGGATGAGGTAGCCAATTTTTTAGTTGTATCCGAGATTATCAAATAAATAAACCAAAAGAAATAGCCGTCCTTCCCTGTCGGACAGCCACTCTTTTTCAGCTATGTAAGGAAATGATTAACAAACAGGTAGGCTAGGCAGCAAAGTAGAAGACATAGTTCTTATCGAGGGTGAAGTTATCTCTCCAGGAGAGACCGGAATCCGTGGTGAATCCGCCATGGATGGTGGTTCCTGAGGCGGTCACATGGTCAGCCAAGGAGATTTCAATCTTCTGACCCGTCACATGATCGTAGAGGAGAGCAGACGTGCCGTGTTCGGTAAGGATGCTCCGTAAGGACTTGGGATCCGTTGTGGAACCATAGGCGTAGAAGACGGCATCATCGAGGGTGATGATGTTGTTCTCAAACCGGTCCGTCCGGTAGACATACGGGGTCGAGACATGATCTACGAAGTCCGAGTAGGCACCGGTCAGCTTGCTGGTCGGATTGCTGGCGAAGATTTCCAGGAAGTAGCCCGAAATCTTAGCGGCAGAGACACGAATAGACGTAGGAACGCCATCGGTGTAGATGACCTTAATCCGGAGCTTATAGCCGCCCGGGGATGTCATCTTGATGATGGCCAGGTTCTGGTTGGCCACATTGTTGGCAGATAGGGAGGCATCTTCAATCGTGAAGTTATCCTTCTGATAGTAAGCATAGTTGTCATTGGCATCCTTGTACTGGCTGCCATCGTTCTTCAGGGCAGCATTGCTGTCCGTCGGCGTGGCCGTCGACGTTAAGCTAGACGTGAGGTCACTCGTGGCATAGGCGGCAGTATCGGCAGAGAGGACGCTCGCAGCATAATGATCGCCATAGTTGATGACGAACTTGCTGCTGGCTGCCGACGAGAAGTTGACCAGCTTGGTCTCATAGGTCTGCTCGTGCTTGGTAACACCGGCTTCCGTGACATCCGTGGACGATTTCAGTTCGAAGGAGGTCACCGAATCATGATAGCCATAGCCACCGGTGATATCACCGGCAACCTTATAGTCATAGACCCGCTCGACATAGAGCTTCATATAGCAGGTCGAACCACCGGCAGCATCAGAGACATTCCGTTGCAGGACAGGGTCACTTTCATAGATGATATTCTTGCCTTCCAAAGCTTTGTTGACGGCAGAATCCAGCATATTTGCGGCCGTGACATCGCCGTTCATCTGATTGTAGTAGATATAGAAGTTATAGAGGCAATCCGACTGCAGCTTTGCCTTCAAAGCAGCAGAGAAAGCCGTATCCGTAGCAGAACCGCTGTTGAAAGTGAACGCATCAGTAGAATCATAATTGGATTTCAAAGACTTGGCTCCGAACGTATAGTTCTGATCCTTGTAGAAGACGGTATTCAAGGCGCCGCTGGCAGGAGTGGTCTTCGAAACATAGACGTTCTTCATCGAATAATACCAAGGAATGTTCTTGAGGAGGTATTTGTCGTTTCCTGTGCTCGGATTCATCAAAGCCGTATCCGTTTCGGTTTCAACTAAGGAACCGTCCGGAGCCAGCGAATAGCTCTTCTCGGAAGGCGAGAAGATCCACTGATATTCGTAGACTTTGTTCTGCCAGGTAGAGGGTACCATATGCAGCGAAGGAACTTTGACATTGGCTAGATCCTTGCCGTTGGTGTAAAGAGCATACAGGTAAATCTTATGATCGCCGTCCGTATCGTAGCTGGATAACGGTTTGGTCAGATCAAACAGATCCGTGGAAGGCTTCGTGAAGGTGTTTCTCCAGGTATTGCCATATTTCACATAATTGAAATTGCTGGCCGCAATCTGTTCATCGGTAGTAAAGCCGGTGAAATAGTCGTAATAACCCTTGCTGGTGTTATCTTCCAGGGTGCAGAAAAGATCGCCCAGTGTCTCATACTGGCTCATCTTCAGCTGGGAATAGACCTTGCTGATGGTCTTATAGCCGAAATAGCTGTCCGAGCTAGTATTGGAAGCATCCGGATTGACAACACCATAATTGAAACGGGTATCGCCATAACGATAAGTGGAAGAAGCCGTCATATTGCCCCAGAAGCCTGCGTTTGTGTTTTTATAGTAAGGAGTGGTCATCTCCGTCTTCTGGTAGTCATAGTAAGCAACCGGACTAGTGAAGCTCTGCGATGAGACAGCGGTCGGATACGTATAGATGTAGTTGCCATCCGTGCTGTGGGTGGGGTCAAAGTAGTATTTGATATTGGCCGTTGAATCGGTATATGAGAAAACCTTGGCCGTGCCGTCCGTCATAGGACTAAAGTGTTCGTAGCTGGTGCTGTTGCCATATGTAATGTAATCGACTGGCTGAGAATAGGTAGCCGATGAGGTGCTATAAATAGTGTTGACATCCTTTGAAGTATCATAAAAGGTATAGGTGTTGTAAAGATAGTAACCCTTTGTGGCATTATAAGCGAAGCCTCTGAAATCGCCATTGAAAGCAACATATATCGTCGAAGAATTGGCAAACAGGGAATTGTAGTTGTTGTGATAATCCTTGTTATGGTATTTGGCGGCATCCGGAGACGGGAAGAAATAAAGCGTATAAGGCTGATCGGAAGCCTGGGAAGCAAAAGAATAGTTCTCGGCAATATCATCAACCTTGGTCTTGTTGGTTGTCACTTGCTGGGAGCCGGCGGCAAAGTACCAGATACTGTAGCCAAAGGAAACACCGACGCCGACAGCGACGGCGCCAATCAACAATGGTAAGGCGATTTTTTCAAAGCGTGTTCTCATTTGCTATTACCCTATTATATCCTTTAGGCATGAATCTGGGCAGCAACGTTGCCATAGGTAAGAATGATGTTAGTGTTGGTCGCAGCGGCCTGAAGAGCCTCATATTCGGTCTTGGAATCAACGACATCCGTCAAATTGAAAAGAGGAGTGATATAGGTCGTATCACTCGACTGAACGTTGGAAACGGAAATATGATAAAGACTATCGCTGGTGGTCTGGCTGACAGCCTGAGCAGCGGCATCATCCGTATAGGTAGGAGTCGCAGAGATCTCTAAGACGCTGTCTTTAATATAAGAAACCAAGGATTCTTTCGAGCTGTCAATGGCATCCAAAGTGACATCAACGGTGAAGGTGACATCATAACGGGAAGTCGCTGTTTCACCGGTAACCATATCCGGAACAGCAGTATAGGAAACGGTCGAGATGATGCCAGTGCAGTTGGCACGGGTGGCATCGATGACCAGATCACCCTGGACAAGGCTCGGATTCAAGCCGCCATCATTGGCAGCCGTCATCTGCATCTGCATCTGAGCGGTAGCTGTACCCGTTAAGGTGCTGAAATAGAAAAACGCGAAACCCGTGCCCAAAATGGCTGTAAAGATACTTGTAGCAATCGCGACAAAGGCAACGCGTCGAAGTTTCATATTATCCTTAGTAAAAGTTTCGTTGTTGTACCACATAGCTGGGACATATATTGGATTGTGAAGCGTTTAGGAAACAGGGATTCCCTATTCACAGTTGGCTGCTGTGATTGCTTTTTCAATCGGACACACTATAGATGAAGTTGTCCAAAAAGTAAAGGACATTTGTCACAAAAGGTTATGAAAGAGTTTACATTTTCTTAATAAAAACAAGCCCATATATCGAAATATGGGCTTATCTATCATCAAATAGAGCAATCAGTCAGCGGAGGGACAAAAGTTTACGAAGCATATTAGAAAATATAGTTTTTATCCATAATGAAGCTCTTGTTCCAGGTGTTTCCGCCATCCAGAGAGAAGCCTCCGGTGATGGATTCCCCGGTCTTGGCATCCGTATGGGTTGCCAAGTCGGTTTGAATCAAACTGCCTGTTCCATGATCGTAGAGAACTGCTGACGAACTTTTGGCCGTTAGAATATCACGCAGACTCATAGTGTTGTTGGTCTGATTAGTGACCGTATGGAACATCTTCTGAGCGTGTTCCGTGCCGCCGGAGATATAGCCATCCAGCGTGATGACGTTGTTAGCGAAGAGATCCGCACGGTACTGATAGAGGTCCGTGTGCTTGACGAAAGCAGATAAACCAGCGACTTCCGTAATCTTTGCCGTCGGATTCGCAGTGAAGATTTCTAAGAAGAAGCCCTTCAGACGGCCGGCAGAGAGAGAAATCTTCGACGGAGCTCCGTTCGTATAGGTAACCTTAAGACGGAACTTGTAGAAGCCAGGATTTGAAACCGTAATCAGAGAGAGATTATGGTTATCGTTATTGGCCTGGACATTGCCGATGCTGGCATTCTGAAGACTGAAGTTATCCTGAAGATAGTAGACAGGCTTGCCCGCCGGATCGATGTACTGAGTGCCGTCGGTGTAGGTAACAGCATTGGCATCCGTATTATCTGACGTCGTAGGAGCTCCTGCGGTGGTATAAGCAGAATCATCAACCATGACTGGCTCATCGCCGTTGGCATACCGCTTATCGAAATCAATGGTGAAGTGAGAGTTGGCAGGCGAGGAGAAGACAACCTCGTTGGTCTCGTAGGTATAGGTCTTGTTACCGGAAACATCGATATCCGTCTTCACGTAGGAAAAGTTGGTCAAAGAATTCTTGTAGACATAGTCGCCGGTGACATCGCCGACAACCTTGTAGTTGTAGACACGCTCGATGTAAATTTTCATATAGCAGTTCACACCGCTTACGCCCGTATAGTTCCCTAAGACGGTAGAGTAGATGATGTTATTGGCATTGATGGCCGTATCAACATAGCTATTCAATCCGATATCCGTGGTGCCCTTCTTTTCGTTGAAATAGACATAGATGTTGTAGTAGGCATCGTTCTCCAGCTTGTCGTTGATGAGAGAAGAAAGATCATAGGAATCTGACCAATGACCGACAACGCTCCAATCCGAACCTAAGACAGCGGCCTGAAGGTAGTATTTATGGTTGGCATCATTTGGATCGTTTTTATAGTAGACAGTATTCAGATCACCGATAGCAGGCTTGGTATCCAAGACATGAACGTTCTTCATATCGTAATACCAGGAAGCATCCGTCCCGCTCGTCCAGCCGGATGTACTGGTCGCCTGACCATTCGGATACTGATGATTGGAATCATACATATACTGCGAAGGCAAGAACATCCACTGGAAGCAATACGGCTCATTCTCCCAGGTGTTGCTGGAAATATGGATAGCCGGCTGTGAGACATTGTTATAGTCCTTACCATTGGTGTAGATAGCATAAAGGTTGATGACGTGATTGCCACTGGCGTCAGCCTTGCCCTTATCGTAATAAGATAACGGCTTGGAAAGGTCGAAGAGATCTGCTGTCGGAAGAGAGAAAGTAGAAGGATTGGTCTTGAAGTTGCCTTGGGCAACAGATTCATCCGCAGTGAAACCAGAGAAGTAACCATACCAATTATGAATATCGAGTCGGCCGCAGGTAAGATTGCCTAAGGAAGAATAGTCATCCGTGCCGAGCTGCTTATAGCCATAGGCACCATCGGAACTGGTATTGGAAGTATCGTAGACAGCTATACCAGTATCCTTATACTGTTGTGTAATGGCAGAATTGGTCTTGTAATAGCCCCAGAAGCCTTCAGTATCTTTCTTGTAATATGTGGTAGCAACACCATTGGTCTTCTCATAATCATAATATCCATAGGAGAAGTAAAAGCGGTGGTAGTGGTTACTGTATAGCTATAGACGTTATTGCCTCTCGTACCTGTAGGATCATAGTAATATTGAATGCCATTAACCATGGCTGTGAAAACAGTGCTTGATCCATCGGTAGTCGGGGTAAAATGAGGATAAGCTGTGGCACTGTTACCATATGTAACATAAGAAATGGCAAGAGGATTCTTGTTTTTGGCAGTATAGACATCGGTTAAGCTTCCATATGAAGCGCGGCCAAAATAATAGGTTTTATTACCAATCGTCGAAGTAAAATATCCTGAGTTATAAAAGAAGTTATACAAATTGCCGTTACAGTAAACATATACAGAACTATAAAAATCATGATTTCCATTGTAATCATTGTCATAGTTTTTGGTTGTGGTTGTAGTTGTTGTTGTTTTGTTATAGCTTGCGTATTTGGCGGCATCCGGCGATGGGAAGAAATTGATGGTGTAAAACTGGTTGGACACGGTCTGAGCAGCAAAGTAATAGTTCTCGGCGATATCATCGACATGAAGTTCGGTATTCGTACCGGCGGAGGTCTTTAAAGACTCCGAGGTGGCATTGTTGTAATACCAGATACCAAAACCGGTCGAGACGGCAACCGTCACGGCTGCGATGCCGGCGATAATACCTTTATATAATGCACTTAAGTGTTTCATGATGGTATTACCTCTAGATGTTGCCGGTCACACTGACCGTCTTAAAGGTAAAGGTAAGCGTGGTATTCAGGACCGCTTCCTGCATGGCTTGGACATCACTGACGTTCTCAATAGACTTGATAAAGTTGAAAAGAGGCGTCACATAACGCTTGTTCTCATTGCTGGTATTGGCAACGGTCAGATTCGGAATGGTGACATGGAAAATGCCATCGGTCGTATTCCGACCAACGGTCGTGTAGGTCGTATCATCCTTATAATATGAGGTCTTGGAGATGGCCAGGTTGTTAGCACGGACAAAGTTAGCTAAGTTGGCTTTGGTAGAATCGGTGACCGTTGCGGTCACACTCATCGTGAACTGAACATCATAAGTTGAATAAAAAGCTGTCATATCAGAACCATAGAGTTCCTCGAAAGTATCGGTGAAGTTCAGATACATGATGATGCCATTGACGCTGGCGCGGGCAATATCAAAGGCAATGGACTTTGTTTCAAAGGCGGGGTTCAGATTTCCGGCAACCACAGCATGGGTCTGTTCCATCTTCATGGCAGCAGACTTGTTCAAATCGCTCGACGTGAAATACCAGAAGGAAAATCCGCTTCCGATAATGGCGGAAAAAGCACAGAGCGATAGGAGCAGAGAAGGCAGGCGTCTTAATTTCATAAGACTTCCTTTAAAAATTTCATAGTTCATCTACATAGCAGGGACATATTATGTGAACTTTAACGAACAATTCAGAAAACAGGGATTCCCTTGGGTTAGCAGTCAAATAAGTTAGCCTTTGCTCATTTAATGCAACCCATTCTAACTAACAAGTTTCCATTTGTAAAGGACAAATGTCACAAAAAAGTGAAAGAGCTTCCAAAAAGCGGAAGCTTGTTAAAGCCTCATCGTGAACAATTTTGGCTTAACCATCGATATATTTGAATATTCCTAGGTAGTTGTGGCTAAGTGAAATCTAGGACTGCCACATCTTATCTAAGCAAAATAGAAAACATAGCTCTTGTCCAAGACAAAAGAACTGCTTCAGGAGGCTTCGCCATACATGGAGAAACCTTTGATCTTATCAATCTGATACTGGCTATGACTCACATGATCATAGAGAAGACCGGACTTCCTGAAGGATCCCGTTACTGAACGCCCCTCTTGTTCTTGACGGCATCACTGGCGACACTGTCATCCGGATAATAGGAGGTCATGGAGACAGTGGCCTGCTTGACGTTGAGGGCTTGACTCTTGTCGAAGAAACAAGGAATCCTAAGCTCAGCAAAACGTCACATCATAGGTGGAAAAGGAGGCCGTTTCAATTGAGCAGTAATGTGAAAGATAGTTAGGGAGTAATATGCATTTGCCTGCGATAAGCACACGTTTAGTATGTTTTTTAAGATGTTTTCAGATTTCTTTGATTTTCAGTGATGAACATTATCTTTTTAAGTAAGCAAAAAGGAGAGAGGCAATGCCTCTCTCCTCTGTTTTCGTTGGTTCTTAGGTTACTTCGCGGCTTCAATGAGGAACGGATTGGTCTTCTTCTCCTCACCCAGTCTTGTGAAGTTGCCGTGTCCCGGATAGACAACCAGCCAGTCCTTCAGGCTGAGCAGCTTCTTCAGGGAAGAAGTCACCAGCTCCGGTTGACTGGTAGCACAGTCAGTACGGCCGATGGATCCTTTAAAGAGGGTATCACCGGTAAAGATGGCATTGTCGTCTTCCATCAGATAGCAGACACTGCCTTTCGTATGGAACGGCGTGGCAATTACCTTGATCCGATAGTCCTTGATGGCGATCACATCGCCATCCTTGACGGGCAAGGTATCCACTGAGACCTTCACCGACTCGCCAGTCATATGGGAGGAGTTGATACTGGGGTTTGTCAATAATTCTTTATCGGCATCGGCAAGATAGACCGGAATCGTCTGATTCTTGTAATGCTTTAAGAGATTCGGAATGCCACGGATATGATCAAAATGGGCGTGGGTGAGGAGAATCCCTCCCACGGACTCATAATGGGTGTCAATATAGTCAAGAACCTTGGAATCGGTCGCGCCTAAATCGATGATAAGGCAGGTTCCCCCGACCTTACCGACCACATACGTGTTGGAGCTGAACTCCTTCTGGTTCTCATCAAACTGAAAGATCTTAACCATGTCTCGTTCCTCGCCTCCCTTAGATTATAGCAAGAAAGACAATATACGAGAAAGCAAATGTTTTCTCACAAAGGAGCAAGGCCAAAGAAAAAGAGGTAGTATTCCTTTAATCTTCAGCGGATTTTCGTTATAATGGTTTCGACTTCATAAGACGAGGAAACAAACATGGCAAATGAAGAATATGTCGTTGATGATCAAAAGAAGAAGTTCGATGCTTGGCTGATCGTCATTTTAATCTTCTTGGGCTGGTTCGGTATCGATAAGTTCTATGCCGCCAAATCCTTTAAGAACGGCTGGAAGCTGGCTTTAGTCAAGTTCGCCTATAACCTGATCGTCATCGGCGTCCTTTGGAATCTCTTTGATATCGTCCGTGCCATCAAAGGCACCTATGAGATCGACTTCCGGGACTACTTTGCGTAATTCCCCCGCGGGCTTTTAACTTGTGATAGACTATCTACAGGAGGAAGAAATGTATGGAAGTTAAATTCCTTAAAAACAAAACAACGAATGAAGTGACGATGTCTCTCTTAGGAAGCACGGATGAGAATCTCGTCGAACTGAAGGCGAATTCCACGGATGCTGCTGTTGAGAAGCATGTTCCGGTCGTTTCGATGAAGGGCAATACTTTGCACGTCCAGGTCGGTTCCGTTCTGCATCCGATGACGGAAGCTCATCATATCGTCTTCATTGCTCTGGTCACGGACAAGAAAGCCGTCATGACCCGTCTGGATCCGATCGGCAAGCCGGAAGCCGACTTCACCGTCAGCATCAACGAGAGACCGGTCGCTGTCTATGAATACTGCAATCTTCATGGCCTTTGGGTCAAAGAGTTCTAGCCGTCAACCGTAAAAACAAAGGCTGCCTGGTGTCAGTGACACCAGGCAGTTTTCAGTTTAACGGAGCTGAAAATATTATTGATTTGCTCAGGTAGCTATGATATTTTCATAGTGAGGTGAGCAAATTGATAATCTATAGACAAGAGCTCCTTGAAAGATACCATTCCTATAAGAACCCGGACGATAAGATTGCCCGCGACCTTCGCGGGGATGCCTATTATCCTGTCTGCAAAGGAGTCTATGAAGATAATGCAGAGACGGACGGAATCCTCCTTTCCGGGGTCGTTCTTTCCCCGTCTTACCTTTCCTTTGAGTATGTTCTCTCGTTGACGGGATTGATTCCGGAAAGAGCCTATGTCTATACGTCAGCGACAACGTCACAGAAGCACAATCATCTTTACCGGAATCGCTTTGGTGTCTATTCCTATACCGACGTCCCTCAGGCCGTTTGGAGCTTTGGCATCCATTCGGTTGAGGAAAACGGCTACTCCTATATGATTGCTTCAAAAGAAAAGGCCCTTTGCGACCTCCTCTATAAAAAGCCTCCTGTCATTTCGATGAAAGGCTTGCGTCAATTGCTCTTCGAAGACCTGAGAATCGATGAGGAGGAGTTTAACCATCTCAACAAGGATGATCTCTTGTTCCTTTGCGGACGCTACCGGAAAAAGAACCTTCGCTTCCTGGCTAAGATTCTTTTGAAAGAACGTTAGTCCGTCGTTAATGAGCTGAGCAGCTTATCCTTCTCAAAGAGTGTCTCCATCCCTAAGAACGGAACCAGCCGGACGTGATAGTTGCTCATCAGGAACTCTGATAATCCGCCGAGAGCCTGCTGCCAGTTGTCTTCCCGGACATAGGAATCCGGAACCAAGGCAAAGGAGAGCGTCTTCTCTCCCGGCTTTCGTAACCCCAACGGGAAGAGCGGACTGTCACTGACAACCTCATAGCCGGCTTTCAGGCTGGCCTGAACCAAAGCCTTCTGGAAGGCAGGCGCTAACGGGACCGGCGTCAGACTGGCAAGATAAAGGCTTTCCAAGGTCATAGCGACCTCCGGATAGCCTTGGATCCGGCTGTCGGTGTCGGAGATGCTGTTGATGAAGGTGACGTTTCTGGCTGCGCTAACCCCGGCTAAAAGGCTGAGATTATCCAGCTCTAACGTATCCAGCAGTATGGCGTTATCAAACAGATAGGAGCTGACAAGACTGACTTCCTGCGGGATCGCTATCAGGATCGGATAAGCCTTCGCATAAAGAGCTAAGGCCGTCGACCGCTGGCTGGCGCCATAGTTTCCTAAGGAGAGCTGATGCAGCAAGGTATAGAGCTTATCCAGGTAGTCATGATCGATGACATGCCGGCTGACGGACTGACTTAAGAAGACCTCCCGGAGACTGTCCTGATAGTCCCGGGCCTTAGGAAGGTTGTCGTTAACCAACTTCTTAGCCGCATTGTAGGTATCCATGTCTTTGGCAAAGCCGCTCTTGGCCTCGTTATAGATAGCCTCATACAGCGAGAGAACAAACGTCATCCGGAAGTCACCGAGATCCTTCCTGGCTTCCTGATACTTCCTCACCGCCAGCTGTACCATCAGGGAAGAGCTGTTCAGTCCGGAAGCAAAGTCCGCATATTCCTGGAATTCCGGGTAACTGGCCTCGGCCTTCAGGGAAATCTCCTCCAGGAAGGCCTTAAACGGTACGGAGAGGTAATTCTTCCTCACATCCAAGAAGCAGCCGATATAGTGGTTTAAAACGACGTTAAGGGCCTGATAATCCTTCTCACAGACATCATAGGCATGCAGCAGCTGTTTCCGGAAGCTCTCATCCTGAATGGCCTTCAGGATCAGAGGATTGGAAAGCCGGAAGCTGGGATTCATCTGTCCCCGCATCCGGAAGCGCTGAAGATACTTGGCCTGGGCCTGGCTCTCGCTTAGGCCTTCCATCGTCATGACGGACTTACCGAAACGGGACACATACTTCGGCCGTTCCTGTTTAAGCGTGGTGACGGCTAAAAGATACGACTCCAGGATCCGGACCACCGTCTCGAGATCGGCATGCTTCTTGATCTTCAGGCAGGACTTCAGGATATGCTTGGCCCAAAGCCGGTCGAAGAGATGCTTGGAATGGTAATCCTCAAGCACCTGTGGCAAGGCAATCTGATAAATCTTGTCCGTGCAGAGATTATCCGCTAAAAGCTTGGTCGAGGAGACCGACTGGTAGAGCTGGCGGAGGGTATTGAGATCCAAGTCTTTCGTGACTTCCGGACCGTTCCGGAAGGCTTCCAGAGGATAGCCGGTATCCCCGGCTAAGACATCCATATCCTTCCCTAATTCCACAAACTGACCGAAGCAGGTGATCTCCTCTCCCTTGAGGGTCAGTAAGGCATTGTCTTTCAAGGTCTTCTGGAACAAGCGGATTCCCTCCAATGCCTGAATCAAGGTCACTTCCAAGGAGTCATAGTTCTCCCGTTTGGAGGATAAGGTCAGTCCGAAGAAAGGATTCTCCGTCAACGGCTTGGCTAAGACGGTCGGATACTTGGCTAAGCTATCTAAGAAGACCTGATCCTTAGCAAAGTCGGACTGGCTGTAACCTGAGATATCCAAAGGGTAGCTTGTCTTCCCCTCCTCTTTGGCCTCATAGGCCAGATTGACCAGTTCCACGGAAAGGAAGGACTGATGGAACAGCATCCGTTTCTGATGGGCTAAGCAAAGATAGCTCTGCTCCGCCTGACGGTAGGCAACATCGGCCGCTAAGAGTCCTTCCGGAAGGATCACCTGACTCGGAGAGATGGTCTCCTTGGTGAGCTGATACGGATGGAAGGAGGCAGCGTCACAGACAAAGGGACTGAGGTGTCTCTCTTTAAAGAACAGCTTCAGCTTGAACTTATCCTCATTGGTAGCCACCAGAAGAATGGTGGTCTTCCCCTGGGCAATCGCTCGGCTTAAGGCCCGAATCAGATAGGTCTGACGGATGGTATCATCTCCCGTCAGCACCCGCAAGGAGCTGTAACTGGCCAAGGTGCGGTCTGCCCGGACAAAGGGTAAGAAGAAGGTCTTCTCCAGTCCGGAGGTGAGGCTCATCTCAATGCTGGGGTTATGGACGTTCTTCATGAAGCCGTCATACTTCTTATCCAGGGACTCCCCTTTGAGGTTAGCTGAAACATAAGGATAGTCGAGATTGGCCATCAAGGTGTCTTTGGTATAGAAGGAGAGAGCGTTGACAAGACTGAGCCGTGGGCTAAGCTTCTTGAAATCCAGGGCCGAAGACAAGGAGAAGAGATAGCTATCCAGATCCGTGGCGGAAAGAAGATCGATATCCACGCCAAAGGATTTCAGGATATCTGTTGCCAAGTGGTTGGGAATGGCAAGCTCCGGGGTTCTTGTGAAATAGATGGTGTCCCCGTCCCGCTGTACCTTGCTGGCCAAGAAGAAAAGCGGATAAAGGATCTTCTCCTGGCCGTCTCTTAGAAAGACGGGAGAGAAGAACTCTTCGACCGGACGATGAAGCTTGGTGTCCTTACCGGAAAGAAGCAGCAGCAAGGAATCTTTTTCAATATAGAAAAGGTCATCACTGTCCGGCTGGGACAGACGTGACTGGATTTCCTTAAGCTCCTCGGTGAGAATCAGCGGCTTGGGTTCTTTCATCGTGGTTCTATTATAGTGAAAAAGAGGCAAATAAAATAGCTGTGCGTTTCCGCACAGCTATGTTTTTGCTTGTTCTTCGGACGATTACTTCGTCTTAGTGTCAGCAGCCGGAGCAGCGTTCTGCGCAGCATCGGCGGCAGCCATCTTCTTACGGAACTTAGCAACACGGCCGGAATCCGACGTATACGAAAGCTTTCCGGTGTAGAACGAATGGCAGTTGGAGCAAGTATCGACCTTGATCTCCGGAACCGTCGCACCCGTCTCAAACGTATTGCCGCACGTCATGCACGTCACCTTGCAACGATAATATTTCGGATGGATTCCCTTTTTCATGTGTTTTACCTCCCGTGAATAAGTCTATCTATCTGTATCTGGCCTAACGCAAAAAAGCGTTACGCGAGAGATACTATAACACACCCGCTTATTGGCTTCAAGGTTTATTTCGTCTCCTTTGGCAGGCTTTAGGAAAATATGCCACGAGTAAAGCTGAGGGCTTTTCATTTTTTGTTACATTCTAAAATTAGACACAAATTTGGTTTTGATAAAAGTCACTTAAATGTGTGCTTCTTGATAAGTTATGACTGAAAATCGATGAAAAAGTGAGTTGTATAATATTACTAGAAGATTGTTTCTTTGCCAGCAAATGACTGGCAGAAAGGAATTCAATATGGAGAAAGAGGAACTGAATAAGATAAATAACTTGTTGAACACAAGCTTGATAAAAACAAATATATCATCAGATTATCCTAATTCTATCGACCTTATGGTTTTGAGCCCCTTTACAGGAGGCTTAGGAAATTATGAAACAAATGGATATGCCCGCAATCAATCAGTGAGGGTTTCACATATTATCATTCGATTCCATTCCTGTTTTAACGGCATAAACGAAGTCAAAGATTTATTATCTCCTAATCCAAAAAAGCCAAACACAATCACTTATATCAGCTTTTCCGATTCGACATTATCGATTGGTTTTAATGGGGGAAATCCGATTAAAGTAGAGAACGTCACCAAAATGTTCGTGGTCTCTTAGCTTCTGAAACTCTAACAAATCGAAACTTTTAGAAGTACGGTTGCTCGATTCCCCTTTTGTCGGGCTTTTTAAGAACCTGGGCAACGAAAAATCCCGTCAGCAGCGCTGACGGGATCAATAGCTAAGGTGCTACTTCAACGGATGGCCGCAATACTGACAGTAGGGAGCATCGCCCGGGTTCTCCTTGCCACAGTTAGGGCAGATGGCTGTCGCCTTTTTGGAAAGCTCAGCCTCGTTTTGGCTCGTCTCCGAAAGCACGGCTAAGAGGAAGGCAAAGATCAGCAGCGTCAGGATCACTAAGGTCAGGAAGACATAAGCATAGAACTTGAATCCCTGTTCCAGGCAGGCACTGACGATCATCCCGATCAGGAAGAGGACAAAGAGGACAATCCCGAGAATGAGAATCCGCCGCCGACGCTTTTCCAGTTTGGACTGGGGAAGCTTTACCATTTCTTCATCAGGGTATCGAACATACCCGGTTTCGGAGCTTCGATGACTTTCTGCTTCGGGGCGGGCTGCTTGAATCCATCGATATTGGCAGGTTCACTGCCTTCAGCCCAACGGCTGAAGATCGAATCGAAGGTATAGACATAATCGTTCTTCTCGGCATAGATGGTGATCATGTTGGATGCTTCGAGGCTTTCACCGACACCGGACTTGACGTAGATGGTGTAAGTATACTTTTCGCCACCGACGTAACTTAAGGAAGAAATGTCATCGATGAGGTATTCGGAGGTCTCTTCGGTCAAGGTTGCCTTGACAGGATTGGCAATATGGAAGATCTTCCGGGCATCGCCTTCGAGAATGAAGCCGATGTACTTATGATACTTGTTGGGGATGATCTGATCTTCGCCATGGATGTGAGCGATCAAAAGAATCGGTCCGTCCTTGACGAGACCGGTGAACATATACTCTTTCCGCTTGCCCAGATAGATGGAGTCATCATTGACGATGAAAGGATAAAGACGGTTTTCATCATCCAATAAGGACACCTGCGGCAGATTGACCAGATTGACCGTGCCATCCGGTTCACTGGCTAAGAGTGTCACCGGCGACTCATCCGTTTTAACAGCTTCGTTTTCCATACGTTAATCCTCCAAAGAACATCAACAGTTCCGTTTCAAACGTTAATAGTCTAACACTCATTGCTGATGAAGGCCCATCGCTAAGAAGCAAGCCAAGAAAATTAAAGCCACCATCACGGCAACAATCAAGAGCCCGATAAGGAATTTCTTAGCTCGGGTCCGCTTCGTCATAAGCTCTTCTTAGCGGGATAGGCGTGGTAGATGGAAGTCTCCGGCTGCTCACGTAAGGCTGCCGGCGTGACAATCAGCCATTTCTGACCTTTCGGAAGAACACGGATCTCGAGAGTGAAGGCATATTTCTTCGTTTCGTCTCCGCTGAAGGAGAGGAGCGAATCCGGATTGGCGGTCAGATAGACATCGCCTTTATCCGTGAGGGAAGAAGCAGCATTGCTTAAGGAGAAGATCTCCTTGGCATCGCCCTTAAGGACATAGCCATCATAATGGATGCTGGCTCGGACATCATTGAAAGCAAAGACAATCGGCTTCTTGACAAGCTTGCCCTGATAGAAGTAAGGATGCTTGCTGTCTTTCCGTTTCAGACAGGTGAGAATCAACAGCTTTCCGAAGCCGGAACCTAAGGTTAAGGCCGTGTTGACCTGGACCGGATCAGTAATCTCTTTGACATCCGCCTCTTCAATCTCCCAGGCTTCCATGACCAGTTCGTCATAACGCTTATCATGGCAGGTGGTGATCTTATCGTAGAAGATGGAGTAGAGGATCAGAATGATGATGGCGATGACGACCGTGATGATACCGATGGCCGACTGCAGATAAACGACAAAGTAACCTAAGACCGTGTTTCTCCAGCCCTGATAGATCTTGTTGGTCGATGAATCAAAGCCACCGAATACTGCAAAGATACGATCCGTCGAGGCTCCGGTATTGACCGGAATATTGGTTTCGGTTGTTAATGAACCTGAGTTGGAATCACCGCGGGTGGTATAGGAAGTAACATTGCCGCTGGCATCTTTATTGATTTCAATGACTCTATGGATGACGTTGATATCCGACTGAAGAGTTTCATCATACATCTTGAAGACGATGACTTCATACTGCTGAATATTCGCTAATTTAGCAGGATCCTTATCAATGACAACCAGCGAATACTGCGGAATACGGTACTTATCATCCGATAAGCCGTTCTCCTTCAAGTAGGTATTGCCCGAGTAGAGAGTCTCCATAGAGGAGGTCTCAACCACCATCAAGGCATTGTTGCCAAACCAGACCAGACCATTATCGGAACGGATCCGCATAGAGACAATCAGGAAAATGAACACAACAAAATAGAGGATATCCAGGATGACATTGAAGACACCGGATACCTTCTTATCAGACTTCTGGGTCTTCTTGACAGACTCAATGAAGGTGTATTTATGTTTGTGCTTATCGTAAGAAGTACGATCCTCATGGATTTCTTTAGTGATATCCGTATCTTCGATGTGGTTCTCAATATTCTTTTTACGCGATTTATAATACAGGATAAAAAGGGTGAGGAAGGTGATGGCAAAGAGGAGAATGACCACGATTCCTACGACATACGATACCTGCATCCCTAAGTTAGTTGGCCACATACCTAAGTAAACCCCCCTCAATCTTCTATGGAACGGAGTTCGCCTGGAAAATAGTTAGTTGCTTTAATTATACACTTTAATTCATTTAATAACGTATATAGGAGCAAATGAAAGGTAAGAACCCCGCCGTGGTATAATCCCATCGCCAAACAACTAGAGGAAGTTGGGAGGCGCCCCGGGATCTGGTTGTTTGGCAATAATGGCCCTTTCCCTCGGGACGCCCCCCAATTTCCCGGAAAGGGATTTTTTCATGCTCACGAGGGACGACGTATCCGCGATGCCGGACGCCGATTTGGGGTCGCTTTTGCTGATGCTGCAAGCTGAGAAGGAGAGGCGGGCGAAGGCCGCCGCCAAGCTTGAGAAAGCCGCCCTTTCGCGGAAGGCGAAAAGGGATCTGAGATGCCCGGCATGCCATTCGCCGCTCCGCCTCGACGGACGCAGGGCCGACGGTGTCCAAAGATACCGTTGCCCATCCTGCGGGAGGAGATTCTCCGACGCCTCCGCCACATCGCTCTCGGGCTCCAAGCTGACGCCCGACAAGATCAAATCGATCGTCGCGATGGTGATGCTCGGATCGCCGGACTGGGTGATCGCCTGGGTCTGCGGGGTCGACGCAAAAACCGCTCAGTATTGGAGGGACCGATGCCTCGACGCCGCCGAGGGATGGTCGGGGGAATCCGAGCTTTCCGGCCATGTCTGGATCGATGAGATGAGGTTCGCCCCCACGAGGGCATCCGGATTCGTCGACGGGGTCTGGGTGACCTACGCCGGGAGGATCTCCAGGGACGCCTACATGGAGGTGGCCTTCGATTCGCGCGGCCGCGGCTTCTGCGATGTCTACGCCAAGCTCGGGACGCCCTACGGCAGCTCGGTCGAAAGATGCTTGGAGGGCCGAGTCGCCGAAGGGTCAAAGCTCACCCACGACGGGGCGCATTGCCACAACGCGGCGATCAGGAAGCTCTCCCTCGGCGACGACTGGGTCAAATACGCGCCGGGAGACAAAGAATACAAGGCCAAGATGGCCCCCATGAACAACCTCTGCTCGTACCTGAGGTTCAACTTCGAGAAGCACAGGGGCATCAAATTCGCCAAGCTCGCCGCCTACGGGGACCTGTTCATGTACCAATATTTCCATGTTAGGAAATACGGCTTTCGGGCGACGATCGATTATCTCTTCTCGAGGGTCTGCGGCACGAAAAAGAGCCACAACTTCAGGGACGGATTCAGGAAAACGTCGACGTGGTGAGGATTGCTCGCCTTTCATTTGCTCCTATATACGTCTTTCTTTTGAAAAAGAGGGGCGTTTTGCAAAGATAAAACGAAAAAAGAGGCCTCCGGCAAGCCTCTTTCTCGTGGGGAAGATCGTTATTTCTTCTCGATTTCTTCAAAGAGTTCCTTAACTTCCTTCTCGCCCTTGAGGAATTGCTCGGCTTCTTTCGGATCGAGGGAACGCATCAGAGTGATCAGCTCGCCCATGTGGATTTTCTCCTCATCGCGGATGTCGGCGAGGACGGCTTTGGCGTGGATGTCGTCCGTGGCTTGGTAATGGGCATCATAAAGATAGATGGCTTCCAGCTCACCCGCGATATCGAGACGCAAGGCTTGAATCAGTTCGGCTTTGTTCATTTTCCGTTGAACATTGGCGGTGAAAGGATCGGCGAAACTTGGCATAAAAATACCTCCGGTAATATTCTAACAAGTTTCGCTAAGAAAAAGACGAAAACGCCCTCAATGGTAGGAATAATGCTTTTTCAATTCGAGATTTTCTTCTTCATCAGGGATCCCGGCAAGATGAAGCATCGCCAGATGGACGCGGTCACGGAGTTCCACCACCGCCTCGGAACGATCGAGTTTCTTGTCGGCGAATAAGGGCTCGCCGATTCGGAGGGTTACCCGCCATCCCGACCAAAATTTGTAATTCATTAGACACTGTCGAATAAATTCTGTAAAAGACGATTTTCGGTATAGCGGTTTTCAGTGCGGTTTTTTCCTGAAAATTGTTTTTTGCCCTTAAAAAACCAAAAGAAAAAGGCGGCCATCTTCAGCCATCGTTTTGCGATGCCGTTGATGCCGCCTTTCGTCTTGATAGAAATCAGGCTTCTCCCGAAGACCGGAAGGAGGGGAACACCCATCGGTTGATGATGTCGGAGAGGATGGGGGAGGTATCCTTGCCGATCCGATCGGCCTCGCCTTGCTTTTGGAGCTTCTTGAAACTGCGGTAAGCCGAGTCCTCGGAGAAGGCCCCGAGGAAGTCGTTCTCGTCCTTCAGGGGGTCTGCCGGTTTCTCGATGAGGTCCTTTTCCTTCAAAGGCAGGCGGACCCCGCGCAGGCTGGTCTCGTCCTTCAATTTTCCGCTCAGGAAAGCCATTTCGTAGGTGAGGCTTGCCCACAAGGCCGCAACCCCATAGGGGGCGTGGCCCTTGCCGATAAAGATGCCAGAGAGGACATCCTGATTCCGTTCCATGTCGGTTTTGCTGGGCTTTTCCAATAGGCTATCGGAAATCGCCTTGGAGGCCAGGGCGTAGAGTTCGCCTTCTGGACCGCCCGTTTCGGCGCTGTCGGAATCTGGGATCATCCAGCCGCTGGTGGCCGAAGCCACCTCATAGGCGAGATGGACGATGGAGCGGCAATCCATCTTCGACCAGTCCTTGCCTTCGAAGGCGGCGCGGCCAAGGGAGAGGACCAATTCGCTCTCGGGCGAGAGGGCGTCTTCTCTCGGGTCGTAGTCGATCTCGTCCAGAGTGACGCCCCCGAAGGTCTCCTTGAAGAGGTAAAGCACGCTCATGAGTTTTCGGAGTTCTTTGTCGAAGGGGCTCTCGAAGCGGTTGCCTTCGTCGAGGAAGGCCGTGCAGTAATGGCGTCCGTTCAGCGTGAAGTAGCGGTTCCGCCCTTCGGCGTAGGAGATGATGGCGGGGGCCTCGTCGAGCTTGTCGACCGCGTCGTTCACCAGCGTCTCGATGATGCCCATCAGCTTCAGGGGCAGTTCGCTGACGCGGACGAAAAGGCCGTCCTCGCCCATCTTCCGGTCGACCGCGACCCCATCCGCGTAGATTTGGCGGGTTTGGACGCTCGGCCTTCCGGCTTTCGCCTCGTCGACGATGGTTGCCTGGATTCCCAGGATCTCTCGTTTGTCTAATTTGTTGTTCATTTGTTTTTTTCCTTTCGTGTGTTTTCACATCTCTGGCCCGTCGTCGCCGCTATCGGGTGGCGCAATGAGTTTCGTATCTTTCTTCTCGTCGATGACCTGTCCGGGCCGAAGCGGGTTGGCCGCGAAGAATTTGGCCACGTCGCCGCTCTCGTCCGGGAACATGTGGGAGTAATAGGCAAGCACGGTGGCCTCGGTGTCGCCTAGCCAATGGGCGACGATCCGCAAAGGGACCATCCCCCGGAGGAGGTTCGAGGCGCAGCTGTGCCGGAATTCGTGGACCCGGATTGGCTTCAGAGAGGCCATGTTCGCGTATTTGACGACGAGCCGCCGGACGTGGCCCTCGTTGATGACGTAAGCCCCGTATTCCCCGGGGAAGAGGAAGTCGCTTTGCCTCGCCTCGGGATTGAGCAGGGGGATGATGTCGGGGAGGAGGCGGAGCGTCCGGATCGAGCGCTTGGTCTTCGGCGTGGTGAAGATCTGCCTTTTGAACATCGACTTCGTGAGCACGATCCGGTTGATCGAGATGGTCATGTTCTGGACGTCGATGTCGGAGTATTTGAGGGCGATGCATTCCGTCATGCGGAAGCCGTACTCGCAGAAGAGCGTGAAGAGGAGCTTGTCCCTCGGGTTGATGATGACGGAGAGGAACTTCCTTTCCTGCTCCAAGGTCCACACGTTGTATTGGTGGGTGTGGGGATAGGGGTCGAGGAAGGCGTAGATCCGCTCAGGGAGGAGCGTGGCGTTGTAGCGGCGGAGGAAGCGGATGAATCCCCGGGCCGCCGAGATGACGCCCCCCAAAGAGGTTTTGGGGCCTTTGTTCAGCCGCTCGTTGATGCAGTCGAGGTCGTCGTTGGTCAGTTTCTCGACGGTGTAGTTGCCCATCGCCGGGAGGATGTGGTTCTTCATCTGGTTCCAGCGCGAGTAGACGCTCGAGGGCTTGTGGGTCTTCTGGTATTCCGCGAGGAACGCGGCGGAAAGATCGCCCACCCGGGTCTTGGCCTTGCCGCTCAACAATGTGTCTTTCTCGATCAGGGCGTCGGCTTCGGCGGCTTTCGCCTCGGCGTAGCTCTTCAAGGGCGCTCCGGTCTTCGGGTCCTTGTAGAAATGGTGGGGCTTCCCGTTCCGGTAGATTTGGACGACCCAGTAATGCTTCCCGTGGATTTTGTTCCGGAAGACGCTCATGAGCGGGCCGCCTCTTTGCCCTCGGCGCTCATCGTCAGGATGGCGTCGTAGGAGAGAACGGCCATCCCGTGGGCCTTCCGGTAATCGTTGATGGCCTTCGCGTCCTTCTCGTCGAGCCGCTTCATCCCTTCGTCCCGGAGCCGTTTGTAGGTTTCGATGGCGTCCTCCCCGAGGGCCAGGGACAGCCTCGCGATCGCGCGGGCCGCCTCGTCGAAGAGCCATTGCTCGCTTTTCTCGATGGGCGAGGCCGCCTTCGCGTGCGAGAGTTTGACGATGCGCTCCGCCCCGCTGAGGAAATCAACCCATTTCGTCCAGCGCGGGGCTTCGCTCCGGTGGTCTTCGTCTTTGTCGTTCGGTTCCTTGAAGTCCACGGCGCTGGCGAGAGCGGTGGTGACGAAGTCGCCGATTCGCTCGGTTTGGATCGCCGCCAGAAGCTCATCCGCCTTTTCGTTGGCTTGCTCCCCGAAGAAGTTGATCGAGAAACTGATGCGGCCGCCCTCCTTGCCTTTGACGACGAGCTGCTGGGTCCGGTTCGTGCCGAAGGTCGCGGAGAACGATCCTCCGCAGAGAGGCCGGACCATCGAGAGGTTGCGGAGCCGGGTCACGAATTCCCGGTTCTGGATCTTGCCTGCCATCTCCTCGGTTTGGAAGACGTGGCTCACGTCCACGAGAGTCAGGGTCAGTTTGGTGAAGCGCGCGCCCACCTCGCGCACGGCGAGGATCAGCTCCGACCAATCGTCCGGGCCCATCCTTTGGGCCGTGCGGCCGAAGACGTCGATCATCGTTCCGTCCTCGCCATAGTTGATGCCTAGTCCGTCGCCGAAGTCCGAGAAAAAGGAATAGCCGTAGCGGCCATCCATCACTTTTTCGGTCTCAGGGCAGGCCATCGTCGCCCTGAGAATTCCCGCGAACTCTCCTTTTTCCGTCTGGTAGTTCTTCAAGCTCGAAATCCGCGCGCAGTCCGCGGTGGCCGCGTAGGTCGCCTTGGGAGTCTCGGCGCTTTGAGGCGCTTCAAAAATAGTTGTGTCCATCTTGATTTCCTGTGTTCTTTCTTAGCGTCAGGCGGGTATCCCGCTGCGATAGAGCGGGAGGGGTGGCTGGCGCAATGTGCGCCACCTCCCTTATCCTGTTTCACCTTTTCTTGATGTCGGAGGCATCCCACAGCCTCCCGGATAAGTTACCCACGTCTAGGGACGAACGCTTCTTAGTGGTTCTTCCCTGGGCTTCGTATTGGCGATGCCCCGTCCTTGCCAGTTCTCCCTTTCGCTGGCCCCTGAGCATCTAATTGTTGCTGATCGCTCTCGTCTCTTCTTGGCTACTTTTTTAGTCGGTTTCCCCCAATTGTTATGCGAGCCCATTATAGGGAAGTTTTCAAGCCTGTCAAAAACGTGAAACCGTCGATTCTACGATAACAATGTAAATGTAAAACGAGGCTGAGTTCTAACCTGTTTTTGGATTTCTGTCCAAAAGTTGGCTTCGAAAATTTTCAGTAACACTACGACTAGTAATTCGCGCGCGCGAGACCAAGGGATTTTTCGATGAATTTCGGCCTTCGAAAAAGATTTACAAAAAAGTTTCCAAACTTCAGGGGGAATTTTGATGGAATTGCTTTGACCAATAGAGTAGACTAATCAATAGTCAAACATAAAGACGTTGCCCTGGGGGAGGTTCGCATGGTTCTTTATCAAACGTATCGAAGGAAGCTGAACCGCCTTTCCGATGATTATCATCGGATGCTATGCATTGTGCGGGCGATTGATAAGCAATTTCATGTCTCTCCTGAAATTTTAGGGGTTTCCGATGCAAAATACCGCAACTATTTTCAGCAGTTGGAAAAGGCGAAGGTTATTGTTAGGGTTGAAGGGGAAGAATATCTTGCTGAATGCTATAACGTTTGTTTCGGGTGGAGCCGAAGTCTTGCCAAAAAGGTTAAATCGATCGCCGGAGGCGTAAATACGCTTGCCGGGGGAGTGCAGGGGAAGGTTGAGTTTTGCTAGCCTGATTTCAAAGTATCACATCAAGATACTCACATTGTAAGCCGAGGAATTCGCCTTTAGAATAAACGAAATGGAAAACAATCCGCGTGGGAAAGTCGCAAAAAACCAAGACCCTTCCAGCCAAGGCTCCTTTGCCCGATTCATCAATGGCTTCCGGCCTTCTATCGTAGGCAAGAAGAAAGCGGCCCGCTCTTGGATAATTCTCATTTTGGTTATTGCTTTATTTCTCTCGCCGTTGATTGCGTGGGCCGCCTCAAATTCCCGATAGATCTATCGATTTGTTGACAAATGTATGCATATGTAATATTGTTGTAGTTGAAAGATGACATATGGAGGAAACCTATGGATGATGCAAAGAAGCTGACGATCCCCTCAAAGAAGTACAAAGGTGATTCGGCAGTCATCTCGGCTCGGATCCCGCTCGAACTCGTCAAACGGATTGACGAAGTGGCGGAGCAAACCGGGAGAACTCGGAACGAAATCATCATGATGTGTCTCGATTTCGCTCTCGACAACACCGTGGTGTCCGACTATCAAGACAAGAAATAAATAAGGAGAAAACCTATCATGGCAAAATTTGTGATCCAATGCCCGAATTGCGGGAAGTACCTCGAAGCCAACAACGGCTTCTTTGCGAATCACGTCATCCAGTGCACCTGCGGACATCTTATTGATGTTAAAAAGGATCGGATGGCCTCGATGGTCTGCCCCAAATGCGGGAACACGGTCGTCTACGACCAAGCCAAGGCGAAGAACGCTCTGTGCCCGGTGTGCGGCGCCAAACTTATAACACCTGAAACTCTTGGCAACATGGTCGAGGTCGACTGCCCGACTTGCGGCTGCCATTTGAGCGTCGCGAAGAACGCCTCCGCGTATACCTGTCCGGTTTGCAAGAGCGAGGTCGATGTCCAAAAAGAGTTGAAGAAGGCCCAGATGGCCAAAGAAGGAATGATCAGCGTCCTCAAGTACGAGGGCGACAACGAGACCTTCATCTGGAAGCACCCGATTGAGGACTTTTGCGCTGGGAGTCAACTGATCGTCCACGAATCCCAGGAAGCCGTGTTCTTCCGCGACGGCGAGGCGCTTGATACCTTCGGGCCGGGCCGCTACACGCTCGACACGGAGAAGCTTCCTATCCTTAATAAGATGTATAAGCTGCCCACGGGCGGCAAAGAGGTCTTCCATTCGGAGGTCTACTTCATCAACCTCACGACCCAGATGGGCGTGAAGTGGGGGACCAACTCCAAAGTGAGGATGTTCGACCCCGCGAGCGGGCTCCACATCGAGCTCGGCGCCAGCGGCGAATTCAACATCAAGGCCGTCGATGGTCGCAAGCTTTTGCTCAAGGTCGTCGGAACGACATCCGGCCTCGGCCAGAACGAGCTGATGGGGGACGATTACTCCCTCACCGGGATGGTTGGCAAGTTCAAGTCTTTGGTGATGACCAAGGTGAAGTCCTACCTCGCCAAAGCCATCCGCGAGGAGAACATCAACATCCTCGAGGTCGACGAGCACCTCGACGAGATCTCGCAGTATCTGAAAGAGCAGATCAATCCGACCTTGGCGGAATACGGCCTATTGATGCCGGAATTCTTCGTCATGGTCATCCAGACCCCGGACGACGACCCGAACTTCAAACGGCTCAAGGAGCAGTATGCCGAGCGCTATCTTTCGGTCAATCAGGAGAAGATCAAGAAAGCCGAAGCCGAGGCGGCCCAGGAACGCAAGATCGTCGAGGCGACCACGGGGGCAAAGACGGAAGTCATCGCGGCCCAGGGCCACGCCGATGCGATGCGGGCCGAGGCGCAGGCCAAGGCCGACGCGATGAAGATGCAAGGCTACACCTACCAGCAGGAGACCCAACGCCAGGTTGCGACCGAAGCGGTCAAAAACGGCGGTGGTCAAGGCGGGGGCCAGGGCGGAGGAATCGCTCAGGACCTTGTCGGCTTGGGCGTTGGAATCGGTGTCGCGGCAGGCGTCGTCGGAACCGTCAAAGACGCGGTCACCCCGGTTGCTCAGTCGGCTGTCGGGGCCGGAAGCGCCGTCGGCGGGACGATTGCGGGCGCTTGGGAATGCCCGAATTGCCATACGAAGAACATCACCTCGAATTTCTGCCCGAACTGCGGGACGAAGCGGCCGGAAGCGCCGACACCAGAGCCTGCGACTTGGGAATGCCCTGAATGCCACACGAAAGGCATCACGACCAATTTCTGCCCGAACTGCGGGCACAAGAAGGGGGCCTGATTATGAGCAAGAAGTCCCTGATCCGTTGGTGCGTCGTCCTCGTTTCGATCCTTGCAATCTTCAATATCCTTTATTTCGCCATCCCTTACCCCCATCCGAATCTGGGGCTTTGGTGGCTCGTCTACGCCTTCGAGATGGTCTCGCTTCTTTCCTTGGGCTTCGTGGCATATGACGCCTTCGCTCACGAGGGGATCAAGAGCAAACTCTATGGCTGGCCCGTCTTCAAAGTGGGTTTGACGTACGCGATCATTCAATCGGCCGTGACTCTCATCGTGACGATTCTCGAAGGAGTCTTAGTGACCTATGCCAAAGTGGAAGTCCCGCTTTGGGCACCGGCGGTCGTGAGCGGGATTCTCTTAATTCTCGCCATCATCGGCTATGTCGGGACGAGTCAAGCCAAGGATTACGTCGAGAAAGTCGAGAGCGGAAACTCTTCGAGGTCCGTGGATACTTCTTTCGTCAAAGAACTTCGAGTCAATATGCAGGCTTTGGTGGCTGAAATTTCTGACGATGATTTGAAGAAAAAAGCATCAGAAGTCGAAGAAAAAACCCGTTATTGCGACCCGGTTTCGAGCCCAGAAATTACGGAAACTGAGGATGAAATTAATCGCGTCTATGTGGAACTGCGAGAATCAATATCAAAAAAAGATCTTCAATGTTCATATACTTTACTCAATCGATTGAGTCGTCTCCTCGATGAAAGGTCTGAATTGGCGAAAGCCAGTAAGAAAAAATCGGTTTAATCAAGTTTTTTGAAACGATGGGCGATGGCTGTTAGCCTTCGCCTTTCTTGGGAACAATGGGGGAAAATTCAATGGCCACGTTTAAATGCAAAATGTGTGGGGGAGATCTCGACCCCAAAGAGGGTGAAAGTGTTGTAACCTGTCCCTTTTGCGGCACCAAGCAAACCATTGCCAGCAACGACTCCGAAAAGAAAACGAATCTTTTTAATCGCGCGAACGCGCTGCGCCTGCGTAACGAATTCGACAAAGCCCTTTTGGCCTACCAAGCCATTCTGGCGGAATTCCCCGACGAAGCCGAGGCTTACTGGGGCATCGTTCTCTGCCGCTATGGCATCGAGTACGTCGACGACCCGGCCACGAAGAAAAAGAAGCCGACCATGCACCGAGCCTCGTTTGAGTCGATCGTCCAGGACGTCGATTACAAGAACGCCCTTGCCAAAGCCGACGTGGTAGCTCGTCAAGAGTACCAAGTTGAAGGCGAAGAAATCGCCGCGATTCAGAAAAACATCCTTGCCATCTCCCAAAAGGAAGATCCTTTCGATGTCTTCATCTGCTACAAGGAATCCGATGATTCGGGGAAGCGGACCAAGGATTCGGTCTTGGCTCAGCAGATTTATGACGAGCTGACGGAAAAAGGCTATAAGGTCTTCTTCTCGCGAGTCACTTTGGAAAAGAAAATCGGCGTTTTGTACGAGCCCTATATTTTCGCGGCCCTCAATTCGGCGAAAATCATGCTGGTGGTGGGGACCAAAGCCGAGTATTTCAACGCGGTCTGGGTCAAAAACGAGTGGTCGCGGTTTATTTCCCTTATGTCGTCCCATGGTGATCGCTATCTGATTCCGTGCTATGGGGAGATGAATGCCTACGATTTGCCTGAAGAAATGCTCAACTTCCAAGCGCAGGACCTCTCGAAATTAGGCTTCATGCAGGACTTGCTCCGTGGCATCGACAAACTGATGGGACGCGATGCGCCGAAAGTCGAGACTAAAGAGAAAACAACCATCATTCAAAGCGATGTGAACATCCCTTCGCTTTTGAAACGGTCAGAAATCCTGATTGGCGATGGCAATTACGAAAAGGCCGATTCTTTGCTCGAGAAAATCCTCGATAATGATCCGACCAACTCCCAAGCCTATCTCTATAAGCTCTTGGAGGATCTCCAACTCCGCCACGTGGATGAGCTTGAGGCGCAGACAAAGCCGCTTGATGGTCAAGACAACTTCCAAAAAGCCTACGAGTTCGGCGACAGCGAGCAAAAGAAGAGACTCGATGCTCTCAACCAGGCCATCAAAGACCGGATAGAGGAAGAACGGCTGAACGGGCTCTATGCGTCCGCCCTCGCCCTCAAAGAGGCAAAGCGGTGGGCCGATGCGGAAAAGGCCTTCTCCGACATCGCTGGTTATCGTGATGCCAAAGAGCAGGCCGAGGAATGCGTCAAGTTGGGGACCCAGGATGTCTATAACCGGGCCATCGAACTTAAAAACAGCGGGGAATATGATCAGGCTATCGATCTATTCACCAAGGTTTTGACTTTCCAAGATAGCGAAGACCAGATTGAAGCATGCGAGAAAGAAAAAGAAGAAGCTCGCAAAGAAGGCATTTATAAGGCAGCCGTTATCACCCGTGAAATCCGTCCGTATTTCGATCTGGATGCCTTGGCGGACAGCATCGGGAAATTGAAAGGGATTTCGGGCTATAAAGATGCCGATGCTTTGACCGCCAAATATCAGAAAATCATCGATGACTATGCTTTGGAACGGCAGAAAAAAGCCGAAGAAGCGGCCAATGCCGCCAAACTGAAAAAAGCCAAGCGGAATCGGTTTCTCCGTATTTTCATCCCTTCGCTTTTGGGTTTTGTTGGTATCCTCTTGTTTGTATTCCTTTGGCTGACCCCGACCATTAAGGTGAATAAAGCTGTCGATACCATCAACTCGGGGGACTATGACACCGCTCTGAAACAGTTGGATGGGACGGGCTCTTTTGGCGATACGGAGAATTTGAAGCAGATGTGCTATGCGGGCAAAGCTTTCAAATCCCTTGATTACGAAACTGGCATCGATAAGATCTATGCCATCGGCGGGACGACGGACATCGCCTTTGATGGCAATGGGGGTACCCCGGATCAATCGAGTCAGACCATTAAAAAGCAAAAATACGTCACCTCGTCTTCCAATAAAGACGGCTACACCTTCTACGGCTGGGTCCTGACCGGCTACACTTTGGATGCGAAAGGCCATCAGGCTTCGCTTAGTCTCAAGGCCTCCTATGAGCCAATCACCTACACGATCACCTACGAAATGAACGGAATCGACCAACCGGCCGCTTTGCCGACGAGCTACAACATCGAAACTGGGGTCGTCATCCCTAATGTTGAACGCTATGGTTATACTTTCTTGGGCTGGAGCGGAACGGATTTAACGACGCCCACCAAAGATTACACGATTGCCCCCGGCGTCATTGGCAACAAAACCTTCGCGGCCCATTGGAAGGCGAATGATTATGTTCTTCATCTCGATGCCGCTGGTGGCATCGTTGATTCAGCTTCGATCAAAGTGACTTTTGATTCGGCTTATGCCTTGCCAACCCCAACCTATGCCGGCTACGATTTCCTCGGCTGGTTCGATTCGAATGAAGTCAGCTATAACTCCGGCACTTGGACCCAAGCGCATGACGTTTATCTGACCGCCCACTGGAATCTCCACGATTACGCGATTAGTTACGCCCTCCAAGGCGGAACGAACGCGGCGGCAAACCCCGCGACGTACACGGTGACATCGGACGATATCGTTTTGGCCGATCCTTCGAAGACCGGCTACAGTTTCACGGGTTGGACCAATGCCAATGTGAGCACTCCAACGAAGGGGCTGACGATTAAAAAGGGAAGCGTTGGCGACCTTTCTTTCACCGCGAACTGGTCCGCGAACACTTATGTGGTCAATTATGATGCGGGCGAAGGAACGGTGGATCATGCCACGGATTCCTTTGTCTACGATGCGGACTACGCGTTGCCGACGCCGACTCGGACGGGCTACGCCTTCGCTGGCTGGCTTAATGGTACGGATCCGGTTGCCCAGACGGGCAAATGGGCGATTGCTCAGAATGTCACCCTTACCGCGAATTGGTCGGCCCGGAATGACATTGCTTATGTGGTCAATTACTATGGGCAGAACGTCGGGGATGATAACTACACTTTGATGGAATCGGTTCCTTGCCTTGGCTCAGCCGATCAAAACGTGACTCTTAATGCCAAAACTTATACCGGGTTCACTCCGAAAGAGGCAAGTTTGAGCAAGACCATCTCGCCAGACGGGACGACCACGATCGATTTCTATTACACGCGCAATACCTACACGTTGTCTTTTGTTGCCAACGGCGGCGATGCTGTCGCCGATCTGACGCTCCGCTATCAGCAATCGATCCCGACTGCGACGGTGGCCACCCGAAGTGGCTACACCTTTGGTGGCTGGTTCGATTCTTACGACCAAAGCCAGGAATTCGCTTCGATGCCCGCCACGAACTGCAAAGCCTATGCCTGGTGGAGCGAAGAAGCCAAAGCCTGCCGTTTCTCGGTCAGTTTCGCGAATGACGAGGCTACCCTCAACGTTTCGAATGGTTTGAGCGGTAAAGTGGTGGCTCCCGCTTATGTGAATGGCTGCCCGGTGGTTGCTCTTGGGGTGAACACTTTTGCCAACAATGCGGATATCACCGACATCGTCTTGCCCACCACGGTGACTTCGATTGGCAATGCTTCCTTCCAGAATTGCAGCGGTTTGGTCTCCTTGACCGGCACGGCAAACGTGACGACGATCGGCAATTACGCTTTCGCAGGATGCAAACTCCTTCAAGCGACGCCCGAATTCACGTCAGTGACGGCGGTTGGCTCCTATGCTTTCCAAGATTGCGCTGGCATTTTGACGACGCACTTTAGCGCCAAACTTGCCATCGTTGGCGATTATGCTTTCTCCGGCTGTGCCTCGCTGTTAACGCTGCCTGAATGCACAGGCATCCAGACGTTGGGGAGCCATGCTTTTGAGAATTGCGTCTCCCTGACGGAGTTGCCCAAGCTCAATGCTTTGACGAAGATCGAAGATTCGACTTTCTCGGGTTGCAAAGCTCTAGTCGCCCTTCCCGAAATGGCGGCGGTGGAAACGATTGGCAACTATGCTTTCTACGGCTGCAATAGTCTGAGCACATTCACAATCAGTTCGAATGTCACCTCGATCGGCGAAGCGGCCTTTGGCAATTGCTTTAAGCTCACCGAAGTCACTTTGCCCTTTACCGAAGGGCATACTTTCTATTATTTCTTTGGCGGTAGCAATGCCGATTCTACGGCGGTATCTGTCACGGACAACACCAGCCATGTCTATTACGTGTCCCCGCTGTTAAAAACGGTTAACGTCAATTCTGCGACCGACGGGAAACTCTGCAATTACGCTTTCTATAACGCGAGTTTCTTAACCGCGATTAACCTCGATGCTTCATTGACGGGGATCGGGGATTATTGCTTTGCCAATTGCTCTGGCTTAACGGCGATGAGCATCCCCGATGCCGTCGCTTCGATTGGCGCGTCGTCCTTGAGTGGCTGTTCATCCCTGCAAAAGCTCGTTGTTCCTTTCGCCGGCACTTCTTCGGCCAGCAATTCCTATCTCGGTCTTATCTTTGGCCAAACTTCCTATACGGGCGGTTATTCGGCAAATGGCTATTATGTTCCATCCACTTTGACGGATCTGACCATCAAAGACGGCACACTTATTTCCAACGCTTGCAACGGGATGTCTTCTGTCGTCACACTGCTAATAGGGGATAACGTCACTTCGATCGGCCAGAACGCCTTCAAGGGCTTCACGTCCCTTACCTCGGCGAGCCTGCCCTTCTGCGGGCGCTCGGCGAACGAGGCCTCGTCCTCTTCCTATTACGGGGTCCTCTCCTGGGCCTTCGACCAGACGAACGGTGACTACACAAGCGGCCAGGTGCCCGCCTCGCTCAGGAGCGTCAGCATCACCGCCCAAACCGCGATCCCGAGCTACGCCTTCCAAGGATGCTCGAAGATCACGTCGGTGACGATTCCCGCCACCGTGGCTTCGATTGGCGAGAGCGCCTTCAACGGTTGCTCTTCGCTTTCGAGACTAAACTCTACGACCGATGGCCTCTTCAATGTGCCATCCGGTGTGACGGCAATCCAGGGGTGGGCGTTCTACAATTGCTCTGCCGTCACGGAATTCACCATGTCGGATTCTGTCGCCTCCATTGGTCAGTGTGCCTTCTATGGTTGCCCATTGGTCGGGAAATTCAATTCCGACACCGAGGGCGTTCTCGCCGTGCCATCCTCCTGTGCCTCCATCGGGTCCAACGCCTTCCAAGGTATGTCCCTTATTTCGAGCATTTCCGTTCCTTCCACCTGCCTCTCGATCGGCCAGAACGCCTTCAAGGGCTTCACGTCCCTTACCTCGGCGAGCCTGCCCTTCTGCGGGCGCTCGGCGAACGAGGCCTCGTCCTCTTCCTGTTACGGGGTCCTCTCCTGGGCCTTCGACCAGACGAACGGTGACTACACAAGCGGCCAGGTGCCCGCCTCGCTCAGGAGCGTCAGCATCACCGCCCAAACCGCGATCCCGAGCTACGCCTTCCAAGGATGCTCGAAGATCACGTCGGTGACGATTCCCGCCACCGTGGCTTCGATTGGCGAGAGCGCCTTCAACGGTTGCTCTTCGCTTTCGAGACTAAACTCTACGACCGATGGCCTCTTCAATGTGCCATCCGGTGTGACGGCAATCCAGGGGTGGGCGTTCTACAATTGCTCTGCCGTCACGGAATTCACCATGTCGGATTCTGTCGCCTCCATTGGTCAGTGTGCCTTCTATGGTTGCCCATTGGTCGGGAAATTCAATTCCGACACCGAGGGCGTTCTCGCCGTGCCATCCTCCTGTGCCTCCATCGGGTCCAACGCCTTCCAAGGTATGTCCCTTATTTCGAGCATTTCCGTTCCTTCCACCTGCCTCTCGATCGGCCAGAACGCCTTCAAGGGCTTCACGTCCCTTACCTCGGCGAGCCTGCCCTTCTGCGGGCGCTCGGCGAACGAGGCCTCGTCCTCTTCCTGTTACGGGGTCCTCTCCTGGGCCTTCGACCAGACGAACGGTGACTACACAAGCGGCCAGGTGCCCGCCTCGCTCAGGAGCGTCAGCATCACCGCCCAAACCGCGATCCCGAGCTACGCCTTCCAAGGATGCTCGAAGATCACGTCGGTGACGATTCCCGCCACCGTGGCTTCGATTGGCGAGAGCGCCTTCAACGGTTGCTCTTCGCTTTCGAGACTAAACTCTACGACCGATGGCCTCTTCAATGTGCCATCCGGTGTGACGGCAATCCAGGGGTGGGCGTTCTACAATTGCTCTGCCGTCACGGAATTCACCATGTCGGATTCTGTCGCCTCCATTGGTCAGTGTGCCTTCTATGGTTGCCCATTGGTCGGGAAATTCAATTCCGACACCGAGGGCGTTCTCGCCGTGCCATCCTCCTGTGCCTCCATCGGGTCCAACGCCTTCCAAGGTATGTCCCTTATTTCGAGCATTTCCGTTCCTTCCACCTGCCTCTCGATCGGCCAGAACGCCTTCAAGGGCTTCACGTCCCTTACCTCGGCGAGCCTGCCCTTCTGCGGGCGCTCGGCGAACGAGGCCTCGTCCTCTTCCTGTTACGGGGTCCTCTCCTGGGCCTTCGACCAGACGAACGGTGACTACACAAGCGGCCAGGTGCCCGCCTCGCTCAGGAGCGTCAGCATCACCGCCCAAACCGCGATCCCGAGCTACGCCTTCCAAGGATGCTCGAAGATCACGTCGGTGACGATTCCCGCCACCGTGGCTTCGATTGGCGAGAGCGCCTTCAACGGTTGCTCTTCGCTTTCGAGACTAAACTCTACGACCGATGGCCTCTTCAATGTGCCATCCGGTGTGACGGCAATCCAGGGGTGGGCGTTCTACAATTGCTCTGCCGTCACGGAATTCACCATGTCGGATTCTGTCGCCTCCATTGGTCAGTGTGCCTTCTATGGTTGCCCATTGGTCGGGAAATTCAATTCCGACACCGAGGGCGTTCTCGCCGTGCCATCCTCCTGTGCCTCCATCGGGTCCAACGCCTTCCAAGGTATGTCCCTTATTTCGAGCATTTCCGTTCCTTCCACCTGCCTCTCGATCGGCCAGAACGCCTTCAAGGGCTTCACGTCCCTTACCTCGGCGAGCCTGCCCTTCTGCGGGCGCTCGGCGAACGAGGCCTCGTCCTCTTCCTGTTACGGGGTCCTCTCCTGGGCCTTCGACCAGACGAACGGTGACTACACAAGCGGCCAGGTGCCCGCCTCGCTCAGGAGCGTCAGCATCACCGCCCAAACCGCGATCCCGAGCTACGCCTTCCAAGGATGCTCGAAGATCACGTCGGTGACGATTCCCGCCACCGTGGCTTCGATTGGCGAGAGCGCCTTCAACGGTTGCTCTTCGCTTTCGAGACTAAACTCTACGACCGATGGCCTCTTCAATGTGCCATCCGGTGTGACGGCAATCCAGGGGTGGGCGTTCTACAATTGCTCTGCCGTCACGGAATTCACCATGTCGGATTCTGTCGCCTCCATTGGTCAGTGTGCCTTCTATGGTTGCCCATTGGTCGGGAAATTCAATTCCGACACCGAGGGCGTTCTCGCCGTGCCATCCTCCTGTGCCTCCATCGGGTCCAACGCCTTCCAAGGTATGTCCCTTATTTCGAGCATTTCCGTTCCTTCCACCTGCCTCTCGATCGGCCAGAACGCCTTCAAGGGCTTCACGTCCCTTACCTCGGCGAGCCTGCCCTTCTGCGGGCGCTCGGCGAACGAGGCCTCGTCCTCTTCCTGTTACGGGGTCCTCTCCTGGGCCTTCGACCAGACGAACGGTGACTACACAAGCGGCCAGGTGCCCGCCTCGCTCAGGAGCGTCAGCATCACCGCCCAAACCGCGATCCCGAGCTACGCCTTCCAAGGATGCTCGAAGATCACGTCGGTGACGATTCCCGCCACCGTGGCTTCGATTGGCGAGAGCGCCTTCAACGGTTGCTCTTCGCTTTCGAGACTAAACTCTACGACCGATGGCCTCTTCAATGTGCCATCCGGTGTGACGGCAATCCAGGGGTGGGCGTTCTACAATTGCTCTGCCGTCACGGAATTCACCATGTCGGATTCTGTCGCCTCCATTGGTCAGTGTGCCTTCTATGGTTGCCCATTGGTCGGGAAATTCAATTCCGACACCGAGGGCGTTCTCGCCGTGCCATCCTCCTGTGCCTCCATCGGGTCCAACGCCTTCCAAGGTATGTCCCTTATTTCGAGCATTTCCGTTCCTTCCACCTGCCTCTCGATCGGCCAGAACGCCTTCAAGGGCTTCACGTCCCTTACCTCGGCGAGCCTGCCCTTCTGCGGGCGCTCGGCGAACGAGGCCTCGTCCTCTTCCTGTTACGGGGTCCTCTCCTGGGCCTTCGACCAGACGAACGGTGACTACACAAGCGGCCAGGTGCCCGCCTCGCTCAGGAGCGTCAGCATCACCGCCCAAACCGCGATCCCGAGCTACGCCTTCCAAGGATGCTCGAAATTAACGGAAGTTCATTTGCTTGCTCAGACGACGAGCGGAACGAACTCTTTCGCAAACTGCACAGCCACAATCAGTTATGACATTCCGTTAACCGAAATCCAAACTCCGTGGAATGGGACAGCAATCGCTTCGTCCTATCAATCGGGCACGGGTACCTCGTCTGATCCTTACCTTATTTACTATCCTTCACAATTTGTTTATTTCATTGCGCAGGTGAATTCTGGCCTATCCTATGCCGATACGTATTTCAAGCTTTGTTCCAACATCGATTTGAACAATAAGGCGATCAATCCGATGAGCGTTTTTGCTGGCCATTTTATCGGCGGTGGCCGTAGCGTCAAGAACTTCACCATCACCGGGACCGCCAATCCGTTGGGCTTGTTCTGCACGTTGTCCGGCAGCGTCGATGGCCTTGGCATTACTGGCTTCACGATTTCGGGAACTTACGATACGGATGCGAGCACGATGGTGGTGGTCGGCGGTTTGGCGGGTTTGTGCAGTGGGACGATCACCAACTGCTATGCGGTCGGATCGATTACGGCGACCAACAAATACGGCCTCACCGTCGGCGGGTTGGTTGGCTCGTTGACTGGTACGGCTACGAACTGCTACGCCAACGTGTCCGTGAGCGACACTTCGACTTTGAACTATGCCTACGCTGGCGGATTCGCTGGCAAGATCACTGGCACGGTTACGGGCTCGTTTGCCGTGGGGAACGTCAGCGCTCATGGCTATGTCCAGTCTTACAGCCAGAATGGCGGATTTGTCGGTGATTTGGATGCGGCCGCGACCTTGACGGATTGCTATCGTTCGTCCGCCCAAAGCCTCACCCGCTTCGGCGTCAGCAATTCTTACGCCAACGAACTGGGGACTTCGGCAACCACCGCGGACATCGTGAGCTGGTGCAAAGCCCATTGGTCGACATCCGCGTGGAACTTCAATGCCACACTTCCGACACTCGTTCGTGTTGTTGCTCCTTGATAGTGACTTTCGAAGGTCAATGCTTATTTTGAGAAAGAGAGGGCTCGCAATGCATAGAAAACTCAGTTTGATGTTTGCCGTTATTTCGACCTTGCTTTTGACTTCATGCGGCTCCTCGCCCATAGCTTTTAGTTTCCCCTCAGATTCCTCTTCTTCCTCTTCGTCAACTGGTTCTGGCGCTTCGCATCCGGATCTTCCCTGCTCCGATCCCACACTTATTCGCCACGTTGCGACGTTCGCGAATGATGACGGAAAAGTGCTCGACTCCCGGAAATGGGCCGAAGGCGACACGCCGTCGTACTATGGTTCGACTCCGAAGAAAAACTCCGGGGTCCAATACGACTACACTTTTTCGGGCTGGGCGCCTACTCCAGCGCCTTTGCTCGCTGATACGACCTATAAAGCGCAATACGCTGCCTCGGCCCGCCATTACGCGGTTATTTTTGAAAACTCCGATGGCGCCTTCCTTGAAAGCAAGGAGTGGGCCTATGGCTCGACTCCCTCTTACGACAAAGTTCCTTCGAAGCCGGATGATGTGAAAGCTTCTTACGTTTTTAATGGCTGGGATCATTCGATCGAAGTCGTTAAAGGGCCGACAACCTATAAGGCTACCTATTCAGAGACGCCCAAAAAGTACAGCGTCACATTCGCCAATTACGACGGGTCGGTCCTCGAATCCAAAGAATGGGACTATGGGACCACACCGGCCTATTCCGGAACCTTGCCAACGAAACCGGTCTCAGGGGAGTCGGGCTATGATTTCATCGGATGGTTCCCCGCTATTTCCGCCGTTGAGGGCCCAGCGACGTATACCGCCCAGTATTCCGAGACAAAACTCGATAAAATCAGTTTTTCAAAGAGCGAGAATCGGTTGAATGATCAGCCTGCCTCCTCCACGGGTCTTTCGGGGAACGGCATCGCTATTTCCTTCCAAGGAATCCGCTTTTCTTTCGCTTATGCCGGCTTCTGCAATCCTCTCGATCATTGGCAGACGATCAAATCCGGTGGTTACTTTTTGAATACCAGCCCGATCCGCGGATTGAAGGAATTGTCCCTGAAGAAGGCGGATGCTTCGGCGAATCTGAAGATCTATTGGTCGGCGACGGCTTCTTTTGAGGAGACAAACTCGCAGACCTTTGGCGCGGATTCGGATTTGGCTGTGACGTGCAATTTCAACAATTCGATGCCCTCTTTCATCAAAATCGTAGCTTTGGGCGATTCTTCGATTGATGAGGGAAGCCTTTGCTTCGGGGGCCATAATGCCTCTGTATCCTTATCCTTGATCTCCATTCCGGCCGAAGGCGGGAGCGTCGCAGGGGCTGGGGTTTACGCCGCTGGCTCGAATGTGACCGTCTCTGCGACTCCTAATGCTGGCTATTCCTTTGCGGGGTGGTACAGCAATGGAGCGTTGGCTTCTTCGGCAAATCCCTATTCTTTCGCCTTGGAATCGAATGACGTTTCTTATGAGGCTAGGTTCACAAATGGGGTCTGCCATTGCCTTTATCTGTCTTCCAAAGAAATTGCAACGAATCCGGCCGGGACTTGTTCTGTTCATGGCGCTGGATATTATGTCGATGACTCAGAAGCAACGATCAGCGCGGATGTTCAAAATGGTTATGGTTTCTTGGGATGGTACGATAACGATAATCTTGTTTCGGCGGATAACCCCTATAAATTTACGGTGCCATCGAAAGATACTTCCTATACAGCTCGGTTCTCCAAAAAGTACCACGTTTCGGTTACTTCAAAAGATGAGTCGAAGGGAACCGTTTCCGGCGTTGGAGACTTCGCATACACCTCGAGCGTGACGGTCACCGGGACTCCCGCTGTGGCGGATCCGTTCAACGCGATCACTTGGTATGATGATTCTTTCGCCGCTGTATCGACTGATTTCTCCTACACATTTGCGATGCCAGAGGCCAATGTGAATCTCTCCGCCGATTTTGGGAAGGCACGTTTGGGAACATCGTTTGATTTGGGCAAATACCCGCAGACGCTGGTGGAGGATAGCGCCACGCTGGCGGCACTTAAAACGGCCACCGACTCCGACTCCGACGGCTACCTCGAGTACGGGTCAGACGAATACAAGAAGGTCGCTGGCGCGCCTTATTATTCCAACTACAAATCCCTTTCGGGCAACGTCACCTTCGCCACGGGGACGGCGTATTACTTCAAGGTCGAGCCGATCGAGTGGCGCGTCCTTTCCGGCAAGGGGACGGCGACCGGCCTCGTAATGTCCGAGAAGGTCCTGGACAAGAGCGCTTACTACACCTCGTCTTCCAGTCGCACGGTCTCCGGATCGACGGTCTATGCAAACAATTACCAGTATTCAACTCTAAGGGCGATGCTGAACGGCTACGATGGCAGCTCCTATTCGGTGGACAATTTCACGGGCAAGGGCTTCCTCGACGTCGCCTTCACCGAGGCGGAGAAGTCCTGTATCGCGACAACTACTGTCGACAACTCCGCCGCGACGACGGAATCGTCGTCCAACTCCTACGCCTGCGCGAACACGAGCGACAAGATCTTCGCCCTGTCCTACCAGGATTTGATCAATACGAGCTACGGGTTCAATTCGTCTTACTCAAATTACGACACGGCCCGTCGCGGCGTCCTCACCGACTACGCGAGGGCCACGGGCGCCTGGATGTCCACCAATACCTCCTATTTCGGGAACGGTCTTTGGTGGTCGCGCTCGCCCAGTGCGAGCTACTCCTACAACGCGGGGACCGTCCACTACGTCGGCTCCCTCCACTACAACGACGTCTTCGCGGACTATGGCGTCCGTCCGAGCTTCATCGTGAGCATCGGCTGAGCGAAGCAAAGCAATCGATCCGCCGGCGCGAGCGAATCAGGGCCTAAAGCCCCACGAGCGCGAAAAATGATTTTTCTGGAATGCGAGGCTTCGCAATTTAACCGAATGGCTGAAGGAGGAACGATGAATCGGCAAGGCGATAACGAACGCATCTATTACAAATATTGCGATCTTTCGATTTACGAGCTGGAGAATCTCATCCAAAATCAGATTCATTTTTCGCCGGTGAGATCTTTCAACGACCCGGCCGATACCCGTTTTGACATCCGGCCAAAAATAGTCAGGGAGATGCCCGGCATCTCCGAAGCGTTATCATCTCTTCATATTGAAGAGAACGATTGCGATCATGCCCTAATCCGGATTGGCGTCGAAGTAGAAAAATGCATCTACGTCTCTTCTTTCATTAGAACAAACGATCCTGACGATCCCCTTATGTGGGGGTATTACGCCAACAAGTCAAAAGGCTTAAGAGTTGCCTACGATTTTCATTGGTTGCGACCAGATAACAAAAAGGAGAATTCTTTTGAAGCCAAAGAACAGCTAGTGGATTATGACCTCAAAAAGGTGGAGCCACCAACTGACTCCCAGGAAAACACGGACGGCAATTTCCAATTCGCTTGGCATTCCAACGATTTGGTGGCGAGGCTTCTTTTGAACAAGGAGGGCCGGCAGTGGAAGAATGCCAGCGAGTTCTTCGCGGCCGTCCCTCGCCTTATTTCGATGGACAGGCAATGTATGGATGACATCTCTTATTGTGCAACTCACAAAGACGTTGCCTGGGAAAAAGAAAAGGAAGTCCGCCTCCTTCGCCTCTTGCCTCCTCACCGCTCCGAATTTTTGACCAATCAGCCGCTTTCTCTGATCAAAGAAGTCGCTGTGGGGCCGAACGCCTCAAGCGAAGACATCCGTTTATTGAAGATTCTTCTGAACGCCAAAAGGGCGGAAGGGTGCGAAATTAAGAAAGGCCTCTCTTTCAAAGGCACCATCGTTTATCAGTTAAACGGGGGCCGCAAAAACTAATAAATCCTATCAATAACGCCGACTTGAAGTTGTTATTTGCCTTCAGCAGGCTTTTTCCAGAGTTTTTGGATATGATCTTTGGCAAAGGCCCACGATGCGCTTAGATTACCGCTTTTGGCCAACGTAACGATGAGAACTAACGCCCCGAGAAGCGCAAAAACGCCGGATCCCCAAACCCCAAAACGGAGGCTCAAATTGCTGTCAATCGTGTTGGCCACGCTTTCGCTATAAGAGCCGACAATAATAACGCATAAGGTGCTGGCCAACGAAGTCTTCGAGGAGAACAAAAGTAGCGAGGCGACAAACTCGCACAAGGCGCTGATGAGGAAAATGCCGGTTCTCGCCTCTTCTCTGAGCTTGTTCAAGAAAACACAAGCCATCCCTGAGGCCGTTCCGATTAAGCCAACGAGGATCAAGATCCAGCCTGAAAGCAATAATCCGTTCGTGCCTTTGAAAGTGTAGGTTGCGTGTTCGGAGGTGACCTTCCCCCCAAATATGAAGGAATAGGCAGATCCATAGGTCGTGATGACGTCGCCATTGGTAGAGGAGATGGTCATTCGAACGGCCGAAGCGAAAAAAGAAAGAACGGCGGCCAGGGCAAGAGCAAACGAAACGAAGATAGCATAATCTTTCCAGGTCAATCGGCGATTTTTTGTTTCACTTGGCGCTGGGACGTTTTTTGGATTATTCATTACCTGACACCCCCCTAGGACGGATTGGCTTAATGATATAAATTTTGTAACCAACTTATCATACCTTTTAAGGCAAACAAATAGAACTTTTATATAAGGATAGGCACTCATGCAAGGCGAGGAGGAATTTTAGGCATTCTAAGAGCAAAAATCCGTATAGCGGTTTTCAGTGCGGTGCGGTGGGGTAGATGCTTTGTTTCGGGCTTTCGGCCCCTCGAAAAGGCCAGGTTTTATACTACAAAGTAGTATAAGAATGAGGCTTCCTTCCACCCGAGGCTCCCAACGGCTCCTTTGAAAAGAATAATTTGGCCAGGCCTTTTCTTTCTCGGAAGGAAAAAGCCATTGGGAAAATCGGGGCGCCAGTCTCGTAAGCCAAGCGGAAGGTCCCATTGAGGAATTCCCGAAAGGGAACGTAATAATACCAGCAAGCCGCTTCGGGGTAGACATGGAGCCATTTCTTTTCGAGGAGCACGTCTTTCATGCATTGATAGGATTTCTCAAGTCCATAGGGCGTTTTAACGACGGGGAAGCCACCATAAGCCTGATACATGCCGCCCGAGCTTGATTCGAAGCCGTCCTGCCAAATCGGAAATTCGGGAACCCGAAAGAAACGAATGGCCGAGACCGCCAAGCAATCGAGCGGGAAAACGTGATTGGCCACGGTGATATAGCCTTCTTTGAGCAAGGCTTTATGCTCGCGGAGGATCGCCTTGCCCTCGATGCGAAGGTGATAACGGAAATAGACGACGCTTTCGCCGACGAGGATCCCCGTCAGGCGGATGAAAAAGCGCTTGAGCTTAAAAAAGAAACCCCGAGGCCGATAAATCTTCTCCGCTTCTTTCTCATAGTCGAAAGTGCGGGTTTTCTCGGTCGGGAAAACATCGCCATGCTCATTTACAGGGAAAGCGCTGATCGGCGTCTTCGGAAGATATACTCCTTGCGGGAAGACAAGAGAATCCTGCTGCATAAAACGTGACGATTATAACATGTTTCGTTTTTCCTTACGTAAGAGAATTTTCCCGATAAGCAGGGAGAACTCTTATAATCGTGGGGGGATTATTATGGCAAAACCTTTTGACGATCAAAAGAAAAGCTCCGATCTCGAAGCCAAGAAAGACTATATCCGTTATCTCCGCGCCCAAATTGGGCATCAACCTTGTTTGAGCGTGGGACTCACGGCTTTGATCGTGAATGAAAAGAACGAAATTTTGGTAGAAAAACGCACTGACAATGGACTATATTGCTTTCCCGGCGGTTCGCTCGATTACGAAGAAAAGATCGTCGATGGATTGAAACGCGAGGTCCGTGAGGAGACGGGGATTGCTCTTCACAAGGTCCAGCTGTTTGCCCTCGCCAGCGGGCCTTCCGAAACCCTGCTGTATCCCAATGGCGACATCACGAATTACGTCGATCTCACTTTCTATTGTCCCGTTCAAAGTTCGAATTGCCCTTTAAAAATTTCGGATGGTGAATCCACCGCTCTTTTCTTCGTTGCCCTCGAAAACTTCCCCTCAAAAAAAGAATGCCTTCGTGGGACTTATCTTCTCCTAGAGAAACTCAAAAAGGGGGATTTCTCGATCACTATCGATTAAAGAAATCCTTGTCAAAACCCCTTCCTTTTTAAAAAATATCTTCAAAACCCCTTTATTTTGAGAGGATTTCCGGCGAGGCAGAAGGGCGAGGAAGATCCATCCGGGCCATCGCTTTTTTCGACTGGAAATAAAATAAGCAAGAAGTGAAACTCACCGCCAAGAAGTCCGCGATCGGTTCGGCTAAGTAGACCCCATATTCCGGATTTCCCTTCCAAATCAATGGAACGATATAGATCAAGGGGATCAAAAGAATGAACTTCCGCATCACCGCCGCCATTAAGGAACTTTTGGCATCCCCAATCGCGGTGAAAGTCTGTTGGCAAGCGATTTGAATCCCAAATAGGCCAAGCGAAGCCGCGTAAATCCGAGCCGGGGTCACCATATGCTCTATCAGAGCCTCATCATTCGTGAATAACCGGGCGAAACCCTGTGGGAAGATCATCATCAATAACCACATGAAGAGCCCAAAACTGAGGCTGATAATCAAGAGGTATTTGAAGGTCTCTTTAACCCGCTGTTTGTTTTTGGCGCCATAGTTGTAAGAAATGATCGGCTGCGCGCCTTGGCCAAGGCCATTGAGGGGCAAGAAAGAGAGCTGCATTAAAGAGAAGAGGATGGTCATCGTCCCCACCGCCACATCCCCGCCGTATTTCTGAAGCGAACTATTGAAGCAAACCGTGAGAATGCTCTCGCTGAATGTCATCAAGAAGGAAGCGGATCCAAGGAAAAGCAACGAACCGATGAGCTTCCAATCCGCCTTGAAATTCGCAATCTTCAAACGCCATAACGTCCGCTTCCCCATCAAAAATAAAACCACCCATAGGCACGAGGCCGCCTGAGAGATCACCGTCGCCCAAGCCGCGCCTTTGACTCCCATGTTAAAAGTGAAGATAAAGAGCGGATCAAGACCGATATTCAGCACGGCGCCGATTAACACCGAAAGCATTCCTGTGGTTGTGAAACCCATGCCTGTGATGAAGAGATTGAGACCAAGCGTCAGCATGACGAATAAGGTTCCCACCGCATAGATATTCATATAATCGAGAGCGTAGTCAATCGTCTTTTCCGAGGCCCCGAAGGCCAAAAGCATCGGCCGGTCCGTTAGCAAGAGCACCACGGTCAGAATTACTCCCAGTCCCAATAAAAGCACAAAGGAATTGCCGAGGATTTTTTCGGCTTTGGCGTTGTTTTTCTCTCCGGCGGCGATCGAAGCCAAAGGCCCGCCGCCCGAACCGACGAGATAAGCGAAAGCGGACACCGAAAGGATCAAGGGCGTGCATAGGCCCAATGCGGTCAATTGAAGAGCGCCCGTATCCGGGATGTGACCGATGTAAATCCGATCAACTAGGTTATAGAGCATGTTGATCACTTGAGCCACGATCGTCGGGATCGAAAGTTTGAAAAGAAGGGATTTGACGTTGGCCGTCCCTAGGAGGTCTTTATTGGGCAGTGACATTGCTGAAAACCTTTTGAAGATAATCCTTTAATTTCTTTTTGTCTTCAGGGGAGAAATCGCGGAGTATCTCCTTCAAGAACTCCGCTCTCATCCGATCGATTTCCTGGGAAATGATTTCGGAAGAAGCCAGAAGATGAAGGTGATTTTTCCTTCGGTCTTTTTCATCCCGGCTTTTGGAGAGATAGCCAAGGCGAACCAAATGATCCACCGCCATCGAGGTATCCCCTTTGCTTAGGCCTAATAAGCCGATCATCACGCTGGGGGTGTCGACTTCAGGATTGCAGTGCAAAAACGAAAGGATTTCCCCTTCGAGGGCGCTAAGCCCATGGGCTTTAGCGATCACATTCAGGCGGGCTTGATAGTTTTGGCTGATCCCCCGGCAAAGGGCCAGCAATTCGGTGTTAAAGGTCATAAAGGTTCTTTTTACAACTTTTATATTATAGGAGTCCTAATCAAGAAAACAAGAGGTTATTCCGAAATTCGTTATTAATGAGCGCCAAAAAATTGGACGCCCCGTTCGTGATAACGCTTTTTATAGACCACCGGATAATGGGCGATGATGTCTTGATAACAGGGACACTCGCTACCATGGTCAAGAATCAATCCAGCGGCTTGGAGATGGGCGTAGACCGTGACGCCACCCAAATATTTGAACCCTCGATGCCGAAGATCTCGGCTTATTTTCTCCGAAAGAGCGTTTGTTGCGGGGATAAAACCTTCGGGGTGATGGTCATAAATAATCGTTTTGTTGTCGGTGTAGGCCCATAAATACGAAGAGAAACTGCCAAATTCCTCGCGAATTTTCAAAAAACAGCGGGCGTTTTGAATGATCGCAAGGATTTTGCGGCGGGAACGAATCATCCCTGGGGTCTCGAGAATCCGCGTCACTTCTTTGTCCCCATAAGCGGCGATTTTCTCGAAATCGAAGTTCTCAAAACAAACGCGAAGGATCGCCCGTTTGGCGATCATCAAAGACCAACTCAGTCCACACTGCATGACTTCAAGGCATAAATATTCGAATTGCTTCCGATCGTCATGGACTGGCACGCCCCACTCTTCATCGTGATAACGAATCATGAGAGGGTTAGACGTCCCCCAATCGCATTTGGCCATCGCTGATCTCCTCCGTTTTTATGATTGTGCATCTTTTGGAGTAAAGAGGGTGAACGTTTCTTTTTCTCGTTGCTCACGCCCAATGAAAAAGAGAGGAAATCGATCCTCTCCTTTGTTCATCAATGAGTTTAACGAACGATGGTTTCGGCTTTACGACCTTTGGCTCGACCTTTTTTGAATTCGAGCTCGCCTTTGCTGATCGCGCCGACCGGGCAAACATGAGCGCAGAGTAAGCAGCCCACGCAATGGTCGTGGTTGCATTTCGGCTTCCGACTCTCCGGATCCCACTCCATTGCCTGATGGGCGCCATCGTAACAGGAAATGACACAGCGGCCGCAACCCACGCACTGATCTAGGTCGATTGAGGGATAGATTTTATAGTCGCGGTTCAACTTCTCGGCCGGAATGATGTTCTTATTGGCGAGACCAACCAAATCCTCGAGATGGTCGACCCCCTGCTCTTCCATGTAATGCATCAGACCGTTCTTCATATCTTCGACGATCCGGTAGCCATACTCCATGATGCTGGTGGTGACTTGAAGGGTCTTGGCTCCCAAGAGGATGAACTCGGCCGCATCGATCCAGGTTTCAATGCCGCCGATCCCAGAGATTTGGACGTCTGAGATCGCCTGGCGCATCTGCTGGATGAAACGAAGGGCAATCGGCTTGACCGCTTTGCCTGAGTAACCGGAGATGGACGATTTCCCATCGATGATCGGCATCCCGATATGACGCTCGAGATCGAGTGAACAAATCGATTTCACGGTGTTGATGGCAGCGATCCCGTCCGCCCCGCCGTCGAGGCAGGCTTTGGCGACCGGAACCATGTCGGTGATGTTTGGGGTCATCTTTGCCATGAACGGCAACTTGCTCCCCCGCCGAACCGCCGCGCAGTACTTTTGGCAGAGTTCAGCGTTGCTTCCGACATCGCTTCCCATCGCGTGGGAGGTCATCTGCGGGCACGAGAAGTTGAGTTCGAGCATATCGGCGCCGGCCGCGGTAGCGAGGGCCGCAAGCTTTTCCCATTCCTCTTCATTCGCCCCCATGATCGAGGCGATCAAGACTTGATGGGGGTATTTTTCTTTCAAACGACGAATATCCCGGAGGTTATCTTCCAGGGGGTGTTCGGCAATCTGCTCCATATTCTTAAAGCCGACGAACGGTGTCGACTCCTTGCCGAGTTTGTCGAAACGCGGCGAAACCTCGTCGGCGATAAAGAAGCCGATCGTCTTAAAGACAACGCCGCCCCAGCCAGTGTCATAGGCTTTGGCGCACATGTCGTAGCAATTGCCGACGGGCGAAGCGCTCAAGCAAAACGGATTCGGGAACTTCACGCCTAAGAAATCGATCGATAAATCCTTGTTGATCATTTTATTTGCCTCCGATTGCGGCTTCAACGGCATAAGCGGCGGCTTTACCCGTCCTTACCGCATAGACCACGGTCTTCTCGCCATGGGCGATATCGCCCGCCAAGAAGATCTTGCCATGGTCTTCTCCTTCGCCTTTGTCTAAAACCAAGTCCGTCAAATCGCCCAAAGCGGTGACTTGACCGACGGCTAAAATGATCAAATCGGCTTTGACCGTAACAGTGCTTTCCTTGAAACGGTGTTTGAAACCGACCACGCCTCTTTCATAGCTGACGGGAACGTAACCATCGAGGATCGACACCCCCAGCCTTTGGGCGCCTTGCAGTTCTTTTTTGCTGGCCTTGAATTCCGCGAAAGTCTCGTAGACCACATCCGTGACCTGGGGGACGCCCAAAAGCTTCAAACTTGTCACCGTATCCATGGCGACATCACCGCCGCCAATCACGAGGACACTCTTGGGCAAAGCGATTTTGCCTTGAGCGGTTTTTACCTCCGCCAAGAAATCAACCGCATTCTTGACGTTCTTCACCCCCTGGAATAGAGGAAGGGTCTTTCCTTGGGTTTGGCCAAGGGCTAAGACGACCGCGTCAAATTTCGTTTTGAGCACTTCCAACTTGGCTTGATCGACCTTCTGACCCAAATGAAACTTCACACCCAGGTCGGCGATTCGCTGAACTTCGCTAGCCACCACCGCATTCGGCAAACGGTATTCGGGGATGCCATAACGGAGATAGCCACCCGCTTCTTTCCGTTCATCATAGATTTCGGTCGCATAGCCTAATTTCGCTAAGGTGGCGGCCGCGCTTAAACCGGCCGGCCCCGCGCCGACAATTGCGACTTTTTTGCCATTTGGTTGGCCTTTTGCAAGGATTTTCATTCCATGGGCAGTTTCGTAATCGGTGAGGAATTGTTGAATCTTGCCAATCTCAATCGGCCGATCGATCCCGCTGCGAGAGCAACCTTTTTGGCAATAGCGTTCGGTCGGGCAAGCCCGGGCGCAGATCGCGCCTAAGGGATTGTTCTCGCGAATCGTCTCCGCCGCTCCTTCATAGTTAAGGAAACGGGCGCTGCGAATGAACTTGGCCGGATCGGTTCCGGCGGGGCAGTCTTTCGAACAAGGGGCGTCTAGACAGAGAAGGCAACGGTCGACTTCTTCATTGAGCGTTTTCAAAGAGAGCTGCTCTTCGAATGGCTGGATGTATTTGCAATTATCCATGGATAAACCTCCGATTTAGTTTACGCTTTGTAAGCGCTTACGCAAGGCTTTCAATCTCACTTTACCGATTTACCTTTTTATTTTTCGAAAAGTCAGCCTTTTCAGAGACGACACGGACAAGAAACGATGCGTGTTTTTGCCCGAAAAACAGGCTGGGTTTTTGGCATTTTTTGCCGATGGATTCATCCTAAGACAATTCGCGCGTGAACCCTCGCTTCTTTGAAAGACTTCTCGGCTAGGACGATCATCTCCTTTCGATAAGCCAAAAAAAACGTATATAGGAGCAAATGAAAGGTAAGAACCCCGCCGTGGTATAATCCCATCGCCAAACAACTAGAGGAAGTTGGGAGGCGCCCCGGGATCTGGTTGTTTGGCAATAATGGCCCTTTCCCTCGGGACGCCCCCCAATTTCCCGGAAAGGGATTTTTTCATGCTCACGAGGGACGACGTATCCGCGATGCCGGACGCCGATTTGGGGTCGCTTTTGCTGATGCTGCAAGCTGAGAAGGAGAGGCGGGCGAAGGCCGCCGCCAAGCTTGAGAAAGCCGCCCTTTCGCGGAAGGCGAAAAGGGATCTGAGATGCCCGGCATGCCATTCGCCGCTCCGCCTCGACGGACGCAGGGCCGACGGTGTCCAAAGATACCGTTGCCCATCCTGCGGGAGGAGATTCTCCGACGCCTCCGCCACATCGCTCTCGGGCTCCAAGCTGACGCCCGACAAGATCAAATCGATCGTCGCGATGGTGATGCTCGGATCGCCGGACTGGGTGATCGCCTGGGTCTGCGGGGTCGACGCAAAAACCGCTCAGTATTGGAGGGACCGATGCCTCGACGCCGCCGAGGGATGGTCGGGGGAATCCGAGCTTTCCGGCCATGTCTGGATCGATGAGATGAGGTTCGCCCCCACGAGGGCATCCGGATTCGTCGACGGGGTCTGGGTGACCTACGCCGGGAGGATCTCCAGGGACGCCTACATGGAGGTGGCCTTCGATTCGCGCGGCCGCGGCTTCTGCGATGTCTACGCCAAGCTCGGGACGCCCTACGGCAGCTCGGTCGAAAGATGCTTGGAGGGCCGAGTCGCCGAAGGGTCAAAGCTCACCCACGACGGGGCGCATTGCCACAACGCGGCGATCAGGAAGCTCTCCCTCGGCGACGACTGGGTCAAATACGCGCCGGGAGACAAAGAATACAAGGCCAAGATGGCCCCCATGAACAACCTCTGCTCGTACCTGAGGTTCAACTTCGAGAAGCACAGGGGCATCAAATTCGCCAAGCTCGCCGCCTACGGGGACCTGTTCATGTACCAATATTTCCATGTTAGGAAATACGGCTTTCGGGCGACGATCGATTATCTCTTCTCGAGGGTCTGCGGCACGAAAAAGAGCCACAACTTCAGGGACGGATTCAGGAAAACGTCGACGTGGTGAGGATTGCTCGCCTTTCATTTGCTCCTATATACGTTCAAAAATCAAAAGAAAAAGACGAGTTTTTATCTCTCAAAGAGAGACACTCGTCTTTTTGTAAACGCTTACACATGAACAAACCTATAGAATATAAGGATAGTTGTTAAGCTAACATCAGCCTCTTGACAACCTCGACCATGGCTTCCATCTCTTCCTGATCGACATATTCATATGGCCCATGGCAGTTATAGTCGCCGGTGCCGAGATTGGGGCACGGCAGTCCCATAAACGCCAGCTGGCTTCCGGTGGTTCCGCCGCGGACAGCCAGATACTGATAGGGTTTCTTCAGATCCTTGTAAACACCCTCGACTTCGGCCTGGATCTCCGGATGCTTGTCCATCACGACTTTCATGTTGTGATATTGGTTCTTGATATCCAGCTTGATGGCCTCATAGCCCAGATGATCGTTGAGTCTTCTGGCAGTCAGCTTGGCTAAGCTGATCAGCTCCTGAATCTGATTCTCGTCAAAGGAGCGGATAATGTAATTGGCCGAGGCTTTCTCCTCGGTTCCTTTCATCGAGCAAAGGTGGAAGAAAGGCTCCTTGTCATCGGTATCTTCCGGACGGAGGAACTCCGGCAAGGCATTCTGGAAATGCATCAGGACATTGCTGGCATTAACCATCTTATCCTTGGCGGATCCCGGATGGATGCTCTTACCCGTCACCGAAACATCCATGGAGAACGCCGTAAAGGTTTCGGTGGAGATCAACGCATCCGGTCCGCCATCGACGGTATAGCCATAAAGACTCTTCACCAGCTCCATCGAGACATGCTCGGCATCGGCGCCGATTTCTTCATCGGTGGTGAAGATAATCTCCAGCGGACGATGGGCAATGTTATTGGCCAGGATCTCCGATAAGGCCGTCATGATGATGGCGATGCCGGCTTTGTCATCGCCGCCTAAAAGCGTGTTGCCATCGGTATGGATGACATGGTGTCCGACGGCTCTGGAAAGGAAGGGGAATTCCTTCGGGGAGAGGACCATGCCCGGATGAAGAACGATTTCACCGCCCTGATAAGGGGTGATGGTGACTTTGACATCATGATCCGAGGCCTGCGGAGAGGTATCCATATGGCTTAAGAAGGCAATCTCTGCCTTGGGGCCGACGCCTGGGAACTTGGCATCAACAATTCCAAACTGATTGATAGAGATTTCAGCTGGTTTTAAGGCCTGTAGTTCGGCTAAAAGCTTCTCTGCCAGGACCAGCATTTTGGGGTCGGAGCAGGCATTGTCTTTGACATCCCCTGCCGTCGATTCGATGCTGACATAGTCTAAAAAGCGGTCTAAAACTGTCATAATTCTATTCTCCTATTTCACGTGAAATTACAACTTACTTCCGCGAATATCGTAGAGATAACGACATTCATAATACTGACCTTTGAAGCCATAGGTGATGGCAAAGTTGCCCTGACCGAGATAGGAGGTCTTCAAGGCTTCCGGTTTCAGGCCTAAGGACGGGAAGATCTCCGGTCCGATATGGATGGTCCGGCTGATCATCGAATCGATGACAGCCATGGCATTGATCTCGGCTTTGATGGCCCGCAGATCCGGATCCTTGGTTTCACTGGTCAGCTTCTCCAGATCGACATGCCGGGAGGTGGTCTTTACCTGCACCTGATCCAGCACCAAAATGGCATTCAGCTTCGACTGCTTCTTGAATTCGTTGCGGTAGGAGTTCAGAAGGATAGCGTAGCGATAGGCATCCTTCGGAGCCGATTCCACCGTGCCGTCAAAGGTGAGGAAGACGTTGTCACGGTTGGTCTGCATATCCAAAGCGGACTTCGGCGAGAAGCGTTTGAAGGTCTTCTCGATGAAGCTGATGAAGTCACTCATCGCCTGCGGATCCGGAATCGAGGTCAAGGCACCGGTGAACTTGATGAAGAGATAGACGAGCGGCTCTTGTTTGTCCTGGGTCTTGCTGATGACATCCATCGCTGCCGAGTAATCGTAGGGATCGGTAATGAAGTCCTGACTGACTAAGCTCTTCTTGCCGTCTCTGTCGGCCAAGAAAGCAAAGGAGTGGCCGTTGGAAGCAAAGGCTTTGGTCTTATCGAGGTCAGCTAAGCTCTTGAGGTTGGCAAAGAGAAGATTATCCAGTTCGTCGCCTTTGGCATCATCGATCTTCAGCGTGTTCCAGCCATACGGGGATTCGCTCTTGCCATAATCATCGATACGGATTTCCCGGCCGGCGAAATCGCTGACCTGATAGCTTTCCTGACCATACTTCTGCTGGAAAAGGCCCATGGCTTTGTTGGCATTGGTGGAGATGGCATCGGCAACATCCGGTTCGGGTTTGCAGACCCAATCCGGATGGTCTTCCAAGGTTTTCTTCACATTCTCATCCGTATAGGGAAGCGAAGCCGTCTTCAAAGCTTCGATCAAAGCCGGATAGCTGTCCAGGTTTCCGCCGCGGGAGACAAAGTCCAGCTTCTGCTGCTGGTCTGTCACCGTGGCTTCGAGTTCAGTAATCTTAGTAGCGGATGCCTGATCGGAAGCCTGTTTGGCATCCGAAAGAGCAGCCAGATCATCCTGGGCCTTAATCAGCACATCCTGACGGTTTTCACCCTCTTGGGTCAGCTTCAGCAAGAAGACTTTATCATCGCCCAGCATCTGATTGAGGGTGGTGTTGTCCTGCTGAGCCTTCGAAAGCTGAGCAGTAAGATCATCGATCTTGGCCTGCAAGGCCTGATTATCGGCAACCAAGGCAGCCTTCTGCTCTTTCAGCTGAGCATTGGCGGCTTCGGTGAGCTGATTCTTGCCCTGCTCATTCTGCAGCGCGTTCTCTTTGAACCGTAAGGAATCAAAGGAAATCTTCAGCTTCCCGTTTTCATCGGTCAGCGTGGTATTCAGCTTCTTCAGATCATCCTTCTCTTTGGATAAGGAGGTGACGATGGCTTCCAGCTGGTTGGACTTGTCCTGGATGGAGGCTTCCTCAAGCGTCAGGCTGGCAGCCTGATTCTTCAAGGCGACATTCTGCTCCGAGAGGGCTTTGACCTGCTCCGACAAGGTAGCATTGGAAAGCTTTTCCTGATCCAAGGCAGACTGCAGCTTCGACTTCTCCAGTTCAGCCTGAGCCAAAGCCAAGGCCTGATCAGCCTGGTCTTTCTTCAGCTGTTCCAGCTCAGCACTGGGCTGGGGCTGGTCGGCTTTCGTCTCATCCGGAACCTCGCTGACAGTCTCTTCGACAATCGGAGAGACGGGCTCGGCAGGTTTGGGTTCTTCATTAACAGCAGGTACTTCTGCTGGTTTGGGTTCTTCAATCGGCGTCGGCTCAGTTGGCTTGGTTTCTTCCGGCACCGGCAAAACTTCCGGCTGAGGTTCCTTAACAGCAGGTGTTTCCTCAGGCAGCGGCTCGGCAGGTTTGACTTCCTCAGCAGGCTTAGCCTCTTCCGCCGGCTTTTCCGCCACGATTGGCGTTATTTCCGGCTGAGGCTCATCCAGCGGCTTTTCGTTGACCGGAGCCACTTCCGGCTCAGGGGTGACAGCGACGGGTTTAGCTTCTTCGACGTAGTCCGGAAGCTTCCAGTCATTCGTCAGAGCGATGGGCTCGGTGACAATGTCGTTAGACGAATTGTCATTCGTCCAGGTCGCCGGAAGCGGATTCTCTTCTTTGGTTTCGGTAACGGAAGGATGTTCTTCTTCCTGCGGACGGAGAGCCGACGTCAATGGATCGTTGATGGCTAAAACAAGAAGACCGTTGTCTTCCTTGGGTTCTTCACTAACCGGAGCGGCAGGTTCTGCCGGGACTTCCGGAGCTGTCGCTTCGACAGGACGGACTTCAGACGGAGCCGGAGCTTCTTCTTTCGGTTCAGCAATAACCGGTGCAGCTTCAGGCTGGACGTCCGGTTTAACATCGCTAGGAACAGCCGCCTCAGGGATAGGTGATTCCGGAGCCGGAGTTGCTGTTTCGGCAGGTTTTGTTTCTTCGACAGGAGCAGCCTCTGCCGGCTTAGGTTCTTCGCTGGGTTTGACGTCAGCAGGCTTGGCTTCTTCGATAGGTGCTTCCAGTGTTATCGGTGCAGCGACCGGCGTCTCTTCCTGCTTTTCAGGAGCAGGAGCACTAGGTTCAGCAGGTATCGTCTCAGCTACGGGCTGGACGTCAGCCGGCTTTTCCGTCACCATCGGAGCGGCTTCCAAGGCGGGTTCAGCTTGGGCAGGTTCGACCGGAGCAGCTTCTGTTGCCACCGGAGCAGCCTCTGCGGGTTTAGTATCCGCATTCGGCGCTGTCGTTGCTGTCGGCGTCACCGGAGCATTAAGATCAAAGTTCAGATAATCCGTGCCGGTAACCGGCGCCGTGACCGTTGTAAAAGGCGAGACGCTCTGGGTATTATTGACCACCGGATGAGGGCGGCCGACACTGTAAAGAACCCGGTTCTCATTGAGCAGGTGGTCCTGATTCTCAGCATTGGGATCCATCGGGACCGGATTGGCTTTATCCGTCACATCATAGATACAGAAAGAGCCATAGGTCTTGCCTTTACGGACTTCAAAGAAAAGCTTGCCGATCTTGAAGGAGGGCTTGCCTTCCCGTAAGGACTTGACCTGAAGGGAGGTGATGACGAGGTTGTTAGGTGCATAGCTGCCACCTAAATAAAGGGGCTGCTTCAGATCGACATCCCAGCCCAGGCCATGGCTGTCATCCTGAAAATCATCCCGACGTAAGGGGTGGGAGGCATAATCGTACGCTAACGGCTGATCGCCGAAGAGCTCTTTCCAGAGCTGCAGAGCTTGTTCTTTATTCATAAATTCTTCGCATCCATCACAAGAATTATACCAACAACCATAGGGATAAATCAGTAAAAGGTGAAATATTTTTAGAGACAGGGAAAGAAAAAGGAGCCGGGGTATCAGGATTTCTCCTGACGGCCGGCTCCCAAGTCTTTTTTATTCGTTGAAGCTGTTCATCCGGATCGGAGTGATGATCTGGATGTTTTCCGGATCGTCGTTCTTGACCATGAACATCCGCGTCGGCGAGACAAAGACGAAGGTGACTTTCGGCGCATTGAGTGCGCGGACAGCTGCCGTAGCGAAATCAACATTAAAGCCGATTTCAAAGACGTTTTCCGTTTCCGGTAAAACGATGGTGGACTTCTTTAACGGCACGGTGCCGTTGCCGTAATTGGTGCTCTTGGCAGACAGGGTGACGCCATTATCCTTGGAAAGGGTCAGACGGACCTGAGAATTCTTGTCTTCGGCGCTGGACATGATCTTGACGCAGTCGGCGGCGGCTAAGAACTCGCTGGTATCGATACTGACCTGATAAGGGAAGGTATCCGGAATGAGACGGTCAGCTGACGGGAAGTCTCCGCGGATCAGACGGGTCGATAAGGTCACGCCATCCGAGACAAACAAGGCACGCTGATCATCGAAGAAGATGGTGCAGTTGCCCGTCGTCGGAATGTTGGTGACCATGGCTAAAGCCTTGACGGGGCAGGTGAAGGTGAACTGAGCTTCCGGATCCGCTTCCGAAACAGCATAGCGGGCCATCCGGTAGGAATCGGTGGCCATAAAGTAAAGCTTACCGGCCTGAGCATGAAGGTTGATGCCATAGAAGAGATCCTTCGGACCGCGGGTAGCCACAGCATAGCTGGTGGCATCAAAGAGCATCTTGATATCCTTTAAGGAGACAGCAATGCCCTTCTTGTCGGTCGGAACGACCAGATCCACATCCGGATACTCTTCGCCTGCCTTGGTGATGAGGTTGAAGTCGGTGGAGCCATCGGAGATGTTGAGGAAGTTGGTATCGACCATAGATAAGGTGACAGTGTCGCCACCTAATTTAGCAACAATATCCAGCAAGTACTTGGCGGGTGTCTGAATCAGTCCCGGTTCAATGTTGAGGATGACGTCCTCGCCTTTCTCATTCTTGAGAGCCTGTTCAGCTTTGGCCGAGATGATGCCATCACTGGCAATCACGGAAAGCTTGTCGGCCTTGCAGTCGATGAGGAAGTTCATGAACTGAGCTTCGGCGCTCTTGACCGGAATTGCCTGTCCGACATAGGTCAGAATCCGAAGAAAATCGATTCGTCTGATAGCTAATTTCATAAAAATTACTCCTTACAAAATGACAAGAATATTATAGTCTTTTACGATTGCTATTGGAACAATAATTTAGCTTAATTTTCGTTATTTTAAGCGATTCAAGACATCCTTTGGATTTTCCGTCCTTTTTCCTCATTCAAGGCAATTGCTATTACAATAGATTCTGTGTCGGAAAGGAGAAACCTGAAATGAGTCAAAAGCGGCGTCTTGTATCTGCTTTGATCAATCGTAAGCGGAAATTGGGGTGTGGGAACTTGGACAGAAAAAAAGGAGTCCGGAGAGCATTTAGCTCGCGTCGGACTCCTTTCCTTTTTCCGTCTCTTTCCGTTCCTTCTCCATCGCCTTTTTCTCTCCTTCGGTGAGCCTCACCGATTCCGGGAGCTTCGCCGAATAGGGAAGGAAGTCTCCGAGCTTCTCCGGATCGGAGAGGTCCTTATAGTTCGTCAGCACGTATTCCATGTATCTCATCGGGTTGAGACCGTTGAGGACGGCCGTCTGGACCACCGAGAGCATCACGGCCGTGTCGCCGGCTCCGCCCTCGGTCTTCGAGAACATGCTTGCGTTCTTCACCATCTTCACCTTGCGTACGGTCCTCTCAGCGGAGTTGTTGGTCATGGGGACGCTTCCGTCCTCGAGAAAGAGGAGGTAATGGCTCACCTCGTCGAGGCCGTAGGAGATGGCGCGGTTCCTGGGCGTATCGTCCTCTCCGCGGTATTCTGCGGCCAGCTCGAAATACTTCTCGACGGAAGGCCTCACCTCCGTCTGTCTCCTCTCCTTCCTCTCCTCGGGGGAAAGGCCCTTCAGCCTCTTCTCCGCGCCGAACGCCTGCTTGAGGAGCGACACGAGCTCCTGCACCTCGAGGAAGTCCCTGTCCTTCCTCGAATCCTCGGGATAGTCCGCGAGGAAGGCGATGAGCGGGCGCTCGAGATGCGAGTAGCAGTAGGCGAGATGTCCGAACCCCGCATAGGCTCCGTACTGGTCGCTCACGACCGTGCCGGGGAACCCGTCTCCGAGTATCTCCTTCGCGTGTTCGTACTTCCGGTCGTTCTCATAGCAGTAGAGCATGATCCTCGAAGGCTCCGAGGCACCGGTGACAGCCGCCCAGAAGTAGTTGGTGCGGTTCTCGGCTCCGAGGCAGTTGTACGGCGTCTCGTCGATATGGACCACATGGGCCTTCCTCAGGTCCTCCTTCATCCTTGCGGCGAGAGGGGCGAAGACCTTCGCCGTCATGGCGCAGTATCTCACGATGAGCGTCTTGGAGAGCGGAAACCCCGACTGGGCGAAGACGTCGCGCAGACGGTTCCTCGGAAGATAGGCTCCATAGGAGAGATAGGCGAGGAAGGCACCGAGGCTCGGGGTGCAGCCGCTCAGTCCGTAGGCGTCTTCTGCCTTCTCCGAGGTGTCGGATCTCTTCCCGCAGTGCGGACAGACATAGCAATGAACAATATAGCGGGTCTTGCGGAAGTATCCGGGAACGTAGGAGAGCTTATAGAACTCCTGGGCTCCCTTCTCGTCCATCGTGACTCCGCAGCTTTCACACACGGGCGTCTTGCTCGGAGCCGTGTCGACCGTCTCCGTCTTTCCGGGAATGCAGTCGAAATCCACGGTCCCCTCCCGGCGGCCTCTCTTCCTTCCCTCGGTCTCGGACTTCACGGTGTCGGGCGAATCGGACGGATGGTCCGCTGCAGGCGATACGCAGATCCCCTTCTTCGCCAGTTCGGATGTCTTCTCGCTCCGGCTGTTCGCGTAGAGCTGGCGTATGAGCTCACGGGTCAGCACCTTGTTGGCGACGAGGTATCTCTCGAGGACGGTACGGAGGAAGTGCTCCTCGTCTCCGTAGGCCCTGAGCTGGTCCGACGCATGGCTGAGCTCGGATATCTTCTTCTCCGCCTTTTTCTTCTCGTCCCGGAGGATTCCGAGGTCTTTCTCGTATCCGGCGATCCTCGCCTTCGAGTCCGCGGCGCCGTTCCTCAGCGACGAGACTTCCGCGGCCAGCGCGGCGTTTCTCGCCTCCGACTTCTTCAGCATCTCGATGAGCTCCTCACGGCTGAGTCCGATGTCCTTTTCCATGACAATATTATATCAGATATATGCCATTTATACAAGCAGAAAGTGCCGATTCTATCGGCTTTTCTGCGAATGTTTTCTCGCTAGGCAACCTTCATTTCCCGATGAAACATTGCTGTGTAGTGTGGGCTCCCGGCTGGACCGGGGAAAGGCCCTCAAGCAGCCACAGGAGCTGCCTTCTGTCGATCGTCACCACGCCGTCCTCCGCCTTCGGCCAGCAGAACTTTCCGGTCACGCATCTCTTCTGGTAGAGCCAGCATCCGTCTGCGTCGAGCTCGAGGATCTTGAGCGTCCTTTTGTCCCTTCCGCAGAAGACGAAAAGACGGTGGAGCATGTCCTTCTTCTCCATCAGGGTCGAGGCAAGCGCGAGAAGAGAGTGCATCCCTCTTCTCATGTCCGTCGTCCCCTGGTAGAGATAAATCCCTTCGATCTTCTCCAGTTCGATCATAGCCTCCTCATCACCTCCGCGAGATCGGATGCCGTGATCGTCATCGCGACGGTCCCGATCCTCACCTCGATCGTTCTTTCGCCGCATTCGACCCTGGCGAAGGCCATGGCCGGCTGAACGGCTTCGGAGTTTCCGGGATTCTTCTCCCTCTCGATCCGGTTCCTCTTCTCCCTCAGGTATCTCACCTGGTTGTGGCTTATCCCGAACCTTGCCTCGGCTTCCTCAAGCCCGTGCCCGTCCGAATAGTCTACGATCTCCTTCTGCTTCTCCGTGAGCGGATATGTCATCCTTCTCATCCTCCTTGCACAAAGAGGATACCAACAAAAAGCGGGGCCCGAAGACCCCCAATTTCCGCTTACGATCAATCTTACCTTAGCGGTGGGAGAACTCTTTGTCTTACTGAACTATGGTTTCGGCTGGCTAGGAACGATGGGGGCCAAAGGCTGGGATACTTTCCGGTTCTACACCAATGACTCCAACATCCTTCTGGGGATAGCCTGTCTTGTTTATGGCGTCGCTGACCTGCTTGTCTTAAGACATCCGGAGAAGAAGATTCCCAAAGCAATCTCTCTCTTTCGGTTGGTTGCCACAGCCAGCGTCACCATCACCTTCTTAACGGTGATGGCCTTCTTGGCTCCGACCATCGGCTGGTTCATCGCCTTTGATCCCGTTTACTTTCTCTGGGTCCATACTCTCTTCCCGATCTTAGCCATCGTCTCTGAGATCTTCCTGGATCTCGACTGTCGTTTCCGTATCGTAGATAATCTTTGGTCTTTTGCGGCGACCACTCTCTATGCCGGCATCATTGTTCCGTTAGTCTCCACCGGAGTGATCAAAGATCCTTACGGCTTTACCAATGTCACTGCTCAGCCCTGGTATATGTCCGTCCTGGTCTTTGTCCTGCTGCCCGGAGGATCCTTTGGAGTCAGTCTCCTCTTGGCCTGGCTACGCTCCCTGGTCCTGAAGAAGCATCCGGAAATCAGCTTGCCGTCTCAGACGAAGTAGAATGAGGCCCGCAAGGCCCTTTTCTTTTGGCTTAGCAGAGTCACGGGCTGTCCTGTTTTCGTAGGGTCGTTCGGCTGGTGGTCCGAAGGCATATTCCTTGGAGTAATTCAAAGACGTAAGACTAATAATAGTAGTAATAAGGGGCGGTGGATTGGTGGATAACTGACGAAGTTACAGAAACCCATAAAATAGATAACGAAGAAAACGCGGATAACTAGGGACTTTTCCTGGTTCTTAGAGATGCCTACCCCAAAAGAAAGTTTGCTGAAATCTATCAACAATCGGCTGTGGATAGTCCGTTCCTCCTTTGGGGATAAAGGTGGATAACTTCGGCTTTTTTCGTCACAGAGAACAAAAAAGGCCTGGTTGTCTCTAGGGGAAACAGGGGTTCCCTTAGAGATAGCCAGGCCTTCTCTTTCCGGATTAAGACTTCTTATTGGACGAAAGAATATCGGAGGAGAGATCGTCGACAGCCTTCTTGACCGTCGGATCGGTGGTCATCAGGGAGGTGACCTTCTGAACATTGGCTAAGACCGTCGTATGGTCCTTGCCGAAGGCTTTGCCAATCTCCTGATAAGGAAGATTCAGCAACGTCCTCGAGAGATACATAGCAATCTGCCGGGCTAAGGCAATCTGACTGGTCCGGACTTTGGATTTCAGCTGGGTAGTCGTCAAGGAATAGTAAGCAGCCACGGCTTCGATGATGCTGTCACTGTCAAGCGTACTGCGCTTAGCCTTCCGGATCTCATCATCCTCGAAGACCTGTTTGGCAAAGGCCAGAGTGACCTTCCCGACTTCCTTCTGAACCGTGAGAGCAAAGAGGAGCTTGGTGAAGGCGCCTTCCAGGACCCGGACGTTCTTGGAATAATTCAGGGCGATGTATTCCAGAACCTTGTCATCGAACATATCCAAGGAGAGGTTGTTGGCCCGGATCTTCATCTTGAGGATCTCCGTCAAGGTATTCTTGTCCGGATCGGAGATGGCGATGGATAACCCGCCGCTGAATCTCGAGATCAGACGGTCCTGGAGACCTTTCAGTTCGCTGGGAGCCTTATCGGAGGTTAAGACAATCTGCTTATGCTGACTGACTAAGAGATTGAAGACATTGAAGAACATCACCTGGGTATCATCCTTGCCGGCTAAGAACTGGACATCATCCACTAGGAGCATATCGACGGTGGAGAAGAAGTCCTTGAGGGACTCGCTGTCCTTGTTGCCTTTGATGAAGCGGACGAACTCCGTCACGAAGTCATCGGTGGTGATATACAGGACATTGCTGTCCGGATGCTTGGCTAAGTAGGCATTGCCGATGGCCTGTAGGAGGTGTGTCTTTCCCATGCCGGAGTTGGAGTATAAGAAGATAGGGTTGCTGGTACTGGGACTCTCAACGGCAAAGAGGGATGCCTGGTAGGCTGTCCGGTTGCAGGGACCGGTGACAAAGTTCTCAAAGGTATACTGAGGAGAGATATGACAGTTCTGGAAGAACTTCACATCCGCGGAGTCGATGGCCTGACGCTTCTTGGCATAAGAGATCCGGTCGGTGATATCAATCTCATACTCACTTTCGGTGACATCCTTCAAGGCCTTCTTGATATCCGGTAAGAAGAGGGAACGGATCATCATGGCATTGGACTCGGAGTCCGCCACAAAGGAGGCACGTCCGTTGGCTAAGGACTTCAATTCAAAGCCGTTGCCAGCAAACATTCCGTCATACATTTTTTCATCAATGGTATTGCGGAGTTGCTCGAGGACGGAATCGTTTATTTCACTGACCTGATGGTCAAATACAGTTTCACGCATGGGCGTTACCTCTCAGAACACCTAAAATTATATAGGAAACCGAGTCAATAGTTAAGCAAAATTTAACTTTCAAAAAAGTTATCCACAATTTTTAAAAGCCAAAATTTCAGTCAGCAAAAGCAAGAAATAAGTTATCCACCGACAATTTATAGTGGATAACTTGTGGATAACTTGGCTGTTGATAACCTCTCGGTGGATAAGTGGATACCTATCCCCAATTTCAAGAGTTATCAACAATAATAAAATGGCTTAATTAACGAAATATTTATAGTTATCGACCGGTTTTTAAGACCTCTATTCACCGGCGGTGGATAAGGTAAAAACCGGTGGATAACTTGGTGGATAACCCATAAAGTTATCCCCAAAGCAGGTTTTCAGGCGGTGGATTACCCACCGCCCTTACGCAGCAATCCCATTCTTTTAATCCACTCCGAAATTTCAATTTTTGCACCTAAAAATATTTTTGTGGAAAACTTTGAAATCGCTGGTAAAGCAACCTTCAAACCGTCACCCTTTTTACAATGTCTTAATTTGCCATAAGAGAGGGTGGGTATATAATATTTGAGCTTTGGAGGAAAACTTATGGCCGATAACCAGCCAGTCGATAATCCGCAACCGAATGAAATCGTTCTGGAGAAGTATGACGGGAAGGGATTCGCTAAGTCATTTCTCTTCGGTATTCTTTTAGGCTTGGCTATTGTTATTCCGGGTATCTCCGGCGCTGCCATCGCCATCATTTTCCATATCTACGACAAGCTCCTCTATGCCGTTAGCAACATCCTCAAGAAGTTCAAGCTTTGCTTCCTCTTCCTCTTACCTATCCTCTTAGGATTCGTCATCGGATTCCTGGGTGGGTTCTTTGCCGTTCAGAAGCTCTTGGACCTGATTCCGTTTGCCATGATTCTTAACTTTGCCGGTCTGATGATCGGTGCCTTCCCCTCCGTCTATAAGGAAGTCAAAGGCATCCATAAAGACGGTAAGCGGATCTCCTTAATGACCATCGGCGTCATTATCCCGATCGTGATTGCCCTCATTACTCTTTATCTCTCCCGGGCAACGACCTTCGCTGATCCGAACAATGCCGGTCAGGCTGTTCCTGAAGGCTACTATGCCACCCAGACGTTCGGTGAGACTTATCCTTACTGGCTCTACATCGTCGCTCTGCCGGTGGGCTTCGTCATCGGTCTGACACAGGTGATTCCGGGTCTCTCCGCGACGGCCTTCATGATGATGATCGGCTGGTTCACGGCGCTGGTCGATACCATCCATGTCAGCTACATCAAAGACCATCCGATGATTCTTCTGGTCTTAGTCATCATGCTGATCGGTGCCTTGATCGGCTTCTTCGTTACCAGCAAGATCATGACCAAGCTCTTCGAGAAGAACCGAGACTTAACCTATCACTGGATTGTCGGCCTGAGCGCCGGATCGATCCTGACGATGGCCATCTCCCAGGATATCTTCCGCTATGGCTATGTTGCCTGGCACTGGGATATCGTCGACCTTGGCGGTCTGTCCCAGGGACATATCATCGATATCTCCTTGGCGGCTCCCTTGCTCATCATCGGTTTCGTCATCGCCTTCCTGTTGGTTCGCTACATGGAGAAGCGGGAAGCTTCCCAGACGGGTAAATAGCAAGCCTGGAATTGTCATCTTTAATTTCTACTTGCATTAGCTATACTAAGTTTGAGGAAAAAACCATAATATGAAAATTAAGCAAATTTCTTTTGTTGTTGTTATTTCAGCAATTTTAGGTAGTACTTCTTTTTTTAGCCTTGAACCACATCTTCCTAAAACCATTAGTAAGTTCTATCAAAACGATGCAGACAACCCTTTTGTCGATATTTCATCGATTGCCAATCATAAGATAAGTGATACACCTCATGGATATTGTTATTTCTCTTCTACTTGTTCAAAAGCAGCCTTAAATAATGGAGAAAATTTATATAAAATCGTGGCATCTTTCTCACTAACCCCTGGCGACCTTGCCCATGATTTAGGTTTTTCTTACAACGATAAGGCTCTCTTAGATGTTGGCTATTTTAGTTTAAAAATTAGTAAATTTTATGGGGGCGAAAGTTCTGATCGGACATATGATCCCTCTTTTGTTATTGCAGGCCCACAGGAATCTCCAATATCTACGATGGTATCACAATCATCCTCTTTTGGCGGAATTACAGTAGGATATTCAGAAGGAGACGGATTTTCAATTAGTGCCGATGGTATTCTTTCGTTTTCCAAGAGCCTTTCTTCGACCTTTCAAGATACTCATATGAGTTTCTCATATTCACCTACAGATTCTACTAAGACTTATTGGTCATATCATTGTTATTCTAATACTGCTGCAGATTCAACACTTAATTTTAATGCGTATTATCTTTTCACAATGCCTGCTTGTACTAATAGTTTAAATTATCGAGCACTTCTAAACGTTGAAGTAAAAGTAGGGTATAAATATTATGGGATTTGGCCTAACACCTATACTGGTTACCAAAATTATACTTCTAATGAAACGACTATGCTCTTCTTGTAATTTCCTATGGTGATGAAAATCTTATCAGCTCAGTCATTGACTAAAAAATACGGCGATAAAGAGGTTTTTTCTAATCTATCTTTCTCTTTTGATCACCCTGGGATTTATCTTCTTATCGGAGAAAACGGCAGCGGCAAAAGCACGTTGCTGTCTTTGCTGGCCGGGAGAGACAGGAACTATCAGGGCTCACTCTTTTATCAGAGCGAAGAAATCATAGACAAAAACAGAGAGTCTTATGCCGCCAATCATGTTTCCTACCTTCCTCAGGATCCTTTGATATTCGATGATTGCACCGTTTTGGATAACGTGCTTCTTCCCTACTTCGCTAAGGATAAGAAGAAGGCTCAAGAGGTTCTCTCCCAATTAGGGTTAGAGAACAATCTTCTTCAGAACGCCTCTTCACTTTCTTCCGGAGAGAAGCAGCGGCTGGCCGTGGCTCGGTTAGGTTATTCTCTCAATGATATCGTCCTTTTGGATGAACCTTTCTCGAACCTCGATAACAGGAATGCTGCCTTCATCTGTTCCTATCTTCTTACTCTCAGCAAGGAGCATGTGGTCTTAGTCGTCTCTCATGACAGTCTGGATCCGGACTTTGTTTCGCAATGCACGGTGCTAACCTTAAAAGACGGCAAGCTCTCCCTTCTTCAGCAAGGCAAAGAGCCAAGTCCCTCTGAAAACCGTTTTCATCAGGGGATTCCTAAGGAATCTCTTTGGCGGCTTTCCTGGCAGGCCTTTTCTCATAACAAAGGCTTCTTCCTTGTGCTGACCATTCTCTTCACGGCTTTCTTTACGGCTTTTTCTTCTTTGTGGATGATTGCGGACTCTTTTAAGACCCAGCAAGAATACGGTCTTTCTCTTCGCTATCAGGAAATCACCTATGAGAATTATCTTTCTTCTTCCCCAAGCTATGCCATTACAATCAAGGATCCAAGCAGCCTGTCTCGCTTTGAAAAGAACACGGCCTATTATTACGATCCGACCCTGTCTGCCATTGCCAGTCCTTATACGGCGGATATGACTTTTTCGGGTGTCGCGGAGATTCAGACGGCAACCTTTTCTTCCGATGCTTTTGTTTCCCACGGCCTGACGTTAGCCAAAGAAGAGGATGCCCTCTTAGGGCGTTATCCTCAGAACGATAAGGAATGCCTGATTTCAGATATCTCCTATCAACGGTTAAGATCCGGTCTGATGACCCAGGAATCCCTTTCCCAAAGCGCGGCCGGAAAGAAGATTCTGTCCTCTTATCAGCTGAGCAACGCTCTTCTCGTTGTGGGCGTCTATCAAGGGACGCTCAGCCAGGGCTTCCATGACCGTTTGGCGGCAGTCAATACTGCTTCATCGTCGCTCCTGAATTCTTATGGCTTCAGATATCTATCCGTTTTTACGCTTACGCAGACAACCAACGGACAGGGAATCTATTTGATTGAAAACACGACGGATAATCGCCAGGCCATTACTCTTGAGGATGTCGCCGATACGCTGAATTCCGAAGTCAATAATCCGATTGTCAACACGGATAAGGAAGGCAAAGCCGTGCTTCAAAATTATGTTCGAGACGCCACCTCCCTGTTCTCCTATGGAGTACTATTCGTTTTGCTGTCTGGTTTACTGGTTCTCCTTTCGTCGCTGGGCTTTTTTGCCTTGTCAAAACGGCAATATCTCCTGCGCCGGGTTGCCGGAGAATCCCGAAAGAGGCAAATTGAAGGACCGACTGGCTGTTATTTGATGATTTTGGTCTCCTCCGCTCTTTTGGCTTTTCTCAACACCGGGATCTACCGGCTTTGCCTGAATCATTATTTGTCGGTAACGATTTCCCAATCGGCGGCAAGATATCTCATCTTCAGTCCGCTTTCCTTCGTAACGGAAGTCGGCTTGGTCCTTGGCGGAACACTGATTTTCTTCCTTGTTCTTTGCTATCTTCTCTCACCTAAGGATCTGTCAAAGAGAATCTATCAGATAAAGGAAAAATAATCATGAAAGTCATCGGTCTTTCCCTACAGATAGGGTCTCGTCAGCTCGTCTCCAATCTCTCCTTTTCTGTCGGCACCGGTCTTTTTTGGATCGACGGTCCTTCAGGCTGTGGAAAGTCAACCTTGATGAATTCGCTGAGAGGGATGAGAAAGCCGGACAAAGGAGACGTTTTTCTCAACGGGAAAAACCTTTACTCTCTTCCCGAAAAAGACAAAGAAGCGCTGCTGACAAGTCAAGTGTCCTACGCAGGACAGGAACCCTCGCTGTTGGGAGACTTTTCTCTTGAGGACAATTTGAAAGCCGTCCTTTCTCCGGAGGAACTTGTTCAAAGCAAACACTGGATTGATGCTTTCTGTTTTGGTGAGTTTGTTCAAAAGAAGATTCGTTATTTAAGCGGCGGAGAAAGACAGAAAGCGGAACTTATCTTGGCTTTGTCCAAGGAAGCCAGCCTGTATTGTTTTGATGAACCCTTCGCCTCTCTCGATAAAGCCAGCAAAGAGATGCTGGTAACGTATCTGAATACTCTTTCCCAGCAGAAAACAGTTCTTCTCATCAATCATGACGTAGCTCTTCAGGGCCTTCAGATCACCGGAAAAATGATTTTCAGTCCTGACGGGATCCAATTAGAATCCATGGATTCCCCGGAACCGAATTGTCCTCCTGAACCGCTGCCAAAACCCAAGAAGGGTCTTTCTCGCCTTGCCCTGAAAAGCCTGTTGAACTATGACAAAGCCATGTCGTTCTTCAAAATCGTTCTTTCATTCGGACTGGTTTGTCTTTTTTGTCTGGGAATGGGATTCACCAACACCAAGTCTAAGTTTCAGATAGACCTCATCTCCGCTGCAGCCGATCCGTTTGCCTATATCGGCTGCTTTTATCAGGGCACGGATACGACGCCCTCCGATACGTATTCTTTAGAAAAGAAAAACAACGGCTTCGAGCTTTATTCCTTGGGCGGAATCGTTTCTAATATCTATCTTACGAACAACCTGAGTGAGGATAAAGTCCTCTGCTTCACAAACGATTCTCAGTTTTATCAGACACCGGAACTCCTTATTGGAGAAAAGTCGATTCCGGTTGTTTACCTGACCGAAAACGAAGTGACGGGTCCGGTGTCACAATGCCAAAAAGTAAGGCTTCTTCTCGATGACTATCAGAAAGGCACTCTGTTTGAGACAAGCGAATCTCTTTTGGAAGAGATGATGAGGGCCGATGTTTTTGCCGGAGTCAAAAACGATCAGGGGAAATCCCTTTTTGATCTGCTGTCGTTCCTTTATTTTAACGGCACGGAGTTCAGTTTTTCTTCTTTGGATGGGAAAGCCTCTCCTGTCCCTATTACCATCAGTCAATCCCAAGAGGATTCCTGCACGTCCAAGCTTTTCCCGGCCGGCGGCAAGGCAGCTTTGACAACCTTCGGTCAGACAGATTATTGGATTTCGTTTGTTCCTGAAACCGGATCGGATTTAAGTTTGGTTCTCAGCGTCAAGGCTTACAAAGACATTCTCCAAAAGAACAGTCCTTCGTATTTTTTCTTCTACTTTGACAAAAAAACACTATCGAGCTTGTCTCCTTCTTTTCATACAGCCGATACCATCAAGAACGAAACGGATCAGCGGGCCGTTTTCCTTTCCTACTGGATCGGTTTCTCCTGCCTTCTGGTCCTGGAAGTCTTTTTCGTCATTCTGACAATCCGGGGCAAAAAGAAAGAAAACCGTTCGCTTCGACTGGCCTTGATGAATCAAGGCAGGCCTCTTCGCCGTTTCCGTCTTGTTGTTTTGATTCATTCGGTCATTCTTTATCTTCCGTCACTGATTTTCGGCTTCCTTTTTTATCCTCTGCTGGCAATCCCGTATGCCAACGATGCCGCCATGAAGTTATCTTATCAGCCGGTAGAAGGCTTTTATTATTACTCTCAGGAACCCAAGAATCCTTACTATGACGGGATTTTTAGTCCGGTCCAGCAATTCACTTTCGAAGGTTTGTTCTTCTTGATTCTTTTTGTTTTTCTGCTATTGGTTTCTTTGGAAACGTGGGAGACGGAAAGGACCTCTTTTTCCCAGCAGAAAAAGTAGTTTCCTTAGTCTGACGGTTTGGGTCTGGGAATCCTCTCCAGGAGCTCTTCCATCGGACAGCCTAAGACCTTGCTTAAGGCAAAGAGCGTCTCGGCTTTAGCTTTGTTGATATCCTTCTGGCGCTGCTCATACTGCTGGAGGGTCCGTTTAGGGATCTGACTTCGCCGGCTCAGCTCTGCCTGAGAGATACCCATTCTTTGCCGGGCTCTTTTCAGGGCTGTCTCGGGGTTCTTTTCACTCAGCAGACGATTCAGATGATCACAGAACTGATGGATATCCATTTCATGGTAGGGGTCAAACATGGCCACGACCTTTTCGACAGGGACGTTTTCCTCAATCTCCTGAAACGACAGAGTAGAATACCACTGATAGTAGCAAAGAGCCCAGCCCGCCCAGTATTCCGGTGCTGTTTTCAGAGCAGCAAAGCCGGGAATGTCAGGTAGCTTCTTTCCGTAGACATCGTAAACCAGCTCCGCGCCCGAGGTTCCGGCGACTATCTTCGGGAAACCGCTGGCAAAGTCATGGGAAAGCGGGCTGGCAAGGAAACGGTCATAGAACGGCCGTAACCCCACGCTTTGGGCAGCAAAAGCAAAGGCTGTTCCCAGATGTTCCTGGGCAGGGCCCAGAAAACAGCTATCGTAAGCGGAAACTATTTTCTGTCACCCTCCTTGCTCTTCAGGAATACTCCTATAGGAGTACTTTTCAAGCCTCAACCTAAAATATTCTTTCTGACTGTCTTCTTGTCTTCTCTGTTATTTGTTTAAGTAATCCGTCAGGACCTGCTTCGTCTTCTCGGCATCGATCGGTTTGGTCAGGTGGGCATTCATGCCGGCCTGCTGTCCCTTCTCGATGGCATCGTTGAAGGCATCGGCCGTCATGGCGATGATCGGAACCGTCTTGCTGTCTTCTTTCGCCAGAGCCCGGATCTGCCGTGTGGCCTCATAGCCATCCATGATCGGCATCTGGATATCCATCAGCACCGCTTGGTAGGTATGGACCGGCGCCTGATTGAAAAGATCGACGGCTTCCTTGCCGTTCTTGGCCCAGTCGGCGGATAAGCCGAAGGAACCTAAGATACGCTCCGTGATCTCGGCATTGATCTCATTGTCTTCGGCTAAGAGAATCTTGCCCTGCAAGGCGGAGGTCTTCAAAGGAGGGGCTTTTTCTGTGGCGGCTTTGTCGGTAAGGCTTTCCTTGTATTTCGGATCCCGGGTGGCATCCGGGACGATGAGGTTGACTTGGATGGTCGTTCCTTTGCCTAACTGGCTTCTCACCTCAATGGTGCCGTTCATCAGTCCGACCAGACGTTTGACGATCGATAACCCCAGACCGGTGCCGGTCATCCCTTTGGGCCGGTACGGGTTATCCAGTTCCTGGGTGAAAGGCTGGAACAGCCTCTTCTGGAAAGCCTCGCTCATGCCGATGCCGGTATCGCTGACAATCATGCCCATCCGCATCTGAGCGTTCGGAAGCAGTTCGCTGTCCGAGGTATAGGTCACCGTGCCGCCTTCCGGCGTGTATTTGATGGCATTGGAAAGGAGGTTGAGGAGAATCTGATTGATGCGGGTGATGTCGCAGACGGCACAGCCGTCATTCTCATGGACCCGTTTCTGAACAATAAAGGTAAGGCCTTTGGCTTTGGCCATCGGCTCTCCGATGTTGCGGATGTTCCGCTCATGCTCTTCATACGGATAGGGTTCCGGATGAAGCTCAATCCGGCCGCTGTCGATTTTGGAGATATCCAGAACATCGTTGATGAGACTCAAAAGGAACATATTGGCGGAGGAGATCTTGGAAAGGTCGTCCTTCAGCTTCTCCCGGTTATCGATATCCTGGAGAGCGAAGTCCGACATGTTCTTGATGATGTTGATCGGGGTCCGGATGTCGTGGGAGATCCGGCTGACGAAATCGCTCTTGGCATGGTTAGCCTCTTCAGCTATCGCCAGGGCATTCTTCAGCTTGACGAGATAATCCTGCTCCCGGTTATAGGCTTCCGTGATATCGGTTCTGAGATAGACGGCGAGATCCTGCTTATGGTCCAACCAACCGACCTGCACCAGCTTCCGGGTGCTGTTTCCTTCTTCGAGATAAGGGAAAGAATAACTGTATTTTCCGCTCTTCTTGAGGGAGTCGTGAATCGTGGCCAGATCCGTCAGTGCTAAAAACTGCTTCTTGTCGTCCGGAGTAGGCAGGCCCAGGCTAATCAGCCGTATAAACTGGGCATAGGAGTAGGCAAAGTTGCTGAAGAAGCCCAGCTTCGTCATTTCCCGGTTGAGGTTGCGGATGGTCAGAGAAGAACGGCGGAAATCAACGATGGCCACGTAATCCAGTTTCTGTTCCGTGATATAACGGATCATTTGCTCATCTTTCTTCTGTTCCGTGATATCCAAGGAATAGCCGAAAGCCTCAACATCGCCGGTGGTCGGGTTCTCGACCATGTTGATAATGATCTGATGCCACAGGATATCGCCGTTATCCAAAGTGAGAGGATGGTCGAAGGAAAGATAAGAGTTCCCCTTACGGAAAGCTTCCAACAAGGCCTGCGATTGAAGCTGGGGTGGCACGTTCTTCTTGGTTTCCTCGTCGGGGATGACATTCTCAAGAGCTGCGGCAATGCAGCCGGCGTTTTTGCCATGAATAAGCTGGGTAATGATAGGCATGGTTGAGGAGAGATCCGTGAGATTGTCCTGGGTGAGATTGAGAGTGAAAGACGTGACGGCACTGGGGAAGAAAGAGGTGTAATCTTTGATCTTCTGTTCGAATTCCGCTTCCCGTCTCTTGGCCTGGGTAGCATCGTTGAAGAGAAGATAGGCGGTCTTGGATCCGTCTTTCTCTTCGGTGGCCTGACCGATGGCAGAAAGCCAGAAATAATCGGAGTTGGTGTTACCATGGGTCCGATAGGTGTATTCGGTATGGTTCTTCTCTGAGAAGAGCTCTTTGAGGGAATCCTGCACCAGCTACAGATCATCAGGATGAGTACGCTCCTTCAAGAGCTCCTCAAAATCACTTTCCCGGATGTTGTCTTCGGTGTTGGAAGCAATCTTTCCCAAGGCCTGATTGGTCATCACGACATGGATCGTCGAGCTGCCTTTCTCTTTGCGGAGCACCAGCAGTCCGGCCGGAATGCCGCGGATGGCGGCTTCCAAAGAATCGGTCCGGGCTTCCTTCTTCTCCCGTTCCCACTGCTTTTCATAAATGTCGGTGACATCGCTCTGAGTTCCTAATAACAGTGTCTTGCTGTCATCCAGCCAGACAATGGTGGCTTTCTTATAAAGAATCTTCCCATCCGGACTTAAGGAACGGAAGACAAAGGTATCGCTGTTCTTCTCCGCCATCCTTTTGCAAAGAAAATCCAACTGAGTATGCTGACGGAAAAGAGCCCGATCAACCGGGTATACCCAATGATTGAGGACATTCTCGTAATTGGCATCGTAAGGCTTTTCCGGTGAGGCATCCAAGGATTTTTCCTTGATCTTGGAAAGGCTCTTCAAGGTATAGGTGCGGCTTAACGGATCAAGAACCAGGATGACATCATAATTAGCCTGACTGAGGCAGGAAAGGACGTTATCATCAATCTGACGGCCGGTGATATCGCTGAAGCCTAAGAGAGCCTCGACATCATTGGTGCTGGGGTTCTTAGCCAAAATGATGCTGACGCTGATCCAGACCCGCCGGTTCTGATGGCTGATTGTCGGAAAGTCGTAGGTGACGGCCGTATCGCCTTTCTGGAAGTCTGTCATCAGCTTCTGACGATAGCTCTTGGCGGGGAACAGGGCAGACAGTTTCGGATCGGAAATGTTCTTTTTTATGGCTAAGAACAGTTCATCTGCCGTCTTGGGGATAGACTCGGAGTGGGTTAAAGGAGTCGTACCAAAAATATCCAATACCTGATTCTTGCTGAGATTAAGACGGTAGTTGCCTAAGGTATCTGGGTGGATGACCATGAACTGACGGTACAGCGTGTTGAAACGCTGTTCGTTCATTCGCTCTGACGTCACATCCTGAGCAAAGCCGGTGGCCGAGACAACCTTTCCGGTAGCATCCTTGATGCCGGTCAGACTGATATGTTCGCAGTGGAATCCCTGCATCGTTTTCTTAGGATCATACTAGACATCCACGCTCTTGGACGGGACACCTCTGCCAATCTCCTGATAGGCATGTCTAAGATCATCGCTGCTTTTTGAGGTCAGAATGGACAAGAGAGACGATAAGGGATGACTGACTCCGGTGGAAGCAATATCCTCGCCCACCTGTTGAGCAATGAAAGAATTGCTTTTTCCCATGACATAGCCGTCATCATCGAAATGATACGTCCAGACCCCCAGATCCGCTCCGGCCACGGCTTTATCATAAAGTTCATGCGAGACCCGCAAGTCTTCTTCCTTGGTCTTCTCATCGGTGATTTCATTGACAAAGAGGAAGGCCGAGACTTCCCCATTTGCAATCCGGGTCTGAATTCTTCACCGGTACCAGTGATAGCTATCCTGGCCGGGTTTCTTCTGCCGGTATTCGATGGTGAAGAGAGCCTTCTCTTTCATACAGACCGACATCACCTTGGCCAGAGCCATCTTATCTTCTAAAGGGATCTCTCCCATATTCCGATACGCGGAAGCATCTAAGGTCGTTAAGTCCGTGCCTAAGATTTCCTTCATCTGGGCATTGGTGGCCAAAGCAATCGCCTTGCCATCCTTCAGACGGAAAACACCGATGCCGCCAGGAAGATTGGTCAGAGTGGAATCCAACGTCTTGTTATCTAACTCCAGGGATAGCTCATGTTCCTTGGACTCCGTGACGTCTTTGGCAAAGATGGCCATTGCTTTTCTGCCATGCCAGGACATCTCCTGGCAGCGGATGCTGAACCATTTATGGGAGGCTTCTGAATAGGAGGCATCCGTTTGATAGGTTCCGTTCTTCATCAAGGCCACCGAGCACCATTGGCAAGGAGATTTCAATCCATTGATGAATGTATAACAGGGAAGAATCGCTAATTTTTCCTTTTTCCACGTAGCCAAAGCAGCCGCGTTGGCGTAGAGAAGCTGAAAGCTATCTTTCTCAATGACGTAGATGTTGTAGGCGGTACCGTTGAGCAGGAAGTTGTGTTCTTCAGTCTCCAAGGAGGCGTTGGTGAGGTTGACCAGAATGATCGGATCCTTGCCTTTTTCGCCGATGATCTTTGCCTGAGCATGAACCCAAATGAAACCTTTGGTGGCATGGGTCAGACGATAGGAGATACTGTTCTCTTTCTTTCGTGAGAACAGCAATTCTTTGATAGAGGCTTCGACGAAAGGACGATCCACATCCAAAACGACTTCAATGGCATCCTCTTGGATGATGGCTTCATATTCTTCTTTTGTCAGACCGGAAAAAGCAGGAATTCCCTTGGAAAAGTAAAGCGTCTTCAGTTTACCGGAAGTAAGCCGATAAAGAACAAAATGACCGGGCATGGTAGCTTCAATGGCAGCCAGATTCTTCGGAGTTAGTTGCATTCTTATCCTTTCCAAAAAGGTCGCATGTCGATTTGAGAAACTCTCACTGCTTTATTAGCTGATTATTCCTCTCGTTTTCACTTGAAAATAGTATACAATTTCAAGCTTTTATAAACAATACTTTGCTTTTTTAGAAAGAAATCGAATAAGAACATTTCTTCCCGTTATCGAAGGTTGTCTTGTTGGGGAACTGAGCGGAATAGTCACTGAGAGTAAAGGTATCGCCACTACCAAAGAGGGATGCGGCTGAGGTGACATTGGTATCGGAAAGGACCCGCTTATCAGCGGAAATCCAGCGGATCTCATCATACTTGTTAAAGGACGAAGGGGCACCATAGAGCTTTTCCTCGTCGTAGCTGCCGGCTTCGGAATTGTTGATGAAACGGATCACGCCGTCCGCGGTCGTCAAGATATCGTCCGGATCGGCAAACATCGTCAGAACGATATTGCTGTCGTAGTAGGCCAGTCGGTTATCGACGTGATAGAGCCGTCCGCCGGTGCCATTCAGGGCACTCATATAGTAGCAGTCATACCCTTGGGCATTCAGGCCTTGGTTGGTGAAGTAGTCGGCTACCAGATATTCATCAAACGGATTGAAGATGACCTTGCCATTAGCATCTTTGCTGTATTTCTTATCATCGTAGCCATAGATGATCATCGTGTTGGGCCACTGACAGGACTTGATGGTGATGGTTGCATTGCCATAGACAATGTAAGGCTTGACCCAGCCATAGATCAGCTTCGTGTAAGGGTTATGGTCGTTGATGTTGTTCGACATCATATCGACTTTGCCAACGGCATCATAGCCACTCTGAGAATAGGAATAGTAATCCATAACACCCAGCATATGGCCGGTTTCATGAATGACGACGTGAGCATCACAGGCGGAGTTGGTATGTGTACCCGAGCTGGCGAACTTATCGTTAAGGAAGTTCAGACCGGCCCAGCCGAAATTATTGACGACCGGGTTGTCGACATCGGCTTTGTTGCCGGTGGTAGTGTTATAAGCCCAGAATTCGGTGCTGGAATCAATGGCGTGGAGATAGATCAGCCACATGCCGTCAATCATGCCGTTCTTGTCGCTATCAAACTGAGTCAAGTCATAGCCGGCGGTTTCACTGGCCCATTTGGCAGCAGCCACCGCCAAATCATCAACCGTTCCCGATGTGTAACTGGAGGGTGTCTTGAATTCCGAGGAAACCTCGCCCGGATAGAAGTAATCGGTGACGGCACCGGTGAAATCCAGAGCACCGTAACTGGCTTTGTAGTAATAGGAATGGAGCGACTCATAATGCAGGTCGCTGCTCTTACCAAAGAAGGCTTTGCTGATGAGATTGTAGTTTTCCTCGGTTGCCGAAGCCTCATCGCCAGGGATGACGACCGGAACAATCAATAACGGAACCTTGCCGGTCTGAGGGGTATTGTGCCAGTTCTGGACGTTTTTGTTGCCATAGTCCGCAATGGTATAAGGCATTGAAATCTGGTCCGGTGAGTAGTATTCATCCGTTTTTCCGGCCGTGCCGGTCACCGAATTGGTAGCCTTCAAGGTGATGGTGGTATCATCCCTGCTGAACGTGATGGTGTCATCGGTAAAGGTCTCCGGACCGGTGGAACCGGACCGGACAAAGATTGAGAACGTGGCCGTCAGTGTCTTTTTGTCGGATAAGGCATACGAAACGGAAACGGTCTGAGAACCGGACGTCGAGAAGACGGTAGCCCTCGATAAGGCGTCGCCGTCAGCATTGCTATAGGTGACTTTATCCGTCACCACTTCATTCCGGAGCTGTTTCTTGCCATCAGCATCGACATAGGAGGTCTTTAAGAGAACAACCATGCCTGACGGATCGAAGGCATCGCCTTTGGAATAGGTTTTCTTGGTCGGCAGAGCCGAGATGGCCAGGGACTGATTGAAGTTCGTCGATTCCCAGATGGTGACGGTGAAAGTCTTTGGGGTTAAATCACCAAGGGAGACGCCCATCTTATATTTTCCGGCATCCCGGGTAATCATCTCTTTATCAACAGCCACTTTTCCGGTATCGACCCAATAAATGGAATAGTCTGTCGTATCTTTGAGGACGTCTCCCGTCTTGATCTGAACCTTCAGATCCGAAAGATCCAACAAATCGTACTGGGAATAATCCTGGACGGGGGCTTGAGCAATGACAATCTCCGATGCCGTTACGGACGTGGAGACAGAGGAATCCGAGGAACTGGTGCTACCGGAAATCGGTGAAGCAGAATCACTTTGCTTTGGACCCACCAAAGATTGACAGGAAACAAGCGAAAAAATGGCGGTACTAAGAATCAGGATATGTATTTTTTTATTCATCGGGTTTCCTCCTTTGAAAAAGGAATCTATATTATAAAACAACAAGCCCTCTTTTTTTAATTTCCGCAAAGAAGATGCGTTGTTCTTGATACGTGAGGAAGGATGTGCTAACCTTTTAATGAAAATGATTTCCAATAAAAGCACGAGAGAGACCCAGCAAAAAGGTTTTGTCGAAGACTACCTGAGAAACCACTATAACCACCCCACTGCTCAGGATGTTTATCAGGCTGCCAGGAAAAGCGGCCTGTCCTTGGGTTTGACCACCGCTTATCGGATCTTAGAAGGGTTGGTGTCACAGAAGAAAGTGGTTACCATCAAGACCGGCGGGAAGATTCACTATGACTGGATTCGGAACGACCACTACCATTTTGTCTGTGATGACTGCGGCAAGATCATCGATTTAACTGAAGATAAGGAACTGTTTGATACGATTGCCAAGCAACATGATTTCGAGATTGTCAGTCTTCAGTGCGTGATCCTTCACGGCCTCTCAACCGTGAGGTCATTCCTGAACGGCGGATGCATGCCAAAGGCTGGGGCGCCTATGGCTATCTGAAGATTACGAAAGACATCAGTCAGTATACCTATGCTTCCTGTCTGCAGAAAGGCGAGAAGACGGACTGCTTTGTCCGGCTGTCTACCATTGCCGGCGAACGGGGCGCTGCCGATACGGAGCGCGACATCCGTGGCTGCGCGATTAAGCTCTATACGAAAGATGGCAACTGGGATATTGTCGGTAACAATACACCGGTTTTCTTCTTAAGAGATGTTCATAACTTTGTCGGGCTTAACCGGGCTGTCAAACGGGATCCGGAGACCGGACTTCACGATGCTAACAACACCTGGGATTTCTGGACCATGCTTCCGGAAGCCTTCCATCAGGTGACCATCACCATGTCAGACCGCGGCATTCCGGCAACCTTACGGAATATGGATATGTTCGGTGAACACACCTTCTCTCTGATCAACAAACAAGGCAAGCGTGTCTGGGTGAAGTTCCACTTCAAGACGGAGCAGGGCATCAAGTGCCTGACGGATCAGGAAGCGGAGAAGATTGCCGGCATGGACCGCGACTATCATGGCCGGGATCTGCATGATGCCATCGCCCGGGGCGACTATCCGAAATGGAAGTTCTATATTCAGGTGATGACGGAAGAACAGGCGGAGAAGATGCCCTATAATCCGTTTGATATCACCAAGGTCTGGTACCACAAGGACTTCCCGCTGATTGAAGTGGGTGAATTGGTCCTGAACCGCAATCCGGAGAACTACTTTGCCGAGGTCGAACAGGCTGGCTTCACGCCGGCTCATGTCGTTCCTGGCATCGGCTTCTCGCCGGATAAGTTCCTGCAGGGCCGTCTCTTCTCCTATGGCGATGCTCAGCGTTATCGTCTTGGCGTCAACTACAATGAGATTCCGGTCAACCGCCCGCATGTGCCGGTCAATGACAATTCCCGTGATGGTTATATGCGAACCGATGGCGATTTCGGCGGCGACAGAGGTTATACCCCTAACAGTGCCGGTCAGTGGTTTGTGACACCGGAAGTCGCCGAGCCTCCGTTACCGTTAAACGGCGCGGTCTGGCGTTATGATCCGAAAGACGATCCGACCGATCATCCGTTCGAACAGGGTGGCAAGCTCTATCGGCTGATGGATGAAGCCCACAAGAAGCTCTTGATCGAGAATACGGCGAGAGCCATGACGGGCGTCCGTGAGAATATCCGTTACCGGCATGCCACGCATTGCTATCTTGCCGATGTGGATTACGGCACCCGGATGACGAAAGCCTTGGGTCTGGATCTGAAGACCGTCAAGAAGTACGCGAAGCTTTCCAATAAAGAGCTTAACGTCGTGACGGCCGACAAACTCGACTGATTCTGTCGATTGACTGATAAGAGGGGCTGCCCCAGAACCTAAGCATGAAAACTTAGAGGCGGGCAACCTCTTTTTCATCCCAATGAGGTTGCAATGAAAGAAGAAATGATGGGGCTGACTTCGAATTTTCAACTTGTTCTCTTTTGGAACAGGCTCAAAGCATAGTTATCTTTTAAAAAGCATGTTTTTCTATCCGTTTTTAAACAAAAATCAAAAGTTTTTGGAAAGGCAATGTTCAAAAAATGCACTTTGCTTATTTAACACTGTTCAAGGAATGTCTTTTGCTTGCAAGCCAATAGGGGCGGTCTCATAATAATGGTGCGATGAAAACAACGATCAAAACCGTCAGGCATCCCGAAAAGCTCTGGTCTTTCTTCAAAAGCCAGTTAGGAATCCTGATTCTCATCACTCTCAGCGGACTGTTGTATAACTTTGGCATGCTGGCCAACCCTATTTTCCAGGGTCGGCTGATCGATGCCGTCAATCAGGATGCCTATCAGAAAGATCCGTCGCAGATCCTGATGCTGCTTCTTTATTATGTCATCGCCATTGCCGCCGTACAGACAGTCCGAGCCATCAAACGGTATTATGTGCGACGTTTTGCTTATGTGGTGACGGCCAGCATGCGACGGAACATCTATAACAATCTCTTGCATGAGACCAGTCAGGAACTGAAAAGCCAGAATATCGGCACACTGATTTCCCGGGCTGTTTCCGATACTTCCAATGCCGTAGAGGGAATGCGTAAGCTGACGACCGAGATCTTCGATACGGTCGTTCTCTTCATCTTCTATATCGTCTATCTTTTCCTCTTTGATGCCACGATTACGGCACTTTCGCTCATCTCCGTTGCCGTGGCTGTCGTCTTGTCCTTTGTTTTCCGGAGACTGATCTTCAATGCTTCCGTCAAAGCCCGGAAGAGCAATTCCCAGCTTTCCGGACAGACGTTCGATCTCTTTGACCACGCCCTGACCTATCGGGTCTATGGCCGGGATGAGGATAACCTGAAGACCTATGACAAGACCCTAGGGGATTATGAGAAGTACAACCGTATTGCTACCGTTTTGACGGATACGATGATTCCGGCAGCCCAGACGGTTGCCCTGTTAGGACTGATTCCGCTGATTTATCTTGGCAGCGGCTATGTGATCTCTCAGCGTCCTTTGGCTTTTGCTCCCATCGGTTTAGGAGAGACCACCTGGACGATCGGTATCTTCTCCACCTATCTGTCCACCTTTGTCCTGATGGCCAAGAAGGCCAGCCATACGGCCAAGCTTTTCTCCTCGATTGAAAACGGTCTGGCTTCCTGGAAACGGATCCAGCCTTTCATGAAGGAGTATCAGGACTACCCTTACGGAACCAAAGAAGACCAAGAGGCGACGCTGTCCTTGAAGGACTTCTCCGTCACGGTGGATCAGCGGACGCTGATTTCCTCATTGAATCTGGAAGCCAGACAGGGTCAGATCATCGGCATCACCGGCCCGATTGCCAGCGGCAAATCGGTCCTAGGCAAAGCCTTGTTAGGTTTGCTTCCGTATCAGGGAAGCGCCACGATGTTTGGCAAGGAGATCTCGTCCTATTCCCCGGCAGACACCCATTCCCGGATTGGCTATATGCCGCATCAGGCCAGTCTTTTCACCGAGTCCTTGGCTGATAATATTGCTTTAGGTGAAGACAAAGCCGTCCTTCCTTATCTTGAAAAAGTTGATTTCATGACGGATATGGAATCCATGCCGGATAAAGAGAAGACCATTGTCGGCAACGAAGGTGTCAAATTAAGCGGCGGACAGCAGGAGAGAATCGCCTTGGCCAGAACGTTCTACCACGGCAAGAAGATCCTGATCCTGGATGATCCGTTTGCCAGCGTCGATGTCCTGACGGAACGGAAGATCTTAGCCAATCTCCGTGAGGAGACGAAGGCGTCGCTGGTGCTTTTTGTCTCGCACCGGCTGACAGCTTTCCCTGACTTGGATCAGATCATCGTTTTGGACGGACAGGGCGGAACGCAGGTCGGCACCCACGAAGAACTCTTAGCCAGCTCTCCTACGTATCAGTCTCTCTGGGCTTTGCAGGTGAATGCCAACGAGGTGAGCCATGCCTAAATTCAATGCCCGGAAATTCCTGTTATCGTATCTGAAGCATCACGTCTTCTCGACGATCCTTTTGGTGTTGTCGGTTATTCTGGTCTCCTTATCCGCGTTGGCTCCAGCCCTGATCTTACGACAGATCATCGATCAGTTCATTTCTCCTGCCTTAACCAACCATACGGATTTAGATCAGAAAAACCTGATTCTTTATACCTGCCTCTACTGCGGCTCCTATGTGCTGGTAGGACTAGTGACGTTCTTCGAGAACTACATGGTGGACTGGATCGGTCAGAAGATGATCCACGAGCTCAGGTATCAGATGATTGAGAAGTCGCACCGGCTGACATCTTCCTATTTCCGTCATAACGGCACCGGCGTGATGGTAAGCCGGGTGATGGATGATGTCTCTTCCATTGAGACCTTGTTCTCCGATGGCTTGGTCTCCATGATTGTGTCCGTCTTCGAGATTGTCTTCATTCTGGTGACGGTCTTTATCTTCAGCTGGCTGTTAGGCCTTATTGTTTTAGCGATGATTCCGATCGTCTATGCCATCACCCGTTACTTCCAGAAAGGAACCCTCCGCAATCAGATTGCCAGCCGTAAGATCAAGAATGCCGAGACCAATAATCTCTCCGAATCCATCGATAATATCGTGGTTCTGGATAATCTAGAAAAGAAACCCTATCGGGAAAAGCTCTTTGTCGATCTGGAGAAGCAGGATATGAAGGTCTCCGACAAAACGGCCATCTACGATTCCATCTTCTCGCCGATCATCATGATGATCCGCTCGCTGGTGATTGCTTTGGTGACATATCTTGTCGTGGTCTCCTTAGCCAAGGGGACGGCCCTTGCCGGACTATCGACCGGTACGTTTGCGGCCGCCTTAGGCCTGATCTCGGATGTCTTCCAGCCGATTCAGGATCTCGGTCAGGAGCTGGAGGTCATGCAAGAGGGTGTTTCCGGCATCCGCCGGGTCGATGACTATATGTCGCAGCCGGAGATTGCGGATCAGGATCCCAGTCTGACAGCCGAAGCCATTGTTGCTAACCCGAGTGAGATGATTCTTTCCGCCAAGGACATGTCCTTCCATTACGATGACGGCACGGAACTCATCTTCGACCACGCCAACTTCAGCATCCGCAAACTCGACAAGGTCTCTCTGATCGGTCGGACCGGTGTCGGCAAAACAACCTTGTTCAGGCTGATTCTAGGGATTTTGAAGCCGACAGAAGGCTCGTTGCAGGTTAACGGCATCGATACCTATAAGATTCCGGACAAGGAAAAGAAGAAGATCTTCGGCTATGTCGAGCAGGGCTTCCAATCGATCCCGGGAACCGTGGCTGATCAGATTACCTTAAAAGATCCGTCCATCACCCTGGACCAGGTCAAGAGTGCGATGGCACAGAGCTTCTTGAATGACTATGTCCTGACATCCATTGATGGCGGCTATGACGCCCCGTTCAAGGAAGAGGACTTCTCCCAGGGACAGCTGCAGCTGCTCGGCTTAGCCCGGGCGCTGGTGTTTGATCCGAAGATTCTGCTTCTGGATGAGATCTCCGCCAATCTCGACAGCGAAACAGAAAAGCAGCTCATCGCTGCCTTGGCCGGCGCCTCCGAAAAGAGGACGGTGCTTTCGATTTCGCATCGTCTTTCCGATCAGTTGGGATTCAAGACCATCGTTGAGGTCCGGCAGGGCCAGGCCAGCGAGAAGTCTGCTTAATATCCGTTTTAACGAAGCGTCTCGACTTGTTTGCGGTGGGTGTCATTGTCAGGTTCGATGATGACATACACATCTTTGAGATCGTCAAAATCCTTGAACAGCTGTGCTCGGATGGCATCGCTAAGATGGTCTGCTTCTTCCAAGGTCTGACTGACCGGAGCCAAGACAAAGATATCCAGATAGAACTTTTCCTGATAGATACGGCTGCGGATCAGCTTTACCTGGGTTTCTGGAACGACATGATAAAGCGAGGCTTTGACGGCCTTCAGCTTCTCATCATCAATGGCGTGGTCGGTCAGTTCATGGGCGGCCTTTTTGAAGACTTCCAGTCCGATCATGAAGACCATGATGACAATCGGGAGGGAGAAGATCGGATCCAGATAGTTGTTATCCGGAAGCCAGAAACAGCCACAGAGGGCAATAATGGCAGCCACGGAGGACAAGGCATCAATCCGCTGATGCCAGGCATCGGCCTTCATGGCGGTGGAATGAGCCTTCTTGGCTCCGTTGAGGGTGATCCAGAACATGGCTTCCTTTAAGACGACGCCGGCAATGGATAAGGACATCGAGACCCACCACTCAGTGGATAAGGCAGCCGCCTGCTTCGAGGCTTCGCCTTGTGCGAGAGCAACGATATCCTGGATGGTTTCCGTCAGGATGGTGCCTGCCGTGACAAAGAGGATGACGGCTAAGACGACACAGCAGATTGAGGACCAGCGTTCGCGGCCGTAATTATATTTATTGTTTTTCTTGCCGGAAGCAATCCAGACGGAGATGACCGCAATCAGGGTGGTTAAGATATCGCCCGTACCATGGACACCATCGGAAAAGACGGCCGAATATCCAAAGAGTTTACCGACCACCATCTTGGAGACACCTAAGAGAAGATTGAGGACAACGGTGACGGCACCGATAATGGTTGCCGTTTTGACAGAGGACTGATACTTCTCATCGATTTCAATCGTTTTATTTCTCATTCAGACTGCTCCTCGGGGCCACGATCAAGAGACGTCCGTTTTCCACCGAGACGGTGGCTGGATGGGGGTTCTGCGGAATGAATTCGTTCGAGACTCCCAAAGGGACGGAATTACTGAGCTCCTGATGGTCCAATGTATACTTGAGGTTGGTTTCACTCACCCCCAAAGCCTTACCATTATAACTGAAAACCGATAAACGGCCAGTACTATTTGGTTTGAAAGTGAGGGATTCATTCTCCAGGATGAAGGCAACATTCTCATTGTCGGGCGTATAGAGATAGCCTTGGATGCCTTGGTCTTTCAGATAGGAGAGAATCTGGATGTTGCCGATGGTGTGGTCTAGTTTCTGACCCAGGCAACCATACAGCTCAATCCGGGTGACCCCGTGATCCAGAGCATATTTGACGGCCCAGAAGACATCGGTATCATCCTTGATGGGGTTCAGTTTGATGATCATCCCCGGATTCCTGATGACGCTCTGATCCAAGGTATCGAAGTCGCCGACCAGAAGATCGGGTTCGATCTTGGCTTTCAGGAAATGGAGATAGCCACTGTCGCAGGCAATCGTAAAGAGGGATTCTTTCAGTTTCGGAAGGAAACTGACATCCAAAACAGAAGAGCCTCCGAAGATAGCGACGGTCTGAGTCATTTCTCTCATTCAATATACCCCATCACACTGTAACCGTTCTGCTTAGCCAGCTGAATGTCTTTCTTTTCCTGCTCGTAGTCACCCCGTTCGATATCGATCCTTATCATCCCGTCATAGCCTTCGTTGCGTTTCTTCTGGGCAGCCAAGGCATAATAATGATAAGCTTCCTCAACGTTCTTGGTAAAGGAGATGCCGTCATGGACAAGCCGGGCATACTCAAGATAGGCGACCGGATAGGAGTAGAAGACGGACAGCCTCAGATATTTCCGTTTCTCGCTTTCGGTATTGCTGAGCAGATAAAGATAGTAATAGCCGATATAATTCTTCTCCTGAATGGCAAGCTTGGCTTGCTGGATGGCTTCGTCTCTGCCGATATGGAACGGAAAGAGAGACGGCTCAAGATAGCTTTTAGCCAGCGTCAGATGGTTCATCCCTTCAAAGGCGTTGGAGGTCTTGAAGATGGTCTCGATATCCTGAACTTTCTCCAGACTGGAAAAAGGATCTACGGCAGCCCGCAGAAGATTCCGGAAGAGGTCTCGTTGTGTCAGTTTCTTTTCCATCGGATACTATCTTACTCTAAATGATGGATTTCTTGAAAGGCAAGGAGATATTAAGGTAAAATAAGATAGCCTCGAATCGAAGGCAATGAAAATGGACACTCTTGTGGTCAAAGCCTTAGCGAAGATCAACCTCGCTATCGATGTCTTAGCTAAACGTGATGACGGCTATCATACCATTGATATGGTGACGGTTCCTTTGAAACTCCATGATTCGGTAGAGATTACTCCCTTGGATAATCGCTCGGATACGTTTTTATATTGCGATGATCCAACCATCGTCTGCGATGAGTCCAATCTAGCCTATAAAGCCCTGGCTGCCGTTAATTCCACCTTCAGCGTCAAAGGCAGCTACCGGATTTTCATCTACAAGAAGATTCCGGTCGAAGCCGGCTTAGGCGGCGGTTCTGCCGATGCGGCAGCCGTAATCCGTTCCTTAGACCATTTCATTCCTAACACGCCCGATAAAGACGAGAAGATCCGTAAGATGGCTCTCTCGGTGGGTTCCGATGTTCCTTTCTGCCTTTTGGATAAGCCCAGCCGGGTCAGAGGCGTCGGCGAACAGCTGGATGAGATTGAAATCGCTTATCCCTACTATGTCTTGATTGTCAAACCCAATTATGGGTTATCCACTAAATCCGTCTATGAAGCCTACGACCTCATCACTGAAAAGATCCGGCATCCCAATATCGATGCCTTGATTGCCGCCCTGAAGAAGGGTGACGAAGAAGCCATGAAGCAGAATATGGCGAATGTCTTATCCGTGCCGGCCATCAAGGCCCTGCCTTTGATCGGCGACCTTCTGGAAGAGATGGAGATGATGAATCTCCCCTTATGCGGCATGTCGGGCACGGGCTCGGCCTGCTTTGCCTTGTCGAAGGACAAGAGGCTTTTGGAACGGGCTGGCAATGTCTTTACGAAGGAAGGCAACCGCGTTGCTTTGACGCAGTTTGAGCTCGGCAATGATTAGGTGGTTTTACCGCTTAGCCTTCCATAAGGTCTGGGACGACATTGCTAAGCATGATCAGGAAAATTTCAAAAAGAACAAACAAAGACCCGAAATCCAGGTGACGGACTATGCCTACCTGGACGATAAGAATCCGATGCATCATCTCAACATTGTCAAGAAACCGACGACAGAGAAACTTCCGCTCTTGATTGATATCCATGGCGGGGGATGGCTTTATGGCGACAAGAACCTCAATCTCGACTACGGCAAATGGTTTGCTGACCACGGTTTCATGGTCGCTCTTCCCAGCTATACCTTGGCTTTTGACGGAACCTTGGATCAGATGGAGGCCGATATCTTTGCTGCCATCCGTTATCTGATGAAGAATAAAGATACCTTAGGCTTTGATGAGAGGTCCATCTATCTGACGGGCGACAGTGCCGGCGGACATCTGGCGGCCTTGTTCTTAGCCATTCAGCAGAGCCCGAAGCTTCAGGCTATCTATCATCAGGAGCCGATTGATATTTCCATTCGGGCCTGCTATTTCTGCCATCCGGCCATGCATCTGAAGTCTTTGGCGTTCTTGCCGGATAAACCGAAGATGAATGTCGGGGCTGTGGACTGCTTCATGAGCATGATCTGCGGCAAGGACTACAAGAGTCCCGACAATAAGCTGTATTCCGCCTGTGACTTGGAGGATTTCGGAAAGTATCTGAAGTTCCTGCCGCCGACCCTGATCTCCTCTTCCAGCGGCGATGCTCAGATATCGCCTTATACCGACAAAGCCTACCGGTATTTCAAGAACCGGGGCTTTGATGTCACCTATCTTTTCCGCTGCGATCCGAACTTCCCTCACGTCCATAATGTTTCCCTGCCGGATGAACCGGACAGTCTTGAAGTCAACGAAGCCACGCTGGCGTTTTATCAGAAAGCCCATTAAGGAGGGATGATCTATGATTGAAGCTGTGATTTTCGATTCCGATGGCGTCTTAGTCAATACCGACCAATATCACTACCTTTCCTGGAAAGCCATTGCTGACAAGGAAGGCATCTATTTTGATTCCGAGATCAATAACCAGATGCGCGGCATCTCCCGCGAGGATTCCCTCAACGTTCTTCTGAAGCGGGCTGACAAAGAATACACGCTGCCGGAAAAGGAAGCGATGCTGGTCAAGAAGAACGACCTGTATCAGGCCTACTTGGCGCAGCTGACTCCAGCCTCGGCCGAAGCCGATGTTGCCTCCACCTTGAACTGGCTGAAGAAGAAAGGCATCAAGTTAGCTGTGGGTTCGTCGTCAAAATCAACTCGTCTCGTCTTAGAGAAAGTGGACCTTCTTAAAAACTTCGATGCCATCGTCACTGGCGAGGATGTCAAGGCGGTGAAACCGAGTCCGGATATCTTCAATCTGTGTGCTGAAAAATTAGGAATTGCCCCGAACCATTGTCTGGTGGTGGAAGACGGCGTCTCCGGCATCAAGGCTGCCAAGGCCGGCGGGTTTGTCACCTGCGGCATCTCGGAAGCCAGCAACTACTATCAGACGGATTATCCCATCAAAAACATCAGCGATGTCATGCTGGTGGTCACCAAGATCAACAAGAATTTAGACTGATTTGTCTATTTCTTTTCTTTCTTTTCCCTTAATGCTTTGAGAACTTCGGAAGCATTGACCCCCAAAAGGATATCCGGATAATCTCTTTGAAAATCCTGAAGCTTTTTTCGATTGTCCTTTTCTAAGGATAATGTCTTTTCATAGTCGACCGCATAATTCTTGGAAGCAAAGCAGTCTTTGATGAAACTTAGAGAAAACTCAGGAACATCATCCCAGCTTCCATAAAGAGCAATCATTGCCTGATCCACATCGGAAAAAGAGAGGGGCTTTCCTTGTTGTTTCTGTTCCATCAGAATACCAAGGATATCGGATAAATCATTCTTATATTCTCGGCCGGATTTCAGCTTCATTGCAATAAGATACTGACCCCTAAGGGCCCGGACTTCGATTACACCAGAATAGGTTTTATAATACGTTGAAAATTCAATCAAACGATAGGTAAAAGAGGCGGTTTTCTTTACGTCGTCATTTAGCCAATCCCCAGGGATATCATATTTCTCGCTGACCTGCTTGATGGCATCCTCCAGAGAAGAAGTTGTGTTGATGACGGCATCCATGTCTGACGTGGATTCCCGGAAGCTATAATTCGTTAATACGGCCGTGCCCCCTACGAGAACCAGCTCAGCCTTGGCTTGCCGGCCATTAAGTCGGCGAAAGGCTTTGGCAAGGTCGGTTAGGAAAAGATCTAAGGTTTCTTTGGTGATGATCTTTTTCTTGCTGTTAGGCCACATTTCTAATATCCCCTTCCACAATGTTGTACTGCAGGAACTCTTTAAGGGAATTCTTTACCGCTCTTTCTTTGACACTCTTGTCTTTGGTGACGACATATTCCGCAAGGACGCTCTTCGGATAAACCAACTCCGGCAGACGTTTTGACCGTAACGTGTTATAACGAGAACACAGCGGAATCTCATGACTTTTGCTTAGATAATCGGTCATTGCCAAAAGATAAAGACATTCAGGATACCAACCCTTTTTATAATATTGGGAGATGGGGTCTTCCTTGATGATATCCGCAATAAAATCCAGGTCGCCCATCGATTTGACTTGGTGACAGACGAAACTCTTGAACAATTCAAAGTCTACCCGCGGATCCTGATAAGACTCCAACAGAGACTCCATCGTCACGCCCAAAGCCTTACTGAGGCGATAGACCGTGTCGGCCGTACATTTTGGCAAGGGCGTTTTGCCCGAAAGAATGTCAAAAAGGGTGGAATAGGGAACCTTACTCTTTTTAGCCAACTGATACTTTGTTTCGTGCTTTTGCTCCAGCAGTTCTTCGATTCTCATTTTCTCTTTACCTCCCTCTTATTATATCGGTATACCGATATATTATCAAGGGGGATTGTTCAGCTATTTCATCTATCCTTGTTGCTTTTCCTTTGTTTTCCGATGAAAGAGCTTATCCTTTGTCAGTTAAGCTAGTATCAATTGTTTGATTGTTGTAAAATAAAGCGTAATTTTCGGAGGAACCAAATGAAGCTCGAAAGCGACGCAGTTCTTTATGCCTTAAGTGCTAACCGCGATTTGGCCGAGAAGGTTGCTGATGAGTTAGAGACAAAGCTCAGTGATGTCCGCCTTGAACATTTCCCCAGCGGCGAGATTATTGCCTGCCCCTGTGACTGTGTCCGTGGCAAACGTGTCTACATCATCCAGTCGACTTGCCCTCCGGTCAATGAGAACTTAATGGAAGTCCTGATTTTCATCGATGCTCTGAAGAGGGCTTCGGTCAAGGAAATCAACGTCATTGTTCCGTATTTCGGCTATGCCAGACAGGACAGAAAGTCCAAGCCTCGTGAACCGATTACCTCGAAACTGGTGGCGGATCTCTTCGTCTCGGCCGGTGCCAACCGGATCCTGACGTTCGATCTTCATGCTGCTCAGATTCAGGGATTCTTCTCCTGCCTTGAGGATGATCTCAGCGCTATCCCGTTAATCGGCTATACCATCAAACACGATAGTACCGTTGATAAGGAGAATCTCGTTTGCGTTTCGCCGGATCATGGCGGTGTCAACCGTGTCCGGAGAATTGCCGAAATCCTTGATACTCCGATTGCCATCATCGATAAGCGCCGCAACGATAAGAGAATGCCGGAAGTCATGAACATCATCGGAGACGTCAGCGGCAAGAACTGCTTGATTGTCGATGATATGATGGATACTTGCGGAACTGCCGTTGCTGCCGTGTCAGCTTTGAAGAAGGCCGGCGCCATTGCTGTTTCGATGGCTTGCACGCATCCGGTTTTCTCCGATCCTGCCTATGAAAGACTCTCGGACGGCTATCCGTTCAAGCGTCTCTGGGTTACGGATTCCATCCCGTTACGTGAGAAGTTCGTCAAGGATGAGAAGCTTCACATCAAAGTCTGCTCGTTATCCAAGATGATTGCCAAGGCCATCTACGCCATTCACAACGAAGAGTCCATCTCCGATTCCGCTTCCATCTACCGCGACTAATTTCCGTGTTTTCAGAGGATTAGGGAAACCTATCCTCTTTTTTCTCAAAGGAGAGTTTGGCCATGTTCGAAAAAATGAAACTGCCAGTTGTCAAGATTGTCTTCTTATGTCTTTTAGGTGTCTATACGCTGCTTATGCTTATCACCATTGCCGGTAATATGAGTGGGTCTAATGCCGGATATGTTGTTGGCGGAGTCCTTAGAATTCTTGTTCTCTTAACTCTTTTCGGGCTTACCATTTTTACAACGGCAACCGGATTAAAGAACTACTCCAACTTCCTGTTGGCGGTTCTCTTTGTTTATTTCCTTGTCAATAACGTTATGGATTATGGCAGTCAGCTGGGTGCTTTGAATAGTGGCAACGGCTTCTTAACAACCCTGGAAGTCTTTGGATTCCTTTGTTCAACCGCTTTACTGGTTGTGGCTGTCTTGCAGACGCTAGACTACAACATTGCCGCTCTTGACTTCACCAAGATAATTCTGATTCTCTTGTTTGGAATTGCCTGTCTCTCGGTTCTGTCCTTTATCTTTGATATCCTCTATTATGCCAGCATCAATGCAGACAACTCCTACTATCATGTTCCTTGGACCTCCTATGTCTCCGGCGTCAACAGCTATCTGATTTTCCCCAGCACCGTTCTTTTCGGATTCCTCTTCTATAAGCGTTCCAATCCGAAGATTCATAACGCTTAAATTGCGACACTAATTGAAAAATTGTCGATTGCCTTTTCTTCCTGCTGTCCTTACAATAACAGGAAGGGAAGGCATTTTTAATGACGGTTCTCCGGAAGATCCTTTATCCTTTTGAGGAAGTCACCTATCTTACTCTGCTGGTGTTAGCTATTTTGGCGTGCAACAGCCAAGGGGCGGAGGCGGGGAGCTGGAGTCCTTCCCAGGCACGGATCATCTGCGTTGGGACGGTCTCAGCCATCATCGGCATCTGGGCTCCGCTTATCATTGAAAAAGCCTTTAAAGTCCGGCTGACCGGACTGGTTGATATTCTGTTAGCTCTCGATATTTTCTTGGCTATTGTCTTCGGAGAATGCCTGAGGTTCTACTACAAGATTCCCAACTACGATAAGTTCCTTCATTTCTTAGGGACATCGCAGTTAGCCATTGCCGGATACGCCCTTTCGAAGTTCTTGTTGCAGGTCACCAACAAAGGGAAGCATCAGCGTGCCTTTGCTTTGGTCTTCGGATTCTTCTTCGCCATGGGAACGGAAGCCTTATGGGAGCTTTATGAATTCACGGTGGATACCTTAGGCGGCACGGATATGCAGAAGTATATTCCGGATGCCTTTGAAGGCTGCATCGACAGCCAGACGTTGGAATATACCTGCTCCGATCAGCAGATAGCCGACTACTATAAAACCTGGATCGGCCATCATTATGCTTTGGTCGATACGATGAACGACATCATCAGCGATGTCTGCGGCGCTCTCTTAGGGACCTTAGGCTGCGCCGTTGTTTTTAGGTTCAAGCCCCAGCTTCAGGACAGCCTGATCATGAAAAATCCTTCCAACAAGGATGAAGACGATTCCTTGCCGGTGATTCCGCCGGAAGAAAGCCACCATCACAGCAATCCCAACACTAAATAAAGTTACTGCTGTCTGTCTGCCTCTTGCTTGTTGAGATAATCCTGGAACTGACGGCACGCCAAAAAAGAATTATCTTTTTTGTGCAAATTTATATACCCAAAACAGGAAACGAAAGGCAAAACATATGAAATAGATGTATTTTTATGCACCTATTTTGAAAAGCAACCCTTGTTTAGGAAGCCTTCTTAATGCGTTTGGCTAAGCTGACGACATCCTCAGCCGTCAGCTGTCTGGCTCTTAAGGCTAAGGTTTCCGGTTCTTTTTCTTTCAGGAATTCCAAGGCTTTGGCTTCCTTGGGATACTGACGGAGACAGTTGGCAATCGTCTTATTGGGATCTTTGAAGATTTCCTTCATGATGGGATAGAGAGTATATGGAATCCTTTTCTTGGCTTCGATCTTGATGAAGGCGGAATCCACCTTCGGAGACGGATCAAAGGACGAGGAATCCACCAGCGTCACTAAAGAGAGGTCTCCGGTAGCCTTGATCAGGGCACCTAAGGCCGTATTCTCTTTCTTTCCTGGCTGATAGTCTAGCTTCTCAAAGACTTCTTTCTGTACCATCGCCCCACAGGTCACAAAGCCCTTGTCCAGGAAGTATTCGAAGAGCTCCGAGGTGATGTTATAGGGAAGGTTACCAATGAAAAGACGGTCTTTCGCTGACGACACCTTATCGGGATTGAACTTCAGGAAATCCGACTGCACCAAAGTGATGTTGGTCTTCTCTTTCGTGATATCCCCTAAGATGCGGATCATATCCCGGTCGGCATCGACAGCAATCAGCTTCTTGGCCTTCTCACTTAAGGGAAGCGTCAAAGCACCCAGTCCCGGACCGATCTCAATCACGGTCGAGAAAGTTTCCGGATGGACACTTTCGACAATCCGCTTGATAATGCCTTCGTTGACTAGGAAATTCTGTCCGAAGGACTTCTTGGCATAGTAGCCATACTCTTTTAAGAGATCATGGACCCGTTCTTTTTCAGTCATCATTGAGATCCTCAATCAAATCTTTCTTTGTTTTGGCTAAGATCATGAGGTAATCCTCAACCTTCTTCGCCGACGTATAGGGAAGAGAGTACTTCGTAACCAGCTTCATCCGCAAGGGAGTGGAATCTTTTCCGGTCAGTCCCAGATCATCGAAGTCACCGTCTTCCAACGACGGATTCTCCTCGCAATGGATATCGTGCCAAACGAAAGGCCGGAGCAGTTCTTTCAGATCTTCCATTGCCATCTGGGCAATGCCGACTTTGTGGTTGGCGACGGCTTTCTGCTTCTCGGCATTGATTTCCAGGCAGTCTCCGACATAGTCCTTGATCCGTTTCCGGATTCCCAGCCCCGGACCGTCGGGATCGGTGATCAGGACAATCTGACGGATCTGATGGGCTTCCTTTAAGAAAACAGCAATCTCCGGACGGATGTATTTCCCGCCGGTCGGTACGACAAAAAGGCAGCCTAATTTCTTTAGCTTGTCTTCATCGGTGATGCCTTCGCAGACGTAAAGATAGCGCCGGCTATCCAACGTATCGAAGACCGGCTGTGTTTGATTATTCGATTCCATAAAATTGGCTGCCGTTATGATAAAGGATTTCACAGGTCTCTTCAAGAGAGAGATTCTTTTCCTTGGCGATTTCGGCAATCACTAAAGGGATATAGGAAGGATCATTCCGTTGGCCGCGGTGAGGAACCGGTGCCAAATACGGGCTGTCCGTCTCCGTCAAGAAGCAAGACAGGGGCCCTTGAGTGACAACCTCTTTTAATACACGGGAATTTGTAAAGGTAAGAACACCGCCGACACCGATATGGAAATCAATGGGTAACTTTAGATACTCCTTGAGAATATCGTAGCTTCCGCTGTAGCAGTGAAGGTCAACTTTAAAGGGCTTCTCTTCCTTGATGATTTCCAGCGTATCTAAGGTTGCATCCCGGGAATGGACCACAATCGGAAGATGGACCTCTTTAGCCAACTCAATCCAGCGGCGGAAGATCTGCTGCTGTCTGACTTTTTCTTCCGGGGTGGGGGAGTAATGATAATCCAACCCGATTTCGCCGATGGCTTTGATGTCACCGAGGTGGGCCTTCACAAACGCGATGGCTTCCTCCTGATAGCTGTCCTCTTTGACGGCGAATTCGGGATGGATGCCTAAGACCGCATAACAGAAATGAGGATAGTCCTTGGCTAATTGAAGAATCGGCTGAAAAGAAGCCAGGCTATCGGCGTTATTGAAACAGCCGAGGCAACCGGCAGCTTTGACTTTGCTGATGACATCTGAAAGGTCCGAAGCAAACTTCGGGTCATTGAGATGGCAGTGGGTATCCAGGTAACGCATGCTATTTTCCTAAGCAGAACTTCGAGAAGAGGGTCTGGTAGATATCTTCCATCGTTTTGGTGACCTGATTCCCCATCAGATCATTGATCCGGGCCAAGGCCACCCGTAAACGGTCGGAGACGATATCGATCTGATGCGTCTCGTCGATGGCTTTGATGGTTTCCTGTAGGTCGTTACTAATGGCAATCAGGTAGTCTTCCTCACGCTGACCCAGGAATTCGCTTTCTTCCTTATGCAGGATGTCCAGCTTTGCAAACATTAATGTCACAAGCGGGGTGAGATCGTCTTTCAGAGAGCAGATGGCGATATCGCAGTCCTGAGTTTTCGGGTTGATATCCCGTTTGGTGGCCACTTTGATGGTGGGCTTCTGACCTAAGGCTTTCTTCAGGTCGTCATCCTTCTCAATATCGCTAAAGCCATTATCGGACGCTAAGAGAACCAGGTCCGCTTTGCGGATGGTCTCATAGGACTTCTCGATGCCTAAGCCTTCGACAAGGTCGTTCGTCTTCCGTAAGCCGGCCGTATCCTTGAAACGGAAAAGAATGCCGTTGATCTCTTTTTCCCCTTCGACGACATCCCGGGTGGTTCCCGGAATCGGAGAGACAATGGCCTTATCTTCGCCGATCAGAGCATTCAATAGAGTGGATTTGCCGACGTTCGGTTCACCGGCAATGGCCACGTTGATGCCTTCGTATTCCTTGTTGCAGCGTTTGGTCTTTTCAATCGTGGAATTCAGGTCTGCGACATCCGCCATCATCTTTTCCTTGATGGCATCCAGTTCTTCGTTGTAGTCATCCTTCTCATCGGTATACTGATCCTCAACGTAATATTCCAGCTGGGAAAGATAGTCGAGTAGACGGGTCTTCAGGCTGGTGATGGTCGTGGTATTCTTGCCGCTTAAGGTAGCCATCGCGATGGTCTTGGCGCGAGTGGAGTTGGCGTTGATGAGATCGTTGATGCCTTCGGCCTTCAAGAGGTCCATCTTGCCGTTATAGTAGGCCTGCGCGGAGAATTCTCCCCGCTCCGCACGCCTAGCCCCATACTTGACTAATGCTTCTAAAAGCTGATCGGCGATGATCATCGATCCATGGATCGAGAATTCGGCACTGTCGAATCCGGTATAGGATTTGGGTGCCTTATAGTAGGTTAGGACAACCTCATCAATCTCGCTTTTAGGTTCCGTCTTATCCTGATAGACTCTGACAAAGGTGGCATGGTTCGGTTCCAAGGTTGTGACATCCTTGACCAGAATATGGGAAAGGATCTCCAAGGTCTTCGGACCGGAGAGTCGGATGGTTGCTAAGGCAGCTTTATAAGGCGGCGTTGCCAGCGCACAGATGGTGTCAAAGATTAACATACTCAAATTATAGCATTGTCCTTTGAAAAAGCCGTGAAGAAAGGAAAACAGGAAACAGAGAAGAGAACCTTTCCGCGATGTTATTCCGGAAAGACTTTCTCCGCTAGCTGGTCAAAGTAATCCGGGCTCCAGACGTCCAGACGGGAGGCATCCGATAGGAAAGGAAGCACGTCTTTCTTGGCTTGCTCAAAGTCAATGGCTGAGAAACGTTTTTTCAATCGCGAAAGGATTTGGCTATTGGTGATATCGCAGGAGATATTTTCTTTTCGCTGAATCTGTTCTTTCAAATAAGCCATGTTCGGATGGATGCCTTTACGGACATAGAAGGCGAAGTCATAGTAGTCCCGGCCTTTGGTCCTGCCTTTCCAATCCCGGTAAAGCAAAGCTGATATTTTTCCTGAGAAAAGAGAAGGCGGATCCAACAGGGTGATGCCGAAGCTGGTCGGGTATTCCAAATAGCCCTGCTGATAGGTTGCCTGAAGGCTAGGCTGCAACGCGATTTCAAACTTAATTTTCGTCCGTTGGTTGAAGACAATATGGGAGGCAGAGGTTTCTTCGGGGTAGATGAACAAGAGGGTATCCTTGGTCGGCTCGGATAACAAGGCCGTTGATACGCCGGTATCCTTTTCCTTCACCGTGATATCGCCTCCTAAGCCAAAGCTGGCCAAGACTTTCCGGAGGGTCGGCAGGTAAGGATTCCAGGAAAAATCAGGCTTGTTCTCTTTTAAGGTGAAGTCCAAGTCTTCCGAGAAGCGGTCCAGACCTAGGAAGAGGCGCATGGCGGTTCCGCCATACATGGCTGCCGATGCAAAGAAGTTTGTCTTCGAAAGTCCATACAGGAGGATATCCTGGCAGGTTTCCTTTAAGGCGTTTTCCTTATCCAGCAGCGTCTCTGTGGGATAGCGGCTCATCATTTCTTCCAGTTTGGATATCATGATTTCTTGGCTCCTTTCAGATAATCCCGGAAAAGATAAACGTTCTTCTTGCGGTAGAGGGGAGCCAGGCCTTCAATGACACGGCTATCCAAAGCAAGCAACGCATCACTGTCCATTCGCATGAAAACAAAAAGCCAATCTTTCAATTCCTCAATCGAGGTCATCCCTTTCTGCTTGGAGAGAGTATCGCAAAGAGCCTTCTCAGGGGTGGCTATCTCAAAACGGCGGCCGTTCGACTCTAAGTAGCGTGTTGCCAAAGGATAGGCCTTTTCCGGGATGTCCTGATAAGCAAAGGTGCCAAAGACATTATGGAAGATCTTGTTTTTCCTTATCCGAAAAGTGGCACTCAGGCAGGATAAGGAGCGTTCCGGTATGATTCCGTAATACGAGAGAGCTGTTTCAAAAGAGATATAGGAAGGACTGACAATGGCTCCGGCTAAGACCAACGGATCCGTGGTCCTGTCGGTTTCATAAAGCCCCCGCTTGATCTGGAAAATCTGCTTGCTTCTTTCCAGATAAGCAAGATGGTGGTAGGGCTCCTTGTATGAGGAGCCGAATTCGCTAATCAGATTCTCTGCTGTCTTTATCATAGCGCTCCAGTAACTGTATTTATAATACACTTAGTGGAGCAAATTAGCAATCCCCTGGACGGATAAAACCAAATAGCAGGAACCCCGACAGGGATTCCTGCAAGAATGTCGATTCCAGCTCTTTAGTGGTTCAGTTTTTCGTTGATCTTAGCAACGGATTTCTTCTGGACATGATAGGTGATGGCCCAGACAACGGCATAGATGACAATGAAGGAAGCGGCAGCAATCAGCCAGGAATACCAGGCCGTCTTCGTATCCACCCAGTCTCCTAGCCAGGCACAAAGCATCCAGCAGGAGAAGATGGTCGCAAAGTGAATGGCCGTGGCATGGACTAAGGGGAGCTTCTCAATCTGATAGACCACCGTGGAAGCCGCAAAGAGGAAGCAGGTCACATAGAAGCTGATGAAAAGACGGAGCATATAGGCCATCGTATTCATTTCGGCGTTATCCGTTCCGCCGGTGGCGTATTTGATGGAGATATAGATGATATAGAAGATCAGGAACGCTGTCGGGACCCCGATGGTGACACCGATCGTTCCGCGGTGCAACGCTTCCTTAACAATCTCTTTTCTGTTTGTCAGTACCATAAGTTTCTCTCCTTTTCTAGGTTAGATGCCTAATTTCTTCTTCAACAGAGCCGTCTGAATCCGGGAAGCGTACTCGCTTTCGCCGTTCTTGAAGACCACCGCCAGGCTGCCGCTGAAGGAGAGGGTCATCTTCTGAGTCTTCTTCAGATTAGCCAGGACTCCCTGATTGATGAGGAAGTAATCCGGGTTGGTCTTAAGGGAGTCTTCCAACTCATACATCTTCTTTTTGACCAGCCATTTGCTTTGCTCCAGGTGGGCATAGATTTTCCCGTTCTCTGTGGCAAAGAAGTAGATTTCTTTTGGATCGAGGATGCTGACATCCTTGTCCTGATAGCCTAGGAGCTTTTCCGAGGTGTCTAAAACAGACTCTACTAACCCGATTCTCGGGTCTTGGGTCTGGGCCTTGATGTCAATCAACAGATCTTCAGGATAGGTCGGATCAATGGCTACCTGTATTTTCATGGCTGTCTGCTCCTTCGTTACCGATAACACAGCTAGTATGACCAACAGGCTAACGTCTTTCAAGCAAAGGAAGGTATCTGGATGGTTTTGCTAGGTAAATGGAAGAAAGATGACTCTATTTCAAATGGCAAACAACAGGACTTGTTCCGGATTTGAAACAAAACGAGGAAGATCAACGGCTGATAAAAATCCGACTTAAAATTGTATTTTAGTTACCAGTAGAATCTTAAAAATAGCCTATACATCGGTGTTTTAAAAATGGTGGACTAAATTCTAGTGGAATTTACTCTACTATGTTATAATAAGGCCAAAGGAAGCAAGATTATGAACTTTGTTGGCCGTGAAAAAGAACTGAAGGCATTAGGTGGTGTTCTGAAGACTCCCGGATTTTGCGGAGCCGTGGTTTATGGACGCCGGCGTTTAGGGAAAACCTCCCTTATCAGGGAGGCAATCAAATCGTATTCAGGAAAGGTCATTTTCTATCAATGTCTTAATACCCGGGTTGAAAGCGAGAACGTCCGCGGCCTTCTGGATGTTGTCCGTTTTGTCCTTCCGGATCTTCTTTTGTCGGATAACAGCTCTTTCATGGAAGTCTTGAAGGCCCTTTTCATCGTCGCCAGAAAAGAACCTATTTGTCTTGTTCTTGATGAGTATCCTTATCTTCGCAACGGTGCCGGAACGGACTCCATGATTCAATCGTTGATTGATGAGTATAAAGAGGAGTCGTCACTGAAACTGATCCTTTGCGGTTCCTATGTCGGGATTATGGAAGAGGTGGTGGACAGTTCCCACCCTCTCTATGGAAGAATGTCCTTGCTTCTGAGGGTTCTCCCCTTTGACTATTACGATACTTCCTTGATGCTTCCTACGGCTTCCAATGATGATAAAATCCGTTATTATGCGGTGTTTGGCGGGACCCCCTACTATCTCGAGAAAATCAAGCCTGACGAGGACTTTGAAAGCAATGTCAAAAACCAGATTCTTCGCGAATTTGCACCTTTGGAAAGCGAAATTCTCGGAGGCATCCGTACGGAGTACAGCAAGATTAAGAATGCTTCGCTGGTCATGGATCTTATGGCTTCCGGCAAAGAGAAATACCTCGATCTGAAAAAGAACTTCTGCCAGAACACTCAGGCGGATTTTGACTATCTTCTCAAGACGCTTCTGGGTATGGGTCTCGTTACAAAGACGGGAACCCTGGATGCCCCCGACAAGAAAAATTTCTATGGCTTTGGGGACAACCTTTATGATTTCTTCTTTACCTGTGTCCATCCGAATCTTCAATTCCGTGATCTGCTTCCTTTAGATGCTTATTTCAGCACCTATATCAAGCCTGTTCTGGAAGAACGGTATTTACCACGGCAATTCGAGAAAATCTGCCGGGAATTCCTTGTTCGGCGGAATCGGCTTTGTCTGAATAACCCTCTTTTTACTGCCATTGGCCGTTATGTCTATAATGACAAAAACACTCATACCAACGGGGAATTCGATATTGTCACAAAGGATCCGCAAGGACTGATCTTCTATGAATGCAAGTATTGGAAGAAACCTGTGGATGAAACGGTCATCCGTCAGGAAAGAGAACAGCTTAAGGCCTGCGGACTGAAAGCTTATCGGCTAGGGTTCTTCTCCCGGTCAGGCTTTGATAAGTCCATCGTTGACTCCACGGATCTTTTCTATTCCCAGGACGACCTCTTTTGCTTCTGAAAAAGGTCTTTTCTTCAATCCTTTTAACAGATTCCGGGCTTTCTATCCGGATTGCTCTTTTCTTGTTCTTTCCCGGGTTCGTTTTATAATGGATACCGATGCCTTTGGAAAGCGATCTTCTGGACTGGTATGACGTCCATCGCCGGTATCTTCCCTGGCGGGAAGATCCGACTCCCTACCATGTCTATCTCAGCGAAATCATGCTGCAGCAGACCCAGGTGGAAACGGTCAAACCGTACTACCAGCGCTTTTTAAGTGCCTATCCGACCTTGGAAGACCTCGCCCAGGCCAAAGAGGAAGACGTCCTGAAGCTTTGGGAAGGCTTAGGCTACTATTCCCGAGGCCGGCATCTCCACGAAGCCAGTCAGGTCATCGTCAAGGACTTCCAGGGGCAGATTCCGGTCACCCGGAAGGATCTGCTGTCCTTGCCTGGCATCGGTAACTATACGGCAAGCGCCATCTTAGCCATCGCCTATCACCAGAAGGCCATTGCCGTCGACGGCAACCTGATCCGGGTCTACAGCCGGCTGACGGAAACCAAAGAAGAATCCCCGGATGCCTTGAAAGAAGGATGTGAAGCCTATTTCAAGTCTCAGCTCCATCTGACGGATCCTTCCCACTTCAACCAGGCACTGATGGATCTGGGAGAGATGGTCTGTCTCCCTCACCAGCTGCCTTTATGCGATCAGTGCCCTTTTAAGGGCATCTGCCAGGCTTTCAGGCACCAAACGATGCTGGATTATCCGCCGGCCAAGAAGGCCAAGGAGAAGACAACCCAGGAGAAGACGGTCCTCGTTGTGACCTGTCAAAACAAGGTAGCCATCCAAAAACGGGACAGCGACGGGCTTTTAGCCTCGCTTTATGAGTTCATCCTGCTGGATAGGAAGTGCTTAGCCACGGAAATCCCGGCGGAGTTAGCTAAACTAACCATCGCGGCCTCTTCCCTCGAGCCGTTAGGCTCTCATAAGCATGTTTTCTCTCATTTGATATGGAAAATGACGGGATATTTAATAAAAACCGACCAAGAAACCAAGATTCCCGGCATTCTTTGGGTTACCCCCGAAGAATTGGTCTCTTCCTACCCGATGCCGAACGCTTTTGCTCCCTATAAGGAGGCCTGTTTAGCCACCCTTGCTGAAAACAGTCTCAAAAAATAAGGATTCAGGCCGCTCTCTTCAAAAATCAGTCTAAAAACCGTTATTTTTCGTTGAAAACAGGGGTTCAAAATTTGAAATTTGCCGTAAATGCCTAGGTTTTTAACCCCACCTTAAAAAAGTTGAAAGGACCCCCTTTAAAAACCAAAAACCTTAGTTATAATTCCTGTGCTGCGAGAAATCGTAGCCACTAACGGAGGTTGCTCACCATGGCAGATGAAGTTAAGGATGTCAAGGCTGAGACCAACACTACCGCTACTGCTCCGGTTGCTCCTGTTGCTGGTAAGAAACAGCACAAGAACAAGAAGAACGGTGGTTGTGGCTGTGGTACGACCAAGGCTAACTAATCACGTTTCCTGTTAGGGACGGTATGAGGGGGTAAGCGAAAGCTGACCCCTCATTTTTAGTTTCAGGAGCTTTTAAGGGACTAGGAAACGGCGAACTGAACGACTAAACTAATAGGCAATAAGACGGTGATATCAGCAAAGGAAGAAAGAAGCATGGAACAGCATGAACTGACGCTAGGCCCGTTACTGGACGAGAAGGGAAACCTCAACGAAGCCGGTTTCAGCTATTCGCTCGTGAAAACCTATGACCGCAAGGCCGTCAAAGCCAATAAGCTCCGCCTGAAGGAGTGGGATTATTACTATGTCGGCTCCAAGGACGTCGGTTTTGCCTTTACCATCGATGACAACGGCTATATGGACCTCTGCTCTGCTTCCCTGCTCTTCTTGGCGGCTCCCGCCCATAAGGCGGAAGCGATGGTGGCGTCGCCGCTCTCCTTAGGAAAGCGCAGGCTTCCTTCGACTTCCCTGACCGGGGATACTTTCTACAAGACCAAGAAGGTAGCCATGTCCTTCCGGCACGAAAACGGGAAGCGGCATCTGATGGTGACCTGGCCGGATTTCACGAAAGGCAAGGACCTGGCTGCCGATATTGTTTTAGAGACCACCACCGATAAGACAATGGTGATAGCCACGCCGTTTAAGAAAGACAAACACTTCTATTACAACCAGAAGATCAACAACCTGAAAGCCAGTGGCTGGGTAAGATACGGCAATGACCTTTATGACCTCAGCAAAGGCGATTTCTATGGCGTTCTGGACTGGGGCCGGGGTGTCTGGACGTATCAGAACACCTGGTACTGGTCTTCGCTTAATGCCAGCCAGGACGGCCATACTATCGGCTGGAACCTCGGCTATGGCTTCGGGGATACCTCGAAAGCCAGCGAGAATATGCTTTTTGTCGACAAGGATGCCTATAAACTGAATGATGTCACTTTCCAGATTCCTAAGGGGGCTAACGGCAAAGACGATTTCCTGAGTCCGTGGAAGTTTGTTTCCCAGAGCGGGGATATCGACCTGACCTTCACCCCGGTCCTGGACCGGGCCGGCGGCGCCAATCTTCTGCTGCTGAAGAGCAATCAGCATCAGGTCTTCGGCCGGTTCAGCGGCACCTTCCAGGTCGCTGGGAAAACCATTGGCATCCATGATCTTCCGGGTTTTGCCGAGAAGGTCTTCAACCGCTGGTAGGCTTTTTTCTAAGTTAGAGGCAATCAAAAGTTATAATGAGTTATGATAAGTTATAACGAGTTATAAAAAAATTTAAAACATATAATAAGTTATAACGAGTTATAATGAGTTATAATAAGTTATAAAAATTGAAGAACTTATAGAAGGAGGCTTTTATGACAATCACATCAAATCCGTTTTCGACTACTTTCGGAAGACAGCCGGACAATTATATTTCCCGGCTGAATGAACAGAATCAGATCATGTCTGAGTTCTCGTCCTCACAACCCTCCAACTACGTTTATCTTCTGACCGGAGTCCGTGGCAGTGGAAAGACGGTGTTGCTTTCAGCCATTGCCAAGCATTTTATCAAAGAGCAGGATTGGATCGTCGTTGATCCGGGCCCTAAAGACAACATTCTTGAAAATATAGCGGCCGAAATCTATGAAACAGGCCGAGTCAAGCATCTTTTTTTGGAAAGTGAGTTCAGCTTCTCTTTCCAAGGACTGACCTTTTCCATTAAAGGCAAAACGCCAATTACAACGGTCAATTCTTTGCTGAAGAAGATGCTTGATCAGATTAAGAAAAAGAACAAAAAGGTTCTTATTACCATCGATGAAGTCGATAACAGTCCGCAGATGAAACTGTTCATTCAGGCTTATCAGTCGCTGATTCGGTTGGATTATCCGGTCATGCTTCTGATGACGGGACTTTATGAGAACGTCTCCAAACTTCAGGAAGACAAAACGCTGACTTTCCTTTATCGTGCTCCCAAGATTAACCTGGGTCCTTTATCGCTCAACGCCATTGCCGGCGGCTATCAGAGGTATCTGGAGGTGACGGATGCTCTGGCAGTTGATCTTGCCAAGCTGACCAAAGGCTATGCCTATGCCTATCAGGTGTTAGGCTATCTTTTCTTTCAAAAGAAGAAGAAAGAGATTGATGCCGAGCTATTAGCGGATTATGACCAGTATCTGTCGGAATACGTCTACGAGAAGGTGTTCTCCGGATTGTCGCTAGGAGAACAGGAAATCCTCAAGTCTTTTGTTTCGGATGACCCGATGAAAGTCGATGATCTCCGTAAGAAAAGAGGCTTGACGGCTTCCTATTTCAGCAACTATCGGGCGAAACTCATCAAAGAAGGCATTCTCATTGCGCCATCTTATGGCTATCTTCAGTTTGCTTTGCCGCGGTTTTACGAATTTCTGCAATTGAAATAGAGAAAGCTTCCAGCGTCTAAAAAAGCTCTGCCGCAAAGCAGAGCTTTTTTAGATTACTTCAGATCGCCTTCGTTAACGGCATTGGTCGTCGTATCGATGTCATCAGGCTGATTGTCCGTTTCCGGAGCAGCCGGAGCGGCGGTGTTGGTTTCCGGAGCCTCATTGGCTTCGACACCCGGATTGTTGATGTAGTTGCCTTCGATATACTGGATGGTAACGTGACGCTTATGGCCGGTCCCTAAGGACTGGGTCTTGATATGCGGATATCCGGTCAGGGCCTGATGGATGACACGGCGCTCATCACTGGTCATCGGATCAAGGATGACAGTGGTATGGGTGCGGCTCACTTCATCGGCATAATGACGGGCCATCGAGACGAACTTGGAATACTTGACTTCCTTGTAGCCATCGCAGTTTAAGAGGATGCGGTAATGGCCGCCGAAGCGGTTGAAGCAGACGGAACGGCAGAGCTCGTTGATGGAGCGGAGCGTGTCGCCGTTTCTGCCGATGACGTTCTTGTTCTTGTCGGAGACGATGTTGAGCTTGATGACGCCATCCTCATACTTGGCTTCGGTGGAACCGGAGATACCTAAGGCATGCAGGCAGCGCTTGATGTAATCATCCGCAAAGACGATGACATCGTTGATGGAGTAGATGCCGATGGTGACGGTCTTGCTGAACAGGGTCTTCTTGACGGAGATGACCTGGTAGTTGACCGATTTCGGGTCAGCGATGCCTAAGTCCTGGCAAGCCTTGGCTAAGGCTTCCTCTTCTGTTTTTCCTTCGTACTTATTCATAATTACCTCCAAAGCGGCTTATCGGATTTATCCGCTTTTTTATCCTTTTTTGACGTCGACATGGTGTGATGTTTGCTACGACGGATGGCAGCGAGATCGGTTCCGTCTCCCATGGCGGCGGCGAGCTTATGACGGCTGTGAGTCTGGACGAGTTCCATGGCAACGGTCTGGGCAACGGAGATGACGGCACCGATGAGCCAGTAGATACCCATACCGGCAGGTAAGTTCCAGCCCATGATGACGATGAAGACCATCATCACGTAGGTCATGATCTTACCGGTCTTCTGCGGATCCATGCTCGGGTTGTTCGGATCCTGCGAAACAGGAGCCTGAACACCGCCGAACTTCTTGGTACGCCAGTTGTTGAACCAAAGCGAGGTGAGGGAAGAAAGAATATTGGCTAAGGTCATGAAGATGAAGATGAGGATACCGACTAAGGCGCCGGAAGTCGTGGCATAGGACGTGAAGCATTCACTGACGAGGGTGGTTAAGGAGAGGCCGTACCAGTTGCCGGAGGCTAAGGAAGCTGAACCCTGCAAGGCGGACCAGACACAGATGAAGAGCGGGAACTGAATGATGAGGAAGAGCATCGGAAGGAGCGGATGCACCTTGTTCTTCTTCATGATCTGAGCCTGCTCCATCGTCATCGCATTCCGCTGATCTTTATCATAGGAAGCATTAGGATACTTGGCCTGCAAGGCGTTGAGCTGCGGCTGAACCTTCTGCTGACGGGCCTGCGACTGCGACTGGAAGACGGTCGAAACGACCGTGACCAGACGGACGAGGATTGTGATGACGAAAATAGCTAAGATCTGGGCCCAGCCGGTATTACCCATGTTCTCGGAGATGATATGAACCAGGTAAGCAAACGGCCAGACAAAGAGACCTTCGAAGAAACCGAACTGTTTGAAGGATTCGCCCCAGGTCTTGCCTTCGATATAAATGGCAGAGCCGTTCTGAGTGAACGTCTTGCTCTCGGGGTGATGCAGGAGTAATTGGATGCAATGACCTTATTGACGACGGTTTCCAGCGAGGTGATATAACCACTCGATGGTGCCTTCAAAGGACCGACGGCGGCATCGGACAGAGGAAGCCTGATACCAGGCATTGAGGTTCGTCCAGGTGGCAGCCACCTGCTTCGGGGTGCCATTGTCGTTGTAGTCAATGCCGGCATACATGGCAACATGCTTGGCGACAGCACTGGCGGTCGCATCATCCAACGAGGCAAACGTGCCATCCTTCCAGTAAGAGACGGTAGCGGTGAATTCGGTGGCGACTTTGGCGGAGATGTAAGCATTGAAAACCTTGTCCGGCAGCGAATAGCCATAGGTGGTTCCGGTTAAGGTCGTATAGAGGGTCTTCCGGTTCTTTTCCTGCAGCGTCTGGTTATCGGTCGACGTATCGACATCGGTAACGCTGGTGGAATCATTGTAGAGATCGCCGTAATAGGCAAAGATCTGATTGGCCTTATCCTGATTGGTGCAGAAGCTCTTGGTGCAGCCAGAGAGCATGAAAAGAGCGATGAGGCCTGAAAAGACCATCACCAGCCGCTTCAGCATCGAATGCGAATGTTTTCTCATTTTTTCTCCTCTGTGGTTTTCGGCTGTAAACGGGCAAGAAGAGGATTGAGCAGTGCTTGGTTTTCCTGAAAAGTCTTGGTAAGGAAGCCAGCGTGGGCGATGATGACGATGTCGTAAGGCTTTTGTAGGATATCCGTTAAGGCGATCATAGCCCGGACTTGTCTCCGGACACGGGCACGGATCACGGCATTGCCCACTTTGGTGGATACGGAAATACCGATGCGAGCCCAACCGACCTCATTGGGAGCAAAATAGACGGACATAGCGTCATTCTTTCCGGCTAAGCGTCTGCCATCGAGTACTTTCTTGAAATCCTGAGATTTCTTGATACGGTACTTCTTTTTCATGCTTGTGCCGAAAGAAGCAGGCCTTAAGCCTGAGTGAGAACGGTTCTGCCCTTAGCACGACGGCGAGCTAACACAGCACGGCCACCCTTGGTAGCCATTCTGGCGCGGAATCCACACTTGTGGACTCTCTTGATCTTACTCGGCTGATAAGTTCTCTTCATAGTCACTATCCTCCATGAAAGTAATGCGCATTAAAAAACGCATGTAGCGATATTATAGCTTCCACACCGCCCCAAATCAATAAAGATTCGAGGGGAAATTTCAATTAGCAATAGTATAGATGAAATGAGGACAAAAAGAAAGGCCGCGCCCCAGGGGAGAAGCGCGGTCTTTGCCTGTTATCTATACGACTAGATTAACAGCGAAACAACGGAGTCGGAACTACTTGCCGAACTGGCAATCGTTGTTGCCGGAATCGGTCGTCCACATATCTAGGAAGGTGATCGGATCATTGTAATCAGCCAACCAGCCGTTACGGGCAACATCATAGTCGCCGGTTTTACGGGTCTGAAGGAACGTCGCCCATTCCTGGTTCTCCAGGTTAGCGGTGATGCCGACAGCAGCCCAATCGGCCTGAATGGCGGTAGCGATCTTCTGATGGCCGGAAGAAGTGTTGTAGAGGTAAGTGAAGGCAGGGAAATCGGTGAACTTCTTCGTGGCCGTATCATAGGTGTAGCCGACATCCTTCAAGAGCTGAACGCCCTCAGCGACATTGGCAGCATAATCCGCGGCAGCGACAGAATAATAGCCCTTGCCATCACCATTTTCACCATTATGAGCAGTGAACTCAGTGGTGCCATCGGCATCGGTAAGACCGGTCGGGACGAAGGAGTTGGCAGGAGTCTGACCGCCCTTGGAGACGTTGTTGACGATGTTGTTACGATCAATGAAGAGACCTAAGGCTCTTCTGACCTTCTCACGCTTCGGCTCTGTATCGGCCTTGGTGAAAGCCTTGGAATTGACGTTGAAACTGATGTAGTAAGTGCCGAGCTGACCATTGATGTGGAAGTCCGCACGGGTCTTGAGCGTATCAAGATTATCCAGCGGGACATCATCGATCATCTGATAGGTGCCGTTTTCGTAGTTGGCGAACATATTATCGGTATCATCCGACAGAGCGAAGTTGATGGTGTTCATGGTCGTATTGGCAGCATCCCAATACTTATCGTTCTTGGTCATGACAATCTGACCGCTGTGAGTCCAGGAGCTGATGGTGTAGGCGCCAGAAGTGACGAAGTTCGGATCCATAGCCCAAGAACCGGTTGCATCAACCTTGGTCGTATCATCGGCATTCTTGATGACTTCGAAAGCCGGGAAGGCCATAATCTCGAAGAAGTAAGGAACTTCAATCGGGCAAGTGACCTTCAGATGCGTATCATCAATGGCTTCAACACCGCTGACTTCACCATTGGCATCTCTCTGAAGAATATCGAACATGTAGGCATAATCCGCACCGAGAGCTGTGCCACCGGCACGCTTCCAGGACTTGACGAAATCGGAAGCAACAATCGGAGTGCCATCGGAGAAGGTGATGCCATCTCTTAAGGTAAAGGTGTAGGTGACAGAGCCGTCGGCATTGGTAACCTTGGTCGGAGCGGCAGCAGCAAGATCCGGTTCAATCTTGGCCAGATTGTTGATTCCGGAATCCACATAACGGTACAGACCGCCGAAGAGGTGGACATCCAACGAAGCACCATCGACGGAAGAGTTCAGAGCCGGATCAACATGCTGAGGCTCCGAAGCTAAGCAACCGTGATGGACTTGGACGTATCACCGGTAACGGAAGCGTTCTTGAAGAACTTATAGCCGAGCGGCGAATAATAGAAGCCCTGAACGGTGGACCTCAGCATATAAAGATCGGTGTAGTAGTAAATAGGAGTGATGGCACCAGTGGACATCAATAAGGTTTCAACCTTATGCATCATGGCATAACGGAAAGTAGCATCGCCGCTGGCCTTGATGGCAGCAATTGCCTTATCGTAGGAATTCGCCCAGGTAAGGTTCTTCTCATCATCGGCAATGGTTCCATCGTTGTTAAGATCAATGGAATAACCGGCATAATCCTTCTGAGCAGGGGCAGCCGCAGACGTCGTGGACGTCGTATCGGCCGCAGACGTCGAAGTTGCCGTGGAAGTCGCGGTCGACGTCGTCTTGGTGCAACCCGTCACAACCATCGAAAGAACAGCTAATGCAGCTAACGTGACATTTCTCGTTTTCATAACGATTTTTCTCCTTTTAAATTATTTTTCCGAGTGTCATCTCAGCTCGTCCCGACAGCTCCCGGACCGTGGTTCCGGGAGAAGAGGAAGGATTAGGCAAGGTTACGGTCATTAAGCTCCATGATCCCTTGTTATTCTCCTTTGGAGGTCTTGTCCGAGCTGTCTTCTTTGGCGAGTTCGGCCTCCACAGCTTGCTTCACGATACCGGGGTAGTGGCAGGCAACGAAGTGGCCTGGCTTGACTTCGGTAAGCAACGGCCGGCTCTCTGCGCATTTCTTGGAAGCAAACGGGCAGCGAGTCCGGAACGGACATCCTGACGGGGCGTTGAGCGGAGAGGGGATATCGCCCTGAAGGATGACTCTTTGATTAGCACGAGCAACCTTCGGATCCGGGACCGGGATAGCGGAGAGAAGAGTGTAGGTGTAAGGATGCATCGGATCATCGAAGATCTCCTTGGAAGAGGCAAGTTCGACGAGGTGTCCAAGGTACATAACGGCAATACGGTCGGAGATGTGCTTGACGACAAGCAGGTTGTGGGCGACGAACAGATAGGTGAGGTGGAATTCGTTCTGCAGGTCTTTGAACGTATTCAGGACCTGAGCCTGAATGGAGACATCCAGAGCGGAGACCGGCTCATCGCAGACCAGGAACTCCGGATTCATCGCCAGAGCCCGGGCAATGCCGATACGCTGACGCTGACCGCCGGAGAATTCGTGAGCATAACGCATGGACTGTTCGGCGTTGAGGCCGACCTTCCGCATCAGCTCCTCGACCCGACGCTGACGTTCATCCTTGTTCTGGTAGGCGTGATGGATGTCCATCGGCTCGGCAATGATATCGGCGACTTTCATCCGGGGATCCAAGGACGAATACGGATCCTGGAAGACGATGTTCGTCTTCATCCGGTAGTCTTTCATCGTCTTCTTGGTGACTTCCTGGCCGTTGAAGAAGACTTTGCCGGCCGTCGGATCGTAGAGATGAAGGATGGCTCGGCCGCAGGTCGTCTTGCCACAGCCCGACTCACCGACCAGACCTAACGTTTCACCGCGTTTGATATCGAAGGAGACATCATCGACGGCTTTGAGGTTAGCAGACTTCAGTCCTCCGGTATTGACGGAGAAGTACATTCGTAAGTGCTGGACGGAGATAATGACATCCTCAGGGACCGGATGGAAGACGTCATCCGAGAATTGATTTTTCTTAGACATTGCTATCCTCCTTCTTGTCCTTGTCGGATACTAAGCCTTTGAGAAGAACAGACATCTTCTTCTGGGTTGATGGATCGTGCTCGGCCAGTTCCTCTTCTTCCTTCACCTTTTCGGGATCCGGAGCCGCCATCACATCGATTTCGCCCTTGTCCTGAAGTGCCTTGACGGCATTCCAGCAGGAGACGATGTGCTGGTCATTGATCTGCAGGCTTTCCGGATACTTCTCGATGCAGATCTTCATGCAATGATCGCAGCGAGGCGAGAACGGGCAGCCTTTCGGGAGAGCCAGCAGGTTGATCGGGTTGCCTTTGATCGGATGGAGATCCTTGTCTTTGAGAGTCGGAACGGATTCGAGCAGGCCTTTGGTGTATTCGTGCTGCGGGTTGTAGAAGATCTCATCGGCAGTACCCCGCTCCACGACTCGGCCGGCATACATGACATCGACTTCATCGCAGATCTGAGCCACCACGCCGAGATCGTGGGTAATGATGATGATGGCCATTCCCAGCTTCTCCTGAATGCTCTTGAGGAGATCCAGAATCTGGGCCTGAATGGTGACGTCCAAGGCAGTGGTCGGTTCATCGGCGATGAGAAGATCGGGATCACAGACCAGGGCCATAGCGATCATGGCTCGTTGGAGCATGCCGCCAGAGAATTCGAACGGATACTGCTTCATTCGCTTGACCGGCTCATTGAAGCCGACCAGCGTCAGCATATCGACACATTTCTTGTAGATGTCCTTCTTATCCATATCCTTGTGATGGGTACGGACGGCTTCCATCAGCTGGTTGCCGATGGTGTAGACCGGATTGAGGCCGGTCATCGGGTCCTGGAAGATCATGGCAATTCGGTTGCCACGGATCTCCTGCATCCGCTTTTCGCTGGCCTTCGTGAGGTCTTCGCCTTCGAAGAGAATCTGACCTTTGTCGATGGTGCCGTTCTTATCCAGAATTCTCATGATGGAATAGGAGGAGACGGACTTTCCGGAGCCGGATTCACCGACAATGCCTAAGATTTTGCCTTTATCCAACGTGTAGGAGACACCGTTGACGGCTTCGACTTTGCCAGCCATGATTTTGAAGGAGACATGGAGATCTTTGACTTCGAGGAGGTGTTCGTAATGTTCGTTTCTAACGATTTGCTTTTTAGCCATACGTGATTTCCTCCTTTCTATTTGGTGAGCTTAGGGTCGAAGGCATCACGGAGACCATCGCCTAAGAGGTTAAGGGTGAGAACGATGAGGAAGATGGAGACAGCCGGAATCAAGAGACGATAAGGATAACTTGAGAGAGCAGCTCTGAGCTTCACTGGCTAAGGAGCCCAGAGACGGCATCGGGGCGTTGACGCCTAAGCCTAAGAAGCTAAGGAAGGATTCGGTGAAAATAGCGGAAGGAATCTGTAAGGCCACCGAGATGATGATGACCGACATCGAGTTGGGAAGCAGGTGCTTACGGATGATCCAGCTGGCTTTGGCACCGCTGGCTTTGAGCTGCCATGACGAAGTCTTCTTTCTTAATGGAGAGAATCTGGCCGCGGATCAGTCGCGCCATACCCACCCAGTAGAGCAAGACCGAAGACAATGAAGATGGAGATCATGCCTGTACCGAGTTTGGTGAAGAAGGAATTGGCAGGGAACACCAGCGTCTGATTGAGCACGGAGGAGAAAAGAATGATGATCAACAGATCCGGCAGGGAGTAGATGACATCAACGATACGCATCATGACCAGATCGACCTTGCCGCCGAGGTAACCGGAGACGGAACCATAGATGGAGCCGATGATCAGGACAATCAAGGAAGCAAAGAGACCGACAGCTAAGGAGATTCGAGTGCCGTAGATGACACGGATGAAGTAATCCCGGCCCTGGGAATCCGTACCGAAGAGGTGAGGGAAGACGAATTCGCCGTTGGCAATACGGGTCTGTTCACCCGTACCATAGGTGAAGGGCAACAGGTTGTTGTAGCTGCCATCGGTGGAACCGCTGGCTAAGGGGTAGGTTTTGCCTAAGATTTCCTCGTAATGATAAGGCCAGAAGATCGGAACGAAGATGGCGGCTAAGACAATGATGATGATGACGACAAGCGACACCATGGCAACCGGGTTGTGAGCGAAGCGCCGCATACCATCTTTGAAGAAGTTGGAAGGCTTGCGGATAATATCCTGCTTTTTCTTTTCCGTATCAGTGACGTCAGTGAACTTGGAAAGATCAATCTGCGCACTGAGAGGATTCTTTTTCATGTACATGTTTCAAGGGTCCTTTCAGTTAATCAAAGTCCACTTTCGGGTTGACGATGGTGTAGAGGATATCCGAGAAGAGGAGCATGAAGACCATGATGTAGGTTAAGAACACCGTGGTTCCCATGATTAACGGATAATCTCGGTTGGTGATGGAGTTGGTGAAGGTCCGGCCTAATCCGGTGATACCGAAAATCTGTTCCACAACCAAGGAGCCGGTGATGATGTAAGCAAACTCAGGTCCTAAGTAAGTGATGACGGGCGTCAAGGAATTGCGGAGAGCATGCTTGAAGAGAACTTTGCCCTTGGTTAAGCCCTTGGCCTTGGCCGTGCGGATGTAATCCTGATTGAGGACATCCAGCGTGGACGATCTTGTCAGACGGGTGATGTAAGCCATCGGATAGAGGGAAAGGCAGAGAACCGGAAGAATATAACCCTGCCAGGTTGTGCCATTGGCAGGCAACCACTTCAGTTTGACGCAGATCACATAAAGAAGGATGGAGGCAATGATGAAGCTCGGCATTGCCACGGAAGCGGTGGATAAGACCATGATCAGACGGTCCGACCATTTGTTCTGATGGGTAGCCGCCATGGAGCCGAAGACGATGCCCAAGAAGACGGAAATGACCAGTGCTAAAACACCGATGATGCCCGAGACTTTCAAGCCTTCGTTGATGATGGTCATGACATTACGGTTCTTCTTGATCGAAACACCGAAACTGCCACGAAAGGCAGAACCGATATAGTCAAAATACTGTTCCCAGACCGGTTTATCCAAGCCGTAAAGCTTCTTCAAGGTCTCTAAGGTCGAAGCGGAGATGCCCTTTTCTGAGTTGAATGGCGATCCCGGAGCCACCTTCATCACGATAAAAGTGACGGAGACGACGACGACAATCGTTGCCGCCGACAACAACAGACGCTTAAGGATGTACTTCAAAAAACGAACGTTCATATATAACCCCCTGGTTACACGCTTCGATAATGCAACAATAAGGATGAGCAAGATTGGTTACGTACAATAGGTATCTCAACCAACCCTTTTGGATGTTCTAAACCCGGTGTTGCCACCACGATTTATGCCTCAAAGATAAGTTGATTAATCCTTTCTGTCAAGAAGCGAATGGGTAAAAACGCCTTAAAGGGTGTAAAAACCGCTTACATTCTTTCGCCACAAAATCCGTTTCTGCTGAATTTGAGTCCTCCAAAAAACAAAATGGAAATTTTGTTTTTCGATATGAATAACGGAAATATCAACAATAAACAGCCAATTTCAGTTGCTTTAATGAATGAAATATAAGCGCTTACAATTTATCGAGGAGCGGAAGGGAAACTCGCCTTGCTTTTATGACAAAGCTACCAGCGGCTTGCGGTTGCCTTTGATGGTCAGAGGCAGGCTTTCGACTGCTTTTTTCAGCCGTTCTGTTTCCGCCTGGATGGCTTGACGGGTAGGCTCATCCAAGCTCTGGAACGCCTCTTGGATGGAAAGGTCATAGTTGTTCTTGTATTTCGTATTGAGGACTTTCCAAGGGATAGCCTTGAAATAACCTAACAGGGACGGATCAAACGGAATCCGTTTTTCATAAAAAAGGACCGCAATAATGGGATAACCGGCATAATGCTGCCACACGGTGGCATTGTCATTGCTGGAATAGACATCCTGTTCCTGGATCACGGTATAGGCCTTGCTGTGGTCGGATGAGACCACCTTCCAGGTGGACTCATCCACCTTGCTGATCCGGCTGTCAGCCAGGGCACTGAGGGCTTCATCGACCTTACTGATTGGGATTTCTTTCATACTTTCCTTACTCCTTGGTGAAATTAGCGACCAACCTTATTATAATAATAGCGTTATGGGGAGGCTCACAATGAACGATAATTCTTCCAGCGATTATATTCTTGCCAAAGAGAAAGCGACCGAAGTCTATAAATGGATGAAGATCTGCCAAGCCATTCTTCTGGTTGCCTTGGGCATTGTTTTCATTGCCTGCGCCTACAACAGCACCGGCGGATTCTCGGCAGCCCTGCCGATCTGCTTAGGTATTGTCTTCTCCGTCTACGGACTTTTGGAACTCTTAGCCGGCTACTATCTCTACCGGAACGTCATTAACCAGGAAGTGCTCTTCGGCATCATTGCCATTGCCTTTGCGGTTGTCCTCTTTACCAAGAGCGATGTCTTACAGAACATGTTTGCTGTCTTTGTCGGAGCCATCGTTCTTCTCTATGCCGTGATGCTCATCACCTTCGGTGTTGACCGCTGTGTTGGCAAGGATGGCGTTAAAAAGAATATTCCGTTAGCAGTTGGGTCCTTTATCGGTGCCGCTCTTCTGATTGCAGCTGGAGTTGTTTATCTTGTCTTCCAGCATGATACGTCCAAGAAGGAAGAGGTCGACCGCTGGATGATCATCATCAGCGGCGGTTTGATGATTGTGATCGGCGTGGCCATCTTTGTCGTCTCCTTAGTGCGGGTACGGAATACCAAGAAGGCGATGCAGATTCAGCAGGCTGAGGCCGAGACGGCCGCTGCCCGGAAGCATGAGGATGAGACCAGTGAAGTCAAAGTCGTCGATCTCAGCGATCTGAAGAAAGAAAACAAGAAGCATGGCGGCAAGAAGATCTTCAACCATCAGACCACGACCGGCTTCAAAGGCGATGAGGAGACCCCGGATGAGGATGACGATACCAATGATGACACGGTGAATACCACCACCCTGAAAGCCATCAGCGATTCTTCCAAAGACGAGGATGACGATGCCTCGACGACCGACAAAGGAACGAAGAAATGACCTTTTCTGTCATTCTTAAAGCTGTTTTCCGGGACTACGGTGTTTCGGAAGAGTCCTTAGCCAAGAAGCTGGATACCAGCGTGGAGGTGATCCACGCCTGGGAGCAGGATAAAGCCGTGCCGACGACCCATCAATGCGAGGATTTCTCCGCGCTTTTCGCAATCCCACTTCCTGTGATCCAGGCCTCACTGAGTTCGAAGGAGTAAGGATTATGGAAAAAAGAATTCTGACGATACAGGACTTCAGCTGTCTGGGACGTTGCTCCCTGACGGTCGCCATTCCGACCATCTCCGCTTTGGGAATTGAGACGGTGGCCATGCCGACGGCTTTATTGTCCAACCATACGGCCTTCAGGTCCTGGACTTATCTGGACCTGACAGACCAGATGGAACCGACCGTCGAACACTGGAAGCCTTACCGGCATGACTTTGATGCCATCTATACCGGCTATCTCTCCAACGACCAGATTCCGACCGTCCTGAAAGTCATCAGCACCTTGAGGACGGACAAGACGATTGTCTTTGTCGATCCGGCGATGGCCGATAACGGCCGTCTTTATCCGGGTTTCGGAGAAAGCCATGTCACGGCGATGCGAGAGCTGATCAAACAGGCTCAGGTCATCAAGCCGAACCTGACCGAAGCCTGCCTTTTAGCGGGGATTCCCTTCCCGGGAACCGAGACCGGCGTCCCGTTAGACTTCTATCAGACGCTGTTCAGGGCCTTAGCCAAGGCCGGTCCGGACCATATCGTGATCACCGGGCAGGAACTCCGGCCGGGCTTTGTCAGCGACCTCACCTATCACAGCAAGACCGGCAAGACGGAAATCTATGAAACGGAAATGTATCCAGGCCATTACCATGGCACCGGCGATCTGTTTGCTTCCGCCTTTATCGGCGCACTGGTCAACGGATTAAGCTATCCGGCAAGCATTAAGATTGCTCATGACTATGTGCATCAGGCCATCAAAAACAACCTTGACAGTCAGCTGGACGGCTTACTCTACGGACCGGAATTCGAGACGGCTATTCCGGCTTTGATCCAGGCTCTTCAGACGGCGAAGAAGGCGTAATATCGTTGGCTGATTCTTCTTTCTTCTGAGCTAATTCCTCAGCCAGTTTTTTCTGTTGGACGAAGTCTTCCTTCATCGAGGCAATCTGCTGCAGACAGGTCTTGGGATCCTCGACCGGACCGATGGCATACTTGTTGGCTTCCTCATCCTTGAGGACCAGGCTGCCGCTCTGGAAGTACTGCTGATACCACGAGGTATTGTCAGAGTTCTCCACACAGCTGAGCTGCTCCCAGGCTAAAGCGATATCCTTGCCATTCCGCTTGATGATATAAAGATTGTTTTCATCATATTCTGCAAGAATCTTCGGTTTCAATATTTCTCTTAGGAAAGCAATCGAATAGAGAATACCTAAAAGACAAGCGATGATCAGGATGGTATAGGTATACCATTCCTGGCTGACGGTGATCTCATAGCCGAAATAGCCTGCCAGTCCCAAACCGAAAAGAGCAATCACCCCGTGGGCGACCACGACCGTCGAGCTTTTCTGAATCAGCGGCTTTCTTTCCATAAAGAACCTTAGGCCTTCTTCTGTTCAAACGGATAGACGACACCCAGCTTTGCCCGGATCTCATCCATGACTTCCATCATCCGGATGGAGTCGGCATGCGGCATCGACGGACACTCCGTGGCATGCTTACGGATGGCTTCCTGGCACTCCCGGACCTCATACTCATAGCCAGTCAGCTGCTTGGGAACTTTCTCGACGAGAACATTCTTGCCTTTGGCGTCAAAGACAACGATCTTCTCCGGATCGTTGATGTTGGTGACTTCCATCCGTCCTTCCGTTCCTTCGATCACACCTTTGCGGTTGCTTAAGGAGACCATGCCAGCATCGAGATCGGCGGTTAAGCCATTAGCGTATTCCAGATGGTAATGATCGGTCTCATCCAGATGCTTATCGGTATAGGTGCAATGGGCACTGACCGACTGATAATCCGGCGAGAAGAACATGCAGGTGAAGTTCAGAGGATAGATGCCGACATCCAATAAGGAGCCGCCGGCCAGATTGGGGTCCACCAGCCGCGGATGGCCGCTGATGAGGTAGCAGAGATTTGCGGTGACATGGACGGGTTTGCCGATCATCCCCTTATCCAGGATATCCTGGATCATCTTCCGAGAGGGCATATACCTTGTCCAGATGGCTTCCGTTAAAAGGAGACCGCGCTTCTCTGCCTCGGCAAACATGCTTCGGGCTAAGGAAGCATCGGTCGTCAATGCCTTCTCACAAAGGACATTCTTGCCGTTCTGCAGGCAAAGCATCGTGTTTTTATAATGCTCCGAATGCGGAGTGGCGACATAGATCAGGTCAATCTCCGGATCCTTAACGAGCTCCTCATAGCTGCCGTAGGCCTTAGGAATCTTAAAATGCTTGGCAAACTCCTGAGCTTTCTCAAGATGCCGGGAGCCGCAGGCAACAAGATGGATGTCTTCCTTGGCTTTTGTCATCAGCGTCAGGGTCTTTGCCATCTTATGGGCAATCCCGCCACAGCCTAAGATTCCAACGTTCATGGTCTTACTCCTTTATCAGCCGTCCGATCTTGGGATCGACGGCGCTTTCAACCTGCAGAGTCGCTAACGACATCCGGGCGCCGAAGCGCAGGGATTCCATCAGGCTTTGCTGATGCACCAGTCCGTGAACGATGCCGGCAAAGAGCGCATCGCCGGCACCGTTGACGGAAACGATGTTCGGGCAGGCGACAACCGGCTCTTCATAGACTTTTCCTTGATAGCCATAGAGGATCGGTGCCTTGCCTTGGCTTAAGACGACGTTCTTGGCGCCTAAGCTCAGCAAGTCACTGACCAGCTTTTTAGGATCTTCCTTGACGCCTAAGAAGTAGGAGGCTTCCAGGACATTGGATTTGAAGAGAGCAATCTCAGAGACATGATTGCGGAAGCGACGGACTTTGTTGGCACTGACGCCTTCAATCAGGAAAGCATGATCGGGGTAGGTCTGGAAGAGATAGTCAATCACGGCTTCGTTGATATTGGCATCCAGGACAATCTCTTTATGAGCGGCAATGACGTCCTTGAAAGGAACCAGATCCTCGGGGGTCATGGCATCCAGAAGTCTCGTATCACAGACGGCAACTGCCATATCACCGTTATCGTTAGCAATGGAGACATAACTGCCGCTAGGATAGTCCGTTTTCGGAGATAACACTTTGACGGACAAAGACTCAAGTTCTTTCTTGAGATGCTGACCCTGACTATCAGATCCGATGCCGGTTAAGAAGGTGACCTTATCTCCCAGTCTTGCCAGATTCTCAACGATGTTTCTGCCGACACCGCCAAAGGCCGTCTTGAGACTGCCGATGTTGCTGTCTTCCATAATCAAAGGATGGCTGCTCTTGGCAAGGTAGTCGATGTTGGATCCACCGATGACGAGAATGTCTTTCATGTTATTGATTCAAGACCCGGTCAACATCCGGATCAACGGCCGTATCGACACCCAACGTGCAATAGGACATGTTGAGACCGAACTTCACAGCTTTAGGTAAGCTGACGTTGGAGGCTAAGCAATGGACAATGCCGGCAAAGAGCGAATCGCCGACACCGTTGCTGCGGATGATGTTCTGACGGACGACAATCGGTTCATGATAGACCTCACCTTTGGTACCGTAGACAATCGGGAGCTTGGTGTGGCTTAGGACGACATTGGGGCAACCCTCTTTCAAAATATCCTGAACGGTTTCTTCCGGTTCGGCTTCCGTGCCCATCATGGTCACGGCTTCGTTGAAGTTGGATTTGAAGAGATAGATATCCGGAAGATGCTTCTTCAGTCTTCCGACATAAGCACTGGAGACACCTTCACAGTAGAAGGAGTGTCCGGCAAACTTCTTGAAGAGATAGTCGATGACTTTCTCATTGAGCGTTGCTTCAATGACAATATGCTGATGGGAGGCAATCACGGATTCAAAGGGTTTCAGATCCGCCGGCTTCATGTTATCGATGATCCGGTTATCGACAATGGCTAACTTACGGTTGCCTTTGTCATCGGAGATCGAGGTATAGACACTGGTAGGAAGCTTGGATTTCGGGGAGAGGACCTTGACGTTGACAGCTTCCAGATTCTTCCGAAGCAATCGGCCGTTTTCATCATCGCCTAAAGGCGTGATGAAGGTGACGGAATCGTTAAGTCTTGCTAAATTCTCCGCCACATTCCTGCCGACACCGCCATCGGTTTCAAAAATCGTGCCGATATTTTCTTCTCCCTGTAAGGGAGCATCGCTTTTGGCTAAGGAATCCCGTCGGCTGTTTCCGATGATAAGAATATCTTCTTCTGTGTTCCGCATAGGTTCTTCCTCTTTGGTCTTATTTTAACATAAGCCAAGGAGATTAACGTTAAATTAGAATACAAGACAAAAAGCTTTTCGGGTCAACCATTCGTTGTTTCATTCCCTAAAAAGGACGGAGGAAGAAGAGGAAGCATTTTCTCATAGACACGTCTTCTTTTTGCATAAGAAAAGAGAGAATCCCGATTGACAATATAGGAAGAAATCATCGATTCATACATCTCAGGCAATTCACTCTGAGAGAAGAAATAGGAAAAGTAACGGTCAGCAACAAGATCGACCATCAGTTGCTCTAACGAAGGAGAGTGACTGTCTTTCTGAACAGGAGCACGAGAGAAAAGAGGCTCTATGACAATGGTCTTGCCAACCCGATAATGTGTCATTTCTTTTTCGTTGGGTTTCAGAAGGACAGGCAACTTTGTTTTTTCAGCCAAAGCATAATACGCCTCCTCTAAATAATTACTGTCGACCTCGATGATAATCGTTGGCCGGGCAATTAATTCGTTCAGCCATTCGTTGAGAGCCGAAGATTCGAAAATGACGAAAGACATGTCAGGATAGCTTTTCTTCAGCACCTTCGATGACGAAGCAGCACTCGCACTGAGAGGTTCGGAAACATAAGTCTTATGGTCATCGGCTTTGATGTATTTCCCTCGGCCAATCCGTTTGATGAGTCCTTCTTTAGCCATCTGATAAACAATCCACCGATAATGAGACTGCAAAGAATTCTGCCCCTCTTTATCTATGAGAGCCAGAAAATCCTGCGACGTATAGATTCTTTTGTCGGAGAGGAGTGAAAGGAGAGTTTGATAAGGATTGTTTTTCATTGCAAGAATAGTATAAACCTAAAAGTAAAAAATCTCCACAAAATTAAAATTGTGGAGATAATTAAAACCATTGAAATTTTAAATTTACCTTTATCTTACGATAAAAACAGAAATCATAGAAAAAGCCGACCGGTTGAGGTCGGCTTTGTTTCCTTACATCGGATTCTCAGAATTGTCGTCGGTCGCCTTTTCGATTTCGGAGAACTTGGAAGTAATCCGCTGCGGACGTCCGAAGAGGGTGATATCCAAGGTAACTTCGCTGTCCTTGGCATTGACTTCCTCGATCTCGCCTTCCGCATCAGCGAAGGTACCCGAGAGAATCTTGACTCTGTCGCCGACCTTGTAGTCGGAGTACATATCCGGATCCTCGATGTGCATTCTCTTCAGGACAGGCTCAATCTCTTCCCGAGGGATCGGGAACGGCTTGGCGCCTTTACCGGAAGAACCCGTGATGCCCGAGACACCAGGAGTGTTACGGACAACGAACCAGGTCTCATCGGTCATGATCATTTCGACGAAGATGTAGCCCGGATAATAGTTCTTGGTCTTGAACTTAGGAACCATCTGACCGGTGGTCTTATCCTTGACCATCTTGGGTTTGCCGGTTTCGGGATCCTTGACCGGATCTTCGTATTCGGCGCAGATGACACGGAAGATCTTATCTTCCATATTCATCGACTTAGCACGCTTCTCCAGCATATCCTTGACCTGACGTTCCCGTAAGGCAAAGGTATTGATGACGTACCAGGCCTTTTCCGGCAGGGCATCGTTCTCATCGTTATCTTCGCCCGGGTTGACCTCGCCGATCAACGGGTTATAGGTATGATGATGTTCCGGAAGAGCCTTCTCAACGGAGGTGGCATTCGGATCCACGGTGGCAGGCTTGGCTTCCGTCGGGGCAGCTGTCGGCGTCACAACATCCTTATTCTCAGTTTCATTATCGTTCATTTGATTAATCCTCCTAAGAAGAGACTGACCATATTAGCAGCAGCACTGGCGGAGGTACTTCCGGAAGTACTGGTACCGAAGGCATTCTTGAATGACTTCATGATCTGAATGGTGAGCGCATCGCAGGCGTAGATGAAGAGAGCGAAACCGATGGAGATGAGCAAGACGATACCGACATTCTTCCACAAGGTCTTCTGATCGGGCCAGCGGACACGTCTGGCTTCCTCTCCGACACCGCGGAAGTACTTCATGAATTTGCTGTTCATGACTATTTACCCTCCTTATGAATGGTGTATTTCCCGCACTTGGGACAATATTTCCTGATTTCCATCCGGACAGCGTCGCCCTTCTTCTTAGTAGCGTTGTAATTTCGGGACTGACATTCCGAGCAGACCAGGATAATTTTTTCTCTCATGCGGAACCTCACTCTAGGTCAAATAAAAAAACCCTTTTTTGGGTTCCCTGATATTATATCTATCTTCAAGAAAAAAAGAAAGAGGGTAACCTTTTTCTTTTGTGCCTGGCAAGCTATTCGGCCTTTTCATTGAAATCAATAAAAAGCCGAATATAACAAAGCTAGATGAATTAAAAGAGACCGTTATCTTAATAAAATCATCTAAAAATTTCTTGAACCCTCAGACTCTTTGGAAAAGCAATATATTATTTAGTTAAAGAGCAGCCGATTGAGAAACCCCCGTTTTTCACAAAGTTGGTCGTTCGTCAGAAAAGGAATACAATAATAACAAGGTGGTAACGCAATGAAAAAACCGAGACTGACTTGCTTTCTCCTTTGTCTCTATTCCCTTTTATCTTTGTTTCTGATTACTTTCTCCTCATCGGATATTGCAACGATCATCAGTCGACATGATGGCTGGGAATTTGTTTCCTATTTCTTAGGAAACTTCGTTTCTGAAATCGTAGGAGTCCCTCTTCGGGGCCTCTTGTTCTTTATCGAATATGCCATCGGCGTGACGCTTGGCATCTTCGCCTGCCGCTTTGCTTATCAGTTCCATCAGTTAGCTTCCCGACGGCTGACGGCCATCTCCCTGATCGGCTTCTTAGTTCCGTTCGCCTTCTTCCAAACGCTCTTGTTTGTCTGCTATGCCCAAGGCGGCTCTACGATGGGCTGGGTAGGGTTCTTAGGCCTAGGACTTACCGTGCTGACGTCCTGGCTCCTCTTGATAGCCTTCTTCCTGTGCCTCTTCTTCCGAAAGAAAGAAACCGTAACGACAACCGAAACAGCCAAGCCCGAGTAAGGCTTGGCTGTTTTCTTATCATCGTATCGATCTCAGGCAATGTCCGTAATCGCCATGCTGAAGAGCGGCACTTCCATATAGGAAGAAACAGCATAGAATGGATGATCTGCTTGGAAGGGAATATAGGTTTTCTTGTCCGGAGCCGCGGTGGTTGTCACCGACATGGCGGTAACGCTGGTTCCTTCGACGCCGTTCTCAGAGAATACGAAGCGATTGCTTTGGAAGCAGGAGGCTAAGGAAAGCTCTTGGGCAGTCGTAACAAGCCGAGAGACCGGAGTCGTCCCCTGGATAAGCGTGGCCGTCTTTTCTGTCAGGTTGTTGACGGAATCCAAACTGAAATAGGGAACCTGACAGGCGACCGCCGTCTTGGCAGACTTCTCTTTGAATTCCTGATAGGCCCTTCCCATGTCGACGTCCTGTAAGGTATAGCCGTCCTTGGGAAGAATGATTGTCATATCCGTATAGGAAATGGGGAAGGTGACGGCCTGATAATTGCTGCCTTCATAATACGAGAGATCTAAGCCTGAAAAGGAGTAGTCTTTGACGTCTTGGGTGCCTTGGAGTCCTCGGAATGAAAGGGAGTTCGTGTTATGGGTGAGATTGGCGGAGTCCTTCAGCCCTAAAGCCGAATAGATGACGACCCCCATGTCTCCCATATCCACCGGCGGCATCTTGACCGACATTCCTAAGGTCTTCTCAATGGCTTTCTGGGCATCGGCTAGGAAGGTTTTAGGAGTGCTCTCCTGGGTTGAAACATAGTCGCTGGCAATCTGGTTCTGATAGTCTTTGTTGAAGGTAATTGCTCCTGTTCCGTCGACAATCTGGTCTAAAATCAAAGTTACAATCTTGGAATCCTTATCTACGGATGTTCCTTTGCTCTGGTCATACCAATTGAGCGAAGCCATCAAGGAACCCAAATCTGCGGAGAAGGAGCTGACATCAAAGCCAAGGCTGGCAATTAACGCATCCGTCTCGCCGCTGGCCTGAGCATAGCCGGCTAAGCAAAGACTGTAGCCGATCGGCGAAACCAGTTTGTTCTCCGTGGCAGACTGAATCTGATCCTGAGAGAGAAGAATGCTGTTGAGGGCAATCTTATCCCGGTTGGTGGCATAGTAGCGAACGGCGCCTTCGCTAAGCTTGCTGGCAAGGACCGTATTTGAGAGGCCCTGGTTTCCGGAAAGATAATACCCGGCCAATCCCCCGCCGACAGCGGCAACCACGGCAAACGAGGAGACAGCCACCAGCGTCCATTTCCGGCGCTGACTGCGTTTCTGATAGTCAGCTACGGTTGGATTTTGGGCTGTCGGAAAACCCATCTCCTTCTTCAGAGACGATAACTCGTTCTTCGGCTTTTCCGTTGCCTCACACGAGGACTGAATTGCTGCTTTGATTTCTTTGTTTCGGTTTTTCATAGTTTGATCTTTTTCTTGATATGGCTCAGGATGGCATAGTATTTCTTGGCACAGGCTGTCGTCGTCATTCCGGTAAGGCTGGCAATCTCTTTGAAGGACAGCTCACAGTAGAGACGGTACGACAGGATCTCCAGTTCTTCAGGTGTGACCAGGGCTTGGATCTGCTCATAGACGAGAGCATCATCGGCCTGCTGATCCGGGCCTTTCTCCGTTGAGGCAATCTCCATTGTCTCATCCAGCGGGCTTACCCGTTTGTTCTTCTCCAGAAGATTGAGGGCTTCGTTCCGGGTGATGGAGCAAAGCCAGCTGACGAAGGATCCTTTGCCGGTGTAGGAGTCTAAGGAGTCCATCATCTTTAAGAAGGTATCATGAACAACGTTATCGGCATCGTCGTTGGTTTTAAGGATTCTTAAGGCAATATGTTTGAGCAATCGGAAATACCTTAAATAGACTTCGTTGAAAGCCTGTTCGTCATGATTCTTCAGCTTCTTGAGAAGGGTTCTGTCGCTCATGTGCTTTGACTACTATTCTACCGCCATTCTTCCTCCCTTCACTGAATGAGACAAGTAAGGAGCCTCTTTTTTCCCAGCAAATGCTACAATTGATGAATCATTATCGTTTCCGTAAGGAGGACGGCAGACCATGGAAAACAAATCCAATGTCGATTGGGACATCTACTCCCGGGTCAACGAGACCAAGCTGGTCTATAAGGATCCTAAGAAGGAACCCACTCTTTTCAAAGGGGTCATCATCGGCAGACGAACCCTCTTAGGACTGATGGATTTCATCGGTTCCCCTTTGATTGTCTTGATCCTGGTCAGCGGCTATCCTCTCTATGCCAACAAGACCATCAAGGATCTTCAGCCCGCCTGGTTAGCGACCACGATCTTCTATGGGATGATCCTCATCGGCATTATCCTGTCCTTGATTGTCTTCCTGATCATCTTCCGTGCCAAAAAGACCAATGACCGGGAAGGAACGGGCAGTGTCTATATCAACTTCGAGACCCAGGAGCTCGGCATCCGGGATGCCGATGGCTATGGTCAGGTCATCCCCTTAAGTGCCATTGACCATCCGGCAGTCTTCCGTCTCTTCAACCTGCAGATCGGACCCGTCTCCATCAGGCTCTATGCCCGGCTGATCCTCTTCTGGAAGGAGAACGGCAGAAAGAGGATCACCTTCGTCCATTTCATGGATGACCCTGATGATGCCGCTCAGCTGATCTTCCAGATCACCCACGAGAAAAATAAGACAATCGACAGCAAATAAAAGAATCCGGAGACTACGCCCTATTCGGGACGGTCTCCGGATTTTTCTTCATGCGGTTACGGATCACCAGAATCAACGGCACAATCATGATGGCTGCCGCCACAATCCAGGCTAAGGCATCCGCTGAACAGGTCACATAATAACTTAAGGCAGAAGCCTCGGAATTAATGGGACCGCCATTGACCTGGGCCGGCAGATAAAGACAGATCAGCGACCGGGCAACTAGCTCTCCCACACCGGCTAAGAACGGGAAGAGAGGCTTGTTCAGGCCTTGCAGACAGTTCCGGCAGATGAAGAGAATCATCAGGAAGAAATCGCAGGGCACCGAGATATACAGGTATTCGTTGCCGTAGGCCATCACTTCCGGCGTGATGTTATCCGGCTTCAAGAAGATATAGAGGTAAGCGCCGTGGATCGTCAATAACAGTCCGACCGTCGTTAAGACCACCCAGGACACGGCACCGATCAGCAGGGAGATCTTCAGTCCCTCTTTGATCCGCCCGTACTCCTTGGCGCCATCGTTCTGACCCATATAGGTCAGCATCGCATCCCCTAAGGCAATATAGACATTCATGATGATGTAGTTGACTCGGTTGGAGACGGAATACCCCACCTGAGCCGGAGCTCCGACCACGGCTAAGCCATTGGGATCGAAATCATAGGCAATCACGGCCATCTGCATAATGATGATGCCGATCTCCAGAATCGAGAACTGGAAACCTAACGGCAGCCCTAATCTCAGATGCTTATAGATAAACGGCCAGCTGACCTTCCCATCCCCTTTCCGGAAACGGAGGAACGGATACTTCAGGAAGGCATAGATATAGCAGCCTGCCGCTGCCAGAAGCTCGGAAAGGATGGTTGCCCAGGCCGAGCCGGCAACACCCCACTTCAAAGGCACAATGAAGAGAATATCCAAGAAGATATTGAGAACCGTGCCTAAGACTAAGAAGAGGAACGGCGTATAACTGTCGCCTAAGGCTCGTAAGACGGAGAAGATCTGGTTATAAGCCATCTGGCAGATGATGCCAAGATAGATGATGAAGAGATAATCGTGGGCGGCCTGATAGATGGCCTCTTTGTTGCTATCACTGGAACTGGGAACGATCTTCATCAGACTTAACAAAGGATCCGTCAAGAGACAGAAAGCGACGGTCAGGACCACTGAGATGATCAAGGACAGGATGATCTGCATCAGGAAGCTTTTCCGGGCATCCTCTAAGTTGGCTTCGCCGATCTTATTGGCAATGATGACACTGAACCCGGAGGTACAGCCAATGGCAAACTGCAAGGCAAATCCGCTTAACGGACCGACATCATTGATGCCGGCAATCTCATTGGGACCTAAGTTCTGACCGACCACGATGGCATCGGTGGTGGTATAGATCTGCTGGAAGACCATACTCAAAAGAATCGGGATCAGGAAGATCACCATATCCTTCAGAATACTGCCCTTGGTTAAGTCAATCGGGTCAAACAGATGCCGGAATTTTTTAAGCGTATTCATAATGATTCTCTCTCAAAGCAACCTAGTCTACCTTAAAAAAGTAAAAATACAACAAGAAAGTGTTGTCATTCCTCATGATATAATAGAAACTAAGAAAAAGAGCTATGACGGAAAAACCAAACCCGACGAAGGACGGCATCAGCAAAGAGCGGAGAAGTCAGCCTGTTTTCGGCGATGTCATCGAAAACGGCAAGGCTCATTTCGGAACTTTCGACAAAGAATTTGAGAAACTCTCCCTTTTAGAATGTGAGTATCCTCCTTACAGCAAGAAGGCCTTCCGCCGGTTTCATCTGACCCTCTGGGAAGCCGTCGAAATCCACCTCAAGGATGCCTACTATGTCTCGGCGGTCTCGGATATGGGTCTTTTCGGGATTGCCTTCAATCTTCTCTTCGACAAAAAGGAAAACAAGGAATACCATTGGTTTGAACTCCTGCATAGCCGCAGCAATCCCGAAAGGACCCAGGTGCGCCTCTCCGAAAACCTCTTGGGCGGGAAAAAGACCTTTGCCAAAAGCAAAGAATCCTCGCTGGTCTTTACCAATACGTTTGACGAAGGCAAAGCCCGGATTCAGGCGTACCAGAACGATAAAAGGCTTGGCAGCCTGAGTGCCGACTTTGAACTATCGGCCTTGTCCTTGCCTTCCGTTGTTTCCATCCTCTTTGGCGAGAATCAGCCATTATATACCGAAAAGCAATTTTTCAAAGCTTCGGGAAAGCTGACTGCTCTGGGACGGACCTATGAGTCCGATAGCGACTCCACGGCGGTCATTGATGACCACCGGGGCTATTATCCCAAGAGCATGCATTACGACTGGCTGGCCTTCCTCGGGAAGGACAGCCTGGGGAAGTGGTTTGCCTTCAATCTGACTCAGAACCAGTCCATCGATCCTTACCGTTACAATGAGAACCTGATCTGGCGGGAGAAGAGGACCTCCTTATTGCCGCCGGTGACGTTTACCAAAGACCAGCTGACCAAGGATTTCGTCTCGGCAGAAAAGACACCCACGACCTGGCTTGTTTAGAATGACCTGAAAAAGGTTCAGCTGTCGGTCTCTTTAAGGACGGTCTACAAGAATCAGGAACGCCATCTCTTCGGACGTTTCACGATTGATTATTTCTTTATCTACGGGTTAGCTAACGGTTATGTCACGGAAGAAGACGGTACCCGGATTGAGCTGAAAGACTTCCCGGTACTGGGCGAAGACAAGTCGGTGGTGATGCCTTAGCTTCGTAGGGGCCTCGACAGGCCCCTTTTTTGTCGTTAAGGGAGTAAACTGATAGAGGGGGATACCTAAACCATGGAGTTAACGGAAAAGACAATCAAAAGCGATACGGTTTATCAAGGAAAGAAGGTATCCCTGTCTCTGGATACGATCTGCTGCCCGAACGGGGACATCGTCACCAAAGAGAAAATCCATCGGGCCCAAGGGGCAGCCATTCTGCCTTTCTTCGATGAAAAGACCGTTCTTCTGGAACGGCAGTTCCGGCATCCGTTTGAAGCGGAGATCCTGGCCGTTCCGGCCGGGAAGGCGGATCAGGGAGAAGATCTGTCTTTGACGGCCAAGCGCGAACTGGAAGAAGAGACAGGCTATGTCGCTTCGCAGCTGGTAGATGTCGGCAGGCTCTATCCGGCACCGGCCTATTCCGATGAAGTCGTCGGTCTGTTTCTGGGATTAGACATCCATCCCGGAACCCGGAATCTCGACAAGGATGAATTCATCAATCTGGTGCGAGTCTCGCTCAAGGACTTCCTGGCAATGTGTGAGGACGGCCGGATCAAGGATGCCCGGTCGATTGCCTTAGCTTTCCGTTATCTGGCTTGGAAGAGACACAAAAAAGACTGATCATTTTCAGCTTTATAAAACACTGTTTTCATTTCTGCTATGAAGCGGCGGATCAGGCTTTGGGCAGCTGTTTTCGGCTTCCGTCTTCGTTGTAGCTGTCCATGACGGCTTTATGAATGAAATAGATATACGGCATTCCGAGATTGGTCTCAATCAGGGAATCCTGTAACAGAGTCATGATCTGACGGGTGATATCCGCATTGTAGTTCTGACTGCGGATACCGAAGACCAGTAAGAGGAACTCCCAGAAGAACTGGGCTAAGAAGCCAATCACAAAGAGCTTTAAGATCGGTACTTTCTCTCCTTTGGTGAAGAGATTGTAGATGATGACAAAGAGATAACCCACTAAGAGGATCAAGGCCATGATGCCATGGTATTTTCCGGTGCTGCGGGTTGTCTCGATCCACAGGGTATTGTCACCGAGAAGAGCGTTGAAAAAGCTGGCTATCAAAGGAACGGCAATCCAGACCGTCAGGATATAGGCTGTCAGCTCTTTCCGCTGGTCATCGTTACTGAGCCACATCCAGATGAAGGCAAAGTCATAGATGCCATAGCTTAAGGACATCCAGAGCAAGATGCTGGCGGTCTCTCCGGCATTGCCGAGAGTGAGACTTTGGCTTCCCCAGGCATAATAGACTTCCCGGGAATGGGAAAGCAGATAGAAGTATCCGAAATCCACCAGGAAATAAAGGATGCCTCCGGCTAACGACCAGCAAGCCATGACTCTCTTCTTCTTCACGAACAGCAAAACGACAAAAAGAATCAGCAGCAGGCTGTCCGTGATGACATAAGCCAGGGAGAAGTTCCGGGTAGGCTGCACATAGTCAGCGGCTTTAAGAATCTGTGTTCCGATATCCATGATGCCTTTATTCTAACGAAAAAATCAGGAAACGGATGATTTTCTTAGACAATCACCCATCCCAAATTCTTAAGCAGATCTTCTTTTTAGGGAAGTCGGAATTTTCTTGCTTTCTTTTTAGACAAGAGTATAATCTTTCCAAATGTTAAGAAGAGTACCATTCAAGAAAATCGAGAACTTCAGAGATTTAGGCGGATACCAAGCCTCCTATGGGGAGACAGCCTTTGGCATTGTCTACCGTTCCGGAAGCCTTTCGGATGCCACTGACAAAGATGTGGCGACCCTGAAATCTCTCGGCATCAAGACGGTGATTGATCTCCGCTCCGATGACGATAAACTGACTAAACCGGATAAGACGGCCAACGATCCGGCTTTCAAAGAACTGCTTTTGCCGGTTAACGGCAACGGCCGGATTCCGAAGAACAAACGGGACCAGATTGCCAGCTACTTAGAGATGCTGACAGATCACGAGAAAGCCAAGGCCGTCTTTGACGTCTTGCTGAATAGTCCGAAACCCTTGGTGATCCATTGTTCGGCTGGCAAAGACCGGACCGGAACCTTCATCATGATCCTCTTATTAGCCAATGGCGTTCCTTTCCATGATGTCAATGCTGATTATCTCCTCTCCTTTGCTTATCTTTCCCGGCTGACCCGGATCAGCAAAAAGGATCATCCGGAATTCCCGAAGGTCATCTTCACTCCGGATGTCTATTTCCTGAAGAAGGTGATGGAAGCCTTCGATAAGATCTACGGAACCATCCATCATTATTTCGAAGTCCTTGGCTATACCCCGGACCAGATTGCCGAGCTTGAGCATCTGCTGGAAGCGAAGAAAGAATAAGACGGCTCTTTTTTACTGAAGTAGACTTCAGTAAAACTTGAAAAGCATAAAGACCGACGAGGATCGGAGCTGCTCCTAAGGAAGCTGTTCCCTTGGCAACATAGAGATCGGTCGTACCCGTCGAGAGACCCGTCATCTTCAGGGTGCAGAAGAAGAGGATGCCGGCAACAATGGCAACCATCGCACCGCCGGCTAAGACCAAAACAGGAATCATGCAATCCTTTTTCTTGCCGAAGGTTGAGATGACGAAGGCAGCGATACCGCTTAAGACAGCCAGGATGACAAGGATGAAGGCAATGATCAGGCCAGCGTTAGCGACCACGTCGCCATCGCTGTTGGTGGTGACATCACAGCCGAACATCAGCTGGAAGAGCGAGTAACTGGTCGTCGAGGTCGAGCTGGAGAGAATCGTGCTCGATGTAATCACATAGGCCGGCAAGGCACAGAAGACAATGGCCAGGATGGCAAGAAGAGAACCGACAAGCGCAAACAGAGGCATTCTTTTTTTCATAGGCTTTCCTCTCTTTATAAAGTTATTATACCTGAACCATTCAAAAAGAAGCAGTCCCATCCCCGAAAACAGGCTTAACTAAGCTCTTTATTCTAATGAATGAAATTTCACTGAAAAATAATTCATTAAAAAAGGCGCCTGTCATCTCTATCCCCTCCGGCGACAGGAGGTTCCTCTTCGCCTCCTCCTTGAAGGCGAGGAGGGGGCGGACTATCTCGAACACCCTGGCGCGGCCGGACTTTTCCCTGAGGGGCATCCGGCAGAACCTCATGTACGGGCATCTCCCGCAGTGCTCCACCGCCACGAACTCGGAGCCGCAGTATCGGGGATGCCTCGGCGGAGGAACCGGGGCGGCCTCCTTGCCGTCTATGCATCTCAGGGCTCCGTCAGGGGAGAGGGCTATGAAGGCCGGCCTCGTCCCGCTGACCTCGCCCTCCCAGCCCGGGTACTTCACGAAGTTCCCTATGCCCCTTGCCCGGAGATACTGGTAGTTGGCCAGGGAGCCGTATCCCGCGTCGGCGCAGATGGCCGACGGATAGGCGCCCCACATGTCCCGGAGCCTGTCGACGAACGCGGGGAAGGTCCTCGAGTCGGACCGGTCCTGCGAGACGTAGTATCCGACGATTATGCCTGAGCTGACGGCATACTGCACGTTGTACGCGGCGTGCATGTTGCTCCCGAGCCCCGAATAGTAGTCCTCCTTCAGGCACATGGCCGTGGCATCGGTGTCGGTCCTGTAGTACGAGTCCCTCGAGGGCCCGCATATCGCCTCCGTCTCCTCGTAGGCGAGCATCCTCTGGAGGAGCCTTTCCGCCTCGACGAGCAGCCTCTCGCCGGGCGTCAGCCTCCTTCCCCGGCCGGTCACTATCCCGGCCGGATCCGTGCCTTCGGCCCTCAGCCGGTCGGCCGCCTCGCCGGCCGCCCTGCCCATCGGGAGGGAGAAGGGCCTGCCGGGGCTCTCCGGGAACGGGATGCCGGCCGACAGGAAGAGGGTGCGCGCCCTGTCGAGGAGGGAGAGCATCCTCTTCCTGGACTTGAACCTGAACTTGTACTTGTTCGCGTTGGCCTCGAACTTCGACCCGTCGATGAAGACCCTGTCCAGCGGGCTGACCCCCATCTCCCGCAGGATGGCGCCGGTGACGTTTTCCCCGGCGCCTTTCCGTTGACAGTTTGCGTCTACTTGATGATGTCCATTCCCATATACGGACGTAAGACTTCCGGAACGGTGATGGTGCCATCGGCGTTCTGGTAGTTCTCCAGAACGGCAGCAACGGTACGGCCGACAGCCAAACCGGAACCGTTCAGCATATGGACGTATTCGGTCTTGGCATCCTTGTCTCTCTTGAAGCGGATGTTCATCCGGCGGGCCTGATAGTCGGTATCGTTGGAGCAGGAAGAGATCTCCTTGTAGTTGCGGGTCTTCGGAATCCAAAGGCCGTCTTTCTCTTCATAGTCGTTGTAGGACGGAAGCCAGACTTCGAGGTCGAAGGTCTTAGCAGAGCCAAAGCCGAGATCGCCGGTGGACAGACAGACTCTCCGATACGGAAGCTTGAGGAGCTCAAGGATCTTCTCAGCCTCTTCGGTGAGCGATTCCAGCTCTTCCCAGCTCTTCTCAGGAAGCGTGTATTTGACCAGCTCAACCTTCTGGAACTGATGCTGACGGATGATGCCGCGGGTATCTCTGCCGGCAGCGCCAGCCTCGGCACGGAAGCAGGAAGAATAAGCGCAGAACCACTTCGGAAGATCGCTGGCAGCTAAGATCTCACCGCGGTAATAGTTGGTGACCGGAACCTCAGCGGTCGGAATCATCCAGAAGGTATCTTCGGTGTTATCGGTCTTATAAGCCTGATCAGCAAACTTCGGAAGCTGACCGGAACCCGTCAGCGAATCGGTGTTGACGAGGTACGGAGGCAGGACTTCGGTGAAGCCGGCCTTGACGTGGGTATCCAGCATGAAGGCAGCCAAGGCTCTTTCCAGATGAGCGAAGGCACCCAGATAGAAGGTGAACCGGGAACCGGTGACCTTGGTGGCACGGTCAAAATCGAAATAGCCCAGCTTCACGCCGAGATCCCAATGGGCTACCGGCTTGAAAGCGAAGGTCGTCGGATCGCCCCAGAATTTCTCCGGGCGGTTGAAAGAATCATCCGTGCCGATCGGCAGGGAGGTATCCGGAATGTTCGGAGTCTTCAGCATGATGGCATGGATCTTGTCATCGATATCGGCTAATTTTTTGTCAATCTTGGCAATTTCATCCTTATCGAAGGTGATCTTGTCCATCAAAGCCTTGGCTTCGGCATCCTTCTTCTGAGCCTTCAGCTTGCCGATCTCCTTGGACTGAGTGTTCCGCTCGGCCTTGAGGGTATCGCCCTTGATGATCAGATCCTTGCGCTGGCTGTCGAGCTGCGGCAGTTCGCGAAGATAGGAATAATCTCCGGTACGCGTATTGAGACGACGGATCACCTCTTCCAGATTATCAATGACATATTTGACATCAAGCATGGTTTTATCTCCTTGATTTAAAGTCTATATAACTATAATCTAGTTACCTTCGTTAAGCAAGATTGCCAAGCGCCTTGTCTAGGGCTTCCTTGGCCTCTTTTGCCTTGTTGACGGTCTTGATGTTTTTGATGGTCTGATAGAGGGCAGGGAAGTCCTGGGGGAGCAATGCTGTCTCCGGAGTCAGGATATCTTTAAGAATGGAGGTTTTGTAGGCCACAATCGGCATTTTATGGCTGATGGCATCGAAGACAATGTTGAGGTAGGCAATGAACTTGGTGGTAAAGAGAAGACAGTCCGCGCTTAAGAGTGCTGAGTGATAGAGTTCCTGGGGTAGACTGTTGAGGTAATGCATGTTATCGAGTCTGGTCATCCGTTCATTGGTTTTCTCTTTGACATATTCCCTGTCGTTATGGCCGAAAAAGAAGAAGGACATTTCCGGATTAAGGCGGGCGATGGTTTCCATCGTCTTGCTCTCGCTCTTATCCGTGTAGGAGCCATAGGAGAAGATGACAATCCGATCGAGAGGCACCTGATAGAAGGAACGGAAGGAACTTCTCTCGGCGGGGGAGACATCATCGTTAGGGAAGGTAAGAGTCGGCTTGACCAGCCGGACATTCTTGGTGATGCCTAAGGCTTTTAAGAAAGCAACCTGACTTTCGGAAAAGACATAAAGATTATCCACCTTCGGGTAAAGAGTGAAGGCAGTCTGAGATAACTGCAGATGATCGGCCTTGACGGTGAGATCCAACGGATCGGATAAGGCGATGATGGAGATGCGGCAGTTGGAGTGAAGCTTAGCAAAGGCGACACCGCAGTCTTCGGCGGAACCGAAAAGAGCATCGGTATAATAGCCATCCTTGTCAAAGGTATAATCCAGTCCGTCCTGGGTTAGCTTTTGCATCATGTTCATCAGGCTGACATAGCTGAAGCTATTGTTCAGCCGGTTGGGATCATAGCCAATCAGATATTTCTCATTCATATGTCTTAAGTATACCTTTTCAGGACGGGGATTGGATAGCTGAAAAGCCAAAAATGAGGGGATTGACCTAAACCTCAGCCCAGGGAGTCTTCCGAGAGGGACATTTGTTGTCTCTTTCGAGGACTTTTCGGTCTTATCTTCCTCAGAAAAGACAAGGAACCGTAAAATGGCAAACAATGGAAAAGGATTCAGTTTCCTTGCCCGCAGTTAGGTCTTAAAGGAATCTCATTAATCTGTTTCTTATAGTTTCCTAATTTTATTAAAAAATACGATAGATAAGCCAAAAAAGACCTGCGTCTTTGCCACACAAATGTTTTGAAATCCTTTTAAGATTCGCTTAAGATTGATTCAGTATCCTATTCTCACCTTCTTCGAAAAAGAGGCAAAAGTCTAACAATGGGAGGACATGATGATGTCTAAGAACAAGCTTCTGGCGGGATTGATCTGTCTGTCAGCCATCGTGGCGACAGGCTGTGCGACGAAGACGAGCACGGGTACCAGCACCGGTACGAGTAGTGGCACATCGACTGCCTCATCGGCGGTCGTGTCGACGTCGGTGAATAAGACGTCAGGATCAGCAGCTTCCACGTCTCCGGTCACCAAGGGTACAACGGCGACGACGGGCTGGAGCTTTGATTCCACCAACAATGTCTATTACAAGCTGGGAATCAAAGAGGGAACAGCCATCGTCAACAGTACCTATGAGACCATGGCCATCATGGTTCCGGGTGCTTATTTCACGGGCACCAAAGACAGTGACGGCACTTATTCCTGTGTCGTCAATACGACCGGCAAAGTCGGTAACTATACCGCTTTGACTGCCCCGATTGTGATGCCCGTCAATACGCCTGGCTACGCCGGGCAGGCGAGCATGACGACCTATTCTTATTCTTCGGCTCCTACCAATCCCTCCACGAATGTCACGGAAGACCGGAGTGGAATGCCGGGCGGCGGCATGGGAGGGTCCAGCTCTTTCTCAAGCTATCTTACCGCCGGTATGATTTATGTGCTTCCGGGAATGCGCGGCAAGGATGTCGCGGCCGGTGAAGCTCCTTGGGGTGTCACCGATCTGAAGGCGGCCATCCGCACCTATCGGTACTCCGCTGCCTCGCTTCCGGGCGATGAGACATAGATCTTTACTTTCGGCTATTCCGGCGGCGGAGCGCAGTCGGCTAATGCCGGCGCTTCGGGGGACAGTCCGTTATTCACGCCTTATCTCAATGCCATTGGCGCTCCGATGATGGATGCTAACGGCAATGCTCTTTCAGATGCCATCAGTGGTGCCATGTGTTGGTGTCCGATTACCGCCTTGGATGTTGCTGATGAAGCCTACGAATGGAATATGGGTCAGTTCTATACTTCGGGAACGTGGGCATCGGGGACCTTTACGGCAGCTGTCTCCAAGGATCTGGCGGATGCTTTTGCCACGTTCATCAATGGTGCCGGACTGACTAAAGATGGTCAGTCTCTGACACTGGCGGCTTTGGCGAGCGGCGAATATCTTTCCGGATCTTACTATGATTACATTACTTCAGTGGTGACTGATTCCTTAAACAATTATCTTGAGGATACTTATACATCCACTACCGATAAGTCTTCCTTTGTTTCGGGACTTGGTTCCTATGCCGCATATGATTCTTCTACTGATAAAGCAATAATTACCAGCATTGGCGATTTCATCAAAGCTAAAAAGAATGCCAGTAAGTCCGTCGGGGCGTTTGATGGGCTGACCCGTGGCGCTACTGAGAATGCTGTCTTCCGCAATACCGATGCCACGACGGGTGCCTGTCATTTTGATAGCATGGAAGCAAAGGTTCTCACGGACAACAACGATACCTATTCCTCAATTTCAGGCTATGCGGACTATCGGGGAGTGCCTATACCTCTGACTTTGCTTTGACCGATAGTGTCGGTATCACTGTTGAGGAACGGACTAAGATCTATAACCCAATGTATTACCTGTTAAGCTCTTATGCCGGTTATCAGACGTCAACCGTTGCTCCGCATTGGCGGATCCGGACAGGTCTGGAACAGACCGATACTGCCTTGACGACCGAAGCCAATCTCGCTTTGGCGGTCAAAGCGAATCCGGGTGTGACGGATGTTGACTTCTGCTCGGTTTGGGGCCAAGGCCATACGCAGGCGGAACGGACTGGCACTGCGGATGCCAATGTGATTAGCTGGATTGAAGCTTTGCTATAATTCCGTCAGGGCATACTTACGCGAACGGATCAGGCCCGCGTTGGTATGCCTTTTTTGTGATTTAATGACTATGTTGTTTTCATTCTCATTCAAACAATGGTAAAATCTAAGTTAACGGTTTTGAGCAAAACGAACCGATATTCTCATTGTCCTGGAATGGGAGGAACGTTTAATGGCTGGCAAAAGCTTTTTTGAAGCGCATCAAGGCCTGCTGGGCTCCGCCCTGCAGTTTTTTCTGAACGACAGCAACGATTATGCCTTCATTCTCGACAGGAACTGTGTTTATCAAGCCGTCTCCAAGACGGTAGCCGATCTGGTGGGCTGCTCTTCCTCGGAGCAATTGATTGGGAAAACGGATTTTGATATTTTTCCTAAGGAACTGGCAAAGAAATACCGTGATGACGACGAGGCCGTCCTTAGCGGCAAGACCATCGACGGTCTCATCGAAGAGATTCCTTCCTCCGATGGACTGCGTCGCTGGACTAAGACTTGGAAGAAACCTGTCTTTGATGACAGCGGAAAAGTCATCGGCATTTATGGAATGAGCCGGGATGTTACCAGCCAGATCATCAATGAGACGGAGGCCAAACGTCTTTTGGACCTGATTGAGAACCTTCCTGGCGGTGTTGGCATTATGCATTGTGAAGGCAACGATTTTTATCTGGATTATGCCAACGAGGGCTGCTTTCAGGCGCAATGCAATACGCGCGAGAACTGGAAGAACTCGATGAATGCGAAGATCCTGGATGTCATCTATCCTCCCGATCGTCAAGCAGTCGTCCAAGAATACCTGCGGGTTGCAAAGGACCCCAAGGGCATCGGCAATGTCGATTACCGGGTTACCGGCCAGGACGGAAAACTTCACTGGATTAACATCCGGTTCCGCCCAGCGTATCGGAAAGACGGACTCAATTATTGGTATTCGTCCTATACCAACCTGGATGAACAAAAGAAAGCGGAAGATGACCTGCGGGTCAGTCAAAGCATGCTGGTTGATGCCATCGGTCATTCCGATGTTCAGTTCTTTACCTACTATCCTAATACCCACAAGATGGATATCTGTGCTTTGAATACCCGGTTTAAGGATATTCCTCAGCATTGGTCAGACTATCCGGAAGACATGCTGGCCTTCTTTGCAGCGGATGAAAGCGAAAAAGATAAATACCGCGCCATGGTGCAGGCTGTCGATGGGGGCAAAGACGAAGCCGAATGTGTCTGCACTTTCAGTCTTCATGGTCTGCCCTTCTGGGAAAAGATACATCTCACCGCCGTCCGCGACGAGACCGGGCATCTGATCCGGGAACAGGGCTACAGTCTGAATGTCAGTGCCGAGAAGAAAGCCCAGGAAGCCTACGACAAGGAACTCCTTTCCCTGCGGGATATCAACACCGACACGGCAACATCAAAAGCTCACCATAATCTGACACAGAATACTGTCATGGAGTATGAAGGAACCACAGATTTCGTGTCGCGGAATTATTCCGGCATGAGCTATGACGAGGTCTTTCAACGTTTCTGCTCCATTATCAGAGACAATCACGAACAAGAGGATTTCCTCGCCCTGTTCAGCCGTCAAAACCTTCTGTCAGCCTACCACCGGGGTGAGACCCATTTCTCCTATCGTTTCCGCCGGAAACCGAATGCGGAGAATCCCGGCTGGGTTCTGGTTGAGGCAACCCTGCTTAGCTCCTCCATCACAGGAGACATCGAATGCTTTGTCTATACTTATGATGTGACAGAGAAAGTCCTTAACGAAACGATTGTCGGTAACCTGAAAGTCTTCGGCTACGACGATATGGGTTTTCTGTTCCTTGAGAGCGGGGCCTGTCTGGCCTATGTCTATGACCACAAGGAAAAGTGTGACAAGAAGACCACCGGCAACTATGATTCCATGAATGAATCGCTGTTGAATATGATGGTTCCTTACGAACAACGGGATGAGGTGCGGCAAGCCATGAGCCGCGACAACCTTCGCCAGCAATTGCAGGCTGCCCCTCTTTATACCTTTGCGTTCACCATCGTCTTACCTAATGGTGAGCATCGGGAACGGGAAATCAATTATGCCTGGCAGGATGCCAAGAGCCAGGTCATTTTCTTCTGGGTCAGGGATATCACGGACAGAATAGCCCGGGAAAAGAAACAGATCAATGAACTGACGTTGGCCAAGAAAAAGGCCGATCAGGCCAGTCTTGCCAAGAGCGACTTCCTCTCGAGGATGAGTCATGATATGCGGACTCCGCTGAATGGCATCATCGGCATGACATATATCGCCAAAGAAGAGAAAAACCCACCCAAGACCAGGGATTGCCTGGACAAGATCGACTCTTCCTCCAAGTCCCTGTTAGGTATTGTCAACGATGTTCTAGATATGGCTAAAGCTGAATCCGGAAAACTGGAATTCCACCCTCAGCCCTATCCCACGGCCGAGTTTGCTGCCTATTTTGATGCCATGATCCGTCCGTTGGCAACAAGCCGGGATCAGAGTCTGACCCTGACCTTGCCTAATAACCAACCGGAACTGGTGCCGATGGTGGATAAGTTAGCCATCAACCGCATTTTCTTCAATCTGCTTTTCAACTCCATCAAATACACACCGGCCGGCGGCAAGATCGACTTCAGCATCGTCTTCAGCGAAACCAAGACTCATCAGATTCATGGCGTCATCACCGTCAAGGATAACGGCATCGGCATGAGCGAGGCCTTCCAGAAAGTCATCTTCCAGCCTTTTGTTCAGGAGGTCCGTAACGAATCTTCGGAAAGCCATGGCACCGGCCTTGGCTTAGCCATTGTCAAACGGCTGGTGGACCTGATGGGCGGAACCATCCAGGTCAAGAGCAAACTCGGCCAAGGCACGACCTTTGTCGTCACTCTGGATTTCCCTAAAGCCAGCGGCTCGGTTGTTTTTGGAATAACCGTCAAGACGGATTACCATTCCCTCTTCGGAAAGAATGTTCTCCTTTGTGAAGACAACGAACTCAATGTCATGATTGCCAAGACCTTATTGGAGCAGCGGCAGATTGCGGTGACCGTCGCCGTCGACGGCGAGGATGGGCTAGAGCATTTCATAGCCTCAAAGCCCTATGCCTTTGATGCCATCCTGATGGATATCCGGATGCCGAAGATGAACGGCTACCAGGCCACCCAAGCCATCCGCTCCTTAGACCGGCCGGATGCCAAGAAGGTCCCAATCATCGCCATGACGGCCGATGCCTTTGCCGAGGATGTCCAGAAGGCCAAGGATGTCGGCATGGATGCGCATCTCTCCAAGCCTTTCGATCCGGAGACTCTCTTCCATACCTTGTCCGTGGTGATGAAAGAAAAGTCAATGAAGAAATAGACAACTACAATTTTTACAGGTGAAAGCAACCTTTTCTTATTAAGGAGAGGTTGCTTTTTGTTTTGCGGAAGAGTGAACTTCTTTTATAGGAAACTTACAAAAAGCAAAACGGGGTCGGACATTTGCCGGCCACAAGCTCAAAGCCAAACAAAAAGCCGGCAGCTTTGTGGCTGCCGGCTTAGGAAACAAGGTCAGTCTTCGTCCTTCTTTGACGAATCGTCATCGGAATCGTCGTCATCGCCTTCCGATTCAGCCCGCTTCAGCAAGGCTTTCAGAGCATCATCGTCTCCGCTGGCAGGAGCGGCCTCGGATTCCGGCGTCTCCGGGTCCTTGGCTTCATAGTCGCTCTCGCTGGGAAGAATGGTGCAGGAGGAAATCTTCTCGTTGTCCCGAAGCGTGATGACTTTGACACCGACCGTGTTGCGGCTGGTCTCATTGATCTGGGTAAGGGTAGTCCGGATGGTGGTTCCCTGGTTGGTGATGATCACGATATCCTCATCGCCATGAACCGTCTTGATGGTCAGCAGTCCGCCGTTCTTCTCGCCTTCACGGATGGTCTTGACGCCTTTGGAGCCGCGGGCGGTGATCCGGTACTGAGTGCCATCGGTGATCTTGCCGTAGCCGTTCTCACTGAGCGAGAAGATCTTGCTTCCCTCGACGGAGGTGACGACACCGACAATCGACTCATCGGCATCAATATCCATACCGATCACACCGGTAGCCGTCCGAGAGAGCGGACGGACGCCGTTCTCATAGAAGGAGCAGACCTTGCCGCCGCTGGAACCTAAGCTGACAATGGCCTGGCCATTGGTCTGCTTGACATCCAGGAGCTCATCGCCATCCCGTAAGGAGATAGCGATCTTGCCGTTGGCGTTGATGTTCTCATAGTCGTTGGCCGGCGAGCGTTTGACGACACCCTTCTTGGTGGCAAAGAAGAGGAAGGAATTCTCGGAGTAGTCATCCATGGAGATGATGGCGCTGATCTTCTCGCCATCGGCCAGCTTCAGGAAGTTGATGGCCGGAATGCCCTTTGAGGTACGGTTGCCTTCCTGGATCAGATAGCCACGGCAGTGGAAGACCCTGCCGGTATTGGTAAAGAAGAGCACATCGGTCTTGGTCCGCGAGTGCCGGAGAATGGCGACTTCGTCATCCTCTTTGGTCTCGATGCCTTTGACACCGATGCCGCCCCGGTTCTGCTGACGGAACTCACTGGGATCGACGCGTTTGATGTAGCCGCTCTTGGTGAGGATGATGAGGATCTCCTTGTTGGGGATGAGGTCTTCATCGGTCTCATCGTAATCGGCATCGGCAATCTCGCTGCGACGAGCATCGCCATAGGTGTTCTTGATGACTTCCAGTTCGCCGATGAGGGTGTTTTCCAAAACACCTTGATCCGAAAGGATAAGGTTGTATTTCTTGCAATCCTCTTCCAGTCCGGTCTTTTCGTCGACATACTTCTGATATTCGAGACCCGTCAGCTTCCGTAAGGTCATATCGAGAATCGCCTTGCACTGGATGTCATCCAGATGGAAGCGTTCCTCGAGACGGGCGGTCGCCTCTTCGTTGGTCTTGGACGAACGGATGATGTGAATCGTCTCATCGATGGCATCGGTGACGGCTAAGATGCCGTCCAGGATGTGGATCCGGTCCATTGCCTTCTTGAGATCGAACTGGGTTCTCCGGGTGATGATCTGTTCCTGGAACTTGATGTAGATATCCAGGGCCTGTCTCATCGTCAGGACTTTCGGAGTCCCGTTATCGATGGCCAGCATGTTGACGGCAAAGGACGACTGCAGAGCCGTGTAGTGGAAGAGCTTGTTGATGACAATCTCCGGAATGGCACCCTTCTTGAGGATGATGGTGAAATGGGTACCCATCTTCTGGGACGAGTAATCGGCGATACTGGCAATGCCTTCGATGGTCTTATTATCGACCAGATCGGCGATATGCTTGGCCAGATCCCGCTTGTTGACCATGTACGGAAGTTCGTAGAAGACGATCTCCGAATGGTTCTCTTTGTCTTCGATGCGGTACTTGGCACGGACTTTGACCGAACCACGGCCGGTTTCATAGTAGGAACGGATGCCCAGACGGCCCATGATAAGGCCGCCGCCCGGAAAATCCGGACCTTTCATGATGTTCATGATATCCATCGTCGTCATAGCCGGATTCTTGATGAGAGCCTGGACGCAGGTGATGGTTTCGGTCAGGTTATGCGGCGGGATGGAAGTCGCCATACCGACAGCAATGCCGGACGTCTCATTGCAAAGGAGGTTCGGGAAACGGGAAGGCAGCACCGTCGGCTCCTGGCCTTCGGCATCGTAGGTATCCATGAAGGCAACGGTACCCTTTTCGATATCCTTGCACATCTCGAGAGCAATCTTTGACAGACGGGCCTCGGTGTAACGGGAAGCAGCCGGCTCATCGCCATCCGGCGAACCGAAGTTGCCGTGACCCTGGACGAGGGTGTAACGCATGGCAAAATCCTGGGCCATACGGCACATAGCCAGGTAAATGGCGGAATCGCCGTGCGGATGGTATTTGCCCATGACGTCGCCGACCACACGGGCCGACTTTTTGAAGGGCTTATCCGGGGTGACGCCCATATCGTACATATCGTAGATGATACGGCGCTGGACCGGCTTCATGCCATCCCGGGCATCCGGAACGGAACGCGAGGTCAGGGTCGAAACGGCGTAATCAAGGAAGGAATCCTTGATCTCCCGGCCGAACTCATCGGCCGTGACGCCAGGGGTGATGCCCTCGGTCAGGCCTTGAATGCCGGCACCGGTGACTTTGCCGGAATCGGGGTTGACGGGTTCGTCGCTGTCGGAGCCGTCATCGGCAACTTCATCCAGCTTCTTCCCGTCCTTGTTGGTATCGTCTGTGGATTCGTCCTTGGCGGAAGAATCCATTTCGTCGTTTTTCTTTTCGTTATCGTCAGCCATGGTTTCTTCCTCCTATTAAATATCCAGATTCTTCACGAACTTCGCGTTGGCCGTGATGTAGTCCTTACGCGGTTCCACGTTCTCGCCCATCAGATCGATGAGGGAGTCATTGGCAGCCTCGGCATCCTCGATGGTGACCTGCAGCATCCGGCGATGGTTCTTATCCATGGTCGTCTCATCCAGCTGATCCGGATCCATTTCACCCAAGCCCTTATACCGCTGTAACGCGTAACGGGCGTTATTGGGAAGCTTGGCTTTGATGTCATCGAGCTCGGCATCGTTGAAGGCATAGTAGTGATGGCCCTGATAGGTCAACCGGTAAAGCGGCGGCTGAGCAATGTAAAGATGGCCGTTTTCGACCAGCGGCTTCATGAAGCGATAGAAGAACGTCATCAAGAGAATCCGAATATGGGAGCCATCGACATCAGCATCGGTCATGATGACCACCTTGTCGAAACGGATCTTGCTGACATCAAAGGCATCGCCCTGTCCGGCGCCGATTGCCGTCACCATGTTGTAGATTTCGGCATTCTTTTCAATTCGAGTGGCAAGGGCTTTTTCAACATTAAGAATCTTACCTCTTAACGGAAGGATGGCTTGTGTCCTGGCATCTCTTCCCTGCACGGCGGAACCGCCTGCAGAGTTACCTTCGACGATGAAGAGTTCACGTTCGGCCGGGTCCTTGGAGATGCAGTCCGTGAGCTTATCCGGCATGCCAGAACCGCCGGAGAGCTTGCCATTGGCAGCAGCCCGGGCCCGTTCAGCGGCCTTGCGGCCACGGAAAGCCATCACGACCTTCTCATACCATAACCGGCCTTCCTTAGGATGTTCCAAAAGCCAGCTCTTCAGTTCATCGCCGACAATCGAGGAGACCGCCTTGCGGACTTCGTCGTTGCCGAGCTTATCCTTGACCTGACCTTCATACTGCGGGTTGGAATGCTTGATGGAGATGACGACGGTCAGACCTTCCATGCAATCTTCGCTGCGGAAGTTGTCGTCATCGTTCTTCAGCCAGTCCTTCGAACGGAAGTAAGCGTTGAGCTCACGGCCGATGGCCAGCTTGAAGCCTTCCTCATGGGTACCGCCGCCGGCGGTACGGATGTTGTTGCAGAAGGAGTTCATATTGAGAATGCCGGCCTTGGTAGGCTGCATCGCGCATTCGACGATGATGGTGGAGCCGATGGTGGGATCGGTGGTCGAGGAGGAAACATAGAAAATCTCATCGAAGACCTTATCCTTGGTCTCGTTGATGTAGGCCACATACTCCTTGATGCCGCCCTCATAGTGATAGTGGGAATGCTTGGGATCATCCGGCGTCCGAACATCATCCAACGTCATATCCAGTCCGCGGGTTAAGAAGGCGGTCTGGCGGATATAGGAATCAATCGTGGAGAAATCAAACGTCGTGGTCTCTTTGAAGATCTCCGGATCCGGCACGAACTCGACCGTGGTCCCGGTCTTGTCCGCCGGACAGTCGCCGACGATCTTCAGACCCGGCTTGACGGTCGTGCCGCCGTTGGTGAACTCGATCTCATGGATCTTGCCTTCCCGGTAGACGGTGACTTTGACATAGGTCGACAGCGCGTTAACGGCTTTGACGCCGACGCCATGGAGGCCGCCGGAAATCTTGTAGCCGGTCTTATCGTTGAACTTGCCGCCGGCATGCAGAATGGTATAAACCGTTTCGACGGTGCTTAAGCCGGTCTGAGCATTGATATCGCAAGGGATGCCACGGCCGTCATCCTCGACGCGGACGCGGTTGATGGGATTCTCTTTGGTGCCCGGAAGCAAGGTGATGTGGATGTGCTTGCAATAGCCGGCCAGAGCCTCATCGATGCCGTTATCCACGGCTTCGCGGACCAGATGGTGCAGGCCTTTGGCCGACGTTGTGCCGATATACATGCCCGGACGCTGACGGATGGCTTCGAGTCCCTGAAGGATCTCGATATCCTTGCCGGTGTAGTCTTCCTTAGCCTTCATGGCCGTCTCTTCCTGCTTCTCCGAAAGATCCACGTGATCGACGTGGGCTTCCTCGAAGTTCTCTTCCGGTAAGGCCTCATCCGAGGCTGCCATCACAGTGTCAGGCTTTTTGCCGCTTTCGTCCTTGGCGACGGCCTCGACCTTGGCTTTCTGCTTTTCATAAGCCTCCCGACGGCGTTTTTCTTCTTCCGTCAGTTCCGGCTGGGCCGGCACGGCTTTGGTTTTTTCTTCATCACTCATTCAGGTTTCCTCCGTAATAGGGTATTGTCTTTTGTTGTCTCATAAACGGCATAATCCTGGTATCCGTCCGGAATCTTGGTTCCGGTGACGAAGACCTGACCGTCGTCAGCCACGCAGTGAAGAAGATTGAGGGTTCTCGTGGCATCAAGGTCACTGGTCACATCATCCAGCAAGAGGAGCGGCTGGTGTCCTAGCTTCTCCTTCAAGAGGTCCCGTACCGCTAATCTCAGGCTCAGGGAGGCGAGACGATTCTCTCCTTGGCTTCCATATCGGCTGAGGTCGTCCCGGCCCAGAAACGCGCTTAGATCGTCGCGATGGGGGCCGATCAGCGTCTGACCGCGGATGTTCTCCAGGGACTGGTTGTCGCTGAAGAGCTTCTGCGTATGACTGACAAAGCTTTTCTGATCATCATCCAGCGGACAGTTGGTGCGGTATTGGAGGGAGAGGGGTTTGTCGGGGCCGAAGAGCTTGCTGTAGTAGCTTCCGGCTTTGACCGAGAGGGCCTTGACGGCTTCTTTGCGGTCCATGACGATCCGATAGGCCAGATTGATGAGCTCATTTTTGAGGACAGCGATGATGTCGCTGTCACCCTGCTTGCTTAAGGCCGCATTGCGCTCCTTGAGCAGTCGCTTGTACCGGCTGATGGCATAGAGATAATCCGGAGAGAGCTCGCTGAGCGTCTCATCGAGCAGCTTTCGCCGTTCCAGGGGTTCGCCCTGAAAGAAGAAGACCTGGGTGGGATCATAGGTGACGGCGAGCAGCTTTCCCAGGATCTGGGAGAGGGTTTTCACCTTCTCGTCATCATAGGCAAACATCTTGGCATCCTTGCTGAGGGTGCAGGCCAGGGTATGGTCTTTGTCATCCTTCTCGTCATGGAAGAGGAGATAGAGGGTGGCTTGCAAGGATCCTTTCCGGACCAGTTCGCTGTCATCGGCTTTCCGGAAGGAACGTCCTAAGGTCAGGTAGTAGAGAGCCTCGAGGATGTTGGTCTTGCCGGAGCCGTTGGTTCCGGTGATGAAGACCTTGGAAGCATCCGCGAAGCTGACCGTCAGGGAAGGATAGTTCCGGAAGTCGGTCAGGGTTAGGCTTTTGACAAACATACCTGATACGTCACTCCGTCAATCACGATCTTATCGGCCGGACGGAGTTTCTTGCCGCGGCGGATCTCTTTTTCACCGTTGATCAGGATGTCGTGAGTCGCCAAAAAGGCTTTCTCCTCACCGCCGGTTCCGATCAGGTGAAAATGCTTAATCAACTGACCCAGGGTGATATAATCATCGTGGATCGTCATCACATTGTTATTCTCACTCATTCCGTTAGCCTCTTTCTAATTTATTTAGTAACATAGATATTATATTATTATATGGGCTGTTTAGCTATACTTTTTTACGGAAAACAAGCCCTGATTTCAAGGCTTCAGGAAAGGATCCGACATGACCTTTGCTCTCTTACTGATAATTTACTTGATTTTCATCTCGCTAGGCCTGCCGGATTCGATGCTGGGAAGCACCTTCCCAGCCATCGCCGATAACCTCTCCATCAGCCCGGATATGTCTGGCTATATCGGCTTAGTCGTTTCCGGCGGAACCATCATCTCCTCCCTCTTCTCGGATAAGCTGATTGCCAAGTTCAAAACCAAGTGGGTGGTCTCTGTTTCGATCCTTCTGACGGCTGCCGGTCTTTTGGCTTTCTCCTTCGTTCCCGCTGGCATGACCTGGCTCTTCTTTGTGGTCGCCATCCCCTTAGGCTTAGGGGCCGGCGCCATTGACTCGGCTCTCAATAACTACGTCGCTCTGCATTACAAGGCCATCCATATGAACTGGCTGCATTGCAGCTGGGGCGTCGGCGCCTCGATCGGACCGCTCATCATCGGCAGCTTCATCGATAGCTCCAACCACTCGGCCGGCTGGGAAAAGGGTGTCCTCACCATCAGTCTCATCCAGTTCGGAATTGCGGCGGTCGCCTTTGCCACCTTGCCTTTATGGAATAAGGTTGCTAACAAGAATACTCTTGATAAGAAAAAAGAAGAAAAAAAAGATAAACCCACGAAACCCGTCTCCCGAAGAGAACTCTTCAAGAACCCTATCTTCTATCTGGCAATGATCGGATTCTTCAGCTACTGTGCGTTGGAGACGACCACCGGAAGCTGGTCCGGATTCTTCTTCAACCGGGCGCGAGGCTTCTCCACCCAGGAGTCGGCGAACCTGACGGCTATGTTCTATCTGGGCATCACCATCGGGCGGTTCATCTGCGGACCCATTTCTTTGAAGCTGAAAGAGAAGACGATGATCCGGATCGGCGAAGGCGTGCTCTTAGTTGGGGTAATCCTGGCCTTGATTCCGGTCAACAACTGGTTTGGCATTATCGGCTTTGCCGGCATCGGCTTAGGCTGTGCGCCGATCTATCCGGCCATCATCCGTTCCACGCCGTATCGCTTCTCCCGCGAGATGTCTCAGCATGCCATGGGCTTAGAGATGGCCATTGCCTATTGCGGCAGCACCTTCATCTCCCCGCTTTACGGACTGACCGCCCGCTCCTTGGATAACTTCTCCTTGCTTCCCTATGTCGATGGTGTTATTCTGGTCATCATGATCACCTGCCACGAAATCATCAATGTGAAGCTTTCCCGGAGGGACAAATTTCTTTCGGAGGAAGAAAAGAAGGCCTACCAGACGCTCTGACCTACCCGAAAAGGGATTTGTCCTCTATAATAAAAGTACCTATGGACACAGAAAAGAATCCGCAGGATCTCACCCAGATTAAGAAGAAGCTTCTCTCGGAAGCCTCTTTTGAGACACTCAGCGAGTTCTATTCCCTGTTTGCCGATCCGACGAGACTGACCATCATCTGCCTGTTGCTCCACAACGAGCTTTGCGTCAATGACATCGCCGAGGTTCTGGGTGTCTCGCAGTCGGTGGTCTCGCATCAGTTAGCCATCTTACGGAAACAGGACATCGTCACCTTCCATCGCAAAGGAAAATCCGTCCTTTATTCCTTGAAGGACAACCATATCAAAGATCTTTTCAATACCGGTTTGGAGCATACCTCCGAGAAGGATGAAGGCATCTATCAGGACCGGAAGAAAAAAGGATACTAGACAGTTTTATCAAAAAAACGAGGCATTAACGTTTCAGATACTTTCCTAAGTCGCTGTTGACCTGCTTTTGGATACGCGCCATTTCCCTGAGTCCGGTAGGGACATCCAAGCGCGAAAGGAACAGGAAATCACGAATGTCCTTTTCGGTTGGATTCCCCTGATGTAAGAGAGTCATCTCATGTTCTTTCTCACCCATGCTGCCGGTGAGATCATACGACGGGGAAAGGCGGTAGCTTTTCTTTGTCTCGTCATAGATAAAAGAAAAGTTCTTGCTGTGATCATCGACGTTGTGGCTGAAAACGTTAAAGCAAAGTATCCGGAAAACTTTCCAGAGTTCTTCGGTATTTTCGGTCAGCATGTCTGTCAGTCTGAAGAAACTAAGATAATCCAGAGAGGGAAAATCCGGAGAGACTTCCAATAGCCCCGACAGGGTAATGACGTGTTTGGTCAATCCGTTCTCACGGTCAAATCGTTTTTCTCCGAAATAGCCGGAAGTCAGCTGGGAAGGGAAGAGGGCAAACTCCGGGACATCCAGTCCGCAGGCTTTGGCCGAAACGTTGTAATCGTATTCCATCTTTCCGATATCCGGAGGATCATAGCGGTAGGGGAACTTCACGATCCATTCTTCGCCGTTAATCAGAACATGGGCTTTCGGCCTTGTTCCGCCGGAGGATCCTCCGAGGCGGAAGAGTTCGTCCAGGGCTGTCGGTTTGTTTTCAATGACTTTGTCAAATCCCGTCTTAAGGAGATCGTAGTCTTTGACAGGTTCTCGCTTTTCCTGAGGATAGCAGGGCTCATAACGTAAGGCTCCTAAAGCGTCCTCGCCTAAATAGCTCAGCTTGTCCAGAACATTGAGCGAGCGATAGGAGATGCCTTGCTGCTGAATGTGCCTGCTTAAGAGAAGACTTCCCCAGCTGTCCGGAAGAGAATCCGCGAAAACTCCGAAAAGGCCATCAAAAGTCATATCTTTTGGGACATAGAGCTTATCGATGAGAGGCAGGGAAAGCGGAGAAATCGAAAAACCGTTTTTCAGCCAGTCAAGAGAATATTGGAAACATACCTTCCCACTGGACATCAAGGCCAGTATTCCTACTTCCTGATGATGAAAAGTAACCTTAAGCTTTTTTGGATTCATTATCCCGGATGACCTCCTCAATTGACGTGTAGGTCTTTTGGCTTAGAAGCTTATCAAGTTCGTCTAAATAGCCAAGAACGTTAGCTATCTTCACTAAGGACTCCCATTCAATCACTCCTGTTTGCTCAAACCGCCGCAAAGAGGCAAGAGAGACACCTGCCCTTTGACTCAGTTCCTGCTGTGTCAGGCCCTGTCTTTTACGGATCTCTTTCTCACGCTGTGAGACGTGAACCATCACACTAGAGACCGTGGTAACGTGATAGGTGTTTTCAAACTCTAAATTATCTTTCATAGTAATAATATTTTATCAAAAATGGCATGAAATATCAATAATTGCTAATATGTTAATACTAAAAGAGGCTCACGTTTTTGGACGTGAGCCTCGGTTTTCTATTTCGTTTTGGCGGCCTTGACGTATTTCGGCTTATAGAGCATCAGACTCATCACATAGAGGACACACAGGGCCATCACCCCGGTATCGCTGACGGAAGCGATGATCATCGCATAGCTGCCGAAGTATCCTAACGCCACCAGCACCATGATGAGGGCTTTGATGGCTAGCGCCATCCCGACGGAGACATAGACGGTCAGCATCGTCTTCTTGGCCAGCCGTTTCGTTTCGGCCACCCGCTTGAGGTCATCATCCATGATGACGATATCGCTGGCCTCAATGGCAGCATCGCTGCCTAAAGCGCCCATAGCAACACCGACATCGGCCGCTAACAATGCGGGGCTGTCGTTGATGCCATCGCCGACATAGCAGAGCTTGCTGGCTTTGGCAAACTCGGTGACCTTCCTGAACTTCTCTTCCGGAAGCAGCTCCCCGATGCTGACGTCACAGCCGACATCCTCTCCGACCCGTTTGGCGATGGCCGAACGGTCTCCGGAGAGCATGATGTTCTGCTTGGCACCTTCACTCTTCAAGGCGGAGAGCGCCTCTTTTGAGGTATCCTTCAGCTGGTCAGCGACGACAAAGCTTTCCAACAGCTCGCCATCCTTCTTGGCTAAGTAGATGACATTGTAAGGCGTGTCCTCTTCCAGGAAAGGTTTGACGCCGTTGAGAAGCAGCAGCTTCTGATTGCCGATGAAATAGGTTTCGCCGTCAATGATTCCGGAAAGACCGTATCCCGGGATGTTCTTGAAGCCAAAGACCGGCAAGGTCTTTCCGGAATAGGCTTTGCTGATGGCTAAGGATAAGGGATGGGTGCTCATGGCTTCCAGGGAAGCGGCAATCTGCAGATACGTGGGATCCGGGTTGGAGATGAGAACAAAGTTCCCTTTGGTCAGGGTACCGGTCTTATCAAAGACAAAGGCCTTGCTGTTAGCCAGATTCTCTAAGGCCAGGGAGCCTTTGATCAAGGCACCCAGCTTGCTGGCCTGGCCGATGCCGACAAAGAAAGCAATCGGAACGGAGATAACGAGAGCACACGGACAGGAGATCAGTAGGACGGATAAAGCCTTGTAAAGCCAGGCCTGTCCGCCGTTAGCACCCGTCCAGACCCAGCCGGAAAGGCCATAGCCGATGAGAAAGACCAGAACGGCGATCAGAATGACGCTCGGGGTATAGACCTTGCTGAAGCGGGTGATGAACTTCTCGCTCTTGGAGCGGTTGCCCTGCTCACTCTCCACCAGTTCCATGATCTTGGAGAGGGTGGAATCCTTATAAAGCTTGGTGGTTCTCTCATACAGGACGGAATCCAGGCAGATGGATCCGGAATAGACCTTAGCGCCGATCGTCTCTTCCCGTGGGACGGATTCGCCGTTGATGGAGGAGAGATCGAGATTGGCTTTGCCGCTCTCGATCACGCCATCGATGGCTAATTTCTCGCCCGGACGGATCTCTAAGAGAGTTCCGACCGGAATGTCTTTGGGATCCTTGTCTTCGAGGCTGTTTCTTTCGCCGACCACATGGGCGACTAACGGCATGCTGTTGACCAGCTTCTTGATGGAAGCCTTGGCTTTGCCGGTTGCGTAACCCTCCAACATCTCGCCGACGATGGAGAAGAGAATGACAAACAGCGCCTCCGGGAACTGCGCAATACCGTAAGCTCCCAGGGTGGCAACCATCATCAAGGTGTTCTCATTGATAACGGATCCCTTCTTCAGGGAGCTTACGGTATCTTTGAGAAGACTCGATAACAGGACCAGATAGCCTAAGGTATAGATAACAAAGGCAATGAAGGAATAGGAGTGATAGAACTCCGGATCACTGAAGAGAGACCAGGTAATCTCGGAATAGGAGGCATCGACTTTAGTTAAGGTAAAAGCCGTCACTAAGGACAGAATACCGAAAACAAGGCAGATCACTTTGAAAGGACCTGTCTCCTCTTCTTCCGTTTCCGGCTTTGCTGCCTGGCAGCGGGAACAATTCTTTGTCTCTTTGTTATCGGTCATGAGAGCCTCTATATATGAACGAACATTCATATGTTAGAACATTCATATATAAATAGCAAGGGAAATCAAACAAAGAAATGAAAAACCGGGAAAGCGGGTCGTCTCGTTTTTCTTTACCAGTCTATTCAAGGCGAAGCAGGATGTTATACTAGCAGTGGTTTAAAAAAATGGACCGGTAAACAAAATGAATCAAGACATTGCTGAGCTGACAGGACTTTTAGAAGAGTCCAAGGATGTGCTGGTTGCCTTAGGAGACGAAACCCGGCTTCATATCCTGTTGGAGATGCTGAAGGTCGATTCTCAGCAGCCCTCCTGTCAGGGCATGCGGGTCGGTCAGATCTGCCGCATCAGCAATCTCTCCCGTCCGGCCCTTTCCCATCATATCGGTATCCTTAAAGCAGCCGGCATCATCAAATGCCATCGGCAGGGATCGATGAACTTCTATTACCTCGATGCCAAGGATACGAAGCTTAATGTCGTCATCAAGGCTTTGTCCAAAGCCTTGGAAATCAGCGAAAAACAGGCTTAATAGTATGGATATCGTAACGTTGATGGAGAACCGGCATGCGGTTCGCAGCTATCTTGAAAAACCGATTGAAGACGAGAAGAAGGCTGTCTTAAAGAATCTGGTTGCCAAGACGAATCAGGAAAGCGGCCTTGCCAGTCAGGTGATCTTTGATGAGCCGAAGGCCTTTGATACTTTCCTTGCCCATTACGGCAAATTCAGCCATGTCACGAACTATCTTGCCTTAATCGGCAAGAAGGGCAGTGACGAGGCCTGCGGCTATACCGGTGAGCAGTTTGTCCTGAAAGCTCAGGAACTCGGACTGAATTCCTGCTGGGTAGCTCTGACCTTCGGTAAACGTAAGGTTCCGGTCGAGTTAGCCAAAGGGCAGGTTCTCTTCTGTGTGATTGCCTTCGGCTATGGTGCCACCCAAGGTGTCAGCCACGCCACCAAGAAACCGGAAGATGTCCTGACGGTCACTGGCGAAAAGCCGGCGTATCTGGATTTAGGCGTTAAGGCAGCTCTGTTAGCTCCGACGGCGATGAATCAGCAGAAATTCATGATTACCGTCACTGACGGCACTCCCAGCATTCAGGTCCATGGATCCGGCTTCTATACGGCCATTGATCTTGGCATTGTCAAATACCATTTTGAAGCGGCCACCGGCATCAAGCTTTCATGAGCGACGTTACCGTCGAAGTCCTGCAGACCGGCTCGGTCGGCGTCGATAAAGCCGTTCCGGACCGCAGCGTCAGTTCGAATAACCTGGCTTTCACCGGGCTTTTCCGTTCCCGGAAGAACCGGATCCTTTTGCCGGTCAAATGCTTTCTGATCACTGCTTTGAACGGACAGAAGATCTTAGTGGATACCGGCTGGGACTCGAAAATCCGGGATCATCCGATCCGGACAATCACCTATCCGATGTGGTTTGCCAGCAAACCGATCCTGCCGCCGGGACAGGCCATCGATGAACTCCTCTATCAGCGCTCTTTGCAGCCGGAAGATCTGGCGATGGTGATCATGACCCATCTGGATATCGATCATGATTCCGGGTTACGTCTTGTGAAGAAGGCTCCGGCCATCTATGCGACAAAAGAAGAACAGCTAGCTCTCCATTCGTTGGACCTCCGCTATGTCCGTAAACCCTGCCGCGGCATCTCCTTTAAGACGATTGTCTGGAACGGGACCGAAGGGCCGTTTGGGAAATCGTGGGATGTCTTCAACGACAACTCCGTCGTCGTTCTCTTCACTCCGGGTCATAGCCGAGGCTCTTTATCCATCAAAGTACAGGCCAAGGATGACTTTGTCCTGATTGTCGGTGATTCCGGATATAACGCCCATTCCTGGGATAGCTTAGCCATGCCGGGTCCGGTGGCTTCGAAAGAAGATCTGAAAACGACCTTAAGCTGGATTGCGGCTCAGCGGAAGGATCCTCATTGCCGGAAGGTGCTCTGCGCCCATGACACGGATCCGACGACAGGACCGCAGATCCTGACGTTAGAGTAAATATCCAAGAAGCTTTGAGTCCGCCCTTTGAATAAGATATCTTTCATTTCCGTTGCATATTTGTAAATACACTAGCAATATTGTATAATGCAAGTGTAAAAACAAATTATGAGACAAAAAGACAGGATTCAGACAATATTAGATGAGAACCATGGTTATGTGACCAGTAAGGAGCTCTCTCAGGCCGGCATTGGGACGGCTTTTGTTTCGGTACTCGTTAAGAAGGGAAAGCTGGTCCGAATCGATCGGGGATTCTATGCTCTTCCCTCTTGGCCTGTCGATGCCTATCTTGTCTTTCAGAGACGTTATCCTCAGTTTGTCTACTCCTTCTACAGCGCTCTCTATCTTCAGCAAATGACCGATAAGATCATCACTGACCGGGAAGTGACCGGACCTAATGGCTATCATCCTTATTTGTCCAAACCTAAGAACTGCGAAATCCATTTTGAAAGAAACAGGGATCTCTACCGTTTGGGTATCGTTGAGGCAAAGACTGTCTTTGGCAATGCCGTCCGTACCTATGACAAGGAGAAGACCATCTGTGATTTGGTTAAGAACAGAAAAGAGATTGACAGCGAGACTTTTGTGAAGGCCATGCAGGCCTATGTAAGGCTAAAAGACAAAGACACCGTAAAACTGCTTGCCTATGCCAAAGCGATGGGAATCGAAGAGGAAGTCTATCAGATAATGGAGGTACTTGAACCTTTGTGAAAATCAATAAAGATTCTTTAAGTGCGAGAATCAACAATTTATCTCAGGAGAAAGGCATTTCTCCTCAGTCTCTCTATTCCCGCTTTTTCTTCGATGCTTTCCTTTGCCGAATCTCAAAGTCGAAATATCGTAACGACTTTGTCTTGAAAGGAGGACTTTTATTATCTTCGATGTTTGGGCCTACTAATCGTACAACGGTGGATATCGATTTCCTTATTCGATCCCAAAAATTGGAATTGGATAACCTTCTATTTCTTTTTAATGATATTCTCTCTTCCCCAAAGGAAGATGATGGGATTGAGTTTTTAATGGATGGTTATTCTCCTATCCGGCCCGAAGATGAATATGGTGGCTACTCCTTTAGATTCATAGGAAAGCTTGAAAACGTGAAAGTGCCTTTTTCTATTGATGTTGCTACAGGAGACCCTATTACCCCGAATGTTAAAGACTATCAATATGCATGCTTGATTACCCAGGAATCCATCACGATGAAGGTCTATCCTCTTGAAACCGTTATTGCGGAAAAAATGGAAACAATCCTCGCAAAGGGGCTTTTAAATAGCCGTTCGAAAGACTTCTATGATTTATATTTTATCTATAAAACCAGTCTTAGTTCTCTCCCGTTGGAAACAATGAGGCAAGCCTATCTCAGCACTTGTCAGCACCGAAGCTTTGCTATTTCTCGAGAAAAAGCATTGTTGCTCACTAAAGAAATGAAAGAGAGTCCTTTTTTGCAGACAAGATGGAAGGCCTATTCCCGGAAATTCACTTATGCTGCTGCCCTTACTTGGGAAGACGTTGTAAATGTCATAGAAAAATGGTGTCAGATTTTAATCTAAGTATTTAAAGGATCTTGATCAGTTCCTTCACGGCCTCTAGACGGGTTGCCCAGCTGGTGCAGAGACGGATCACCGTATGTGTGCTGTCCTTCTTCTCCCAGACATCAAACCAGACCTTCTTGCTAAGGCTGGCCATCTTTTTGTTATCCAGTACCACGAAGGTCTGGTTGGTCGGAGAGTCGATGGCGAAGGTGTAGCCTTTAGCCTTCAAGGCCTTCCGTAAGGTGTTGGCAGCCTCAATGGCAGATTTTCCGATCTGCTGGTAAAGGTCATCCGTGAAGAGAGCATCAAACTGCACTCCTAGGAGTCTGCCCTTAGCGACTAAGGCGCCATGCTGCTTCACAAACGTCATGAAGTGTTCCGGAGCCTTCCTGGTGAAGACGACCGCTTCTCCGCAAAGCAGACCGAACTTGGTCCCTCCGAAATAGAAGACATCCGCCAGTCTTGCTAACTCCGGAAGGGAGATGTCATTCTCCGGGGTGGCTAAGGCATAGCCGAGTCTTGCTCCATCGACAAAGAGCGGCAGACCGAAAGCCTCGCAGACCTCATGGATGGCGGTTAACTCCTTCTTTGAATAAAGGGTTCCGTATTCGGTGGACTGGGAAAGGTAGACCATCCCCGGCTGAACCATATGGTCCTTGCTGCTGTTCGACTGGAAATCAATGATAAAGGTCTTTAGATCCTTAGCTACCAACTTTCCGTTGACAGCCGGTATGGTTAAGACTTTGTGCCCGGTCTCTTCAATGGCGCCCGCCTCATGGACAGCGATATGACCGCTTGAGCAGCAGATCACCCCTTCATAGGATTTCAATAGACTTGCAATCACGACCTGATTGGCTTGGGTTCCTCCGGTTAAGAAGGTCACCTCGGCTCGGGGATCCTCGCAGGCTTTGCGGATCTTCTCTTTGGCTAAAAGGGTATAGCGATCCTCGCCATAGCCCGGTAACTCTTCCAGGTTGGTCTCCTGAAGCCGTTTGAGAACCAAGGGATGGCAGCCTTCGGAATAGTCATTGCAGAATGCTAACATGGGAATATCCTCCTTCGAATCCTAAATAGGATAGCACGGCAAAGAAAAGGAGGGAGAGAAGAACCTCTCCCTTGTTATCGTTGGTAGTAGGTAACAGGCTCAGTCGGCGAAGAACTCTAAGGTAATGCCAGCCGTATCCATGGCTGTCACCTTGAAACTGTAGCCTAAGACGGACTGGTCATTGAACGCCCGTGAGTTTTTGAAATAGGCCCTCTGGTGGGCAAAGGAGAAGTAATCCTGCCCCTCTTTGGGTTCAAAGAGATTGGCCTGCATCCCCAGGATTCCTTGGAAGTCCTGGAACTCATCGGTGACGTTCTTCGAATACGAAGGAATCATCTTAATCTGCCGGTTTTTGCTGCCTCTTACCAGTTCACCCGTAATCGAGGCGGAATCCACGTTATAGCTCATCCCCGTCGTATTGCTGTTGGCAAGGAGCACGATATCATGGAATTCGTTCGGGGTGACGGAAGTATCGGTAGTGAAGGTCCGGTAGCTATCCGTGTAATGGTAGTTTGCGGTAAGGATTTCTTCATCCTGGAAGGTGCCGTCATCCGTGAACATCCGGCTATCGACATGAAAAACCTGCAGACCTGCTGAGGCATAGGTGCCGCCATGGCCGAAAAATGGATTGGTCAGCCTGGCATAGCCCTGACTGTCGCTCTGGTTGAGTCCGGTCGGAGTGTAGTACTGCAAAAGCAAATACTCGTCGAACGGATTCTCGTTCCAGGGATCCGTCGACGTATTCCGGACTAAGAGACAGGTCCCGTTCTCCTCAAACGGCTTCAGGGTATACGTGAAATGAGAGCTTGTCCCATCGAGGACATCCGGGGTGATCCAGTTGAGAGCCATCTTGGAATAGGCATCATGGTCGCCGATAGAAAAGTCCATCATCGCAGCGCCGCCATCGACAAAGGAGACTTCATTCTGATCATAGTAATCCCGTAATCCTAAGAGATGCCCGGTCTCATGAATGACCGTATGGGCATCGATATTCGGGCTGTAATAGCCATTTTCAATGGAAGAGAAGAGGAACCAGCAATACTGAAAAATGACAGGAGCCGTCGCTGTTCCCAACTGTTGATTCTGGCCATACACATAGGTATAGCTCCACCAAAGAGCGTTTCCACCATTTTCCTTGTTGGTTCCGGAATACTTATAGACCATCTCGATGCCATCGACATAGCCGTCCTTGTCATAGTCATAATCCGCTAGGTTGTAGTTCTGAGCCACGAGCCAGGTTGTCAGATCCTTCAGGATATCCCAGGTCTGATTAAAAGCGGCGATCTTGCTATTCGTGCCGGTAGCCTTTTCGAGGTCCGCTGAACTCTTGCCGTCCTGATTCTCCGTCGTTCTGCCATAGCGGAACCACGGCGTGACGGAGATATTCAGTTTGTGGTAGCTCGACTCATAGTAATAGTCATGCACGGACTTCCAGCCCGTCTCGCCGTCGGTTCCGGTATACGCCTTCTGGATGGCCTCGCGATCCTGTTCAGTGCCGATGTTATCCGAAAAATCAACGGGAACAACCAGCATTTTCGGTGTGCCGATGCTGGGGAAAGATCCCAGGAAAGTGGCTATGGTTGACATCTTGTCTAAGGTCATCGCCCCGAAATCCGTCACTGGATGGCTGATGCCTTTTGCGGTATCGACATGATCCCAGTCCGAAACGGTGAAAGTCAGTGTGTTGGAACTGACGCCATTATAAACGGCGGTGACGGAATACGTCCCGGCCGTTAAGGCTGTATCCGGAGAAGCCAAGGTTTCATGACTGTCCTTAATCACCCAGGAGAGGTAATTCTGATCCTCCTGCGGATCAAAGTGAATGCCGCCGACCACATAATCCAGGGATGGCACTGCCGTCGTCAAGAAGTTGTTGCCTGTTTTCAGTTCCGTCTTAGCTAACGTGAGCGTCAGAGCCGAGGCTTTGGTTTCGGAAGCCGAAACCGAAGCCGAAACAGAGGCCGAGGCGGAAGACGCTGACGGACTGCTTGAGGTGGTCGGCGAGGTAACGGAAGGGGTTGAGGAGGGGCAGGAACAGAGAGCGGAAGCAGCGGAGGTTGTCTTTTTACAACTGAAAAGCACCACCCCGAAGAGGCTCACGAGAGTCAGCAACTGTTTTGGTTTCATAAAAATCCCCATTTCTTCCCCTGATGAGAGGTATTTCACATAGTGTCATTATAGAGGTAAAGACCCTTAAACTGCAAAGATTCAGGTCAAGTGGTAACACTTGTCCTGAATCATGAAATATTCCGAAGCTGACGGAAATTTGGCTTATGAAAATGCCTTTAGAATCTGAAAATGTGAAAAAAATTCTTGCTTGGGATTGAGGGCTATCTTGTCAGTAGCAAAAAATATACAGCTTAAAACTGATAATTGATTCTAACCGATAGTCCTTTTTAATCGTTCTTCTCTACCTTGCTAGGCTCGGCCGTTTTATCCTTCTTGAAGAAGAGAACTAAGGCCAGTCCGGTTAGGATGGCCAGCAACAGGGAGAGACCGACTAAAGAATAGAAGAGACCGAACGACTGAGCACAGGCACCGGTAGAGAAACCCATCACGGCCCCGCCGAGTCCGGCGGCGGCCGAGATCCAGCTGGTCACAGTGGCAGCCTTGCTGCCGCCAAACTCCAGGGATCTCGAGAGGCAGGAAGGGAAGACAGCGCCGCAGAAGAAGCCTAAGGGGAAGGCAAGGACGATGCCGGCAATCCCGTTCTGGGATAAGGATAAAGCCAAAGAGAAGATCAAAGCTCCTAGGGAGGTGATGAGAAGGATCGTCCGTCCTTTGGATGCAAAGAGACCGACCAAGATCCGGGAAGGAATCATCGCTAACCAGAACAGGGATAAGGCCAGATAAGCGTGATCACTGGCTAAGACATCCTGGAAATAGGAGGTCACAAAGAAAGCAAAGCCATTCTCAAAGCCGACATAACAGAACATACAGGCACATAAGAGGAAGACACCGAGAAGGTTCATCTTCCCAGTCGTTTCTTTCTGGGTTACCGGAGCAACCGGTTTTTCCTCTAACGGAGCAAAGGATAGGAAGAGCATCAATATCAGCTCTAACCCGATGAAAGATCCGACCATTACAAACAGGTAGTTCCAGGAGACGTTTTGCTTCAATAAAAGTCCCATCAATACCGGAGCAATGACGGCACCGATGGAGTAGAAGGTGGTCGCTAAGGCGACCTTCTTAGGCTCCGGTAGAAGGGAAGGTCTCAGCTAAGCCGGCAAAGGCCAGATACTGCGCCGTACCGGAAGCAAATCCCAGAAGAGAGATGCCCACAGCAAAAAGAGCAAACGAGGTTGCAAGACTGAGCATCACACAACTCGCTATCTCTAAGACAAAGAAGACCAACAAGAAGCCTTTCTTGCTGCGTCGGTCGGCAAAGGGAGCCAAGATCAGAGGAGAAAGGCAGCTGGCTGCCAGCTGCAGAAAGACAATGAGTCCCTGATTTGTGCTGTTCAGGGAGAACATCTCACCGATCTTGCTAAGACTGGTCTGATAGCCGGCGGCTTCAAAGCCATTGATGAAAAGAACGGAGAAAAGCAGAATCAATAAAAAGATTTTCCGTTTCATAGGCTGGCCCTGCCTTTCCCTAAAGGAGGGTTGTTTTTCCTTTGGCTTCCATGCTTTCATTATAGGCGCACAGAGACGGTTTTACTACTCACTTTAAAAAGAGGTGGATTATCGTAGATAATCACACCTCTATTCGTCAAAAGAAATTGCTTATCTTTAAATCGTATCTATCTAAAGACGAATCCTGTCATTGCCATCGAACCTAATTCACAGCTGTCATTGAAGGCTTCCGTTTGGTAGTCTTCGCCGGCGGCACCTAAGGCCACATAGAAAGGATCGATATGATCCGGAGTCGGTGCTGCCTTGCGATAGGTCGGATCCGACTTGCTTAAGGAGAGGATCTCTTCGATCTTATGATCCTGGACTTCCTGAATCACTTTCTTATTGAAGCTCTCCGCCCCCGGATAGCCATGGTCGCTTTCCCAGTCGACCAGACCTAAATGGTGGACGATATTGCCGCTGGCTAAGATCATCACTCCCTTATCTCGTAAGGGGATCAGCTTCTTCCCTAACGAATAGAGCTCTTCCGGACTCCGTCTCTGGTCGACACTGAGCATGACCACCGGGACATCCGCTTCAGGATACATGTTGGATAAGACGGCCCAGGCCCCATGGTCGATACCCCAGGTGGTATCGACCTGAGGTTCGTTGTCTAATAAGGAGATCACTTCTTTGGAAAGCTCCGGATCCCCTTTAGGCTCATACGTGACCTGATAGAGTTCCGCAGGGAAACCGTACATATCAAAGATCTGTTTGTTATGGGTATCTTTGGTAATCCTAAGCCCATTCGTAAAATAGTGAGCGGAAATGACAAGGAGAGCACTAGGCTTTCCCAGTCTTTTTCCGAGATCCTGCCATACCGGACGGTACTTATTGTCTCCGATGGCATTCATCGGAGAGCCATGTCCGACAAAGACGACCGGTTCTTTTTCAGCCATAAAGGATGTCCTCCTTTGAGAGACTCTATTATAGGAGCATGGAAACTGGGAAAGGGGAAAGACGCTTTTCAGATGGCTGAACCCTGGCATTCCTCTTTCTTGATCTTCTGGATTTCTCGGTCATAATCTTCCTGCAGAGAAATCCAGAACTGAGTATCCAAAGCAAAAACTGTTGACAGCTTCTTGGCTGTCACAGGAGTGATTCCTTGCTTTCCGTTGACGATATCCTCAATGGTTTTTGCTGAGATATCGATACGCTGAGCAAGTTCTTTTTCGGACATCCCATAAGTAGTTAACAGTTCCTGGAGAGTCTCTCCCGGATGAGGCAATAATTCGATAGATGAGGCCAAATTCTTCTTTTTTGTCTGATTCATAAAATCGTGTTCTCCTTTAACAAACAAGTCCCACGTGGGACTTGTTTATCTGATTTATTCATTAAATTTCTAGTCTTATCTTATCACTTCAGCGACAAACAAAGAATAACCGATATTCTCGGCTGGATGAACGCTAAGTGATAAGTCTCTTCTGCCAACTTGTTTTAGCCTTGATTCGGGTGATTCCTCCGAATATCGGCATTATGATCCTCTTTCAAGATAGGATGCATCCCCTGGTACTCCAGAAGTCCTTGATAGATCTCTTCTATCTGGTCCTGTCTTACCGTCTCTAAGGTATTGAACCTTTCAAAGAAGCTATCCAGGTCTTTCAGATTGCAGAGACTGTCACTGATCAGGCCATTGGCATTGTTGTTGACAAAGACCACTAAGGAGCAGACCTGACAGGGGAAGATAAAGACTTCATCCAAGGCTTTCATATGGGTCTGATTCTGTTTCAGCGGGTTATAGAACGTAAAAGTATTCGGTCCGATGATCTTGGTCCACTGATCCGCCTCTTCCGAGCCTTGGACAATGCCGCTGATGCTCTTCGTCTCAATGACAAAGACCCCTTTGTCATTGATCTCGATATGATCGATCTCATGGCTGTTGCCATGAGGATCATAGAAGAGAAAGTCATTGATGAGACGGTGATGGTCCTGAAAGATACGATTCAGTTCATTGGCGACTTCCCTTTCGCCTTCTTCACCGATGAGTTCTTCTTTGGTCTTGACCTTGATCTTAGGGTGGGGACCTTCATTATGCTTATAAAGTTTCCCTAAGGAGTAGCCAAGGTAAATGATCAGCCCTACAACAATAAGGATGACAACGCTGACAATGACAATGATTAGGATGGGATCCATGGCTAAAATTGTAGCACGGCTAACAACTATAGTTGATTAAAAAACCTTATGGGCGAAACGATTTTATAACTAATTACTCTTTTAGAGTTATATGAGGAACGGAGGACAGATCTAACGAAAGAGTAAAACCGACAATGTTTCCGAAAGCCGAAAAGTTGTTTATATCTTTTAATGTTATAACAGGGAATGTATCTTTGTTTACCTCGTATTGATACATAGCCAATAAATTAAACGATTGCTCTCTTATTCGTCTTCCACGAGGATAGCCAATTGATTCTAGAGAATTCTCTAAGGTAACTGGATCGTAACCCATAGAAACAATATCTTTAACAAGCGAATCAATTGAGAAACCTGATGTTGAAGGTTCAAGGCGGCAAAAGATTAGTGATTCTTTTTTATCGCTTCTTAATTGAAATGCACTATTGATTGAGACCTTAAACTCCTGCTTCAATGTGGTTGATTTTACTTCATAGACATGATCACGTGCATTAATATCTTGCGTGCTATCTTTTGGGCCAGACCAAACCGCTGTTTTATCAAAAGAATAGACATATTTGAAAGCAATCATTTCTCCTAACACATCGTAAATTTTGAATTTCTTTATAGAATCTCCCAGGATATCCTTCCATTCATCGATCCAATTTAAAGGATCTTTTAAAATTTCATCTCTATATTTAAGTAAAACAAAACTCCTTGCAAAAATGGCAAGCTTTTCTAGATTCACACTTTCTTTTGCGGTTATATATAGGACATCAATTTCTTGATTCTCATAATTCAGCTTTCCAGTTAACAATGAAAAACCGTTGAATGGCTCGTTTATTTCTCTTTGAAATTTCCCCGGAATTGCTACTGAATAAGCATCTTTTTCTCTGATTAGGAATCCATCCGCACCTGAATATTGAATTTTAGCGACCATGCCGGGACGCATAATACCAAGCCTTATAATTTGTTCCTGAAGTTCATCCATTGTTTTTTTCCTCCACTCCGCAAGATTTGAACAAATCTGCAACATATTCATCTATTTTCCCATCAAAGATCAAATTGTAGTTGTTTATTTTTGCCGTGTTTTGAATTAGAACACGCCTAAACAAATTAGAATTATTCTTTTTCTCATTTATTACTGATAGAGGTAATTTTGAAAGATAATTAATTATCCTTCTTGATACTTCAAGATATGTTCCCTCTCTTCCCGGGCGTTCAACCAATTGGACAATATAATCGGTATTATACCTACTTAATAAATTGATCGTATCTTCCAAAGATGATTGCATTGAAAGGTGTATATACCACCATAAAGTTGGAATATACACGCGAACGTTCTTTGCATAGTAGTACTCAGGGACTAAACCATGGCGGTGCTGAATGATATCTGGAACAACTTTGAGGCTAATATATCTCCAGAAACCATAATTAGACGCAACCATTTCATTAAAACCATTCAATCCGTTAAAATAAGAATACAATTTGCCCGCAAATTCCAAGTCATAATCATATTCGAATTTGCCGATATCGGCCAGTTTTAAAAGATCCGACCTTATTGTTTGATAGTCGGGGTCTAAATCAGAATAATAGGAACCAATTACAGGAGTGGATTGATACTCATTGAATAGTTGTTCAGCTTCCTCACGGGTCAGTGTTCTTATTATCATTCTCTCATCCTCCTCACATTAATGGCGGCGTGGACACTCTCAGATAGTTCGGATGGAGAGCCGTTTATTTTTATATCTAACATGTCTTTAAAATATAGCAAAGCGGAAATGATGCTTCCTTGACATCCACTTCGACTAAAATCAATTTGCGGATTATCATTATTCTTTGCCTTGATTTGCAATATCAGAAGCGTTAAAGCATCGCCAAGAGTTTGAAAAAGAAAATCTTCATCATAACTCTCGTCATCCACTTTTGTTTTTGAATACAGTCGGTTTGCCGGATTTAATAATATGCAAACATTTTCTTCATCAAACATGTCTTCATAGATATCAGAGAAACTACAGCGAATTTTCCACAAAGGTGCTGAAGGATCTTTATAATCAGCAATAGGGAAGAGAGATCCTTTTCCTTCATTAATTAATGTCCAAAGGTTTCCCGAACCTAAAACCAGTCCCTCTTGATTGCCAAAATAATTTTCATCATTTGGGGTTCCGGCTTTTACAATGTAAATGACCCAATTGAAATCGGTATTACTTACCATTTCAGGAAGAAGAATAGAGTCCTTTTCAATATCAATATCCGAGGTATCTTTAGTGAAATCAAAGAGCTTAACTGCATGTTTTAATCGTGATTTTGAGGGCTTCCAAACAATGCCAAAGCCTAAAACCGTATCCGAATAACAAATTGCATGATCAGATGAAAACAAGGCACAAAGACCCGAGACCTTTAAATGAATATTTAGCTCTACTGGTTGTGTTTGGGCATCCCAAAGACAAGTTTGATCATCAAGTTTGAATGATGCTTTTCCCTGATAATCTATTCTTTTCTCTAGAATTGGGCGAGCTTCCCCATTTGCGTCATGGTATGTATAAGTTCTAGTAGAATCCATTGATATTAAAGATAAGAGGTCTTTGTCAATCGTTCTAAACAGTTTATCGCGTGCCATTATTTGTCATCCTCCATATTACATTTGAATTGAAAATTAATACTATATGAAAGATCTATTGGTTTAAAGTAAAGTTCAAAATCAGCCGAAATTTCCTCAGAGCCCGGGTTTTCGACGTAAAAACCAATGATAGTTTCTTTTTCAAAATGATCAGTTCCAAATGCTAAAAGGTGGGAATCTGGAGTTGGCCCTTTGATAGCCCTTCGTTTTAACAGCTCTTCTTTTTCGCAAATGCAAGTATTTAAAGGTATAGTTGATTTTTGAATTGAATAATCTTTGAGTACTAATTTGCATAAATCGCAAGGCATTTTAAAGCCCATTTTCAACCAATCTTCAATTAGAAAATCCTTTGCCTCAGCAGAGATCAAAAGCTTACACTCTAACTTTTGACTGGGTTTTAGGCAAACTGAAAGACAATATGAAAGAGCGCTTTTGTCAAAGCCATTAAAATAGAAAGAATATGTTCTCTTATGATGAGTTTTTGGTAGCACCGGAGGTGTTTCTTGGGTTGAGCCGGGTTCTTTACCAAAATCTTCAGGAGGTAACAGCATTTGACCTAATCTTTTTTGAAGAGCATTATTTGTCGATTCTGTTTCTGGGATAGGAGAGGCGCTAAATTCGCTTGAAAGTTTATTTTTTATTTTTTTGCAAATCTTTGCGAAGGGCTTTAATTCTTTAAAATAAGGGAATTCTTTTAGATTTGAATCAACCCATTCTTTGTGGTTGGCTGCTTCCGTTCCACGAAAATACGAACCTAGCAATTCATTATTTTCAGTGCAGCTATCATTAAGTACGAAGACACCAATCAAGAATTTTCCTTTTTCGAATTCAAATGATCCAAATTTACTGTTGTCATAAGTAATAATCATACCTGCTTTTCTTGTATAAAAAAGTATTTCTCTCTCTTTATCAGCACTTCCTTCTTCCATATCTAAATAAACATACGGAGAAGGTAAATTTTCCGGGGCCGTTTGAACCCCGAGTTCAGCTTTAGAAAAAAGCTTATAATTCAAAGTTCCTAACGGTGTTTTTGATATTCTTTCATCAATAACTTCAAAGGTTTCTTGCCCCTCAAATTTTCCAAGATATAACTTTTGTAGATTTATAAAAAAAGGATTCAAGGAAACTATATTACCGTTAATCCTGCAAATTAAGCTGAATCTATCATTCGCTTTACTATAAAGCTTTGGAAAATACCATCTTTGAAGTGAAACACTTAAACTTTGCTCAAAATTGTTGCGCCAAAAAGGCTGTTCATCATTAATTGAGCCCGAAAGCAGGTCCTGTTCTCTAAGATAAGGGATGATGACTATTGTTCCTGTTTCAGCCTCTTTATAAGGATTGATTCCGAAAATTGATAAGAAATTATTGATTTCCTTTTCATCCATGATCGGAGCTGCTTCGTTGTCATTCGAAGAATTTCCGAAGAAACAAATTCCATCTTGGCCTGAGGAGAGTCTGTCATCTGCGGTTTCATCTTCAATTAATGTTCCAGCTAGTTTTGTTAAATACTGCCCGTTTTCAAAGGTCCGGGAATAATAAAAACAAATCCCTGTTCCGAATCTAAAATAAACAGTCTTCCCGATTCCCCAGGATCCCCCTGAATCGGAAGAATCCTTGTCTTCCATTATGCTATAGACCAACTTATAAAGATTGTTGGGCTCACCGTTTAATGACTTTTTTGGAGCTCCAAGCAATCCGGTTGTATGCTTGTCCCCTATTGCAAGAAAAGAGCAATTGTCAGTTTTATATTTGGCAAGAAGCAGAGGGCCAACTGTTTCAATTTGGCTGGATAAATTAGCATTTGAGAATTGCCCGGTTTGAAAATCAATTTCAGTATATCGACTTCCGTCTTTTCGGGCATCGCAGGAATTTTGAACGGATTCTCGAACCAGCAAATCCATATTTGGAGTGTGCGAATCCATGATTGTTTTCAAAGCTTTTCGCCCTGAAAAAGAGAAAAATTGATTATAGATATTACTTACTTTCATCGATATCACCTCCTGTATCAAATTTAAGCTTAGCAGTTATCTTATTTTTCGAAATTGGAGCACCATCTTTTGAGATTTTCCCATATGGGATATAAATATAATAACCGACTAGATGCTGTGAAAGGGCGAGTGGGAGTCTTGCAGATTTATCTTTCATATTTGTTGGCAATGGATCTCCCTTTCCGCTATCTTTATCGATGATATAAAGAATAAGCAAGGGTGTCTCACCCATTCCCAAAGAAACTCGCTTTGATGCAAAATCTCTTTCATCACTCTCATCAATTGTCTCAATTTGGAACCGAGTCAATGGGCGGGTATCAATATCAATAACGAAATCTGAAGGAGCAGAGATGGTTTTCAAGAAGATCTTTTCAGGATCTTCCCTATTTAATTTCTTTCTTGTAGGAAGACCCAAAACAAAACTATTGAACGCAATAGTGCTTTCGGCTTTGCTTTTTACAACACTTGAAAGAACAACATCCCATCCTTTTATTGTCCCATCCTTTGTTGCCTTTTGGCACCATTCTTTTACCTGAGAAATGTCACCAAAAGTCGCACTTTGAGTGGGGAATTGTAAGCTTCCGATAAAATCCAAAATTGTATCGCCATTTTGGTCGAACCAAATGAAAGTATCATCCATTTTGCCCTTTGTAGATATTGGATTATTCAACGCTCGGATATGTGTAATATCTAAAGGGCCTAATTTATTGATGAATTCAATTGTTTTACTGTAATTGGCTTGTATAATTTTGGGGTCTTTGAAAAAAGAAGTTGTCTGACCACGTTTATTTGCAAAATCGAGTTCGAGTGTATAAGCCGATTGCATTTTATTCTTACTTGTTATCTTTAAAATCCTAAAATCAGGGAAGGAATCTAGTCTTGGACCATATTGAGATGGCACCAAAGAGAGTTTTTCCATTGTTAATAATTCTTGTCTAAGGTCGTAATCAAGAATTGTCAGTCTCTTAAATTGCTCGATTACCCTTCTTGAAAGCCATAAGCGAGGCAATAGTTCGTATTGCTTCCTGTAACCGAACCATCTTCCCATTTGCATTAATGTATCTGCTTGCTCAGTAGTTCTTAAGAAATAAGAGCAAGTTAAACCCTTCAAGGTTAGCCCACGTGACAAGGTCGTACCCCCGATAACAATAAATGCTGGGCAAAGATCTAAGGCAGCTGTATTCTTATCGTCGGGATAAACCAATCGCATGACAGTATCCCCTTCAATTGAATTGTTAGAACAATTATCAACACAAACATGAAGGCCGGAATTATACTGGAAAGCCAAATTATCTCCCAAGGTAATATGTGTTGTTCCACTATTTAATAAGGCTTCAATTTCTCCTCTGATTTCATCAAAGAGAGGATAATCTTTGACTATTTCGGCTTTATAACCAGTCATCTCGTTTAAGAACGTGTCATGAGTCAACTGCGATGTTTGTTCATCCCAAACTGCTTTTATTTGTTCTACTCTTGTTGGATCTGTTTTAAAAAGATTCAAAAAGTTCTCAATAGCTGCTGCCATTGAGGCATGGTTTTCTATTCTTTGACTAGTATGTATGAGCATACTTACTGGTTTTCCAAGTTTCCAAGAACGATAGACAGCGACAGTGCAAATAAACCAAAAAAGTGCATGTTTAAGTTCAATCGGAAGATCGTTATTTTCAAAGGCCGTTTTATTCTTGACATGCTCTATCTCTTCAATACTAATTTCATTAACAATAGGTAGGCCTACATTAATACCAGGATAGCCAAAAATTTGCTGTGGCCCTATATATTCAGCAGGAGTTTGCAATGTCATTATAAAATTCTTCGGATACAATGAAAATTCCGAGGCTTCATTTAGAAAATTAGCATAAGGAGTCGCAGTATAACCGATATAATTCATGCAAGAATAAGGACTCAAATTCTCAAATTTCTCGTTTTTTGCAAAAACCAATTGATAAATGCGGGAAAAGATCATCGTTATTTGCTGCTTTGAAATATTAGCCGTGTTAATTCCAGCCTGATCAGCCTCATCATCAATTAGCAGAATTTTAAGTTTAGCTTTTTTCTCGGGGAATTTTTCGAGCCATCCCTGCAAATCTTTTAAGCGGGATGAATTTTTCAAACAAACGTCTAGATATCTTACTGTACTATCGTTATCTAAAAATAAATCTTGTAATCTATTCGGGTAAGGCGTTTTTGGCGAGACATTATTTAACGGGGTAAAATGAAGACTTCCATTTCCGGAATTTAAATCACCAATTAAACGACCAGCCGTTTGAGTTCTTAAACTATCAATTGTTCCACTGAGGACAATGAAAAAATTGTATCCATAATCTGCAGCCATGGCAATTACTCCAGCCATATTTGCTGTTTTTCCGGATTGAACATTTCCAACTACAATTCCACGAATAGGATTGTTTTGCTCAGTTGTTTTACATAGTTGGGAGACCAGTTTTATTGAAGCGCCTTCTATCATTTGGCGACTTTCGACTGAGAAAGCAGGCTCTTTTAAAGTTTTCTTGTATTTCACCCAACAGCTTCCCTCTCCTGTCGGGGGAGTTAACAGTGGTCGATTTGGATCACCAATGAAACCGGGCTTCTCACGGGCCTCCATCTCTTTCATGGAATCAATTAAAAAATACCATGTTTCTAAAGATATATCCCAAAAATTAGTTTCCTCTTCTGACTTAAGGAAAGCCTTCAATCCTTCCTCATCTCCACGGCATCCAAATTTTATTTCATTCCAGGTTTTTTGGTTTTCCCGCGCTTTAAAAACCCAAACTCTACAGTCTTGGTATTTTGCTTCATAAATAGACTCTAGAAGATCAGACATCTTTTTTCTCCTTTTACTTTTCTTCTGTGATATCAAAGATCGAAGATTGAATATCAGGATTTATCTTAGTAGAGCAAATGTCGGGGTAAATTTCACAATTATGTCCGTTGAGTTCAAGAATGAGTTCAGAAACCTCTCCAAACAAGAGGCTTCTCAAAGCTTTTACATAGGGATCTTTATTGTTGGTAAATCGTAGAAAAACTCGAGAATCGTTAAATCTTAATCCGACTTTCACCTCTATCGGCGATGACTGTGAAGATAAAGCGTTGCAATATTGGTCAAATTCAGCAACGTTTCCGGGGAAAGAGCTTGTATCTTTGAAGCAAAGTTCATGAATCAAAGTTTTATATTCTTCAATTTTGTTCACACAAATGCAATACGAAACATTTGCGTCAAAAAAAGCTTTAATGTTCTCATCATAATCTTTTAAGGAGCAAATAAAATAAGTGCCTGAATTGCTTTTCCCTGTTTTTTTGTTCGCAAGTAAAGCATCACCATTTGTTACAGCCACCTCTAATTTATAAACAAATTTTGCTGACATAATTATTCCTCCTTGAAAATTCCTGATTTTATAATCTCATTTAGGACAGCAATTAGAACGTCAACAACGATTGAATTTCCTGCTTGCTTATATGCCTGAGATCTCGAGACAACAATTTTATAATCATCTGTGAATCCCATCAGTCTATGAGCTTCTCGTTCAGTAAGTATTCTAACTTTTCCTAAATCCGTAGAGCCATCATTTGATACGTAGTTATCAATGCCTGCCCGGTGATGGTTGCCCATGGTTTTTAGAACCGTTCTTGCAACAGGGCAGTTGATTATTGGCTTTTGGTAGAAAGTTTTTGTTCCGCCTTTCATCACATATTTGTATAAAAGCGGTGTTAGATAGTAATAATCTTCAACCGAACCTTTTCCTGGCTTTGGAATTATTTGCCCTTTATTATCACAAACATAATTACCTAACGGGCAATTATCTATTAGCAAATCCTTCAAATAAAACGAAAGTTTCTTTGTTAGAGGTGGGAAAGAAAAACGTACATTTTTTTTGAGACCAACAACAATTAGCCGCCTGCGTCTTTGAGGAATTCCATAATATTCTGCATCGAGAACGGCATATCTTAAGTGATAACCAAGAGATTCCAAACTAGCCAAAATGATTTGCCAATCTGCCCCATTATCAAGTGAGAGCATGTTCCTTACATTTTCGTAAATAAAAGCTTTTGGCTGAATCTCTTTTATTAGACGGGCGTAGTCATAAAAGAGAGTTCCTCTTGTATCCTCGAGGCCTCCTTGAAATCCTACACTGGAGAAGCTTTGACAGGGACTCCCACCAACAAATAGATCAACTTGATTTTTAAAATCAGTGCCATCCAGAAGACGCACATCTTCAAAATACCTATTTTCTGGGCAGGTATAATTGGCAAGATAACTTTGCTTTACATAGTTTGCACTTCGTGTCTTTTGACTATAGAGATTCTCGACGTATTGTTGCTTCTCGTCTATTGATTTCAGCCCTTTAATGGCATCCCATTCTTTCTGGAAATCATATTCAATCTCTCTTTCACCGTTATCGCAGGCAAAAGTGATGTCATAGGGAACATTCATTCTCTTTAAAGCAAACTCTACAGCACCGATTCCGCTAAAAACTGTAGCAAGTTTTAATTTTTCCATTAAAGTTTCTCGACCAATAAAATTTGTTTCATGATTTCGACTAACACATTAACGACAATTGAATTACCAGCCTGGCGATATGCCCAAACATTAGGGACAACAATCTTGAAAGATTCATCGAAGCCCATTAATCTAAAGCATTCCCTATGCGTCAATTGTCGTATTGCGCCCTCTTTTCCTTTCCATGTTCCAATATATGCTCTTTCCAATATATCATTTTTTCCAATTAATTTTTCTTTTGGAACAAAAACAAAATCACCATTCCAGTTAAACTGTTGATTTGCCTTTTCCGTTCGTATGACTTCTGAATTCACCCTAGCTCTACTCCGGTATTTTGGATTGGTGACAAATTCAAATCCTTTTTTACCAAGGAAGAATCTAGCCCTTGGCATTTCCTTATCATAAAAGTCAGACGCCTTCTTTTTAAGAGGTTGCTTTTCAGGAAACATAAAGTTTTCATGAGGCGTCTTAAACCCAATCACATAGAGTCTTTTTCGATTTTGTGGAATCCCATAATCTTGCGCATTTTTCTTCTTTGACGATGGCCAGAATGGCATCGCCATTGTCTTTGATCTGCCGACGGTTCATGCACCGGAGATCTTTCAGCTCATCCAACGTCAACGGACCATAGGTGGCGATGGCCTCTTTGGCTTTGTTGGTAAAGATCAGATAAGGCGGAACATTGTTTTCTTTGTAGGTCTTGCTTCGGTACTCCTGCAGTCTCTTGGCGATGGCCGAGGTTATCTCCGGAGCTAAGGTTTTCTTATTCTCGAACACTACTTCTTCCGGAACATAATAGTCCTGAAGCATTTTCTCATCTACCGCCTTCTCCTCCAACGATCTCGCCTTGAATAGAGGACGTAACGACGATAAGAAGAGCTCTTTGTTCTCCTTGATGGCAATCATCAGGGGATTGATGATGTAGCCGGAATAGCTGTTCTCCTTCTTGGTGAAGTCACCATAGTCCGTTAAGGACGGATTGGCATCCACCTGCCTTTGGTAGCCCGGAACAATCATCTGCTGGAAACAGAGGTCACATAAGGAGAACCAGAAGTGCCGGTCATCGAGAGATTCCGGATCGACGAAGGCATGGTCGATATCGCACTGGGAGAGAGCCTCCATCCGTGACTCCCACTTCTCGGGATTGTAGCCATCGATATAGGAAGGATAATAGTTGACCTTGGCTAAAAAGCCCAGACAGGCTGCAGTCAGATATATGCCCGTTTTGGAAAGGCCTAACTGCCGGTTGTCTGTTTTCTGAGGATCCTGAGCTCTGAGCCAGAGCTTATAGTACATCTTGAAATGCAAAAGACAGAGGAGCAGCCCGCTGTCATATTCTTTTCCGAAGACTTGGTCATAGGTCTTCTGGGTTTTCAGCAGATAGGACTGATTCTTCGCTCGTCCCGGCTTCTGGTAAAGGAAGGCCGTGAGGAGCTGAGCCAGCTCCTCATTGGACGTATTCTGCCAGGCTTTCGGGTAGAGTCTTTTATTGACACGCTGGCCCCGTTTGATCTGACAGAAGACCTGGACTGCCTTCAGCTGGCTGGCCAGTCTCTTCTGTTCCATCCGGTTGGCAATCAGATCCCGGGCCCGGATCGGCTTCTGGGTATTGGAGGCCTCCGCCACCAGGGAGATGAACTCATCCTTGATCTCGCCTTCCCGGCCGGAGGCTTTGATGATCTTGCACTGCAGATAAAAATCCTTTTCGAAGGGAGTCTCTCCGATGAGGAAGGTTGTCTGCCCGCCGTTGATAATGGAGAAGTTGGTTAAGAAAAGCCGGCTATCTTTGATCTGATAGTCATCACAGATAAGGATGATGCCGTTGTTGAGATACCAGAAGATATCGGCACGGGATTGGATGGACTCTACAATCCGGCTATCGATCTTGGCATTTTTCACATAGTAGCGGAGATTCTGGGATAACAGTCCCTGCAGATGGTATTGCTGATAAAGCTTCTGCAAGGATAAGGCAGAGATATTGACGATCAGGGATCCCTCCTGGCCGAAAGACAGGGCATTGCTGCCTTGATCCAAAGTCAGCTCCCCGGAGCTGATATAGTCCTTAGGGTTCTCTACCTGAATGAGGTCGCTTTCCAGGTCTTCTCCGAAGACGAACTTATACTCGACATTGGGATGCGTGGGCTTGAAATGAATCAGCTCCTTTTTCAGCAGAGCTTTGTCAGCAGGAGAAGGCGTATCTTCGGTGATGATCCGGAAATAGATTTCCCGTGACGGAGAAAGAGCCAGGTCATTATTCTGAACACGATTTAAAAGATTGTTTCTCCCAGACTTATCTTTTGATAACGCAATATTATAATGACACTCCGCTCTTTCAAACCGCGGCAGAAGATGAAGGAAGTCTGTTTTCTTCGTCACTGGATCGGCACAGATGCCGCAAAGGACATTGATATCCCGGTTATCGGATTCCTCATCGATGAAAATGCCGTCGATGCCATCGACGGAATCCTCTTCATAAACGATCCCCTGGAAGAGCTCATCCAGCTTGCTGGGATCGGCATCAAAATAGTTGACATAGGCATAGAGACAGACCAGCTTCTCCCTTAAAGGAGCAACACTTAGCTGGGGAAAGCCGTTCTGTGAGCATTCTTTGATGAAGTCATCCAAATAGGAGCTATCCATGGTTGTTCCCTCTCTCTAGTGGCAGATACCTTGGGATGCTATCATCCTTTGGCGACTCATTAAATAACCTTAAAAATCATTATACAAGATAACCCAGGTAGGAGAAAGATGTCATTTCCTGCCCCTTTCTTTGTCGGCCCCCCTCTTTCTTTGTTATAATTCTTATATGTTCTGTCGTAGGAGGACACCCAAATGAAAAAGTCTATTGGTCTTGCCTGCTTGGCTGCTTTGATGTTGACAGGCTGCCGTGTCACGGTCATAACGGATTCGACCGAAAGCACGACTCCGTCTGCTGTTTCTACTGTGGAATCTGTTTCGACGGAAACCTTTGAAGAGAAGTTAACGGATAATGGTTTCACCTCAAAGGTCCGGATCAGGCCTCGCTGTATGATGCCAGTCACCCCAATGATGCCGTGCTAACCTTAAAAGGAACCTTTGACTGGGCTTATACCGCGGCTCTCTCGGCGGAGTCTGCCTATTCCTCGGATCAGAGCATCATTCCGGATTCGGCCATTACTGTGATGACGGAAACCAGCTACAATACCGGCCTGATCGTTGAAGTCGATATCATGATTGATCTGACCAAGGTCGTGAAGGCAGGGGATGTCAATATCAAAGGACACTTCAAGTCGAATAACGTTTCCAAAGAGGCTACCGTCTGCAAGAAGCTGACCATCGTACCTTTCGGTATGGTCCAAGCTCCGACCTATCAGGAGACTCTGAAACTGGATTGGAGTGCTCTCAAACTGGAGTCTCCCAAGTCCATCGTCTTCCAAATGACGGATGCCGATGCTCAGTATGGCTTAGTCAATCCCAATATCAGTGATGATACCAAGAAGTATTCGGATTTCTGGCAGTATCAGCTGGTCAGTGAGACCACAACAACCAAAGATATTACCTTCACCTACTTTGTCGATCATCGCTATGGCATTCTTTTCCAGGTGACGACCGCCAAGGATACCTTGGTCAACTATGAGATCAGCGACGTCGTCGGTGCCGGATCAACGGCAACCGGCTTCAACCAGTACAAGAACAACTTCCTTACCTTTGCTTCCGATAACGGCTCTTTGACTTTGACGGTCACCACAACAACCTACAATTTGGCGGACGTTGATAAAGAAGGTTCACTATACCCGGGGGCAAGGCTAACGCCTTGTCACCGGGTTTTTAGGTCCTTTCTTTAAGCTGTGCCAATACCACCAATGAGGACGGCATCAGCTAGCAGATTCCCCTCACCGCCAACAAAGAGGCCTAAGTCAGGATATCACTGAAGTGAAGAATTATTCTGAACACTGCCGATGATGACCTGCTGTGGGTGGACTATGGCACCCAGATTGTAAGAACAGACCTTAATTCCGAGCGAGTGCTTTGGAAGAATACAACATCGTTCCAAAGAACGAAGGCGACAGCGATGTATCCCTTGTTTTGGGAATGCCACTGCTTCGATCAGCGATAAGCAAGGCGGAAGTGATTGCCGATTCGACTTAGGATTCATCCGGCAGCAAAGAGACGATGAATCAGAAGACTACGGCTGAGAAGAGGAGCGTGATTGTGACAGTCGTGGTTTGGGTAATCGGAATTGTCGCTCTCTTTTTGATCTTTTTATCCAAGGATGCTCTGATCAAGGCTGCCGATGCCTTCACGAAACGGCAGGCTGAGGATTCCAAAGCGATTGAGCCGGTCAATTCCGGTAAATAGCTGACAAGGAGGGTCACACTCTGTCATGGTGGGATGCCTTCTTTTTTGACGGCTGAGAACCTTCACGAGCCTTTTGAAGACCTCCTTTGGCTGGGGATTAGGTATGTCGCAATTATGAAAAATGTGGCCAAAAAGACTGAAAACCCTTGGAAAATGTGGATGCTTTTTAAGATTAAGCGATGACTCAGGCATTTTTACTCCTTTTCATCACCTAAAGTTGTTTTGTCTCTTTTTGCTTCCTTTTTTGTGGGAACTAGAGGATAATCTTTCCGGTATGAAAAAGTACTTCGTCCTGATGCTGATTGCTGCCACCTTGTCGGCCGTCAACATCCCGTTCAGTCAGTATCTGTTCTCCTTGGGGGCTAACCCCATCTTTTTGGCTGGAATCACTTGTGCCGGCGGGGCTATCGGTGTCGGGATAGGCTGGACGTTGGCAAGATTCTTCAAATGGGACAGGGATCCTCTCTTGAAAGGGAAAGATTTCCTGATCATGGGACTGATCAATGTTTTAGATACCGGCGCCAACCTGATGCTGTTCTACGGGTATCTCTTATTAAACGGAGAGACCTCGGCTCTCTTACAGAGCTTTGAGATCGTGGCAACGGCATTAGTTGCCTTACTGATCTTCCGGGACAAGATTTCCTTCAAGGTCTGGTTAGCCATCGGGATCATCTTGGCCGGAGCCATCCTCTTATCCTTCAATCCGGAGGGCTATGCCTTCCAGCCGGCTGCCTTATTGATTGTCGCCACGACCATCTGCTGGGGCTTTGCCAACAACTTAGCCAAGAAGCTTTCCAACAAGGATGCCATGGAATATACGTTCTTCAAGAACCTGACGCCAGCGGTCATCCTCTTGATTGTGGCCTTCAGCCTGGGGCAGGTCAATCTGGACTGGAAGATCTCCGGCTTTGCCTTATTGGATGGCTTTGTTGCCTATGGCTTAGGCATCATCTTCCTGATCTTAGGATTCCGAGGACTCAGCGCCAGCGTCGGAACCTCCGTGTATGCGTCCAATCCGTTCATCGGTGCCATCATGAACCTGATTTTCTTCCCGGAGGTTCCGAACTGGAACTTCTATGTCGCTTTGGTGCTGCTCTTAGCCGGAGAGACCTTGGTCGCCATCGATAGCATCCAGAGCGAACGGAAAGCTAGGAAGCTACAGGCTTCTTTATCTATAGCGGAGCCACCGGCATCTTCCAAGGAATAACATTTCGAAACCTGATTAACTGATAATCAGTCTTTTCCTTCTTTTACATCATCAATGAAAACCCAATCTTTTGGAAGAAGAGAGAGAATCTTTGATCGTGCATCTTTTATCAGGGAAAGATACTCTTCCTTTTGCTTTGCGGAAGAAAAACCAACATATCGGAATTCCTGACTGTTATTGATAAAAAGAGATTGATAAAGAGATTGGATATGGTCAAGCGTCTCTTCTAGGTCAGTTTGATTTTTCCATTCTTCCGGCATTTCCGTATCAATAACCATTCCCTAAAGTTTTTATAGAATAGTAAGTTATGTTTTAGTAAGTACGTACTTAGTAAAGGGGAAAGAAAAAGAAAAAGCAGCAACCCAACAGAATTCTGCCGGACCTCTTGATGCTACGGAGGATCGGATGAAGGCGCTGAAGGCTAAAGACAGCAAAGCCGCCTAAGCGAGATCGAAAACCCGTATCCGTAATCTCTGTATGATTAGTCTGCTCGTACTTCCCTTGTTTTATTGGCTGATCGACAAAGATAACCTGAAATCTTCAGGCGTGACTTTCATAGTCCTTGAGTTTGGATTCCATTTGTTTGTCTTCGTCAAAATCCATCGGAAGAGAACCAACCAAAGATAAGAGCGCCTTTGTTCTTTCTATGTTGGCAGCATAGGGGTGATGCTGTTTGACAAAGGAGATAAGTTCTTCTGGATAAACCAAAACCTGTTTGTTTTCTTTTAGCATTTAAATTTATAACCGGTCTCCTAGTGTAAAGACACTATTTTTCTAGAAAAAGTTGATTTTTAATTTCCACTGCAAAGAGACTCAAGACAATTAAAGGGTTTATATTCTTTTGTTACATTTTCGATTTTTGTATTTTTAATCTCAAAGACCTGAGATGGATTTTTGAAAAGGTGACAATGAGTAATAACTAAAAAAGTTGATTTAGTATTCTTTTTTTCAATCAAATTTAGCAGATCACTCATTGTAGAAGAGTCAAGATTGTTTAAAGGCTCATCCAAAATGAACAATGGAGAATTTATTCGAGATAATGCTGCAATAATTGAAAGAATCTTTCTTTCGCCACCTGAAAGATTAGAGGTTCCTCTAATTTGCAAGGAACGCTTGTTACTACCATTTTGTTTAGAATTAAAGTAATCAAACAAACGTTTTGCCTCTTCCTTTACATCTTTCTTTCCAGCATAACCTCTTCGGTAATAAGGAAAGCATTTAAGCATAACCGAAGAAAGTCCCGAAAAATAATATTCTCCTTTATCTTCGCTTTGCTCGGAATAACCCACCTGCTCGCTGATTGTCGATAAATCGGTGCATTCTTTTCCGTTAAATTTGACCTTGGCATCAAATTCCACATCAGAAGATCTTTGGCAACCTATTAAAGAACGGATTAATGTTGATTTACCCGATCCGTTTGGACCAAGCAATAGCACAGTCTCGCCTTCTTTTATTTGAAAGGATGTATTTTGTAATAATATTCTGTCTTTAATCTTCAACTTCGTCAACTCTACATCCAAAATTGTTTTTTGGTCATTCATATTAAGGCCTCCTTAAAGTTACTATCAATGAAGATATAATAAAGCTGATAATAAAGCTTCCTAAAAAACATCCTAAAAGGATTTCAACTGCGAAAAAATCTGGTATGAATACATACAAACAAAGGGCCGATATCAATAGGGGAATACCGAATTCGAGTGCTTTATCGATTAAAACCAAGGAAACAACATTATGAATCCGATAGCCATATACTTTAAGATGAGGGAGTCGGGAAAAAATATGCTTGTAGTCTAAGATAAAAGGAAAAACTATTATGACTGCAGAAAGGATCGATAGGTATTTAATCAAAAAATTCTTTTCTTCGCTTTGAACCTTCTGAAGATATTCCTTTTTAAAATAAACCATTGGGCCAAATTGATCGTTATGATACTCCTCAAGAAAAGCAGCATAGCTGTATTCTTCCTTTAAAAAAGTCTCATCATAGCCAACAATCATGAAACCATAATCACTATGATAATCCAAAGAAAAAATGCCGAAAGAATCTTCATAAACGGAAGTGATTTTATAATTTGATAAGGAAAGACTAGGAATTAAAAGATTATCTCCAATAGCCAGACGATATGTTTTTAATAGATTAGAACTAAGACCGATTTCTCTCAATCCTAATTTGGCTGGACCTGATAAAACTCTTTTCAAAGTAAATTTGTTTAATGTATCCTTTTGCATAAAGAGATTACTATTAGCAATGCTATTACTATAGGTCCCGTTATTTACTGATCTATAAACGGTTAATTGACCATTGAAATAGATGAATTCGTTTTCACTTTTTTCATCGTAGGAGGCAACTAAGCAGACATTATAAGGCGACTTTTGGTAGGAGTCACTTACTTTATTGTCGAAAGATATTGTTGTCAAGAAAGAAAAACCGCAAAGAAAAGAGACACCGGATAATAAGATAACTATTATCCAAAAGTGAAAATCAATAAACCTGTTTGTAACTTCTCTCATTTATTTTTGATTAATCTTTTAGTTAAAACGAAATTTAATCCATAAGATAAGATCATAACGCCAACAATGGCTAGCAAAGCCCACAAAAGAGAGGAAAGAACTACTACATATTGTAGATTATAAAATGATGGGAAATTGCTAATAACGATAAAGAAAACAGAGACCTGGATGAGCAAGGATATCAAACTACAAATTGAACAAGCAATCAGGTGGTCTTTAGGATTGGAAAAACCGATTGAGACGCGCCGAAGATAAAAGAAAAACAGGATTGATTCCACTAAGGCTATTCCTAATAATTCCAAAAGCAAAAACAGAGTCATCTTTTGTTGCTGTGCTTTGAATTCCCCATCATATTTGTTTGACAAGTCTTTGACTTTATTAAGTTTGCTTTGAACGTCAATAATGTCAGAAGAATAATCTTTTTTATCAAAATCATCAGTGTATTGCAAATAATCCAAATCGGAGCTGAACGCTTCACGTGGAAGACGTTGAGCTTCTGGCTTGTAGTTCTTTATATTAAGATAAAAATCCTCTGTGCTTTTGGCATTAACATAGGTTGAAGAGTACTGGAAAGAGCCATAAGATATAAACGCTTCCTTTATCGCTTCTTTTACTTCAGGGGTGATAAGAGCATTCAAATATTTAAAGCCTTCAATATAATTTGGGCCGGCGATTCCAACGATTTGATAAGTAAACGATGCTGCCCCTATTTTCATTGTTAATTTATCGCCTAACTGGCATCCTGTTTCATTAGCAAAGATACTATCCACATATAAAGGATTTTCTCCCACTGACATTTCTTGGTAGAAACGTCCATCAAGATAGGGAGTTAAATTCATGTTGTCAAAGTTGTCTAAGAAATTGATGTTTGAAGAATAATTGTTTCCTTTATAAGTAAGGTTGCCAAAATAACCATAATAAGGTAAGAGGGAGTTGACGTTTGAATCTTCCTTTAAAGTATCGATCTGATCAAGTGAAAGACCAGGAATATCATAATCGCTTTCAATATTGTTTAACGCAAAAGAAACCTCTTCTTCTTTTTTTGAGGAAAGTACAGTTTTAAAAGATGTTTTCCCATTGATTACAATAGCAAAGGAAGAAAAAAGAGCAAAAGCAAACGAAACAATATAATAAAAGGATTTTACAAGACTTTTACAATTTCTTTTTTTTAAGTCCATTTTAGTTTATTGTGTTTACCAACACGTTTGATGCTTGAGATTTTATAGTATAAGAATCATTGCTTATCGCATAAACCGTGATTTTAGAACCATAACCTGCTTTAATACGCCATTGGGTGCTAGAAGTGGTCTCTTTTAAAACGTTATCATAATAAATTAAATATGTTGTTGCTCCAAGAACGGCCTCCCAATCCATATAGATACCATTTTGTTCTATTATTGGTGCCTTCAAAGCATTTAAGGTAATGGGATCAGAAGGAAGGGAATCCACAATATTATTTTTGTTTGACCTTGAAAAAGCGGCTAATTGATGAGTGCCTGTATTACTTGCCGAAAATAGTTTTGCCAAATCATATTCACTACTTGAAGTCACTTGATCAATCTTACTGCCATCTAAAGTCAATCCAAAACCATCTCCTGTTGTGGATGCCCCAAAATTCAAATTAAAAGTTTCCTTATAAGTTTCATCTATGTTCTTTTCTAGAGAGAGGGTAGGCGATGACAGCACCTGGAAATCGATTGTTGCAGGTTCCGAGTCACGATATAAAACGCTGTCGCTTACGGCACGAAGAAGAAGTTTTTCCTCTTTCCCTGCATATTTCTTGCGATTGATTGTATATGTTGTGCACTCGCTTGGAATAAGTAATAAATTCGAGCTATCGTTTTCTTGAAGCTGATAGTTATCGGCATAATCAACAACTGGCCAGGAAATAATGCCATTTTGTTTATCAAGAGTTATGTCGTTATTTGAAAAATTAAGTTGCTGGGTTACTGCCAAATTATCAAAAAGGGCCCTAAATGTTTCACCTTCCTTTGTGATTAAGTCATAAGAATAGGATGCTTGAATATTGGCAGACTTTTGTTCGCCCTCAGTCAATCCATTTCCTGTTTTAATCGAAAAGCAAAAGTTTGCATCGTTTACTCCATATTGGGTTTTACCGGTCTTTATTACCAATGTCAAATTTGAAATCGAGGTTGTGTAACCAGAATTTTGATTCTTAATGATAGGAGTAGCTGTTAGATTTTCAGAAGTCGAGCCCAGAAACCCAAAGGTGAAGCCACTAACATTATCAATTGCCAATGAAAAATTAACTGATTTTTCCGAAGAATAGGTATTTTCTGTTTGAGAAACATGGAATTTTAGATAAAAAGACTTTCGAGCAGATAAACCCTTGATGACATTTTGGCCATCTTTTTCCATCTTTGTTTGGAAATTTGGATCGGAATAGAACCCTATTGTACTTTTTGCGGTAATATCACCAGTTTCATTTGGAATGTTTGGATATGACGTATAGGTAGATGTTGGCGAATACGAAGAATCGTTGCTAGAAAAAAGGCATGAAGATAAACTAAAAGCCATTATCAAGCAAGAGGTTATTTTAATGGCAACTTTATTAGCTTGCATAATTATTAAAATGTTTTTGTGGTAGAAACAGTTTCAGAAGGTAGCGTCATAGGATTATCAGAGATAGCCGTGACTTTTACAACCAGCTTTACTAATCCAGTAGTATCAATATCTGCTTTGGCAGCCGAAAGGACAGCGGTGGTATCGGTGAAAGTCGTTGAATCAGTATATTTTAGGAATTGCACTGAATATTTATCAGCGTTTGAAACGGGGCTCCAAGATGCAATGTAATAATCGGTGGCGGCTTTCGCAAGAGACAAATTTGAAACTGAGCTTAAAATAGTCATTGTCGTTGTGGTGGTTCTCTCGGAATTCACATAGACAGTTCCGTCTCCGAGTGCGTAACAATAAATACCATAGGATCCGGCTGTGGACGTGGTTATTTCGACTTCGTTCGTCGTTGAAGAATATATCTTTCCACTGAAAGAAACGGCAAGACCGGAAGCATTAGTATCAGTTGTCGCTGAAACCTTAAAGCCGAGACTTGTCCGCGAAACCGCCACATTTGTTGGAACAGACAAGGCGGAAGTGGTTATTGTTGTTTCTTTCCAAGGGGAAGGAAGCAAATTACTGGTATCGTTTCCTAAAGCACGGATCTTTACTGTATGTTTTCCCACAGTGGTAAAATTCGGCTTGTATTTTAGAGTATTACTGTTGACATCTATAGGAGTGCCGCCATCAATGAAGAGCCTGTAACCGGAAGCCTCAATGACCTTGGACCAAGTAATGCCATCCTGAGATGTAGCAGTGATGTTTGCAATTGACGGAAGGATAGTAACTGAAATAGGCGTACAATTGTCTGAATCATAGTATTGTCCGTTACCAATTGCTTTAACTTTAATTAGATAATTTCCGCTGGAGAAAGTGTCGAGTAAATAAGAGGTTCCTGTTACATCTTTGACAACATCGCCAATACTTAATTGATAACTTGCTGCATTTGCAATTGAGTTCCAAACGACCATTCCATTTTGGATTTGCAAACCTGAAGGTGAAGAAAGCTTTGATAAATTAATAGGCTGAGAAGAATCCGAATTCATAACAAATCCCCCGTCTCCCACCGCAACGACTGTCAAAGTAGTTGATGCAGAGATTGTAGGAATATCAAAGGAATTTCCTGTAGCATCATAAATGTTTGCCCCGTTATCCATCGTTACTTTATATCCATTGCATCCTGTGACAGCATCCCAAGTTAATAGATGGTCGTCGTTTATTGAAAGATTTTCAGGGGCTTTTAATTTTGTAATTGTTTGCGCGTTGGACCAATTACTCCGGATGATTGTTGATCCGTTTCCTAGTGCACGAACTTTCAAAGAATGTGATCCTTCACCTAAGGTAGTAATCGTGTATTCGTTAGTATCCGGAGTTTGGCTAATGCCATCAATGGCAACTTCGTATTTGTTAGCTTTGGAAACCACATCCCAAAGAACCTTTGCGTCCTCTATTTTCACATTTTTAGGAGTAGCGAGCTTTGTGATGGTAATATTGGCAGTTTCAAGGGAATCAAGGACATAATTGTCGTTGCTGCGAGCACGAACCGAGAAATTGTAGCTCACTTCATCATCAGTATCATCCGCTAATGGATAAGAATAACTTGTCGTATCAGAGGAACCAATGCTTGTGCCATTTAGCGAGACATCATATTCGGTAGAATCTAAGCTCCCTGTGTACTTTAGATCTACACTTCCTTCGCCCTCTTTTGCGGTTAAATCTGTTGGAGCTGCAAGTCTTGTGACATCAAAAGAAGCATACCGCGATCCATATACTCCGCTGGTCTCATTTCCGCTTTTTGCTGCCAATTTTACAATATAAAGGCCGGCATCAGTGAAGGGATATGTTGTTGAATTGCTATCTTGGCCAAATCCTCCATCTTTTTCAAAAACCCGCACGGTTTTGAGCCATATTTCTAAATGATATCCACTTGCTCCAGAAACTGATTCCCAGGAAATGGTGGTGTTGGATTTGCTAAAAGTAAGTGTAGGAGTGGCTAGCATTTTGAATTCTTTTTCTTCAGATTTTGCCGAATAATAGGTTACATTTTGTGTATTCGTCCCTAAAGGCATAATGCTGAAATTGACATCAGAAGAATCACCAGGCAAAGTATAAGTTGTTTTTTGGACGTTATCTGTCTTCGCACCGTTTAGATAAATATCGTATGATGTTGCTCCGGCAACATCAGGCCAAGAAATATCACCAAAGGAATAAGTTATTTCGTTTTTTACGGGAGGATTCAAATAATCGAATTGCATTTGCGCTTGTGGTCCTTCTCCTAAAGCGGCAGAAAAAGGAGATATTGTGACAGAAAAGGTGGTATAGCCCGAAGTTAAAGAATATGAAGTAAGATTTTTTACGGCATCCTTATTTATGCAGAGCGCAGGTGTTTCACAATTGATTGAAACGTAATAGCCATCGGGAATCGGAAAACTAACTGGATCCCAAGATAGCTTTCTTCCTATCGAGTCATAACGAATTCCGGTGACAGCAGGGAATTGTCGGATTGTTGTCGACTCAATTGTTGTCGACGAGGAACCGCTAGTTGTATTCCCACTTGTCTGAGATATGCTAGCTACACTGCTATTTCTAGAACAACCTGTTAAAGCTGTAATGAGACTTAAGACAAAAACAAGTGAATATATTCCCTTGGTTTTCATAAAGATTCTCTCCTATTTAAATATTTTATTACTCTAATGTTTAAAAATCAATTTTGCATAGAATTAAATTTTATGGCCTTTTATTAGAGTGGTTCTTTAAAATTTGGTGGTTTATAAAGACTTTGATCTTATTGTCTCAATCCATCTTCCCAAAGTTAGTCTTTTCCTGCTTTAGCCATTCCCTTGCTAAACAGTATGGCGAAGGGTAGGCCGTTTTTGTCGCAAAAAATGATTGTTTCTCACGAAAAGCCGAAGAGTTCCTTCGCCGACAATGAAACTAATTCCCTAAATTTGCTAAGGTTCGGATCCAGTGGCTTTAACGTAAAAGATCATTTTGCCAAATTAGGTTTCACTTTACTAGACAAAATTTATTCCTGTGATACAGCTTGTTAGGCAACCTATCTTAGTTGATTTGGTTATGAAAATTTGAATGGTGTCAAAGCTTTTATGATTAATAGATATTCCTAGATACAGTGTGCTGAGTGTCATTTCTTCCTGGGCCTGACGAAGTCAACCCCGGTAGAAGCGCAGAGGCAAAGGAGGTATTTCTTCCTTTTTCCCGGCTTCACCGCCCTCAGCCTCTGGCGCATGCAGGCCCAGTTCAGATAATCCTGGATATGCGCACGCCCAATCCCGACATGCAGGACGAAGACGCGCTTTATGAGCGCGGAGAACTGATTCGCCCTCTGCATCAGCTCCAGGTAGCCCGGCTCCTGTGATCCCCCGGAAATATCTGCGAGCCCCGACTCCCTGATGAAATCGCCGTGGCCGTGGAATTTGTCGTGGACAATGACGGATCCTGGCGATATATGCCCGGCCAATGCCTCGGATATCATCTCGGACGTAGGCTTGCCCGTGCCCATCACGGCTGCATATGTATTCCCGTACTCATCGATGGCGGCCTCGACGGCAACCTTGTTCCTGCTTATTCCCCTAAGCAAGCGCCAGCCGGGGCCAGACACCTTGTCATTCTTCGGCACGTCGAAGTATATCTCGTCTATCCACACATGCCCGCTCAGCACAGCCTCCGAGACAAGCGCTCCGAGGCATCGCATCATCTTAAGGCGCCACAGATGGGCCGTGTTCTTGTTGATTGCTCCGTACTCATGCTCGGCGATCAGGGTCGCATCGTTCGTGAACTGCACGACGTAGTCCTCCCACTTTTCCTCTCCCTTCCTGGTCTTTGCCAGCATCGTCCCGGTCAGGGCGTTGAAAGTCCTTCCGCACCCCTTGCATCTGAGCCTCTGCCTCCCGTTCGCGACCCCGTCTTTCTTGAAAAGCGCGCTGCCGCAGTAAGGGCAGCAGGCTACGGGGACGAAGGAGAAATTCGTCCTGCCTATGGGTTTCCTGCGCATAAAAAAAGTCCTTTCCGGGGGATTCAGGAGACAGGCGCGGAAGGACTATTGCTACATAACTCTTCTGCCTGTCTCTTGAATCCCGGTTATGTAGCAAGAAAATTGTACCATCTATGGATGGTTCTTGTAATACAGCACACTGTATCTAGGAATATCTAATGATTAAAAACGTTTTCTATAATTACCAGCCCTGCGTTTCACGGAAAGCCAAAATTGAGTTTTTAGGTCAAAGGATATACCCACATATGGTGTGGTGAGCATCACCTTCCCGAACGCTCTCCCCGAGGAGTCGACGGCCAGCTCAACGCATACCTTGTTCCTGCTTATCCCATGGAGCATGCTCCCCGAATCCGCCCTTATCCTGTCGCTTTCCAAGACGTTGAAGTAGATCTCGTCGATCCAGACGGTGCCTGAAAAGACCATCCACGAGGCAACCGATGACAGGCACGCGAGGAGCTTCTGCCTCCAGAGGAGCATGGTGTTCCTGTTGACGGACCCGTACCTATGCGATGCTGTGAGGGTGACGTCTTTGTTCGTCTGGAGTGCGTATTCCCTCCAGAGCCCCTCCGGCTCCCTGGTGTGGCAAAGCAGGTCCCGGTCGCAGGGGTGAAGGTCCTCCCGTACCAGGGGCAGCACCTCACCGGGAGATCCCGGAAACCGACCGGCTTTCTTTTCACTGAAAAAGGTCCTTCTGGCGGACTCGGGGGGGGGGGACGGCCTGAAAGGACCATTGCTATATATTCGTTAGCCAACCGTCCCATGAGTCCGGACTATGTAGCGTGAAATATGGCATCTGCGGGACGATTCGCACAATCACCACACCATATCTTGGAATATCCTATGAATAAATAAAGAAATAGGGAAAAGAATCAGATTGCTGAGAAACGAACGAAAAATGACTCAGGAAGCGCTTGGAGAAAAAATACAATTATCCAACGAACAAATTTCCACGTTTGAAACAGGGAGCCGTGGAATAACGCTAGACAACTTGGTGGCTATTGCTCAGGCTCTTTCTACGTCGCTGGATTATCTTGTTTTTGGAAATGGAGAAAGAGTTGTCACTTATGTCAGGCCAAAGCCCAAGAACACAGATTTGGGCCATAGAGTCGGGTATTCTCTTGCTGTCCTTATGGATGAGAAAATGCTCAGCTATGATCTCATCGTTGGTTTTGAACTTAATTTTCATTATGGGAACGCTGGGGCTATGGAGTTCATTGACTCCTATTCCAAGTTCATATCAAAAACAAGCGATTATCTTTCTAATCAAAGCAAGGCAGAAATTTATGAATCCCTTGTTAGAAAATTAAACGACGATTTAACTGGTGACAAAAATAAATAGCAAAGCAATTTTTAACAATTTTTTCGTGTTGAACCTATTATATTGTTTTAAATAATTGGGTAATTCAGCGCGAGGTGGGAGGTGCCCTTATGGCGAATAAAGAGAACATGACGATACGGATTGATCCGGCACTGAAAAAAGAAGCGACCCAGCTTTTCAAGAGTCTGGGACTGAGCCTTTCGGCAGCCACAGAGATTTTCTATCGCCAGGCATTACGGAAGAAGGGTTTTCCTTTTGCTGCTGTCCTGGAAGAACCGAATGAAAAGACTTCAAAAGCCATTGAGGATGCCAAGAAGAAAAAGGATGTCTTAGGTCCTTTCGATAATTCGGATGATCTGATGAAGGCGCTGAAGGCTAAAGACAGCAAAGCCGCCTAAGCGAGATTGAAAACCCGTATCCGTAATCTCTATACGATTAGTCTGCTCGTACTTCCCTTGTTTTATTGGCTGATCGGCAAAGATAACCTGAAATCTTCAGGCGTGACTTTCATAGTCCTTGAGTTTGGCTTCCCTTTGTTTGTCTTCGTCAAAATCCATCGGAAGAGAACCCGCTAGAGACAAGAGAAGTTTTGTTTTTTCTGGATAAGCAAAAGCACCGGAATGTTGATTCACAAAAGAAACGAGCTCTTCTGGATAAGTGGAAGTCTTTTCGTTTTTATGGGTCATTTAAGATATTCTCCTTTTTCTAAAGAATCCATGGGAGAGTGAAAGACAACGAGTTATAAGGGGGTGTCCAGGTCATTGAAAACAATCTTTTAATCAATAAGGAAGGCCATATATTGTGGGATTGTATTGATGAGACCGTTGGATCCGACATTTCCATCAATAAGCTTATAGTTACTTCTTACCTGGTATTTGTCTTTGTCTTCAAGGACTGTCTTTAAGGATTTTGCATTGTTATTTTTCGCCTTTACTTCAATTAAAGTCAACTGATTGTCATGCCGTGTCACGAAATCAATCTCTAATCCGCTGTTCTTACTGAAATAGAAAAGCGGGAGACCGTTTTTAGTGAGGGCATCGGCAACAATGTTCTCATAGATAGCCCCTTTATAGATACCTAATTCGTTCTGAAGGATAGAAAAGGCGGACCCCTCTTCCAGCATAGCAACAAAAAGACCGGTATCATTGACGTAAATCTTGAAGTTGTTCTCTATTTCGTTTCCTTTTAAGGGCAATTCTAACGTGTCAAGATTGTGACACAGACTGATGAGACCAAAATCCACGAGCCATTGAATGGCTGGGATGTAATCCCGGCCACGGGCATGGGAGCCAAGCCCACGATACTGGAACTTTTTGTTATCTTTGGCAAGTTGTGACGGAATGGAATCGTAAATCATCTGAATTTTAGCGAGCTCAGAAGTATCAATGTACTCTTTTTCCTGCTCATCTAAGTGCTTTCCAAAATCGTCCTTGTAACTGCTGAGAATATTTCTTTGAACTGTGAGGACGAGACTCATGTTTTTTGTTTGAATGAAAGTGTCAACAGCTTCAGGCATGCCACCCACGCAGAGATAGTCTTTAAAATACTTGCTGAAATTGTCATTGACGGATTTATCAACCATTGCCATCGTGCTAAAACATTTTTTAACATAATCAATCGGTGTTGCAGGAATACCAATGGCCCAAAGGAATTCTTCAAAATCCATTGGCTTCATATCCAAAAAATACTCGAAGCCTGTTGAAGGGCCTTCATTTTGTTTTCGATTGTAGCCTCGGAGTCCTAAGAGAGATCCGGTTGCAATAATATCAAAACGTTTTTGCTTATCTTCAGCAAAATATTTGATTGAGGAACGGGCATTGGCACATTCTTGTATTTCATCAAAAATCAAGACGGTTTTTTGGGGAACAAACGTTGCCTTTGGTAACGCTGCTGAAAGGCGAATGATGAGTCTGTCAACATCAAGATCGCCAGCAAAAACAGAATGAATAGAACGGTCCTTTTTAAAATTGATGTAAACAACATTCTCGTATTCTTTGGCAGCAAATTCTTGAGCCACTGTTGTTTTGCCAACCTGGCGAAGCCCACGGATGATCAGACCCTTTCTTTTTATCTTAAGGGATTCTTTCCACGCAAGCATTTGATCATAGATTTTTCTTTTAAACATAGTTAAGCCCCCTATTTTGCCTAATCTATGGAAATAATAGCATTTAAAATCACATTTTACAAGGGAGTTTTGATGTTATCAATCACATTTTTCAAGCGACTTTTTGTGCTTATAGTCACATTTTATAAGGGAGCTTACTCAAAATGTATTTCTCTTGTTTTTCTTTTTCAATGCGTTTTTTTGGATTCATTATCCTTATAAATCTTGTAAAAATCTTTTACTTCTTGCGTTAGCCATTTCGGGTCTTTAAAAACCCCTTGGTATATGAGAGGCTCTTTAACCAATTCAAGACAATCGGGCTTTTTTTCGTCCTGGGATAGCATCCTTATTAAATTCGAATAATCCTTCGTGTATTGGTCGTAGCAAACTCTCGGTTTGCTTTTAGAATCCTGCGAATCTTCGAATCTAAAAAGGATTGTTCCAAGATATATTTTTGGATCTTTCAAGTCACTGTATTGGAGTTTCTGTTTGCTGGCTTGCTTTTGAGTATAGGGTACTTTTTCAATGTAGTTCTTCACCCCTATATAATGCGATATCATTTGCTTGATTCCGCCACAATAATGATCACAGGAATCTTCTTTTCCATCAGTAAAGTGAGCTAACTGGAGACAGGGATTTTTGTTTCTGTCTAGGCAGGTTTTACCATCTCTTTTGTTTGTACTCATCAGTTGCCATTCACTACAGGTCTTTTCTTCAAATTTCAAGCCAATGTCTTCGTAAGCCTTTTTATAATCTCCGGAGATTTCGTAGCATCTGCCTCCGTGGAAATATTCAGAAAACTTTGATTCAAGGAAAAGGACAATCGAATGGTCTTTGTTTAAAAGCATAACATCAATGCTGGAGGGGTTCGCTGAATCAATAACTGGATTTTCGAATTCAAAATGGCATTCACAAAATTCTTCTTCTTTTCCATTTAATTTGATTATCAAAGGATGGTCTTCGGAAATGTTATAGAAGAACAAGAGAGAACACAAGGCGGAGGAATGTAAAACTGTGATTCTTCTTTCTTCATTTCCTTCCCCGCTTGTTGCTTCTTTATATTTTCCGCTGAATATCTCATCTCCCGTGGGAATGCCAAAAATTGTCTCTAACAGGTATTCCTTATCCTTGCCTACAAATTCTAATGAGGTAGGTTTCTTTGCTTTCTTACTTGTAAATTCCACTTCTACTTTTTTGTATTTTTCTAAAAAGCTTTTAAAACAATGGTAAGGTCCCTTCGGATCATTCTTTAAAGCCTGCTTCAACTTTTCCTGATTATCCATTTTTCCGTTTCCTTTTCTTACAGTTCAGCTTCTTCTCTGAACGCTGCTAATTTCTTCTTGGCCCGTGGCGTCATCGCCTTCGTGATTGGATTTGTGAAGAACATCTCCTCATCCATCGTATTGCCGCGCTTCTCATGGTATTTGGCGAACCATTCCCGTATTCCGGAATAGGTCTCTTTGCCGGCGACGATCTTCTGATACTCTCTCAGGCAGTCCGGAACAACCAGCTTCGAAACAGCGCTAGGGAAGAAGTACTGCCTTTGGTAGAACCCTTTTCTTAGGAGATAAGCCTTCTTAGGCAGGAGATAGGAGATTCCTTTTAAGGTAAAGGCATAGCCTAGAATCGTAACCTTCCTTCCTCTTGTCTTCTCAAAGGCATCATAGACAATGAGCTTTCCTTCCTCATCTTTTCGGACATAGGAGACCGGATGAGCATTCGGAGGTCTCAGTCTTACATAGATTGCCTTGCAGGCATCCTCTCCGGATCCTTTCCAGTCAGCCGGCGCATAGATTCCTTTCTTTAGCCTTCTAAGGATTGGCTTCTTCGAGCGGCTGTCCCGATAGAGGGCTTCTTTGAAGGCTTTGGGATGCTTCCGGATCTCCTGACAAAGCTGATAGCAGCTAAGACCGTATTCGTCATGGCTCCAGGGAAGGACATCGGTCGCTCCTATCAAAGACAGATCCCCGACCTGGAACGGGGAGCCGATATAGGTCGCTAGAAAAGTCAGTTTCTCAGCATTTGTCATCCTTGTTCTTTTGCTGTTGATTGCTGTCATTATACTCCCTTTCTGTGGGCTCTTTTTCTTTTCAGTATCCGGTCCGGATACTCAAAGACGAGGTGGTCAGCCCGATAGAGGGCATACTCGATTTGCTTCTCCAGGAAGACATCCTTTTCAAGGCAGTGTCTAAGGATGACACGGGTCTCCAAGGTCAGCCAGTCAAAGGAGATCGATCCCTGAGGGGTATTCTCCGTTAAGGGAGGCAGTTCCGGGTTCTTGGCCAGAAGTGATGAATAGTAGTCTTTCACCGAGACCTCACTGTCAGCGTAGCGTCTGTCCTCCTCATAAAGAGCGATCTCGCTATGGCAATAGAGCTTGGAACCGAGCACGACGAAACAGCCGATCCTGGGCCAGTAGTTCGGACCTAACGTCAGGGCATGGAAGAAAGAGACACGCTTGGCCTCAAAGGGAGACAGGCCCAGCAAGTCTCGCACTTCCGGCATCGAGAGATAGCCTTGCTTCTGGATCGTCTTCAACGCCGTCGCTTCACTCATCAGCGCGTCGCTCATACCGTTTGTTTCCTTTCATAACGTCTCTCCGAAGTGCTTCAGGAGAGCCCGGACCTGCTTTTCCGTCATTTTCTTATGGGTGCCATCGCTGATGTCCTCATAATACGTCCCATCTTTGGCTTTGCCGATCTCATAGGGAAGGTTGTCTCTCATATAGGTGAAGAAGACCTCCGGATTGGGTTTCTTCTTCTCTTCCTGATAGGGTTCCGACGGAAAGAGTTCCTCCGCCAGCTGGAGCTGAATCTTCGCTTGCATAATCCCATCCATGATGCTGTCAAAAAGCATAATCTTATCCTTCCTTTCCTAGGTTATCTGTTAACCTATGATTGTTACCTCCTAAGGATAGGAAAAGAATGGAAGACATCCCTTTTAAAATATCTAGATGGTTGACGTAAAAAATAGGGTATTGACACCCTTTTAAAAATGTAAAAAGAGGTAACACTCTTATCTTAAGAAATCAGACTTCTGCCAAATAAAAAAGGGTTCTCCTTTATGGAAGCAGAACCCTTGCTAGTCGAGAAGTACCCGTTTATCAGCCAAAACTCGAATAGCGGTCGTTTTCTACCTCTTCTTTAGGCTGCAGACACTGATAAGGTGTTTCCGGAACAGCCGTCGTCGCTGCCGTAAAACAGTTCTCACCGTTCTTCTTGAGGAGAATGGTCTTGTTGATGCCATAGAAGATGGAACAATGGGTGATGATCAGGATGATGATATCCGGATTCTTTTCTCTTAGGTCGGCTAAGAGATTATTGACTCTCATCTTATTCTCACGGTCCAGATTATTGAGGGGCTCATCCAAGACAAAAAGCAGGGAACCGATGACCATCGACTTGATGATATAGGAGGTAAAGCTGACCATCTTCTTCTGTCCTCCGGAGAGGCCCTTCGCACGGTTGACATAAGGGTTATGGAAGAAAGAGACATCCGTGCTTTTCAGAATATCATCCAAATAGCGGTGCCGGAAATTCTTGATGATCTGATAAAGCAGGGTTTCTTTCTCTTCTCTTTGTGCTTTGGTCAGCAGATGATGGTCTTCCAGGGTCGCTAAGGCATTTTCCGTTGGCAGCCTTAATTGCTCGTTGACAGTTCTAAAGGAGTCACTCTCCTCCTGACCCATATAGGCAATCAGACTCCGGAAGAGACTGGAATCCGCATCCTTCATTTCAAAGACATTGTCGCTCTTCAGATCGGCCAGCAAAGGATGCTGAACCCGGAGCGAGGATCCGGTTTTCACCGTAAAGTAGTCGTTGTTTCCCAAAAAGGCTTTCAGCAAGGTGCTTTTCCCGCTGCCGTTAGGTCCTTTGATGATAGCAAAATCCCCAGCATCCAGCCTTAAATCCGGTAGGATTATCTGCTGACTGTTCTTCTTGATGACAAAGGTCGCGTTCATTGTTATTCCACTCATGCTAAGCACCTCTTTTCCAAAACAGCTGTTCCGACCAAGACAATCAGACTGATAGCCAGTGAAGGAAGCAGAGCAAACCCGCTGAAGACACCCACGGTTTTCCAACTGAGGATGACATAGACAAGAGCAGTCAGATAAGATGCCGATTGTGTGAGAAGCACTGTACTTAAAGCAAGATGCCTATAGACTTTTTTCCGGCTGGTGCCATCCCCATAAGTTTCACGGATTTCCGTTCTTATCAGCTTTGAAAGGAACAGCAGCGTCAGCAGATACATCAGAAGACTAAGTCCTATAAAGAGGAGATAGTGTTCCCAAAGGGTCTTCTGATTCTCCTGAACCATGGCAAGCAAAGACCGATGACTGCGGGGCTGCTTGATCACCACGTCCCCAGGTGACAGGAAATTCACATAGCTTAGGCTCTTCAGCAATCCGGTAATCGTATCGTTGGGGGCAAGAAGCAGGATTGAGGCATGAGAGTAATAGTTATCAATGCCAGGAAAGGAAGGCGCCAGACCGACGACATGGTAAACAAAGACCTGATTGTCTATGGTTTGGATAGGGACAGTGCTTCCGGCTGTAAATCCGCTGTTTGAGGTGGCTAGGCATTCTCCGGCGGACAGGGATATCTCCCGATGGGAGAAATCCCGGGTGTAGTTGAAAAGAGTCTCGGAATCCGACATCGTCGGCATCACCATGACAAGATCGGAAGAGGACGCTGTTGAATAGGCACTGTCATTGACGTTGAGATAACTGTTCGAAGGCTGGGGAGTATCGCTGCAGTCGATTTCCGTAAAACCGCAGACTTCAGCAAAACGATTCCGATAGATGAGAGGGTTCAGCGGAGCAATAAGGAAGACATTTAAGATAGCAAAAAGGCAGGAAAAGATAGCAAAGACAGCTATCTTTTCCCGCTGATTCCAGGCTCTGAGAAGAAAGGATTTCATTGGCTTGTCTCCTTTTCTAAAGCGGCTCTTCTAAGAGGATATCAAGCTACCGGCGTGCCATCTCTTTGGAAGGCTGTTTTCTCGGCAAGGTCGGATAGATAAGGAAATAGCATAATCCGATGATAAGACTGATGGTGATACCGATAATACCTGTTCTCAAGAAAGCGAAATCTAAGGATATTCCAGCAAAACCACCTTTGACTAAGATGTTGGAAATGAAGAAGGCTAGAAAGGTAATAAGGGTCATTCCGACGACCGGAAGATGGACTGACAGATTCCGACTCTCCTTGATTCCTTTGACAGGCTGGCCTTCTTTGATGATCTCCTGCTCTTCGGAGGCAGTAAGAATGCTGGCAATGACTAACGGAAGGAAAGCAAAGGCGGCCACAATCTGGCTGATCATATTCTCCTGCTTGCTGGCTTCTTCAAGGGCTTTGATGGTGCTATCGCTGTAGAGGTCTCTAAAGAGAGAGGCTTTGGTCTGATAGCCTGTGCTTAAACGGGTAACAGCATCGTCGTAGTATTGCTTGTAGGCATCCTGAATCATCTTTTCCCACTCGGCATCGCTGTAGGTACCTTGGGAATGCAGCTTAACATAGTTGGCACGATAGACTTCATATGTATCCACCTTGCCTAGGGGTTTATAGGTGCTGAGATAGGTTTCCAGAGCACCGGAGTTGACATTCTCCTTCTTGGTGATGGGAGCATAGGCGATGTGAGGTTTTGTCGTAAAGCCGCTTTCAATCGTCGAAGTGTAGCGGAAAAGGATGATTCCCTGGTGAGGATCGCTATAGGTTGTCAAACCTAAGACATCCATCACCGGAGTCAGGATTCCTTTGACGGTGAAGGTCTTGGCAACAGTCCCAAAACTGACACTGGCTGTCGTCCCGACACTCAGGCCATAACTGTCCTTGATGGTCTTATCGACGTAGATGTCATCTTCTCCGAGAGTTCCGTCTCCTTCTAAGAGAGAGTCAAAGAAAGTCCCTTTGATGGAGTTGTTTTGAAGATGGTCGATGCCGTAGAAGAGAACTTTGCTTTTGGCAAAGTCGACATCCCTCTCAATCACATAGACAGGTGTCACGGATGCCACGGAATCAATGGCAGCAATCTGATCAATCTGCTCAGAACTGGGTTCAGATACACAATAGGAGACCGGGCTGTTGTCTCCGAGAGCCAGGTCTTCTCGGTAAGCCAGTTCCTTTCTAAAGGAGAGGGCACCAAAGACGGCGCCGATGAGGGTTATGGTAAGGGAAAGCAAGGCGCCGGCTAAAGCTGTCATCTTCCATTTCGTTGAAAAATGGGCCGATTTCTTCTCCATGGCTAGGCCTCCACAATCTGAACGGAGACAGCTTCAGAGAAGTCACTTTCATCATAGTTGACGTTGGTACTGTAGGCTTTGACCCGAGCCAGATGAGCCTGATGATCCGCTAAGGCAGGAATCTCAGACATATCATAGGAGATCGGATCGCCGGCCTGAGCTTCCGAAGGGACGTTGACGATGACCTGATTGTTGCTGATGTCATTGGCGAAGGTGCCATCCAAGGAGATCTTATACGAGGTCGCTCCCCCAACATGACGCCACTGAAGCACCTTGGTCGAATTGTTATAGGAGGCACTGGGTTCGTTCAGTTTGATCTTGTTGACCTGAAGTCCCTTCGTGATGCCATCCTGTCCCTGACCGGAGAGTTCACAGCCCTCAGCTCCGGTGAAGTTAAGACTGGTGGTTGTCGTACCGAAAGTCTTCGCCTCGTAATTGATGGCAATGTAGCTGGAGACGCTCTGGTTGGCAACTTTAGGTAGGGTGACACTCATTGTCGCTTTCCGGTTCTGGTTGCCATTGGCATCAGTGAAGCTGAGCTCAGTAAGAGTACCATTGCCTTCGTCAATGCTGCCACTGACAACGGCAACGTTGCCGTATTCGGCAACCATCTGAAGCTTGACGTTGGAAGACAGATTCGAATCCACGGAGAGGGAGAAGTTGTATCTCAGCTTATACGTCGTATACGGATAGAGGGTGACATTCTGTGACAGGGAACCTGTTTCGGCCGAGACGAATCCCCAGGTGATCTGTGAGATTGTCACAATCGGCTTTTTCTTGTTACAGGCAGTAAGGCCCGTCATCATCGAGAATCCTAACGCAACAAGCATCGACCAATTTTTGATTTTGTTCTGCATAGGCTAACTTCCTTTCTTGAGCCCTTTGGGCCGTTTCTTTGACGTCCCTTTCCTTCTAGGATAGAAACGACCTTATCATTGATAACAAAGTTGCCTAACGGATTACTCGAATTAAGTATCAATCTTAGGTTTCCCGAAGTTCGCTCTTTCTTCCTTGGACATCCCTTTGAAGACATAGAGGTAAGGACCAAGGCGTCGGACATGCATTGCTTTCTTTAAGCTGGCCTTTTTGTGGGCATAGCTTTGATTGAGCGTCTTAATGCGGATTAAGTAGAGTCTCCGTTTACAAGGGTCGAGCATGATTCTTTGCTCCTTTCATGAAGCCTTCGTACCGTCTCTGCTTCGGAAGCCGAAGGGTGATGGTCTTTCCGTCATGATTCTTCGGGATCCCAGAAGTCGCGCCAGTCATCGATTTTCCAGACCAGGAGTCCCTTAAGCCAGAAGATGACTTCCAGTACGGACTTGCTGGTGGTCAAAGAGTCTGCTCTTTCGATGACTCTGATGTCGGAGAAGAAACTGAATACCAACAGGAACGACACGACGAGGTAGTAGACAACGAATAGCCAAGGAATCTCTCTGAGTGAGTCGAAGATAAGGGCACATTCCAGGATGCCCAGAAGGACCAGAACGATAGAAAGGAAGGCCATGTACTTGATATCTGGCTTGGCAGCGATCGCTAATATGAACGCAACAATGCCACAGATCATAAGGATCTCCTTTCTTGACTATCCTTTCGGATGACACCTAAGCTCAGCAATGGAGAAGGGCCTCCGCTTTACAGGCAAACAGATCCTTCAGCCAGAACAGCGTTGCCATATTTGCCGAAGAGTGAGAAGCCGTATACCAGCTTTCCAAGGCATCAATGTCTAACCACATTGCAGCGCTAAGGAGGATACCCACTGTCAGGTCATAGGCAATGGCCACACCGGCTGATTTATGGACGTTATGGACGACCAAGAAGAACTCACCGATCCCGGCTAACCAGGCAACAACGGAGATAACCGCAAGCCACTTCGCACCGAACGTCGCAACAATCGCTAATATCAGAGCAACAATTTCGCAGATCATAAGGATCTCCTTTCTTTTAACGTCCCTGAAGGTGAAAGAGCATTTCGGCTCGACGGATAATGAGGTGTACCCTTAATTTTGGACTTAGCTGGGACTAGGATAGTACAGAAGCAAATGCAGGTCAATGGCTGTCATGTCAATGACAGACACTTGGCCTGCTTTTTGCTTCTGCGGCGGACCACGCCGCCCGCCGCTCCGACGGCGTCATGTACAGCCCGACGTCCGCGAAGTACCTCAGCCGCCTCGTGTTGTAGTCCCGGATGTAGTCCCCGACGGCCGCGGCGAGGTCGGCGAAGCAGCCGAACTCCCTCTCGTGGCCGTAGAACATCTCGTTCTTCATCGTCCCGAAGAAGCTCTCCATGATGCAGTTGTCGAGGCAGTTGCCCTTTCTCGACATCGACTGCCGGATTCCCATCCCGCGCAGCGCCGCCATGTAGGCGGGGTGGCGGTACTGCCACCCCTGGTCGGAGTGGAAGACCGTCCCCCTGAGGCAGCCGTGCGCGGCGAAGGCCCTGCCGAGCATCCTCATCTGCTGTGCGAGGTCCGGCGAGAGGGCGAAGTCGTAGGAGACGATCTCCCCGGTGAACATGTCCTTGACGGGCGCGAGGTAGCACTTCGTCCCGCCGGGGAGGGTGAACTGGCTGACGTCGGTCGTCCACTTCTCGTCCGGCCGCGAGCAGCCGAAGTCGGACAGCCGCCGGACCCTGCCCCTCGAGTCCGCACGCTCACTCAGCAGGAGGTCCGGAGACTCCCTTCCCTCGCCGCCGACGTAGGAGTTGTACCTGATGCGCCTCCTGATCCCCGCCAGGCCCATCTTCCTCATCAGGCGCTGCACCCTCTTGTGGTTGACGGACAGGCCCCTCCGGCGCAGCTCGGCGGTGACCCTCCTCACGCCGTACCGGGACCTGTTCTCCTCGAAGATGTCCGAAATGAGCCGGGCGGTCTCGGCGTTCCTCGCGTCCGGGTCCCGGCGTCCGGCCTCGAAGAAATAGGTCGACTTGGCCAGGCCGGCGGCCTGGAGGAGATCCTTCAGCCCCGCAGACGGGATCTCTCCGAGGATCTCCCTCACCGCTTCGGCCCGGAGCCTTGGCGACGCTCCTCCGCGTCCGCCAAGGCCTTCAATTTTTTTAAGTAGGCGTTTTCCAGCCGCAGCCTGGAGTTCTCCTCTCTCAGGCGCCGCAGCTCGGAGCTTTCCTCCGTCTTCTCTTCCTTCCCCTTTGGCATCCCTCGGCCTCCTTCCCTGCCTAGATTGTAAGCCCTGGAGGCCGCTTTTCAAATAGGCGCGCTGCCAGGAGAGGACGATGGAGCAGTCCGGCATTCCGAGGGAAGCGGCAACGGCGGTCAGGGCCTCCCCCGCGAGGCCCCTCCGGACGGCGGCGAGCTTCTGATCCGGGGTGAAGTGCCTTGTCTTCCCGTGTCTCAGTGCCTCCGCGCCGTGCATCCTGTAGACCAGGGCCCACCTCCGGACCTTTATCTTGAATGTTTTCGCCTTGGACGTCACGTATGCGGGCACTTCCGCGGATCCCTTCGTCAGGTACTGCCTGACGGCGGCCATCTTCTGCTCGAACGTGTACTTCATATGAAACCCCCCTCCTCCGGGCGGAGGCGCCGGGCTTCCTTCCAAGGCCAGGCCTTGGAAGGAAGTGACACCTAGCCAGTCCAGAGAAAGGGGTACAGCTTATAAACTCATCTCCGGCCATCCGGATAGCACTCAGGGTTGAAGCCGAACTCGCGGTTGCTCCCGGGCCCAGCCAGTTGTAGAAAATGCGGAAGAGGGAGAACACACAAGCTCCTAAGATGGAGGCGGCAATCACGTTGGAGATGAAACGGAGTTTGAAGTCAACGTCCTCGCACTTAAAGAGAAACCAGAGGGATTCCACGTTACCTGCAAGAAAGAAGATGCAGGCAAAGAAGGCAACCCAAGGGGTGCCGTTGTAGGCGACAAGGGTGAAGATTGCACAGATAATTGCACAAATCATCGATATATATCCTCCTTTTCTGTTGAAGGCACCTTGATCTTCTCCGCGATGACATCAAAGCCGGGCGGCAATGCGGTCATAGGCACGGGTAGCATAGGCACCATCCGGATTGACGTTATCTTCGAAGTCGAGGACCTTTTGTCTGAGATCAAGGAAACGGTTCCTTAACTCCCGCTTGTCTTTCTTGACCAGGAAGCCATGGTATTTCAGACCTTCCAGGATGAAGAGATGCTTGACGTTGTAGTCTTTCCTATAGATGCGGGAATCCAGATCGGCTTCGAAGCGAAGTTCGCAGTCGAAGGCCGTGTTGACAATTTCTTCGAAGAAGTCTTCTCGGCCGACCAACTGATCCGGGAACTTCTTCTGATAGGCCAGGCAGACTCTGAGGAGATGCATCTGTTCGCCGAAATGGTCCGGTCCGACGATGAGACTTCTCAGCAGGCTTCCTAAGAGCTTGCTATCCAGTTTGTCCGGACAGTTCCAGGCCAGGTCAAGGAAGAGATAGGGATTAAACGGCCAGTGCTCCTTGTCGTTGGCAGGCATCGCCAGGGCTATGTTCTTTACTTCGAACATAGGAATCATCCGGTTTCCCCGGCCGACATTGCCAGCCAAGATGATGTTGCAGTCATGGAGATAGGTATCCGAATCTTCTTTGCCAGCTTGCGGAACATAACTGAATCCCCAGCCCATTGCGACCGAGACAACGTAGTAATCCCGCATTTTGTAGGCCTTTTCCATCACTTGGATAAGCAGATGGAAGTAGGCAGCATCCTCCTCCGGATTTCCTTTCGAGAGATCAAAGGTGGGAATGTCGGCATAGGGAACCTTCCCGGAAATGGGGGCAACCCCATGTTTCGTGTAGTTCTTGCCCCAGATAGCCCGCATATCCTCAGCAAATTCGTGGGGACCATAATACCGTCCGTCACAGGGTGTCGGATAAATCTGATCGTATTCCTTGGCACTGCAGAAGCACTCATAGGCGCTGATAAAGGCTTCTCTTCCCTTGAAGGGATCCGCGATATAAGCCTCCATCACCGCCGACAGATTCATCGTCGTAAAACTTGTTTGTTCCATTGTTTTTTCCTCTTTTTCAATAGGTCAGCTCAGCCCGTACCGTCTTGAGGATGCCATTGTTCTTTTCCAGTCTTACCGTCAGCTTCCCGTTCCGGTACTGTCCTTCATAGATGGGACTATGCTCTAAGGCAATCACGATGGGATCCCAGAAGAAGGGAGACAGAATTCTTGAAAGCGAGGGAAGCTGGAGAAGAGCCTCACAGATGACAGCTTTCATCACCAGTCCCGTCACCGCGGATGAACGCTCATCCTTGGGTCTGGGGAGTGCCAGTAGCTTGTAGGGGAGACTGCTTTCGGGAAGAATGCTGTTAGCCTCCGGATCGACCTTGGCAATCCGTCCGTCTAAGAGGTAATGAAGATAGCTCTTCATGTCATCGAGCCACTGGCCGGTGGCGATGACCTTCGTTCCCGTGAATTCATTGACGAAATCCTCTTTGAGGAAGCCGGGAAGATGAGACCAGAGGATGCCATAGATTCCTTTGGGAATGCGTTTGTTGGACCTTTTCAGGTTGTAGGCAAACGGGGGATACTGATTCTTTAATAGATAGTCGTTGGCTTCCTTGTCATTGGGATCCTTGGCGTTGGTGCAGTAGGAATAAGGGTTCTTGCCGAAGAAGAAGAGATGGAAGAGCAGGCTGGCAACGGCGAAGTACTCGTCTTCCATTGTCCGGTAATAGCAAGAGGCTTCCTTGTTGTAGAAGCTAGGAGAGGTGTATTCGGAGGTCAGCACCGGACAAGGATACTTATCGACCTGGAAGCTATCGCAGTCGACGATATAAGCTTTAGCAAAGTCATCTTTCTTTAAGAGAAGATTCTCAAGTTTCAGGTCACCGACCAGGATGTTCCGGTCATGGAGATACTTCAGACTCTCCAGAACGGAGAGAATCAGCCGGACCTGGTAGGTCCTGCTGAAGCCGGGATAGGTCTTGGGAACAGCCAAATAGGTGTTCTGAGCGATGCTGCTGGAAAGATCAATTCCCGTAATATCATCCCGGAGATAACCTAAGAACTTGTTCCGAGTGTCATAGAGTGCTTCCTGTGGCCAACCGATGGTCGGATTGTTCAAAGGATGGGAGACCATCAGTTCAATCTTTGTCTTACGGAAGCTGCAGTTGACTTTGTTCCGGTAAATCTTGACGATCTTGCCGGGATAATTCTTCACCCCGTAAACGACACCTTCCCCTCCCTTTCCATAGAGAGGGCCGACAACAGCCTTTCTTCCCGCACTGGTCCAAAGTACCTGGTCCGTAAAGCCTTCATCAGGAACATCGTGATAGATCGGTGTCATGTCCAACGACGGGACAGCACCTTGGGAGAGTGGGAAGGGTCTTACGCTATCAAGATTTTCCATTGGGCTTTTACCTCCTTTCTTGAATCGGTACCAGACCGGACATCACCGTCTTTGCTTCTTCTCCAGGGATCAGGGCGAGAGCGAAGACCTGAGGCTTTTCAGAGAGGACTTCATAGGAGTGAATGTCTTCGGGGACGAAGCCAGGACGGACCATTAAGGCAAGACTCAGATCGTCTTCGGCATAGGGAGATAACTTCTGCTGATTCGTCTTAAGGTAGCTGAGAAGATAATCATCCGCTTCCTTCTGATTAGGAGAAGATGTCATTGCGAAGAGTTTCTTTACCGAAGGACGGAACTTTCTTTCAAAGGGAATGGTTGTATCGACTAAGGAATCAGGACCATCGGACATTAGGAGGAAGCCTTGGTAGGAGGAGACATCCGGAATCAGGACTAAGCGGAAGCGGTCATAGCTGGCAAGGAATCGGCTGAGCAGGGAATCTTTGTAGATGGTTGTGGGATAGACCGTTTCGTTGACTGCCTCATCCTTGATTTCAGTTGAGAGAATTTTCATGACTCCATCTTCCAGTGCACCGATGTAGCCGTCTCCGATATGACCATAGATGGCCTGATTGCCCTTGACGGCAACGAAGAGAAGAGTGGCATTGAATTCATCCAGGGCGTTGAAGTAGAGCTTCTCAACTTGAGGGAGGTTTTTCTTCGACGGCATTGGGAACCCGCTGGGGAAGTACTTGCCTTGATGAGCAGCCATTTCTCTTTTGAAGCTGTCAATGATGGCTTCTACGAGAGCAATCTTGATTCTCAGCGGATCCTGATATTGGAAGAGACTGAAGGAGTGGATGAGAGCATTCAGGACGACAAAAACTGTCAGTTCGGCAGCTTTGTCGCCTTCTTGAGAGCTACTACAGCCATCGGAGAGAACAATGGCAGAGACGCCATTGCTCTCTTCATGGCATACATGATCCTGGCAAGGGCAAGGAGGCACGATTCCCTGGTGCCGAAGACCGCAGATTCGATTGGCATGACAGTACCAATACTTTGTCATAGTTAGAGAGTTGTCGGCTTGTCAGAACCTGTGCTGACAATGCCTTGAGCAGGCTGAGAGACCGACTTTCCCAGCCATTCGAACAGGGCGGGAAAGTCGAGATCTTTCAGGTGCATTACGGGATGATCAGGAGTGAAACCAGCCAGGGTTGATTGAATAGAGCGCCACTTTTCGTCATCCTCGTCGTTGCCAACGACAATGAACCAGGCATTCAGCTTTCTGCTTTTGACCAGTTCGCTGGTCTTAGCCTGGACTTCCGTAAGCATCTCAGTATCGCCGGGCTTCCCGTCGGTCAAGACGATGAGCCAAGGCTGGTAGTAATCAATGCCGTTTTCCCGATAGAGCCGTTTCCGGTCGTTCAGGAGATTCAGAGCTTTATCGACGGCATGGCAAAGGGCGGTCCCGCCCTGAGCATGGAGATCGAGGTCGGGAACGTTTTTGACGGATCCGAAGTCATTGAGAGGCGTCACATCGCTGTTAAAGGTAATCAGGGTGATTTCACAGCTTTCGGCAGCCTGAGGCTGACTCGCGATGCTGGCATAGAAGTGGGATAAACCCTCCTTCATCTTGTCAATCGGGATTTGGCCTTTGGCATCCGCTTTTCCCATGGATCCGCTGATATCCAGGCAGAGACAGACCGGCGTTTTGTTGGCAGAGTTGATTTCAATCTGATCATCTTCACCGGTATACTTGTTTGAAATGGACATTTCCTTTCTCCTTTCTAATACTCACCCCATTTGGTGATATCTGTCGTATCGACTTTGACGGTCTCGCCAACGCGGGAATTGGAGACCTGAGAGACGGACTTTCCCAGCCACTCAAAGCACTTCTCCATATCGTTGACCCGAATCGGAGGGCGGTGGGAGAAACCAGCCAGCACTTCCCGGTTGACATCCTCACCCAAGATGAAGGGGAGCACGGAGAGCTTCTTGCCGGCTTCCATCTGCTGGGTCAGCCGCTGGATGTCTTTGACGTCATCGGTAGGATTGCCATCGGTCAGCAGCACCAGCCAAGGCTGGTAGTAGTCAACCCCAGTGGACTTATAGAGGGCTTTACGCTGAGTTAAGGTTTCCAAAGCTAAGGTGACACCTTTTGACATATTGGTGCCATCATGCTCATAGTCATCTGTTTTCTGATGGGAGAAGGCCTCTTTCCGGTCTACCAAGGAGTAGTCCTCGACAAGGTTGGCCGTCTCCGAGAAGAGGACAATGCTGATTTCACAGGACTGCCGTGCCTTCGGGTCTTTTTTGATGGTGTCATAGAAGGTATTGACGGCATCAATCACGTCATCCAGCCGGGTTCTTCCGGAAGTGACGACATCATAGGTGTTGCCATCCCTTTCAACCGTTTCACCCGTATAGGTGGTATCGGAAGGATTTGTGACTTCCAGCATGGAGCCGGAGACATCAATGCAAAGACACACGGGTAACCGTGGGGCATTGTTGGTTTCCAGATCATCGTCTTCGCCGTAATATTGTTTTTCTTGAGCCATAGCTAGCTCCTTTCTATTGCTTCATCATCCAGTCATCCAGCAACTTACGGAACGGTGTTTTCTTAGGCTCTTCTTTGATGCTTTGCCGATTCGGATCAATCGGAACAACCTCACGGATGTTGTGGCATCCTTCCAGGAAGTGAAGATCGGCCGCTGCCGGTAAGATCAGGTGATTGATGCGGACATAGGCATTGAAGGAGAGGAGGTTATCTTTGAAGAGTTCACTGAGGTTGGAGACTTGAAGGTGGGACGGATAACCCAGTCTTAGGTAATCAATGGTATGGACGTGATTGTCTTTGATCTTGAAGGCTTGGGGAGCAACGATTTCTGATTCGGATAGATTCAAGGAGAAGACATCCGGGTAATTGTCGGAGGCAAAGGCATTCTTGCTCACCTTCCGATAGGCATGGTGGGCGAAGTCAAATCCTCTAAGATCCGTATCTTCCAGGGCGTTCTCGCCGTAATTTTCAGCATGGAAGAGAAAGTCGAAGTTATTCAGAGACCGGCAGCCCTCGAAACAAGAAGCAGGAAGCGATAGGATCTGGTTTCGATAAGCTTCAATGGTTTCCAATGAGGAACAATTGTAGAAAGCCTTTTCCTCAATAGATTCTAAGGAACCAACCTTTATCTTTATTAATGAAGAATCATTACGGAATGCGCTTTGCTGGATGCGTTTGACTACAGGAAGATTGATTAGGATTAGTTGAGAGTCGTCTTCAAAGCAGGATTCCGGGACTTCCTCAATGGGTGAGTTGGAAAGAAAGACATAACGGAGACGAGGACAACTCTCGAAGGCTTCGGGTGGCAGCAATGAGAGACTATTCGGAAGGACAATATCTTGGAGTTCTTTTGACTCTTGGAAGAGGCAACCGATAGAAGACACCCCTTCGGGAATGATGACAAAGGAAGAATCCCCCAAGTACTGGGATAAACCTTTGCTTTCGTCCAAGACATAATCCTTTCTAAGGTCATAGCTTGGATACCCTTGACCTAATGTCTGTGATCGAGAGAGAGGAAGAAGCTGGATTTTGGTCGAGTCTTTTGATAAGCCGTAGGTGTGAGGATTAATCCATGGGATATCATCACAGGGAATATTGAAGGCTTTAAGGAAGCAACTGATGAGGTAGGCATAGAGGTAACTTGGAATATGGTTAAGTTCTAACTGATTGGTCAGTGCCGATAGAGAAGCAATCAGCTTATCCAGCGAACTGTTCTTCAGTCGGCGTATTTGTTGGTAGAGATTAAAACCTTTGGAATAGATGAGACGGAGTGTTTCTTCCTGGAGAAGCTCTTCTTCGGAACTTTCTTTACTAAGGGTGGAAGAATAACTATCAAGAAAGGCCTTGGGATCATCCAGCGAGGATGAATCCTTGATTGTCTTAGCGATGAGTTGCGACAGTATTTCTAAGCAGGTCATTTTTGTTGCTTATATTCTAGTTGAGCAAAAGGGTAACTAAAAGGTATCAGTTTTTTAACAAAATTTGTTCCCTAAAATATGTAAAAAAACTAAAAAAACGAATAAAAAAGTTCCCTAGTAGGGAACAAAACCTTGGATAACTGGCTTAATTGTTGTTCTCTATTTCTAAAAAAAAGCCAAAAGCTTTCTGCTTCGCTATAATTGAATGTGATTTTTGGGGGAACAAGTTTATGGGGAACGAAGGCTTCTTAATTGACGAAAGCTACACCAATGGATTTAAGCAACATCTTAACCTTTCAAAAGGTGCTTGGATTATTCTTTTGGGTGATCTTTATGAATTTGATCCAGAAAAGCTCTCTTTGTCCGGTCTTTTTAATCGGATTTTTCTTAATTTCTATTTAGACGCTGACGCTTCAATTAGTTTAAGAGTAGACAAAAAACGCCAAGAACTTGAATCACTCTTTTCAAGCGAAGAGTTTTCTCTAGAGCCGGAGGAATCTAAGAAACTTTATGAAAATAAAATTCTCGTACAATACGAAGAGGAACTAAAGCAGAAAGCTAAGTCTTATCAAAAAGGATATGGACAGAAGATTCGGATAAATAATGGTAACATTTCGCTTTTAAGGGAATCAAAAGAGACATTATTTTATGGTAAATATGCTATTGGTGCTTACCTAAAAGCACTTTTTGAAGAATACGTTTTACTTCCTCATTATAGGAGAGAACAAATTTATTTTAAAGACTCCTATGAGACCATATTGCATGCCATCCAAGATAAGACCCGACTAAGAATTACTTTCTTAGAAGAAAGTAAAAGTGGAGGAAAAAATTTAAGCGGCATACAATACTATGTTTCCCCTTATGGTGTTGTTCAGGATTCTACCATGGCTTTCAATTATTTGGTTGGATATGCTGAAAAACAATTGGAATCAGAAAGTAATAAACTTCCGGATGAAATCAAAGTACCAATGTCTTTCATGCTTAGCAGAATCAACAAGATTTCTGAAGTTCGCTCCTTAAGCGGTTTTATCTCAAAAGAGAAAACTGAAAACCTACAGCTTTTGCTGAGACAAAGAACCGCGGTTTATTTAGTTAACAAACCCAGGGTAATTCAAGTGAGATTTACTGCCAAGGGTCTTGAAAGCTTTTATTCTCAGCTCTATTTAAGGCCACAAGATTATGAAATATCAGCTAAAGGGCCTGATGGTTCTGTTATTATTGTATTTCGTTGCTCAGAAGAACAGGCAACAGCTTATCTTTTCCGCTTTGGAAGCGAGGCCGAAGTCATTGCTCCTTTTTCTCTTAGAGAAAATTTTATAAAAAAGTATAAAGCGGCATTAGAGACTTATTCAAAGGGAAGTCTTCTATAAAGTTTTCGGCCATTGACTGATTGTAATTTATTGCCATTTGCGTCACTTAAATATGCTTTGAAATCTTCTAGATTTTTATTGCTCGACTTTATAAACAATCTGCGTAACAGGGGGGGGGACTGACAGAGATAGGTGGCAAATGCAAGTGCTTTGGGGGTATTTGAGAACTCCTTATTTCTTATAGGGATTTGAAACCTCTTGCAATTGAAAAAAATAGGTGTATAATTACTTCGTCAAATTTTCACCAAATTGCATTCAGATAACAACATGGAGGGCAATAACTGAAGCACATTAGGCGGGATGTGATTAAGGAATATGGTAGACATCTAACTTACTATTTATTAAATATTGGGCTAATTGCGCAATAAAGAAAGCCCAAAAATAAGAAAAGTGATTGGCCATATTAAAAAATCACTTAGTCATTAAAGGAATCTATCGAACTGAGAACGTTGGAAACGTGAACTCGAGTTCATACTATTGAATTCCTTCTAAATTAAGCACAAGACAAAGCAGCAATTATTGACTTAGTCAGATGAGGTTCTTCACAATCCTACTATTTGACTCAACTATCTCTATTGTAGCTGGATCCCTTTCATTCAAGATTTAAAAAAATATCGTTCTCCTGACTAACGGAAGCTCCGTTGCTCAGGATCTTTACTTAGTAATCTCAAAAAGGAAGGACAACGATGCCCGGACAAAACAAAGGAAAAATCAAAATGGTACAATCGGAAAAAGTCTGCCATAAAGTTAAGGCTGAAGTTTTCAGAAATGGCGATGACACTATTCTTACCAACACTCAACCCCCTCAAAAAGATCGGTTTGCATTGTTCTTAGATTATGATTCCTTTATTAGCCAAGCCACACAACTCTCTACTTGTCTTAATATCAAAGAATTAATCTCCTTCTTAAAGGATTTCGACCAATATCATCAGCGAAGTCTTCATTCCGCTTATGTCTATATTGCAATTAATCCTCATTTTCCTCATGCACGTGATAAAGAAATCGGAGATCTCGAAGCTTGTGGGCTTATTATTCGCAAGGTCGTTGGCACTAACTATGGTCCTTACTTCATAGCCGATCCAACGATAGAAATGACATGTGATATCTATCGGTGTGCTTATACAGAAGGCGTGGGAACCATAACACTAATATCCAATTCTGAAAGACTAAGCCCCATTGTTACCAATCTTCGTGAAAGCGGAATAATAACAGAGGTTGTCTTCTTCAAAAGCGGCATTAAAGGGGAGCTTGCTCGCCTTGCGGATGGTTTCATTAACCTGGAGAGTAGACTCGGTGACGGTCCGAGTAAAAGCATCGAAAGTTCGTCTTGCTTAAGTGACAACCAATGTAAATAGCAAAGATGTTAGTCTAAATGGGGAAAAGAGGGTAAATAACTATAAGAGGAATGTATTTCAGTGATAAGACAATCAAAATTCAGGGGGTGAGGAATAACTATCTTGTCGATAGTACTAAAAGGTTTCTTAAGATGTTCTAAGAATTCACAATATTAAGGAAAGACTCCAAATCCGATATGTAGAACCCTAAGGGAATGTAGAAGAAATGATTGGAAACAACTTATATAACCCTCCTCCTGAATTCAAGCTGGTTGCTGCTCCGGCTGTAAGAAAAAATGATTAGTATTCCGCAAGCAATTATACTTATGATCAGCACAAGGAAGATTGGCAGAATAGAGTCATTAGAGAAAATATATAGGTATTGAGCTCGTTTTTTAATAGAGTTGCGGTAGGTCATTATTTGAATTAACACATCTTTTTGCTTCTTTGACTTCATTTTTCATTTACCACAACGCAAGATTCCAAATATGGATCAATTGAAATCTCATTGTTATTTATTTATCCTAACCAATATCTCGTATTTTTTGGTCAACCCATTGTCTTCTTTCCTTTGAAGATTTTGCCTAATAAACAGTAATAATAATTTTAACGTGATTAAAAAATCCAATATTTCGAATAGATATGGCGATAACTTCACGACTAAAGCTTTACTTAGCAGATAATATGTTCGTCCGAAGATAATGTGCTATATCACTTTGCTTACAATTGAAAACTAATGGGGTCTCATTATCAAAAACAGGCATGGTGACCCCCAAAGGATTCTTTTGCAATTCTATTAGATATGAACATAATGAAAGGATGAGCTCGTTATGATCAACAATATAAAATGTTTTATTGTATTTTCTTACATAATCTGATAAAACATTGAACATGCAAATAATAGATTTGTCATCCAACCCTTTTGAGGGCTCATCAAGTCCAAAGCATTCCATTTTATTGTCATTCAAACTAGCATAAAGCTTTAATCGTTGATTCTCCCCGCCTGAAAGAGAGCTAACCATTTGAGACAGTGATAAATGACCCAACCCAAGGTTTTTTAAAAGGACCAAATTCTCAGCTATTTTTGGGTCATATGAAGAAATTTTGGTATCAATTTCCGAAATGGGGACGGAAATAGTTGTTACGTAATCTGTCCCGTTAATTGAATATTTCTTAATTTTACTAGAAAAACGGGATCCATTACATAAATCACACTTATCATATAATTTTTCGCCATAGAATTCTCCAATCAGCATACGACCACTTCCATGACATTTTGGGCATGCTCCTTCTCCAAAATAGGAGAAAAAGTTTGGATCAACGCTAAAAAATTTGGAAAAAACGTTTCTGATTAAATCAACAAGTCCGGAAAAAGTGCCAACAGTTGAATTGGAATTTCCCCGAATAGGTCTTTGAGTAACTAATTCATATTTTGGGAGGATTCTATTTAAAATTGTCGACAATAATGTGCTTTTTCCAACCCCGTTTTTGCCACAAATCCCAACGATTGTGCTTGTCCTCAATTCAATAGAGCCTTCCATATTGACTAGATTGGAACGGAGACAAATCTTGCCTGTATTTTTACCTTCTATAAAATCAAATTTTGGAAGCATATTCTGGGACTTTTCATATTCTTTTTTTGAAATTATGCATCCACCATTTTTCCCACTCCCCGGACCCAAATATATAGATTCATCTGAAATTGATTGCATATTTTTGTTATGATCAATCATTAAAATCGTATTATTTCTTGATAATATTTTTATTTTTCTTGCTAATTCTAAAGTTTCTGAGGGATAAAGAGAAGCTGATGGCTCGTCCAAAACAATTAATAAATTGCCTATTTTTCCAGTGAGCAAAGGAATCATTCGGAGTCTTTGAAGTTCACCTCCAGATAGTGTTGGAATTGAACGAGAAAAATTAAGATATTCCAATCCAATAGAAGTAGCAAAGTCAGAGAAATTTGAGATGTTTTTTATTGATTCACTTAAACGGGGGTTTTTATTTGAAATGAAGTGCGAAAAGAAAGTGCTGATATTTTTGAAAGGCATTAAAAGAATATCAGAAAAAGTCACGCCATTAGCTAAGGGAATCTCTCCAACTCTTTTAGAAAATCTTGAGCCGTTGCATTTTGGACATATTGATATTTCAGAAAAATCCTTCTTTTTGGACAAGAGTTTTCCCACCTGGTTATTGTAAAAAAGGGCAGCGCCAAGATACGACATAGTTCTTACCCGCTTCTTTCCGTTTATTGAACAGACCAATCTTATTCTTTTTGTAGAAGACCCATATAGTAAAAGGTCTCTTTCTTTTTCGCTGAGTTCATAAAACTTTTTGTGAATATCAATATTTTTTTCTTTACAAAAAGACACTAATATCTCTTTATAGAAAGGATTGTCTACACCATGCCAAAACAAAAAGGGATTGGAGGAGATTTGACAATTTGAGTCAATACTTTTATCTAAGCTAAAGGAATAAACAATGCCGAGTCCTTTGCACATCTCACATTCATTAGCAAAAGAGGGGACAAAATCACTCATATTTTTATGAGAGATTTCTGATAGAACATATTCTAAACTGTGCTCGAGACCAAAATAGCTTAAAATTGTTGACCGAGGGTTTAAATTGAAGTTTAATTGATTAAGAGGAATACATGGGAGGGTGTTTGAAAAAGAATCCAGTATATAATTTTGAAAAGACTCTCCTTCTCCTGTCATTATTGAAAATTGGTTCTTGCTGATAGCTGCAATTGTATCAAAAGCAAGTGAAGACTTTCCACTACCGCTGACACCGTCAATAAGAGTGATGTTATTTGTTTTAAAGGAAAAATTTATATTTTTTAAGTTGTTTGTTTTCACTCCAATATAAGAAAGTAACTGATTATCTCTTTTCATAGCGAAGACCTTAGCAAAGAAAATAGGGCTTGGCGTCTAGTTTCTTTGCTACAAGCGGGTTTTATAACAGACCCGTTTTTTTGAAAGTTATCAATTTTGCACATCCCGCTACAAATATAGCGCAATTTGCAGTGAGTGCATCTCTTTATATTGTTAATCCCAGTTAATTCGTTAAATTTGTTGAATCGAGGCACTATTGATGAACAATTATGAGCAATAGGAACCCGTAAGCTTGTAAATTTATTGCAAGGATATATAAAACCATCATAATTAATAACGAAAGATGCTCCAATACCACAGTTTAAGAATTTTACGCCCCGCTTGTTTGGACTAACAGGAGAGAAACCTAAATTTCTTAATTTTTTATAGAGAGCGAGAACAATTCTGTTTGATTTCTGCTTGTTGTAATTTGAAAAATCAAGATTGACAGCATTTCCGGTCATTTCAATCTCGTTATTTAATCTGACTTCCAGGCGATCATAATTTATAGACTGAACGAAAGAAATAAGGTTCTTTTGAATATCTTCTATAGTAGATGGCAAAATAGTAATAGCCAAAGTCAGTTTAATTCCTGACTTTTTAACCAAATTAATAGCATTGAGGACCTTTTCGTAATTACCTTGCCCACGTATTTTTTCAAATGCTGCCTTGGTTACCCCTTCAAGACTAATTTGAACCTCTTTAAAATACTTTAAGATTAACGGGGCATTTGAACTATTAAGGAGGGAACCATTTGTGAATAAAACAAGATGGAATTTTTTAAGCCGAGCTGCAAGATTGGCAAGAGAAGGGAAAATTAAGGGCTCGCCTCCGGAAAGAACCACAAAATCGATTTTGCATTTTTTGGAAATGTCCTCGACTGAAGAAACAATAGCTTCCTCATCTAAGAAATGAATATCTCCAATTCCTGCAGAAAGATAGCAATGTGCGCATCGAAAATTACAAGCGTTTGTTAAATTGATTTGTATATTATGCGGGACATTATCAATTTTTTCTTCTGAAAAGCCTTTATTACTATTAAAAAACATAGCTTCCTGAATTTTAAAAAGACAATGTCTTGCAACACGAATCGTTGAAGCCTCAGATGCTTTATATGTTTTTGAATATTTAATCATTGAATTTCGAAGCGTCAAGCGCCTCAAAATTTGAAAAAACCGAAACTCTTTTAAAGTAAAAACCATCCAAGTCGGAATTTCATACGCTAACACTAAATACCATCTACCAAATTTTTGAATAAGAATTTTTTTTGGAAAAGCAATTGAATCCTTAAGCTTAAATTCCATGGGTATTAATCACCTTAAAAGAGCAAATAAAAAGCAATTTTCTTTTGTTGGAATCGCATTCTGAAAACGGTATTGAGCCAGGAAACACTTCCCCTCTAAATATTTTAGCAATCTTTTCGCTTCAAAATTGTTCTGCACTGGCTACGATCATAGGCGACTTTCTTGTCTGAATTTTTTTCTTTCTGAGCAGAAACCACCAATTTTTCCATTTTTTTGAACATAAAGATTACCTCCTTTTTTATTATAGCCATCCTACCTTTTTTGTCAATTAAATTGCCTATTTAGATTGGTATTGCATTTCCAATAATTATTAGATAAGTTTCATCTTTCATTTATACGCCTTTTGCCCCTATTTAAAGCTTAGCTAGGTTAAGTTGCCCCGCTTTGCCATTTCTCATCTATCTGTTAAAACCATAGCTTCTATCGAAAAATTAGATTGATAATTTACCATCTATGATAAAATTAATTTAGTGTGATAGGATTTTTGCTTTTAATCAAGGGAGGAATTTATGAATACAGACAGGGAGTTTATTAATCGATTTAATGAATTGAAGGATATTTGTGACAAATTATTCCCCAATCATTCTAATAGTTATAAAGGGTTTGGTTCAATGCGACAATTTGCTGATACATTAGATATTTCGGACAAGCAAAAGCTACTTAATATTCTTAATTACAGAAACGGATCCGAGCATACGGATTCTACATTTATTCATTTTGACTACCAAGCCATTTATTTTTTGCAGGGCTTAATTGATGGTGCTAACCGTAGGTATTACAATCACTTAAATTTCCCCATTAATTCCGACCTTGAAAATCTTCGTACTAAAAATCTTAAAACAATGGGGCATATTTCTGCTGAATTAGGCAGCTCTTACAAAATCTTATCTTCCGAATCGCTTGGCAAAATGCGCCAAACACTTGACCATTATATTTCCGAGGAAAGATCTGCAAACGGTCTTGAAGCAATTAAAAGTTATTATTTCCAGTTTCTTGATTATTACAAATCGATTCCTAATTCCAACGATTATCGGTGTGCAGTTAACGAAATAAAAAGTAGACAACAGGAAGCTAATAGGAGAAATCAAGAAGCCCAAAAAAGAAGTTATGCAGAGGAATTGGAAAAAAGAAGAAAAAAAGCTCTTTCTGATTTAGAAAGAATCTACGCTATTGTCTTATCAAAGGTTGGCTTTTTCCAAATAGGCACTAAAGTAAAGCTGAAAAACATTTATACTCATACAAAAAGCGCAATAGAAATTGCCAGTAATATTCAAACACTTGATGACATAGAAGACAATCTAGGCGATTCACTTGATGACGTTGTGGGCGACAATTTTGAATAGTTTTAATGGTCTTCATTTAAAGATATAAATACCACTTTATTTCTTGCCTTTCGGCACTTTAATGACGACTTTTTTCAATCTGCCTTTTAATTTGTGGCATTTTAGATTATGGATACTTCTTTTCGTTAATAATGAAAGAAACACAAATTATTTACACGTTTTTGGCTTTATATACGTTCTTGAAATAATAAAAGGGGGCAGGCTCAATTCCATTCCTTGTAAATAGGCGCTTAAGAGTTTGTATAATTTTGAAATTAAAGAAACCATAATAAAGAGGGGAAAATGTCAGATGAAATCCTTATTACTTTTCATTCCTAGATTACTAGCTTCTGCTTTCTTAATTGCTTTGTTGCCAATTTGTATGGCTGTATTTTTGATTGAATGTCCTATCGGTCTAATAGTTTTCATGATTCATTATCGTTCTTTGCGCAGCAATGGAACGGGTGTGTTTCATACTTTGTTTTTTCGCTGCTGTGGAGTTTATCAAATCTTGTCTTGCATTCATAAAATTTGGAAAAATTAAACCAAGGATTCCAATTTCCAAAAACTATCTCTTTATTGCAATCACAAATTAAGTCCTTTGCAAAAAAACAAAGATTTTTTCAAAAAATGAGCTTCATGGTTTCCTTTGTAGATGGAGTTTTTTACACTTGTGAATAAGGAAAAGACAACAAAAGAGTTGTTTTAGCCTTTCTTTGCAAGTAAAGAAACATAAAAGGGCTTTAACAAAATCGGTCCGAGAGGCTATAATAAATCGTATCCGTATAAAAATTGGAGGAAGTGTATGGAAAAAGAGAAGTTTACGATGAAGTCCGTCGATGGCAATACGGCTGCTGCTCTTGGTTCGTACAAGTTCAGTGAAGTCGCCGCCATCTACCCGATTACGCCTTCCAGCCCGATGGCTGAACACGTGGATGAGTATGCCGTTGCCGGCATGAAGAATGTCTGGGGCGATCCGGTCAAGGTCGTTGAAATGCAGTCTGAGGCCGGTGCTTCCGGTGCCGTTCATGGTGCCTTACAGGGCGGTTCCTTAGCCGTCACTTACACGGCTTCTCAGGGTCTGCTTCTCATGATTCCGAACATTTACAAGTGGGTTGGTGAGGAACTTCCGGCTGTCTTACATTGCGCTGCCCGTTCCTTAGCTGCCCGTTCGCTTTCGATCTTCGGTGATCATGGCGATGTCTATGCCTGCCGTCAGACCGGTGCTGCGATGATCTGCTCTCACTCCGTCCAGGAAATCGCGGATCTGGCTCCGTTAGCTCATTTAATCGCTATCAAGGCCAGCACTCCGGTCATCCATTTCTTCGATGGCTTCCGTACTTCTCATGAAATTCAGAACGTTGAGTTCGTCAATGATGATTGGTGGAAAGCTCAGTTGGATGAGGTTGCCGTTGACAACTTCAAGAAGAGAGCTCTCAATCCGCATGGTCATGCCGTCACCCGCGGCGGTGCTGAGAACGATGATATTACCTTCCAGGGCCGTGAAGCTCAGAACTTACATGAGGATGCCATTGTCGATGTCGCTTGCGAGTACTTCAAGAAGATCTCCGAAGCGACCGGACGTCCTTACGCTCCGTTCACCTATTATGGTGATCCGAATGCTGAGAGAGTCATCATCGCGATGGGTTCCGTCACTGAGACGGCCATCGAGGTTGTCGATGATCTCATGAAGAAGGGTGAGAAGGTCGGCCTGATCAAGGTCCACCTTTATCGTCCGTTCTCCGTTAAGCACTTATTAGCCACGATTCCGGCTTCCGTCAAGAAGATCGCGGTCTTGGATCGTACCAAGGAACCGGGTTCCGATGGCGAGCCGTTATACCTCGATGTTATCGCTGCTCTGAAGCAGGGCAACCGCAATGACATCATGGTGGTCGGCGGCCGTTATGGCATCTCTTCCAAGGATACCGCTCCGAAGCACGTCAAGTCCGTCTTTGATTTCCTCAATGCCCAGAAGACCTGGACTGGTTTCACTGTCGGCATCGAAGATGATGTCACGCATCTCTCGATTCAGATTGATGAGAGCTACAAGGTTCCGCATGATTATGCCTCTTGCCTCTTCTATGGCTTAGGCTCGGATGGTACGGTCTCCGCCAACAAGTCTTCCATCAAGATCATCGGCGATGAGACGCACCAGTATGCTCAGGCTTACTTTGCCTACGATTCCCGTAAGGCTGGCGGTGTCACCCGTTCGCACTTAAGATTCGGCAAGACGCCGATTCATTCGACGTATTATGTCGAGAACGCGGACTTCGTCTCCTGCTCGTTGGATTCCTACATCTTCAAGTTCGATATGGTGTCCTCTCTCAAGGATGGCGGCACTTTCTTACTTAACACCGATATGGATGATGCTACCCTCATCAAGAGTATGCCGAACCGGATGAAGAAGGGCTTAGCTGACAAGCATGCCAAGTTCTATGTCATTGATGCCAATAAGATTGCCCTTGCCACCGGCATGGGCCGTCATACCAACACCATTCTCCAGGCTTCCTTCTTCTATCTGAACCAGCAGATCATGCCGTATGATCAGGCTGCTACCTGGATGAAGAAGTTTGCTGAGAAGACCTACGCCAAGAAGGGTCAGGATATCGTTGAGAACAACTACAAGGCCATCGATCAGGGTACCCAGGGCTTACGTCAGGTCGCTGTCGATGCTTCGTGGGCCAGTCTTCCGGTTGGCAAGAACAACGCGATGACCGGTGATGAGTACTGGGATGAATATGTCTCGATCATCAACGATCTGGGCGGCTATGATCTTCCTGTTTCCACCTTCCGTAAGTGGGAGCTTGAGGATGGCACGATGCGTAACAACGTCACCTTCCAGGAAGAGAGAGCCATTGCTGACCGTGTCCCGTCTTGGAATAAGGATAACTGCATCCAGTGCAACCAGTGCGCCTTTGTCTGCCCGCATGCTACCATCCGTCCGTTCCTCCTTACCGATGAAGATATTGCCAAGCTTCCTGAAGATGAGAGAGCGGCTGTTCTTCCGGCCATGGGTGGAGCCAATGTCAAGGATCTGAAGTTCCGTATTCAGGTTTCGCCGATGAACTGCGTCGGCTGCGGTCTTTGCGTCAACATCTGCCCTGGCAAGCCTCAGAAGGATGCCGATGGCAAGTTGGTGATGGATCCGAAGACGGGCAAGCCGTTAGTCGTCAAGGCCCTCAAGCTTGAGGAAGCCAAGTCTCAGTTCAAGCATGAAGCTGCCGCCAAAGTTCTCTACAAGGAAATTGAGCCGAAGACCGGTTACTATCCGGCTGGCACGGTCAAGGAAGTCGCTTTCCATATGCCGTATCAGGAAATCAGCGGTGCCTGCGCCGGCTGCGGCGAGACTCCTTACTATCGTCTTGCCACTCAGCTTTTCGGCAAGGATATGCTGATTGCCAACGCGACGGGCTGCTCTTCGATTTACAACGGCTCTACGCCGCTCACTCCGTTTGTCACCGATAAGAACGGCGAGGGTGTCGCCTGGGCGAACTCCCTCTTCGAAGATAACGCTGAGTATGGCTACGGCATGAGAATCGCTACCGATGCCAAGCTCGCTCGTATCTGCCGTATCATCACCGAGAACATCGATAAGGTCGAGCCGGAACTCAAGGACGTCCTCAATGACTATCTTGCTACCATCAAGAACAAGGCCCATGTCCGTGAGATTCTCCCCAAGATGATCCATCTGATTGAAGCTTCGGGCAATACCGACATCAAGGCACTGCTTGCCATGAAGGCCGATTTGCTTGATAAGTCCATCTGGATCGTCGGCGGCGATGGCTGGTCTTACGATATCGGCTACGGCGGTCTGGATCATGTCCTCGCCAGCGAAGACGATGTCAATGTCCTCGTCCTGGATACCGAGGTCTACTCCAACACCGGCGGTCAGGCTTCCAAGTCCTCTCAGACCGGTCAGATTGCTAAGTTTGCTGCGTCCGGTAAGAAGACTGCCAAGAAGAATATGGCTCTCATGGCCATGGCTTATGACCACGTCTATGTTGCCAGTATCTCCTTAGGTGCCAATCCGGCGCTTGCCATCAAGGCGTTAAGCGATGCCGAGTCCTACAATGGTCCGTCTCTTGTCCTCTGCTATGCTCCGTGCGCGAACCATGGTATCAAGGGCGGTCTTGCCAATGCCATCGGTCAGGAGAAGCTTGCCGTTGAGTCCGGTTACTTCCTTACCTTCACCTATGATCCGCGTCTCAAGGCCAACGGTCAGAATCCTCTCAATATGATTTCTAAGCCGGACTTCACGAAGTTCCGTGACTTCGTCATGACTCAGTCCCGTTACTCGGAGCTCAGCCGTGTCAATCCGGATCATGCTGAGGAGCTGCTCAATAAGTCGGCTCAGTATGCGGAAGATCGTTATCACGATATTCTCCGTTATGCTGGCTTAGAGAAGTAGTTTCAATCCTGTTTCCTGGAGGCTGCCTGAAAGGGCAGCCTCTTTCTTTTTCCGGGCCTGGTTCCTCGGTTTCTGACCATTTTTAAATGACCTGTCGAATCTTCCATAAATTTATGCTTGAATTGTCCGCTCACCTTTGTATACTCAATGCGAAAGGAGATTTCTTCCATGCCTGAAATCAAATGCTATTGCCCGAAATGCGGAGAGGAAGTATCCCCAACGGATGACTTCTGCCGGAACTGCGGCACCCGCCTGACGAGACAGGATACCTCGTTCCATCCGTTAGACAGCAACGGCAACAACTATACCTATGCTCCCAAGGCCGCCCCTGCCCCGACCGGGGAAAGAGACCACGAATACGGTGTCGTCAGTCTGATCTTAGGCATCCTCTCTTTCGTCCTGCCGTTTCTGGGGATTGGTACGGCCATCGGTGCCATCATCGTCGGCGCCAAGTTCAAAGACAAGGACCATACCGCTTTTGCCGGCATGATCGTCGGCATCGTCGCTTTGGTTATCCAGATCCTCTTTGTCATCGGCGTCATCAAAGCGGCTGTCACGGCCGCCAACAACCCGTCGTCCTCCGCAGCGGCCATTTCCGTTGCCGTCAATGCCGCCTTTCCATTCCTAGGCTTATAAGGCTTGACACTTTCCTTGAAGAAAAGTATCAATCCGACCCTAATTCGCTTATACTTGAAGTACCTCAAGGAGGAACCCTATGGAAGAAAAAGAATATTGCCCTAACTGCGGCAAGGAAGTCGATCCGAAGTCGGATTACTGTACGAGCTGTGGCTATCGGATCCATCAGACGAATTACAGCCATCCGAGCGATGTTTCGAAGAAGGACAGCGGCCTGATTTCGCTGGTCTTCGGCGTCTTTGGATTCCTCTTCCCGTATATCGGCCTGTTCTTCTCGATTGCTGCCATGGTCATCGGGAGCAAGTACAAGAAGGATGACAGCCTTTCCAAGACCGGCTTCGTCTTAGGTCTGATTGCCGTTATCATTCAGGCCCTGGAGTGGATTGCCATCATTGTGGTCATCATCCTTGCAGCCGTTGGCATCATTCCGGTTACGTGGCACACCGGTGTTCAGGTAAGCACCACGGCCGATGCCGTTCTGCCGTTTCTCTTCTAGTAGGATCTTGTAAACAAAGGAGGACATCATCATGTTTTGTCCCAAATGCGGAGCTGAAGTCAAAGATACGGATGCGTTCTGCCCGAAGTGCGGTGCCAATCTGAAAGACGGCACCAGCAACAATGCTACCTATACTCCGGCTGCCAACAGCATCGACAACCCGGCCAATGGCCGTCCGGTCTCATTCCGGTCCCGTGGCATTGCCACCATTCTCTGCTGCCTCGGCTTCTTCATTGTCGGCGGCATCCATCGTTTCTATGTCGGCAAGATCGGTACCGGAATCCTCTGGCTTCTGACCGGCGGACTCTTTGGCATCGGCACGATTGTCGATCTCATTGAGATCATCACCGGTGACTTCACCGATATTGACGGCAAGTATCTGGTCAATTGGAAGTTGGACGACTAATGTCTTTGGAAGAGGATGCCTTCCGGCTTCAGGATCTCATCGATCAAAGCCATCGCATCGTCTTTTTCGGTGGGGCCGGCGTCTCCACGGAATCCGGTATTCCGGATTTCCGCAGTCAGGACGGACTCTACAATCAGCAATACAAGTATCCGCCGGAACAGATCATCTCCATCGACTTCTTCGAAGCCAATCCGGAAGAGTTCTACCGGTTCTATAAGGACCGGATGCTGCTCTTAGATAAGAAACCCAATGCCTGCCATATCTATCTTGCCAAGCTCGAACAGACTGGCAAGCTCTCCGCCGTTGTGACCCAGAACATCGACGGCCTTCATCAGCTGGCGGGATCGAAGAAGGTCTACGAGCTTCATGGCTCCATCCACCGCAACAGCTGCACTCAGTGCGGCAAGACCTTCACGGGCGAAGAAATCCGTGACAGCAAGGAGCTGGTTCCGCACTGTCCCAAATGCGGGGCTATCATCAAACCGGATGTCGTCCTTTACGGGGAAGGGCTCAATGAGCAGATTGTCACCAATGCCTTAGTCGCTATCTCTCAGGCGGATCTGCTGATTGTTGCCGGCACTTCCTTGGTTGTCTATCCGGCAGCCGGATTCATTGATTATTTCCAAGGCAAGCATCTTGTCCTCATCAACAAAGATCCCAACAGCTATGATGCCCGTGCCGATGTCATCATTCATCAGAAAGTAGGAGAGCTTTTCAGTAAGCTTCATGTATGAGAAAAAATGCCACGCAGCCCATCTTAACCGCCCTTGGTGAGAAGGACAGTCCCTATTTTGCTGGGGCAGCCTGTCTTTTGTCCTTGCTTCCGATTCTGAAGGATCTGGAGAAGCGGCTGGTGGACCTCGATGACCTTTTCCCGGAGACGGAAGAAGGAATCAGCAGGCTTCTTAAAGAAGACGGCGATTTCTTCACTTTGTCGCTGAAGAAGACACCTTTGGAGGAATCCGAATGGAATCAGGTGATTGCCGCCAGCGATGACTATGCCATCGTCATCGGCAATCTTAATGCGCTGCAGAACACTCTCCATGAAATCCCGCTTCCTAAGAAGATAGCCTGCCTAAATGAGAAAATCATTCTACTATCCCATCTTTGCCAGCTTTCCCTAGGCTCCTTCTATGAGATGCCTGATCCTCCGGAAGCCTTCTTCCGCAGTGCCAACAATGCTTTGGTGGCTATCCGAGGTGCGGTCGTATGTTAACCTATGATCAGCTGCTGACGAAGGTCAGCCAGACGGAAGACGACACGAAGCGGGGTCAGCTCGCCTTAGCCCTTTCCGCGTTGCCGCTCTTGGCATTGACAGCCAAGCTGATCCAACGCAAACAAGCCGGCAAGAAGCCTTTTTCGGAAGGCTTTGAGTATACGAGAAGACTTAACCTCCTCCACGATGATCAGCTGTCGCTGATGAAGACGTTAAGCAAGGCATCCTGGGATTCCGCCGGGCTCATCAAACCTCTCAAAGACACCCAAGAGACCTTGCAGCAGGCCAGCAAAGAGATCTCCAGTCCGAGTCTCTTGGGTGACTTTGTCTGGGCAGAGAAGGAAATATCGGCCTTGCTTGCTGCTTTTCAGAGTTAGGAAGCTTGACTAAGGCATTTCCCGGCTCTCAATGGTATAATTCTAGGAAGGGAAAAAAGAAATGATTACCTATCGTTATCCGGAATGGAGTGATCGGAAAATCCTGATTGATCTCAGGAATCGCTTTGCCACCTGCTATCAGAACGAGGATGGCTCGATCTTTTATATTGAACCGCAGTTCTACACCTACCTGCAGGGGTATCAGCGTCTCCGTCCGGAGAACTATCCTGATCTTCTGAAGCGGATGGACGAGATTGTGAAAAAGAACCGCAAGGTTGTCTTTGTCGGCCAGGAGGATAATCCCCTGGTGGTCTGCGAGGGAGCCATCTTCCTTACGGCCATGGATGTGGCTGACAGCATCGGCATTTTGGTGGAAGACAAGAGCCGCGGATCGGATTACGGAGATTGATGATGACGACGAAAAGAACCTTACAGAGCTTGGTATTCCTTTGTCTTACAGGATCTATGTTATCCTCCTGCTTTTTCCTTCATTACATGTCCAGCACCACGTCCACGGTTCCCAGCTCTTATACCTCGGGTGGCAACACCATCTATACGTCCGGCAAAACGGACTCTTCTTTCAGCAAGGACAATCTTAACAAGGACAATATCGGTTTAGGAAACGGCTATCGCTATCTTCCTTCGACCGGCAATTCCAAAGTCCTGGTGATTCCGGTGCAGTTCACGGATGACAGCTTCACCACCGTGGAGCTGGAGCGGATGGCCAACGGCTTTTTCGGAACCGCGGCCGACACCGGCTGGGAATCCCTGACGTCCTACTATCAGAAGGCCAGTTACGGAAAGCTTACCATCAGCGGCGAAGTCACGTCGCCGGTGACGGTCAATCAGTCAAAGAGCGAATTCGCCAATGCCTATGCCTCGGCTTCCAAATCCAACACGGATTATACCGCTGAGCTTCTGGAGAGCACGATCAAAAGCTTTGTGAGCAACAAGAACAAAGACTTTTCAGGCTATGATGCCAACAAGGATGGCTATATCGATGCCATCTGGATGGTATATTCGGCCCCGTTTGTCAATTCCAGTTCCAACAGCAATCCGTATTGGGCTTATACCACCTGGGATACCAGCGGTGTCGTGGTCGATGAGACCCATAATCTTCGGACCTGCCTTTATTCCTGGGCGTCCGTGGATTTCCTGACGGAGAAGCAGTATTCCCTGAACTCCATTCTGGAGAATTCGGAGTCGACTAATGCCGATATGCATACCTTCATCCATGAGACAGGGCATATGATGGGATTGGATGACTATTATTCGTATGACTATGGGGAGAAGTCATCGACGACCGGCAAGACGAACTACGATACCCCGGTAGGCGGGGTCGATATGATGGATTTCAATATCGGCGGGCATTGCGCCTATTCCCGCTATTTCTTAGGCTGGATCACCCCGACGGTGATCACGGATGATTATCTTTCTGCCCATGGCAACGCTTTGTCCTTGGCTGCCTTGGAGGCGACGTCAGCTACCGATCCTCAGGCCTACTTGATTCCGAGCTATGCCAATGGGTCGACGGTCTATAACGGAACGCCGTTTGATGAGTTCCTTCTCGTTGAGTATTACACGCCGACCAGCCTGAATCTGACCGATACCAAGGGCTATACCAATGGGTTGTCGACCTATCCGACCAAGGGCGTCGTGATTTATCACATCAATGCCAAGATCGGCAAGATGGTTGCCAACAGCCAAGGGGATGCCATCTGGAACGGTCAGGTGTTTGATTCCCTGCCGTTGAAGGCTTCCACTTCAGCCTGGGGGAAGAACTACCTCTATACCTACATTTACAGCAACACCCGCAGTTATTGCTATGATACCGATATTTCGGATACCAGTTCCAATTTCTACCGGGGAAGACTGATTTCCTTGCTTTCTGCGACCGGCTATAAGATCGAAGGCAAGAAGACAGGCTATGCCGACAGCACCTCCCTTTTCAGGGACGGCTCCACCTTCTTAGGAAGCAGCGGAATCTATACCAATTTCGTTTTTGATAACGGCACGAAGCCGGAATACGGATTCTCCGTCTCTTCCTTGACGAATGATGCCGTGACGCTGACGTTCAACAAGCTTTAACAGCAAAGGATCGCTATGGGATATCTGCTTTATCCGGAGAGAAGTATCGATATTGCTTTTACGCCCCTCTATAAAAAAGCAGTCTTCTCTTTCTTTCATGTGGCCTTTGTCGATAACTCCAACAGCTTCTTTCTTTCCAGCGATGACAAGGAGTCTTTGGTTGCCGCCTTGGAGTTTTATCATGACCGGGTTCTGGCTCAGCCCAGCTTTCCTTATTTCGACGGTTCTACCTTTGCTTTGAGACCGAGCTCGGATAAGGGCGTGTTAAGGCAGATCCTGGGGATTCCGGAAAGCATCTTCAACCATCTTGACCTTACCAAGAGCATCCTTCCGCAGCTTTCCTTTGCCGAGAAGACCGGTCCTTTGAAGAAGCAGGTCTATCTCTCCTTCTATTCCCGGACCGGCAACAAATGGTACCGGGATGATTTCAAGCTTTACTGTCTCAGTCAGGGGTTCTTCTTCCTTTATGATGAGACCAAGCCTTTCATCAGCGGCGCCAAGAAGGAGCTGCCGGTTTACATCAACGAGGCAAGACTGGAGAAGAAGATCATGCTTCCTTTGTATCGGGAAGCGACCAGCCAGCGGTTCACCATCGACTTCGTGAGTGACCTCCAGGATCAGGATTTCCTTCAGGAGATGACGAAGTACGATGATTTCTCCTTCGATGAACGGCTGGATTACTTCGTCAACAACAACTACAATCCGGCCTTAGCCGACCTAGGTCCCAGTCAGGATTTCAAGAACCGCTACAGCCTGATCTTACGGCAGTACTTAAGCTGTCTTATCAATGTGCTTTACGATCTTTACTCCTTCAGGGTCCTGAACAAGGTGACCCAGAAGATGTCTTTCCTTTCCCAGTCCCGGGTCAACGGCAACTCGAAGCGCTACGCCCTCTCCTCCTATAACGCCGAGATGTTCTCTCTCGATCGGAAAGAATGGTATTTCTCAAAGGATGATGAGGATGTTATCCGTTCATTGATCGAAGATGCACTGGCAGAAGACCCGAAGGCGAGCCCGCTTTGCTTCTATGCTAGGTTAGGGCTTCCTTATCAGGGATACCGCTATGTCAAAGACCTGAAGGAGCTGAGCGTCAAGAAGGTGCTGGCCGCGCTTCCCTTCAAGAAGAGCAAGGATGTGGTTGGCATGTTCTTATCCGCCAAGCGCTTTGACAGCACCTACTCCTATCTGACCGGCGAGAAGGAACACCGCTATGTCTATCTGGTCCGCCAGCTGTATCGGCAAGGCGTCCTTTTTGACTGTGAGCAGCCCTTCACCGGGGATCTGGATTCCGTCGTCACGGTTACCTTGAAGCCTTTAGCCCGTTATCCGGAGCTGAGCCTCCTTTTTGATAAGCCAGGTTTCTCCTTACGGAACGACCTTTATCTTGCTTATGAGTTCAATGACGATGGCGGCGGAGACAGCCTGTCTCTTCCGCAGACGCTTTCTGAGATCGACATGCTTTCCAAGAACAACGGCGCACCGCTGTTCTTTGGCTTGCTTAAGCATGTCTCCATCCGTCAGGCAGTCAACAGCCTGCTTTTATCCTTGGGGATTGTGCGAACGCCGGAGCCGGATGTCTATCGCTTCTTCCAGTATCTGGTCTTCTATCCGCTGAAGATCGTCCTGAATCAGGCGAGACTGAAGGCTATCCACAAAAAGGATACCGAGACTTTGGTGGCCCTGGATGGCTATACCAATCCGACGGAGACTTACGAACCTAACCTCCCATATCCGTTTGTCTCCTATGGGGCGCTTTGCTATTCCTTCAGGGAGACTTTCTTCTCCAAGCCGTATCTCTGCAGCAGCGAGAAGGATGCTCTCGAAGCCAGGATGGCTTATTACTCCAAGACCTATGACCGGGGCAAATCCACGAAGGTCAAAGCCGCCAAAGGCTATCTCTTCGACCGGAACGTGTTTGTCATCTCCCATTTAGGTCTGCCGGAGAATATCGTCACGTTGCTCAATCCCAACAAGGAGCTCCTGCCGCAGATTCCCTTCAAGGATCATATTTGCCATCTTTGCCGGGATTCCCAGCCTTCCTATTATGATAAGATCGATTCCGAGACGGCGGCCAGCTACAACGTCTTCATGACGTATATCCGGGCTCAGGCTAGCCGCAAGGGTGTTTATTTTGACAAACTTCTCAATGATGATGACAGGCTCAGCAAGATCTTCGAGTCTTCCCAGAATGGGAACTATCATTCCCTGATGGATTTCAATCCGGTGGCCGTGGATCCTTTCCTGAAGCCGTATCTCCGCTATGATGAGAAGGCCATTGCTTCCCTGATCAGTGCCTTCTTCCCGAGCGAAGTCATCTTAAGTTACTTTACTCCTGGACTGGATGAGTTCTTGGATCTTGGCTCGGATACCATCCGGAAGATCCTCTTTGACTGCGATGCCTCCTTGATGCCCATCATCAACAAGAACATCAATATCTTTGCCGTCATGGTTTATATCGAGAACATGATTGAACGGGCCTATGCCATCCATGTCTCCCGGCCGCTGATTCCTTCTTTGAAGGAGTGCGCTTTTACCCTGAACCAGGATGAGAACTCCCATCTTCCCTATCCTTACGTCCTTTTAGGCCGGATCTATAACGGCTATAAGAGCAGTGCCGACAGTCCGGACATTTACTTCTGCCAGTGCGACAAGGAGAGCATCCTGACCTTTGTCTCGGCTTTCTATGAGATGACCACCCGGGTCCATGTCCGCAAGGACATTCAGACGGCCATCGTTTTAGGCCTGGTCGGCCTTCCTTATGAGGCTATCCTGAAATATTCCGATTACGACCTCTCGCTGGGCTCGCCCGAAGGCTTAGTCAATCAGATGCTGTTCAGGGATTCTATCTGCCGGCGCTGCACCAACATCAATCATGCCGCCCTGTCGATTCCCTTTACCAAGGCTTTCCCCAACAAGGATGACATGTCGGCTGAACTGGTCTTCGCCGAGAACAAGATGGCCCATGATCACATCATGTTCTTCGGTTTCTTCAATCCGGAACGTTACGCCTATGATCCCAGCTACCGCTTTGACCTGGATAGCAGCAATGATGAGATGATTCCTGTTATTTATACCGGCGAAGACCAGCCGACCCTGCCGGTCTACTCCTTCTTCACCATGACCTTGGAGAAACTGAAGGACTATCTTTCCGGTTTCAGTAAGCTCAACAGCGACAGGGCCGAGATCTTGGCCTATGCCAGCTCGGTGATCTTGGATAGCTACAAGAAGAACAACCATCTCTTCTTTGAGTTCTTCTTCCTGGAAGAAAACAATCCGACCCCCAGCCTTTTCGAGCAGGTGCAGGAGCACTTCCCGGAACTCAGCCGGATCCGGAATGAGGCGAAGCGGGATACCGCGCAGATGATCTTAGGGTTCCTTTCCTATCTGATCTGGGAGTTCATCCGGAACTATGCGTTAGATGAACGGCGGGTGGGGCAATAGCGTATGACTTATAACTCGATCTTGTTTGCGACCGACAAAGAGGAAGACTACCGGACTCCCTACCGGTATCAGCTGACGGGTGCTTTTTATGAGGTCTACACCAATGGGGAGGGCGACTACCATATGTCCAAGGAGGACAAGGCGTCCTTGGAGGAGAGAGTCCATTTCTACAAAGAAGATGTCGTCAAAGGCAAGTATCCGATTTATGACAGCAAGTTCGGAATGGTTCAGCAGGATGCTCCCATCGGCTCGATTGAAGTCCTGACACAGGTGCTTGGCCTTCCGGTCGAGATGATAATGAAGAAGGATTCCCAGACCGGCAAGGTTGTCTCCAAGACGCCCGAGGAGGTCCTGGCTTCCATTTCCTTTGAGGACAATCTTTATTTCGGCTATGGCTCACCGACGGCCGATCTCAACGAATCGGTTTTGAAGAACACCAACCTGATGGTCGCGGAGGCCATCAATTATCTGATCAGCCATGGCTTCTATTTCCTGGAGACGGATCAGATCATCGATGAGACCTATGAACCGGTCTATCCGGTCTTCATCGACGAAAGCAAGATCCCGGCCAAGTATCTCAAGGTCAAGGAGACCAGCGACAAGCTATTGATCGACTTTGTCAAAGATCCGCTGGCAGTGACGCCGGACATCTTCCTCAAGATCTATAAGCCTTTGGATTCGATGCCGTTAGCCAAGAAGTATGCCTTGGCCTTCAGTGAGGACATTCCTGGGAAGGAAGGCCTTCAGGAAGCCTTGAGGAATTACTTCTATGCCATTTTCCGGAGCCTCTTAAACGAATACTTCGGCAAGTATTTTGCTAATGACCATGTCTTCAGCAGGACCGTGCTTGATCATGAAATCGGTTTGCTTGACTGCTCCTTCCCCTTCATTGCCATCGGCAGCCACTTGCGGATGACAGGTGCCGACTGCCGGCGCTTTGAAAAGAACGGCGATTCTGTCAAAGAGACGCTGGCTCCGAACATTTATAGCCTCAGTACGCATGACAAGAAGAACCTCGAGAGTCTTTATCCGTGGGTGAAATCCTATTTCGACTGCCATCCGGATCTCGGCTATCTTCCCAGTCTTTTCATCCGGGAGCTCGGGCTCCCCTATGAAGCCTTCGAGATTGCCCGTTTCTTTGATTTCAGACGGGGAACCCTCGCCCAGTTCCTGGCGCTGTTTGATGTCCTCAATCCGATTGACTATGAAGGCCAAGGCATCTTAACCCCGCTTCCCGATGATCAGGGCGTTTACCGCTATCCGGGCGATACCCCTCGGCTTACCATTCCGGATTACTGCTATTACACCAACTCTTTCATCGGGCATGGCTTCTACCTTTCCAATCCTTATGCCTTCTTCAAGGACCCGATGAATCAAAGTTATCTGCTCTTCTTTACGGACAAAGCCGACAAGAAGATTCTTCCGTTATTGAAAGGCAACAGCCGCGCTTATCTGAGAGGCCTGGAGAAGTATCAGGCCAATCACTTCGATGTCCATCAGAATCCGGATGATCTCTCTGATTTCAAAGGCTTCCTGATGAAGGACCTTGAGAATGGCGACATTGTTCCTTCGATCCGGGACTACTTTGCAAAGCTGAACCAAGGCAAGACGTCCTTAGAAGCCTTAGGCGAGCTGGCTCTTCCGGAGATCATCACCCCGCGGGGCTTCATGCTGCTCATCCTGAATGTCTTCAAGCTGACGCTTGAGCCGGAGGTCAGCAAATACTTCCATAAGATCACTTCCAACCTTGACCGGAAACACTTTGAGGCCGCCACCTTCGGGGACTTCTTCGAAGACCCCTACCTGCCGCTTCCCAGTGTCCATAAAGGCCATTACTTCATCGGCTACAGCAAGGACGACACCAGCGAGATCTATTTTGATTCCAGCGATAAGGAAGCCCTCATCAACCTGCATGAGATGTTCCGTACTTTCTTCCTGCCGCACGGTTCTTTCCCCTATGCTTACTCATCCAACGGTTTGGAGATGATGCACGACATCGACTTCCCGGTCCAGACGGACTTCTTACTGGAGAGTTTCTGGTTAGGGTTGCCGGTGGAAGTGGTTGTTTCCCTGGATCCTCTGCGGGATCCGATTTCCCAGCTGAAATTCCAGGATCATATCGGGATGGATCAGTTCAAGGACCATCACGAGCTGATCAGCAAGGATGATTCCTTACGGTACTGCTATATCGTCAAAGAGATGGCCAGACGGGGGATTCTTCCCTTAGGGAGAGACTATCAGTCCAAGCCTTTCTACTGCTTACGGAAGAAGGCTGATCCGTTAGCCCTGTTCTATCTTTCGCCGGATGTCATCAAGAACTATCTTCTCAATGACTCCGTCGTATCCTTACGTTCGGATATTGTGGAGGACTTAAAACAATCCTTAGCTATTAGACGGAAGATGGTGCTTTTGGATGATGATGCTTTCCGGAATCAGTTCTTAGCCTATGTGCTAGGCAAGCAGCCGGGCAATCTCAACAATGCCACAACCCGTTGGGTCTATGCCGCGGCCGTCTCCTACAGTGGCCTGTTACGGAAGGCTTTCTATGAGTCCATCTCCCACGAGCTCTTCCAGACGGAGACGTCGTGGTCCTTAGGGTCGTATCGGTATCAGGCTTTCTATGTCGCACCAGGCTCAAACTTCTATGCCTACTCCTTAACTGGGAAATGGGACAGCTTTACTTTGGATCAGAATGACTTTGCTGTTCTGAAGTCGACGTTGGAGACCTTACGGGTCCGGACCAAGGCTCTTTCCAGCAAGGAGGAGAAGGCCAGAGTCATCACCCATGATCTGGGACTGCCGGTCGTCTTCATTAAGAAGCTTTACTATCTGTTACGGACGACACTGAAACCCAGCGATGAAGCCTTAACGGCTATCTTCGGGTTCACGCCGCGTCCCAATACGGTCGTCAACAGGCTTCCCAGCTACTTGGATGATTTCCATATCAATCTGAGCGAGAATCACTTTGGGAAGTCGACTTATCTTAACCATGAGCTGCTTTCCCAGGGTCTCTTCTTTGCCAAGGATACGGATATCCTGACCAGTGATGCCATGTCGATGGAGTCGCTGGTCTCTCATCTGGATGAGACCTTCCAGCAGATCACCAGCTACCGGATTTCTCTTTCCCAGACTCTGAGTGGGGATGTGAAGAACATCTTCAGGCCTCTGCCGGCAGCCTATGCCTCGTCGGTCGACTTCTATCTCAATGAGATCAAAGCCTATTGTCAGGATAACAACTATCTCTTCTTCCTCAAGGAGAACCTGATTGCCCTCTATGATTCGGTTCCGGATTTCTTGGTGAAGGGCATCAACCTTCTGCATGATGGCTCCGGCAAAGCTTTCCTGAACTATTTCCGTCCCTATCTTCATAAGACGGATACGCCCCTATTGAAGATGACCACCCAGCCGGAATGGATCCTCTATGGGATTGCTTACTTCCTGTTCCTGCAGGAGCAGATGCTGGTCTTCTTCATCGCCGTCAGCATCAGTGAGAAGTAGAGGCTTCTGAGAAAAGGATCCTGAAAAAGACATCCTTTTGATGGCTTTGAGGGTCAAAACAGGTCTGAAACAGCAAAAGGGTGCAAAAAATTTGCACCCTTTTATCTTTTGTGGTATTCTATACCAACAAGGAGCGGGACTCAATGAAATTAATATCTATTGCGGTTGAGAACTTTCTTGTCTTCCATCATAAGGAAGAATTCTCCTGCCTTACTGCACTGAACAGCAATGCCGGACTGAAGAGCAATCTCTTTGCTGCCAAACCCGGCAAGAACATCCTCAAGACCTGCCTTATCATCGGCAGCAACAACTCCGGCAAAACAACCTTAATGGAAGCTTTAGGCCTCATGAAGGATATTTTCCGGCGGGGTTCGTTAGCGGATCTGATTGTTCCCATCATCAAGAATTTCAATTGCTCGGCTGACGATGCCGTTACCTTAACCGCTCGGTTCCTTTCCGATGACAACAAAGTTTATGACTATACCATTTCTTTCAAAGACACGAAGGCTCTTGCTGAAAAGCTGTCCATTGACGAGGCTGTCTTCTTCGAACGGGATCTTTCAGGAAAAGCAGACTTTCATAAGAACCTGGAAGGCTCCCTTGAGGAAACCGTGCAAGCCATTGATACCGAAAAATGCCTGGCTGCTTTCCTGAACAACTTCTTCAAGCTTCCGGCCTTGGCGCCTTTGGCAGAGTTCTTTGATAAGCTTTGCCTTGTCTCTAATGAAGAAAAGGAGATGACCGTTGCTGACAAGATTGATTTCCTGAAGAATCCAAAGAAGTGTGCTTTATTGAATACCATCATTCAATCCACCGGTGTTTTCATTCGGGGCTTTTCCCTGAGAGAGAAGCAAGAGGTCCTTTCCGATCCTTTCATCGTCAATGCCTTGATGAAGGATCCTAAGTCCCAATCGGTGCTCTCCCGTGGCTTAGATATTCTTCTTCCTTCCTCGGCTTACGAAAAAGATGACGGCACAACCGTTCTTCTGCCTTCCCTCTTCTTTGATTCCGTGGGTACCCGCCGTTACATCGAGATCATGATGCATCTGGTCAATACCGTCATGGACGGCCTGATCACTTTTATCGATGGCTTTGATATCAGCATCAATTCCCGGCTGGCCAAGGCTTTGCTACTGCTCATGACTTCCCTGGAACGGGAAAACGGACAGTTCATCCTGACGACGCATTGTACGGAACTGCTGGATTCGAAGATTCTGCGGAAGGATCAGGTGACGATGATTTACCGTGAGAAGAACAACGTCAGCATTTCCCGTATTTCCGATTTCAAGGCGAATTCTGATAGGGATATCCGCAGCTACAGTCAGTTTGTCAAAGCCTATGAAAGCGGCGCCTTGATTCCGCTTCCGACCATTGATATTTCCAATATCCTGGCGGCGTTCGAAAAGGAAAACAAAACGGATGAGCCGAACTAGTTTTCCGATTCGCATTCCTATCACCATCATTGCGGAGGGGCAAACTGAAAGAGCCTATTTCGAATGGCTTAACCAGACCAAAGCTTTTCCAAAGCTTGTCTTTTCAACCTACCTGACTTCCGGGCGGGACAAAGATATTGAAATGTATCTCAGATTAAACAGTGCACCCTATGTCATCATTCTTTTGGATATCGATAATTCCGCTTCCACTGACCCACGGAAATTCCAATCGAAAATGGCTATTCTGAAGAAGTATTCAAATTCCAAGAAAACAAAAGCTTTCTTCTGCAATTACTCTTTCGAGACCTTTTTGCTTTGCCATAAAGCCTCTCACTTCTCCGCGATTCAAAGACCGGAGGATTATCTTCCTCTGATGAAAACATATTTTGATCTTCCGGATTACCATAAAGAACAGCGTCAATTGGATCATCTCTTTCGTGAATTGACGACAGAGGCTTTAACGAAGGCCCGAGAGAACCTTAAGAGGATAAATAAAGATCCTAAAATGACACCCTCTTCATCATTTGATGAGTTGTTTGCGTTTCTTGATTCCTTGTCAAACAAATAGAGTCGGTATTTTTGTAAGCAAAAAGCAGGCCAGAATCTTTCCGGCCTGCTTTTTCTTCTGAGAAGAGAACTATCGGAGGTCCCCTTTCTTGAAGAGGTGCAGTCCTAAGAGGGTCGATCCGACAAAGACCACGGCGAAGCTGACCAAGGATTTCACGAAGAGGATATTGGCGCGGCCGCTGATGGCTTTGCTGCTGATGTAGGTGTTGGCGGAATCGCTGGCAGTTTCCCTGAACAGCTCCACGGCTTCATCGATGCCAATGACGCCCATGGTAGAGTTGCTGATGGGTGTTCCGGCCTTAAAGCATTGATAGAAACTTAAGAACTCATTGAAAGGATAGAAGCTGACCGGATTTCCGTTCTGGGGACGGGTGCCGCCTGTGGCATAGAGGATGAGAGAGAAGACGAAGCTGAAGACAAACACCAGCACGAAGATGGCTAAGGGCAGCTTCTTGCCCTTGATGGACATCACCAAGAAGATGGCAAAGGCCATCCAGGCTAAGCAGTTGAGAATCGGCATCATCACGCTATAGAAGGCATAATTCCCAGCTAAAGCCATGCCGGCCATATAGGGAAGGATCGTATGGTTGAAGAGACCGCCGATGCCTAAGATGACAAACGTATAGATGGCTAAGAAGAAGAGATAGATGCCCAGTCCGAAGATCAGCGCCGAGAAGTAGATTTCGCTGCGCTTACGGCCGGAGAGAATCGGAAGACGGAACGTCCTGTTGCCCCAGTCCTCCTCGAAGAAGTTAAGGACAAAGATAAACGAGAGAATGCCTAACAGGGAGAACGGGCCGATTGGCGAACCGACGGTCAGGATCTGCGATATAGGTCCGCCGGTCAGGTAGAAGCCAATGAGACTCTGATAGAAGGTCAGGGTGAAGCTGCCATTAGAAGAGTAATACTGATAGATGTCGGAGTTATCCCGGTAGAGAACGACCAGGTTGATGAAGACATAGAAGGCAAAGCAGCCGACCAGGATCCAGAAGAGGACGCTCTTCTTCACTCGGAAGAGATAGGCATGCAATAATTCGGTCATGGTTATCTGTCCTCCGTGAGTTTGAGATAGTAATCCTCCAAGGAGTTCTCATCCTCCTTGAAGTAGGATAGCGTCAGACCACTGGCATAGATCAGATTGAGGACATCGGTCGGATTCTTCTCGCCCCGGATCAGGATCTCATCCTTTTCCAAGGTGGCATCCATCTTCTTTTCCTGCAATACCGCCATGGCTTTGGCGTTATCGGAGGCAATCAGATGAAGCGCCTTGCCGGTATCCTTCTCCATCTCATCCGCTCGGATGTCACCGACAATCCGCCCGCGGTCTAAGAAGAGATAGGTAGTAGCAAACTTGCTGAGCTCAGAGAGAATATGGCTGGAGATGATCATGGTGACATGGTTCTCCTGATTGATCTTGGTTAAGAGATCACGGATCTCCTTGATGCCGTTAGGATCTAGGCCATTGGTAGGTTCATCCAGAATCATCAGCTTCGGATCACCGATCAAAGAGACGGCAATCGAAAGACGCTGCCGCATGCCTAACGAGTATTTGCTGACCGGCTTACTGGACTGATACATCGATCCTAAGCCGACAAAGGCCATCTTGTTGGCAATGTAGTTGTTCTTCAAGGGATCCTTGATGCCCTTCATCAGACAGGCATAGTACAGGTTATCCTTGCCGCTCATCCGTTCAATCAGAGCCGGCGTCTCAATCATCGCCGTCACATCCTTGAGGTGCGTATGCAGATTCTTTGGATTCTTATCCCCGAAGAGGGAGAAGGATCCCGAGGTCGGATTGGCTAAACCGGTTAAAAGACGGATCAAGGTCGATTTGCCGGCACCGTTCTTGCCGACCAGACCGACGATATCCCCGGCCTGGATTTTAAAGGTGAGATCATCGACGGCTTTCAGCTGACCATAGCACTTGGTTAAGTGCTCAGCCTCCACCAGATATTCCATAGGTTGTATCCTTTCTAGTGCCTTTAGTATAAGAGGCTCTTCCCTTAATGGCAAGGAAACTCCGTGGGAAGAAAAAAGCAGAAGGATAAGGAGTCTTCTCTTGACACTAAGCCTCCTAATTTTGCTTTTATCCTGGGTTCTTATTAATTGCCTTTGTTGTTTAAGAGAAAACAAAAACCGAGGGTCTCTAGGGGAGTCCCTCGGTTTTGCTTTGGCTTTCCGATCAGTTAGGCGACGTTGACAACATACTGGACGAAGTTCGTCATCGGATCCACGTCATTCTTATCCGTGACTTCCAGATTGACAACGAACTTGCTTCCCGTTTTTGCCTCTGCCGGGATCACAATACTGGCCTTCCAATTATTCTCGACATTGACTTTGATAGTGGAGGTATCGCCAAGGACAGGAGTCTCGCTGGTCGCACCGGTATAAGGATTGGTCGTAGTTTTCGTTTCACCTGTCAGCCAAGAAGATTCGCTGGCAGGAATCCACCATTTGGCAGTGCACTCATTGCCATCCGGATCCGTAGCCTTACCGCTGAAACTGACAGTGGCACCGGCAGCAACGGTGAAGTCTTTCTCACTGGTGGCACTGGCGATCGGACCATGATTGCATAATTCAGGAGCCTTGACTGTCCAATCGGCACGGGAAGCCAGATTCTCAAACATTACCTGAGTATAACGGCTCTCTTTATGGCTTGCCACATCGGAACGGAGACCCATATTGACGAAGGTGGCCGTGCCAAACTGAGAACACATCCAATCATAATCATCGTATTCCAGTTTTCTGCCAAAGAGGGCAATCAGCGGAGAACCATCCGCAGGGCGTGTTCCGAAGCCTTGATCCCAGGACTCACTCCAATCAATGTAGGTGTGAATGCCATACTGATAACAATCCGGTTCGCCATAGAGAACGCCGCCATCATGCATCAAATGGAATTCATTCATGACTCTACCATGATTGAACTTGAAATGACTGGCAAGATAATCGGACTGATAGTAAGGAAGAAGCGTGGCATCCCCATTTCCGACAGGCGTCTGATCGGTCGTGTTGGCCATAAAGTAGTTGCCCAGACCCTTCGGACCCGAATAATCATCGGTGGTCACGATGCCAGGGAATTTCGTTGCCATTTCACTGTAAGCCCAGCAATTGTCTTCACCGGTTCCGTTGAAGCGGACCTTGGCAACGACCTTCTTCAGAATATCATTCCACTGAGCGGTTTCGTGATAATCCTCGTAAATGCTTTGCAAAGCACGGACAGTCGTGTTGATGCCGCCCCAATGCATGATGTGCAGCGGACGGGTGTCCTCATCCAAGATGGCAGCCTCGATCAGTTTGGAGCCTTCCGTTTCTTCGCGATAATCTCCTTCAAAGGAGATATTGCCGGTTTTGGCAATGCTGAGGAGATAGTCCGGGGTCGGATAATTCGGATCGTTCTGGCTCAAAAGCTTATAATCTTCCGCATATTTGGCTGCAATTACTCTGTTAAAGAAACCAGGCTCGGACGGGCGATAGGCTTTGACCTGAGTGATATTGGCAACCGTTCCGCCGACGGTCGTGCCTTCGCATTTGATCTTGTATTCTTTAGTTCCGGCATATTCATATTTGGAAATAGCTTCACCAAAAGTTTCCGTTCCGTTGCCGCTGAAATGGAATGCACCGGCTGTCCAGACAAGTCCGGCGAGATCGTAATCGTTGGCATACATCAAGGTCAGAAGAATACCATTCATATCATCGACTTCAAGATCGGTAGTGATCAGGACACGAGGCTGCGTCTTCTTGTCTACTTTTAACGAAGATAAATCGATCGTTTTCGGAGCATCGGAGACAGAAGCAGAAGCTGGGGTAGAGGCCGAGCCGGCAGTGGATGCTGTCGAAGTTGTTGTTCCGCCCGTCGCACAGCCGCTAAGAACGAAGAGTGCTGCTAATAAAGACAACGTCTTCACGGATTTCGTCTTGTTGGATTTTTTCATAAATTCCTCCCTTTTCCGTTGACAAAGCAAGTATAGTTTTGCAATTTTTGCCACACAATAAAGATTGCCCCAATGGTTTCTTTTTTTGCACGAAAAGAAAGGGCTACCATAAATTCAGGAAGCTCAGACTCGGTTTCAAACCCGCTTCAAACAGCCTTTTTTGCTAACCTTTGTTCGGGAAATAAAGATCGACTTCAAAAATGTTGTTTTCGGCCTTGACGATCAGCTCGCCTCCGCATTTTGTGACGCTTTCTTTCACGCTTTTAAGCCCATAGCCATGGAGCAAATGATTCTGCTGAGTGGTCAAAGGCAATCCATCCGCCATTTCAATATTGCCCTGCATCGGATTCTCAAGATGGATGAAGATCATCTGATTGAATGACTTGATTCCCAAACGGATTCTTCGGTCTTCTTTGGGCAATTTCTCCACATGCTCAATGGCATTATCCAGAAGGTTGCAGAAAATGGTGTAGATATCCATCACTCCCAAGGCAGTTAGAGGAGTCCCGTCGGTCTGGAAGTTAAAATCAATCTCCTTGGTGGCACAAAGCTGCTTCCGGTCCGTCAGAATCAAATCCAGGGTGTCATTGCTGGAATCTGTTTCGGAATCCAGGTGCTGCAGACTTTCACTGACCCGCTGCAATTCTTCGGATGGAATTTGCTGATTTTTGGTGATCAGTTCAAGGTAATGATGCAGATCGTGGCTCTTTGTATTGATATAATCCACATTATTCCGGAACCGTTCGTATTGCTTCCGGTCCTCTTCCCGGATTCGTTTTAGCATCTCGCCTTCCATCTGGGATTCCGTGAAGCTCAGGGCCGTCCGTAAGGCTAACAGCACCAGGATGTTTCCGGCAAAGCCAGCTAAAACACCATATAAACGCAGAAGGTCCGCATCAAGAGGAAGGTTGCTTTGAGCAAAAGATTCCTTGATAGGTCCATAGAAAATCAGGAAGGTCAGCACAAGATAGGAATTTACGAAGACAATGGCTACCGAGAAAACATAGAGGGTAACTAAAAGAGATAAACTTCGTTTCTCCAGCATCTGAAGGTTCTGCGGCGTAAGACGTCTTGCCAAAAAATAGTAGAGGAAAACTCCCGTTCCTATTTCAACAACGGGGGCAACAACATTTTCCCAGGGCGTTCCTTTAAGAGAAGGAAACAGGATAGAGATGATGGCATCAATGGCAAAGGACGCCTCCATCGTGCACAGGCCCGAAAGAGCAGAAAACACAACAAGATTCCAGCCGCCACGGAAAAGGAGGAGCATACCTAATCCCAGCATCATCGGCCAAACGAACAGCTCGGCCTCCAGCCAGTAACTGAGAATCGGTACCGCAATTCCGTTTTCATATAAAAGCCTGGGCGTTAAGCCAAGAATGACGATGCCGACAGCCAAAAGCAGACAGCGCAGGATGAAGTGCTTTCTCTTTTCTCCTGCCCGTAAGAAGATGAGGAAAATAAAGGCTGCCAGGAATACTTTCTCTTCCAGAAATTCAAAGAATATTCCAACGCCACTCATGTTACTGTCCTCTCATGGTTTTCGTATAGTAGGTTGTCAGGGCTGCCAAAAATGCCTCACGTTTATTGCGACTGATAGGAATGAACTTGTTGGGACTTCCGACGATGTGAAGACCATCCTTCAAAACGCATTCCACATATTTCAGGTTGACAATGTAACTGCGATGGCAAAGGATGAAATTCGGAGGCAGCTTTTCGCCAATGGCCCCGATTTTCGTCCAGATCTTATGAACGGTATCACCATCATAAATATAGACGAGGTGAGCATCGGCCTCTAAATAACGGATGTGATCGGTATTGAGTCGTATCATGCCTTCAGTGGTTTTGAGAATAACGAAATTGTCAGTTGCTCTTTCTTCATAGAGCCGAAGAGCTTTTTCAAAAGTACAGTCAAAGGCCTCTTTCTGTATGGGCTTGACTAAATAATCAATGGCATCAACGGAATAACCCTTAACCGCATATCGTGTCGCCCGCGTGGCAAAGATAAGAATGGCATCCGGATTGACTTCACGGAACTTTTTGGCGGCATCAAAACCATTCATATACGGCATTTCAATATCCATGAAGACAATATCGACCTTGTTTGCCTGTTCCATAAAAGGAATGGCACTCGGATAAACCAGAGGATGAATGTTTTTCAAAGGATGAGTCTTACACCAATCCTTGACACAAATCAATAATTGTTCGGCATCCTTTTCATCGTCCTCTACAATGGCAACTTCCACCATAGTTGCTTCCCCCATTAGTCAAAAAATGCAGAACCTTGCTGATCCTCATCGGGGCTAACTATACCTCTTCCTTTTATTTTTGTCAAAAATCGGTGACACTAATGAATTAATTGTTAATTAATTCATTTTATATCACATAATCTAAATTACTATCCTCTTTATTTAATAACATTATTTATAAATAGCAATTCAAAACGATATAAAAGGGTTGCTAATACGCATTTATTATTTATTATCCTTTTGTTGCTTTGATGCTTTTTGGACAACAAATTTTATATCGGATAGCAAATATTGCACTCTGATAATGGAAGCATAAGTTAATTTTGGGGCTGAATCCAAAATCATTGTAGCTGATGAATATTGTCTCCCTTTAACCGGACTTGTATAATTTAGGCAATGAAAAACACGTTTCTGTCTCCGACTCTCAAGGCCTTGTCTCTGCTTACCTTTGTTTTCATTGCCTTGGTTTCCCTCTCCACGGGCCTTTCCTTTTTTTTCCAGGGTGCTGCCCTATGGATCTTTGCCAGCTGCAGTTTTGCTCTCTGCCTTCTTTTCCTTCTCTATCTTTGCTATGGCTATGGGAGACTAGCCCTTTCCGGTATCCGTAAGATCCGTGAGAGCTCAAGTCTGAGAGTCGCCTTTAGAACAGACTCTTCTTTCCGGATGGTTGTCTTCTCGGGTTTAGGAGCCTTAGCTAACTTTGCCATGGGTATCTTCTATCTGGTACTGGCCTATATTTACCGCACGGGGCTGGACAGCCTGATTTCTTGGATGTTCCTGTTTGCCTTCTATGCCCGGATCTATCTCTTATCCTTAGGGCTTTCCCCGACACCCAGAAAAGAAAACAAAGGACTGATCTTTGCTACTCTGGTGACCTTGATGATCGGCTTCTTGCTTTTAGGAACAACCATTTATGTCTTTAAAGGAGCGGGCAGCTTTGCCAAACAGAATTATATTGCCATCGCCGATGCCGCCTATGCCTTCATCAAACTGACAAGCAGTCTCGTATCCCTGCATTCCGCAAGGAAGCGGAAGTCTTCCCTAAGTCTCGCCTATGCTCTTATCGCCCTAAGCCTCTCGCTGTATACGATGTTTGCCTTGCAGGCCACCCTTTTGGACACCTTCTCTGACAGTGCTGACAATGCCCATGCTTTCGCCTATTTCGGTTATGTGGGCAGTGCCATCATCGTAGTGGCCGGTATTGTTACGCTGGTGCTGACCCTACAGAAAAGAAAGACCCTTCCGGACGGATCGGGAAGCGCTGAATCTGACGATAGACACAACTAAAAAAGGACCCTCCCGGCAGCGCCGGAAGGGTCCTTTCGTTTCAGGTTAGATCAGCTGCGACTTCGTCTTGCGGAAGATCGGAGCCAGGATTTCGTGAACGATGAGCGGAACGGAGGCCATCGCGGCTAAGATCAGCCATTCATTCCAGGCTAAGGCAGTGGTGCCGAAGACCAAGGCCAGGCCATGGATTTCGGTGACGCCGATCTGCAGAGCAAAGCCTAAGACAAAGGCGATGAGGAGCATCCAGTTGCCATCCTTGAAGACGTGGATGAAGGAACGCTTCAGATCGGTCATGCCGACCATATGGAAGATCTGGGACATGGCCAGAACGGTGAAGGCAAAGGTCTGCGACTGTTCATGGACGGAGAGATAGCCCTGAGTGAACTGGACGGCATCCAAAGCAGCTTCCGTATCGAAATAGGCAGCCTGTCCCTGAGCATTGATGCCGACATACTTGACGACACCATCGACCGTGGTTCTTGAATTGAGACAATCCATCAGTCCCTGCCACGACCAATCCCAGATGCCGTTACCCATGTGCATGAAGGCCGGGATGAGGAAGGCAACAAAGGTGATGACGAAGATGATGGCACCATAGCCGAAGGTAAAGGCAAAGCCGCCATGAGCGAAGACACCGTCTTTCGGATTGCGCGGCTTCTGATCCATGATATCCTTGTCTTTGGCATCCATGGAGAGAGCAATGGCCGGCAGGGAATCGGTGACGAGGTTGATCCAGAGAATCTGCAGGGTAGCCAGCGGAGAAGGCATACCTAAGAGCAGGACGAAGAACATCGTGAGGACTTCACCGAAGTTACTCGAGAGCAGGTAGAAGATGGCTTTCTTGACGTTGGCGAAGATGCCTCTTCCTTCCTCAACGGCCTTCTCGATGGAGGCGAAGTTATCATCGGTCAAGACCATATCGGCAGCGCTCTTGGCGACATCGGTGCCGGTGATGCCCATGGCAATGCCGATATCGGCAGCCCTTAAGGACGGAGCATCATTGACGCCATCGCCGGTCATCGAGACGATGTTGCCGTTGGCTTTGAGAGCCTTGACGATCTGCACCTTGTTTTCCGGAGAGACACGGGCGAAGACATTGGTGTTCTTCACCTTTTCCTGCAAGGCTTCCGGAGAGAGATTGTTGAGTTCATCGCCGGAGCAGCACTGTTCCGGTTTATCGGCAATGCCTAAGTTCTTGGCAATGGCGAAGGCGGTATCCTTGTGATCGCCGGTGATCATGATGGTACGGATGCCGGCTTTCTTGAAGGTAGCCACCGCCGGAGCGGCTTCTTTCCGTTCCGGATCAATCATGCCGACCATGCCGACATAGATGAGGTGCTCTTCACTCATACGCTGATCATCCGGCTCATGGTAACGGTAGGCAAAGGCTAAGACACGGTAGGCTTCGCTAGCCATGTCGGAGGCAGCTTTGTTGATGGCAACGATATCTTCCGCCGAGATCGGACGGACTTCGCCGTTGATCTCAATGAATTCAGTATGCTTGAGGATGCTGTCCAAAGCACCTTTGGTGTAGATGATGCGCTTGCCGTTAAGTTCGTTCTCGACGGACATCATCTTACGGACGGAGTCGAAGGGAAGCTCATCGCGACGAGGTTGGGTGGTCTTCTCAGTCTTCTCCTTCTCGATGCCTAAGGTTTTGGCATAGTCGAGCAGAGCAATCTCGGTCGGATCGCCATAGCGGTCGCCGGAGATGGAGGCATTGCAGCAAAGCATCATACCGGTGGCCAGGAATTCCGAACCCTGGGCTTTGCCGGCATCATAGATAACCTTATTGACATAGACCTTCTTGACCGTCATCTTATTCTGGGTCAAGGTTCCGGTCTTATCAGAGCAGACGACAGTGACGGAGCCTAAGGTCTCGACGGAGGGGAGCTTACGGACAATGGTATTGACCTTGACCATCTTGCCGACGCCTAAGGCCAGAGCAATGGTGACGATGGCAGAGAGGCCTTCCGGAATGGCGGCAACAGCTAAGGCAATGGCTTCCTCAAAGAGATTAAGGATTTCGCTTCCTAAGGTCGACCAATCCGGAGACGGACTGGTGGCAATGGTGACAATCGCCCAGACAAGTCCGGCTAAGAAGGTAACGATGACAATGATGAGGCAGATGATGCCCAACTGCTTGGATAAGACGGCCAGCTTCTTCTGGAGCGGGGTCTCATCGTCATCGGCTTGGGTGAGCATGTCGGCAATCTTGCCGACTTCGGTAGCCATGCCGGTTGCGATGACAATACCCGTGCCGCGGCCATAACTGATCGGGCAGGAGGAGTGAGCGATGGTTTTACGGTCGGCAGTAACAGTTTCTTCGCCTAAATTTGCTTTAGCATCTTTCTCACTAGGGACGGATTCGCCGGTGAGAGAGGATTCATCCGATTTCAGATCGACGGTGGCAACCAGACGGAGATCGGCGGGAACAATGCCACCCTCTTCGAGGACAATCAAATCACCAGGAACGATGTCTTCGCTCTTGACGGTGTAGATCTTGTCGTCCCGTTTGACGGTGCACATCGGCGTGCTTAGTTTCTTTAAGGCTTCCAGGGACTGTTCGGCTTTCTGTTCCTGGATGGCGCCGATGAAGGCATTGATGATGACAATGGCTAAGATGACGATGGCATCAATCCATTCATCTGATTGAACGCCGCGGCCGAGATTGACGAAGAAGATGACCATCGAGATGGCAGCGGCGATGAGAAGGACGATGACCATCGGCTCTACGAACTGGGCCAGCAGTTTTAAGATAAACGGCTTCTTTTTGGCTTCTTCGAGCTTGTTAGGGCCATAGAGGGCCAACCGCTTCTTGGCTTCCTCACTGGTCAGACCTTTTTCCGGATCGGTCTGGTAGTGCTCAACGACATCTTGGACGGATTTCGCATAGGCATGGTAGTCTTCCTGCTTCAGCTTCGGCTGACTCTCGTCTTTTTTCATATAGGAACCTCAGTGTTTCTAAAAATAAGGTCTCATTTCCGCCCAAGCGGTCTGTTTTCCGGCCTAGTCATTCTCTAAGCGTGCTGACGGAAGAACAGGTACGTAAATTACTCCCCTTATTTTTATACTCACCTATTCTAATGGAAAGGGTTCCTGACAACAAGAGCAAAGAGGGGCTTCCGGATTATTTTGTTTTGAAACTAAGAAATCCATAGTTTTTCACTTTGGACCGTTTTATACTATTATCATTCAAGTCTGCAGTGACACATATGGACATAAGCAACCAGAACAGCAAACCTACATCTTCTCCTGAGGTAACCCGGAAAGTCAAACCAATAAGTCAGAAGGAGAATCTGACGACAATCCTTTTGCTGATCCTGGTTTTTACGTTAATATTTTTCACTTTCGGATTTGTCTGGATGATGACGACCTGGAGCAATATGACGATCTATGAGATCATCTATCACCTGAAATCCCCGCTGCAGGGAACCGGGGCCAGCATGGTCTGGTCCTTTATCCTGAAAGTCATCCTTCCGGATGCCGCGGTAACCCTTGGCATCGGACTGATTTTTTATTTGGTCAAAGGAATCAAGAGACGACGCTTGACTCGAATCATCCTTCCTTGTGCTTGCTTGATCTCCTTTATTATTACCGGCACTTTTCTCTGTAACTGGCTGGAAGTTCCTGAATACCTTGCTCTTTCATCGGAGACTTCCACCTTTGTCGATGACCATTACCGCAATCCGGATTCGGAAGGACTGATCTTCCCTTCGAAGAAGCGGAATGTCGTGATGCTCTTTTTGGAGTCGATGGAGACCACCTACAGCGATACGGCCGATGGCGGAGCTTTCCCGGAGGATGTGATTCCGGAGCTGACCGAGATGGCTAAGACCGGAGAGGATTTTTCCGGAACTGACCCTTCCCTCAATGGTGCCAATGTCCTGCCGGGAACCGGCTGGACCATTGCCAGCGTGTTTGCCCAGACTTCCGGTCTTCCGTTACTGATTCCGGTCTCGGAGAACAGCATGTCGGAGCAGACGTCGTTCTTCCCGAATACCCAATGTCTGGGAGACATCCTCAAAAGTCAGGGCTATACCCAGGAGCTGCTCTTAGGCAGCGACGGCAGCTTCGGCGGCCGTTCCCTTTATTTCAGTCAGCATGGCGGGTATGCGATCGAAGATTACAACTATGCCCTGGAACAGGGCTGGATACCGGAAGGCTATAAGGTCTGGTGGGGTTATGAAGACAGCAAACTTTTCCAGTTTGCCAGGAATCGGCTTACCGCATTAGCAGCGGATGATAAACCTTTCAATTTTACGATGCTGACCGTAGATACGCATTTCGAAGACGGCTATCTCTGCCCGGAATGTCCGACTACCTTCGGCGATAATCAGTATGCCAATGTGATGGCCTGCTCTTCAAGGCAAGTCAGCAGCTTCTTAGCCTGGATGCAGACTCAGGATTTCTACAAGGATACCTCCGTCGTGATTGTCGGGGATCATCCGACCATGGATGCGGATTTCTGCAACGCTGTCCCGAGTGACTATGTCCGCAAGAGCTATGTCGCTTACCTGAATTCGGCGGTCAGCTGTCAGGATCCTTCCTTACGGAGAGACTATTCTCCGTTGGATACCTTGCCGACGACGTTAGCCAGCATGGGAGTGACGATTCCGGATGAGACCTTAGGATTAGGAGTGAATCTTTTCTCATCCTCACCGACCCTGATTGAAGAATATGGATTGGAGGACGTCAAAACAGAACTGCTGAAGAAGTCTGAGCTGATTGATACCTTGTTCAGCAACTGAAACGGCTCCTCTTTCAAAGAGGCGGGAACGCTTTTTAGAATTGACAGAAATTTTCTTTATTTTTCGTCGTCGCTGTTTAACAGCTCGCGGAAGTTGTTGAGATAATAATCCGCGCGCCGGATCAGTTCGTCTTTGTCAGGCAAGGAAGCCCAGTCACTGACGGCAACCGTCCGGAAGCCGGCACCTTTGGCCGTATTGATGGCCATCAGGATATCTTCAAAGACCAGCGTCTCATTCGGCTTGGTATCCATCTTCTGGGCCAGCATCTGATAAATCAGAGGATCCCGTTTCGAGGAGTTGAAGCTGTTGACATCAATGGCATAGTCGAAATACTGATACATATCGTTATTCCGTAAGCAGGGTTCATAAAGAATAGCTTTGTTGGTCGTGGCTAAGGAGATCTTCATGCCGCGGGCCTTCAGCTGCTGCAAAAGTTCGCGGGCGCCGTCCTTGGCTTTGATGGTATGGCTGTAGGCAGCAATGGACATGTTGGTCCAGATCTCAGCAATCTCCTGAGGACTCTCCCGGAAATGATAGGTATCATGGGTATAAACCGCCATCTCCATGAAGCTCATATGGGCGATGGCCTTCACATAATCGGCCGGAACATCCATCTGATGAGCACGGAAAAAGGCGATATCAATATCCATCCAGACACCCATCGAGTCGACCAAGGTGCCATCGAGGTCGAAGATACAGCCTTTGATTCCCTGGAATAGTTCTCTTTTAAGCATAGCTTAATTATAGAGGAAACTCACCCAAGAGTAAACTTGTAAATCAATTACGAATGCGTAACAATAGTGTCGCTATGACTTATGTTTTCTTCGACTGTGAATGCGCCAACTGTCTTGCCGGTCAAGGCAAGATCTGCTCCTTGGGATATGTGAAGACGGATTCCGCCCTTAGTATCCTTAAGAAGAAGGACATCCTGATGAACCCGGATGCTCCTTTTCTTTTAGGCAATGCCAAAAACGGCAACGGCATCCGCTTAGCCTATCCGTTGTTTCGTTTCCGGAACTCCCGGACCTTCCCTTCCGACTATGAAGAAATCAAAGCTTTGTTCTCGCATCCGGATACGTTGGTCTTCGGCTTTGCCGTCACCCAGGACGTCTCCTATCTTGCCTATACCTGCCAGCGCTACCATCTGCCGTTCTTCGATTTCAAGTTCTACGATATCCAGCTGCTGGAAAAGATCCTGCACCATCGGTCGAATCCGAGCGGCCTGGATTCCTTGATTGCCCAATATCATCTCAATGCCTCGACGTTCCATCGGAGCGATGATGATGCCTATATGACCCTGGAGGTCTTACGGGGTATCCTCAACGAGAACAAGATGACGATTCCCGAGCTTCTGGAAGCCTATCCGGAACCCTTATGCGATACCCAGGCTTTCTTAAAAGTCATTGAGCAGCGTCGGGTTCTCTATGCCAAGAAGAAAGCCTATCGCGAGAAGATGAACCGCTTCTATGATGAGATCAATCAGATTGATCCGATCTTAGGAGAATATGATGACTTCTTCTGGAAGAAAACCTTTTACTTTGATTACAAGTTGTTCGGGGAGGACTTCGCTCATGTCTATTCGATGGCCAGCCCCTTACGGAAGAAGGGAGGCCGGATCACCCGGAATCCCAGAGAGGCTGATTATGTGATTGTCCAGCCCGGCAAGAAATTAGCCAATACCATCACCTTGAAAGAGGGCAGCCAGTATCTGGATGTTCCGGCGCTGAACGAACATCTGGTGCCAAAGAAAACAGCCGTCAGAAAAGGGAAGCAAGCCTAAGACTTGCCTCTCTTTTTTCTTTGAAGAGGCAAAAGTTGCCTCTTTTGTAAAATTGTATAGGCAGAACTTGCCTCTTTTGATATAATATAAGAGGCAAGGAGGCTAATATATGTCACTTAGAGAATTACGAGAAAGCAAAAGTCTTTCTCAAAAAGAAGCTGCCCGTCTTTTGAAAATGCCTGTTCGAACTTATCGAAATTATGAGAATCAGCCTGATAAATCAGCATCTTTGAAATATGACTATTTGCTTCAAGAATTAGAGAAAATATGCCTTGTTGATGAAACTCATGGGATTCTTTCGCTTTCCCTGATTAAAACCACCTGCCAACCTATTTTCAAAAAATACAACACAAACTTTGCTTATCTTTTTGGATCCTATGCCAAAGGAAAAGCAACACCTGTAAGCGATGTCGATCTCTTGGTGGATACTCCGACCACGGGATTGGCCTTCTTCGGGATGGCTGAGGAACTCCGCGAAGCTCTCAAAAAGAAAGTCGATCTATTGGATATCAATCAGCTGAAAGAAAATATTGAGTTAACTAAAGAGATACTTGGAACGGGGCTAAAAATCTATGGATAATATTAAAGACGAATATTATTATCTTCACAATATTTCCTCGAATTTGGCTTTTATTATTCAGCAAACAAAAGATGTTGATTTTGAAGCCTTTTCCTCTAACGAATTATTAAAAGACAGTTGCTGTTTTCGACTAATTCAGATTTCAGAAAACGCAAAAAAGATATCCCCGGATTCCGACATACAAAAACAGTTGCCTATGAAACAACTAGTGGGTTTACGAAACCGAATAGTTCATGATTACGGAACCATTGATTTTGGTATTCTCTATCAGACAGTAACGCAAGACATTCCTCAGGTTTATGCCCTTGTTGAGGCAATATTAAAACAATAATTAAATTTATTGGGAAACAAGAAAAGCCCGGAGCTTGCTGCCCCGGGCTTTTGACTATTTGATCTTGGTGACTTCGATCTGCGGAACCAAGCTCTTCCAGAGAGCATAGGAACCCAGATGTTCGCTGAAGGCGGTGGCACCGCCGGCAGCCATCGAATACGCCAGTGTCTCTTCAATGGTCTTCTTCTCCGCCATGCCCTTGATGAATCCGGCAATGGAGGAATCCCCGGCACCGACAGCCGAGATCTGCTTGCCATGAGCATTGGAGCAATGATAGATGTGGCCGTCTTCGCTGAAGTAGTAGGCACCCCGTCTTCCCATGGTGACCATCACCGAGCGCGGGCCTTTGGCTTTGAGTTCTTCGCCGCCCTTAAGGATATCGTCATCGGTGGTCATCGTCTTGCCTAAGAGATCGCCAAGCTCTTCGTCATTGGGCTTGATCATGAACGGATGGCAGGGAAGCGCATAGCTGAGCGCCTCATCCACGGTATCCAGGAAAACATCGGCTCCGACCGGATTGGCGTAGTTTTCCATGATCTCCGCATAGAGATGCTTGTCTTCCTGGCCTAAGGAGCCGGAAAGGATGATGATGTCGCCCTTCTTCAGATGCTTCTTGAAGTAGGAGAACATCTTATCCAAGCCTTTTTCGGTGACTTTCGGAGCAGCCGGATCAAAGCGGGTATCCTGATGAGGACCGGTGATCATGACATTGAGACGGGAATTGCCTTCCGTCGAAAGATAGACGGCATCCTTATACTCTTTGTCGACGACTTCCTTGATCCGTTTGCCCATATCGCCACCGATGGCAATCAGCGGAATGTTCTTGACCTTCAGGTTGTTCAGCATCCGGCTGACCGTGATGCCCTTGCCGCCTAAGGAGAAACCCTTGGAAACAGGACGGTTGACTCCCCCGACACGGATGTCATTCTCCTCGAGATCGAGATTGTAATCGATGCAAGGAGAGATCGTTAATGAATAAATCATATTTTTTCATCCTCCGATGGATTGAAACTGCTCTTCGAACCGACTTCGATCGTCTTTATCAGTGACTGATACTTCGGATCCATCTGATCCGTGATGAGGGTGGGGCGGGTGAAATCCGAGAAGGTAGCCGTGGAAATGTTGTCATATTTGGTGTGGTCAGCCAAGATGTAAACCTGATAGCATTTGTTCAGAGCGGCTGATTTGACCGCACATTCCTGGGGGTCAGGCGTAGTGAACATAGCCTGCGGATGAATACCATTGGTTCCGAAGAATCCGATATCGAAGTTGAAGCGGGAGATGAATTCCAGGACGTAAGGTCCGATGAAGGCATTGGTGGTCAGCTTCAGTTCGCCGCCGGTGACATAGCAGGTCATCTTCCGTTCGGCTAGTTTCTGAGCCAGCAAAGGCGAATTGGTGATGTAGCAGGTGCTGTGGAAGACCGGCAGGAAAGGAATCATGGCTGCGACGGTGGTTGAAGCATCCAGATAGATGCAGCTGCCTTCCTTCACGAACTGAGCGGCTTCCCTGGCAATGACCTTCTTGATGTCCGGTTCCGTCCGTTCCCGTTCCAAATATTCCCGGTCGAGACGCTCGAACTTGAAGTTACCGGAGAAATGAAGGCTGGCGGCACCGCCATGGACACGTAAAATACGATGTTCGGATCCCATTCTCTGCAGATCTCTGCGGATGGTCGACGCACTGGTCTTGAAATACTCAGCCATCGACTCCACGGAGACAAACTGCGACGGACTTTCATCCAGCAAACGAAGAATTTCGGCATCGCGATCACGTGAGCTCATATGATAATCTCCATCCTTGCTTATTCTAAGGTATCCATCCAACTTTTGCAATTGAAATGCGATGAAACGAGCAATTATTGCTCATTATGCACGGAATGGATAACCTTAAGGTAGTCTTCCAAGGACGTGCAATGGACTAAAGCCAGCCGGATTTCGGAGCAATTCTCAAAGCCGCGGACATAATGCGTGGAGATGCCCCGCATGATATCGCTGGCCCGCTTTGGGTCTTTGATGGCAAAGATCAGCCGCAGATGTTTCTCTAAGTCGGAAAGCTGCCTTTCCAGGCTGGATTCCAAAAGAGGCAATCCTTCTTCTTTCCGGACCAGATCTTCGAAGACCTTCGGATAGCCGATAGCCCTTTGGCCGATCATCACGGCATCGGCACCGGTCTCTTCTAAGACCTTGTCGGCATTGGTCTCATCGATCGAGCCGTTGGCAATCACCGGAATGGAGACAGCTCTCTTGATCTTGGCAATCTCATCATAGTGAACCGGTCCGCTGAAGAGTTCCTTGCGGGTTCTGCCGTGGACGGCAATGGCCGCTACGCCGACAGCTTCCAGCCGCTTAGCTAACGCTGGCATATCCAGGATGGATGAAATGCCCAGCCGGACCTTGATCAGGACCGGCTTATGGGAGATCTTGCAGAGTTCTCCCATCAGTTCCACCAGTTCATCGGGTCTGGCTAACCAGGCCGAGCCGGCATTCTGTCGGATCACTTTGGGAACGGGGCAGCCGCAGTTGAAATCCAGGAAATCATAGTCTCCCTCTTGCTCAAAGAGCGGGACGGATCTCAGGATGACGTCCTTCTTGCCGCCGAAGATCTGCAGCGCCAGCTTGGAATCCGGACAGTTCTTCTTATCCAGCCGGGTATCATGGATATCCTGGAGGGTGGCCTGACTCTGATAAACCAGGGCTTCACAGGAAGACATCTCGGTATAGACCAAAGAGGCGCCGTTGTCGCTGGCCATCTTCCGCAAGGAGTAATCGGTGAATCCCGCCAAGGGTGCTAAGACATAGCGGTCTTTAAGGGCAATGCCGGCAATGGAAAAGCCAATCATAGCTGACCTCCCTCGTCGTTAACAAAGAATTCGTGATCAAGCCTCAGTTCACTGACGAAATAAGCCATCGGCAGGATGCTGTCGACAAAGACGTTCATATCCTGATTGATGTCTTTGGTAGGTTCCAACGCAAAGGTCGTCTGATAGCCGGAGATGACGACCACCAGTTCCCGGTTCCGGAAAAGGAAGGTGAAGCAACCGCCCGGGAAGGCTTTCTTGATGGCCAGCAGGGCTTCCATCACCGGCGGGGTGATGAGATAGAAGGCCGTTTCCGGATCCTGAGAATAGACATTGAAGACCTTATTGAATTCGATGCTCTCGAATTCAATGGCGTTGCCTTTGAGGAAGTCAGAACCTTGGCAGACCTTGACCGGAACCTTGGCGGTTTTGTTTAAGACAAACGAGAAGACGGAGCCGGCAAAGTCCGTGACGGTGGAGGTGGATTTTCCGCTGGACTGGGTATGCGTGCAGAGAACGTCGCAGCCGGCACAGCTGACGCCGAGATAGGATCCTTTGAGGAAGTCTTCCTGGTAGAGGGTCGTCACTGGGAAGCAGTCCAGTCCTTTTAAATACTCGGGTGAGAAGCCGGTCTTAGAATAATACACGGCATCCTTACCATAAATTGCTTTCATGACTTTAGGCTCAACAACTTCGACAAAAGCCTGTCGCTTACGATTCTTGAATGTCCCAAAGACAGTGCAGGCAAGGACGATGCCGGCAAAGAGTGAGAAGATGAGCGGCCAAGGCTGGCTGGTGACAAAGAAGATGGCCAGTCCGATGCCTAAGCCTAACAGCAATGGAAAAAAGGAGACGGCAAAGCGGGCGGCATTGTCTTTCTTCCTGAATTCCTCCAAAGCAGTCGTCGTAGCGTTATCCGTGAGAATGGCAGACAGATCGGCCATGACCTTAGGATCCGATTTGACCGACTGAGAAAACTCGGCTAACGTCATGCTTTCCTGCCTTCTTTAAGCTGGGCTAATAAAGCTAAGGCCTCATCCTCATTGAGACAGGTGACGCCCAGGCTTTTCAGTTTCCTGGCCGTAATCCCCATGCCGGGGATGACCTTGTTGTCAAAGGCACCGTCGTGGATGGTATGGACGCCACAGCTCGGGCTCCGTTCCTTCAGGATCGCTAATTTGATGTTGTACAGCCGGCAGATGCTGGCGGCCCAATAGGCGCCGTCATGGTAGCTGTCCGTGACATCCCGGCCATCCACAGTCAGGACTTTGTCGCCGACGATCTCACTGGGCTTACGGGGTGTCTTGAGGCCACCGGAAACCTCCGGACACATTGGAATCAAATCATAGTATTTGGCTAATTCCAAGAGGCCTTTGACTTCTTTGCTTTGGCCATCATAGCGGACAGGCTGTCCGATCAGACAGGCCGAGATCAGTACTTTTTCTTTCATAACCTGATTATTCTAGCTTATCTCAAAAGATTAAGGAAGTTATCTTCGAAGGCTTACAGGGATTTTTGACAGCGCCATAACGCCATAGGATGATGTTTTAAGTCTTCTGATTCGAATAACAGTTCCGGATGATACTCTTTTGCCTGGAAGAGACTTATGAATTGCTTTTCCTTGGCATCAAGCACGAGCAAGGATTTCAGAAAAGCAATAACCTTGTTTTTCGCTATCTCAAGCTTAAAATCATCATTTGCCGAAAGCACAGGTCTCAATTCTGATTTGCATTTTTCCAATGAAATTTCCTGAATATTATGATAATCCACATTCTCGATGGCTTTATTTCCACCTATCATATTGTAAAAGACAAGACATCGTCTCAGTTGCTTAAGGTCTTGTACTTTTTCGTTGATTATCATGCTATGAATATCATATAAGTCTCGAGGTGCAGCTCGTGAAAGAAGAGCATTGATTTTACTGGCATAGAGCTCTATGGGGTCTAAAGTCAGTATTTCAAATCCCTGCTCTTTCCCAAGAAAACAAAGCGGCTTTTTTACAAGCGGGAAAACATGGCACCGATCCATAAAATTGATTTCTATTTGTATCTTATCAAGGTTATTGGCAAAGTTGCGATAATGAAATTCCAAAGGAAGCAAGGCATAATAATTGCGGGGAATCTTAGCATATTGATAATCCTGTGCATGCAGATAGGAAATTAATAATTTTTTGATCTTTTCTCGTTCCGCAAATGTTTCTTCTTTTGAAAGATTTTTTGCAAAATCCAAATCAATATCGAGAGAAAGCCGTGGAATTCTTTTTTCAGTCAGATTGATGGCAGTGCCTCCCTTTAATGCGAGAAGGTTCTCAAAATATGGGTTTTGATTTAGAAAGCGAAGAATCTCGATAAGCCGAAGTGATTTTTCTAAAACATCTTTTAAAAATCCAGTCTTCTCAGACAAAATGGTCATATAGGGTCGTGAATAATTCATGTCATCTCCTTGTCTAGGTAAATGGCTATCTTTTCAGGAATCATCAGCCGCCACGTCTTATCTAAATGGCTTCTTGCAGAATCTCCTGGAAGCAGATAATCCACTTTCTTAGTAATCTTTGCTCGGCATTCCGAATAGAAAGCATCGGACAGAGGCAAGGAAGAACGGAACAGAGAAAAGAAATACCCTGCCTTCTTGTAAAGAACAGTTTTGTTTTCTTCTTGCAACCGTTGTCTCAGTTTGGCTTCGTCTACAAACGTGACGACTTCCAGAGCCGAGAGAACCTCTTCCAGGCCACCGGCTTTTTCCAAATGGCTGAAGCAATCCAGAAGAGTCTTCTCAAGGCTGGTGACACGGATGCTTTCGGAGGCAATCCAATCGACTCCGTTTGGCTTACGATAGCGAACCCATCCATAAGTCTTCCCCTCGAATTCAAAGTCCACGAATCGCGTGGTGCTGCCTACCGACAGCGTATGAAACACCTGATTCGCTAAGCCGTAATATTCCAGAGCCGAATGAAGGCAAAGAAAGGAAGAGGCGGAGACACGGCTGGCAATCTGAAAAGGGGAAGCAAAGACATCTCCGGTGGTGATATCCACAGGAGAATAAAGATTGTTCCTTATTTTGATGATGCTTCCGTTACGCACCTTGGACTGAAGCCAGTTCTCGTAGCCTTTCTTCGTTTTGAAACGGTCACAGAGTTCCTCCCTTCCAAATACTATTGGCAATATTTCCATGGTTTTGTCCTCTAAATACTATATCTATTCTAAAACACTTTAATAATAAAGTAAAATGGTACAAAAGAAGTAATAACCTTTATTTTGGTCCGTTGCCGAAAGAAACCATTTGTTCCTACCTCATCTTGTCTTAAAATAAAGCAAGTGAAACAGCCCATGACAGAAAATATCAAGGATAAAGGGGACTGGTCTTCGGTCTTTGCCTTTGACCGGAAGGTCCTCAAGAAACAGGCCAAAAAGGAACTGAGCGTCAATTACTGGCGCAATGTTTTCATTGCGGCCATCACCTTCATCACCGTCACCGGCCTGATGAATCAGCTCCTGGTCCGGTTAGCCAACCTCGGCTCCAACACGGTGCTATCCGACTTCTCCAACTGGACCCTGATGAAATACATCATCCACTTCTATAGCCCGGATTTTTTGGCCTCCGGCACCTCCTTGGATACCTTCCTGGATTACCTTCTTTCCATCATCTTCAACGCCATGACCAGTCAGATCTCCTTCCCCTTCTATGTCGCCTATTCCGTTTATAAGGAAGGCTTCCAGACGGCCACCCAGGTCTTCTATGTCCTCTTTGGCTCCCTGATCTATTTCTCGTTTGTCCTTTTCCTTATTCATCCCATCCATGTCGGCGGCAAGAAATACTTCCTGGAACGGGAAGAACAGGGAAAAGCCGGCACCAGCACCGTGCTAGGCGGCTTTAACCGCTACTATATCAATATCGTCATCACCAAATTCCTGAAATCCTTCTACACCTTCCTCTGGTCATTGACGATCGTGGGAGCCCCGATTGCCTATTACCGCTATTGGTTTGTGGATTACATCCTGGCCGACAACCCCAGCATCAACCCTCAGGAAGCCATCCGCTTAAGCAAGAAGATGACCCAAGGCCGGAAATGGGAGATGGCTGTCACCGATCTTTCTTTCAGCGGTTACGCGCTGCTCTCCTTAGTCAGCTTAGGAATCTTCGGTCTCCTTTTCGTGAACCCGTATTATGAGATCACCTATGCCAAGATCTACCAGGACAGCAAGAGCGATCTCTTAGTCCGGGATCCGGAAAGCTACCGGAAATTGTTGGGTGTGATGGACAACAACTCCAAATCCCTCATCATGCGCCGGAATGTCGACTATGACTGCCCCTATGAGGTGGTTGACTACATCCTGATGTTCTTTATCATCTCTTTCATCGGCTGGGTCTGGGAAGTCGGCTATGCCTTCTTGCAGAACTTCACCTTCACCAACCGCGGCTCCTTCTACGGACCGATCCTTCCCATCTATGGCAGCGGCGGGATTGTGGTACTGATCCTCTTGAAGAAGACCAGGAAAGTGCCGTGGCTTAGCTTCTTATTGGCAATCGCCATCTGCCTTACCATTGAATATTTCACCGGCTGGTATCTGGAGAAGAGCACCGGCCATAAATACTGGGACTATTCGATGATGCCCTTCAATCTGCAGGGTCGGATCTGTCTATATGGTGGGTTGGCCTTTGGCATCGGCTGCCTCTTTGTCATCTACTTCGTCGGACCGGCCCTTTATGCCATCCTCAGCCGGATTCCTGACAAAGTGAAGTGGCCTATGGCGGCTCTGTTCCTGGCCGGGTTTGTCTGTGACATCATCGTCTCTCATTTCTACCCGAATCTGAGCGGACAGGTGGACACCCTGGTCCCGGTTGTCGTATCCTTATGGCGTTAAGGAGCAAAGCTTATGAATGCAGAGTATCAAGCGATTATCGATTACGTTGACAAGTCCCAGAAAGCGGGGATTTATCCCCTGTCGATTGAGGCCGATATTGTCAATCTCCTGAAAGCCGACTTTCCTAAAATTGATTGGGTTGGCTTCTATCTTGCGGATGAGAGAAAGCAGGTTCTTTATGTCGGTCCGTATGTCGGCGAACTTGCCTGTTCCTTCATTCCTTTCAACAAGGGCGTCTGCGGGAAAGCCTATTGGGAGCAGAAGACCCAGTTAAGCGGCGACGTCACAAGTCTTCCCTATCATATTGCCTGCTCTTCCACCACCCAAAGCGAGATCGTCTTGCCGGTAGAGAACAAGCACGGCAAAGTCATCGGTGTGCTGGACATCGACAGCGATGCTCCCGATGCGTTTACGGCTGAGGATCAGGAAGGGTTAGAGGCACTGCTTAAGGTCTTCCAGGGCTAAGCCTGGCCGTTGATTTCCTCAGCGAATTCTTTGAGATAGTCGACTAAGACCTGATGACGGTGGATGGCTATCCGTTTGCCTTCTTCTGTGGTCATCATATCGGTTAACAGCAGCAGTTTTTCATAGAAATGGGTCAGGGTCGCGTGATTGCCTTTCCGGTAATCCGCTTCCGACTTGGCTAACACCGGCTTTTCGTTGGGATCATAGATCAGCCTTCCATGGCTGCCGCCATAGGCAAAAGCCCTAGCAATCCCGATGGCACCGATGGCATCCAGACGGTCGGCATCCTGAACGATTTTCCCTTCCAAGGTATCGGGAACGACGCTGTCTTTGCCTTTGAAGGAGACCTGATGGATGATGTGAATGATGCTTTCCTGGTCGGCTAGGGCAATCCCCTGTTCCTTCATCAGCTTGCGGGCATGGTCATCATTCTTGTCGTCCGGGAAGAGCTTGACGTCATCCGTATCATGAAGAAGGGCAGCCAAAAGCACGATGAACCGGTTCGCTGTCGGTTCCGTCTTCAGGATCGCCAGAGCGTTCTGATAAACCCGATAGGTATGGTAGACATCGTGACCTGAGCTGTCCTCACCGAAATAAGGACGGATGGCTTCTTTCACGGCGGCTAAAATGGCTTCCTGATTCATGGCATGACCTCCTGATACGGCCTTTTATTGTAGCATACCTGTTTCTTTTCCCGGGACTTTCAGGTAGAATTGTAAGGTTATGGGTAAGACAGAAAGAGGCACTCTTGTGTGCCTGGTCGTACTGCTTCTCAGCGGCTGTGCCGTCAAACCGAAAGAGTCTTCTTCGGTGGCTGTTTCAACGGATTCAGACACGGCTTGGGTGAGTTCCTCCGCTTTGGCGTCTCCCGTCTCCGATCAAAGCCAGGCCAGCCCTTCCCCAGCGGTCTCCTCCGCTTCGCCGTCGGCGGTGGCCTCGGCTTCCGCTTCCTCAACCGCTTCTTCCTCAACGTCTGCGAATCCGGATCCTTATGTCAACATGAGCGCCGACCAGTTCTACCAGAACTATCATGAGGCGACCTCCTCCTTGGATGCCAAATACCGGAGCCTTCATTCCTTCATGAGCGGCTCTCTGGCTGATCAGCCTCAGATGATGACACTCGCCGCCAATCAGCCTAAAAGAAATGGTGTTCTTTTAAAAAACAGCTCGGAACATTTATCCCAAGATGGCTATACGTATACCTTGGTGGATTCCGAGGGCAAAAAGGTCAAAGACATTTACAAATACGGCGCCTATGTCACGCTGGATGATGTCGCCAGCTATGTTTATGCCTTCGGGGATATCCCGGCCAACTATGTCTCCGACAAGAAGACGTCTCCGCGGGACAGTCTCTGGGGGAAGTATCTCCGATTGAATCATTCTTCCTTTGACAACAATACCGTCACCTATCCGGACGAACCGGATCTTCCGGATGCTTTCAACTCGGCTAACAAATCCAGCGGAACTTATAAATACTTTGAGATGGATATCGGCACCACGGGCAGCACCTTGTATAGCGAGGGCTATACCGTCGGTGTCTACAACAACGGCAGCAAGATCATCCGCGGCGGCAGCCGGATCGTCTATACCCGCTTCTACAAAGACGGGTCTCACGTCGACTCGCCCAGTGACCGGCATGTCTTCTATACCTACAGCCACTATGCCGACTTCACGGAGTACCTGAACTACTACCAGGGATTCTCTTTGTCGTATGGTTTCAATTCCTCAGCCAGCACGTATGAGGCGATAGCTCCTCTCTTGGCAGAGTTTTAAGTCCGGTAACCGGTTTTAGGCTTTGAAAAAGCGAAATCCAGGGGACAGGCGTTGTCTTACTTCTTCTTTTTGATTATACTATTTCCTTATTTAGCAAAAAGAATCCCTGAATACCATGAAGGACAAACTAGCGCCGTTAACAAGCAGACACTTGCCGTTAAGTGCCATCCAGGATGGCTCCCTTTGAAACCGAAAAAAATCGAAAAGAATACCCTCCGCTTCTCTTTGATATCTTCAGCGATTCTTCTTTGTGCCGGCATTGCCCTGGTGCTGGTAGGCCGTTTTGCCAGTGCTAAGTATAAACAGAACCTCCGTCTCAACAGCGCTGTTCTTTTAGGCGAATACGGACAGCGTGTCTCCACCGCCATCAACAAGCAGATGAGCGATACCTGGAGCATTGCCGCTAGCGTCAGCACGACCTTGGAAGCCACGGAGAGCACCTCCGCCGAGGAGGTGCTGCCGGTCTTGAAGAAGACCCGGGACGACTGGAAGCTCAACGATATCGTTCTCTATACGGAGTCGGGTGCCTGCATGAACTCGGAAGGCAACTCCAACCCCATCGACCAGGCAACGGAAATCTCCTATTATGCCCAGTCCCAAGGCAAATACCTGAATACCGTGGAATCAAGGATGTTCTTCTCCGTTCCGGTCACGTCCAGCCTGCTTTATGATAATTCGAAAGTCGTTGCCCTCTCCGTCATCCGTGATCAGTCCAGCATGATTGCCGATCAGGATATCACTTCCTTCAACGACACGACCGTCGTCTACCTTTGCCAGTCCAACGGCCTGATCATCTCCCGCTCGGCCAATGCCGACAGCAATTACATCAATGTCACTGCCTTGTTCAACAACGGCAGTCTTATCAACCTGAAAGGCGGCTCCAACAATCTGGAAGACGCCGTCTCGGATCTTGACACGTGGTATTTCACCTACACCGACAATTCGTCCGTCGGTCAGTATGTGGTCGATCTGGCCTTTGTTCAGACCGATGTCAAATTCCAGCTGGTCATCGCCACCCCGATGAACGAAGTCGACAAGTCGATGAACCAGTATTCGTCCTTCATCAACTACCTTTATGTCGGTATCGGCATCATCGTGCTGCTATTAGTCGCCTTAGGCGTCTATCTTTTTGCCCGTCAGCGCGGCAAGAACTACCGGGCTATGGCGGACCGGGATAAGATGCTTAACCTCTTGGTGTCCAGCACCGATGAAGTCTTTGTTCTCTTCTTACCGGGCAAGGAGGAAGCCGAGTTCAGGAGCACCAATGAGAAGATGATCTTCGGCGATGCCTCGGAGCAGTTCTCCGTCCGGGCCCACAGCGAAGGGAAAGTCTATATCCGCTGCAGTCCGGAAGGACAGGCCTTGGTCAAGCACCTGAACGATGCCTTGGAGAAGTGGGATCAGAAGAGTGATTTCACCAGCGACTTCGTGCCGGTCTTTGACCGTGGCATGATGCGGTATTTCATCCTCAGCGTCTCCCTGCCGGAGAAGAAGGGACGTCCGTATGTGGCCATCATCACCGATGCCACCAAAGAGCATGAGAGAGAGTAGGCCTTAAAGGATGCCTTGGCTTTGGCCAAGGATGCCTCACAGGCAAAATCGTCCTTCCTAGCCAATATGTCGCATGATATCCGTACCCCGATGAACGCCATCGTCAATATGACCGATTTTGCCTTGCAGGCGAAGGATTTCGATGAAGCCATGACCTACTTGGCGACCATCAAGACCTCGTCGCAGCACTTAGTAAGACTGATCAACGAAATCCTGGATATGTCTCGGATCGAATCCGGTAAGCTCCGCTTGGAGCAGGAGCCTTTCTCGCTCAAGGAGCAGCTCAGCGAAGTCGAGGGCATCATCAAGCCATTGGCGGAAGCCAAGAAGCAGACTTTCACCACCGTTTATCATTTCACGCATGAGACCCTCTTAGGCGATCCCTTAAGGATCAATCAGGTGCTGATCAATCTCCTGAACAATGCCATCAAGTTCACCCCGCAAGGCGGGAAGCTTAGTCTCACCGTCGAGGAGCTGAACGCCATTTCCGCTCAGCAGACGGCCTTCCGTTTCACGGTCACCGATACCGGCGTCGGCATCGACGCCAAAGATCAGGAAGCCATCTTCACGCCGTTTACCAGGACGGCCGCAACCGATGCCCAGAAGATCGAAGGCACGGGACTGGGTCTGGCCATCTGCAAGAGCTTCACGGAAGCCATGGGCGGCAAGATCTCGGTCACCAGCACGCTGGGCAAAGGCTCGAGCTTCCAGGTCGAGATTCCTTTTGAGATTGCTCCGGACAATGTCCTTCCCAAGAAAGAGGAAGTCAGTGCCGCTCCGATCAGTTTTGCCGGAAAGAAGGCTTTATTGGTCGAGGACAATGCCATCAATCAGCAGATTCCCAGCATGCTTTTGACCAAGGCCGGATTCCAGGTCACCTGTGCCGCCGATGGCCAAATTGCCTATCGGACCTTCTTGGCCTCCGCTCCGGGAACCTTCGATATCATCTTCATGGATATCCAGATGCCGAACATGAACGGCTATGAGGCCACCAAGGCCATCCGTGCCAGTAACCATCCGCAGGCCAAGACCATTCCGATTGTGGCGATGACCGCCAACGTCTTCAAGGAAGATATCGAAAAAGCCAGGGAAGCCGGCATGGACGGCCATATCGGCAAGCCTGTGGACTTAGCCAGCATCACCCACGCGGCCGAAGTCGCCATGGAAAACAAAGCCAAGGAGGTTCCTCATGACAAAGCTCAGTAGAGTCGTCACCGCATCCGCCTTAAGCGTCTTCCTGTTAAGCTGCCAGGCCAAAGGATCTTCCTTTGGTCAGGCCAGCGATGAGATTCTGACCTACGACCGTCCGGATACCTCTAAGACGCAGCTGGTCATCTCCGGCAACGGCATCCCCGAAGCCTTGGTGACGGCCTTTGAGAAAGCCAATCCGACGATTCAGGTCATTGAAGAGAACATTGCCGGCGGCGAAGCCGGCTATCATCCCTATTACGACTGGATCAAAAACGGCGACGGACCGGACATCCTCTATTTCGGTGCCACCGCCTGGGGCATCGATACCTCCTACTTGGAAGATCTGACCTCCAAGCCCTATCTTTCGACTTTTGATGCCAGCACGATTCTCCAGAACACCACCGATGGCCATGTCTATCTGGTCCCCGGTCCGGTGTCGATGGGCTGCATTCTTTATAACAAGACCCTGTTCACGCAGTATGGCTGGCAGGTTCCGACGACGACTGCGGAGTTTCTGACGCTCTGCGACAAGATCACCGCGGATACCAACGGCCAGGTCGCTCCTTTCAATCCTAACGGCAAATACGATCAGGAGTTCTTCAAGACGTTTGAGATCATGAACTACCAGAAGATGCTGGCCGGGACGACCAACCGTGCCTGGCTGGAAGACTACCGCAACGGCAAAGCCGTCCTCAAAGGCCATATTGATCCGATGTTCACTCTGGCGCAGTCCTTTGCCGATCACGGGGCCCTGAACGACAGTCACTTCGACTACTCCTATACCACCAGAACCAAGGAGTTCCGTTCCGGCAAGATTGCCATGATCAACGACTATCTCGGCTCTACGTCCACCACCGACAATCCCGATGTCTCGGCGATGCCTTTCCCCTCGGAAAACGGGGAGGACCGGCTTTTGCTCAAGACGCCGAAGTCCTGGCTTGGTGTCACCAAGAACAGCAAGCGGACCACGGCCGTTGAAAAGGCTGCGGATACCTTCTTAACCTTCTATGCCTCCAACGAAGGTCAGCAGACGCTGTTGACCGGCAATGAGATCCCGGCCACCAAGAATCCGACTTATCCGGACAACGATCTCTTCAATTCCGTCAAACCCTATATCGAGAAGAACCAGACGGTCACTGCCGAATACTTTGATTTGCCTTTTTCCGTCCGGGAATATTCTCCGATGAAAGCTTTGCGGCAAGGCATCCGGGATATGATCAACAAGACCAAGACCTTGGATGAGGCCGTCCAGTCCGTTGATGACGACGTGGCCGCCGCCCGGGTCGGCAAAGCCGCGGACCCGGTCATTGCCAGTGCCGGAGCTGACTTCACGGTCTTAGAGACGTCCGAGATGTTCAGCGACATGTTCCAGGCCAAGTCCGGTTCTCAGATTTCTTTGGTTCTCAACAACGTCGCCTACCGCGGCAACCTGATGCGGATCTATCAGGGCGACTTCACCGCCCAGATGATCAAATTCCTGGCTCTGCGCTCCTTGGACAACAACTCCACCTTGATCACGGCGACGATGACCGGCCAGCAGATAACGGATGCCTTGAATCATCCTTATGGCAGTTCCATCACCACGGATGATGTCATTGCCGATTGTGTCTATGCGTTCAAAGGCTTAAAAGCAACCTATGCTCCTTGGAATGAGGTTGGAAGCAAAATTCTGGCTCTGACGTTAGCCGATGGCTCCCCTCTTGAGCTTTCGAAGACCTATACCGTCAGCTTCTGGCAGGGCACCGTCTCCACCCGCTATTATGATGCCACGACCGCGACCTCGACCCCAGGAACCTTCAATGACCTGATCACCGCCTACCTCAAGGAACAGAGCCCAATCAAGCCTAGCAAAGACGGCCGCATCACCCTCTCCTGGAAGTAAGCATTCCGAAAGCGATATCGGACCTTGGGACCCTGAGGGACCCAAGGCCCTTTTCTTTGTTTGCTTCTTTGTTCTTTTTCCTTCCGTCTAGGATTACAATAAGACAATACCTTAATGCGGACTTGCTCCCCTTTGCCCTTAGTCTCTGACCGCTGACTCAGGAGGTCTTATGACTGATCCTTCGCATCCGTTTGAACTGAAAAGCAGTTATCAGCCGACCGGCGACCAGCCGCAGGCGATTGCTCAGCTGGTTGAGGGCCTGAAAGCCAATAAACGCTGGCAGGTGCTCCAAGGAGCGACCGGTACCGGCAAGACTTTTACGATGGCCAATATCATCCAAGCCGCCCAACGGACGACGCTGGTGCTGGTTCACAACAAGACCCTGGCAGCCCAGCTTTACGGCGAGTTCAAAGAGCTCTTCCCTTACAACCGGGTGGAGTATTTCATTTCCAACTTCGACTTCTATCAGCCGGAGGCCTATCTGCCGAAGACCGATACCTATATCGACAAGGAAGTCGTGATGAACGATGAGATTGAGATGATGCGGGCCAGTGCCGTCAATTCCCTCTTGGAACGGAAGGATACCATCGTGGTCTGCTCGGTGGCTTCCATCTATGGTTTGAGCGATCCGAACGAATACCGGGATCTCGCCTTTACGCTCCATGTCGGGGAACCCTTTGATACCCATGCCATCTCCCAAAAGCTGATCATTGCCCAGTACAAACGGAACGACATCGATCTGCAGCCCGGGACCTTCCGGGTCCGGGGCGAGGTGATGGAGATCTATCCGCCCAGCGGCGAAGACTATTTCTTACGGATCTACTCGGATTTCGACCAGATCTCCGAGATTGACCAGATCCGTCCGACCACGGGCGAAGTGCTTCATACCATCGACTACTTCCCAATCTTCCCAGCTCACGAACATGCCTCGTCCTTAGGCCGGATTCAGAAAGCCTGTTCCACCATCCGGAAAGAGCTTTATGAACGGCTGAAATTCTTCGATGACCAGGGCAAGGCCCTGGAAAGCGAGCGGCTGAAGACAAGAACCGAACATGACCTGGATTCCCTGGAGGAGTTTGGCATCTGCTCGGGCATTGAGAACTACGCGCGTCACTTCGATGGCCGGCAAGAGGGAGAGACTCCCTATACTCTATTGGATTATTTCCCGTCGGATTTCCTGATGTTCATCGATGAAAGCCATGTCACCATTCCTCAGATCGGCGGCATGTTCAATGGCGACCGCAGCCGGAAACAGACCTTGGTCGATTACGGGTTCCGTCTGCCCAGTGCGTTGGATAACCGGCCGCTGAAGTTCGAGGAGTTTGAAAAGAAGATCAACAATGTCATCTGCACCTCGGCCACCCCGGGCGATTATGAGTTAGGGCAGGTTGGCAATAAGCCGGTAGAGCAGATCATCCGTCCGACCGGACTTCTCGATCCGGTGATTGAAGTCCGCTACAATACCAACAACCCGGTCTATGACCTGATGGCTGAGATCCAGGAACGGATCAAGAAGAATGAGCGTGTCTTAGTCGTCACTCTGACGGTGAAGGATGCCATCAACCTGACGGACTTCTTCAAGACTCACGACCTGAAGGTCGCCTATCTTCAGCATGAGATCCTGACCCTGCAGCGGACCGAGATCATCTACAAGCTCAGAAAAGGCATTTACGATGTCTTGGTTGGCATCAATCTTTTACGGGAAGGCCTTGATATTCCGGAAGTTTCCTTGATTGCCATCTTAGACGCCGACCGCGAAGGCTTCTTACGCAGTGCCCGTTCTCTGACCCAGATTGCCGGCCGCGCTGCCCGTAACAGCCAGGGCAAGGTCATCATGTACTGCGATGCCATTTCCGATGCGATGAGTATCACCATCAAGGAGACGCAGCGGCGCCGGCAGATCCAGATGGCCTATAACGACGAGCATCACATCACGCCGACGACCATCATCAAGCCGATCCAGGCTCCGTTACATATGGTGGATGACAAGGCCAACAAGAAGCATATCAACAGCGAGGCCAAGCTGACCAAGAAAGAGACGGAATTCCAGATTTCTCAGCTCTCCAAAGAGATGGCTCAGGCGGCCAAGGATCTCGACTTCGAACAGGCCGCTCATCTCCGGGATGAGATCTTAGAACTCAAGGCTACCCTGTAAACGGAAAACACGTATCTATTCTTGCCAAATCAAGGGAAGAATACGCACGAAAGAAGCAGTCGCGTTGGTGTCGCCTGTTTTCTACTTAACTCTCCCTTATTTTTTAGTTATAATAGAGACGTCATTAAAAGGAGATAACTCAATGGCAAAAATCAATCATGTCCACGCTCGCGAAGTCTTAGATTCTCGCGGCAATCCTACAATCGAAGTTGAAGTCGGTCTTGAAGATGGTACGTTAGCTTCCGCTATTGTCCCTTCCGGTGCTTCCACCGGTGAGAACGAAGCTCTCGAGCTCCGTGATGGCGACAAGAAGCGTTTTGGCGGACTTGGCGTCTTAAAGGCTGTCAAGAACGTCAATGATGTCATTGCTCCGAAGGTCATTGGCTTAGAGGCCATGGATCAGGTCAATGTCGATGAGACGATGCTGAAGCTCGATGGCACTCCGTTCAAGAAGAACCTGGGTGCTAACGCGATCCTCGGCGTTTCTCTCGCGACGGCCAGAGCAGAAGCGAAGTCCCTTCATATGCCGCTTTATCAGTATATTGGCGGAACCAACGCCAAAGTTCTTCCGACTCCTTGCATGAACGTCGTCAATGGCGGCAAGCATGCTCAGTCCACGGTTGATTTCCAGGAGTTCTTCGTCATTCCTGCCGGCTTCGATTCGTTCCACGAAGCTTTACGGGCTGGCGTTGAGACCTTCCATGCTCTGCAGAAGGTTGTCAAGGAGAAGGGTTATGAGACCGGTGTCGGCGATGAGGGCGGTTTTGCTCCGTCCTGCAAGCACGGCAATGCCGAGCCTCTCGATCTGATCTCCGAAGCTGTTGAAAGAGCTGGCTATAAGCTCGGCGAGCAGATCTTCCTTGGTATGGATCTTGCTTCCTCCGAGTTCTACAACGAAGAAACCCATATGTATGAGATGAAGCGTTCCGGCGAAGGTTCCTTCACCTCCGACCAGATGATTGATTATCTCGCCAAGATGGTCGAAGAACATCCGGCTATCATCACCATCGAGGATGGCTTAGCTGAGAACGATTGGGATGGCTGGGTCAAACTGACCAAGAAGCTTGGCAACAAGATTCAGCTCGTCGGCGATGATCTCTTCGTCACCAACGTCGACTTCGTCCGCAAGGGCATCAAGATGGGTGCTGCCAATTCTGTCCTGATCAAGGTCAACCAGATCGGTACCTTAACCGAGACTCTGGATACCATCCGCTTAGCTCAGACCAACGGCTATACCACCATGGTCTCTCACCGTTCCGGTGAGACCGAAGATACCACCATTGCTGACTTGGCTGTGGCTATCAATGCCGGTATGATCAAGACCGGTTCTGCCAGCCGTACGGATCGTATGGCTAAGTACAACCAGCTTCTCCGCATTGAGGAAGAGCTCGGCGACAATGCTGTCTTCGAAGGAAAGCATTCCTTCAAGAAGTTCCAGTTCTAATAAGCTGCGACTTAGGAGTCCCCTTCGCCTTTGGGCGGAAGGGACTTTTTTTGAGTCTGAAAAGACGGGACCCGATTGAGAAAAAACAAGACAACGCAAATCGATTTGCGTATCGCCTAGATTTACTCAAGATTTTAAAAAGTGCGTTAAAAACGATAACTTGACAACGCAAATGGATTTGCGTAAAATGGATTTGCGTAGATAGCGGAGGCGAAAATATGGACTTCATTGGACGTCAGGAAGAAAGTCAGATTCTTACGCACGCCTTAGCCAAAGACGGCTTTTCCGCTGTCCTCCTTTATGGTCGCCGCCGGGTAGGAAAATCGGAACTGATCCGTCAGTTCTTGGAAAAGGTGACCACAAGGAAGATCGTCTTTGAAGCCTCGAAGACGATCTACAGCGTCAACTTTTCTGCCTTGGTCGATGCGGTTTCTCAGGCTTATCAATTGCCCTTGTCTTTTGGTTCCTTGGAAGATGTTCTCACCTTCATCGGAAACCGTTCGAAAACCGAAAAGACAGTTCTTGTCATCGATGAATATTCTTATTTCCGCAGGCCGGATGGCTTGACGGAAAGTACCTTTCAGCATTTCATTGACGACTTTCAGCATGAGAGCAAACTGACGCTCATTCTTTCCGGATCCCTGGTGCGGATTATGCTGTCCATCATTGATAACAATGCCCCCTTGTATGGGCGTTTCACGGATGTTATTTCCTTAGAGCCTTTTGACTATGATCTGGCCGCTAAGTTTTATCCCAACCGTACGCCGGAGGAAAAGCTTTTTCTCTATGGCTGCTTTGGCGGCGTCCCGCATTATCTTTCTCTTTTGGATGCGCAGCAAAGCGTGGAAGAGAACCTGATCCGTCTCTTTTTCAGCAAGAATGCCGTGCTGCAAAGCGAAGCCGATTTATTGCTGAGCGAAGAACTTTCATCCGTGGAAAATGCCAATGCTGTCCTCACTCTTTTGGGGTCCCGCCAGTTACGTTATTCGGATATCAATCAGCTTTTCCCAGACAGCCGTCTTAACGGGGCCACTTATATTCTTAAGAAGCTTGTTTCTATGTCTCTGGTTGAAAAAGAGATAGCGTTGAACAGCAAGGATGAAAAAAATGCTACCTATGCGATCAAAGACCCGTTCCTGCGTTTTTATTATTCTTTCTATGTTCCTACTCGGTCATATGCCCTCCTCTATTCGCCTGAGGACCTTTATCAGACGTTCATCAAAGACAAGCTTTTCCGCAGCTATCTTCCTCATATCTTTGAGCTGGTCTCACGGCAGTTCCTGATCCGGGAAAACCGCCTGAAAAAGCTGACACCCAGCCTTTTAGCGATAGGCAGTTATACGTATACGCTTAAAGATCCGCTGACGAAGGAACGGATCAACAGCCAGTTCGATGTTGTCACTAAGGATAGCCAAGGCTACACCGACTATGAGTGCAAATACTATTCCCAGCCGTTGAAAATGAAAGATATTCAGCAAGAAAAAGACAGTATTCAGAAGACTAAACTTCCTTTTGATCGGATTGGCTTCTTTTCAAAAAGCGGTTTTTCCAGCGAGGTCAAAGCTCTCGGAATTCCGCTTTACAGTTTGGACGATCTCTATCGGTAGCAACAAGAAAAAGGCTGCCAGGCGATGCCTGACAGCCCCTCTTCTTTTATTGGGTATTAAGCGGCAGCCAGAACGAAGCCGAAGAGGATGAAGAAGAGGAGAGCTTCGACAAGACAGACAGCATAGATGCTGCTGATCAGAGCGATCTTGAGGACCTTGGATTTCTGCGGAACCTCACTCCAGTCATCGTAATAATTGACATGGGTCTTGCCGTTCTCACTGGTGGTGTCCTTCTTGAGGAAGCTGCCGGAGATGACATAGATCAGATCCAAGGAGAGCAGGAAGAAAGTTAAGAGCGGAGCAATGATATAGAAGATGGTCATGTTGGAGCTGGGATAGCTCTTATGATAAAGGACAAAGCCCAGGACTTCCAACGCAATGAAGACGGCTAAGCTGACGCCATAGGTGACCCAGCTGATGACCTGAAATTTTTTAGTCATGGCACGTGCTCCCTTCGTATGCCTACTATTTTAAGACAAACCCCTCCCGGAAAGAAGAAGAATGATTCTAGAGGGCAGGGTTCTTCCTAAGAACGACGGCATCGGCGATTTCGGCAAGACAGTCTTCCAAGGACTGATTGATCTCATGTTCCCAGAAGTGCAGGACCGTATAGCCTAATGCCACCAGGCGCTCGTCATTGAGACGGTCGCGCTGACGGTTACGCTCGATCTTGGCTTTCCAGTAGTCAGCATGAGCCTTCAGCTGGCTTTCCGTCTTGGTCAGGTCATAGCCATGGAAGAAGTCACCGTCACAGAAGATCGCGATTTTAGCCACGGTTAAGACGATATCCGGATGACCCGGCAAGGACTTCACATTGACATGGTAGCGGTAGCCGGACTGGTAGAGTGCTTTCCTGAGCCGGAGTTCGATCGAGGTGTCCTTCCCCTTGATGCGGCTCATATTGTAATGGATGGCTTCTTTACTTCGCATCCTTGAGTTTCTTACTCAAATAGGCTAAGGCCAGCGCCAAGGTTTCCTTGTCGCTCTTGAAGGTCAGACAGGCCAAGGCCTTTTCCGGGCTGACCCATTCCGCATAGCTGACTTCTTCCGGCTGAGGGATGATCAGGGTGGAGAGAGCTTTGGCGACATAGAAGGTCACGTCCTTGCTGACATCGGGCTGCGGGGAATAGGTGATGGTGTGGCTGAAGCCCATATCAACGTCGACGTCGAGATTGGTCTCTTCCTTGATCTCCCGTAACGTACACTGCAGCGGAGACTCGCCTTCTTCGATATGACCTTTGGGAAGGGAAATGTGACCTAAATGCATATGCTCGATCAGGATCTCCGGCTGGGTTCCTTTGAGGCGGTAAACGATGGCACCGTAACTATATTCTTTTTTCATAGCTCGATTATAACACCCTGACGGGATATCGTTCTGTCAAAAAAGGATAAAAAAAACTTCCCCGAATCCGAAGATTCGAGGAAGAGAGCAAAAGGAATTTTTATGTTGGAATTTATTAGCTAAATTAAGTTTTTCAGTCTCTCTTGTTTAACTTAAGAGGCTGTGCTTCTTTTAAAAGCCTATATATCATAGAGTCTCAACTTTGAAATTGCAAGACTTTTTTGAACTTTTCACTTGATTTGAAAATGAAACTGTTTTCATTTCAAAATCAAAAGTTATCCACAATGGCAAGAATGCCCATTCTTAGGCTCTTTTCCGGCATCACTGGCCCCAATGGACTGGGCCAGGAAGGAACGATCGCCACTGTCAGTATCTGTCCTCATGCTGGCTTCTTTGATTAGGCTCTGATTGGGATCATCGACCCGGAACGAGAAGAGATGGATGCCCTGACCTTTTTTCAGACGGTAGACGTGGTTGATGACGAAAAGCAGGACGACGGCAAGGACGAAAACAAGAGAAACAATCTCAACGCCGAGTTCTAACGAGGTGTAGCTTTCTGTCCCAAGGAAAGACAAGGAGCCGATGCCATAGACGATGAAGGAGACGACATAGGAGACGATCAGCCAGAAAGCCAGCACATAGTGAAAATTCTTCTTGGATTTCAGCTCGCCTTTGGCTGTCGAGATAGCAGCAATGCAAGGCAGAGAAAGCAGGTTATAGGTCAGGAAACTGAAGATGGCCGGCAAGGAGATGGTGATATCACTGGCGGCTAAGCCGCTCTTGAGGATGCCTAAGGATTCCATGGTGGCAACCACCTGCTCCTTGGCAATCACGCCGGTGAAGGCGGCGATGATGTACTTCCAGCCATCGGCACCTTTGCCAAAGCCTAACGGATAGAAGATCGGCTGGATGAAGACGCCGATGGAATAGATGATGGAAGACTCGATATCCTTGGTGCCATCGCTTAAGGTGCTGACCAGCTGCCAGTTCCAGCTGAAGTTCGTCAGGAACCATAAGAGAAGGCTCATCAGGGCAATGACCGTACCGGCACGCTTCAGAAACCGTTTGGTTTCGTCCCATAAGGCTAACATCGTGGATTTGAACTGCGGCACCAGATACGGCGGGAATTCCATGATGAAAGGAGAGCTGTCGCCCTGGATGATGAAGCGGTTAGAGAAATAACCCGCTAAGATAGCGACCACAATGCCGATGGCATAAAGGATGAAAGCCGTCAGTCCGCCGTCGATGGCACCGCCGGTCATCACTGAGATCAGCTTCGTGCCGACACCCATATAAATCGGCAGTTTGGCGCCGCAGCTGAAGAAAGGCGTCAAGGAGATGGTCAGCACCTTCTCCCGCTGATTGTCGATGGTTCGGGTTCCCATGATGCCAGGAACCGCACAGCCGAAGCAGGAAATGAGAGGGACGACACAGCGTCCGGAGATACCGAAGCGGCGTAAGAGCCGGTCAAAGACAAAGGCCACCCGGGCCATATAGCCCGAATTTTCCAGAATCTGGATGAACAAGGTCAGCAAGATGATGAGCGGAAGATAGGTGACGACCGTGAAGACGGCATTCAATAAGCCGTCACAGATCAGCGATGTCACCCAGGCCGGAGCACTGGCCGCCGTCAGTCCGTTGGCAATCAGCCCGACCAGCCAATGGTTCAGCACCCAGTCCAAAGTATCCTGAAGAAGGATGCCAAGAGAGGGCATGCCCGGAGTCTGTTCCTCGAAGAAGGGACGGACAGGGCCTAAGCCCATGGCTCCCATCTTCAGGAAATCATTATCGAAGACTATGGAGAACATCACATACATGATGAGGGCAAAGATCGGCAGTCCTAAGAAACGGTTGGTCAGGATCTTATCCACCCGGTCGGAGAACGAGATCTTCGGTGCCTTGACCAGACGGTGATAGCAAGGATAGAGCTGTTTTTCAATATAGCAGTAACGGTCATCGGCAATAACACTTTCCAAGTCCTTATCCGGAGTTGCTAAGCCATTGGAGACGACAATATCATGGGCTTTCTTGGCTAAGAGCTGATACTGATCGGTGACGATGGAATCCTCTTCCAGGAGCTTTGAGGCAATAAAGAGAGGCGAGGAGATCTTCTCTGCCTCCACCAACGGAACAAGAGCTTTGCAGGCCTCCAAAATGCTAGGATCGACAAAGCTTAACTGCCCCTTGCGGGTGGTGCCTTTGAGCTTGAAAGCCGCGGCCACCAGATCCTGCATGCCTTTGGTCTTCAGGGCCGAGACCGGCACAACCGGTACGCCAAGACTCTTGGAGAGTGCGGCAATATCGATGGTATCGCCCTTCTTGTCGAGCACATCCATGAAGTTCAGGGCAATCACGACCGGAATATCCATCTCCAGAAGCTGGGTGGTCAGGAAAAGATTCCGGGCCAGGTTGGTGCTGTCGATGACGTTGATGACGGCATCGGGCTTCGAATCAATCAGAAAGTTCCGGCTGACGACTTCTTCCGGAGTATAAGGTGACAAGGAGTAGATGCCGGGAAGATCGACGATATCGATATCCTCCGGAAAATCCTTCTTCTTTTTATAAATGCCTTCCCGTTTTTCGACGGTCACTCCCGGCCAGTTGCCGACATGGGCCTGGCTGCCTGTCAGATTATTGAAGATGGTGGTCTTCCCGCAATTCGGATTGCCGATCAATGCGACTTGGAACATTTCACTTGCCGTCCTTTTCCTGGTGAAGCTTCGCCAGCTGTTTTCTCATGGTTTTCTCTTCTTCAACGCACTGGGCGTCTTCCTTCTGGAAACGCGCTAAGGCGTCGGGGGTAGGAACACGCCTGCCTTTGACCAATTCAAAACAGTCGGGGTTCAGAGACTCCACGTCGATGACTTGGGCAAACTCCCGGTTGATGGCAATCCGTCCGTCCCGGACCTTCAAGACAACATCGCCATCCCGGTTGAGGAGACAGGTAACGTTTGCTCCGGGGATGATCGATAGGTTTTCCAAATGCCGGCGATGCCGGTAATCCGTGTTGACTTTCACGATTCTCAGCTCTTCCCTGCTTGCCGCTTGAGTTAATACCATTGGCTTGGCCTCTTGTGCGTCTCCTATTATAAGTTAGGTAGCACTAATTGTCAATCTTTTTTGCCTAAGTTATCCGATTTTACGGAAATCGTCCGCAGCCTATGAGGCTTTTAAAACAAGGAAAGCGGTTCCTTTGTTTTCAACATAAAAAGCGGGAGGGTCTCCCCTCCGCTAGGATGGCTGTTATTTGAGGCCTGCGAAGAGGTCGTTGAAGCCTTCGCTCATGGTCGGATGGGTGTAGATATTGTCCCGTAAGGCTTCATAGGGCAGATGGTGATCCATCGCCAGCTTGATGAGGTTGATCATCTCGTGGCTTTCGGCACAATAGAGGTGGACACCTAGGATCTCGTGGCTGTTCTTGTCGACGATGGCTTTGAGAAGACCGTTGGTCTTTTCTAAGATGCCAGCCTTGGGGATGGCTCGGCCGCAGGCAACGTCGCAACCAGCACTTCATGGCTGGCTCTGGCATCCTTCTCGCTGAGACCGATGCGGGAGAACGGAGGATCGATGAAGACGGAATATGGAACAAATCCACGGTTCTCCGTAGTTCTTGTTCCACCGTTCATATCGCTAAGAACAATCCGGGCATCATCTAACGAGATATAGGTAAACTGCAGCCCGCCGGCAACATCGCCGACAGCATAGATATTGCTGACGGTGGTCTTATCGTGGCTATCGACCTGGATGGCGCCTCTTGGATTCCGTTGGACGCCGGCCTTCTCCGGTTCCAGACCGGTAAGGTTGGCTTTGCGGCCCGTCGCAATCAGGATGGCATCGGCAGGAAGACGTAAGGTCTTTTCGCCGACTTTGACATGGACGGTATCATGTTCCTTGGCGGAAGTGATGGCCTTGGTATCCGCGCCTTTTAAGAGGACCAGACCCCGTTTGGCAAAGTCTGCTTCGATGGCTTTGGCGACTTCCTCGTCTTCGCGAGGAAGGAAGCCGTCTTCTTTCTGCAGCATCGTCACCTGAGAGCCGAAGTTAAGGAACATGGAGGCAAACTCCAGGCCGATATAGCCGCCGCCGACGATGACCAGCCGTTTCGGCAGGTCCGTCAGTTACAGAAGATTCTCGCTCGTATAGACCCGTTTGCTGTCAACGCCGGGAATCGGAGGCACGAAGGCTTTCGAACCCGTGTTGATGACGATCGTCTTGGCTTCAATCACATCGTCATTGATTTTCAGATGGGTGTTATCGATGAAGGAGGCATGACCGTCGATGACCTTGATGGCGGGTTTGTCGGCCAGTTTATGGTAGTTTTTGTCCCGTAAGAGGGCGATGAACTTGTCTTTGGCACTGACAGCGGCTGTGTAGAAGGCTTTCCGGGTAGCCCAGCTGCCACTGATTTTATGAGATAAGAGAGCTTTCTCGGTCAGAGTCTTGGTCGGAATGCAGGCCACATTGATGCTGGTCCCGCCGTAACGTTTAGGATTCTCTTCCATGAGGATGACGGACTTCCCGGCAGCGGCCAACTTGACGGCGAGGGTCTTCCCGGCTTTACCGAATCCGATGATGGCGACATCTGTTGTTTTTGTCATAGTCGTCACTCCTTTTCTCTTCCGCCCTGGGGGGCTGGAATCGCTTTGAGTTTATCATAGGGCTCTTTTCCCTTCCTAACGAAATGCTCCGGTCGATGGTTTCTACCGCATTCAATTGCTAACAGGGGTGAAAAAAAATATAATGAGAATAAGGATTTTTGGATTCTGTCGGATGTTTCTCTTCTGAGCAACAAGGAGCAAATCCATGGCACAGCTTAAAATCACATCTCAGCTTTCCCAAAAGATTCTGCGTGAGATTCCTGTCGGAATTGCCATTTATGATGTTTTTGATGGAAAAATCCACTCACGCTATGTTTCCGATGGCTATTTCCGGATGCTTGGCGTGTCGCGTCGTTCCCGCGTCAAATATTACGGGGAGAACTCCATCCCAACAGTCTATCCTGCCGATCGGCACGGCCTTTTAGAGGCGACCGCTCAGGCCATCGGACAGAACATTCCCCTAAATTACCGCTTTCGTCTGCTGATGGGAGACGGAACCTACAACTGGGTTTCCATCCTCGGTTATCATTATCCTTATAAGAAAGGGGTGGAACGCTTCTTTGTCGCTTTCTCCAACATCAACGCCTTGAAAACCCAGGTGGGTGAACTGGAGACGATTGCCAACTATCAGCGTCTGTTGGTCCGTCTGACTCAGCAGCTGAATGAACCGCATGGCTATTCCTCCCATTTGGAGAACATCGGCAAGGAACTGGGCGAATACTTCGGAGCTGACCGTTCGTACCTTTTCCTCTTGGATGACAATGGCAAGAGCGTCAGCGATGCCATGGAATGGTGCAAGGAAGGGGTAACCTCTCAGAAGAAGGCTCTCCAGAAGGTAGAACTCTCCTTTATCGACCGCTGGATTCAGGCTTTCCACAAGGAGACCAGCCTGACCGTGAGTGACATCGAAGAAATCAAAGAATCCTATCCGCTGGAATACGGCATCATGATTCAGCAGCAGGTCCATAGCTATGCCGAGGCTCCCCTTTATCTTAACGGCGGCTTTGTCGGGTTTGTCGGCCTGGACAATCCTTCTCCGGCCATGATTCCTTATGCCGGAGACTGCCTTCAGGCTCTTGGCAGTGCCATTGCCTCTTCCCTGTTCCGGGAAAAGAACGAGAATCAGCTGCGGAAGCTGACCGAGGATCTGCGGGCATCCGAGCTCAGCGAGAAGAAGCTTCGCCAGAATTATGAACTGGCTTTGAATGAATCTAAGCTTTTTCTCTGGGATTACGATATCGTCAACCATCGGATCACGATGCCGCATCAGAGCCCTTCTCTCAATTCTCTCCGCTTTGGCATTGCAACCGACACGATTGAGAATGTTCCGGACTCCCTTATTCCTTTCATCAGTCCCAAGGATGTTCCGGCTTTCAAGAAGATGTTTACCGATATGGAGGCCGGTGCCAAAAAGGTCTCCTGTGAGATTCTGACCAGCAATGCTCCCGGACAGAACCTCTTCTATGAAAAGATTTCCTATACCACCCATTTCGATGAGAAGGGAAAGCCTGTCAGTGCCACCGGCATTGCCCAGGATATCACCTCCCGGAAGATGGAAGAGGAGAGTTACAAAGATCTCAGTCAGGTCTTTGCCCGAGCCATCGTCGGATCCGTCGGCACGTCCTATCTCAACCTCACCCTCAATCAGTGCCTGAATGTCCAAAGCCCGTATCCGGATGTCATCAAACGCCAGAAGGCCGAGACGGCCGAAGACTTCTTTGTCAATGTCAGCAAGGATATCTTCGATTCCGAAGTACTGAAAAACTATCAGCGGACGATGAATCCGCGCTATCTTCTGAGTCAGTACAAGGCGGGCATGAAGACGGTCACCTTTGATTATCCTGTCCGCTTCCAGAATCAGGTGATTCACTGGATGCGAGGCACGGTCGTGATGTCGCAGCATCCGGGCAGCAGCGAGATTGAAGCCGTCACTTATGCGATAGATATCATCTCCCAAAGAAAAGCCGATGATATTTTGAAACATATTACCGAAACTGAGCTGGAATATATTGCTACCATCTCCGTCGGAACAGGCGAATTTGAGTTCTTCAAGCGAAAGCTGGATGTCAGCTTCCCCAGGGACAATGTCCGGGTTCCTTACTTCAAACGGGTCGACTATGTCTGCCAACGCCATATTGCTCCGGCGGAGCAGGAAGATTTCAAAAAAGCCTTAAGTCTTCCGACGATCCTGGAAAAGCTCCCCACAGAGGACAGCATCTACACCTATTCTTACCGCCGGATTGAGGACGACGGCCATCTCACCTGCAAGCAGATCCGTTACAGCTGGGTCCGGAAGGAAGCCGGGGAAATCCTGGTTGCCCGTACCGATGTCACCGAGACTTACCTGCGGGAACAGGCCACCGTCAACAATCTCCGGGATGCCCTGATGGAGGCTGAGAAGGCCAACTCCGCCAAGACGGAGTTTGTCTCCCGTATTTCCCATGATATCCGTACCCCGCTCGGGATCATCACCAACATGACCGACTTTGCCTTCCAGGATATCGATGACAAGGCCAAGCTCACCGATGACCTGAAGAAGATTTCGGCGTCCAATACCTTCTTGCTGAGCCTGATTAATGATGTCCTGGATATCTCCAAGATCGACAGCGGCAAGATTGAACTGAAACCGGAGCCATATCTTTTCAGCGACTATATTTCCAATGTCCGCAACATGTTAGAGCCGCTCTGCCAGGAGAAGGGCCTCCATATGGAGGTGAAGACCTCTTCCGCCAATCCGGCCATCATGGCTGACCATATCCGTCTGAATCAGATTACCCTGAACCTTCTGTCCAATGCCGTCAAATACACGCCGGAAGGCGGGACCATCACGTTTGTCGCCAAGGACGAGCGCCGGGACGACGGTCAGGTGGACTGTCTTTTGGAAGTCAAGGATACCGGCATCGGCATGAGCGAAGCTTTCCAAAAGATCATGTTTGAGCCTTTCACCCAGGAATTCGACAATCCTTTACGGGACAAGACCACCAAAGGGACCGGCTTAGGGCTCTCGATTGTGAAGAAGCTGGTCGATCTTTTCGGCGGTCATCTCCGTGTTGAAAGCGCCCTTGGCAAAGGCACGGCTATCACCATTACCTTTACGACCCAGGCTGCTCAGCCGGCCCCGGATAAGGAGACACCGGCTGAGGAAGCAAAGCGGAAGGACGACAACGGCCTCTCCGGGAAAGTGCTTTTGGCCGAAGACAACGAAATCAACCAGGAAATCGAGAAGCGGATGCTGGATGCCTTAGGCATCTCAGTGGACTGTGCGATGAACGGCAAAGAAGCCGTGGAAGCCTTCAAAGCCTCTGCTCCGGGTTCTTATCAGGCCATCCTGATGGATATCCAGATGCCGATCATGAACGGCTATGAAGCCACGGAGAAGATTCGTCTCCTCGAGCGTCCGGATGCCAAGACCATCCCCATCATCGCCATGACGGCCGATGCCTTCTCAGCGGCAGTGGAGCATTCCAAGGTCGTCGGCATGAATGCCTACATCACCAAGCCTCTTTATCTGACGACCCTGAAGGAAACACTGAGTCCTTATCTTGCTAAGAAAGAAGAAAAGAAATAGGTTTCTCCTTTTTGTCCTTTAAGACGGAAACCCAGCTGTCAATTCTTTATGCTTCCTTTTTTCTTTCTTTTCTTTTGCTAGGGAAAGCAGCTCTCCTTTTCTGATTTTTCTTGATTCTTCCGTTGATGTAAGCGGATACCATTAGGCTTGTTAAAATAAAGATGGAAAGACCTTTCTTTATTTTGTAACCCCTTTCCTAAAAGTTTGATAGAATAGTAGTTAGATAGAAAGGAACTACATCATGGGAAAAGCATATGTGCTTCGTTGCTCCGCCTGTCATGACGAGACGGAAGTCATTCAAGGCATTGGCAACCGGGACGGTAACAATGAGGCATTTTTCTCTCGGATCTCGGACTTCAAGAACGAGATCCGCCGAAGAATGAAAGCCGGGGAGAGTCTGGAAGAAATCAGCAAGACGATTCAGATCCATCATATGCCTTCGGCTCACGGTGACAGACTCACCGATGCCGAGAGACTCAAGGCACTGACGTTCCTCATTGAGAAAGATGCTGACTTAGACCGGAAAGAGTCCAACGGCGTCGATGAGAAGGGTGAGATCTGGGGCTGGAACAGAAAACCCTACTATTGCCCGAAATGCCATCAGATCGAAGAATGCATTTGGTTCCGTTTCATCAGTAAGGATAAGAAAGAAACCTACGAACCCACCTTCCTGTGCGAGAAGTGTGGCGGCCCGATGGTTCTTCTTGAAGAATACAAGGGCGACATCCTCTGCGCAAAATGTGGTGCTAAACTCGAAAAGGATTACAGTTCGATTCAGTATTGGGGTGAATAATTAACGATTCCGTCGTTTCTAAGATAGCCGGGGCGAGACTGATGTTTTTTTAATTCGGGTCCTCCTCCGCTTTCCCTTATCGGGGGAAGCGGATTTTTTGATTGCCCCCTCTTTTAGGGCTAAAAAAGACCTGAAACGAGAACCCAAAGGAGGATTTTCTTTTTCGTTAACCTCCTTAAAATGAAAGTGAGGGAGGAAACGATTATGTGCATTGGCTGGCTGAAAAAGAAGAACGTTAAGAAAGAAGCCGTGTCACCCCAAGAAACAACAGAAAAGGAAACCTCGCAAAGCTCTCCGGAAGAACGGGTCTTTACCTTTGACAAGCTTCCTGAAAGCTTGGCCGAGTTTCAGTTCCTTCCCCAGGCTAACCTTGCTTCCCCCTATCAGACCACTGCTCTCACCGTGGTAGCCTTAGCCACCTACCGGAAGAACCCGGAACTGTGCTTCAGTCTGATCGGGTTCCTGCAGGGACCCAAAGCCCTGACACCCTATGGGCGTGCCTTCATCAAGGATTGGCTGATGGGAAAAGACTACAAACCCTACTCCTATTTCAAAGGAGCCACCCCGCCGAACGGCTATGCTCCCCTGCTTCCCTATGAGGTCAAGGTCACCGCAGGTCCTTATTCCGACGCTCAGGAAGGCTATAAGACCTTGTTTTTGCAATCCTCGGGAGCCGATAGCCCTCGGATGGTTCGCTTAGTCAAAGGCACCAATGGCTTCTGGTATCTGGATGACGAGTTCCTTTTAGCCGATATCCGGACTCCGGAAAGATAACCTTTATCGGTATCAAGGTTGACAACTTTTTTGTTGTCAGCGAAAAATGCGATGATATCAACAAAAATGCCGACTCCCGGAAGTCCGGAGGCCGGCATGGCTTTCCTTATTTGGGCAGGACCGGTGATTCGGGTGCAGGAACGTAGGTCCGGTAGTCTTCTTCATGGATGAGGACATCCTCCGGACGGTTGGACATCTGGTAGCAGGCGTTGGCGGTCAGGAAGAAAACCAGAATCATCATGTTGTAGATCGTGTTATCAATCAGGCCAATCAGCTCAATCACCAAGAGGAAGAGGAAGAAGAGCCAGCGGTCCGGAGTCTGCTTCCGTAGGCAGAGGTAATAGAGACGGATCTCGAAGATAACATAGAAGATCAGACCGATGCTGCCGCCTAAGACCATCGTCGTCAGGATTGTATTGCTGGCTAACGTCAACGTGCCATTGCTGTTGGTGAAGGAGGAGATGGAAGTACCGACATAAGGATTGGTCTTGATGTTCTTGATGGCTTCTTCGAAAAGCGTCTTCCGCCAGACGGCACTCTCATCAAAGAGGGACAAGGACTGGATGGCAGTCATGACCCGGGCATTGAAACGGGTATTGACGGCTAAGAGGACGGCAAAGGTGATGCCGATGGCCACAATGGAGACCAAAGAAATATAGGAATAGAACTTCCCGTAGGAACGGAAGGTCAGAAGAATCAGCGGGATGATCATGAAAATCAGACACAACAGGCCGCTATCGGCGCTTAACAGGATGATGCTGGTAATGGTCAGAGCTTCCGGAATGATCCAGACTATCTTCTTGTTGTAGATAAGGATTCCATAGAACGGCAGGGCCAGGCACAGCAGGGTCGAGGCTGTCTGGGAGGTATAGGACCAGCCTAAGGAGAAACTGACCGGAGCAATCTCAAAGCCATTGCGGAAATAGTAGATGAAGAGTTCTGCCACAATGCTTAAGGACAATAAGACGACTGTTTCCGAGAAATAAGGAAGAACCCCGCCTTTGCCAAGGACCGTTGACAATAAGGAATACATCACCAAGGCAATGAAGAAGCTCACCAGATAGAAGATGCCGGTCTCATCGGCCAATCCCTGTTTGGAGGAGTTATAGAGATAGGAGATGAAGAACCAGACAAAGAGCACTGCCATCGTTAACAGCAGGTCGCCCCGCCGGAACGGAACTCGATGGAGGATCAGATAAAGGATGAGAGACAGCATCAGGCAGGCGGAAACAAAGTAAAGATATATCGGAATGGTGGCGAAGCTGATCTTCACATTCGTCATGATGAAAGCAAAAAGCAGCAAGGGAAGATAACTGCGTCCATCTTCCGCTAACAGGGGCAGGAAGGTCATCAGGCAGAAAATCACCACAAAAACAATGACCCAAGCCTGACTGAAGGTCCAGATCAGGACCGCCAGCACAGCTAAGGTCAGCGGGAAGAAGAAGGAAGCCAGGTATTTCTTGGTCTGATCGACTAGGGTGTTGATTGGCATGCTTTCAGTATACCATTTTGGCTTAGCCCAGGGATGGGGCGGTTAGGAGAATTGGAAAGGACGACAAAAATTTTAAGGTTGCCGGGGATAAAAGGCTATCCGATAGGCTATAATAGGGAAGTTAAAAACCGATGAATACCCTGAGCATTTCCTGTCGGCATGCCGTTACCTCGATGGGGCAAGGACTGAAGAGACTGATTCACAAGCTCTTCGTTGAACCTTCCTGGTCCGTCAAGACCTGCTATCTTTTGATTGTCGTCGGCATCCTTTGCTATGGCTATACCTGGATCAACTCCAATTTCACCGTTCCGTTGAACGGCGACTACAACATGCAGGAGATGACCTTCCTCTTCAATGGCTACGATGACTGGCATCAGTTCTTCAAGACCGGCAACTTCCCGCAGTGGGACCGCTCGGTCTTTATCGGCATCGACAATATCGGCGGCAACTCCTTCTATTATCTTTTTGATCCGTTCCTGCTGATCATGCTGCCCTTCCCGCGCAGCTGGCTCTTGCAGCTCCAGGGTCTGGAATTCGTGCTGAAGATGGTCTTAGCCGGCATGTTTTTCTACTGGTATCTGGGTGAGTTTAAGCTCTCACCTCGGGTTAGGATGATCGGTGCTCTGACCTTCGGGTTCTCCGGCTATGGGTTCTCCTATCTTTGGTTCCATTTCATTGATTCCTGCGCTTTCCTGCCCCTAGTCTTCTTAGGGGTGGAACGGCTGATTCAGCGGAAGGATCCCCGGATTCTCTGCATCGCCTATTTCGTCAATGCCATGACCAGCTACTTCTTCTTTGTCGTCTTCATGTTCGGCGGCTTCTTCTATTGGTGCTTCCGTTATCTGCAGGATATCTTCCGCCGCAAGAAGGATGAGAACTGGGCCATCTTAGGTGTCTCCTTCATTGCCTTTCTGGTCTCGGTCTTCCTCGGACTGTTTACCTTGCTTCCCGGCATGGTCGTCGCGACCAGCATGCCGCGAGTCACCAGCGCGACATGGCTCTCGAACATTCTGGATGCCACCACGATTCAGGCCAAGATCAAAGCCCTGCTTACCTATTCGTATAGCTTCACTCAGCTGACGCCTCTTTATAACTTCCTCTTCATGCCGAACAGCTGCTTCTCTTCGAATATCATGTCTGTTTACTGGTATGACAACTTCTCAGCCAGCATCTATGCAACCACCCCAATGCTGCTGATTTTCTTTGTCGGTCTCATCAACTCCTTTAGGCAGAAGAAGATCTCCCATATCATCGGCTTCCTCTTAACCTTAGTCCTGGTCTTCACGCCGATCGGCTTCTATCTCTTCTCCGGATTCACGGTTGGCTATGCCCGTTACTTCATCATCCCGACGGCCTGGCTTGTTGCCTATGACTGCATTACCCTGGAACAGCGCCGCAAGATGCCCCGTTCCTATCTGGATCTGGCTTTCGTGATGGTGATGGCCATCGATATCGCCGCCTGCCTTTTGGACATCTGGTTCATCAATACTCATTCCTACACCGGCTGGTTCAACAACTCCGACTGGGACAATCGGATCGCGGAGATCCCGTTATCGATGCTGTGGTGTCTGGTCTGCTATCTGATTCTCCGTCCGTTCTTCCACAAGAAGCAGTTCCATGCCCTGTTCACCGGATTATGTGCTCTGGATATCATCGTGATGGCCAATGTCGTGATCTCCTTCTGGGGAACCGTCGACATGACGACCTATATGGGCGGAACAGCCAGCGTCGATGAAGAGACGCAGATCGTGGAGATGCTGAAAGACAGCGAGAACGGCCAGGACTACTACCGCATCAAGAACGAATCGCAGACCCCGGCCTACATCAACCTCAATTTACGGGAAGGCTATGAAGGCCTGGGAGCCTTCCATTCCGTCTATGCCTATGCCGCTCAGGACTTCATTGACCGCAGCCGTCTTCCTTACTACTACCATGACTGGGAGATGAGCAGCGAGAACCGCCGCTATAATCTCGAGACCTTCTTAGGCACCAAGTATTATCTGGTGAAGAAGCAGTCGACCAACTTCGGAGCCAACAGCGTCCCCAAGTACGATTACGATATCCCGTTAGGCTATGTCAATGTTCTGAATCTGACGGATGAAGAGAAGGCTTCCTTAGGCGTCAATTACTCCGATAAGCTTCTGGATTATCTTGCCAGCTCCGACTGCAACCGCTCGCTGTATGTGAACCTGTATTATGTGGATCTCGGCTTCAGCTTCGATACCGTCATCAATGAGGACTGGCTTTATTATCCTTATGGCGATAATGGCGACTGGAACCGGTACGAGGATGTCAATGAGTATCCGTTGCTCCGGTATGCGATGCTGGAAAACAGCGATTATCAGGACTTCTATTCGGCCAAGAAGCTCAATGCCGGCACCTTTGTTGCTAACGGCGTCAGCTATACCCAGCAGGCCAGCACCTCCTCCAACAAGCTCGGCCTTTCCAATCAGTTCTTAACCGACTTAGTGACCGTCAGCCCTTACGAGGAAGGCAAGACCGCTCCGATCGAACATCTGACCGGTGCCACCCGTCTTAAGGCGACGGTTTACAGTGCCAAGCGGGTAGCGACCAGCGAATCCCCGGTCTACGGCGACTATGTCTATGCGGTGGTGGACGGCAAGAACATCTTCTACGACGATACGATGGTCTTCGATTCCAGCTCCAACACCAAAGTCCTGATTCCGACCCTGGCTCAGTGGCGGAAAGACAATCCGCTCCTGGAAGCCAATGGCGTCTATCCGGCCGATACCAAGTACGACTACTACACCCATCTGGATGATGACGGCAAAACCGTTAGCAATGCCGGCAAGGTGACTTACTTCTCCAAGGTTGTCTATACCCCGGTGACGACCACGACCGACAGTCTCGGCAAAGTGACGACCACTCCGACCACGGTCTGTGCCAAGGCCGATCCCAGCGATCCGACCTCGGGCTGCTATCTCTCCATCGATGATACCAACAACATCACCTGGCGTCTCTACGATAAGGACAATAAGCCGATTGCTTCGGCCAAACATCCTTATTGCTCCTATAAGCATGCCCATGGCTATTATACCGATCGGCCAGTGGCGACCATCATCGGCATCGTGCAGTCGGGAAGCTTAGCCGATCCGACTTCCTTACGGGCACCCAGCATCTATGTGGAACGTCATAGCGACTATGTGGCTGCCGTCAACACCCTGAAGAAGTATCAGCCGACCATCACCTATCGCAGCGATGACAGGATTGATTTCTCGACCACGACGGAGCAAGACCGCTTCATGGTCCTCAACTATCCCAATGCCAAGGGCTGGAAGGTCGTGGAGAACATCACTTCCACCTCCGGCAAGACCACCCAGAGCGAGGTGAAGACCTATACTGCCGATGGCGGCTTCATCGGCTTCATTACTTTGAGCGGGACCCATTCCTATAGCCTAATCTATGAATCGCCTTACTTCAAATTAGGCGGTGCCGTCACGGCACTGGGTGCTTTGATCACCTTAGCCTTCTTAGCCTACTATGGCATGAAGGACAAGGAAGCCAGGATGGAAGACAAAGGCACGCTGAAGACGGTGCTGAAAGCAGAGCTTCAGAAGGAGGCTTGGCAACAGGATGACTACGAGAAATAGACTGCAGGGCAATGTCTGCTATTTTCAGAGCGGCGGGCCGACGGCGGTCATCAATGCTTCCTTTTTAGGACTTGACCAGGCTTTTAAGGCCCAGAAGAGTCCCTATAAGATCTTTGCCTCTCCCTATGGCATCACCGGACTGATCCAGGGAAAGCTGACGGATGTCACAGGCAAAGACTATGCCAAGCTGACCCACCGTCCCGGCTCCTTTTCCGGCTCTTTACGGAAGAAGCTGAAAGAGGATGATCCTCTTTTAGGTTCCATGATTGCCACTCTGGCAAAGTATCAGATCCGCTACCTTTTCGCTAACGGCGGGAATGACTCGATGGATACCTGCCTCAAGCTATCCGAGGCGATGAGAAAAAGCGGGCTGTCCTGTCAGGTACTAGGCATCCCCAAGACCATCGACAATGATCTTCTGAAGACCGATCATACGCCCGGCTATGGCAGTGCCGCCAAATACATTGCCAATACCGTATTGGCGATTTCTCTTGATGACAGAACCTATGAGAAGGGCCGCATCAACATCGTAGAAGTGATGGGACGGGATTCCGGGTATCTGACGGCTTCTTCTCTCTTAGCTTCTCTCAAAGGGCAGGCTCCGGATTTCATTTACGTTCCGGAAGTTGCTTTTGATTTAAATAAGGAAATCTTCAAGTGGGAAAAGACCTACGACACGAAAGGACGCTGCCTGGTCGTTGTTTCCGAAGGCATCCATGATGAGCAGGGAAAGCTCATCAGTGCTGTCGGGACCAAGGATGCCTTCGGCAACATCCAGATGGGCGGGGTCGGTTCCTATCTGTCGTCACGGGTCACCAAGGACGGCTACAAGTCCAGGGCCATTGAATTATCCATTCCGCAGCGGGCGGCTTCCTATCTTCTTTCCAAGCGTGACGTCAACGAAGCCATGGCCGTCGGCAAAGAAGCCTTGCTGAAAGCACTCGCCGGCGAAGACGGCGTGATGGTGACGATTGATAGAGTCTCCAACCATCCGTACCGGGTTAAGTATGGGAGTGCCTTGCTTAGCGATGTCGGCGGCAAAGCCGGCTCGCTTCCGTTACGCTATATCAATGACGACAAGGACAATATCCGGAAGTCGTTTATCACCTATGTGCTGCCTTTGATCCAAGGCAACGTCTCCGCCTTAGGTGACGACGGATTGTTGGACTGCTAGGTTTCTTTTCTCAAACGCCAATAAGGCTCTTTTCAGATCAAGACCGCCGTCATAGCCGACCAAGGCTCCGTTTTTCCCGATGACCCGGTGACATGGGATGATCAGGCTGATGGGATTGTGGGAGACGGCCTGGCCGATGGCCTGAGCCGACATCCTTTCTTTGCCTAACGCCTTGCAGACCTGTTCGCCGACTTCCTGATAGCTTTCCGTCTGGCCATAGGGGATCGTCACTAGGACTTTCCAAACGGCTTGCTCAAACGGCGTCCCTTCCGGTGAGAGGCAAAGAAAATTCTGATCCGGAGCAGCGCCTTTTGCATAGGATTCCAGCCATTCTTTGGCTGCTTTAAGAACCGGCGTCTCCTTTTCCTCAATCCGTTCCTTGTTTTTGGCGATAAATCCGGACTGACAGGAAAATCTAAGAGCGATGAGAGCCTCGCCTTGACCAAGAAGCTGTATTCTTCCCCACGGGGAATCCACCCAGGATTGCTGAATCATGCTTCTATTATATTCCTTCGTGGGAGGGCTTCTTTCAGCAGGCCAGTCCTCTCTTGGGTTATAATAATCAGCTTGAGGTATACGCGCATGGATACTACTGATTACAGAGACTATATCGTTGTCAAAGGTGCCAGGGAAAACAACCTGAAGAATATCGATGTCACCTTGCCGAAAAACAGCCTGGTTGTCTTTTCCGGTGTCTCCGGATCCGGAAAGTCAACCTTGGCTTTTGATACCATCTTTGCCGAAGGTCAGCGCCGTTATATGGAGTCCTTGTCTTCTTACGCCCGAATGTTCTTAGGCGACTTCTCCAAACCGGATGTCGATTCCATTGATGGCCTTTCTCCGGCCATTTCCATTGATCAGAAAACGACGTCCCATAACCCTCGTTCCACCGTCGGCACGGTCACGGAAATCTACGATTATCTCCGTCTTCTTTATGCCAGAGTCGGTGTTGCCTATTGCCCGAACCATCATATCCCGATCGAAGCCAGTTCTCTGCAGCAGATCGTCAATGCCATCAAGATGAACCCGGCTGAAAGCAAAGTCACCATCTATGCTCCGGTCGTCCAGAACGAGAAGGGCACCCATGTCGACACGATGCAGAAGTTCTTCGCTGCCGGCTTTACGAGAGCCAAGATCGACGGGGCTGAACTGACGAAATACGAGAATATGCCGGTGTTGGACAAGAATCTCAAGCATACCATTGCCTTTGCCATCGACCGCTTGATCCTGAAGCCAGAGAACGAATCCCGTCTTTTCAACTCCTTACGGACTGCCCTCGACTTTGCCAAGGGCTATGTCTCCGTTGAAATCGACGGCAAAGAGAAGCTTTATTCCGAACACCAGAGCTGCCCTATCTGCGGCTTTTCCGTTCCCCCGCTGGAACCTCGTCTTTTCTCTTTCAACAACCCCTTAGGCTGCTGCCCGGACTGCAACGGCTTAGGCGTCAAGATCGAAGCTGATCCGGATCTGATGATTGCCGACCCGACCAAATCCATCGATGACGGCGCCATTGCCTGTCTTCCCAAGCATAACCACGAGACCATCGAATGGAATGACTTCTATGCCGTCTTGGATAAGTACGGCATCTCGACTAAGACGCCTTTCAACCGGCTTTCCCAGCGGCAGCGGGAGATCATTATCTACGGACCGCCGGAACCGGTCAACTACATCTATGAGACCATGAACGGCTCCAAGCTGAACAAGTTTGTCACCGAAGGCCTGAAAGCCCGGATCGACCGGCTTTATATGACGACCAAATCCGAATTCATGAAGGGCTATTACGGTTCCTTCATGTCGGAGAAGGAATGCCCGACCTGCCATGGCGCGAGACTGAATGAAGCCGTCCTTTCCATTCAGGTGGGCGGACTCAACATCCATCAGCTCTGCTCCCTGTCCTTAGGCAAGATCTATGATTTCCTAGGCAATCTTCCTCTGACGCCGATGCAGCAGACCATCGCCTCCCAGATCATCACGGAAATCCGTAACCGACTGAAGTTTTTGATCGATGTCGGCCTGGATTATCTGACCCTGGCCCGCGAGGCCAGCACGCTGTCCGGCGGCGAAAGCCAGCGCATCCGTCTGGCTACCCAGATCGGCAGCAAGCTGACCGGCGTCCTTTACGTGCTGGATGAACCCAGCATCGGACTCCATCAGCGGGATAACGACAAGCTGATCAAGACGCTCAAGGAGATGCGAGATCTCGGCAACTCCCTGATTGTGGTCGAACACGACGAGGATACGATCCTCTCCGCCGATTATGTGGTGGATATCGGTCCGGGTGCCGGTGACCACGGCGGTGAGGTCGTCTTTTCCGGAACACCCAAAGAGCTGTTAAGCTGCCCGAATTCCCTGACGGCCGATTATCTGACCGGCCGGAAGATGATTCAGGCACCGACCATCCGGCGAAGCTATCGGAAGACCTTAGATATCAAGGGTGCCTATTGCCATAACCTGAAGAATATCGATGTCTCCATTCCGGTCGGCGTCTTAACCTGCGTGACCGGTGTCTCCGGTTCGGGAAAGTCGTCTCTCATTGACGAGGTGCTCTATAAGAACTTACGGAGCTACTTCGGCTTCAAGACGACCAAGCCTGGGGACTGCCAAGCCATCGATGGCATGGCTAATTTCACAAAGGTCATCAATGTTTCTCAGGAACCTATCGGCAAAACGCCACGAAGCAACCCGGCGACCTACATCAAAGTCTTCGATGATATCCGGGATGTATTCGCTCAGACTCAGGAAGCCCGGATCAAAGGCATGGATAAGGGCATGTTCTCCTTCAACAATCCTGGCGGACGCTGCGAAGCCTGCCAAGGCGATGGCGTGAAACGGATCTCGATGAACTTCCTTCCGGATGTCTATGTCGAGTGCGATGTCTGCCATGGCAAACGGTATACCGATGATGTCCTGGCCATCCGTTACAAGGGCAAGAACATTGCCGATGTCCTGGATATGCGGGCCGAGGAGGCTGTCTCCTTCTTTGCTCCGATTCCGGCCATCAAGAAGAAGCTGCAGACGCTTGTCGATGTCGGTTTAGGCTATATGAAGCTAGGTCAGCCTTCCACCACCCTGTCGGGCGGCGAAGCTCAGCGGGTGAAGCTGGCTTTTGAACTGGAGCGGTATTCGGACGGACATACCCTTTACATCCTGGATGAACCGACGACCGGTCTCCATCCGTTTGATATCAGCAAACTGATTGCGGTCCTTAACCGCTTAGTGGATCAGGGCAATACCGTCATCGTGATCGAACATAACCTGGATGTCATCAAGTGTGCTGATTATCTGATTGATCTGGGCCCGGAAGGCGGCGATAAAGGCGGCAATGTCGTTTTCAGCGGCACGCCGGAACAGATCGTCTCCTGCCCTCAGTCTTATACGGGTGTCTATCTGGCCCGGGAACTCCAGAAAGAGAAATACCAGTCTACAAAGTAATCCGATTTTAAAAAACTGTCAATGTCAGGCTTTTACGGCCAACGTTGGCAGCTTTTTTGTTCGGAGGAAAATATTCACTAGGTCACAGAGTTCTGCCTATCATCGATAAGAGAACTGATTTCATCACAATCGATGAAAGGCACGAAGACTGACATTTCGTTAACCTTGATAGTCGATTCTAGAGAATGGAATGTGTAAGGGACAAGATCGGTATGGCCTTCTTTCAATCTTTGTCTGAAAATGATGCTTAGAACACAACAGGAAATAAGCATAGAAGTTATAGGATTTGTCCTTGTTCCCTATCCTCTATTCTTATAAGAAAGGGCTTTATCCAGCGCCAATTGAGGCAATCAGGAAGCCTTTATTTTTGCAAAGAAACATTCTAAAAAATCAGTCTTTTTTGTGTATTTTCATCAAAATCAGCCTTTCAGGTTAAGCGCAGAAAATGACCAATTGTGTTTTTTGGATACAATGAAAGGGGTTCTATGGTACGATGATGGCAAATCAAGGGAGAGAGAAATTCCTTATGAATCCTCGCTCTTTGATTTGCCCTAAAAACGGGTGAAACATTCTAGGAGGAATGCTTATGAAGAAAAAGAATCTTTACGTTCTGTTGATGGCTGCTGTGATGGCACTGACGGGCTGCAGCAAACCGACTTCGGTTGCTTCAGACAAGGCCAGCACGTCTACACCTTCCGCTGCTGTTTCCACGAGTAAATCCACGTCGCCGTCGACCAAGACCTCTCCGTCTGCTTCGGCGTCAGCCAGCACTTCTCCGGTCTCGGCCTCGACCAGTACGTCGGCTTCGACTTCGACCTCCACGTCGACCGTTGAACCCTTTGCTTATGCGGTGACCGGCGTTGATCTGCAGAGCGCCGAGGCTGTTGTCAACTTTGTTGTTACGGGAACTTTCACGGGCGACACCACAGCCATCACAGCCCCTGCCATCAAGGTCACGAGCACCAAGGATAATCTCGTCGGCACCATTGCCTTAGATAATACGGCTAAGACCTTCACCGCTACCGTGGATGTGACCGCCATGGCGGATACGGGGAAGCATGCCATCAAGCTTTACTTCGCTGCGGATTCGAAGGGCGATGAAATTACCAACTATGCAGGCGATATCACCAAGAAAATCAATGGTGCTTATACTGCAACCAAGCAGAAGATCTATGGCATGGATATTGATACTTGGGAAACAACAACCTATTTGAAGGTTACCTATACTTTAACGAATCTCTACACGATTTCGGCCGTGGGACTCGCCCTTTCGAACAGTAAGCCTTACTTCAATGTCAACGGAACCTATGATGAGCATATGACGTTAGGAACGGATCCTGTTCCTTATGTCGCTATCACCAGCGATCAGCAGACCCAGGCTACCAAGGAATCCTTCAAAGCGGATATGACCATCGATACCACGGCCAGAACGTTCACTGCCAGCATCGATTTATCGACGATGGTTGAATCTTCCTGGCATGATATTAAGTTGTATTTCAATGCAGCCGAGGATGCCGATGGCGGTGAGATCTCTTATTCGAAGCTTACCGATGACGAAAAGAATTCGACCGTGACCTATTCGGCTACCTCGACTCAGAACACCTTCAAATTCCAGCAATATGCGGATAACCTAAAGATTTCTGTCACGATTGCCGACAATAAAGTCACCTCCTATACGAACATCTTCATGGCGAAGGGAACCGATGGTGCGTATCTGCACTTGACCGGCACCAACACTCATGCGGATGGTTCATTCTTTGTCTCCGCCAATAATACGACTCTTGCCAGTGCTGCGGTTTCCACTGGCGGCACGTTCGATGCGGCTGTCCGTGTCGATAATGTTTTCTCAGAAACGATTACTCAGCTGGATATCCATTTCTCCTATACCAATGATGCCGGTGTTGCCATCAATGATGAGATCACGAACCTGAACCTTACCAACTATCTGGATATGGCGGGTGTCTCCTATGGTGGTTCCAACTACGTCATTTGCCATGATACTTGGGATGATACCGCCAGTGGCGGCGTTGTCCATTACTATTACAAGGTCAAGAAGAATCAGGATGGTTTCTCCATGGATACAGCTATTCTCAGCAAGGATGAAACTGATTCTGCCAATCCGAAGGCGATGCTCAATGTCCGGGGCACCATCAATGTCACCAATTCGATTACCTTAGGAACGGTGACGTTGAAGCTGGAAGGAACGGATGCGGACACCTATTCCATCCTGGCTGCCAACATTACCGGCGATGGCTACCTCAATGCTACGATTGATATCACGGCAATGACCTCCACCACGGCTGTTACCGATACCGATGCCGGTGCCTTAGCCATCTACAACGATACCAGCAAGCTCAATAATTTCTGGCCGGGCGACTGGTCGCATGGCAATGATGTCAAATCCGTCACAGTCGGCTCCTACAAGTATGTCATCGGTGCCGGTCAGTTGGGTAAATACACTCTCGATAAGGTTGCTGCTTAGTCTTTGTCTTTAATGAAGGGGCGGGCAAAGCCGCCCCTTCCTTTGCCGATATGATAAAGTAATAGAAAGGTTTTACTATGGAAACACCTGAAGAAAAGAAACCGGAAACATCGTCTGATTTTCCGAAAAGCAAACGCAAAGTGAGCCGGCATGGTGAGCGAACGCTCAAACGGGTCGGCTTAGGGATGGTCGGTTTAGGCGTGGTTACGGCCATTGTTTTGTTGGCCGTCATTCCTAATCTTCCCAAGAAGGCAACTGCCCAAAAGGAAACACTGACGGTGGAAGCTGAAAATTCCATCATCGTTGGTAAAGGCCAGGAGGGTCGGGAGCTGATTCAGAACAGCAATGAGCTATCCGGGCATCTGGCCTCCAACAAATCCTATGTCGGTAACTTCGGCGTGGCTGGCAACAAACTGGTGATGGTCTACCAAGCGAAAGCGGATGGCAAAGTTAGCGTGGATTTCCGTTTGGCTAACACCATCAGCGGAACGACGACCTGTACGTTGGTCGATGCCATCAAGATCCTTTCCGGTGATATCACTGCCTATAAAGCCTACCTGGCCGATGCTACCGCAATGACAGGATTGAAAGAGCTCAGCCTGAAGAGCAAGACCTTGGCTTCACCCTGTGATGGCACCTATTACGATTCCTGGGCTTCCATAACCTATTCTGGTGTTCCGGTCAAAGCCGGCCTCAATGTTTTTGCTATTGAAGCTTTGGCGGCCACGGGCGTACCCAACGTGGATTGTGTCAATGTCACCGGCTACGATCTCAGCGAACACAAACATACGATGGTTACCAAGACAACCAAAGAAGCTACCGATTATGAAACGGGCGACAGTGAAACTTATTGCAGTGACTGTCTGCTCAGCGAAGGCGAGATGGAGACTCCGGCTTTGGGTCACACCACGGACTGGGGTCAGTGCGAACGCTGCAAAGATTACTTCTATTACTATGAGGCCGAAAACGCCAAGGTCACCGGCAATGGCAGCGAACATGTTGCTACGGATGCCAAAGCTCATGCTGGCAAAGGTCTCGATTATCTGAACGGAAGTTCTAAAGTTACCTTTGCTGTTACGGCCAGCAAAGACATACCGGATATTACCTTAAGCTTCGCTTTTGTCTCCAACCAATCCTATCAGTCAGGAAGCAGTTGGTATCAGGATAATATGACCATATCTCATGCTAAGAAGACAGTTCTCATCAGCTTCAATGGTGTTGATCAGACCTATGACGATGTTTCTTTGACAGGCTCCCACAGTTCGGATTGGTGGAGTCATACCGGCTTTGTGAAGATAACTTTGACGCTGGTATCCGGCGTCAATACCATCGTAGTCTCTTCTCCCAACAACACCTTCCCGAACTTTGATTATCTGCAGTTCCTCAATGTTCCTACCGATGTTTCGCTGACAAAATAAGGATTCCTAACCATGAACAAGAAAAAGCAAATCCGTCAAAACAGTCCTCGTCTTCGCAAAGGCATTGTGATCAGCTGGGGCGCCGGTTCTATTATCGCCATTGCCGCCTTAGTCGTTGTGCAGATTCTGACGACGACCAAATACAACAGCATCTTACGTCAGTACTTCGGCGAGGATCCGTCGACTACCGTTACCAATGAAGCCAGCGAAGGTCTGGATCTGAACTATTATTCCTCCGCTTATGATTCCAAAGCCAAGCTGAAGTCCCATGAAGATGATCTTTGCACCCAGATTGGTCAGGAAGGTGCCGTGCTGCTGAAGAACGATAAGTCGCTTCCTTTAGCTGGCGGAACCAAGATTTCCTTCTTCTCTGAGTCCTCCGTTGATCCTGTTTACGGCGGTGCAGGTTCCGGTGGTTCTTCTTCGGCGGATTCTATCTCCCTTAAAGATGCCTTTACGACAGCTGGCTTCTCCGTCAATACTACCCTTTGGGACTTCTATGACACCGGTGCCGGCTCTAAATACCGTCGCAGCCATGTCACCTATTATGATGGCGGCGAGGATTGGGCCATCAATGAATGTCCCTTAAGCCAGATGAGTTCTGTGTTGCCTTCGGCAACGGGAACAACCCCAGTCTTTGTCTTTGCCAGATCAGCGGGTGAAGGCCGTGACTTGGCCCGGAACATGTATTCCTGGACGAAGAACAGCGACGACCAAAAGAAACACTATCTGGAACCCAATTCCGACGAACTGGCAATTTTGAAGTATCTTAATGATAATTTCTCCAACGTGATTGTCTTAGCCAACACCGACAACGTGATGGAGATGGGTTGGATCAAGGATTATCCCAATATCAAATCGCTGATCTATATGTCGGGCGTTGGGACGACAGGCTTCAAAGGCTTAGCCAATCTCTTTGCTGGCACGGCCTCTTTCTCAGGCAAGCTGGCCGATACGATGGCTTTTGATGATTTCTCTTCGCCGGCTATGCAGAACATGGGCGACTATGAATGGGGAAATTCCGGTTATTACTATGTCAACTATGAGGAAGGCATCTACGTGGGCTATAAGTATTATGAGACCCGTTACGAGGATGCCGTCTTAGGAACCGGCAATGCCGGCGACTATGCTTATGATACGACGGTACAATATCCTTTCGGATATGGCCTTTCCTATACCACGTTCAGTTACTCCGATTACAGTCTGGTAGACAATAAAGACGGTACTTTGACAGCCAGTGTCACGGTCACCAATACCGGCAGTGTCAGCGGCAAAGAGAGCGTGGAATTCTACTTGTCTTCTCCTTATACGGACTACGATATCCAAAACAAGGTTGAGAAAGCTGCTGTGGATCTGGTCGGCTTTGCCAAAACAGGTGAGTTGGCCTCAGGAGCACAGGAAAAAGTTACCGTTACCCTGCCTTTAAGCGACTTCAAAGCCTACGACTATACTACTGCCAAGACCTATATCATGGATGCCGGTGATTATTATGTTACAGCCGCGCAGAATTCGCATGCTGCCGTCAACAATATTCTTTTAGCTAAAAAACAAGATGGCAAATCTGTCGACGAAGCCAAAATGAGTGGTGATGCCGGCAATGCAGCCCTGGTTGGCAAGTATACTCAGGCCGCCTTTGATGGAACCACTTATGCGGTGGATAGCATCACCGGCACGAGTGTCACTAATCAGTTTGATTTTGCTTCACTGGCTGATTCGAAGTATCTGACACGAAACGACTGGACCGGAACTTTCCCGGCCATCTATGGTACTCCCTCCGATAAGGTCTCCGGCTATTCTGAGCGAGCCAACAAGGCCGATGGCAAAGGCTATACCTATACCCATGATGCCTCTGCGGAACTGATTGCCAAACTCGATAGCAAGGATTCCCTCAATCCGAATGCCACGTCGGATGTTAAAGCGCGGTATGGCGAAAACAACAATCTACAGTTGATTGACCTTCGGGGTGCTAGTTATGACGATTCCCGTTGGAATGATCTGATTGCGGAAATGTCCAGCAATGAAATCGGCACTTTAATCGGTGTCTCCGGCTTCAGAACCGCGGCTGCTGATTCCATCAGCAAGCCGACCTGCGAGGATCATGATGGTCCTCAGGGCCTCAATGATATCGTCTCCAAGGCGATTATCGGTTATTCTTTCCCGACGGAAACCCTGATGGCAATGACTTGGAACAAAGATATCCTCAAGGATGTCGGTGCCTGCATTGGCGAAGATGGTCTGGTGCATTCGATTCCGGGCTGGTATGCTCCGGCCATGGATATCCATCGTACCCCTTTTGCCGGCCGTAACTTCGAATATTATTCCGAGGATGACTATCTTTCCGGAACCCTCGGCAAGGTTGAGATTGCCGGAGCTGCCGAAAAAGGTATGTATGCTTTTGTGAAGCATTTTGCCCTCAACGATCAGGAAAACCATCGCTCCGGTGTCTCTACCTGGTCGAATGAGCAAGCCATCCGTGAAGTCTATTTGCACGCTTTCGAACTGGCTATGAAGAACGATCCAATGGATGTCTCCTATTATTCCGTTGATGAACAGGGCAACTATAACCTGACAACGGCCAAGCTCAATCCGGCTCGGGCTGTGATGACTTCCATGAACCGTATCGGTGCGACCTGGTCGGGTGGCAATTATGCCCTGATTACCAAGGTTCTGAAGCAGGAATGGGGCTTTAGCGGCATCATTGAGACCGATTACACTCAGACGACCGACTATATGGATCCGACCCAATTGATCCAGGCAGGTGGCAGCTGCGTTCTTTCAACGGTCTGCCCAGTCTATAAGATCAGTGACAGTCAATATGGTTATGCGCGGGAAGCCGTCAAAGGCATTCTCTATTGTGTCGCCAACTCGGTTGCCATGAACGGCTTAGTGCATGGCACGATTGTCATCCGCGGGTTTGCTCATTACCGCTATATCACTATCCCACTGGAAATTGTCCTTGGCCTAATTGCCCTGGCTGGCCTTCTTGTCATTGCCTTTGAACTGCTTCGCTTCTTCCACAAACGTCAGCTGATTACCCGCCATGGCGGCGCTCTCAAGGATTCGTCCTTGGTCTATGTGACGGCCGATCCTTCAATAGCCAAGCCTACCCTAGAGGATTTCAACAATGCTTATGGCAAGCTTTACCAGGCTGATTCGGAAGGGATTGCTTCCCTGCTGAAGCTTTATGATCTGAGAGGCGCCACCGCCAAAGCCGAGAAAGAAGCTATGGTAAAGCGTTATCTCGCCAATCCATCGTGCTATGATACCGCCTTGCAGACCTATCAGAGACTCTCGATTGTTAACCGTTTCAAGGTCGACAAAGATGCGATTGACAGCATGAAGATGTTGGCTTCCCTGATCCGCCGGAATGTTCCGGATGCCTATCTCGTCAGTCGCTGCCCGCAGTCTCAGAATAAGCAAGCTTAATTGCCGTTTGCGAGTAGAATATCCTTACATGAACAATTCCGTCAGGAAAAGAAGTCTGCTTATCGCTGCCTTGTCTCTGGTGCTCTTTTCCTGTCGGAAGACCGCCTCTTCGGTCGTCTCTTCTGTCTCTTTGACTTCTTTGCCCACCACGACCTCCGCTTCCGTCTCTTATCAGGCGGAAGCTTTTCTGACCGATGAAACCCATCGGTTGGAGCAGCAGACGGATCCGGTTTTCGCAGCCACATCATCGCAAGCCCAGGTCAAGCTTTCTGCGGACGGGTCCGGCGTAGCCTTTGAAGGCGCCGGGGCCGCCATGACGCATTCCTCTGCCAAACTTCTGGAGAGTCTCCCGGCTGCCCAAAAAGCAGCTGCCTTTGCCTCTCTTTTCGGACCTGAGGAAGGTCGCTTCTCCTGTGTCCGGATTCCGTTAGGGACCTCGGATTACACTTATACGGATTCTTTCTATACCTTTGATGATATTGCCTCGGGTAAGGATTATGACCTCACGTCTTTCTCGTTAGGGGAAGACCTGACGTATCTGATTCCGGCCTTGAAGGATGCGCTTAGCGTCAATCCCAGTCTCACCTTCATTGCCGCTCCCTGGAGTGCCCCGGCCTGGATGAAAGACACCAACTCCCTGATCGGAGGAAGCCTGGTCAGCAACAGCGATGGCACCAATTCCCAGGAGGAAATCAGTTATTCCTCCTATCTGGTCAAGGCCGTGGAGGCTTTCCAGAAACAGGGCATTACGATTTCTTACCTTTCTCTCGAGAATGAGCCGACGGATTTTGGCGGTTCCATCAGCTATCCGAATATGTATGTCCCTGCTGCTCAGTGGAAACGGGTGGCCAAGAGCGTCGGTTATCAGCTGAAAGCCATGAATCTCCCCACCAAGATCCTCGCCTATGATCACAACATTGGTGATAGTGGTGATAATGCTTTCTATAAAAGCTACGCGGATTTGGTTGAAAATGATTCTACCTTGTCTTCCTATGTCGCTGGTTTTGCTATCCACTGCTATTCGGGCAGCTGGACCACGGCTGGTGTCAGTTATCTTGCACAGCAAAAGACCCGCTTCCCTGACAAGAAATTTTTCATTACGGAGATCACGGAGCATTCCGGAAGCGGAACGGCTTATGGTCCTCGGCTGGACTGGTCGCTAAGTCACGTTGTTCTGGACCCGTTGAAGAGCGGTGCCTCGGGTGTCCTCTACTGGAATCTTCTTCTGACGGATCAGGGGCAGCCGACCAAGAATCCTTCCATCTGCTATGGGTTGTTAAGCAAAAGCGGGGACAACCTTAGTAAGACCCCGGCCTTTGACAGCTTAAGCCAGGTCTCTCATTTCCTCTATCCCATTAATGGCAAAGCACCGAGCCAGGTCTCCCTTTCTCTTCCCAGGGAGCTTAGCGCCCTTCATGGGGTTGGGTATCTCCGGGGCGATGACAGCTATGTTGTCTCCCTATTGAATGCCGGGGATACGGCGATTCACGTTGACCTTTCCTTCCAAGCCAAATACCTACCGCTCTCGTTAGGGGCCAGTCAGGCGTGGGTGGTTCTGATCAGTCCTGAGGCTTAGGCCTGAGGACTGTTTTTATTTGGATTCCGGATTCGGGAAAAGAATGGAAAGACGGAAGATACCGTTGGAGCTGTCGATGGAAAGGCTTCCTTGGTAATGTTCAACAATTGCCCGGATGGATTTCATGCCGAAGCCATGATAGCGGTCATCGCCTTTGGTAGAGATAGGAAGCCCGTCTTTGAAGGAAAGGCTGCCAGCATACGGATTCTCTTCGTAGGCACTGATTCCTAATGGCGTCTTCCGGACTTTCAGGGAGATGCTCTTTCCGTTGGGATCGTTGTTCCTGACGACGGATTCAATGGCATTGTCGAGGATGTTTCCGAACAGGGAGTAAATATCCGGTTCTTTCATGAAATCCAGAGCACTGCCATTGGCAATGCAGGTGAAGGCAATGCCATCCTTGGCACAAAGCAAAGCCTTTTCCTGGATGCTGACATCCAAGGAGGCATTGCCGGTCTTGATACGGGTATCGTAGATTCGGGTGGCATCTTCAATGTTCTTCAGTTCTTCCGGAGAAATGGTCTGGTGGGTTGTCTGCAAGGCCCGGATCTGGTGTCGGAGATCGTGGCATTTGATGTTGATGAGATCCACGGTCTGGCGGTTGAGGGCATACTGCTTCTCTTCCTCGTGACGGATCTGATTGATTTCCGTAATCTCCTGCTGGAGATTGGTCTCATGAATCAGACCGAAAAGCAGGTAGAGAATCATACCCGAGGAGAAGAAGTTGAAAACAAAATTTGTATATTTCAAAGGCATCGCATCATTGACAACCTTTGTTTCCAAGACAAAAATGTTGAGAACAACATTGATGACGAGTGCCACGCCGGCAATGATGATGACCTGGGCGGAAGGGAGCACCACTTCCGGATATTTCCAGGTCCGCTTCAATAGAGAGATGAAGAAGGGAGCGACCAAGAGGCAGGCACCGATGGTAATGACTACCCAGATCCAGGAGAAACCCGTATCCAGGTCGGGATTCAGCTGATAGACAATCGTCAGCGTCAGTTCCCAGACCAGATAGATCAGATGGCGGAGAGTATACGCGACAATAGCCAGAAACAGCACGGAGGTGGTATGGAGATGATAGGAAAAGCATAAGGCCGCAATCTCAAAGCCAAACAGCACGAAATAATTGATGGCGTTGTTGGCAATGACATTTCCGAGATTCAGGGAACGGAGGGGGAAGGCTAAGCCGATCAGCACGATACAGGCACCTATCATCCGTCCATAGAAATGGCTCCGCCGGGGAAGCTTCCAAGCAAAAAGATAGGAAAAGAAGAGCAGTTCGGCCTCCGATAGCATATTGGTATAGTTCGTAAAAGTAATGGTCATGACTGATTACCGAGATACCGGGTCAAAGCGGCAATGAAGTCCTTCTTCCGGGAACGGGAAATACGCAGTGATTTTCCGGCGACTTCGACCTCATCCTTCTTTAAGGAGGTCACCTGGGCCAGATTGACAAGATAGCAGTGGTTGCAGCGGGCAAACAAAGAAGAATGAAGGCTTTTTTCCGCCACTGTCAACGTGCCATAGACGGAATAAGTCTTGCTTTCCGTATGGTAATAGAGAATATGATCGAGAATTTCAATATAAGTGATCTCGGCCACCGGCAGCACAATCATCTCACTGCCGGAATTGATCTTGATCCGGTTTTCTTTCTCCATGGCTTCCAGATGCCGGAGAATCCGATCCATCTTCGGCAGGAAAGTATTGTAGGATAACGGCTTGACAATGAAGTCGAAGGCATCGACTTCATAGCCACGGATGGCATACTGTGCCAAGTCGGTGACAAAGACCAGCACGACTAAAGGATCCCTTTCCCGAAGCTTCTTAGCCGCTTCCAGCCCGTTCATATTGGGCATATTGATATCTAAGAAGACCAGGCTGAATCCTGGTTTATAACCATTGATGAAGGACAGTCCATCGCCAAAAGAAGTGATATCGAAAACCTGAGGATGTTCTTTGGAATATCGCTCCAACAGACCTCTCAGTGTGTCAAAGGCAGACGGATCGTCTTCGACAATGGCGACTTTAATCATAAGGGTTCCCTTTATAGGATTATTATAGCAAAAAAATAGTCAGAGCTAATGGGATTGTCCCATAAAAAACATAAGCTCTTTCTTTTGTCTCAGAAACAGCTGGGGAAACCTAGGGCGTTTTCCTTGAACCCTCCGCAGGATTGCGTTATCCTTGAAGTAAGGAAAGTAAAGATTCCCTTCCATGAGGAAAAACCATGATCGATATTGCCGCCGTGTCGTCCAAGGGTCAGGTAACCGTTCCGATTGAAGTCAGACGTGCCTTAGGCTTAGCCGAAGGCAGCAAGATTGCCTTTGTCTCGGATGAGAAAGGCAAGATCTATCTTGTCAACGCCGATCAGCTCAGCGTCAAGGAGCTCTCCAAAGCCAAGACGGAGAAGGCCGACGAATCTTCGGATAAGTCCAAGCAGGATGCCCTGCCGGATTTCTTATCGGAGAACGGCGTCGGACAGTAGTCAAAGACGACGGGATAGCCAAGTCAGCGAAAGCTTGTCAGCCCAGCGGGCCGGCAAGCTTTTTTTATTGCCGAAAAGGAAAGCTGTTCGCTTATTGCTTTCTGAGATAATGGATGCTGCGAGCTGACCCGATTTTATCGACTTTTCCTTCTTTTACCATTTTTCCCAGCACGGCTTCGACGGTTGTCGGAGAAACATCAGGGAGGATTTTACAGATATCGGCTTTGGAAATCGGCAGGAGACTGTTTAAGACGGTTGCCTCGATGCGGTTTGCCTTGGTTACCTTTTGACTGTTAACCGTAGCAAAACGCTGATCAAGCTCGTGGTAGCAGGAAAAAAGAGTTATCAGGAAATTCTGAAGATAGAAAGAATAATCGTTCCGATTGTCCTGCCAGCCTTGTGAGGATTGCTTGAGGGCTTGATAATAGTCACCTTTATGGAGGTTGATCTGCTCTTCAAAGGAAATATACTTACCGGCATCAAAGCCAGTTTGATACAGCAAGAGCAAGGTCAAGAGCCGTGACATTCTTCCGTTGCCATCATCAAAAGGATGAATGCAAAGAAAATCGAGGATGACACAAGGAATCAATAACAAGGAGTTGATGGCAGCATCCTTGCTGGCATCAAGGAAGGCTAAAACCAGCTGTTGCATGGCTTGAGGTGTATCTTTAGCTGACACGGGAGTAAAACGAGTGGCAATCTCTCCCGAAGGACTGATTTCGACAATGCGATTATCGTTCTCCTTGTAATGCCCCGCCGTCGTAGGTTTCACGGTCACAAGCATCTCCCGATGGAAAGAAAGAATGTTCTCTTCATTGAATTGAAGAGAAGAATACCCTTGGTGAATCTTAGCAAGAACGTTCCGATAGCCAAGAATCTCAGCCTCACTGTGATTCAGCGGTGCACTGTTTTGATTGACAATGGCTTGGATTCTCTCATCAGAAGTTACAATTCCTTCAATGGCATTACTGGACTTGACGGATTGGACGATTGCCAGCCGCTGAAGCTGAGTGAAGATATCCGGGAAGCGTTGCTTTCTGTATTCGTTCTGTTCCCTCAAAGAATAGATGGATGTCAGGACGTTGATCAGACTCGCAGGAAGGGTGCCGGTTCGTAAAAATGAATAGTCAAATTTTTTCATAAAGCGGTAGTCTCCTTAATGCATATATTTTACCATCAAATATGCATATAAGCAATCTATTAATGCATATAGAACCAAAAATAATATGCAGTAAAAGGACAAAAATAATTTTCCTTGAAACGGACCCGTCTTTTGGATGAATATCACTGACAGGAAACGAAAAGCGGCTGCCTCCAACTTGGAAGAAGCCGCTGTCGATTGCTTTTAAACTAAATCAAGGTATCCAGCATATCTTCCATCGTCTTGTTGCGTTTCGGTTTCGGTTTATTGATGATGGCGCCTTTGATGATGACCTTGACCGGATCCCGCAAGGTCTTGAGATCCTCGAGCGGGTTGATGTTCAGGACAATCATATCGGCGCTCTTGCCGGTCTTGATGGTTCCGGTGATGTCATCGATGGCCATGATCTTGGCATTGGTGATCGTCGCTGCCCGGATGGCGTCGGCATTGCTGGCACCCACATACTTGTGGAAGTAGCAGAGCTCACGCCACATGCCGCTCTGGGCGGCAAACGGACAGGCACCATCGGTTCCAAGTCCGACCGTCACGTGATTGGCAAGGGCAGCCTTGGAGCATTCGATGATGCCATCGGAGACGATCTTGCAGGACTGAATCTGGACATCACTGTAATGCGAATACGACTGTGGCAGATTGACGCTCGGGAGAGCCGGAGAAATCGTGGTGATGATGGCGCTCTTGCTGGTTTTGAAACGCTGGATGATGTCGTCATCGAAGAATGAGCCATGCTCAATGGTATCGACGCCGGCAATAAGACACATCCTCACACCCTCGCTGCATTCGGTATGGCTGGCGACTTTCAGGCCGTACTTATGGGCTTCTTCGACTACCCAGTTGACTTCTTCCTGAGCCATCCGGACATCGCCGGGGTGAGTGGCATCCAGGGCATCCATGACACCGCTGGTCAGGGTGATCTTGATGAGATCGACATGATGGGCGATATTCTCGTGGATCAGGGCCAGATAATCTTCCTTGGTCTTGCAGGACTTGGCGATAGTGCCATCCCCATGACCGCCCGGACAGGTGAGAGCCGGTCCGGAGACCAGCATTCTCGGACCTAACAGCTTGCCGGCATTGACCTTATCCCGGACGTAGACGTCGGCATAACGCATATCGCCGACGCTGCGGAGGGTCGTCACACCGCTTAAAAGAGCGTCCTTGACGCACTGAGCGGCAATCTGACGAAGATAGAGCAGACCTAAAGGAGAGTTGGCAAAGGCAATCAGTTTCTTCTGGGAATTGCCTTTGGTGGCAACGGCAGCTTTGGGGACGCCATTGCCGAAGAGATGAGTATGGAGGTTGATAAGACCCGGCATCAGATAGCAACCATTGAGATTGACAATGGGATAATTCTCCGAGTTATCGATGGTATAGCCGATCCGGCCGATCTTGCCATCCACGACTTCCACCGAATAGTCACCTAAGATCTTCCCTTTCTCAACATCGACGACGTTGGCGTGAGTGATCAGATAATGTGATTGCTGTTCCATCATCGTTACCTCGCTTTCCTTTTTCAAAGACAATTAAAATTATAGGGCGTTGGTATCATTTTATAAAGTGTTTGCTTTCACCGTAACGGTTTTCCTTATATAATAGTAAGACATAAGGTGGTGCTCAACATGTTTACAAGTCTGGATTTAGCCAATCACTTCGGTTTCAAGGCAATCTGTGGCGATATGACCGCCCTCAAACGGGAGATCAAGGTTCTGGAGCTCGACCGCCCTGGCGTCGAGCTGCTGGGTCTTTTCTCGTTCCACCAGAAGGACCGCATCATGCTGATCGGCAACAAGGAGATGGCTCTCATCAATGATTCCGATCCGGAATTCATTTATAAAAACTGCCTGAAGATCGCCAATCCTGAGTGTCCGGCCATCATCATCACCCACAACACGCCGGCTCCCGAGCCGCTGTTACGGGCCTGCAAAGAGACCAACTGTCCGCTGTTCTCCTCCAATGCCGACACCTCGGATCTGGAATCCTCGATGTATATTTATCTTTCCGAAGCCCTGGCGAAGAAGACGTCCCTCCATGCCTGCTTACTGGAAATCTATGGCACGGGCGTCCTGCTTTTAGGCGAGTCGGGCATCGGCAAATCCGAGATTTCTCTGGAACTGATCAAGAAGGGACACCGGCTGATTGCCGATGACCGCGTCAATGTCGCTTCCGTGCGTGGCAAGCTGATCGGCACCTGCCCGGAATCGATCCGGGGCATGATGGAAGTCCGCGGTATCGGCATCATCGATGTCGCCCGGATGTTCGGCATCAACGCCTTAGCGGATCGGACCCATATCAAATTGGTCATCTCCTTGGTACCGTTCAACAAGGATGAACCAATGGAACGTGTCGGCATGAAGACCGACCGCTATGAGATTTTGGATGAGACCATTCCGCTGATTCAGCTGCCGGTGAGAGCGGCCCGCAGTATGGCCGAGATCATCGAAGCCGCCGTCACCAACTATAAGCTCAAGGATTACGGCTACGACACCGGCTATGAATTCCAGCGCCGGCTGACCGAAATCCAGGAGCGGCGGATGATGGAGCGCCGGGAAGAGGAGATGCTGGTCAATAACGGCAAGCATATCGTCTCCATGAATCCGGAACCGGATGTTCCGCTGCAGCCGGATGACAACAGCCACGTTCTGACCAAGCCTTTGGTTTCGACGGTCAAGGTCGTGGAGAAGGCACCGCAGGAAGAAGGTTCCTCGGTCGTCCGTCCGGTCGATCCGAAAGAAAAGGCTGTCACTAAGAAATGAATCCCATTGCTTTCGCGTATCCGATCGGTATTCCGACGGATAGACCGGTTCTCCATTTTTATGGACTGATCATTGTCTGTGGTGCCTGTCTTGCCCTCTTTTTATCCAACTACCGCGCTCATAAGGACGGCTATGACTGGCATTTCTTCGATTCCATCTTTCTGGTGGCCTTTCCGGCCGGCATCGTCGGCGCCCGGATCTGGTATGTGATTGCTACCTGGCCCGAATGTGCTCCTTCGGCCAGCGAATGGTATCGGCCGCTAGCGGTCTGGGAAGGTGGCTTAGCCATCCAGGGCGGCGCCATCGGCGGCATCCTGATCGGTCTGCTTTATGCTCATTACCGGCGGAAGGGGACTCCGGTCCTGGCTATTGCCGATTATGCGGTTCCGACCATCCTGATCGCTCAGGCCATCGGCCGCTGGGGCAATTTCTTCAACCAGGAAGTGTTCGGCCACTGCGTCTTGCCGTCGGCCTGGGATTTCCTGCCGTCGTTCATCGTCAGCAACATGCAGAACGGAGATTCCGCGATGGTATCGGGGATTTCCTTAGCCTCCGGTTCGATTGCAGCCCCGTTATTCTTAGTGGAAGGCTCCATCAACCTGATGTTCTATCTCATCATTGCCCACGTCCTTCCTTCCGTCTTAGGAAAGCATTATCGGCTTGGGGATACCTCTTTCAGCTATTTCATTGCCTACGGCATCACCCGGTTGGTGCTGGAACCGGTCCGGAATCCGGCCTTCATCATGGGTGTCACTTCCCAGAGCGATCTCTCCAAGAGCAATGCCAAGTCCTTCATCATGGCTATCGTCTTCATTGTCTTCGGTGTCCTGGCCGTGGTTTCAAACCATGTGATTCAGGCCCTTCTGGAAAAGAAGAAGAAAGCAACGCCTGCCTTAGCCACTTCCGTGGCAGCGCCGGTCGTTGCTAAGAAAGAAGAGACGGTGGATCTTGCCAAGCTCCGGGCCAAGGAAGAGGCCCTGAAGAATTCCGACACGACGGACGATAAGAAGTCCTGAAAAGGAGAAAACTATGGTCAATCCCAAAGAAGTGGCCGTCATCGGCTTAGGACCCAGTGGGGTTTCGGCTGCGATTTATCTGAAGCGCTATGGCATGATCCCTTTCTGCTTTGAGAAGGAGATTGTCGGCGGCAAGATCAACAAGACCCAGCGCATCGAGAACTATGCCGGCGTCAAACCGGTCTCCGGTCCGGATCTGGGAATGCTCTTAGAAGATCAGCTGGGCGGTTTCGGCATTTCCCCCATCTACGAGGAAGTCAGCTCCTTAATCAAGAACGAGGATGGCACCTATACCCTGACCTATGGTGAGCAGACCCACACCTTTGCTTATGTCATCTTAGCCAACGGCTTAGGCGAGAAGCCCTTCCCCATCGAAGGCGCCTCGCTTTTCCATAACCGCGGCATCAGCCGCTGCGCCATCTGCGACGGCGCTTTCTATCAGGGCAAACCGGTAGCCGTCATCGGGGCGGGAAATGCCGCCTTTGAGGAAGGGACGTATCTGGCCGGCATCTGCTCGCATGTCACCTTGATTGCCAGAAGGACGGCTTTCCGTGCCGATGAATTAGCCGTGGAACGCTTCAAGGCTTTAGGCAATACGACCATTCTGGCTCCGTATGATGTCGTCAAGGCATGCGGCAAGGACAGTCTGGAATCCGTAACGGTCCGCAACAAGGACGATAGCAGTGAGAAGACGATTCCGGTCTCGGCCTTGTTCCTTTATGTCGGGGAAGTCCCGACCACCGGCTTCATCCGGATTCCGGATCTTGCCATGGTCAATGGCTATATCGTTACCGACAGTCGGCTGGAGACCAATCAGAAACACCTTTATGCCGCCGGCGATGCCCGCAATACCCCTTTGCGGCAGGTGGCTACCGCCACCAGCGACGGGGCATTGGCAGCCACCAGCGTCCATGACGATTACGAAAAGACCCTTTAGGAGGTAAGGATGGCAGAGGAAGAGCTTCCGTTTGCCAAGACGGTCAAGAACGAGATCGCCTTGCAGGCCTATCAACCCGAGCAGATGAAGTATCTCCTGAGCGGCTTTGTCCGTAACGGAGGCGCTTTTTCCTTGGGAGAGGAACCTTCCCTTTTAGTCCATACCGAGATTGCCTGCGTCGCCAAGCTGATTTACAGTTCCTTCAAGGAGGTCTACGGACTGAAGCCGGAGATTTCCTATGAGCACAACACCCACTTCGGGAGAAGCCTCGTGTATGTGATTCAGGTCAAGAAGGATAAGCGCCTTTATCCGATGATGGAGGATCTGGAGATCGTCACTAACGGCGGCTTCACCCGACTGCCCCTCAAAGAGGGACTGAAACGGAAGAATCTTCGTTATCTGGTGATCGGATCCTTCTTAGCCAACGGCTCGGTCAACAATCCGGCCAATCCCAAGACGTCCTATTTCCTGGAGATGGCTTTTACCGATAAGGCGGATGCCTTGGCGGTAAGACGGAAGCTGGATTCCTTTAAGGAAGAGAAGACGATGAGCTTCAAGTACATCAAGCGCCGGGAGAAGCATGTGATCTATCTGAAGAAGTCGGATCAGATTTCCGTCTTCCTTTCTTATATCGGTGCCACCGAAGCGATGCTAAGTTATGAGAATGCCCGCGTCGACAAGGACGAGACCAATACCAACAACCGCATCAATATCTGTGATGCCGCCAACTATTCCAAGACTTTGGCCACCGCCAAACGGGATATCGAGGATATTCAGAGACTGCTGGAAGTCCGACCCATCGGTCTTTTCGATGACAAGACCCAGGCCGTCATTCAGGCCAGGCTTTCCAGCAAGGATTCCAACTACCGCGAACTGGCGGAGCTGATCACCAGTAATGCCGGGATTCCCATCACCAAGAGCGGCGTGGTCCACATTCTGGCGTCCTTACGGAGCCAGGCTGAGAAACTGAAGTGACAGTCCTGCCGGGAGGTCGGTGTGGATTCCTTAGTCTTTATCGGGTTTTTGCTTGATTTGCACCAAACACGCAAAGGAAACGCATCGCAAAAAGACGAAAAAGGAGAAGAAAAAGTAAAATAGTGACGGAAAATGACTATTTATTTTTGTTTCAGCGTTTTTGAATTTGCGTACTGCGCAAGCAAAGATGCGAAAAGCGGACACAAAAGCTTATAAAGTGAGCAAAATATAACGTGAAACCCCTTTAATTTATGAAAAGTATTCAAAAGCCTTTAATTTTGACAAATATTGTGTATAATTAAATCGTAACCAGGAGGACATTATTAAATGTCAATCAAATTAGCGATTAACGGTTTCGGTCGTATCGGTCGTCTGGCTTTCCGTCGTGCTTGGGAAGATAAGGAGATGGAGATTGTTGCCATCAACGATTTATCTTCTTGCGCCAACTTAGCCTACCTCTTAAAGTATGATTCGGCTCACGGTGTCTGGAATCATGATATTTCCTTCGATGATAACGATATCATTGTCGATGGCAAGAAGATCCAGGTCTCCAAGATCAAGGCTCCGACTGCTGAAGTTCCGTTCCCTTGGAAGGCTTTAGGCGTTGATGTCGTCTTAGAGTGCACCGGTCATTATCTGACCAAGGAAGCTGCTCAGGCTCACTTGGATTGCGGTGCCAAGGGTGTTGTGCTTTCAGCTCCGGCTAAGGATGATACCTTAACCTATGTCTATGGCGTCAATACCGATAAGCTCGGCAAGGATGTCAAGGATGGCGTCAAGGTCATCTCCGGCGCTTCCTGCACGACTAACTGCTTAGGTCCGGTTCTGAAGGTTCTCGAAGATAACTATGGCATCGATGGCGGTTTCATGACCACTGTTCATGCTTACACCAACGATCAGTCCAACTTGGATTTGATCAAGGAAGCTGATTTCCGTCGTGGCCGTGCCTCGGCTCAGAACATTGTTCCGACTTCCACGGGTGCTGCTAAGGCCATCTTCCTTGTCATTCCGTCTCTCAAGGGCAGAATGCAGGGTGGTGCTATCCGTGTTCCGGTCCTCGATGGTTCTTTGATCGATGTCACCTTAACCTTAAAGAAGCCGGTTAAGGATGCCGATGAGATCAATGGCCTTATGAAGAAGGCTGCTGAGGGTGAACTGAAGGGCATTCTCGGCTATTCCGATGATAAGCTCGTCTCCCGTGATATCTTAGGAAGAACCGAAGGTTCCATCTACAATGGTGATCAGACCAAGGTCTTCACCACTCCGGATGGCACGCAGCTCGTCAAGGTCTTCAGCTGGTATGATAACGAATATTCGTATACCTGCCAGTATGTGAGACTTGCTAAGCTCTTCGGCCAGCTGCTCAATAAGTAGTTCTTCGAAAGTATCTTGAGTAAGCGGCAGGCAACTGCCGCTTATTTATTCAAAAGAAAGGAAAAATCTATGAAGAAACTCGTTACTGACCTGAAGGTCAACGGCAAGAAGGTTCTGGTCCGTGTTGATTTCAATGTCCCGCATAAGGGAAGCACCATTACCGATGATTCCCGTATTGTCGGTGCCATTCCGACCATCGTTTCCCTCCTGAAGCAGGGTGCCAAGGTCATTTTGATGTCTCATCTTGGCAAGATCGATTGGGGCAAGGTCGATGATGCCACCATCGAAGCGCAGAAGAAGAAGGGTGATCTCGTCATTGTCGTGGAGCCGCTGAAGGCTCTGCTTGCCAAGGCAATGGGCAAGGCTGTCAACGTTTCCTTCTCCAAGGATACTCATGGCGAAGGCCTCAAGGCCGCTGTCGCTGCTCTGAAGAACGGCGATGTCCTGGTTGTCCAGAATACCCGTTATGAGAAGGGTGAGACGAAGAACAATGCCGATCTGTCCAAGGAGTGGGCGTCCTTAGCCGATGCCTTCGTCATGGATGCCTTCGGTTCGGCTCACAGAGCCCATGCCTCGACTGTCGGTGTTCCCTCGGAGATGAAGGCGGAAGGCAAGGAGACCGCGGTTGGCTTCCTGATGGAGAAGGAAATCAAGGGCCTTGGCCGCTGCGTCGATTGCAAGGCGGATGAACGTCCTTATGTCGCTATCTTAGGCGGCAGCAAGGTTTCTTCCAAGATCGAAGTCATCGATTCGCTCCTCAAGAAGTGCGATAAGATCCTCATCGGCGGCGGTATGTCCTATACCTTCAAGTTCGCTGTCTACGGCACCAAGGTCGGCAATTCGCTCTTCGAAGCCGATCAGGTCGAGTATGCCAAGAAGTGCTATGCTACCGGCAAGATCGTTCTGCCGGTCGATAACGTCGTCGGCAAGGGCTTCAATCCGGATACTCCGGATGCGCCGGTCAGCGATGTCAAGACGGTTGCCGGAGACATTCCGGATGGCTTAGAAGGCCTCGATATCGGTCCGAAGACCATTAAGATCTTCCAGGACGAGATCAAGAAGGCCAAGACCATCTTCTGGAACGGTCCGGTCGGCGTCTTCGAGAACGCTCAGTTCACGGCTGGCACCAAAGCCATCTGCGAAGCCTGCGCCGAAGCCACGAAGAAGGGTGCCTTCACCGTCATCGGCGGCGGCGATTCTTCTGCCGCGGCTGTGAAGTTCGGCTATGTCGATAAGTTCTCTCATGTCTCCACCGGTGGCGGTGCTTCCCTTGAACTGATCCAGTTCGATGGCAAGCTTCCGGGCATCGATGTCATTGAGGACAAGTAATCCGTAGGTAAAGGAAATGTCCAGAAAAAAGTTTTTGATGGGCAACTGGAAGATGAACCACACCATCCAGGAAGCCAATCAGTTCTGCGATGATGTCAAGGCGGCAGGTCTGGTCAAACAGGCCCGCAAGCGTGGCATCATGCTCGGTGTTGCTCCGTCGTATCTGTCGCTGCAGGCCGTCAGCAAGCATGCGCATGGCCTGATCGTTGCCTCCCAGGATGCCCATTATGCCGATCATGGTGCTTTCACCAGTTCGGTCTCCATCCCGCAGCTTCAGGAGATTGCCATCTCCTGGGCCATCATCGGTCACAGCGAGAAGCGTCAGTATGAAGGCGAGACCGACTTTGACTGCAACCGCAAGATCAAGGCTCTCGTCGCCCATGACTTCCATGTCATCTATTGTGTCGGTGAATCCGCCAAGCAGTACGATGAAGGCCTGACCAAGGACGTCATTCGTGCCCAGGTCGTCACGGGCCTGATGGGTCTGACCAAAGACAACATCGCCAATGTCGTGATTGCCTACGAACCGGTCTGGTCGATCGGTACTGGCAAGAACGCTTCCGATACGATCGCCGAGGATATCTGCCTCTTCATCCGTGGCATCATTGCCGAGCTTTTCGGCAAAGTCGCCAGCCAGAAGATTCAGATTCTCTATGGCGGCTCTGTCAAACCGGAGAACATCCACGGGTATCTGTCGCAGCCCGATGTCGATGGTGCGTTGGTCGGCGGCGCTTCCCTCAAGTCGGATTCGTTTGCCGCTCTTCTTACCAACATCTAGTCCGTTGCTCTTTGCAGCCTCCGCCCGGGTTCCCGGGCGGAGGTTTTTATTTGATTCAGGGTTGAAGAAATCATTTTTTTCTTTATACTATGGGAGAGGATTGTTCTACCCCTTTAGATTTAGGTAGGGAAAGGAGACTGCTATGGAAGAATTCCATCCGCAGGCGTTCACGTCAGCGAGCAAAGTCACGCCGGTCCGAGATAATTCGAAACTGCTGTCGTTAGGTAAGATCTTCCTGTGGCTGGCACTGGGATTACTGGTTACCGGTGTCATCTCTTTGACGATGCCGGATATCCTGATTGCTGCCTATGGTGCCTTGACTCAGGAAGCGATGAATACCTATGTCATTCTCCTCATTGTCTCCGTCGTCGTCTGCATCATCTCCGAGATTGCCCTCAATATCTCCGCTTTCGGCAAGAGCGGTGTCGTGACCGGCATCTTCTATGTCATCTATGCCCTGGCCATGGGCGTCTTGCTCTCGACGGTGATGATTACGGTCTTTGCCTATACGGCCGAGACGACCGGCAGCAACTCCGATTTCATCAAGACCCTGGCCGTGGCGTTCTTCGTGACGGCCGGCTGCTTCGGGGTGATGGGACTGGTCGGTGCCTTGACGAAGAACATGAATGCTGCCATCCCGCTGGTGATTACCTTAGGCATCGGGATTCTCGTCATCTCGCTGGTCAACTTCTTCCTGCAGTCCACCCTGATCTACTGGATCGTCGACTTCGTGGTTTTCGGCCTGATCCTCTTAGTGACAGCCATCGATATGCATAACATCATCGCTATCGCCAACCGCAAGGAATTCGCCAATAGCACTACCTTATCGATCTACTGCGCCTATGTCCTCTATGTCGACCTCATCAACATCTTCATCCGGGTCGTCTGGTATCTGATGCTGATCAACAACCGCAAATAAGCCGAGTGAGCCGGAGCTTAGCGCTCCGGCTTTTTTATTTCTGGAGAGCACAAAGAGTCATAATATGATGCTTTTTAATCAAATGATAATTTATGTGTTATAATCATTACATAATTGAGGCAAAAATATGAATAATAACATATTTGTCCATTGTTCGTTGCTTATGTCAGTTATCGTCACTTTGAGTTTGGAAAGAGTACCCCAAGGGGTTTCCTTTGTTTCACGTCAAAAAACAACACTTGAGACTGCGGAACCGGCAAATCCTATTGATCCTATTTTGCCTCGATATGATTACCCAGGAGTTTTTACGGCGACAAGCTCCTCTGGACATTCTCTTGTTGAATATCAGTACAGCACGGGACATATCGCTTATGGCGATGTTGCCTTTTCGTCATCCAATCATTCTGTTTCAGAGACGATGCCTTTAAATCAAGTGAAATATGGTATTCCCTATGATTCATCAAACGAAAAAAGAAGTAATATTTCTGCAAATAATAACTTGGAAGTTGTGGACCAAAGTAAAAAAGCATCTTTTGAACCCTCTGCTATTGGTGTGATCAGAGGCCAAAATGCAATTCATCAATATGAGTATGGTTCTTGCTTTATTGTTGGCAACGGATTGATTGCTACGGCTGCTCATTGTGTCTTTTCAAAAGGATTTTATCATACTGATTTAACCGTTGCTTTTATCAATGATGGTGCAAGTGATTTCCAACATTACTATCCTGTTGCTTTCTCTTACCTTCCTCTTCCTTTTAAACAGGATGGAGCCTTCCCTCTTAATCCTCCCGCCGATGATCTTTCGGAGACGGCATCAAATAATGATTGGGCGATTTTGAAATTGGATACGAGTAACCTTCAAAACAGCTATGGCTCTTTTGCCCTTTTGACAGGAGAATCTTTAGTTATTAATCGTTCTGTCGTTGCAGGTTATCCCGGCACGGATAATTTAGCGCGTCTTCATTGCTCATCTGGATTTGGAATTGTTGGTTCAAATGAATGTTCTTATAACCTTTTCCAATATGTTGAGGAAGGAATGAGTGGGGGGCCGGTCATCGAAAGAGGCCTGTTCTCTAATGAGGGAAGCGTGGTGGGTATTCTGTCCGAGAAAGCAATTTATTGGCAAAACAATGTTGATGGACAGTCTATTATTGGCTATTCAGTTTGGGCAACCAAAATAAACACTCAGCTTATTTCATTGGTTTCCTATTTAGGATAAAAGAGGTAATTAAGCAATGACTTACTTGATTAAAAAAATAGGAAGACTCTCTCTCCTGGCCTTGTTGGTGCTGACTGGCTGCCAAGAAGAGACAACCACTGTGGTTAATGATGACGGACTGTATACTGTTCCTAATGACTCTTTTCGTGCTGCCAGTATTGTTAAACCTGCGGACAGAACATATTCCTCGTCTTTATCGGCCAAGACTCAAGACCTCTATTTAGCTTTTGTCGGTCAGGTGTCGTCAGATATGCTGACGGGGAAGGGCAATCAAAATGCCTTAGTGTCCTTTCCCGATCTTTTTGCACGGCTTACTTCCATCAGTTATTTAGGCGGGCCAGATTCTCAGGCGAAGCTGGTATCCTACCTGAAAGCCGACAATTTCACTGAGATTGCCACAGCTGCCAAGGAGATAACGTTGGCCTTGGGGACCAAGAACTCAGCCTTGGAAGGGGGCTCTAGCTATCTTGCTTATGATGTTTGCCCCGAAAATGTGTCTTCTGTTTCTAAAATTCGTGAAAACTTGGATTCTTCTACCTTGGCCTTCCTTCAGGGCACGGTCTTTGAAGCTTTGGCTGAAACGGATATTGGTGGCTATCCGGCCGTTGCGAAAATGCAGCCTCAGGATGCCGTCGGTGAAAACACAGTCCCTGAGGAAGCCTATGAAGCTATGAAATTCCCGATTCTGACAATGGACTATTATTCGTTATTTGCCGCTCTTCCTCTGACGGCGACTACATCCACCTTTGCTGGCCAGTCTCATGCCTTCTGTTATTCGAATAAAGCTTTGCTCCGTTCGGGCAAGGATTATCAGCGGGTGGAATTAGATTCCCAAACCGTAACGGCTAGTTTCTTACTGCCGGATACTGTGGCGTCTGGATTTGAAGATTCTCAGGAAGCCACCGAATCCGTAGGACAAGAATCGTCCGTCCTGCTGCCTTCCTTTACCTTACCGGTTCGCAACGATATTTCCGACCAGCTGGACAGGGTGTCTTCAAAACGCCTTTCCTTGGTTTCCCAAAATTTCGTGACGGGACTTTCTTATCAAAGCGAGACCTTGACCTTCAATGATCAAGGCTTTGGCAAGTCTTCTACAGCCGCTCCCGTTTCGATAGATTCAAAAGCTCTGACTTTCAATCATGGTTTTTCCTTGGCTGTCTCCCTGAAAGCGGAGATTGCCGGGCAACCGGTCTCCTTGCCGGTGCTGAAGGCTTGGGTGACTGCCCTGTAGCGGCTTCGCTTTAAAGAAGGAAATGAGAAAAAATAGTTTTTCTTTTTTCTCAATTCATTTGTGAATCCTGTTTTTCCTGAGTCCACGACTCCGGGCGTATCAAAAAGTTCAAAAAGTTGTTGACTCCCAGGAAAAGAGTGCCTATAATTTCTTTTGTCGATGTCGACGGGCAAGGCCCGCTCTTTTTATAGAAAGAGCTGGATACGCCCGGAAACGTGGACAATAGGTCACAAGATTTATTAAATTCTTGGAGGAAACAGAATGCCTACTATTAATCAGTTGGTCCGTAAGGAGAGACAACAGGCTCTCTACAAGTCCAAGGCTCCGGCTCTTGGCAAGCGTTGGGATTCTCTGAACAAGAAAGAGAAGAAGATTCCTTCGCCGCAGAAGAAGGGTGTCTGCACCCGTGTCGGTACGATGACGCCTAAGAAGCCGAACTCGGCTGCTCGTAAGTACGCCAGAGTCCGTCTCTCGAATGGCTATGAAGTCACTGCCTACATCGGCGGCGAAGGTCATAACCTTCAGGAGCACAAGGTTGTTCTGATCCGTGGCGGCCGTGTCCGTGATTTACCGGGTGTCCGATATCACATCATCCGTGGCGCTATGGAATGCTTCGGCGTTGAGAACCGTAAGCAGAGCCGTTCTCAGTATGGAACTAAGAAAGATGGCTCCATCCAGAAGAAGTAATTAGGATAGGAGAAAACAATCATGCCTAGAAAGAATGGTTCTGTAGAGAAGAGAGATGTTCTTCCGGATCCGATTTATAACTCCAAACTCGTTACCCGTCTGGTCAACCGTATCATGATGGATGGCAAAAAGGGAACCGCTGAAACGATTCTCTACGGTGCCTTTGATAAGGTTGCTGCCAAGACTGGCAAACCGGCTCTGGAGGTTTTCACCATTGCTCTCAACAACATTATGCCGGAAGTCGAATTGAAGGCTCGCCGTGTCGGCGCCTCCAACTACCAGGTTCCGGTCGAAGTCACGCCTGAAAGAAAGGTGACTCTCGGCTTACGCTGGTTAGTCACTTACGCCCGTCTGCGCAACGAGAAGTCCATGATGGATAAGCTCGCTGGCGAAATCATCGATGCCGCCAATGGTACCGGTGGTGCTGTGAAGCGTCGTGATGATATGCATAAGACCGCTGAAGCGAACAAAGCTTACGCCCATTACCGTTGGTAATCGGTTCCTGAGTTTCGCTGTTACCATATAGGAGGAAACCACATGGCAATGGATGATGATCAATCGATGGTATCGACGTACGAATCGGTTCCACTTGATAAAGTAAGAAATATCGGCATCATGGCTCACATCGATGCCGGCAAAACGACGACCAGTGAGCGTATTCTTTTCTTCACCGGCAAGACCCACAAGATCGGTGAGGTTCATGATGGCGCAGCCAGCATGGATTTCGATGAACAGGAACAGAAGCGTGGTATCACGATTTACTCCGCTGCGACGACCTGTATGTGGAAAGGCTACCGTATCAACTTGATTGATACTCCTGGCCATGTCGACTTCACCGCTGAGGTCGAGCGTTCGCTCCGTGTCCTCGATGGCGCTGTCTGCGTCCTCGATGGCAAGAACGGCGTTGAGCCCCAGACGGAAACCGTCTGGAGACAGGCTGATAAGTATGATGTCCCTCGTATCGTCTTCGTCAACAAGCTCGATGCGACCGGTGCTGATTTCGAGATGTCCGTCCGCTCCGTCAAGGAACGTCTCGGTGCCAATGGCGTCGCCATTGCCTACCCTCTCGGCCTGGAGCAGAGACTTCTCGGTCTCATCGATCTGGTTGAGATGAAGGCCTGGATGTGGTCTCTGGATCCGAAAGAATCCGAGTCCATGCAGCCGAACGTCGTCTCGCTCGATCAGGTTCCGGCGGACTATAGCAATGATGTCGAACAGGCTAAGGTCTACCGTCAGATCCTCATCGAACAGCTCGGCAATTATGATGAAGACATCATGATGGCTGCTCTGGAAGGCAAAGAGCCGACCGTTGAGCAGATCAAGAAGGCTATCCGTGGTGCGGTCATCGCTGGCAAATTCTTCCCCTGCATCCCGGGTTCCGCTTACAAGAACAAGGGTGTTCAGTACATTCTGAACTGCGTTACCGACTATCTGCCGGCTCCGACCGATGTTCCTAACCCGGTTGGCCACGACAAAGATGGCAACGAAGTGAAGGTTGTCGAAGATCCTTCGGCTCCGTTTGTCGCTCTGGCTTTCAAGATCACGACCGATCAGTTCGGTACCCTGACCTTCTTCCGTGTCTATTCCGGCACGGTCAAGTCGGGCTCTTACGTCTACAATGTCCGCCGTGGCATCAAGGAGAGAGTCTCCCGTCTCGAACTGGTCAATGCCAGCTCGCACGAGAACATCGCCGAGGCCAAGACGGGTGAAATCGCTGCCGCTATCGGCTTCTCGGGAACGAGAACCGGTGATACGCTCGTCGGCGATAACGATCCTCGTATTTCTCTGGAAGCCATCAAGTTTGCTGATCCGGTCATCTCCGAGGCCATTGAGCCTGTGAAGAAGGCGGATCAGGATAAGATGTCTGCCACCTTGGTTAAGTTCACCGAAGAGGATCCGACGTTCCACTACTACACCAATGAAGAAACCGGACAGGGCATCATTGCCGGTGTCGGCGAACTTCAGCTGGATGTCAACGTCACTCGTCTTAAGAACGATTTCGGCATCGAAACAAGAGTCGGTGCTCCGCAGGTCGCTTATCGTGAGACGGTCCGGGCCACGGCTAACTGTGAAGGTAAGTACATCAAGCAGTCCGGCGGTCATGGTCAATATGGTCACGTTGTCTTCAAGATTGAGCCGAATCCGGGCAAGGGTGTCGACATTGAGGATGCCGTTACCGGCGGCGCCATTCCTAAGGAATTCATCAAGCCGTCTATCGATGGTTTGAAGGAAGCTCTGGAACGGGGTATGATCGCCGGCTATCCGGTCATCGATATCAAGGCGACCTTGTTCGATGGTTCGTACCATGATGTCGATTCTTCCGAAGCAGCTTACAAACTGGCTTCGGCGATGGCTGTCAAGGTTGCCGCTCAGAAGTGCAACCCGGTCATCCTGGAACCGATCGTCAAGGCTGATATCACCACGCCTCTCGACTATGTCGGTACCGTCATGGGTGATGTCTCGTCGCGTCGTGGTCAGGTCGAAGGCATGGTTCAGAAGGCCAATGCTCAGGTCATTACGGCTTATATCCCGCTTGCCAATATGTTCGGCTACATCTCGGATTTAAGAAGTATGACTCAGGGTCGCGGCATCTACACCATGGAATTCCATCACTATCAGGAAGTGCCTCGGGCTGTCCAGGAAGACATCGTCAAGAAGAGAGGTTAATACTTTCCCTCTTCTATCTTGAAAAAAGGCCGTTAAAAGTGTATAGTCATAAAGAATCTAACTTTGGAGGAAAAAATTATGGCAAAACAGAAGTACGACCGTTCTAAACCGAATGTCAACATCGGCACGATCGGCCACGTCGACCACGGCAAGACCACTCTTACCGCTGCTATTACGCAGACCTTGGCTAAGCAGGGCTTAGCTACGGCTATGAAGTACGATCAGATTGATGCTGCTCCTGAGGAAAAGGCTCGTGGTGTCACGATTAACGCCGCCCACATCGAGTACGATACGGCCACCCGTCATTACACCCACGTTGATTGCCCTGGCCATGCCGATTACATCAAGAACATGATCACTGGCGCTGCCCAGATGGATGGCGCTATCCTTGTTGTCGCTGCCACTGATGGCGTTATGCCGCAGACTCGTGAGCACGTCCTGCTCGCCCGTCAGGTCGGCGTTCCGTACATCGTTGTCTTCCTCAACAAGTGCGATATGGTGGATGATCCTGAGCTCATCGATCTCGTTGAGATGGATGTCCGGGATCTTCTGACCAAGAACGGTTATCCGGGTGAGACTCTTCCGGTCATCCGTGGCTCTGCTCTGAAGGCCCTCAACGGCGATGCCGCTGAACAGGCTAACATCATGAAGCTGATGGATGCCGTTGATAAGTACATCCCGACTCCTGTCCGTGATAACGATAAGCCTTTCTTAATGGCTGTTGAGGATGTTATGACCATCACTGGCCGTGGCACCGTCGCTACTGGCAGAGTCGAAAGAGGTATGATCCATCCGAACGATGAAGTCGAGATCGTCGGCATTATGGATACGAGAAAGTGCGTTGTCACCTCTCTCGAAATGTTCCGTAAGACTCTTGATTTCGCTCAGGCCGGTGATAACATCGGCGCTCTGCTCCGTGGTATCGATCGTGATCAGGTTGTCCGTGGTCAGGTCATCGTTAAGCCTGGCTCAGTCACTCCTCACAAGAAGTTCCAGGGTCAGGTCTACGTTCTGAGCAAGGAAGAGGGCGGACGTCATACTGCCTTCGCCAACAACTATCGTCCTCAGTTCTACTTCCGTACGACCGATGTCACCGGTACTGTCACGCTTCCGGAAGGAACGCAGATGGTTATGCCTGGCGATAACGTCTTACTGACCATTGAGCTGATCCACCCGATTGCTATTGAGAACAACACGAAGTTCGCTATTCGTGAAGGCGGCCACACCGTTGGTGCTGGTACCGTCGTCAAGATTCTCGACTAATTCCTGCTGTTAAAAGAAAGCTCCCTTCACGGGGAGCTTTTTTTGTGCCCGAGTCTCGTCTTAACCGCGGCTTTCATTTATAATAGAAGGCAATGAACCGCAAAGTCATTAATCTCAGAGGGCTGAAGACCGCCGGCAAAGGAAAAAGACTCGCCGTGTTGGCGGTTGACTATTTCACGCTGGTCATCTTTTCCTTCGCTTTTCTGATCCTGGCCGTTCTGCCGATCAGCAATGCCACGCCGGGGATGACTCAGCTGACCGAGAGCTGCGTCCTTAAGCAGCAGGAGGTCACCGACCTCATTGTCTCGACCCGCCTTCAGGATTACGATTCCGCCAACGAAAGACTGGTCTCGGTGAGCGACAGCGCTCCGGATTATCTTAAAAAGCTGATGTTAACAACTTTCTATCGGAACGGCGAAGACTATTTTACTTTGGGCGCCAACGGCACCAAGGTCAAGACCATTATCGACATCAAGGATACCCTGGACTATTCGACGGCCGATGAGGCTTATGCCAATGACCGGATCCGCGGGTATTATCTCGGCTTCCGGAAGACAAACCTTGCCTCCTATAGCTCGCCGCTCGCCGATCTGGATCTGGCTAAGCTTAACCGTGACTACTGGCTTTTAGGTACCACCAACCAGGATCTTGTCCCCAGCGATTTCAACTCCGCCACCGACAGCTTTGTCCTTTCCAAGGACAACGGGGCCTTACTGATGGCCTATCTCAACTTCTCGGATACCGGCGGACAGGCTCTTAATGACCGGCTGACGACCCTTTTTGAATCCGTCGTAAGCCAAGGCGTCAGTGAAGTCGAAACCTATTACACCCCGTATCTTAGCGCCTTTGCCGACTTCACGTCGCTCTATCACCAGTATGTTGTGGTCTATGACCTTTGCCTAGTTCTAAGTTTTGTGTTGGGCTTTCTGGTCGTCTATCTTCTCTTCCCGCTCTGCTTTGGCTATGACCGGACCTTAGGGGAACGCTTTTTCTCGTTGGTCCGGACGTCCCCGGACGAAGAGAAGGTGACGCTTCCCCACATCCTCTTAAGGGACCTGATCCTTTTCTTTGAAAGCCTGAGCTCTTTGTTCTTCCTGCCGCTCTTCTTAGGAAAGCTTACTATCCTCTCCTTACCCTTTATCGGGACCATCACGTTATTCCAGATCGTGGTTTTCTCCTTCCTTCTGGACTGCCTGTCGGTGCTCTTCTTCCTCTTCAACAAATCCAGCCAGACCTTAGGGGATTTAGCCGGGACGATGACGGAAGCAGACCGCAATGAACATGAGGAAGGAGTCGTCTATGGAAGAACAAACGACCCACGTTAGTCCAAGCCATGAGGAAGAGGTCGAATACCCCAGGGCTGCCCTCTATAAACGGTGGTTTGCTTTTATCATCGATCTTTTCCTGGCCGTTCTTTCCGGGATGATCTTCTTTTCCTTAGGGAATCTCATCATCGACCATGTCCCCAGCTATGAGGCCGTGGTGGAAAAACGGGATGAGATGCAGGTCCAAAGCGGACTCTATGACTCCAATCATCAGGCGCTGATCCTGACCGTCAGCAATTCGACGGATAGCTATGACGTCAAAAAGGATACCCTGAACAAAGCCATTGAGGCTTTCTACGCCAACACGGATTACTTCACCACCGACAGCTATTATCAGGAGTACCAGAGCCGGAAGAAAGCAGCCACCGACAGCAGCGGGAACCCCATCTTCGTCGAAGACAGTGCCCATCCAGGAACCTATCTCGAAGGCAGTTACTCTTCGGAGACCTACTACAACTTCTATTATTCCGAGATCGACAAGCATTGCCTGGGCTATCTTTCGTTGAATGCCACCTACAAAGACCTCACCAATGTCATCTTCCGGGCCTTCATCCTTCTGCTTTTTGCCGGGATGACGATCGGCTATCTGCTGTTCTTCTTTGTCCTGCCCTGGATCCTCAAAAGGGGCCGGAAAACGCTGGGAATGTACCTTTTCAGAATCTCCCTGGTTTCCAACGAAGGGTTAAACCTTACGGCCAAGCAATACCTCCTAAGATCCCTCCTGCAATTCGTCTTAGGCTACCTGCTGTCCTTGGCCACCTTCGGAATTCCAATCCTGGTCTCTGTGACGATGATGCATCTTTCCAAAGCCCATCAAGATTTCTTTGACTACTTAACAAAGACTTATATGGTTGATACGGCCAATAAGGATGTCTATCTTGACTATGCCGAGTATCTTTCCCGAAAGGGTCTTTCCCAAGAGGCTACCTTGGAAAACAAAGACTTCCAGCTTCCGCCGAAATAGAGCCGCTTCCTGTATTACTAAACAATATTGTTAAAGCTGTCTTCTCTTTATTGATTGTCTTTTCTAAATAATTTATAATAATATCTACTCAATTCAAAGCGCTACCATTTAGCGCCGGTGCCGTTAAAGAACAATTTCTGTGAAAAGGGGTATCCTATGGAAATCAAGCTGAAACATTTAACCAAGACTTTTCCTGGCAATCCGAACAAACATATTCCGGATACCGTCGCTGTCTCGGATCTGAACATTGACATCGCCGATGGCGAGCTTTTAGGCCTTTTAGGACCTTCAGGCTGCGGCAAATCGACGACCCTGTATATGATCAGCGGCCTCAAGCAGCCGACCGAAGGCGAAATCTGGTTCGGGGATGAGGAAGTCACCCATCTGGCTCCGGAAAAACGTGGCATCGGTCTGGTCTTCCAGAACTATGCCCTGTATCCGCATATGACCGTCTACGACAATGTTGCCTTCCCCTTAACCAATCTGCGGGTCGAGACCGTCCGGACCGAAAGCGATCTGATGGCGATTGATGCGCTGACCAAGATCCTTCAGAATCCGGAAAAGGTGATTGCCCTGATCAAGGGCTCGGCCTTCAAAGGCAAGATCTCCCAGGATGGCGCTGTCCGTGCTCTCATCGGCGAATATCATGTCGTCACTTCCTTAGCCAAGAGACTTTACCGGTTCGGCCTTCATAAAGAAGCCGATTACCATCTGGCCTTAAGCAAAGCCCAGCAGTCTCTGTTAGCTCAGAAAGATGCCATTCTTGCCAAGAACGTCAAGAACAACATCCGTCTCAACGCTCAGTATCAGGTGCTCGATGACAAAGGCGAACCTGTCAAGGAAAGCCGCCGTCTGACCAAAGATGAAATCGATGCCTTGGTTCAGGAGACCAGCCGTCTGGTGCAGATCGATGCCTATCTCGACCGCAAGCCGAGCGAACTCTCCGGCGGTCAGCAGCAGCGTGTGGCTATCGCCCGGGCTTTGGTGAAGAAGCCTCGTGTCCTGCTTTTGGATGAGCCTTTAAGCAACCTCGATGCCCGGCTTCGTCTGCAGACCCGTGAGGAAATCCGTCGGATCCAGAAAGAGACCGGCATTACCACCATCTTCGTCACCCACGACCAGGAAGAAGCCATGTCCATCTGCGACGATATCGTCGTCATGAAGAACGGCATTGAGATGCAGAAGGACCATCCGCAGGAAGTCTACAAGAATCCGAAGAATCTCTTTGTTGCCAAGTTCTTAGGCAACCCTCCAATCAACGTTTTCAAAGGCAAGATCGTCAACCATCAGGTTTTCGTCGGTGACGAAGTCGTCTTGTCTTCCGACAAACTGACCGAGGATAAGGACGTTTACGTCGCTATCCGTCCGGAAGGCTTTTTGACCGATGCCGCCAACAAGGAAGGCATCACCCTTCTGGTGGAGCAGCTTCTCACGATGGGCAGAGATATCTCCTTGGTCTGCTCGCATCCGGCTTTTGTCGGTCAGAAAATCAAGATCATTGTCGACAGCGATATCCAGGTTTCCTTAGGGTCTGTCCGTTTTGCCCTGAGAACCAACAAGGTTTTCCTCTTTGATGCCAAGACGGAAGAGAGAATTGAATTCTGATGGAAAGCAAAAACAACTGGAAGGCGTGGCTGTATCTCGCACCCGTCATCATTCTGATGGCAGTTTTTACGTTTTATCCGATCATCAACACCATCGGAATCTCCTTTCTGAAGAACTATGACTCCTTGCAGCGCACCAGTCAGGGCTTTACCTTCGACAACTATCTTGAGATTCTCAAGATCAAGCCCCAGAAGGAAGTCGGCGTGATGAAGTTCTATATCACGGACTTCATCGACGTTGCTTTGCCCAATACGCTTCTCATCACCTTCATCACCGTGCCGATCTCCATCTTCATCGCTCTGGCCATTGCCATTGCCCTTAACTCCATCACCTTTATGAAAAAAATCTTCCAGACCATCTTCTTCATGCCCTATGTCACTAACGCCATCGCCATTGGTATGGTCTTTTCCGTCATCTTCGATAACAACGGCATTTTCAACTACATCTTCCATACCAACATTGCCTGGCTTTATTCCGGATCGTCCGGGTCCAACCCCAATTACTGGGCTGCCTTATTTGCTCTCTGCACCTACATCATCTGGCATTCGCTTCCTTATAAGATTCTGATTTTCTTAGGCGGACTGCAGAACATCGATAACCAGTATTACGATGCTGCCCGCGTCGACGGCTCGTCTAAGCTGAAGATCGTCCGGAAGATCACCATTCCCTTACTTTCCCCGCAGATCCTTTACGTCATGATCACTTCCTTCATCGGTGCCTTCAAGGAATATACCAGCGTGGTCGCCCTCTTCGGCGGCACGGGATCCTTTGATGCCAAGACCGGCCCCAGCTCGATGCTGACGGTGGCCTACTACATCTACAACCAGATGTCCAAGACCAACACCCTGCAGTATGCGGCTGCCGGTGCCGTGATTCTCTTCATCATCATCCTGCTCTTCACTCTGGTCCAACGCGAAGTCAGCAAGCGGAGGGTTCATTATTAACATGGAAAACACCACAGTCAAAAAGATGGATCCCATCGCCCTCAATGGCTCGACGGCTCACCTGAAGCTGGTCATCAAGGACGAACATCTCTCCACCGCCAAGAAGGAGCAGCTCGATAAGGTCGGCCATATTCTCTCCCTGATCCTGGTCTACGCCTTATTGGTCATAGCGGCCCTGCTCTTCATCTTCCCCTTCTACTGGATGATCATCACGTCCTTCAAGAACGGCGATGAGATCAAAGGCTTTGTGACCGGACACGAAGGCGAACAGACCTTCTGGCCGATGACGTTTGTGAACAACTACGCCGATCTCAACAAATCCTTCGACTTCTCCACCTATGTCACCAATACCCTGATTGTCGGCCTCTTCTCGACCTTAGGAACCTTGATTACCTGCATCTTTGCTGCCTTCGCCTTTGCCCGGCTGGAATTCAAAGGCAAGAACTTCATCTTCACGCTCTTCTTAGCCACGATGATGATTCCGGGCGAGATGATGGTCGTCACCAACTACGTCTCCGTCTCCAACCTCGGCTGGACCAACGGCACCCGCAGCGGCGCCTACCTGGCCATGATCATTCCGTTCATGGTCTCCGTCTTCTACATCTACCTGTTGCGGCAGAATTTCCTGCAGATCCCCAATGAACTCTATCTGGCCGCCAAGGTCGATGGCAAGTCCGACTGGCAGTACCTCTGGAAAGTCATGGTCCCCTTAGCAATGCCTTCCCTCATCACCATCTTCATCCTCAAGCTGATGGGTGCCTGGAACTCCTACATCTGGCCGAACCTCATCTCCAACGGCGACAAATCCCTGATGCTGGTCTCCAACGGCTTGCGTAACTCCTTCCAGACCGGTACGAACTTCGACGAATACGGCCGGCAGATGGCCGCGACGGTGTTAGTGACTCTCCCGCTGCTCTTAGTCTTCATTCTGTTCAGGAAGTATATCATGCGCGGCGTCAGCCGTGCCGGTATAAAGGGTTAAACCCATCAAAAAGGAGAAGAAACGTATGAAAAAGAATGCCTTAGCTATCTTAGCGCTTGTCGCCTGTGCCTTGGCCGGCTGCACCAAGCCGACCTCGACGGCCAGCTCGGATTCGACCAATCCGAGTTCCAGCAGTTCGACCTCGACGTCCTTCAGCGGCGATGACGTGACGACTGCCGGTGCCAAGGAGATTCAGTTCTGGCACTGCATCGGTCATGAGAAGATGACCAATCTCAAGGTCATCATCGACAAATTCAATGATGCCCACAGCAAGACCGATGGCTATTATGTCAAAGCGTATCAGATTGCCGGCGAATACACCGCGCTTCATGATGCCGTCAAAACCAAGCTTTCGGCTGGCTTTGTCCCTTCCATCACGATGGGTTATCCGGATTCCTTTGCCGAATACATCGGTACCAACGGTGCTGACAAGTCTACCATTCTGAACTTGGAGAGCCAGATTGCTGCCGATACCACCTTCGATGCTGCCGGCATGGTGCCGCAGTTCTATACCGAAGGTCAGGACTATCAGTACACCGGAACCTGGTCGGTTCCGCTCTACAAATCCACCGAAATCATGTATTACAACAAGACCATGTTCGAAGCCTCAGCGTTCTATAAGGCCCATAAGGACGAGACGTATGGAACCTATGGTGCCAAGCTGGGCGATCCCAAGACCTGGGACTGGGATACCCTTGTTTATGTTGCCGGCCAGATTCAGAGTGAAAACAGCGGTGTCTCTGATTTCCACGCCCTCGGCTATGATTCCGATGCCAACCTCTTCATCTCCCAGATGGATCAGCGCAGCATCCCTTATACCACCAAGGATGGCAAGGGTGCCGGCCATTTCCTCTTCGTCGATACCGCGACCGGAAAGGCCAATCAGGCGCTGGTCGATTTCACGACCAACATCTACAACCTGACCAAGGCCGGAACGATGGTGACTCAGGGTTCTTACGGAACCTATGCCTCGACGCTTTTCAAGCAGAAGAAGGTCATGTTCACCGTCGGTTCCACCGCCGGTTCCAGCTACAACGAACCTAACGGTGCCTTCCAGTGCGGCTTAGCGCCGGTTCCGTGCTATCAGGCCAACAAGAAGCAGATCATGCAGGGACCTTCCCTTTGCTTCTTCAATACCAAGGATACGGCCAAGGAAAAGGCAGCCTGGGAATTCTATTCGAAATATGTCTCTGATGCGGAACTCAATGCCGGCTTATCCTTGGAGAACTCCTATGATCCTGTCCGGACCGCTTCCTATGAAACCGACGGCTACAAGGAATATGTTTCCATGGGTCTCACTTCTGCGGGTGAGGATGATATCACCAAGGAGCTCATTTACCGGATTCCCAGTTACACCAAGAATCTGAAATCGACCTATATGACCTCGCCGGTCTTCATCGGTTCCTCCACCTCGCGTGTCGAGATCGGCAAGCTGATTTCCTATACCAAGGAAAACAGCGGCGACGTCTCTGCCGCCATCATCAAGGCCTATACCAACTGCGTCTTAGCTTCCAATGAGAATGCCTAACGGAGGAAACGGAAAATGAGGAAAACGAAGATTGTCTTATCCTTCCTTGCCTTAGCCTCTTTTACCCTCACGGGCTGCCAGAAGCCGACCTCGACGGCGACCTCGGTCTCGACAAGTCCTGTTTCGACGTCGGCTACCCCCGTCAGCACGTCGACGATTGCCGACGAAGATGTGGTTGCTGAAACCAAGATCAAGTTAGCCGATGGCCTCTTCGATAAGATCATGGCCAACAAGTCCACGGCCAATTACGACACCAATAAACTGGATTTTCAGGACGATGGCGTCGAGCGGATGCTGACCAGTTCCGACTATGCTCCTAACAAAGACAGCGATGTCTTCGTCAACTATGTCGATGGCGATACGACCCACTTCACGACCTACAACGGCCTTTACACCGTCAAGGTCCGTTATCTGGGCGTGGATACCCCGGAATCGACGTCCGAGATTGAAGTCTGGGGCAAGTCTGCCTCCAACTTCAACAAGGGCATCCTCAAGGCAGCCAAGCATATCCTCGTTCAGTCGGCCGGCTGCGCCTTGACAGGCATTCCCACTCCGGCGGATGTCGATGGCTATCAGCGTTCGTTGGCCTATGTCTGGTATACGGACGTTGCTACGCCGACGGCGAATGATTTCCGCAATCTCAACCTGGAGCTGGTCTATCAGGGCTTCTCCCTGTTCAGCGGCCGTGAGAGTGAGATGGATCCGGCTTTTTATGCGGCTTTCACCAAGGCCAACGATATTGCCAAGGGCCTGAAGCGGCATATGTTCTCCGATGAGGTCGATGCCAACTATTATTACGGCTCTCCCAAGGCTTTAGGCCTGGATAAGCTTTATGACACCACCTATTACACGACCGAGCATAAGCGCAATGTCGATGATAACGGCAAGAACTACTCCGTCTATTGTGACTATTACACCCGCTGGACGTTCGAGGGTGTGGTTTCCCGCCGGGTCGGCAATGCCTTCTACATCCAGGATACGATCGCCGGAAAGACGTACGGTCTTTATGTATTCACCTTGCGGAGCTATGCCCCAGTCAAGGTCGGCAACCGCATCAAGGTCACCGGCGTCCTTTCTTTCTATGGGGGTTCGTATGAGTTAGGCGGCATCTCTTACAATTTCTTCAACCATCAGGAAGGTGATATTGAATATGTGACCGATGCTAATGGCAATAAAGTCACTGAGACGGTCACACCGATTGACGCCACACCGGCAGAAATCGATGCCGGAAAGTATGATTGCGTCTTAGTCAATGTCGTCAAGGATACAGCCGATGCCTCGCAGAAAGAGAATGCCATCTATTTCAATACCTATGAAAACAGCTATGGTTCCCTGCCTTATGGCGGTACCGAAGAAGTCAATGGCTACAATGATGCCCATCCGTTCTACAACACCGATAACTCGCTGGTCCTCTTTGGCAAGTATGGTTCGGATATGACTGCCGTCACCTCCGGTGCCTCGGTCAATCCGTCCGCTCCGATGATGCGGGTCAAGGTCGCTCAGGATATCATCCTCAGCGGCGACTACACCACCAGCGACGGCACGACCTCCACGGATCAGAAGAATGCTGCCATCACTTCCTATAAGTTCTTTACCGGCGGCACTCACTATTACATCCCTGGCGATGCCGAAGCGGTCCATGCCGCCACGGCTGCCAAACCGGAACCGGTTCCCAAGACCGGTGAGACGCTGTATACCACCGTCTTCAAGCGCAAGAAGGTGACGAAGATGGTTGGCATCGCTGCCAACTATATGTCCACCAGCGGCAAGACGATGTTCACCCTCAATGTCTGCGACATCAATGACTTCTCCGGCTTTACGGAGGTTGCCTAACCCTTATGGAAGAGAACGAAGACCCCACCCGGATCAAGAGCCAGCAGCTCCATCGGGAAAGCCAGCAGCAGTATGACAAGGAGCAGAATGCCCTTTGCTATGTTGTTATAGGTGGCATTTTCCTGATTATCGGCGTCCTCTTCATTTTCCTGGCTTTCCGGAGAGAGAACAACGTCATGACTCATATCGACGTGACCTCTCTGGCCTTCTATATCATGCTCTTAGGGTTGGTGCTGGGGAGTGCCGGCTTAGGCTATGGTCTTGTCCGTTTCTTCTTAGCCAAGAAGAAGCGCAAGGATATTCTGAAGCAGATACGGGACTTGAAATAACGAGGTAACGTAACATGAAGAAACAGATTCTCTTAGCCGTCCTCTCCGTCCTTTCCCTCTCCCTTGTTGGCTGCAACAAGCCGACATCGACCAGCACTCCGGCCTCAGCCAGCGTTGCTCCGTCCGTCAGCGAATCCGCCTCTGTTTCCGTTCCGCAGGTCGGGGAACTGAGCTTCACTTGCAATGTCAAACCTTTGGTTGGCACAACCGGTTATTTGATTGCTTCCTATGAAGGCTCTCCACTAACAGACCAATCGTTGGTGAGCTACACGGCTGACCCCGCAACTGCCATTGCCTTATCGGGCAACCTTGTTCAGTTCAAAGAAGTCGGTAAGGTGACCATTACAGGAAGCTATGTTCCTGAAGGATTCACAACGGCACCCTTGGTCTTGGTACTGGGCTGAAACTGACCTCAACAGTTGCTCCGGCAACTGCCAATCCATACGTTTCCTGGACTTCCGACAATGATTCCGCCGTTTCTGTGGATAGCTTTGGCAATTGCACCGCTCTCGCCGTTGGAGAAGCTACTATTACTGCTACCAGCAAGGCCGATGCCGCCAAATCCGGTTCGTTGAAACTGACGGTTACCGAAAGATCCGCTTTGCCATTAACTATGGTGTCAGTATCTTCACTGCCAACGGGATGGACGTGGTTGGGTCAGAATTCTGCTGAATTCTATGGAACATCCAGCGGTGGCGGAGTCAAATGTTCGACTGTCGGAGATGGTGTCAAATCGCCTATCTTTACCGATTCCGCTGCAGTGTCCGTCAGCTTATCCATTGGTTCTCTTAATGCTAACAAGAAGACCGAAGCCGGCGGTGATCATGTCTTCACTCTCCAAGGCTTGGATTCGACTGGTGCGGATATTACTTCTGCCGTTTTCTTTTCCTTGACTATTCGCCTTTAAAATACAATAATAATAAGGCTTGTTTGGCGCTATCATGGAGCAGTACTCAAGTGGTCCAAGAGGAGTCCCTGCTAAGGACTTAGTAGGAGTAATCCTAGCGCGAGTTCAAATCTCGCCTGCTCCGCCAGCAAAAAAGAATGCCTGAGAAATCAGGCATTTTTTGTTTAGTGGTGTAAAAATGGTGCGATTTATTAGATTTGTGCAAAAGATCTTATAGCCTGAGGGTGGTACTCGCGTCTTTCGTGGGTTAGGAATACACCTGAAAAGAAATTGGTCTATCTTTTCCGAAACAATGGTTTAAGAGTACAAAACTATAAATACTATTAAAAAATATCTCGTTAACTGCCATTTTCGAAGATATTAAGGAAACAGACGATGGGCAAATAGTTCGGATGAGCAGCCGACTGCTCTGCCAGCAAATAAGAATGCCTGAGAAATCAGGCCTTCTTTGTTTTTAACCCAATAGGGAAAGGACTTTTCCGAGCCTTTGTTTGGTCGGGACCTTGGTAAAAATAAAATCTTATATTATTGACCATATGCTTATGAAAAGCAATTCTTTTCTTTCATAGGCACTTAAATTTTGGTATAATTATAAAGACCAAGTAAGACGGGGAGCAAAAACGAATTCCAGTCTAGCGCCGATTTGCTTAGGCTATTGCATTAAGCATTTTCAAGCCATTTGCTTGGTCGGGAGTCATTCCTTGGGAGGTGTTTCCATGTGCCGTTATCAGATCGGAGACAAAGCCATCGATAAAAGCGGACGCATTTTCAGTGTGGAAAGCATTCAGTCCAAGGATTTTGGCACGGGCGCATCCGATTATCTGGTAATGAAGCCCTGCTTCAGCTATGATTTCACCCCGGACTACCGCTTCTTCATCCCCAAAGACAAAGCCGATACCATTCTGCATCCGGTTCTCACCAAGGACGAAGCCCTGGCTCTCATCGACTCCTTGCCGACCCTAGAGCTTTATCCGGAACTGGGTCCCCGGGAGCGGAAGACACAGTTCCAGAACGTCATCACCTCCGGCGAACGCAAGGATATCTGCCGGGTTATCAAGACCCTGACGGCCTATCGGGAGAAGCGGAAGAAGGAAAACAAGCCTTTCTCCGATTTCGACCATCGTTTGCTCGACTCCTTGACGGCGATGCTGCAGAATGAAATGAGCATCGCCTTAAGCATTCCGGGCAAAGATCTCAATGCCTTCATCCACGACAGGACCGGAACCAACCTCTTCTAGGCAGTTTCCAAAAAAAGAAATAAAAAAATAGCGGTCAAACGGCCGCTATTTTTGTTGGTACTCTGACTTACGGACTACTTCTTGTCGATGACGTTAGCGCAAAGGAAGTCAACGGAATCGGCAACCATCTGCTTCTTGTCCTGATCTAAACCCTTGATGTCATCGTAGATACGGATGAGGTACTTATCGATCTGCATTTCATCAATGTAGCCTTTTACCGAAGCTTCCACCGGTTCAGTATCGGCTTCCTTGGCTTTGCGGCCAACGAGGAAATCGATCGAAACGTGGAATAAATCAGCAAAACGGTTCAGTGTGGCAATGCTCGGTTCAATACGGCCAATCTCGTAATCCGAGATGTTGTATTGGCGGAGACGCATCTTCTTAGCCAGCTCTTCCTGAGTCAGTCCCTCTTTACGGCGTAAAAATCTCAGATTGTCTTTTAGTTTCATATAATGTGCCTCTTTTTGTCACCCAATAATAAACCACCCGAAACACAAAATCAAGTGTTTTTTATGAATTACAAACATAGAGTAACGTAAGAAGCACTCCTAACAAATGTTTTAGATGCCGAAAATATCGTTTTCGCCCTATCCCAAAGGATTAGTTTGAATAATTAATTGTTCCATCCGTACAGGCAACAGTCAAATTTTCGTTGAGCCCAGGGGTGGTAGTAGTGACGATACTCTGCCATTGGGCCATCGTGCCATTGTAATGGAATGTCTCATTCCAGCCATGGCCAGCCAGGCCACCATTGGTAAGGGTTTCTGACTTAATCGTGGAGGGAAGATAGAGGTCAGCCGGCGAATTCAGAACCGCGCCGGAATTGACACCTAAAGTGGTGATGCCTTCATTCAAGGTCAGACTCTTCAGCTTGCCCATTGTGAAAAGGGTAGGATCGAAGGTGACCAGCGAACCCGGATAGGTAACGGTTGTCAAAGACTGACAGTTAATGAAGGCCGAAGCACCAATTGACGTCAGTCCTTCGTTTAAAGTAACGGTCGTAAGACTGCGGTTATCCTTGAAAGCATTGGCTCCGATACTCTTCAGGGTGGAAGGAGTGGTAATCGATGTCAGAGAGGCGCAGCCATAGAAGGCATTGTCTTCAATCGCCGTCAGTCCTTCGCTTAAAGTAACGGTCGTAAGAATGTTGGCTCCGCTGAAGGCGTTGGCGCTGATACTCTTCAGGGTGGAAGGGGTGGTAACTGTTGCCAGAGCAGGACAATCTTTGAAGGCATTGGCTCCAATCGATTCGACGCCTTCCTGCAGGATGACACTCTTGAGGGAATTGTTTCCTTTAAAGGCACTGTCGCCGATAGTTTTGATATTGCCAGTAATGGTAATCGAAGTGATTTCCCAGGTGGTGGAAACAAAGGCGTTGGCGGCGATGGAGGAGATTGGAACATAGGTGGTCACGCCATCTTTGGTGAAGGTGGTAAACCGCGGTGTTGTATAAGCTCCCTGCGCCTGACTGCTCAGTCCGGTGATAGTCGCTGTTCCATCGCTTTGCAGAACGGTGTCATAGGTAAAGACACTGGAACCGGCCGTGCCGGTGCTGATCATGCCAAAGGAGAAACCGACATTCTTATCCTGAGCGGTTGCCTTCAGAACATTGTAGGCAGCCTCATCAGCAGGATTCATGCCATCCTTGTAAGCAAACGTAAGATTGTATTTATAAGTATAATCCGTACTTCCCGAGGTTGAAGCAAAGGATAACGGATAAGCACTGTAACTGGTTCCTAAACCTGTCACGGAGGCTACTTCAGGGTATTCCGTGAGGCTGACGGGCGTTAAGGCGGTGGTGTTGGATCCGACAAAGACATCGACATAATTTGTCATGGCTGTCGGAAGATAGAACACACCATAAGGGATGGCTGTGGTACTAGCCGTCGGTGTCCAGGTTACGGTGAAATCATTGGCCGGAACCGTCTGATAAGTATCACTGGTAAGCCGGGATAAGGAATCCACGATGTTGATGCCTTGACCGTCGGTCGTCGGGATGCCGCTTCCGGTACCTTGTCTTGCGGCCTGATCAATAGCAAAGTAGTAAGCCGAACTGGTCCGAGTGATGGCAAAGTTGCCTAAAGTATCCGAGCCTGTTTCCTGACTGAACGTGATGTGGGAGGTGACGACATCGGTTTTGACGGTCGACTGACCAGCTTTAAAATACCAGATGGCGAAGCCGCCAGAGGCAACGAAGACACTCGCTAGAATGATTGAAGATGCAAGCAGAGTGATTTTCAGTGATCGGTTCATTTTTCGGAGTCCCCAAAGTTTACCCCGCATCTCTATTATACAGAACCTACAAAAAAAGTCAAAAAAGCAGGGCCTTTTTATCAAAAGTTGTGACAATTGTCCTTAAAATACATTATTTATAAAGACACCTCTTTTAAACAAATAACACGTTAGTTAAGCCTAAATATGAAAAAAAGACTTCCTTTTAAGGAAGCCTCTTTCATTCATAAGATTACCAACAGAGAACGAAACGTTAACTGACCTTGCCATTAGAATCGTAGGTGAGTTTGCCATTGGAGCAGGTAACGACCAGATTCTTGATGCTCGTTGTGGAGGATGGAATAAGTTTTGTCCACTGAGCTTTGGTTCCGCCGTAAGTCAGAGTCGTGATCTTCGAGTTGCGGTTAGCAATAGCGGCTGTGCTGAGGGAAGTCAATGTCGACGGAAGAGAGACTGTCGTCAACGCAGAACTGAAGCTTAAGGACTGATCGTAGCGGAGTGTTTTGACGCCTTCGCTTAAGGTCAGAGAGGCAATGCTCTTATCGCCATCAAAGGCAGAGTAATCGAATTCGCTGATGGTTCCCGGAATGGTCAGTGCTGCTAAGGACGTGCAGCCAGCAAATGCATTCTGGCCAATACTGGTGATGCCTTCCGACAACGTTAAGGATGTCAGGCTGGTGCAACTGTTGAAGGCCTGGGTCGGAATGGAGGTAATGGTTGAAGGAATCGTGACGGAAGTCAAAGACGTGCACTTCAGGAATGCCGCTTCGCCTAAGGTCGTCAGTCCTTCCGGCAAGGTGATGGATTTCAAGGACGTGCAGCTATCAAAAGCATGCTGGCCGAGCGACGTGACGGTGGTCGGAATATTAACGGATTCAAGGCTGGAGCATCCACCAAAAGCCCAAAGCTGAATTTCAGTCAGTCCTTCAGGGAGCTTGACGGTCTTCAGCTTCGTATCACCTTGGAAAACTGCTTCACTGATCTTCTTGATATTGCTGGTGACAACCAGATTATCAATGATATTGTTGTTGCCGCCATTGAAAGCACGGACTGCAATGCCAGTGACAGGGACAATACTGCCCTCATTATTCACAGCAAACTGAGAGGTCGTATAGTCTCCTTCTGCCTGTGTTCCTTTAAAACCAGAAATTTCGGCTGAGGAACTGGTGAAATTATAGGTATAAATACTTGCCGTGGAGATTGTTCCGAAAGCAAAGCCCATCGTCTTGTCCTGGGCGGCATTCTTAAGGATATCGTAATCCTCTTCCGTGGTCGGAAGCATACCGGTCTTGTAACTGACGGTCACATTGAAATCATAAGAATAGGTCGGAGTGGATCCTGTCGTTTTTGTAAAACTCAACGGATAAGCCACATAACCGCTGGCAACGCCCGCGGATGAGGCAGCACTTTGATAATCTGACATCGCTGTGACAACGCTGGCGGTTGTCGAGCCGATATAAACATCAAAATAATCCGATAAATCTTCCGGAAAATAGAACACACCATACGGCGCATCCGTCGTGGTGGAAGTCGCGGCAGTCCACGTAACCGTGAAACCTTTGGCAGCCACGGTCGGATAGTCATCCGATGTGGTAACCCCGGCTGTTCCTTCGACGAAATTGACGCCTTTGCCAGCCGTGGTCGGAATACTGGTTCCATCCGCCGGACGGGCAATCTGATCGATCGCCAGATAGTACTTATTCGTATCCGGAGTCGAGAAAGTGCCGGTCGTCGTATCCGTCGGCTTATTGAACTTGATTCCTGAGGTGATGACATCGGTCCGGACAGTCTTTTTGTCAGTAGCAAAATACCAGACGGCGAAACCGCCGGTAATGAGGAAAATCCCCCCCTAAAATTGCTGTCGTACCTATAATTGTCGCCTTAAGAGACTTTGTCATTATTTCCTATGCCTCAGAAACTTTCAGGAAGCCCTATTATAGGCGACTGATTCCAGATGTCAAATATATCCTCTATTTTTCACCAAGGGAAATTCATTATTTGTTCATTTTAAACAGCAAAAAACATAATATCGAATTTCTTTCTCACTGAAAAACCTCATAGGAGCACTTCTGGGATTCGTCTTTGTTTGTATTTGTCCTCGTTTCACGTTATCTTATTAGGGTATGTCAAGCTTGAATGAGATCAACTGGTTCCCTGGCCATATGGCCAAAGCCAGAAACGCTATCGAAGAGAAGCTGAAGACCTGTGATGGGGTCATTGAAATCGGCGATGCCCGAGCTCCCATCAGCTCTTTTCCGGACTATCTGGATAAGATCACCCAAGGCAAGACCAAGGTCTATGTCTTCTCCAAAGCCGATCTGGCCGATCCCGTGGTCTTAGAACGTCAGAAAGCCCGTTTCAAAGCAAAAGGAATCGAGCCATTTGTCCTTGATCTAAGAGATAAAGCCAGCGTCCGCCCTTTGTTAGATTATCTGGCCAAGGTGAAGACAAGCAAGGATAGCCGCTATCTGCGGCTAGGCTTCCCGCTTCCGGCCAAATATTACATTGTCTTAGGTATCCCCAATGTCGGTAAGTCTACCTTCATCAACTCTCTGGCCGGCAAGAAGAAAGCCGCGGTGGAAAACCGGCCTGGGAAAACCCGGGACGAACCCCTGATCAAAGTCGCTGACAAAGTCTATATTTTCGATGCCCCCGGTATCCTGGAACCCAACTACGGCAGCAAGGAAGTCAGTGCCAAGCTCGCCCTTTTAGGATCCATCCGCATCGACATCCTGCCCATCATCCCTTTAACCGATTACCTGTTAGATCTTCTGAAGAAACATTACCCTGCTTTGCTGACTGCCAAGTACGGCATCGATCTTGCCTTAGAGGACGATGCCTATTTCATCGCTTTCGCTCAGCTGAGGAAGATGCTCGTCTCTGGCTCCAAGCCCGATACCGACCGGGCGCGGATGACATTCCTGACGGAATTCCGTTCCGGTGCCATCGGAAGGATCTCCTTGGATGAGTGAAAAGAAAACTTCCAACCATCTTTTTCTCTTTGATACCCAGAAACGAAAAGAAATTCCTTGCGTGACCATCGCCGGCTTCGATGAAGCCGGCCGAGGTCCTTTAGCGGGGCCGGTCTCCTCAGCCGGCGTGGTGCTTCCTCCGGATTTCGAGGATGACCGGATCAATGACTCCAAACAGCTGACTGACCATGAGCGGCGGGCCCTGGTTGAGGAAATCAAGGCCAAAGCCTTGGCCTACTATGTCTGTCTCATCGATGTTGCCACCATTGACCGAATCAACATCCTGGAAGCCGACCGCCTTGGCATGGAGACCTGTCTTCTGGAGATTCAGAAAAAGCTTACCGTCGACTATATCATCACGGATTACATGTCCTTGCATACGGACATACCTTTGCTTTCCATCCCGAAAGGCGATGCCACCAGCGAAAGCGTTGCAGCGGCCTCCATCTTAGCCAAAGTCACCCGAGACGATTATATGATTGAGCTGGATAAGAAATATCCGCAATACGGATTCAGAAAGAACAAAGGCTACGGGACGAAGGATCATCTTGAAGCCTTGAAGAAATACGGCTATGTCAAAGGCGTGCACCGCCTGACTTTTGAACCGATCAAGTCGATGGTCTCCGGCGAGGAGCAATTGGAACTCTTCTAGACGGTTGGACAAAAGCACCTGTTTCTGCCAATAGATGGTAGGAGGGTGATTTATGGACACCACAGTCAGAGACGTTCTGTTGATGCTGTCAAACCGTTTTCACGGCGACTGGAACAGCATCTACCAAGCCATCAAGGAGAAGACGCCGTTTACGCCGGATGAGATCAAGGCGGCCTATGCCAAGACAACGACCAACTTCTTTACCTTGACCGACCAGGAATATCCGGAAGCTTTCAAGAATCAGTGCAATCCGCCGTTTGTCCTTTATTATTACGGCAACATCGAGCTGCTGAAGGAACCCTATCTGCTAACTTCTATTGGGACGAGAAGCCCCACCCTTTATCAGTCCGATATGGTCTACAAGCTGATCCGGGAGACTGAGAAAGAGCTCGACAACAAAGTCGTGGTCATCTCCGGCATGGCCAAAGGCCTGGATGCCATCTCCATGAAGGCCGCCATGTCCACCCATGCCCCGGTCATCAGCATCATCGGCTCCGGCATCGATAACCCCTATCCCAGCGAGAACAAGGATATCTACGAATACTGCAAGAACGACAACGGCCTGGTTCTCTCCGAGTATCCCGGCGGGGCGGAAGCCAAGCCGGACAACTTCATTTTCCGCAACCGGATGCTGGCTGCCCTCGGCAATGTCATCTTCATCGGCGGCGGCCGCAACAAGTCCGGCACCAGTGCCAGCGTCCGGTTGGCCCTGGACTGCAACAAAGAGATTCTGGCTTTGCCTTGCAATGTCACCGGCGATGATCTGACCAATGAGCTGATTCAGGATGGCGCCCGCTCGGTTCTAAGTGCCAAAGACCTCATCGATGTCCTCAGCGGTGAGAAGCCACGCTGAGGGTCTTAAATTATTCTTAGCTTTAGCTAAGGAAGACTTTGGGCTTGACAAAAGCCGACCGAGTTCTAATAATAGGTACGCTTTTTCTTAACCCTATAGATAAGGTTAGGCATCACCGAGGTTTGTAAATGAAACTGATCATTGTTGAATCGCCGCATAAGAGTCAGACAATCGGAAAGTTCTTGGGTTCAGGCTATGTTGTCTTAGCTTCCAAGGGCCATGTCCGTGATTTGGCCAACAGCGGCAAAATGGGTTTAGGCGTTGATGTCAATCAGGATTTCAAACCGACCTATGTGATTCCTAAAGATAAACAAGCCGTTGTCGCTCAGCTCAAGGAAGCCGTCAAAAAGGCGGATGAAGTCTATCTGGCAACCGATCCTGATCGTGAGGGAGAGGCTATTTCCTGGCATCTGGCTCAGGTGCTTGATTTGCCGGTGGCGACGACGAAGCGTCTCGAATTCCATGAAATCACCAAAGCGGCCATCACCAAGGCTTTGGCGAATCCGCGGACCATCGATATGAAGCTGGTGGAATCCCAGGAGACCCGTCGTATCATCGACCGTCTGATGGGCTTCCGTCTTTCATATCTGCTTCAGAAGAAGCTGAAGTCCCGTTCGGCCGGCCGTGTGCAGTCCGTCGTTCTGAAGCTGATCGTCGATAAGGAAAAAGAGATTCAGGCCTTCGTTCCGGTCGAATACTGGACGATTGCCGGTGATTTCCTAACCGCCAACTCGGCTAAGATCACGGCAGATCTGACGGCCTATCAGGGCACTCCGATCAAGCTGAACAATGATGCTGAAGCCACGAAGGCGTTAGCCAGCTTCCCCAAAGAATTCACCGTCAGTTCCTTAAAGAGCGAGGTCAAATACAAGGATGCCCAGCCGGCTTTCACGACCGCCACCTTGCAGCAGGCTGCCTTCAGTCAGTTCCACTTCTCCACCTCCAAGACCGCCATGGTCGCTCAGAAGCTTTATGAAGGCGAGGAAATCGATGGAACGTCCACCGGTCTCATCACGTATATGCGTACCGATTCCATCCGTCTGGCAGATGAATTCGTCGGCGCTGCCAAATCCTTCATTGCCGACCGCTATGGTGCCAACTATATCGGCAAAGGCCATTTCCAGAAGTCGGACAAGAACGTTCAGGATGCCCATGAGGCCATCCGTCCGACCAACATCGACTACACTCCGAATTTCGTCAAGCCATATCTGACCAACGATGAATTCCAGCTGTATTCCCTCATCTATGACCGCGCTCTGGCTTCCTTGATGGCCAGCCGTCAGGATGCTATCTCCACGGTTTCTTTCACTGGCAACGGCTATACTTTCCAGGCTTCTGCGACCAAGAGTCTCTTCGATGGTTATTACCGTGTCTACGGCCAGTTCGAGGATAAGAGCGAGGAGACCAAGCTGCCGGATCTGAAAGAGGGTGACCAGGTCACCCTGACCAATCCGACCAAGGCGCAGCACTTCACCAAGGCCCCCAACCGCTATAACGAAGGCCGTATCGTCAAACTGATGCAGGAAGACGGCATCGGCCGTCCGTCCACCTATGCGACCACCATCACCAACCTCTTAGCCAGTGAATACATTCAGAATCAGAAAGGCTCGATGGTTCCGACCAAGCAAGGCATCTTAACCAGCGATCAACTGGTGGAGTTCTTCCCCAAGTATATGGATGTCGGCTATACTGCCAATATGGAGTCCAACCTCGATCTTATCGCCGAAGGCAGCTATTCCAAGTCGACGCTTCTGGAAGGCTTCTGGAGCGAGTTCACCAAGTACTTTGAAAGCGCCCAGGAACGGATGGAGAAGGTCAAGCCGGTCGAAGTTGGCCGCACCTGCCCGAAATGCGGATCGCCTTTGGTGGTGAGACATGGCAAATATGGTGATTTCGTCGGCTGTTCCAACTATCCGACCTGCGATTACATTGAAAAACAGCAGCAGACGGTGATTCCGGATCGGAAATGCCCGGTCTGCGGCTCCGACTTGATTGTCCGTCACTCCAAGCGGGGTGACTTCATCGGCTGCTCCCATTATCCGAGCTGCCATTACATGGAAGACATGAACGGCAAGCCGATTGTCCGGGAGAAGAAAGCCGTTGTCATTCCTGCGGATGCTCCGTTATGCCCGAAATGCCATGTCGGCCATCTGATTGAGAAGACCAGCCGTTTTGGTCAGAAGTTCATCGGCTGTTCCAACTATCCGCACTGCCATTACATCCAGAAGAAGGAAAAAGACAAGAAGGACGAGACGAAGTAAGCGCTGGGCGTCAGTCAGGCTGACGCCCTTTTCTTTCCTGAGGAAGATTTGCACTGACCTAGGTTATTACGTATAATTCTACTGACGACAGAAAGGGAAAATGACCATGAGCATCAGCGTTGAGCCTTACGTACCGGATGAAGACTATGACAACCCTGCGATGGTGACCGACTTCTATGAATTTACCATGGCCAATTGTCTCTTTCTTCATGGCTACAAGGATGTGGTCATGGTTTTCGATATGTTCTTTAGGGACAACCCGGATCAGCTGGGCTATTCCATCAGCTGCGGACAGGACCGGCTGACGAAGTTCCTGTTAGGCTATCACTTCAACGAGAAAGATCTGCAGTGGTTACGGACCAAAGGCATGAGTGAAACCTTCCTGGATTATCTAAGGACCTACCGCTGGAAGGGCGATATGTATGCTCTCAAAGAGGGAACGGTCTGCTATCCTCAGGTTCCGATGGTTCGTATCGAATGCGATATGGTCGGAGCCATCCTAATTGAGACCTATTTGCTGCAAACGATGAACTTTCATTCCCTGATTGCAACGAAGGCAACCCGTATTTCCGGCTTAGCAACTCATACCCATCGCAATGTCATGGAATTCGGCACCCGGCGTGCCCAAGGCGAAAGCGCCGGCAATGACGGCGCTTATGCGGCTGTCTTAGGTGGCTGCATCGGCACGGCCAACTGCTTGGCCGAGATGAAGTTCGGCTCCGATGTCAAAGCTGTCGGCACCGTTGCCCATTCCTTCATCGAGTTCTTCCCCACGGAGCTAGAAGCCTTCCGTGCTTATGCCGAAACTTACCCGACGAACGTCTCTCTGTTGCTGGACACCTACAATACCTTCGAGTCGGGATTAGTCAATCTTTTGAAGATCGATGATGAGATGATTGCCAAGTATCCCAATGACGAAACCCGCCGAGTCAAGGCAGCCCGAGTCGATTCCGGAGATCTTGCTCGCGAGTATAAACGACTTCGGAAAGCCTTGGATCAAGCTGGCAAGCCCTATATCAAGCTGGTGGCATCCAATGCCCTGGATGAGACGAAGATGGAAAACATGGAAATCTATGAGGATGCCCATTTCGATTCCTATGGCGTGGGCGAGAACCTGATCACCTCGGCTACCGACCCTGTCTTCGGCGGCGTCTATAAGCTGGTCGCCGTCAAGAAGGCCGATGGCAGCTATGCGCCGAAGATGAAATGTTCGGAATCCTCCGTCAAAGCCATCATCCCCGGAAAGCTGATGGCTTACCGGGTCTTTGATGAGGAAGGCAAAGGGCAGTGCGACATCATTGCCATGGATGACGAGGTGATCGAGGCCGGCAAACCGATTCGGGTCTTCAATTTCGATCCGGAGGATTTCAAGCGCGACCGGATCATCGTTCCGCTGAAGGTTGAGAAGCTTCTTTATCCTTTCATCATCCAAGGCAAATTGGTGATGGATCTTCCGGATATCAAGACGAAGAAGGCCTACATCAAAGATCAATTGGAGCATCGGGTCTGGGAGAGCGAACTCCGACCGGAACTGCCGCATCAGCACTATATCGATCTGACGGAGAAGGTCTATACCACCCGGGAAGAGATGTATCAGTCGCTGCATGGCGGTAACCTTTGATCAATGAGCAAAGCTCTTTTCTTTGGCGGAGCCTTCAATCCGCCGACCATCGCCCATCTGCTGGCCAGCAATGCTGCCCGCTTAGCCTGTCAGGCCGAAAAAGTCATCTTTGTTCCCAGTCAGTCTCATTATATTCTGTCGACTCAAGGAAAGGACTTCTCCTTCTCCGATGAGGCGCGGTTAAGCATGCTACGTCTCTTAGCCAAGACCCGTCCTTGGATGGCTGTCTCTGCTTACGAGCTGGAACAGCCCAGTCAGCCTAGAACGTATCACTCTTTACAGGCGTTAAGTCAGGAAGGGTATGAGCTGAAGCTTCTGATCGGCAGTGACTGGCTAGTCAATCTGAAGACTTCCTGGAAGTTCGTGCCGGAGATCTGCAAGACCTATGGGATCGTGGTGATGTCCAGAAACAGCCAGGATTCCCAGGCGGTCGTTGCAGCCGATCCGTATCTGAAGACGCTGGAACGATATCTCACCTTTGTCCAGGCTCCGGCCTTGACCCAGCAAGTCTCTTCCAGTGCCATCCGCAAGGCGTTAGCATCCGGGACGATGACATCCGATATTCAGGCGATGATTCCCAAAGAACTCGGGGACCTTAGAGCATATCTTCCTAAGAGGGAGGCTTTATGAAAAACTCATGGATCAAAGTCGGCTGTGCCGTTCCTAAGACAGTCGTCGGAAACGTTCCGGCCAATGTCCAAGCAATCAGTAAGCTTTGCCAGGCCAATCCCGATGTCGGCGTGCTGGTTTTCCCGGAGCTTTGTCTGACGGGGTATACCTGCGGAGATCTTTTCTTTGAGGAGGCACTCTTGGAGGAGGCCCAGCAAGGGCTATTGACGTTGGCTAAGCTTTCGGAAAAGAATCCGGGCCAGACCGTCATTGTCGGTCTTCCTTTACCTTTCCGAAATGCTCTTTACAATGTCGCCGCCTTTGTTTCCGAAGGCAAGATCGTCGGCTTGATTCCTAAGACGGAAATTCCGAACTATGGCGAATTCTATGAACGGCGCTGGTTCTGTTCCGGTAAGGATATCCTCAGTCAGCAGGTCAGAATCGGCAGCAATGAGATACCGTTCGGCCGAGATTTCCTCTTTGCGGACGCGTCTTCGGGCGCGGTGCTCGGGGCGGAAATCTGTGAGGACCTCTGGGTACCGGATAAACCCTCCACCCATCAGGCCTTGGCCGGAGCCAACATCTTGGTCAATCTCAGTGCCAGCGATGAGAATCTGCTTAAGAAGGAATACCGGAAGAATCTGGTGATGATGCAGTCCGCTAATCTCTATGCCGCTTATCTGTATTGTTCGGCGGGGATGGGCGAATCCTCTACGGATCTCGTCTTCTCCGGACATTGTCTTTTAGCGGAAAATGGGTCGCTTTTAGAAGAGAGCATCTATCCTTTGAAACCTCAAGTGACCACCGCTTTGATAGATCTCTCCAAGATTGCTTATAACCGGATTCACCAATCGACCTTTGGCAATCGGAATCCGGAAGGCTTTTTCAAGACCCTGACAACCTCCGTCAAGCCCTTAGGCGGCAAAGAAGAGGTCACGGTCGATGAGCTCGTTAGGCTGCTGAAAAAAGAAGCCTATCCGGTTAACCGGACACCCTTTGTTCCTACCGATCTGAAACAGCGGCAGCAGCGCTGCCAGGATATTCTGGCCATTCAAGCCAACGGCCTGGCAACCCGGGTGAGAAATACCGGCATTAAGACCCTCGTCATCGGTATTTCCGGCGGTCTGGACTCGACTTTGGCTCTCTTAGTTTCCTATGAAGCCCAAAAGCTGGTTCCCGAAATCCGTTTGATCGGTGTGACGATGCCCCAGGCGGGCAATACCTCGTCCTTGACGTATCAGAATTCCTTAGCCTTGATGGAGGCTCTGGGCATCACTCCGAAGATCATTCCCATCGGGGATGAAGTAGCGGCTCACCTGAAAGCCATCGGCCATAGTGCGGACTATCAGGGGGCGGGGGATACGACCTATGAGAATGCTCAGGCCCGGATGCGGACCTATCTTCTGATGGATTTGGCTAATCAGGAGCGTGGCCTGGTGGTGGGAACCGGCGATCTTTCCGAATTGGCTTTAGGCTGGTGCACGTATAACGGCGACCATATGTCGATGTATGGCGTCAATGCTTCCGTCCCGAAGACGCTGGTCCGGTATCTCGTTTCCACTTATGCCGAGATGATGGCAGATAAAGCGTTAAGCAAGGTGCTAAGAAGTATTGTCGATACTCCCATCACGCCGGAGCTGACACCCACGAAGAAAGGGCAGATTGCTCAGAAGACGGAGGATACCATCGGTAAGTATGATCTCAATGACTTCTTCCTCTTCTACCATCTCCGCTATGGACTTTCGCCTCTCGCGATTCTTGCCTTAGCTGAGGTCGGTTATCCGGAGCAGACCAAGGAGAGCCTGAAGGAGGCCTTAAGCCGTTTCTATGCCCGTTTCTATTCTCAGGCCTTCAAACGGAGCTGTCTTCCGGATGGCCCGAAAGTCGGCAGTGTCTCGCTGTCGCCGCGGGGCGATTATCGGATGCCGAGCGATGCTGATGTCGGTATGATCTTGGAGCTTATCAAGAACGCCTAAGATGAGTGCAACTCAGGCCTCTCCCAATCGTATCGTCCGTCTTAACGATTCCGAACTGAACGATTTTTTCCTGTACCTTAAAGGTGTGCTAGGGTATTCGGAAAAGACGCAGGTCAGTTATGGGGAGGATATTGCTGATTTTCTCTTGTTTCTGAAAGCCAACCATCTGGCAAAGAATGCCGTAACCACTTCGGTGATTCGGGATTATCTGCTGGACAAGCATGTTGCCGGACTCAATCCTTCCTCGATTCAGCGCAGTGTTTCCGCCTTACGTCATTTCTACCGGTATCTTTACCGGTACAAGGGATATAGCACAAATCCGTTTGATGTCATCACCTCCCCGAAGAAGAGCAAATCCCTGCCGGCCTTTCTCAGCGAAGAGGAAGTCAATGATCTTTTGGACAACAACCGCACCCGGACCGATAAGCTCGCCTTGCGGGATCAGGCCATCCTTGAGCTTCTTTATGCCTCGGGCTTACGCTGCTCTGAGACCATCTCGCTGAAAATCAGCGACATCGACTTTCAGCAGCAGACATTGACCATCATCGGCAAGGGCGACAAGGAACGGATTGTTCCTTTCTCCGATGTTGCTGCGGAGGCGCTGAAGACATATCTGGAGAAGTCACGGAAGACTCTCATCAAAGATCCCCTCGCCGATACCGGCGTCTGTTTTGTCAACAGCCATGGTGGACCCCTAAGTGAGCGGGGACTGGAAACCGTTGTCTCCAATAGTGCCAAGAAGGCCGGCTTTGAATTGGCCCTGCATCCCCATATGCTGCGACATACTTTTGCAACCGAGCTCCTCAATAACGGGGCTGACTTACGGACCATCCAGGAGTTATTAGGACATGCTTCCATCCAGACGACGGCAATCTATACCCATGTGACTTATGCCGACTTGAAGAAGACCTATGATTCCTGCTTTCCCAAGGCCACGAGTGACTATATAGACCCTGCCAGCAACCAGCCAGTGGTCATCTTTGATTTCAATGGCACAATGTTCTTCGATGAGGAAAAACATGTGGTCTCCTGGAAGGCTTTCAGCAAGGAAGAATTCAATTACGACCTCAAAGATGAGGAATTCCCGGCCCATATCCACGGCCACAACAACAAAGAGATTCTGGAATACCTTGCCCACCGCTCTTTTTCATCGGAAGAGGTTAGTGCCTATGCCACCAAAAAAGAGAAAGCCTATCAGTCGTTATGTGAAGCCGATCAGGCCAATCTTCATCTGGTGAAAGGACTGCCGGAATTTTTAGACGGCCTGAAGGCCCGCGGGATTCCTTTTGCCATTGCAACGGCCAGTATGGCTCCGAATGTCGCCTGGTATGTGAAGACATTTTCTTTATCCCGTTGGTTCAATCATGCTAATATCATCTACGACGATGTCACCTTGACCCGCGGCAAGCCCGACCCGATGATTTATCAAAGGGCGATGAGTCAGCTGAAGGCCAAGCCCGAAAAGACGCTGGTCTTCGAAGATGCCCCCAGCGGCATCGAGAGCGCCTATCGGGCTCACGCCGGGATGGTGGTGGCGGTCGAAAAACCGGAACGTGTTGACGTTTTCCGCAAGAAGAAGGAGGTCTCCGAGGTGATTGAAGACTTCTCCTGTTTGCCTAAGGCGGTCTATGATTTTCTGGGATGGGACAAGACGAAGCAATCCTAGCTAACGGAGGAAATGAATTATGAATTGCGCAACGAAGATCTGGGATGACCTCTATTATGTCGGTGGCAGTGACCGTCGGATAAGGAAGTTCGAGAACATTCTTCCTATCCATCATGGTGTCTCCTACAACTCGTATCTCTTCTTGGATGAGAAAACCTGCCTGATGGATACGGCGGATCAGTCCATTTCCCGTCTCTTTTTAGAGAACGTCACCTCCGTCTTGGGAACGAGGAAGCTTGATTATCTGGTCATCCATCATATGGAGCCGGATCATTGCTATAACATCACGGAAATCTTATTGCGCTATCCGGAGGTGCAGCTGGTTGGCAATGCCCAGACTTTTAAGATGCTGCATAATTTCTTCCCGGAGCTGGATACCCAGGGTAAGGAAATCGTTGTCAAGGACGGCGATACCCTGTCCTTAGGCAAACGGAAGCTGCACTTCTATCTCACCCCAATGGTTCATTGGCCGGAGGTGATGATGACTTTTGAGGAGACCCAAGGTCTGCTCTTTACTGCTGATGCTTTCGGAACCTTCAATGCGCTTGACGGCAATCTTTATGCCGATGAGGTCCGCTATGACCGCAATTTCCTGGATATGGCCCGGATGTACTACACCAACATCGTCGGCAAGTACGGTCAGTCCGTTCAGCAGGCCTTTAGTAAGCTCCCCATCGATAAAGTGACGATGCTCTTATCTCTCCATGGACCGATCTGGAGAAAAGATTTAGGTTATATCATCGACAAATATCAGAAGTGGTCGACCTATACGCCGGAAGAAAAAGGCGTCATCATCATCTATGCCACCATGTATGGCGATACGGAGAATGCTGCCGATATCTTGGCTCGGGATCTCTCGAGTCAGGGCATTACCAACATCAAGGAGTATGATGCCAGCTACACGGACGAGGATTGGCTGGTCAGCGAATCCTTCCGGGTGTCGAATATCGTCATCATCTCTCCCACCTACAATATGACCATTCATCCGGATATCGACACTTACCTTTCCGGGATGATGCGGATGGCTTTGGCTAAGCGGACTTTCACCTTGATTCAGGCCGGTAGCTGGTGCCCGTCCAGTCTTTGCCTGATGAAGGCCAAGATGGCCTGCCAGAAGACCTTTACTTACACGCCCAGTGAGTTAACCATCCTTTCGGGTGTGAAACCGTGTGACGTGACCAGTCTCGAGACCATCGCCGGAGAAATCAAAAAATCCTTAGGTGAATAAATTTCGGGAAAAATAATTAAATATTTCCTTTAATAATACTTTCGCCTATGTCTATAATAATAGGCGAGGAATTCCGAAGAATGAATTTATTGATGCTTGCCTACGATAATAATCCCAGTACCAACTTCCAGAACGTCTTTTTCGTTGTGGATTTCATCGCAACGACCATCCTGATTCTGCTGCTGACGTTCTTTGTTTCCTACAACCTGAAGAATAAGCTGGTGTTAGTCTTCTATTGCCTGATGGATATCATCTACATCATCTCGATGATCTGCGGGCTGGATAATCTGACGCTGATTTCTCTTTTCTTCCTGGTCGGCGGCACCATTCTCTTCCTTTTCGTCAATGCCGGTATCATCCGCAAATATGTCGCTATTCCGCTGAAGTTCTCGAGTAATTCCAAGAAAGGCAAGGAAGATTTTGACCGCGAGAAGCTGATCAACAACATCGTCACTGCCGTCCGCTGGATGAGTCAGAACAAAGTCGGTGGTCTGATCACCTTCGAACGCTCCACTCCCTTAGATGACTATATGAAGAACGGCACCATCATCAATTGCCCTGTCACGCCGGAAATCATTGAAACCATCTTCTATGTCGGCACCCGTCTTCACGATGGCGCCATTGTCATCCGTGGCGATACCATTGTTGCAGCCGCTGTCTATTACACGCCGTCGACCAAGGCCTTGCCGGGCAAGGTCGGTTCCCGTCATCGGGCGGCCTTAGGCATCAGCGAAGTCACCGATTCGGTGACCATCGTCGTCAGCGAAGAGACCGGTCGGGTTGCTATCGCTCATGCCGGGATGCTTGATCCGGTCAAGAACGATGAAGTCGAGAAGGTCTTCCGCAATCAGTTCTCAGCCAATTAACCTGAGGTTCCCCTCAGGTTTTTCTTTCGCTGCCTGCTTTCTTTCCCTTTCCTGAAATGTTTTGAAAAACTCGCCTTGCTGTATTTAAAAACACTCGCAAAGCAAGTATGATAATAGTAACTTTTAAGGAGGATCCTTATGCCGACACCCCATAATGAAGCCAAAGACAATGAGATTGCCAAAACCGTCCTGATGCCGGGCGACCCGTTACGGGCCAAATTCATCGCCGAGCATTTCTTGACGGATGCCAAGCTCGTCAATACGGTCCGCAACATGTACTGCTATACCGGAACCTACCACGGCAAACGTGTTTCCGTGATGGGCTCAGGAATGGGCATCCCGTCCATTGGCATCTATGCCTATGAACTCTACCATGTCTATCACGTGGAGCGCATCATCCGCATCGGCACGGCCGGTGCCACGGATCCGAGCCTGAAGCTGTTTGATCTGGTCATTGCCATGGGTGCTTCCACCAATTCCAACTGCGCCAGCCAGTATCAGTTGCCGCAGGGAACGATGTCGGCCATTGCCAATTATGAGACGCTCAATCAGGCGGTCACCAGTGCCAAGAACCATGGTTACCGTTATCAGGTGGGTCAGGTCTTTTCCAGCGATAACTTCTATAACGATCCCAAAGAGGTCTGGGAAGCCTGGGCCAAGATGGGCTGTCTGGCCGTGGAGATGGAAGCCTATGGACTTTATCTTACTGCCGCTCAGGCGCATCAGGAGGCTCTGGCCATCATGACCATCTCCGACAGCATGATCACGCATGAAGAGACGACCACCGAGCAGAGGGAAAAATCTTTCACTCATATGATGGAAGTTGCTTTAGATTGTATCAAGGACTGACATGATTAAACTGGTTGTCTTTCTTGTTGTTTTTTCTATCGTTGTGGTGCTCTTGGTGGTCGGCTTCTTTTATGATGACATCAAGGCTTTTGACGAGAAAAGACGTCACCGCCATCATGTTTATCAGGTGCTGCATAACTATGCCGAAGACTACGATCAGCTCTTATTGAACAACGTTGTCCTCAACCTCGGCCAGCCGGGCGATCCGGCCACGACGTTCGACCATATCCTCATCGGGGACAAGTACGCCTATCTGATTCAGGATTTTGAGGCCCAGGGAGCCATCTATGGCAACCTCCGGGATCCCAAGCTTTTCCTGAAGAACTTTCAGAGCACCGTCATCACCATTCCCAATCCGATGATTGAGAATCTGGAAGCCATCCTGAAATTCGAGAAATCCCGGGGCATCGATTCCGAGGAGAAAATCTGCGTTTCCGTCATCGTCGTCAATGATTCTTTGATTGTCCCGGCCGGCATCAAGACCAAGGGTCAGGTGGGCTGGTTCTTACCGGTCAACGAACTCTATAAGACATTGCAGCAGGCTGAGCAGGATGATGTCGCAAAGATTTCCCATGAGACCTCTGAGAAGATCATCAAGAATCTCAAGTCGCAGAGTGACGCCAACAAGGCCGAAATGAAAAAGCACTCCCGCCCTCTGAAAAGCAATCCGGACGTTCCCGTTAAGTAATCGCTTTCTTATCCTTGACGATTTCTTAAACTTCTTTTAACTATCGTGCTTTTTACAAAAAGACCTTTTCATTACCCTCAAAAAATGATTGCCTTGTGTCAAGGGATTTGTATAATTGAGGTTAGTTTTTTCAAACAGGGGGGCTCGAGCTGTGGTTAACATCCGTATTGTCGGTTCACAGAAGACGGACGATTTTGCCAAAGTTGAAAAAGCACTCAATAAGGCTGCTGTGGATGCCACAATCTCCTACCAAGATAAGACGGTTCGCTGTGAAGATTACGATGCCGAGGAAGCGATGGCAGCCATTCATGCGATAGGGCTGACGCCGTCTCTGATCTAAGCAAAGAAGGCCTTCCCTGGACGGAAGGCTTTTTTTCTTCTTAGGTTAGAAGCTTTGTATGGATAATTGCTTTCCAAACCTGTTAAAATAGATGAAGTCGGGTGCTAACCAAAAATGGAAAAGAAAGAGACGGAGAAAATTATCGTTGCACGGCGGAAAAGGATCCTGAACAAAGGCTTAGGCATGAACCTGCTTTTGCTTCTCCCTCCGCTGATTCTGGAGGGCGTCATTCTGATTGCCTCGCCGGTCCTTTTCTTTTTGCCTCTGTTTCTGACCTATTTTGTGCTGCCGATGTTCTATACCGTGGAACGCAGGATCCGCAACAACATCAGCGGCATCGGCAACCAGAACTTCACTTATGTCGATGGCTACAAAGCCTTCTTTGCTTCCGCTCAGGGCGGCATCTTCGGCGTCATCCTGGCTTTCTTCTCGGCCGTGATGCTGACCTTGTTCCTCTTTCTGATCTTAGGCTTTACCTTTCCTTATATCTGCACCAACTATGCCGGTGCCTATAACACCTACCAGGAACTGGTGAAGATGTATGGCGATACCTCCACGGATACGCAGACCGTCCTTAACTATCTGCTGGCTAACGGTCCGGTGCTGATGCAGCCGATGACCATCTTCATGGGAGCCCTGCTTTTCTTGCCTTGCTTCTATCTGGTCTTCATCAGCATCAACTTCCATCTGACTGACCATTACCTTTGCACGATCGTCTTGCCGGATATTGACCTCAATATCTCCGCCAGCCAGGCCAGAGCCTTGTCCCGGGGATCGTTCCGGAGACTGCTTTTCGGCGAACGGATTGGCTACGACATCCGTTATAATTGGCCTTTCTATCTCGGTTATGCCGTTCTCTATGGAATCTCCGTCTATCTCTTCTCCCTGGTGACGGTTTCTTCTGCCAATCTGATGGCCTTTGTTGCCTTGGCAACCCCGGTCATCTCCCTCTTCTATGGCCTTTTCTTCGATTATTTCTGCCTTAGCAATGATTATGCCATTCTGGAAGGCATTGCGCCGTTACTGTTAGAGAGAATCCCGCTGCCAATGCGGACCTCCATCCTACAGACCTACAACAATCCCAACTATATCCATGGTCAGGAATCCGCCATCCGCGGTTCTTTCGTTCCGCAAAATTCATTCAGGGAAGAGCATCCTTTTGCTTCGCCCTTTGCTTCTAGCCCGACAGCAGCGCCGACGAGTGAAACAAAGCCGGAAGACGAGCCGACCGGAGCGGTCATTGATCTCTCCCAGTCGGCCGATGACACCAAGCCCTCTTCTGAGGATGGAAAGGATAAGGACAGCAAATGATCTCAGTTGGCATCGATATCGGTTCTACCACCATCAAAGCCGTTGTTTTGGATGACAACGACCAGGTAATCTATAAGTCGTACGAGCGTCACTTCTCCCGCATCAGCGAAAAACTGGCTGCCGTACTAAGTGAACTGGAGCAGGGTCCCCTCAAGGGGATGAAAGAAGTCTCCCTTTCCTTTACCGGCTCGGCCGGTATGGGCATTGCCGAAGGCTGCGGATTTCCTTTCTATCAGGAAGTCTATGCTACCCGGGAAACGACCAAAAAGTATTTTCCCAAGACCGACGGCATCATCGAACTCGGCGGTGAGGATGCCAAGATTCTTTTCCTGACCGATGGCGTCGAAGTCCGGATGAACGGAACCTGTGCCGGCGGCACCGGAGCTTTCATCGATCAGATGGCCTCGTTGCTCAATGTGCCGATTGAACAGATGAATGACTTGGCCAGCAAGCATGAACGGATCTATACGATTGCCAGCCGCTGCGGTGTCTTTGCCAAAAGCGACGTCCAGCCTTTGCTGAATCAGGGTGCCAAGAAGGAAGACATCGCTGAATCCATTTTCTATGCCGTCGTCAATCAGACGATTGCCGGCCTTTCCCAAGGCCGGGAAATCAGCGGTAACGTCATGTATCTGGGCGGCCCGCTGACCTTCATGCCGGAACTGAGAAAAGCGTTTGATGAGACCTTGGGCGTGACCGGCGTCTTACCGGATAATTCCCTTTATTTTGTCGCCATCGGTGCCGCCTTACTTGCAAAGAAAGACAAGAAAGTCGATATCTACTCCATTCTGGATAAGGTCAGCCAGTACCGGAACAACGAGAACTTCTCCTATATCGATCCGCTCTTCAAGGATGAGAAGGAATATCAGGACTTCCTAGACCGGCACAACAAGGATCATGTCGACATCCTGCCGTTAGCCGATTACGAAGGCCCGCTTTATTTAGGCGTCGACAGCGGCTCCACGACCCTGAAGTCGGTGCTCATCGATAAAGACAAAAACATCCGTTACACCGCCTATATGTCGAATAAAGGCGACCCGATTGCCCTCTTGCAGCAGATGCTTCTGGATATCTATTCCAAGAAGAATCCCAAGGCAACGATTTGCGGTGCCTCCTCGACCGGCTATGGCGAGGATCTGGCCCGCAACGCTTTCAGCTTCGATCACGGCATCGTGGAGACAATGGCCCATTTCGAAGCCGCCAAGCATTTCCTTCCGGATGTCGAGTTCGTCATCGATATCGGCGGTCAGGATATCAAGTGCTTCCGTATCAAGAAGGGTTTCATTGAGGATATCTTCCTCAACGAGGCCTGTTCCTCCGGCTGCGGATCGTTCCTGCAGACGTTTGCCAATGCTCTTGGCTATTCCATTGAGGATTTCGCCAAGCTGGCTCTCTTTGCCAAGCGCCCGGTGAACTTAGGCTCCCGCTGCACCGTCTTCATGAACTCCTCGGTCAAGCAGGCCCAGAAGGATGGCGCGACCGTCAACGATATCTCGGCCGGCCTTTCCATTTCCGTCGTCAAGAATGCTCTGTATAAGGTCATCCGCTGCGGCAGCAAGGATGAATTGGGCAAGAAGATCGTCGTCCAGGGAGGCACCTTCCTCAACGATGCCGTCCTGCGGGCGTTTGAAAAGGAGCTGGGCGTCAATGTCATCCGTTCCAACATCGCCGGCCTGATGGGCGCCTATGGGGCTGCGCTCGATGCGATGGGTCTGGATCTTCCGATTTCCGGCATGCTGAGTGAAGACAAGCTGAAGACCTTCAAACGCAAGGTCAGCTCCGTCCAATGCCAGGGCTGTCAGAACCACTGCCGGCTGACGATCTCCGTCTTTGACGACAAGCGTGTCTTCATCGGCGGCAACCGCTGCGAGAAGCCAGTCACCAAAAAAGCCACGAATCTTTATCTTGATCTTTATGATTTCAAGGACAAGCTTCTTCGCTCGTATAACCACGAACATGATAATAGCAACCGCTATCCGATGGGTAAGATTGGTTTACCGATGGGCCTGAATTTCTATGAGCTGGCTCCCTTCTGGTCCGTTTTCTTCACCGAACTTGGCTTCCAGGTCGTCTATTCCGACCCCAGCAGTGCCAAGCTTTACCGTTCCGGTCAGATGACCATTCCTTCCGATACCGTCTGCTATCCGGCAAAGCTCTTGCACGGACACGTCGTCAACCTCATTCAGAAAGGGGTGAAGACCATCTTCTATCCCTGCATGTCCTATAACGTCGAAGAGAGCGGCACCGATAACCACTACAACTGTCCGGTCGTGGCCTATTACTCCGAAGTCATCAAGAACAACGTCAAGCTCATCAACAAAGAGAAGGTTCTCTATATCAACGACTACGTCAACCTTTCGGAACGTTCCCATTTTGCCAGCAAGATCTACGACCATCTTTCCCAGTACTTCCCGACTCTGAAGCCCAGCCAGGTTCATCATGCAGCCGAGAAGGCTTATCAGGAATACTACAAGTATGAGAAGATCATCCTGCAGAAGGGCAATCATATCATCGAGGAGGCCAGAGCCGAAGGCAAGACCATCATCGTTCTTTCCGGCCGTCCTTACCATGTCGATCCGCTGATCAATCATGATATCGATAAGCTGATCTTAGGCTATAACTGCGCCATCGTCAGCGAGGATGTCATCGCCCGTCAGGAGAAGGATCCGGAACCCAGCCGGGTTCTCAATCAGTGGACCTATCATTCCCGGCTTTACAAAGCCGCCAATTATGTCGTCGGCCAGAAGGATATGCAGCTGCTGCAGCTGGTGTCTTTCGGCTGCGGCGTCGATGCCGTCACGGCCGATGAGGTCCGGGACATTCTGGAGCGTCATAACAAGATCTATACCCAGGTCAAGATCGATGAGGTCACCAACCTCGGTACGGTGAAGATCCGTCTCCGCTCGCTTCTGGAAGCTCTCCGGAAGAAGGAGGCCAACGAACAATGATCTACCATTTCCATTACTATCCGAAAGACAAGGACGGCTTCTACCGGGATAAAAACGGCCGGATTCTCTTCACCAAGGCAATGAAGAGGACCCATACCCTCCTTTTCCCGATGATGGCACCGATTCATTTCAGCATGCTGCAGCGGGTGCTCGAGCATTACGGCTACCATGCCGAACTGCTGACCGACAATTCGCCGGATATTGCCCAGACCGGCCTCAAGTACATTCAGAACGATATGTGCTATCCTGCCATCCTTTCCTGCGGACAGATGATCCATGCCCTGCAGACCGGGAAATACGACCTCAACAAGGTCTGCGTACTGATTTCCCAGACCGGCGGCGGCTGCCGTGCCTCCAACTACATCTCCTTGCTCCGCAAAGGCCTGAAACGGGCGGGACTGGGAAACATCCCTGCCGTCAGTCTGAACCTGTCGGGACTGGAACCTAACCCTGGTCTTGAGATCACGTTAGGCCTCATCCGCCGGATGCTGGCCGGTGTCGTCTATGGCGATATGCTGATGGTGCTGAAAAACCAGGTTGAGCCTTATGAAGTCACGAAAGGCGAGACTGCCGCTTTAGTCAAACATTGGCAGGATGTCATCTGTGATCAGCTTATGTATAAGAATGGTTATAAGTTCTCCATCCTGGCTAAGAATCTCAACCAGATCAGCGATGATTTTGCCAAGATCAAGCAAGACGGAATACGGCGGGTCAAGGTGGGCATCGTCGGTGAGATCTACGTGAAATATGCCTCTCTTGGCAACAACAACCTCGAAGGCTTCTTACGGGACCAGGACTGCGAAGTCAATCTTCCGGGCATGATGAACTTCATTCTCTTCAAGATCGATAACCGGATCGAGGACTGCAAGCTGTATGGCGGACATCATCTGAAGAAGATGGTCTGCGAGTGGCTTTTCGATTACTCCACCAAGATTCAGAATGCCTTCAACAAAGCCATCAGCCGCAACGCCTGTTTTGAGGTGCCTCTGCCTTACAGCAAGGTCAAGGAACTCGACAGCGGCATCAACGGCTACGGCAATAAGATGGGCGAAGGCTGGCTCTTGACCGGCGAGATGCTGGAGCTTTGCCATTCCGGCTATGAGAATATCGTCTGTACCCAGCCTTTCGGCTGTCTGCCGAACCATATTTCCGGCAAGGGCATGATCCGCAAGATCCGGGAAGTCTGCCCCAACAGCAATATCGTGGCAGTCGACTATGATGCCGGTGCGCCGAAGGTCAATCAGGAGAACCGTATCAAGCTGATGCTCTCCTTGGCCAAGGAAAAACTCGAAGCTGACGAAGCCCTGCATAAGGACGTCCGCGAGACGAAATAAAAAGAGCTGACGCTCTAGAGGGTCAGCTCTGCCAATAAGTCTTTGACAAGATAGATCACCGTCACCTCCGTGACATCGCTGAGGCCGAAGTTTTTGTTGGCTCTGTCAATGCCGTCTTTGACGACCAGCTTGTAGCCGTCCAGGGAGAAGGCGTTGCGGCCGGTGGGGATCATCAGGCTCGTGCCATAGGTGAAGAGACCGTTGGTCGGATCCTCGCCATCCGTCTTGATCAGCATCGGATCCGTCGTCTCCAAGGCCAGGAAGGAATGGAAGAGGCTTCTTAGATAGAGTAACGTCAGATTGAAGATGACTTCCTTGTTTTTGTTCAGGGAGACCAGCAATCTGCGGTCAATATCGGTCTGATTCCGGGTGGTGCTGTCGATGACGACAATCGGATAAAGCGAAGCAATCAGGGTCGCAACATCGACTTTTTGGAGGGAGAAAAGGAAATCTTCCAGCACCAAGGATGCCTTGGTGATCTCATTGGCCAGATCCGTCTGGATATCCTGGGGTGCCTTCTCTAAGACCTTCCAGAAATAGGCTTTCAGGATTTCTTCGCCGTCTTTGGCTTTTTCCTTGCCTTTGGCTTTGCTGATGATGGCATGGGCAATCACGGAATAGAGATAATACCCAAGGCGGGAATTCTCATCGAGGTCGGTTGTCTTGTAATCCCCGAGATCAAAACGGCTGGAGACCGGATTTCCGTTGACAAAAAAACGGACATCGTCCGGACTCTGATGGGATAGAACCTTTTGAATCAATTCCTCGCGATTCATAGCAGGAATATTATAACATAAGAGCAAAACCGGCAAAGACCCGAACATCAACTATTTTTCACTGTTTTGGGTTCGCCTTTCCTGGCTGTTCGGCTGAAAAGAGAAGCGCTAGCCAAAGAAGTGACCTTTCCACGCTTCAAGCTAGGAAAAGGGAGCCTTCTAAGGTATAATTTTACCGAGGCTAACAAAATGATCTCAGAGAAAATCGTCGTTCTCGATTTCGGCGGTCAGTACAATCAGCTCATTGCCAGACGGGTCAGACAGTGCCATGTCTATTCCGAAGTGCTGCCTTACACCACGTCCTTGGAGACCCTGAAGGATCCTGCCATCAAAGGCATCATCTTCACCGGCGGTCCTAATTCCGTCTATCTTCCGGAATCCCCGCATATTGATAAGGCTGTTTTCTCCTTAGGCAAGCCGATACTGGGTATCTGCTACGGAGCACAGCTCATCGGTTATACGCTGGGCGGCAAGGTCGAACATTGCCCCGCCAGCGAATATGGCAATACCGATGTCACCCTGGTCCGCGATTCGCCACTGTTAAGACGTGTTTGTCAGAAGACCAGTGTCTTTATGTCGCATACTGATAAGGTGACCGTCCTTCCGCAGGGCTTTGTGACGACCTCGTCGTCTCAAAGCTGCGAGAATGCCTCCTTCGAGAATGAATCCGGAACCATCTTTGCCACTCAGTATCATCCGGAAGTCGAGCATACCCTGGAAGGCCAGAAGATCTTAGAGAACTTCGTCTATGACATCTGCCGCTGCTCGGCCAGCTGGCAGAGTGCTTCCTTCATCGACGAAAAAGTGGCGGAGATCAAAGCTCAGGTCGGCGATAAGAAGGTCATCTTAGGTTTATCCGGCGGCGTGGATTCCTCCGTGACGGCAGCCCTGATCTCCAAGGCTATCGGCAAGAATCTCTACTGCGTCTTTGTCGATCACGGCTTATTACGGAAGAATGAAGCCCAGGAAGTCGAAGAGGTCTTCGGACCCCATGGCGGCTTCGATCTCAACTTCATTCCGGTCGATGCCAGTCAGCTCTTCTATTCCAAGCTGGCCGGTGTCACGGATCCGGAAGCAAAACGGAAGATCATCGGAGCAACCTTCTTGGAAGTCTTTGAGAAGGAGCAGGCCAAGATCACGGATGCCGATTTCCTGGCTCAGGGAACCATCTATCCGGACCGGATTGAATCCGGCTTAGGCATCTCGGCCAAGATCAAGTCACATCATAATGTCGGCGGACTTCCCAAGGACAGAACCTTCAAGGGTCTGGTCGAGCCGCTCAAGGATCTCTTCAAGGATGAAGTCAGACAGGTCGGAACATTGCTAGGCCTTCCGGATACGCTGGTCTACCGTCAGCCGTTCCCGGGCCCGGGCTTAGGAATCCGCATCATCGGCGAAGTGACGCCGGAGAAGATCAAGATCGTTCAGGATGCGGATGCCATCTTCCGCGCCGAAATCTATCAGGCAGGACTTTCCCGGAAGATTTCCCAGTACTTTGCGGCCTTAAGCAACATGAAGAGCGTCGGCGTGATGGGCGACAGCCGCACCTATGACTACACGGTCGTCTTACGAGCCGTCCAGACGGACGACTTTATGACGGCCAAAGCCTATCCGCTCAGCTATGATCTGGTGACCAAGATTGCGGATCGGATTGTCAACGAAGTCAAGGGCGTTAACCGGGTTGTCTACGATTTCACCAGCAAGCCGCCGTCAACGATTGAACTCGAATAAGGATAAATCCGTTATGGCTTGGTGGAAACGCCAAGCCATTTTTTATATAAAGCAAAAGAATGTTTTAAAGAGAAGCTTATTATAGGGAACAAATTGTAATATGTTTTATGACTTTGTACCCTATATTTCTTGCCTTATTGAATAACAATTACTATAATTAGGGTGCAATTAATAGCAAATAAGATAGGAGATGTACCCTAAATGAACAATCTTGAAACAATTCGAAGCTTACTTAACGAGAAAGCTGCCTATGAGGCTAGATTACGCTTGCTTCCTTATGATGGTTCTCCTGAAAAGAAGGAAATAGAAGGCAAACAGTATCTTTATGTGCGTAAACGTGAATTGGGGCGGAACACTTCCAAATATGTCGGACTTTACTCCGACGATCTTTTCCAGTTGCTTCTCAAAAACAATGCGGATCGGCGTAGCTATGAGAAACAAATACGGATCATCGATAAAAAGCTAGCTGAACTGGGTTATTCTGATTCTGAACTTTCTCCGCGGGTAAAACAGAATATTGATTTTGCCCGTGCAAATCTGAAACCTCTCATCTATGACCAGGCCATCTTAGAGGGAGTTACCACCACTTTTGCTCTTACCGATGCCATTATTGAAGGGGGAAGGGTGAAAGATATGTCAGTCAGGGATATCCAAAAGATTCTGAATCTGAAGCATGCCTGGGAGTTTATCCTGGATGAAGGTGTTTTGTCGGCTCCCAGCGATTATTATCTTCTATGCAATATTGCTAAATCTGTCAACGAAAATTTCTTTTCTGACGGCGGAATGATCCGCTCGGTTCCGGTGACAATCGGGGGCTCTTCCTATGTTCCTCCTATTCCTATGGAATCGGATGTCAAAGACACCATTCATTCTATTCTGGGATCCCAAGAGGATGGGGTTTCCGTTGCTATAGATCTTTGCCTCTATTGCATGAAAACACAGGTGTTTCCTGACGGCAATAAACGGGCTGCTGTTATTTTGGCGAATCATTATCTCATTGCCCATGGTTTGGGGATTATGGCCGTCAAGGATTCGGATGTTGATGAATTTAAGAAGGATTTGGTTGCCTATTATGAAGGAACGGATGTCCAGTCTGTCAAAAAACTGCTGCATGACCGTGCCTTTCGAACCTTTTAAAGCCGGAGAAGCTGACGCAAGGAATCGATGTCACTGTAGGGAATGTTTTGAGCATATAAAATAATTCGTGCGATACTTTTCCCAATCACTCATTTGTTTCTTGCTATGAGATAGTTTTTCGATAATTTCAAGCCTGTTGGATAACTGGAGGCTTTTGCGTAGTTTCTTATTCTTTCTTTGAGACTCATTGCCTTGGATGTCATAGTAAGACCTCAAAATACCTTGCAAGGATTGTTGAAACATGGAATTTTTAGGCAAAATCAGAAAGTTTCGCCATATCCTTGTCTTTTCCGGAAATATAATTCTTCAGGGCTGAAGCAACCGCTTTGGTATCTAAGCGATTCCGGCTTCGCACCCTATCGCAGAGAGTTCTTTCAGGATCGTAACAGCGGACCTCATTTCCAAAAGTGTTCTTTCGTGTCGTTAAGCCAATGGCATAGAGATCTGGCTGGATATAGTAGCACTGGCATTTCCTGGCAAGTCTTTTTGGCAGGGAAGCATTGCTAGGAATGGTTAAGAAATGGATAAAAGGTGTTCGATTGGATAAGCCATTTAAAAACAAGGCGGTTTCGTGAGAGAAAACGATCTTTGAGGAGCTTAACATTAAGGTCAGCATATCGTCTTCTACTTTGTTTGGAAGAACATATACTCCTTGGTGAGACCGACACAGCAAACCCTCTTTAACATATTTTGAGAGAAGCATTCTCGAAAAGCCAAGAGAAATGGCCTCTTTTGTTGTAATAACATTGTTATTTTTCTAGATGGCAGCGTATAACCTGGAATTCAAAACCATTTTCTTTAACCCTTAGTTTACAAATGTATCGATATTATTGTCTAAATCAATATGGATGTAAACTTAACCGTCTTTTCTTTTTGCCTCCCATTCGACCTCCTGATCACTGCCAATGACTTCGAAAAACAATCGAACATCAAAAATGCGAAGGGGGTGATTGCAATCCTTATACTTGCAAATGCACAGCACTTATTATAAAATGAAGTGCAAATGAAAGAAACGACCTATTACGATAAGATTAACAAAATCTTCAAAACCAGGGGACACTCCATTTCTCGGACCGAGATTGACCATGCCAACATTCCCTCTTGGTTCCTTTATGATTTCGTAAAAAGGAATAACCTGACCAAACTAGCACCTGGTTTTTATACCTCCCCGCTTTATCAGGAAGATGACTGGTTTCTTCTTCAGCAGCGATATCCCAAGTTTGTCTTTTCAGGAATGTGTGCGTTATATCTGCTTCAACTCACAGACAAAATCCCTGACGTGATGACAGTCACCGCCCCACGGGGTTACCATCCTTCTCGGAAGAAGATTGATAATCTTTCAATTCGCTATGAAACGAACTCTGAGATTTATTCTTTTGGCATAATTGAGAAAGAAACTCTTTTTGGGAACAAAGTCAGGGTGTACAGCCTAGAGAAGACTATCTGCGATTTGATCAAGAACAGAGATGCTTATGATTCTGAGACTTTTATCAAAGCCCTTCGGATCTATGCGAAGAGACCTGATAAAGACGATGTTGCACTCTACCAATATGCTAGGCGCATAAAGATTGAGCTTCAGGTTTTTGAACTGATGGAAGTTATCCTCAATGAGAATTAATAAGGATTCCCTTGCTGCGAGAGCAAAGAACATCTCAGCGGAAAAAGGAGTATCTCCTACCGTCGTCTATGTACGGTTTTTCTTTGACGCGTTCCTTAAACGGCTTGCCTTATCTTCTTATCGAGATACCTTTGTTTTGAAAGGCGGGCTTTATCTTTCTTCAGTCTTAGGAATCAGCAATCGATCTACTATCGATATTGATTTTCTGGCAACGAATTTTTCCTTAGAAGAAAGCGGCCTTCTAAAGGCTTTTCAGCAACTTTGCATGATGAATATTGGAGATAACGTCACCTTTGAATGTCTCCGAATGTCTCCTATCAGAATTGAAGATTCTTATGGCGGATTCCAGGTTGAGTTACTTGGCAGGCTGGAAAATATAAAGCAGCAATTTGGAATCGACATTGCAACAGGAGACCCAATAACTCCTTCGGAAATTATCTACGGATATCATTGCCTTGTTACCGGGGAAACAATTTCCCTACAAGCCTATAGTTTGGAAACGGTCATAGCAGAAAAACTCGAAACCTTTCTTATCAGAGGAACGGCCAACAGCAGAAGCAAGGATTTTTACGACCTCTATATCCTTCATCAAATGCAAAGAGATTGTATTTCGCTGAATATACTGAAGAAAGCATTTGAGCAGACTTGCCACTACCGGCATTTCGCAATTAGCAAGAAAGAGGCAATCCGTTTGGCTGAATCTGTCAGGGATAACAGCCTTTGCCAAACACGATGGAAGGCATACCAGAAAAAAGCAAACTATTCTCAAGGCATTTCCTTTATTGATGTTATTGACGCTATCATCCAATGGATTGAGATTGCCTTGGATTAGTTTCCTTAAAGAAACCTGGAGTCACTCCACGTTGTTTCCTTTTCCGGCCTCCTTTATAATAGTGTCATATTTCTTTGTCCTTCAAAGGAGGGATTCCTTATGGATACAGATGTCCAGAAACTTGGCTTTGGCTTGATGCGTCTTCCCAAGCTCAGCGATGGCAAGACCATTGATGTCGAAGAAACCAAACGGATGGTTGATCTCTTCCTGAAACGGGGCTTCAAGTATTTCGATACCGCTTATGTCTACGATAACGGCGGCAGCGAAAAAGCCATCAAAACAGCCCTGGTTGACCGCTATCCGCGGTCTTCCTACTTCCTCACCACGAAACTCTGTGCCTGGACGGGCTGTCATGATGAAGTCAGTGCCAAGCAGGAGTTCTATACCTCACTGGAACGGACCGGAGCCGGCTATTTTGATTACTATCTGCTCCATGCCCTCCAGAGCAACAACTACACCAAGTACGACGAGTATCATCTTTGGGACTTCGTCAAAGAACTCAAAGCCAAAGGCCTGATCCGTCATTATGGCTTCTCTTTCCACGCCGATCCTGCTTTATTGGATAAGCTTCTAACCCTGCATCCGGATGTCGATTTTGTCCAGCTGCAGCTGAATTATGCCGACTGGGAAGACCAAGGCATTCAGTCACGGGCCAACTATGAAGTGGCCCGGAAACATAACAAGCCTGTCATCGTGATGGAACCGGTCAAAGGCGGACTTCTGGTCAATCTGCCGACCCAGGCTTCCACGTTGCTGAAGACGGCAGAACCGGACATGTCCATTCCTTCCTGGGCCATCCGTTATGTGGCCTCGCTTCCGGGTGTCTTCATGGTTTTAAGCGGCATGTCCAACCTGACCCAGATGGAAAACAACACCTCCTATATGGAACACTTCAAGCCGCTGGATGCCAAGGAAGAGGCTCTGATCAAGAAAGTTCAGACGCTGCTCAAGGAAGACAAGATTCCCTGCACCGCCTGCCATTACTGCTGTGCCGGCTGTCCGAAACAGATTCCGATTCCGGAGATCTTCGCTCTCCGCAACAAGGTCTATGAGGGCTGTTATCTGGAGGATGTCATTTCCGAGTACCGGAAGATCACTAAGGGCAAAGGCAAAGCCAGCGACTGCATCAAGTGCGGCCAGTGTGAAAGAGCCTGCCCGCAGCATATCCATATCCGTGAAAAGCTTGCCGAAGCCAGCAAGATCCTGGAAAAGTAGTCGGCATGGAAATCAACGTACCAACCGATTTAGGAACCATCATCGGGAAGACCAAGAAAGGCGTCTCCTCCTTTTTAGGGATTCCTTATGCCAAGGCACCCTTCGGGAAGAACCGCTTTCTCCCGCCCGTGAAGGCCGAGCCGTTTGCCTCTCCTTTCAAGGCATTTCATTATCCTAAGGATCCGATTCAGTATCCGTTTGACGGCTCGACTCAGAACGAAGACTGCCTGGCACTGAATATCTTCCGGAAAGAAAACGGAACGGACAGAAAACCGGTCCTCTTCTTCATTTACGGCGGCAGCTATGCCACCGGCGGAAGCAAGCAGGTCGGTTTCAAGCATTCCCACCCTTTCTATGACGGCTCCACCTTTGTAAGGGAGCAGGATGTTCTAGTCGTCACCTTCAATTACCGCCTGAATGTCTTAGGCTTTCTGGATTTAAGGAAGGTCATTCCGGAAGCCACGCTGAATAACGGCTTACGGGATACTGTGATGGCCTTAACCTGGGTGCACGACCATATCGTCGCTTTCGGCGGAGACCCTACGAACATCACCGTCTACGGCCAGTCGGCCGGAGCCTCCCTGTCGTTAGCCTTGCTTTCCGTCAAAGCCGCCAACCCGCTGTTTCAGAGAGTGATCCTGGAAAGCCCCTGTGTCGATGCGTTCTATACTCCGGAACAGGCCCAGAGGATGAGCGAGGAGTGGCTGACGCTTGCCGGCCATCCGGATTCGCAGCAGCTGGAGACAATGACCAGCAAAGAGCTCGTCATCCACAATCATCAGCTGGAAACCAACCTGATTAAGAATGAAAGAGTCGACTGCACGATCTGTCCCGTCGTGGATGGCGATATGCTCACCGCCAAACCCCGCGATACCTTGTCTTGCAACAAGAAGCCTCTTTTGATCGGCTTCAATCATGACGAAGCCAATGTCTTTACCTTCCTCTTGCACGGGAAAGTCAAACTCAACAATCCGGATTTCCTGCCGCAGACCCTTTTCAATCTCACCCCGGAAGAACAGCAGAAGGCAATCTCCTCCTTGTCCGGATTCCCCAGCGAAAGAACCTATGCTCAGCTGATGACGGAACGGATGTTCATGTCGCCGATTGTTCATCTGGCCGACAGCTTTGCAACCGATGTTCCGGTCTACTTCTACCGCTATGATTATGTTTCGCCGTTGCTGAAAGGGCTCAAGCTGGATACCTGTCATTTCATTGAGATTCCGCTGGTCTGGAACAACCCCATCACCATCGGGCCTTTGTCCTTTGTCTCCTTTGACCGCAAACGGGCCAAGAGCTTAGGAAAACGGATCCGTCAGGCCTGGTGCTCGTTTAGCAAAGGCTCCGCTCCGGAAGCGGATTGGCCCCCTTATGACAACACCCGTCCGGTCCGTCTCTTCAATAAGACGGATTCCCTGGTCCAGGATCCTTTCAGCCGCTTAGGTCTTTATCATTGATGGACGACAACGAGGTCTTGAAGGCAAGGATCAACGAACTCAGTCAGCGGACCCTCAGCCAGTCCTATCTTTGCCATACCCCGTTTCTTTCCCTGTCGGAGCAGAATCTCTTCTTTCAGCTGGTACAGACTAACGGCTCGCGTCAGGCGGCAACCTATTCCGGTGTCCGGTATGTCCTTTTCGGAGGCAACGACGACACGGAGCGGAAGATCCTCTATTTTCTTCCCGACTATCAGAAGGCCAGTGACCTGCTGAGCGACGAAAGCCAGGGCAAAGGGGTGCTGACCTGCCTGAAGATTGCGGCTAAGAATCCGAAGTTCAGCGATACCCTGACCCATCGGGACTATCTCGGTGCCCTGATGTCGCTTGGCTATGACCGGTCGCTGTTTGGAGACATCCTCACCGATGGGACGACCGGGTATCTTTTCCTCGTTGCTTCCATCGTTGAGGACGTCTCGTCAAACCTCACCAAGATCCGGCATACGACCGTCACCTGTGAGACTTTGGCTCCCTCACTTTGTCCGTTCCATCCTCAGTTTGAGGAGCTTTCGGTGACGGCGGCCTCGGCCCGGGTCGACAGTCTGATCGGAGAGGTCTTCCATCTTTCCCGGCGTTCCGCTCAGGAAGTGATTGCCCAGGAAGGCGTCTTCGTCGACGGACTGACGGCCAAAAACAACGCCCTGCTTTTAAAAGACGGCCAAAGGGTGTCGGTCAAAGGATACGGAAAATTCATCTTTGTCGGAGGCGAGCATCCGACCCGGCGGGGAAGATTCGCCTATGCGATCAAGGTGTACCGATAAGGTGCTAATCCTTTAGCGTTTCAAAAGAAAACTCCCTAATTTTCCGGAACAAAACTCCCTAATTTTCCGGAAACGAGGTTCCGGAATCCACTCTAAAAGCCATCAAAAAATCTTATAAAACATCGATATCTTAGGAAATTTATTTAAATCTAGTCAGCAAACGTCGCGGAAATCTCAAAGACGTCTTTGCCGTCTTTGGTTCCGATGAGATAGGCTTTGCTGTTTTCGTGTCCCATCCCTAAGGTCAGCACCTCATCGGCTTTGGCTTCCTGATGGAAAGCCAACGTGAAGGAGGTCAGTTTCTTCGTGACCATCCGCGAGCCGAAAGCATCCATGAACCAATCCGCATAGCGGGTGTTGGTGAGATGGCCGTTCAGGTCCAGTTCAGAGGTCAGGACTTTCCGGGTCGTGCTTTCTAAGACGGGGAGGGTATGGATCACCGGAAGGATTTCGCTTTCCTTATGGAAAGGGAAAGCCCGGATCAGGATGCCGTTCTCTTTGGGATCAATGGGTTTGCGGGTGTTCTTATCGATCAGCGTCCAGAGGGACTCGGCTTCGAGATAGGTTTTGCCTAAGGCACTCTTTAGAATATAGTATCGCGGGAAGATCACATGCACCCGTTTCTCAGGGTAGGTGATGAGTTTAACATGGTCGTCGTATTCGGGAAGAGAAGTGATCTTCAGGGATATTCGGGAAATGACCCACAGGAAACCCTGATCCAGGGTCTTCTCTCTCCCCATATGCAGCCTAGTCGTATCCTCAATGGAGATTTCTTCGATGGCACGGAGCAAGGAAGAAAGCTTCAGCTTCTGCTGATAGTCGCAGTCGGAGGCTAAGATCTTCCAAGGTAGGACAAACATAGTCAGGCCGTGGCCTTAGCGTCAACTTTGCCCTTCACAAAACGGACAACATCGGCAATGGTAATGAATTTCCGCATTTGCCGATCAGAGATCTTGATGTCATAGATTCCTTCCAGCTTGGAGATGATGAGGACAAAGCCCATGGAGTCAATGTTGGTTTCGGTATTGATGACGGTCTCCATAGCCAGCGGTTTGTCCGTCAGTTCAGGAACATAGTCATGAATCAGCTTAATCAATGTGTCGTAGATATCCTTTTCTTCCATACTTATTCTCCTTTTTGGGCTAATTGATAACGGATGATCTTTCCCGTTTTGGTCCGAGGAAGCGGGGTTTCGGAATATTCCACTCGGCTGATCTTGCTATAGAGGTCGCTGTCGGCGTTGAAACCTTGGACAGCTTTCTCGACGATAGGCTTGGCCTCAGGTCTCGGAAGATGGACAATCATGGCTAATTTTCCTTCGCGGACGGTCAAAGCCAGATCATAAAGACCGCCAATATAACTGACCAGCTTCTGTTCGCCGATGTTGCAGTCGAATTTGGTGCCGTTAGCAAGAACGGCGATGTCGTCGACCCGCCCTAAGATATGAAGATTCCCATCGGCATCCAGATAGCCTCTGTCACTGGTCTTCAGCCAGCCGTCATGAACGGCCTCTTCGGTGGCTTTCGGGTTGTTGTAGTAGCCTTTCATAAGACAGGAGGAGTGAATCGAAATGGTGCCGTCCGCCTCCTGGCGGAAGGTATCTTCGGGGCAGGGGGTCATGGCAAAGGGATCCTTTGCTCCGACCGATATGGCGACCCCGGATGACGTTTCTGTCAAGCCGTAGCCGAAGGCAACTCGTTTGCCGAGAGCCTGGAAAGCCTGGATCATTGAAAGGCTCAGCGGTCCGGCTCCGACTAGGATGGTCGTGAGTTCCGGGTTGATGGCTTTGTTCATCAAAAGGAAGCCCGCCAGCGAAGGGATGACAGGCAGAATCGTGGGTTTGAAGAAGATAACATCCTGAGCCATCGTTTTCATTCCGCTTCCGAAGGCGATGCTGGCATGGTAACAAAGCGGCCAAAGGAAGGTGCAGACAAAACCGAAGACATGGCTTAATGGGATCAAGGAAAGGATGATATCTTGTTCGCCGCAAGGAAGACAGGACTGGCCATTGAAACTGGAGGATAGCAAAGAGGCTGAGGTTAAGACACAGGCTTTGGGTATTCCCGAAGTACCGGAGGTAAAGAAAAGAATATCTCCCTCACCTTTCTCATCACAAGATAATGAGGGTTTCAGGACATTCTTTAAAAAAGCAATTTCTTCTTCCTCAAAGGAAGCATCAATGATGACTTCTTCAATATTGCAATGGGAGATCATCACGGCCATCTTATCGATGCTTTCCATAGGATCAATCAGCAGAACACGTTTTCCTGCTAAGACCGCAGCCATGAAATTGGCAGCCATTTCCGGTGATTTAGCTTGAATGATTGCTACTGAAGAATAGCCTTGCCTGGCAAATTCCTTTTCCTTTTCCCAAATCCGGTCGGCCCATTCTTTGCCGCTCATCAGAACCATTTTTCCATCTTTTGAAAAACGGAAAAGGTCTGGCCTGTTTTCCTTGGAGACGGTTAGGATAAGCTCGCGGAAGCTGTGGAACTTTTTAACATTGCTCATGGCATTAGTATACGTAAAACAGAAACTCTTAGCAAGGCTTGGAATGCTAAACGTGAAAGCTCTTTTATGTTTTGGCTTTTCATGTTATAATAACCGAGTCAGTTGCGAACAAAAAGGGAGGCCTTAACTATGGCTGAAAACGAGACGAAGACTGTCGAGCCTTCAAAGGATGCCAGAATCTGCATCATCGGCGGAGGTCCTGCTGGTTTATCGGCCGCAATGTATCTCGAAAAGAAGGGATACAAGAACTATGTTATTTATGAAAAGAGTGACCATGTCGGCGGCAAGTGCCATTCCCCGGTCTATAAAGGCAAACGTTTTGAGGAAGGCGCCATTATGGGTGTCCCGTCCTACTACGCTGTTCACGATATTGAATTGTTTGCCGGCGTCAGCCATGACGACGGACCGAAGCTCAACCGTGACTTCAAGAACCTCAAGGGCGAGGTCATCCATCCTTTTGATCCGAAGAAGTTCTGGAGACTTCCGCATCTTCTCAAACTGAAGAAGCAGATGAAGCGCTTAGGTGAGCTCCTTGAGACCAAATACAAAGGTTATGATGTCAATGGTCACCGTGGCGTTGCCCAGGGCAAGTACATCGGTGATGATTGCACTCCGGATCGGAAGCATATCGAAGGCGAGAATCCGAATCTGAAGGATCTCAGCATGCCGTTCAAGGATTTCTGCGAGATGAACAAGGTTCCGCTTGTTCAGGAAGTCTGGTCGGGTCCGTTCACGGCTTTCGGTTATGGCTTCTTCGATGAGATTCCGGCTGCCTATGCTCTCAAGTATTTGGATTTCCAGACCTGCATGAACTTCGTCAAGTGCAACCTTTGGACTTGGAAGGATGGCACGCAGTCAATCTATGAAGCTCTTAACAGCAAGCTGATCCATCAGGCCACCTTAAACAGCAATATCACCAAGGTTGTCCGTACCGACACGAACGTCACTGTTACCGTCAACGGCAAGGATGAAGTCTTCGATAAGCTGATTGTCACCGCTCCGCTCCAGTACTTCCCGGAGTATGCCGATGCCACCGCCGAAGAAAAGGAACTCTTCTCCAAGATCGACTTCGAACGTTACGATGTCCTGGCTTTGACGATGAAGGAAGGCCAGTATCCGGTCGATTCCTATTACATCCTGGCCAACATGGTTCCGGAACGTCTCGGCCATCTGATGATTTACTATCGTCGCTGGAAGGATGAGCCGGATCAGGCCATCACGACCTATGCCTTACGCAATCACAAGGGCTCCAAAGAAGTTCCTTATGAAGAATGCAAGAAGACCGTCCTGGAAGACATCGTTACCTATAAGAACGAATACGACAAAGTCTTTGATGAGCATTCCTGGTATTACTTCCCGCATGTCTTCTCGGAGGATTATGCGGCTGGCTGGTACGATAAGGTCGAAGGAATGCAGGGACAGAGATGCACTTACTACGCTGGCGAAATCATGTCGTTCGGCGATATGGATGAAACCTGCGAATATTCTCGTGAATTAGTTGGCCGTTTCTTCTAAAATTATGGGATTTTACAAAGATCATTACGATGCCATCGTCATTGGCGGAGCCCTCTCCGGAATGGCGTGCGCTTTGACCTTAGCCAATAAGGGCAAGAGCGTTCTCATCCTGGAACGGCATAACCTTCCCGGCGGCATTGCGACGTCCTTTGTCCGTGGCGGCGTTGAAATGGAGGCCACTCTTCATGAGATGATGTCCATCGGACCCGAGAATCAGCCGCTGAAGATCCGTACATTCTTCGACGAGATGGGTGTCAAGATCAACTGGCTCCGTGTCCCGGAAGCCTATCGGATTTCGGTGCCGGATGAGAAAATCGATATCACTCTTCATGCCGGGTTGGAGACAATGGCCAAGGAGATTGATGCCCAGTATCCGGGAACCTATAGTGAAGTCAAACGGCTGATGGATCTCTGCGCCACGGTCTACAATTCCGTCAATGTCCTTTCCGTCCATCCGATGAGCAAGCCGATGATGCTAGTGAAGCACAATGCTTTTGTAAGGACCTGCGGTTATTCCGCCAAGGAAGTCATGGATACCTTTAAGCTTCCTCAGGAAGTCAAAGACATTCTCTCCGCTTATTGGATCTATGTCGGCAATAAGATCTCAGACTTGCCCTTTACCGTCTATGCCGTATTGATGGCGGATTACTTCATCGGCGGCAGCTATGTCTGCGCTGATTTCTCCTTTGAGATGGCCGTCAAGATGGCCAAGCGCTGCGAAGAGCTGGGTGTCCAGATCGAGTACCGTCAGGAAGTCTCCAAGATTCTTGTCAAGAACGGCCACGTCTATGGCGTCATCACCCAACGCGGTGATGAAATCCATGCCAATTACGTTTCCTGCTCCGCCTATCCCAATACCTGCTATGCCAAGATGATTGAGCCCCAAAGCGAAGTCCCCGCCAAGGCCATCCAGTCGGTCAATGCCCGACGGATGTCCGTCAGCTGCTTCTCCGTCGTCCTGCTTTTGGATAAGAAGCCGGAAGAACTCAACATCAAGGATTATTCCGTCTTTACCTGCGACGGCAAGATGGATCTTGAGAAGATCTATCAGCAGCTGAAGACGAAAGGCCCGTATGACTATCTCACCACCATCTGCCTCAACTATGCCAATCCGAAGTCCGTTCCGGAAGGCATGACTTCTCTTTCCATCACGACCCTGCCGCTTCCGGATGGCTTCATGGATGTCAAAGCCGATGACTACTTTGCCCTGAAACGCCAGATTGCCCGGACCATGATCGAATCCATCTCCCAGAAGCTGGGCGTCAACCTCTTTGACCACATCCTTGAAGTCGAAGTCGAGACCCCGATGACGATTGCTCACTACACCTCGGATTACCGGGGCGGCATCTATGGCTATTCGCATTCGATGGATGACCATATCGTGGCCCGTCTGCAGATGAGCGAAGATGAAAACTATATCGGCGGCTTAGCCTTCTCCGGAGCGCATGCGATCTCCGGCGATGGCATGGCCCCGGTCATCACCAACGGCCGCAAGGCTGCCAAGACGCTTTTGGATATGATGGCGAAGGAGGGCTGCTAACATGAAAGTCAAATCGTTCTTCACGGATGTCGGCGGCGCTGACCGCGTCACCAAGCGACGTGAGCAGCTGTTTGATTCGGCCAGCCCGAAAGAGGATTTCTCCGATCCTATCAATAAGGTCGCCAAAGAGCTGCATCCGGATCCGCTGGATGTCAAAGTCACGAAGGTCGAAGATGTCTCTCCGACCGCCCGCAAATACACGTTTGTCGCAGTCAATGGAGTTTTGCCGCCGTTCCAGGCGGGACAGTTTGTTTCCCTGCAGTTCAAGATCGGAAACACCCTGACCTGCCGTCCGTATTCGATCTGCTCCGCGCCGTATCAGGCCCGCGGGAAGGATCCCTTCTTTGAGATCACTGTCCGTAACGGCAAGGCCGATGGCTTTGTCGCCAACTGGATCTATTCATCCTTAAAGGAAGGGATGATCCTGAAAGCCTGTCTGCCGTTAGGCCATTTCTTCATCGAAGAGCTCCGTGACAGCAAGAACGTCGTCGCTTTGGCAGGCGGTTCTGGCATCACGCCGTTCTATTCGATGGCTCAGGAGATTGCCCATGGCACCTTGGATGCCGACTTGACCATCCTCTACGGTTCCAACACCACGGACGACATCATCCTCAACAAGGAGATCTCAGCCATCCATTCCGACCGGGTCCATTTCGTCAATGTCATTGCCAAGGATCCCAATTATCCGGGAGAGAAGGGCTTCATCAACCGTGATCTGATCAAGAAATATTCCAAGGGCGATACCAGTTACTTCGTCTGCGGACCGTTACCGATGTATCAGTTCATCGCCAAAGAGCTAGCTGCTCTTGAGATTCCGTTACGTCGGATCCGGATGGAAGTCTTCGGTGCGCCGAAGGATGTCTCCAAAGCGGAAGGCTATCCGATTGAAATGCTGGATAAGACCTTCAAGCTGACGGTTGTCCGGGGCGTGCAGAAGGATGTCATCGACTGCTTTGCCAAGGAGCCTCTGGCCGTGGCCATCGAGCGGACGGGCATTCCGTTCCTGACCGATTGCCGGAGCGGCGAATGCGGCTTCTGCCGCAGCGAGCTTCTCAGCGGCAACGTCTTCGTCCCGCAAGTCGGCGACGGCAGACGGGCGGCCGATAAGGAAGCCGGCTACTGCCATCCGTGTGCGACTTACCCCTTAAGCGACATCACCCTGAAGATTCCGATCATCTAGACTCTTGGCCTGCCTGTCCTTTGGGGACGGGCAGGCTTTTTGATTGGAGCAAAGCTTTCGGGCCTTCTGGCAGGGACCGTTTCTGTCCTCCTATGCTTCTTTCTTGCATAGATGGTCATAAAAGAAAGGAAACGAGCAAGGCAATCGCTTACATTTGCTTCAAAACTTTCTGAAAGCCCTACAAACGTGATTATTTGTGATTGTTTGTGATTGCTATTTCTTGGATAACGATTGCTTATCAATCTTCTAATCAAACGCCTGTTTTCGGTTTCGTCTTTGCTATAGTAGTAGGTATCCAAAGCAAATTATGAAAGTCATAGCGATTGATCTCGGTGCAACCAGCGGCAGAGTGATGACGGTGTCCTACCAGGACGGCCGTTTCTCTTATGAAGAGAATCTCCGCTTCCCCAATCGGATTCGGAAAGTCCAGGGACGTCTGGTCTGGGACTTCTCCTTCCTGATGGACAACATCCGGAACGGTCTGACCGTGGCTTTACTGAAATCCAAGGATATCCGTGCCATCGGCATCGATACCTGGGGCGTCGATTACGGTCTTATTGATGCTTTCGGAGAACTGGTCAAGGCACCCGGCTGCTATCGGGATCCCTTAAGCTATGATTTCCAGAAGACCTGCTTAGCCAAGATTCCCTTCAAGGATATCTATGCCATCACCGGCATCCAGAACCTTCACTTCAATACGATCTATCAGCTGGCCGGCGAAAGCGAGGATTTATCTGATAAGAAGCTGTTATTGATTCCGGATCTGATTGCCTATGAACTGACCGGACAGAAGCGGATGGAGCTGACCAATGCCTCCACGACCTCGCTCTTTGACCGGACCACGATGATGATGTCGACTCTCCTCTGCCAGGCTCTGAATTTACCGAAGAGTCTTTTTGCTCCTTTGATTCAGCCGGGCGAAAGCTATGGTCCTTTGCAAGAAGGCTTCCTTCCCATTGATACGCCTCATAACCTGCCGGTGATTGCCGTCGGCACCCATGATACCGCCAGCGCGGTCTTAGGCGCTTCGGGAGAAGGCGACTTTGCCTATCTTTCCAGCGGAACCTGGTCTTTGTTAGGGACGGAGCTAGCGGCTCCGATCCTGTCGGTGGCTTCCCGGAAAGAGAACTTCACCAACGAGATCGGCTATGGCAATACCATCCGTTACCTGAAGAACACCATGGGCATGTTTTTAGCCAACGAAGTCCGGGAGGACTTCGAGAAGCAGGGAAAGGATGTTCCGGTATCGCAGATTGCGAAAACCGTCTTATCCAGCAAGGATCTTCCTATTTATTTGGATACCAATGATCCGGCCTTCGAGACTCCGGGCGAGATGGTCAGCAAAGTCAATGCTTATCTTCAGAAGACAGGCCAACCCACTCTTACCGATCCCGGCGAGATGCTGAGAGTCATCTATCAGTCGATGGCCCTAAGCTACCGCAAGCTCCTGCTCTCCTTGGAGAAACTGACCGGCAAAGCCATCTCCTCGCTGCTGGTGGTCGGTGGCGGCAATCAGGCAACGGTGCTGAATCAGTTCACTGCCAATAGCTTAGGTCTCAAGGTTGTGACCGGTGCCAGCGAGGCAACCGTCTATGGCAATGCCTTAGCTCAGTTCATTGCTCTGGGCGCCATTGAAAACGTCAAGGAAGGTAGACACGCCATTCAGCAATCCATCCCATCGACAACTTATGAACCGACGGACAAAGAGATATGGAATGCGAAGTATAAAGAATTCATTCAAAAGACCAACTTAAAGGAGGAAAACTGAAATGGATAAAGCAGTCAAAGAACGTTATGAATTAGCCAAAGCCAAGTATGCCGCTCTCGGCGTCGATACCGAAAAGGCACTTAAGGCTTTAGACAAGGTCAAGATTTCCCTGCATTGCTGGCAGGGGGATGATATCCAGGGATTCATCTCCTCGGCTTCCCTTTCCGGCGGCATCCAGGTGACCGGCAACTATCCGGGCAAAGCCCGCAACATCCTTGAACTTCAGCAGGACCTCGAGAAAGTGATGAGTCTTCTTCCGGGTCAGCAGAAGGTCAATCTCCATGCCATCTATGTTTCCCGCCCGTTAGGCAAGCGCGACATCGATGGCCTGGTGCCGGAAGATTTTGCCGGCTGGGTTGATTGGGCCAAGAAGAACAAGGTCGGCCTGGATTTCAACCCGACCTGCTTCTCCCATAAGATGTATCAGAATAACTTCACCTTGGCTTCGCCGGATGAAGAGGTCCGTTCCTTCTGGATCCGCCATTGCCAGGCCTGCGTCAAGATCGGCGACTACTTCGGCAAAGAGCTGGGTGAGAAGTGTGTCACCAACATCTGGATTCCTGATGGCATGAAGGACAATCCGTATTCACGTCTGGAGCCGAGAAAACGTCTGGAGGATTCTTTGGATCAGATTCTGAAGACGCCTTACGACAAGAAGAACGAACTGCTGGCCGTCGAATCCAAGTTCTTCGGCATCGGTGCCGAATCCTACACCGTCGGCAGTGCCGAATTCTACGAAGGCTACGCCATCCGTCATCAGATTGCCGATAACTTGGATGCCGGACACTACCATCCGAATGAATTCATCTCCGATAAGATCTCGTCCTTGCTGATGGTTACCCCGGAACTCTTGCTTCATGTCTCCCGTCCGGTCAACTGGGATAGCGACCATGTCGTCATCTTCGACGATGAGCTGAACCGGATCTCTCAGGCTTTGGTCCGCGATGACCTGATTGAGAGAACCCATATCGGTCTCGACTTCTTCGATGCCACCATCAACCGCATTGCGGCTTGGGTCATCGGCACGAGAGCCATGCAGAAAGCCTTGCTGAAAGCTTATCTGGAGCCGACTGCTGTCTTAAAGAAAGAAGAACTTAGCTTTGATTACACCGACCGTCTGGCGTTGACAGAAGAGCTGAAGTCGTATCCGTTCGGCGATGTCTATGATTACTACTGTCAGAGCCAGGGTGTGCCGGTCGGGACGGATTGGATCCGGGAAGTCAAAGACTATGAAGCCAACGTTTTGGCCAAGAGAGGATAAATCCAGCTATGGAAAAGAGAGCGGTTGAATTACCGACAGTCCGGGAAGTCATCCGGTTAGCTTCGAACATGTACCGCCAGGGATGGGATGAAAGAAATGGCGGCAACATCTCCGTCATCATCGATCCGGAAGAGTATCAGGGCTATCTCCCCGAAGAACCCAAGAAGGTCTTCCCGTTAGCCTTTGATGCCACGCCCCTGATCGGCAAGGTCTTTGTCGTCACCGGCACCGGCAAGTATCTGAAGAACATCGAATATTCTCCGGAGACGAACTTAGGCATTGTCCGCATCGGCAAAGATGGCCACAGCGCGGAGCTCCTTTGGGGCTTTGAGGATGGCGGCCGTCCGACCAGTGAGTTCCCGACGCATATGATGAGCCATATCGTGAGACTGAAGAAGGATCCGAAGCATCATGTCGTGATCCACTGCCATGCCACGCATGCCTTGGCGCTGACCTATGTCATGCCGGAGGATGAGGATGAGATCACCCGCACCTTATGGCGGATGTCGACGGAATGCATCGTCGTCTTCCCGGAGGGTGTCGGCTATCTTCCGTGGATGCTCTGCGGCGGCAATGCTATCGGCGAAGCAACGGCCAAGAAGGCTGAGAATTACCGCATTGTCCTTTGGGGCATGCATGGGATCTTTGGTATGGGCGAGACCATCGATGAGGCCTTCGGCCTGATCGAGACGGTCGAGAAGGCTTCCACCATCTACTTCCTGACTCAGGGCCATGTCCGGCAGAACATCACCAACGACGATCTGATCTGCTTAGCGAACGCCTTCCACGTCAACTATAAGAAGATTCTCTGATTGCCTGAAAAGCCTCCGCTAAGGTCATTGCGGAGGCTTTTTTGGTGGTTAGATACGTAGTAGATAATCATCCTATCTTTCATCAAATAAGAAATGCCCATAATAAGGCGATATTTCGAAGGATTGTATCTTGCTTATCAAATGACGTCAAATGAAATCAAATAAGAAATTAAGCCCAAAATGGACGATAGCGTCGATACCGATTGGAATTTTGGGTACCGGCATATTTCAGCAGTCCTTTCTCTACGCAGCGAATTAAAAGCCGAGAAATGGTTGCTGCCTCTTTGCTACTGAAATTTAATCTTGTACGGACATCCTCATTGGAGGTGAGTTTGTCATTGACTTCGTTATAACAGGAAAGAACATAGCAGGTATTGATACGGTCTTCTTCAGACCAATCCTTACGATTTTCATAATGACGGATGATGGTTCTTGAATAATCGTTCTCAGCCACAAATACGGGTGATGGTTCTTTTATCTCGGCCATAGCTTCTTCAATCCGATCAAAGCCTGAGCTACGTTGCTCACAAATGGTGACGCTGCGGAGAAAAGCAGCCATTTTTTCGTTTCGGCAGTGAGTGACGGTATCAATGAAACGAGCCGGATCAATCAAAGGCTTCCCTGGGGTTGTCATTTCAATGCGGAAAGGAAATACTTCAATAAGTGACTGGATACCCAAATGACTATAATCTTGATGGATAATGAGATTGCCAAGCATTTCACGTAAAGCTTCTTCGGGGAATAAGGGAAAAGTCTTTCTTAATCCGCCTTCTATTTTTTCTACCTGCGGGATTACTCCTCTAAGGAAACGGAGAATGTCTTCAAAAGATGCTGCATACCCCTTGGAAAAAGTTTCGTCTCCGATCGTGGACGTCCTTGAGTTACTGGAATACTTTAATATTCTCACTCCTTTTTCCTGAAGCCCTGGGAAGGATGAAAAATCATTAGCAAAAAGCAAGGCTCCCATATTTGTTATTGAAAAGGAGCCGGCATCATCTTTAACGATAAATCCTTCATCAAGAAAACTTTCAATAATACGATCCATGCTGGTGGGTAAAGAAATTTTCTTTAAACGGAAATAGGCATTGAAGTCAAGCAAGGCTGCGACCTCTTCGGGTTTTAGGTGTGATTTGGAAAGACTGGTTTCAAAACTTTTTCCTCGAATTGCGGAAAATAGTTCTACTTCTCTGGCGGGAACGTCTTGCTTCTTTTTGAGGCTCGAACCGACACGGTAGTAACTCATATTCTCAAAGCAAGTTGGTTCATAGAAGGCAGCAGGAATTTCTAAAAGTGATACTGGTTTTCCTTCTGAATAAAAGAAACGATAAGGGCGTAGAGCAAGGTTTGGTGAAAGCAAACGATTGATCCAATTTAATAGAAGCTCGCCGCTTTTCCTGGCTTCAAGGATGTTAAAAGAGGTTCCGATGACGTCGTGCTTTTCTCCGTCCTGTATTCCCCAAACAAGATAACCGCATTCCTTTCCAGCAATGGCGGCTTCGTTACTTAAAGCCGAAATATACTGGCCGAGGAGTTCTGGTGAAGCGTTGCTATCTTTGAATTCGACCCATTCACATTCACCTTTCTTACTTCTTAGCTCATCCACGAGTTCTTTATAATAGGAATCTTCCATTTTGATTACCTCTCTGTCAAATGAAAAGCATCGATAATTACCTTATATTATAAAGGTTTTATTAATTGTGTCAAATGAAATCAAATAACGTCAAATGAAATCAAGTAAGAAATGAAGCTCAAAGTGGTCGATAGCATCGAGATCAATTCGACCCGGGAACAATGACTTATTCAAGAAAAACTGCTTTTGATCGCAGCCGGATATAAAGCAAGCCACAGTCACCAGAAAGTTTTGACATGAAATATATATGTCACGTTGAAAATTGGCGAAGGAACGAACTCCTTTTGCCTTTTTATACGCCTATAAAAACGATATAATATTTCTATATGAAACGAAGAATCTTCCGGTCGCTTTCAGTCGGCGTCCTGTCGGTGACGATGGGACTCCTTTGCGGTTGCAAAAAGACTGAGACAAGCACTGCGAAAGATACCATTTCGGTCATGATAGAAGAGGGTGCTAACTATGCTGTCCCTACTCCTGTTCAGGAAATAACCCGTGGCAGCGATGTCACCTTCGAGGTCATGCTGCTGAATGGCTGCTCCCTAACCGGGGTCAGCTATTCTGAGTCGAAGATTGAGGAACATCCGGGCTATTCTCTTCTGACCCTGATGTCGGTTCTCTATCCGACGGTCGTCAGCCTTACCGCCAGCGTCCGTGAGTTTGTCACCTATGATGCCAATGGTGGTCAAGCCAAGGACAGCGACGGGAAGACGGCTGTCAGCCTTGCCAAGAGCACCTCTCACCTCCGGGCAAACAGTGCTTTGGGAAACTCGCTTTTCAAACGGGACGGTTACCTTCAGGATGGCTGGAACACGAAGGCGGATGGCAGCGGCGAAGCGATTCTTCAGGGCTCGCGGATGCCTAACGGAATTTCTACTCTTTATGCCCACTGGGTCAAGGAGACGGATTCCAGTTGCTTTGAATATGAAATCCTTTCCGACAATACCGCCCGGATTAACTCTCTGAAAACCCCTACTGACCCGTTGGTTATTCCTCATACCTTAGCGGGACACACCGTATCTTCGCTTGGAAGCGGCAGTCTTGCCCATCAGACCCTTTCGGATCTTTATCTTCCGGAGACGCTTGAACGTATCGAAAACGGCGCCTTTCAGTCTTGCACGATAAAGACTCTGACCCTCTTTGATAACCTTGCCTATCTGGATGATGCTTCCTTTGTCTCCTCGCCGGTCACGATGCTGCGGATTCAGGCCTATACCAAACCCTGTTACAGCGGCACCTACTTCGATGCCTTCCAGGATAAGCTCGATTATCTGGATTCCATCAAGGACCAGAAGAAGATTGTTCTCTTCTCCGGTTCCTCTGCCCGGTATGGCTATTATTCTCCGCAATTAGCGAAGGACTATCCATCCTACAAGGTCGTCAATATGGGTGTTTTTGCCTACTTCCCAGCCTTAGTGCAACTGGATATCATTCGCACCTATCTTCTTCCGGGAGATGTCGTCATTGATTCTCCGGAGTTTGATGCCTACGACAACCAGTTTTGCTATAACCACGCCTTCGAGGACCGGCTCTTTGCCATGATGGAATCCGGCTATCAGGTTCTGACCCTTGTGGATTTGACCCGCTATACGGAGGTCTTCTCCTCTTTCTATCGGTATATCTCCAACAAAAAGACCTTGCCTGTCTCCTCCTATGAGGTCTCAGCCAAGCACTTCGATGATGATATGAATACCTATAACTTGGATACGTACAACGTCGAAGGCGACTTCATCCTGCCCCGGAATGGAACCCAGACCGAAGGCCGGATCTTCCAGCCTTATCTGGATCTGACTCTGGATTCGTATCAGGACACTCATCTGACCGCGTTGAATCTGGCTGCCAAGGAGTTCACCGATCAGGGGATTTCTTTCTACTTTACGTTCTCGCCTCGGAACAAAGATTCCCTGACGGAAAACAGCACCTCTGACAAGAGAGCTCTGCTGGAGAGTCACCTCCGTGAAATCCTCACCATGCCGATTCTCGGCACGTTGGAAGACCTGCTTCTGCCGGCCGGTGATTTCTATCTCATCGATAACCATCTCACGACGGCGGGCGCCAGCTGGCGGACTGATTATGTCAGCAAAGCCCTGAAAGCTTATTTAGCTTAACGGATAAAGCCTATCGGCATAGGCCGACCAGGTGTAGTTCATTTTGTAATCCGTGAGAGCATCGCTAGGAACATAAAGGTTGGCATTCGTCCCTTTTAAGAGACCTTGGCCGACTGCCAAGGTGCTCGGCTTCGGATTGAGGATCCGGATCTCTTTTAAGGCAGGAAGCTTACTGAAAGAGTCATCCTCGATGAAGCGGAGGCTGGACTGCAGCATCAGACTTGTCAAGGTATCGGAAACAAGAGCCCCAGACGTAAAGGAAGTCACCCTCTTTCCGTGATAGCTGAACGGGACAATCAGGCTCTTTTTGGTCTGACCCTCGCTGGAAAGACCCGTCACCGTTGCTTCCGTGTCCGTTTCGGAATAAGTAAAGCCACTGGCATCCGTGACATCGCCGGTGGTCTGACTTTCCGGCGGAATGACCGGCAGGCTGGGATCCGGGATGGACGTTTGCGACGTATCCTTTAAGACCAGCTTCAGATCCTGAATCAGAGCTTTGGTGAAAAGGATGGCTCCGCTGTTGTTGAGGTGGAAGTTGGTGTCGTAGAACCAACCGCTGTCCAAAAGAGAGCTGTGCGGATTCCCCAGGATCGGGAAGGTGAGCTGACTGGCTAAATAGTCGTAATACGAATCGAGGTTTCCGCTGACGACAGCCTTCGCATTCATCGGAGCAAACCGGTAATAGACTTTAGTCCCTCTTCCCGTGACATCCTTAGCATAATTATTGAGGTAACTTACGAAATCCTTGGCAATGACATTCTGCGCCAAATAAATCGGAGTGGTTCTGTCGTAGCCTCCGGAAAGGAGGTTATACTGACAGTCCTCATACTGGATATCGCCATAGGCATCAAAAGAGTCCCGGTTATAGATGCCGCCGGGGTCAATCACCTTTCCGGAGGCGACATAGGACAGCTTCTCTCCGGCAAAGGACGGCAGATCTCCGATCATCCGTTTGCGGTCTTCCCACGACACCTTGTTGACTAAACCGAAGTCACCGTCACAGGCTTCCCACATGCTCTTGCCGTTGAAGTAGAGGGAAAGAGTCTGAGCATTCTGCTCCGGCGAGATGACGACCAGGTCATCCTTGGTCAGATACGGCTTAGCAAGATCCAGCATCACCTTGGTTCCTAAGGAGGCATACATGCCAAAGTCGATCGTCGTATAGGACGGGAGCTGTTCTTCGACTAACGGACACCTTAGACTGAAAGGAACCGAGCTTCCCCCGATGACGACGATCTTCTTGCCGGTCGTCTCCTGAAGACGCTTTACTTTGTATTTGAGCTCTCCGGTGAAGGCTTTGTCAAACTGCGTCGGCAATCCGAAAGCCGTGACGGACACAAACAAAGGTCCTGCTAAGAGAGCACAGGCCAGCGTCACGCTAAGGATCACCGCTTTGGTTTTGTTTTTCATGGGTCAGAACTGGAAATAGATAAATCCGCTTTCTCCTTTCGTCGACAACAGATACAGCCAGGAGACCGTAACCGTCACGATCAATGTGACATAGATGAGGGAGACCTTGGAAAGCTTGGAAAAGTCAATCTTCCCCTGATCATCCTTAACCATCGCAAGTCTGGGAAGATAAGGAAGAATCAGGACTAAGACAATCGCTCCTAAGGTCGCCGGAATCATCATCCGGTTATCGAAGAAAGCAAAGCCGTCGCCGGTTAAGAACGACGTAAAGATCTTCTCAAAGCAGAGGAAGGCCTCCTCCACGCTTTGGCTGCGGAAGAAGATCCAGGTCAAGGTCACGAAGACAAAGGTCGTCAGGATGCGGAAAAGATGGTAGCCTTTCTCGTTCCAGTGATGCTTGGCACGGAAATCAGCAAAAGGCTTACCCACCAAATCCTCGAATCCGACGGCTAAGCCATGACAGACTCCCCAGAGGACGAAGGTCCAGTTGGCACCATGCCAGAGTCCGCTTAAGGTAAAGACGATCAGCACATTGAGAAGCTGTCTTGGCTTGCCTTTCCGATTGCCGCCTAAGGGAATATAAAGATAATCGGTCAGCCACCGGCTCAAGGTGATATGCCAGCGTTTCCAAAAGTCCCGGACGGAACAGGCAAGGTAGGGCTTATCGAAGTTATCCGTGAGCTTGATTCCCATCAGCCGGGCGGAGCCGATGGCGATATCGCTGTAACCGGAGAAGTCGGCATAGATCTGGAAGAAGAATAAGAGAGTCGCTACCAAAATGCTGGCACCGGAGGCCGTGTCCAAGGACCCGTAGACCGGGTCAACGGCCAAGGCCAGAAAGTCGGCAACCACGACCTTTTTGACGAATCCGGAAATCAGATACTGTAAGCCGATGCTGCCGTTTTCAAAGGAGAGCGTCTGCTTTGTCTTCAATTGCGGAAGCAGCTCTTCCGGACGCTCAATCGGACCCGCCACCAATTGAGGAAAGTAGCTGACATAAAGGGCGTAGTAGAAAATGTTTCTTTCGGCGGCAAACTTGCCATGGTAGACATCGATGACATAGCTTAAGGTCTGGAACGTATAGAAGGAGATGCCGATGGGAAGGATAATCGCAAGCGCCGGGTCACTCCAGTTGGCATGGAAGAGATTGGCTAGGGACACGACGCTGGTGATGGCAAAGTCAAGATACTTGAAGACAAAAAGCAACAACAGACAGGCCGTGACGGTAAGGACCATCCACGCCTTCTTCTTTTTCGGATTTTCAGTCTTCTCAATCCCGAGGCTTCCCCCATAGGTCATGAGGGTGGTTGCCAGAATCAGGAAGATCAGCCACGGATTCAGGAAGGCGTAAAAGAAATAGGAGGCAACCAACAGGAAATAGACCCGGAAACGGAACGGCAAAAGCCAGTAGATCAGAAGAACAACCGGCAGATAAATCAGAAAAGCCAGGGAGTTAAAGCTCATGGGCTTTCTCCCTGGCTAAAAATCCACTTAACGACCCGACGGAGAGAATCAGAAAGGAGACGACGATCTCAACGGCACTGACCTGATCGACCCACAGCAGAATGAGATAACCGGCGACGGCCAGGATTCCTAACAGGGGAATCCACCAGCCCTTCTTGACGAAGAAGCCGCTGGCTAGCAGAACAAGAAAGACCAGGATAAAGAGAGAAAGCAGAAGTGGTGACGACAGAATCTGGCTGTTCATTGCTCTGAAACCTTGCTTCTATTCTAGAAGAAACCGGCAGGCGAGGCAAGGAAAGACTAAGCAGCGAAACGCTGAGCGTCCTTGGCTTTGGCCTGGCTTCTCAGCTGAGCGTATTCGGCGCTGAGGCTGGCATCATAGGCGGCTTTCTTCTCCGCCGCTTCCTTTGCCTTAGCCTCTTTGGCAGCCTTTTCTTCCGGCGTCAGCTTATTTTCTTCTTCGGTCTTCTTGGCTTCGGCTTCCTTAGCCTTGGCTTCCTTCTTCGACTCCGCTAAGGCCTTCTTTTCGGCCGCCTGCTTGTCCTTGATGGCTTTCTGATCTTCGTACTTCTTCTCTTCGGCCTCAAAGTTGAGACCCTTCTTCTCACAGGTTGCCTTCAGCTCGGCTTTGCGGGCTTCCTCGGCCTTCTCGTCCAGCTCTTTCTGCTCATTGGCTAAACGGACAGCCGGCTCGACATAACTGACGCCGTTAGCCAGACATTTGGCTTTCTGGTCTTCGGTGATAGCCGCCTGATCGAGCTTGGAGAACTTCTCGACGTTCATGAAGAGGAACATGATGCCGATCGCTAAGTAGGCAATGGCTTCGCCGCCGAAGAAGATCCAGCTTAAGGCAGTCTTGGCAGCATCAGGCTGACCGGAGACTGCTAAGGTCGCATCATAGCCGGTCTGCGAAAGGACACCGTTGATGATGCCGTTGGCCAGACCGTTCATACCGATCATGATGGCACCGTAGATTGACATCGTGAAGCCATCGGTCCGGAAGCCATGAAGAGCTTCCTGATGATCAAGCACATCCGAGAGCAAGGCCAGCGAGACATACATCGCCGGCACACTGCCGAGGGCTTTGATGACAAAGGCTGCTACGGCAACCGGGACGTTGTTGGCACCCCAGAAGATGCCGATGACGCCGCCGATGACGGATAAGAGGGCACCATAGAGGATGGACTTGCCCTTGCCGAACTTGTTGGCTAACGGCCAGACAATCAGCATGCCGACACCGGTCGGAATGGCACCGATGGTATTGATCAGAGAATTGACGATGCCGCCGTAGGTGGTGTTGTAGGTGGCTCCGTTAAGACTGGCGACACGGCTTGAATCCGGATCAGCAAAGAGCCACTGCGAGTAATACGTGCAGGAGCAATTCTTCAGCTGACCGCCAAGCTGGTAAAGGAGGAAGAAGAGGATAATAAACCACCAATACTTATCACTGACGCAGACTTTCATCTGCTTGGTCATCGAGATGGTGTTGGCTTTCGTCTCCGGGATGCCTAAGGCCAGATTCTCCTCAGTGATCCGCTCTCTTGTGAAGTAATATTCAATCAGCATGCCGATGGCGGAGACGACAATGAGGATGATCATGAAGACACGCCAGGCATTGTAGGAAGCCAACGGATCGCCATCCTTGAACAAGAAGCTCTGGAAGAGCGGGAAGACCATGTTGCAGGCCAGACCCACCGCGGCCAGACCGGAAGCATTGGAAGCCGTGGCTAACAGGCCACGGTGATTGGAGTTACGGGTCGAAAGGTTGACCAGAGCGGAGTGAGCGACATAGTAGAACGGATAGGAGATGGCATAGTAGAGGTTATAGCCGATGGCGACCCAGATCAGGGTTGCCATCGAATTCTCAGCGGTCGGATTATCGGCCGGATACGGTGCGAAGAACAAGAGGAAGATAGCCACGGCAATAAGCGGAATGGCTAATAAAAGAAGCGGTCTTGCCTTGCCGGCATGCGTCTTGTTCTTGTTCATCAGCCGGCCGACCAGAAGATTGCCTAAGACGACGGTGATGACCGAGATGATCGGTAACCAGATTGAGAAAGCCTTGGCCCAGCTCGTCAGGCCTAAGACATCGGTGTAATACTTGTTGAGATAGCCGTTCAGCAAGGCATTCGAGAATAATGCCAGTGCCGGACCGACCAGATAACCTAAGGCGGCCTCCGGGAAGAGCTTCACATTGGCGCTCTTGACCTTGGTCGACAGAACCGGATTGTCGAAGAAACTCTTCTTTGTTTTGGCTTCTGCCATAAAGGATATTCCCCTTTCTCCTAAGCCAGCGACACCGTTTCGGTGACATCGCCGCTAGGATAGACTTTTTCTTTGCCATTGGGTAGGCCGATGACACTTTCGGTTCCCATTGGGACGTGAACGGTTAACGTAAACGTCTTGCCTTCGACTTTCCAGGCCACATGGATGGGACCGTTGGGAGTCAAGGTCGTTGTCTCACAGGAGGTGATGCCTCCGCCTAAGACCGGCTTGACTAAGAAGCGGCGATAGCCCGGTTCCAGGATACGGACACCGGCCAGCCGGGTATAGAGGAAGTTGCCGACGCTGCCTAAGGCATAGTGGTTGAAGGAGATCATGTTGCCGGTACCATCGGTGGAGGGTCTGGCCGTGCCGTCAGCTAACTGACCATCGAACTTCTCCCAGATGGTCGTCCCGCCGACTTTGACGTTGTAAAGCCAGCTCGGCGCTTCGGTATTCAAGAGCATCTTGTAGGCGACATCGCTATGGCCGTTATCGGCCAGGGCATAGAGGATATACGGCGTTCCCGGGAAGCCGGTGCCGATCTTGTAGTTGTTCTTCTCAATCAAGCTAACCAGATTGTCGATGGCCTTGGTCCGCATCTCCGGCGTCAGCATTTCGAAGTGGATCGGTAAGACATAGCCTGTCTGGAACTCCTGCTTCTTCAGCTTGCCCGTCTCTTTGTCTAAGAAGATATCGCTGTAGGCTTTGGCTACCTTGTCGGAATACTTGATCAGCCGGTCGGCATCCTCGTTCTTGCCGAGATACGAGGCAATCTTGGATAGGAGCATGGTGGTTCGCCGCAAGCTGGCCGTGGCGGTATACATGGACCGCTTCTGCCAGGCACTCATCTTATCGATGTCCGGTGCGACCCAGTCCCCGAAGTGAAGCATGCTCGGCGTATGCCAGATATACCGGTATTCGCCGACTCCCCAGATCCGGGCCCAGAACTTGCAGGCATTGACATACTTCATCATGGCCGGATACATCCGTTCCAGCATGCCCTTGTCGGCATAGCTGAGATAGAGGCAATACGGCACCGTCACAATGGCATCGCCCCAGAAGTCCACGGCCATCTTCGGCATCGTGGCCGGGAACTTATAGCCATGGCAGGGAACCGTATTCGGAACACCGCCGGTGGGAAGCTGCTCTGAGCGGACATCCTTGAGCCATTTGATGAGGAAACGTTTCATCTGGAAGTCGTAGCAGGCGGTCGGTCCGAAGATTGACACATCGCCGGTCCAGCCCATCCGTTCATCCCGCTGTGGACAATCGGTCGGAATATCCATGAAGTTGCTTCTCGCTGACCAACGGATATTATGGTCGAGCTGATTGAGCATCTCGTTGGAGCAATGGAACGAACCCGTCTCCGGCAAGTCACTGGTAAGGTGATAGCCGATGACTTCGACATCCTCCGGAGCAATGCCCTCCACTGAAATATAACGGAAGCCCATATAGGTGAACTCCGGCGCATATTCCTGTTCACCATCCTTGCAGTGAATTGTCAAGGTCGCTTTGGCTGAACGGAGCAAGGAAAGGTTTAGCTCCCCTTCCTTGGTCAGGACTTCGGCGTGATGGACCACAATCGTCTGACCCTTCTTGGCATGATGAATCTTCAGGCTGACAATACCTGAAAAGTTCTGCTTGAAATCATAAAGTGTTTTGCCTGCCTCTTTCCGTAAGATAACAGGAATCATTTCACGGTTACGGACAATCGGACAGGAATAATCAGCGACAATCTCCGGATGGATGGACACCTTCTCCAGCCCTGCCTTATGGTAAGGAAGAGCCAGGATATCCTGGGTAAGATCAACGGTTTCGCCATCATAGATGTCGGCCATCTGATACGGGCCCTTTGTGGTGACATCAAAGGAGGTATCCGACGGAATCACCACTTGGCTGCCATCGTCATACTGAACCCTCAGCTCCATCAGAAGACACTGACGCTTGGCATACTGGCGGTTGACTCGTGTGAAGACAAAGCTACCCACTGCCCAGCCGCCGGCCACATGGATGACAAGGTCGTTATGGGCCTGAAGCAGGTCTTTGACATCATAGGTCTGATACATCAGATGATAGCGGTAGGACGTAAAGCCCGGTGCCAGATAGGCAGTGCCTACCTTTTTGCCGTTAAGATTGATCCAGTAGGTGCCTAAGGCCGTGGCATAAAGCTTGGCGGAGACAATCTTCTTTGCAAAATCCAGGCTCTTATGGAACGTCATGACCTGCGGAGAAACCTTCTTCTCCGTGAAGGAATACGTGGTATCCGTAATCGGCTTTCCGACCCACGGTGTCGTTAACCGTCCCGTCTCAAAAGAGACCGTCGCTGTGGCCGTTTCACCCTGAGCATCCTTGACAGTCAAGGTTGCCTTATAGGTGGTAAAAGGCTCTAAGGCTTTGCCGGAGTAGACAAAGTCTGACTTCTCCGTCATCTCCTGATGGGAGCCGTTATCGAGGTCAAGGCTGGCATAGACAACCTTGTTGTTGGGCTTGTCGCTTTCGCAGTAATAGCCGAAAACCGGCGCCGGGTTGTCTGTGACAACAGGACGCAGGGTTCCTTCGACCGTCAGATCATGAATACTCAGCATAAGCTGCTCCCTTCATCTCTCTCATCTATTTTAATAAACAACGGCTCGGAAAGGATAGAAAGAAAAGGGCAGGCGAGAGATCACCTGCCCTTTTCTCGAGTTTCAGATAGGCTAGGCGTTAACCTTATCGGCGGCAGCCGGAGCAACGGCCTTCTTCGCAGCGAAGAAAGCAGCGACCACGGTGATGATCTGAGCAATCAGGTCGATGACGAGCGTAATGATGCTGGTCTTCAGAGAAGCCATATTGCTGGCCGTCTGGACTTCAGCCTTGACATCGGCGTTGGAGCCAAGAATGTAGGCAAAGCCCTCAATACGAGGCGATAAGAAGAGAAGGAAGGCAGCCATCAACAGGACCGGAACACCAATGGCTAAGACATCATCGACGATTTCGACGATCTTGCCGACAATGCCGGCAAATTCGAACTGACGGAGAACAACAATGCCGCAGATGGCAAGCAGGGCAAGGATGAAGAAGACGATGACGGTTCCGGAAGTCATACCCTGGAAGTAACCGGCAGCGCCGTTATTGACTAAGGCGAAGATGAAGGCTAAGAGAGTGAAGACAAATCCGACAGCGTACAGGAAGAAAGCAGGCGTCTGCTTCTTAATGAAATCTTTCGACATGATTAGTTCTCCTCCTTTTTGGCAAGAGCAACCGTCAGGGCATAGAGGACGATAGAGGCAGCGGAGAGAACAGAGAAGATGACGATGGCAGCTTTCAGTCCGGCTTCCCAGCTCGGAGTGACACGCGTCGTGGTGACGTTCATGATGGCAGAATTGGAGAAGGCATAGAGCTGATACTTGAGATCCTGACGGGCCTGATTGACTAAGGTCGCATCATTCTTGACGGCAGCAACGGAGATGTAAGACCACGTGGCATCATTGCCAGTCTTGCCACCGCTGATGGTGGAATTCTCACCGGCGAAATCAGCCATCTGTGTGATACCCGCCATGATGCAGGACTCCGGATTGAAGTAATAACTGTTAGACATCATATCCGTGGAAGAAAGGCCAGTGAAGCCCCATTCATCACGGATCAGCTTCATCTGTAAGCCCGTATCTGCGGAAGCGTTGGTGGCACCAATACGGTTGAAGGCAACCATCAGGCCTAAGGCACCCTGATCTTCAATGGCACCCTGGAAGCCACGGATATCGGTCTCACGGAACTTCTGCTCATTGAGATAGACAGAGATACCCGAACGGTTATGTTCCTGATCGTTGAAGCCGATGTGCTTCGGACCAACGATGATACCGAACTTCTTGCTGCCTTCGATGATGCCTGCGCCGAGGATGTTGGAAAGCATCGGATCTTCGCTCGGATATTCGGTGTTACGGCCGTTGTAGGGATCACGATGATAGTTGACGGCAGCACCCCAGATCTGGTAATTGCCGATCCAAAGACCGGTATTGCCTAAGATCTCGCCCCAATCTTCAGCCAGCTTCGGCGAGAAGCAAGTTCCTAAGAGGGACTGCGAATTGATGTTGGCTAAGAATTTGCCTTCGGTCGTATCCTTGTCGACATAGTAAGGATCGGTTCCCTGGGTTCCGTTGTTGGTGGAAAGCGACTTGCTGTTGAAGCCCATCGGGCCATCGTTCTGGACGACGACCGGATTCTTGACATTGTCGAGGATATCCGACTGCGAACCGCCATGAAGGACGGCACCGACAGCCTGATCAACGGTGATTTCCTGAGTTAACTTATCCCAGAAAGGATCGTTGATGTTCTTCTGAGCATCCGGAGTGACATCACTGAAGGTGACATTGTTCTGGGTACCATTGACATTGGTAACCGGCTCATCGGTCTTAATCGTATAGGTCTGACCACGGAGCTCCTTGATCCAATCATCCTTCTTAGCGGAATCCGCTAACTTGACCGAATCATAGCTCACCGGATAAGTTCCATCCCAATCCGAACGGGACAGATAGGTAACCGTGCCAGGAAGATAGTAGTTGAGATCAGCCTTGTCTTCGACGTTGGTGATCTTCGTGCCATTGTCCGACGTGGAGAAGGTCGTGGTATCGGTAGCCGTTTCGGCGCCATTGTCCCAGGTCTTAACGGCCGAGGCAACACCGCTGGCATCACCGGTCTTGTTCTGAGCAGCTAAGATGTTGTTCAGAGCATCATGAGAACCGTTGCCGCAAGAGAAGTAATACTTGCCGCCATCGAGGATATAGGTCTTGGCAGTCGTGTAGTCATAGGAAGCCATATACTTGGTCGGGATGGAGACCGTCAAGGTACCGGTTTCGCCGGCCTTGACATCCAGCTTCTCCGAGGTGAGGAACTGAATGGCGCTCTTCTCGACTTTGTTGGCCTTATCATAAGCCGTATAAGGAGTCTGGACGTAGAGCTGGCCTAAGAATTTGCCATCCTTGGTGCCCTTGTTGGTGATGGAGATCGTAGCCGTTATCTTTCCGCCAACCTTCTTATCGACTTTGACATCGGTAATCTTCTCTTCATAAGGAAGATAGGATAAACCGAAGCCATAAGGATAAGCGACTTCCTTAGCATAACTCCAGGCAGCGGAATCGCTGGAACCCTTCGTGGAAGTAGCATTGCCCTGATTCAGAACGGAATCATAGTAACGGGTCTCATAATAGTTGTAACCGGTGTAGATGCCCTCAGCCTCAGCGACATACATGCCGCCGTTGTAAGTGTTGGAACCGCCGCCGAAGGAACCCTGAGCAGTATTAGCAATGGTCTCACCCGGATAACGGGCATCGGTGGTGCTGCCGACGATATCGTAATCGGTATACATATAACCGCCGAAGTTCTTCATCGCCGGCGAACTGGTGGAAGAAATGGCATAGGTATCGGCTAAGGCACCAGTCGGATTGACATCACCATCCAAAGCCTGGACAATACCGGTGAACTGATAGTCGTTCGGGATGCCGATGTAGGCAATGCCATTGACGGCATAGTCACCCGTCATCAGCGGTCCGACTTCAAGGGTATTGGAGGAATTCAATAAGACAACGACTTTGTCGCAGGTATCCTTGGCAGCCTTGATGACAGCCAATTCTTCCGGCGAGAAAGCTAACGGATTCTGATTCAGAGTTTCGCCAGCCGTATTTCTGGCAATGCCCGGACGATAGGTAGAACCTTCGCCGCCCGGACGGCTGAAGACAACAATACCGGTGTTACCGGCAGCCTTGACCGTATCTTTCCAATCGGTAGCGGCTTGGCCATCGCCGGTAAAGATCGTATCCGGATTGGCTTCCTTGATTTGGAAGCCGGCTTCATCGTAATCACCGGCCGAGGTGTTCGGACCATAGGTATAGGTACGAGTGGTGCCACCCCAAGTTCCCTTGGTTTCGGTATACTTTTCAGCAAGATGACCATAGATGGCCTTCATCGTCGGATCAACGGTGAAGCCAGCAGCCGTTAACGCACCTTCGAGTTTGACCTGATCGGTGTTGCCGGCAGCCGACATATAAGGATTGTAGGCAGCGGCGCCGAAGAGCGCGACCTTGCCGGTCTTGCTTAACGGGAAGACGTTGTCCGAATTCTTCATGATGACCGTGCCTTCCGCGCCTTCCCTGACGGATAAGGCTTTGGCGGCATTCATCAGATCGGTAGCAGATTTATACGTAGAGGTGTACTTGGCATCCGTGGTGTTGGTGACATAACTCTTGGTACCTAACGCCGAATCAACGGTGGATCTCCAGGTGTTGGCAATGCCATAGCCGAGAGCACTGAAAACCACTCCCGAAAGCATTACCGCACTGAGACCACGATACAGCTTTGTTCTTTTCTTGTTGAACATTTTCTCCTCCCCCTTGTGGGTGTTTGGCTGTTGCTGACGTTTCAAATGCCGGGTTCTTAAGTTTACGTCTGGCCTTCTTGAAGAACAGGGACGATTTGAAACCGCTAACAACAGGAATGCCTGTATTCTAGCACCCGTGTTTGTCATATGCACGTTTTAAATCACTTTGCTTAAAAAATAGATATTCAAGCGCATTCATCGCCCATAACAATCATAAATAATCACATTCAATCATTTTTTAGGGTTCAAAAAATCCGGAAGCCTGTTAGCAAAGACTCCCGGATTTCTGTAATCTCTTTCAATCCTTGTTAATGATTGATGAAATGGGCACCGCTGTCCTTGAATGCCGCCAGTTTGCGGTCATCGGCATTGGTATAGATGGCATCGTAGTCACTTAATTTCTGAGTGCGGTACATCGCAGTGATATCGAATTTGTTCTGATCCACCAAAAGAATATGCTTGTCGGAGCAGAGGAAGGCCTCCCGCTTGATCTGCATCGTCTCCATCGTCGGCTCATAAGCGCCATCCGGACGGATAGCCGCTGCGGAGCAAAGCATCAGGTCGACATGGAACTTGTTCATCATCTCGGTGGTCAAAGAGCCATCGGTGGAATACGTATTATATTGAATGGTGCCGCCTAAGAAGATCACCTTCACATCCTTTTTAGTGGAAAGCTTGACGGCAATCTGCAGACCATTGGTGATGACGGTCTTATAGGCAAACTCCATCCGTTCCGCTAAGGCCAGACAGGTGGAAGAGTTATCGATGAAGACCGAGGTGAACTCCGGCAGATGGACCAAGGCTAAGGAAGCCGTCTTCTCCTTGTCCCGAGCGTTCTTCTCAATACGGACGAAGATGTTGACTTCATCCGCGCTGTCCATGAACACAGCGCCGCCATGGGTTCTTTGAATCATGCCCATCTTCTGCATCTCACTGAGATCCCGTCTCACTGTCGCCGGCGAGACATAAAGGAAATGGCTTAACTCATCCACGGTTGCCCGAGTATGTTCCTTGAGATAATCGGAAATCATCTTGAACCGTTCACTGGTAAACTTCGGATCTATCTTTTCGCTCATATGGCACCTCACTGATCCTTATTATGCTTGTTTATGATTGAAAAAGCAAACAAACAAGCATAATCGCTCATAGTGTCAGAAACCTTCTCTTTCAATAAATTCCCGATTGTGCGACAATTTTAACATATGGCAAAGAACAGAATCTATTCCGGACTGGCCTCACTTCCCAAAGGACAGGTCCCGACCGATATCGTGACTCCTGGCTGCCTCGTCTTGGAAGGCGGTGCTTTCCGGGGCGTCTATACCTCGGGAGTCCTGGATTATCTGATGCAGCAAAGCATCGCCTTTGAGACGACGGTCGGTGTTTCGGCCGGCTCTCTTAACGGCTTAACCTATGTCGCCGGTCAGATTGGTCGGGCGGGCTATATCAATTTACGGTATCGGCATGATTCCCGCTATGTCGGTGCCAAAGCCGTCGCCCAGGAGGGCGGCGTCATTGGCTTCGACTATCTGTTCAAAGGCAAAGCCTCGAAAGATATCCCCTTAGCAACCGAAGCCATCAAGAAAACGCCCCGGAAGTTCTACGCCGTCATCACCAATGTGAAGACGGGCAAAGAAGAATACCGGGAAATCCATGATTATCCTCTGGATTCCTTCTATAAGATCCTTCAGGCTTCCAGTTCGATGCCTTTCTTCTCACGGATGGTCCCCTTGGAAGGTTCCTATTATCTCGATGGCGGCTGTGCCTGCAAGATTGCCTATCAGTGGGCAATCAACCAACAATTCAAGAAGATTGTCGTGGTCCGTACAAGAGAGTCTGGCTTCCGCAAGGCACTGACTACCAAACGGGAAATCGCCCTTTATAAATTAAGGTATGGGAAATACAAGGAATTCACCAAGACCGTCTGCCACTCCAACGAAGCCTATAACCAGCAGTGCGATGAGATCCAGGAACTAGGCAAAGAAGGACGGATTTTTGTAATTGCTCCCTCAAAACCGGTGATGATTGAACGTCTGGAAGGGGATATGGAGAAATTGGGCGATCTCTATTGGGAAGGTTACCATGATGCCGAAGCCTCCTTTGCTGCCTTAAAAGACTATTTAGCGGCATAAAAGCATCCCCGTTGACTGCGGATGCTTTTTAAGCTATCCTGTTAATATACCCCGGTGGGGTATGTAATAGGAGACCCTGATATATGTCCGTCAAGAAAAAAGAATGCACCTGTCATGCTCACAAATTGACACCCCGGAGTCCGGAAGAACTGAAAAATCTTCAGCAACGGCTCCACCGCCTTGAGGGGCAAATCAATGGCATCTCCAAGATGCTGGAGGATGACCGGTATTGTGCGGATATCCTGATTCAGGTCTCCGCGGCGGAGAAAGCTTTGAAGGAAATCGGCTATCAGATTCTGAAAACCCATCTTTCCACCTGTGTCGTTGACCAGATCAAAGCCGACAAGCCTGGCATCGTCGATGAGACGATGGCTGTCATCAAGAAACTGGATTGATATGACGGAAAATGAGAAATACGACGTCACCGGTATGAGCTGTGCCTCCTGCGTCAGCCATGTGGATAAGGCTGTGCGGCAGGTTTCGGGTGTCAAGGATGTCAGCGTCAATCTTCTGACGAACTCGATGATCGTGACCTATCAGACTCCGGCCAGCCCCGCTCTCATCGAGGAAGCTGTCGATAAAGCCGGCTATCATGCCAAACGAGCAAATCAAGAGCAAGCCGCTCCCGCCGAGGATCCTTTCTCGGATGCGAAAATCCTGAGGCACATGCTTTTCCGTTTAGTCTCATCCTTAATCCTATTGATTCCTCTTTTCTATCTTGCCATGGGCTTCATGGTCGGCTGGAACATCGGTCTTCTGGCCAGCCATCCGTTGGTCTTAGGCCTGGTGGAGATGATTCTTTCTTTGGCAATCATGGCAATCAACAAAGAGTTCTTCGTCTCCGGAACCAAAGCCCTTCTCCATAAGGCTCCCAGCATGGATACCTTAGTCGCCTTAGGTTCGGGGATTGCCTTTGTCTATTCCGTCGTTGTCCTGATCCTGATGGCAAGTCTTATCTCCCCCAGCATGGATGCCAATACCTACGATCAATTGATGGCTCAAGCCATGAACCTCTCCTTCGAAACGGCTGGCATGGTGCCCACCTTGATCACCATCGGCAAGACCTTGGAGACCTACTCCAAAGGCAAGACGACCAGCGCTCTCCGGTCCCTGCTGAAGCTCAGCCCGAAAGAAGCTCATGTTTTAAAAGACAATCAGGAGCTGACACTGCCGGCGGACCAAGTACAGGTCGGAGATATCTTCCTTGTGCGACCGGGCGAGCGTTTCCCTGTCGATGGCATCGTCATCGAAGGACAGAGCAGTGTGGATGAGTCTCTCTTAACCGGGGAATCGCTCCCGGTCGATAAGAACATAAGGTCTAAGGTGGCTTCCGGAAGCATTAATCAGGTGGGCACCATCAAAGCCAAAGCAACGAAAGTCGGCAATGAAACGACCTTAAAACAAATTGTGAAGATGGTTGAACAGGCCTCCGCTACAAAGACTCCTATTTCCCAACTGGCCGACAAGGTCAGCGGTGTCTTCGTTCCAGTGGTCTTGGGAATTGCTCTTTTGGTGTTCATCGGCTGGATCAGTTTCGGCAAGGACTTTGTCAGCTCCGGTGTGGTCTCGGCTAACGAAACGTTATTAAGCTATTCCCTTGAGCGGGCTATCAGTGTATTGGTGATTGCCTGTCCCTGTGCCATAGGTTTGGCGACTCCGGTTGCCATCATGGTCGCAAGCGGACTGGGTGCCCGAAACGGAATTCTCTTCAAGACGGCTGCAGCGATGGAAGAGACAGGAAAGATTGAGCTGGTGGTCTTTGATAAGACCGGTACTCTGACGACCGGTCATCCGCAAGTCAGTGATATCGTTACTCAGCAAGGTCTATCCGAAGAAAGCTTCCTTCGTGAAATCGCCTCCCTCGAGTCGTTGTCAGAGCATCCTTATGCCAAAGCCATCGTAGCGAAGGCCCAGGAGAGAAATCTGACGCTGATTCCCGTCACCCAAGCCAAGGCTCTCGTCGGGCATGGCTTTTCGGGAAAGATCGACGGCCATTCGCTCGAAGGCGTCAGTCTGAGCTATGCCGAAAGTCTCGTCAGTCTTCCTCAGGACATCCTGGCCAAGGCTCAGGGGTTCAGCAAAGAAGGCAAGAGTCCGCTTATCTTCTTAGAAGACGGCAAGGTGATCGGACTGGTGGCTGTCAGCGACGCTCTCCGCAAGGAGAGTGCCAGGACGGTTAAAGAACTTCAAGATCTTGGCGTTGCCAGTCTGATGCTGACGGGAGACAATCAGGCCAGTGCTTTGCAGATTGCCGGACAAGCCGGCATTTCTCAGGTTGTCAGCGATGTTCTGCCGGATGAGAAAATGGCGGTGATCCAGTTACTGAGGAAACAGGGCAAAGTGATGATGGTCGGGGATGGCATCAACGATGCTCCGGCTCTTGCCAGCGCCGACATCGGCGTCAGCATTGCTTCCGGGACGGACGTCGCCATCGATAGCGCGGATGTCGTTTTGATGTCGGGCTCCTTAGCCGATGTTCCGGCTGCCATCCGCTTATCAAGGAAAACCATGACCAACATCAAAGAGAACCTCTTCTGGGCTTTCTTCTATAATCTGGTGATGATTCCGATTGCTGCGGGCGCTTTCTCCGCCGTGGGATTAGCCAAGATGAAACCTTGGATGGGAGCCGCGGCCATGAGTCTATCCAGTGTGACGGTCGTGCTGAATGCCTTACGTCTCAATCTCTTCCATCCACGAAGTCTCACGCCTTCCCATCAGCCGATGAAGACGTTTCTTCTTCCCAATGCCTGTCCGGTGAACAAGCCAATGATTCCGAAAGATAGTGATAAACCAACGGAGGTAACCAGTATGGTGAAAACAGTTTCGATTGATGGGATGATGTGTCAGATGTGTGTCAAGCATGTTAAGTCGTCGTTAGAGAAAGTTCCCGGCGTTACGAAAGCCGAGGTCTCTTTGGAGAAGAAAAATGCCGTTGTCACCCTCAAAGAGGACGTCCAAGATGCCTCTTTGAAAAATGCCGTTGAAGATGCCGGCTATACCGTAACGAAAATCCAATAGAAATCAGCTGCGGAAGATCCGACGGGCGAAGTTATAGAGCCCGTTGGACCAAGCGGCCTGTTCGTGCTGATAATCGACGGTGTAATAGAGATAAGGGATGTTGGCCTCGGTCAACATTCCGGCAATGGTTAAGGGCGCATCCCGGACGACCTTGTCCTGGTTGCCCTTTTCAAGCAGCACCAGATGGTACGTGACGTTAGAAGAAATATCGCTTTGATCGACAAGCCATGGCTCAAAGGCGCCGACATAGCCAAAGACATCCGGATAGAGAAAAGCCGCCCGTAAGGCTTCTCTCCCACCCATGGAGAGGCCGCAGATGGCGGTATGATCCCGGTCAGCTAACGTGCCGTAGTGGTTGTTGATATACGGCATCAGGCTGTTGATGACGTCCCCGACGGATTCGTCAAAAGTCTGGGCGGTCCTAAAACCGTCATCGCTTTCATTGTCGTTCATGAACGAATTGACGGAGACGGCAATGACTTTCTTGGACATCCCCTCATAGACGAGGTTCTCGAGGATGGCCGGTGCCCTGCAGGTGCTGACCCAGTGGATGCTGTTATCGCTGAGGCCGGGCATCAGATAGACGACAGGATACTGCTGTTTTTCATCATAGCCGACCGGAAGAATAACCGAGGCATGTTTGATGCCTTGGCAGTATTCCGAAGGATATTCGATATAACTGACTGCGCCATAGACCCGGTCGGCATGATAGGTATCATAAAGAGTGTCGGAAATAAGGTAATCACCGCTATCCGCATCAATGAGGGAACTTGGGGAAGAAGACGTACTCTCCGAGGCTGATGGACTTGCGCTTTCCGAAACGGAATTCTCCGAGGCCGAGGCGAGGCTGACAGGACTGGGAGAGGCCTCCGAAAGAGAGGCCTGACTCGTCACGGAGGCTTTCGTCATCTGGCAACCGGTAAGGATCAGACTGGGGAGAAGCCCAAGTGACACCTTTGCTTTCATAATGCGTAGTTTAGCAAAGAAACGTATGAATTCAGTTGCTTTTTCTCTAAACTTATTCTTTTTCATCGCCTTTTGATAAACGGACTTGGGTCTCTTCCGAGACGTTTTTTTGTATCCGTCTCTTTCATTGGCGGGCTTCTTTCACTAGAATAGTAGTATGTTCCAAGCAAATTACCATACTCATACTAAGCGCTGCGGCCATGCCACCGGCGAGGATGAGGATTATGTCTTAGAGGCTCTGGGCCGAGGGTATCGGTATCTCGGGTTCTCCGACCATGCCATGCTTCCGGATTTCAGTGAACCTTATGTCCGTGGGGATTACTCCCTTTTCCAAGGGTATGTGGATTCCATCCGGTCATTGGAGAAAAAATATGCTGATCGACTGACTATTTACTGTGGATTCGAGGCGGAGTCCTTTCCGGATTATTTCCCGTATTACAAGGAACTTTTAGCCAATGGTATCCTGGATTACCTGATCTTAGGCAACCACTGTGCCATCAACCGCAAGAAGGAAATCGTCACCCGTTTCATCAACATCACCAATCCCGGTCAGCTCTATCTCTATAAGGACCTGGCCTTACAGGCCTTGGCAACGGGAATGTTCTCCGTCTTTGTCCATCCGGATTATTTTATGGCCGGCATCGATAATTTCGATAGCGACTGCAAGAAGGTTTCCCGGGAGATGATCGAAGCCTGCATTGCCTACGATGTCCCTTTGGAAGTCAATGTGGCCGGCATCCGCAATGGCAAACGCCATATCGGTCAGGTGGATCGCTGGATGTATCCGACGGATGACTTCTTCTCCTTAGTCTCCAAATACAAAGCCAAATGCGTCTATGGCATGGATGCCCATGCTCCGGCTCAGCTGGCCAATGATGCCGCTGACTTTGCGGCGGTTCAGTTTGCCAAGGAACACCATCTGGTGATGGTGGATGTGCTCGATAAGATCCGTCATCATTCCTAGCCCTTAGTAGCAGGGATGAAACCGTGCGTCATCCAAGCAGGGCAGTTTTACTCGTTTGGGACTGCCAGGCACGGATAAACTTATTGAAATCGGTGGATTTTCGGGCTGCCCTCAAAAAGAAAAGGGTCGTTATGATACACTAATACAAGGAAGGAAAGCCATCTTTGGACTGGAAAAGCGTTCTCTTTCTGTGCCTAGCGGTCGTCTTTATTCTCCTGGCAGGTTTCTTTAGCCTTACCGAGACGGCTTTCAGCTGTGTCAACAAATACCGGATGGAGGCCTTGGCTAACCAAGGATCCCGTCCCGCCAAGAAAGTCTTGAAAACCTTGGCTCATTTTGATTTAACCTTGAATACCGTCCTTCTAGGCACCAATGCGGCCAGTGTCGCCTTGTCCGTCATCAGTACAACCTTATTTCTCAAGTGGCTGCCCAGCACCTGGGATGAAGCCCTGACGTCCTTAGTGGCTTCCATCGTGGTAACACTGCTCCTTTATGTTTTCGGTGAGACCTTACCCAAACAGATTGGCAAGAAGATCCCCAACAAAGTCTCCTTAGCCGTGGTCTATCCGTTAGCTTTCTTCCTGGTGCTTTTCTTTCCGGTCAGCATCATCTTCTATGGGCTCTCTTTCTTACTGAAGAAGCTCTTCAAAGGCAAAGAGGAGCCGGAGCTGACGGAAGAAGACTTCAATGCGGTCATTGAAGACAACCAAGAGCATGGTGTGATTGCTGAGGATGAGACGGATATCATCCAGAATTCTTTTGACTTCTCGGATACCTCCGTCAAAGACGTCTTGACACCGAAAGAGAAGATGTTTGAGATTGACCTCAAAGGCCTGACCAACTCGCAGCTGGCGGAAAAACTCTTGACGATCAACTATTCCCGGATCCCGATGTACTATGGCGATCCTGACAAGGTGGTCGGCATCCTTATCGTCAAAGAATATCTGGCCCGCTATCTTCGGGATAAGAACGTCCCCATTTCCCAGTGCCTGGAGAAACCGTATATCGTCTCTCCTTCCATTATGATGGATGAGATGGTGGAAGGCTTCCGGGATAAGCATACCCCGATTGCTCTTGTCTATAAGGACAACCGGCTCTTAGGAATGATCACGACCGAGGATGTCTTGGAAGAGCTGGTTGGTCCGATTCCGGAGAAGCCGGGATCCCTGGGGGAGAAATCCTAATGCCGATCCGGGATATCCTCTATATCATCGCTTTGGTGATTCTTTTGGCCCTCTCGGCCGTCTTTTCGGCACTGGACATGGCTTATAGCTCGGTCAAGCTTCCCCGCCTGGAGCGGGAAAGCGCTCAAGGCGACAAGCGCTCCAAAAAGGCCCTGGCTTTTGCCAACAACTATGATTCCACGATTGCCACAGTCCTCTTCGGCGATGATTTTGTCAACATTCTTGCCTCCTCCATTGCCTCCCTTTTCTCCTACGACATTCTGGAGCCTGTCTTAGGCTCGATCGCCTCGACCATCTCTTCCCTTGCTTTGCTGTTTCTGCTTTTGGTGTTCGGCGAGATCTCACCCAAGGCTTTAGCCAAGGACCGCTCCCATTTCCTTTGCCGGCATTCCACGGGCTATCTGACCGTTCTCAAGTGGCTCTTCTTCCCCTTTGTGACCCCTATCAATGCCTTTGCCAGGAAGGCTACCGCCAAGCTGATTGATAAGACCGGCGGCGAGAATCCGGTGGCCAGCGATGATGAGCTGGAAGCGATGGTGGATACCATTCAGAAGGAGGGCATCATCGATGCCGACCAGACGGAACTGCTGCATAAGTCGATTGATTTCAAAGAGACCAACTGCTATGAGATCATGACGCCCCGGGTGAAAATCCATGGCTATGACATAGAAACGCCTTTAACGGATTTCCTTAAAGATCCGGACTGCTTCAAGCATTCCCGCCTGATTATTTTCAAACGGGACCTTGACCATATTCTGGGCTATGTTCAGATCAAATCGTTACTCAAGGTCCTGGTCAAAGGACAGCCGGTCGATATCCAGGCGCTGACGATGCCGATCCTCTCTGTTCCGCGGACGATGATGATTTCTTCGGCGATGGCTTTGATGAAGGAGAACCATCACCATATTGCCGTGGTCAAGGATGAATACGGCGGGACCGAAGGCATCATCACCATGGAGGATATCCTCGAGGAACTGGTGGGAGAGCTTTGGGATGAGAATGATCAGCCCGAGACTTTCATCTCCAAGGTCAACATCCGAGACACCTATCTGGTCCATGGCAACACCAATATCGATGATTTCCTCAATACTTTCGGGCTGGATCCCGATGAGCTCAGCGATGAGTACACCACTGTCTCCGGCTTCATCACCCATCAGGAGGAGCGTTTCCCGAAAGTCGGGGATGTCTTATCCTATAAGGATCTGACGCTCGAAGTCATCAAGATGGATGGCGTCATCGTCGATCTGTGCCTGGTCAGCGTGAAGAAAGACGAAAAGGAGGATACCGATTAGGTTTGCTCTTCCTATTCCTATGGTTTAGAATAGTGCCATCGTTTGCCGGTCTGGGTTGTTACCTGAGGATTCCCAATGGAATTATTTAATAACATTATTTGGTGGGTTAACATCGCAATCATCATCATTGTTGCTTCCGTTTTCCTCTTCCAGCTGATGTTCATGTCGCTGTGTTTTCTGAAGCCTCGGAAGTATCCGAAGGCTAAGACTTTCCATGACTTTACGGTGGTCATCAGAGCCCGCAACGAAGAGGACGTCATCGCCGATGCCATCGATTCCGTCTACCGCTGCGACTATCCCAAGGATAAGCTCCGTGTGGTCGTTTTCTGCCATAACTGCACCGATAAGACGGCCGAGATCGTCCGCGCTCATGGCGCCAGAGCCATCGAAATCACCGACCATGACCCGAAGCACCAGAAGGCCAGCTACTGCATGTACTGGGGAACCCAGGAACTTTTAAAGGATCCCAAAGGCACCTATGAATTCTTCCTGTTGATCGATGCCGATAACCAGCTCGACAAGAACTACATTTTGGCCTGCAACGATGCCGCCGATGACGGGGTCGTCTTAGGAAGAACATTCGAGAATTCAAAGAACCTGACGGATAATCTCCTCTCCTGCATGACCGGCCTTTGGTATGCCCGGGACGACCGCTTTGCCTGCCGCGCCAGAAGCGCGCTGCACTTCGGCTGCGTCATGAACGGCTGTGCCAGCATGATCAAGAGCGAATACCTGCTTAACTGGGATGCCATGTCCTCCTCGGATGATATCGAGTTTACCCTCAACCGTCTGGTCAAGGATCAGAAAATCGTCGAATACATCGATGATGCCATCGTCTATGAGGATCAGCCGACGACTCTCCAGGATGTCTTCAAACGGAATACGAGAATGGGCAACGGGCTCAACAAGCTTTTCTGGGGTATCGGTCAGAAGTGTCTGATCGGCTTCTTCAAGAACCTTTTCAATCCGAAGCTTCCTTTAGGCACCAAGCTCAGCTATCTCGACCAGTACTGGAACATCGGAACGATTCCGGCAGCTTTCCTTGCCATGGTCTGGTTCCCGCTCTATTACATCTATTCGCTTTGCTATACCGGCCTGGTCGGTCCGTTTGTGATCTGGGGCTTAGGGAGTTTTGATATCTGGTGGTTCATGTGGTTCATCATCGCGGTGCTTTTAGCCGCCTATGTTGTGCCGTTCCTGATTCAGCCTTTTGTTTCCTATATTGCCGAGAAGAAGCGTCTTATCATCAAGAACAAGGCAGTCATGGCTTGGTCTATCATCCTGTTCCCGTCCTTCATGATCGTCAATGCCGTTGCGGTCGTCCAAGGCATCCTTTCCAAACCGAAATGGGGTAAGCTGAAGCGCAGTAAGACGAAGGTCAGTCAGTAACGTAAAGGAAAGCCCAAATGAACCTGAATGCTTTTGTCAGTTTAGTCAACGCTCCCAATGCGGCGGATTGGGCTTTCATTGTCCTTTATTACATCAACCTGGTGGCCGTGATATTGGTCACCATTTCCTTTATTCCGCAGGGCCTCTCCTATCTTTTCTTCTTCCTCAAGCGCCGCCACTGGAAGGAAGCCACCACCCAGCATCAGATTGCCGTCATCATCGCTGCCCACAATGAGGAGACCGTCATCGCCAATACGGTCAGCACCATTCTCACCACGCAGAACTATCCCAAAGACAAATTCAGAGTCTATGTGATTGCCCATAACTGCAATGATAAAACAGCCGAGCTGGCCAGAGCGGCCGGTGCGACGGTCTTTGAACTGAAGGATCCGGATAAAAGCCATGCCTGTGTGGCCTACCCGCTGAAGTACGGTTTCCAGCAGATTCTCAAGACCGATCCCCAGGCGGAGTTATTCATCCGCTTTGATGCCGATAACATTCCTCATCCGGACTATCTGAAGCAGATGAACAACTCCTTCGATGCCGGAGCACAGATCATCCGTGGCTATGAAGCCGCCAGCAACCTTAAGCAGAACATCTGGACCGAAGTCTGTGCCATTTTCTATACCAAGGACAGCCGGGTGCAGAATACCTTCCGTCAGGCCGTCAATACGATGGCCATGACCCCCGGTCCGGGCTTGGCTCTGAGCCGGAAAGTCGTTGAAGGCATGGACGGCTGGGACTGCATGACCCAGGCGGAGGATGCCGAGTTTGCCCTGAAACGTCTCTATGACGGCTATAAGATCACCTTCAACACCGATGCCATCGTCTACGAGGATCAGCCTTCCTCTTTCGGCGATACCTTCAACCGACTGGTCAGACTGGGTCATTCCCTCAACAAGCTTTTCTTCACCGATGGCTGGCGGATGCTCGTCATGTTCTTCCGGACCGGCAATGTCTCGTATCTTGATATGCTTCTGCAGATTGGTTTTAACCCGATCTCGGTGATCTGCTTTGTCTGGTTCCCGCTCTACTACATCGCCTATGCCATCGTGATGCTGATGCAGATGGCCGGGGTGCATGTCCTGTCCTTAGCCTACTTTGCTCAGGTGGCGCCGGACTATATCCGTCCGGAGTTCGTCTCCGGCTCCTTCGAGCAGATTTCCTTCTGCGGCAACTATGCCATGATCAAGTTAGGCATTATGGCGGCAGAGGTGATTGCCTGGATGACGCTGTTCTGCATTTTCCAGTCCTGGATCTGCTATTTTCTGGACCGCAGGAAGCTCGGCATGGACTGGCATCTTAAGGGCATGTGGAAGGGTATCCTTTTAAGTCCGATCTTCTCCTTTGTCTATGGCATCTGCAACTGCATTGGCGCTGTCTCCCATCCGACCTGGAAGATTGCCAAACGGAATCCAAAGATGACGCATATCGATTATCCGCTGCCGGAGAAACCGAAGAAAATCTGGTACATCACCCTATCTCCAGCCAGTCAGTCCCGTTATGACGGACGTTGGTGGAAGAAAGGTTCCTTTTCGCCCCGGCCTTCATCGCCTCTTACCGAACTGTGGATTTCCCTGCTGGCTGCTTTTCTGGTCCTGACCCTCTTTTCAATGACCGTTTCCTTCCTCTATAAAGGCTATCTCATTAGCAACTTCCTCGATTCCAATTTCTTTCAGCTGACCGGTAAGCTTATTTTGGAAGGCAAGGTTCCTTACCGGGACTTCTTTGACCACAAAGGACCTTTTGTCTTTTATATTGAGGCTTTAGGATATCTCATTTCCCCAAAGTACGGTATGTATGTTCTTGCCTTGATCAACCTGACTTTCATCTTCTTCGTCTTTCAGCGGACCACGGACTGCTTCTCCTTGGGACGCTTTGCCAGTATGGCCGGTGTCTTCTCCTTGGCCATGCTGATCGGCTGGACCTATGAAGGGAATACCATTTGCGAGATGACCCTTTCTTTCGTGATTCTTCCCCTTTACCTTTATGTTAGAGCACTGAAGCAAGGCAATGACAAGGATTTCCTTTGGGCTAATTTCATCAACGGACTCTCGCTAAGCTTTGCTGTTTTCACTCGGGCTACCGACTGTCTGGTAAATGCCGGTTTCTTTTTATTCTTTGTCATAGAGATGATCCGGAAGAAACGCCCGGGTTTCCTTTTCGCCAATGCCGGGCTGGCCTGCCTGGGAGCGATTCTGTTAAGCATTCCGCCCCTTGCGGTCTCCTTTGCTCAGGGGACGCTGAAACTGATGTTTGATGCTTCAATCTTAGCCAACATCCATTATGTAAAAGGCGTCGTTTCTCCGTTTCGCTATTATTTCATGACCTGCTGGATTGTGTTGCTACCGGCCTCCCTGCTGTTGCTTCGGTATCTCCGCAAACGGGGACTAGACAAGGAAATCAGCCTTTTTCTGGAAATCACCACCGCTTTTTTCACCTGCTACTTCATCTTGGTTTCAAACTATGCCCAATACTTCCTTATCGCTTATCCGGTGATTGGCTTGATTCTTGCTTTATTGGCTGAAGATCTCCAGAGCCGGGCCTTTGCAAATCCTAGGTTAGCTTCCCGGCGGAAGCCTATCCTTGGGGGGCTGACGGCCCTCGCTTGTGTCATCAACCTGATTACAGGCTTGATTCCTCTGGTAGAGTACTACACCCGTCCTGCCGAAGACAGGACTTTTGCCAACTATGCCAATTACCTGAAGGTTAAGGAAGCTCTGGACAAAGTCCCTGAGGATTCCCGAAAGAACACCTTCGTTTTCGACAGCAATCCCTCTTTCTATCTTATTGGCGACTTTTCCTGCTCTTGTCGCTATCTCTCCTACCAGTCCTGGCAGTCCGTTTTCGAGCCCGAGATCGATACGGAGATTGTCCGATATGTTTCTTCCAAGGAAGCTGACTACATTGTGTATGACGACTATTACTCCGAGATCATCTCCGCGGCGGCCAAAACTCAGCGCGAAGAGGTCTTTAAGGCCGTCCGGACGTATTACCTGAAGGCCTATGACAATGGCTATGTTTCCCTTTATGCCAAGACACCGATTCTACAGGCCAAAGTAGCTTAAAACCTTATGGCTGAACTCGAGTTCCGGGAGATCCCGTTAACTGATCTTGCATCGGCCTTGACCATCATTTCTCAGGCTAAGCGTCTTTTGGCCAAGCAATCAAACCAGTGGCAGAACGGCTATCCCAACGAGGAAACTTTGAGAACGGACATTGCCCAACACTCTCTTTATGGTAGTTATGACGGCAAGGAACTTCTTGCCCTGATGGCTCTCAAGCCGGGGATTGATCCGGCCTACCAGGTTGTGGAAGACGGATCTTGGACCTATCCTCTTTCTAACAAAGACCTGGTGATCCACCGCCTTGCGGTGAGAGAGGACAGGCATGGACAGCGGCTGGGCTATCGGATGGTTGCCTTTGCCAAAGATTATGCCGACAAGCATGGCTTTCTCGTGATTCGGATTGACACTCATATTGCCAACAAGGCGATGCAAACTGTGATTCAGGAGTCCGGCTTTGGTTATGCCGGGATTGTCTATCTGCCGGGCTATACCACGAAAGAGGATTCCAGGCGGCTTGGCTTTGAGTGGCCGGTGGCCGCTTCCGACTAGATGCCTTTTTTGCTTCTTTGATGCTCATTTGCGCTGCTTTTTCTACGAAACTGGTGCTTACTGTTCAAAAAGACAGGACTCTGCTTTTGAATCCTTCCAGATTATTGCAAAAGGACTCTCGAAAGCGCTCTTTTGCTGTGCTATAATTTCCTTATGGTTATTTGTTGACCATTTTTCGGAGGACATACATGATCAAACTCAGGCCGGAAGCGGTGAAGATTGTCACAGACATCTGCGACCGCTACAAAGACGAGCCGTCTCCGCTGATGCTGATTCTTTCCGATGTGCAGAGAGAGTATGGTTACATCCCGTTAGAAGTTCAGGAGATCATCTCTGCCAAGACCGGCATTCCGGTCAGCGACATCTATGGTGTTGTCACCTTCTACAACTTCTTCTCTCTGGTTCCAAAGGGCAAGTATGTGATCGGCTGCTGCATCGGAACGGCCTGCTACGTCAAAGGCGGACAGAACGTTCTCGATAAGTTTGCTGAGCTTCTGAAGATCAAGCCGGGACAGACGACCGCTGATGGTCTCTTCTCCCTGGATGCTCTTCGTTGCCTCGGTGCCTGCGGCATTGCTCCGGCCATTTCCATCAATGGCAAGGTCTATCCCAAGGTTACCTTAGCGGAAATCCCTGGCATCATCGACGACTACAGAAAGAAGGAGAAATAAACCATGGCCACAAAAGCGACCGAAACCGTCAAGACCGTTGCCGGTCTTGATAAAAAGATTGCGACCTGTACCGATGCCCTGAACGCCAAGTTCTCCGGCAAGGACGGCAAGCGTCATATCGTTGTCTGCGGCGGAACCGGATGCTTATCCTCCAATTCTGCTGAAATCGTTGAGAATCTGAAGAAGCTGATCGCTGAGAAGCATCTCGAAGACAAAGTCACCATCAACCATGTCGGCTGCTTCGGCTTCTGCTCGCAGGGACCGTTCGTCAAGATCTTCCCGGAAGATACCCTTTATCATGCCGTCAAGCCGGAAGATGCCAAAGAGATCATCGAATCCGATATTGAAAAACATCAGATCGTCGATCGTCTGCTCTATGTCGATCCTCAGACCCACCAGAAGGTGGTCCGTCAGGATGATATCAACTTCTACAAGAAGCAATTCCGTATTGCTTTGCATGGCTGCGGTGTCATCGATCCGGAGAACATCAATGAAGCCTTCGGTTACGATGGCTTCAAGGCGCTTCGCCGTGCCCTTTCGATGAAGCCTCAGGATGTCATCAATGAAGTTTCCGCTTCCGGTCTTCGTGGCCGTGGCGGCGCCGGTTTCCCGACCGGACGGAAATGGCAGTTTGCTGCCGACCAGAAGTCGGAGATCAAATACATCGTCTGCAACGGCGATGAAGGCGATCCGGGCGCATTCATGGATCGTTCCATTCTCGAAGGCAACCCGGTCAGCGTCATCGAAGGTATGATGATCGCCGGTTACGCTTTCGGTGCCACGCATGGTTATTTCTACATCCGTGCCGAGTACCCGATTGCCTGTCAGCGTGTGCTGATTGCCATCCACGAGATGGAGGCCATGGGTCTGTTAGGTGATCACATCTTAGGAACGGATTTCTCGTTCCGTATCGGCATGCGTTATGGTGCCGGTGCCTTCGTCTGCGGTGAGGAAACCGCCTTACTGAACTCCATTGAAGGTCAGCGTGGTATGCCGCGTCCGCGTCCGCCGTTCCCGGCCATCAAGGGCCTCTGGGGAAAGCCGACTTGCATCAACAACGTCGAAACGTTGGCGGATGTCTCCTACATTTTAAGAAATGGCGCCTCTGCCTATAACAAGATCGGTACTGAGAAGTCCAAGGGTACCAAGGTCTTCGCCTTAGGCGGCAAGGTCAACAACGTCGGTCTGGTCGAGGTTCCGATGGGAACCACGCTCCGTACCCTTATCTTTGATATCGGCGGCGGCATCCAGCACGACAAGAAGTTCCAGGCCATTCAGACCGGCGGTCCTTCGGGTGGTTGCTTGACGACCAGCGAATTGGATGTTCCGATCGACTATGAGTCCTTGATTGCTGCCGGCTCGATGATGGGCTCGGGCGGTGCCATTGTCATGGATGAGGATAACTGCATGGTCGATGTCGCAAAGTTCTATATGCAGTTCATCTGCGATGAATCCTGCGGTAAGTGCAGCCAGTGCCGTATCGGCACCAAGCGTCTTCTCGAGATCATGGAGAAGATCACCGATGGCCGGGCGACGTTGGATGATATGAATAAGCTTCAGGAGCTGGCCGAATCCATCAAGGTCGGTGCGCTCTGCGGCTTAGGTCAGACGGCTCCGAACCCGATTCTCTCCACGTTAGCCAAGTTCCATGATGTCTATGTCCGCCACATCACCGATAAGAAGTGCGATGCCGGCGTCTGCAAGAAGCTGATCACCTTCTCGATTGATCCCAACAAGTGCAAGAAGTGCTCGATGTGCGCCCGGAACTGCCCTGTCGGTGCCATTACCGGCGTGGTCGGCAAAGAAGCCTTCAAGATCGATCCGAAGAAGTGCATCAAGTGCGGAACGTGCGTCACGGTCTGCCATTTCGGTGCGGTCAGCAAGGAGTAACGAGTCATGGATAACAAGAAAATTACAATCTACATCGAGAACAAGCCCTACCTCGTCGATGAGGGGATGACGGTTCTCGAAGCCGCTAAGACCTGTGGCTATTCGATTCCGAACCTCTGCAACTGGCGGGATCATGCCTGCTCTTTGGCTTCCTGCCGTGTCTGCCTGGTCCATGTCGATGGCGAAAGACGTCTGGTTCCGTCCTGCGCCTATCCGGTCAAGGATGGAATGCATATCTCCATCAACGATCCGGCCGCTGTCGCGGCCCGTCGTACCTCCGTCGAACTGCTCCTTTCCAACCACTACTACAACTGCCAGTCCTGCCGGAAGAACGGCCACTGCGAGCTTTTGGAAGCCGCCCGTGAGGTCGGTGCCAGAGCCGAGCTTTATGTCGGAGCCAAGACCCCGACGACCACGGATGAGATTGCCCCTGGCATTGTCCGTGATACCAGCAAGTGCATTCTTTGCGGCCGTTGCATCGAAGCCTGCAAACAGGCTCAGGGCATCGGCATCTTAGGCTTTGAGAACCGTGGCTTCAAGACCATCGTCGGTCCGGTCGCCAACCGTTCCTTTGTCAATGTTCCCTGCATCCAGTGCGGTCAGTGCACGTTGGTCTGCCCCACCGGCGCTTTGATGGAACACAACAACATACCGGAACTCGATAAGGCTTTTGCGGATAAGAAGACCGTGATCGCCATCGTCGCTCCGGCCGTCCGTTCGTCCATCGGCGAGGAATTCGGTGATCCCATCGGCACCAACGGTACCGGCAAGTTAGCCGCCGCTCTCCATCGTCTCGGCTTCGCCAAGGTCTTCGATAACAACTTCGGCGCCGATCTGACCATCATGGAAGAGGCCAATGAATTCGTCAAACGTTTCAGCCAGCACTCGCCTTCTCCGATGCTCACTTCCTGTTCGCCGGGCTGGGTCAATTACATTGAACTGAACTATCCGGATCTGATTCCGCATCTGTCTTCCTGCAAGAGCCCGCAGCAGATGATGGGCGCCATCCTCAAGTCCTACTATTGCGAGAAGAACGGCCTGGATCGCAGCAAGGTCAGCGTTGTTTCCATTGTTCCTTGCACGGCCAAGAAGTATGAGATCACCCGTCCGGAGATGCAGGTCGACGGCATCAAGGATATCGATGTCGTTCTGACCACCCGTGAACTGGGTCAGCTGATCCGTCGTTCGGGCATTGTCTGGGGCCGTCTTCCCAAGGAAGACTTCGATCATGATATCGTCGGCGACAATTCCGGCGCCGGTGTCATCTTCGGTGTGACCGGCGGCGTCATGGAAGCCGCGGTCCGTACCGCCTACCACATTCTCACCAACCAGGAGATGAACCCAATCGTCTTCCAGCCTTGCCGTGGCCTGGCCGGCATCAAGGATGCCACCTTGTCCATCAACGGCACGACCATCAACATCGCCATTGCCTCGGGCATGAAGAATGCCAAGATCCTCTTGGAGGATATCCGTGCGGGTGTCAGCAAGTATGATTTCATCGAAATCATGGGCTGCCCTGGCGGCTGCATCAACGGCGGCGGTCAGCCGTACGTCTTCCCGGTCTTCTTACCCAACGAAGATCCGGACATCTGGTATACGTATCGTGAAAAGCGGGCCAAGGTCCTCTACGATGAGGATCAGGGCAAGCCGATCCGTCAGTCCCACAACAACCCGGATATCATCAAGCTCTACAAGGACTATCTCGGCGCGGCCGGCAGCGCGAAGGCTGAAAAGCTTCTCCACACCACCTACGACGCTCACCGTGAGCAGTATCCGGATGAGACGCCGGAGACGACGCCTGTCACCAATCGTTAAGGCAATCAATGCCACCCTTCGCGGGGTGGCATTTTTGGTGGCGAGGTTCTTAATTTTTCCTTAAAAAGGCACTTTATTCCTTAAGTTTCGGTAAAAGTTTCCGTTTTGCTTATTATTTCCTTTCTTATCGGAAGAATTTACGATATAATAAAAAATAGTAAGCGCTCTCTTTTTGCTCCGAATCTTGACGGTGATTGAAAGGGAAAAAGGGGTCAGTCAAGAACCCCAAAAGCAAGTCTATGACAAAACATTTACTGTCGGTTGTCGCCTTAGCCGCGTTGATGGTCTTATCAAGCTGCAACAAGCCTACCTCGGCTACGTCTAACAGTGCGTCGGCTTCTGCCTCTAACGTCGCCTCCACGTCGGTCGCTCCGTCAGCCTCGGCCAGTGCTTCCGCTTCTGCTTCTGCTTCTGCCTCCGTGTCGACCTCCAAGGCCATCCCGGTCGAATCGGTTACCTTAGATAAGACCACCGCCACTCTCAAAGAGGGCGAGACCGTTACCTTGGTTGCCACTGTTCTTCCGGCCAATGCCACCAATAATACCGGCGTCATCTGGACCACCAGCGATGCTACCATTGCCACCGTTGCCGATGGCGTTGTGACGGCTGTCAAAGCCGGCACGGCCACCATTTCCGCTAATGCAGGCGGAAAGTCGGGAACTTGCGCTGTGACGGTCACGGAAAAGATTAACCAAATTGCTGATATTACTGAAGCGAGCAAGACCTACACCGTTCAGGGTGTCGTCGGCGCTATCAATACCAAGAGCTTTGTATTAACCGATGGCACGCATTCCGTTTTGGTTTATCAGAATGCTGTTCCGACCGTTAAAGTCGGTGATTATGTTCAGGTTTCCGGAACTTCTTCTTCTTACAATGGCGCTTTCCAGCTTGGCGGAACTATCAAAGTGACTGCTTTGACCGAAGGCACAGCACCGACGGAAGCGGCTGCCACTCCTCTGACGGCAGCGATTGCCGATAGTTGGGCCGTTGCTAAGGCTACTTTCAGCACGGCTGATATCGTTAAGTATTCTTGGAAGGCAACGGCTGTTGTTTCTGGTTCTTATACTACGTTGAATTTTGTCGGCTCTGACACAGTCATTGAGCCAGTTTATGTTGATAGCAAGGTTTATAGTTTTGTTGAACATAAGGTCTACAATGTCGAAGCTTATTTTACAGGCTATTCTTCAAAGAATAAGTATGCCAGTGTCATTGTCACAAAGGCTGAGGTCGAGGAGTTTGCTCCGACCACTATTACTATTTCGGCCGAAAACAATGCTACCAAGATTGTTAAGGGCGCAACTGTCCAGCTGACCGCTGCTGTGACTGCTGCCGGTGCCTATGAAAAGGTCAATTGGACTTCTTCGGATGACACGGATGATGCTATTGCTGCTGCTGATAAGGTTACCGTTGATGCCACGGGTTTAGTTACTGCTCCGGCTACGGCGGGTGAACACGATGTTACCATTACGGCTACTTCGGCCTTCACGGGATCTACTGTCAATGCCACTTACAAGCTTACCGTTGTTGGCAAGAGTGTTGTCATTGATGGCTTGAATCTTCTTTCCATCAATGAAAAATCGAAGCTGACGTACTCTACCACGGATGATAGCACGACTGCTACCTTCACGGCAGTGAGCTCCGATACCACCTTGGCAACGATTGCTGCGGATGGTACTGTTACTCCGCTCAAGGCCGGCGAAGTCACTATTACTGTCTCTTCCGAAGGATATTCTGAAGCCACCTTTGCTATTACCATTGTTTCCAATATTGCAGGAACTCACGGATTAGCTAATAACGCTGCTGTCACAACTAAGGGCGTTGTTAAGGGTGTTGTTGCTGGAACGGGCTACATGCTTGCCGATAACTTCAATACTGATGGTACTGCAAACTATATCTATGTTTACGACAAGGCTTCTACATTGGCTGTTGGTGCCTATGTTGAAATAGTAGGAAAGGTTACAACGGGATATGGTTATGAGCTTGTTCCAACGACAACGACTGTTCTTGAGACAACCGCTCCGACTATCACGGATACTGCCAAGAGTTGGACCAACACAGAGTTTGATGCTTGGGACGGATTAAGTTGTTCTCTTGTCACCATCCCCTATATTCATCTTGCTACTACAACTGATAGCAAGGGAAACAAGCATCTTAACTTCACTGTACCAGAAAGTTCTAATAAAGGCTCTATCCTTTCGACTGAAACAATAGCGGATGGTCTTTATAGCATTACTGGATATTCTGCGGTTATCTCGAGCGGTTATCGTTCCTTCATTTTGACTGGTACGCCTACTGCTGCAACTACGCCAGCATTAACGGGAATCACCATTACTGCTGAGAACTCTGCTACAACCATTGAGCAAGGCGGAACAGTTCAGTTGGCAGCTCATCAAACTCCTTTTGGCGCAGAGAGCGCCATTACTTGGACCTCTTCTGATACTGCTGATACTACCATTGTTGCCGCAAACAAGATCACAGTTGATGCAAACGGACTAGTAACTGCCCCTGCAACGGCTGCAATTGATCATGAGGTTACTATTACTGCTTCTTCATCTACGATTACGGGAACCTTCAAACTTAAAGTTGTTGCCAAACCTGTTAGACTCAACTATTTAATAGATAAAACCTTCTCTGGAATTCCAACTGCCTATGCTACTCCAGGTTCTGCAACCGATAATGATATTACTATGGCCTTCTATAACACAACTTTAAGCAGTAACATGATCATGTTTAGTGGAAGCACAAGTCGTGCAAAAGGCATGGTTTACAACACAAGTGCAACGATTCGCGCAATCAGTTCCGTTGTTGTTACCTTCAACAAAACAAAGACTGATGCTAACGCTCCTGCTTCGATGACTGTTTCTTCAGGAACTGCTGCGCTTTCTACGGCTCCTACCACTTCTGATATTGCCCCTGTAAAGGGAACGGATGGTGTTTATACTCTTACATACACGCCAACTGGAACCACTGATACTTTCTTTAACATTTGCCATACTTCAACAAACACTTACGCCCAATATGTTGATTCTATTCTTGTCACTCTAGTTGCCGCTTAAATCGTATCTATTTGTCATCTCGAAGCTGCTGGCTCATAACCGGCAGCTTTTTCATTGTACGTCTTTCGGCTTTTTATCCAATATAAGGTGAAGGTATCCTTATTGGAGGTGGGCTATGTTAAAATCTATTCATACTTAGTAAGAGGCAATAAACATCATGGAAATCCAGGAAGGCTATGTTCCGTTCGGATCTTATCAGACTTATTTCCGTGTCGCCAATCCCCACGGAAAGAAGACCCCTTTGCTGATTCTTCATGGCGGACCGGGATCCACTCATAACAGCTATGAGCTTCTCGATGACCTGGCTTTTAAGGATGACCGGCCTTTTGTTACCTATGATCAGTTAGGCTGTGGTCTCTCCTCGATGCCTGATGACCATCCGGAGCTCTACTGCAAAGAGACCTGGGTCAAGGAGATCGGCAATCTGAGACAGGCCCTTGGCCTAACTCAGATTCATCTGATGGGACACTCGTGGGGTGGCATGCTAAGTATCATCTACCTCTGCGACTATCAGCCGGAGGGTGTCTTATCCGTCAATCTCTCTTCCACCTTATCCAGTGCTTCCTTATGGGCAACTGAGACGCATCGGCTGATCAAGTACCTTCCTATGTATGAGCAGGAGAGTCTTCTGGAGGCGGAGAAGACAGGTGACTATTCGTCCTTGGAGTTTAAAATTGCTTATGACGATTATATGAGGATGACAGTCGCAGATATCAGTCATGATCCTCAGGCTCCTTCGTGTCTGACCCGGAAGAAGAATCCGGGGACCGTTGCTTATCTGACCGCGTGGGGACCCAGTGAGTTCACTCCGCTTGGCAACCTCAAGGATTATGAATATACGGACAAATTGAAGACCATCCGCTGCCCGGTGCTGCTCACCTCGGGGACTCTGGATGAGTCCACGCCTTTGCAGAACAAGACGATGTTAGAAGCCATCGCCACGGAGAAAGAGTGGCATCTCTTCAATCCTTCCCGCCATATGACCTATTATGAGAAGAAAGATGACTATGAAGCCGTGCTCAGCGATTTCCTTAATCGTCATGAGGGAAAGAAGGTTCTATGAAATTTGTCTACCGTAACTCTTTCAGCTATTTCTATGATGATCTCGTGATGAGCAAGGATTGCATCTATGCCATCAGCCAGTTCCACTTATATCGATTAGATAAGACTACCTTTAAGGTAATCGAGGAGTATCAGGACTTCCTTTGCCCCCGGCAGATGGTGATGACTCCTGATGAACACTATCTGATCACCGTGGCTCAGGGGGTTGGCTATAACCTCTATGATCTGACCCAGAAGCCGCTGGTCGGGAAACCGCATTTCTTCGCCCATGATGAAAGACATCCTCTATCGATGTCCTTCTCTAAAGACAGCAAGAGTCTTTATGTCATCTATGCCGGCAAGATTCCGGCTTCCGGAAATCCTTTCATTGAGGGGGATGCCTTTGCTTCTGCCCAGAATCTGAAGCTTTTCCGCTATACGCTTCCGAATCTTGACAGCTATGATATTCTGGATACCGACAAGAAGTTCATCCGTACTCATCTTCTGCCGGCTTTGGACAGTCAGCTGCTCTTAAGCCAGTCACTGGATTTCTACCTTATGAATGGCACAAAGATCACCCCGGCTCCTCTACCCAAGTTCTCTTCGGATCTGAGTTCCTTGGTGGTAGATGACAAGCGTCAGCAGCTGATCCTTCAGGATAAGTTCGGCATCCGAATCTATGATAAACAGTTCAGGGAAATCAATAAGATCGATCTCATCTCGGATGAGAAGGAGGATGTCAGTTCCGATGTCTATCATTTCAACAACGACATGCCGATGGATGTCTTCCATCCGGATCCGGAAGAGATGACTGTCTACAAGCAGCAGATTCTGGATGTGATGCTCTTCAAGGAGGATTATCTCCTCATCCATTCCGCTGATGCCTTGCAGGAAACATCCTTCCTGAGCCTGATTTCGCTGGAGACTGGAAAGCCCTTGGCTAAGTTTGTTTTCGGGAGGATGATCAGTAACTTGCTTGTTGCCGGCAACTATCTGGTCTTCAATGCAATGATGGAAACGGTCCTTTTGGAGGTAACCCATGACTAATGAAGAAATCGTAGACGAGCTGACCAAAACAACGGCGGCCCTTGTTCCTGTTCCGGTTGTTCCAGTCAAGGATCTGAAGGAACTCTATCACCAGCTTGTTCTTTCTCAGCTGACGGCTGAGAATCTTGAAGAACTTGATTTCACGGGCAAGGCCGAGGATTTCAAGGCGGTTCTCTTTGCGGATGACTACAAGGCTGTCATCAAAGGAAAAGGCTATGCCGACTATCTGAAGCTGGTCTTAGACAAGTTCAAGCCAGCCAAGACCGGACCCTACAAGAAGTTTGCCCAGATTGCCTACCGTTCGGCCAAATACCTGATGGGTTATCCCTCTCTGGATTCCTATAAAAAACATGTCACTTCCGGACTCCGTTCTGGCGATGACCACGGGCTTTCCTATCTTGATTCTTTCCGTCACGAGTCTTCCTTAAGCGGAATGTTTCTAGTGCGGACCTGCCGGTTTTTCCAGCAAAGTGGGCTAGGAGATGTTCCGGTTCCGGACAGTGCCGCCAAAGCCTATCTGATGCCGCGCCTTACCCTTCCGGATGATAACGGCAAGATCTATCTTGCTCTTTATCAGCTGGCCAAGGCAGGACACTGCAGCTGTGCTGAGCTGGATCAAAGGATTCAGGCCTTTCATTAATCATGCTTGAGATCCGCAACCTCGTTAAGGATTATCCCTTGGATGGGAAAAACAGCGTTCGGGCACTGCAAGGCATCAGCCTTTCTTTTCCGGATGTCCAGTTTGCCTCCATCCTCGGTCCTTCGGGCTGCGGCAAGACAACGCTGTTGAATCTGATCGGCGGGTTAGACAGCATCACCTCCGGCGATATTCTTTTTAACTACCGCTCCCTGAAAGCCATGGACAGCAAAGCCATGGACAGCTATCGCAACAATCGGATCGGTTTTATCTTCCAGGACTACTTCATGATTTCCACGTTCTCGATTCTGGAGAACGTGATGCTAGCCCTGACAGTGCAGGGCGTCAAAGACAAGGAAGCCAAAGAGAAAGCCCTGAAGGCACTCCAGGAAGTCGGTCTTGGCGGGATGGAGAAGAAGAAACCTCGGCAGCTTTCCGGCGGCCAGCAGCAACGGGCTGCCATTGCCCGGGCTTTGGTCTTGGACCCGTCGATCATCCTTGCTGATGAACCGACTGGCGCCTTGGACAGTCAGGCCAGTGAAAGCATCATGGGTCTCTTGAAGTCGCTGTCCAAAACGAGGCTCGTCATCTTAGTCACCCATAATGAGGCTCTTGCCAAACGCTACAGCCAGCGACTGATCCGTCTCAAGGATGGCAAGCTTGAATCCGATGAGATGATTGCCCCGGAAGAAACGCATCCCGAAGCCGAGCCAAAGCCCGAAAGACCGGCCAAGCTTTCCTTAGCTGCCAGTCTCAAGATGGCCGTCCGGAATATATTGACAAAGAAATGGAAAACCGTTCTTACTGGTATTGCCAATTCTTTTGGTATGATTGGAATTGCCTTCTTCCTTTCCCTTAATTATGGCTTCCAGAACTATACCCAGAGGATCTCCCAGCAGTCGGCCTCCTCCTTGCCGGTCGTAGTGACTGCCTATAGTCAGAACAGCACCACGGCTACCTGGTCGGAGACCAATGCCAGCGTCCTTTATCCGTCCACGGATGAGATTTATCCCTCGGTCGATAGCTCCTCAGCCACGTCCTACACCTACAATAACTTCTCCAGCAAATACTTCAGCTACCTGCAGAAGCTGAAGAAGGAGGGCGTCATCAAGGAGATTGTCCAGAGTTACGGCAATGACTACTCTTTCAATCTGATGACCAACTTCCCGGATTCCCTCAATGGGAAGACTGCCGGCGGAGTCGCTTCCGTATCGACCACGTCTTATTCCTATAACTACTATGCCTCGGCGTCTCAGCTTCCGACCAATATCTTCCATGTCCTGTATGGGGATTTGGATCAGTATGATCTCTTGGCTGGCTCCTTGCCGCAAAGCCAGAACGACCTTGTCTTGGTCGTCAACCGGTATAACTCCGTCAGTTTCAATATTCTCAAGAGTCTGGGCTTCTATAATTCCGAGGATACCCAGGAAGATGTCAAGGATACCTCCTTGAAGAGCAAGGTGAAGCCGATTTCCTTTACCGACATCATCGGCAGCAATGGGCAGGGCGGGAAGAGTTATAAAGTCTTCACCAACAGCGAGTATTACTCCTTTAAATCAAACTATACCGTCAAGGATGGCTTAGGCCATGACCGGACGATGTCGACCTATTACCGCAACAGCGATGTCAATCAGGATTTCTACGATACCAATGGCATTTCTTTGAAGGTCACGGGCATTCTCCGTCCGAAATCGACCTCAGCCTTTTCCATTCTTTCTCCGGCTCTTTGCTATTCAGCGGCCTTACAGGATACCTTAGCTCCTCTGAATACGAACAGCGATCTTGCCAAGTCCTATCAGAGCGATGTCATCTTCACCAATCCCAACAATTCCAAGACGCCAGGCGATGATTTCGTCAATGAGATCAATGCGGTGGTCAGCGATTATCTCTCTGGGGACAGTCTGACGTTGCCGACGGACAAGGTCAACGGAATCCTATATAAATACTTCACGTTCTATTATCCCATTGAAAGACAAAGCAGCACCGCTACGACGGCCCCGCCTTATTATTTCACCAGTGTGAATGCCTATCTCAACAATGCCCGGTCCATGGGCGCGGATCTGATTCCGCAGAGCTTCTATGGGGTGGATCTGACCGATCAGAAGACCTTGGATTCCTATCTGGACAGTTTCCTCAAGGATCTCGACAGCGATGTCACGAAGGCTTATCAGGATATCCTGGGGATGATTGCCTATATGAATGCCTATTCCCTGGTGGAGACGGTCGTTCTTTTCCCGAGCGACCTGACGGCGCGGAAGACCCTGTTAGCCAAGCTGGATTCTTTCAATGAGGTTCAGTCCGGTAGTGAGGACCATGCCGCCAATACTCAGGAAGTCGTCAAATATCTGGAAGAGAACGACACTTCGATGATTGAGGATATCGGTGAAGTCATCTCCATCGTCTCTACCATCCTGATTATCTTTACGGCCGTCTCTTTGACGGTCAGCTGTGCCATGACTGCCTTATTGACGTCCAATAACGTTTTGGAGCGCCGCAAAGAAATTGGCTTGCTTCGTTCCTTAGGCGTCCGCAAAAAGGATATTGCCATTACTTTTGAGATCGAGGCCGGATTCATTGGAATTCTGGCCGGCCTTCTAGGGTCCTTATTAACCTATGTGATCAGCTTCCCGATCAATCAGATGATGAATTATTACTACCCCAATTACTATGTTGGAACCATTTGTGACTTCACGTGGGTTCATCTGCTCATCGTGGTGGGAATCTCCTTGCTGATTGGCTTGATTTCCGCCTTGATTCCTTCCTTAAAAGCCGCCCGGGAGAACCCGGTAAGTGCCCTTCACAGCGACTGAAGCAAAACATTTCCTTGTAAGTTGGTCTACGGGATAACTATAATATATAGGTTCTAGCAGCTTTTCGTTGCTAAGAAATATTAGAAAAAAGAGGTAAAACTATGGGTAGAGCACACGAAGTACGAGCCAAGAAGATCGCTCAGACAAATGCAGCAAAGTCGTCTCTGTACAACAGAGCCAGTAAGGAAATTTACATTGCTGCCAAGAGCGGTGTGCCTGATCCTAACGATAACCTCGCGTTACGGTCGGCCATTGAAAAGTGGAAGGCCCAGCATGTCACCCGTGATGTCATTGACCGTGCTATTGAGAAGGCCAAGAGCAAGGATGCCAATGCTTTTGTCGCCGGACGTTATGAAGGTTTCGGTCCTGCCGGTGTCGCCATTATGGTCGATACTCTGACCGATAACGATAAGCGGGCTTACTCGGCTGTCCGGGCGGCTTTCTCTCATCATGGCGGCAACATCGGAAACAGCGGCTGCGCTGCTTTCAATTTCACTTATTTAGGCGTCATTTCCTTCGATACGGATAAGACCGTCGAAGAGATTGAGGATGATCTGATCCTCAACGACATCGACGTCCAGTCCGTCGATAAGGATGAGACCAACGTCGAAGTCATCACCACGCCGGCTTCCTTCGAAGCCGCTAAGGCTGAGCTCGAGAAGACCTTCGGTATCCAGGAATTCACGGAAGCTGAAGTCACCTATGTCCCGCAGGCCAGAGTCACCTTAAGCGCTGAGGATAAGGAAAAGGTTCAGAACCTGATTGATTCCCTCGATGAGATCGAGGATGTCCAGGCTGTCTATCACAACGCTGATCTGTAAAGAAATCGGCTGCTGACTACGGCTTTGAAAGCTGCTGGGGTTTCTCCCCGGCAGCTTTTTTGGATAGCATCCGTTTTAAGGTCAGATAGCTGAAGATGCCATCCAGGATGAAAACATGGATTTCACCGATGGGGAACTCAATGGCAAACTCCAGATAGAAAATGCCTTGCCCGACTTTGACAATCTCATCAAAGGCGGCATACCAGCAGGCAAAGAAACCGATGAGACTCAGGAGATTCAAGGCAAAATGGATCCCGGCCCGATCCTTCTTTGGACTGGGAAAAAGGAAATAAAGGAGGTTCGTTGCCGGTACCAGGATAAAGAAAAGCAACACCGGATAGACGACAGGGGAAATGACAAAATTCTGAAAACGGAACAGGGATAACATCCCGTTTCCTAAATAGTAGGAGGCACAACCGGCTAAAAAGAAGAGATAGACTCGGAAAGCCTTGGGATGTGCCGTCACATAGCTTTCGGGATGGGACACGGGAACCAGAGTCTTGGTAAACTGGCCTTGGCTAAACCAGCGGATCAGCAAAGCCATAAAAAGAAGGATGCTCACTTCCTCACTCAGGACGGCAACCCGGTCGACAAGATGGGTAGGATCCTCAAAGTAGAAGTTCCGATAATAGCTGATGAGGATGATCGACAGCAGACAGCTTACGCCGGCAATTATCAGGTAGGAAAGGACGCCTCTCTTTGTTAAGGGGACAAGTTCGACATGCCGGTAGGCTAAGAAGAGGGAAAAGAGGACGAGGACTCCTAACAGCGTGACCGGCAGGATTTCAAAGAAGGAATGCAGGCCATCCGTGATGGCACCGAAAAGATGCAGCATCCCCCAATAGAAGGCTAAGGAGGCTAGCAGATAGAAGACGATGAAAAGGTATCTCCGGGCGGCGTATTTCATGGCTGGACAAAGACTCTTTCCACATTGCCAAGGCCAAAGTTTTCTGTGTCATCGGAAAGACGGATAAGGGTGCAGCCAATCCGGTCATCCCGATGGTATATTTCACGGGTTGCCTTCAAATCGTAGGCCAGCACGACATTCTGATAGAGGAGATGGCTGTCATTGACATGGTCGTGTCCGATGAACATTCCTTTGACGCCCACTGCTTTCATCCGCTGAAAGGCATCCGTCCGTTTGTAGCCGAGATGGATGACCCCGGGGTCATCCCCGTCGCCTTGACAGTCGCCTTTCCGGTAGGCATCATAGGCATCTTTGAATTCATAGATCGGCATATGGAAGAAGGCCAAGGAAGGAACGGCGCCCTCGTCTTTGGCAATGGCTTCCACATGCGCCAGCTGGTCTTCGTGGATGACATCGTAATGGAAGACGCCGGAAGCCAGATGATAGGTGTTGGAATCCAGAATATATAGCCGGTATTTGGTTTGGCTGTTCTCATCAAGATTGAGATAGTAGTTGGCCTGACCATAGAGATCATCGTCACCATAATCGATGTATCGGGCATAGGGCCTCTTCTGGATTTCATCGGCTAAATACCGGTAGCTGTAGTCTCCCTGCAAGTCGTGGTTCCCATAGGTGAAGGCAAAGGGGATTTTCCAGCTATCCAGATGGTTGAGGATCTCCTGAACCATCGCTTTCGTGGCATTCATGAAAGTATCCCCGGTAATGACTATGAGATCGGGCTTTCCGGGATACTGGCTATGATAGGTGGCTTGATAAAGAACCTTATCCAAAAGACTCTCGACTTCGGGGATGTCGCTCTGGATCTCGACGTGGATATCGGTCAGCTGCATGATCTTATAATCGGTATGAAAAGGAAGAGTGATCCGATAAGCTTCGGTCGGATAGGTTTTTGCCTTCCCACAGGAGCTCAGAACAAGCCCTGAAAGAAGGGCAAGGATTAATGCACGTTTTCTCATGTGAATCATTATAACAAATCCTATCCGACGTGACTTTGATCCACTGGCCGTGTCTAACAAAGGCAGTATCCTATCTTTCTAAAGCGAGCCAGCTATGCTAAAATAAAAATCTATGAATAACCTGAAAAAACGTTTTGCTTCGTTTGCCGTCGGCGATTGGATCATCCTGGCTTTCAGTGTCGTCATGACGATCGTCGGCCTTTACTTTTCGATTGCCATGTCAGTCAAGCTCTCCCAGGGAGTCACCCTCTTCGGCAACAGCGATGCCTATACCGGCGATATCGAGACCCAGGGTCCGACTCAGGCTGATAAGCTGATTCTTTCCCTGTTCTGGATTCTGACTTTGATTCTTTTAGGCTTCAGCATCTTCTATGCTTTCTTCAAGAGCATGGCTAAGAAGCCGGTCGTCCATAAAGAGATTGTGGCCGGAAGAACGGTCATCATCCAGGAGAAGAAGGATTCTCATGACGGCGAGTGATTTCAAAGACCTCTCCCTCTTATCCCATTGTGATCTGGTCCGCTTTGAGAAAAAAGGGTCAGTCCTGACCCTGATTGTGGTAGCGGACAATTCCGAAGACGAACTTGAGAAGCCAGTCAAAGAGGACGATGAACTCGGCGATGAACAGCCGGAATATACCAAGGAGATCGAAGCCGATGCCGATGAAGGCATGAACGGCCATCTCTTCCGGATTGTCTTCCAAGAAGTTAGGAACCTCAGCCAGCAGGGTGAGGAATCGGATAATTACCAGACGACAGGCGTGAAACTAGGGGATCATCATCTTGTCTATCAGGCGACAGGCCTGAATATGGCCAGCCCCGACGTTCCTTTCTCCTTAAGCTTCGACTATGCCACCTATGAGGTCTTCGACCGCGGTAAGATCCAAGGACCGGATGTCTAACCAAAAAAGTCAGGCGCGTTGCCTGACTTTTTCTTATTCGCGGTATTTGACCCAGGTCCTTTTATCAAAGGACATCTCGATGATACGGGTCTTCGGGAAGAGCTTCTCGCAAGGCACCGGACCATCCAGCCAGTTGACGCCGATCTCATCGTCCTTGACGGAAAGGACACGGAACTCCCGGATGCCCAGGCCATGGGCAGAGCAGTCGAAGCGGACGAAGTTGCCGACCGTGACACCGTATTTGATCAGCGAGATGACGCCTAAGGGCAGTCCTCTTAAGGTGTTATCCATCAGCTTATAGCGGCCCCGATGCCAGACCTTCTCAATCAGGAAGGCAAAGCCCAGGACATTGGCTCCCATATCTTCAATCAGGGTATACATCGAAAAATACATGCTGCCGCCACAGAGCGCGGTGCCGACAATCAGGATCCCATCATCCTGAGAAAGCTCATTGCCACTGACAATCAAGCCATCGTACGGATTGAGGACGATGACACCCAGACCTAACTTATAGGCAAGGGTCGAGGCAAAGGTGGTATCACCGCTGGGGCAGCAGATCTTGGTGATCCGTTTATCCAGAGGCTCTAACCGCTTCACCATCTGGTCAATCGTATAAGAAAAGGCAGCCCAGTCGCTGAAAAGAGGAGCAACATCCTTATAGGTGCCACCATTCTTGCTGACGATCAGACGGTCAAAGACGGAATCATCGATTACTTCCTTTTCAGCCATAGGTTAGCTCTCCTTTTTCTCATGATGCTTTGCAGTCACTTCTTCCCGGATGCCGGCCAAGGCATCATAGATTTCCTTGTTCGTCGCATTCGGATGGTCTTTCACATAATTATCGAACTGGGCGATGATGTCTCCCATATACGGCTCTTCGCTCTCTTCTTCCTCCGTCTGCTTCTCCTCAGCCTCTTCGGCTTCCGTCGTCGCCTTGACGGTATTGCTGTCGGTCATATAGACCGGATAGCTGTCATCGTTGATGATATAGTCATGTTCGGGCTGAAAGTAACGGAAGAGAATATGGAAATTGACAGCGATATCCTTGAGATTGCTGACCAAAGCATCTTTGACGTCATTCTCCAATTCCTCATACTGCTCCGGCGCTTCGACGATGATGTTGAGACGGTAATTCGTCTGCTCGATGCCATCGTGGATGATGAAGCCCTCGGAGGCATAGAACTCGAGCTCATTGTCGCCGATGCCATAGATCTTGACTAAGGCAGCATGTACCTTCCGGGTCACATCGATGGCCTGATAGGTATCCATTCCTAATAAACGGATGGTAATCATAGATTCAGATCCTTTCTCCTAGAGATTCTCTCTGCCAGGATCGACATTGATAAGGATATCGACATCCTTATTGGCTAAGCGGATCGTCTTGATGCCGTCCAAGATGGGCGACATCTCCTCGATCGACTTATATTTTAACAGGATGGAGCGATAATATCTTCCATTTGCGTAAGGAATGTAGGGGGAAGTGGGTCCATAGATGTTGACGCGCTTGTTCACACAGGCCTGATCCAGGTAGAGCCGGACCTTCTCGCTGACCGCCTCGGTCAGCTTATTGTCCACTCCTTTCAGGGTGATGGCACAGAGATACGTGTACGGAGGATACTGGTATTTCCGGCGCTCCTCCATCTCTTCCTGGTAGAACGTCTCATAGTCCTGCTTGGCGGCTAGCTGGATGACCCGGCTGTCCGGGAAGTAGGTCTGCAGGAGAATCCGTCCCTTCTTCTTGGCCCGCCCGGCCCGCCCGACAAACTGACAGAGCAGATCGAAGGTCTCTTCGTTAGCCATATAGGTGGGAAGCCTCAGTGAGCTGTCGCTGTCCAAGACCGCCGCCAAGGTGACCTCCGGGAAATCATGGCCTTTGGCGATGATCTGCGTTCCGACCAGGATATCGGCCTCGCCCTGGGAGAAGTCGGCCAGGATCTCATGGCGGACGTCATTGCTGGAGACATCGCTGTCGAGTCTCAGGATCTTGGCATTGGGGAAGAGGAATGCCAGGTCTTCGTAGGCCCGTTCTGTCCCAAAGCCAAGCTCCAGGAAATCGTGGCTGCCGCAGGGGCACTGATAGCTGGTGGCAGCAATCTGATAGCCGCAGTGGTGGCAGCGGAGCATTCCGTCCCGTTTATGGTAGTTTAAGGGGACATGGCAGTTCGGGCATTTGGCGACCTGATGACAGTTCCGGCAAAGGTAGATGGGGGAGTAGCCGCGGCGGTTGATGAGAATCATGCTCTGCTCATGGGCTTTCAGGTTCTGAGTGAGTTCCTCAATCAAGGGCTTTGAATAGAAGCCGGAAAGATGAGGATCGAAATTGGCGCTGTCTGCCATATTGATGATTGTCAGATCGTGTTCCTGGTTGGCGGCAAAGCGCTGTTTCAAAAACAGCGGCTCATAGATGCCCTTTTCCGCCCGGGCCTTGTCGATGATCCGTGGGGTTGCCGAACCTAAGAGGACTTTGACGGATTCAATCTGACTGCGCATCTCGGCCACTTTTATGGCATCGTAGAAGGGAGCGTTATCCTGTTTGTAGCTGTCTGAGTGCTCCTCATCGATGATGATAAGACCGAGGTTTCTGACCGGGGCGAAGATGGCACTCCGGGTGCCTAAGACAATCGTTGTCTCACCGAGACTGATCCGGCGGTACTCATCATATTTGCGGGCATCGCTTAAGGAGGAGTTCAGAATCGAGACCGAATCCTTAAAGGTGCTGGCAAAGAGATCCGCCATATGGTCGGTTAAAGCAATCTCGGGGACAAGGACCAGAACGCCTTTTCCCATTTTCAGATAGCTTTCGGCTAATTTTAAATAGACTTCCGTCTTGCCGCTGCCGGTGACGCCTTGAAGAAGATAGACCGACTTCGTGCCGTTAAGGACGGCATCATGAACGGCCTGCTGGTCCTGGGTCAGCTCAATGGTTCTCGGAGCCTGGGCTTCAAACTCCGGAATCCGGTAGACCGGGACTTCCTTCAGTTCCACCGCCTGTTTGCTGACCAGCTTGGCTAAGGAGGCTTTGGCGCTGATATGAACGGTACGGATGCCGTTAGGCTCTTTGGCTATCTTTGCATAAAGAGCCTTCTCATTCTTGGATAAGAGAAGACCGGTGATGTCTTTGGCCAAGGCAAAAGTGGCGGTCTTGCCCTGAGACTTCTTCAGGGAGGAGTTCTTCGGTTTCAGGGACGGGGGCAGGAAGGCGGAGAGCACCTGGATCTGGTCGGCTTTGTAATACTGGCCGACCTCTTTGGCTAACGTCAGAAGAGCCGGTGTTAAGAGAGGATCCTGATCCAGCTTGGTATGGATGCGGCTTAAATGGATGCCGTTGGCTTTTTCGTAGTCTTCCACGGATTGGGTCAAGGGGAGCGGATCCTCCAAGACAAACCCGATGGTGGACTGCGAACTGCCGAAAGACACCAAGACCCGCATACCGGCCTTGATGGAATCATCCTCGGTGAGGTAAGTGAAAGGACGGTCTAAGGAGACAACCGACCGCCCGATCAGGACTTTGGCGAGAAACGTCATGATGCTAGAGACTTAGCTCCTCATGCAGGTCGTGCTTATGGTATTTCTTCAGGAGAGGATTGACGACGGTCTGGATGAACTCCGTGGTCTGGTCACTGGCTAAGCCGGTGAAACGGATCGGATCCAGGATCACGGCAAGTTCCTTTGAAGTCAGGCCGATACGCTTATCGGCAAGGACCTTGTCTAAGAACGTGTTGGGAAGGCCTTGCTTGACCTCGTCGCCGCTCTGCTGAGCATATTCTCTTAAGATCTCATGGATTTCCTGCCGGTCTTTGCCTTTCTTGACGGCTTCCATCAGGATGTTCTCACTGGCCATGAAGGGGAGGTTGTCCGCTACCCGTTTGGCAATGACCTTCCTGTTGACGACCAGTCCATCCGTGATGTTGATGGCAAGATTGAGGAGAGCATCCGTCGCTAAGAAGCTTTCGGATAAGGAGAGACGGCGGTTGGCGGAGTCATCCAAGGTCCGTTCAAAGAACTGACTGGCACTGGTTAACAGCGGGTTCAGGCTTTCCACCATCACATACCGGGCTAAGCCCGACATCCGCTCAGCCCGCATCGGGTTGCGCTTATAGGGCATGGCCGAGGAACCGACCTGAGCCTTCTCAAAGGGCTCCTCGATTTCCCGGAAGGACTGCAACAGCCGAAGATCATCGCTGAATTTATAAAGCGTGCTGGCAAAACCAGCCAGACAGTCGAGAAGATAGGCATCCGTTTTCCGGGAGTAGGTCTGACCGGAGACCGGAACGGAGGATGTAAATCCCACGGCTTTGGTCACCAGCCTGTCGAGCTTCTTTACCTTGGCTTTATCCCCGTTGAAGAGATCCAGGAAGGAGGCCTGGGTGCCGGTCGCGCCTTTGATGCCGCGCGGCTTGAGGACGGAAAGCTGATAGCTGAGATTAGCCATATCCATGCAGAGCTCATTCATCCAGAGGCAGGCCCGTTTGCCGACGGTCGTCAGCTGCGCCGGCTGAAGGTGGGTGTAGCCCAGGGTAGGAAGACCCTTGTACTTCAAGGCAAAGCCCTTGAGGTTAAAGAGAACCTGACTGGCTTTGGCTAAGAGGAGGTTGCTGGCATCCCTTAAGATCAGGATATCGGTGTTGTCATCGACATAGCAGGAGGTGGCTCCGAGATGGATGATGCCTTTGGCTTTCGGACATTGGATCCCATAGGCATAGATCTGGGCCATCACATCATGGCGGATCTCGGCTTCCTTTTTGCTGGCCACGTCATAGTTGATATCGGTAGCATGAGCTTTCAGTTCAGCAATCTGCTCATCGCTGATGGCTAAGCCGCATTCTTTCTCGCTTTCGGCAAGGATGATCCACAGTTTCCGGAAGGTTTCAAATTTATGCTGTTCGCCAAAAAGAGACGACATCTCCTTGGAAGCATAACGGGTAGCTAAGGGAGACACATAGGACTCATGATCGTTTTCCATGCTTTTTCCTTCTTCCTAACCCTACTATTCTAACAAATCGGCGAGGCCTTATTGCCTTTGAACAGCGAAAAATCGCTTTCCAGGTAGGCCTGGATGGCTTTCTTAAAGGCTCGGGTTGCCACGGCCTTCTGCTTTTCCTTAGGAATCCGGCTTAAGTCGACGCCGACTTCAAGGACGGCGTCAGCCCCTTTCTGATGGAGGGCGTCGATGACCTCTTTGTCGACTCTTCCGCCAAGAACCAGCACTTTGGGTTTCTTCTCCGGGTGAGAGGCCAGCGTGGCTAAGAGGACATCGATGCCTTTGCCCTGGAGAGTCTGAGAGTCGAGATGGCCTTCTCCTGTCACGATGACATCGGCGGCTGCCATCGCTTTCTGTAAGCGTGGCTGACGAAGGAAGTAGGAGGCTCCGGAAAGGAGGGTTCCGTTGAGCAAGGTGAGACCGGCAAAACCTAACCCGCCGGCGGCACCGCTGCCAGGTGTTTTCGTCTCATCCCGGCCGATTCCTTGGGTTATCAAGGATGAAAAATGTCTCATGCCTTCTTCCAGGAGCGGCAGATCTTCGGGCTTGGCTCCTTTCTGAGGAGCAAAGGTAGCCGTGGCTCCTCTGGGACCTAAAAGAGGATTGGTGACGTCACTTAAAAGGATGACTTTCAAAGAGGAAAGCTTCGGGTTGAAAGCAGGGCCTTTCTCAATCCGGACGACCTTAATCAAAGTTCCTCCGGTGGGGATGAACGGCTGGTTATCCTTATCCAAGAACTGATAGCCTAAGGCCGCTAGCATGCCGCTACCGCCATCGTTGGTGCTTGAGCCTCCCAGGCCTAAGATCAGGGTCTGAACATCCTGAACCAATATCTTTTGAATCAGCTGGCCGATGCCATAGGTTGTCGTGACCATCGGGTTGGGATGATGAGATAAGGCAAACCCACAAACCTTGGCGGTTTCGATGACTGCCGTCTTTTGATAAATGAGATAGGGTGCTTTTACTTTCTGACCTGGATCCGGCCCTTGGACAAGCGCGGTCTTCCGCTGGACAGCCTTGCCATAAAGCGCTGCATAGCTTGCTAAGGTTCCGTCGCCGCCGTCACTGAAGGGAAAGGCAGTGAGAGTCAGCTCCGGCTGTCCCTTTAAAAGACGGGTCAGCAGCTGACTGACTTCACAACTGGTAGCGATGCCTTTGAAGGCATTCGGAAGCAAAAGGACTTTCATACCTTCTATTATAAAGGATACGGCAAGCACTCTTCTTATTTTTCCCGGAAAGAGGAGTATCATAAAGACATGACCAAAGAGCTTTCCTATCAGCATCTGAATCATCAGAGCATCGCCCCCTTCTATCATGCCGACTCCCGGATCCTGATCCTGGGTTCCTTTCCCAGTGTCGGCAGCCGGAAGGCGGGGTTCTACTTTGCTTATCCGACGAACCGGTTCTTCAAGGTGCTGGCCCTCTTGTTTACGGAGAGTGAACCCATCGGGACGGAGAACCGGAAAGCCTTCCTGGCGAGGCATCATATCGCTTTGTTTGATGTCATCTCGGAGTGCGATATCCATGCCTCAGGCGACAGCACCATCAAGAATGTGATCGTCAATGATTTCACGCCAATCCTGAAGACGGCACGGATTCAGGCTATCTTCACGACCGGAAGCACCGCCCATCAGCTTTATGAGACGTATGTCGGCAAGGGCAGCATTGCCCTTCCCAGCTCCAGTGCCGCCAATGCTTCCTTATCCTTAGCTAAGCTTGTCGAAGCCTACCGGGTCATTCTCAAGTATCTTTAATCTTTATTGAAAGAAAAGGGCAATGCTGGTAAAATCTTATCCGCTGGGCCTGTAGCTCATTTGGGAGAGCGTCTCGTTCGCAACGAGGAGGTAGCGAGTTCGATCCTCGTCAGGTCCACCAAACGGTCTATATCCGAACTCAATCTACCTCGTAGGGGATTGCGTTGGGATTAAAGTCATGTTTGATGAATACCGAAGACGTAATCACCTAACTTGACGATAGAGGGCGGTCCGAAAGGGCCGCCCTTTTCGTTTGCCCTATCGGATTTTATAAAACATTTTTTATTTTGCCAAAACACTCGATGGTGAAAGGCGTTTTTGCCTGTCTCCTGAAAAGAAAAAGTGGTATTTTGCCGTTTTCGCAGCGTCTAAGTGAGGGGACTATTCGCTTTTTAGGGCCTCTAGGTTTCTTCAATCCGCGACCGCTTTTTTGCGAGGAGGTGATAGGCCGACTACCAAGTTTTGCCTTTTTCGGCAGGTTTTAAGTGAGGGGGTGTGAAAACTCACTACCAAGTTTTGGCGTTCTCGAGGCGTCTAAGTGAGGGGCATCTCAAAACTGAGGGGTTAATTTCTGCCAATCTCGAAGCGTCTAAGTGAGGAGACTATGGCAACTCGCTACCAAGTTTCGGCCTCCTCGAAGCCTATTAATTGGAGGGACATTCTGATGAAGAACGACGGCTTTTGGTTGTAAAAGCGCTCAACCCAAACCTTATGGGTGAGGGCCGGGAGCGGACGGGACGGCGGAAAGTTACTAGAGGGAACATTAAACAAAGGAGTTAAACACGTGGTTGAAGTAATCAGCACAAACGAGAATAGACGAGATAGTAATCCGTTGCCTGTCGTTGGCCTATCGCCTTCAAGCGTGGTCAATCCGTTGCCGGATCCGGCTCAGGGAAGCGGCGAGCCTGTGGCCGAGCTTAGCGATGCAGAGGTGGATGTCCTCGCTCGAGCGCTCCTAGGGGCGGTGCGGAAGAAGTTCGCCGACCCCAAGTTCGTGGCTCGCTACGAGAAGAGCAGAGCCAAGGGAACCCAAGGCAACGCTTAAGGACAGCGGAAGGGACCAAAGGCCGAGCGTGGTCAAACCTCTGGAAAGGGACAAAACAACCCTTCTAGCTGAAACAGGATAAGGGGGTGGCGCAATCTGCGTCACCGCCCATCTCCGGGACAGGCCCGGCAGCGGGAAACCCGCATGGCGATTTGAGGAAAATATTATGAAAAGAAGTTCTAAAGATGCTATAAATCTGATACAATAAAAACATGGATTATGGCAAAGCGCTTAGGGCTTTGAGAGAAAAGCTTCTTATCACGCAGACTGAACTTGCCCAAAAGTTGGGCGTTTCTTATGCTAGCGTCAATCGTTGGGAAAACAAAAAATGTGAACCAACGATGAAGGCAAAAAGAAAAATCGTTGAATTGTGCAAGAAAAATGACGTTTCTCTAAATGGAGGGAATAATTTATGAGCAAGAATTCGGTTATCTTAGGTAGCAAGCAAAAACAAGATGATGAATTTTATACGCTTTTCGAAGATATTGCCGCCGAACTCCCTTCGTATAAAGATCAACTTAAAGGGAAGAGAATTCTTTGTCCGTGCGATTGGGACGAAAGTTACAACGAGGAAATCGTTTATTCAGCTGAAGAAGAAATCCCAGGCTATTCTCTTCTTGACCATGGTGGAACTATTAAGAAGATTGATCTTTTGCAATCTAACAGCATTGCCAAGGAAAAACTTGAAAACACTAAATGCAATTTCGTTAAGTTCTTATTGTCTCATGCAGACACTTATGGATTTTCCTCTTTGTCTGTTAGTGGATATAACCCTGAAAACGGAGAAGGTGTTCGGTTCCAAGACATTGATTATTCAAAATACGATTTAGTTATCACTAATCCCCCCTTCAGCCAATTTAGGGAGTTTATTGACGTTCTTTTTGCAAACCATATGCAATTTCTTGTCATCGCTCCCCAGAACGCGATAACTTACAACAACGTTTTTAAGCACATCATGAAAAACGAAATGTGGATGGGCTATCACTATCATATGACGGGGTTCGCAAAGCCTGACGGAACAAAATATGGTAAAAATGATGCTATCTGCAGGTGCTGTATGTGGGTGACAAACCTCGATGTGTCATACCGTCACGATCGACTTATCTTGACTGAAAAATACGATCCAGTAAAAAATCCGTCTTATTTCAACATTGATGGCGTTGACGTTTCGAAGACCACCTCAATTCCGTATGACTATCCTGGTGTGATGGGAGTACCGATTACTTTCCTTCAAAAATACAATCCTGATCAGTTTGAAATCGTTGGAATGGGTCAGGATGACTTGTTCTCTCCCCGCAAAGACCGGCACGTTCCTCATGACAGCAATAAACTTTGGATAGCAAAAGATGGGGAACCCGATCATATTCCTTTCAGAAGGATATTGATTAAAAACAAGGAGGTCCACAAAGATGAAGATTAATGAACTTGTCCAACAAGTCGATAGTGGAACTATCGTCTCTGATATTGAGCTGCAAAGAGAAATTGTTTACGATGACGAAAAACAGAGGCTTGTTATTGATAGCATTGTTAAAGGAATCCCTCTTCCGGCTTTCTACTTTTGGAAAAATGATAATGGAAAACTTGAAGTCCTTGATGGAAAACAAAGGATTTACGCCATCACAAGGTTCTATCACAACGATTTGGAATATGATGGAAAAATCCGCAGGGTTACCGACTCATCAATTCAAGCGATTATTGATAACACGGTGATTCGGGATATTGTCTGCGAAGGGCAAGAATCGTTAAAACGAGAAATATTCCGAAGAATTAATACATTGGGTGTTCCGCTGAGTGAATACGAGGTCTTGAATGGCTTGTTCTATGGCGAATATCTTCGCGGATTGACTTCATATTGTGAGAACGACCGAAATGCCAAGAAAATCCTTGGTGCCCCTGCCCGCGGTGCAGCAAGGCTTACTTTATTGAGATTATTAGGTGTTATCCGCAATTTTTCTGGAAGAGACGGTGTTTATGACTATGTTTCTTCTCACCAGAATCAGAGCTTTGAGGATGACCAAAAAGAGATTAAGAAATACGTCGATTTTGTTGCCGATATTTTTGAATCATATGGCGGCCAATTGCCTATTTACTTCAACTTAGCTATTAAGCATGTCAAAGATATTGCGATTTGGAAGCAGCACAAAGGAGAAATTAACGACAGGATTAAAGCTTATTTAAAGTCTGACGATGCCAAATTGACTAACCACGCAAAGGAAATAAAAGACATTATTCACGCTATCGTGGCTGGCATTTCAGTTGATCCAAAAAGATTGTTTACTGCCGATGACAAAGAGGCCTTGCTTAAAAAGGCCGTTTGCAAAGACAACAAATATCAATGCGCGATTTGCAAAATGTGGTTTACAGCGGACGAACTTCAAGTTGACCACGTTAAACCATGGGACAAGGGAGGAAGAACGGTTTTGTCCAATGCACAACTCTTATGTAGGGCGTGCAATATCCATAAGAGCGATGACGAAGATGATGACGATTAATTAGTTCTACAATCCGGTTAAACCGGAATCAGGAAGACCCTGGCCTCAATGGAGGCAAATCAATCCGATTACGTGATTTGTTAACAGCAAGGAGGGTCTTTTTAAATGCAGGACCAGAAAACAGGGACTTTGAGAGGCGTAATTTACGCCCGCTATTCGTCCGACAACCAGCGAGAGGAGTCGATAGACGGCCAGTTGCGTGAGTGCCATGCCTACGCCGACGCCAAGGGCATCGAAATCGTCCACGAGTACATCGATAGGGCGTTCTCGGCCCGCACGGACGAGAGGCCCGATTTCCAGAAAATGATCAACGACTCCGAGGGCAGGGGCTTCGACGCCGTTCTGGTCTGGAAGCTCGACCGCTTTTCGAGAAGCCGGTACGACTCCCTCCGCTATCGTGCCGTCCTCGGAAAGAGGAACATCAAGGTCATATCGGCGACCGAGAACATCTCCGACTCTCCCGAGGGCATCCTTTTGGAGTCGGTCCTCGACGGCATCAACGAATACTATTCGGCTGACCTCGCCCAGAAGATCAAGCGGGGCAACACCGACAACGTGCTGGAGGGCAAGTGGAACGGCGGAAGGCCGGCCTATGGCTATCGGACGGAGAACCAGCGCTTCGTGGTCGATGAGAAGGAAAGCGAGGCCGTGAAGCTCGTCTATCGCCTCTACACGACCACCAACTGCACAATCAACTCCTTGGTTTGCACCCTCAACGCCAAGGGCTATCGGGGCAGGGATGGCAAGCCTTTCCACCACGGAAGCGTCTGCTGGATGCTCCGTAACCGCAAATATATCGGCGAGTTCAGTTGCGGGGGCACCGTGAACAAGAGTTGCGTCCCTCCGCTTATCGACTTGAAGACCTTTGAGAAGGCACAGGCTAAGCTGAAACGCAATTCCAGGGCCTCGGCGCGCTTCAAGGCGCAGGACGACTATATTCTTACCACCAAACTCTATTGCGGCGATTGTGGGGCTTATATGGCGGGCGATTCCACCGACAAGAGAAGTGGAAGGGTCTATCGCTACTACACGTGCAGGAACGTGAAGAGAAATCATTCCTGCCACAAGAAGTCGGTCAACAAGGAATTCATCGAGACGCTGGTGGTCAATGAGGCCTTGAAATTCCTCAACGAGGATGGAATGGTCTCGAGACTCACGGAAGCCATCTACGCGGCCCAGTTCGGGGAGAACCCGAGGCTAGGCGAATTGGAAGGCAAGATTGCTGATCTCGACCGCAAGATGTCGAACCTCATCAATGCCATCGAGGGCGGGATGGCCTATGAGGGCCTAAAGGAACGCTACGACGAACTGGCAGCCAAGAAGAAGGAGCTGTCCCACGAGCTTGAGGAGGAGAAACTCGACAACCCGACCTTGAGCAAAGACCAGATCCAATATGCGTTGCTCCGCTTCCAGGCCGCCGACATCGATACTATCGAAGGAAAGAAAGCTTTAATTTGGACTTTTATTAACTCAGTTTTTTTATACGATCAAGAAGGCGGCTATGCAATTGTCAATTTTAACTATCGCAGCCACACACCAAAGGTCTCCCTTGAAAGTGTCAAAAATGGACAAACAAAAGTGTCTTTGGCAGATTCTAAATGCCCATATCCGGTCTTTGTTATCCAAAACTGTTTTCAAATGAAGGTTAGTTTTGAAAAATATAAGAAGTTGTCATGTAAAAAAGCTTAAAATATAAAAGCGTAATTCAAATTTGCCGGCTTGTTTTGTTGCTGATGGCGAAATATGGGTTAAATCGGAGGTGAATGTTTTAATGGATGATACTCAAACGGCTTTCTCCATGTTGCTTGAAGACATGAAGGAAAAAGGTCAAACCGAAATAGTAGATTTACTTCGGAAATGTGACTATGGATTTGTAGAAACTGGGTATGACAATTGGGACGGAGGAACCTATTTTTACACTTTATATATTTATCTTCGCCTTCCAATAATTAACAATCTGTCTTCGGAGCAAATCAAAGAATGGCAGGATGTTATTGCGAATTCCGCCGGGCGCTTTTTTGATGAAGGCAATATTTCTCTTTCTGAATGTAGGATAGTTCCTTTTAAAGAATTGTTTATTGATTGGGATTTGATTATTGAACATTGTTCGCCAAAAGAATTGATTGATCGCGTTGTTAATGAGTCGCGTCTCCTTATTCTCTGTGCTACTGGGACTTCTATATCCGAGATCGAGACTGAATATAAAGAAAACCATCAAAAATTGGTTTCAATTCTTTCCCTCACGAAAGGCCAAGATTTGATTTTCTCATTTGATTCTTTATGGCAATGGTATGAATTTTACAAAAATGATGTCAAGGAGGATCTATCAAAATATGGTAGCCGAAGGAAGTATGTATTAGACAAATATAACGCAACAGTCTCGCTTCTTCAAAAATCATATGTACGAGATGTTCGAATCGTCAAAAGGTCAAAAACGGGCTGGGAAGAAATAGAAAATTCCTTGGCTGAATTGAATGTGAAAATATATTCCATTAAAGACAAAATGACATTCAATGAAATAGGAGTTCGCTGTCGGGAAACGATTATCGCTTTGGCAAACCAGGTTTATAACGAGAAGGAGCATTTTTCCTTTTTGTCTCAGGATAAGCAATTAGATTCGAAGGGGAATCGAATCGAACATATTTCCGATACCGATTCATATCGAAAGCTAGATTGTTATGTAAATTCGGTGCTTAGCGGCGGCCAAAACGTGACGTTACGCGGTTATGCTAAAAGTACAATAGATTTAGCCAATAGCATGACCCACATTGAAACCGGAGACTTCGTTAAAGCAAAACTATGCATCAATGCTACGATGTCTCTTGTTGATATGGTCTATTCAATTTACAAGGGGTAATTTCATGGATCTAACATGGCTGTGGACATCGTTGGTTGGTGTAGGGGCGACGATACTTGGTACATTTTTAGGCTGGTTTCTTGGCAAACCCAAAAACAAGCGATTGGACATCAAGGTCTCAAATTTTGTTGAGCCAATAGAATCTCGGAACGGAGAAGGCCTTTTTTGCGACGGTTTGAAAGATGGAGAGTTGGATTCTATTAGGCTTGGAGTCAATTTGGTATTTTATAATCCCTCCGACAAGATTAAGGTTATTCGAGATTTAAGAATCGAGTTTTATAACAGCAAACGGGTGATTTTGTTTTCCTGTCCTGTGCTTGATATGGGCCAGGCCAAAAACTTACATGGTCTTATTATTGCTGACGACGTACCAGCAATGAACGTTCTCCCTGGGTATGCCGTCCTTTTCAAAGGGGAATATTTTATCAACCACGATAACCTCCAAAAGAAAGACGAGATTGATAACTGCTTGCTGGTTTACAATGATGAGAAGATGAAAAAACGGGTGTTTAGTCTTGGAACATTCAACTTTAAATCAATCGTTTTAATCAAAACTAAAGAAGTGAAGAAATAAAAGCCGATTCCTACATTTCGTCAGTTCGGATATGAAATGGTTTGCTCCACCAAACGAAACACCAGACGGACCGCCCGTCGGAATTCAAGTTTCTCGATGGTGCGTTCGTCTTAAGGTTCTACCTCGGTAATACAAGATAGGACCACAAGCAAGAAAGAGGGTTCAGAAACCCTCTTTTTTTGATAGCATCAAGACATTGGGGTAAAATATTAAAGTAAAAGATACGTTGCTTTTGGGAGGAATAAAACAATGGCAAAAAGTCTAATTATTCAAGATTTGGTTTCTAACAAAGCCTCTCTTTCTCAAGCACTTGAAAGAATATTAATTATTTCACTAGAATTGGGCGATCAAAAAGTTCAAGACTGGGTAAAAAATGAAGTGAATGGATATAAAACAAAAAACCTTCCTGAATATCGTTATACTGAACTAATTCCAATTGGAAGTTATCAATTATATAGTCTTGGTTCTTTACTTCGTTATTCCAATCAAATCTTGCCAACAATGGGTGTTCCAGAAGATCTGAAAAAAGATATGAACCATCATGGTCTGACGCAAGGAATTCCTGAGCTCCTTGATCAAAAGGCGCAGATAGAAAAGGGAGGCACTGTTGGTATCCCGGTATCGCCAGAGATGTTTAGTATGTTTCAAAAAGGTACAAATGCAGAAGTGACAAGCGCTATTTTGTCTTTCTCTAGTTACGCAATTGAAGGAATCATCGAGGAAGTTAGAATTCGTGCAATCGAATTGCTAACATTGTACGAGAAAAATTTTGGAAATCTTGATCAATTTGATATTAGTCAGAACGAATATTCGGATTCTGATATTGGAAAATTAAAAGATGCAGCTGATACAATTATTAAAGGTGGCTCTATTGGGAATACTGTTATCGTAAATTCGAAAATCAAGGGCTCAAATATAGGGAAGAATAACAGCTCAAGTAAAGAAATCAAGACTGAAGTCAACCCAAATGTTAATCTTGCTCCAAAGGAAAGCCTTTTTAGCAAAATGTTGCATATTTTCAAGAAGCGCTGAAACGAGAACGGCTTGATTGCTGAAACAGGATAAGGGGGTGGCGCAATCTGCGTCACCGCCCATCTTTGGGTAGACTCAACAATGGGAAACCCATATGGCGATAGACCCAAAATTCGGCACAAAAGTGTAACATCAAACGATATATTTGCGATATGATATTAAAGAGGATTTTCTATGAACACAAAACTAGAACTTTTCTGGATTGGCAAAGACCAAAAGACGGAAGTAGAACCACGAATACTGGTTGAAGATAAAACTAAGAGTTTTTCTCGGCAACCCGAAATATCCTTGCTTGATAGCAAGTGTACTTTCGACAATGTTCTGATTCATGGTGATAACCTTCTTGCTTTAAAAGCTTTGGAGCAAGATTATGCCGGTAAGATTAAATGTGTTTATATTGATCCTCCTTATAACACAGGAACTGCCTTTTCAACCTATGATGATAATCTTGAGCACAGCACTTGGCTTTCCTTAATGCTACCGCGTATTCGCGAAATCTGGACTCTTTTGGACAAAGACAACGGATCTCTATGGATCAGTATAGACGATGATGAACAAGCCTATTTGAAAGTTTTGTGTGACGAGGTTTTTGGAAGAAATAATTTTGTCTGCACAGTCATTTGGGAGAAAAAATATTCGCAGCAAAACGATTCAAAATGGTTGTCTGATAGTCACGATTTCATAATGGTTTATGCTAAGAGCAAAGTAACTTGGAGACCAAATTTACTTCCACGAGGTGAAAAGCAAAACAAATATTATAAATATGATGACAATGATGGACGTGGCTTGTGGAGATCTGACAATGTATTAGTAAAAACTTTTTCTCAATCTGGAGTGTTTGGTATTGAAAATCCGAAAACACACCAAGTCTATTTTCCTCCAAAGGGCAGCTGTTATCGCTTTAGCGAATCAACAGCAAAAGAATATCTTGCACAAAACCGCTTTTATTTTGGAAAAGACGGAACAGGAGCACCGCAATTAAAACGATATTTGTCGGAAGTTAAACAAGGAACTGTATGTAGAACCTTGTGGCTTCGAGACGATGTTGGTGATAATCAGGAAGCAAAACATGAAGTTAAGCAATTCAACAGCAGCATAGTTTTTTCAACACCGAAACCAGAACGATTGATTAAAAGAATACTTTCGTTAGCAACTAATCCCGGAGATTTTGTGTTAGATTCATTTCTGGGCTCCGGCACCACGGCCGCCGTTGCTCAAAAAATGAACCGCAAATGGATTGGCATTGAGATGACGGATGTTGCCTATACTCATGACAAGCCCCGCCTTGATATGGTAATCAAAGGTGAAGACAAAGGCGGTATTACTAAAGAAACGGGCTACAAAGGTGGCGGCGGTTATAAATTCTATGAGCTTGCTCCAACGCTTATTCTGAAAGATGATTTTGGTCAGGCTATTATCAATCCTGAATACAATCCAGCAATGCTCTCGGCTGCTGTGGCCAAGCATGAGGCCTATTCCTATGAACCTAACTCTTCCGTGTTCTGGAAACAGGCCCATAATGGCGACAAAGCCTTCTTATACGTAACTACGAAGCACGTTACGTCCGAATATGTGGAATCCATCCATCAGCAGATGAAGGAAGATGAAACCCTTTTGATTTCATGTGAGTCCTATGATGAGTCTGCTGCAAATGTCTCTAAATCAATCATCATCAAGAAAATACCTCAATCGCTCCTTAGAGACTGCACTTATGGGGTAAATAACTACAATCTCAACATTGTTAATCCGCCTGAATATGAGGATGAAGACAATGATTAAGCTAAATCAAAAGATTTATCCCGAGTACACTCTCGATTACATCAAGGACACGATGTCTTTACGCAAGCCTCAGTGGTACAGCGTTAAGATTCTTAACGATATTCTTGATGAAATACCTCTTTCCAAAACCCCGGATATTTCTTCTGCCGAAAAGACCGTCAATGAGCTTTATCCGATTTTCACCTCTTTTGACCATCCCTTCATGTCCATGACCTTTGCCTTGGCAACAGGCGTTGGGAAAACAAAACTGATGGGAGCTTTCATCACTTACCTTTATACCAATAAAGGTGTTCGCAACTTCTTCGTTGTCGCCCCCAGTTTGACGATTTACGAGAAATTAAAAAACGACCTAGGAAATCCAAGCCCTGACAATGAGAAGTATGTTTTCAAAGGCGTCAGTTGCTTTGCCAACCGTCACCCGATTATCTGGGCTGATGATGACTATAAAAATAAGGGCACTCTTCAGCTCGAAAACGATATGGATGTGAACATCTATATTTTCAATATCTCGAAATTCAATTCTGATGATCGCCAAATCAGACACCTTAACGAATATTTGGGCCAGAGTTTCTATGATTATCTCTCATCCCTTCCGGATCTTGTTTTGCTGATGGATGAATCACACCATTATCGGGCAAAATCCGGGTTCCAATCCATCAATGAACTTCATCCTATCCTTGGACTTGAGTTGACAGCCACACCGAAAGTTCAGGACGGCACCAAAGAGATTCTTTTTAAGAACGTAGTTTATGAATATCCTTTGAGCAAGGCTATCCAGGACGGCTATACCAGGACCCCATATGCCATGGCACGGCGTGACCTTGATGTTTCAAACCTCAGCAATGAAGAAATAGACCAGATTATGCTGAATGACGGCATTCGCCATCATGAAAATATGAAAGCGGCTTTGAAGAAATTCGCGGCAAATACTGGGAACCGTTTGGTAAAGCCCTTTATGCTTGTCGTATGCAAAGACACCGACCACGCGAACAAGATATATGAATTCATCAAAAGCAGTGCATTCCAAGACGGAAGATATAAAGACAAAGTAATTATTATCCATAGCAACCTAACAGGGGATGAAAAAGACGAGAACATAAAGCTTCTCCTTAGTGTTGAAAGAAATGACAATCCGACCGAGATAGTTATCCATGTCAACAAACTGAAGGAGGGGTGGGACGTCAATAACCTCTATACCATTGTCCCTTTAAGAACCGCCACAAGCCGTGTTCTTCGTGAACAGACTATCGGCCGTGGACTTCGCCTGCCTTTTGGCGTAAGAACTGGTGACAAGGATGTAGATTCCGTCGTTATCACTGCCCACGATAAGTTCAACGAGGTCATACAGGAAGCCAACGATCCCAATTCTATTCTCCATGCCGGCGGAATGATTTGGGCTGATATGGAAAAGCAAAAACAGATAGCCCAAAGCCACGCTAACGTCCAATTACAGCTGATTCCAACAGAGGGGGAACATTCCTCTGAAACACAGACGCTTGTGGGCAAAGTCAAGTCAGAAATGTGTGTCCAAGAAAATGACGATTCGTTTGATAATCTCTATAACATGGCACTGGACTATATTAATGACACTGCAGCCCAAAAATTAGAGTCTGAGAAGCAAGAAAATCTTACAGCCGAGAATTTGAAAAAGGACTTAAGTCAAAGAGCTGTTGAGCCTGACCTGCAGAAATACATTGAGGCCATCTTTAACTGCGGTGGTGACGAACTAGTTGATGAAATCAGAAAGAAGGTAATGTATTTACCTAAGCTTAGGACCGAAGAGATCGGAGAAGAACAGTACATTATCAAGGATTTTGATTTAGATATGACTTTGATGAGCTACGTTCCTCTTACTACGGACGTTGTCATCAAGAGCCTTACTGATAATTCCGAGACGGTTGTGGAAAAAGCTAATTCAGCCCTTGTTTTGAAATCGTTTGACCCCAAGATGGAACTTGCCAAAGGGTTGAGCGAAATCCCAGAGGTTGATTACCGCAAATGCTCCAGTATCATCAAAAAGATAATCATGCAGTTCCTGACCCATTATGCTGAGAAGGGCTATGACTACGACATGCAGCGAAACATCGTCTTTGCCAACAAAAACAGCATCATAAGCCAGATGAAAGAGCAGCTTATTTCCCATATCGCTGTGAAATACGAAGGTGCTATTGAAGCCGTGGTCGGTGTCCAAACGGAAATCATTCGTCAGCAGTTTGATACTGCCGGTGGCACCAAGGATATTCATGAGGTTCCGGAAGAAAATATCAGCTCGATAGTCTATACCGGCGCCAAGAAATCTCTCACTGATCTTTTCAAGTTCGACAGCGAACCGGAAAGAATATTTGCTATTGTCTGTGAGGATTCCCCGGAAGTCATCAATTGGTTACGTCCGGATTCCAGACAATTCAACATCACCTACAATCATGGCCATTTGTATGAGCCTGATTTCGTCGTTGAGACCAACGATTGTTACTATCTTGTAGAAGTTAAGGCCCGTAACAAAATGAGCGACCCTGACGTATTGTCGAAGAAAGATCGTGCTGAAAAATACTGCAAATTAGCCAGTGCGTACAATGTCGCCCAAGGACATAAGCCGTTCCGATATGTTTTCATTCCCCATGACGAGATTCTTTCAAATTCCAGCTTCAAAGCTTTGAAAGACAGATTTGTTACGGAAGAGGATAAAAAAGATGGAGTATAAGAAACTTTTGAACCTCATCAACCTTCGAAAAGCTACGAAGGTAACTCAGGTCGAAATGGCAAGGAATTTTGGAGTTTCACGTGTCACCTATGCTAGATGGGAGTCTGGAATGTCAAAGCCTTCCATTGATAATATTGAGAAAATGGCAGATTTCTTTGATGTTTCGATAGACTATATTCTTGGCAGGAAATAGGCCTTTGCCTTTGGAGGCAATATGAGTCAAGAAACTATAAATCTTCTTATTGGACTAGGAACCGGAATTTTGAGTACTGTAGCCGGAGGAGTAATTGTGCGAATGCTATCGGAAAGATTGAATAAATTTGGCGAGATTAAAAAAATCCTCCGCATCATTGATTTAAAGCCATCGGAAGGTTATATCGCTATCGATGTTACGTTTCAAAACCACAAGAGAGATGTCGCTTTTATTCGTGACCTTTGTTTATTTGAATGGAAGGATGGTTCCTTGCGTCGTTTTATCCAAATTGATAAGATTGGTGCTCCTGAGCGCGATGGCATCCCCATCCCCGGTGGTGAAAAAATGGTACTCGGTGAAAATGGCTATTATTCTTTCGCTATTCCTCCTCGTGAGGCAAAAAACATTCGTGTTGCTTTTTTGACTCGTGAGAATCCAATTTTGCTAAACTCTCTTCTTCTTGGCTATTATGACGATAATGAACATTTAATTCTTGTTAAGTTGCCTTTGAAAAGTCATCAGACAATAGCGGTGGGTAAAGACATGGTATTTTCTAATAACTATAAGGGAAATATTATTGATCCAAAATGGAATTAACGGAGGAATACACAATGAATGAAAAGAAAGAACTTTATCAACAATTCATTAACAAAATTGATGGCGTTAATGACCCCGAAAAGCTGAAGAAGATTGCTATTAAGGTTGGGCACCTTAATGACTTACTGGATATTCATGATTCAGGACTTAAAAATTTTATTGACGAGATTTCTAAATTCTTTTCCCCATCAATTAAAGGCAAAATTAAGAAGGACGTTAAAGATTGTTTTGATAAATTTGACGAATATGATTCGAAAGAAACTGGGCAAATTGTCTCTACTCTAAAAGAAATAAATGATATTTGCGAGGATGATTTTTGGACTAGGCTCGGCAATATCTTCAAAGGCTCATGATGAAATCAAGAAGCAAATATCATGTGTTAGTTTTTTTATCGTTTGTCTTGGTCCCCTCAACATTTGTCGGAATCTCTGCTCTTTTTGTTGCTTTGAATGTCGATAAAATTTGGGGCAACATGTTTGTTGAAGGAATGGGGAACTTAAACCAATTCTTTACTTTGCTTGCTTATAGACTTCTTATATATTTCTTGCCACCCATTTTGCTTTCTTTTATTCCGTTTGATAAACGTTATTCATGGTTTAACAGGCTTTTAATTTGGATGAATTGGTGTTTTCTCGTTCTTATCATCGCCAATCTTATTATCAAATTTTTTGGTATCGATTTGATTTTACTAAAAGATAACATTTCTATTTTATCGATTGTAGACACAGCGGTTTCACTGTCCGGTTACGTTCTAACGTTTATTAAAAAGAAAAAAGTTACTTTCGACTCAACTGATTCTGTTTTGGGCGAGAAACCTTATTGATTTGATCTAGATGGTGCCCTTTTGATTTTGTATTATTTCTTAACCCCATTTGGGATTCTTGCTTTTTGCTACCAAGTTTTGCCTTTTTCCGAGGGTATTAAGTGGAGGGTATTTACTTTTATGTTTATATTTTGTGGTTTTCACGGCGTCTAAGTGAGGGGGTTCCAAGGAATCTTAATCGAATTATGAAAAAAACTTTGGTATTTTCCGCTTCTCGAAGCGTCTAAGTGAGGGGACATTTCAAACTGAGGGGTTAATTTTTCCCTATCCCTCGGCGTCTAAGTGAAGAAGCGTTCATTTTATTGGCGGGAGCAGAGGAAAGAACAAAAAGAAAGGAATTAAACACGTGTCAGAATCCGTAAGTGTGAGAAAAGACATTCAGCATCCTAGTTATCCGTTGGCTTTCATCACTTTAGAAAAGCCATCGGCATCAGGCACGTCAGATCCGCCATCCGTGCCTAAGAGACTCTGCTGTCCTCCGGAGTCGAAGCCTTCGATGCCGAAGGATGTGATGAACTCTCTTGCCGCGCTTCTCCTCGCCGAGGTTGCCGAGGCCTTCAGGGATCCGGAGGTGAAGAAAAGATACGAATCGGAAAGGAAGATGAAGCGAGATGAGCCGAATGGCGTGGAGGCGTGATAGAATTAGTCATCAGGTTCAAGGTTTCGGCCTTGAACGCTACAGGAAGACCCTGGCCTCAGTGGAGGCAAATCAATTCGATTTCGTGATTTGTTCACAGCAAGGAGGGTCTTTTATTTATGAGCGGAGAAAGCATTCCGGTCCAGAGGATACGCGGCGTCATCTACGCCCGCTTTTCCTGCGGACACCAGAACGAGAAGTCGATTGAGGGCCAGGTCGAGGACTGCAAGGCCTTCGCCAGGGAGCAGGGAGTCGAAATCGTCAATGTCTATGTCGACAGGGCAATGACGGCCACCAACGACCGGAGGCCAGCCTTCCAGAAGATGATACTGGATTCGAGGGCCCATCTCTTCGAGACGGTTGTCGTCTGGAAGAGCGACCGCTTCTCGAGGAACACCGCCGATGCCCCGAGATACCGGAAGGAGCTTGAGGAGAACGGCGTGAGCCTTCTTTCGGTCACGGAGCCCAACATCGAAGGGCCAGAGAGGATTCTCTTCAACGCGATGAACGACGGCTACAACGCCTATTATTCGGCCGAGCTTTCCGTGAAGATCAAGCGCGGCAACCGCATCAACGTCGAGAAGGGCATCTTCAACGGCGGAAGGATTCCCTACGGCTATGACGATGTTGATCAGAGGCTAGCAATCAATCCAAAGGAGGCCGATGTGGTGAAGGAGATCTTCAGGGAGTATTCTTCCTCGGGAATCACCCTCAATGCGCTCAGGGTCGCCCTGAAAGCTCGTGGGATTCGCAACAGGTCGGGGAATCCGTTCTCCCACGGCTCCCTCTACAACATGCTGAGGAACCGAACATATCTTGGCGAATACACGAAGGGCGGTGCGACCAATCCGAAGGCATTTCCCGCCATCGTGAACGCCGAGGTCTTTGCCAAGGCATCCTCTAGGCTGAAGGAAAACGCTAAGAAGTCCACTTCATTCCGCTCCGAGGAGACCGATACCTTCCTTCTCACCGGAAAGCTCTGCTGCGGCAAATGCGGAGCCCTGATGGTCGGGGACAGCGGCAAGGTCAGAAGTGGGAAGCCAGCATTCAAGTATTATGCCTGCCATAACCGCAAAAGGAGAAAAGACTGTGACATGAAGCCTGTCAGAAAGGAGCTGATAGAGGACTACGTCGTCAGTGAGACATCGAAGTGGGTCAACGACAGCGGGTTCCTGGATGCCTTTGCCGATGCCGTCTATTCTCTTTAGTTCGAGGGGATGCCGCTTATCAAGTCCGCAGAGACGGAGATTGCCCAGGTTCAGTCCAAGATGGACAACATCATGCGCGCGGTGGAGAACGGGATGGACTCGGAGGACTTCGGAAGACGCTATGCGGAGCTCAAGGACAGGCGGACGGAACTGAACGCCAATCTGGACAGAATGAAGATGGAGCATCCAACCTTGACGAGGGAACAGATTGTCTGGTACCTCAAAAGCTTCAGGAGATTCGGAAACGGAAGCCTTGAGGAAAAAAAGAGGCTGATCGATGTCTTCGTCAACACCATCTACCTCTATGTAGACGGAGCAGTGGACATTTGCTACAACTGGCGACCGCTCACGGAAAGGATCGTAAACTCCCAGTGGGTCCGTCTGGCGTCTCATTCGCTCCACCAACGTATAAAATAAGCCCTTAAATAAGGGCTTTTTTAATTTTTACGGGTGCGATTTTGGTGCAATGTTTTTGGAAGAATATATTTATCTCATTCCTCACCGGCTGCTGAAGAGGCAATTGCCTGACATGGCGATTGAGGACGGCCCCAAAAGGATCAGATAGTTTTCTGATTTATTTGTCTGCCATTAAAAAGTTTAGCTGTAGTCGACAAAAATATCTAATTAGTAAAAAATATCGAATAGAATATGCTATACTTATGGTATGGAATTCCCAAGAAAAGAAGATCTTGATGCACTGATAAACAAAAAAGGAAATCATTTAGTGAAGGTAATCACCGGCTTGCGAAAAGTCGGGAAATCCTATTTACTATCCACACTTTTCAAAAAACATCTGCTAAATGCCGGAGTTCCTCTTGATCACATCATCGAGGCCGATCTTTCCTTAAGCGAGAATGAGAATCTTCACGACAAAAAAGCTCTCCGTGATTTTATTCTGAAACGCGTTAAGGATAACGGGATGTACTACTTGCTTCTTGATGAGATTCAAGAAGCCAAGGGCTTCAGTAGCCTTCTTCTTTCACTAAACAAAAAGCCCAACTTTGACATTTACGTTACGGGCAGCAATTCGAGGATGCTTTCCCGTGACATTGAGACCGATTTCCGAGGCACAGCAGATCCCGTTCGTCTCTTTCCAATTCGTTTCAAGGAGTTTCTTCCTCTTTCGGGAATGAGCCCGGAGGTCGCCCTCAGTCATTATCTTGATTATGGCGGCATGCCACTTCAATTCAGCAAAAACAGCGACCTTGAACGTGAAAAATATCTCCGGGGGCTTTTTGAGACGGTTTATCTTGCCGACATTGAAGACCGTCACGATCTTCGCAACAAGCCGGCTTTCGAGCTTCTTTCCGATGTTCTTTCCAGCGACATCGGTTCGCTTACAAACCCTGCAAAAATTGAGAAGACATTGAAGAGTTCACATTATAAACTTACCAATGACACGATTGCGACTTATATCTCTTATTTGACCGATGCCTTCCTGTTTGAAGAGTGCAAACGCTTCGATATTAAGGGGAAAAGCCACATAAGCAGTCCTCTGAAATATTATTGTGGTGACATCGGACTTCGGAATGCTCGCCTTCATTTTAACGAACAAGAATATCAGAACATCATTGAAAATGCTGTCTATCTTGATCTGCGCTCACGGGGCTATGAAGTCGATGTTGGAGTTATTCCCCATCGCGAGACGGACTTGGAAAGCAAGAAACAGATTGACAAGAACTATGAGATTGATTTCATTGTCAACAAAGGCAACGAAAAGGTCTACGTGCAGGTTGCCATGGACATGGATACGAAGGAAAAATATCAGCAGGAAGCAAAACCCTTTTCTTTGGTCGGTGATTCGTTCCGAAAGGTTTTCGTCTTACGCCGTTTCAGCCAAACCCCACGTTTTGATGAAAAGGGTTATTTCGTAATGTCTCTCCTTGATTTTCTTGAAAATAGCCAGCTGATATAGTCGATTATTTTCACTAAATAGTAAATTTTGTCGACTATGATTTGAGACGTGATCCTTTAGCGATATTACCCCTTAGTTCTCAAGGCTCGGATATGAAGAGGTTTGCTCCGCCCAACAGACCTCTTTTGCAAAGAAGAAACAGAATCAGGCATGAGAATTCAGTGGCTTCCATTGAAAAGGAAAAATACATTTTTACGAATCCTATAATACTTTTTAGAATAATTCATAGGAAAAGTCTTAGAGACCATAGCATTTCGGACAGTTTTTTCTTGATACGATTAACGTAAATGGAATCGATCGGTTGTTTTCGCTGGTGCAAATCGGGTGCGAGAATCCCCCAAAAAAGCCGGCCTATTAACTGGAAAAGTGTATCTGGTTGTTTTCGGAATAATGATAAGAAAGAAGAACGTGTCCTTCCGCACGGGCAATCCACTCTTTGCTTTCGGAATAACGGACAGGTTGGACGACATGGAACCGGACAGTCATTTCACGGCCATTGCCTTTGCCGTCACTGGCAAAATAACTGGTGGGCAGGGATACCGTTTCGTGATGGCTGAAGGTCATGCCTTTTGCGAGGCTGTTTTCATAAGCGAAATCATCTGTCCAAAAATCCTGGGAGGGGATTTCTTTAAGAAAGACTAAGTTTTCGAGGAAAGTTTTGTAGTCTGTTTCATCGACGGCAAATTGGCTGCTGCCGTTATAACTGTCCACATAAATGCAAACCGGACCTGGGGTGTCATTGACAGAGAAGGGGGTCAGATCCTTCCGAGGATGGCCAAACGAAAGCTCAAAAGGAATAGGCTTTGAGATCTCAAAATCGCTTTTTTCTAAAACGACACCCACTTCAATCGAAGAAGGGGAAAAATCATAAGAAAATCCGTTTTGCACCGTGCCGTTTGAGTGGCACGAACAAAGCAAGATCAAGACAATAAGTGTTGCTTTCTTTTTCATCTGTTCCCCCTTTGTTATCACTAATCTAACAACAGCTTTCTGTCTTACACAGCCTATTTGCTGTAGGCTTTTGTGGATAACTCCGTAACAGCATCGGCTGCCCCGGCTAAGAGCTTTTTTTCTTTCACAGTTAGATTCTTTTCCTGACTGAGGGGATTTTCAAACTTTTCGGCAATGAACGTGATGACTTCATCAATGTTGTCATCATTTATCGTCTCAATCCCCATAGCCTTGGTAACATAGGCATCGATAAAAGAGGCTGTTTTCTCGGAAGGAACGTACTTGTTTGAAAATTGGTATTTCATCGATCACTGCCTATAGATTGATGACCTTATTAGAGGTAAGGATGGTGACGGCCTTGCTGACCAGAGCCAACGTCTTCTTTTCGGCAGCTGTCCTTTTCCCTTGCGACAGAGGAATCTCATAATTGCTGCAAATGAAATCGGCAATCTCGCCGATGTTGTCATTGTTGAGCTCGGTAATCTTCATTGCCGGAAAAATAGTCTCTTCCAGAAAGGCATCGACATCCTTCGGGAGCGGATAGTCGATGCTGAGATTGTTCTTGATCATTTGCGTTTCCTCCTCATTCTTCTTTTGTTGTCATAACGTACGGAAACAAGAAGCAAAGAGAACTTACAAAGATTATAAACCATTTCTCATTTTTTATTTGATGGGGGCGATAACTTTTTTTGGACTGGGTAGACTGGGCAAAAGAAAAAGTGTTTTCTAGGATGATTCGAGCGGAGAAACTAACGATAATAGAATGTCTGTCAATGTCGTGATTCTCCTTTGCCTTTTGAAAGCTTTTGTTGCGTCATCACACTTAAAAGAGACCAGTATTAAGGGCGTTTTTTAACTAACAAAAATGTTAGTAAAAAGAATAACTTATGGACAAGAAAAAGAGAGTATGAGGCAATGGGCCGGACAGAGAAATCCAAGATATTTGATGACGCCGAGAAGATTGGGAAATGATGATCTTCTATTCGTTTCTTCTTTGGTCTTTTCAGGGTTTATGGATGCCTGAAAGATTCTTTATTACGGCTCAAAAGAGAATCAATAGGTCTCTTTTATGTCATTGGAATTTCCCTTTAGGATCGTATTTTTCGGTTCTCTCAACTGGGAGTTGAGCCAAAACGAATAAGGTTTGGTTGGCAAGCGCGAGAAAGCGTATCATACTTGAGACGAAAGTGAGGAAGCCCTGCCATGAACAAAGTGAAGATGGCTGAATTTCTGACATCCCTAAGAAAGGAAAAGAACCTGACCCAGCAAGAGGTCAGTGAGATTTTCTCCTTGACGCCTCAGGCCATTTCCAAATGGGAGGCCGGGCAAAGCATTCCGGATGTCGAGACCTTGGAAAAGCTCTCGTCTTTCATGTCTCCATCGAAGAGATTCTAAACGGGCAGCGGCAGGCCGAGCCGGTAAAGGCCTCGGCAGCCTCTGTTTCTCCATCTCCTGCGGCAGCAAAACCTCTGGAGTCTCCCAAAGGACTCGGGACTTTTATTTTCTCAATGACCATGATTCCTCTTTGGATTGCCTACTATTTCCTGCCGGCCGAGCCACCCGTGGAAGTTCTGATCGGTGACGCCCAGACCGGTCATGTCGTTTGGGAAACTCACTCCTTTTATTACCGGATGAGTCAAGGGGATCCCTTTGCTATTCTTGCCTTCCTGATGTCCATTCTTTCTAGCCTCTTTGCTTTAGGGGTCTGGCTGGCACCCCAGTCGATGAAGAAGGGCTTCTGGCTGACCCGGCAGATCATGGCTTGCCTTTGCTTGGGGCTGATGATAGCCGGTTCCTTGATGGGACAGGGTGTCTATAGTCATGTTTGGATGGCTATCGCCTTCCTTGAACTTATCTATATCCTCCTTCTTCATCTCTTGCCGATGAACCGGCTGAAGAATCTCTAGGCGGGAGCCTGTTTTCCTCGAAATCAGCCTTGCTAAAACGTATAATAAGGAAAACCAAGGAGACCCCCTTATGGAAGAATATCAGGATCAGGCACAGGCCCAGCGTCAGGCGCAGCTTTGCGATATCGGCAAGAAAGTCAAAAGCCGAGCCAATCGCAGCTTCGCCCTAGCGACTTGCCTTACTCTCGGCATGAGTCTTTTTGTGTTGGCTTTCTTCTTTGTGGAGACTTATTTCGGCAGCCGCTCCTATTATGTGGTTGCTATTCTGGCAGCGGTGTTCCTCTTCTTTGATGTCGAGAGCATCCTCCGCAACAATAAGATGAGAGCGGAGATTCTGAAGAGCTCCGACGAGAAAGTCGGTCTCTCCTATGCCATCAAAGATCCCCGGGTCAAGGGCTATCATCGGACTCAGCGCCGGAACCAATTGGCAATCACGATCATCCTGGGTGTCCTTTTTGCGGGTCTTGGGACGTCTCTCTTTGTCGCTTCCTATCTTTCGACGCCACGGGACTTCTCCGCTTTAACCGAAAAGACGGGCTATTTTGAAAAGATGAACAAAACCTCTTCCGGTACCTTGTATCTGACACTGAAGGATGATACGGACGTTTATGAGATTGACGGCAAATACAGCTCAGCCTTTAATGCGACGGAATTCACGACGACGGTGGATAAGAGTACTCCGCTCACGCTGAAATATGCTCCGAAGGAGAACGATACCTATCAGCCGACCTATTATGTCCGGCAGGGGGAGGTCACCTATCTGTCCGAAGACGAGGTCAACACCATCGACAAAGCCGACCGTCAGATGGGAATGATCCTAGGCTATGTGACCTGGGGACTTTCTGCTATCAACCTTTTGGCTATCCCGGTTATCCTGGTCCAGGCGAAGAAAGGGATGGCTCAGGAAACGATTGATCTTTCTTCCTTGCCGGAAGATATCAAAGCAGCGTCTCCTACTCCGATGCAGGCGACTTTGAATCCTCAGTCGGTTCATATCCATGTGGAGTGCCCTAAGACGATCCGGATCATTCTGGATGTCTGCGGCGGGCTCAGCATTGTCGCCGGGATCCTGGTAGCCATCTTTGTCACTCATCCGGACGGCCGCTGGGTGGGGCTGGCATTATTGGCCTTCTTCGGCATCCTCCTCATTATCTTAGGCCTGACGCTAAGGACTTATGTGGATCTTGCCGGGGAGACTCTCACGTATTACTCCGGTGCCTCCAAACCGAAGACGTTTGCCGTCAAGGACATTGCCAATCTCCGTTTAGGTACCAATGGAGCCATTGCCTTCTTTGACGGATCCGGAAAGCAGCTGGGATCGATGATCCTTTCCAAGATCAATCACAGCATGGAGCTGGTGCAGTATCTGATGTCCTTAGGGATTCCCTGCTACGGTCCGCAATAGCTTTGCCGGCCAACCGAAAAGCGGTAGCCCAATTGCACCTTATCAAAGAATTTATCATTCCGAATTTAGTTAAAGAGAGATGAGACAATCTAGAAGACAATTAAAAAGTCGGTTATCTACCCTTGCTAGGGAAGTTAACCGACTTTTTTAGTTTAGTGGCAGTCGCAGGTCGGCGTTGAGACGCTTTCCAATGTATTGGCGAGGAACTTCGTCAAGGCATCCTCCGCTTTTCCGCTGACGCCGGCAAAGAGGGCAATGTCGCTCTCTTTCAGAAGATCGATGGCCATCCCGCCGATACCGCCGCAGATCAAGGCGTTGACGCCTCTTTCTTTCAGCCACGGAATCAGATCCCGGTGGCTGGTGCCTAAGGTCTCCGCGACCTCCGTCTGAGTGACTTTGCCATTGGCAATAGTGGCAATCATAAAACTCGGGGTCTGACCGAAATGCTGGAACACCTCTCCGTTTTCATAACTGATGGCTACTTTCATAGAATGATCCTTTCCTGAGGGAACAGCGGCGATGCCGCTTCCCTCCTGTTTGCCTTCCACCGCATAACAGCCGCCGGCAATCGAGAGCCGTTTTCCGTGGACGAGGAAATCGGCGATCTTCTGCCGGGCCTTCTTATAAAGGGCTGTCACGGTTGTCCGGCCGACCGACATCTGAAAAGCTGCCTCTTCCTGGGAGAGACCTTGCCCGTCAATCAGGGCAATCGTCTCATATTCTTCCAGCGTCATCTCGATTTTCGGGGCATCGCAGTGTCCTTGGGAACCGAAACAGCGGTAACGAGGCAAACGATCGATGATCTTGGTTTTCTTAGGTCTGGCCATGGCTTCATTATACTTTGTTTTTGACATATGTCAATAAATGCTTTATGATAGTCCTAACCTTAGGGGAGGAACCTTATGAGCAAAATTCTGATCATCGGCGGCGTCGCCGGCGGCGCCACAGCAGCGACACGGTTACGGCGTCTTTCTGAAGACGATGAAATCATCGTCATCGAACGGGGCGGCTTTGTCTCGTTTGCCAACTGCGGACTGCCGTATTATCTCGGCGGTGTCATCAAAGACCGGGAACGTCTTCTGCAGGAGACGCCGGAAAGCCTGAAAGCCAAATACAACCTGGATGTCCGTATCCACCAGGAAGCCGTGAGCGTGGATCCGGTCAAGAAGAGTGTCCATCTCCGCGACCTGGCTGGTAACAAAGAATACGATGAGACTTTCGACAAGCTGATTCTTTCCACCGGCACCACGCCGCGGAAGATTTCCTTTGCCGGGCTGGACGAAGCCGACAATGTTTATTATTTGCGGAACATGGAAGATGCGGACAGTATCTTTGCGGCTTTGAGCAAGTCTCCCAAGACGGCCTTAGTGGTCGGTGGCGGGTTTATCGGCGTCGAGACGGCCGAGAACCTGAAAGAGCGGGGCCTGGCGGTTACGTTGGTCGAGGGCCGGGATCAGATTCTCCCTCCCTTTGATCCGGAGCTGGCGGTCTTCCTTTCCAATGAGCTGAGCCAGAACGGCATCCGTGTCAAATTAGGGCTGACCCTCAAGGGCTTTGAAGATAAAGGCCATAAGGTCATCTTAGCCAATGGTGAGAGTGTTGCGGCCGATATCGTCATCCTCTCGTTAGGCGTTGCTCCGGAAAATGCGTTGGCGAAAAGCGCCGGTCTGGAGCTGACCAAAGACGGCTATGTCTTAACGGACGAGAAAATGGAAACCATTGATGCCGTAACTCATAAGCCGAATCCGGATATCTTAGCCGTCGGCGATGCCGTGGCGGTCAAGGACCCGCTGGACGGGACCTTGACGCATATTGCTTTGGCCGGTCCTGCCAATAGGCAGGCACGGCTAGCAGCCGATACCATCCACGGACTTCCTTATACCTATAAGGGAGCCATCGGTACGTCCGTGTTAAAAGTTTTCTCTTTGACAGGTGCTTCCACCGGTTACAGCGAGGCTCTCTGTGAACGGAAAGGGTTAGCTCATCAGTCGGTGATGATTGAACGGAATCAGCATGCCGGCTATTATCCGGGTGCTTCCTTAGTCACCTTGAAGGTTGTCTTTGATCCGGCTTCGGGCAAGATCTATGGCGCTCAGGCGGTCGGCTTAGAGGGCGTGGAGAAACGGATTGATGTCCTTGCCACGGCCATCCGGGGCGGTCTGACCGTGATGGATCTGACCGATCTCGAACTCAGTTATGCGCCACCGTATGGCATGGCCAAGGATATTGTCAATATTGCCGGCTATGTCGCTTCTAATCTCAAGGAAGGACAGTTCAGGCAGATTCCGTTAAGTCAGCTCGATACGGAGAAGAAGGATGCCATCCTGATTGATGCCAGAACCCCTTTGGAATACTCCTTAGAGCATTTTGAGGGTGCCGTCAACATTCCTTTCAGCACCTTGCGTCAGAACTTGGATAAGCTTCCCAAAGACAAGGCGGCCAAGATCATTGTCTACTGCAACGTTGGTTTGACAGCCTATCAATGGATACGGGTGGCCGTCAATCTCGGTTACACAAACCTTTATAACGTCGAAGGCGGGATGAGGCTCTATAAGACGATTCATCAGACACCGAAAGCACCGGAAGCTAAGGCAGAAACAGCAGCCGTTCCGGCCAAGGAGGCCAGCAAAATGATTGAGATTGATGCGACAGGATTGCAGTGTCCGGGTCCGATTATGGAAGCCTCGAAGGCCAGTGAGAAGCTGGCTCCGGGAGAACGGATGAGAATCACGGCTTCCGACTGCGGCTTCACCAGCGATATCGGTCTGTGGGCTAAGACGACTGGCAACAGCGTCATTTCCAATGAGACCAAGGACGGCAAGATCGTGGCTGTGATTGAGAAAGGTCCGGGAGTGGTTCAGAACACGAATCCGACCGGCAATGGCGGCACGACGATTGTCCTCTTCAGCGGCGACATGGATAAGGCTTTGGCGGCGATGATCATCGCTCAAGGCACTAGGGCCATGGGTAAGCCGGCCACCGTCTTCTGCACCTTCTGGGGTCTGAACCTCTTACGGAAGCCGAAGGCTCCGCACGTCAAGAAGTCCTTCGTCGAAAAGATGTTCGGCTGGATGATGCCCAAAGGCGCCAAAAAGTTCAAGCTCAGCAAGATGAATATGATGGGCATGGGTTCGAAGATGATGCGGGGCGTGATGAAGAAGAAGAACGTACCGGTGCTGGAAGAGCAGTTAGCCAATGCCAAGAGGGCGGGCGTCCAGTTCCTGGCCTGCACGATGTCGATGGACATCATGGGCATCAAGAAGGAGGAACTGATTGACGGCATCGACTATGTCGGCGTGGCGACTTACTTAGCTGCCTGTCAGGAAGCGTCGACGACTCTCTTCATCTAATCGAATAAATGAAAAGCCGACAGTCTTGGCATTGTCGGCTTTTTTATGAAAACAATTTAAACTATAGAATTAAAAAGCGTATCTATTCCTGTTTCCGGTGACGATAGGCAATCGGTGTCTCTTGATATTTCCGTTTGAAGGAACGGATGAAGAAACTGGGAGAGGAATAGCCACATCCAAAGCCAATCTCTTCCACCGACTGGTTGGTCTCCTTTAGACAGGCGGCCGCTTTCCCTAAGCGGTAGTCAATCAGATAGGCCATCGGCGACTGGTGAGTATAGAGACGGAAGAGCTTGTTGACTTCGCTGGGAGAGACGTTGCTTATCCGGCTTAACGCCGCTAAGGAGATGTCTTCCCCGTAGTTCTCATCGAGATAGGCAATCATCGTCTTCATCTTTTCCAACGAGGAGGACGGCTTTTCCGGCGTCAGCGCCGGAAACAGCAGCAGAGTTTCCTTCCATAAGGAAAAGAGCAGAGAAAGATAGCTAAGTCGGTTTGCGCCGTTGGCTTTTTCCTGCCAGAGCTTCTCCAGGACTGCCAAAGGCTCTGATCCTTTTCGGAGCATCAAATAGCTGGGGCCGCCTTCGAGATAAGGCGTGAGACAGGTCTCCTCGATGCTTTTGTTTCCGGCTAAGAGCATCGGGGAGAAAAGCAAGCACAGGTAATCACAGTCGTCATTGGATTGGCCATAGCCGAAGTGCAGGGCTTTCGAATTCACGAAGATGCCCTCACCGGTGCCGAGTTGGATTTTCTGGCCGTTGACGTCATAATTCAGCTGGCCGGAAAGAATCCGGATGTATTCGAAATCCTCGTGGTAATGAGGTTTGGCACGATGCTCGAAGAGGTCGGCCAGGTGCCCGAGCCTGAGATACAGCGGAAAATCCGGCTGGTCGTAGCCGATCTTCTCCTGGCTGTCAAAGTACATGGCGGACGGACATTCAATGATCATGTGTAAGAAAGTGCTATTTATTTCCTCTATTATTCTACCAAAGAGATTCTTGAATATCATAAAATACTATCGAAGTAGAAAGAAGGAGGCTTTGCCCATGACCCAGGAAAAAAGGATGCTGGCCGAAAAACTGTATTGTGCCGATGATCCCGAGCTCCAAGCCCTGATGGTACATAAACGGGAGATCCTTTCCCAGTTCAATGATGAGACGAACCCTGATCAGAAGGCTAAGGAAAAGCTGCTTTTGGGTCTTTTTGCTCACGTCGGCAAAAATGCCTTCGTCGCGGCTCCTTTCCGCTGTGATTACGGCTGCCATATTTCCGTCGGCGATAATTTCTATGCCAACTACGACTGCATTTTCCTGGATGTCAATCGGATCACCATCGGCGACAATGTCTTCATGGCACCGCGGGTCTGCATCTATACCGCCGGTCATCCGATTGACAAGGATGTCCGCAATGCCCAACTGGAATACGGCTATCCGGTGACCATCGGCAACGATGTTTGGATCGGTGGGAATGTCGTCATCAATCCCGGCGTCACCATCGGGGATGATGTCGTCATCGGTTCCGGCAGCGTGGTGACCCACTCGCTTCCTTCCCACACGGTCTGTGCCGGTGTCCCGTGCCGTGTCTTACGGACGATTACCAAGAAAGATAAGGACTTCTGGGAAGAACAGCGGCAAGCCTATGAGGCTTCCTTGTAAAGGAGAAAAGGGTATGGCAACGATGAGAGAACGGATCAAGGCCGGCAAACTATTCAGTGATGAGTGCGAAGGGTTGGGATGGGAAAGAAGACAAGCCAAGCGGCGGATGCGAGCCTATAACCGGTCCTTTGGTTCTGGCTTAGGTCTGGTTCATCGGTATTTCCTGATGAAACGGATCTTTGGAAAGAAGACCTGGGCCTGGATTGAGCCGCCTTTCTATTTCTGCTATGGACGGCATATCACCTTAGGGGATTACTGCTATATCAATGTCGACTGCTCCTTCATCGATGATGGTGAGATTGTGATCGGCGATCATACCGAGTTTGGACCGAATGTCGTGATTGCAACGGTCGGACATCCCATCGATCCGGAGCATCGTCCGCTGATGTATGTCCGTAAAGTGACGATTGGAAAGAATGTCTGGGTAGGCGCCTCGGTGACCATTCTTCCCGGTGTCACCATCGGTGACAATTCCGTGATTGGGGCCGGTTCCTTGGTGACGAAGGATATTCCTTCGAATGTCGTTGCCTATGGGTCACCTTGTCAGGTAATCCGTCCGATTACGGATGAGGATAAAAAACAGTATCGAACCGGATGTCCCATTACTGCTGAGGATTTAGCGGAGCTCCATTCTTTGGAGAAGAAAAGAAAATGAAAATCGATCATCTCTGTCTGAATGTCCGTGATATCGAAAAAGAGAAGGCCTTCTACTGCCAGGTCTTTGGCTTTGTCAGCAATGCCAAATACCATAACGATAAGACCGGCTGGGAGAACTATTTCCTGACGGCCGGAGAAGGAGAAGCTCGCTTGGAGCTTCTTTCCCATGCCGATATGCCGCTGGTCCGCGTTGACCGGAACTCGACCTGTCTTGTCCATTTCTCATTGGGGCTGGGATCCCGGAAAGCCGTCGAGGATGCCCTAGCTCAGGTTCAGAAGCTAGGCTGTGAGATTCTGGGTTATCCGCGGGTGACGGGCGACGGCTACTTTGAAGCCTCCTTCTTGGATCCGGAAGGGAATATGGTGGAGCTGACCGTATGACCAATAACGTTACGATTCGCCTTTATCAGCCTAAGGATGCCGAAAGGCTCCGGGACATCTGCGAAGAGACCGCCTGGGATTCTTATAAAAAGGATCCCAAAAAACTGGCAACGGTCCCCATCAATTTTCTCGACTATTTCCTTGAACAGGAACCTGACCACGTCTTTGTGGCCGTCAATGAGAAGGATGAAGCTGTCGGTTACATCGAATGCAACACCGATTACCAGCGGTTTGTCAGGACGACCAAAAAGGTATATTTCCCACGGCTACGTCAGATCGACCGCAGTCAGGTCGGCTTTGAGAAGAAGTTCCTGCTAGCTCTTTTCTTTATCCGGAAATGGCCTTGTCATCTCCATATCAACCTGACAGCGGCCTATCAGCATCAAGGCATCGGCACTCTCCTGATTAATGCTTTGATTCAGAAACTGAAAGCCGAAGGCTTCCATCAGCTGGCCATCTGTGCCGTTCAGCGGGGCAGCAACAGCGATGGGTTTTACAAAGCCTATGGATTCAAAGAGATTTTCTCCTATGGGAGAGGTCTGATCTCGTTAGGCATCCGTTTCTGATTCCATCACCATTTTTCTCAGCAAAGCAAAACACTTTCTTGCTTTTTGTTGCTATTTGAACCTAGGGTTCTTAGAGCTGGAAGTAGAATGGGTTTCTTTTCCTTCCAAATCATCTATACTTGACGTAGAGGATAACCTAAATGAATCCAAAAGCTCTGGTGTGTCTCTTGCCGCTGCTGCTTCTGTCGGGATGCAGCAAAACTCCGGAATCCACTTCCGTTTCGGTGGCACCCCTGCCGACATCCTTAGGCTTCTACTGCCCGAGCGATGGCTCGGCTTATTATGAGGACACTTTTCTTTTCAATCCCGGCAATGCCATCAGCTATGATTTTGCCTTCCCTTTGGTCAGTGAGAAAAGGATTACTCATGTCTTTACGTTCCATCTCAATGACAGCCAGGGAAATCCGATGTTAGGGTATGACAATCTTACCCTTGCCTATGTCGGCCAGTTGGGAAGCTTGTACTACTCTTATCTGACCATGACACTCGATCCCGCTCTCTTCCCGTCCTTGGCGGTGAATGTCAGCAGTGTTTCTCTTTCCCTTTATGCTGAGGCCCCTAACCGGGACGGCAGCAACTCCACGGAGATCCGTTCCTATCAAGTCTCACTTCCGGTCAGTCTGACGTTTACGGCAACGACGGCGTATCAGTTCAATCCGGAATTATGTTCCTGTCTGCAGTCCTTTTCATCGTTGGGTGACAACAGCTATTCCTATCATATGTACAAAGCAACGGCAAGCTTGGCTGATCCGCTTTTCGTGATGCCGGAGACCATTACGGACAAGGCTGTCTCTGCCGTAAACACCACCTATCAAGACGGACTCTCTCTTGATCATTCGGGTACCTATCTGAGTTCTCAGCTGAAAAGCTTTCAGGCCACGGTCACCCGTCAGCAGACCTCGTCGCTTCATGGACCGGGATTCTATCTGCGGATGGAAAAGGCCGATGGCATTCCCTATCTTGTGCCGCCGGTTTCTTATCAGAGCAGCGAGGTCGTCTATCCTTTTCTTTCCCAGGTCGTCCTGACAGGTCTCTTCTATGGTTTGGATTCCTCGCAACTGAAATACTTCGGGGCTGAAGACTAGTTCTGTTTCCGAAATAAAGTTGTTTCAACAAAAAACTGCTCTTGGTTATGAAACCAAAAGCAGTTTTTATTTGTAGCTTAATGACTACTTCGAATACTTGAAGAAGCCTTCGCCAGTCGACTTGCCGAGCTTGCCGGCATCGATGTAGGTCTTCAGCATCTTGGCCATGCCTTTGAAATTATACGGAGCTAAGAAGGACGGAATCTTGACATACATCTCGACGATGTTGTAGGCCGTCTTGAGACCGACGACATCGAGGATGTGGAACGGTCCTTCCGGAGCGCCGGTGCCTAAGGTCCAGGCTTTATCGATGCTTTCCGGATCGGAGATGCCATTGACATAGAGGTCCATGCCGGCAAAGAGGAACGGAACCAGCATAGAGTTAAGCAGATAACCGGACTTTTCCTTGTGTAAGGGGAGCGGAACCATCCGGATATCCTTGGCAAAGGCCATCACGGCATCGAAGGAAGACGGAGCGGTCTTGGGCTGGGCCATGACTTCGGCGGTATTGTTATGCCAAATGGAGTTGGCGAAATGGAGAGCCAAATACTTGTCAGGACGGCCGGAGACTTTGGCGAACTTGGAAGGTAACAGTGTGGAAGAGTTGGTGACGACGATCGTCTTCTCTTCAAGAAGCGGAGCCATCTTCTGATAGAAAGCCTTCTTCTCTTTGGGATCCTCAGACATGGATTCGATGACCAGATCGGCATCCTTGAGAGCTTTGGCCAGATCGAGTTCAATCGTTAAGTTTTTGTAGGCTTCTTCAACCTTGGCTAAGCAGGCATCCTTATCGAAAGTATCGGGATCAGCAATGCCCATCGACCACTTGCTGGGCGTCTTGCTATCGGGAGCAGCCATGCTGTTGATGGTATCGATATAGGTCTTCTTCAAGGCATCAATCTTCGGCTGAGTACGGCCGATGCTGCCCTGACTCCGTAACCAGATGGTGACATGGAATCCGCAATAGGCCGTCTGAAACGCAATCTGACTTCCCAGAACACCACCGCCGGCAACCACAATATTTTTCATAAAAGAGATCCTCCTGGAATCGGTATTACCATAGCACGAAAAGAAAGGACTATCAAAGAGAATGCTCAAGTTCAGCTAAAAAAACAAAGAGTTTTCCTAAAGCGCAGCACAAAAGGACGCTTTGCTGACTTTTCGGGTGCGCAGTTTCCATTCTTCCGTGGACACCCATAGGGATAGTATTTTGTAAAAAGTGATTGTAAACCTAGCTTTCCTGCCGTATATTCTTTAGACTAAAAGTACAGAGAATTCAAGACCATGGAAACACCGGTGATTGATATTCAGAATCTCGTGCAGGATTACGGGCAAGGCCGTGGTGTTTTCGGTGTTACTTTTTCCGTGATGCAAGGGGAGTGCTTCGGCTTTTTAGGGCCAAACGGTGCCGGCAAGTCAACCACCATCCGTCATTTGATGGGCTTTTCCACGCCACAGCAGGGGCAATGCCTGATCCGAGGCCTGGAGGCGCGGCGCCATCCGGAAGTGCTGGTGGATGTTTCTTATCTTCCGGGTGAGATTGCTTTACCGCGGTCGCTGACTGGCAAAGAGGTGATTTCCATTCAGGAGAACCTCAAAGGGGTTATCGATCATACGTTCCGGGATTTCCTGATATCTGCTTTCCAGTTCGACCCATCTTTGGTTTGCAAGGATATGTCGTTAGGGTCCAAACGTAAGTTAGCCATCATCTGCTGTTTCATGTCCGATCCGGATATCATCATTATGGATGAACCGAGTTCCGGACTTGATCCCGAGATGCAAAGGGTTTTCATTGCTTTAGTGAAAGCCGAGAAGAAACGCGGCAAAACCATTTTGATGTCGTCTCACATTTTTTCGGAAATCGATAGCTGCTGTGACCGGATTGCCGTCATCAAGGATGGCAAGATCGTCTCAATTTTCAAAGCCGGTGATCTGAAGCATAGCACTCAGAAGACCTATCTGCTTTCCTTTAAGACCTTGGAGGACCTGAAGAAGTCCAAAGAATCCTCCACGAAGATTTATCAGGTTTTGGAGGAGAATGACAGTCAATGTCAGTTGCTGGTGTCCTCATCGGATGAGGTCATCAATCCTCTTATTCAGAACCTGGCTTCGTCCGGGCTCAGCGATTTTCTCGAAAAGAAGGAGACCTTGGAGGATTACTTCATGTCCTTCTATAAGGAAGATGCCACCTACGGAGGCATCAAATGACAAACTCTTTGGAAACCAGTCTCACCGCCGGTCTCTTTGATATCCCAGCCCCGAAGAAAGAGGGTGTGGTTCTGGTAGACCATATCACGAAGGATTACGGGCATGGCCGGGGCGATTTCGATATTTCTTTTACTTTAAAAAGCGGGGAGAGTTTAGGTATTATCGGCGAAAACGGTGCCGGTAAGACCACTTTGATCCGTCAGTTGATGGGCTTTATCAAACCCGATCAAGGCCAGATCACCCTCTTTGGCATGGATGCTTATCAGGATGCCGCCGAAATCAAGCAGTATGTCGGTTATGTCCCAGGGGAGATCAACTATCCTGATGTCAAGTCCGGTTCGGAGTTCCTGCATGAACAGGCCAAGAGCTTAGGCATCAAGGATTTCTCTTTTGCGGACAGCGTCATCAAGAGGCTGCAGCTGGATATCCGTGCTTACCCCAAGCGCATGTCGAAAGGCATGAAGCAGAAGATGGCCATCGTGGCGGCCCTGATGATTCAGGCCCCGCTCATCATCTTGGATGAACCGACTACCGGACTCGACCCGCTGATGCGGGACGAGTTCCTACAGCTGGTTAACGAGGAACGTCAGCGCGGTGCCAGTGTTATCATGTCGTCGAACACGATTGAGGAGCTGGAACGGGTCTGCGACCGGGTGATGATGATCTCCAAAGGGCGGTTAATCGATATTGCCGACGTCCATGCTATCGAGAGCCGTACCTTAAGAGACTATAAGATTGAATTCGAGACAGCGGAAGATTATCAGGCCTTTATTCAAGGCCGGAAAGATGTTCTGAGAGTCCAGTCAAAGTACCATCAGGTGACCCTTCGGTTGGAGCAGAGTGAAATCAATGCTCTCTTCCAGAACTTGGAGCACTACCAAGTGAAGTACCTGACTCAGGTGCCGTATACGCTGAAGACCTATTTCGATGAAAGGAGCCTCTAATGGAAAACTCAAATCCTACCACAGCTGGCAAGAGCGCGGATAGTTTCCAGCTTCCGCCCTCGCTTGACAGCATTCAGACTCATCGGCCGAAGTTTGACAAACGGAAGTTCTTTTCCTTTGCTATTTTCAAGGAATCTGTTAAAAGCAACTCAATTGGTACTTTGATAGTTGGTTTATTGAATGCTGTGATTCTGATCATCGTTGTCTCCATTATGTCGTCCCTCAACATCAACGGTACAAAGACGGCAATGAAGTCCATGTTCAATACGGCCAGCGAAGAGACGGATCTGAAGACAGGCGCCGTCGGCTACTATGCCAACTATTCCGATTCCGCCCAGGCCTATTTCACAATGGATTCGTCTCTGACAGCCGTGCAGACTCAGTTGACCGCTGCCGCGACCAACGTGAAAAGCTCAAACACCTCCTCGATGATCTCAACGGTCGAGAAAGCCTATGATTCCGCTTATGCCTTGGCGACCGGAACTCCGGCTCAGAAGCACGAGACGGCCAAGGCAACGGTTTCATCCTCGATGAACAGCCTGCTAGGGTTTACCTCCTACACGGAGGAGGAAAAAGCCGAAGCCAAAGTCCTCGTTCCGCTTTATCTCGATCAATATTATCTTTATAAGACCGATTCGACAAACACGACCGTCAACACCTATGAAAAGCGGATGGTAGAGGTTCTGCCGGGAATTGCCATCACCAAAATGGAGGAGAGCTATTCCTTATCCAAGGACAATGCCAGTCAGATTCAGACCCTGTTCCATGATTCCCTATACTCGATTCTGGTCGATGGCCAGGATGCCGATACGGTCGGCGCCCAGGCAGCCATCCGGATTCTGCCGCTGGCTGTCGATGATTCCGAAAAGAGCATGGTGACAACGATGGCCTCGTCACTTCAGTCTGCCTACAGCGCCGACCCGGCATCCTATAGCAAGAACACGGACCATTACCGGAGTCTGGCGATTTCGACCAGCGTTACGGGAGTCGTCGTCGATACCTTCTCGGATATTGCCTACTACAATTACCTGCCGGATTTCGATGTGGCGTATCAGACGTCCGATCTGGGCTGGCCGATTACCTATGAGACGACTGGCAACGTCGATAGTCAGGGCAATCCCATCAAGAAGGAAGTGGAGATCAAGTATTACGATCCGACGCTTTTCATTCCGCTGACTTCCGGAATGGGAACCAAGGCCAATATGCTGCAAAAGATGCGGAAGAAGGCTTTGACGGGAGTGGAGTATACCGAGGCAGAGGTCACCAAGGCCAAAGAGGATTCTCAGGAGATCCTGACCAAGATTCAGGATAAGCTGACTTCGTTTATGTCGGTGCTGGTGACGAGTCCCAGTACTTATTATGATGGAAGTGCTGTCAAGGATGAGGCTATCCAGTCCAAGGCAACAGAAGATATCGTCAGCGAGGTGGAGAGCAAGTTCCTGGAACAGTACAACTCTGACCATGGCACGAACCTGACTGCCATTTCCGAGATTACGGCTGAGGATTATTCCATGAGCGGGGCAACCATTGAGGAGACCCTCTATTCCTATGCTTCCGGTGGCATTGCTTCCTATAAGACGCTTTATGCCAAACAAGTCGAGTTGGGAAGAACAACGAAAGAGGCGACTATGGTTGCTTTGGTGAAGTCGGCAACAGGTATTATCGATCAGTTGCCGAGCAGTGTTCAGGATTCCTTGCTGTCGATGGCGAATAACAATACCTATGGTTTCTTCATCGGCATCGTGACCTTCGGCATGGCCTGCGTCCTGCTTCCTTTGGTGTATACCATCATCCTGGCGAACAGCCTGGTGGCGGAGAAGGTGGAGACCGGATCGTTGGCCTTCACTTTGTCGACTCCGACCAAGCGATCGACGTTTGTCAATACGGAGGTGGTGTTCCTTATTGCCACGGAGCTTTTCCTTTCTTTCTTGCTTTTCATCGGTGCCCTGATTGCCCGTTACATCGGCATTCAGATCGGTGGGAAGGATCTTATCAAATCTTTCTCGGTGGCGGACCTATCGATGTACAGCTTCGGTCAGTTCATGGTGATGTTAGCTATCTCCGGCATCTGCTTCCTGTCGTCCTGCTTCTTCAACAAGACCCGCTATGCCATTGCCGTCGGTGGCGGCATCAACATTTTCTTCTACATCTGTTCCATCATGGGTCTCTTCGGAACCGAGGCAATGCCCTCTTTGGTTCGGATTCCGTCAATGAATTTCTTCAACTATATGACCATTCTCTCCTTGAATGATGGGTTTGCTGTTATGAATCATTATCCAGTCTACTGGTATAAGTTATTAAGCCTATTAGGAATTGCTATCCTGACCTATTCGTTAGGTATGTTTGCCTTTAACAAGAAAGATCTGCCACTGTAATCTCTAGGTGCAACGAACAGTGTCGTTAGGGATGTCTAAGAAAAAAAGTAAAAACTTTTTACAAATCTAAATGCAGTTAGTGTAAGATATATTTAATCGTGTCAAAAGAACAGGAGGCATCGGAAATGGCTGAGAAAAAAGAAAAGCCAGTTGCGGCTGAAAAGGAGACAGATGTCAGTAAGATTTACCATGTGGCCAAACGGGCCGATGGCAAATGGCAGGTTAAATATGCCGGTGGTGAGAAAGCCATCAAACTGTTTGCTACCAAGGAAGAGGCCATGAAGTTCACCAAGACCATGGCGGAGAACCAGGGCACCACGTTGGTAGTCCACGCCTCGAAGGGCAAATTCAAAGGTAAGATTCGTTCTAAGTAGTTTTGCTGCTTTCAGGAAAGCCTGATACGCTTTCTTTTGTCGCTCTTGCTTGCTTTCTGCTTGCGCTGTTTCCCAGCGCAAGCATTGTCTTTTTGTTTTTATTTTCCGCCTTCCCAAAAAATTAGTCCGAAAATCCCCATAACCTCGCGAGAAAACCTACCTTTTTTCACTTTATTTATTTATTGCGTTTTCCTTGAAAATAGGTGAGTTATTACCTATATTATTGTTAGTCGAAATGCTATTCCTGTTCCTACGAAGGAGGTTTCCTGATGAAACCAGCCGAAAATGATGTCCTGACAGTTGCCTCTGCTTCTTTCACCACCCAGGGAAACTATACCATGGCCTTTGCGGATGATAACGGGCCGGATGACAATTCCGGCAATTCCGATAATCAGCCCAACAAAAAAGGCGGCGGCAAAGATTCCAAAGGGTATATTTCCGTTCTTCTGTTTGGCTTGGCTTTTATTGTGATCGTCGTGCTGATGCTTTACTATTTCGTCTTCCGCAACGTCAATTCCACCGTCACCTACACGGAGAACGATATTGTTTACAATGTCGATACCGATCATGATGGGAAGGCGGATCTGACCAGTGACGGCTATCCGGATTTCTCCAAGCTTTCCGATTCCGGTCTGGTCAACGGCAGCTTTACGATCGGCGATACGACCGGCACGTCCAAGGCCATTGTCATGGCTGGCGGCACGACCGCGAGTGATGCGCCGCAGCCGGGTTCGTTAGCGACGCTGCTCATCAACGGTTCCAGCAATAAGGTGACACTGACGGTGACTCAGGGCTATGACAACCAGAGCGTCTATACGTTGACCGGAACCTATGTCGAAACCAAGAACAGCCGTGACATCACCCATAATTTCCAGGCCGTTCTCCACAGCGAGTATTATGCCAATTATCTGAATCCGATTCTCAAATACACGCAGGTTCAGGATACGGCCGGCGCTTTCTCCATTTATTATTCGACCAAGACGTTCGCTTTTGCTCAGGAATCCGCTAACAGCGTTTCCAGCTGGCTGGTTCCGCTGATTTTCGGCATCCTCATCCTGGCCTTCATCATCTATTTCGTCAATCGGATGTACAAGTCCATGGGTGCCGCTTCCGGTCCGGGTGCCATGAGCGGTTTTGTCGATGGCATCGCTCGCAAAGAGACGGGCTCCAAAGTCCGTTTCGCCGATGTGGCCGGCTGCGATGAAGCCAAAGCCGAACTGGTGGAGATGGTGGATTACTTCCATTCGACGGATAAATACACCCGTCTGGGTGCCAAACTTCCGCATGGTGTGCTTTTGATCGGCCCGCCTGGCACCGGTAAGACGTTACTGGCGAAGGCCGTTGCCGGTGAAGCCAATGTTCCGTTCTATTCGATTTCCGGCTCCGACTTTGTCGAAATGTATGTCGGTGTCGGTGCCAGCCGTGTCCGTTCCCTGTTCAAGACAGCCAAGCAGAATGCTCCTTGCCTGATTTTCATCGATGAAATCGATGCTGTCGGCCGTCAGCGTGGCGCCGGTCTTGGCGGTGGCAACGATGAACGTGAGCAGACGCTCAATGAATTATTGGTCGAGATGGATGGCTTTGAGGACAATTCCGGCATCATCGTCATGGCGGCGACGAACCGCAGCGATGTTCTGGATCCGGCCTTGACCCGTCCGGGACGTTTTGACCGTACGATTACCGTCGACCTGCCGGACCGCGAAGGCCGTTCGGCGATCCTGAAGGTTCATTCCCGCAACAAGAAGCTGGCTCCAGATATCAGTTTCGATTCCATTGCTTCGCGGACCGTCGGTTTCTCCGGCGCGGATCTGGCTAACATCATGAATGAAGCCGCGATTCTGGCAGTTCGAGCCAACCGTTCGATGATTACGACGGCCGATATCGATGAAGCCATCGATCGTGCCATTGCCGGTCCGGCGAAGAAGTCTCATCTTGAAGAACACGAAAAAGAGCAGGTGGCCTACCATGAAGCCGGCCATGCTGTCATTGGCATCTTCTTGCCGTATTCGGATGTCGTGCAGAAGATCACCATCATTCCTCGCGGTCGGACAGGCGGCCATGTGCTGATGACCCCCGCGCAGGACCACTTTCTCTTGACGAAAAATCAGATGATTGCCCGTATTACGGGTTACTTAGGTGGCCGGACATCGGAGGAAATCTTCTTCGGCGATGTCTCCACCGGTGCTTCCAACGATATTGAGGTGGCAACGGAGTTGGCTCGTTCGATGGTGACGCAATACGGCATGAGCGAGTTAGGCCCGATTCAGTATGAGAAGCCGGGCGGTTCCGTCTTCTTGGGACGGGACTACAATTCCACTCAGGCCAATTATTCCACCCAGATTGCTTTTGAAATCGATAAGGCCGTCCGCCAGATCATCGATGAATGTCATGAGAAGGCAAGACAGCTGCTCTCCGACCATAAGGAGGATGTGGAGCTGATTGCCAAGACCTTGATGGCTAAAGAGACGATTACTGCGGATCAGATTGATTATCTGCTCAAGAATCGCAAGCTTCCTGAAGAGAATGATCACATCATGACCAGCGCTTCCGGTTCGGTTCCGAAGAATGCCAAGGGCATTGTTCTCTATCCTGGCTATGAAAGATACTACACGACCATCGATAAGATTCTGGAAAGCAATCCTTCCCGTTTAGTCATTGTCGTTCCGGAAGGTCTTAGCATGACGGAGGACAACTTCAAAAAGGCCTGCGTCAATGGTGTCAAGGATCCTTCGCATATCGGGATGATGTTCGTTGACGAATCCCAGAGCAGGAGTATTGCTTTGTCGATTGAAACGTTTGCTACCCACCTGGAAGCTTATGCCGGCGTTCCGGTCCTGCTGATCAAGACCACGAACGAAAGCGTTCTTCATCTTCGTTCTATTTTCACTCCCAAGGTTACGGATCAATCCAAGGCGAGCTGAACTTCGATTCTCAGAAAGGAAAAAGGATAAAGGAAAAATATGGCAACAAAACAATTTACGCCGCATGCCGTCAGGACTCTCAAAAAGAATCCCAATGTTGTGAAGTGCACCCCGTCGAAGATCATCTTCACGGAGGCCTTCGCTCTGAAGGTGATGGATGCCGTCAAGAAGGGCGAGGATCCGCTGCCGGTCTTTACGGCCAACGGACTGTCCGTCCGGATTTTAGGCAAGCCCCGTATCATGGGTGCTGTCGGTCTTTGGAAATCCCGCTATGGTCTGGAAGGACTGCCGCGGCGTAAGGCTCCGGCCCGTCCGAAGAAGATCGTCGAGACGGCTGAGCAGCGTCGCAAGCGTCAGTTGGGCGAAGCCGTTCTCAAAGTCGATGCTTTGCTGAAGGATCCGACGCAGATCAAGAATCTTCCGGCCAACGCCGACAATGACACGACTCATTTTGCTGCCATCTACCAGGTCTACAACAACGGAAAATGCCCGGTCATCGTTAAGGATCTCTGCGGCTATTATGGCTATTCCTATATTCAGTATTACGGCTTTTTGAAGACGAAGGAGCCTCAGGATCAGGACGAATACGTCAACATCCTGAATCCCCATCGCAAGAAATAACAGAGGATAGGTCTATGGTACTTTCTATGAGCGCTCCGATCAGTCTGCTCTCCGTGGGAGCTATCGTCGGAATGGTTTTCGGCGGGTTCTTCCTTCTCCTTATCTTATTCATCGTCTGCTGGGGCATCCGCAAAGCCAACTATTTTCGGCGGATGCAGGTGAAGATCAAAGAATCGGCCTCCGACATCGATGTCGCTTTGACCAAGCGCTATGATCTTCTGACCAAGGAATACGATATTGTCAAAGGCTATACCAAGCATGAGTCCTCTACCTTAATTAATGTGACCAACGTCCGAGCCCATACGTCCAGCGCCCCGGCCGACCCTAATATTAAGGATATGTCCAAGTTCAACGCCGACCTCGATATGGCCAGCAAGGAAATTCATGTTGCCGTCGAACAGTATCCGGATCTCAAAGCCAACACGGTTTTCCTGTCGTTGCAGAATGCCTGCACCGACACGGAAGAACATCTGGCCGCGAGCCGTCGCCTCTATACTTCTAATGTTTCCCTCTACAATTCGGAGATTGTCACTTTCCCATCCTCGGTTATTGCGGGAATGATTCACGCCCAGCCGGCTGATTTCTTCCAGGCCGAGGAAGCCAAGAAGTCAGACGTCAAAATGGAGTTCTGATTGCCATGAAATCAATCGAGGAACCAACGGCCATGACCCGACTGCACTTTGATGATCCGCGTGTTCAGAAAATTCTGGATAGTGGCGATGTGCTTGCCCTTCCGACTGAGACGGTTTACGGCTTAGGTGTCAAATGGGATAATCCGGATGCCTATGAGAAGCTTTGCATTGTCAAGAACCGCCGGCCGGATAAGCCAATTGCGGTGATGGTCGGCACCAACTTCAAGTTGGATGACTATTTTGAAATCACCCCTGGAATTCAGCGTGTCATTGATGCTTTCCTTCCGGGACCGCTGACTATTCTTGTCAAAGCCAAGAGTAACTGTCCGCAGCAGACTCATCTCGGAACCTTTGTTGCCGGTATCCGCATTCCTGGCAGTCCTGAACTCTTGGACTTCCTTAATCATCTTCATTATCCTCTGCAGGTTACCAGCGCTAATATTTCCGGACAGCCGGCTCTAACCTTATATAAGGATGTCCATCGGACGTTTAAGAACGACCCGTCGGTTTTGGGTATCGTCCCGGGAAAATGCGATTCTTTGGTTCCGACCACGGTGGTTGACCTTACCGGTGATAAACCCGTCCTTGTCCGTCAGGGCGAAATCACTCTGGATTTGATTGCTGATGCCTTCTTTGCTTCTCATAGCAACGAGAATCTAGCCTTAGGCTGTGATCATGGTGGCTTTGCTGCCAAAGAGGCTGTGAAGAAACATTTGCAGCCTTTCGGTTATCATTTCCTGGACTGCGGAACCTTCTCAGCGGAATCCTGCAACTATCCCGAGTTTGCTTTTGCCGCGGCGACCAAGGTCAGCCAAGGCGAAGCCAAGAAGGGTATCCTTATCTGTTCATCCGGCGAAGGAGTCAGCATCTGTGCCAACAAGGTCAAGGGCATTCGCTGCGGCATTGGCTACAATGATACGGTCGCGGATCTCATGGTCGCTCACGACCATGCCAACATGATTGCTTTCGGTGCCAAGTACATGGACATCAAAGACATTCTTCATCGGACTGATATCTTCCTTCACGCCACCCCCTTACCGGAGCGGCATGCCACCCGGGTCCAAATGATTGTCGATTACGAGAACAAACACGAGTGAAAAAAGCAGGGTCAAAGCCCTGCTTTTTCTTTTTCTAACGTGGCTAGTCATCGGAATATTTGGCCAATTCCACCTAATTTTCCGCAGGCCATGAAAAAAGTAAAAAAACTTGTTGACTATGGTCCGGCGGAATGGTATCATTTTATTCGCGCTTCGGAAGAGGCGCACTACGGTCGCTCTTTGAAAACTGAGTGGGAATGACCAGTTAATACACCAATCGTCGATTCGCCCGAAAGGGAAAGAGAGACGTGCGGAATGTAATACCGGACAGAAAAATGAAAGTCGGCTGCCAGGCCGGCCCTCGATAGATTTATTGAGAGTTCGATCCTGGCTCAGGATAAACGCCGGCGGCGTGCCTAATACATGCAAGTCGAACGAGTGCAGCAATGCACGAGTGGCGTACGGGTGAGTAACACGTTGGGAACCTGCCCCGGGGACCGGAATACCAGGCGGAAACGCCTGCTAATGCCGGATAGCGCCGGAGGGACGCAAGTCCTTCCGGCCAAAGGCCGCTTCGGCGGCGCCCTGGGATGGCCCTGCGTCGCATTAGCTAGTTGGCGGGATAAAGGCCCACCAAGGCCGGGATGCGTAGCCGAGCTGAGAGGCTAAACGGCCACATTGGGACTGAGACACGGCCCAGACTCCTACGGGAGGCAGCAGTAGGGAGTATTTGGCAATGGGGGAAACCCTGACCGAGCAACGCCGCGTGCGCGATGAAGCCCTTCGGGGTGTAAAGCGCTGTGATAGGGCCAGAAACCGGGGAGGAGGCAATGCCTCCCCGCCGACGGCCCCCTTAGAAAGCAACTGCTAACTACGTGCCAGCAGCAGCGGTAATACGTAGGTTGCAAGCGTTATCCGGAATTATTGGGCGTAAAGAGAGAGCAGGCGGCTTCGCAAGCCTGGGGTCAAACGCTGGGGCTCAACCCCAGTCCGCCTCAGGAACTGCGGGGCTAGAGTGCTGGAGAGGCATGCGGAACTCCTCATGTAGCGGTGAAATGCGCAGATATGAGGAAGAACACCGGTGGCGAAGGCGGCATGCTAGACAGCGACTGACGCTCATTCTCGAAAGCGTGGGGAGCAAATAGGCTTAGATACCCTAGTAGTCCACGCCGTAAACGTTGAGGACCTGGTGGCGGGGGCATACCCCGTCGCCGAAGCAAACGCGATGAGTCCTCCGCCTGGGTACTACGTTCGCAAGAATAAAACTTAAAGGAATTGACGGGGGCCCGCACAAGCAGTGGAGCATGTGGTTCAATTCGTGGCTACGCGGAAAACCTTACCTGGGTTTGACATCCCTGTAAAGGACCTGGAGACAGGAAGATAGTTATACAGGTGAACGGTGGTGCATGGCTGTCGTCAGCTCGTGTCGTGAGATGTTGGGTTAAGTCCCGCAACGAGCGCAACCCCTGCCTTCAGTTGCCATCATCAAGTTGGGCACTCTGGAGGGACCGCCGGCGCAAGCCGGAGGAAGATGGGGATGACGTCAAGTCATCACGCCCCTTATGCCCAGGGCGACACACGTGCTACAATGGCCGGCACAGAGCGATGCGACCCCGCGAGGGGAAGCGGATCGCCTAAAGCCGGTCTCAGTTCGGATCGGGGTCTGCAATTCGACCCCGTGAAGCCGGAATTGCTAGTAATCGCGGATCAGCATCGCCGCGGTGAATACGTTCCCGGGCCTTGTACACACTGCCCGTCACACCATGAGAGCCGGAAAGGCCCGAAAGCGTTTGCCCAACCGCAAGGGGGGCGGCGTCTAAGGCAGGTCCGGTGATTGGGGTTAAGTCGAAACAAGGTATCCCTTCGAGAACGAGGGGATGGATCACCTCCTTTCTATGGAGAAGGAAAAAAGCCGCCCGGGCAGCAGTGCCCTGGGCGCAGTAACGTTGTTCTTAGCGGACCGGCAGGCAGCCGGCCCGGCACATTGGCCATTCCCGCTCGGTTCTGAGGGGGCGACCCCTCGGCTCTGCGCTCAGCGCGGGGCAGGCTCTTTGAAAACTGAATGCCATTGTTCTTTCTGAGATAGAAGCGGGCATGGATGAGAGTCCGTGCTCTGTTTGTATTTCTTATCCAAGATAGAAGCGAATTGCGAGAACCGAAGACACGAAGGTCCCGCCTATGCGGGACGGAAGTTGATGAGGCGCGCGGCGGATGCCTTGGAGCCGGATGGCGACGAAGGACGCGACAACCTGCGATAAGCCTGGGGGAGCTGGACGTGAGCTTTGATCCCGGGATTTCCGAATGGGGGAACCCGGCCCGCTACATGCGGGCCACCCGGAGCCGAATACATAGGCGCCGGGAGGCAACCCAGGGAACTGAAACATCAAAGTACCTGGAGGAAAAGAAAGAGAGATCGATTCCGTGAGTAGTGGCGAGCGAAAGCGGAGGAGCCCAAACCTGCGCAAGCAGGGGTTTCGGACTGCGATACGCGAAGGACGTGCGAGGGGAATCCGCTGGAACGCGGACCCGCAGAGGGCGAGAGGCCCGTACCCGTAGCATGTCCCGAGCCAGCAGCATCCAGAGTAAGGCGGGACACGAGAGATCCTGTCCGAAGACGCGGGGACCGCCCCGCAAGGCTGAATACGATCCGGCTACCGATAGCGAACAAGTACCGTGAGGGAAAGGTGAAAAGCACCCCGGGAGGGGAGTGAAACAGATCCTGAATCCGCGTGCCGACGAAAAGGCAGAGGGCGTTTAAGCCTGATGCCGTGCCTATTGAAGAATGAGCCTGCGAGTTAGTGCACGCAAGCGAGCCTAAGGGGAAGACCCGGAGGCGTAGCGAAAGCGAGTCCGAACAGGGCGAAACTTGAGTTTGCGTGTCTACACCCGAAACCCGGCGATCTTGCCATGACCAGGATGAAGCAGGGGCGAAACCCTGTGGAGGTCCGAACCGACGTTCGTTGAAACGCCCGCGGATGAGTTGTGGCACGTAGTGAAATTCCAATCGAGCCGGGTAATAGCTGGTTCTCCCCGAAACATCTTTAGGGATGACCTCGTCCGCTTCCTTCCGGAGGTAAAGCCACTGGATGAGGAGGGTCCGCGCGAGCGGATTCCTCCCCGACCAAACTAAGAATGCCGGAGGGCCAAGGACGGGAGTCAGTCGGTGGGAGACAAGTTCCACCGTCGAGAGGGCAACAGCCCAGACCGCCAGATAAGGCCCCTAAATGTACGCTAAGTGTGTAAGGATGTGGGAACGCTAAGACAGCCAGGATGTTGGCTCAGAGGCAGCCATCATTCAAAGAATGCGTAACAGCTCACTGGTCAAGCGTTTCTGCGCCGAAAATTTACCGGGGCTAAGCGTACTGCCGAATCTGCGGATCCTCCCTTCCCCTGCGGGGGAAGAGGGGGTGGTAGGGGAGCGTCGCGCGTGGGGCGAAGCCGGACCGCGAGGACCGGTGGACCGCGCGCGAGTGAGAATGCAGGTGTGAGTAGCGATGACGGGAGGGTATCCCGTCCGCCGAATGACTAAGGTTTCCAGGGCAAGGTTCGTCCGCCCTGGGTCAGCCGGGGGCTAAGGGGAGGCCGAGAGGCGCACCCGATGCACAGCAGGTCAAGACTCCTGCGCCCGGCATGCGAGGGCAGCGGTGACGGATCGGGAAGCGGCGTCCAGGCCATCGGAACGGCCTGGCCCGCGCCCGGCGCGGGGAGGGCAGCACCCTCCCGGGAACGCTGGGCGCGGGGGAGGAAAGCCGAGAGGCGAGTACGTAGCGCTGTGGACCGGTCCCGAGAAAAGCCGCGGGCCCGACACAAAGCATGCCGGCCCGTACCGAGAACGGACACACGTGGTCTGGTGGAGTACACCAAGGCGATCGAGTGAACTGTTGTTAAGGAACTCTGCAAAATTGCTTCGCAAGTTAGCGATAAGAAGCGCCGGCGCAAGCCGGCCGCAGTGAAGAGGCCCAGGTAACTGTTTACCAAAAACACAGCTCTATGCGAAGGCGCAAGCCGATGTATATGGGGTGAAGCCTGCCCGGTGCCGGAAGGTCAAGGGGAGGGGTCAGCCGCAAGGCGAAGCCCTGAGCCGAAGCCCCGGTGAACGGCGGCCGTAACTATAACGGTCCTAAGGTAGCGAAATTCCTTGTCAGGCAAGTTCTGACGCGCATGAATGGTATAATAATCTGGGCGCTGTCTCGACAGCAGACTCGGCGAAATCTTAATACCTGTGAAGATGCAGGTTGCCCGCGACTAGACGGAAAGACCCCATGGAGCTTCACTGTAGTTTGGCATTGGGCGGCCGCGCGCCGCGCACAGGATAGGTGGGAGGCTATGATGGGAGGGTCGCGGCCCTCCCGGAGCCGACGTTCGGATACCACCCCCGGTGTGCGTCCGTCCTAACCGGAGGCCTTGATGGTCTCCGGGACAGTGCCTGATGGGCAGTTTGACTGGGGCGGTCGCCTCCCAAAGAGTAACGGAGGCGCTCGAAGGTGTCCTTGCGCCGGTTGGAAACCGGCGTCTAAGCGCAAACGCATAAGGACGCCCGACTGCGAGAGGCACATCTCGAGCAGACACGAAAGTGGGAGTTAGTGACCCGGCGTCTCGGTGCGGATCGGACGTCGCTTAACGGATAAAAGCTACCCTGGGGATAACAGGCTGATCGATTCCAAGAGTTCACTTCGACGAGTCGGTTTGGCACCTCGATGTCGGCTCATCGCATCCTGGAGGGGCAGTCCCTTCCAAGGGTTAGGCTGTTCGCCTATCAAAGCGGTACGCGAGCTGGGTTCAAAACGTCGTGAGACAGTTTGGTCCCTATCTGTCGTGGGCGCAGGAGGCCTGAGGGAATTCCCCCTTAGTACGCAAGGACCAGGGGGAACGCGGCTACGGTGGTCGGGCTGTCACGCCAGTGGCACCGCCCGGAAGCCGCCCGCGGCACGGATAATCGCTGAGAGCATCTAAGCGAGAAGCCGTTCCCGACAATAGGCCTCCCACTCCGAAAGGGGGTAAGGGCACGGGCAAGTCACCCGTTCGATGGACGATCGCTGCAGGCCTGGCAACAGGCAGAGGCAGGTCGCTCCAATAGCCCGAGGACTCCGTCCTTTTCCGGGACTTTCCCGGAAGGCGGTCCTTCCTCTTCGGTGTTTCGCGCAGTTCTCTTCTATTTTGGCAGGACAAGGACAATGGCATTCGGTTCTCAGGGGGTCTGCCTTCCCGGCTCTCCCTTCTCTCCGTTCCGTTCCGTTTCGTCTCAGCGGCGGCGATAGCCAGGCGGACACACCCGATCCCATTCCGAACTCGGAAGTTAAGCGCCTCGGCGGCGAAAATACCCTCAGGGGGAAGATAGCCAGCTGCCGCTTTTTTGGTTCCAGAAAAAAGCACATGCTAATTTATTCAACTGTCTTCGTTTTTCTGATAATTCATTTAGCTTGAATGTTTTTCTTTCGGTCTCTTCCCTCTTTTCAAGCTCTTTATTTACCTTCTCATTTTTGGTAAAATTATAGAACGGAATTATCATGAACACAAAAACAGATAAAAAGCTCGGAACAATTGACATATCTTTAAATGCTGTTGCTGATTTAACTGGCCTTACTGCTACCTCTGTTTATGGTGTGGTTGGTTTGATCAGCAAAAAGAATTTTGCTAATCCACTTAACCAGTTCCTTAAGAAGGAAGATTTTGCTGATGGCGTCTCTGTTAAAAAGACACGTCAAGGTTATGAAGTATCTCTTTACCTTGTTCTCTCTAAAGACGTTAAAAATATTGAAGTTGTTTTGGAAGTTCAAAAACAGGTTCAATATGTTCTCGGAAAAAACTTTGGCATACCCTTCAACGTTATCAACGTTTTTGTTCAAGGCATTAAATAGAATTTGAAAGGCATATTGTATGATTAAAATAGATGGCGTTATCCTGAAACAAATGATTATCTCAGCATCGAATAACCTTTACAACAGTTATCCTGAAATCGATGCCTTGAATGTTTTCCCTGTTCCGGATGGTGATACTGGAACAAATATGAATCTTACCTTAAGCTCTGGTGCTAAGGAAGTTTTTAATAAGAACGAAGAAAGCATTTCGCAAGTTGCTAAAGATTTCGCACGTGGCCTTTTAATGGGTGCCCGTGGTAATTCTGGTGTCATTCTTTCTCAGATTTTCCGCGGCTTTGCTGAAGGACTGAATGGAAAGAATGATGTGGATGCCATCGGTTTAGCTGATGCTTTTGTTGCCGGTAAAGAGGTTGCGTATAAAGCCGTTATGCGCCCTGTGGAGGGCACTATTCTTACGGTTATCCGTGAGTCCAGTGCTGCTCTTTATGAGAAGGCTGAAAAGGATATGCCGATGGATCAGGCTTTGGATATTCTTTCCGAAGAAGCCCAAAAATCACTTCAGCGGACTCCGGATCTTCTCCCTGTCTTGAAAGAAGTTGGCGTTGTCGATAGCGGCGGCGCTGGTCTCTGCAAGATTTTCGAGGGATTTAGCAAGGCCCTTCACAACCAGATAGTCGAAAAGACCATGCCTACTGTTACGGAAAGCCAAGAGCCGTATTCTACAGGAAAACCTCAACAGACTTTTGAGCCTGGCCGTGTTCAGGCTAAGTTCGAACATAAGGAATTTGGCTATTGCACACAGTTCCTTTTGGATATCGGCGAGCAAGAAAAAGCCAGCGAAAGCAAAAAGCTCTTTAATGAGAAACGGTTTAAAGCTATGCTTGAAGCTCATGGCAATAGCATTGTTTATGCCCGGGTTGAAAACCTGGTCAAAGTTCATGTTCACACCCTCAAGCCGGGAAACATTCTCACCTATGCACAGCAATTCGGCGAATTCAAGCTTATCAAGGTTGATAATATGTCTGAACAGCACGAAGAAATCATGCTGGAAGACAAAGAAATGAAGCAGGCCGCTGGTGTCGAGGAAGATACCACCTCATCCAAAATCGAAGTCACGACTTCCGCTGCTCCTACCACTCCTGTAGCTCAGGAACCTGCTGAAAAGCCAGCCGAAGAAAAAATGTATGCTTTGATTGCCGTTGCTGTCGGTGATGGTGTTGAAAAACTTTTTAAAGAACTCAACGTTGACTACTTGGTTACTGGTGGACAGACTATGAACCCTTCAACGGAAGACTTTGTCAAAGCCATTCATGCCGTTCATGCTAAGAACGTCTTCATCCTGCCGAACAATGGAAATATCTTTATGGCTGCCAAACAGGCGGGGGACATTGTTGAGAATGAAACCCATGTCGAAGTCATTCCCACCAAGACCATCCCGGAAGGTCTGGTTGCTTGTTCCGTCTTCAATGTCGAAGGAACAGTGGAAGACAACCTTCAGTCGATGAAAGAAAATATCGATGGCATTCAGTCGGGTGAGGTCACCTATGCCATCAAAGACACCACGATTGACGGCATCACGGTCGGCAAGAACAAATTCATGGGCATCAGTCAGAAAAAAATCCTTTGCTGCCATAAACACAAAACCCATACCCTGTATGATCTTCTCAAGCAAATGGTAACAGAAGATTCGCAAATCATCACTGTTATTTACGGAAAAGATGTTACCAAAGAAGAACAGGATGAAATCACCAAGACACTCAATAATACTTATGGCAAATCCATGGATGTCTCCATTGAATATGGCGGTCAGCCTGTCTATTCCTTCTTCGTCTCAGTCGAATAGTTAATGAAAAGGGGCTGTCCGAAAACCTGGGGTGTAACCCTGGGCTGGGACAGCCTCTTTTTTTGCATATAAGCTTCCTTTTTCCTTGATGTTAACGATGTGTTGCATAAAGCATGCTGTTGTTAGCAATATTTTGCTCTCTCCTTCAGCGGCTTATCCAAGGGACTTTAAAATCTTTTTCTACAGGTGTATCTTTATCTACAGTAAAACCGTCCTTTCGTTAGACGTTTTTACGGAGATCTGCGTAATATCCGAGGGCAAACTCGGATATTTTTATTATAATGCAAGCCAAAGAAAAGGGCTGCCCGATCGATTTTTGTAGTGAACCCCTAATGTTGGACTTTAAATAGTATTGTAGCACAGCAGGGGAAGGGGATGCATGCTCCTGTGGAACACAGGAGCGCCGCCGATCCGCTGCTTTATCCGTTCCGTGTTGTACCAGACGACGTATTCGTCAAGCCTGTCCCGGAATTCCGCGAAGCTGCGGAATTCCTTTTCGTGTCCGTAGAACATCTCCTTCTTCATCACCGAGAACAGGTTCTCCGTCTCGGCGTTGTCGAGGCAGTTGCCCTTCCTCGACATCGACTGGACCACCCCGTGGTCCCTCAGCGCCCTCCGGTAGCATTCCATCTGGTAGGGCCAGCCCTGGTCGGAGTGGAGCATCATCCCGGAGACCCGCGGGAACCTCGCGAAGAGCCCCGCGAGCATCGACATCACCATCGCCATGTCGGGGCGCTCCGACAGGCTGTAGGAGAGTATCTCGCCGTTGCTGAAGTCCACCACCGGCGAGAAGTAGCACTTCCCGGACGGCAGGGCGAACTCCGTCACGTCGGTCCCGCACTTCCTGAGGAAGGCGTCAGCGTGGAAGTCCCTGCGCATCAGGTTCGGCGCCGTCCTCCCGACGGATCCGCGGTAGGAGCTGTACCCCTTCCCGTGGCCGGCGAGCTCGGCGGAGATCCCCATCCGGAGCATCGTCCGCAGTACCCTCTTGTGGTTGACCCTCTCCCCCGCCGCGCGCAGGGCCAGGGCTATCTTCCGGTAGCCGTACCTCCGCGACGACTTCAGCCAGATTGCCCGTATCCTGGCCGAGATCCGGACGTCGTCCGGATCCTCAGGCCTGTCCAGGCACCGTCTCTCGTACTCGTACGTCGACTTTGCCATGCCTGCGACCGAAAGGGCGTCCTTCAGCGGGTGCCCCTCCCTCCTCAGTCCTCCGACGATTTCCGCCTTCTCGCGGTTCGTCGGCCCGCCCGCTTCCGGACTAAGGCGCTTAGTTTTTTTTCGTACTCGAGCTTCAGGTCGTCGAGCTCCCTTGCCCTCCTCTCGACCTCGTATTTCCGCTTCCAGTACTCGGCCGTCCCCTCGGCGGGCCCGGCCTCCTCCTTCTTTTTCCTCGGCACCGCGGGCCTCCTCCCCGGGGCGAGGGCCCTGAGGCCTTCGATCCCGTCTGTGAGGTATATTCTACGCCATCTCATGAGGGATGCGCCGCTGTCCGACATCCCGAGGGAGGCCGCCACGGAAACCTGAGACTCCCCGTCCAGGACCCGCATCACGGCGGCCTCCTTCTCCTTTGCCGTCATCCGGAGCATCCTGTGCGCCAGCCCGGCGGGACCAGATGCGCGGTATAACTTCACCCAGAGTTCTACCATGTGGCGGAACCGTTCCCTCGTGATCCCCGGCGGCGTCTCGACGTGCTTCCCGTCCATCCAGTCCCTGACCCATCCCAGCTTCTGCACGAATGTGTATTTCATCGAAAAAGCCCCTCCAGTCAGGCTCGGGCGGGCGGTCAGGAAGGAGCTAGCTCCTTCCTGACTCTTCCCATTCCCAGGTCCAACTATCGGGGTTCACTACATTTTCAATCGGACAGCCCCTTTTTTTGTTGGACAAAAAACCTTTTCCCACCCAATATTAAGTGAGAGGAGATTACTCCTTTCAGATTCCTCCCTAGGAAAGGAGGCCTGTATGATCAACCAAGGAATGAAGCTTCGTCTCTACCCTACACCACAGCAGCAAGAAAAGATCCGTAAAACTTTGATTGCCAACCAGCTTGTCTACAACGATACCCTGGCCTATCTGGGAAAAAGAAAGGCTGCCAAGCTGCCAGCGCCGACGCTGACGGAACTGAAAAACTATTTTCTGGATTTCATTCTGGTAAAGGAAACCGCCCTCCGGGATTTTGCACCCCACCTCCTCTTCAAATCCCTCTATCGCGCCTATGATGCTTTCCTGGCTCAGAAAGGCAGTGGACCTATCCGCCCCGAGAAACCGAAGGATTTCCGTCAGAAATTCACGGTGGACTACTCACCAGGGGAAGTGAAGGTATCCCAGGCGAAGGCCAAGATCTATCTCCCTGAATTCGGCATTTTGGAAGCCCATGGGCTTTATTCTTTTTCTGGAAAGATCACGGCGGTAACCCTTTCTTTGATTAACCATAGCGAGTTCTTTGTTTCCCTCCGAATTATTGGAAATATCCCGCCTCTCTGGCCCCCGGGCACAAAGGAATTGGGACTGGACCTGGGCATCTCGAGCCTGATCACCACCTCCGACGGCATTAAATATCCCTTCCCGCGCTTCAACCTCGCGGATGATAAGCGGGTGGAAGCCCTCATCAAGGTCCTTCGCACCAAAAAGAAAGGCAGCAAGAACTATCAGAAAGTCTGCCATAAAATTGGTCAGATACGACTGCGGATGGAGAACCGGATGAAACACTATATTGACACCATCACGACCGCCCTCGTCAAGCAATCCCGCCTCATCGCCATCGAGACCCTCGACATCCGGGGCATGATTGACAATCCGAAAAGCGCCTGGCACATCAATCAGGCCTGCTGGGGAGAGATCATCCGTCAGCTGGGCTACAAATGCCGCTGGCATCAGCGAAAGCTCATCAGCATTCAGCGGCACTACCCCAGTTCGCAGATCTGCTCTACCTGTGGCTATCGGAACAATGCCGTCCGGGATCCGAACATCCGCATCGTCACCTGTCCAAACTGCAAGACCACCTATGACCGGGACGTCAATGCCGCCATCAATATTTTGAGAAAGGCCAAGCAGATTGCGGATTACAAGGACCGCGGGATCCTCTTGGATTCCCCGCCTGAGGAGTTCCATAAGTCCCATACGGAGTTCTAGATGTACTGGTTGGAGGACAACCAGTTTTAGCCCCTTGCCGGGGTAATTTCTTAGCGAGCCGTCGCCGATATGATAAGGGAGCCGTCCTTGACTCGCGGGCAAGGTCGGCTCTCCTTTTTGTTTTGCCTTTTCCAAGGCTTATAATAGAACGTATGAATGTCAATGAACTCTATCAGGCGTTAGCAATCTCCACTCAGGATGAACTCCTAAGGATTTTTCCGTCCCACTATGAATCCTTCCGCCTCACCGGCGTGGATCCGGTTCCGGTGGAACGGAAACGGTATGTCCTCAAAGGCCAGATTCACGATCTGAAGAGCGTCAACGCCCGGGGGACATCGATCATCCGCTTCTCCCTTTATCTTTCCGACCATCGGGATGTCTCATTGATTCTTTTCAATCAGCCTTTTTATTTAAGCAAACTGAATCAAAGCACGGATCTCGTCATTGCCTGCTACTATTCGGAGAGTCGGAAAGCCTTCATTGTCTCCGCCATTGTCGATGGCGATTCCTATGTGGCTATCAGTGGCATCCGCCCTTACTACTCCTTGCCTCGCAGCGTCTCCCAATCCTACTTTGCCAACCAGATCCGCAAAGCCCTCTCCTATCCGCTGGCTAGCGACTACCTCCATTCTCCCCTGCCTAAACTCCTGATCAAGAAATATGATCTGATGGAAGAATATACGGCTTTCAAAGCTGTTCATCTTCCCCGCAATGAAGAGGAACTGAAAAAAGGACTCCGGGTCTTCAAATACGAAGAAGCTTTGCGCTATTGCATCCAGGCCCAGCGACTGAAGAAAGCGGCCGACCAACGAAAACGGAAAGCCTCCCAGCCCATCTCCCACAGCGCCATCAATGCCTTTGTCCATAACCTTCCCTATAAACTGACTCAGGATCAGATTGGTGCCATCCGGGACATCGTCCTGGATATGGAAAAAGACAAAGTCATGTATCGGCTGCTCCAGGGCGATGTCGGCACTGGCAAGACGATTGTTGGGTTTGCTGCCCTTTATGCCGTCACTCTCAGGAAACAGCAGGGCTGTCTGATGGCCCCGACATTCGAACTGGCAACCCAGCATTATGAAAATGCCTTGAAAATCTTTAGAGGATATCCTATAAAGATAGCTTTTCTAAGCGGAAATATGACTGCAAAAGAAAGAAACAGCTTACTTAAAGAAATTAAAGATGGCAATATTGATATCGTCATCTCCACTCATGCGGTCATTTCCGAGTCTGTCTCCTTCAAGGATCTCGGGTTGGCTATCATCGATGAACAGCAGCGCTTTGGAGTGCGTCAACGGGAAGAAATCATCGACAAGAGCGGATCCTGCGATCTGCTAATGATGTCGGCAACGCCAATCCCACGGACTCTGTCACAGATCATTAATGCCGATTTGGATGTCTCGACCCTCAGTGAATTTCCCAATGGTCTGCGCCAGGTCAAGACGGCCTTGATCCGTTCCACCGATCCGCTCTTGGATGAAGCGGTCAAGAAGGCCCTGGTCAGCAAACGTCAGATTTTTGTCGTGACTCCGAAAATCGAGGCCGGATTGCGGGCCACCTCTTCCGCGGCCGATGTCTATCAGGATTTCTGCAAACGCTATGGTGAGGCCAACTGTCAGCTCTTGCATGGCCGTATCAAGAAGGATGAGCAGGACCGCATCTATCAAGCTTTCCTGAGTGGTGAAAAACCTATCTTGGTTTCCACCACGATTGTCGAAGTCGGCATTGATGTATCCCGTGCCGGCCTCTTGATTGTCTATGACGCTAACTGTTTCGGACTGAGCTCCCTCCACCAACTGCGCGGCCGTATCGGCCGTTCGGGAGATTTTGCCTTGGCTCTTCTCATCTATGACGGCGATGACCCCGATGCCTTTGACAAGCTAACGTTCCTTTCCCAGACCAACGATGGCCTAGCTATCAGCGAATATGATCTGAAACAGCGTGGCTCGGGCTCGTATTCGGGCGAACGCCAGTCGGGCAAGAGCGAGCTGACGGTTTGCAATTTCGTTGATGATTACGCTATGTTTTTGGCGGCCAAGAATGATGCTCAGACGATCCTCGCTCACCCGGAAGACCCGGAGAATCAGGCCTACCTGAAAACCTTGAAGGATTCAGGGGATACCTTCTTGGCATAAAAAGGTTTTTTCGGGCTAACAACAGGGCCCAAAATTTGATAGAATTGAGAGGACTCTAGGAAAGAAGAAAAAACATGATCAGAATCGCAATTGATTTGATGGGATCCGACCTGGGCTGTGCCGAACTGGGCCAGGCGGTCCTGCAGTATCTTAAGGAAACCAAGGACAGCCATGTCCTGCTTTTCGGCGATGCTGATCAGCTGAAGCCGATCTTCAGCAGTCTGGATCCTTCCCGCTATGAGATTCGTCCGACGACCAGCGTCATCCCGATGGAAATCAAACCGCTTGATTTCCTGCGAGCCAAAAGCTCTTCGCTCTATCAAGCCATTGATGCTGTCCGTTCGGGAGAGGCGGATGGTGTTCTGACGGCAGGCTCTACAGGTGGCCTTGTCACTGGCGCTAGTATGCTTCTTCGCAACATTGACGGCGTCGGCCGCAGCGGTCTTTGCACGCCTTTTCCCACGGCCATCCTGGATAAAGGTGCCGTGATTTTGGATGTCGGTGCCAACAATGTCAATACCGCCGAGGATCTTTATGGTTTTGCCCGGATGGGACGGATTTACTGTCAGCAGATCATGGGTGAAGAGAACCCGAACTGCTATCTACTATCCAATGGGACCGAAGAAGGAAAAGGCACGGAAGAAATTATCGGCGCCTATCAGTTGATGAAGTCCAAAGCCTTCCCCGGTTTCATGGGTAATGCCGAGGCACGGAATGTGCTTGACGGCAAACATGATCTCATCATAACCGGCGGCTTTGCCGGCAATGTCTTCCTAAAGTCCACCGAAGGCATGGCCTCCATCATGAACAGCCTCATCAAATCCTCCTTCAAACGTAACCTTTTTACTAAGATTGGCTATCTTTTCTCTCACAAAGGCTTCGATCAGATGAAGAAAGTCATGAATTACCGTCGCTACGGCGGCGCCATCCTTTTAGGCGTCAACGGCGTCAGCGTCAAGGCCCATGGCAATTCGAATACCTTAGCTTTCTATCAGGCCATCAAAGTCTGCGACAAGATGGTTCGTTCCGATATCATCGGTAAGATCAAAAAGGAATTTGCTTCACAGCATGATTGAGGGATTGGCGGATACCTTAAAGGCTTTCAACATCGTTCCGAAGGACCTCTCGCTTTATGAGCAGGCTTTTACGCATGCCTCCTACACCAATGAGCATCCGGGCTGCTTAAGCTACGATCGGCTGGAATTCCTAGGCGATTCCATCCTCGATATGGTGATTGCTGATTTTCTCTTTTCCCGTTATCCTGAAAGTAACAGCGGCGCCTTATCCAAAATGCGGGCTTCGCTGGTCGATGGCAAAACTCTGACCGAATTCAGCGAAAAGCATTTTCACCTGTCCCGGCTGGTCCGTTACTCCGTCGGTGAATCCACCAACAACCGTTTCCATACCCATATTGATGAGGATATTTTCGAAGCCTTCATTGCAGCCACCTATCTTGATCAAGGATATCTTTTCATCCGTCAGCTGCTGTGGACCATTTACGAACCGGTTCTGGATCAGGCCAGTCAGCGGGCCATCCAGAAGGATAGCAAATCCCGGCTTCAGGAACTTGTTCCCTTAGGCTTGGAATATGTCATCGTCAGTCAGACCAATCCCAATACCCCCGACTGCCATTATGTCGTCGAAGTCCGGGTCGGCGGAACGGTCTTAGGTGTCGGCGAAGGCCATAATCATAAGGAAGCCGAGGTGGCTGCTGCCACCGATGCGCTTTCCAAGAAAGTAGGACAATAACATGGGTTTACTGAGTTTTTTGAAAGAGAAGTTTGCCCATCGCAAGGAAGAAAAGACAAACCCTGCAGCCAGTTCCGCCGCTCCGAGTGTTTCCCCGGCTCAGAAGGACATCGAGGATAAGTACGTTGCCGGGTTGGACAAGTCGCGTGTCGGCTTTACGGATAAACTTAAAAAGCTAGCCAAAGAGAATAAAGTTGTCAACAATGACTATTTTGATAAACTTGAGCGTATTCTAATCGAATCCGATGTCGGTGTTCAGCTTTCGATTGAGCTGATTAAGGAAACCAGTCTGCAGGCCAGTGCTCAGAAGATCACTGATCCGGAGAAGCTTAATGAGCTCTTGATCGATACGATGTTTGTCGGCTATGCCAACAAAGGCGGCAGCTTCCAGACGGACCTCTCCTTTGCTAAGCAGGGACCCACGGTTGTCTTGATGTGCGGCGTCAATGGCGGCGGCAAGACCACCACAGTCGCCAAGCTTGCCTATAAGTACAAGCAAGCGGGTCATAAGGTTCTGCTTGTGGCGGGCGATACTTTCCGTGCGGGTGCCGTCGAGCAGCTCGACTTCTGGGCCAAGAAAATCGGGGTGGATATCCTGTCCCGTCCGAATTCCGATCCAGCCTCGCTTTGCTATGATGCTTTGATCAAGGCCAAAGCCGAAAGCTATGATCTCGTCATCGTTGACACGGCCGGCCGTCTCCAGAACAAGAAAGCCTTGATGGATGAATTGTCCAAGATGGTCCGGGTGATGAAGAAAGTCATTCCGGAAGCTCCGCATGAGACCCTCTTAGTCATTGACGCCAATACCGGCCAGAACGGCATTGACCAGGCCAAAGTCTTTAAGGAAGCGGCCACGGTCACCGGCATTGTCATCACCAAAATGGATGGCACCTCAAAAGGCGGCATCCTCCTCTCCATCCGTGATCAGCTCTCCTTGCCGGTAAAATTCATCGGCCTGGGCGAGAAGATGGACGATCTTCAGGAATTCGATCTGGACAATTATCTTTATGGTCTTCTGGTCGGCGATGAGGAGGCAGCCTAATGGATATTCTCTTTTCTTTGCTGATCTGTATCGCACTGAACCTCGTGATCTCGACGATTATGTCCATTTTGATTCCCAATTACATCCTTGCCGCCATGGCAACCTCAATCATCATTGCTTTCATTTATGCCATCTTCTCCGTTCCTAACGATCGGGCTCACTTCTATAAGCAGAAATACTTCTGGCTTTACTTCTTCGGAATGTCGATTCTCTTCTTAGTCATTGATGCCTTCTCCTTCCTGTTCTAAGGAGATGACTATGGAAAACAATACCGCGCGACGCAATTCGCTGCAGAAGAAAGAATGCTATGCCAGCCTGCTAGCTCTCTATGGCCAGCTGCTGACGCCCTCCATCCATGCCCGGATGGTTGCCTTCTATCTGGAAGACTTCTCCATCACCGAAATCAGCCAGAACGAACATGTGAGCCGCACCGCTATCTTCCAGTCCCTCAATATCGGTGATCATGAGCTCGATCACTACGAAGCCGTCCTTCATCTCTATCGTCGGAATCAGGAATGCCTGGCCCTGATTGAAAAACTCTCGCAGGCCAACGATGCTGACCGGGAAAAACTCCTCGGCCAGCTGAAAGGAATCCTCGAAAATGGCATTTGAAGCTTTAGGGGACCGCTTAGGTTCCATCTTCAAGAAGCTCCGCGGACAGGCGACCCTGACTGAAAAGAACATGGATGACATGCTCGTCGAAGTCAGGACGGCACTCTTGGAAGCGGATGTCAATTACGATGTCGTCAACGACTTCATCAAGGAAGTCAAGGAAGAATCCATCGGTCAGCAAGTCCTGAATAAGGTCTCGCCTGGCGATATGGTCGTGAAGATCGTCCATGACAAGATGACCGCCCTTTTAGGCAGCGGAGACAATGATATCTCCTTCCGTCTCGATGGCCGTCCGACGGTCTTGATGATGGTCGGCCTTCAGGGCACCGGCAAAACAACTACCGCAGCCAAGCTCGCCAATCTTTTCGAGACCAAAGATAAGAAGAAAGTCCTTTTAGGTGCCCTGGATATTTACCGTCCGGCGGCCATTGACCAGTTGGTCAATCTTGGCCTGAAAGCGGATCCTCAGGTTCCGACCTATACCGACCGCAGCGGCACGTTGCCGCCCCAGATTGCCAAAGCCGCCTACGAAAAAGCTCTGGCCGATCATGACGATATTCTCATCCTCGATACGGCAGGCCGATTGGAAATCGATGCGGCCTTGATGCAGGAACTCAAGGATATTCAGGCCCAGGTTCCGGTGGATGAGACGTTGCTGACGGTCGATAGCATGGTTGGTCAGAATGCCACGAATGTGGCTTTGTCCTTCAACAAAGATATCCACATCACCGGTCTGATTCTCACCAAATTCGATGGCGACAGCCGCGGCGGTGCCGCCCTGTCCATCAAGAAGCTGACCGGCATCCCCATCAAGTATGTCGGCGTCGGTGAGAAAATCACCGATCTCGACAACTTCTATCCGGACCGGATGGCGGATCGTATCCTCGGCATGGGAGACATTGTCTCCTTGGTCGAATCCATACAGGAGAAAGTCGACCAGAAGCAGGCAGAGAAGACAAGCCGTCGGCTGCAGCAAGGTCAGTTCGATATGAACGATATGCTCTCCGTTATGAAACAGATCAATAAGCTTGGCCCTCTCAAAGGCCTGATGCGGATGATTCCCGGTGCTCCGAAAGTCACGGATGAGCAGGCTGAGGAAGCTCAGATTGCCCTGAAGCGGACCGAAACCATCATCAACTCCATGACCCGCGATGAACGGAAGCATCCGGAGATGATCAAAGCCAGCCGCAAGCTCCGCATCGCCAAAGGCAGCGGCACGGATCCGAAAGAAGTGACCAAGCTCTTGGAAGGTTTCTCTCAGATGCAGTCTCAGATGAAGATGATGAAGAATAACCCAATGGCTATGAATGCCATGATGGGTAACAACTTCCATAAATAGAAAAAAGACAGCACTGGCTCGGGCAGGATACTGCTCGCCTATGCTGTCTTTTTATTTGATGAACTTCTTGCCTTTGACCAGGGCTTCTTTTTCCTTCTCGGTCGGTTTCTCGCCACTGGCCAGTTCCTGCAGATACTGGACGTCTTTCTTGGTGTAGGTCATGGTCTTGAAGAGATCGGGTCGGGCCTGCAAGGTAACCCGCAGGGCTTCCTTGCGACGGTATTCCTGGATGACCTGGTGGTTGCCGCAATAGAGAATCTCGGGAATCTTCTTTCCGTCATAGACATCCGGGTAGGTGTATTGTGGATATTCCAGGATGGATCCATTGAAGGATTCTTCCTCTGTGGATTCGTCGGCAATGGCTCCCTTCAGGAGTCTCACGATGCTGTCGGTGATGGCCATGGCCGGAATCTCACCGCCCGTTAGGATGAAATCTCCGAGCGAGATTTCTTCGTCAACGTAATCATTGAAACGGGAATCTATGCCTTCATAATGGCCGCAGATGAGACAAATTTCAGACATCTTGCTTAGCCGTTTGGCATCCTTCTGAGTATAGGGATGGCCTTTCGGTCCCATCAGAATCTTATAGGTCTTGTCACTCGTATTGGCTTTGAGGCAATCCATCAGCGGCTCCAAACGCATGATGAGACCGGCTCCGCCGCCGATGGGGTGATCATCGACCCGGTGGTTTTTGTCCAAGGAATAATCCCGGATATTGACGAGCTCTATCTTGACTAAGCCACGAGAAATCGCTCTTCCGACAATGGAGGACTTGATGAATTCCTGGTAGAAATCAGGGAAGATTGTGAGAATCTTGATGGTAATCATTTGCTCGACTGGTAAGACTCGGCTCCCAGTTTGGTCAAATGGATTTCTTTGGTTTTACGATCAGCAGAGTCTACAAAAAGAGGCATCTTGAAAGGAATCAGGGCACCATTGACCTGAAGGTAATCTCCTGCCGGCATCGTGACGACATTTTCCACCGTTCCCAACGTTTTGCCCTCGGGATCGATGACACTCATGCCGACCAGTTCATCGTAGAAGAAGGTTCCCTTGGGAGGACGGACATCGGAAAAGACATCCCGGCCGATCATCCATTCAATCTTATTGATATCGTCATAGCCTTCCAGACCGATATAGACGATCCGGGAATTCTTCTGGAGGAAGGTTTTGATGACATAGGTCTGATCCTCGTTGAGTTCATTCTTGAGGATGATCTTCTTCCCCACAGCAAAACGGTTTTCCGGAGTCGAGGAAGAAATGGAAATCTTTACCATTCCCTTGATGCCGTAGGTGTTGACAATATGTCCGATTTTTTTAATAGCCATGATTCCTCCTAGAGAAAGAAACAGGGGAGCAGTGGGCTCCCCTGATATTCTACTTCTTTTCAGCGTTGAATTCGTCAAACGATTCGAACGAAAGGTGGATTCTCTTTCTCAGGTTCTTAGTGGAAACATTGAGAAGGGTGCGGAGGGAATCGGAGATGACGCCATGGCGTCCGATCAGCTTGCCTAAATCATCTTTTTCACAAAGGATGAGATAGTTCTGCTCTTTCTTGGTCAGATCCTCAGGCTTGTCGGTTCTCTTGATGATGATTGCCTCCGGCTTGCTGACGAGAGGCTCAATAAGGGAACGGATATCCTCAGTGAGGTCGATGTCAGTATTATAATCCATTATTTCGATTCCTTTTTGGCTTTTTCTTCGGCTAACTTCTTGGTCAGACCCTTCTTACGGAGAAGGACACGGACCGTGTCCGACGGCTCAGCACCATTGCGAAGCCACTTCATCGCTTCTTCTTCATTGATGACGAGCTCATCCGTATTCGGATTGAAATGACCTAAGTCAGCTAAGGCTTCAGCCCGCGGCGTCCGGCGAGAATCGCTGACGACGATCCGGTAGGTCGAATAAGCATTGCGTCCCGTTCTCTTCAATCTGATTTTAACCATAATGGTATCCTCCGATATTCGGTTTTAACAGCATTAGAATTATAAGCGGATGAGGTAGCGCTGTCAATACTTTTATATTAACAGCTTATAAAGTGATAGATAACTGTATTTCCTGCTGTTCTTTTTATTGCAAATATCCTATAATATTTGTGAAAGAAAACGTTTAAGTAAACAAAAAGGCATTAAAACTATGAAAAAAAACAAATTTTTAATCACAAACGCCCGTAATCTTGCTTTTTCATTGCGAAAGAACCTTGCCAAACGCTTTGGCATCGACGAAAAAAATTTGACCGATTTTGCTTTACTGACCCCTAAGACCGGCTCTTATCTCCTCTTGACCGGCATTAATAAGCAACTGCCTGTCCTGAAAAGTGCTTTGAACCAGGATAACATCCTTAGCTTTTTCCTGTCCTTGGACAGCCAGCATTCCTATCGGCTGGATTGTGCGAACGGAAAATTAAGCCTGAGCGATGATGCCTTGAAGGCAGTCAATCTGCCAGCCGATATGCGAACTCCGCTGTTGAATCAGATTCGTTCCTTTGAAGATTATGGCGGAACCATCAATGATAAAGGCGAGGAAGTTCTCAATCTCAAGTGTCCGTCCGTTGGTGTCCATTATGGTGTCAATCTTCTTTTGGGCAACCGGATGGGATTTGATCATCCGCTGCAGACTACCCCGAAGAGTGTCGTCGACTATCTCGGGCGGGGCTCCTTCCGTGGCCATTCCTCTTTCCAGGTCCTAGCCACTTCCTGGGGTCTGCTTCCGGAAGAGAATGGCTTCCCGGCCAACCGGCAGTTCTATCTTCTTGAGGACGGTCATGAGATTTTCTATTCCGCAACCATTGATGACAGCATCAAGAAAGCCGAATGTATCCATTCTCAGAATCTGACCACGATCAGTTATGTTTTGAACTGCGGACTGAAGATCACCCGGACCATTTTCCTCCTGCCGCAATACGAAGGCCTCCCGGATGCCGTGGAGGTCCAGAGCATCAACATCGCCAACCTTACCGATCGGACACGGAATCTCCGACTTGTCTATACTGGAATGTTCGGTTTCGCCAACCCACACTGCCAAGAAGAGGATGTCATTTATTCAACCTTGATTACCCAAGGCCAGGTTCTTACCAATGATGCTCATGAGATTGTTGCTATCACTCCGAGCTATTATCCGGAATACTTCAAACGTGAAATCCGTTTTTGCTCGCTCAAGGATGCCGATGGCTATGCGGATTCTTTTGCCACCAACTATCAGGACTTCGTCGGCCGGGGCAGCTTAGCCCAGCCGGAAGGCCTCGGCCATCTCGACAATGCCCTATCCTTGAAAGGCCCGAATTTCTTTGCCTTAGGCAAACCGATCGTCCTCGATCCTCATGGCAAACATGATCTCGATACCTTTACGGGTGCCGTTGATGCCACGAAGACCCATGGCGATGAGGATCTCGAACTTCTTGAAGATCAGCTGGACCGTCTCTTAACCCATTTTGCCCACCATGAACAGATCAAGAAGGAAATCTCCCATCTCAGTCACGATTATCAGCGCTATTCCTCATTCCTGCAGATTCAGAAAGCTCAGGATCCGTCGTTTGTGACCTACGTCAACACGAATCTTCCCTTCCAGGTCTGTTACCAGACGTTCGTCTCTCGCTCCTTTGCCATGACCCAAAAGGGCTACCGCGAAATCGGCTTCCGTGAAATCCAGGATCTCTATGCCAGCATGTATTATCTTTACAGCCAAGGTAAAAAGACGCTCTTAAGGGAACTGCTGTCCCAGTGGGCCGAAAATGTCTACGCCTTTGGCTATGCCAACCATAATTTCTTCTTTGTCGGCAAGGAACCCGGCCAATGCTCGGATGATCCTTTGTGGTTTGTGATGGCCGTTTACCGCTATGTCTCCTTGACCGGAGACAAAGAATTCCTGGGCAAGCATTTCCTGATGGCCGGGAGCAGCAAACGCCGGTCCATCCTGGATACCCTGAAAGCCATTGTTCTCTACAGCGGCTCCATCTCGGTCGGCAAGCATGGTCTGCCGTTACTGGACTGTGCCGATTGGAATGACTGCCTCCGCATCGATCCGGATTATCTGGACGGCCCCACCAAGGAAAAGGCCTACCGCAGTCAGTTACGGAAGAACAGGGAATCCTTCGGAGCGCCTTTCATCTCCGATTATTCGGAATCCGTGATGAATGCCTTTTTGTTAGTGATTGCTGCTAAGAATCTGAGCGAACTCTGCCAGCTAGCCGGTCAGCCTGATGCGGCTAAGACTTATGACAGCAAAGCTCAGGACATGACCCAGAAGATTCAGGCCTCCGCTTATATTCATGGCTACTTTGCCCGAGTCCTCATCAACCGGGATAACCCTCACCATATCCGCTATATCGGTTCTGCCAAAGACGGCCTCAGTCTGGATCCCTCCCTGGACGGCTCCTATTATCTGAACTCCTTCTCCTGGTCTTTGCTGTCGGGTGTGGCCCGTGAAGCCCAGATCAAAGAGATGCTTCCGGTTCTTGACAGAGCTCTGAAAACCCCGGCCGGTTTCAAGCTCTGCACCATGCACGATCTTTCCTTAGCCGGTGCCAAGAATTCCGCCACCGATCACTACTTTGTCGGCGACCGGGAAAACGGCGGTGTCTTCAAGCATGCCACCATGATGCTGACGGTCGCTCTGCTGGAGTCCAGCAAAACCGTCAAGGATCCGGACTTACAGGCTAAGCTTCTGAGCGAAGCCTATGAGATGCTGGATATCGTGATGCCGTATCGGACGCTTCAAAACCCGGGCAAATACAAAGGAAATCCTCGCTTCTGCACTCAGTACAACAACTCTCGGACCGAAGAAAACATCGGACCGATGCTTTCCGGAACAGCGACCTGGCTGACCCTCTCCGTCCTCGAGGAAATCGGTTTGGAAATGCATGCCGATTCCTTTGCTTTGAAGCCGGCCTTACGGGCGGAGGAAACTGATTTTGTTTACACTCTGTCACTGAAAGGCTCCCTGCTGAAAGTAGAGATCCGTAAACCTGCGGGTTCGGCCTGCAATCCAACGAAAGTTTCTGTAATCCTCGATGGAAAGCCTGTTTCCTTCCCACTTCCCGTTTTCCACGACCACCAGCAACATTCCTTGAAAATGATTTACTCCCGCTAGGATGAAAAAGGTAGCATTTGAGCCGGGTTTGTTCTAAAATCATTCTCAATCACGGACCAAAGGACAGCTTAATGCGGGGGAGGCTGACCAATCCGAAAGTTGCGATAAAAGGATTCCGGAAAATACGGAAGCCAGAAAAGGAAAAGCTATGGTTAAACTAAAAGACATTGCGGAGAAATGCAACACCTCCGCCGCGACGGTCAGCAAAGCACTTCACGACTCGGATGAGCTCAGTCCGGACACGATTTCCCGTATCAAGAAGATTGCTGCTCAGATGGGCTATGTCCCCAACGCCTATGCACAGGCCCTGAAGATGAAACGCTCCTATTCCATCGGCGTGATTTATTATGATGCCACCTACGGCGGACTGAAACATGAGTTCTTCTCCTCCATCCTCAATGCCCTGAAGGTCGAAGCCGAATCCCATGGCTACAACATCACCTTTCTCTCCAAGAGCAAGCAGTCGCCGATGACCTACCTGCAGATGGCCTGCTACCGGAACATGGACGGCGTCATTGTCGTGTCGGAGCATTTCGATAATCCGGAGATCATTGAATTAGCCAACTCCTCCTTGCCGGTCGTTACCATCGATTACATCTTCAACTCCTGCTCCTCGGTTCTCTCCGACAATACGGAAGGCACCCGGAAACTGGTCGAATACGTCACCAAATTAGGTCACCGGAAAATCGCCTATCTTTATGGCGATGACACCGATGTCACCCATAAGCGGTTGGCAGGCTTCTATACCGGCATGAAAGAAAAGGATCTGATGGTTCATCCCTCTTGGGTCCTTCAAGCTCAGTACCATTCTCCTTCTAAGACGGGACGCCTGGTGAAAACCATCATGTCCCAGTCCGGTGAGAAACCGACCTGCATCCTCTGCCCCGATGATATCTCTTTGCTGGGTGCGTTGACCGCTTTAACCGATCTCGGCTATAACGTCCCCAACGATCTCTCGGTCGTCGGCTATGATGGCATTGAACTCTCCCGCATCTACCGCCCGGTCTTCACCACCTATGTCCAGAACAGCGATGCCTTAGGCACCGAAGCTGCCAAAGCCCTGATCAACCGCATTGAGAACTCCGCCGTCTTCACTCCGCACACTACCTTCGTCTCCGGCGCCATTCAGGAAGGCGGAACGACCAAGCAGATAGACTAGAAAGACGAAAACGATCATTAAAAATGCCAACCTTTGCGGGTTGGCATTTTTGCTGTTGTAGTCGAGAACGTCTAACCTTTGACGGCGCCGGAAGTAAGGTTCTTGATGATGGCCTTGGAGAAGATGAAGTAGACGATGACGACCGGAATAACAGAAATCATCATCAGCATGTAGATCTGGCCGAGATCGAAGGTATCCGGGCTGGAACTCTTGAGGCCGGCAATGACCAGCGGCAGAGTCCATAATTCCTTCTTCTGCAAGAGCATCGCCGGAACAAAGAAGTTGTTCCAGTTGCTGACGTAGGCGAAGATGAACTGCACGGCTAGGGCTGGCTTGAGGATGGGGAGGACAATCTGATGGAAGATCCTCAGTTCGCTGGCCCCATCGACACGGGCAGCTTCGATGATTTCAAACGGCAGGACGGATTCGAGGTATTGCTTCATGTAGAAGTAGGTGACGGGGCTAGCGATGGCCGGAACGATCAGAATCCAAAGCTGGTTGAGCAGATGAAGCTGGTTGCAGATAAGGATGAGACCCATGGAAGCAACCTGCGTCGGAATCATCATGACCGCGAGGATGAAGGTCGTGATGAACTTCTTGCCTTTGAACTGATAGACGTGGGTGGCATAAGCCGTTAATGCAGAGAAGTAAACCGTCAGGATAGAGCAGGTGAAGGCGATGATGAGGGAGTTGAGGAAACCGGTCTTAAGAGGAATGTTGGTGTTGGACATCAAGCTGTTCCAATTGCCGACGAAGCTCCCGCCAAACCACCAATGGAAGCCCTGACGGATCTCAGAGGTGCTATAGGAACTGTTGATCAGCAGCATCCAGAACGGCACCAAGCACATCAAGGAAAGGACGATGAGCACAAAGTAGACAATCACGCGGTAGATGGTTAAGGAGACACGCTCATTGGCCATCTTTTTCTTCCGGTTGGCCTGGTTAGGGGTGGTCGGAAGCTTTGCGGTCAGAACGCCCGCAGCATCGGGAGAACAGAGGACGTGACTATTCAGAGACTTAATCATGGCTGATGCCTCCTTCCGTGACCGGTTCTAGGCCACGATGGATGCTTCTCACATAACGCATCCGCTTCTTATGTGCTTTGGCTTCGGCCTTGGCAGCTTTGTAATTCGGAACCAATGTCTTGAAGACGAAGATGGAAAGGATGCCGGTGAAGAGGAAGATGATGACGGACAAGGCACCCGCCATGCCATAGTTCTTTGAGACCGAGATAAGGTTATAAAGGTACATCATGATGGTCATCGCACACTTATCCGTACCGCCGGTGGTCTGGGTGAAGATCTGAGGGACATCGAAGAGCTGTAATCCGCCGATCATGGAGGTGATGAAGACATAGACGAAGATAGGCATCAAGAGCGGCATGGTGATCTTCCAGAACGTGGTGGTGGCATTGGCACCATCCAGACGGGCTGACTCGAAGATGGAATCATCGATGCCCATGATGCCCGACATCAGGAGGATGGCCGTATTGCCGAACCACATCAGCCAATCAATGAAGGCAATGATGCCACGGGTCCAGCCCACCTCTTCGGTGAAGATGAATCCTTCTTTGATCCAGCCCATGGATTTGGCAATCTGCGAGATCGGGCCAGACTGTGAGAACAACGTTAAGAACATCATACCGAAGGCGGCAGCCATGACGAGGTTAGGCATATAGGTGACAGCCTTGAAGAAACCAGAGAACTTCAGCTTCAGCCGGGCATCCGTGAACCAGATGGCCAGCAGAAGAGAAATAATAATCTGCGGGACAAAGCCACAGACCCAAAGAATCATGGTGTTCCCGAAGTATTTCCAGAACTGGGAACTGGGCTTCAGGATCGTGGCAAAGTTGCTGAAACCGATGAAGTTCGGACCGACCTGGGTCAGACCCTGCTTGAAATAATACTGGAAGAAGGAATAGTAGAACGTCTGGAAGAGCGGAATCAGCGAGAAGGTAATGAACACCAGGAAGAACGGAATCAGGAAGAGATAGCCGTATTTGCTGTAGCTGACTTTCTTGTGGTACTTCCGCACCGGTTTTGCCGGTGCGGGGCTCGTGTTAGGGGCCTCATTCGTTTTGTTATCTGTCATAATCCCTCCTTAGAAAATAGCAATCTCGCTCTGCGGATCAAAGAGATGGCAGCGCTCCAGGTTCATAGCAAACTTGATGTCATCCTTAGGCGAAAGCTTATGTTCGCTCGGGAAACGAGCAATTACATCCTGGAATGCAAAGTTGGTATGCACGTAATATTCATTGCCTAAAAGCTCAGCAAGGATAACCTTGGCATCGAAGATAGCATCCGGATAAAGCGATGCATGATAGCCATCGCCCTCGTGGATGTCTTCCGGACGGATACCGAAGATGACCTTCTCCGGAATGGTTTTGTCTTTGATAAGATCTGCCGGAATCGTAAGCTTCTGTCCCGTGACAAAGGTAACCTTGCCATCCTGATAGGTGGCCGGGAAGAAGTTCATGGCCGGTGAACCGATGAAGCCGGCAACAAACTTGTTGACCGGATGATTGAAAATATCGATAGGAGCACCGATCTGCTGAATATAGCCATCCTTCATGATGACAATACGGGTAGCCATCGTCATGGCCTCGGTCTGATCGTGGGTAACATAAATGGTGGTGGCGCCTAAGTTGTTGTGCAGCTTGACGATTTCACTTCTCATCTGGACACGGAGCTTGGCATCAAGGTTGGAAAGCGGCTCATCCATCAAGAGAACCTTGGCATGGTGAACAATGGCTCGGCCTAAGGCGACACGCTGACGCTGGCCGCCGGAGAGAGCCTTCGGTTTGCGATCCAGCAAATCCTCAATCTGCAGAATGTGTGCGGCATCCATGACCCGCTTGTCGATTTCTTCCTTAGGGAGATGCATGATCTTCAGCGGGAAGGCCATATTTTCGTAGACGGTCATATGCGGATACAGAGCGTAGGACTGGAACACCATGGCGATGTTACGATCCTTCGGAGCGATATCGTTCATATAGTCGCCATCGATGAAGAGGTTGCCGCCTGAGATATCCTCAAGACCGGCGATCATACGGAGTGTCGTCGATTTGCCGCAGCCGGAAGGGCCGACGAAGACGATGAATTCATGCTGCTTGATATCAATCGAGAAATCATGGACGGCATGGAAGCCGTTATCGTAGATCTTGTTGATCTTCTGCATGGAAACATAAACATCGGGAGGGCAGATCTTCGGCGTGGAGTCATCGATTTTCTTCTGCTCCGCCAATTTCTTCTTGGCGGATGCCTTGTCATCACGATCCTTTTTCTTCTTATCAAAATAGCGGACGATGAAATTAGGACGCTTCTCCGCTTTCTCGGCTACCGGCTTTTCATTCTCGTTCATAGTGCATTTCTCCTTTTTCTAAGCCATCGTCACGGACACGTCATAGTCTTTGATTCCCTTCACCAGCGTGACAATCTTCGACGCCTGCTCTTTTCCGTTGACTATTATTGTAGCCTTATTTCCCGGCTTGTTAGAGACATGAATGTGGAAGTGACAACCCCGGAAGGTCCGCTCCATCGTCACATCGGTCATTTCTTTGGGGAGGCAGGGATCGATTTCCAACCCAGTTAGCTGCGGACGGATGCCCATGATGCCTTCGCTTAAGGCAACAAACGACCAGGTAGCGCTTCCTGTCAGCCAGGAATTCTTGGCCTGACCGTAGGACTTCGAGAACCGACCGGCAATCATCTGCGAATAGACATAGGGTTCTGTCTTATGGATGTCGCTCTTGTCTTCAATATAGGCCGGAGCATTGAGACGATAGAGTTGGAAGGCCCTTTCCGGTTCTTTTTCCACGCAGCAAGCCATCGTCAGCCATGGATTGTTGTGATTGAAGACGGCTCCGTTTTCCTTGACGCCCTGAGGATAGGAAGAAATCTCACCGAGTTCGACATGATAGGTCGAATACGGCGGATAGAGCAGTTCACAGCCCCAGTCATCCAATAAGTATTTAAAGGAAGCATCGATGGCTTTCTTGCCTAAGTCTTTATCCTTGCCGATGCCGGCCAAGGTGCAGAAGCCCTGCGGTTCGATGAAGATCTTGCCTTCCTCGCATTTGGAAGAGCCGACCTCATGGCTGTAGGCATCGTAAGCCCGGATGAAATAGCCGCCATCATAGTCGAAGCCGCTCTTGACGGTGGCTGCTTCGATGGCTTTGACTTCCTGATCAATCAGTTTAGCATCCTTTTTTTTGCCGATATAATTGGCAAGCTCAACGAATTCCGTTCCATAAAGAACAAACATGCCGGCAATGAAGACGGATTCCGCGACATGGGTATCGTTGTTCTCAACGGTCTGGAAGGATTCGCCGTCTTTGGTGGAGAAGCAATTGAGGTTCAGGCAGTCATTCCAATCGGCTCGGCCAATCAGCGGTAAGCCATGCGGGCCTTTGTTATTGATGGTATGCTTGAGGGAAATCATCAGATGGTCATAGAGAGGCTTCTCGCTTCCCTTGACGTTATTGAACGGAGTCGGGATATCCAGAATGGAGGCATCGCCGGTCTCGCGGATGTAAGCAATCGTGGCACCGACCAGCCATAAAGGATCATCGTTGAAACCGCTGCCGATGTCGGCATTGCCCTTCTTATCCAACGGCTGATACTGATGATAGGTGGAGCCATCTTCGAACTGAATGGAAGCAATATCGATGATCCGTTCCTTGGCTTTGTCCGGAATCAGATGGACGAAACCGAGCAGATCCTGGCAGGAATCCCTAAAGCCCATGCCCCGGCCCGTACCGGTCTCATAATAAGAGGCGGAGCGGCTCATCATATACGTGACCATGCACTGATATTGGTTCCAGATGTTGGCCATCCGATCAAACTTCTCATCGCCGGTCTTTACGACAAACTTATCCAATAAGGCATCCCAATAATCCTTGAGATCCTTCAAAGCAGCCGTCACGCCGGCCAGGGTCGAATAACGCTTCTGCATAGCTTGGGCTTTCGTCTTGTTGATGACGTTCTTGGCTTCCCACTTCTCATCCGGATTGTTCTCAACATAGCCTAAAACAAAGATCAGGTTCTTCGTTTCACCCGGTTTTAGGGTGATGTCATACCGATGGCAGGCCATCGGATAATAATCATGGACAACGGAATTGAAGGAGATGCCTTTCGTCACGGCTTCCGGAGCATCCCAGCCATTTTCCAGGCCTAAGAATACATTGCGATCGGTATCAAAGCCGTCGTGAGCCACGGAGCCATAGAAGAAAGCATAATGATTCCGGCGTTCACGGTATTCGGTCTTGTGATAAACGGTATGGTCATCAATTTCGACTTCCGCCAGATTGAGGTTCCGCTGATAGTTGTTGGCATCATCGACGGCGTTATAAAGGCAGAACTCCACGGCAGCATAGAAAGTGAAAGTCTTGCTCTTGGCCGAGGTATTGGTAAGGCTGACCAGGTTGACTTCGCAGTTGTCTTTTAAAGGAACGAAGCAGGTCAGTTTGGCATCGAGGCCGTTTTTTGAAGAATGGAAACTTGTGTAGCTTAAGCCATGACGGCACTCATAGGAATCCAGATCGGTTTTGGTAGGGAGATAGCCGATGTTCCAGATGGTTCCCTTATCATTAATATAATAGAAACGGCCAGAGACATCGCGCGGGACATTATTATATCGGTAACGCGTGATCCGACGGAGCTTGGCATCCTTATAGAAGGAATAGCCACCGCAGGTGTTGGAGATCAAAGAATGGAAATCATCTGTTCCTAAATAATTGATCCAAGGAAGCGGTGTATGGGGTGTTTCAATTACGTATTCGCGGTTTCTGTCATCAAAGTGTCCAAATTTCATATTCTGCCTCCAAATTGGTTGATTTTCCTATAATAGTAAGACTTATCGATAGCGAAATCGGTTTCGATAAACAATTATAGTATAAGTGTTTCGGTTCAAATTGCAACACAAAAATCAAGCTCAAAAAATATTTTTTAGCCTTTAAATAGAATAATATTCTATTTATGGCCTTGATTTTTAGAAAACGTTTTCGATTGTTGTTGACAAAAAAGAGTTGCCGTCACTATAATATCATCGAAATCGATTACGAAAGCTCTTACACCAATCGTGAGGAGCCAGGCAACCGGTCCTAGGGTTAGCGAAGCAGTCCCCAAAATAAACTGCTGATTCGATCCTGCTGATGAGTTTCATAGAGAGAATAACGGGAGGTAAAAACATGAAAAAGAACGTTCTCGCTCTATTATTAGCTGCTGTTGCTGTTGCTGGTCTGACGGGTTGCAACAAGACCACTTCGACTGCTTCTTCCACGGGTACCAGCACCGGTACGAGTAGTGGCACATCGACTGCCGCTTCTACCGCCACTTCGACCTCTACCAGTGCTGAAGATCCGACCAAGGATGTTGCTGCTGGTGATGTCATCAACATTCGTTGCTGGAACAACGAATTCGAAGGCCGTTTTGCCAACTACTATGACAAGATCGATAAGAAGATCAATGATGATGTCTATAAGCTTAAGGATGGCAAGTATGTCAAGTTCATCATCGTCGCCAATGATAACAATGCTTATCAGAATGCCCTTGATGCCGCTTTGACTGCTGATGCCACCGCCAAAGCCAACGATAAGACCGATATGTTCTTGATGGAAGCTGATTACGCCATCAAGTACGCCAACTCGGATTATTCCCTCGATGTCAAGGGTGATCTTGGTCTGACCAATGATGATATGGCTCAGATGTATGATTACACCAAGACGGTTGTCACGGATACCCGTGCTGGCAAGAACAATGCTCTGAAGGGCGTTTCTTGGCAGGCTACTCCTGGCCTTTATGCCTTCCGTACCGATATCGCCAAAGATATCTGGGGCAGTGAATATCCGGCTGATCCGGTTGCTTCCGATACCGCTACTGAGAAAGCCAGCAAGACGGCTGCTCAGGCTGCCTTCGTCCAGAACAAGATCTCGGATTGGACTAAGTTCGATGCCGTTGCTCGTGTTGCCAAGGCCAAGAATCACTACATGCTTTCGGGCTATGATGATGCTTACCGTGTCTATTCCAACAACGCCACTTCTCCGTGGGTTAATCCTACGACGAACAAGATTACCTTGGATCCTCAGTATAAGAGCTGGGTCAAAGCTACCGATGCCTACACCAAGGCTGGTTATTCTCATAAGACGACTCTTTGGTCTTCCGATTGGTCGAAGGATCAGGGCCCGACTGGCAACAGTGTCTTCGGCTTCTTCTATTCCACTTGGGGCATCAACTTCACTCTGGAAGGCAACTCTCTTGCGACTTCTACCAAGGCCGGCGGCAAAGAAGAGTTAGGTAATGGTCTCTATGGTCTGTATCGTGTCTGCCAGGGTCCTGCCAGCTGGTATTGGGGCGGCACTTGGCTTGCCGGTGCGAAAGAGACTGATAACAAGGATGATGTCAAGGATATCATGAAGGTTATGACCTGCGATAAGGCCATTGCCAAGAAGATCACCATCGACACTTCCGATTACACCAACAACAAGGCTGCTATGGATGAGATTGCCAATGATGCTACCTATGGTTCGTCCTTCTTAGGCGGTCAGAACCACATTAAGCTCTTCCAGGCTTCTGCTTCCAACATTAAACTGGCTGCTATGTCCGCTTACGATCAGGGCTGCAACGAAGGCTTCCAGAATGCTATGCATGATTACTTCGCTGGCAAGGTCACGTATGCTCATGCCATCGCTAACTACAAGACTACCGTCGAGGAAAAGTATGCTGATCTGACCGATGATGATTTCGATTCTTCTTTCGATAATTTCTAAACTAGGTTGGTCCCCCTGTCGATAGACGTGACGTGTCTCTTTTCCGAGAAAGCCTGGCTTCGGCCAGGCTTTTCTCGTGGTCCGGAAAAGGTTTCGGAAAGGCAAGAAAAAACCGTCGCCCAGAGGACGACGGTTTGTGTCACAATTCTTTATAATAAGAGGAAGTTGTTGTTTAACGGATAACCGACTACTTCGCTTCGGTCTTAGGAGCTTCAGCCTTCGGGGCTTCGGCAGCTTTCGGAGCATCAGCCGGCTTGGCAGCAGGAGCTTTCTCAGCTTCGGCAGCCTCACGGGCAGCCTTGGCATCCTTAGCAGCTTTTGCCTTCTCACGCTCACCAGCCTTCTTCTTATCGGCATTGGTCTTGGTGGCGGCAAGGTTAGCGGCGATCTTATCCTTACGGATAACTTCGTCCAAACGGGCAGACTTGCCAGCTCTGCTTCTTAAGAAGTAAAGCTTATGACGTCTGACCTTACCATGCTTGAGAACTTCAATGGAGGCAATGATCGGCGAATTGATAAGGAAGTTTCTTTCGACTCCGACACCGGCAGAATCCTTTCTGACGATGAAGGTCTTTCCGGCACCGCTTCCGCTGACAGTGACGACAACGCCCTCAAAGGCCTGTTGTCTTTCCTTGTTTCCTTCACGAATGGTAACCATTACGCGAATGGTATCACCGGTGACGAAATCAGGGATGTCATGTCTGATCTGCGAAGCGGAGACCTGCTGAACTAAATTCTTGTTCATGTATTTCTCCTTTGGAAATAATTGTGTTGTCCTCGGGTTCATAGACGTGACAATCTGGCGGAACCTAAGTAAGCCTTGCTGTGCAAAGCAAGTGTTACTATACCACGCCCTGTTTTCATCTTCAAGAAGTTTTCCGTTGCCTCCCCGAGGAATTTGTCTTATATTAAGTCTTATATTAATAAGGTTAAAGAACTTTTTGCTTTCCAAGAAAAGCCTTAGCTTCCCCCATTTGGAAAGTCTCCCCAAAAAGTTACTAAAATTATCCTTGCCAAAAGGAGTTCGGATGTCTATAATTAACAAGCTAGGCGTACTATGCCCTTTTTGTGGTTTAGTGTGCCTACCGTGGGAAGTCAGTGACAACTGTTAGTACCACAACACGAAATTTTCATTAAAAGGAGGAAATTACCGTGGCAGCCAAAAAAGTCACAAGAGTGATGATTATCCGTGCAGAAGGTGGTGGAGCGAATCCGGCAAAGTTAGGTCAGAAGCTTGGACCTTTCGGCATCGGTGGCAAGTTCTGCCAGGAGTTCAATCTCAAGACCGCTGATCGTAAGGGCGAAGTCGTTCCTTGCGTTCTGACGATTTATGAAGATCGTACTTTCGATATGTCGTTCAAGACGACCCCTGTTACCTATCTCGTCCTCAAGGCCGCTGGTCTTGATAAGGGCAGAAAGGGTACCGACCGCGGCGGAGATCCGAAGAACACCGTCGGCAAGATTACCAAGGCGGATGTCAAGAAAATCGCTGAGTACAAGATCAACGAGCTTAACGTCGACTCTTTGGAAGCTGCTGAGCGTTGCGTCGAGGGCTCCTGCAAGTCCATGGGCATCGCGGTTGTTGATTAATTAGGGGAACCGAACCATGAAAAAATTAGCTAAAAAGTATGCTGCCGGTCTCGCGTTAATCGAGAAAGGCAAGAAGTATTCTGTTGCGGAGGCCTGCGATCTGGTCAAGAAGACCGCTACCGCCAAGTGGGATGAGACAATTGATGTTTCCTTCAAGCTCAACATCGATCCGAAGCAGGCTGATCAGCAGCTCCGTGGCACCATCGTTCTGCCTCACGGCAACGGCAAGACCGTCAAGGTCTTAGCCATCACCGATAAGGTTGAGGAAGCCAAGGCTGCCGGTGCTGACTTCATCGGTCAGCAGGATATGCTCGACAAGATCACCAAGGAGAACTGGTTTGGATTCGACGTCATCGTCGCCACTCCGAACATGATGGGTCTCTTAGGCAGAATGGGCCGTGTCTTAGGCCCGAAGGGCTTAATGCCGAACCCGAAGTCCGGCACGGTCTCTCCCAACATCGCTCAGGCTATTAAGGAAATCAAAGCCGGTAAGGTCACTTACCGTAATGATAAGGATGGCAACGTTGCCCTTAACTTCGGCAAGGCTTCCTTCTCTGCTTCGGATCTCGCCGATAACCTGCAGATCATCGTCGATACCATCAACAAGATCCGTCCGGCTACCATCAAGGGTACTTACATCACCACTGCCGTCATCTCCTGCACCTATGGCCCGGCTATCAAGCTGGCTTGCTAGTTAAGCTTCTGTTCCAAGACGGGTCGACCGATTTATCGGGTGCTTCAATATACCTAAGACCGTAACCGCCTGCCCTAAAAAGCAGACTCAATCTGTTACCGAGGATATGAACACTAGTCACAAAGTATATTGTTGAATACACCATACCTAACAAAGGAGGTGAAAAAAGATGAATCAGCAAATCTTAGCTGAGAAGAAGGAAGCCGTCGCTAAGCTGAATGATGTTCTCAAGAACAGCCATTCGGCCATCGTCGTCTCCTATTCCAACATGACCGTTGCTGAAGTCAATGAACTCCGTGCTGCCCTGAAAAAGGCCGGTGCCAAGCTCTCGGCTCACAAGAACACCCTCGCCAAGAAGGCCGTCGATGAAGACGGACTTTCGGGTCTGGATGCTTCTTTAAAGGGTCCGACTGCCATTGTCACGTCCGCCGAAGAAGGCGCGGGACTGACCGTTCTCAATGACTTCGCTCAGGCTCATGATAAGACATTCGTCATCAAGGCTGGCATCATCGGCGGAACTTTCTGCGATGAAGCCCGCATTGCTGAATTAGCTCCTATCGGAACTAAGAACAATGCCTTAAGTGCTCTGCTTTCGACGTTACAGAGTCCGCTCGTCATGTTCGCTCTTACCCTGAAGGCTGTCTCTGAAAAGGCTCCTAAGGGCGAGACTGCTGCAGCTCCGGCTGCCGCTCCGGCTCCTGCCGCTAACTAATCCGGTAAGGGATGTCTTAGAAAACCATTAATTGGAGGAAAAACAAAATGGCTAAATTAGTTAAAGAAGATGTCATTGCCGGCTTAAAGGAAATGAACATGGTCGAGATCATGGATCTCGTCAAGGCGATTGAGGATGAATTCGGCGTCAAGGCCGCTGCCGCTGTTGCTGCTCCGGCTGCCGGTGCTGCCAAAGCTGCTGAGGGTCCGTCTGAGGTTTCTGTTATCCTCAAGTCCTTCGGTACTGCCAAGGTCGCCTGCATCAAGGCTGTCCAGGCTGTCACGGGTTTAGGTCTGATGGATGCCAAGAAGCTCGTTGATGGCGCTCCGGTTGCCATCAAGGAGAAGATTTCCCCTGCTGAAGCTGAGGAAATCAAGAAGCAGCTGGTTGCTTCCGGTGCCGAAGTCGAAGTCAAGTAATCCATATTATCTTTCGTAATCATAAGCCCCACCCTGTCTTTTAGACGGGGTGGGCTTCGTTGTCTATAAAGAGCTGAGTTTTCTTCTTGAAAAACTCGGCCTTATTGAAAATCAAGACAACATAAATCCAAGCCTTTCGGCTTGGTAGAAACTATCACGAGGTAATATCCATGGCTGATGAATTAGATCTTTCCAAGTATAAGATTGTCGGCAACAACCGTTTGGATCTCTCCAAGACTTTCTCCTCTGTCCCGCTCCCGAATCTTTGCGACGTTCAGCTGTTATCTTTCAATTGGTTCAAAGAAGAAGGTATCGATGAAGTCTTCAAGGATATCTTCCCGATTCAGTCCAATAAGGATTCCCGCGGCCATGCCGTCGAGACCGATCAGGTCGCTGAACTGGACTATGTCTCTGCCGAATGGGGCGAACCGAAGCATGATTATTTCGAATGCAAGGTTTCCGCTCTGACGTATTGTGCGCCGTTGCATTGCACGCTCCGTCTGAAGCATCCGGATGGCACCGTCACTGAAGAGAAGATCTTCATGGGCGACTATCCGTGGATGACTCCTTCCGGCACGTTCATCGTCAACGGTTCCGAAAAGTGCATTGCTTCCCAGCTGGTCCGTTCGCCGGGCGCCTATGTCTCGAAGAAGACCGATGAGGTCTCCCTCAAGAAGAGCGACAACGACATCAAGAACGAAATCTCCATTGGTTTCGGCTCCGATATCATCCCGTCCCGCGGCATTTGGCTCGAGTATCTCACCGATAACCGTGATTTCGTCTCCGTCCGTATCGATAAACAGAAGAAGGTTCCGGCCCTCGTCCTTTTACGGGCTCTGGGTCTCGTCTCCGATAGCGATTCCCTGGAAGATAAGTCTCTTCCGGCCAATGAGGATGGCACCCCGTCGGCTGCCGTCACCGGCATCGAAGGTCTTTTCGGACACAATGCCTATCTGCTCAAGGCTCTGGAGAAGAACCCGGTCAATCCCAAGAAGGGTGCTACCGAGCGTTCCAAGGAAGCCGTGGCTTACATTTTCCGTAAGCTCCGTCCGGGCGAACCTTTCACCAATGAGTCGGCTGCCATCATGCTCAAGCAGCGTTTCTTTGATAACGAACATTATGATTTAGGCAAGGCCGGCCGGTTCAAGATCCAGGAAAAACTGGGTATCTATAACCGTCTTCCGGATATGGTTCTGGCCGAGGATCTCATCTCCAAAGAGGGTGAGGTCGTCTTTGAGGCTGGCACCAAGCTTACCGTCAGCGATGTGCTGAAGCTTGAGAAGGATCAGTTCTTTGAAAGCAACCCGAATCATACTCTGACCGTCTCGGCCAACGGCGATCTGGATGATCACAGCAATGTGAACCTCGTCCGCGTCAAGGCTTTGGATGGCTCGGATACGATCATCAACATCGTCGGCACCGATCTGACCACGAACTTAACGTATGTCACCATTTCCGATATCCTTGCTTCGCTCAGTTATATGCTTAACCTCAGCGATGGCATCGGCACCATCGATGATACCGATCACCTTGGCAACAAGCGTGTCCGTTGCGTCGGTGAGCTGATTCAGGAAAAGTTCCGTGCCGGCTTAAGCAAGATGAAGCGGACCATCCATGACCGGATGTCGACTTCGGATTTAAGCCAGCTGACCATCTCGTCTTTGATCAACATCAAGGCCCTGACCTCGGCCGTCAATCAGTTCTTCAATTCGGATTCGCTCTCCCAGTTCATGGATCAGACGAACCCCTTAGCTGAGCTTACCAATAAGCGCCGTCTTTCGGCTTTGGGCCGTGGCGGTCTTACCCGTGACCGCGCCTCCAGCGCTGTCCGTGATGTCCATCCGACTCATTACGGCCGTATCTGCCCTATTGAGACTCCGGAAGGTCAGAACATCGGCTTGATCTCGAATCTCGCCTGCTACGCCCGCATCAATCCGTATGGCTTCATCGAGACCCCGTACCGTCCTGTTCACAACTGCATCATCGATAACGATCCGAAGGATGTCGTCTGGTTTACCGCTGATGATGAGAAGAATCACACCATCGCTCAGGCCAACGCTACCGTCGATCCGAAGACCAACGCCATTGTCGATGACCTCGTTTCCGCCCGTATCAACGGCGAATATGTCACAGTCAGCAAGAGCGCCGTCGATTTCATCGATGCTTCTCCGAAGCAGATTGTCTCCATCGCTGCCGCCTGCATTCCGTTCCTCGAGAACGATGATGGCAAGCGTGCCTTGATGGGTTCCAATATGCAGCGGCAGGCTCTGCCGCTTCTTTCGCCGGAAGCGCCGTTTGTCGGCACCGGTCTGGAAGACAAGATTGCTCACGATTCCGGCGAAGCCCTTATCTCGGATAAGGACGGCACCGTTTCCTATGCAGACTCGACGCAGATCCGCATCATGCAGGATGACGGCATTGAGAAGACGTATTATCTCAAGAAGTTCATCCGTTCCAATAAGCGTACCTGCATCAACCAGACTCCGATCGTCGTCGCCGGTCAGAAGGTCAAGGCCAATCAGATCATTGCCGATGGCCCGAGTATGGATCACGGCGAACTGGCCTTAGGTCAGAACGTCCTGATTGCCTTCACTACCTGGCATGGCTACAACTACGAGGATGCTGTCCTGATTTCACAGCGCTGCATCTCCGATGATCTTTTCACCAACATCATCATTGAGGAATATTCCATCGATCGCCGTAAGACGAAGCTCGGCGATGAGGAATTCACACGTGATGTTCCGAATCTCAGCGAAGACAAGAAGGCCTTCCTGGATGAGAAGGGTGTCGTCATTCCGGGTACCGAAGTCAAAGAGAACGATATTCTCGTTGGCAAGACCACTCCGAAGGGCGAAACGACCGAAACCAACAACGATCACTTGCTGAAGTCCATCTTCTCCTCGAAGTCGGATGAGGATAAGGATTCGTCTCTGAAGGTTCCGCACGGCGGCGAAGGCATCGTTCTTGATGTCAAGCACTTTTCCCGTTCCAACGGCGATGAACTGCAGCCGGATGTTCTCGAATCCATCAAGGTTTACGTCGTCCAGAAGCGGAAGATCCAGGTCGGCGATAAGATGTCCGGACGTCACGGCAACAAGGGCGTCATTTCCCGTGTCCTTCCGATTGAGGATATGCCGTATATGCCGGATGGCACTCCGATTGATATCTGCCTCTCCCCGATGGGCGTTCCTTCCCGTATGAATATCGGTCAGGTGCTCGAAGTTCAGTTGGGTTATGCCTGCAAGAAGCTCGGACTCAAGGTCTCCACGCCTGTCTTTGACGGTGCCTCCAATGAAGAGATTGCTCAGTTCATGCAGAAGGCTGGCATTGACTCGGATGGCAAGACCGTCCTCTTTGATGGCCAGACCGGTGAGCGGTTTGATTCCCGTATCGCTGTCGGCGTCATGTACATGATCAAGCTCGACCATATGGTCGAAGATAAACTTCATGCCCGTGCTATCGGACCGTACTCTCTCGTCACGCAGCAGCCTCTGGGCGGCAAGGCTCAGAACGGCGGTCAGCGTTTCGGCGAGATGGAGGTCTGGGCGCTGGAAGCTTATGGTGCTGCTTATACCTTACAGGAAATGCTTACCATCAAATCCGATGATATGGTCGGCCGTAATAAGACTTACGAAGCCATTTTGAAGGGCGACCCGATTCCGAAGCCGAATATGCCGGAATCCACGCGTGTTCTCATCAAGGAACTGCAGGGTTTGGCCATCGATGTCAAGCTCTACGATGATAAGAACCAGGAAATCAACATGAATACCATCTCTGAGGAAGCCGAGCGTGATTCCCGTCGGATCCATCACGATATTGTCAACTTCGATACGAAGAAGGAAGAACGCGACAATGAAGACCGTCAGCGCAATGCTGACTTCTTCAACGATGGCTCTTCAAATCAGGAAATCGAGTCGGTCACCAAGGAAGAAGCTGCCTCTGAGCATGCTGACCATGATGACGACGAGAACAACTAATCGGAGGGTGGGATAATGTTTGATCTTAATAAACTGAAGTCGATCAAGATCGGCCTGGCATCTCCGGAACAGATTCATGCCTGGAGCCACGGCGAAGTCACCAAACCTGAAACCATCAACTACCGTTCTCAGAAACCGGAACCGGATGGTCTTTTCTGCGAAAAGATCTTCGGACCTGTGAAGGATTTCGAATGCCATTGCGGTCACTACAAGAAAGCCTCCTTTGCCGGTAAGATCTGCGAGAAGTGCGGCGTCGAAGTCACCTTGAAGGCCGTCCGCCGTGAGCGGATGGGCTACATCAACCTGGCTTTCCCCTGCGCTCATATCTGGTATGTGAAGGGCAGTCCGTCGAAGATGGGCACCGTCTTAGGCATTCCGCCTAAGTCGCTTGAGGAAGTCATTTACTTCGTTTCGCATATTGTCACCAATCCCGGCATCTCCAAGATTCTTCTTTACCGTCAGGTCCTCGATGAAAAGACTGCTCGTGAGGTTTTCTCGGCGGTCATTCAGAAGGAAATTCTTCCTTCCGGCAAGCTGAAGGAAGACGATATGGATTACAAGCGGGGCAACGATTTCATTGACCATATGGCCAAGCAGTCGCAGCCGTTTGATTTCTTCACTGTCGGCAACTACATTACCCGTTACACGGGTGCTGAATTCGGCATCGGTGCCGAAGCGGCTCTGAAGCTTCTCAAGGAAATCGATCTCGACAAGGAAATCGAAGATGTCAGCAAGGATCTTCGGGCTTCCGTCGGCGATAAGAATGCCAAGCGTGTCAAGGCCATCAAACGTCTTGAAGTGCTCGAATCGTTCAAGAATTCTCAGATCAAGCCGGAATGGATGATTCTGACGGTGCTTCCGGTCATTCCTCCGGATCTCCGTCCGATGATGCAGCTGGATGGCGGCCGTTATGCCACCAGTGATCTCAACGATCTTTATCGTCAGGTCATCATCAAGAATACCCGTCTGAAGCGGGAAATCGAAGCGCGTGCTCCGAGCGTCATTCTTCTCAACGAAAAACGTATGCTCCAGGAAGCCGTCGATGCCTTGATTGATAATGAACGCCGTAACAAGCCTTCCACTTCCATCAATGGCAACGTCCTCCGTTCCTTAAGCTCCACGCTCAAGGGCAAGCAGGGCCGTTTCCGTCAGAACCTGCTTGGCAAACGTGTCGATTACTCTGGCCGTTCCGTCATTGCTGTCGGTCCGGAACTCAATATGGATGAATGCGGTCTGCCGCGTGAGATGGCCGTTCAGCTTTTCCGTCCTTTCATCGCCAACTATCTCATTCAGGCTCCGAATTCCACCATTTCCTCGCAGCGTCAGGCCGATGAGCTGATTGCCAACAACGATCCGAAGGTCTACGATGCCATCGAAGAGATCACCAAGAACCACCCGGTTCTCTTAAACCGTGCTCCGACGCTTCACAGACTCGGCATCCAGGCTTTCCGTCCGATCCTGATTGAGGGCAAGGCTATCCGTCTTCATCCGCTTGTCTGTCCGGGCTTCAACGCCGATTTCGATGGCGATCAGATGGCTGTCCATGTTCCGCTTTCCCGTCAGGCTCAGGCCGAGGCCATGACCCTGATGTTAGCTAACCGCAACATCCTTAAGCCGAGTGATGGCAAACCGATCTGCGTCCCGTCGCAGGATATGATTTTCGGCAACTATTATCTCACCCTGGAAGATGATGAGAAACAGGATGAGGATTATGCCAAATACTATGAGCATCGCGGTGAGCCGGATATGGCCGCGAAGTTCCGTTCCTATAAGCAGTACGAAGGCAAGGTCTTCTCGGATCCGGATACGGCTATCTTAGCCTATCAGAACCACATCATCTCCTTACGAACCCGTATCTACCTTCCGGCTGCCTCGCTGAAGAAGTCCTGCTTCACGGATGCTCAGAACGCTTCCTATCTGTTGACCACCGTCGGCAAGCTCATCTTCAATGACATCTTCCCCAGCGACTTCCCCTATGTCAACTTCCCGGTCAAGGGTGCCAAGACGGCCAAAGCCGATCTGGCAGCCAACTTCACCAAGACCCCGGATACCTTCTTTGTCACGCTCAAACAGGCCTATGATGCTGTCCTCAAGAGCGGCAAGTTCAAGGATGGCGATGATTTCGATGTCTTCAAGGAATATGCGAAGCTTCAGCCGGTCCGTGCCCCAATCGATAAGAAGGGCATTCAGGCCATGATGGACTACGTCTTCCGTGACTATGGTGCCACCGAGACGGCTAAGATCATGGATCTCTTCAAGAACCAGGGCTTCGATTACTGCACGAAGTCGGGTCTGACCATTTCCTTAGGCGATATTGAGCCTCTGGAAGGCCGTGATCAGCTCTACAAGGACGGCTTTACGGCTGTCAGCGAGATCAACGACAAGTATGAGATGGGCTTCTTCACCGAAGAGGAACGTCACAATGCCGTCGTCTCCTACTGGAATAACCTGAAGGATAAGCAGATGAAGAACCTGCTGCATGACCGTATGGCTCATGCCCCTCGCAACCCGATGTTCATGATGATGGAGTCGGGCGCCCGCGGTTCCGAGGATAACTATATGCAGCTGATCGGCATGAAGGGCTGCATGCTGGATTCCACTGGCCGCACCATCGAAGTCCCGGTCACTGACTGCTACGCCGATGGTCTCTCCGTCTCCGAATACTTCACCTCGACTCACGGTACCCGTAAGAACGGTTCTGATACGGCTCTGAAGACCGCTGACTCGGGTTATCTTACCCGTCGTCTCGTCGATGTCTCCCACAATGTCGTCATCCGGGAAGAGGATTGCCACTGCGATCACGGCATCATGGTCAAGGAGCTCCGGGCCGATGATGGTCAGCTGATCTCCAACCTTTACGACCGTGTCGTTGGCCGTTACTCCATGCATGACATCGTCAATCCCACCACGGGCGAAGTCATCGTCCCTGAGAATACGTTCATCGATGAGAAGCTGGCTCAGGCCATCATCGATAGCGGTCTGAAGGAAGTCGAGATCCGTTCCATCCTGACCTGCGAGGCCACCGATGGTGTCTGCATCCACTGCTATGGACGTAACCTTGCTACCGGTGAGATCGCCGAAATCGGCGATACCGTCGGCATCATGGCGGCTCAGTCCATCGGTGAACCTGGCACTCAGCTCACCTTGAAGAACTTCCACACGGGCGGTGTCTCCGGCCAGAAGGATATTACAACCGGTCTCCCTCGTGTTCAGGAACTGCTGGAAGTCCGTAATCCGAAGACCAAGGATCTGGCTCTGATCACCACCATCCGCGGCACGGTTCAGGACATCCGTGAAGTCGGTCTCCGTCACATCTTCGTCATCAAGAACGAGCTGGAGGAGAAGGAGTACACCTCCTATCCGAACGCTGTTCCGGATGTCAAGAAGGGCGATACGGTCATTGCCGGTCAGGCACTCACCAAGGGTCACATCTATCCGAAGGATCTGCTCGATTGCACCGACCTGACGACGGTCCGCAATTACCTCATCAAGGAAGTCAAGTCCGTCTACGCCTCCAATGGTATTGCCATTGCTGATAAGCACCTTGAAATCATCGTCAAGCAGATGACCAACCGTCTTCTCATCATCAATTCCGGCGACACCGATATGCTGCCGGGACAGAAGATCACCGATGTCGATTTCACTGAGCGGAACCGCAAGGTCCTCAGCCATGGATCGAATCCGGCGGTCGGCCGTCCGATTGTGATGGGTATCACCAAGGCTGCCTTGGACACCGATTCGTTCCTCTCCGCCGCTTCCTTCCAGGAAACCACGCGTGTTCTGACGGATGCTGCCATCAAGGGCAAGGTCGATTATCTCCGCGGTCTGAAGGAGAACGTCATGATCGGTAAGCTGATTCCTGCTGGTACCGGTCTGAAGCCGCTTCTGGATCCGGAAGAAGACGAAACCAATGACAACGGGACTGATTTCGGTCCTGGCGATGTCACCAGTGTCGTTGCCGGTTCGGATGATCCGGCCGCCAACGCCGCCGAAAAGACTGCCGAAGAAGCAGCTCCGGTGACGGATAGTGACGCCTCAAACGAAAAAAAGTAGTAATTTGACACGGACCGCGGTAAAATAATCGCGGTCCGTTATATGCGGCCATTGTTCAGTGGTAGAACCTCTCCTTCCCAAGGAGAAGACGCGGGTCCGATTCCCGTTGGTCGCTAATACATAGCTTGGGCTCTCATACAGGGTGGGAGCCTATTTTTTATGCTTGAAGTTGTTAACTAAAAAAAGCCCTTGTCAACAGGGCTTTTTTAAGATAAATTAGACTATTTACGAAAACTGAAGATGGCCGCGCTCTGGCTGGACTGGGTCAGATAGTAGGTTTCAATCGGGATCTCATGAAGCTGGAAGTACTCTTCCAGACAGCCCCGGATGACCTCATCGAGGTCCGACTGGTTGAGGTAGTCGGCCTTGCCGACGAACGGAATGATCGTGATCTGAATGGTATTGCTGAGGCTTTGGCAGGGGATAAAGCGGATGGTAACGTCATTATGCTCGCCTTCGTCGCTGACGGCCTGAATGATTTTCTCCTCATAGGCCCGGAAAGGAAAATCGCCGACCCGGTTGAAGTCCTGCATCTTCAGATACACGTCAATCAGCAATTCATTCGAGAGACAATCCATGCCATTATCTTAGCTTTCCAAGGCGAGGCTTTCAATGAATTTCATCAAAGAGAGCATTTTCCCTGACATCGGGGCCTAAGAAAGGTAGAATAATACCAAAGGAAAAATAAACAAACCATGAAAATCCTAATCGCTTACTATTCTGCTGCCGGCAGCAATTATGTCGGGGGAAGTCTGAAGACCCTGTCGATGGGCAACACCGAAATCGTTGCCCGGATGATTCAGAAGGAAGTCGGCGGTGATCTTTTCCAGATTGAAGGCAAGATTCCTTATTCCAGCGACTATCAGACCTGTCTGGATGAATCGAGGAGGGATATCGAGAACGGCGCCAAGCCGGCCTTGAAGGAACTCCCCAAGGATCTCGATTCCTATGATGTCATCTACCTCGGCTATCCGGTCTACTGGGGGACCTATCCTAGCTTTGTCAGCACTTTCATCTCCTTGTCGTCCTTCGAAGGCAAGACCGTCATCCCCTTTGCCACCAGCGAGTCCACCGGTGCCGGCCATAGCGTCAGCGATCTGAAGACCGCCCTTCCTAAGGCCGTTGTCAAAGCCGGCTTCTCCATCTATGGCAGCCAGGCCAAGCAGAGCGAAGCCCGGGTCAAAGCCGGAATCTTAGCCAACAAATAAAAAGAAAAAAGCACCGCAAGGTGCTTTTTTCAGTTGTCTCTATCACTGAAATCGTAACGGATCACCTGACAGTTATCCAAATGGAACTGGGAGAACTCTTCGTTGGTCATGTCGTGGAAGTAGCTGTTGATGACCCGGCTGATCCCAGCGTGGGTGACGATCAGGATGTTGCTGGCAGGATCTGCCTTTTTCAGATCGTCCAGGAAAGAGAAGACCCGGAAGGCGACATCGAGATAGCCTTCGCCATGCGGATAGCGGACAAAGTACTGCCCTCTTAAGGAGAAGAGTTCCTGGAAGCATTCCTTGCCTTCCAGATCTCCGTAGTCCTCTTCCCGGATCCGGACATCGGTGGTCAAAGGAAGATGACGGTCCTCATTGACGATCAGCGCGGTCTGATAAGCTCTTGAAAGCGGGGAGGAAATCATCCGGTCCAGCGGCAGAGCAGCTACCTTCTCTTTCAGTTCCTTTGCCTCTTTACGCCCTACGGAATTTAAAGGGATATCCTGAATGCCCTGGATTTTGCCAACCCGGTTCCAGTCAGTTTCACCATGTCTTGTCACATAAAGTGCCATGAATATTGCTTCCTTGTTCTAGCATTATACCAAGCAGGACTTGAAGAAGCCAAGGAAGTTACAAAGATGACAAAATGAGAGGGCAAATGGGTTATAATTCTTACGATTATGAATTGGCTTGATAACGGATATAATCTCATCCTGGTCTATATGATTGCCGGCTTGGCCGGCACCTTATGGGAGACCTTGCTTTATCTGGTCCGCGACCATCGTTTTGTGATGTCCAACGGTTCCATATCGACCCCGTTCAATTTCGTCTATGGCATGGGTGGCGTGGTAATTGCTGCAACCTTGGTCAACGTCTGGCAGTATCCGCTGGCTGTCTATGCCATTGGCTGTATCTTAGGCGGTTTCACGGAATACACCGTGGCTACCCTGGAGGAATGGATCTGCCATACCCGTTCCTGGGACTACACCGGCCGCATCGGCTCCATCCGGGGCAAGACGACCATCCCGATCATGCTGCTGTGGGGAATCCTCTGTCTTTTCATTGTCTACTTCATGTTCTTGCCGTTCATCATCTTCTTTGTAAAGCCAATTCTTTTAGCTACCCCTGAACGGGCAGGGATCTACCATATCGTGATGTTGTGCTGCCTGGCTTATATCATCTGGGATTTGGGCTGGGTCTTAAGCCTGATGGTTCGCCATCAGGAGCGAGCCATCGGCAAGAAGCCCAAGACGCTCTTCGGCATCATCGATGACAAGCTGTTCCCCGAAGAATATGTTGCCTTCCACTTCCCCAATGCTCAGTTCAATCCGAAGGAACTGGAGCGCATCAAGCAGGCCAAATTAAGTCAGCATCAGCAAGGTTCGGACAAGAAATCCTGATGGCTGAGAAAACAACGCTTCCGGTCGTGATCGTTAACTATGACCTAAGCTACCTTGATGAGGCAGCTCAGGAGCTTTCTTTGGCTTTCAGTGGCTATCCTTGGAAGGAAAACTGGAGTCTGGAGCAGGCCAAAGCCCGGATTGAGGAACTGACCACCGGCCGCGGCAAGGTCGGCTTCCTCTTAGTGGATTCCACGAAGAAGGTCTATGGGATGGCATTGGGAAGATTGTTGACGTTCCCCCAGGGAACAGAGTTCATTCTCGACGAGTTCTCGGTGCTTCCTTCCCACCAGCATCAGCATCTAGGGACCCGGCTGATGACCCATCTCCTTGCGGCGCTGAAAGAAAAGAAAGTGGCCCGGTTTTCTTTGGTTACCCGGGATCATTATCCTTGCCTGGACTTCTATCAGTCCTGTGGTCTCTCCCTTTCCAGCATTGAAAGAGTCCTGGAAAAGGACCTTTGAAAGAAAACAAAACGGCTCTAAATGACGACCTTTTTTCAGAAAACAGTCCGGCTTTTGCGGAAATTTACATTTTGCTGGTTCTCTTACTAAAATGGCTATGGTAAAATTACGCATAATTGCAATTTATCCGTTTTGGTATTTCAATTTTAAAATGTTCCAAAAGGAAAAGGAAAAATAGAAGCCTCTTAAAAAAGACATTTTATAAATAATGTTTCCATTTAGCTTTACTTTTTCCTACAAAGTTATACAATGTAAGCGATTAACTTATGAATAACAACTACAAATGTGCCGGTATCGCTCTGCCTGTCTTCTCTCTACCGAGCCGCTACGGCATCGGCACCCTTGGCAAAGGAGCCAGAGAGTTCATTGACTTTCTTTCGGCTTCCGGCTTTTCGTATTGGAGCATACTGCCCTTAGTACCGACAGCCTATCTGGATTCTCCCTATCAAAGCTTCTCTTCCCGTGCCCTCAACCCCTATTTCATCGATTTCGAAGATCTGATTCAGAAAGGTCTCTTGAAGAAAAAGGATCTCCTTCCCTTTGACTGGGGCAAAGATCCTCGGCATATCGATTACGGAAAGATTTATCGCAACCGCCGCAAAGTATTACGAATTGCTTTTAAACGTTTCATCCGCGGTCAGGGCGATTATCAGCGTGGCTATATCCACTTCTTACGGCAGAACGACTTCCAGGACTACTCCTGCTTCATGTCGCTCAAGGAGAAGAACTCCGATAAAGCCTGGTCCGATTATGACCCGCCTTACAACGAGTATTCCGCCAGTCAGTTTAGGGAAGTCAAGCATCTGAACAAGTTTGAAGTTGAGTTCAATATCTGGACACAGTACATCTTCTTACATCAGTGGGCTAGTCTGAGGGACTATGCTCATTCCAAAGGCATCAAGATCATCGGCGAAATGCCGATGTATGTCTCCTACGATAGCATCGATGTCTACAAACATCATCGCAACTTCGAACTGAATTCTCAGCATAAGATGGAATCCGTAGCTGGTTATCCTCAGGATGTCTTCCATGCAACCGGTCAGGTCTGGGGCAACCCTCTCTATAATTTCGATTACCTCAAGAAAAACAATTACCGCTTTATTCAGGAACGTCTCGACTTCAACCTTTCCCTCTATGATGTCGTCATCCTCTCTTCTTTCCGTTGCGTCATGGAATACTATGCCTTACCCAAGGATGCTAAGAACGGTCTTAACGGTGTCTGGCGCAAAGGACCCGGAGCAGACCTGCTGACCTCCGTCGGGGTTGACGCGGATCGGGTGGTCGCCGAGGATGTCGGCTTCCAGAGTCCGGCTCTCAAGGATCTGCTTTATCAGTTCAGGATTCCCGATATGCGTGTCGTGGAATTCGCTTTCCCCGAAAACGGCAACGACTTCAACAATCCGATCAACTACTCCTATCCTTGCTACAGCTTCTCCACCACGCACGACTGCGACACCTTGGTCGGCTACTTCCATTCCCTGACGCCGGAAACCCGTGCTCAGGCCATGGCGACCATGGAAAAAACCTGCTATCTCCTCGGCATCAAGCCTTCCGATGGCAGCGACAAAGACTGTGCCAGGACTGTTCTCGAGATGAACTTGGCTTCCAACAGCAAAGTCGCCATTCAGTCGATGAACGATATCCTCCTGCAGGATTCCTCTTCCCGAATCAACACTCCGTCCTCCATTGCCAACAACTGGACCTATCGGATCACCGAAGAGGACCTTAGCAATGACCTCATCAAGAACTTAAAAGCCCTCAACGCCCGTTACGGACGTCTGAAGCCGGATACGGACTGATATTAAACTGGCGCCTCCTTCGATAGGCCAATCGTGGAGGCGCTTTTTTATTGCTGGGAAAGGCCTAGGCAGCCGGGGTAGCTGTCACGTTCGCTGTGGCCAGACTGTCCTGAATCGACTTGATCTTCTTTTTCTTGATGATGAGAAGGCAGATGCCGTGAGCCAAGGCCGTGATGACCCAGGAAATCGGATAGGTGGCATAAAGGTAGGCCATTGAATGGAACTGGGCCTGGCCGAAGAAGGCATAGATATACACCAATCGGACGACGCAGATTCCGACAAAGGAGACAATGGCCGGCAACAGCGATTCCCCTAACCCTCGCTCCAGACAGGCAAAGACATCCACCATCGCCATCAAAAGATGGCTTCCCATCGTGATATACATGTTCAGTTGCGCAACGCTCATGGCCTGGTTGTAGTAGTCGACATCCTGGCCTTCATGGATGATGAGATTCAGAAGCGGTACCCGGATGATCAGCTCCAATCCGGCTAAGATGGCATCGGCAGCCAAGGAGTAGAAGATGGCCCAGCGGACCGACTTCTTGATGCCGTCAATGTTCTTCGCGCCGCTGTTGGCCGCCACGAAAGCCACCCCCGCCTGAGCAAAGGCATCCATGCCGATATAGACATAGCTGTTGATACGGCTGGCTGCGGCATCGCCGGTGACGGTTGCATCCCCGAAAGAGTTGATATCCGACTGGATGATGACATTGGCAATATCGAACATGGCATTCTGAATGCCTGCCGGAACTCCGATGCGGAGAATCTCCCTTGTCTCGGCCTTGAAGAAGCGGAGATGCTGCCAGTCCAGGCCGGCATATCCTCTGGCCTTGAACAAGGAGACATATACCAAAGCGGCCGAAATGGCTTCCGAGAAGATGGTGGCCAGGGCCAAGCCTTTGACACCCATATTGAAAGGCGGCAGGACTAAGACGATGTTCATCACGACATTGAGAACGCCGCCGATGGTGAGATAGATGAACGGGCGGAAGGAATCCCCCATGCCCCTAAGACAGGCAGACCCGAAGTTATATAAAAGCAGGAACGGGACGCCTAAAAAATAGATGAACATGTAATCGGTCGACATCGCAATCATGTTCGGAGAGGTCTTCATCCAGGTTAAGAAGGTATGGGCCATCGTCGTCCCGATGATGGCTAAGCCCAGGCCGCAGACCAGTGCCAATAAAGCGGAGGCCCCGATGGTTCGTTTGGCCTTTTCGATGTTGTTAGCCCCATAGGCATTGGACATCGTGACATTGACCCCGACGGCAAAACCGATGAAAAGATCGGTAATCAGGGCAATCAGAGAACCGGTATCGCCGATAGCGCCGACGGCCACATCGCCGACAAAGAACCCACAGACGATGTAATCCGCCAAGTTGAAAGAAAGCTGCAGCCAGCCGGAAATCAATAAAGGCAAGGCAAATTGGAGCATCTTTTTGGGGATGCTGCCGTTGGTCATATCAATTTGAGTGGCTTTCAATTTCATCATGGAATCAGGCTCTCTATAAGAAGCCTTAATAGTCTAATGGAAGCCACGGACAAAAGGAAGCTAAAAGCGTCATAAAAGAGCTTTCTTAGAAAGCCTTCCCGGGTCCGGTCTCCGGTCCCGGCGAAGACCCCTCTTTTGTGCTGAAAGAACAAAGACGAATGTAAGGGCTTTAAACTTGTATACAAGATGGTTTATAATGGTGGTACGAAAAGAGGAAGTGTTATGACCATTAATGATTTCCGGCTCGATGGGAAGGTTGCTCTGGTTACCGGAGCAAGCTACGGCATTGGCTTTGCCATTGCCACGGCTTATGCAGCAGTCGGCGCTCAGATTGTCTTCAATGATCGCTCTCAGGATAAAGTCGAAAGCGGTGAAAAAGCCTATGCCGATGCCGGCATCAAGGCCAAAGGCTATATCTGCGATGTGACCAAGGAAGATCAGGTCAAGGCGATGGTCGAAAGCATCATCAAGGAGTTCGGGCATCTCGATATCCTGGTCAACAATGCTGGCATCATCAAACGGATTCCGATGGTGGAAATGTCCACCGAGGACTTCCGCCAGGTGGTCGACATCGATTTGGTCGGACCGTTCATTGTCTCCAAGGCGGTCATCCCACAGATGATCCGCCAAGGTCATGGCAAGATCATCAATATCTGCTCCATGATGAGCGAGTTAGGACGGGAAACCGTCTCGGCTTATGCCGCTGCCAAAGGCGGTCTGAAGATGCTGACAAGAAACATCTGCTCCGAATACGGTGCCAACAACATTCAGTGCAATGGCATCGGACCTGGCTATATTGCCACGCCTCAGACGGCTCCGTTGCGGGTTCCGCAGGCGGATGGCTCGATGCATCCTTTCGATGCCTTCATCCGTGCCAAGACGCCGGCCGGCCGTTGGGGAACCCCCGAAGACCTGCAGGGTCCGGCAGTCTTCTTAGCCAGCGATGCTTCCAACTTCGTCAATGGCCACATTCTATATGTCGATGGCGGTATTCTCGCCTATATCGGAAAACAGCCGCAATAGTCTTGCTGGGATGTTTGATGCCCTGGGCGGAAAGGAGCCTTCCTCATGACGAATAAACGCTTATTGCTTGCAGTTTCCTGCCTTTGCCTTCTTCCTTTAACGTCCTGTAAAAAGACCGTTTCGACCGATGCCTATGGTTTGGATTCCGGTGCGGACAACATCAGTTATGTCTTCAAGGAAAACGTCGTTGACTTTAACGGGTCCATTCAGCAGGCGAGTTTGGAAGAAGTCTTCCTGACGGGTGCCTGGGCCAGAGTCGATGAGGCGACGGCCACCGCCAAGGATACGGATGTGGAAACCCTGAAGATGATCGGTGCCGTCGATATCGACGGAACGGAGACGACCCTTTATTATGCCAAGCATATTCAGATTGGCGATCAGATTTGGACCGGCGCCCTGCGGGGCGATGAGGACCAGGGCTATTACCGTCCGGGCGAGAATGTCGTCTACACGCTTGATTCCACGACCAGCGAAGAGGCCGATACCACGGATCTGATGCGGTACCTTGCCAATACCGATGCCGGTGTCACCTATAAACTAGGCGAGCGCTACCAGTGGTACTATCAGGCGGTGATCAATGACAAAGTCAAGATTCTCCGCACCGATACCTCCACCAAGAACGATGACAAATATGTCGGATTCGACTATACCTATAAGACAGATAAGATCACACCGACCTTCCCTAATCAGGAAAAATTGCGCAGCAAGCAGACCCGTGAATCCACCTGGGTCAGTAACGTCAAAGCCTTCAACGATTATCTGGCTACGACCCGGAAGAAGCTGAATTTCGTCGACCGGGTTGCCGATGAATCCCTCAACAAGTATTACACCGTGCAGCTGATCAATGACGTCTGGAACTACAACCCTGCCTTTGCCGATAACTATAGCTTCCCCACGGATCTGAAGACGGATCCCAACTGGGAAGTCATCACCGGCTGCACCGCAACCCTAAAGCTGGTCTCGATCGTAGCCTTCTTCAAAGGTGCCAACTATGCCTTTGCCAAGGGAGAATACCCTTCGGTCAGGTAATTATGGACTTCACCTTGTGCTATCCCGGATTCAAAAAACGGGCTATTACCTTCAGCTATGATGACGGCATCCTCCAGGACAGGAAGCTCGTTGAGCTTTTCAATCACTATGGCCTGAAGGCTACCTTCAATCTCAATCCCGGCCGTTCGGGGGTAGCCAAGTTCCGGAGGGACAAAGACAATCAGGAGATTGACTGCTCTCATCTCAATCTGGCCGAGTCGATTTCGCTCTATGCCGGCCATGAAATCAGTAACCATACCTTCTCGCATCCGCATCTCGAAGAGCTGCCTCTTTCAGAACAGAAAGACGAATTCTCCAAAGGGAAGGAAGCCTTGGAGGCTCTGACGGGAATGCCGGTGTTAGGAGCTGCCTATCCTTACGGGACCTATAACGCCGATACCTTGAAAGCCTTGGGGTCTCTTTCTATCCGTTATGCCCGTACCACCCGTTCCACGTATCAGTTCGCTCTGCCCTCTTATCCCCTCTGCTGGGCACCGACCATACACCATAACGATCCCGTGCTTAACGCCACCTTCTCCCGCTTCCTGACGTGTCCGGATGAATTGCCGCTCTTCTATGTCTGGGGACATAGCTATGAATTCGCTGTTGACCATGGCTGGGAAACCTTTGAAGCCTTCCTAAGCCAGGTAGTCAAGGAAAACGATCTCTATAGCGGAACGGGAATTGATATTCTGGACTATACCCAGGCTGCCCGAATGGTTTATTACCGTCAAGGCGTCTTCGTCAATCCGTCCAACTATGATATCGATCTACTGGTTAGGGACGATCACTTACGTATTCCCAAAGGAGGAAATCTCTCGTATGACTGTCAAGAATGAAAAGAAAACCGTTGTCGGCTTAGGAGAAATGCTCTTACGGCTGACCTCCCCCAATGGAATCCGTCTTCGGGATGCCGATTCCTTCAAAGCCAATTACGGCGGCGGTGAAGCCAATGTCCTGATTTCCTTATCCCATTTAGGTCATCCTACCCGCTTCCTTACCCGTCTCCCTCAGGATGACTTTGGCTCGGCCTGTGTTGACTATCTGAAAGCCAATGACGTCGATACCTCCTTTGTTGTCCGGGATGATGCCTCCTTAGGCATCTATTTCCTGGAAGAGGGCGAAGGCGCCAGACCCAGCAAGGTCGTCTATAACCGCAAGCATTCCTCGGCGACCCTGATGGCACCCAAGGACTTTGCGGATGACGCCATCTTCAAGGATGCCGCGCTTCTTCATATTTCCGGCATCACGCTTGCCTTATCCGCCTCGAGCCAGCAGACGGTCTTAGCCCTGATCAAAAAGGCCAAGGAAGCCGGTGTCAAGATCAGCTTTGACTTCAATTACCGCTCCAAGATGATGAGCATCGACGAGGCCAAGAAAATTTATCCGTTGGTCTGTCAGTATGCCGATATCGTTTCGGCTTCCCCGTGGGATATTCAGACTCTCTTAGGGTTTGAACCTGAGGAGAAAGACAAGGACAAGCTCTTCCAGGATGCCTGCCGCCATTTCGGTTTCTCTTATCTTTTCACCAAGGACCGGGAAATTCTTTCCGCCAAAGTTCAGACCCTGCAGGCCTTTGTCTATACCGGCAAGAAGAAAGTCAGCGGACGGAAAGTCCAGTTCGAGATCTTCGACCGCATCGGCGCGGGCGATGCCTTTACGGCCGGCTATCTCCATGAACTGCTCCAGGCCAAGCCGGATTTAGCTAAAGCACTGGATTATGGCATCAGCAACTGTGTCTTAGAGCAGACCACCTTCGGCGATCAGGCCAAGTTCTCCTTGGAAGAACTTGACGAGTATCTTAAGAATCCGGAAGCCGGTGAGGTGCAGCGATGAATCTGATCTTCTTAGGCGACTCCCTGATGCAGCCAAACGACGACTCCACCTTTCCCCAGCAAGGCTGGCCCCAGGGATTGACGCCTTATCTTAAAGACCCTAAGGCTACTCCGATTCTTGACTTTGCCCTCAACGGCCGGTCAACCAAGTCCTTCTTAGCCGAAGGACGCTTCGATGAAGCCCTGCTGGCCTGCCATCCCGGGGACTACTGTCTCATCTCCTTTGGCCACAATGATGAGAAAATCAAGGACCGGACCCGATATACCGCTCCCTATGGCAGCTATGAGAAGAACCTCGGAGCAATGGCTTATGACCTCTTGGTCCGGGGCGTCACCCCAATCTTCCTCTCTTCCATCTCCCGGCTCATCTATGACGACAAAGGCGTCTTAGAACACACCCATGGCGACTATCCCAAAGCCATGCAGACCTTAGCCCAGCAGATCCATGCTCCCTTCATTGACCTGGAAAAGCTCACGTATGAGGACTTGAGCCGACATACGAAAGCTGAAAACGAGAAGCATTACATGGTCCTGCCGCCGGACTTCTATCCGAACTATCCGGACGGCAACAAAGATACCTCGCATCTCTCCGCCAATGGTGCCCTCTGGATCTGCCAAATGGTTGTGCCTTACCTCCGTCTCATCCCTGGCTTCGCGACGATCCTGAAAGAGAAAGGAGACCCGACATGTCCCTCGAATTAAAAAACATATACAAGACTTATCCCAATGGTTACCAGGCCATCACTGATTTCAATCTCACCATTCAGGATAAGGAATTCATCGTCCTTGTCGGTCCCTCGGGCTGTGGAAAGTCCACCACGCTTCGGATGATTGCCGGTCTGGAGGATATCACTCATGGTACTTTCTCCATCGATGGCAAAGTCGTCAACAATCTCGCCCCCAAGGAACGTGGCATTGCCATGGTTTTCCAAAGCTATGCCCTGTATCCGACCCTGACCGTCTACGAGAATATGGCCTTTGCTCTCGATCTGGCAGGCTTTGATGAGGATGTCATTGATAAACGTGTCCGTGAAACCGCCAAGATTCTTGGCTTGACTCCCTATCTGGAAAGACTCCCTCGAGCCTTGTCCGGTGGCCAGAGGCAGCGCGTTGCCTTAGGTCGGGCCATCATCCGCCATGCCAAGATTTTCTTGATGGATGAGCCTCTTTCTAATTTGGATGCCCGTCAGCGTGTCTCGATGCGTTCGGAGCTGATCCGGATCCACCGGGACATCGGTGCTACCACCATCTATGTCACTCACGATCAGATTGAAGCCATGACCATGGCCAGCCGGATCGTCTGCATGGATGTCGGCGTCATCAAACAGGTCGGCACCCCGGAGGAACTCTACTTCCATCCGAAGAATATCTTCGTGGCCGGATTCATCGGCGATCCGCCGATGAACTTCATTCCTGGCCATGTGAAAGACAACGTCTTCCATTCCGCGGATAGCTTCTATGAAGAGAACCTTTCCGGCATCCCGGAAGCCATCTTAAGTCAGGCCAAGGACAAGGACATTGTCTTAGGCTATCGTCCGGAACATGCTCTCACTCAGCTTCCGGAAGGCTCCAACCCTGAGGATTATTTCCGTCTTCATGGATCCGTCGAAGTCTATGAGATGCTAGGCGATGTCCAGAACGTCTACCTCAATGCCGCTAACGAAAAAGCCATCATCAAGGTCGCTCCGGAGGCGAAGATCACCATCGGTGCCGACTTGGACTATTTCGTGAAGAAAACCGATTTCCATTTCTTTGATGCCAAAACCGAGGAGGCCATCGAGGTATGAATCTAACCAATTCCTCGCCGACGAAAGTTACCGCAAAGGAATTGGCCAAACGGGATTTCATCCTTCATGGAAATCTCTGGAAAGTCGTTTTCGTGATTGCCTTCCCTCTCTTCATCTTTTCCTTCCTCAGTTATATCTACTCCATCATTGATACCATCATGTCGGCAGGAATCAGCAAGGCCGCCGTCAATGCGGTCGGTGCCCTGACTCAGGCCAACAATATGATCTCCGCCATCGGCGGCGGCCTCTCGGCCGGCGGGTCGATCCTGATTGCCCGGGAAATCGGCAAAAACAACTACGATAAGGCCAGACGTCTCAGCACCTCTCTGTTTGCCTACACCGTCCTGATCGGCGGCCTGACCTGTGCCATCGTTCTCTCCTTAGCTACTCCGATTCTACGCGGCCTCAACATCTCCGAGGAATCGATTGCCGTCGGGTTCAAATACTTCATCGTCAGCGTCATCTCCTCGACCGTCATCATGATCAACACCGTCTATATGGGCGTGGAGAAGGCCAGGGGTTCGACCTTACCGATCTCCTTACTCAATGTCGGGGTTGTCCTCATCAAGGTTTCCCTCAATATGCTTTTCCTCTACGGACTTCATCTGACCGATATGATGTATGTCTCCTTATCCACCCTGATCGCTAACCTTTGTCTCCTGGTCTTCGTCATCTGCCGGCTGGCTTCCAAGAAGTATCTCTTCCATTTCCGCTTCAAGGACATCGACTTTTCCGGCAAGCTCTTCGGCCGGACGACCGCCATGTCCTTCCCGATCTTCTTAGGGAAGTTCATCTTCTCCTTAGGCAAGGTGGTCATCAATGCCTTAGCCGGCAACTACGAGAATCCGGATGTCGTCGGCGCCTTAGGTGTTTCCAACAATATGGGCGGTTCCGTCACCAATCCGATCTCTTCCATTGAAGACTCGACCTCCTCGGTGATCTCCCAGAACCTGGGAGCCAAACAGGTGGACCGGGCCATCAAGACCTTCTATGTCGGGCTCGTCTATGCCTTAGGAATTGCCAGCGTCGGGGTGATCATCGTCTCCGTCTTCATCCATCCGATTACCCTCTTCTTTGCCCGCAATGCCGGCAGTCCGGAGGAAGTGGAGGCCTTTGCCAAAGAGATCGAGCAGGTCTTCGTCTACGAGCGGCTGGGCATCATCACGCTGGCCATCAATTCCGCTGTCTTAGGGTTGCTCTATGGGTTTGGCTATACGACCCTCTCCTCTGCCCTCAATATTGCCCGTGTCTTTGTCTTCCGCGTCCCGATCTTCCTGATCCTGGAATACGGCGTCAAGGACGCTAACGGCAATCCGCTGGATGGCTTTACCGTCAGCGGGCTCTCCATGGGCATCTCCAATATTCTGATCGGTGTCGTTGCCATCGTCGTTGCCGTCTGTGTCATTATCCATGTGACGAAGAAGTCTCATATCAAGGAGGCTAACATGTCCTTATCGGAGGAAGAAAGACGAGCCATCGATGGCTATATCGGCCAGTCCTTAGCCTCGTTCAAGCCTTACAAAGGCGGACGTTGGTGCTATGAGGATGGCGTCTATCTCAACGGTGTCTTCTCCCTGTATCTGGTGACGAGGAAACCGGAGTATCTGGATTTCTGTCGCACTTATTTTGAAACGCATATTGCCGAGGACGGAACCCTCGAAGGCTATGACCCGACGAGTTTCTCTTTGGATGATTTAGAAGCAGGCGATACCTTAGTGCGGCTCAATAAGGTTGCTCCGGAGCCTCGCTTCGATAAAGCCATTGCCATATTAATGAAACAAGTTGCTTCTCAGCCAAGACTTCAGGACGGCTCCTTCTTCCATAAGCAGAAATACCCCAATGAGGTCTGGCTGGATGGCCTCTTCATGGCCTGTCCGTTCTATGCCAGAGCCAATAACCGACGCCCGCGGATCAAAGGCTACCGAGATGTCCTGACGCAGTTTATCAATGTTGAGAAGGACAACAAGGACCCCAAGACCGGTTTCTACTATCATGCCTATGATGCCAAGAAAACCATGCCCTGGGCGGACAAGGAAAGCGGCCGCAGCCCGAATGTCTGGCTCCGGAGCAATGGGTGGCTGGCGATGGCAGATTGTGATGTCTACGAGATTCTGAAAAACAATCAGGCCAAGCTCGTTGCTGCTCCGCTTAGGAGACAGCTGAAACATGTCCTTGCCTCTTTGAAGCCCTACGAAGACCCTCAGATGCATCTCTATAACGACCTTCCTATGGTTAAGGATGCCAAGGACAATTATCCGGAAGCTTCCGGATCCCTGATGGTCAGCTACGGCTATCTCAAGGGTGCCCGAATCGGGATGCTGGATTATCACAGCGTCAAAGCCGGAATCAGCATCTTCGAAGGCGTGGTCCGTCAGTGCCTGAAGGAGGGTTCGTTAGGGTCAATCTGTCTGGTATCGGGACTGGATGGCAAGACTCGGAACGGCTCCGTCAGCTACTATCTCAGTGAACCTATCGTCAAGGATGATGCCAAAGGGGTGGGTCCGTTCTTCATGGCCTACAGCGAGTATCTGAGCCAAATGTATTAAGGAAACAGAGATCACACATAAAGGAGGATCTTGTATGGAAATTCTATCAAAGGCGATTCATGAGAAGAAGACGGCGCCGGTGAAGATCATGCAGTTCGGAGAAGGCAACTTCTTACGGGCTTTCGTCGACTGGCTGATCCAGAAGATGAATGATTCCGGAAAGTATACCGGCCATGTCGTGGTGGTCCAGCCGCTGCCGCAGGGAAGAGTGGCCGATCTGGCCAAGCAGGACGGCCTTTATACGTTGATTCTTCAAGGCATCAACGAAGAAGGCAAAGCGGTCCGTTTAAGTCAGGTCATCGATGTCATCGATGATGTCGTCAATCCCTATACGGAATGGGCAAAGTACCTGCAGTATGCCGAGAGCAAAGACTTACAGGTCCTCATCAGCAATACCACCGAAGCCGGTATCTGCTTCGAGCCTAAGGATGTCGAGGCCGACTTTACGAAGGTCTCCCCGATTTCCTATCCGGGCAAGGTCTTAGCATTGCTCAAGCATCGCTATGACGTCTTAGGACCTAAGAGCGGGTTGGCAATCATCCCTTGCGAACTGATCGATGATAACGGCGACAAGCTGAAGGAGGTCCTCAATAAGCTGGCCTCGGAACGGAAGATGGACTCGGCTTTTATCACCTATCTCAATGAAAGCTGCCACTATACTTCGACCTTGGTCGACCGGATTGTTCCTGGCTTCCCCAAGGATGAGTTCGCCAAGCTCTGCCAGGACTACGGTTACATCGACAACAATATGGATAAAGGCGAATATTTCCACCTTTATGTCCTGAAGAAGGAACCGTTTGTCGAGAAAGCTTTCCCGGTCGACAAGGTCGGTCTCCATGCCATCTATGTCGATGATGTCCACCCGTATAAGCAGCGGAAGGTCCGCATCCTTAACGGCACCCATACGACACTTGTTCCGGTGGCTTATCTTGCCGGCTTCAATGAAGTGAGGGAAGCCTTGCTGGATCCGGAGATCAGCCGTTTCATCCTCGAAGAACAGAAACAGGAGATTGTTCCGACCGTCACCACCAAGGATGCCCAAGGCTTTGCCGATGACGTCATGCAGCGCTTCCTCAATCCCTATGTCCATCATCAGCTGATGTCGATTGCCCTCAATTCCATCAGCAAGTTCAAGGAGAGAGACCTGCCGACCATCCTGGATGATCTGAAGGCCAAGAAGGTTCCCACCCATCTGTGCTTTGCCTTTGCCTCGCTCATCAAGTTCTATGACGGCTATCGGATCGTCAATGAGAAGTCAGAGACGATTGCCTTAGCCGATGATCCCAAAGCCATCCAGACTTTGCGGGAAGACTGGGACAATTACTACAAGGATGAGAATGTCGAAGGTCTGGTTAAGAAGGTCTTAGCCAACACCACCTTCTGGGGTCAGGATCTGACGCAGTATCCGACGCTGGTCAAGGAAGTCACGAAGTCCTTGACGCTGATCTTGAAGAGTCCGTCGCAGAAAGTCGCCATTGAGGAGTTCCTTTCCCATGAATGACTTCCTGATCATCAACCCAAAAGACGACGTGATGGTCGTCCTTCGCCCCGCGAAGAAAGGGGAAGTCATCAACGGCATTGTCTTACTTAACGATGTAGCGATGGGACATAAAGTTGCTCTTCACGATATGCCCAAAGGCCACAAGCTGATCAAATACGGAAACGTCATTGGCATTCTCAAGGCTGACGTCAGCAAGGGCCAGTGGATCCACTCGCAGAATCTAGGAACGTCCTTAGCCGAAAGCGAACCCGTCTACAGCTACCATAAGATGGCTATCGAGCAAGTCAAACCGAGTACCAAAACCTGGCGTGGCTTCTTACGCAAGAATCATACGGCGGGTACCCGCAACGACCTCTATCTGATTCCGACCGTCGGCTGCATCAATTCGGTGGTTGCGCAGATGAAGGAGACGTTCTTAGCCAAGCATCCCGAGCTGCGGGATTCCTTGAAGGTGCTGTCACATCCGTACGGCTGCTCGCAGTTAGGCGATGATCTGGCCACCACTCAGAAACTGCTGGCCGGTTTAGCTCATAACCCCAATGCCGGCGGCGTCTTAGTCGTAGGACTGGGATGTGAGAACAACAAGATGACGGATTTCATCCATGCAGTCGGCGATTTCGATGCTACCCGCTTCGATTATTTCCTTTGCCAGGATTATTCCGATGAGATCAGTGAAGGCGTCAGCCGTCTGGAGAAGATTGCTACGACCATGAGTCAGGATGTCCGGGTGGAGCTGCCCTTGTCGTATCTATCCTTAGGACTGAAATGCGGCGGCAGCGATGGCTTCTCGGGGCTGACTGCCAACCCGCTGGTTGGGCTGGTTTCGGATGTCGTCGGAGCCAGCGGCGGCAAAGTCTGCCTGACCGAGGTTCCGGAGATGTTCGGCGCGGAGCAGTCTTTGATGAACCGGGCCGAGAATGAGGAAGTCTATCACAAGATCATCGATCTGATCCGGAATTTCAAAGGTTACTATGCGGCCAATCACCAGCCTTGCTATGAGAACCCTTCGCCGGGCAACAAAGATGGCGGCATCACGACCTTGGAAGAGAAGAGCAGCGGCTGTGTCCTCAAAGGCGGATCCTTGGAGATCAAGGATGTGCTGGATGTCGGCGACCGGCTCAAAGCCGATCATCTCAGCCTCGTCAACGGTCCGGGCAACGATCTGGTTGCCTGCACCAATCTGGCGGCAGCAGGCTGCAACATTCTTTTCTTCACCACCGGACGGGGCACACCGTTTGGCACGGTGATTCCGACCATCAAGGTTGCGACCAACCATACCATTGCCACCTTCAAGAAGGACTGGATTGATTTCGATGGCGGGAGACTCTTGGATGAGGATCCTTTGAAGGTCCGGGATGATCTCTTAGATCTGCTGATCCGGGTTGCTTCCGGAGAAAAGGTCAAAGCCGAAAACGGCGATTTAGGCTTGATTGCCCTCTTTAAGACGGGCGTGACATTATAAAGGAGAATGCTATGAAACAATTCTTAGGCGACGACTTCCTGCTCGACAGCGATTTAGCCAAGAAGCTCTACAACGAGCATGCCAAAGACATGCCGATCTTTGATTTCCACTGCCATCTTCTGCCTCAGCAGATTGCCGAGGACTATCATTTCTCTTCCATCACGGAAGCCTGGCTTGGCGCCAACGGCTATGGCGACCATTACAAATGGCGGCTGTTAAGGGAGTTAGGAGTCAAGGAAGAGCTCATCACCGGCAAGAAGTCGGATTGGGAACGCTTCAAGTGCTATGCCGACAGCATGCCTTATTTCATCGGCAACCCGATCTATGAGTGGACCCATCTGGAACTGAGAAAATACTTTGGCATCACCAAGGTCTTAGGTCCGGATACGGCAAAGGAAATCTATGAGGAAGCCAACGAGAAGCTGAAAACTCTGTCGGCCCGGAAGATGATGGCTATCAATCATGTCGATACCGTCTTCACGACCGATGATCCGGTGGATGACCTCCATTACCATGAGATCATGGCCAAAGACAAGAGCCTCAAGGTGACGGTCCATCCTTGCTTCCGTCCGGACAAAGCCATCAACTGCGAACGTCCTACCTTCATTCCCTGGGTCAAGAAACTGGGTGAAGTCACCGGCAAGCCGATCACGAACCTGGCGGATATGTTGGCTTGCCTGGATGAACGGCTGGCGTTCTTTGTGAAGCACCAATGCTCGGCCTCGGACCATGCTCTCGATGTCGTTCACTATAAGAAGGCGACCTATGCCCAGGCCCAGGCGGTCTTTAAGAAGGCTATGGCCAACAAGCCGATCAGCTTTGACGAAGAAGACATCTACAAAGGCTATGTGATGCTCCATCTGGGAAAAGAGTACCATCGTTACAACATGGTGCAGCAGTACCATATCGGAGCCTTACGGAACAACTCGCTCCGCAATTATGCCCGCATGGGAGCCGATACCGGCTACGATGCCGTGGAAGACAAGGACTTTGCCGAAAAGCTGAGCGCACTGCTCAATGCTCTGGATGAAACCGATGAGCTTCCGAAGACCGTTCTTTACACCCTCAACGAAAAGGATTATGTCGTCTTAGCCACCTTGATGAACTGCTTCCAGGGCGAAGGCTATCGGGGCAAGATCCAGCTTGGGACGTCCTGGTGGTTCAATGATTGCTATGATGGGATGATGACCCAGATGAAACGCTTAGCCAATGACGGACTGATCTCCTGCTTTGTCGGCATGCTGACGGATTCCCGTTCCTTCCTAAGCTATCCCCGTCATGACTATTTCCGCCGTGAGCTCTGCTCTTTCTTAGCTTCCTTGGTGGAACAGGGACGTTATCCGGATGACGAAAAAACCCTCGGCAAGATTGTCGAAGATGTTTCTTACAATAACGCCAAGAAATATTTCAGCCGTTAACGGCTTGCTTTGTTAAACTGACGGATCAAGGTTTCATACCTTCTCGGAAGGGTGGAACCTTTTTGGTTCCGGGTCCAGGTGACCCGGCCTTCGCCAAGAGGGTATTCCTCAAAACGGCAGGTCTTGGTCCGATTGACGTCGGACCAGTCATGGAAACCTAAGACCGAGATGTGCTTAGCGTAGTGGCAGTCATGGAAAACGGCCTTGCCATAATCCCGCCAGGGTCTGGCTAAGAAGGTGCTATCATCCTCGACGCCGGCACCGGCGACAAACTGACAGTGCTCGAAAAGAAAGCCGATGTCATCCTTCAGGGAATGGGAAGGGGCCACGACATAGGTCTCCTTCCGCACATCCGCCAAGGTCACCAACGTGCAGTCTTCAAAGAGAGCCTGTCCGGCTCCGAAGATGAAATCCACCGTTCCTTCTATCCGGCAGTTCTTGAATCCGTTGAAGGCCAGGCCTTCGAAATAGCGTTCGTTCTCAGGGAGAAATCCCAGATAACGTGTCATCAGATCATCGGGAAGAGGACCGACAAACAACGTATCCTGAGTCGAGACGAAATGGCAGTTCAGGAAAAGATTGTCGGTGTTGTAGATGCCTAGGGCGACTTCCTGGCCTTTCACTTCCGGCTGACCGCTGCTGTTACGGACATTGAGGCCTTCGAAGATGTTGTGAGAGCCGGTGATCTTCAAGGCAGCCGTCTTCCAGGTCGTCAAAGGCTTGCCTGCTGAATTGAGCTGATTGGCAAAAAGAGTGCTGGTCAGGGATCCGCTTTGCTGGGTGATCCAGAAATAGGAATAAGGGAAGACAAGATTACCTACCTCGTCCGTGGTCTTCAGGATCAGATGATAGGGTGTCTTCGGATGAGACTGACGGAGTTCCTGACAACAGGAAAGCAGCTCATCATAGGAAGAAACAGCGATGGTCTTGGCTTTCCGGAAGTAACGTAAGGAAATCATTTGTGTTCGTTATCCTTTATAATCATTATAGCCAAAAAGGAGCTCATCATGGAAAACTCAATCGGTATCCGTGCCCACGATTTATCGGAAAAGCAGACGCCGTTGGCGTTGGTTGCTCTTCTGAAACAGTATGATTTCCACACGATCCAGCTGGTGTTTCCTAAGGCTTTCCTGGAGCCGGTAACCTCTTTGGAACAGGCTCAGGACATCGCCACTCTGCTTTCAAATAATGGGATTCAGGTCGTGATGCTGGGCGCCTATTTCAATCCCGTCCATTCCGATCCTAAGAAGGTTCTCTCCGGCATCGACAATTTCAAAAAGAATCTGGCCTTTGCCCATGCCTTTAAGAACAATCCTTACGTTGGCAGCGAAACTGGCTCCTATCATGATCAGCCTTGGATCTATGACCCCCGGAACCAAACCGAGGAAGGCTATCAGCAGACTAAAGCTGTCTTCCAGGAGCTGACCCAGGAAGCCGAAAGACTCGGTTCCCGGATCACCATCGAGTCGGCCTGGAACCATGTGATCTACTGTTATCAGGAACAGGCAAGACTCTTGCAGGAACTGAATTCAGAGTCGGTCTTTGCCACGGTTGATCTCTTCAACCTTCTTTATGAAGGCAACTTTGACCAACGGAATGACGTCTTCGAAGGAGCCTTGAAGACCTTAGGCTCGAAAGTGAAGATTATCCATATCAAGGATGGAACTCTCGAAAACGGCAAGCTGGTTCAGAAGACGCCCGGCGAGGGTCAGTTCGACTATCCGTTCATGATTTCCTGTGTCCGGAAATACTGTCCCGAGGCTACCCTGGTCTTTGAAGGTGTCAAGGCCGAAGGCATCCTCAAGGCCAAGAAAGTTCTTCAGGACGCTTTTTTGAAGGTTTAAGCTAGTTTCCATTTCAATTTTTATCGATAACTCTCGATATTCTTGTATACAACAACAAGTAAAAGCGTTTTAATTTTGTGAGAAATTTAAACATATCGTCTTGACCTCTTTCAAAAATATTTATTATAAAAAAGCCGACAAACAATATATTTTTTAATTAACTTGTATACAAGTACTTGCAATCTCTTTTTGCCGTGATAGAATAATTGTAAGCGGTTACCATTTCAGTGGGGTAATTGTGGACAAAAATGTCAGTCAAAACCTATGAAGCGTTGGACCTGGTTCTCTTCGGTGGCATTGCCATCCTCTTGGAGGTTGTCAATTTCTACGCCTTCACTCAGTTCACCGGAGCCTATTACCTCTCCTTCAGCTTAGTCTTAGGCCTGATTGCCATCTTCCGCTGGAACGCCTGGGGTCTGTTGATTGCTCCCTTAAGCGGCTTAGGTGTCTTACTGCTGAGGATGGGATTAGGCGGGGTCGTGACTCCGACTCTATGGCTGACCTACACTCTCAGCTATCTGGGCTTAGCCGTGGGGCTGCTCTTCTTCCTCAAGGGGAACAAGAAAGCTCTCAGCCAGTCCAAAGGCAAAATGTTCCTCTACTTCCTTAGCGGCTGTGTCGCTGTTGAAATTCTTAAAGCCCTGTTCCAATTGACGACGGCCGACTTCCTCAGTGCCATCAAGAGCTATCTGCTTCTCGATTCCCTCAACCTTGTCGCCAATGCCCTGGTCTTCCTTGTTGCCCTCTATCAGAAAGGCTTAGTGACGGACATGAAGTCCTACTTAGTGGAAACTCACACCCAGAAGGTCAACGTCAACGGGATGAGTCAAGCCCAAGCTTCCGAGATTTCCTTAGAAGAGATGAGTGAGAGCCGGGATGTGACGGATGCTTCCCTGCTGGACGGCGGAACCTTGACCACCGACGATCTCCAAACCTTGGAAAAGGACCGGAGAAAGCTGGAAGGCAAAGCCAGCCGCTTCGATAAGGAAAACGATGCCTTAAAGGATTATCAGGATAAAAAAGATAGGAGAAAGACCTCATGAGTTCTAGCAAACAGTTGCCTCAAGCCAGCGCCAGTGAAGTCGAGGCCATGGAAAAGGACTACTTCAAGACCAAATTCCATGACATCCTCCGAGACTGGCGACTCTACTTATTGCTTATTCCCCTCTTCTTCTTCCTGATCTGCTGGAAATACTTCCCGATTGCCTCGATGGTCTCCGCCTTCAAGAATCTGCAGATTGACTCTTCCTTCGGCGGCGGCACCTACACCTCTCTGTGGGTAGGCTTCCAACCCTTCCAATACTTGTTCTCTCAGGCCGACTTCTGGTCCGCCTTCCGCAATACCTTCGTCTTATCCTTCTATGGTCTGATCTTCGGGTTCCCCTTCCCCATCCTCTTGGCGCTTTTCTTCTCAGAAATCAATCTCAAAGCCTACCGCAGCGTCACGCAGGTCTTCACCTATCTTCCGAAGTTCATCTCCGTCGTCGTCATGACCTCCCTGATCGGCTTGCTCTTACAGTCTTCCTCCGCCTCGGTCGCTGCCGGTGTCCTCGGTGGCTTCTTCGAAAGGTCCTTCCACTTGACAAATCTTGTCTCCAACCCGAAAGCCTTCCGCTCCATCTTCATCATCTCGGGCATCTGGACGGAAGCCGGCTACGGATCGATTGTCTACTTTGCCGCTATCCTTGGCATCTCCCCAACCAATTACGAAGCCGCCAAGATCGATGGCGCCAACAAATGGCAGCAGATCCGCTACGTCACCTTCCCAGGAATGGCGCCCACGCTCGTCATCATGCTGATTCTGAAGATCGGTTCCCTCTTAACGGTCGGCTACGAAAAGGTCTACCTGATGCAGCAGTTAGGTATCACCGGCGCCACCTACTCCACCTCCCAGACGGTCTCCACGTACGTCATCAACATCATTATGAAACAGCCCAATATCAACAAAGGCATTGGCTCAGCCGCCGATCTCTTCAACTCCCTGTTATCCATGTTCTTAGTCCTCGGTTCGAATAAAGTCGCGCGGAAAGTCAGTTCCACGTCACTCTTCTAGGGGGAACATCATGGAAAACAAAATGAAACCTGTCCATCGCCATATTCACCATCGGGCCTCCTTCGACCGGATGGATAGCTCCGAAATCGCCTTCAAGATCTTTGCTTACATCTTCGTCACCCTGTTCGCTCTGCTCTGCATCTACCCGATCATCTACACTTTCTCCGCTGCCATCTCCGGCGGGGCCGCCGTCAATAACGGCAAAGTCGTCTTCTTACCGATTGATGTTCAGTTCGAAGCCTTCCAGGCCGTCATCCAGAACAAGCTCTTCTGGATCGGCTATGCCTCCACCCTCTTCGTCACCGTCTTCGGAACCGTCTACTGCATGGGACTGTCGATTCTCGGCGCTTACGCCTTGTCCAAGAAACGTCTGGCCGGCCATAAGCTCTTCAACTTCCTCCTGATCTTCACGATGTGGTTCTCGGCCGGTATCATCCCGATGTCCCTCAACTATTGGGATACGAGAGATATCCTCACGCACATGGGTGTCATCGACCAGAAGTGGGTCATTGTCATCGCCATGGGTATGGCAGCCTTCAACGTCATTCTCTTACGCAACGCCTTCGAGAGCGTTCCCAAGGAAATCGAGGAAGCGGCTACCGTCGATGGGGCCAACGACTTCCAGATCATGTCGAAGATCTACGTGCCGATGTCGAAGGCGACCGTTGCCACCGTTGCCCTCTTCTACGGCATCTCCCGCTGGAATGGTTACTACTGGGCTCAGGCCGTTGTTCAGGATTCGATGGATTATCCTCTCCAGGTCTACATCCAAGGCGAAATTGCCTATATTGCCGATCAGGCCAGTGAAAACGGTGCCAGCCTGATAGGGAATCACGCACCAATGTCGGAAGCCTATGCGATGATTGTTTGCGCCATCATACCGATCCTAATCATTTATCCTTTCATTCAGAAATACTTCGCTGCGGGGGTCAATGTAGGAGGTGTGAAGGAGTAACGAATCTGAGGCAGGACGAGACGAGATTGAGTTGCTTCAATACCGAAAGGATTTTATAGAAAGGAGAAAATCATATGAAATCCAATAAAGTCATTCTGTCGTTAGCGATGTTATCGATGTTAGCTGGTACGGGTTGCTACAAGCCGACTTCGACGGCTTCGACTGCTGCTTCGACTTCGACGGCTCCGGCCTCGACTTCTGTCACTTCGGTTGCCTCCACGTCGACGTCAACGGCTCCCACTTCCACCTCGACTTCGACGGCTCCGGCGGCTGCCAACTTCAATCTCAAAGGTTATCTCAAGTACTATAACGATGCCTATACTCGTTTCAAGGGTCTGACGGCTCCGACCATCAGCGGCACTTGGACTGATCCTGGTGTTGCTTATTCGGATCTGTCTTCCAAAGTCACTGTCAATATGTCGGTCATGTATGATAACTCCAAGAAGCCGAGTACCTTTATGTCCTACAAGGATGGCGGCGATGCCAAGCTTCCGTATGCTTCCTGCGATGGCACGAGTTATGCTGCCGGCGACTTCAAACCGGTTTGGAAGGCTCTGCAGAACAATCTTAACTTCACCATCAACGATGTCTCCGAAGCCGGTAAGTCTTTAAGCGCTGCCTTCACGGATTATGTGACGGCTGGCTTCAAGAGCGGCTCTGTCGACATCAACATCGCTCAGGGTGATTCCACGGCCATCATCGCCGAAGGTACCACCAATGATACGATTCTTGATCTTTCGCAGTATCTTGACAAACTTCCGCATCTTAAGAAGTTCTTAGCCGATAACCCGATTGTCTACAAGTCAATTGTCGATGCCAATGGCAAGATGTTCTATGCCCCGTACTTCGATGGCTTCGATGATATCGAACGTATGCTGATGGTCCGTCAGGATTGGGTCGAGAAGCTTCTCGATGGCGATCTGCCGACGGATCTGGATACCGCCAAGACCATCACCAATGCCTACACTCCTTATACTCCGGAGAGCATCAACACTTCCATCAAGGTTCTCAATGCTGCCGAAGACGGAACGACGACCATCACCAAGAATCATTCTGCCAACATCATCACCACTCAGAATGCTCTGAGCGCCAAGACTGGTGCGACCTTAGTCAAGGCTCTTCGTGACTATATCGATGCCACTTATGGCACCGCCTATGGCACCAAGAGAAGCAAGCTCTTCTGTGGCGGTCAGGCCTGCTATGATATCGATGAACTGGTTGCTTTGTATCGCTGCGTCAGAACCAACCCTGCTTTCCTTACCGGCGATGCTACCAAGGATATGGTTCCGTTCTTCACCCGTGCCTCAACCAATGACCGTACCTCCGATTTGTATCGCTTAGCTGCTTTCTTCGGTGTCCGTGGAACCGAATCCCGTCAGGGCTGGCTCTATGTCAAACCGGATGGCACCTTAGGTTATGTCCGTGGCACGGACGAGATGAAGGTTGCCTTGAAGCATCTCAACCAGATGTACAACGAAGGCCTGATCCTTCAGAACTTCACCACTACCGGCACCGTTACTGCCAAGAGCGATGATTTCCGTGGCGGTTTGCTCCAGCAGGACCGTGGCTTCTCCACGTATGATTATGATCAGACGACGACGGTCTATAACGATGATGCGACCTGCAAGGCCTTAGATGGCGGCAAGTTCCTCTTCGCTTCCGTCCTTCCGGCTGTCACGAAGTGGGGAACCAACACCGATTACGGCCACTATACGGAATCCTGGAGATCGGTCAAGCCGAACGGCTGGTTCATCACCAAGAAGACCGCTTCCGATACTGCTGTCCTCAATCGTTGCTTGGACCTCTTCGATTACCTCTTCTCCGGAGTCGGCAACCGCTTAATGTCTTATGGTCCGGATGCCTATCTGGCCAAGAACACCGATGGAAGCATCAAGTATATGGCTTATCAGGGCAAGCAGGTTCCGGTCCTCTCCGATGCCTGCAAGGCTGAACTGAAGTCCCTGACTAAGGGCAATTACACCAACTACTATCGTTACTATGTCGGCGCCACCTACCCGGTTGGCTACGTCAAGGAACAGGGTATGGAGTATCAGACGGTTTCGGCAACGGCTCTGCCGAGCTTGGATGATATCAACAATGCCATCGAACAGGGCGTCATCACCCACGTCAACCATAAGTCGGACAACACCGATCACTTCTTAGATATTGTTCCGGCCACCTTGCCGTTCAACTCTGCTGAGCAGACTGCTCTCTCGACCGGTTTCACCAAGCTTAACGATGATTTCAACAACGCCAAGGGCAAGACCAACCTCTTCAACGATATCGTCATCAGCGGTTTCGGAACCTATGATGGCTATGATCTCAGTGAAGCGAACTTCGTTTCGACGATCAACGGCTAAAAGACGTTAAGAGTGAACCAGAGGCGGCTTCGGCCGCCTCTGGCCTCTCTTTCTTGCTTCCTCACACAAGGAGACTTTTATGGAAAAACGAATGGCTGTCCTTCAGCGTTGGCTGGGTATTGCCGGCATCGTGGCCTTTGCTTTGATGGCCGCTTATGCCTTTGGTATGGCTACCCCGGCAGCCGCCTGTCTTTATTACAACGATACTATCAACTTCTACAAAGACATCCAGGGCTATAACAATGCCATCCTGGTCTTCAGCATCGTCGGTCTTCTGATTTCGGCTTTCTATGGCGTCCTCCGGTCGGCCATCCGCAAGGTGTATTACATCTCTAACTTCATCATCACCGGATTGCTGGCAGGCATCCTTGCTGCCAGCGGAATTGACCTGTTCATCGGTGTCTCCGTCTATCAGCAAAAGTATTATGCTTTGCCTTTCGATGCGATGAATGCCTATTGGAAAGATCATACGCAGACCACAAGAATCAATCCGTATACTCCGGTTTTCGGCCTAGGCTATGTCTTAGCCGGCCTGCTTCTTGTCCTTTCTGTCTTGGCCCTGATCAGCCTTGTCTATAAGATTCTTTCCCGAATCCGTTATGAGAAGACGAAGAACCAAACGAAAGAGGCTTAACATGTCACAGAAAGAACCGTTCAAAGCCCGTTTCCAGAGTTTCTTCCATCCGCAAGGAATCCATCTGGAGATGATGCGCTATCAGGTCAACCGTCCGAGCTATTCCTTGGAATTGGTCAGCGTTCTTTTCTTTGTGCTGGCTTTCAGTGTTCTTTACAGTGGCACCAGCATCAGCGGGGCCGGCAACGGTTTCCTGATGTTAGGCTGGTCCAGCGTCGGTGGCTGGTCCTTTGTCGATGTTTTATTGAATATTCTGTTATTGCTGTTGATGTTCTTTTCAGCGATTGAGATGGAAGCCTACTCCGTTGGCTTTGGCATTGCTTCCTTAGCCGTCGGCGTCTTCCAGATCGTCCGGATCCTGGCCTTGCCTTTAGCGATGAAGGCCTATGGCCTGATGGGAAACAATATCTTCATCTGTGTGGTCATCTTCTATGTCTTATCCGGATTATCTTCTTTGCTGGCAGGCCTGATTTCCCTCATGCGGGGCCTGGCTTTGAAGAAGTCTTTGGGTCTCCTCAAAAAGTCTGCTGAGACAGAAAAGGCAGGTAAGTGATATGGCCGGACTTGAATTACAGCATCTCAAGAAAGTCTATGACGATGGCACGGTGGCCGTTCAGGACACTGATATTTCCATCAAGGACGGCGAGTTCATCGTTTTAGTCGGTCCCTCGGGATGTGGCAAATCCACGACCTTACGGATGATTGCCGGGCTGGAAGACATTTCCGAAGGCAAGCTCCTTATTGATGGAAAAGATGTTACCAATGTCGCTGCCAAAGACAGAGATATCGCCATGGTTTTCCAGAACTATGCCCTGTATTCCAATATGACCATCTACGAGAACATGGCTTTCTCCTTGGTTTTACGGAAAGCCGATCCCGAGCTGATCCATACCAAAGTCATGGAAGCAGCAAAGATCTTAGGCCTGGTTGATCAGCTGAACAAGAAGCCCCGGGAACTTTCCGGCGGCCAGCGTCAGCGGGTCGCTATGGGTCGGGCCATTGTCCGTAATCCGAAGGTTTTCCTCTTTGATGAACCCCTCTCTAACCTCGATGCCAAGCTTCGGGCCAGCATGCGCCGGGAGATCAAGCTTCTCCATCATCAGTTAGGAACTACCATGATTTATGTCACGCACGACCAGACCGAGGCCTTGACCTTGGCCGATCGGATTGTCGTCATGTCGATGGGTAAGGTGCAGCAGATCGGCACTCCGTATGAGATCTACCATGATCCCGCCAATGCTTTTGTCGGCTACTTCATCGGCAATCCGCCGTTTGATTTCTTCGAAGGCACCATCCAGAACGGCAACTTCGTCGGCAAGGAAGGCGTCAATCTCGAGCTGAACCCTGAGCAGAAGAAAACCATTCAGGGCTATGAAGGCAAGACCTTGCTTTTAGGCATCCGCCCAGAGAATTTCACCGAAGGCGGAACCATGGATTTCCATGTCGATCTAGTTGAGCATCTCGGCCAGAATTCCTTAATCCATGGCCGGCTTTCTGACAACAAAGCTGTCCTTAAACTCGCTGGCTGGAAGCGTTATAATCAAGGCGATACCATCAAGGTTTCTCCGCGCGAAGACAAGATCTGCTTCTTTGACATCGATTCCGGTAAAAGGATCCGAGGCTAATTATGGAAAACGAAAACAAGATTTCCAGCGAGAAGAACAGTCTGGCCTTTGAACAGGCGAGAGAGGACTCCTCCATTCAGTCGACATCGCTTTCCGAGATTGCCGATTCCGATGAGGCTACCCTTTCCGATGCCTTGAAGCAGAATCCGGTCAAGCTTTTCTTCTTACGCAATGCCATCAAGGTCAAAAACCATGTGGCAATCATTCCGATGATCTTGACCATCGTTACCTTGATCATCTTATATCTGGGAATCCATGAGATTGCTTATGCGGTTTCCAGCAAGCTGACCCTGGATTCCTATAACTCTTTCTTCTTCTTCGTCAATCTGGTCGATGCCATCGTGATCGTCCTGCTTTATCTCATCATCGCCAACAAGAAGACCTCCACCAAGAAACGGATTGTGATGTCGGTGCTCTTCTATCTGGCTGTGGCCGGATCGTTGGCCATTGATTTCTTCTTCATCTCCGATGCCAAGGTCGAGAGCGAGATGTTCAACTCCCTCAACCAATACAAGGACAAGGAAGGCTATGTCGTCAAAGCCTTAGGCTACATCCGTCTCCATCTGGTTTTCCTCTTCATCACCCTGGGAACTGCTATCGTGGCTCCGATCGTGCAGCCGTTCACGAAGAAGATCCATCTCTCCCACAGCAAGAAAGCCCATGACTAAGAAACCTCAGGACGCTAAGGAAGAGGGTGTCTATTCTTCCGCCAACGAGAAAGATGCTAATCGGGTAAAGTGGTATCAGAAGATTCCTTATTGGATTAAGGCTGTTCTCGTCAAGTACTGGTTCTTCGGACTGGAATTCTATCTGGTTGAGATGGGTATCGGCTCGCTTCTTCAGGATAGCAGCTACGCTTATCTTCTGATGCTGATCTTAGGCTTCGCCTCAGGGGTCTTCACGGAAGTCTTTGTCGATAATATCCTGGATGTGTTCGAAAACAAACCGGGTCAGTCCAAAGCCTATATCCTTTTCAAATCACCTAAGCTCTATTCGCTCTTCATCAATGTCGCCTATGGCATTGGCTGGGGCTTTGTGTCGATGCTGCTCTTCGGGCTGATTCAGAATGCCATGCTGGTCAATGCCTCCGAGGAATCCATCACTTCCTTCGGTATGGCTAGCCCTCTGCTGTTTGCCTTGTTAGGCTTTGCCGTCGATGGCGTGATCGTTTCCTTAAAAGATCTCGGCGTTTTGCTTTATCATAAAGCCGTTCATGAGGAGGGAGAATGAGATTCCAAGTGCTGGCCTGTACCTGCTGCTCAGCGACCGTCGAACTCCTCAACGAGGATGTTTTCGAGACGGCCAGGGAAGTCCAGGTGCTGCTCGACAAGAAACCGGTCCTGGCCACGAAACGGAATGTCTTCACGCTCTTCGGATTGGAGCCGGATAGGGATTATGAACTTGCCATCGGCAAGGATTCCGAGGTGATTCATACCCGGAAGGTCAGTTATATCCTGCATAGTTCCGATTTCCAAAAAGGACCTTCCGACAAGGATGATACCCTTCGTCTTCAGAGTGCCATCATGATGACGCCCAAAGACGGTCTTCTCATTCTCGATGACGGCGATTATCAGGTGACCTCCCTTTATCTGAAGAGTCACATCACGATCGAATTTGCTCCTAAGGCCCGGCTTCTGGGAAGCACGAACCCTGAGGATTATCCTCTCTATCCGGGTGAAATCACCCCTTCGGATGCCAGGAAAAAGCCGCTGGAGCTAGGCACCTGGGAAGGCAATCCCTTCCTCAGCAAGACCTCGCTTCTTTCCGGCTATGAGGTAGAGGATGTGACCCTGGTCGGGCAAGGTCTGATTGACGGCCAGGCTCAGCTCTCCCCGTTCTGGAATGACGTCAAGCATTTAAGCTGGTCGAGACCCCGTCTTCTCTTCCTCGTCCGCTGTCAGCATATCCAGGTCATCGGCTTATCCTTCGCCAACGCTCCCTGCTGGACGATTCATCCCTATTTCTCGGATCATCTGGAGTTCTATGATCTCTTCTTAACCAACCCCAAGGATTCTCCCAATACCGACGGCCTCAATCCGGAAGCCTGCAAGGACGTCAGGATCATCGGCGTCCGCTTCTCGGTCGGCGATGACTGCATTGCCCTGAAATCAGGAAAAATCAAGATCGGCTCGACTTTCAAGAAGCCGACTCAGGATGTCGTCATCCGCAACTGCTTCATGAACGAAGGCCATGGAGCCATCGTACTTGGCAGCGAAGCCGGTGCAGGACTCAAGAATCTGCTCATTGAACGCTGCCTCTTCAAGCATACCGACCGCGGGCTGCGCATCAAGTCACGGCGCGGACGCGGCAAGGATTCCCGGATGGATGGGATTGTCTTCAAGAACATCCGGATGGAAAACGTCCTGACCCCCTTAGTCATCAACATGTTCTATTTCTGCGATCCCGATGGCAAAGAGGACTGGGTACAGTCAAGAGAGAAGGCCAAAGTCGATAAGACAACCCCGTGGCTGGGTCATTTCACCTTCGAGAATCTGACCTGCCTCGACAGTGAGATTGCCTTAGGTTATTTCATCGGACTGCCGGAACAGCCGATTGAGGAAATCGTCATCCGCAACAGCCGTTTCACCGTCAAGAAGGATGCCAAGCCCGGTTATCCGGCGATGCTTTCCGGGGTTGAGCCGATGGCTAAGCAGGGATTCCTCTTCGAGAATGTGAAAAGAGTCGTCCTGGATAACGTCAAAGCCACGGGTTACTCCGGCAAGGAGTGCCAAGTCGCCAACGTTGGAAAGGTGAGCCAGTCATGAGTACCGCCACGGTTCTTGTTAAGTTTGCCAAGCCGGAGACCAGTGAGGATTTCCTGCTCCGGGCTGCCAAGCTGATTCCGGGTCTGACGACCACGAAGAAAGACCCCGACATCTGGATACTTCAGCTTCCGGACGGGATGAAGGATCTGGCCATCTTCGAAGCCAGCTTTGCCGCCTTGCTGACGGATTCCAGTCAGTCGATTCAGGTCCTAGCCGTTCCCAATGCCAGCCCAATCTTCTTCCCCTTCTTAGAGCAGGTCCAGTCAGGTCATTTCACTTACCTCTACCAGCGGATGCTGGATCACCCCGAGGAGCTTACTGAGCTCGAACCCTTGTTAGCCGGGTTCTCCAAGGAGATGTTAGCCACCATCGATAGCTATCTGGAAAATGGTTTGTCGCCAACGTTAGCTTCTTATCGTCTTTATGTCCATAAGAATACCGTTACCTACCGTGTCAAAGAGTTCGAGAGGCGAAGCCATATCGATATCTCTTTGCTTCCCAATAGCGTGCTGGTGTATTTGTTACTTCGTTTCCACCAAAAATCCTATAATGATAGTGACGGGGAAGCTGTTGAAAATTAATCCAAGGAGGATGAAAGAAAATGAAGAAAATTGAAACGCTGAATCGGTTGGTCACCAGCGGTGTGATTGCCGTGATCCGTGGCGATGATATGCTGACGGCTGTCAAAACGGCTCAGGCCTGTTCCGCCGGCGGCATCAAAGGCCTGGAAATCACTTTCACCATCCCCGGTGCCGATGAAGTCATCGGCACGTTGGTCAAAGACAAGAAGCAGGACTATCTGGTCGGTGCCGGCACCGTTTTGGATGCTCCCACGGCCCGTTATGCCATCTTAAAGGGCGCTAGCTTCATTGTCTCGCCGAGTTTCGATAAGGAAGTCGCCGAAATCTGCAACCTGTATCAGGTTCCCTATATTGCCGGCTGCCTGACACCCACCGAAGTCGTCACCGCCTTGAAGGCCGGTGTCGACATCGTGAAGGTCTTCCCAGGCAGTTTAGCCGGGCCGGAGTATCTGAAGGCCATCCATGGTCCTCTGCCGCAGGCCAATCTTCTGCCCAGCGGCGGTGTCGACTTAGCCAATGTCGCTGACTGGATTCATAACGGTGCCGTTGCCGTCAGTGCCGGCAGTTCTTTGACGGCTCCTGCCAAGACAGGCGACTTTAAGAAAGTGACCGAAATTGCTAAGGCGTTTGTTGCCGAAGTCAAAAAGGCCAGAGAGGGTAAGGGCTGTTAATGACCAAAGATATTGAACCCATTTACAACAAAATTCTGTCGAGCATCGTGACGCTGAAGATGAAGCCTGGGGAAAGGCTGCGCGAGAACGAAGTTTCGACCAAATACAAAGTCAGCCGGACCCCGATCCGGGATGTCTTTAAGAAGCTTGAGAATGATAACCTTCTGGAGATTCGTTCCAAGTCGGGAACCTTTGTGACCAAGATTGATCTGAAAGGCATCACCGACATCATGTTCTTACGTTCCAGCGTGGAATTTCAGGTGCTGGATGCCATCAAAGGCACCCTCACGGCGGAGGAAATCCAGGCCTTGCGGGCGAACTTGGCTCAGCAGGCAAAACTTAGGGAGACCAAGAAGGATTCCACCGATGATGCTTTTGCCAATTCCCTCTTCGATCTGGACAACAGCTTCCATGAAGCTATCTATGCCAAGGACAAGAAGGAATCCGTCCTGCAGCTTCTGAATTCGACTTATCCCGCTTACCAGCGTTTCCGTTTCCTGACCTTCTTCCGTGACGACAATGATCTGGATGCTCTTTTAGCCTTGCATACCAAGATGCTCGACGTGCTGGAAAAGCCTGACAATGACGGACTCCGCAACATTGTCTATCAGCATAACTTCTCCGGTCTTAACGGCATCAACAAAGTCAAAGACCGTCATCCGGAATACTTTGAGTGAAAGGAGAACCTATGATTCTGAAAACGAGAGATTATTCATCGCAGGAAGATTTTGCCGGTTACAATACGGCGCGGCTACGGAAAGAATATCTGGTCGAGGATGTCTTCGCCAAAGATGACATCTCTTTAACGTATTCCTACATCGACCGCATTCTTTTCGGCGGCACCATTCCGGTCACGAAGGCCGTGGTTTTAGGTTCGGCTCCTGAACTCCGGGCTGAGCATTTCCTTGATCGCCGGGAGTTAGGTGTCATCAATATCGGCGGCAAAGGAACCATCGTCGTGGATGGAGCCTCCTATCCGATGGATCATTGGGATGCCTTATATGTCGGCCGAGGCAAGAAAGAGATTGTCTTCTCGAGCCTCGATCCGAAGGATCCGGCCAAGTTCTATCTGGCTTCCTCGCCGGCTCACAAAGAGTATCCGACCTGCCATATTCCTTTAGCCAAGGCCGATCATCGGCATTGCGGCAGCAAGGAAGGTGCCAATGAACGGACCATCAACCGCTTCATCATCCCGGAAAACTGCCCGACCTGTCAGCTGTCGATGGGCTTAACCCACCTGGAGCCAGGTTCGGTCTGGAACACGATGCCTTGCCATACCCATGCCCGGCGTATGGAAGTCTATCTCTATTTTGACATTGCCTCCGACCAGGCCGTCTTCCATCTGATGGGACCGGGAAATGAAACCCGTCATCTGGTTGTCCATAATGAGCAGGCAGTGATTTCTCCGAGCTGGTCCATCCATTCCGGCTGTGGCACTAAGAACTACACTTTCATCTGGGCCATGTGCGGTGAGAACCAGGACTTCGATGATATGGATAACATCAAGACGGAAGATCTGAGATAAGGGAAGAGCTGCCATTTCACTTGGAAAGCCTTTTTCGTATTCCCTCCTTTTTCCTTTTCTCTACTATTTTTCACTTGTCCTCTGACAACAATCGTTCAATTTACGTTATAATAAGCATAATATATTCAGTGAAAGAACTTAACAAAGGCAAGGACATTCCATTATGCTAAATTTCGCAATTATCGGTGTCGGACGGATGGGGAAGATTCATGCCGCCAATCTTTATAATCATGTCATCCCCGGAGCTCGTCTGCAGGCTGTCTGTGACAATGATCCGACGGTTCTCAGTCAATGTGAAACCTGTTTTCCCACCGTTCACCGCTACCTTGACTATCATGATCTGCTGACAAAGGAAAAACTGGATGGCGTCCTTATCGCAACGCCGCATTACTCCCATGGTGAGATTGCCAAGTTCTTCATCTCCCACCATCTTGCCACGCTGATTGAAAAGCCTTTGGCAGTCACTGCCAAGGAAGCCCAAAGCGTGATGGAGGTGGCTAAAGCCAATCCGGATACTTTGGCCTGCCTTGCTTTCAATCAGCGGTCAAACCGGGTTTATCAGGCCATGAAGGAGATCGTTGACAAAGGCGAACTCGGAACCATCCGTTCCGCGCGCTTTGAAATCTCGGACTGGTATCGCTGCGACAGCTATTACCGCACCAATCCGTGGCGGGCAAGCTACGGGCAGGAAGGCGGCGGCTGTCTTATCAATCAATGCGCTCATCAGTTGGATCTGATTATCTGGATCTTGGGTCTGCCGACGAAAGTCTGGGGCAACTGCCAGACCATCGGGCGGAACATATCCTGCGAGAATGAGGCCTTAGCCATCCTGACCTATCCGACTTTCCGATTGGTATTTACGGCCTCTTGCCATGATGCCAGCGGCATCAACTGCTTTGAGGTCAGCGGTGACAAAGGCCGGGTCACGGCCACTAAGGAAATCCTGACAGTCCGTCTCCATGACGATGACAGCGTCATCAACCATGCCTGCCAAACGGACAAACCGCTGGTCAGGTATGTGAAACGGAAGACCCATTATGGAACTTCGATTGGGGAAGCCGACAAACGCTACGGACAGCAGCATCGCTGCCTCTTCTCCTTCCGGGATGCCATCCTCGGCCGGGATAAGCCCTTGGCGAGCCTGGAAGACGGCCTGAAGGAAGATCAGCTCCTGAATGCCATTTATTATTCGTCCTGGACGGGAAAAGAAGTTTCCGTTCCGGTCGATCCCGATACGTATGAGAAAGCCTTAAAGGCGAAGATTGCTGAGGAAGAGAAGACTCGCCGCTAACTGTTGACTGCAGCAGCCGTTGGTTTTTTCAGTGCCTGCTTATCCATTTCCAGATAAGCTTCTTTTAGGTAGCGAGGAACTAAGAAGACATACACGAGACCGGCTAAGATCCAGGAAATCGGCCAGATGGACCATAGCCATGGCAGAGTATGGAAATACGGAACAAGATTCCATAACGTCAGGATGAATACCACCCGGTAGAAGGTCACGCAGAAGAAGGCGATGATGGAGGGGGTATTCGGGTGACCTAAGCCCCGGCAAAAGGCAGCCGTGTTATCCATCAGTGCATAAAGGAAATAAGTCAGGCCAATGATGAGAAGCCGTCGCCGTCCTACCGACAGAGCCAGCTCCCAGGAAGTCTGGGCCTGGTCAGCGCTGATGCCCTCTCCGGTAAAGGCGCTTAAGGGAAGGAACAGGGAGAGCAGAGGCTTATAGAGAAGAAAAGCAAGCAGCCCCAACGCGAGACTGACGCTGCAAGTTGTTAAAAGACAATACTTCAATGTCTTTTTAAGATTCTCTTTATTTCCTGCCCCGACATTCTGAGCTGCAATAACCACAATTGCAACCGAGAAGGCCTTGATGATCATCGAGATATAGCCTTCCACCTGCAGGGCCGCGGCATTGCCGTTCATGGCAATCAGCCGAGTGACTTCCCCATCGGAATAGGTGTTGACGCTGCGCTGAATCAGAACATTGGACAAGGTAAAGGCCAGGCACTGAAGACCCGCCGGAATGCCATGTCTCAGAATGCCTTTGTACTCTCTGGAATAGGGTTTCAGATAACTGAGGGTGAGGTTAGCGAATTCGTTCTTCTTGGACAGCTGGAAGAGGATGATCAACAAGGCCTCCACCACCTGGGAGAAGATGGTCGCCAGTCCGACCGCGAGGACATCCTTGCCACCGCTCTTCATTCCCAAACCCAGCACCAGCAGCAGTTTCAGTCCGACATTGACGATGCCACAGCCAATCAAGGCATATAAAGGTCTCTTAAAATCGCCCATGGCCCGTAAGCAGGCGGCTCCGAAGTTGAAGATGATGACAAACGGCATTCCGCAGAAAACCAGCTGGAGATAAAGGGTAGCCTGGGGAAGAATCTCCTCCGGCGTTCCCATGGCAATCAATTGATAACGGGCAGTGAAATAACCGATGACGGCGACTAAAACACTTGAAATCAAGGCTATTACCATCGAGGATTGGATGGCCCGGTGAGCCGAGAGCGTATTCTTGGTGCCGCGGGCCCGGGCCACAATGACGTTGGCGCCGATCGAAAGACCGACGAAGAAGCTGACATAAAGGTTGATCAGGGCGTTGTTGCTGCTGATCGCCGCAAAGGAGGTCTGGCCGCCACCAAAATTAGAGACGACCAATAGATCCATGGAATAGAAGAACAGCTGGAACAGCGAAATCAGGATGATCGATATTGTGAACTGAATCATCTTCTTAAAAAGATGATCGGTTGTGAAATCGGTCTTCCGTAACGGCGACTGGGTCTCTGACTTCGGTGCTGCGGTTTCCATGAATGTCCTTATTATAACGAAAGCCAAGAGGACCGAAAAGGAAAAGAGGTTTGCGGAAGGAATCCGTAAATCTTTTTTCACTTCTTATGATTATTTCCGCTTCAGAAGAGAGTCAGCTGATCGGAATCCGGAAGACCGTCCAGGGCATCCATGTCGCGGAAGACTTTCACCAGTTTCTCAGAGACGTGTCCGCGGTCTTCAAGATCTTCAACCGAGGTGAACGGTCTGTCTTTACGGGCAGCGACAATCTGGTCGCCAACGGCGGAAGCCACACCGCCGATGACCTTAAACGGCGGAACGATGGTCTGCGTCTCCTTATCGACACTGAACGACATTGATAAGGACTTGTTGACCGAGAGGTTGGAGAACTTGTAGCCACGGTCATACATTTCCACTACCTGCTCGTAGGTATTGATCAAGGATTCTTCCTTGGTTTCGACTTGTTCTCGATTTGCCAACCTGTTCTTGATATCCACAAGTTTGCGGTAACAGGCATCGCCGCCTTTCAGCATGGTCTCGATATCGTAGGCATCGCAGCGCAGGGTGAAGTAGGTGGCATAGTACTCGAGCGGATGATAAACTTTGAACCAGGCACAGCGGACAGCCATCATGACGTAGGCGACAGCGTGGCCCCGAGGGAAGAGGTACTGAATCTTCTCACAGGACTGCAGGTAATAGTCCGGAACGCCATGATCCTTCATCAGCTGGGTATACTTCTCACGTTTCTCTTCGAAGCCGGGTTTGCAGAAGTTGCCCTTACGGACGATTTCCATGATTTTGAAGGTATCGGAAAGATCCAGCCCATAGTTCTCATGGAGTCCGGTCATGATGTCATCACGGCAGGCGATGACATCTCTTAAGGTCATATTCTGATCCAGAATGAGATCCCGGGCATTGCCGGCATAAACGTTGGTACCATGGGAGAGTCCGGAAATACGGACCAAATCGGCAAAGGAATGCGGCTTGGTCTCATGGAGAATCCGTCGGCCGTTCTCGGTACCGAACTCCGGTAAGCCCAAGGCCCCTGTTTCCTGTTCCAGCACGTTCTTCTTGAGATGGAGGGCATCGGCACTCCAGAACAGCGACAGTGCCTTCGGATCGGAGATCGGAATGGCTTCCTGGAGCTGCGTAAAGGGAATGCCGCAGAGGTCGCACTGCATCTTGACGGCCTGCGGGTCGACATGACCCAGCATATCGAACTTCAGGACGTTATCATGAATGGCGTGGAAATCGTAATGGGTGGTCATCCACGAGGAATCCGGATCATCGGCCGGATACTGCACCGGCGTGAAGTCGTAGACTTCCATGCCGGCCGGAATGACGATGACGCCGCCCGGATGCTGACCGGTGGAACGTTTGACATCCACGCAGCCCATCCCGAGACGGTCCATCTCACTCGGACGGATCTTGGCCGTATCCATGCCTAATGATTCATAGTAGCCTAAAACATAGCCGCGGGCCTGTTTCTCCTGGGTGGTCTGAATCGTACCGGCCTTAAAGCAGATGTTGCCGGTCTTATTCAGTTCCTGCTTCATATGCTCATGAGCAATGGACTGGAAATCGGACGGGAAGTTGAGATCGATATCCGGCACCTTCTCCGCGTGGAAGCCTAGGAAGGTGGCAAACGGAATATTCTGACCGTCGCCGATCAGGTCATGCCCGCATTTCGGGCATTTCTTGGCCGGGAGATCAAAGCCGGAACCATAGACCTTCGGGTCCGCCCATTCAAGATAGTGGCATTTGGGGCAGCGGTAGTGCGGCGGCAGCGGATTGACTTCGGTGATGCCGGACATGGTGGCTACCAAGGAAGAGCCCACGGAGCCACGGGAACCGATCAAAAAGCCTTCCTGGTTGGACCAGCGGACAATCATCGAGGACAGCCAGTAAATAACGGAGTAGCCGTTATCGATAATACCTTTGAGTTCCGTCTGCAGACGGTCGGTGATCTCTTTGGGAAGCGGATCGCCATACATCTCCTTGGCGGTCTTGTCCACCAGGTCCGTGAGCATCTTTTCGCAGCCTTCGATCTTCGGAGGATACAGTTTATCCTTGGTCGGCTTGATATCATCGCCGATGGCATCGGCGATCTTATTGGTGTTATCGATGACAATCTCCTCTTCCAGGGCTTTGTCACCCAAGAAGTCGAAGCAGGCCATCATCTCATCGGTGGTCCGGAAATGCTGATCCGGATTGGGAAGCGGATGGGCATACCAGGCCTTCTTGACTTCCTCGGAGGCCGAATCATACGGAGCCAGATTGAGCGGATGGCGGGCGCCTTTCAAGCCTTTCGAAGAGATGAAGACATCCCGGTAGATCTTATCCTCCGGGTTGAGGTAGTGGCAGTCACCGGTAGCACAGACCGTCTTCCCCATTTCTTTGGCCGTGGTGATGAGATCCTTGATGATCATCTTCACTTCATCCATCGAATGGAGTTCGCCGGTGTGAATCTGATAGATGTAGTTTTCCGGCGGCTGGACTTCAATGAAATCATAAGGAGCGATCTTGGCTTTCAAGGTCTCCTTGGATTTGGTCATGGCAGCTTCCCAGACTTCGCCGTTAAGACAGGCCGAGCCGATCAGCAGATTGCTGCGGTACTGGTCGAGATAGCTGCGGGGACAGAGCGGCGTGCCATCACTGGCAATATATTCCGTTGAGGATTCGGAAATGATCCGGTACAGATCCTTCAGACCGGCCATATTCTTGACATAGGCAGTGACATGGTAGGGATGAGCCGTCAAAAGCATCTCCTTCTTTACCGGAAGGTTAGCCAGATCCTTATGGCATTTGCAGGCCGGAACCTGCTTTGCCAGTTCACTGAGCATCGCGGAGAAGATGTTAGCCAAATGCCCGGCATCATAGTTAGCCCGGTGGGCGCCGGTCGCATCAAAGTCGACCATCAGACGCCTGGCCAGCGCTTCCTCACGATGGGAACGCATATCCGGATAGAGGAAACGGGATAATGGCAACGTATCGATGACGGGGTTGGCAATGGGGTCCATCTGATTATTGCGCAAAGCTTCGTTGATGAAGCCGTAATCGAAGCTGGCATTATGGGCAACCAAAATCGAGTTACCGAAGAATGCCTTGATATCTCTTAACGCTTGCTTAATGGGCTTTCCGTGATCAACATCCTCTTGGCGGATGTGTGAGATTTCTGTAGAGAAACCGCTGAGTTTCATATCCGGGTTGATGAAGAAGTCGATAGTATCGATGATCTGACCGGCCGGATCCATCTTGACGGCACCGAACTCAATCAGCCTGTCGTATCGGCAGGACAAGCCGGTCGTTTCGGTATCGAAGACGACATAGGTCTCCTGAGCCAGGACCTTGTCGGAGGGATTGAAGATGAAGGTGACCTTGTCATCGACAAGATAAAGCTCGGCTCCATAGAGAATCTTCAGTCCGGTTTTGATCTGAGCCTTCTGGGCATCCGGGAAAGCCTGGACGACGCCATGGTCGGTGACGGCGATGGCCTTGTGTCCCCAGCGCTTGGCGGTTTCGGCATAGTCGCCGATGTTGGCCAGACCATCAAAGGCTGACATCTTGGTATGAAGGTGCAACTCCACCCGTTTCCGGGGATAGGTATCCTCGCGTAACGGATCCGGAGGCAGGATTTCGATCTTGTCGGCTTTGAGGACCAGGGCGTTCCGGGCAAACTTATCATGGTCTGGGCGGCCCTGGACACGGATCTTCACCCCCACATCAAAGGACTTCACCTGGTCGATGGTCATCTCTTTGCCTTCGAAGAGGGTGGTGGAGATGCTGTCGCTGCCATCGCTGTATTCGATATTCCGCATCAGATGGTTGTTCTTGCGGATGACCTTGTCTTCGATTTTGAAGATCTTGCCTTCGACGACGACCTTGCTGAAGTTTTCAATATCCTTCAGTTTGGAAGGCTGATAAGTATTGGCTTTCCGGGCAGCCTCCTCATAGGAGATGGCGGCTTGCTGGGCGGTTTGCTGATACTCTTCTTCCCGGTTCCGGGAGAAGCTGTTATCGGTATACACCCGCTCCTGCTGCAGGACGCTGTAGGACGACGAGATGGAATCCAGGAAATCCTTTAAGAGACGGGTCTCATTGGTCATCTCCGCGGCATCCGGAGCCGAAGGATAAAGGAAGAGAACCTTCTTCTCATCCTCAAAGAACTGGACATCATTCATCAGTGTGCAGTCCTTGGCATCCTTGAACTCCTCGAGAATCCGGGGGAAGTAGTTGGCCTCATTCTTATAGGTGAAGGAGAGACGGATGCCGAAGCCGCCATGGCTGACAAAGCCGCTGATGGTATCGAAGAGAGTCTCATAGACCGGGTAATCCAGATAATGGTCCAAGGCCATGATGGCCGTGATCCTGTTGTTGTCTTTGTCATTATCGACTTTAGCAAAAGAGGCTCCTTCATAAGGAGTCAGATCCGTTAGGCCGATTTTCGTCAGAAAGCGTGACAGCAGGGAATCCATGTTTTTTGCCTCTTCTCTATTTTATTGGTTTTGCCGGAATAAACAAGGACGGGATAACAATTTACTTCGCTGAGGTCGGGTTTTCTTGCCTCGCTTTTAGGGTATCTACCATCGCTTGGTACTGTTTTTCGTCGTTGACTTTGACAAAGCGGATGGTCAAAAAGATCGCCACCAGACTTAAGACGAGCGGCAACAGGGTCAGCCCCGAGAGATAGATCTCATTGGAATGGGGACCTGAGGAACTGACAATCGCCTGATTGACATCGCTGATGAAGTCCGTGAAGACTTCTCCGCTGGCCTTTCTGGCCTCCAGGCTAGCCATCTCGGAATTGGCACCCAAGAGCCCGGAGACGGAAAGGAAGACATAGAAGAGCGCCGTCTGGACCGCGTTAGCCATGATGGCTGCCACATTCTTCAAGGACTGGATGGAGCCGTTCCGGTTATGGTGATAGGTGACCTCATAGTATTCGCTGGAGTCAAAGCAGTTGAGGAACATCGGGGTGAACACCAGTCCGTGGGAGAAGGCGAGACCGACGGCTGATAGATAGAGAGCAATCTCATTGTTCCGCTTGAAGGCATAGAAGAAGAGGAACAGATAGAAGAAGCATAACGCCAGACTGGACCACAGCAGAATCTGCTTCTTATTGAGCTTTTTAGCCACGAACGGATAGGCAAACTCACTGAAGACATTGCCGATGCCGAAGCAGACCGTGAAGAAGAAGGAGACGTACCCACCGCTTGGCCCCTGTCCCTGGAAGCCGGCATCCTTGAAGGAACCATAGCCGAACTCGAAGTAGAAGTAGTTGGAGGCATTGCCAATCACCAGATCCTGGGCGATGAAGAGCAGGAAGAAAGCTAAGATCGTGACGCCGATCTGCTTGTCTTTGAAAAGAATCTTCCAGGCTAAGAGCGGATTGGTCTTCTCCTTCGGCAGGGTGGAGACATCCTCTTTCCGTTCCCACATGAAGAAGCCCATCACCAGCTGACTTAGGAGATAACAGACAATCAGGATGGCTGCCATCAGGGTCATATTCCGTTTGGCTTCGCCTGCCATGATGGCCGGCGACAAGGAAGCCACCAGATAAGAGCCGATCAAGGAGAAGGAATTGAGGAACGAGGAATAGATGCCTTTATGCTTCTCATCCCGGGTCAGGGTGTTGAGATAGGCCCAGAAGGCAATATCATTGAAGGTATAGCAGAACTCCATCAGGATGAAGAAGAAAAGAAAGAACACGACATAATACCAGCCGCTTAATAACGGCGCGACAAAGAACAGGAGGATGAAGAAGAAGGAGCAGGCGGCCGAGCCTGTTAAGATGAAGAGCCGGTAGCGTCCGATCTTAGTGACCACGCCCTCTAGGGCATGTCCGGCCAAAGTGTAGAAGACAGCCGTCAGGATCTTCACGCCGACCAAGCCGAAGATGATGGCCATCAGCATCGTCTGATAAAGCTGGGGATCTCCGGAACTGGCAATCGGGCTGGCTAACTGAACATAGAGCACCACAAACAGGGTGATGAACTCAAAAAAGGCTTCATAGAAAAACGCGGAAAGGTAGTAAGTCCATAAGGTGGACTTGGGAGGGAACTCCCCCGTGTAGGTTCTCTCGGAAAGTTTCATTGCTGACTCGCCTTGGCTTTTTCTCTTTCAGCGATGGCATCCGTCATGTGCTTGAAGGTCTTCTCATCATTGACTTTGACAAAGAGGATCGTCAGGATCCCGGCAACGACCGTCAGCACCAAAGGCAGAATCGTCAGGCCGGATTCAAAGATCTTCAGATTAGCGGAGATATCGGAAGCATGGATGATGTTGTTATTGACATCATCATAGAAGGCCTGTGCCGAAGGATAGGTCTTCTCGCCCGAGGCTTTCACCGCCTCCGCCTGAGCCACGGAGCTGTTGATCTCGACCAGTCCGCTGATGCGGAGGAACAGATAGAAAATACCTGTCTGGGCGGCATTGGCGGTTAAGACGCCGAAAGCCTTAAGAGACTGGATGGAGCCATCCTTTCTCTCGCCATAGGTGTATTGGTAATATTCCACGCCGTCAAAGCAGTTGATCAGGATCACGGAATAAACCTGTCCATAGAAGAAAGCTAAGACAAAGGCCGTCACGTAAAGCAGAATCTCATTGCCGGCCTGGAAGCCCCAGAAGAAGAGCACCAGATAAAGGACGGCTAAGACGCTGCAGCAGATGAGGAGAACCTTCTTCTTGGTAAAATGCTTCGCTACCCACGGGGCCGTCATCTGGGACAGCAGATACCCGATGCCGAAGCAGAGCGTGAAGATAAAGGAGACGACACCGCCGGAAGCTTTGGCTCCCTGATAGCCGGTGGCTCCGAAGCTGCCGTAGCCATACTCATAATAGAAATAGTTGGCCGAGTTGCCGATCATGCAGAACTGCGCCAAGAAGATCATGAACATGATGAGGGTCGTCAGGGCTAACTGCTTATCCTTGAAGAGCAGATTGAAGGAATCGAAGAGATGTTCCTTCTTCTTGGGGGTCAGATCCGGCTTCTCTTCCCGCTCTTCCATCACGAAAGCCAGGACCATCTGACTGATGAAGTTGGTGACGATGATGGCAGTAGCCAGATAGGTCATGTTCTGCTTCGGGTTATTCGCCGTCAAGGCCGGGGCCAAGGCTGCCACCAGATAATCGCCGATGATGAGGAAGACATTCATCCAGGAAGTAATCTCCCCACGGCGGCTTTCATCCGGGGTGAGGGTGGTTAAAAACGACCAGTAGCCGATATCATTGATGCTGTAGGCGCATTCCAAAAGACAGTACAGGAGGATGAAGACCGCCACATAGGCCCAACCGGCTAATAAGGGGGCCACAAAGAAGATGAGAAGGAAGATGACGGTATAAATCCAGAGGCCCATCACCATGAAGGTTCGGTACCGGCCTAAGGGGTAGTTTCCGTTCTCTAAGAAGTGAGCGGAGAACGTCCAGGCAAAGGCAGCGATGATCTTGATGACGACCATGCTGATGGTGATGGTAAAGAACATCACCTGATAATCCGCCGGTTTGCTGCCACTGATCGGGCTGGCCAGCTGGACATAAAGCAGCATGAATAAGGACATAAACTCAAAAAGACTATCCCGGAAGAAGGAGGTTACTTCGTAGAGCCGGGTCATCCCCTTGGGAGGGTAGTAGCTATTAAAGGTTTTATTGGTCCATTTCATAGGCTTCTCTATTATAAAGGTTTCTCTTTAGGTTAGATATCCGAAAGTGATTTTTCGTTTGCAAGAAGAAAATTAAAAAAATTTAGTAAATATTTATCGATAGCTATCGATATATTTTAAAATCTTATTAAAATATTTAGCACTCGCACTTGAAAACTGCTAAATCTTGGGTATAATAGAATTAGCACTTGAGATAAGCAAGTGCTAAACAGTATTAAAATAAAGGAGGATGGATGCTTATGGAAAATCAGAATGTTGCGACGAAGAAAGTGGCTGCGGCCACTCCGAAGAAGAACGAGGCAATGACTCGTCAGGATGATGGTTTTGGCTTCCTGAGACCGCTGTTTGGCCTCTTCGACGATGACTACTTCGATAATGAAGCCACCAACGCCTATGGGATGATGAAGACCGATATCACCGATAACGGCAATGCCTACAATCTGGCCATCGAGGTTCCTGGCATCAAGAAGGATGCCATCAGGATCTCGCTCGACAAGGGTTATCTGACTGTCTCCTATAAGATTGATGAGACGCAGAAGGAAGGCACCGGCAAGAAGGTGCATACCGAACGTCGGCAGGGCTTCTACCGTCGGGACTTCTTTGTCGGCTATGACGTCAAGAAAGATGCCATCTCGGCTAGCTTAGCCGATGGTATTCTTACCGTCACGGTTCCGAAAGAAGCCGAGAAGGATGAAGCCGCGAAGATGATCGACATCAAGTAGCTAAGGCACAACGAGAGCGGTTGATACAGCCCAAGGATATTGGGCAATCCTGACGCCGACGCTGTCTTCAGCCTCGAGGAATTCCGCGTTTAGCGGGATTCCTTTTTTTGTTGTCTGCCTTTCTTCTTCTCCCAGGAATAGGCGTTGGACCGAGGACATTGATAAGAAGAATCCTCCCTTGATACCTTAAAGATGGTCATCTTATCCTGCGAGGAGCCAGCCAGGGCTGTTATCTCCGTTTTTTCTTTCATTGAAACCTTGAAGCAAAAGACTTTGTCGCTCTTCTGGGTGGCGACTGTCCTGCCATTGACAACGAGGGTGACTTCGGGTTGGTTGGAATAGACTTTGATCAGCGTGGTTCTTCCTGAGCGGTGAACGTAGCGCTGGGAGCAGAGGTGAACAAAAGGCTTGCTTGTCCAATAGGCCTGATAAAGATAGAAGGCATCCTTCCTGGTCTTCCGGTCAAAGGAGACCAGCCCTTTATGGTTCTTTCCGGGATCCCCGCCTTGGCTGCGGCCATCGGATCCGAAATCAAACATGTTCCAGACAAAACTGCCCCAAAGGTATTTCCGTTTGCTCAGAATCTTTAATAGCTTCTCGTGGTAACAGGCCTGATATTCTTCACTGTTATCCAGACGCCGGGGATGCCGGGAATGGAGGTTCGGCATGCCTTCCGCTCCGTATTCCGATAACCCGACAGGACGCTTAGGGAAAAGAACGTGGAAGAGATCCAGCCTCTGCCCGGTCAGGAAGGCAAAGGGAGTATACCAGCCGAAATAGTAATTGAAGCCAACTGCATCCGCAATGGCATTGAGCGGATGGTTAAGCCGACAGGTGACATAGTCGGCGATGACGCTCAGTCGCCTCGGATCCTCTTTCCGGACGAGCTGGGCCAGCTTTTGGTGTTCCTCAAGGCAGTCTTTGCCGGTCTTCCCGATGGTGATTTCATTGGAAAGACAGCGGAAGACGATGGCCGGGTGGCTGTGGGTCTGACGAAGCAGCTCTTCCAGCTGCGAAAGAGCGTTGCCGTTAGCCTCTTTCCGGTGGTAAGAAAGATAAGGAATCTCGGACCAGACGATGATCCCGGCATGATCGCAGAGGGAATAGAAATAATCATCCTGCTGATAATGGGCTAGCCGGATGGCATTTCCACCCATCTCCTGGATCAGGGCTAGGTCTTCTTCCTGGTCTTCACGGCTGATGGCATTGCCTTTCAAAGGCCTATCCTGATGCCGGGAGACCCCTCGTAAAGGATAGGGTCTGTCATTCAGAAAGAACCCTTGCTGAGGATCCAGGCGGACGGAACGGAATCCGATCTCGGTACGGACCTCATCCTGGAGGATGCCCTCTTTGGAAAGCGAGGCAATGACGGTATAGAGATAAGGGTCATGGATTCCATCCCAGCGATGGACTTTCGGGATAACCAGTGTATCTCCGCCTTTTCCGGAGGCAACAGTTTTATGCTCTTCATCCTCAATCCGGACGGCCATCTCCGTTAAAGGCACCGGAAAAGCCTCGATTCTGCAGCGTCCTTCTCCTTCCTGAATCCAGGCATCCGTTTGGATTCCCAGGCTTCCTGACGTCAGCAGATCAAAATGGGTCAGAGGGACGACAAGGAGATTGACGTCCCGGTAAATGCCACCATAGAAGGTGAAATCGGCTGCCTGAGGATAGCTATCCCCCTGCGGACTGTTGGAAACAGCCACCACTAGGCAGTTCATCTCTTTCAGCGCCGGGGTGAGATCGCCTCGGAAAGTGGAATATCCCCCGACATGGGAGACGATGAACTGTCCGTTGAGATAGACTTTTGCCCTTTCGTTGACGCCTTTGAATTCAATGAAGATCTGATCGTCGTCTTTTAAGGCAGGCTTCGGGAAACGTTTCACATAAAAACAGGTCCCGCGGTAATAGTCATTCTGTCCGTCCTGGCCGTCCAGTCCATTCCAGGTATGGGGAAGAGTGACCGCTTCACCAGGCTCTTTTTCAGCCTCTGAAAAACCGACATCCTTTTTCAGGAAGGTCCAGCCGGTATTAAAAGGAATTACCGTTCTCATGGAAGCGGCCTCCTTAATCGAGAGCTAACTAAACGACCGGGAAGAGAATATCCTTGACGATGAGGACGACGGCAAAGGCCATCAGGATCACTAAGCCCACCGTATTGGCGATGGCTTTGAACTTGGTAGAGAACTTCTTGCGGCTGATGCCTTCCGCTAAGGCAATGAGCGTCTGCCAGCCATCCAGTCCCGGGAAGGGAAGGAGGTTGAAGCAGCCGAGGTTGAGGGAGATATAGCCCCAAAGCAGAATGAAGTAGCCCGCCGACTGGCTGGCCACGCCTTCCGCCGAGACACGATAGACGGAGATGATGCCGCCGACATTCTTCCAGCCGGTCGGCGTGAAGATACTGCCTAAGGCCTTATAGATGGAAACGAAGAGTCCGCCCCAGGTCTGGTTGGCCTTGACGAAGGCTTCCCCGGCCGAATAATGGAATTCCGTCGTCATGACGGAGATGCCGAATTTTCCAAAGGTCCAGACACCGCTGGAATTCTTGCTGGTCTTCAAAGTGACATCGCTTAAAGTCTTGATGTCAGTGGTATCTTTCGGCTGATAGGTGAGATGGATGACACGGGTCGAATTCTCTCCGGCCTGCATGTTCTCAAAGCCGGCAATATCGTTTAATCCGTCCGACTGATTGTGGGCAATGACATCCTGGATGGCATAGGCAATCGAATCGTGAGCGTAGTCATCGGCCGTCTGAGCATCCTCATTGACGTATTGCGTGATGGTGACACGGTTAGCGACACTGGGGAATTCGATGCCATTATAGGTTTTGGTGGTGTCGTTATTGTCAAGCAACCCATCGTAAGTCTGATAAAGCGTTAAGATCTTATCCCCCGAACGTAATCCAGCGACATAGGCCGGATCATCCGTGCTTGAATCCAGCTTTTCGCTGACTTCGATGGCATTGGTGTCGTAGACATTCTTCTTCTGAGGGCAGAAGGCATAATCGGCAAAGAAGAGGATGATGGCTAGGATGAAGTTCATCACAATGCCGGCCAGCATGATGATGATCTGCTTGACGTGGCTGACACCCGGCAAGGTCCGTTCCTTAGGAACTTTGATGCCTTCGGGATTCTCGTCACCGTCTTCGCCGGCCATCGAGACATAGCCGCCTAACGGCAATGCGCGGATGGAGAGATAGGTCTCGCCTTCGACATAATCGTATTTGGCATTTTCTTTCTTGGCCTTGACGGGCTTCTGACTGGCCTGTTCCATAGCCTTTGCCTTATTGTCGCTGTCATTGAGCTTGGCTAAGAGAGAGGCTTTCTGAGGATCCTCGGCCTGCGGAGCCACGGCGATCGTCTGGACGGAGTCCTGGGCTAACGGAGCCGGCGTCACGGCTGTCGTTGCCGTATAGACCGGGACACTTCCCTTCTTGACCTTATGCTTCAGCCGCTTATGGAACAGAGCAGGGCCGAAGCCGATGGAGTATTCAAAGCAGTAGACATTGAAAAGCTTTGCCATCGAGAGGTGGCCGGCTTCATGGATGCAGACGACAAAGGACAGACATAAAAGGAAGATAAGGATGTTTAGGATAATGGTCAGCACTTGCATAGGTTACCTCCCCGGTAAAACAAGGACACTTTGATCAACGTCTGAACGGCGAAACGGTTGGCTGCTTCCTCAATCTGAGGAAGAGCCTCTTCGGTAAGACTCCCCTGGGGGAGGTTTTCATAACAGAAGCGCAAGGCTTCCCTGAGATAGCTGAAGGGAATCTCATGGTTGAGGAACTCCTTGATGGCTTCGGTATCGACGGCATTATAGTATATCATCCCGTAGTTGCCGAATTCCTGATACATTTTCTGCGTTAAGCCGAATAACGGGTAGAATGCCTGATCGATGGGGGCAAAGTGCAGCTTGGAAACAGCTTTCAGGTCATCCCTGGTATTCTCATGCATCCTCAGCTTTCCCTTGGAGAGGGCATAGCTGATGGCCACCTTCATGTCACAGGGGGAATATTCCAATAAGGTCTTCTCCTTGCCGTGGTCAGTATAGATGAGTTCGGCATGGACGAGGCTCTCCCGGCAGATGATGGCCCCGACTTTTTCCAAAGGCATATCAAAGAGAACGCTGGCCTCGATGACTTCATAGCCTTTATTGACGAGGGTCGCACTGTCGACAGTGATTTTGCTTCCCATGGCCCAGGTCGGATGGTGAAGGACCTGTTCGGGAGTGACGGTATCGATGGCATCCTTCGGGAAATCCCGAAGCGAACCGCCGGAGGCGGTCACGATCAGCTTCTTGATCTGATTCTTACGGATCCCTAGACTCTTGGTTTTCGCAATGAGCTTGGCCAAGCCGACATGTTCGCTGTCGACCGGATACAGATGCGAATGGGAATGGGCTAACTCCTTCTTGATGAGGGAAGAGCCGATAACCAGCGTCTCCTTGTTGGCTAAAAGGAGATCCTGATTCTGGCGGAGTGCCTTCAAGGAAGGCAACAGGCCGCTGTTTCCCATCAGGGCATTGAAAACGGTCGCCTTGCTGAGTTTGGCTAACAGCTTCAGGGAAACGTCTTTGCCGCTGAGGACATGATAGGAAGGATGCTTGGCCTTAAAGGCTTTGGCAGCCTCCTCATCAGCAATGGCGACATAGCTTAAATGGTCAAAATAAAGAAGATAGTCCTCGAGTTTCTCGAACTGACTGTTTAAGGAGACACCGACGAGATCGTAGTCAAACGAGAAACGGAGAATATCCAGCGTCTGTCTTCCAATCGATCCGGTGGCACCTAAGACGACGATGGGCTCTCTCATACGGTGAACCTCCAGGCGTTGGCCGTCAGAAGCACGACAATCGACATGACAATGGAGTTGATCATGATGGAATCGAAGCGGTCAATGACACCGCCATGTCCGGGGAAGATCTTGCCGTAATCCTTGATGCCATACTGCCGCTTCACCAAGGAGAAGAGGAACCCGCCGACATTGCCGACGACTGGCATCAAAACAGCCAGGATCACAATAAACGGCCAGGCAGTTCCGCCGAGAACGCCAAGTTTTTCCAAAACTTCGGAATAGCTGAACTGGATGACTCCGGGAACCAAGGGCGAATGGAAACAGTATTCGCAGATGGCGGCAAAGCCAAGGCTGGCAGCAATGGAGATCACCATTCCGCCGAAGAAGCCTTCCCAGGTCTTATGAGGCGAGATCCGCGGATTCATCCGGTGCTTGCCGAAGAAGAGACCAATGAAATAGGCCCCGACATCACTGCCCCAGGTTCCAATCAGCATAAAGAAGAACAAGAGGCAGGAGTTGAACTTCTGGGATAAGCCGAAATGGTGGAACCAGCTGGTGAAGTAATTGCCTAAGCTGACACTCTCGCCATAGCTGGCCGTGATCATCGTATGGGGATTGAGCTCGGAGGTTGGCGTGAAATTCACAATGCCGGAGGAGTTCGGGAAATACCGCAAGAAGAACATACCCTGCATTCCTAAGGTAAAGACGATGCCAATCGTGAAGAGATAAGTGACATCGCTTAAGGTAACCTTGGGAGTGGTAATGGCGATTAAGAAGAGAACTAAGGCATAAACAATGATTCCGGTAATGGATACAAAGATATCACTAAGATAAAAATAGTCGTCACGGAAGAAGCTGCCATAGGTTAAGAAGTTCTTCAGAAAAGTCCAGAAGATGAAAGAGAGAACAAAAAGGTAAACAACGAGAATCGTCAGTAGATCATACCGGTTCTGGCCCGGGGCTTTGACAATCTCCCAAATGCCGACAACCGAAAGGAAAACCATAAAGATGAAGAAAGCCCAGTTGCCGAAAACAATGCAGGGGACAAAGACCCCCATCAGGACGATGCCGGTGATGATACGGGTAGCCATGCCGGTCTTGCTGGAGGACGACAGTCGGTTGATTGACATGATGATTACGCTTTGATGGCACCGAAACGGCGGTTACGTTGCCGATAGAGGTCGATATCGTGAGCCAAGGTGTCTTTGGAATAGTCCGGCCAATAGGTGGGTTCGAAGACAAACTCGGCATAGGCAATCTGATACAGGAGACAGTTGGAAAGCCGCTCTTCGCCACTGGTCCGAACCAGGAGATCGACATCGGAAAGCTCACCGGTGAATAGGTACCGGCTGAAATCCTTCTGCGTCAAGGTCTTCGGATCAATCTTGCCCGCCATGGCATCCTGAGCAATCGCTCGGGAGGCTCTCACGATTTCATCCCGTGAACCATAGTTGAAAAGGACATTGAAGACGTTCTTGCTGAGATCCTTGGTCCGATTCATTGCCATCTGAATTGTTTCTAGGATGTCTTTAGGGATTCTGGGGTCATCGAGGTCACCCAGCACATTGATGTGGGTCCCCCGGGAGACGAAATAGTCGATTTCCTTGAGGAAGAACTCCTTCAGCAACGAGAAAAGAATGGCAATCTCCTTTTCAGGACGATTCCAGTTCTCCGTTGAGAATGTGAAAAGCGATACGGCATAGATGCCGTGGTCATCATAGCACGAGGTGACAATTTCCTTGATTCGGCTGACGCCAGCCTTATGTCCGGCACTGCGAGGCAGGAACCGTTTTTTGGCCCAGCGCCCGTTGCCGTCCATAATGAAAGCAATATGCCGGATCGGAACGACGTTCGGAAGATCGGCCATTAGATAGTCTCGATATCGTTGATCTTGGCTTGGACAAGCTTATCGATTTCAGCAATATGGTTATCGGTGGCTTTTTGGATGTCGGTGAGCAGGTTATGCTGCATATCCTCGGAAAGGGTGGTATCCTTCTTGGCTTTTTCGTTGAAGTCACGACGGACGTTGCGGATGGCAACCTTGGCATCCTCGCCATACTTCTTGGCCTGTTTGATGAGGTCCTGACGGCGATCCTCACTCGGAGCCGGGAACTTCAGGATGATGGCAGAGCCGTTCTGAGCAACGGTGCAGCCGAGATCGGCCTTGTTGAGACCGCTGACGATATCCTTCATGGTTGAAGGATCGAAGACCTTGATCTGCAGATCGGTCGGCGAGATGGAGCCAATCGAGCCTAAGCTCTTGAGAATCATGTTCTCGCCATAGGCGCGGACATAGACCTTATCGAGCAAGGCAGCGGTGACTCTGCCGGCACGGAGCGTTCCTAAGGATTCTTTCAGGGATTCGTTGCATTTGTTCATCTTATCGACACATTCATCAAGAATTGCCATAAAAGTGGCCTCCTATGCATTCAGCTAGCTCTATTTTACTAAGATTAACCTGAATTATAAAGTATTACTTCTTACTGATGATGGTTCCGATATCCTCACCGTTGAGAATCCGGACGGCATTATCGGTGTCCGCCATGTTGAAAACATGGATCTTGATGTCGCTCTCCGATAAGAGACCGACGGCGGTGTTATCGATGACTTTGAGGCTGTTGGCCAGGATGTCATGATAGGTAACCCGTTTGAGAAGCTTGGCTTTCGGATTCTTGCGGGGATCATCATCATAGACACCATCGACTCCGTTCTTACCCATGAAGATGCTATCTGCGTTAATTTCCTTAGCTCTAAGGGCTGCTCCAGTATCTGTGGTGAAGAAAGGCGAACCGACGCCACCAGCGAAGATGACGACTCTGCCCTTTTCAAGATGACGGATTGCCTTGCGACGGATATAGGGTTCAGCGCAGGCGTTGATGGGTAAGGCAGACATGACCCGGACATCCAGACCATTATTCTCGAAGAACGCCTGGACGGCCATCGCATTCATGATGGTTGCCAGCATTCCCATATAGTCTCCGGTAGCCTGGTCAATGCCGATGGTGGAAGAAAGATTTCCGCGCCAGATGTTCCCGCCGCCGACGACCATGGCGACCTGAACACCCATGGCGGTGATCTTCTTGACGGTATTGCAGATGTTGGCTAAGGTCTTCGGAGAGTAAATCTGATGGTCTTCCTTATCCTCTAAGGCTTCGCCTGAAATCTTCAGCAAGATGCGTTTGTAAGTCATGGTTTTCTCCTTTGTGCGTTCGACTCCTACTATTTTACAATAAAGGCACCCCTTGCGAGGTGCCTGTTTTTCAACAACTACTTGGAAGCAGCGCTGACCTGCTTAGCAACTTCGCTAGCCAGATCATCGACTTTCTTCTCAATGCCCTCGCCGACAGCATAACGGATATAGCTGACGACACTGGCCTTCTTCTCTTCCAGGAACTGTCCGATGGTCTTGGTATCATCGAGAACGTAAGGCTCATCCGCCAAGACGTTTTCGCCGATGCTCTTACGGACCTTGCCTTCGACGATCTTCTTCTGGATGGCTTCCGGCTTCGAAGCGAACTTCGGATCCTGTTTGCTGGCTTCCAGCTCGATGGCACTTTCCTTATCGATGACTTCCTGAGGAATATCGGCCTGAGTCCGATACGTCGGATTCATCGAGCAGACGTTGAGAGCGACACCATTGGCGGCTTCGGCATCGCCACCCTTTAAGACGACCAGGGTAGCAATCTTGCCGTTCATATGGATGTAAGGTCCGAAGACCTCGTCATCGCTCTTGTTGACAAAGGCAAAACGACGGAAATCGAGCTTCTCGCCGAGCTTGATGCCAGCATCGACAAAGAGGTCAGCGATGGACTTGCCAGCAGCGTTCTTGATGGCCTTGGCTTCATCCAAAGTCTTCGGACCGTTCTTGAGAACCAAATCATTGACTTCCTTGACCAAAGCACGGAAGGGATCGGAGTTGGCAACGAAGTCGGTCTCGGAGTTGATTTCGACAATGGCAGCATGGTTGCCATCGACCATCACCCAAGCGACACCCTCAGCAGCGATTCTCGTCGCGGCCTTGTTGGCCTGCTTGGCAATACCCTTCTCACGGAGCCAATCCATGGCTTTGCTGATATCGTTGTCGTTAGCGATAAGAGCTTTCTTGCAATCCATGATACCGGCGCCGGTACGGTCTCTTAACTGCTTAATTAATTCAATCTGTTCACTCATTTACTTTTCCTCCTCAGCAGCAGGCTTCTCGCTAGAGGCAGCAGTGTCTTCAGTAGGTTTGTCAGCAGCCGGAGCGGAAGTAGTCGGAGCAGCAGACGAAGACGAACTCATCGAATCATCATCATGATGGAAGTTGTGGAAGTTCTTGAGCGGCTTACGTCTCATCGGACGGCCGGCATTCTTAGCCTTGCGGATGGCAATGGCATCATCTCTTAACTTCATACGGATGGTCTTGGTCTGCTCAACCTGATCAACACCCTTGAGCATCTCAGCCATCGTGGAAGTGGCAGCTTCAGCATTCTTATAAGCATAAAGCGGCTCACCGCCCTTGCCTTCGACAACGGCATCGGCGAAGAGGCCGACAATCAGACGGATCGAAGCTTCGCCATCATCGTTGGCCGGAACGAGGTAATTGATCTGATCCGGATCGGTGTTAGTATCGCCTAAAGCGAAAACAGGGATATGCAGAGCTCTGGCTTCGTTGATGGCATTGTGTTCTTCCTTAGGATCAACGACAACTAAGGCATTGGGAAGGAAACGGATCTCCTTGATGCCCTCGAGGTTGGTGCTGAGCTTAGCCTTCAGCTTCTGCTGATTGGCCTGTTCCTTCTTGGGGAGCTTCTCGAGCTCACCATTGAGCTCCTTGGTCTCGATTTCCTTTAAGAGAGCGATTCTCTTGAGGATGGTGCGGAAGTTCGTCAACGTACCACCTAACCAACGGTGGGCAACATAGAAGGAACCGGAACGGACGGCTTCTTCCTGAATAGCCTTCTGAGCATAGGCCTTGGTGCCGACAAAGATAACCTTGCCGCCCTTGGCAACAATGTCCTTCAGAGCAATATACGCCTTCTGCATCTGAGCACTGGTCTTGTTGAGATCAATGATGTGCAGATTGTTTCTCTTGCCATAAATATACTGTCTCATCTTCGGATTCCAACGCGAAACCTTATGACCGAAATGGCATCCCGCATCAAGTAAAGCCTTCGGAGAGACGACCTGATCGGTATCCTTATGAACCGTCGAAGCCATCACATCCGTCTTCACTTCCGTCGTCGTCCCAGCAGTGGCCACAGTGGCCTTCACTTCATCGCTCATTCAATGAGCCTCCTTTTTGTTGACCTTCTGAGAGTTTCTAGATGTCAACCCAAGATACTGAGCAAAGCTAACCATTTATACAGTGTTAGATCTAAAGATGGGTTCGGTACCAAGGACTTGTCAACAAGATCCACTCCCATGGTTAATGACACCATTTTGTTAATGGCGCGAGGTAAATTATACAATAAGGAAGATGGAATGACAAGAATTTACTTGAAACTTACCCCTATATCAACTATATTATTTAAGCCGTTTCGCAAGTCTTCGTCGTAGCCGTTCACGAAACGTCCATTGCTGGCCCGATCGACAAGCGGTTCAAGTCTTAGCCCTCTCAAGGCTACATTCATGGGTTCGAATCCCATTCGGGTCACCAGTTTGCTTAACATTGCGACATTGATATAGTAGGTACTAACCTTGGGTAGCTGCATAGGGATTATTCCCATATTATTGTCTCTTTTTACATGTTCATTTACAGGTTCATTTACATGTTCATTTACAGGTTCATTTACATGTTCATTTACAGGGACATTTACAGGGACATTTACAGGGACATTTACAGGGACATTTACAGGGACATTTACAGGGACGTTTACAGGGACGTTTTTACTTTCTGTTTTGCTGACTCCGTAGTTCAGATCCGGAAGGAACGTCTGAAAATAACAACCCGGTTCCTGGAAAAGAGTCTCAGGCTGTTCGTAAGCGGAAATTGGGGGTCTTCGGGCCCCGCTTTTTGTTGGTATCCTCTTTGTGCAAGGAGGATGAGAAGGATGACATATCCGCTCACGGAGAAGCAGAAGGAGATCGTAGACTATTCGGACGGGCACGGGCTTGAGGAAGCCGAGGCAAGGTTCGGGATAAGCCACAACCAGGTGAGATACCTGAGGGAGAAGAGGAACCGGATCGAGAGGGAGAAGAATCCCGGAAACTCCGAAGCCGTTCAGCCGGCCATGGCCTTCGCCAGGGTCGAATGCGGCGAAAGAACGATCGAGGTGAGGATCGGGACCGTCGCGATGACGATCACGGCATCCGATCTCGCGGAGGTGATGAGGAGGCTATGATCGAACTGGAGAAGATCGAAGGGATTTATCTCTACCAGGGGACGACGGACATGAGAAGAGGGATGCACTCTCTTCTCGCGCTTGCCTCGACCCTGATGGAGAAGAAGGACATGCTCCACCGTCTTTTCGTCTTCTGCGGAAGGGACAAAAGGACGCTCAAGATCCTCGAGCTCGACGCAGACGGATGCTGGCTCTACCAGAAGAGATGCGTGACCGGAAAGTTCTGCTGGCCGAAGGCGGAGGACGGCGTGGTGACGATCGACAGAAGGCAGCTCCTGTGGCTGCTTGAGGGCCTTTCCCCGGTCCAGCCGGGAGCCCACACTACACAGCAATGTTTCATCGGGAAATGAAGGTTGCCTAGCGAGAAAACATTCGCAGAAAAGCCGATAGAATCGGCACTTTCTGCTTGTATAAATGGCATATATCTGATATAATATTGTCATGGAAAAGGACATCGGACTCAGCCGTGAGGAGCTCATCGAGATGCTGAAGAAGTCGGAGGCGAGAAACGCCGCGCTGGCCGCGGAAGTCTCGTCGCTGAGGAACGGCGCCGCGGACTCGAAGGCGAGGATCGCCGGATACGAGAAAGACCTCGGAATCCTCCGGGACGAGAAGAAAAAGGCGGAGAAGAAGATATCCGAGCTCAGCCATGCGTCGGACCAGCTCAGGGCCTACGGAGACGAGGAGCACTTCCTCCGTACCGTCCTCGAGAGATACCTCGTCGCCAACAAGGTGCTGACCCGTGAGCTCATACGCCAGCTCTACGCGAACAGCCGGAGCGAGAAGACATCCGAACTGGCGAAGAAGGGGATCTGCGTATCGCCTGCAGCGGACCATCCGTCCGATTCGCCCGACACCGTGAAGTCCGAGACCGAGGGAAGGAAGAGAGGCCGCCGGGAGGGGACCGTGGATTTCGACTGCATTCCCGGAAAGACGGAGACGGTCGACACGGCTCCGAGCAAGACGCCCGTGTGTGAAAGCTGCGGAGTCACGATGGACGAGAAGGGAGCCCAGGAGTTCTATAAGCTCTCCTACGTTCCCGGATACTTCCGCAAGACCCGCTATATTGTTCATTGCTATGTCTGTCCGCACTGCGGGAAGAGATCCGACACCTCGGAGAAGGCAGAAGACGCCTACGGACTGAGCGGCTGCACCCCGAGCCTCGGTGCCTTCCTCGCCTATCTCTCCTATGGAGCCTATCTTCCGAGGAACCGTCTGCGCGACGTCTTCGCCCAGTCGGGGTTTCCGCTCTCCAAGACGCTCATCGTGAGATACTGCGCCATGACGGCGAAGGTCTTCGCCCCTCTCGCCGCAAGGATGAAGGAGGACCTGAGGAAGGCCCATGTGGTCCATATCGACGAGACGCCGTACAACTGCCTCGGAGCCGAGAACCGCACCAACTACTTCTGGGCGGCTGTCACCGGTGCCTCGGAGCCTTCGAGGATCATGCTCTACTGCTATGAGAACGACCGGAAGTACGAACACGCGAAGGAGATACTCGGAGACGGGTTCCCCGGCACGGTCGTGAGCGACCAGTACGGAGCCTATGCGGGGTTCGGACATCTCGCCTACTGCTACTCGCATCTCGAGCGCCCGCTCATCGCCTTCCTCGCGGACTATCCCGAGGATTCGAGGAAGGACAGGGACTTCCTCGAGGTGCAGGAGCTCGTGTCGCTCCTCAAGCAGGCGTTCGGCGCGGAGAAGAGGCTGAAGGGCCTTTCCCCCGAGGAGAGGAAGGAGAGGAGACAGACGGAGGTGAGGCCTTCCGTCGAGAAGTATTTCGAGCTGGCCGCAGAATACCGCGGAGAGGACGATACGCCCAGGAACCGCGCCATCTCCTACGGCCTCGACGAGGTGAGCCATTACCTCCTCTTTCTCGAGGACGGAAGCGTCCCCATGACCAACAACTCCGCTGAGAGGACCGTACGCAAGGTGAAGATGGTGAAGAACGCAAGCATGTTCTCGAAGACCGAGGGCGGAGCCGGCGACACGGCCGTGATGCTCTCGGTGGTCCAGACGGCCGTCCTCAACGGTCTCAACCCGATGAGATACATGGAATACGTGCTGACGAACTATAAGGACCTCTCCGATCCGGAGAAGCTCGGAGACTTCCTTCCCTATTCGGCGAAGCTCCCGGAATCGGTGAGGCTCACCGAAGGAGAGAAAAAGGCGATGGAGAAGGAACGGAAAGAGACGGAAAAAGGAAAGGAGTCCGACGCGAGCTAAATGCTCTCCGGACTCCTTTTTTTCTGTCCAAGTTCCCACACCCCAATTTCCGCTTACGGCTGTTCCTTGGGGTAGGCTTTAAGAATCCGCTGAATCCCTGATCCGTAATTCTCAATCATCCCAAGTTTATCAAAGACTTTGACTAAGGCAGGATTCCGAAAAGTCTGAATTCCGCAAAGAATGGCAGCCATGGTCGTCTTATAGAGTCCTCCGGGAGAAGTGATCTTCGCTCCCTGAGGAAAAAACTCGATTTTGATATTGCTGGGCAAGGAATAGTCGGCATGACAGAAGGCATTGATGATGGCTTCTCTTAGGGAGGCTCCCGGAAAAGATTCTCTTTCCACTCGGGAAGCCTGGCCGGGGACGATCTTGGCAGACAGGGTGTTGTAGTTCTGCTCGACGTAATCGACGAGCGTCATCGCCGTCAAAGCCAGGCTTCCCTGGTAGGTTTTCTTGACTTTGAAGTTCATATCCTTGTCATAAACGGCAAACTTGACCTCGGAGGGATTCTGGTCGGAAAGCAACAAGCCTAAATTGGTGTATTCCCCTTTCCAATTGCGGATGCCGAGAGTTTTGTACTTTGCTTCATCCCAGCTGACCTTCTTTGTCTCTGCCAGCAGCAACATCTGATGAAAAGTCAGCTCCTGATTTGGGGATGTTCCCCTTTCAAAGGAATATTCCTGATAATCACGAATCTGAGAAATGATCTCCCATTCCGTCATATGACGTTTACTGCTGCCCACCCGAATAAAGCACCCGCTAGGCCGAGGGCCTTTGTCTTTTAGGTAATACGGCTTCTGCAATCCTTCGCTGATAGAGACAACAAAGACATTATCGCTATTATAGGAACACTGGATCAGGAACTTGCAGGGCGGGTATAAGGCATCATTGACCCAATTGCCGATTTTCAGATCAACCTCATCCTGCTGATCTTTCGGAATACCCACAACGGTCCCATCGTTCTTAACCCCGAGATAGAGAGTGCCGCCATCGGAATTCAAAAAGGCAATGATCTCTTCTTTTACCTCATCGACGAGGATTTCCTTTAGCTCTGATGAATGGTTTTCCTGATAATTCATTTGCCGTTTTACCTTTCAAAGACACTGGAAGCAGGGAAGGCCGGCCTTCCCTGCTTCCTTAAGCCGTCTGCGAGAGAAAGCAGCAATCTCCTGAGGAGGACTCTCTTCCAAGAAAGCCTCCCCGTCAATGCCTTGTCCGGATAGATCCGGGCCACGGCTCCTTTGCAATGAGTGGTCATCATCGCTGCTCTCCCTTCACCTACTATTGGGAGAAACCCAGCAAAACGTCCAACGAAAGAAAGAAAACTTTCCGGGGGGCAATCAAAAACCGGAGTCAATGGACTCCCACAGAAACAATCCAAGAAGAGCAAGAAGCAGTTAATCATTAAAATAGAGAAGGAGGAACAATAGTGTTGGCATTTCGGCTCTGACATCGGCCGAGTTTCCGTTCTGATGGTATAATTTTCCTGCTGCATTAGGACCAGTTCAAGGCTCGGCATCCGCTAATGCAGCAATTCCCGGATGCCCTGCCCTGAACCGGCCGGAAAGGATTTTCCGGTGTCCGAGAAAAAGATCGACCGACGAAGTATGCGTATAACTGTTTTCGCATGCTGCCCTTTCTGCGGAAGCGGGAAGGTGACGAAGTACGGGAAGGAAAAGAACGGGGCGCAGAGATTCCGCTGCGCTTCATGCGGGAGGACGTTCACGGGAAGGGAGAACACGGTTCTCTTCTCCTCGAAGGTCTCTCCGGGACATATCAGAAGAATGCTCTCGATGCTGATGGAAGGGACGACAATCCGGCAGGCCTGCCATCAGTCGAAGGTATCCCTTCGGACAGGCGTTCTCTACCTCAGGAAGTTCCAGGCTCTGATAAGTCCCGGAAGCCACCATTTTATGGGCTGGAACGGCTGGGCTGACGAGACTTACGCCAGCGCTCCGATGAAGGAACAGAAACCTGGGAAAGGCGTATCCGTCCTGACCGGAAGAAGAAAGAAGAAGGCGGGACTGAGCAGGAATCTCATTCCGATTTTCTGCGGCGTCGACGATGAGGGACGCTGCTTTGCGGAAGTCGGGGACGGGAGAGGGGTTCCGGGCGTCGAAGAATGCAGGAAGCATTATCAGGGGAAGTTCCGTCCGGGATCCACCATCACACACGACAGCGGGAACTACGGCGATATTTTCGCCGGCTGCAAGGAGATTGAGACGGACTCGGATTCCGCAGAGGCACACGACCTTCTCAATCCGATCAACCGCTTCACGAACCTGATCCAGCGCTGCTTCAAGGTGCATCTGAGGATCCGCAGGAAGAACATCCAGAAGTGGCTGAACGTGGTCTGCTTTATGTACGAGAACCACCTGGAGACTTTCGACGAGCTTTGGGACTGGGTTTCCGTAAGAATATTGTTTTCCGGGAAAACCCTCAGAAGGAAGGACATTTAGATGGCCTCATCAACACTATTGTTCCTCCTTCTCTTAAAATAATTAAAAGCGAAAACCTTTATCCCTTCCCTTTACAACTTTCGGCAAAGCGCCTATATTAAGGTCAATCAAGGTGGCGTAAGCCCATATGAAAACCGTTGGCAAGATCCTACTCTTTATCGGTGGTCTTCTTTTCTTTGTCTCGGCTGTCTTAGAGATTGTCGGTGTGGTGACTATCCTGGTTCAGGATAAGGCTCAGTTCTTCGGTACGGATCCTCTCTATGTCGGTATCCTTGCCTTTGTCATCGTGGTCCTCTGGATCATCCTGGATCTGGCCGGCGGCTGGTCGGGTATGACCTACGCCATTGCCGGTAAGAACGTCGGCTGGGTCAAGATCCTAAGCTTCATCATTGTCTTGCTCTTAGTCATCAATGTCGTCGGTGTCATTGTCAATGAAGTCAAGTCCAAGACCGTCACCTGGACGGATTGGTCTAGTGTCGTCTATGGCGGCATTGCTGGCATCGTCTATGTTCTCGGCTATCTGCTCGATTCCAAGAAAAAGGCTTAGTTGCTGTAGAATTAACCTAAAAGCGGGGAGGCACCACACAATGGGCCTTCCCGCTTTTACGTTGGCTGGAAATCCTTAGGGATTGACCTTGATCCGCTTAAAGAAATCAGACAGGAACCCGGCAATGGACGTCATCTCCTCCGGAGTCGCCTGCATGCCGCGTCTCACCCATTCATCCGTCCAGCCGTAGAATTCCCCGGCCAGACAGGCTCTGGTGTAGCTGTCCTTCTCGGAAGCGTCTCCGTAGGTGGTAACGCAGGATTTGATGTACTGATAGAAGATATCCGAGGATCCGGAGCTATAGAGCAGCTGGATCACTCCTTTGATCTGCATCAGGAGCTGGAAGAGCCACTTCACCAAGTCATGGTCCTGCCCTTTGAGGTAGTCCTGCCAGGACGGCTCGGAGACGCTGTAAAGATACTGGATGATGACATCCTCCTTGCTGGCAAAGCAGCGATAGAACGTCACCCGGCTGACACCGGCTTTCCGGATGACGGCCGTCACCGGAATATCGGAGACCTTCTGGGTCTCCATCAGTTTCAGTAACGCCTGGGTAATATAGTCCTTCGAATTCCGGCGACTGATATTTTCGGTCTCTGCCATCGGTTACATTTCCTCGTTTCTGTTTCATTTTTAAGAGTGCCTATTGAAGATTGCTGACCCTCATTATAGACTGATGCCACAAAAAAGTGAAACAATTGTAACAAATTGTAATTATGCGCTAAAAAACAGAAAGGATACGGGCTTAAATGAAAAAGCGACAAAGAGAATAAAAATACCTAATATAAAGTAATATTTATCTAACTAAAGTAACTATTTCAATGCCTATAAATTCAAAATACTTACAGCTGTCACATTTATAAAATAGGAGGAAATTGGAGTCAAAAACCTAGGAAAATGCCGTTGCCAGGGGAGTCAAGGAAAGGAAACCCATGAGGGGTTCAATTAAAAAATGAAGAAATCCAAAACGGTTGTGTCGTTACTGTCGTTAGCTGCCATTCTCTTCTTAGCTGGTCAGACCGGTGCTTCGGTCACCGGTCTGACATCTGTCCGGTCGTATCGGGAAGGCACAACCTCCGGGAAGTATACCTCCGACTTTGCCAGTGAAGCCGATTGTCTTGACTATGGCAATGATCTCACCACCCAGATTGCCGAAGAAGGCATGATCCTCTTGAAGAACAAAGACAATACCCTGCCCTTGACGGGAGCCAAGTATGTCTCGGTCTTCGGCAAGTCCTCCGTCAACCCCTCCTTAGGCGGCACCGGTTCCGGTGCCTCCAAAGGCTATTTCAAGCCGGTAGATGTCTATAGCTCCTTAGCCAAGGCTGGCTTCAAGACCAACACGTCGCTGAAGAACTTCTATGAGGATAATAAGCGTTCCGGCGTCGGCCGGGTCTCGGGCAAAAGCAGTGACGGCTTCTCCGCGACCGATATCGGCGAGAGTGCCCTCTCGCGCTACGATGATGCCCTGAAAGCCACCTTCTCAGCCTATAGCGATGCCGCCATTGTCGTTCTGACCCGTATCGGCGGCGAGGGCTATGACCTGATCCGCAACAACTCCGTCGATCATCAGAGTGCCGCTAGCGGCGATGAGGACTATGAGGCTCCGGAAGCCAATCAGCACTATCTGAAGCTTTCCAAGAACGAGCGGGAGATGATTGCGATGATCAAGGCCAGTCAGGCCTTCAAGAAGATCGTCGTGGTCCTGAACTCCTCCAATGCCATGGAACTTGGCGAACTGGCCGATGATGACGCCATCGGCGGCATCCTCTGGGCCGGTGGCCCCGGCGGGACGGGCTTTACCGCCTTAGGCGAAATCCTCAATGGCTCTGTCAATCCCTCGGGTCACACCGTCGATATCTTCCCGCGTGACTTTACGTTGGACCCGAGCTACTCCAATTTCGGCGATAACACCCAGACTTCCACCCCAGATAGTACCACCGGTGCCAGAGCCGACAATTCGACGATGACCTATCTGAAGAGCGGTGAGACGACCTCGTCAAGTACGCTTAACTATATCGACTATGAGGAAGGCATCTATGTCGGCTACCGCTACTATGAGACCAAAGCCGATGTCCTCAATGCTGATGACACCAACCATCAGGCCGGTACGGACTGGTATGAGGGGACAGCCTCAGCCAAGGGTGCTGTTGTCTATCCGTTTGGATACGGACTTAGCTACACCACCTTCAGCGAAGCCTTCAGTTCGGATTCCACCCCGAGTGAGGCAATCCAGAAGGACGGCACCCTCACTCTCAAGGTGATCGTCACCAATACCGGATCGGTCAGTGGCAAACATGTCGTCCAGGCCTACTACAAGGCACCCTATCTTGAAAACGGCATTGAAAAGGCCAGTGCTAACCTGGTCGGCTTTGCCAAAACGTCGCTGCTGAAGCCGGGCCAGAGCCAGACCGTCGATGTCTCCTTCAAGGTCCAGGCTATGGCCAGCTACGATGATACGGATAAGAATCAGGACTCCCACAAGGGCTATGAGCTGGATAAAGGAGACTATGAGGTCTCGCTCCGCTCCAATTCCCATGCAATCGATACCGATAATGCCACGGACAGCCAGCAGACGGGTTCCCCGTTAACGAGAACCTTCACTCTGGCGGAGACAGCCGACTACGACAATGATGGCATCTCGACTGCCAAAGTCAGCAATCTCTTCACGGGCACCACGGAAGACTCGCTTCCGAAATCCAGTGATGGCATCGGCTTTACGGCGATGACGAGAGCCAAGGCGACCAACGGCTCGCGTCTCATCCTTCCGGAAGCTCCGAAAGCCAATGAATCCGCTTTGACGGATACTGGCTATCAGCGGCTGATGGTGGCGGATAGCATCGAGACGATTGAAGCGGATGGCTATGCCCATCAGAAGACACTCAGTGATATCAAGACTGCCTATGGCGATGACTATACTCAGGGCGATACGACCCAGACCATCACCTTCCAGGATCTCGCTGGTTTAGCCTATACGGATAAGAAATATGATCAGGCCCTCAACAAGCTCACCTACCATGAGATGATCGCCATGATCAACAACTCCGGCTGGAAGACGCCGGCTGTCCCGAGTCTGGGCAAGCCCCAGGCGGCGGAACTGGATGGTCCGTCGGCTGTCTACAAAGTCGACTATCCGGTCGAAGCCACGATTGCGGCTACCTATAACCGGGATCTCAGCAAGGCTTTCGGCCGTCAGATCGGCAATGAAGAGCTCTGGGCCAATCAGCCGGGCTGGTACGGACCGGCGATGAACACGCATCGCTCGCCGTTTGCCGGCCGTAACTTCGAATACTATTCGGAGGATGGCTATCTGGCCGGCGAAATGGCGGCTCAGACCGTCAGCGCCGCCAAAGCCAAAGGCGTCATCTGCTATGTCAAGCATATGGCGACCAATGATCAGGAGACCAACCGTGCCAATCTTTGTTCGTTTGTCTCCGAGCAGGCCCTGCGCGAGGTCTACTTCAAGCCTTTCCGATATGCGGTTGAGAAGGGACACGCCAACGGCGTGATGGCTTCGCAGACCCGCATCGGGATGACGGCCTGCTACAACAACTATGCCGAAATGCAGGCCATGTTACGGGACGAATGGGGCTTTGACGGCTATGTCGTCACCGATGCCGGGGCTGGCTTCAAGCCAGGCTCGACCACGGCGGATACCTATCTCAGCCGTATCGGCGGCATTGACTGTCCTTTAGCCTATACCGATAACAGCGAAGAGACTCTCACGAAGGAGTATGGCGACTGGGATGACACGAAGAAACTTCCGGTGCTCCACACGGACAGCAAGGATATCACCCTGACGACCAGCTACTATGCCTTCCGTCAGTCGGCCAAACGTTTCCTCTATGCCTTTGCTAACTCCACCAATGAGCAGAATGCCTATGCCTTTGATGCCTTCAAGGGTCAGGATCTGGTGGAAGCCTGTGACTTTGCCTTCAGCGAGGATATCTCCGTTCAGGATCCTTTGAAGGATATCGGTACCCGGAATATCAGCTATGCCGTTACCTCAGGCTCGCTGCCGGAAGGCGTGACTCTGACCGCCAACGGCATCCTCTCGGGGAAGTCAGCTGTCAAGGGAAAATCCACCTTTGAAATCACCTGCTATGCCGACAGCTGGGTGAAATCCACCCAGAAGTTCAGTCTCACCATCGCTGATCTCTTCACCAGTGATCAGGATCTGTCGGACTTGACGGCCAATAAAGCCGTCAGTGCGACCTTCAGCTCCGATAAGGTCAAGCCGAGTCACAGCGAGACCTCGATGTATGGCGGCTATGTCACCATCACCACGGATGTCGTCCTCACCTTTGTCCTGGGCGAGGGTTCGCTTCCGGATGGACTCACGCTCTCCAGTGACGGTGTGCTCTCAGGAACCCCGACCACGGCCGGAACCTATGACGCGACTCTCTCCATTGTCGAGCTGACGACCGTGACGACGGTCTTCGGTGCCAATAAGATGGTCAGCAACAGTGCCAACACCTACAATCAGGATCTGACCATCACCGTCAAGGCCGATAGTACGGCCCCTGTCGTGGATCCGGCGAAGGAAGCCGGCGAGAAGGCCGATTCGGCTGCCAGTGCTGCCGCTAACGCCACCAGCGCCGCCAATGCTGCCGCCAGTGCTGCCCAAGCTGCCAGTTCGACGGCGACGGCTGCCTTAGCTGCCTCCGAGAAGAAATCCTCCTATCAGCCGCTGATGATTGGCGGGATTGTGCTCGGCTCGGCCGGCCTTGTTGTCGCAACGGTTGGCTTAATCCTGGTCTTGCTGAAGAAGAAAGATTAGGCGTTTCCTTTCCCAATGAAAAAGCGAGCGGGTTCTTGGTTCCCGCTCGCTTTTTGTGTGCTATGTGATCTAATCCTGCTTGAAGCCAGGGAAGACGGAGATGATGAGCTGATAGGAGCACTCCTCAATCTGATCCAAAGTCAGATTGGTCTTGTCTTCGAAATATTCGATGACAAGGGTGATCATGCCGCTGGCTAAGAGGTTGATTTCCGCCAGCTGAAGCTGGGATATGGAATTGTCCTTTTCAAAGTGACGGGAAGCCTCTTTGATGAACTTGTCCTTCATCTCGATGTAGACATACCGGGGAATGTAGTTGACGATCTGATGATACGTGTTGGCATTGTCCTTGTAGGTTTTGAAGACGAGGGAGAGGAAACTCTTGAGCGAATCATTCTGCTTGCTGGAGATTTCCCAGGACTGCGTGAGCTCAGCCATCAGGGCATCTTCGATTTCGTTGATGACGTCACTGACATTGCGGTAGTGATGATAGAAGGTTCCGCGGTTGATATCGGCCTCTTTGGCGATATCGCTGATACTAATGGCTTTGAGATCCTTCTTCTTCGCTAACAGCTTGATGACGGCTTTACGGATGGTCTGCTTCGTCCTTTCGGAATTCTTGGTAAGCGGAAATTGGGGTGTGGGAACTTGGACAGAAAAAAAGGAGTCCGGAGAGCATTTAGCTCGCGTCGGACTCCTTTCCTTTTTCCGTCTCTTTCCGTTCCTTCTCCATCGCCTTTTTCTCTCCTTCGGTGAGCCTCACCGATTCCGGGAGCTTCGCCGAATAGGGAAGGAAGTCTCCGAGCTTCTCCGGATCGGAGAGGTCCTTATAGTTCGTCAGCACGTATTCCATGTATCTCATCGGGTTGAGACCGTTGAGGACGGCCGTCTGGACCACCGAGAGCATCACGGCCGTGTCGCCGGCTCCGCCCTCGGTCTTCGAGAACATGCTTGCGTTCTTCACCATCTTCACCTTGCGTACGGTCCTCTCAGCGGAGTTGTTGGTCATGGGGACGCTTCCGTCCTCGAGAAAGAGGAGGTAATGGCTCACCTCGTCGAGGCCGTAGGAGATGGCGCGGTTCCTGGGCGTATCGTCCTCTCCGCGGTATTCTGCGGCCAGCTCGAAATACTTCTCGACGGAAGGCCTCACCTCCGTCTGTCTCCTCTCCTTCCTCTCCTCGGGGGAAAGGCCCTTCAGCCTCTTCTCCGCGCCGAACGCCTGCTTGAGGAGCGACACGAGCTCCTGCACCTCGAGGAAGTCCCTGTCCTTCCTCGAATCCTCGGGATAGTCCGCGAGGAAGGCGATGAGCGGGCGCTCGAGATGCGAGTAGCAGTAGGCGAGATGTCCGAACCCCGCATAGGCTCCGTACTGGTCGCTCACGACCGTGCCGGGGAACCCGTCTCCGAGTATCTCCTTCGCGTGTTCGTACTTCCGGTCGTTCTCATAGCAGTAGAGCATGATCCTCGAAGGCTCCGAGGCACCGGTGACAGCCGCCCAGAAGTAGTTGGTGCGGTTCTCGGCTCCGAGGCAGTTGTACGGCGTCTCGTCGATATGGACCACATGGGCCTTCCTCAGGTCCTCCTTCATCCTTGCGGCGAGAGGGGCGAAGACCTTCGCCGTCATGGCGCAGTATCTCACGATGAGCGTCTTGGAGAGCGGAAACCCCGACTGGGCGAAGACGTCGCGCAGACGGTTCCTCGGAAGATAGGCTCCATAGGAGAGATAGGCGAGGAAGGCACCGAGGCTCGGGGTGCAGCCGCTCAGTCCGTAGGCGTCTTCTGCCTTCTCCGAGGTGTCGGATCTCTTCCCGCAGTGCGGACAGACATAGCAATGAACAATATAGCGGGTCTTGCGGAAGTATCCGGGAACGTAGGAGAGCTTATAGAACTCCTGGGCTCCCTTCTCGTCCATCGTGACTCCGCAGCTTTCACACACGGGCGTCTTGCTCGGAGCCGTGTCGACCGTCTCCGTCTTTCCGGGAATGCAGTCGAAATCCACGGTCCCCTCCCGGCGGCCTCTCTTCCTTCCCTCGGTCTCGGACTTCACGGTGTCGGGCGAATCGGACGGATGGTCCGCTGCAGGCGATACGCAGATCCCCTTCTTCGCCAGTTCGGATGTCTTCTCGCTCCGGCTGTTCGCGTAGAGCTGGCGTATGAGCTCACGGGTCAGCACCTTGTTGGCGACGAGGTATCTCTCGAGGACGGTACGGAGGAAGTGCTCCTCGTCTCCGTAGGCCCTGAGCTGGTCCGACGCATGGCTGAGCTCGGATATCTTCTTCTCCGCCTTTTTCTTCTCGTCCCGGAGGATTCCGAGGTCTTTCTCGTATCCGGCGATCCTCGCCTTCGAGTCCGCGGCGCCGTTCCTCAGCGACGAGACTTCCGCGGCCAGCGCGGCGTTTCTCGCCTCCGACTTCTTCAGCATCTCGATGAGCTCCTCACGGCTGAGTCCGATGTCCTTTTCCATGACAATATTATATCAGATATATGCCATTTATACAAGCAGAAAGTGCCGATTCTATCGGCTTTTCTGCGAATGTTTTCTCGCTAGGCAACCTTCATTTCCCGATGAAACATTGCTGTGTAGTGTGGGCTCCCGGCTGGACCGGGGAAAGGCCCTCAAGCAGCCACAGGAGCTGCCTTCTGTCGATCGTCACCACGCCGTCCTCCGCCTTCGGCCAGCAGAACTTTCCGGTCACGCATCTCTTCTGGTAGAGCCAGCATCCGTCTGCGTCGAGCTCGAGGATCTTGAGCGTCCTTTTGTCCCTTCCGCAGAAGACGAAAAGACGGTGGAGCATGTCCTTCTTCTCCATCAGGGTCGAGGCAAGCGCGAGAAGAGAGTGCATCCCTCTTCTCATGTCCGTCGTCCCCTGGTAGAGATAAATCCCTTCGATCTTCTCCAGTTCGATCATAGCCTCCTCATCACCTCCGCGAGATCGGATGCCGTGATCGTCATCGCGACGGTCCCGATCCTCACCTCGATCGTTCTTTCGCCGCATTCGACCCTGGCGAAGGCCATGGCCGGCCGAACGGCTTCGGAGTTTCCGGGATTCTTCTCCCTCTCGATCCGGTTCCTCTTCTCCCTCAGGTATCTCACCTGGTTGTGGCTTATCCCGAACCTTGCCTCGGCTTCCTCAAGCCCGTGCCCGTCCGAATAGTCTACGATCTCCTTCTGCTTCTCCGTGAGCGGATATGTCATCCTTCTCATCCTCCTTGCACAAAGAGGATACCAACAAAAAGCGGGGCCCGAAGACCCCCAATTTCCGCTTACAATTCTTGTAAGGCGACCGGCTTCTCTTCCCAGCAGGAGAGACTGTCTTTAAGTCCGTTACCGGGCTTTTTCCTTGTGTGTTTTTCATACTTAGAATTATACTTTCCTGTTTGAGAAGGAGGAACAATAGTGTTGGCATTTCGGCTCTGACATCGGCCGAGTTTCCGTTCTGATGGTATAATTTTCCTGCTGCATTAGGACCAGTTCAAGGCTCGGCATCCGCTAATGCAGCAATTCCCGGATGCCCTGCCCTGAACCGGCCGGAAAGGATTTTCCGGTGTCCGAGAAAAAGATCGACCGACGAAGTATGCGTATAACTGTTTTCGCATGCTGCCCTTTCTGCGGAAGCGGGAAGGTGACGAAGTACGGGAAGGAAAAGAACGGGGCGCAGAGATTCCGCTGCGCTTCATGCGGGAGGACGTTCACGGGAAGGGAGAACACGGTTCTCTTCTCCTCGAAGGTCTCTCCGGGACATATCAGAAGAATGCTCTCGATGCTGATGGAAGGGACGACAATCCGGCAGGCCTGCCATCAGTCGAAGGTATCCCTTCGGACAGGCGTTCTCTACCTCAGGAAGTTCCAGGCTCTGATAAGTCCCGGTCCTGTTTTTAAAATTGCAATACTTGTTTAATATTAAACAGATGATTATTATATCGATTTTCTTTACGGGCCCGTTTCGTCTCGAAAAGGCAGGGTATGGTATAATCGATTATACTATGGCAAAGATAACGGTTGTCGAGGACAGCGATGACGATGCCAACCATCTTTTAGGGTTTATTGAAAAATACGGCCAGGAAAACCAGCAGGCGTTTCTCACGACCCGTTTCCGTGATCCTTTGGGCCTCCTAGACAACTATAAGGCGGACTACGACATCATCTTCCTGGATATCCGGATGCCTTATATGGACGGCATGGCAGCCGCTCGCGAGATCCGTAAAAAGGATCAGGAGGTGATCCTGATCTTTATCACCTCCTTGGCTCAGTTTGCCGTCTCGGGCTATCAGGTCGATGCCCTGGACTTTGTCATCAAGCCGATCGACTACCCCTCCTTCTCCTTGAAGATGCAGCGGGCCTTGTCCCGGGTCCATACGAAAGAGGATCAGAGCCTTCTCATCCTCTGCCAAGGCAACAAACAGAAAATCCTGGTCAGCGATATCACCTATGTGGAGTCTCTGAAGCACCATGTCCTTTTCCATACTACGAAAGGGAACTTTGAAACCTATGACTCCATCACGGCTGTTGAGAAGAAGCTGGGATCGAAGGAGTTCTCCCGCTGCAACAACTGTTATCTGGTCCATCTGAAGTATGTCGATCATATCAAAGGCTATGACGTCAAGGTCGCTAACGATCTTCTCCAGATCTCCCAGCCCCGGAAGAAAGCCTTCCAAGAGGCGTTAGTCACCTATCTGGAGGGTGCCTAGCGATGCGGGAATGGCTCGTGAGTCTCTTCGGAGATGTCTATTCCCAGGTCGTCATTGCCATGAGCGGCCTTCTGGAACAGCTCATCGGCTGCCTCCTTTTCAATCTCAACCTCAAGCGCCGGAAGCATTTCTGGCTGGCCTTGGTGCTGTTGGTCCTCTTCCTCCTCCCCTTAGGCATCGGCTTAGCCTATCTCCGCTATGCTCTTAGCAGCGTTTTGATTCTACGAGGAATCCTCCATGCCCTGACGTTGGCCAGCTATCTGGCTTTGTTGGTAACCTTCCTCTACCAGGGCACGGGTTTCCGTAAAACCTTGACCTTCTGTGCCACCAATGCCACCATCGTGCTGGTAGGGAAGCTCTTCTCCTTGCTGCTGAATGTCTTTGGCATTGATGACAAGACGAGCATGTCCTTCTTCGGCGGAGCCAGCATTGCCCTGGACTGGGGCGTCTATTATGCCTTCCATATCGTGATGTATGTCCTTTTCGGCAGGATCTTCCGGGAAAAGGAGGATCTGGCCGAGACGAAGAGGACTCAGGTGAATATCCTCCTTCTGACCATTCTCTCCGTCATCCTGACGGACTTTGTCTTCGGCTTCTCCGATCCCTATCAGAACCAGAGCTGGACATTGACGATTCTCCTGAAGGTCTTGGACTCCTTCATCTGCCTCTTTGTCTTACTGATCCGCCATGGCATCTTCTTCCAGAGCCAGAAGGAGCAGGAGGCTCAGGTCATGGCCGAACTTTTCCATGAGGAGAAGAACCAGTTCGACTCGGTCCGGGCCAATGTCGACATCATCAACGCCAAATGCCATGACCTGAGACACCAGCTCAACGATCTCGGCAGCAAGATCACCGATGAGGAACTGAGCAAGCTCAAGGATGCCACCCGCATCTATGACTCCACCGTCAAGACCGGCAACGATGTCCTGGATGCCATCATCTATGAAAAACAGCTGCTCTGCGAGAAGAACCAGATCCGCTTCACCACCCTGGCCGACGGCAGTGCCGTCCGCTTCTTCGACAGCACTGAGCTCTATGCTCTCCTTAACAATGCCATCGGCAATGCCGTCGATGCCTGTCTGGCCATCCGGGAGCCGGAAAAGCGGCTGATCGATCTGGCCATCACCTGGAAGAAAGGGCTGGTCTTCATTGAAATCACCAACAGCTGCCAAGGCGAGGTCCGCTTTGATGAGAAGGGGCTGCCGCTGTCCGATAAGACCGGCGACCATCCCCATGGCTACGGCTCCCGCAGCATCCGCTACCTGACGGAGAAATATCAGGGGACGATGACCTGCTCCGCCAAAAACAACGTCTATCGGCTGCTCTTGGTCTTCGAAGACAAGGAAACAACAGAAACGGCGAGGTCCTGAACAGAAGGGCCTCGCCGTTTTTCAAGGGAGATTTATCTTTCTCCTTCCGTCTGGGGAAGGAAGAGAGACACGATGTGAGCAACCGTCCCTAATCCGAAGAGAATGAAGAATGTCAGGAAGATGGCAAGATTGCCGCCGAACCAGTTGACGCCGGTGATCTTGTCGGCCAGCGGGTAGGCGGTCAGATAGAGCATCCGGCCCCAGCCTAGGGCATAGAGGATAAGTGAGATGACCGGGAGTATAGCCGACAGGATATCCTGGTTGTAGAAGAGCAGCGAGAGGGTGATCACGGAGCCGAAGAAGAAGGCTAGAAACGTCAGGGTCCTCGAATCATCGGTGATCTTCAGCGCTCCGGGATTGATGAGAAGATAGCAAAGCGAGACAACGAAGAGGATGCCGGCCGTGATCAGGGCAATTCTCTGCCCCAGACACCGCTTCCTCAGCACCACGTTTTTGAAGTAGAGGGTCATAACTGAGCTCCTTTCTTCGCCTTCTGGACACCGGCGATGACGGTTAAGACGATGAGGGCAACCGTTGCTGCCGCCAGCACGGAGAGAATGACGATGATGGTTGTCTTCCACCAGGACACGCTGACCGTCACCTTGCTGTCCTTGGTCAAAGACGCCATGCAGAAGTTGTGGGAGAGCATATAGAAGTAGTGTTTGGCGATGACTCTGGCCTTCTGCCAGAGATAGCCATCCTTCTCTTTGATGAGCGCATTCTTCATATCGACCGTCCCGCGGGTCTCATCGTTGTTGAACTGGTCAATGCCAGCCACCACCGACTCCTTGGTGTAGAGGTAGTAGGCCGAACCCTTGGAAGAGTCGGTCATCGCCACACCCTTGAAGCCCCATTCGTTGCGTAAGACAGTCGTCATGGTCTGATAGTCCATCGACACGGTCCGTAAGCCGACACGGGCATTGCTGGTCATCGTGCCTAAGGAACCGCCTTTGGTGAAGGAACCCTCAAAACCTTTGAGCGGTCCCTGCCGGTAGGCCTGTTCCCGCATCAGGGTAGCCGACCCCTGACGCCAGACTTCCTGGTCGTTGGCACAGAAGTGCTTCACATAGGTCGTTAACCCCATGTCATTGGCCGCTTTGGCCTCAACGGCGCCGGCCAGATAGGAGAGAATCATATCTTCGGAGTAGTATTCGAAGTTCCGGCCGCCGTAGGGTGTCCGGTGCATATCGGCACCGAAGCCGTAGACGCCGTTCTGGCCGGCAGCCATGCCGTCTTCGGCCATGAACTTGCCACGCTTGGTGATCAGCTCATCATTGAAGGTAGACGTTGCCACCGTCTCGCAGACATGGCTGTAGCCGGTGTTGGCCTGAATGCCGTCCGGGCCATCGGCAGCCGAGGTTGCCGGCACCCCTAATTCGGTGATGGCATCGTTGCCGAACTTCTCGCCGGGGATCTTGGCCAATTCGCTCGGGGTCAGCTGGTCGATGAAGGTATCCCATTTGGCATCGTCGGCGTAGCTGACATCCTTCATGCTGGCTAAGGTGACAGGCGTATCGTACTTCTGGGAATACTTGAAGGAGCTGATCTCCGGAGCATCGCTGGGTTTGGTGTAGCTATGCCCGTCCAGAAGCGTCTTCATCTCATCGGTTGCCGTCAGATCCTTGATCCGGGAAGGATAGGTGTTCCAGTCATCGCGGGAGAGATACGTGACGGCCTTGGGAGTGAAGTGATTCACATCGATGTCTTCAAAATGGTTGGAGACAATCGCGCCGGTGTCCGGCGATTTGGCGTAGGTGGTGTTGTCAAGCTTGGCTAAGCTGACCTTGTGGGCTTTGCTGGCCTCGCCGGTCACTCCATTGCCCTCGGGATCACTCAGGCCTCCCTTGCCTTTGAAGGCCAGGACATTGTTGAGAGCCTCATGGGCGCCGTTGCCGATGCTGAAGACATAATCGCCGCTGTCGAAGGTATAGCAGCCCTTCTTGGTCGTATCGGCGCCATTGACGGCCTCCTGGTCATAGGTGGCAAAGAGATAATCCGAGGCTTTGAGTGTCACCGTCTCAGACTGGCCCTTCTTGAGGGCACCCGTCTTGGCATAGCCCACCAGCTGAATGGCAGACTTGCTGGCCTGACCCGTCGCATAGGGAAGCGAGACATAGAGAGCCACGGCATCCTTGGAGGTGCCTTGATACGTCGAAGAATCCCCGACCCCGAGGTTGGTGACCTTGATGGTGGCTTTCACCTCATGGCTGGTGGTATCCCAGCTCAAGTCCGTCAGCTCCTCCTTGAAGGAGCTATAGGAGAGGCCATAGCCAAAGGGATAGACCATCTCGGCAGCATAGTTCCACTGACTCTCTCCGGCATAGCAGCCCTTGGAAGAGTCGGCGTTGTTGATGCCGAGGATCTGATCCTGGTAGCGGGTCTCATAGTACTTATAGCCGACATAGATGTCCTCCGCATAGACCAGATACTGATTCTGGCCGCTGGCCGTGACATTGGCAAACCGGAAGGAGCCGTAGTTCCGCATGGCCGGACTGGACAGGGAATTGGTAGCATAGGTATCGACCGTCTTGCCGCTGATGTCACTCTCGCCGGCCAAGACCTTGGCCACGCCGGCAAAGCCGGCAAAGCCCGGGTAGCCGACCCAGAGACAGCTGTCTACGCCTAACGACTTGAGTTCGCCGATATCCATGGCCGAGGACGTGTTGAGAATGACGATGATCTTCTTGAACTTGCCACTCGTCTTGGCCATGGTGATGACATCCTTCTCCTCCTGATGGAGGGAAAGCATCGCCACCCCTTGGGTATCGATAGGATCGCCGTTTGTGTCCGTGTCGTTATCCTTGCCGGTATCGCCCCCGGCCGTGAAATCCTGCTGTTCGCCGGAATAGCGGCCCAAGACAATGATGGCAGCATCATTGTAGTCACTGGCAAAGGAGGCCTTCAGATCATTCGTATAGAAGGAACCCGGCACTTCGCCGATCGTCCCTCTGGCCCGGGTGACGGTACTGCTCTTCAAGGCCTGGTACATCGTCTCATTGATGGCAAAGCCTTCGTCTTTGAGAGCCTCATAGAGGGAGGTTGCCGTCTCATCCGTGGTGGTGGATCCGCCGGATCCGCCCTTGAAGATGTTGTCGGCAGCCGTTCGCCCTAAGAGGGTGACATGGTTGGTCTTGACTAAGGGAAGTGCGTTCTTCTCATTGAAGAAGAGCACCGAACCCTCCTCCTGAGTCTCGATCTCATTGGCCTTTTCGGCCTTTCTCATCTCCTCGACGGAGCTATAGTCGCTCTGTCCCAGAGAGGAGTTCTTCTTGATGCCTAAGGCAATATCGACCTGCCCGGAATTATCAAACGCCAACAGGGAAGCAAAGCAGCATAAGGACACGACGGTAAGAAGGATACTGCTGGCTCCCCTCAGTTTCCTGAAGTTCATCCTGGCCTCCTACTTACCGATGAAATCGGTATGATCGAAACCATGGGTCTTCTTGTTGGCAGTTACGGTTTGGGCCGTGAACTTCAGGGAGGTCAAGTAGTCGTTGCCGGTGGCATAGCTGGCCGTGACGTTGCCGGCCTGATCCTTGACGGCCGTGGCGGTCGTCATGGCATCCGTCCAGTTGGCCGTATCGGCCAGATAGGTGGAATCATAGGTGACGACGGCTCGGGTGGCTGCCGCGAAGGTGATATCGAGCGAATCCTCATCGAGATCATTGGTCTTGGAGGTATACGTGCCATAGAAATGCTTGACGAAGTTCTCCCGCTCATTGCCCGAGGCTTCATTGCCGGCCTCCGGCAGAACCAGACCGGAGAAATCCGAGCTGTAGAGACAGATCTCATAGGTGCCGTCATTGTTCAAGGTGATGGCCTGCTGATCCATGACGGTCATATAGTAGTTGTAGGTCGGTCTCATATTGGTATAGGTCAGGATGGCCGGCGAAAGGAAAGCATTGTCGAAGGTTCCCTTCTCGGTGGTGGCCGTCACACTCGGATTGGTATCCTCCGCAGCTCTGAAAACCGTGTAGTCAAAGCTGGCCTTGGTCTTGGAGACCGAGAGCACCTGCTCCTTGAAGGCAACAGAGGCGAGGTACTCGCCGCCGTTGGCATAGGAGGTGGTGACGTTGCCGGACTGATCCTTGACGGCCGTAGCAGTCGTCATGTCGTCCGTCCAAGAAGCCGTATCGGCTAAATAGGTCGAATCCTGAAGGACAATGACCCGGTTGGGGATGGCTAAAGTGACATCCAACGTATCCTCATCCAGATCGTTGGTCTTTGAGGTGCAGGTGCCCATGAAGCGCTGGACATAGTTGGTCCGCTCATTGCCACTCGCCTCATTGCCTGACTCCGGCAGAACCAGACCGGAGAACATCGTATAGGAGATGGCTAAGACATAGGTGTTGTCGGAGAAGGTCTCCAACTCCTCCATGGTGTAGCTGGTCATATAGTAGTTGTAGGTGGGTCTCATATTGGTGTAGGTCAGCTTTGCCGGCGAGAGATAAGCTCCCGTTAAGGATGCTTTCTCAGCTGCCGTCGAGGTCGAACCGGCAACATCACTGGCAGTGGAGACGACACTCACCGCGGTCGAACCCGCGGTGGAAGCCGCCGAAGTCGGCTTGTTGCAGCCAGTCAGTCCGCCGGCGACGAGAGCTAAGAGAAAAGACAGCACAGCAATCTTCTTTTTCATAATCGTTATCCTCCTTTGAAACGTGATAACGCTTACAGGTTAAAGAATCCTTTCTTCGCCCTCAAGATGACCGGCACCAATTAAGATTTCTCCCGACCAACCTAAAAACAAAGAGAGCCGTGAGAGACCTCACGGCTAACCGAATCCGATTCCTCGAAAAGCCTTATGAAAGCGCCTTTGACCTACCTCATCCAAAGCAAGGATTCATCGATGCCAGCGAGAAGATATCGCTTTTCTTTGCTTAATAAACCCTTATGATGACAGCGAATGAGCAAGGGAAGAAGTCCGCCCCGGTACGTAAAAGGAATAAAAGGATACGTCACTCTTCCCTTGCTCTTTCGCCTCTTAAAGGAAGCCAGGGAAACAAGTAAGAGAAGATAGGGAATCCCAAAGACCAGAAGAAGACAGAACGATGAAAAGAGGACTCTCAGTCCTAAGGTGACATCCGGAGTCAGATATCCCACTAAGCTCCCATCCAGAACCCGTAAAGCAATACTATACGGGTTAAAGTCCTCCTTAGGGAAGATAACCCGGTATTTGAGAAGCAGGAAGTAGATGACAAACCCAGCCATCATCCCTAAGAAGGCAAGGTAGTCTCTCTTGGAATACTGACGGATAGTAAATAAGAGCGGCAGGGAGACAAAAAAGAGCAGCTCATGCGTCACCAGCAGACGGACAGTCTCATAGAGGGACATGCCCTCAATGAGACTGTCCGGCCGGATCAGGGCTCCTAACAGAAAACCGACACCGGTGATCAGGCTTAAGGCACCGCTGGCAAAGTCCGAACCCGGCAATCCCGATAATAACAATAAAGGAACGACATAATAGGCTAAGTGAGAGACCTCATAGGGAATCACATAATAGGAGTGGCTGATCTCATAGGGGATCTCCGCTATCTTATAGATCAATAAGAGACTGACCAGGATGAAACAGATCCGGAGGCTGGCTAAGCGGTGATACCGCAAGAGAAAGCTGACTAGGATTGCTCCTAGGGCAACTATCAGCGCTAACCACCGAAACAGCACCGGATCCATCCTCTTGCCTCCTTAGCCTTGGAGTCTCTCCCAGGCGCTTACCTTCTATTGTAAAGCAGTCTCACCCCGGGAGAGACTCCAGGCTAAGAAAAGAAAGACAACGATTAAGAACTAGATGGAGACACCTAACCACATCTTGGCTAAGATGCCGATGCCATAAGAGATAGCGGAAACGCCTAAGGAGATACCAGCCATCAAGAGGAAATGACCCCAGAACTTCTTCTCCTGGGCTACCGAGGTATAGAAGTTGAAGCCGGCAATCTCCAGTAGGACGATGCCGATCATCACCAAGAATGCATAAAGATAGCTGTTGCTTAGCGAGGTGAGCATGAAGAGGAGGTAGGGAAGGACTAACAGAGCCACCGTCACGAGGTAGGCTGTCCCGGTATAGAGGGAACTCTTGAACGGATGGGGATTCCCTTCCTCCTTCTGGGCTAAGAAGTTAGAGGCCATCATCGAAAGGGTAGCCGCAACACCGGTCACAATGCCGGTTAAGGCAATCAGCCGGCAGTCCTGAAGCGAGAAGGTGACACCGGTGATGGCACCGGTTAACTCTACCAGGGCATCGTTAAGACCAAGGACCATATCGCCGACATAGTGGAGGCGCTCCTCATCGACCAGACCATAGAGCTCCTTCTCATGGTGGCGTTCATCGGCCAGCATGAGGGCCGCTTCCGGGACCTCCTTTTGGAGCCGTTCATAGGTGGCCTGTCCCAGGCGTTCGCCTTTCATCATCGTCTTGATGACGAAGGTGATGCCGAGGATGACCGTCATCACCTTCGTCCAGAAGACGTGTGCCTTCTTGGTTTTGCCAGTCATCGCTTCCCACATCTTGTAATGCTTATATTCATCCTTAGACATCTGAGAAAGGATCTTGGCATTCTCAGGGAACTTCTTAGATTGTCGTTTTGCCATGAAAGCATAGATAGCCACACCATTGATTTCATCCTGCTGACTCTTCAGTGCCTGTTTTCTTAATTCTTTGGATAATTCCGTTGTCATAGGAATTGCCTCCTTGGACTTCTTCCGAGGGAAGAGTAACACTTTGAGGTGAGGGTTTGCAACAAATAGGGCCAAATTCAATTTACAATTATTGTCAAAAGTGTTCTTGTGAAAAGTGATTATTTTGATAAACAAATTAATAATTAGATATATAATATATTTAAACAAAATAAATTATTTAAAAGTTATGATTCTTTCAAATATTCATGATGCATTAAACGAAAATATCAGATTTGATTTGCATATCCATACTTTTGCAAGTGCAGCAAAGGATCAAGACTTAGTTTCCAATTCCGATGCAAAACATTTGGATACCTTATTTGAAAATCTAGAAAAAAACGAAATAAACGTTTTTTCTTTTACAGATCACAACTGCTTTTCAAAAGCTATGTATGATGCTGCAAAAGAAAAAATTGTTTGTAGACCTAAACAAATAGTCAAAGAAATAATACCCGGTGTGGAATTTGATGTTAAGTTCGACGATGATAGAAAATCGCCACATGTTATTGCCTATTTTGACAATTCTTCAACTAATTTCTCGGCTGAAAAATTGGAAAATGCTTTATTGTTGCTTAAGCTTAAGGATCCTTCTTATGATTTCTTAAAAAACGGGTTCAAGTCACTTGGTGATTTTTCTGCCTTTCTACAAGAACTAAAGTTTAACGTCCTTTTAGTCGGCTATCAAAGAAAGAGAATAGATGGTTCAGCTGCAAAAGAAAAAGGGTCTGCCAATATCAGCGATGGTTCAGATGACCCTTATTCCATCATTGAAACTGGCTTTTTCTCTGCGCTAGAATGCCAAAAGCCAAACATAGAATCTTTGATAAAAACGGATTTAAAAGAAATCAATTATCCTCTTGCTATCATTTTCGGGAGTGATTGCCATGTTTGGGAAGCTTATCCTTTTCATGATTTAATGAGAAAGAATGAATGCGAAGCAAAAAAAATACCTTTTCAATTCTATTTTGAATCGAAGGCGCAACCTTCTTTTACTGGCTTGCTTATGTCCCTCTCCTCACCTATGACAAGAATCAATAAATCAGTAATAAAAAACATGTATATTTCCTACTTCGAAATTAACGGACAAAAGGTGCCTTTATCTCCTGGAATCAATGCCATCATTGGCGAAAATGGCACCGGAAAATCTTCACTCTTTTGTGCACTTGCATCTCAACCGGAGACCTATCAAAAGTCTATTATTTCTAGAAATCAGATTGCCCCAGAAAAAGTCTCTTTTGCTCCAGAGTGTTATACGCAAAATCAAATTGCGACGGAATTTAAAAATGACAGTCTTTTTTCTAATCTAAAAAACTTACTGAAGCCAGTCAGTCATATACAATACGAGCAAGCTGTCGAAGACTATTCTAATTATCTAAAAGACATTATTCAGAGCAATATTTCTAAGAAAAAGGCTCTTGAAGATCTTAATTCTTCATTTGATGTTAATCTTGAGTACGAAAATCAGCAACAATGGTTTGTTTCATTTGAAGACGATTTGGGTATTGGAGAGTTGGAAAACATTTATGAAAAAAGACAAAGCTCTTTGTCTAGGTCCATTAACTTACTCAAGAATGAAATTGAAAATAACAAAGATTTTTATATTAATATTCATGAGCTAGATAATCTTCACTCGGTTATAGATAGGCTTGAAAAAGTATATACCCACGTTTTCTCCCTTTACATAAATCGAAAGGCTGAAATTGAGGTAAAGAACATTATTTCTGAAGAACTTACTATTTATTCAAACAAGAAAGAGACTTTGAGTTCTCAAGAGAGCATTTCAATAGATAAATATAAATCAAAGAAAACTAATTTTATAGGCACAATCGTCAATGCCTATAAGGCGAATAACTATTTGGTGAACAAAGTTGATTTTCCAAGCAATGTTTCATTTGGAAAGTTTGCATCAACACCTGATCATGGGTTTATATTTTCGCGAACAAGTGCATATTACCATACTGATCTTAAATCTTATTTTTACAACCGGGTTTTTGATAAAGGATATCAAGGACTCTCAAATGTTGAACAAATTAATACTAGTGAGGAATTTTGCAATGCTGTGAGAGGAACTAGCAGTGGAGAAACAGCTTCTATGGTTTCTACACAATATGAAAAGAATGTAAAAAATTTTCTAAATGATGCTGAAAAAATGGAAGACTCAATCATTGAATTACCCTCAGCAATTGTTGGTGGTACCTTAGGGGAACAATCTTTGAATTTCTTTAAATATAAATATGTCTCTGATGAGTCAAATTCTGGTTATGTTCCCTTAATGATTGACCAACCGGAAGATAATATTTCAAATTTGCGGATCTACTCAAAACTTTGTACCTACTTGGACCCAATCAGATATAAAAGGCAAATTATTATTGTTACCCATACTCCTCTCCTTGTTGTTAACCTTGATGTAGATAATGTTATTTTTCTTAAGGGTGACAAGAAAAATGGCAATCTCACAATAGATGTTACGAATGGCTGCTTGGAATCTGGAAACGGAAAAATGTTACAAATTATAGAGGAAAATATGGAAGGTGGAAAAGAGGCTATAGAGCAAAGGATTAAAATGTATGCAAAAAACAATTGATTTTTCTTTGGAAAACGACATGATTATCTTTCATTGCGCTGAGAAAAATCTCCAAATTACTGGAGGTGATACTTTATCTGCTTTAAAGATATATGATTTTTTTAATTATTCAAACGGTGATACCTATTCCTATACTAAGCAATTTGAGGAACTGTGTAGCAAAGAAACTGATAGATTCGGAATTGTTGCAAAAATGCTAAAGGACATTGGCGACAAATTGTCACAGCTCAATGCTCTTGACAGGGAACCAAATCAGGTTGCAGCGGAAAGCCAAAATATAAATGGTCAAAAAGAAAGTAACTGATTGTTTCTTCATACCTTTTTGTATTTTGACAGTCTATTCAAAGACAAAGTAGCCGTTGCCTTTTTCTCTATTTCTATGGGCTTCACCTGTTGATTCAATTTGCCTGAGAAAAAGGTAATGGATAAGGAGTCAGCCAAAACTTTTCGCCAATAAAGAACATGATGAGTTTATAGACATTTATTGAACCCCTAGCAACGAACAAAGCTGACATTACAGGTTGTCTTCCTGTAGCCACGTCTCAATTTTGGATATGGCTGGCTGTTGAGGCTGAAAAGGAAAGTTAAACTTTAGTCAAGAATAATTGGAAAGGTTGCTTTGATTTTCTTACCGATTCTAGTATCTGGAATTTAGTCAATCTGCTGTAAGAGCTTTCCAACCATTTAATATATAGTTAGTCAAGAGTAATTCTCAAAATTCGTGATTATGAAATAGACCTGTTTTGAGCCCTGAAAAAGATAGGTAACCTCAAAGGCAAGGCAAAGACCGCATTTTAGGAAAACTCAAAAGCAGAAATGGGTTGCTGTCTCCTCCATAAGAGGGATATCTTCTCCTTTTCAGGCTTCTCCTTTTCAAGGAGAAATCGGCATTTTCGTAAATGCTTGTTTTTTCGCATTTGACTTGACACTCCAGCTTCAATCAGGGAACTTGCCGTGTCCTAAATAAACCTCTTTAAAATCAAGCCTAAAATCAAAGGCGTCAGAAGATGTCACATAGAATTTTGATTTCACCCCTCGGGGGGGGGGGGTAATTTATAACGTAACTTATCCGAGAAGGCACGAAAAAATGTGGTATATTATCATTTGACACTTATGAGGATATCTTCTTCTCTAAGGAGAAGAACAGATACTCTAAGTTGAAGCAAGGAATCAACACTCCCAGCAGTGGTTCTTTGAATCTTGATTTGCCTATCCGTTGTTCAAGGAATGAGGATTAACACTTTATCTATGGTAGAACCCGAAGAAACACCATTCGTCATCCGCTCTATTCCAACGTACAATTTCTTTAAACGGGCTTTTGATATCTTCAATTCTCTGCTGGCCTTGATTGTCTTGTCTCCCTTGATGCTCTTAACAGCTATCCTGGTGAAGATCACCTCTCCCGGACCGATCATCTATGTCTCCCAGAGAGTAGGGATGCGAGGGAAGGTCTTCAACTTCTATAAGTTCCGTTCGATGTATAAGGATGCCGATGCCCGCTTGGAAGCCTTGTTAGCGAAGAACGAGGTTGCCGGGGGTGTCACCTTCAAGATGAAGGATGATCCCAGAGTCACACCGTTTGGAAGATTCATAAGACGTACCTCCATTGACGAGCTTCCTCAGCTCGTCAATATCCTGAAAGGAGATATGTCGATTGTCGGGCCCAGGCCATGTACAGTACGGGAATACAATCTCTACGATGAATACGATAAGCTGCGTCTTAGTGTTCCCCAGGGTCTGACCGGTGTGTGGCAGACCAGTGGAAGAAGTCATACTTCCTTCGACATGATGATTGAGATGGATCTAGACTATATTGAGAGGAAGCGTGGGTTCTTCTACGATATTTGGCTTATAATAAAGACTGTCGGAGTAACGATTGGCATGATGTTTGGAAAAGACGGAGGAGCGGAATAGAAGCTTCTAAGGAGGACAATATGAAAGTAGTTATCCTCGCTGGCGGATTAGGTTCTCGTATTTCTGAAGAATCGCATCTCAAACCTAAACCGATGATTGAAATAGGTTCTTTGCCCATCTTAGTTCATATTATGAAGAACTATTCTTTTTATGGGTATAACGACTTCATCATTTGTGCTGGCTATAAGCAAGAGGTCATTAAACAATTCTTTGCAAACTACTATCTTTACACGAGTGATATTTCCTTTGACTTCTCAACGAATACAAGAACGGTTTTAAACAGCCATACGGAACCGTGGAAGGTTACCGTTGTTGATACAGGTCTCAATACGCAAACCGCCGGGAGACTGCGCCGAATCCAAAAACTAATCGGAAATGAACCTTTTATGCTTACCTATGGTGATGCTGTAGGAGATATCAATATTCCCGAAGTAGTTGATTTTCACAATAAAGGCGGAAAGTTAGGGACGATTTCCGTCTATAACTTTGGTCAAAGCAAAGGCGTATTGGATATCGGCAAAGATGGCGTTGTCAAAGAATTCAGAGAAAAATCGAATATTGACGGTGATTTGATCAACATCGGCTTTATGGTACTTGAACCAGGCATCTTTAATCTCATTCAGTCGGATTCCGCTATCTTAGAAAAGGATGTTTTAGCTCCTTTAGCTAAAGAGAAGCAGTTAGATGCCTATACTCATCATGGTTTTTGGCAATGCATGGATACTCTTAAAGAAAAGAACCTTCTTGAAGAGCTTTGGGACTCCGGTAAAGCTCCCTGGAAGATTTGGAAAGACTGAATAATGGATATCTCACCTGAATTTTACAAAGGGAAGCGAGTATTAGTAACCGGACATACGGGTTTTAAAGGCTCTTGGCTTTGTCGGCTCCTCATCCATTATGGGGCAAAGGTTATCGGCTATTCATTGAAAGCCCCGACTAATCCCAACCTTTTTGAATTGTCTGGCGTCCAAAACAGTATTACTTCAATTGAGGGTGATATCAGAGATTTTCCTACTTTATTAAATGTATTTAAGAAGTTTCAGCCCGAGATTGTTCTCCATTTGGCAGCTCAGCCGATTGTCCGGGATTCTTATCGAGAACCTCTTTATACCTATGAAACAAACGTTCTTGGAACGGCAAATGTTCTTGAATGCATCCGGCTCACGCCTTCCGTGAAGTCCTTTTTGAATATTACCACTGATAAAGTTTATCTGAATGATGACATCCCGGATCATGCCTTTTCCGAGACGGAGCCTTTGGATGGCTATGATCCTTATTCCAATAGCAAATCCTGCAGTGAACTGGTGACGCATTCCTATAAGAAATCTTTTTTTGCCGATAACCATTGCGCCATCTCAACTGCTAGAGCAGGAAATGTTATTGGCGGAGGAGACTTTTCTCCCGATAGAATAATTCCCGATGCTATCCGTGCAATTTCTAAGAACGAACGTGTCTTTGTTCGCAATCCGAATTCTACTAGACCGTATCAGCATGTCTTAGAGCCCCTCTTTGTTTATCTCTTGATTTGCCAACAGCAATACCTTAATCCAGCCTTTTCAGGCTACTATAACGTCGGTCCGGATGATTGTGACTGTGTTACCACGGGTGAACTGATGAATCTCTTTTGCAAAGCCTGGGGAGATGGTCTTTCTTGGTATACTGAAAAGACGGATGGACCTCACGAAGCAAACTTCTTAAAGCTGGACTGCAGCAAATTAAAGGCTACCTTTGCCTGGTCTCCACGCTGGCATATCGGTGATGCTATCGGAAAAATCTGTGATTGGACGAAAACCTACTTTAATGATCCGGAAAAGATTTCGGATGTCATGGATGCTCAGATTAAAGACTTCTTGGGAGAAAAGAAATAATGAAAGCAATTGTAACTGGCGCTTGTGGTTTTGTCGGGAGTCATCTTGTCAAGGTTCTTGTTTCTCATGGCATTGAAGTTCTTTGCATTGACCTGAAGATTGATGCTGCCCGCCTACCGAAAAGCGAGCTTGTTAAGACCCTTAGTCTTTCCATTGCTTCGATTGATCAACTTGAAAAGACTGTTACCAATGGAGAGTATGATCTTTTTTATCATTTTGCTTGGGTTGGTTCTGCCGGCCCCTTGCGGATGGATGAGAACGTTCAGGTACAGAACGCAATGTGGACAGTAGCCTGCCTAAGAACGGCTAAGGCCATTGGCTGCAAACGGTTTGTCTGTGCCGGATCGATTATGGAGTTTGAGGCTCATGAGGCCATCTATGCCCAGGAATCAAAACCGGGTATGCCCTACCTTTATGGTGTCGGCAAAGTCTTGGCACATGAATTATGCAAACCTATTGCCAATCAGCTGGGAATTGATTTGGTCTGGGCCTATATCACCAACGCTTATGGAGTAGGCGAGTCTTCTCCTAGATTCATCAACACGACCCTGCGAAAGATCAACAACCATGAAAAGCTGGAGTTCACCTCAGGAACCCAGAATTATGATTTCATCTATATTGACGATGTTGCTGAAGCCTTCTATCTTCTCGGAATCAAAGGCAAGGCTAACAAAGGCTACATCATCGGTTCCGGACATGCCAAGCCGCTCAAAGAGTTCATCCTTGAGATGACAAACGCCAATTGTCCGGATAACCCGCCTCTTTTTGGCGAAGTACCCTTCACGGGAGTCAATATCCCGTTAACTACCTTCGGGACTTCTGAAATTGAGAAGGATTGCGGCTTTGCCCCTAAGGTCAGTTTTGCTGAGGGAACTAAGCGGACAATGGATTGGTTAAAAGAGGTGGATCACTGATATGCAGAAATGGAACTTTGAGAAATTGGATTTGGATGGCGCCTATCTTATCACACCCTTTTATGCCGATGATATCCGTGGAGGTTTTCTGAAGGACTATTCTCAGGAAGTCTTCGAGCAGAACGGGATTCACCACGACCTGAAGGAAGTCTTCTATACCATCTCCCACAAAGGAGTCATCCGTGCTATGCACTTCCAGCGAGTCAAACAGCAAGCCAAGCTTGTGCGCTGTGTTTCCGGTCAGGTCTATGATGTCATCATTGATCTTCGCAAGGATTCTCCCACCTTTAAAAAATGGGAAGGATTCTATCTTTCTGACGACAACATGAAGGAAATCCTAGTCCCGGAAGGTTTTGGGCATGGCTATCTGGTCTTGGAGGATTCTATTGTTTCCTACAAGTGTGCCGAGAAGTTCTATGGCGAGTATGACAGCGGCATAAGGTATGATGACCCAGATATGGGAATCAACTGGCCTTATGACAGAATCGGTGGGAAGGAGAAGGTCATCAACTCCGTGAAGGATGATAATCTCCAGTCATTCAAGCAGTTTATGGAGCACTACTCTGATTTTCTGAATTAATCGGCCACATCGAAATATCCATGAACATAGTTTATTCCAGCAGCAATACCTATTCTGAAATTTGTGGCATATCTTTATTGTCTCTTCTTGAGAACAATAAGGATGTTGATGCCATCAACATTTTTATTATTGACAATGGTATTTCCGCTGAGAATAAGCAAAAACTGACCGAAGTTGCCAACCTTTACCATAGAATGCTTTCTTTCAAGTCTCCTGTAGATCTTCAAGAATTGACTCATACGCAAATTTATGTAGGAAGATGGAACATTGGAACATTCTTCCGGCTCTATCTCGGCTCTATTCTGCCTCAAAGTGTTGATCGGGTTATGTATTTTGATTGTGATATGATTATCCGTCATAGCCTTGCTTCCATCTATTCTTTGGACCTAAAGGGATGTTCCGTAGCGGGCGCCGATGACTGCCGGAGTGATCTTTATCGAATCAATATTGGCACAAAACCTGGAAGCACCTATATCAATAATGGCTTTATACTCATAGATCTTCAACGCTGGCGTCAAGAAAATGTTGAAGAGGAATTCACTAAATTCATTAACCGATATCAGGGTGATATTACCTATATGGATCAAGGTGTCCTAAATGGTGTTTTGGGACCCAAGAATGAGATTCTCGAAATTGATCCGATTTTTAATTCTCAAAGAATCTTTTTTGACTTTACCTATCCCGAACTGCTTGCCTTACGAAAACCGGAATATCATCTCTCAGAAAAACAATATGAGGCTGCCATTACCGATCCTGTCATTGTCCATTTCACTCCCACTTTCATTTCCGGAACAAGACCTTGGATGGCCAAAGATAAGCATCCGTTCACAAAAGAATATCTCTATTACAAATCACTTTCACCATGGAAAGATGCTCCTCTTCGAAAAGATGATAGGAAGTTTGCTAAAAAGGCAATGACTGTCTTTTGTAAGATACTGCCGAGAAAACTGATGATTCATATCATGTCCTATTTTCATTCCAAATGGTATCCCAAGAAACGAATTAAGATTATGAACAAAGCCTCAAGGAAATTGGAAAAATGAAAATCTTGATTATTCACTATCGTTTTTTCATTACAGGTGGTCCTGAGAGATATTTGTTTAATGTGATTAAAGAACTTGAATCTCAAGGAAATGAAATAATCCCATTCTCTATTAAAAACTCCAATAACATTCCTTCCAAATATGAAAAGTATTTTGTGGATAACATTGGTAAATCAAATGAAGTCTATCTTGAAAAATACCCCAAAACTATCCGAAGTTATGCTGATTTAATTGGTAGAGAGTTTTATTCTTTTAAGGTTAAAAGGGCCTTAGAAAAACTGATTAGAGCGACAAAACCTGATGTTTGTTATTTGCTCGCTTATAAAAGATCTTTGGGACCAAGTGTCATTTCCACTTGTTATAAATTTCACATTCCGGTTATTAACCGAATCTCTGATTATAACCCTATCTGTGGGCAGGGTTTTCTTTATAGAAATGGTCAATACTGTGAGGACTGCTTAAAAAAAGACCGCTATTGTTTTAAAAACAAGTGCATTAAAAACAGTCGCTTTTTTTCTTTTGTTCGATATAGATCCATCAAATTCCACAAAATGTTGCGGATTGATCAAAAAATAGCTTCTTATGTTTGCACAAACGGATTTATGAAAGAAAAAATGATTCAATATGGTTTTGATAGTGGAAAAATTCAAATAATCCCTACTTTCTTTGAAGAAACGCCTGAATCTTTGAAACTCCGTGGCTCCAATATTGTAGATAAGAAGATGGTTAATTTTTTGTTTATTGGAAATATCGATGAGAAAAAAGGCATCTACGATTTACTGATTGCATTGAAGACCATAAAAGAAACTAGAATCAATTTCCATCTTTCAATTGTGGGAGGACTATATGAAAAGGACAATGAAAAAGTCAAAGAAATAATCCAGGAATCCAATCTGGCTGATTGTGTTTCTCTTATTCCTTGGATTAAAGATAAATCAGTTTTTTCTGCCTATAGCAATTCAAATGTCACAATTATTCCGACACGATGGGTTGAGAATCTTCCGAATACTCTTATCGAGTCTATCTATTTTAATCGTCCTGTTGTCGTCCCTGATTTTGGCTCATTCCTTTATACTACTTCTGATAGTGTCTCATTTCGTTTTAAAGCTCTAGATGTAGGTAGTCTTTGTAATGTTCTTACTTATATTCTTGATCATCCTGATGAAATTGAGCAAAAATCAAAAAACTGTCCATTATTTTTTAAAGATAATTTTTCTGCCCAATCTCATCTGCAAAAATTATGTTATGCTTTTCATAATGTTATAACTAGCAAATAAAATAACGAGGAACTAAAAATGAAAATTGCAATCGCTGGTACTGGATACGTTGGTTTGTCTTTGTCTGTTTTGCTATCTCAACTTAATGAAGTCAAAGCTGTCGATATTGTTAAAGAAAAAGTAGATTTGATAAATCAAAAAGTAAGCCCCATTAAAGATGAATATTTAGAAAAATATCTCAAAGAAAAAAAATTAAACCTAATTGCCACTCTCGATGGTGAAGGAGCATATAAGGATGCCGACTTTATAGTTATTGCTACACCTACAAACTATGACCCTATTAAAAATTACTTTGATACTTCCAGTGTTGAAAAAGTGATTGACCTTGTAACAAGAATAAATCCCAACGCGGTCATGGTTGTTAAAAGTACTGTCCCAGTAGGATTTACGCAAGCAATGAGAGAAAAGTTCAACACCAATCGTATTTTGTTTTCTCCCGAATTCCTTCGCGAGTCTAAAGCACTATATGATAATCTTTATCCTTCCAGAATTATTGTTGGTGCTCCTCAAGACGACCCACAAATGGTTGAAAAAGCAAAGACGTTTGCCCTCCTTTTGCAACAAGCTGCTATTAAGAAAGACATTACAACACTGATAATAGGGTCTACAGAAGCCGAAGCTGTAAAGCTGTTTGCAAATACGTATTTGGCTATGCGAGTGGCATATTTTAACGAGCTAGATACTTATTCTGAAGCAAAAGGCTTGGATTCCAAATCGATTATCAATGGAGTGTGTTTGGATCCACGGATTGGAGATTTCTATAATAACCCTTCATTTGGATATGGAGGATATTGTCTACCGAAGGATACGAAACAGTTGAGAGCCAATTTTGGGGATGTTCCCGAGAACTTAATATCTGCTATCGTTGAATCCAATCGTACAAGAAAAGACTTTATTTCCGATGAAGTGCTTAAGAAAGCTGGTTTCTTTGGAAAGAATCTGGATAAAGGTATTAACGGAACGCCTGGTTATCCTGTTACAATTGGAGTCTATAGACTAACTATGAAATCAAATAGCGATAATTTCAGATCCTCATCTATCCAGGGAATTATGAAACGTATCAAAGCCAAAGGAGCTAATGTCATAATATATGAGCCTTCATTGGCGGATGGATCACTTTTCTTTGGCTCTCCCATTATCAATAACTTGGATAAATTCAAGGAAAAATCTACTGCAATTATTGCAAACAGGTTTGATAATAGCCTCGATGATGTAAAAAACAAGGTTTATACAAGGGACCTTTTCGGAAAGGACTGAATGGTAATTATGAAAAACGAAATTCAGCTAGAGAATAAAACAGTACTTATTACTGGTGTTGCCGGCTTTATTGGTTCTAATCTCGTTTTACATTTGCTCAATGCAGTCAAATCTATCCATATTATTGGTATCGATAATTTAAATAGTTACTATGATGTCTCTCTTAAAGAGTATAGGCTTGAATTAATAAATGAGGCTTTTAAAAAACGACCTGAAAGTTCTTTTACCTTTTTAAAAGAAGACATTTCAAATAGTAAAATTGTGCAACAAGTCTTTAAGGAAGCTAAACCAACAGTTGTTGTTAATTTAGCTGCCCAAGCTGGTGTTCGCTATTCAATAACAAATCCGGATGCATATATTCAATCTAATATTATTGGTTTTTATAATATTTTAGAAGCATGTAGACATTCATACGACAATGGATCTACCGGCGTTGAGCATCTAGTATATGCCTCGTCATCATCTGTTTATGGATCAAATAAGAAAACCCCTTATTCCGAAACAGATCATGTTGACAATCCAGTTTCCCTTTATGCTGCAACTAAAAAGTCAGACGAATTGTTGGCGCATGCTTATTCAAAGCTTTACAATATTCCATGCACTGGCCTTAGATTTTTCACTGTTTATGGACCGGCTGGTAGACCGGATATGGCTTATTTTGGGTTTACGAATAAATTAATAAAAGGTGAAAAAATAAAATTATTTAATTTTGGCCATTGCAAACGTGATTTTACATATATTGATGACATTGTTGAAGGAGTAACAAGAGTGATGGAAAAGGCTCCAGCTCGTGAAAATGGGCTTGACGGACTCCCCATTCCTCCTTTTGCAATTTATAATATCGGTAATAGCCATCCTGAGGATTTAATCTATTTTATTAAGACGCTTAGTAATGAATTGATTTCCGCAAAAGTATTGCCTGTCAATTTCAAAATTGAGAACAATATAGAATTGGTTCCAATGCAACCTGGAGATGTGCCTGTAACTTTTGCAAACACTGAATTGCTTAAAAAAGACTTTTGTTTTTCGCCACATACTGATTTGAAATGTGGCCTTCATTCATTCGCCCTTTGGTTTTCACAATATTACTTTAAAAACTGAGTGCTATTTTAAGTTCTTAGGCCATAGTTTTATTCATAATTATTCGCTTGAAATTCTGATTTTTTCTTCCAATTTTATGTAGTCTTTTTTCAGAAAAAGTTGTGGGTGAAATTATCCGCTTTTAATATTTCCTACAATAATACAAATCAATTGTTTTAATAAATGCCATTACAAATTTTCACGGAAGTCACAGCAATTTCTTAATTTTAAAAAGACAGCAGGTATTCAAAAGTAAAAATTAGATTCCATTTTTTAGGCCCTGCTCTTGATAAAAAGGCCCTTTTCAACCAATCAGGAACGAAATCCGGTTAGGAACAATGTTTAGAAGTAAGATCAATTATCTTGTACTCTCTACCTTTGAAAAAAGTTCCCTCTTGATAAATATAACCAAATGCATAGTCATAATTTTTATGTGGTATAATTACTAAGGAAGCACAAAGAAACATCGAAAGTGTTTTTTATAATTAAAAAATACAATTCGTTTCTTTCTGTATTCCCTAATTCATATCGTTTTTTAATATACAGATTAAAATAGATGAGAGAACAAACACGTCGCTTAAATAAAAATCACCTTATCGAATATGTTATGATTTTTCTTTTTTTATTGCCTATTTTTGAACCGAAAATAATTAAAGTGTTTCCGGTAATTGATTTCTTCTTTGTCTTTGGGAATGTTGTAGAGGCTGCGTATTTTATTGTTCTTCTTTTATTCACCAAGAAAAGAATTCCGAAAATTATCCTTTTTTGGATTGGCTATCGTGTCTATATGTTAACTATTATGTTACTTAACGGACAGCTTTCCACACTGAAAGAATGGGGCTATTTAACTCTTTTAGTAACTAATTTAATTTTTGTTTTCGAAAAATACCGCTATAAAAACACTACTTTATTTTTGTCTTCAATGTCTATTCTTTGCACAGTTTACCTTTTAATCAATTTTATAACTTTACTTGTCTTTAAACGGGGTATTTATCGCTCTGCTCTTACAAGCTATAATCCAGATAATGATTGGTACTTCTTAGGAATCAAAATACAGTTTACAACAATGATGATTCCTGGGATAACCTCTTCTTTGCTACTAATGGAACAAGAGAAAAACAAAAAAAGCGTTTTGCTTTTGACTATTTCAATTTTATCTTCATTGCTGAATATCTTCTATAAAAATATTGGAACTGCTCTTTTTGGGACAATCTTGTTAGTCCTATTCCTATTCATACTTAGAATTTCAAAAGTCAGATTCCGTTTTGAAACATTGCTTCTTCTTGCACTTATTTTTAATATATTAGTTTTGTTTTTTAATGTTCAGAATCTCTTCTCAGGAGTACTTTATCAATTGTTTAAGAAAGATTCTACATTATCAACTCGAACTCTAATTTGGGAATCCGCTATTAATTTGTTATCGATCAGTTCCCCATTCGAGATCGTATTTGGACATGGTTATAACACAAATTTCGTTCCTTTTCATGGTATCACTTATGATTATATAAACTGTCATAATGAATTTTTAGCAATACTATATTACAATGGTTTTGTGGGAGCCATACTTTTTGTTAGCTTTTTGCTCTATTGTTGTAAAAATAGGGATTATAGAACTAAACAATATCAACTTGTAAACATCTTATGTTTTGTTCTTCTTCTAATGTGTATTAATGAAGAATATTTTGAAATTGCTATTTGCTATATACCATTCTTATCTTTCCACTATTTTCTTCCAAATGCAAAGAATGTAAAAATCAATAAAATAGTCTATAAGAATTCTTTTCTTCCTGAATAAGTTGGCTGCTTTTGCAAAGAATTGCATTGATAATGACAAAAGAAGGCTATAGATGGAAAACATAGTTCTTTCAGACTTTGATACCGTAAAAGGGAAAAATAAAGGGTTCTTAGATGGACTGAATAGTATTACCAATATGGATTGGAAATGGAAAACCCATATAAACAATTTTTCACATCGAAACCCGTTACGTAACTTTTTAAGGCTACTCAATTATTTTGCTTTTTCTTTTAATATCTTTTTGCATCGCAAGAATTACAAAAATGTTCTAGCTTGGCAACAATTTTACGGATTATGTCTTTGCTGGTTTATGGCTTTTTTTCATAAAAGTGGTCTTCCTAACATTTCAATTATGACTTTTATCTATATTGAGAAAAAAGGACTCGTTGGGAAATTATATAAGCATTTTATTAATAAGGCTTTATATTGTCATTCACTAAAGTATATTTTTGTTTTATCAACTAACGAAATTTCAAAATATGAGACTATTTTTCCTCAAATCAAAGGGAAAATTATTTTTCATAAAATGGGGATATCTAATGAGACTGTTTTTCCTGCCAAAAAAGGAAATTACTATCTTTCCGCTGGAAGAAGTAATCGGGATTACGATTTCCTTTTAAAGTGTTTTGAAGAAAATAGACTTCCTTTAATAATTCTTTCTGACACATTTAAACCTAAAGATCTTCCCAGTAATATTAAAATTATTGATAATTGCTTTGGAACTGACTTTGAAAAAATGGTCTCTGAGTGTTTTTGCTTCTTAATATCATTAAAAGATGTTCCCGTTTCTTCTGGCCAACTTGCTACTTTAACTGCTTTGAAATATCACAAACCAGTAATAGCATGTAAGAATCCTGGAATTAATGATTATATATCTAATGATGTAAATGGTTTCCTTATCAATAAAGACTACTCTGAGCTGATGAATTGTATCAATAAGCTTCAGGACAATAATGTATATTCAAGATTAACCACTAATAAACAAGTCTATACTGACTTTACTTTAGGCCAAAATATCGGAGATAATCTAATGGACCAAAACTAATGATGTAAATTTATTTCTTTAGTGTATTATTTTTGGGTCAATGTGATGTTATTCTTTTTCCACAGAATTGTTTAATTAAATGAATCGGCGGGAAATGTTTATGTAGCAAAGTTTTTAGATCGCGTTAGTGTTCTTTAGACCATATTTTCTTACTGACGACGAGCATCTTATTCTCTTGATCTTCTCTTACGCTGTTACCTTTGCAAGACGGAGAAAAGCACGACTTAGTGGACAAGAACTCAGCTCCTCTTGAAAATTCTTCGTATACCTGTCTTTACTTGCCATAAAGATGGAGTTTCTCAACCCGACGTGGATTGGCTAAATCTATTTTAGTATCGGGTGGGGAAGTCAGAGGATAAGAGCGAATCCGGAAATGATTCTCTTTGCAATTTGTACGAACTTAGTCTGTTTATTATAGCTATCGACTCTTTTGATAGTACCTATGCGAGAACAGACAAGTCGATATCTTAAACAGTCACGGAGGTCCTAGAAGTGAGGATATCACATCATTTATAATGACAATTTTCGCATCCTAGGTAAGAAAGACTATCTTTGATGTAAATTCCTTTGATGCAATGCTTGTGAAGTTACTATATTTCGTAAACCTCATATCAATACAGTTTCTAAAACCTGATGCCGTTTTGGCCCAGAGGCTTGCTGCCTTTCATATTTGCAAGAAGACCCGTAACTGCAAGGCTTTATTAGCTACGCCCGGCGGCTGAAAGGTCGTCTGAGAATATAAAGTATGAAGAAAGGGGCCTCGAATTTGCATCATGACTAGGATTGGCACAAGATAAACACAACGTAGGTAAAAATATATGGTTAAATTTTAGATTTCTTATTGATCAGAAACCTTTACCCATTTTTTTAATATGGGATTATACTGCTTAATTACTCTAGCTGGTGAACCAACAGCTACACTAAAATCGGGAAGATCTTTTGTTACAACTGAGTTTGCACCTATAATACAGTGTTTTCCAATTTTAATGTTCCCAATAATGCAAACATTTGTACCTATCCATGAATCCTTGCCAATAATAACCCTGTCGTTTTTTCCACAAGCAACACCCTGTGAGACTACAGGTAAATTAATATTTTCATATGCATGGTTATAATCTGAAATAAAAATATGAGGACCAGTTAATACATTATCTTCTATGGTAACTGAATTGGCACAACCAATTCTTGAAAACATCCCCAAGTATACGTTGTTGTATATTGTTATTTTTGACTTCTTATATAAACAATGGAGCATGGAATACCCTGCTATTTGAGCTCCTTCGCCGAGAAAAATATTACTGGTGTTGTTTATCTTACAATGAGGACCAATATAGAACCATTTTTTGAAATGGAAGATTCGATAACGTAAGATGTAAAAAGGGACTAATATTTTTTTACATAAAATTTTAAAATCCATTCTAGTTTGCTTTCTCCCAGCATTTTGACTTTAAATTGTATCTTTTAATCACCTTAGCTGGATTCCCTACTGCCAAACAATAGTCAGGAATATCTTTTGTAACTATAGATCCTGCACCAACAACAGCATATCTTCCTATTCTAACATTGCCAACAATAGAAACGTTCTGAAATATTCTGCACCCTTCTTCTAGGAGAATTGTATATTGCTTTTCTTCTGCTCCAAAACCAGCATTTGGATTTATATTGTGTTTATATGACCCAATAAAAACATTAGGAGCCAATATTGCTCCTTGAATAGAGATGTTGCCTCCGGAACTAATGTAATCATATTCTCCTATCCAAGAATTAATGATTTCAATTTTCGTACTCTCACTTTTTGAAGAGCAAAAACACTTTATTGTAGCACCATAGGCAATAGTCGAATTAAGCAATTTTAAATATTTGGGCTTATAAAAACGAACCCGAGGATAAATAATGCTTTTTATACACTTACCCCGAAGAATTAAAAATGGGTGTAAGAAGAAAGTCATCGCTCGTTTAATAACCTTTTTTATTCTGTTTTTCACAATTTAATTATAATTCTAAAGCTTATAAAGATTCAATAAATAGTGATCTGTTTCAATTGACAATATTGTTCATACTGTTGGAATCAAGAGACAATAATAAACCCCATTAGTTTTAAAATTCGAGGATACTATAAAATGCAAAAATGAAGTACTTATTGTATCACTAAAAGCTCTTATTTAGTCTTTCATTATCATTAGTTCCTTCTCTTGTCATGAACGTATTTTATCCTCTATTTCTGGAATATCGATAAAACGCTTCATATATTTTCTTATTGTGCGAGATTGTCAGAAAGAAATCATTGTTTTTAAAGCAAAACTCTAATAACACAACTTCGAAAAGTCACTAACATTGAAGCTTGATTTTAGTTAGAAAGGACTTTACTGGTGAAGAAACAACATTTATTACTCCTTTCGTTTTTTTAAAAATTTAGCAACCTAAATAACATTTTTTAGTGCAAAGATCAACAAACTGTAGTGTGGCTTATTTTGATTGTCTATAGTCTAAGTATAATGCGAATAATATTTAAAATTAAACTTAATTTAATAGTCTTTCTTATTATTCTTCTCATTTTTCCTGCTTTTTATTTATTAGGAGTTAAATCTTTAACCATAAATGTCATTGCCTTTTTTCTTCATCTCTATTACAATTGTTAACATGCAAATAAACGAGAAGAAAAAGGTCAATAATAAGAGCATTGGTAAAAATTATATTCTTAATGTAATTTATCAGGTGTTTCTTTTGATTGTTCCTTTAATTACTACACCTTATCTCTCTCGTGTTTTAGGTGTGGAGGGAATTGGGCAATATAGTTTTTCTAGTTCAATAGCTAATTATTTTGCCTTGATGGCTGCCCTAGGTTTTGGGTATTATGCTCAACGGGAAATTGCAAAGCATCAGGGCGACAAGGAATCTCAATCTATCATTTTTTGGGAGATATTAATAGTACGTTTTTTTTCAACGTTGCTTAGTACTCTTCTATGTTGCTCACTTGAATGGGCCGGAATCTATAAAACATATTCGTTGTTAATGTGGTGGTGGGTACTTTATATTGTTGGCACTGAATTTGATGTTACTTTTTTTTTCCAAGGTAATGAAGATTTTGGAAAGATAGTTGGGCGTAATCTTATTGCAAAAATACTTTCAATTATTCTTATTTTCTGCCTTGTCAAAAATAGTAATCAAGTTTGGGTATATTTGGTTTGCAATATTGGCGGAACCATTGCAGGAAATCTTTCCCTTTGGTTCTATCTTCCCAAATGCCTTCAGAAAATTGACCCATCAAAATTGCGGCCTTGGCGGCATTTTGCCCCAACACTGCGACTGTTCCTTCCCACGATTGCTACTTCTGTTTATACTATGCTTGACAAAACCCTTCTTGGATTACTTATTCAAGAAACCTATGTTGTTCAAGAAAGCCAACTTATAAATGGAGTGGAAACTATTGTAAATGTAACGAAACGCTATTCTGATTTAGAAAATGGATATTATGAACAATCAGAAAAAGTAGTGAAAATGGCTATGACTATTATTACTGCCTTAGGGATTGTTATGATTCCAAGGAATTCTACTGAATTTGCGAAAGGAAATATTGAAAACGTAAAGCGAAACATTTATTATGCAACTAACTTTGTTTGGGCCTTAGGCATTCCTTTAATGCTTGGAATTGCAGCAATTGCCCCTAATTTAGTGCCTTGGTTTTTAGGCAACGGATTCAAAAAATGTATCCTTCTGATGCAGCTTTTCACTCCGTTAATTTTGATTATTGGTTTCAGTAATGTCTTTGGACTCCAATATTTGGTTCCAACTCAACGAGACGGAAAATTTACAATAGGCATTATTTCAGGTGCAATTACAAATCTTATCTTGGATGTCATTCTTATTCATTTTTATTGGTCAATCGGGGCTGTGATAGCAACTTTGGTTGCCGAGACAGTTGTTACTTCTGTGATGATGATTATGATCCATAAAGAGATTTCCTTTAAAAGAATCCTTTTCCAGTCCTGGAAGTACCTCATTGCCGGTGGTGCTATGTTTGCTTGTGTCTATGTGACTCAGCACTATCTTGCTCCTACCATCCTTAACACCTTCCTCCTCATCCTAGAGGGAATAGTGGTCTATGCTCTCCTTGTCTTATTAATGAGAGATAGGTTCTCCTTGGATCTTATCCATCGAGGAATCCTTAAGATAAAGCAGATAAGAGAAAAGATGAGAAGACACGGAAAGGCAGAAGCGGCCGAGACTTCAGATGCTTCTACCTCTACTAATACTGAAAGCTCTCAAGATGAAAAGAAAGGCACTCCTAGAAGCTAATGAACTCCTAGAGTGTTTCAGCCTTAGGAGTGCCATTCTTCTATTCTGAGTCCTTAATAAGTGGAGACATTTTTGGAGGATTGATTCACTAAAAAATCTCTCCGTGTAGACTGGTTTATATGGTAACTGCTATTTCAGCTGCATGCTTAACCATGATCATAATGAATTCAACATGAAAAGGAGTATTGCCTTCCTATACAAGGCTATTAGGAACACAAAGGAACTAGGGGCTGAGGGGAAGTCCCCTGATTAGCAGCTTTTTTAGTGCGCATGGTGGCTTCTTCGCGAGGTTCTCGCGGGTGTCCGGGATGATGCTCCACTCCGACCAGGGGTGGCAGTACCGGATGGACTGCTACCGGAGGGCCCTGAGGGACCACGGGGTGGTCCAGTCGATGTCGAGGAAGGGCAACTGCCTCGACAACGCCGAGACGGAGAACCTGTTCTCGGTGATGAAGAAGGAGATGTTCTACGGACACGAAAAGGAATTCCGCAGCTTCGCGGAATTCCGGGACAGGCTTGACGAATACGTCGTCTGGTACAACACGGAACGGATAAAGCAGCGGATCGGCGGCGCTCCTGTGGAACACAGGAGCATGCATCCCCTTCCCCTGCTGTGCTACAATACTATTTAAAGTCCAACATCAAGAGTTCACTTTTTTTGAATTTTGGGAATGAATATGCTCCAGTTCTTATAAAATGTCTAATTTCCTTCATACTTATATTTTAGTTATTATGATAATTTTAATATTTTTAAAAAAGCGAAGTAAAATAGTATTTTTTATATTAAAAGCGAATATAATAAGTACGACAAAACAAAGGAGAATGAACATATGTATTTCCAAAAAGGCATTCATCTGTACATTAATATAAGTAATTTGGCAGATATGGTTGAAAGTGTTGGCAATGACACTTTCTTAATTAATAAGATTTTTTATGGAATAAATCTCTATAATCACAACATTGAACAATATATTTCAACTTTGCAAGATGTCAGCATCGAAAAATTGACAGGGTCACGGATTCATATAGTATTTAAAGATTCGGTGAATTTGGCCCAGGTTTTTCTTGATGTAGTCAAATATTCTTTCTCATTGATCAATAATCTGAATAATGATGCAAGGCTTAATAGTTTAGCTAATTTTGAATTAAATGCAGGTGCTGATTATGGCGAATACTTGGATTGGCCAGTCATTTATCTTACCAATGTTTTGGAAAATAATACTATTGGCATTCCTGCAAGTCGTGCAGCTAAGATACAATCTAAGGCCGGTGATGGAATGCTTGTTATTACGGATGCGCTTTATCACAGATTGGGGACGGCCACCATTTTCAATGAGATTCTGGCTCCTCAAGGGGCTGGGCTTGATGCTTTCCGTGATATTAGGCAGCAATACAACGGAATACATCTTTATGGGCTTTCCTTATCAGCTCTGCCAATAGTTCTTAATGAAACGGAAAATTCCTTGATGAGTGAATTTTCAAGCCATTTGAAAATGTACCAAAGAGACTCATCATATTCCGATACTCTCTTGAGTTTTATTAAAGACAAAACATATTCCAATCCGCAAAAAGAAACGGGATTTGTTTTTTACTCTGACATTCGAGGTTCAACACAATTGTTAGAGAAAAACAAAGATCGTCTTGATAAAATATCAACGGATTTGATGAACGAAGTTTTGAAAATGCTTGAAAAAGTTTTTGAGGAAAAGCTTGTGCATGTTCAGGTTCAAGGTGATCGGGAATCGTGTATAGGAATAGCAATTGGAAATTTAACGCTTGAAAATATAGCCATAAGAATAATACATTGTGGTTTTTCAATCTTGTCTAATTCCACTTCTTCTTTTAATAAGGTATTTAGCCTTTCCAACCAGTCCTTAGCCGTAGGAATTGGAGTTTCTTATGGAGACTTTTATGAATCAATTATCTCTAAAAATCAACGCCAGGATCATTTGATACTTGGGAAAACTGTTATCAGTGCTGATAATACTGAAGATAAGGGAGCGGCTGAAAAGAATACCTTTGCACTAGATGAATCGGCATTTCGTAAAATTTCTAATACTAATGATAAAGGCTTCAATAAAACAATTCAAGAAAAATTCATCCATAAGGGAAGATATTATGTTGCAAGTTGCGATGGAAATGAATTTTTACGTAGATGGATGGAACTAAATTTAAAAAATGATAACGAACAATCAAAGCTTAACGAAGCCAAACCTTATTGTAAATAAAAATATAATTCAGCCACCTACAGCTAAATTTAATGCAAACGAAATCTTAGAAATTTGTAAGGAAGATAATCACTTTTTTCATAAAAGACGTCGCTATAAAAAGTACAAGAGAGTAGTAGACTCCTATTTTAAGTATACCGTCCTGCCTTTTTTCCCAGAGCTTCACATTGTTCACACAGACTATGCTTTTTCCTATATATACGGCTATTGTCTTTCTAGTGAGCAAAGCAATTTCCTTGAAAATGACGATTCCTATAAATATCTATTTGGTTTTCCTTTTGTAGGTGTCATTGTAATAAAGCAAAGGTCTCTACTTAGGTTGGATATTTACGATGCTTATCATGTCTTCAATTTTCCTCTTCTGTATGATTCAAAAGGGGTTCCTCTCAACATTTGCCATATTTATTCACCCGATAGGAACAGCTCGCTTGCTAAAGTTTGTGCGTATCGAGAGGACGATATTTCATCAAAGAATTTTTTGATTGCTCCCATTAAAAGTTCCAACAGTCTTTATTTGGCATATATGGCCTATGATAAAGGGGAACCATTTACTCTTCATTGCCATAAACATTATAGTAAACCTGGGGATCCCGATTAGGAGGGCGAGAAAAACAATGGTAGAAAAAAACAAGGAAAAGGAAGCTTTTGAAAACCAAAAATCGGTCTTAGAAAAGGAAAGCGCAATTATCTATGACCAATTAACTTTTGTGGACAATAAATGTAACTTTGTCTTTGCAGCATCTATTGCTTTGCTTGCCGCAGCATTTGCTGCTTTATTCGGATTACTTGGAACGGGTTATTTGGAGTTACATTATGATCCTCAAAATTTCACCCTATGGTTTTTATTCACCTATTGGATTTTAGGTTTTTTGGGAAGTTCTCTCATTTCATTGTATGCTATTAGACCAAATTTAAGCAAAAACACTGGTGATAGGGATAAAAACATTTTCTTTTTCGGTGATATATCAACTATTAATTCTTATTCTGAATTCAGAAATGCAATTTGCACAAAACAGCTTTTGGAGAATTTACTTAACGAAAATATTCAGGTATCGAAGATTGTAACGGAGAAAAATAAAAGAGTACATACAAGTTGCTTGGTACTAGCAACTACTCTTTTTCCGCTCTATCCTCTTATTATACTTTTTGAAAATCTTCTTCGAAAAAAAGCCGAAAGAAGGTTTAAATTAATCCTCCATAAAATTGCTAAATAAATAGAATAGTTCTTTTATTCAATTAATAGCTGTTTTATCTATATGATATCGCACAACCTATTTACAAAGCGTAATCAATAGTTGAATTGATCTTTTTAATTCTTCCTGGTTAAATTGATGTGATGAATCTGGATGATCGATGCAATTACGTATATAAGTTGGAAGCGTAAAATAAATTGTCTTATTGTGGATGTATTTTTTATGGACTAATGGGTCGGATGGTGATATTTTTGATTCAATGAATTGATCACAGCTTTTAATACTGGTTAGTCCTTGCTTTCTTTGGAGATACCCAAAAAACTCAATATGATAATCATTTGAAGAGATTCCGAAAACCTCGTAATTTATTTCGGCAGATGTTATTGTCGGAAGGACACCAGGATTTTGCATACTTTTGGCAACAATTTGTCCTTTGTTATCTGTTAGGGAGATTACAAGAATATTATTCGAGTCTCGGAAAGCAGAATCAAGAATATGTTCAGAATGGGTTGCAATCAGAATTTGCACTGTTTGCTTTCCGTCAACTGTAAATAAACCTCTGTAGTAATCAAGTATTTTTTCTTGCCATTGAGGATGCAAACTTAGTTCTGGTTCGTCTATTAATACAATGCCGCCTGCAATTTTCCTTTGGTTTTTCAGTAATTGGGCTCCTCTAAATACAATTTGTTTTTCACCCGTACTTAAATTATCAATAGGGATTTCTTTGCCGTTTTTAGTGAATACGATCTCAATCTCATTTGCATTTGAGGTAACTATTTTACTAAATGCCAAATTCGTAAAAAAATTATTGAAGGCATTGCGAAACCTTTCTAATCTAGAACTGGCAAGAAACCCAGTAATTGGTGGACAATTCGGCTTTATTGAAAGATCCATCCAATCAGAGTTATCTTGACTGGCAAGGTCGACAATCAGTTGCTTTACTGAGGTAAAATCATCGACATTATTATCATCAACCTTTTTTTCATCTAATTGGCTTGTTGAGGTTGCTGTTATTTTTCGAGTGTTAAAGCCTGTTTTTGCTCTTGAGTAAGAAAAACCATAGGACCTGATATCATTTGCATCATTCATCATGCTATCGTGATTGTTATTTTCATTTGACTGGATTTCATCTTGGTGGCCATTTGCTAAATTTTTACGAATGTGGAATCCATACTTTGTACCTTGAAAGTTAAACGGGACCAAGGGGGAAACTTCGAATTCATTAGAATTGGCAGAATAGGAAATGGATTTAAAGTATTCAAAAGAACCACCTCGCAGGAAATTTGATAATGATTCTAAAACGGTTGTTTTTCCTGCGCCATTTTCACCAGCAAAAATGATTGTGTCATAAGTTGAACCGTCTGTTTTATTAAAGCAGAGACTTAGATTGCCTAAAATAGGATGCGAATCCCAGGATATAGTTCTAATCATAAATTTTCTCCTTTTATGTAAAGATTATATACCCCATTTGATGAGCAATGCTATTTTTAAGTCTGTAATAAAACACTGAAAATTCAGGCTTTAGCCTTAACCTATTACTGGGAATATTATTGATACAAACCCTTTCTATTTCATGTTACAATCTTTTGGTATGACTTATTTCACGAGTGATCTCCATTTCGGAGACGAGCATTATCTCTTTGTCGACAATCGTCCTTTTAAGGATATCGAGGATATGGATCAGACCCTGATTCTAAATTGGCAGAAGACAGTCAAGGCTGAGGATGACATCTTTGTTGTGGGAGATCTCATCTCCCACAACAGGGTGCATGACGCTGCCTACTATCTCTCGAGGCTCCCTGGGCATCTCCATCTGATCGTCGGTAACCATGACCATACCTTTCTGGAAGATATGAATAATCATAAGTACTTTGAATCCATCGATCAGATCAAGAAGATAAGGCTGGAGGATAAGGAGATCATCCTCTGCCATTATCCCATGGCAGAATGGGAGAACTCCATCCGTGGGTCTTATCATATCTACGGACACATCCATGCCTTCAGGAATGCCTCCTATCAGTATATGGCTACCTTGGATAAGGCTTATAACTGCGGATGCATGATCTGCGGGTATAAGCCGGTGACGTTCGAGGAACTAGCAGAAGACAATAAAAAGTTTAGAGATGAATAGTTTACAAGCTCTAGATTTTTGCTTAACTACGTTCAATTTCAACCCCTTAATACTCAAGACCGGATTTGGTTTATAGTATAATCCGATTATTATCTTTTATTGTAGGCAATTTCGTTTATTCCTTTTTTCACTTGACAAGAATAATAATGAAAATTATAATTTTATAGAAAATTTGAAATGAATTATGCATGTAAGCCATTTTCAAATTACAGAGGCACTTTATTTTATGGATGATTATTGTGAACTTTGCTTTGCTGGTACGGATTCTTCCTTAAATGCCCTCATTAACTTCTTAAAAGAGCTTAAAAATAAAGATTGGACAATCGTATCTACTTCTATCGCCGGTATCGAATATCTTCAATGTAAGTATAATGGTGCTTTAGTTGACAAGGCCAGTGTTTTTTTGCATAGAGATAGTGATGATATTTTAAAGGTTGTCAACATAGTTCCAACGGTAAAAGCTGAGCTAACAATTGCTGAATATAATGCTGTGCTACGTCTCTTCGACAAAGATTTGATTCGCCCATCTGACTCATTCCTCAATCAACACAATATTACTGTTAAAAAGGATCTCACGGGCCTTTTTAACCCATTAAATTATCTTTCTAAAGAAGCCTATGACAAATTAATAAGTTTTTCTCAAAACGCCGATCGCACTTCTTTGCCTCCTTTTGACGAGGAAAAATGGTATGACTTTGTAATCCAAACTGTAAATGATAACATGGTAATAGATTCTGCCTCTTTATCGAGCATTATGCAGGGAAAGGAGTTCTTAGGGCAATATGTTTGGACGCCACAAGAAACTTATGAATTGTGCACAAGATATGATGATGAATCCAACTTGCTTAAATACTTTCTAAAGAGAAAAGAATAATAATTATGGATTCACCTGCAATGCAATTGGCTTCGTTTATTGTAGAAATAATTTCCGTTATAGTTTCAATTGGTACTTTCTTGGTTTCTCTTATTGGCTTTTCTCAATATAAAAAAAGTAAAAAACTTTTATCTTTTTATACACTTAGTTCTGTTATATCCTTTTGGAACGAGACCTATGAAAAATTACTTGACATACAGAAGATGAAGACACTATCGGCAAAAGGATTCGATATTAACAAAAAATGTTCCGAAGCCTTGGCAGATATTCTTGTCAAAGAAGAAAATGTTAAAAAGCAACTTGATGCTGAAGGGCTTGACCAATTTTGTTCGGATATATCCAGCACTCTTCCATACATTTCCGAGCTTTCAAGTATAACAAATAACCAAGAACTTGGCATTTTCGTATCCAATCGCGTGGCGAAAATGTTGATTAATATTGATATAGTTCGGTCTCAGTATCAACATAAAAAAGAAAATCAAGAACGCATGCTCTCAAAATAAAGCCAAGAAATTATTGTCAATCATTTTTGCTCCACTTTTTAGAATTATGTTGATCCGATTTTTGCTGTATAATGCCTAATAATGGCAAATTTTTTGTTATTGTTTTTTCTTAGAATAAGGAGTTTTCTAATTAAAAGATGAAAAGCTTATAATATCATTATGCAAATCACGGTAGGTGGCTGTTTTCTTCTTATCGCCTGTCTTTATCTAGGAATACGGTATCGTCATTCCTATCGTGAGCTTTTTCAGGCTTTCTTCATCTTCTCGATTCTTTCTGGAATCCTTCTTAATCTTGGCTATGCCGGAAAAGTAGGTTCTTTTGAAATAGCCTATAACTATATTCTCTCCATAGTGATGTTCTTTGTTTCTTTGGCTGTGTTATTTCATACTGGGTTTGATCATCGAATGCTTGGGTGGATGCTCGTATTACTAGCGGAGACCCTCGTTGGTCTTCTTTTAGCAATGAGGACAAGCTATCAAAGCATTCCTTTCCAAATGAATTGGGATCCCTACTTTGGCACAGGAACCGCTCTTCCTATCGTTGGGGTTGACTATAAGCAGTTTATTCTGATGCTAGGCCGTATCCTTCTTTTCTTTATCAATATCATGGCTTTTAAGAAGGCTTGTGACCGAACCTGGATACTGAAGGCATCCTCCCTTGCTTTTAAGATAACCTTAGGTGTCATTGGGGTTGCTGCTTTAGAGATGATCTTAGATAATGCTGCTTCTCCTACTCTTTTCAGAAACGCGATGATTACCTTCTTCGGAAACTCTGCAGCCACTTATCAGATACCCCGTCAGTTCTTTGGCATCTATATGCCTCTCCTATCCTTCACCGAGCCTTCCGAGGCCTCCTTTGCCTATTTTCTCTTAGCTATTAATGCGCTGTTCCAGATCTATCAAGGAAAACGGAAGACCTCCATTGCTGTTCTTCTTATTTTGGTTCTTCTCTTAGCTACCGGAGGATCACTCTCCTCGGCAGTTTATCTTGTCTTGATCCTGGTCTTAGCCTGCTTTGTCTTATGCCGTTCGGTTCCAAAAGGAATCCTGGTCCTATGTCTGTTAGGGATTCCGACCGGAATCCTAGGCTTCCGCCTCTTTGGTTCGCGAATCGAGAATATCTTCAAGTATTTATCATCCTTTTCACAGGGAAATACGTCCTTACCTCAAGGATCTGAGATTGTCCGGATGTTCTCTATCTATAACAACCTCACCTATTTCCTCAAATCTCCGCTCTTAGGGACTGGATTAGGGACTATCTACTCTTTCAGTGGGTTTGTGACCACGCTGACGGATATCGGACTCTTAGGCCTCTTTGTCTGGTCAGCCTGTTTGGCATCAGGCTTGGATAACCTTCATTTCCATAAAGGCAGTCTTGCCTTAGCCTTTGTCTTCTTCTTTGCTTCCTTTGCGGTCACGGGCCATATGGGTATCATGACCTATCTGGATAAGTCTTTCTTCCTCTTTGTCATCTTGGCCTCTTTAGGACGCAAAGAACAGATTCTCTTCACCTTTGAAAAATACAAGGATGCCATCCTTGCTGATATTCTGGATACCCCGGAAGGGGAGACGACTCTTATTCGGCTCTCCAACTAAGAGATTCTGGCAATTTTACGGATGACCCAGCCGATATGATAGGAGAGGGAGAGACGGAGACGGGAAAAGAATCCGAACTTTCCGTAGTTCTTGAAAAAATACTGGATTTCCCGATAAGTATCCTTGTAGCCTTTGGTCTTATATCCCTTCTTATAGATATGATTGTGATTATAGGAATAGTTGACTAAGACGGCTTCCTGGAAGCCGTCTTTTTTAAGTTTTCTAGCTAACATAGCCTCACCGAAATAGAGGAAGGTTCCCTGATCATAGAATCCAACCTTCTGGATTGCGGAATAGCGCATGGCATCAAAGGAGGAACGGACAAAGTCGACTCTCAGGTAATCTTCATGCTTTTCACGGATAGGGGGCTTCAAATGGAATAGTTTGGTTATCCCGAGATTATCATTGCAGGCACTATGGATGGTCGGGAACTGATAATACATCTGTTTTTCTTTCCCATATTCCATCATTTTGCAGGAGACAACGGCATAGCTTGGGTTCTTCTCTAAGAACCCGGCTAAGGCAAGGATCGTCTCTTTAGAGACATCAATATCCGAGTTGATGGAATAGACAACATCGATGTCTTTGTTTTTCAAAGAGTCAAAGCCAAGGTTGCTGCCACGGTTATAGCCTTCGTTTGTCATTGAGTAGACACAGTGAAGACTGCCAAAGCCTTCTTTTTTCTCTGCCTCTTTCAAAAGAGACACTTGTTCCGGACTGGAAAGATTGTCAACAACGACAATATCCGAAAAAACATGATAGGAGATCAGTTTCTCCGTTAAGGCAAGCACACGCTGAGAATCATTGTAATTGATAATGACGGCTGCCAGTTTCATTAGAACTATTCCTTCTTCTTGGCTTTCTTAGAAGCCAGCTTTGACTTAAAAGCAGTCTTGTACTTAATGAACTGCGGATACAGGAAATCATCCTTGAAAAGAAGCAATAGAGTACTATAAAGCAGGACACAGACAATCACATCGATGACCATCACCAGTTTGGCCGAATGGGAAGCTAAGACGGTACTGATGAGGTAATAGACTATTCCCATGATCAAAGCAGCATCAAAAGGCTTGATTAAGGATTTGAAGATTCGACGGATATCAATTTCTTTCCGGCAGAAGAAGAGGAAAAACACTGCCGAAAGGAATTCGGTTGCCAGGGTGGCCCAGGCAGCCCCGTTCGGACCGATATACTTAATCATAAGATAGTTCATTGCTAAACTGACAGCAGCCACTGAAACAAGGACGATATTGACTGTCTTCATCTTCCCGTTCGGAAGATAGTAGGCCATATCCAATATTCGCGTCGTAGACACCAAAGGAATGACAAAAGCGATGATGATCATCATCGGAATGGCCGGAGCATCATCCGTTCCGAAGAACCAGGGGACAAAGACACTGGCTGTACAGACAAGTCCGACCGTTGCCGGTAAGACAAAGTCCATTGTCGCGTTAAACGTCTTATAAAGGAGCTCCTTGGCCTCTTCTTTCCTTCCGGCGGTGATGAGATAGGTATTTCTCGAGAAGACGACCGGAACGACCGCAAAGGCCACGGAATTGATGACATCCCGGATCTTGGTTGCCGACTCGAAATAACCGACCTGAGTATTATCGTAGAGAAGACCAAGGATGGTCTTCCCGAAGGTGCTGTAAAGGGTAATGGCTAAGGCAGAGACAAAGAAGATAGTTGAGTTCCTGATATCCTTGAAAAGGAAGACGTTCTTGAAGGTTGGTTTGTTGATGTATTTGAAGAGAGGAATGAACATGATTCCGTTGGAGAGCAGCCAGCTGATGCTCATAATGGCGACATAGGGAAGATAATCCGAGGCACTGTGGACGAAGATAAAGATGAAAGCCAGGTTCAATACCTTGATCAAGAGAGTACGGATAGCAATGCTTTGGAATTTCTCAATGCCCTGATAAAAGAAGGTGATATCCATGGTATTGCCGATAATGAAGAGAGAAAGAAGGCAATAGGACAGGTTTTCCGAGGCATCTCCGAAAACATGACAGAAGACAAGAATGAAATAGACCAGAAGGCAGCTGACTCCCATCACCAGCTGAGCCGAGAAGATGCTCCAGAAGCGCTCGGACATCTTGGCTTTATCATCAGAGACGGAAGATATCTCTTTGGTGCCATATTCGTTGAAGCCAAACAAGGCTACCAGCATGAAGTAGGTGACATAGGCATACTGGTAGGAGAACGTCCCAACCCCGGCTACTGTCAGTGTTCGATAAAGGTAAGGTGTCGTAATCAAAGGAATCAGGTAGATGACAAACTTCATCAGGATATTGAAAAAGGAGCTCTTTTTCAGACTATCCCGCTGAGTCACTGTATGAGACTGGTTCTTTTCCATAAGTATCATCAAATTATACAGGCGTTTCTTGTTTAAATCAATTTTCTTTGGTGGTGATATATAATATTCAGGAATCGAGATGCTGTGATTAGCTCAATGAAAAATTCAAACGTTCAGAAGGTTCTTGCCAATTATCGGAATTTCGGCTTTTGCTTTGGAACAAGCTTCCTTTTCACCAAAACCCTCTTCCGCAAGAAGGAGTACAAGACCCGGCTCAAAGCCATCAAGATCCTTGAAAAGAAATTCAGACCAATTCTTCTGAAGTATCAGGACAAGGAAGTTCCACTTTCAAATGTTGATGATTCCCAAAAAAACATCTTTGTCTTCTGGTGGACCGGGTTTGATACGGCACCCAAGATGGTTAAGGACAATGTAGAGCAGATCAAAAAGCTTTATCCGGACTATCATCTTTATTTATTGACCAAAGACAATTATGCTGACTATGTTTCTTTAAACAGTAACATTCTTTCTTTGTTTGAAAAGGGAAAGATCTCGATTCAGACGTTCTCGGATATCCTTCGCTTTAGGCTCCTAGGACAATATGGAGGTTTCTGGTTTGATGCCACCCTACGCATCTTCAAACGTGACCCTCTTTTCGAGCAACTGCAATCCACGGGATTCTATAGCATCAACTGTCAGTGCAAAGAGAGGGACGAGACTTGGGGCAAAGTAAACCCGGAAATGAATTACTATGTCTTCTACATGGGCTCTGTCAAAGGAAATCCTGTGATGACCATCGAAGACGAATTCTATGAAGCCTATTATCAGAAATATGACTTCTGCATTGACTACTTCATGAATGGCTACTTCATGACCCTGACCCAGCAGTATCATATTGGTAAGGACTGCCTTACTAAGGTTCCTCTTCAGGAAGGAGACCCTTTCTATCTGATGAACTGCCTTCTTAATCATCAGACACCTAAGAGAGAAGAATGCCTTAAATGCCCTCAGAAACTCAACTGGAGAATCCCTGAAGCCAACAACCTAACAATCGATTAAAGACCAAGATAAAATGGAAAACAAAATACTGATTGCTGTTATCGCCCATAAGCCTTATCCAATGTCCAAGGATCCGATTTATGTTCCTGTCGAAGTCGGTGCCGCTTCCCGGACTGAACACTTCTTCCCGAATCGGGATGATCAGGGAGAGAACATCTCTTTGAAGAATCCATACTATTGTGAGCTTACCGGCCTTTACTGGACGTATAAGAACAACGATTATGATGTTTTAGGATTGGTCCATTACCGTCGCTATTTCATGAAGAACAATCTTTGTTTCTCCAAGAACCTGAAAAACATCATCTCTGAGAAGGAAATCAATAGGCTCCTTTCCAAGTATGACTTCATTCTTCCCAAGAAACGCCACTATTGGATAGAGACCAACTATTCCCACTATGCCAACGCCCATAAGCCGGAAGCATTGGATATCGCCGGTGAAATCATTCAAAAGGACTATCCGGAATATTACCCCTCTTTTAAAAAGAGAATGGCAAAGCGGTCAGGCCATTACTTCAATATGTTCATAGCCAAAAAGGAGATTGCCAATAAATATCTGGATTGGTTGTTTGATATTCTCTTTAAGGTAGAGAAGAGAATCAACCTGGCAGACTATACCGGTTATGATCAACGGGTTTTCGGGTTTATCTCCGAACGTCTTCTGGATGTCTTTATCGATGCTAACCATTTGACCTACCATAACCAGCGCTATGTGTTCATGGAGAAACAGAACTGGTTCAAGAAGATTGCCGGCTTCCTCAAGAGGCATAATGCCAAGAAATGAAAGAAATAGCACTTTTTGAGGATGTCTTTGGTCTCTTTGGCGGAATTGAAAAAGTCATCCTGAACATCATCGTTCATGCTGACTCTAAGGAGTTCCATTTTTCCTTGGTGGTCAATCATATGGCCAGCGATGAATATCTGCCTGTTTTGAAGCAGTATAACGTTACCATCTATGAGCTCGAAGATACCTGGATCCATAATCCCATCAAGCGGCATTTGAAAGGTTATCGTTCCTTCCGAAAGTTCTTAAAGAATCATAAGTTTGATATTCTTCATTTCAATATCAGCAACTCGATTGATCTTAAATACGTTGCTATTGCTAAAAAAGAAGGTATTCAAAAGAGAATTGTTCATTGCCATAATGATGATGCAACCTCTTCTTTCAAACGCTTTGTCCACTATTTCCTGAAGCCTTTCTATGTTGGCTATGGCACCTTTGACATTGCCTGTTCCGACAGCGCGGGACGTTGGGAATATTCCAAGAAGATTCTTGCTTCGGATCACTACCAGATGATTCAAAACGGCATCGATACCGCGAAGTTTAATTTCTCCTCTGAAAATCGGACTTTCCTGCGTAAGGAATTCACTCAGGATGACAACACTCTTTTGGTGATGCATGTTGGTCGTTTCAATACACAAAAGAATCAGGACAAGGTCCTGTCTGTCTTTAGTTGCTATCACCAGAAGAATCCCAACTCCAAACTGGTTTTCTTCGGATCCGGGGTTGAACAGCCCTTCTTAGATAAGATTGAGAGTCTTGGTTTAACGGAAAGCGTCATCATCCATCAGCCGACTACCCAAATTGCCGATTATTACAATGCCTTTGATGTCTTTCTCTTCCCCAGTCTCTATGAAGGCTTTGGCCTTGTCCTAGTGGAAGCTCAGACGAATGGCCTTCCCTGTCTTATCTCCGACGTGATTCCTAAGGAGCCTGTTTTCTCTCCTCTTGTAAAAAGGCTGAGTCTTTCAGCTTCTGATCAGGAATGGGCCGATGCCATGAAGGACATCAAGCCTGTTCTCCATCCTGCAATGGGATTGTTAGCCAAAGAAAAAGGGTACGATGAGATCAATCAGGCAGAAGCCGTATATTCCATTTATCGAAAAGACTGATAGCTTAACTAAGCTACCGGCTCCCACTTTTTGGTATCGAAATTATACTTTTTGATAATCCGGCACGGAGAACCCACGACGACACAATAGGATGGGATGTCTTTATTGATAAGGGTATTGGCTCCGACAATAACATTATCCCCGATATGAACACCCGGGAAGACTTTGGATTCCATGCCAAAGAAACAGTTATCACCGATAGTGACGTCTTTGACCTCCAATGGCTGGCTGAGGACCCTCTCTCCAACCGCTTGATAGGAATGGTTCACATTGGTAATGAAGCAACGGGCTGAAAAGGTGCAGTCTTTACCGATCCTCAGGATCCCGGCCGTAATAATATGGGCATCATTCTCAAAAGTGGTATTTTCACCAATGGTTAAAGACGGCTTGAAAAAGACAGGGTTGGTCTCTCCCCATTCATCCAAGGCCTCTATCCGGGCTCCGTCAAAGAATTTGACGTTGTCATCGAGGAAAATATACTTTTTTCCTTTGATTAGCTTAGGTTTATAGATGAAAGTCTTCTTCCCATAATGGCCAAAGCCAATCTTCTGGAAAGGCCTCTTGAAAAGAATAGCTAATAGTCGCTTCTTTTCAAATCCGTTTCCTTTGAAAAACCGTTTGAGATAACCCATAAGTCCTATTTTCTTTCAGCTGCGTTCTTAAGAATCTGGTTGATCTTAGTCGGATCACCCCATTCGCCAGGAGAATCATAGGGACGATCCGGGAAAGCGCCATACTGAAGCTTGATTGAGAGGTTATTGTCTTTGATGAACTGTTCGACCCGGTCAGCTAACGACATCGGCTTGCCGGTGCAGACGTTGATAATGCCGGTCACTTCCGTCTGGGTCGAAGCTAAAGAAATATATTTGGCTAACTGATCCACCGTAATGAAGTCATAGAGGTTCTTCCCCGAAGTAAACGGGAAGGTTGTCTTGCCTTCATTGGCAGCTTCCAGGATCTTTGCAAAGATCGAATGGTTATGGGCATCATCGCCAAGGATATAATAAGCTCTGAGCCAATAGACATTGACATCCTTGCCGGCAGCATAGGCGAGAAGAGCTTGTCTCAAAGCATTCTTAGCGATGCCATACTGAGATAGCGGCTTGCAAGGCGTATTCTCATCGATAGCGCCTTCCCAATAGCCGACTTCATGCATTGTGCCCATCACGGCAACATTCTTCAGGCCATGATCAATCATGTTGGCAAGGAACTTAAAGTGACCTGAGAGATCCCCCATATGATTGATTGAGTTATGGACAAACCCATCTCGCCAGGCCATATGGATCAATACATCGGGTTTTCCGAAGAATTCAAAATAGTCATCTTTTGGATCAAAGATGGAAGCGTTAACTTTCTCAGCCCTTTGATCAACGCCATCAGTACGGATATCGGCAGCAATGACCTCAAACCCGAGATCCAGCAGTTCGGTGACAACATGACGGCCGATATAGCCATTGGCACCGGTGACTAATACTTTCTTTGCCATTTACTTCTTCTCCAGTCCCTGGTATCTTTCCATCCACTTCAGATACTCGCCGGATTCGACATGCTTCAGCCATTCCTGGTTCTGAAGGTTCCAGTCGATGGTATCCTTGATGCCAGTCTCGAACGTGAAGGTAGGCTTCCAGCCTAACTCACGTTCGATCTTCGTCGGATCAATGGCATACCGTCTGTCGTGACCTAACCGATCTTTGACATGCTCAATCAGGTTCTCATCCTTGCCTAAGGTCTTCAGGATCGTCGTCACCACTTCAAGGTTGGATTTTTCATTGTGACCGCCGACATTGTAGACTTCACCATCCTTGCCGTTTCTAACCACCATATCAATGGCATTGCAGTGATCGCCGACATAGAGCCAGTCTCTCACGTTCTTGCCATCGCCATAGACCGGGAGCTTCTCTCCACGTAAGGCTTTCTGAATCATTAAAGGAATCAGCTTCTCCGGGAACTGGAACGGACCATAGTTGTTGGAGCATCTCGTAATGGTAACCGGTAACCCAAAGGTACGATGATAGGCTAAGACCAATAAATCAGCTGAAGCCTTGGAGGCACTATACGGAGAGGAAGTATGAAGAGGAGTATCCTCTTTGAACATCAGATCCGGGCGGTCTAAAGGTAAATCGCCATAGACTTCATCCGTGGATACCTGGTGATACCGTTTGATGCCATACTTGCGGCAGGCATCCATCAAGACGGAGACACCTAAGATATTGGTTTCTAAGAAGATCTGCGGATTGACAATGGAACGGTCGACATGGCTCTCAGCAGCGAAGTTGATGACATAATCAAACTTCTCCTCCTCAAAGAGCTTCTCGACGGCAGCCTTATCCCGGATATCCGCCTTGACAAACCGGAAGTTCTTCAGACCCATGATGGGTTCCAAAGTCTCCATATTGCCGGCATAGGTTAAGGCATCCAGACAGACAAAGCGGTCATTGGGATAACGCTTCGTCATGATGTGGAGGTAGTTGCCTCCGATGAATCCGGCACCGCCTGTGATTAAAAAGGTCATAGCTACCTCCTATTTTCGATAATCGAAAAGACAATCCGAATCCTTTAAGAGCGGAGCCGAAAGATCCTTCTGGGACATTTCTTTAGGAACGACCGGCCATGCCACACCAATGGCAGGATCATCAAAACGGACCGAACGGTCATTCTCTTTGAAATAGTAGTCATCCACCTTGTACTGGACTTCGACATCGTCCGAAAGGGTCACAAAGCCATGCAGGAATCCCTTCGGGATATAGAGCATGCGCTTGTTCTCACTGGTGAGTTCAACCCCGATATGCTTGAGATAGGTCGGAGAACCCCGGCGGATATCCACAATCACATCCAGAATGCTGCCCCGAGTGCAGCGGATCAGTTTGGTCTGGCAATGGGGGTTGGTCTGGCAATGAAGACCACGAATAATGCCCTTCTCTTTGGAGAAGGACTGGTTATCCTGGACAAAGACAGTCGTAATGCCGAGCCGTTTCAGTTCTTGGGCATTGTAGGTCTCAATAAACCAGCCACGGCTATCGCCATGGACAACGGGTTCCAGAATATAGGCACCATCCAAGTCAGTTTTGATTAGATTCATGTTTTTCTATTCCTTAGTAGATGATCTTGCCGTTTGCGACATTGAGAAGATGCTGGCCGTATTCGTTCTTCTTCATCATTTCACCGGCCTTTAATAGATCATCTTTCGATATCCAGCCCTTATTATAGGCAATTTCCTCAGGGCAGCAGATCTTCAGACCTTCATGGTCTTCAATGGTCTTCACAAAGTTCGAGGCATCCACCAAGGATTCCTGCGTTCCGGTATCCAGCCAGGAATAGCCACGGCCTAAAGTCGTGACATGAAGATTTCCTTCCTGGAGGTAGATATTATTGAGATCCGTAATCTCTAATTCACCTCGCTTGCTAGGTTTTACCTGCTTTGCCTTGTTAGCTACACCCTTTGGATAGAAGTAAAGACCGGTGACAGCATAGTTCGAGGAAGGATGGGGATCCTTCTCAACAATATGGGTGGCATTGCCAAGCTTATCAAACTCCACTACACCGAAACGTTCCGGATCTTTTACAAAGTAACCATAAATGGTTGCTTTCTGCTCTTTTTCAGCTCTCTCAACACTGTTCTTGAGATGCTTGGATAAGCCATCGCCATAGAAGATATTGTCTCCTAAGACCATGGCACAGGCATCATCGCCGATAAACTTCTCACCGATGATGAAAGCCTGAGCTAAACCATCCGGAGAAGGCTGAACGGCATAGGAGAGGTGAAGACCAAAGCCTTTGCCATCTCCTAACAAGGCTTCAAACCGCGGCGTATCCAAAGGAGTGGAGATGATTAAGATATCCTGGATTCCGGCTAACATCAATACCGAGAGAGGATAGTAAATCATCGGCTTATCATAGACAGGAAGCAGCTGCTTTGACGTCACTAAGGTGAGCGGATAAAGACGTGTTCCGCTGCCACCGGCTAAGACGATACCTTTCATTAGGAAAACCTCCAATATATTATAATATTACAAAAACTAGGAAAATAGAAAGAAACGGCAACTTTTTCGATAACCAAACAACATTTTTTGATTCTATCGTTTCATTTAGCCTTATTTCAACATATAGTGTAAAATAATTACCTAGAGGAAATTATTGCTTATGTATTACCATGTTGTTGCTCAAAAGAAGAGCGAGTCTAAGGACTATTCTTCTCATTCGCTTTATAGGTATGACCTTTTAGAAGACCAATTAATAGAAGAAGTATTGGAACCTAAGTTGAAAGGGGAAGATTTTACTATCGATGGATATTCTTTGAATAGCAATAATCTTGAACGCTTTAAGATAGTAGAATCAGAAGATAAGATTCAAAATATTGTTGATAGAGTTCAAGATGAGTATACGAGAAGTAATATTTTGGCTATAATTACACCTGCTGAAATTGTAGAAAGCAGAGGCTATGTCAAGGATGTTACTAATTCTCTTGTTGAAAAAGTTAAAAACACTTTTCAATCTACCCATTGTTCTTTACACGAGAATCCAAAGACGGGTTGTAAGAAAATTTTTATCGCTTATGGTCATGACCATGGAAGACTTGCAGAAGTTGAGAATCTTATTAATAAACTCGGACTCGAACCCGTTGCTCTTTTAGAACAGCCAAACAAGGGAGAAACTATCATTGAAAAATTTGAAGAAAACGCTTCTCAAGTTTGCTTTGCTATAGTTCTTTACACGAAATGTGATTGCGGATATCCTCAGGATCAGCCAAATTCTTCTAAACCGAGAGCTCGCCAAAATGTTGTCTTTGAACATGGGTATTTAATGGCAAAACTCGGAAGGGATAGAGTATGCGCTCTTGTAGAAGATAGTACAATAGAAACTCCTAGTGATATTTCAGGTGTTCTTTATGTACAAATGAGCAATGAGTTATGGAAATATCAGGTCGCTAACGAAATGAAGGCGGTTGGAATTCCGGCTGATTTAAATCATATTTAAACTTTGCTGATTTTTTCGCCATAATGTAATAACTGATAATGAATAAAAAGCATCGTTCTCTCCGTATTACTCTCATCTCCGTCTTCTCAGTCATCGTCCTCCTTTTCTCGACCTTCTTTATCTATGTCTCCATCTACTATCATGCGGACAGTAAGGCGGATACCTATTTAGCCAGCAACGATGAGGTGGAAGTCACCCGTGGGAATGAGATTGTCTTTACTCCCAAGAACCAGACCATCAAAGCCGGTCTGGTCTTCTATCCGGGAGCCAAGGTCGAAGCCACGGCTTATGCTCCTTTGTGTTCTTCCTTAGCCAAAGAGGGAATCCTGACCTACTTAATTCAGATGCCTTATAACCTGGCTTTCTTTGACAGTGGGGCCGGAAAGGGAATCCCTACGAAGCATCCGGAAGTATCCCACTGGTACCTTTCCGGCCACTCCTTAGGCGGAGCCATGGCTGCTTCCTTCATTGGCTCGGATACCAGCGAGTATGAAGGACTGATCCTGTTAGCCTCCTACTCGACTGCAGATCTCTCCAAGACCTCCTTAAAGACCTTGACTATCTATGGGTCTGAGGATAAGGTCCTCAATAAGAGCAAGTATCAGGACTGCTTAAAGAATCTGCCTTCTTCCAACAGAGAAGTCGTTCTTGAGGGCGGCAACCATTCCGGGTATGCCTATTACGGACCTCAGAAGGGAGACGGGACGGCCAGCATCAGCAAAGACGAACAGATTGCCAAGACGGTTATGGCTGTCACGTCACTTTTGGCATAGACGAGGCGCTGACTGCTGCTAGTTACCCGTTGCTTTTGCTAAGGGAATAGATACGGTGGTTCCCATAGGATTCCCGGTGAAGCAGACCCTTCTCTTCAAAGAAGGCCAGGGATCTTAGAACTGTTTTATAGCTTAGGCCTGTCATAGATTGGATGTCTTTCGCGGCTAGACCGAGTCCGCCGAACAGGGAAGCGGATTTCATGACCGTCAGGATCAGTTGCTCTCCCTGAGTATAAGTGACTTTGTTCTCCTTAAGAGACACCTCAAAAACCTCCAGTTCCTGTTTCCGATCCTGCAACTCCTGGATTACCTTATCCAGGTAATCCGAGAGAAGCTCCAGGAAAGGATAGACAAAGGTGGTGAGATCCCCGTGGTTACGGGGATCCTCCGTATCCTGGAAAGCCCGATAATACTCTTTCTTCTTATCCGATATGGCAGAGGAGATCATAAAGCATAAGATCGGACTGATCTCCTGCTTGCAGAAGGCACTCAAGAGATACCGGCCTGTCCGGCCATTGCCGTCACTGAAAGGATGGATGTTCTCAAACAGATAATGGAACAGCGCTAACCGGATATAGGGATTGATGCTGGCATCGTTGAGAAGATTAAGACTCTGCTGGAGATCCTGGATGATCTTCTCCTCAGGATAGGAGCCTTCGTGAACGGCCTTCAATCCATTGGAAATATAGACAGGTCCTTTGCGGAAAAGCACACCATCGGGAAGATCTTCCTTGCTGATGGCTCCGGCCATCAGTGAATCGAAAGCCTTCCGTATTGCCTGAGGATCCTTGAAATGCGTCTCTGTCTTATCATCCATGAGAAGATGGTACTTATTGACAATCGAAGAAAGGCGTTCATCCTTGCTCTTCTGGATATCCTCAAGCAGCAGATGAATCTCTTTCTTGGTCGAATAGATGTGTTCAATGCTGTTCGTACTCTGAATATCGTTGATCAGACACTCCGTTTTCATCCTTTTCAATGCGAATGGAGGGAGACTGTCATAAAGACTCTGTAACTTGGCATTCTTGGAAGTCAGGGAGGCAATCAGATCAATGAATTCCCGATCATAGTGGAAAAAGGCTGTCTCATGGTTAAGAGAGATATTGAAAACCAAGGAATCCGAGGATTCCCTCCGTTGCCGGAGGTAATCCTCAAATCCCTCCTTCATGATGAAGCTTTTCTTCAGTGTACTTTCAAAGGCCATAGTTCTCCGTTATTCTTTGCAAGGTATACGAGCAAACATTGATAGGACAAAACTTCAAAAATGTCCACTCGTTAATCAATAATACCACATTGAGTGGACAAAATAAAGAAAATGTCCTTCTTGTTTTTTCAAATTTTCTATTTTCGTCTGCAAAACCATTAATAGGTTGATAAACAAAAGCTCGGATAAAGAGCAAGTATCAGGATTGCTTAAAGAATCTGCCTTCTTCCAACAGAAAAGTTATTCTGGAGGGTGGCAACCATTCCGGGTATGCCTATTACGGACCTCAGAAGGGAGACGGAACGGCCAGTATCAGCAAAGACGAACAAATAGAAGAAACGATAAAAATGATTTCATTGTTTATTGATTAAAACATTATTCTTGGGAGCCTTTCTTTCAATTGGGAAGGAATCAAATCATCCAAATTTACTAGATGGAGTCTGCCTTGAACTGTCAGAAAGTCAATAAGCCGATGTGAGTAGGAGTCTCCTGAATTTCCGGTTTGGCTTTCGTATTTAGTTAGAATCTTAATAATAGAAGACCGTTTTTCTGACTTTACTTTTTCAAGATCTTTTCCATAGGTACTATAAAGGAAAACGAGATTGCCCTTTGCCATATTATTTTTCAAATCCAAAGAGTCAAACATAGGGAAAAAGTAACTATAATCTTGTGCGTTAAGTGAGTGGCCATAAACGAAAACGTTTTCGAAGTCTTTATTCTTAAAACAACTGTCATCATTCATATCAAGAATCATTCTTCGGTAAGTTTTTGTAAAAATAAAGGCAGGAACTTCAGGATCAATCCCATTACTATCTATTCCAAAAATAGGGGCCAAACTATTTCCATTAATATGATTTGTTTTATTGAATATCTCCACATCATTGGTATCAGTATAATTAAAAGTATCAATGGAAGCTATGTTTGGAAAATAAACCTCTTCTTTTTCTGTTTCAGCTTGGGAAAATTGTCTAAGGCACTGTCTAATATTTGTTATAAAACTGCTATTCCTATCTTGTATGTTCCCTATATATTCTCCAAATGCCTGTTCAAATTTGTTTAGCTGAATCAATAAATATTTATAGAAATCTCCTATTGAAAGAAACGGTCGATTAATGAAAGCAGCACAAAAAGTGTTGACATTGTAATAATAGCTTCGGGAATCTTTATTATTTAGTATTTGATACACTTCTTCCCAAGATAATTTTTCAGGATCTCTACTTTCACCAATTATATAATCGTTGAGCTGATTCTTTTGTGTCAGGGAAGCCCTTATTACGGATTCAATGTCACACCAATTTATTATCTTATTAGTCTTTTGATCTATTGGCGATTCCCAAACAAAAGCAATATCCCAGACTGTGATTTTCTCCCGATTTAAGGGAAGGAGCATTTTTGAAAATGTTTCTAAATAGGCGAAGAAAGGACCTTCGGCTTCCATCTTTTCAATCAATTTAATCAGAGGCTGAAGAATCCCATCTCTGTTCGTGAAAAAATCGTTATAGCTTGTAGGTAAACCGCAATGCAAATCAAATCCGTTCCCAAGGACAAGTTTGACCTTATCTAAGCTGCGAAGATAATTGTCTTTTCTTAATTTATTATTCATTTGATGGTGTAGAAGATTGATTTTGCTTATTTATTGGCCTTATTAATGGATCTTATGGCTTTATTGATATCATCGGTAGTCGGGTCATCATCATGGGGAGTATCCTCTCCATCGTCTTCCGTATCCGACATTTCATAGGTGTTGATAATCGGGAGAACGAAAGGCTCAACCTGAGCAGAGGAGGTGATATTGGTAACAATTGAGCGCAGGTAAGGGAAGAGGATACTAATAGTATTCACTTCCATGACTTGCTTCTCAACAGGATCGTCCTCATAGTTTTTGCATTCGAAAATACCGCTGACAATTACATCAAGGTAATATGGGGACTTCTTCTTATCGCCAATGGCTGCTCTAACTGCGACAAGGGCGGTATCTTTATTTAACTTATCAATCCGATGCATGAATTCCCAGCTTTTGGGAGCGGACGATGTATCCTTTGTCAGTGAGGAAACGCCGACCTTGCCATTCATCATGAAAACAATAGAGGGAGTAAAGATTCTTATCAGCTTCAGCACACTTGTGTTTTCGTCCATAAGGGCCTCCTATTTAACAGTTGCATAAACGGGTAGAGAAAATTGCAGCCTTAAGAGAGTAATCAGGACTCCGCTTCCATCCAGTCTTGGAATAGTTAGGGGCAGTAAAAGGAAGCTTCTTCTCAATAGCCTTATCATCTTTAAAAGCCTGATCAATCAGTTTTTCTTTGGATCTCTCGTATGCTTCTTCAGGAATCCGGTCATGGAATTGTTCTAGTAGGTAACTATAAATTTTTCTATTCGATAAAAGTCTGAGAATGGTGTCATAGATTTCATCCTGAATGGCTCCGTTCTCATAACGGACGATTGTTTTCTCGCCGGCGCCAATCAAAGCCGCTAAAGATGCAGCAGAGATGGCATATTTATCCCGTAAGGCTCGAATCTCTCCAGAAGTTAACAAACCTTTCTTTATCTTATATTCATCAAAAGCTAAAAGAAGGTTATGATCCGTCACTTCAGGGACTTCAATCTCTTCATGGCATTCGTCACAGAAGCAGTGAGTAATTTCTGACTCTACCACCTCTCCACGAACAGTCGATTTTTCAATTTCCTTCTTGGTGGTATAAGTGACTTCCTTGAAGCAGTTAGTGCAATAAGCTTTCTTTTCCATTTTCTGTGATACTCCTATTATTCATGAAATGATATAACAATGATCTGTGAGCCATCCAAGGTGATCTTGATGTAAATTTTGACGGCAATGACTTCATCTTTGGTAATGGCATTAAACGTTTTCTTGAAGACCCATACCCATCCCGTGTGCCCCGGGGAGATGTCTTCTTGGTTTTGCTTTGTGCAGTCCTCTTCCGTAAGTCTTCTCAAGACACCATCAATCATCTCTTGCCTTGTCTTTCCTAATTTCATAAACAGGATGGCAGGATTTTTATTAGGCTCTTTTATCCGTGGCTGAAAGGTGAACTGATTGTAATTGGCTTCTTTTAGCCTTTTCAGCAACTCCTTTAACTCTATTGGCTTCGTCATAAAACGCCTCCAACGTTAGATAATGGTATCATATGATACCTAAAAAGTAAAGAAAAAACTTTTACTGATTTGGAAGTTAGCCCTAGCTTATCGACATTTTTGCCTTGTACGTTGTCAAATAATTCATTACAATACTCTTAACGAGGAACAATTATGAGCATCTATGAGATAACCGTTGAAGATACTCAGAATAAGAAAGTCTTATTGGAAGCCTACAAAGGGAAGACTCTTTTGATTGTCAATACGGCCACCAACTGCATCTTCACCCCACAGTATAAGATCCTGGAGTCTCTCTATGAGACCTACAAGGATAAAGGCTTTGTCATCCTGGATTTCCCCTGCAATCAGTTCCGGAACCAGACTCCCGGAACCATTGAGGAGATCAATCAGTTCTGTGCTGCCCATTATGAGACTACCTTCCCAAGGTTCAATAAGATCTTTGTCAATGGTCCGGATGAATCCATCCTCTATACCTATCTCAAGGCTAAGAAGCACGGACTCTTCTCTTCTAAGATCAAATGGAACTTCACCAAGTTCCTGGTGGATAAGAACGGCAATGTCATCAAGCGCTATGCCCCTAACAGCAACCCCAAGACGATTGCCAAAGACATCGAAAGGATCCTTTAATCCCTATGTACCTTGCCTGGAAAGAGATCGCCCATAACAAAGGACGGTATAGTCTGGTTATCGTGATGGTGTTCCTCATCAGTTATCTGGTGTATTTCCTGACCGGTCTTGCTTATGGGTTGGCGACCTCCTACACCCAGGCCATCGACCGCTTTCAGGCCGATGGCCTGGTCTTAACCGAAGAGTCGAATGACAATGCGATGATGTCGTTTGTCAGCGATACTCAGTTTGATGCTTTGTCCGTCTCCGGAAAGAAAGCCAAGCTTGGGATCTTGCCGGGTGTCATCAAGGATGACAGCTCCGCTAAGAGCAACATCTACTTCTTCGGCGCCGAGGATTCCTCCTTCATCTGGCCTCAGGCCATCTCCCTATCGGATAGCGAGGTGCTGATGGACAGCTCCTTGGAGAAGAAAGGCTATGCTGTCGGTTCTACTTTCGGTGTTGTCGGAACAACGAAGACTTTGACGGTCAAAGGCTTTATTGATAAGACCACCTATCAGACGGCTCCGGTCCTCTTTGTCAATCTCTCCTTGTTTCGGGAGATCCGCTTTGCTTCCGCAGTCTCTCCTTTGTTCAGCACGGTGGTCTATCAGGGAACACTGACCTCGCTTCCGGAAGGACTCAAGGATTACACCCTGAAGAGCTATACCTCGACCCTGCCCGGCTATTCCGCCCAGGTAGCGACCTTCTCCTTGATGATCGGCTTCCTGATTCTGATCAGCTCCTTCATCTTAGGTGTCTTCACCTATGTCTTGACACTCCAGAATAAGAGCTTATTTGCCGTGATGAAGGTTCAGGGCATCTCCAACAAGGTCATCTCCGCTTCCGTCATCAGTCAGACCTTCCTTCTGACCCTGATGGGAATCCTTCTGGGATTCCTCTTGACGGTCGTGTCTTACCTCTTCCTGAAGGATTCCCTTCCCTTTGCCTTCAATCCGCTCTTCTTTGCCGGGATTTCCTTAGCCTTCCTTGTCTTCTCCTTGGTCGGAGCTCTCTTCTCGGTCCGGGCTGTCTTTAAGATCGATCCGGTCAAAGCACTCTAAGGAGGTATCCATGAAAACACTGATTGAAGCTAAAGGCATCACCAAGGACTTCCTCCAGAAGGAGGAGGTCATCCATGCTCTCAAAGAGACCGATTTCAAGGGCGAAGAAGGACAGTTCATTGCCATCATCGGACCCTCGGGATCCGGAAAGTCGACGTTCTTAACCATCCTCGGAGGCTTACAGAAGCCGACCACGGGTGAAGTCCTCTTGGATGGAAAGCCCTATAGCCGGTTAGACAGCAAGAAACGGAGTCAGATCCGTTTTGAAGCGATGGGATTCATCCTTCAGAGCAGCAACCTGATTCCCTTCCTGACCGTCAAAGAGCAGCTCTTCCTTTATGACCGGATCCGGAAACAGAAGAATAATTCCAGCCGGTTAGAGGAACTCTCAAACCGGCTGGATGTCGTTAAGCTCCTTAACAAGTATCCGGATGAACTCTCCGGCGGCGAAAGACAGCGCTGTGCCATCTTAAAAGCTCTCTACCATGATCCGTTAGTCATCCTAGCGGATGAACCGACGGCTGCCTTGGATGGGAAGAGGACCAAAGAGGTCATCGACCTGCTCGCGGCGGAGACCAAGCGCGAGAAGAAGCTGACCCTGATGATCACTCATGATGAACGCTATCTTGCTAGCTGTGATGCTGTCTATGAGGTTGTGGATGGCGTGATGACCCGGAAGAATCTGGAAACGGATAAGATGATCGCCTGAATTTCTTTGAATCAGCTGAAACAGGGGATTCCCCCCTGTTTTTTGAATTCATCAGCCCGTGAACGTTTAACCACAATTTTAAAAATGTGGCAAAACACTTTGGTTTATAACAGAGGAACTATGAATGAACAACGGTATCAGGATATCCTGGCTCCTCTTCAAAAAGGAAAACAGTACACGTTAGCGGAACTCTCCTCTGTTATCCACACCTTACGACCTCAGCTTTCTCCGCGGGGCTATAGCTGGATCCTTTCCCATCTAGTTCAGCAGGGTTCTTTAAAGCGAATAAAAGAAGGCATCTACTTAAGAGACGACACTCTTAAGATCTATGATTCCGGATCTCTTCCTAAAGTCGGTCAGGAGTGTATCTCTCTCATCAGGAAAGCCTATCCTGATTTTAGAATCGTTGCTTTTGAAACCACGATTCTGAATGAATGGCTGAATGAGCTGATTGCCCGATCAACCCTGATTATTGAAGTGGAGTCTTTGGCTTTGGGATATGTTTATAATGCCTTACACGGAAAAGTCAAAGCTACCCTCCTCTTAAAACCGTCAGCCAAGGAGATGGACTATTACCGGGATGATCGGACTGTCCTTTTAGAACCTTTGGTATCCCGAGCTCCTTTAACCAAGAATCAAACGACTGTCCGGCTGGAAAAGCTGATGGTTGATCTGATTGCCGATGATTTCCTTTCTTTCTTCTATTCTTCCAGTGAACTGCCGGATATGTTTGAAAGCATGAGAGAGAATTACGCCATGGATTACGGCACTCTTTTCAATTATGCCAAAAGGAGAAGGGTTTCTACTGAACTTTCTGCCTTGTTTTCGCCAATATAGAGTGAAGGAGAATATGAGCGATGATAAATATTGACAATCCGGGTAAAACTTATGTTGGGAAATCAAAGGATGGGTATCAGAAAAGTCCCGAAAGATCCTTAATTAGGAGTATCCATGTATTTCTTTCTGATAATTTTAAAAAAGGTTTAAGACTGCTAATGTTTTGTTTCAATTTGAAATCAATAATTCCCCAGCGTATGGGAAAGTTCTTGAATTTACGAATGAGCAAATTACAGCAAAATATTATCTTTTTGATAAGAGTCATAGGATAAAAATTAATATGAGAAAACAAAAACCTATCACTCTTAATGCCTTAATGAAGCACCTTCGTAATGAAAAGAAGATACAGATTCAAGGATCAAAGGGGAAACTCTTTTTATTAAACTATGGTTATTACCATGGCTACAAGGGATATCGCTTTCGTTTTTCAAATAATGGCAACCGGCAATTTACCTTTGATAATATTAAACAAATTCAGGCCGTTATCTCTTTTGATTCTAGCTTAAAAGAGCTTTTTTATCCCCGCTTAATGTTTATTGAGACTGCTGTCAGAAATCGTTGTTTGGTTGAGATCCTATCATCATCAAATTCGGTTGAATTCAATGATATCTATTCCTCTTTGTTTATTAATCCTTCATCAGTCAAGGACTGCCAACATGCTGTTCAGGAAAAAATGCGAATTCGTAATAATATTTACCAGGAAATTAACAATTCCTATAATTCCCACAATCCTATCGTTTGCCATTTTTACGATAGAAACCAGTCACTCCCCTTTTGGAGCATTGTTGAACTGCTGACTATGGGTGAACTTTCTCATTTGTTTAGCAATTTGGACAAAAGCATCAGACAAAAAATATCTTCCTCTCTTGATATCAATCCTGCTTTGGATACCGATTTTCGGGCTTTGAGAGATATGCTTGATATTTTACGGGAGTTAAGGAATGCAGTAGCCCACAACAATATTATTTTTGATACACGTTTTGGGACAGGAAAAGTCAAGAAAAGCATTTCCTTAATCCTAAAAAAGGATACAGGAATATGCTTTATTGATTTTTCACAAATTCTTGACTATATCATTCTCGTTTTATATTTTATGAAGCATTTGTCCGTTTCAAAAACGGAAATGAAAACATTTGTCAGGGAATATAGCAATATTCTTGCCAAATACCAAAGTACAGCAAGTCAAGCTGTTTTTGCTGTTACTTTTGATTCAAGAAATAAGTCAGCAATTCAGCTAATGAATGACTATATTTCGCGGGGTTGAAATTCTTTGATTTTGTGTTATAATACTAATCGTAAACGGTGTCTATTTCCCGAAAGGCATGATAGCACCTAGGTGAGGGCGGTTCGCTTCCCTCACTTTTTTATTGAATTGCTTTCAAAACTGAAAATTGTTATTTATTTAGCAAAATTCAGACTTTTGCTATTTTTCTAGCAAAAAGCCCTCCTTGCCGGCGGCAAGAAGGGCTCGTTTACTAAGGATTTGTCTTGGTCTCTACTTCATATGCGTCTCAAAGAAGTCACGGATGGCATACTTGGTCTCAAAGCCGACATGGCGGGCAACCTCTTTGCCATCCTTGATGATGACCAGAAGCGGAATGCTCTCGACATTGAACTCGGCGGCCGACTCGGCATTCTCATCGACATCGATCTTATAGAAGTCCGCCTTGTCCTTGAAGTCCTCACTGAGTTCCTCCGTGATCGGAGCTAACATCCGGCACGGACCGCACCAGGTGGCAAAGAAATCGACCACCAGATACTTCTTCGACGCCTTCGCCGCATTGAATTCGGCATCATTGATCTGCTTAACCATAAGTAATCCTCCTTTTTTAATTTATGATACTTGGTTATCTACTTCGTAAGCTTACTGAGATAGGCGACAGCACTTAAGGCGGCAACATTGCCCTCCCCGGCACTCTTCACGTACTGGTAGGGGGTTCCGGTGATGTCACCGGCAGCAAAGAGACCCGGAAGGTTGGTGCTCATCCCACGGTCGACCACGACTCTCGGACCGTCCGTCAGCAATCCTGGAACCAGCCGTTTCGGGCTGATGGCCTTCCGAAGGATGAAGACGCCGTCGTAGGCACTTGTGCCGGCTGACGTCGTCAGCATCACCTTCTTGTCGGCCTTGGCTAAGGAGATGGGCTTTTCCTGTCTGATAGCAATCTTATGGGTGAAGGCCGGTGTTGTCGGATAGAGCGGATAGAAGGTAACAAGGGACTTCTCGGCTAAGAACTCGGCTTCCTTCTCTTCCTCCGGATCCGAGCAGAGGACAGCCACCTCTTTGCCTTTGTAGAGCGAGGCATCGCAGGTCGCACAGTAGCTGACTCCTCTTCCCACGAGCTCCTCTTCTCCCGGATAGGGCTTCTCTAAGGTAGCCCCGGTCGCCAGGATGACACTGGAGGCTTCGATCATCTCGGTCCCTACCTGGAGGACATAGTAGCCCTCCATTGGGTAGATCTCCGCGACTTTGCCTTCCGTGATGGAGACGTTAAGTACCTTCAGATGATCTAGGAACCGTTTGGCCAACTCTTCACCGCTGATCTCCGGCAGACCCGGATAGTTCTCAATGGTATGGCCTTGGCTGATCTTCGACGAGAGCGTCTTGGATCCGATCAGGATCAGGTTCTTGTTCCGTATCTTGCTGGTGATGGCGGCCGAGATGCCGGCAGGACCGGTTCCGACAATGGCGATATCATACCGCATGGGACGATCCTCCTTTCTCAGCCAGGATGGCTTGTAAGATCTCAGCTAATTCATGGCTCTGCTCGGGGGTTAAGGGATGGGAGGCTCTCACACAGCCCGGAATCGTGCTTAAGGGCTTGGCTAGGGCCTTGCCCTTCTCAAGCAGACAGACCCGGACGACTCTTTCGTCTTCGTTGCACCGTTTCCGGGAGAGATAGCCTTCCTTCTCCATCTTCTTGAGGAGCGGAGTTAAGGTGCCGCTATCCAGATAGAGCTTGGCTCCGATCTCGCTGACCGGGATAAGGTCTTTCTCGAAGAGAACGGAGAGCACCAGATACTGGGTATAGGTAAGACCTAACGGTTTGAGGTAGGGAGCATAGCTGTTGATGACCTTACGGCTGGCCGCATAGAGCGGGAAACAGAGGGAATCCTTGACGTTAGTTTCTTCCATGGCTCCTCCTTTCATTGATTTTAAACAACTATATTTTATCAAATCTAATTGAATCGTCAACTGGGACGCTCACGAAACGAGTGACGCAAAAAGGCTTCGCGGTTTGCGACACTCGTTTCCCTATTAAAAAGCTAAGGGTTAAGCTTTGTTTTCACAAATAATATTAAGATAGCTCTGCATCCATAAAGGTGCATCGCAGGCTTCTTTGACCAGCGTCTGAATTTCTATTTCCGACAGAGACTGATGGATGCGGCGCAGGTCCTGAGCCTGAATATTGTTTTTCCCTAAGGATCGCAAGGCTTCAAAGACAAGACCGCTCTTCTCAGAAACGGCAAAATGATTCGGGGCGGCTCTTTTGAAGACAATCCTGCTTTTGCCAATGAGATAGGAAATGTAAGGGCCTGACGACAGAAAACAATACGTTGCAGGAATTTGGGTACTGAGGCCAAAGAAGTTAAGAGCCGACACTCCTGTCGGAAGAATCTGCCAATGATGACTTCGGGCCAGGGCTTTGGAGACTTCAAACAGATCAACAGGCTCCTCCATGGCAAAAGACGGATTGAGGAGTCGATATCCGTAGATCCCTGGCAAGATACGATTGAGAATCCCTTCCTGGGTAAGCCTCTCCAAAGCTTTGCTAAGGGCTTTATAATTGCCCAAAGCTGCCAAATCCCGAAGACAATAGACTTGCCTTGGTTTCTGCTTGATTTGCTCTAAGATTTTATCCTGCATTCGCATTTAAGAAAATTACCTGTCTCCAATAATATATGCTTTTTGCGACAATAATGAAACTTGGAAATGCTCTGCCCAGAAAACAACTCATTCTCTAAAGGACATTATCTGTCCTGAAAGCTCTTTTCGTAAACTTCTTTCATCTTTCTATTGCATTTAGAAATATTGCCTCTATAATGGATTGAAAAATAGTTAACAGTGTGAGGCATTCAATGGGAAACGAAAATTACGAAGCCCTGCTGGACTTCATCATCACGGATAAGGACATCGTGGTCAACGGCCACGAACGGATCTCGGCCGGCTTCGGCCGAGGCCAGGTCTTCTTCCTGATCCGTCTCTATCATGACAAGTCGGTCTCCGCCACGGATCTGGCCGAGGCGATGAATGTCGGCTCGGCCCGGGTGGCCTTCTTCTTGAAAGATATGGAAGGACGGGGCCTGATCCAACGGACCAAGGATCCTAACGATCACCGGAGAATCATCATTGTCTTAACCCCGCAAGGCATCAAAGTCGCTCAGCGTCTGGAGAAGCAGTTACGGGACTTTGCCGATGTCTTTGTCAGTCAGTATGGCTATGATTCCATCCTGCAGGTGAATGCCTTGCTCCATAAGGCAGCAGACATCCTGAATCACATGAGAGGTAACGCCTAATGTTCAAACTGTTTGCACGCTTCCGTAAAAGGGATTGGCTCTCCATCGCCATCATCATCGGCTTAACGGTGATTCAGGTTTGGTGTGTCATGCTGATGACGGACTATATCAAATACATTATTCAGTCCATCACCTATCTAAGCTACCAGCAGGATCCGTCCCAGCTCGGAAATACGTTCTTAACGATGTATAACCAGGCCGGCGGCTCCTGGAGCACGGTCGATGCTCTGGTGCAGGCCTCCGGTGCGACGTTAGGGATGTCCCAGAAACTGATCGATACCGTTCATGCTATCGCCTCCGCCACGATCCAGGATGTCTATTTCAATGTCGGGATGATGATTTTAGTTACCTTAGGCTATATGGGAGCCCAGACGCTGATCTCCGTCCTGGCCAGTGCCGTCGCTGCCAGCTTTGCTACCTCGCTCCGCCATGACATCAACAAGAAGGTCTCCTCCTTCTCGCTTGCCAATATCCATGGCTTCTCCACGCCGACCTTGATTACCAGAGCCTCCAACGATATCGAGCAGGTGCAGATGGCGATCCTTCTGACGATGCGAATGGTCTTTGCCGCCCCGGTGACGGCCATCTGGGCCATCTGCAAGATCCAGGCCAGCTCCACCGAACTGACCATCACCACCGCTGCCGCGGTCGTGCTCCTCATCATCGGGCTTCTCCTCATCATGCTGATGGTGATGCCCAAGTTCAAGGTGAGTCAGAAATATGTCGATAAACTCAATGAAATCTCGAGAGAGAACCTCACCGGCATCCGGGTCGTGAGAGCCTATAACGGCGAACGCTACCAGGAACGGAAGTTCAAGACTGCCAACGATGATCTCACCCATCTCAATACCTTCACCGGCCGGGTCATCGGCGCCTTGTCGCCGCTGATGACCATCCTGATGGATGGGGTCTCCTTAGCTATCTATATTGTAGGATCCTACCTCATCAACAATAAGACCTTGGACTATGCCACCGTGACCTCCTTCATGACCTTGGCTACCCAGATCGTGATGGCCTTCATGATGCTCTTGATGATGTTCATCCTCTGGCCCAGAGCCAGTGTCAGTGCCAAACGGATCAACGAAGTCCTTCAGGCCAAGGATTCGATTCAGGATCCTGTCGAAGAGAAGCCGTTTACCGAGAAGGGAACCTTGCGCTTCGACGATGTGTCCTTCCGGTATCCGGATGCCAAGGAGAACATCGTCGAACATGTCTCCTTCAAAGCGACCGCCGGTCAGACGGTGGCTGTTGTCGGTGCCACCGGCTGTGGCAAGTCGTCTCTCATCAATCTGATTGCCCGGCTTTATGACTGCACCCAAGGCAGCATCTCCGTCGATGGGGTCAACGTCAAGGACCTAAGTCAGAAGAAGCTTCATTCCGTGATCGGGTTTGTGCCGCAGAAGGGTGTCCTCTTTACTGGAACGATAGCCAGTAACCTGGCTTTCGGCAATAGCAATCTTTCCATCGATGACATGGTTGAAGTCAGCAGGATTGCCTGCGCCGATGAGTTTGTCACCCAAATGGAGAAAGGCTATGACTCACCCGTCTCCCAAGGCGGAACCAATGTCTCCGGTGGCCAGCGTCAGCGACTTTGCATCGCCCGTGCCTTAGCCACCCATCCGGAAATTCTGGTCTTTGATGATTCCTTCTCTGCCCTGGATTTCAAGACGGATCTGCAGGTACGTGAGAATATCAAGAAAGCCTATCCGGAGACCACCAAAGTCATCGTGGCCCAGCGCATCGGCACCATCATGGATGCCGATGAGATCCTGGTGCTGGAGGATGGCAAGGTGGTCGGTCAGGGACGGCATCAGGACTTACTGAAGTCCTGTCCGACCTACCTTGCCATTGCCTTATCGCAGCTTTCCAAGGAGGAATTAGGATTATGAGCGGACCAAGACCGATGGGTCGTCAGAAGATGGCTCCCAAGATGTCCAAGAAGGACAGCTCGGAAGCCTTGATGAAATTAGCCAAATCGTCCAAACGGTACTGGCCGTCTTTCATTGTGTCGGTGATTCTCATCCTCATTGCCGTCGTGATTGCCGTCATCTCCCCGAGTTATCTTTCGGATCTCAGCAATGAGATCGTCGACAAGGCGCCGACCAGCAGCATCGATATGGACCTGATCTGGCGTTTAGCCATCATCCTGATTGCCTGCTACGTCTCGGAAGCCTTAGCCAACTATCTGGCCAGCTTCATCATCACCGGCGTCACCCAGCGCTATGCCAACGACTTACGGAAAGCCATCAGTGAGAAGATCAACCGGCTTCCGTTAGCTTACTTTGATAAGACCCAGATCGGCGACATCCTCTCCCGGATCACCAACGATGTCGATAGTCTCTCCCAGAGTCTGGATTCGGCCATTTCGATGGTTGTCTCTTCCATCTTCATGCTGATCGGGTCCTTGATTGGGATGTTTTCCACGTCCTGGAAGATGGCCTTGGCAGCGATGATTTCTCTGCCGCTGATGGCAATCTTCTTAGGCCTCATTATGGGCTTAGCTGCTCCGCAGTTTGTCAAACGTCAGGAGAAGATCGGTGATGTCAACGGTCTTATCGAAGAGAAGTTCTCCGGTCAGCTCATCATCAAGCTCTTCAATGCCGAGGACCGGGAAGATGCCAAGTTCGATGAGAAGAACCAGGACTTAGGCAAGACGATGTTCAAGGCCCAGTTCTATGGCGGACTGATGATGCCGCTGATGTCCTTCATCTCCTATGCCACCTATGCCGTCGTGATGTTAGTCGGCGGTGTCCTCATTGCCAACAAGGAGCCGGGGATTACCTTAGGGACGATCTCAGCCTTCTTGGTCTATGTCCGTCTCTTCCAGACGCCGATGACTCAGATGGCTCAGGCTCTCAATACCTTACAGACGGCCGGGGCTGCCAGTAAACGGGTCTTTGACTTCTTAGGCGAGAAGGAAGAGGATCCGGAGACTGGCAAAGCCTTCAAGCTTCTCGATGCCGATGGCAAAGAGAAGGTGAAAGGCGAGGTCGAGTTCCGGGATGTCGCTTTCTCCTATGATTCCAGCCGGGAGATCATCCATGATTTCTCAGCTAAGGTCAAACCCGGCATGAAGGTCGCCATTGTCGGCCCTACCGGGGCCGGCAAGACGACCATGGTGAACCTGCTGATGCGCTTCTATGAGGTCAACAAAGGTCAGATCCTGATCGACGGCATCCCGATCAGTGAGATGCCACGGCGCGAGATTCACGACATTTTCGGCATGGTCTTGCAGGATACCTGGGTCTATGACGGCACCTTGAAAGACAACATTGTCTATAACACGCCGAATGTCCAGGACAGTGAGATCGAGGATGCTCTGGAAAAGGCAAATTTGGCTCACTTTGCAGCTACCTTGCCTAATGGCATCAACTATGACTTCAAGGATGCCGACTCGCTCTCGTCCGGACAGAAACAGCTGATCACCATTTGCCGGGCGATGCTGCGGCATACCCCGATGATGATTCTCGATGAGGCGACCAGTAACGTCGATACGAGAACCGAGGAAGAGATTCAGGAAGCGATGGATGAGTTAACCAAAGGCAAGACGTCGTTTGTCATCGCCCACCGGCTCAGCACCATTAAGAACGCCGACCTGATCCTGGTGATGAAGGACGGCAACATCGTCGAGACCGGTACCCATGATTCCTTGATGGCCCAGAACGGTTTCTACGCTTCCCTCTACAATTCGCAGTTTGCTTTCGAATAGACGACAGAAGCGGGATTCCTGAACGGAAACCCGCTTCTTTTTTCAATAAAGATCGGAGAGTCTTGCCTTCACGGAATCTGCGTTCATACTAGCACCTCCAGGTAGGTTCTCAGTATCTTCTCGCATTTCAGCGCCTTGGCATAAGCATCCAGCCGGTTCAGATCACGGTCTTTCCGTGTCAGATAGGTCGTAAGGATCTCTTTCATCTCTTCAATGCCGACTTTGTTCCGGTAAGCAAGAATATCAATGATTGTTTTCTCACAATCGAAGATGACGAAGGAATTATTGCCCTCATGAATGACCTTCCGACCCATCCTTAGCCGCTTGGCATCAAAATAATAAAGCCTCAGACGTGGGCTGTCAGGCAGGGTAGTCACTCTGGCTTTCCGGTCAATGGCAATATCCACGGCATCAGGGACGTAATGAGACAGACCATAATAGGAAGCAGCCGAGAGCAGGCAGATAACCCCTTTCGGAACATAGGAAGAGGCCGAATAAAAGTCATTCTCCTCTCCGACATAGTGAAGGTTCTCATAGGTCGTATGATTGACTTTTTTCAGATACCCCTCTTGAGTCAGGCACTTTATCCGATAGTAGGAGAGACCTTCTTCCTTCAGCTTTGTTCCTGTGATGAATTTTGTCGAATTATCCATTTGTTCCGCCATATCTTACCTCATCCCTAGGATACTCCCTTTCTCAAACGATTTCAACTAGTTTCGGCAGTTTATAAAAAGTGCCTAATTTAGTTTAAATACAAAGCAGAAGCGATTACTTTCCGGGCAAATATTTGAAAACTGACAATTCTTTTTCTGTTTAAGTTTCATTTAAACTACGCCTTTTATCATAAGGTCATAATTAACCAAGGAGGAATGGTTATGAACAGACGTAATTATCGGAAGCTGATGCTCTTACCTCTCATGCTTCTCTTAGCCGGCTGCACCGGAACGACGACGTCTTCTGCGGCGTCGACGGCGACCAGTGTGACTACGAGTGAGACCGCCTCCACGGCGACCTCGACGACATCGACTGGGACTTCGACGGCGACGACGTCTACAACGTCGGGTACCGGTACGATTACGGGTACGTATTCTCAGAATGGTTCACAGAGTGTGACGTATACGTCGACCAATTCCGGTGCCGGAACGGCCACCAAGACCTTAGTCGGTGCTTATCTGATTACCGGCGATTGCACGGTCGAGGGCGGTACCTGGACCAGCACGACCGCAAATCAGGCAGTGTTCCTCGTGGTCGGCAGTGGCAACTTGACAATTAAGAATGCCACCATCGTCAAGGACGGAACCCCTTCTTCGGTCGGCGATGATCATAACTTCTATGGCCTTAATTCTGCCGTTGTTGCGGCCGGATCCAGTATGGCCTTAATTCTGCCGTTGTTGCGGCCGGATCCAGCGCCAAGATCACGATGTCGGGATGCACGCTCAATGTCGCCAGCTCTGGCTCCAATGCCGTCTTCTCCGGTGCCGGGGCCACGATTACGGTTTCCGATACGACCATTGATAACAAATGCACCGGCAACAGCCGTGGCCTGCATGCCACCTATGGCGGCACTATCAACGCTTCCGGAATGACCATCACTACGGCGGGCAAGAGCTGTGCTGCCGTGGCCACCGACCGAGGCGGCGGGTACGTTAACCTCACCGGTTCGGCGACGGCGATGAATACGTTGACGACGACCGGTCAGGATAGTCCCTGCCTTTATTCGACCGGTGTCATCAAAGCCGCTTATGTGACGGGCAGTGCCTCTCAGGCCCAAGCTATGGTCATTGAAGGATCCAACGTCATCAAGGTCGAGAATTCGACCCCCTCCGGCAAGAACCATTCGTCCAGTGCTGCTGTCGATTGGGGCGCCATCATGCTCTATCAGTCGATGAGCAATGATTCCGTCGGCGGCAAGCCGGTCGTCGAGCTGATCGATACCACCATCACCAACCTCGACAGCGCAGCACCGATGTTCTATATCACCAATGCCGATGCCACCATCTATCTGAGCGGTAAGACCTTTGACAATACGGCCGGGAACGGTGAGTTCCTCGATACGACGACCCGCTGGACGTCCACCGATGAGACGGCGGAGTTCCATATCAAGGCGTTGACCTTAGGAACATTGAAAGTCAATCTGGCCAACAGCCCCACGTCCGTCCTGAAGACCACCCTCTATGATTCGGCCAGTGTCACCTGGAACAATTCGGGTTCCGGCAAGGTCAACACGTCGACGACGGGCAGTTCCTGGACGTTGCCGTATTAATTGCTAATAAATTCCACCAATAGACTTACCTCCCCAGTCTTCCTCAGCTGGGGAGTCTTCAGAAAATCATAGTGACGGATAGAAAAAGCAGAGCGATTTTTCCTGAATCGTTCTGTTTTTTCAAATTATTGCATTTCCTTGATCAAAGGGTCGTAAAGAAATCTATGGGTTGACAGACCTCTCTCTTTTGCCCTGAAAGCTCTTCAAAAGAATTCCGGCTGACCCTTTCTTCGGTTTCCGTGGCAGACAAAAAGAATGAATGAAAAATAGATTTTTTAAAAAAGCTTAATAATCGTCACAAAAAATTAGTAAAATAAAGAGTTTTTTTAAAATAATTAAGAAAATTAAAAAATACAAAATGACATTAGGGTTTTCAAACACTATCTCTTATAATGTTGCTGAAAACCATCCATTAGGAATGGTTATAGGGGGCTTGTAATGAAAGCAAAATTTGTGACGGCCTTGACGCTTTGTGCCATGGTGATTTCGTCTTGCAAGCAGCCGACTTCGACCTCGACATCCGTAAGTGAGTCCACGTCGGCGCCGGTTTCCGATACGACATCCGTCTCCACTTCCACCTCCACCTCCACCGAACCTGGAACCAATCTCTCCGGGGATCCGAAGACGTATCAGACTCAGGGAATCGCGGACAGCGATATTTGCCTTTTCGCTCAGGCTCTTTCCGGCCACCATTATCCGAATGTGGCTTTTGTCGAAATGGAAGAGCGTGATGCCTTGCAGGGTATTTTCAAAGGTTCCGGACTTTCAACAGAAGACATCCATTCGGTTGTGACGCTGGTCTTTGATGCCACAATGATTCCGGCTTCCGCTACCTATTCCGAATACAAGACCAAGGTCAAGGATCTGAGAACCCGTCTCCTCGCATTGGTCGATGCCGTGGAAGGCGACCAGCTATCGTATATGGTCATGACCGTTCTCAATTACCTGCGTCGTTCCAACTCGGAATCCCCGATGGTCAGCAATATCACGAATTTGATTGATTTCAATGCTGCCAGCGCTACCCTTTCCGGTGACAATAAGGCCGCTTTCGACAAGATGAGAGCCTTCTTTGATGGCTCCGTGTCCTGGAATGTCCCGATTGATTTCTCCTCCATTGCCCAGGCGGATCAGGTCGTCTTAGGCCGCTTCATCAAGAACCTGTTAGCGGCTGTTCTGAATCATCTGGATGAGACGGACTTCATCCGGGTGGTCGATGCTCTCTTCAACTTTACCAAGATTAGCTGCAATCTGAAGAGCGATAAGGCCTTCCAGGCGGATATCACCGCACTCATGGCCGGACTTCCGAGTCTTGCCAACAAGCTGGGTGCTGCCTTTAAGGAGGCTCAGCCCAGTGCCTCGTCCTTTGAGCTGATCCATACCGCCTTGGTTCACATCGCCGATTTCGTCTTTGGTGCAATTGACACCATCGCCAGCGGCGACTTCGCCATCAAGGAGAACCGGGAGGCTTTCCTGGCGACAGCTAACGCCATCAAGGGTGCTGTCACAACCGATGTCCTTGCCGCCGTTTATGATCTGCTGACCAATATCCTGGCTGCCTTCGACAGCGATGACCTTTCGGCCATCAGCGCCATCAAGACCACCAACCCGATTCCGACGCTGCTACCGACCTTTGATGCTGCCTTTGCTCTGCTTTCTACGGCGGAACAGACGGCCATCAAGTCTGTCTTCACCTTCCTTGGCCTGGATTATGACAAGGTCCATACTGCCCTGGATGGTTTTAAGGATACCGATTTCAGCGATGAGGATCAGCTGAAGACGTTCGGCACCTATATTCAGACGCTCGAAGCCACGGTCCTGACGAAGGTGGTTCCGGCTGTTCCTTATTCGGAATATGGTCTTTCCTATAATGACCAGCTGCTGCCGGATCATGTCTTCAAGGACACGGACTTCAAAGTCTCCTTAACCGATAGCGAAGGCAATGATCTGACCAAGATCACCGTCAAGACTTTGCCGACCTTCGATAGCACGCTAGGCTATCATTCTGCCAATCTGGTCGTGGAAGGCGTGGTTACTGCCGAGGATGGCACGGAAACGAAGAAGTCGGCGACGATTGCCTTTGACTACACCGTCTATCCGCAGGACACCTTTGTCCAGTATGTCTACTGCTCGACAACCGACAGTGGTGTTGGCGCTAAGATCGGTTATGATCTGGGTGTCTCAGCGGATAGCGATGCCGTTCCGCTGGTTTTCCCGAAGAACTTAAGTCTGGACGATCAGAAGCTGATCACGATTCGCCCACGCCTCTATAACGTCACCGAAGACAGCCATTCCGATGGCACGGGTGCCTTGCTTTCCACGGCTAACACCGGGGCCGGCATCGATACCTCGACTCTAGGCATGCACTATACTTCCTTCACGGCCGGAGCCTATACCTTCCCGTTTGCCTATTACGTCTATGATGCCGGGGATACGACAGCTACCTACGAGAGCATGGATTCCGGCTATGTCATCCTCAACGGTGAAAAGGACGTCGAGTATGGCAAGTACTATTCTCTGAAAGACTTTGCCGTCGGCAAGCCGACCGATCTGACCCAGCAGATCAAAGGGACGATGCTGGAACTGACTTCGACCGATGATTTCATCACGCTTGAGGGCACCGATACGGCAGCCTTAGGTGCGAAGACCAAGGCCAGCGAGGATAAGAACTATACGGCCAGCTACACGGTCGTCGATGACAAGGCCTGCACCTTAGATCGGGTAGATACCCTGACTTTTGGCACGCAGAGCCGTTACCCGGGCAATACCTTCACCTTCGACCTGAATTCGACCCCGACGCTCGACAGCATCACCGGCGATTATCTTTACGGCACCCAGAAAGCCGGCTCTCTTACCGAAGCCGACCCGGTCGTGTCGGGTCTCTCCATCGATACCTCTGCGGTGACGACCGGCTCGAAGACGGCTACCTTTGTTTACCGCAGCAAGAAGATTTCCTTCAACTACAAAGTCGTTCAGCAGATTGTCTAACTCTTTGTGAAAAGAAAAGGAGGTTTCCGCAAGGAAGCCTCCTTTTTTGATGCTAACAACTTTGGCCGAAAGCTACTTGTACTCTAGCCGGCAGGCCAGCTTCATGAAGTCTTCTGCTGTCTCACAGTGAGCCAGGATTTCCTTGACGTCCTCGGTCTGGACATAGGCCGTGACGTATTCCGGGAAGATCCGTCTGGCAAAAACGATGGCTGAGGCCAAGTCCTGCGAGGCAAAGAGGAGGCTCAGATGAGCCCTTAAGTCCTCGCCCTGACGGATGAGGCCATTGGGCTTTAATGGCAGTCCTTCTTCCTGCCGTAAAAGATCCTCGAAGATCTTCGGGTCGCCAAGACTGGCCTGACCGATCATCAGACCATCCGCACTCGTGGCCTTGAAGACTTCTTCGGCGTTAGCCAAACGGATGCCGCCGTTAGCCAGCACCGGAATGGTGAGTGCTTCCTTCGTCTTCCGGATCAGGTCATAGTCGACCGGTCCCTGGAAGAACTGACTGCGGGTCCGGCCATGGATGCAGATAAGCGAGACGCCGCAGGCTTCGACCTTCTTGGCAAAGGCCGGCAGGTCTATCTCGGCGTCGATGCCGGTCCGGGTCTTCAGCAAGACGGGCTTCTTGGATAAGCTGACCAGCTTCGTAAGGAGATGGAACAAGGCTTCTTGCTTCGTCAGCCAGGCACAGCCGGCGCCTTCGTCCATCACCTCTTTGCGGGGACAGCCGATATTGAAATCCAGGAAATCGTAGTCGCCTTCTTTTTCCAAAAGCGGTAAAGCCGCTAAGACGGTTGCTTCATCGGCACCGTAGATCTGCAAGGCCAGCTTCGTGTTCGGTTCCGTGGCCTTGTCTTTACGGGTATCCCGGACAGCGGAAAGGATGGTCGCATCCTGGGCTAACATATCCTTGCAGGAGAGCATCTCGGTGTAGACCATGCCCGCCCCTTTGTCGGCCGCCATCTTCCGCATGCTGTAATCGGTCAGATGGTGCATCGGCGCCAGGATATAGCGGTTAGGGATGGTGACACCATGAATCTGGAATGTCTTGATTGCCATAGAGATCTCCTTTTTAAATACTTCTTCATTATAACGGAAAAAGAGTCCCCTTTGCGAAGAGACTCTCGTTTTATACTTGGAAAAGAACCGTCGGTCGACTGCGCTGAGAATTGGCAGCGCCTCTTTAGGGTCATCGATACCCACGAGAGCCTTCTCAAAAGGTCCCCGCTGGGTCTTGCTCGGATTGAGGATCGCCGGAACCTTCGTTTCATAGGCATAGGGAAGATGATGAGTCTGGAAGAGTCTTTCAGCCTCGCTCGAAATGACCTTGGCATAGACGGCTTTCACACCGAGATAGAGATAGAGCAGAGCGGCCGCTTTGCCGACGATCTTATCGTAGGCAATCGTGTCAGCTAAGGTCTTACCTTGCGTGGCTAGTCTCAAAAGATAGGAGATGCCTTTATCCTGGCTTTCAAAGATACCATCTTTGTTGACAAGGAGGAGCGTGTCTTTCTCTAACAGCTTGATTTTACTATCATCCCTTAAGGGATTTACTTCGTCTCGTTGCATCCGCAGCCACACCCACAGCCGTCCTGTGAATCTCCGGAACAGCCACAGCCATCCTGAGAGGTTTCTTCGCATCCGCAGCCACAGCCATCTGGGTGGTGATGGCCTTCCTCACCGCATTGGCAGGTGGGATTGGCATCATACTTTAAGATGCCCTCGACAAAGGTCTGGGCAGCCTCATCGGCCATGCCGGTGACGGCGGCATAGACTTTAATGCCGTTGAGTCTTAAGATCTGCAGCATTCCGCTGCCGATATGGGAACAGATCAAGGCTGAGACGTTCTCATTCTTAAGCAGTCCGGCCAGATACTCATGATCGAGTCCGTTGGTCGGCAAAAGATACGACTTCTTGATTTCCTGATTTTCGATCTCGTAGATCTTAAAGACCTCCGTCCGTCCCGTATGCTCAAAGATCGTCCCATCGTCGTTAACAGGTATGGCTAAGAACATGTGATTACTCGCTTTCGTGTCCTATTATAACGCAAGGGAGAGATAAGTCTCCCTGAGAAGCTTGGCCGAAGCCGACAGCTTCTGATTCTCTTCCGGAGAGAGGACATAGGGCAGGATCTTCTCCACGCCATTGGCTCCTAAGATTGCCGGGACGGAGAGGGTGACATCCGCTAAGCCAAGCTCGCCATGGAGATGGGTGGATAAGGGAAGAATGGACTTCTCATCCCGCTGGATGACTTCACAGATCCGTTTGACGGCCATGCCGATGCCGTAGTAGGTGGCTTTCTTCCGTAAGATGATCTCATTGGCCGCATTGCGGACGCTTTCGGCGATGGCTTCCATCGAAGCCTGATGGTTGTAGTAGCCTTTCATCTCGCAGATCTGATTGAGGGGGACACCGGCGACGTTGCTGTTGGACCAGCTGACGATTTCGCTGTCCCCGTGTTCCCCTAAGATGAAGGCGTGGATGCTCTTCGGATCCAGTCCGAGATGCTGTCCGAGAAGATACTTCAGTCTTGCCGTATCGAGGACCGTTCCGCTGCCGAAGACCTGATTCTCCGGAAGTCCGGATAGCTTCAAGGCAACCCGGGTCAGGATATCGACCGGGTTGGAGACAATTAGAAGATTGCCGTTAAACCCGCTAGCCATGATAGCCGGAATCATCGTCTTGAAGAGCTCGGTGTTCTTCTTGACCAGATCCAGACGGGTCTCCCCTGGCTTCTGTGCCAGGCCGGCCGTCACGATCACCAGGCCGCAGTCTTTCAGATCCTTATAGTCTCCGGCCATGATCGTCATCGGATAGGCATAAAGAAGACCATGGCTGATATCCATGGCTTCGCCTTCGGCTTTCTCTTTGACATAGTCGACCAAGACCATTTCCTTGTAAAGACCGCTCATCGCTAAGGTGTAGGCAATGGTGCTGCCCACCATCCCGACACCGACAATCCCGACTTTGACATTGTTTCTCATTATAGAAATCCTCCCTCGTCGTGTAGTATAAACGGAAAAAACAAGCGCGGGGGAATAACGCTCAGGAAACAGCATTGGAAACTATTTAATACATTTAAGTTTCGTTTAAGCTTGCTTTGCTAACCTGTTGCCATACGAAAGAGAGGATCAGCGTATGAAACACACAAAGAAAGTCGGTTGGGTCGTAGTCGTTCTTCCCTTACTCTTCTTTTTGGCTGGCTGCGGAGAGTCGGCCAGCACGGCTGTCGCTACCGGTGCCACCACCGAAGGAAAGAATACCCAGACGGCGGAAGTCACGACGGTGGATACCACCTCGGCCAACACCCTGACCACCAATGAAGGTTCCTGGATTCTGACGGAAAACTAGACAAAGCGTTCTTCTATCTCAGCCGATACGATAGGATTCCTGACAAAGAAAAAGGAGGACAGACCTATGGCAAGCAGATTATCAAGGAAGTGGATGCTTCTCCCGTTAATGCTGGTACTGACCGGCTGTGGGGTGGAGGCGGCTTCGACGGCCACGCCGTCGGCTGCTGTTTCTTCAGCGCCGTCGGCGGAGAACTCCAACAGCACATCCCCTTCGGCCAGTGCTTCGGCTTCGACTGTAAAGAACACCTCCGCGAGTACGTCCACCAGCAGTTCCCCATCGGCAACCATCGATACCGGAGCCCCACGGAAGTAGAGACGCTTTCAAAAGAGAAAAAGGAAATGGATATTCTAAAAAGCAGGAGAACAAATCCATGCTTTTTTATAGAAACCTATTTTTTCTTTGAAAGCGATAAATAATTCTTCTTGACTTCCTTGGCGTACTCGATGAAGAAATCTTTGATGGTCTGCCAGTCGGCGGGAACAAAAAGCTGAGGGAGGAGATCGTCTTCGGCATCCTCAAAATAGGTTAAGCCCATAATGAAGTAAGATAACTCCGTATGGGTTCCGAATTTCATTTTGGCTTGCTTAAGCAGGTCTTTTCCGGGAATCTTCTCTTCCTTAAGAATCTCATAGAGATCGTAGAAGTCTTTTTTAGAGCCCCGGGAACCGATGGCCTGGAACTTCATCAGGGCAATATCCCTGGGACTGGCAAAGGACAAGGCTTTGAAATGAATATCCGTAATGAGAGGGGCCACCTGAGGGTAAGGATAAAAGAAATAGCTTACCTGGACTCCTTCAATCCGGAGATCCAGCGTTCCCGCTTCTTTATGAATAACGTCTAGGGAGGTGAAGCCAGCTTCCTTGATTTCCTGGTAAAGCACTTCTTCGTTGAAAGATGTCGGAACAAAGAAATCAAAGTCAACGGAAGTCCTTAGCTTCATTTGCAACGAAAGCCCGGTCCCGCCGGCAAGATAAACACCTTTCGGATAGGTCATTAGGGCCAGTCTCTTTAAGAGAGCCTGCCGATGGTCGTCAAGAATTTCCCAATGGATTGTCATCGTTATCGCCTCCAGATGTCATGAGGAACGGAATAGTACTTCATCTCTTCTTTCTTCAGATGGTATAACTGTCGAAGGTAGTTAGCCACAATCGGATTCAGATCCCGTCTCTTTTTGGCCGCTTCCCGGATCTCATAATAGGAATAGTTCCTTTCCGCAAAGAACATCCCCTCCATGCCTCCTTTGACATAAAGGCGGCAAATGATGAAGTTCTTGTTCTTCTCCATGTCCAGTGCTTTTAAATCCGTATCCCAGAAAGCCGGATAAAGAGAGCTGGGAAGCGGTTGTCTTTGGGTTCCATAGCGGTAAAAATCTTCCACCGACAGGGAGAGGGCTTTTGCCAAAGAAAAAGCCATTTCCAACGGACAGGAACGGAAGTCCGTCTTTCCGTTAAGCAGATCCGAGAGAGTGGAATAGGGAATCCCGGTGATGTTTCTCAGCTGATATTTGGTTATCTTCTTTTCTTCTAAAAGCACATTGAGATTCATGCTTCCATTATAACGGAAATCCGTTATATTAGCAATCTCAATGAGACGCTTTATGATTTCCCGGGCTTTCAAAGGAGTGCTAGGGCAAAACGGACATCACTAGCACTTCCTTAGGCGGTTGCGGTAATGGTTATGGTGATTGAGGCCTGTTCCAGATAGATAAGGTAGCAGGGCTTTTTTGTCTCGATATCGACGTTCCAGCCGGAGCCTCCCCGGGTATTGCCGTTAGCATCGACGGAGGTCATGGAGAAACTCGTGCCTGTCGTTTCATCTAACAGAATAAACAAGGTCTCATAGGCCGTGACGGTGGTCAGGATTAAGGTCGCTGTCGGATCGGCAGGAAGGGTTGCCTTGACGTCCATATCGCCATAACCGTAGGTGACTTTCGTGATAGGGCCGACAAAGTTCACCGCCACGGAAGGAATCACCGTCTCATTGTCAACGATCACAATCTCACAGGTGGTTAAGGATGCCGTGGGAGTGACGGTTGTCTCAGAGGCGGCAGCCGCGGTCGGTGTCGTCGTATCCGTCGAGGCCGAAACAGGGTCAGCTGAGGTGGTCTTATAGATCTTGGCAATCTTGTGGTTGGTCGTGGTTCTGACAATGATGGTCAGGGCAACGTTAGGCAGGACGTCGATGGTCTTCTCCCGGTTATTGATGTCTTTCGAAGAGGGGCGGCTGGGAGCGACACCGAAGCTTTTAATGTAGGTATAGTCCCGGACTTTCAGGGCGAACTTGATGTAGCTGGCAAACATTGTGCGAATCGTGACTTCCTGGCTGGGCATGATGAAGGCATAGACGCCTTCCGCTGTCAAGGCCTTACGGAAGGTAACCTCATCGGAATCCATATACTCAACCTTTGTTCCCGGCGCTCCCGAGACTTTAAGAACAACCAGGTCTCCGGCCGCATAGTCATCCGGGATGGGCGTTCCGGAAAGGGTCTTAAACGTGGTATTTCTACTGCCAGTAACCTCATTCCTGATGGTCGTATCCACGACCGTCGGCGTCAGGGTCAGGGCATCGTCTCCATAATAATAGATGTTGAAGCAGTTCTTGCTCTGAGCCAGGCAATGGAAATTATCGACTCCATCCGGAACGGGGACGTCACTGACGGCATAGCCGGTATCCGTGACAAACTGACAATAGAAATCGATTCTTGTCCCATAGCCGGTGGAGGCAAACTCCGCAGGCGTTGCCGGCAGGGTCAGGGCTTCATCCTTATAAAGGGCAAACGAACTGACGTGGGTGACGCTCGTCATCGTCAGGCCCAACGTGGCACTGACGGTGAAGGCCAGCTTAACTTGGCTGAAGTCGCTCGGCATCGTGAAACGGACGACGTTGGTCGCAGGATTGCATTCGAGATGATCATAATAGCGATAGCCCTCGTAGTCCGGATCGGAAATGAGGACTCGATGGAGGAAGTGGTTGGCGGTCAGGGTCAAGGTCATCGAGACATGGGCACCGGCATAGGCTTCTTTCGGAAGGCTGTCGTAATTGGTGACATCGGTTACGGTGGTGTCATAGACAATCGGGACTAATTTGGCATCCTCTTCCTTAAAGGAAAGAGTGCTTGCCGCATAAAGTTTGTAACATAATCATTTTGACGATAGAGAGCATTGTCACCTTACCAAATCGGAATATTCTTTTTGCTGAGGTCCTCCGTGACGGCAAAATCGGTCAGCTGATGACCGCCCTTGATCTCATAGGCATAGGAAGGATGAAGGTATTTTCTCTTCTCGTCAATGCCAAGGATCTGATAGTCCGTTCTTTTGGATAACTTAGGGTAAACCCACTGGCATCACTGTCATCGACCGAGAGGGCAATGACGGTCTCCTTGCCCGGGAAAGCAAACGACAGTTCAAAGATTCCTTTGGTATTCCAAGTGACATCAAAAAAGGTATCATTGACCTGCAGGACCATGGCCGGGAAAACCTCACCCAGACTTGTCTCAATCGGATAGCTGGGGAAAGAAACATCCAGAACCGAGGCTTGCTGTTCCTCATAACTGTTCCCGGCCGTCATCTTGGTAAAGGCAATGTCGGAATAAGTCGTATTGTTGATGAGGCTGCGGAGAGCATAGGAAACCTTAGCCCGGAAGACAACATTAATCACAACGGCAGCATCCGGCATCACAAACGTGTATGTCTTGCCTTCCTCGCCCACGGTCAGACTGACCTGGTCCGAGGCAATGCTGCTGAAGAGCTCGGAAGCGCCGGCGGTCAGCGTTACGGTGATGGTTTCGCCGGCAAGAGCCTCTTCCTTCGAGAATGTCACTGTTCCGGAACCGGTGACGGAGGACGTGATGGCATGAGCAACCGCCACGGAGGTACTAGCCGAAGTGGAGGCGCTAGGCGAAGTGGAAGTGCTGGGACTGGCCGAATCAGAGACGACGGTACTGGCAGAATCCGAAACAGGCGAGGGACTGGCGGAGGTCGAAGCAACGGATGGATTGGTGGAACCGGAAGGCCCTGTGGACGGACTGGCCGAGGGTGAAGGAGAAGGGGAGGCGCTGTTAACCGTGGATACCCCATGAGCACAGCTCCCAAATAGACAGAGACACATCGCGACAATCCATAATCCTTTTTTCATTTGGCCTTTCCCCCACTTTTTAAACGCCAGACTCAAATAAACGGAAAAACGGCTGCTATCTTAAAGAAAGCTTGGACCTCAACCCGTAACAGCATGGAAGGTGCGGTTAAAAAGAAAAAATATTGCCTGGGGGCTGTGAAGGCGAATCTTTTTTTAAAATGGCTGACCGGATCGGATACCCCTATTTATCAACATTATAGCATAAGGCTAAACAGAGCCTAGAAATTTGTTCAATATTGCTACTGTGCCAGTTGCTTAGCAGGACGTGCCCATTAAACCGCTTTCTTTTTCAGGTCTTCCGGAAAGACTCTCTTTCTTGCTTTAGGATACTAAATTGGCTATGAAAAGCTCACTTTTGCGCCTAACGGATAAGCTTTGTTCTTTTCGTTACGTCTTCTCAGCCAAAAATAATCGTTGACATTGTCCCAAAAGGGTCTAGACTTTATCTCAAAGCGATGAAGAGGAGCAGTAACTTCTCTCCTGGCCTAAAGCGAGCTGCCGACGATGAGAGGGCAGCGGTCAGAAGAAGCGAACGAACCTTGGAGCTGCCACTTGGAACCAAGTAAAAGTGGACGGGTAAGCCCGTTAAAGCTAGCGAGTGAGCAATCACTCCTAAGGCTGCCTTCGTGAGAAGACGGCAAACTAAGGTGGTACCACGAATAACATTCGTCCTTAGGCTTTCTTAGCCTAGGGACTTTTTCTTTCCCTGGACTGAAAAGTTTCATTGAACCACATAAAGGAGGTTAATTATGAAACTCAGTAACGTCTTGAAGAAAGTCGGGATGATCAGTTTAGCAGCGCTGGCGATTGCTTCCTGCAAAGGAACCTCGACCTTCGGTCATGGCGGCGATCTCGATAAGATCCTCTCCTCGAAGACCTTGGTCGTCGGCACGGAAGCGACGTATGCTCCTTTCGAATACACCGATACGAAAGGCAATGTCTTAGGCTACGATGTCGACGTCATGGGCTTAGTCGGCGATGCCATCAACGCGAAATACAACACCACCGTCAAGGTCGTCTTCAAGAATCAGACCTTTGATTCTCTGATCACCTCCCTCAACGCCAATCAGATCGATCTGATCGCCGCTGCTTTCTCCATCACCGATGAACGGAAGAAGTCGGTGGAATTCTCCACGCCTTATTTCACGGCGGAATCCACCGTCGTCGTCAAGGATACCGATACGACCATCACCTCGATGGATGCCCTGAAGGCCGCCGTCTGCGGCGCTCAGCTTGGCACCGTCCAGGGCGATACGATCTCCTCCACCAAGGATGGCTGGAACAAGGACAACAAGACGCTCACCAGTGTCTCGGATCTGGTCCTGGCTTTGCAGTCAGGCACCATCCAGGCCTTGGTTGTCGAAAAGCCGGTGGCTCAGTCCATTATCGCCAAGCAGTCGGGACTGAAGATCGTCGATAAGACCAAGATTGACTTCGATGATGCCGGTGATTACGGCATTGCCACCAACTATACGACCGGCGACAGCCTGATTGCCATCGTCAATGAGGTCATTGCCACCAACACCGCCAACGGCAAACTGACTACCCTCTACGAGGAGGCTGCCAGTAAGGCTGCCGGCAGTAATGCTTAACCTGTTTTTCACGTATCAGCTCGATTTCGGGCCGGTCTTAAAGGCTACCGGGGAATTCATGCAGGGTGTGGGAATCACCCTGCTCTTTTCCTTGGGAACCGTCTTTTTCGGAACCTTGCTTGGCTTTATCATCAACCTCGGGCATATGTCCAAACATAAGCCCCTGGCCTGGCTGTGCGGCTTCTATGTCTCCCTGATCCGGGGAACACCGCTCTTGATTCAGCTGTATATCCTGGCTTACGGCATCCCGATCCTGATGGGCGTCAACGTCAACATCTTCATCTCGGGTCTGGTCGGACTGAGCCTCAACTCCTCCGCCTATGTGGCCGAGATCTTCCGCAGCGGCATTCAGGCCGTCGATCCCGGACAGAACGAAGCTGCCCGCAGCTTAGGTCTCTCCTCGTCCTATACGATGAAACATATCATCTTCCCGCAGGCGCTGAAGAACATCCTGCCGGCCATCGGCAACGAGTTTGTCACGGTCGTCAAGGAATCCTCGGTCGTCTCCATCATCGGCATTGCCGATATCACAAGGGTGGCCGATCTGGTCAAAGCCAGCACCCTCAAGGTGTTTGAAGCCCTGATCTATGCCGCCTTGCTTTATTATGTGATCACATCCGTCCTGTCCTGGCTGATCCGGCTGGGAGAAAAGAGGCTCAACAAATATGCAGCCCGCTAACCTGATTTATGACGTCCGGGACTTGAAGAAATCCTTCAAGACCTTGGATGTCCTCAAAGGCATCTCTTTCCAGGTCGAGAAGGGAAAGGTCTACTCCATCATCGGTTCCTCCGGCGGCGGCAAATCCACTTTCTTGCGTTGTCTCAATCTTTTGGAAACCCCGACTTCCGGAACCATCATCTTCGAAGGCAAGACCATCTTCGGCGAGAAGCCTTTAAAGAAGCCTGCTAACCCGAAGAAGCCTCTCAAAACCAATTACGACATCCTCATCAAAGAGGATGAACTTAATTGCCTTAGGACCAAAGTGCAGATGGTCTTCCAATCCTTCAATCTCTTCAATAACCTGACTGTCCTCGAGAATGTCACGACCGGTCTTACCGCTCTTAAACACCTCGAACCCAAAGCCGCTCAGGAGAAGGCGCTATACCTGTTGGGGAAGGTTGGCGTTGCCGACAAAGCCAATGAGTATCCGATCAAACTCTCGGGCGGACAGAAGCAGCGGGTTGCCATCGCCAGGGCGCTGGCTATGGAACCGGATCTGATTCTCTTTGATGAACCGACCTCGGCGCTTGACCCGGAGATGGTTAAAGGCGTCCTTAACGTCATTAAAGAACTTGCTGCCATCGGCATGACGATGGTGATCGTCACCCATGAGATGAATTTCGCCAAGGATGTCAGCGATGAAGTCGCCTTCATCGACCAAGGCATGATCTTGGAGAAGAATACCCCGGAAGAGCTCTTTGCTCATCCCAAGGAAGCCCGCACGAAGGCCTTCCTGGAAGCTGTCCTCTAGCATAAAAAAGGCGGAGCCTGATGGGTTCCGCCTTTTTCAATGGACGTGATTAGTGACCGCGATGATATTTCTTGCACTGCCCGGCAATGAAGGAGCTCAGCTCCGGAGAAAAATCACTTCGCTGGCTGCGCTCTTTGCTCATCCCAAGGAAGCCCGCACGAAGGCCTTCCTGGAAGCTGTCTAGCTAAAAAAGGCGGAGCCTGATGGGTTCCGCCTTTTTCAATGGACGTGATTAGTGACCGCGATGATATTTCTTGCACTGCCCGGCAATGAAGGAGCTCAGCTCCGGAGAAAAATCACTTCGCTGGCTGCGGTAGGTCCAGTTCTCGTTGGAGAGAACGGACGGATGGTTCATCCGGGTATCGTTATCCAGAAGCAGCAGATCCTGAATCGGAACGATGGACATAAAGGTCTTGCCGGCATAGCAGAGGGAGACTATCGTCCGGGCCAAGGTCTTGAGGTTCTGGTCGTTGTAGGGGACATCAAAGGCGAGGCATTCCCGCCAGAGGTCGCCGGTGACGATGTTAAGCTCATCGATGCTCAGGCTGTTGAGATAGCCATAGATCGGCATATTGTCGTGGGTGCCGGTATAGCAGACATAGTTTTCTGTGGTGTTGGTCGGCTTGAAGATATTGTCTTCCTTGCCGTCAAAGGCAAACTCCAGCACTTTCATGCCCGGATAGGTGGTCTTCTTCAGAAGATCCTTGACCGGCTGATCCAAGAAGCCGAGATCCTCGGCAATGATGGGCAAGGAGGTCTCGCCTTCGAAGAGAGCAAAGCCCGGACCGACCTGCCACTTGCCGATTCTGGCATTCTTCATGCCATAAGGAATGGTGTAATAGCCGGCAATGCCACGGAAATGATCGATTCTCAGGATATCGAAATTGCTGAGATTCTTCCGGATCCTTTCATGGAACCAACGGTAGTTGTCTTTGGCCATATAGGACCAGTCATAGATGGGGTTGCCCCAGAGCTGACCGTCAGCGGAGAACTCATCCGGAGGACAGCCGGCCACCAGGGTCGGGACAAGGTTCTTGTCAAGAAGGAAGAGCTGGGGATATTTGTAGACTTCCACCGAATCCAAGGCCAGATAGAGGGGCATGTCGCCGATGATCCGGATGCCTTTGGAATTGGCGTAGTTCTTCAACGAACGATACTGATTCAGGAATTCATACTGAGTCCAGACATAGAAGAGATAGTCCTCGGGATAGGTCGCTAACGTCGACTCTTCAATGGCTGGAGTGTAGGTGCGGTAGGCTTTCTCCCAGCTATACCAGGGGGCATAGCCGAAGTGAGACTTCAAGGTCATATAGAAGGCAAAATCCTTGTAGTCTCCTGCCTTTTCAAAGGCTTTGAAATCCTCACGGGTCCGATCAAAGCGGCTGAAAGCCTTCTTCAAGAGCGGGATGCGGTACTGAAAGAGGTTGGCGTAGTCGACCCGTTTGCTGTTCTCGTTGAGTCCGGAGGCATGGATTTCCTCATCGGAAAGAAGACCCTTCTCCACCAGGATATCCAGATCGATGAAGTAGTAGTTCAGGCCGTTGGAGGACGGAGACTGATACGGACTGTCCCCATAGCTGGTGACATTGAGCGGCAGCATCTGCCATAAGTCGCTGTGACTGGCGACGAGGAAATCAACAAAGTCAAAAGCTGCTTTCCCTAAGGTTCCGATCCCATGGGGCGAAGGGAGGGAGGAGATCGGCATCAGAATTCCGGAGAGACGTTCTTTTGTGTTCATAAGAGAGTTGACCTTTCGGTAAGATATTCGAAACGGCTGCTATTTTGCGGTAGGAGCCGATTTCGTCGTATCAGGAAGCAGATCCAGGCGGAGATTCGGACGGGTCTCTTTGACCTCGCCGTCATCATCTTCGTCGACATCTTTCAGCACGTAACTGTCGACGATCTTATAGACGCTCATCATCTCGCTTAAGACCGCACCGGTGAAGGACATGGCGATGAACAGCGGGAAGGCCCGGTCGATGAAGACCAGCGGAATCAGGAAGAAGAGCGCAAAGCCGACATCGCCGATGAGCATCTCCTTGGGATGGGAGAGGGATAAGAGCCAGGCATTCTTCAAAAGCGTCTTGATGGGCAGTTCCATCCGGACATACTGTAGGAAGAAGTAAGCGAAGAAGCGAGCCAGGAAGAAGAAAAGGAACACATCCAGGACTAAGAACACTGTCAGCCAGAGATGGGTCGCCAGATTGATGTGGAAGAAGAAGAAACCATAGCCCAAGGCCGCATACACCCCGGTCAAGAGGAGACCTAACAGGATGATGGGGAGATGAAAGGCTTCCTTGAAATGCCGGAAGTAGGCCCGGTAGCGGTGCTCGGTACGGTTGGCAACGCAGTCTTCAAAACAGGCGTGGAGGCTTGCCAGTCCCGGTCCGATGGTGATGATTCCTAAGGACGTGAGGATGAAGAAGAAGTTATCCAGCACCACCGTATCGATGTATCCGATCAGGATATTGATGAACGTGGCAAACGACCCGTAGCGGGAAAGATTCAGTCGCGCGTGAAAGAAATGCTTCTTTTCCTTTTCAGCCATAATTACCTTAGAACTTTACCGGGACGCTCTTGCTCTGCAAAGAGTAGACAAGCGTTTCCTGCGTCTCCGGATCGAAGAAATAGCAACGGCGGCTGTCAATGACGATCTTGGCATCCATATCGGAGTGAACCTGGTAGGAAGAAGGAATGCGGGCGATGTGCTGGACACCATCCAGATCAAAGTAGAAGTAGATCTCAGCGCCAAGGAACTCAGCCATCTTGATATGGACATCGACAATGGCATCCTCAGCAACGCTGGCTTTGTTTTCCGGGGTGGCTAAGGTGATGGCTTCCGGACGGATGCCCATCATGATGTCCTTGCCGTTGTACTTGTCGAGCAGATGGCTGCTGTTGACGGACGGATCCAAGGTCATCGTATGATTGGCGAAGGTGATTTCGGTCTTGTTGTCGCTGACGGCAAGATGGACCTTGATGAAGTTCATCTCCGGCGAACCGATGAAGCCGGCCACAAACATGTTGCAGGGACTCTCATAGAGGTTCCGCGGAGTATCGAACTGCTGCAGATCGCCGTTATTGAGGACAGCGATACGGTCGGCAATCGTCATAGCTTCGGTCTGATCATGGGTGACGTAGACGAAGGTGGTATCCAGCTTCTTGTGAAGCTGAGAAATCTGGGAACGCATTTCGGTACGGAGCTTGGCATCGAGGTTCGAAAGCGGCTCATCCAACAGGAAGACCTTCGGCGAACGGACCATGGCTCTTCCTAAGGCGACACGCTGACGCTGGCCGCCGGAGAGGTTGGCCGGTTTGCGGTCCAAGAAAGCTTCCAGGTCCAGGACTTTGGCCACGGCATGGACCTTGCTATCGATCTCTTCCTTGGTATACTTCGTCTGCTTCTTCACGGTGTCGATATACTCGGCTGCTTCCGCCCCCGGGAGATTCTTATCTTTGCAGTAGACTTTGGCTAATTCAACCCGGGCGGCGATTTCCTTAGGGGTGAGCTTACGGATCTTCAGCGGGAAGGCGATGTTCTTATAGACCGTCATGTTCGGATACAGCGCATAGTTCTGGAAGACCATCGCGATATCCCGGTCTTTGGGCGAGACATCGTTCATCTTCTTGCCGTCGATGAGGAGGTTTCCTTTGGAAATGTCCTCGAGACCGGCAATCATACGTAAGGTCGTGGATTTGCCGCAGCCCGACGGACCGACCAGAATGATGAACTCCTTATCCTTGATTTCAAGGTTCAGATCTTTGATGACCGACTTCTTCATGCCAGGATAGGTTTTCTGGACATGCTGGAATGTAATGCTTGCCATTGTGTTTTTCTCCTATGTTTAGCCTTTGACGGCACCGGCAACGACACCTTTGATGATGTACTTCTGGCTGAAGAGGTAGAAGATAATGATCGGGATGATCGTTAAGACGATCATGGCCATGAAGGCACCGTAGTTGATGTCGCCGTAGCTGCCGGCCATAGCACTCTGAATGGCGACCGGAACGGTCGTCTGGCCTTTCTTATTGCCTAAGACCATATACGGCAAGAGGTAATCGTTCCAGATCCACATGACGTTGAGAATGGAAATGGTGATGGTGGTCGGCTTGAGGACCGGGAAGACAATCTTAAAGAAGATCTGCGGAGGGTTGCAGCCATCGATCATGGCGGCTTCCTCAAGATCCTGAGGCACTGACTTCACAAAGCCGGCATACATGAAAGTGGAAAGGCCGGCTCCGAAGCCAATATATATGATGAGAATACCGAAGATATTGGTCAGATACAGGTCATCGGCCACGCCGGAAAGCGGCAGCATCACCATCTGGAAAGGAACGATCATGGAGAAGATGATGACATAGTAGATGACCTTGGTCCACCAGGTCTTGACCCGAGTCAGGAACCAGGCGGCCATGGAGGTGAACAGAATAATGAGAATGGTCGAGCAGATGGTGACGAAGAAGGAGTTGAGCAGGGCTTTGCCGAAATCCGACTGCTCGATACCGGTCTTATAGTTGGTGAAGCCGGCGAAGTTCTCCGCCGTCAGGAAAGCAAACGGGGTGGTCGAGATGTAGTTTCTCGACTTGAAGGAATTCATCAGCACCAATAAGAGTGGGAAGATGACCACGGCTGAGGCGATGATCAGGATGGTGTAGCTGATGATGGCTTCCCACACCTTTTGAGTCCGATAGGAAAGATGCTTCTGACGGTTCGGGATGACATCATTGATGGTATCCTTCTTCCGGACAAAAAGCCGTCGCTTCTTGGAAGGCTGTTCCGTCGGTGTCTCCAGTTTTTCAGGATCGCTCATGCTTCTACCTCCTTGGACCGGGTCGCAAAGACCTGCAGTCCGGAGATGGCAGCCACGATGATGAAGAAGACCAGCGCTTTGGCCTGACCGATGCCCTTGTTGCCTAACGGATCGGTGAACATGGTCTGGAAGATATCCAGAGCCAAGAGTTCGCAGTCCGGAGCCGAGGTGCCGGTGAGAGCTAAGTTCTGATCATAAAGCTTGAAGCCGTTGGTAAGAGTAAGGAAGGTGCAGATCGTGATGGCCGGAACCACCATCGGGATGATGACATGAAGGGTGGTCTGCCATTTGGAAGCACCATCGATCTGAGCGGATTCGTTGAGTTCGACCGGAACATTCATCAAGGCAGCGATGTAAATGATCATCATATAGCCGACCTGCTGCCAGTTCATGACGATGACCAGTCCCCAGAAGCCGTTGAAGCCCATGAAGATATTCTGATTGAAATTCAGCAGGACGCCGTTTAATAATAACGACCAGATCCAGCCCAGGACGATGCCGCCGATGAGGTTAGGCATGAAGAAGAGCGAACGGAAGAAGTTCGTTCCTTTCAGTCCCTTGGTCAAGAGCAAGGCCAAGCCGAAGGCCAGGACATTGATGGTGATGACCGAGATGGCCGTGAAGGCCACGGTCATGCCGAAAGCATGCCAGAAGGTCGTTCCCTGACCGAAGGCGGCAACAAAATTGCTGACGCCGTTGAATGAAAAGTCACGGACGGTCTTGTAGTCCGTGAAAGCAAACGTGATTCCCATGAAAAAAGGAACCAGGAAGGCGACGCCGAAGCAGACTAGGAGCGGGAAAAGGAAGAGGGGAGCCCATTTTTTATAATACTTCTGCATTTTTTCTCCTTTCTTCTAAAAAAAGAATATGCAGCCCCTGGGAGGATGTCCAGGGACTGCATATTTTAGAGTGTGGTAAGCGAAAGTTTAGAGCTTAGCGGCTTCAGTAGCCCACGAAGCAACAGTATCCGAGACAGCGACATCAAAGGTCTTTTCACCGTTGGCATAAGCTAAGAGGTCAGCACCTAACGTGTTCTTGACGTTCTCAGAAGGGATGTAATTGAAAGTCCACGGAACGGACTTGACGCCCGTCTTGCCCATCCAGTTCATGACTTCCTTGGCTAACGGATCCGACGGAAGATTGTCGCCAGTATAGCCGGTGAAAGTCGGAATGAAGCCTAAACCGCCGGTCGTCTTATCAGCAGCCATGGCAACATACTTCTTGCCGTTGCCGAGATACAGCCACTTTAAGAAATTGAGAGCAGCCGTCTGCTTGGCAGAAGAAACCTTGGAGTTGACGCAAAGGAAGTTTTCAGTGCCGACATTGAGGCCCTGAGAGGCTTCTTTGACGTTGTCGCCCATATCGCCCATGTAGATAGGAAGGAACTTCAGATCGGAAGACTTGACGGTAGCGCCAGCGGTTCCGGTGATCTGACCAGCACCCCAGTTACCATTCTGGACCATGATGGCCTGACCTAAGGCAACCTGAGACATCGACTTGTTGACATCGACGGTGGCTAAGGCAGTCTTGGCCGAAATGGAGTTGTTGAGATAAAGGTCGAACATATTCTTATAGTTGGCGGAATACTTGAACTCAAGAGTCTTAGGAACAGCGGTGATTGAACCATATTCACCCGTCAGCGGTAAGCTGAAGAGGTGGGTCTGCCATCTCCACTGTTCACCGGCCTTGAGGGAAGTGTCGGCGAAGACACCCTGAATGCCTAATTCAGTCTTATGGAGCTGCATATCCTCAACAACAGCCTTGAGGACAGTGTAGGACTTGACGTCATCCATCGACTTGGCAGTAACGGTGGCAGCCTTGGTGGTTAAAGCAAAATACTTATCGGTGAGAGCCTTGTTGTAAATGATGCCATAACCTTCGACAGTGTTCGGAACGGCATAGCACTTGCCGGAATCCATGACAGCGAGGGACTTATCGGAAAGACTGGTGTAAAGATCCGTGCTGGTAAGATCAGCGCAATAGCTCTTCCACTTGGCATAGCCAACAGGTCCGTTGACCTGGAAGATAGCCGGAGCATCCTTCTTGGCCATATCGGCAGTGAGCGTCGTATCATACTGACCCTGAGCAGCGGTATCGACGGTAACGTTCTTACCCGTCTCCTTCTTGTAGGCAGCGGTGATAACAGAATAGTTATCAGCGACTTCCGGCTTGAAGTTGAGGAACGTCACATCATCGTTGGCTTTGCAGCTCGGCATCGTCACACCGGCAAAAGCAAGAGCAGCTAAGAACGAAACGACCTTCACACTTCTTTTCATGATTGTTTTTCCTCCCATTTCATGAAAACGGACATCGTCTTTCTAAGGAACTCTTGATGAGATTCCCCAGATCCGTACCGGAAGTTAACCTGGCTTCAGGAAGTCTATTGCGGACTAATCATTAAACAGCCCTGAGATTCCCCAAATTGTTTAACCGCTTACAATTCTACACCTTTATTTTAAAAAGTAAAGTACGATGGAAAATTGTGAAATCTCTATTACACGTCAAAAACAAGTTTTAAAAAACGGCTTAACAAAGGAGAAATTAATATTTTTATATTTCTTAAAACAATTTAAAAATATATAACAAAATAAACATATTAAAATATTTTTTTTGCAAAAATGGAAAATATTTAAAACGCAAATATTTCGATAGCTTAGGACCTTTTAACCACTTATATACTACGAGCTCCCCTTAAAAAGAACCCCACCGCAAAAATATTTTTTAAAAAGTTTACGGAAAGGCCATCGGCTCTGACGGTGCCTTTAACCAAAAAAGAGCCTTACTTAAAGGCTCTTCTTTAAATCAGCGTGTCAACAGCTGTCTACTTCTTCTCATCTTTCACATCGGCGGCCATCAATTGGTTGAGGTTGGTGACAAAGGCTTTCTTATCCTCAATGTCATAGCCTTCTAGGAGCATGGCTTCATCGTACATCAGATTGCCGTACTCCTTGAGCTTAGCATCATCCTGGACCTTGCTGATGGTCTTGAAGAGCGGATGGTCCGGATTGATCTCCAGGACCTTGACGGCCTTGGGCTTTTCCTCATCCGGCGTGTTCTTCGACTGCGGGTTGGACTCGCTGAGGACCTTCTCCATATTGAGGGACAGTCCTTCCTTGGTGGTGAAGCAGCACGGGCTGTCGACCAGCTTGGTCGAGAAGGAGACGGAATCGACCCGTCCCTTGAGGGCCTCGCTGAAATCATCCAGTGTCCGCTTATAAAGACCGGTCAGGGCCGTGATCTTATCCTTCTCTTCCTGTGACAGGGCATCGGCCTCTTCGCTGGCGATGTTCTTGAACTCCGCCTTATCGTAGTCATGGAGCATCATCACGCAGAACTCATCGATGTTGTCCGCCATCAGTAAGACGTTGACGTTGTCCTTCTTGTACTTCTCCATCTGCGGCAACAGCTTGATGGACTCCAAGGTCTTTCCGGAAGCATAGTAGATGGCTTTCTGATCCTTAGCCATCTTATCCTTATAGTCCTTTAAGGAGATCGGCTTGTCCGTCAGCAGCGACGGATAGACCAACAGATCCTGCAAGGTATCCTTCTTCTCGCCATAGGTGGAATAGATGCCGTACTTCAGGTGGTCGCCATAGACCTTGAAGAACTCCAGATACTTATCATAGTTTTCACTCTTCAGCTGCTTCAGGCGCTCGACGATCTTGGTTTCGATGTTGCCGGCAACCTTGGCTAACAGAGGCGAATTCTGCAGCATCTCACGGGAGACGTTGAGATTGAAGTCGTCGCTGTCGACCAAGCCCTTGACGAACTTCAGATAATCCGGGACGAACTGCTTGCACTTCTCCTGGATGAAGATGCCCTTGGCATACAGGTCAAGGCCCTTCTCATAGTTCTCGGAATAGAGGTTATATGGGGCATGGCTGGGAATGAAGACGAGGGCATCATAGGTCAAGGTGCCTTCGGCTTTGATGTACAGGGAAAGGAGCGGCGTCTCATAATCGCCGTACTTGGACTTGTAGAAATCGGCCAGCATCTCATCCGTGACATCCTTCTTCGGCTTCTTCCAGAGCGGCACCATCGAGTTCAGGGTCTTCAGCTCCGTTTCGGTATGGGTCTTCCCTTCGATCTCCTTGCCGTCCTTGTCGAGATCCGGCTTGGTGACGGTCTCAGTCATCTGGATGGGATAACGGATATAGTCGGAATACTTCTTGACCAGCTCCTCAATCCGGTAATCCTCGAGATAATCGGAATACTTCTCTTCGTCGGTATCGTCCTTGAGATAGACTCTGACGGAGCTTCCGTGGGTGAGGGCAAGCTCGCAGTCTTCGATGGTGTAGGTGCTGTTGCCGTCGCTGGTGAAAAGCAGTCCCTTGCCGTTAAGGGCCTTGGAACGGACCTCCACCTTCTTAGCAACCATGAAGGCGGAATAGAAGCCGACACCGAACTGACCGATCAGGTCCACGTCCTTGTTGGCCTTCATCTCCTTATATTTATTCAAAAACTCCTTGGAGCCGCTCCGGGCAATGGTGCCCAGATCCTTCTCCATCTCCGCTGAGGTCATGCCGATGCCGTTGTCCTCCACTTCGAGATAACGTTCTTTCGTATCCTTGACGAGGGTGATCTTGAAATCATCCAACGGCATCTTTCCGGCGGAACCCAGCGCCAGATACTTGTACTTGTCGATGGCATCCGAGGCATTGGAAATCAGCTCTCTTAAAAAGATCTCTTTGTTGGAATAGATGGAATTGATCATCAGATTCAACAGCTCTTTCGACTCCGTCTGATACTCTTTCTCTACTTTCATGTGTGGTGATTCTCCTTGTTTCATCAACGTTCTCAGTTATTATAGCAGGGATTTTAGCACTTTAAAGATGTGATTGCTAATTTTCGACTGAAACTGCTAAGAATGTTGTCAATTCCTAGCAGGACTTCTCCTGAAACCGATAGAGCAGGTACAGCATGATGAGACGGATGTTCGAGGCAAAGAAATAGGCCGGATCCTTCAGCATCTTAGCCACGTCCTCCAAGGAATAGAGCTTCGGACTGATATCCTCGAACTCCTCTTTGTCGCAGGCCGTGAAATGATCGATCCGGGCTAAGACCACGGCATTGGTCTCATCGCTGAGACCCGAGGAAGTGCTGGCTGCCGGCGAAAGCAGCTCCAGATCGGTGATGATGGCACCGGCTTCTTCCTTGGCTTCCCGGTTGGCCGTCATAAAGGCGTCCGTGTCACCGGGATCCATCAGGCCGGCCGGCACTGAGGTCACGTAGCGGCCGATTGGCGGCCGGAACTGCTTCTGCAAAAGGACAGAGACTTCCCAGGTTTTGGGGTCGACATAATAGAGCGGGATCAAGACGCCGTCCGGCCGATCGTACTTATGCGTCAGCGGCAGGATGTCCTCCTTCTTATGGCGGCTGGCCATCCGGTACTCATAGGTATGGTGTCCGTCTTCCTTCTCGACATCGTAAACCAAGGTGAAGTAATTCAGATACGGATGATCGGTCTCCTGCCTGACGTCGACGAGGGTCCATTTCATTTGGCTTTCTCTCCTTTGGGGTCCGCATAAGCACTCAAACCGTCTTGATAGTACTTCATTATCTCATTCCGTAAGGAAGCCGGCGAAAGAATGACAGCATCCTTGCCGAAACGCTCAAAGTAGCTTGCCAGCTGGAAGGACGAGGCCGTCAGGACGTAGACGTCTCCTTCCCGGTGGCCGTTCTGCGGACGGCCATGCCAGATCTTGCCAAGCTTCTTCTCTCCGGCCGGGGTCAGCCGGACCCGGGCCGTGATGACGTCGCCGCTGACATAGTCGGGACCGTCATGGATGATCTGCTCAATGGCTTCCCGTCTTTCCGTCGTCGGCGTGAAGCTATGCCCCGAGAGGACCAGGTCTCCCATCTTATAAAGATGGAAGGAGAACAAGGTCTTGCCGACAAAGCCTAAGGCATAGGTGAAGGCTTCCTCACCCGTGGTGACCAGGTCATAAGGCTCAAAACGGGCTTTATGGTCAGTCAGGGTCATCACGATTTCCCGGTGCTTGCTGATGGCCTCATCCAAGAGGGTGACCCGGTCATAGAAAAGCAGGCACTCCCGTTCCGCCTGGCTTAAGGAGGCATAGTCATCGAAAAGAGTACGGAAATAGTCGGAGATGGTTCTTCCCTGCAGGAGATTGTCCTCAATCTCCTCAAAGATCAGGTCATTGCCTTTCAGCGGACGGAAGGATAAGGAACACTCCTTAGGGCTGGCGATGAAATGAAATTTCCGGTCCGACAGGATCCGGATGAGATCGTCCTTGACCGGATTGGCTTTCTCCTTGCCAAGTCCTAAGGCGGTAAGGCTGCTGTCAATCTTGCTGACCACGGCTTCCGAGATCGGCTGGTTGAGCTTATAGAAGTTGCGGACCAGCTGATTGAGGAAGGCATTCCGGTTGATATCCCCATCCTCTTTGACAAAGCCGAAGGCGGACATATCCCCTAAGAGAATGTTATAGGTCCGGTAGCTCAGATTGACTTTGATTTTATCTATTCTTTGATTTAGTTCCTAAAAGCGGAACACTTTATTTAAGTAAATATTGGCTTATTTATCAATAGGAATAGGAACACTTTATAAAATAAACCTTCTCCTATTTTCTTTTTTCCGAGTACGTGATAATTAATATGTATCTTGGTGTTGTTGGTCTTACAGACCGCCAAGAGGGCCACTGGATGAGTGCCTTCCAAGGGATACCTTGGAAGATAGCGAAAGTCTTCCCGCCGAAAGACGAGGAGAGGCTAAGTCAGCTCTTAGTCCCAGTGGGCCGTGCCATTCCGTTCATTGGCTAGGCTACTTATCGGAACAGGGACGCAAGTACCGGAAACCGGCACACCTCCTCCCAACAGCGTGAGAAACTGCGGGCGTCAGGGAGGTCTTCTCAAGCGAAGTCCTCTGAGTTGACGGGAGAGCAATCTTCCTATTATGTCCTGGTAAGGTGCAAGTAGGGGAAGCTCAGCATAGAAATAGGCTGGACATCAAGTTCTGGCACACAAAAAATACCGACGTTCCCTGAAAGCTGAGAGCTACAAAGCTCTCAGCAGATGCCCTGCAAAGGGTAGCCCCCAAAAGGTGCTTCCGACAGTGTTAGGGTCGCTCCTTAACGCTCGGTTCGGATCCTCTGCTTCAGCTAATAAGCTTTGGGACAAAGAATGGTTAAGCGAAAGCTTGCTGAAAGAGGGAGCCGCGAGGCTCCCTTTTTCATTGCCTGCATTTTTCAGTCGTCAATAAACGATGGCATCGCCGTATTTGACGATTAGAGTAAGGTTGTCTTCCACCTGCCCGGGACCGCCATCGGCGGCCTGACACTTGATATCGCAGATATAATACGGGCTTTCGCCGAAGCCATAGCTCATCTCCTGGATGAGGAACACGCCGGCCGAGGCCTGGACGGCTTTCACATAGTTGTTGTCGGCGCAGGAATAGGTGAAACACCGTTTGGTGACGTTCTCCGGCAGAATGGTCGTATTGAAAATGTAGGTCATGTATTTCTTCCCGTCCGGATCCTGGGAAGCCCCTTTCCAGTCGAAGTCGAGATGCAGGACCTTCCGGTCCTGGCTGTCTTTCTCGGTGATGGAGTTCATCTTCATATCCAGGATCTCCACGGAGTTGATATAGACCGTCGGGTTGATGCCGACCGGCATCGTCCCGAAAAAGGCAACGGCCATGACGACCAGAATCGTGATCCCTGCGATAAAGAATGCCACGGTTTTCTTCATGTTATTCCTGCTCCTTGTAAAGATAGGCAATCTTATGGGCACAAAGAAGAATATTCAGACCCAGGAACACCAGACCGGCAATCATCAGCTTGAGGCTGGGGACGACATAGTCTGCGCCGATGGAAAGGTAGTAGATGACGGCAATCAGAATGGCTAAGAAGAAGGCAGACAAGGTCACGAGAAGCAGGTTGTTGTTCTCCTTGCGTCCGCTGCCGAAACGGACGGCCGGTGCCTCAAATCCCAAGCCCGCCGAGAAGAGCAGATGCCCGAGGTAGAACGCGGAAGCCGCTACGGATAAGAAGATGGAGACATCCCCCTGGATTTTCTTGAACCAGCAGTAGAGCGACATCGACAGGATCACGGAGACGGTTCCGACCAGAGCCGGAAGGATCAGCTTGGACAATAAGAGGAAGCTCTGCTTCCGGGGATAGGTCTTGGACAGGGCCAGGACATCCTTCTCCGACAGATAGTCATCGGCAATGGCAAGGTTGGTATTGAAAGTCACCAACAGGATGATCAGCAGATTGAAGACCTGAATCAGGATATTGCCGAAGTCATTGGTATCCATGGCACCGAAGATCTTATTGAGAAGCATCACATAAGCGGGTAAAAAGGCAAAGATGGCAAAGGTTCCCAGGTAGGAGGACGGATCCTCGACCTGCAGCCGGAGCTCTTTCAGCAGCTGCATCCACACAAACGGACGTTCTTTGCCCGCTTTTTCTTTCCGGACCTTGCGGGGTTTGCTGTCGCTCTGGGCGGTCATGATGGAGAAGTAGACCGGATTCACTAGGAATAGCGTCACCAGGAAGAAGAGGGCAATCAGCCCCAAGGTGATGCCTAAGACAATCAGGGAACGGCCTCCGAAAGGAACGATGGTCATGCCGTTATAGTCGCCTAAGGCCAACTGGGTCATGCCGTAGGAGAAATAGAAGTGGTTGATATAGTACCTTAAGGTGTTCTGGATGGCCGTAAAGTAGGGCCCCCAGTTAGCAAAGATGCTGATGCGGTCCGGAATAAAGGACAGCAGATAGAAGACGAGATAAATAAAGAGAGCAACCAACCCGATTAAGAGTCCTGAACTCAGCCAAAGATGGCGTTTAAAGAAACCAACAACGTAATAGCAGGGAACGGAGATGGCGGAGATGAAGCTGACTTCCAGAAGCGTGAACAGCAGCCAGATCAGGACCGGAATGATGAAATAATACCACGGGTAGCCGGCGGCCAGCATGAAGCCTAAGGAGAACGGCACCTCGACCAATAAGGTCTTCAAGGACTCCTTGAGGTAGAAGAAGACCAGGTGGGCAAAGAAGATGGTGTTGCTGTTGCAGGGAAGGCTGACCAGGGATTTGGCGCTGTCCGAGAAATAAAGGATCTTCATCAGGTCGACCAAAGCGGAAATGAACCCGAGCCAGAAGACGGCCTCGGTCAAGAGCGAGACCACACTCAAAGGGACAAAGGAGAAGACGGAGAAGATGTTCAGTCTGGCACATAACGAGAAGAACAGGGAGGAGACATAAGTCAAGACCGCAAACAGGACGACATAGGAGATGGCGCGGATCAGATGGGCCTTGAAGCCTTTCCGTTCGCCTTTGAATTCGTTGTCCCAGAAAAGCCGGACTAAAAGGAACAGGTCTTTCCAGTCGGGAAGAACACGTTCCTGAAGCGATGCTTTGTTTTGTCCGGCCTTTGACGTCATTCTAAGCTCCTTCTTTGATCAGGGTTTCGGCTTCTTCCTTGCTGCTGGCGGTGACGGTGAGGAACTCCTTCTCCAGCGCCGCCCGTTTCGTCGGGTTGGCTGTCAGGTCGATGGTTTCCACCAACCGCCCTTTGTTGATGATGATGACCTCATCGCAGACATTCTCGACCACATCGATGATATGGGAGGAGAAGAAGACGATGTTGCCTTTACGGACATACTCCTTCATCATCTCCTTGATCTGGAAGATGGAGTTCGGATCGAGTCCAGTCATCGGCTCATCCAGAATCCAGATCTTCGGCTGATGGATCAAGGCACCGATGATGGTGATCTTCTGCTTCATGCCATGGGAGTAGGAGCTGATGGGCTGCGGGTAGGCCTCGGTCATCTCCAGCTTTGCCAGCAGTTCGGGAAGCCGGGCTGCCTTTTCTTCTTTGCTGACCCGGTAGAGGGAGGCGAGATAGTCGATGTACTGCTGACCGGTAAGGTTCTCATACAGCGCATAGTCATCTGGAACATAACCGACGCACATCTTGGCTTCGATTGGCTGGAACTTGGTATCAAAGCCACAGACTTTGATGCTGCCTTTGTCGTAGCCGTGAATGCCGACGATGGCTTTCAGCGTCGTCGACTTGCCGGCACCGTTCTTGCCTAAGAAGCCGTAGATCTTGCCTTGGGAGAGCTTGAAGGAGAGGTCGCTGACGGCATCGCTACTGGCATTCTTGTATTTCTTATAAAGACCGACGACTTCCAAGGAGGGCTGAGCGGCTTTGATTTTCACAAGATCCATAGAACGGCTCCTTTCGATTTCCTGTCCGGAGAGAAGATAGCTTTCTTTTTCTTTCTGGAACTTCGTATCGGCCTGACGTAACTCAATCAGCTGGTTGACGGTGCGGAAGAGAATCTCATAGGCATACCACATGGCAAAGGAGAGCCCGCAGTAGATGAGATAGAAGAGGAACCAGTAGAGCGGATAAAGATGATAGGTCAGACCGTTTGCCGTAAAGGAGTAATCCTGGTGGTAGATGTTCTTGGCCCAGTCACCTAGCTTATTGACGATGAAGGTGGAGTTAAGGAAGAAGAAGTCCGTCGGCCGGTTGATGGCCGATTGATAGACGTTGACGAAAAGGACCAGCACGAAATAGACCAGGAAACCGATCATCGAATAGAAGTAATACTTGATCTTCGGCCGTTCATAGACGCCCAGCAGCATGATCAGCACGGGCATGAAGAAGGCATACATATGGTTGGTGAAGAACTCGAAGGTGGTGGATGAGAAGGCAAGGTTGGTGGCACTCATGTTGGGCATCAGCATGGCTAAGAGGGCACCGATGACATTGACGAAGACCGTGAAGTAGAAGAACCCATAGCTGTGGAAGACCAAGGTCAGAGGCACGATATACATGGCCGTGTTGCAAAGATGAAGCGGCAAGGCTTCCACGCTTTGGAAGGTCTCAATCCGGCGGATGGAGGCATAGGCAAAGAAGGTGGCTTCCGCGATGAAGAAAAGAAACGCTTTTCTGTCCTTGGAATCAAATGGGAATAGAAGAACAAAATAGATAACAGGCAAAATAACAGAAAGATAGAGGAAGAAACGATGCAATGAATTGAAGCCGGTAGGTGAGGCGAGATTGCCGACGGCCTCCCCGAAAAGGTTCTTCGGCAGGTAGTCATTGATGTCATCCAGAATTAAGAGGACCGACCCGACAAAAAGCAGGTAGGCTAGCTTCTTCTTGTCGAGGACTAAAGGACTCTCCCAGGTCTGGGTCTCCAGCCCTAAGGCTAACCCCAGCTCGAAGGACATCAGCAAAGCCCGCGGATAAAAGGCACCGCCGGCCATGGAGCCGACGATGCCTTGCATCAGAAACGGATAGACTAAAAAGGCAGCAAAGGTCAGCGGAAGACTGAGATACCGGACGATGCCCTTGAGGGTGTCGGATCCCAAGAAAGCCTCAATCAGGACAAAGAGCATAGCCCCAATCATTCCGTTGGTGGCTAAGGCACTGAGACAGACCTCCGCAGGAGTCATGAAGTCGCTCTTTAAGGCAACGACGTTTTCCAGATAATCGTGACTGGCATAGAAGCGGCAAAAAAACAGAACAAAGAGAAGGATCGCCATTGCCTTTTTAAGAGTCTGCTGTCTTGCTTCGGGCGTCTGTATGGCTGCTTGGAAAGCTTTGGAAAGCTTATGCCTGGCTTCCTTTTTGAAGCAGAGAACCTTACTGAAGCGAGGCAACAGCCAGAAGGCAGCTAAGACCAAAAGCAAGGACAGGAAAATAATCCAGCCTTCCAAGGCAAACGTGCCTTTGGAAGGAAGAAAAGAGTAAATCAAAGCAACAAGACCAACGCAAAAGAGAAGACAGCCCTCAAGCAGGATTCTTTTGCGGAGAGAAGTCATGGATTCCTAGGCAGAATAGTCGTCAAGCGTGGTGACGACTCCATAGGCATTTGAACCCAGATACGCCGAATATTTCGTTGGATCAGAAGCATCACCGCCTAAATCCGAACCCATCGTATAGATAGCCATGTATCCTTTCTTATAGAAGTCCGTAGAAACGACGCCATCAGTTGCCTGTTTCGTTAAGAATGTCTTTGGGTTGACTAAGGAGTACGTGCTCAGGTTGGTCGCATCGGTGGCATAGACAGCAGCAAAGTTAGCAGTCGTGGCATCCGTCATCGTCTTGAAGAAGGTTGTCGTTCCGCCGTTCTTCAGCATATAGTTCAGACCGTAATCCGTGGTATAGAGAGCCTGCTGGTAAGCGGCACCGCTATCGGAAGCGGCATTGGCAAGCCCTGTCTCCAATGCGGTCTTACCGCTTTGATAGGCAACAATCGGCTCGACACCGATCGTCGTACCGCCGCACATGGCGGCAGCGGTAGCGCTGGCACCGGCAGATCTGACCATATTCAAAACCAGCAAGTTCATCTTGTTGACACTGTTATCGACGGTCACAAAGGTTTTGCTCTTGACCTGGAACAGCGGATTGACATTCATTAACGTTGGCAAGGCCGTCTCGACACCATAGATGGCAAACCAGCCACCCGTGCCGGAGACTTTGTTCTCAAGAACCGTATTGTCATCCACGACAATATTGGCAGGCTGCCATTTATCTTGGGTCAAGCCAGCACTCACATTGTCAGCAGTATAACCATGGCCCTGGTTGAAGATGAGCGGGCCGCCGGCATTCCGTAATTCCGATCCCCTGACGTTGATGGTACCAACATCATAATTGAAGAGAGAACAGGAATAGGTATCGGAGATACGGGAATTGACAATGCTGAGCTAAGGGCTGAAGGAAACAACGGCGTTGTTGACAATATTGAAATCATTGGAACCATTGTAGGCCGAGAGGAAGAACTTATTGGCAATGCAATTCTCCATGGTGTTTTTGCCGAAGAAGGTCTTCATGAAGATCAGACCGCCTTCATGAGACAGATCCGAACTGGTGATGCCTTGGTTGCCGACAGCCATCAGATCATAGACATTGAGGCCAGATTCGGAATTGTAGGTATTGCCGAGATTATTCCCTTCGGCTTTTTCTTTCCAAAGGTAGTTGCTGAAAACAGCGGCATGAGAATCAACATGAGTCGTTCCGCTGGCTTTGGCCTGACCGCCAGTATCTCCCACTGGCGTTACAATCTTAGGAACGTCATCGCCAATTGTTAACTTATGGAAGTTGCCAAAGACATTAAGTGTCTTATTGGTTTCTGTCGGAACAAAATGGACTAAATAAGATCCATCTTTATAGGAACCGACCACATCATCGATGCAGCCTTCCGATTTGGACCAAAGATAGACGGAAGGCAGAACATCTTTGGTGATGGTGATATCTGCTTGGAAGACACCATTGGCAAAAGTCAGATAATTGCCATTATCATCCTTCGGGAAGCTATGGGCCTCACGATAGGCCGTCAGATCAATGGTCTGCTTGGACGTATTTTCTTCATCATCCTTGGTGGCGTTGTTGAGGACAAAGAGATCCGAGGCGGTATTGATGTTGTAGCCGCTGACAACGCTCATTTCATAGGTAATGTCAGGGAACTTGGTCTTATCGGCTGAGCCACTGTAGGAATAAATCAGTTTGAAGATACCAGTGACGGTATCCTTGAAATTGACATCGCCAGTCGTGGAAAGCTTCTCAATATCCGCCGTTTCAAAATAGTCGCTGAGAACCAGCGGATTGCCCGAGTCATCCGTTAACGAGACGGTCGTATCGTAAAGCCGGGTATAGGTGGTCGGATTGCCTTGGCTGTCGGCAGCCTTAATCACCGGCATCAGATTGACTGCATTGTAATTGCCTAAATGGAAGGCAGACTTCTCCATGAAGGAGCTGGTTGTTCCATCTTTGGCAGCGGAGGTTGAATTCTTGCTGGTGAGATAAGACGAATAGGCCGGGCTGGCAACCCAGCCTGTCGGCGTGGCCTTCTGCTCGCTGGTATAGACGGTATAGGAGACTTTATCCGATAAAGAAAGCGTCCCTGTGGTATAGGTGATGGTGAAATCAAAGGTGCCGGTCTTGCCGGTTTCACTGGTGAGATCGATGGTGGAATGAGTGACGGAAGCATCCGTGGCCGCGATGGTGGAAAGAACAAAGCCATCGGAATTCAGGAGATTGATCTGAATGGTGCTGTAATCGACAGTATCTCCGAGATAATACTTGCTGCTGACCGAAGCCGGAACTATCTTGGCCGATGTCACGGTCGTATTGTAGGTCGCCTGAACCGAATAGTGGATGGTTGCCGTATAGGACTTTCCTGAGAAGGTGAATGTCAGCGTGAAGACGGCATCCTCCACGGCTTTTGAGGTATCGATGGCGGCATAGGTGAAGGACGTCTTGTTCTTGCCGATGCTGATGGGATCGCCTAAGACATCGCCGGCCTTGTTATAGGCGGTGATCTGAATGGCATCATAATTGACGGTGGCATTGAGGACGATCTTGCTGTTGAAGGACGACTCCACGATGCTGATATGGTCAATCGTGGTATCCTTGGCCGGTGAGGTCGAAACCGAGGCCGAAGCGGAAGCCACCGAGGTGGAAGCCACATTCGAGGTCGGCGACGTGCTGGTGGCAGCCGAGACCGTCGTAGAAGCAGAGGCGGCATTGGAGGCGGAGGTTGTCGCTATCAGTTTGCAGGCACTGAAAACAACACAGGATGACGCAATTAACGAGACTACGGCCAGAAGATTCCTTCTATGCATCTTTCGATGCCTCCTTTATTGCTCAGCTCATCTCAAAGTAACTCCATTATAGGACCTTTGGTGAGAAACACAAAATAAGTAAGTTTATTTTATCCTTGGCCATGGATGAATCCATTTTTCCAAACATCAATAATCAACAGCATGGTATCTTCTGTCCATTATTTTTAACAGTTCAGGCTTTTCCTGTTTTTTCACAGGGCCGATTGTCTTAAAATAGTAGGCATACAAAGGATCACTGCTTATGATTGAAATTCTCGACAAGGAGATTCTGGTCTCGACGGCTCATACCTCGTTAGTGCTCTCTCACCGTTATGCGGAAAAGCTTGTCATCAGCTATTACGGACAGAAATTGATTTCTAAGGATGAAGTCAGTTCCTTAGTCCGCCGTTATCCCTATGGTCAGGGAAACGAAGCGTCGTTGGATGAAAAAGACAATGTCGGACTCTCCGAGAATGAACTGGCGATGGATGTCTCGGTGATGGGACATAGTGATTTCTTCTCGCCGAGTCTCGTATTGGAACGTCCGGAATCGGCTACCTTTGACTTGGTCTTTGAAAAAGCCGAAGCCGTCAAGCCGAGCCTCTTACCGGATTTCCCGACCCCGCATGGTGCCAAAGAAGAACTGGTCATCACCTTAGCTGACAAGCGGATGTCGGTTCAGGTCGAGATCCACTATGTCGTCTACGACAAAGAAGACGTGATTGGAAAATATCTTGTCATCCATAATTTAGGAGAGACTCTCTTAGCCATCCGCAAAGCCATGTCCTTGACTCTCTGCCTGGTGAACCATTCCGATACCTTGGTCTCCACCTATGGCACCTGGGCCGGCGAACTCAATCTCAGCGAAGAGACGATTCATCCCGGCAAGAAGGTTCTGGAGTCCTTATCCGGATCCTCCTCGAGCCGTCACAATCCTTTCTTCATGGTCAAGGAGAAGTACTGCACGCCGATGGCTGGCGTCTGCTATGGCTTCAATCTCGTCTATTCTGGCAATCATGAGGAATCTGTAGAGATGGATGCCTTTTCCAATCTTCGCATTCAATCCGGAATTGCCTCTACCGGCTTTAACTATTCCTTGCCTAAGAACGAAGCCTTCACAACTCCGATGGCCGTGATGACGTATTCGGCTTCCGGAACCAATGGGTTAGCTCAGCAGATGAGTGTCTTTGTGACGGAACATATCCTGCCGGTGGCTTGGAAGGATAAGCCGCGTCCGATTGTCTATAACAACTGGGAAGCCACCTTCATGAAGTTCACCAAAGGCAAGCTTGTCTCCCTGATGAAGAAAGCCAAAGCCTTAGGGATTGAACTCTTTGTCCTGGATGATGGCTGGTTTTCTACCCGCAACGATGATCAGCATGGCTTAGGCAATTGGGAATGCAACACCAAGAAGCTTCCGGGCGGCCTGAAAGCCTTAGCCAATGAGGCCAAGAAGCTCGGCCTTCAGTTTGGCATCTGGATGGAACCGGAAATGGTCAATGATGATGCACCGGTCTACAAGGAGCATCCGGACTGGATCATCCGGGACGGCATTCATACGCCTTTGAAAGGCCGGCACCAGTTCACCTTGGATCTCTCCAAGAAGGAAGTCCAGGATTTTGTCGTTGACAGTGTCTCTAAGACCCTGGCCAGTGCGCCGATTTCGTATCTCAAATGGGATTATAACCGCAATATGACCGATCTTCCGAGACTTGACTATTCGTTAGGCTATCTCAAAGGACTCTACTCGGTCTTAACGAGAATCATGACGGCCTTCCCGGATGTTCTCTTTGAGAACTGTGCCTCCGGCGGCAACCGCTTTGACCTGGGAATGCTTTCCTTCTTTGCCCAGTCCTGGATGAGCGATGACACGGATTCCTATCAGCGGGAGAAGATCCAAGGCGGAGCAAGCTTCGGCTATCCCTTATCGGTGATGTCGAACCATGTGGCCGCCAAGACCTCCAACCAGCTCTTACGGAAGACACCCTTGGATGACAAGTTCGATGTCGCCTGCTTCGGCATCTTAGGCTATGAACTCGATCTCAACGATCTTTATCCGGCCGATAAGAAGGTCATCTCCCAGCAGACAGCCTTCTATAAGGAACACCGAAAGACCCTGCAATTCGGAGCGTTGTCTTTGCTTAACGAAGAAGGCGAGGACGAGGATAGGATGATTCAGGCCCAGAGCGACGAGGAGACCCTCGTCGGTCTGTATAAGAAGCTGCAGAAGCCGGCTCCGAAGGAAGCCCATCTGCAAGCTTTCGGCCTTAAAGAGGACACCCTCTATGAGTATCAGACTCGGCAGCACTCCTTCCCGCTGCAGCAGTTTGGCAATCTGGTCAACATGGTGGCACCAGTGCATCTCAGCGAGGACGGCGTTTTGGTTTCGATGCTGGCCAAGCATGTCGATATGAAAGGCGAAGTCGATAAAGGCGTGGTCTCCGGCGCTGCTCTTTTAAGTGGCGGTCCGGTTCTTTCCCAGGAGTGGTCCGGCGTCGGCTACGATGATCGGATCCGTCTGATGGGAGACTTCGGAACCCGTCTGTACGTCATCAAAGAGAAAAAATAAAGTCTATTCCAACGGAAAAGCAGGAGCCGGCTTGTGCTGACTCCTGCTTTCCAGTTAGTCTTCCTTTTCGAGTCTGTCCAAGAGGCCGAAGAGACCTTTGGCACCCGACAACGGTCCGTTGACGGGATCGATGGAGAGACGGGTATACAGTCTTCCGACATAGACCTTCTCCTCATAAAGCTTATCGAAGAAGAACTGAATCAGCGGCTCACAGTCCTTCTCTCTCTGCAGAGGTCCAAAGGGATTGGCGAAGAATGTGGAGACCTTGCCTTTTTCAGATGTTGTTCCTTTGGCAACCCGTTCACCCTTGATGAATTCAGCAATAGCAACCTTTTCATCCGGATAAGGAATGAGACCGCTCAGATCATCGGTGAAGTTATCGGCTAAGAGGAAGACATCCACCCGGTGGAAGGTCTTCGTCATCGAATAGGTCTCAATCGGAATCACGACCCGGGAATTGACCTTCTCGGTGTTGATGTAGATGGCACGGTCGACACTCTTGAGAGAGTAGCCTTTATCAAGGTCATCGAGTCTTACAAAGGCACCGGTCTCGGTACCGAGGCACATCACCTCGTCATCCCGCATCACGAAGGTTCCCATATCATCGAAGATGGTCTTGATCTCCTCGACCCGGCCTTTGCCTTCCTTGCGGAGTGCTTCGATGGTCTCGCTCTTGCCGGCTCCGGAATCGCCTAAGATGACGACGTTATAGATCTTGCCGTCATTCATCGTGACTTCAATGCCAGCACCATGAATCGGCAGACGTCCTTGATCGATCTGACTTAAGTTGTGGAGTGTCAGGACAATCTTCTTAAGATAGCCGAAGTAAGCAATGTGGCCTTTGGCCGGAACCAGGCCGACATAGACGCCCTCATCCTTGTAGTAGTAGGTTAAATCGCTGTCGCAGTCGGCACCGAAGACGACGATGAAGCCCGGCTTCGTGCCTTTGATGGCTTCGGGTTTGACCATTTCAAAGAGGTTTCCTAAGGCAACTAGGAAGGAGAGATACTCCTTATGGACATAGATATAGCCGACCTGCCCTTTGATGAGGATGCAGGAGAGATAGAAGTCCTCCGGATTGTAGTGCCCCTTCTCAAGACGGGCATCCTTTTCGAAGAAGACGCCGGTCCGGGTATTCTCTTTGGAGGAGCAGATGAACGGCGGACGGATGGCCAAGGCCTCAATGGCCTTGGTGGCCTTGAGGAAGCTAAGGTCCTTGGGAAGCGTCATATCGCTGAAGGAGTTGAGGATGAAACCGGCATTGATGCCGGAAGGGAGCTGGCGGTAGACGGTCTGTTCGCCGCCCAGGATGTTCTCGTAGATGGTACGGTAACCCATGATGATGGCTTCCGAGAAATGATCCGTCAGTGACAGGAACTCAAACGAGGTGATGTCATTCTCCCCGCGGTCGATATAGGCATAACGTTCCTTCTTACGCCAGACATCGTAGATGGCATCCAGGGTATCCAAGGGTCTTACTTTCTCCAACGTGAAGGGGAAATACTCCTCCTTGATGGCCCGGTAATCCTCTTTGAGAAGACGCTTATAAAAGCCGATCAGGCCTTTGGCCGGATCCTTCTCGCCGAAAGTCTTGGTGATGATCAGAGCCAAGGACGGATCGGTGGTCTTGATGTTGGTCAAATACTCCTGAGTCATCTGAGCCATGATGGGAGAGGAGACGATCTCCTCATAGCTGGGAACCTTGTCCTTGCTGAAGGATAACAGAATATCAGTCATGTTGGATTTCCTCCTGAAGGGCCTTTACCAGCTGGTGTCCTTCCTCAATCGTCATTCCGGATAACGCCAGACGGACGGTCGTCGTGTCCATCGGAACAATATACATATGCTTAGACTTCATCCGCTCATAGAGAGCGAACGCATCCTTGACCTTGATGCTGATGAAGAAGCCGGCTTTATACGGATAATAGGGAATCTTGGCAGCATCCAGGTCCTTTAAGACGGAGGCACTCCTTTTGGCCAAGGCTTCTTTGTTGGCAGCAATCTCACGTAACAGCTCACCCCGTTTCGAGGTGTCGTTCAGGGCTTTGCCGACCGCCTCTAAGGCTGCCCCGACCGGCACGGAATAAACACCCCGGGCCTGGGCTCCGAAAGCCAAGGAGAGATCCTTCTTATTGGACTCATCCGGGCATAACCCGATTAAGGCCCCTAAGCGTAAGCCATACAGGCCATAGACCTTGGAGCAGGAGAAAGCCAGTAACGGCAGGAACTCATTCTTCTCCAGCAGCTTGTCATAAAGAGCAAACGGCTCGTCTTTGACATCATAGAAGCTGGCATAGGCAATATCGAAGAGCACCGAAAGATAGCCGTGCCGGGATTCTTCGTTCAGCATCATAAAGAGATCGTCATATTCCTTCCGGGTCAGACAGTAGCCGGTCGGATTCTCGCAGGGGTCGTTGATGACGACCAGCGTCCGTCCGTTGGTCTTCAGCTCTGCTTCGATCTTCGCCTTCAGATCAGCGAGATTGAATCCGCCCTGGTCATTGTAAAGATGATAGGTCTTAAAGCAGATGCCGGCCTTCTTGGCAATCAGGGTGTAGTTGGACCACATGATATCCGGAAGCAGCACGTCTTTATCTTCGTCGACAAAGAGATTGAAGGCAATCGAGCAGGCTCCGGTGCCGCCTAAGGTCGCGCCGAAGAAGACGGAATACTCCTTCTTCAAAGCCTCTTCCTTATCCCCGAAGAGGAAGTTCAGCACGCCTTTTTCGTAGTCCGGCGACCCATAGACGCTGGGGTAGCCAAGCTTTTCGGTGATATGCTTCGACAGCGCCTCTTGGATGACGTCCGAGCCGCCTAAGGTCTTCTCCTCCGTCAGAAAAGTGCCGATGCTGGCATTGATGATGCTGTTTCCCTGTTCCTTATCGGCTTTGGCCAAAGCAGCAATGGCAATGATGTCATTGGTTCCGACGGCTGTTCTGGACCTTTTGGCGATGTATTCTTTCATCTAAAAATTTCTCCCTATACAGGAGAAATTATACCATTAAAAGAAGCGTCTCTAAAGAGGAAGACAACAATCTAGCTGTAGGCTAAGGCTTTCTTCAGCTGCCGCCGCTCTTTCTTCTGGGCATGCGCCTTCTTGACCATCTGATGATGTTCCTGGTTGGCACAGGCTTTATCGGCTAAGGTCAGGATCCAGGCTTCCTTGGATAACGGAAGAATCCAGAAGGTCAAAGGGAACATATGGGAGCGGATCATATTCCTCTCCTTGCTGTTGAGATGATACTTCTTGCTGGCATTGATCAGAGCAAAGAGCGGATGGTGGAAGCCATGCAGCCGGTGCGACTTATCCTTGGTATGCCAGTCATAAAGATAATAGTCATGCAGAAGCGAGCCCCGGATCAGGGAGTCATAGTCGACATCCAAAAGCTTATTCTTGGCATAGGAGTAGGCATAGATAGCCACTCTCAGGCTATGGTCATACAACGAAAAATCCCCGTGGGCAACATACCCCTTCATCGATTGGTACTCCGGATCCCTGAGGATCGGCAGCGCCACCGCTAGGAAATAATCGTCAATATTGATTCGCATGCCTTGATTATAGGGCAGATCCTGAAAGACTGTTTAAAAACATTCCTACTTCTGGACGGGCGTGATGAAGGCGGTCGTATCCTTGCTGGCCGTCACTGCCGGAGCATCGCTGGGCTTATCATGCGGAAGACTGGCTGGCGTATCGCCGTTCTCATCCTTGTAAAGGATCTTCAGCAGAATCGGCGTCATGAACGAACTGATGAGGATCAGCATCAGGGTATAGACCATGATCTGGTCATTGATCAGCTTGGTATCGATGCCCTTCTGGGCACAGACAATCAATACCTCGGCCCGGGCCATCATGCCCACGCCGATCCTTAAGGAATCCTTGAACTTGAAGTGACAGATCAAAGCACCGGAACCGGCACCGATCACCTTGCCTAACAGACCGCAGACAATCCAAATGATGCCGAAGATGAGGAACGTCGTATTGAACTGAATGCCCGAATACATGTTGAGGGCAATGTTGGCAAAGAAGACCGGCGCGAAGACGTTGCCGGAAATGGTCTCGCTGCGATGGTCGATATAACCCCGGGTGGTGGTCTCTGAGAGCATCAGACCCATCAGATAAGCGCCGGTGATATCGGCAATCGAGAAGTACTCGGCAATATAGGACCAAATGAAGCAGAAGCCTAAGGCTAAGATGGTGATGCGGATGTGATGCGGATACTTGTTGCCCAGATAGTTGAAGAGCTTCCGGAAGATCTTCCCCAGCAGCCAGGAAACCACAAAGAACAGCACCATGAAGAGCAGAATCAGGAAGATGTTGAGCGGAATGGACGTGATGTTTCCAGCACTGGTGATCATGCCGGCAAACGTAGCCTTATCCGTCGCTTCGGCACTGCCGGTGGCAGCTAAGGAAATGACTAACGACAGTAAGACGATGCCGATGATATCATCCAGAATGGCAGCCGAAATCAAGGAGGTGCCGACCGGCGTATCCAGTTTTCCTAACTCCTTTAAGGTAGCCACGGTGATGGAGACAGACGTCGCGGAAAGAATGACACCATAATAGATCTCGGAATAAATCGGCAGCATTCCCTGCATATCCAGAAGACCCATCTGGGTATCGGCATTGTAAGTCAGCTTATCGACCACAAAGGCCGCTAAGAAACCTAAGACCAGCGGCACCAAGACACCTAAGGAAGTGATGATGAAGCTGGAGACACCCATGGACTTCACCTTCTTGAGATCCGTCTCAAGACCGGCGGAGAACATGATCAGCACCACGCCGACCTTGGCAAAGAAATCCAGGCCGACACCGCCATAACCCTCCAATAAGAAAGGATCATTCGGAATCAGGGAAATCAGACCCACAACCAGGCCCGAAATCAAAAAGCCGATGACCTGAGGCACCTTCAGCTTGGACAAAGCCAAGGAGAAAAGCTTCGCTAAGATCAGGATCATGCCTAACAGTACGAGAAGCTTGTAAGGCTGATCCGTAATAATCGTTTTACCTGACTCAACAAAAGCAATCGGAAAACTTAAGATTTGGTTCATTTGTCATGCTCCCCTCATAATTCCTTCCTATTTTATACTCATTTCATAAAAGGTGACGAAACTTTTTGAACAAAATGAAAGCCAAGCGTTTTTGCTGACTTTTGTCTTCAAAGAAACTAGAATAAAAGAAAATCAAAGGAGCGAAAATTATGAAGAACGAAATCCGACAGGCGATTGTCAACCGTCGTACCGTCTATGGCATCGGCAGAGGATCCGGAGTCAGCCAGGAGACGATTCTGGATATTGTCAGAACCGCTACGGACTATGTCCCGACGGCCTTCAACAGCCAGTCTTCCCATGCCGTCATCCTGATGGGCCAAGCCCACGAACGTCTCTGGGAGATTGTCGCCGAAGCCCTGAAGAAGGTTGTCCCGGGTGGCGTCTTAAGCGATAAGACGAAAGCAAAGCTGGATGGTTTCCGTGCCGGTGAAGGAACCATTCTCTTCTTCGATGATGCCGATAAGACCGCTATGCTTGAAAAAGCATTCCCTCCCTATGCTGCGAATATGGTTCCCTGGGCTGAACAGTCTGTCGGTGCCTTGCAGTATCTGGTCTGGGTGCTCTTGGAAGATGAAGGCTTAGGCGCCAGCTTCCAGCACTACAATCCGCTCATCGATGATGCCGTCAAGGCCGAGTGGAATCTTCCGCAGAATTACCGCCTCCGCACCGAACTGGTCTTCGGCAAGAAGCTCAAGGATGCCGATCCGCGTCAGCATCTGCCGATTGCTCAGCGGGTGCAGATCTTCGATAAGTAGTTTCCTCTGTTACAAAACGGAAAAGCTGAGGGAAACCCGCACGGATTCCTCTCAGCTTTTTTTGATTATTCCAGCAAAATTACCCTTTTCTTTATTTTTAAGCAAAAGTATTCACAACTTTTGTCTACTCTTTCTTTAATTGCTATTTTCCTCTTTAAAAATTACAATATACTTAATTATTTTATGAGGTGCAAAAAATGGATAACCAATTACAAGACAAAGAAATTAAAGACTACGTTAACGCTTTAGTTGACAAATCAATTGAAGCCTTTTATTTAGCCATTGAAATTATTAATAAGCCAACAATCAATTATCGTAGTGAGGGCTTCTGTTTTTTTATTTGCAATGCATGGGAATTGGCCTTAAAGGCATTCCTTATTCAGTCTAAAAACAGCATCGAAGCCATTTATCTTACTGGCAAAGATGGTTCAAAGCGTTCTATTAGTCTCTCTGATTGCCGGCGAAAAGTTTTTACTTCTTCCAACCACCCTACTGATGCTAATCTCTCTATGATCGAAACCCTTCGCAATTATTCTGCCCATTTATTTGTAAAATCTATGGATATTAACTATGCCCCAGCTTATCAGGAATGTGTTAACAACTATCATCATTTTATGAAAACACAGTTCCCTAATTCATCGCTTGATGATCTTTCTCCCTTTATCAGCCTTGCTATCGGAGACAGGGGGATACCTCAAGATAATCTTTTACTTAACCCTTATGCCAAAGATTTTATTCACGCGAAAGAGGAGGGCTTTGAAAAAAATGGAGCAAATTTGTTAAATGGAAGATTGTATTTGACTAAAAACGAAAGTAATGCTGACTTTACTGCAAATGTTATAAAAGACCCTAATGCAAGTGATGTCACAATTACCAAGGTAATTGTTCCAACTGATAGTAATAAAACACATCCTTATAAAACAAGAACCGTTATAGATAACGTCAATGCTTTCCTTTCTACGAATTTTACAAATTTAGTATTAAATAGTTATGGGTTCAATTTAATAAAGAAAGACTTGGATTTAGTCAACAAAAAGGATTGCTGCTATGTTGATTCTCACTATAAAGACAAACACTATTTTTATTCCATGAAAGCTGTCGAGCTGATAAATGATCGTATTACCAACGACCCTACATTTAGCAGCAAATATTGTAAACAAAAAAGGTAGACCCAAGACAGAGGAGTTCTAGAGATATTACCATGTCCTTCGGCGATATCCCATACTGCCAATTGGCAACCCATGTGGACGCTATCACGATCTACCACTTTTATTATATTACCCTGTTTTCTATTATGCAATTCTTTTATCGTTTCCATTCAGGTATGGGTGACGACTTTTCTAGAGTAATATAAATGGTCATCTAATATTTTTCCTTAGTTTAAAAAGAAACTATGTTATGCTGTTCCCGAGCCGGTAGGCTTCATCCATCGTCTTCGTATCGTTGGCAATGCTGTTAGGATCTTCCAGGCCGATGCCATAGACGACGCCGACAAGCTTCGCCATTTCATAGCAGTCCACCCAGCCTAAGATCTGCTCCTTGGCCCGGTCGACGGTATGTCTTTCCTTTTCGGCACAGGACCCGATGAAATAGATCTTCCGGAAATGATAGTCATCGGTATACAGTGGGTTGGAACGGTCCAATAAGGTCTTCAGCTGTCCGCTGATGCCGTAGTAATAGACCGGCGAGGCAAAGGCAATCACATCCGCCTCTTTCATCAGGGCGACTAAGGCGGAGGCATCATCTTTCTGGACACAGGTCTTGGTCTTCTGGCAGACAAGACACCCTAAACAGTAGCGCAGCGTCTTCCCTTTCAGAGAGACAAAGTTCATTTCATAGCCTTTGTCCTGAGCGCCTTTGGCAAACGACAGGGCCAAGGTCTCCGAATTGCTCCCTGTCCTCAGACTCGACGAGATGACTAGGACTTTCATACACGGTCCTCCTTTTTTCCGTATCAGCGATTAGCTTTAGTTTAAACCACTCGCGCCGGAAAAGAAAAGAGGAGCCCTTTATTTTGAAGACTTGGAAAGCAAGTCCTTCGCTTTGGCATTCAGCTTGCTGTAGATATGCTCCTTGAACCAAGGCTCGCTGGAAGCCTCCAAGGCTTTCTCTGGCGTGAACCAGCCCAGTTTGCTGTTCTCATCGGCTTTGACGAAAAGCGGATCCTTGTCATCGGCCATCAGGAGATAGGTGACATTGAGATGAAGATGGCTGGAGACATACTCGCCATGCTTGATATGTCCGTCCACGGTCAAGGATTCCAAAGAGAAAATAGCCGTGCTGACCGGCACAATGTCGGTCACGCCGCTTTCTTCCCTGACTTCCCTTAAAGCCACGGAAAGAAGGTCCGTTTCCCCATCGGCATGACCGCCCAGCCAGCTCCAGCTGTGGTAGATGTTATGGAAGCACATCAGCACTTTGCTGTAGTCCTTGTTGACCACCCAGGCGGAGGCCGTCATATGGCAGATCGTATTCTTCCGGGTGAAGATATCCGGTTCGTTTCTGAGAGCGTTGAGAATCAGGGCTTTGTCCTTTTCCTCCTGCTCGTTAAACGGCTTGTAAGCTTCGATATCGTTGATTAGAGACATAAGTTGCTATTTCCTCATTTCCGGTGTGCCGTCTAACTTTTGCTGCCTCATCCAGTAATGCATGACCACCGACTTTGGTAAGATCCTTACCATCATCCGCTGAAAGCGGTTTACAAACCCATAGCAGCTGATGGCTTTATGGGTATATAGATCATGGATGGCCCTGGCCATTACTTTCTTAGGATCATACATAGCCGTGTATTTAGTGACGACCGTCTTGGTCTTGGGGTCGATGGCCCGCTTGAAGAAATTGGTCTTGACCCAGAACGGCGTCACGGCCAAGACATGGATCTTGCGGTATTTCAGTTCTTCGTTGAGGGCCAAGGAGTAGGAAAGCATGAAGGATTTTGACGCCGCATACCCGTTGATATAGGGAATCGGCTGATAGGCAGCTGTCGAGACCAGGTTGAGGATCTTGCTTCCCTCTTTCATATAGGGAAGCGAGTCATTGATCAACGCCAGGTCGGCTTTGACATCCAGATCGACCATATTGAGCAGCTTATCGGTATCGATAGTCTCCACATGACCGAAAAGACCATAGCCGGAGAAGTTGGCTAAGATCAGGATGTTGGGTTTCTCCTCTTCCAGCTTTTTAAGATAGATGGCTTTGATGGCCGCCATATCGGAGAGATCAATGGCAATCGGAACAACCGGCAATGGCAGGATGGTCTTCAGCTCTTCAAGCTTATCCAAAGTCCTAGCCATCACCCACACTTCATCGGCTTTGACTTTCTTTGTGATCTGCAGCGCAAATTCCTTCCCCATCCCGGAGCTGGCTCCGGTAATCACCAATATGTTTTTCATAACCCTTCTTCCTCAGTCGTCTTCGCGGATAAAGTTGGTATGGATCTTGGCTTCACTGTTATCCCGCTGGATGCCGGCTTTTTCTCCGGCTTCCTGACATTTGAGGAAATAAGCCATGTTATGGGCTAAGGTCCGCATCGTCTGCAAGCCTTCGAGATCCTTCTTCACTTCCTCAGGCGTATTGCCATGGACCTGATTCCAGTACTGGGAGCCGATGACGAACATGTTGGTCATCAGGAAATACTGATTCAGACGTTCGAAGCTGGCACTTGCTCCGCCCCGCCGACAGGAAACAACCGACGCCCCGGCCTTGCCTCTCAGTTTAGCGGACGCGGAATGGAAGAGCCGGTCCAGGAAGGAGCACAGCTGTCCGGAAGGTCCGGAATAATAAGTCGGAGAACCGACGATGATGCCCTGGCAGTCATCCAGCTTCTTCGCCACCTCATTGACGATGTCCGGAAGAACGCAGCACTTCAACGTCTTGCATTTGCCACAGGCAAGACAGCCGGAAATCGGCTTGGTGCCAAGCCAGACGGCCTCGGTTTCAATGCCTTCCTCATAAAGAATCTTCGCCACTTCATCCAAAGCCGTAGCGGTGCAGCCCTTTTCATGCGGTGATCCGTTGATCAGTAAGACTTTCATTGTCCTTCCTCCTTGCTAACCTCTTCTATTTTAAACGAGTACGGAGATAATCCCAAGAAAAATGGAGAGATATCTCTGACAAGAATAATCTTCATTTTCAATTTCCCAAATCAAAATAATATTTGAAATTGGGAAATGGAGGAATATAATCATTGAAAGGACTGTTACGATGAAATTGATTCAAAGAGAAGACTATCTCAATCAGCTTAACCGGGTTAAGGGAACGCCTGATGTGAAAATCATCACTGGAATCCGTCGCTCTGGTAAATCCAAATTGATGGATGCTTTTGCCGAAAGCCTGGCGCAAAAAGATGCTGCTGCCAATGTCGTTCGCATCAATCTCCGCCTGAAACAATATCAGAACTTGCTTGATGGTGACAAACTTTATGACTTTGCCAACGCCCACGTTGCCAAAGGAAGAAAAAACTACTTGATTGTAGATGAAATTCAGGAATCTTCGGGATTTGAAAGGACCATCAACTCCCTTTTGGACGAAGACAATTTTGAAATTTATCTGACTGGGAGCAATGCCTTTATGCTTTCCAGTGATTTGGCAACTCTATTCGGAGGAAGAACTTTTGAACTTCATGTTTTTCCTTTTTCCTTCAAAGAATTCCTGCTTTATTACCCTAGCACGGACCCCACTTCTTCCTTTGACAATTATGTTGCCAAAGGCGGCATGGCAGGGTCTTACCTTTATAGCAATCCCCAGGATGCCAGAAAATATCTGGAAGGCATTGTACGCACCAACATCGCCAAGGATGTTGTGAAGAAATTCAGCATTGAGAATGAAGTCTTGCTCAATATGGTCATTGATTTTTTGATGGATAATATCGGGAGCAAGACTTCCATCCGCAACATCAGCAATACCCTAACGAACAATCGTTTTCAGACCAATAACAAAACCGTAGGCACTTATTTGGATGATCTTTGCAAGTCCTTTCTCTTTTACCCGTGTGCCCGGTATGACATTGCCGGCAAACGATACCTTGAATCCGATAAGAAATATTATCTTTCGGATTTAGGCTTCCGTTTTGCCATTCTCGGGACAAGGAAACCGGACTATGGCCATCTTTACGAAAACCTGGTCGCCCTGGAATTGATGCGGCGAGGTTATGAGGTTTATGTCGGGGTGCTTTACCAAAAGGAAATTGATTTTGTGGCTGTCAAAGAAGGATCAAAAACCTATTTCCAAGTCAGCGATGATATTTCTGTTCCCAAAACTTTCACAAGAGAAGTGACACCCCTTCTTGCCATCAAAGATGCCTATCCGAAAGTGCTCATAGCCCGTACCCGTCATCCCGAGTATCAATACGAAGGAGTTCGGGTTATTGACATTGCGGATTGGTTAAGCCATTAATTTCCCAAATCAAAAAAATATCTAAAATTGGGAAACAAACCTACCAAACCAAAGCAACTATTTCATCTCCAAAACCTTTTTTTGCCACGGCTTATTTCTTCAAAATAGCGATAACCTTTTCCTGTCTTCCGCCCACCATCTCAGGGATCTGGTCGGCGTTGATGTAGACATCGGTTTCCGACCGCATGCCAAAGTCAGGAGCATAGATTCCCGGTTCCAAGGAAAAGGAAATATGGGGAATGATCTCCCGGGTATCATGCGACTCGTAATTATCAATATTCACACCCGGACCATGCGGGGAGACATCGATGGCGATATTGTGACCGGTGCGGTGTGTGAAGTACTCGCCATAGCCAGCCTTTTCCACGACCCCACGGCTGACGTCATCGACTTCCCAGCCCTCAACCCGCCGCTTTGGCAAGTTCTCTTTGATGAAAGCAAATGCTTTATCGACCGCTTCCCTTAAGATAGCGAATCTTTGCTGATAGATTTCCGGTACTTCTTCACCGACATAGCCCATCCAGGTGATATCGGCGTAGACCCCATTTGGCTTATCCGGCTTAGCCCACATATCGATGAGGACACTGTCCCCTTTCTTAATCGGAGAATGGATGGTTTCCGTCGGTCCGTAATGGGGGTTCGAGGCATTGTGATTGACGGCCACGATGGCGGCATCGTCATAGACCATGCCCTCTTCGTGGAACCGGTCGCAGATGAACTTCTGAATCGTATACTCATCCGTCTCGCCTTTTTCAAGAACGAGTTTCCTAATCAGCGCAAAGGCTTCGTCCTTGATCTCCAGAGCTTTCTTGCAGGCCCAGACCTGGCCTTCATGGGCTTTCTCATCATAGGCAGCCGAGAAGCGTTCCAGGATGTCACCGCTGGTGACGACCTGGATGCCTAACGACTTGATGAAGTCGACCGAACCGTAATCGGCCAAAGCAATCCGAGGCAAGAGACCTTCCTCAGAGATATCCATGGCCACCTTCTTGTAATTCTTGAAATCGTTCTTCTCATAGGCCAGCATCTCCTTCCAGGTCTTGTAGACGTGGAGATCGAACTGATGCAAGACCTCTGGATCCTTTAAAAACACGGTATCGATCAGATGGGTGATCAGATACGGCTTGCCGGTTCTAGGGAAGACCATCAGAATCTTCCGGGTCAGCATCTTCTCTCCGACAAAGGAGACTAAGGTCTTATTTCGGTTTTCGTAGTCGACCAAGATCCAGGCATCCAAGCACTGGGTTTTGAGATAGTCCTGAATGACTTTTATTCTCTCCATAAGGAATCCTCCTTACTAACGGACGTATTCTATCATTTCTTCAGAGGAGCCGTCTTGTTTTCGATGAAAGCCAAGACATCCTTGGCTTGATAGGACGCTATGCCGGCCTTTTGATAATTAAGCCAGTCTTTGACGTCCATCGGACCCAGACAGAGACAGGCTTTCGAATCCTTCCGCTGCTTCTCGGAAAGATGGGTATGCTTCGAGAAAAGATACTCCTGGATATGGGTTAAGATCAGCCGTTCTTCGGGATGATCCTTCAAGGTCTTCTCATCATAAAGAAACGCCTTGGTTAAGGTTTCTTCACTAACGGCATCATAGTGAGGAGTTAAGTCTCTCACATCGATTTCGCTGTGGTTGGAGAAGACATGGTCTCCTTCCAAAACCGTATACGGATTCTTGACCGAATCCGAATAGGCATAGGTCAACGGCAGTCCTTTGGCAGTCAAGGCCGCTTTGGGATGGTCGATGAAGGCCTGATAGGAACCAAACTGCTCCCGGATGACCTTCTTCATTGCTTCAAAGACCTTCTGGGTATGGATCACATCGCTTAACGCCCGGTGATATCCGAGATCATCATGAATCTCAAAGAACTTCACCAGGTCACTGAGCCGGTGCCTTACCTTGGGGACCAGAGCTTTGCAGATGGGATAGGTATCGATGAAGGCATTGGAACATTTGTCCGGATAGAGGGCCTGATTGAGGAAGCACATATCGAAGGGAATGTTGTGGCCGACGACCGGATCATTAGCGATGAAGGCTAAAACATCGGAAAGGACATCATAGACTTCCGGGCAGTCTTTGACCGCCTCGTTGGTGATACCGGTCTTCTTCTCGATGTAGGCGGAGATTTCTTTCTCCGGCTTCACCAACTGGCTGTAGTTGGCGACGATCTGCTGATTGCGGACCCGGACCATGCCGATCTCGGTGATGGTATCCTCGACGGGATCCAGTCCGGTCGTCTCCAGATCCAAGACGACGTAGTCGTCCGGGAACGCCAAAAGACTCCGGTGGGAATATTCATAGATTTTTCGGTAGTGTTCCTTGAAGGATTTCGTTTGTTTTCTCATGTCCCTTGATTATACGTTAATCGTCAGCAAGAAAGAAGACCATCCTTATATATAGTGTTTTGAAAAGGCAAGGAATCATCGGCTTTTTGAGAAAAAGAGGGAGGTCAGTTTTCGACTTTCCTGTTACCGCTTTCATCCCTCTTTTGTCATTTTTTGCTACCTTTCACACGGGTTGGCTTTGCTATAATCGAGCTGTCGTTGAAGCGACTATTCGTATAATCACCCGGATTGGCGGGGAGTCTCTACGCTGTGGCCCATAAGCCAGCACTACGAATAAATCAACTTCAAAACACCTTTTTTTCTTTTTTTTGATTTATTTATAAAAAGCAGAGATTTCCTCCTGTCAGGCCTGAAAGTCACTTCGACACAGACCATAAAGGAGAAAAACACATGAAAAAGGGTCTGATGAGTCTTGCAGTGATGGGTTTAGCTGTTTTAGCTATGTCCGGCTGCACCAAAACCACTTCGACTGCTGCTTCTACCTCCGCCTCCGCTTCGACTGCTGCTTTCACGCTGAAGGCTGGTTTGATCAATGTCGGCGATGAACAGGAAACCTATTCGAAGGCTCATATTGACGGCTTCAAGGCTGCTGCCAAGAAGCTTGGCATCCCGGATGCTAACCTTATCATCAAGAATAAGATCGGTGAGACTGATGCTGTCACTACCAACTGCGATGAAATCGTCTCCAACGGCGCTTCCATCGTCTTCACCAATTCCTACGGCCATCAGGATTACACCTATGCCGCTGCCAAGAAGTATCCGAACGTCACCTTTGTCGCAGATACCGGCGATTATGCCGCTATCTCCGGCTTAACCAATTACAAGAATGCCTTCACCAACATCTATGAAGCCCGTTATGTCTCCGGTCTGGTCGGCGGCCTCAAGCTCAAGGAGCTCAAGGATGCCAACAAGATTCCTACCACCAGTATGGATGCCGATGGCAATGTCAAGATCGGCTATGTCGGCGCTTATAAGTACGCCGAAGTCATCTCTGGCATGACCTCCTTCTATCAGGGTGTCAAGGCCGGTTTCGGTTCCGATAAGGTTGCCATGTCCGTCCAGTTCACTTCGTCCTGGTATGATCATGATGCTGAAGGCCAGGCTGCGACTGCTTTGGTCAATGCTGGCTGCGTCCTCATCGGACAGCATGCTGATTCCACCGGTGCTCCGGAAGCCGTTGAAACGCTTCTCAACGCTGGCAAGGTCTGCTATTCTGTCGGCTACAACATCGATATGCTTTCGGCCGCTCCTCATGCTGCCTTGACTTCCGCTACCAACAACTGGGAAAAGTACTATGAGTATGCTCTCAGCCAGAAGATCGCGGGTGCTGACGTCGCTACCGATTGGGCTAAGGGTTATAACGATGACGCTGTTGCCATCACGACCTTAGGACCTGGCGTTGCTTCCGGTACTCAGGCTGCCGTTGATACTGCTATTGCCGGTATCAAGGCTGGCACGCTCCATGTCTTCGATACTTCCAAGTTCACGGTCAGTGCTGAGAATATCGCCAAGACCAAGGCTGCCAATGGCGACACCATCGTCACGGATACCACTGGTCACGTCACTTCCGATAAGGTTGATTTCTCCTATTATGATTGGTCGACCGGTACGCCTGTCCAGGTCCATAAGGGTGATACCTTAGAGACCGTCAAGACTTCGGGCACCACTTCCTACATCGAAGAGTCCGTCGTCCGTTCGGCTCCGTACTTTGGCGCTATCATCGATGGCGTCACTTGGCTGAACTAATCCGTTTCTTTCTAGCGTCAAAGTTGTGGGAGAGCAGCCCGAAGGCCGCTCTCCCGTTTGTCTTTTAAAGGAAACCAACATGGGTAACACGATTGAACTGAAGAACATCAGCAAATCCTTTGGAACCATTCAGGCGAATAAGAACGTATCTCTCACGATTAAGCCTGGAGAAATCCTTTCTGTCTTAGGAGAAAACGGCTCTGGCAAGACCACTTTGATGAATATGCTTGCCGGCATTTACTATCCTGACAGCGGTGAGATTGACATCAATGGCAAAAAGGTCACGATTGCTTCGCCAAAGGATGCTTACGATCATGGCATCGGCATGGTGCATCAGCATTTCAAGCTGGTCGATGTCTTCTCTGCCAGCCAGAACATCATCCTCGGACTGAGGGAAGGTTTTATGGTCAACCTCAAGAAGGTCGACAAGAAGGTCAGCGAGATTGCCACCAAGTATGGCTTCAGCATCAATCCCCGGCAGAAGGTCTATGACATGTCCGTCAGCCAGAAGCAGACGGTGGAAATCATCAAGCTTCTTTATCGGGGCGTGGATACCCTGATTCTCGATGAGCCGACCGCCGTGCTGACACCCCAGGAATCCGATAAACTCTTTGAGGTCTTGCGGCAGATGAAGGCCAACGGCAAAGCCGTGGTCATCATCACCCATAAGCTCAACGAGGTCCTCTCCCTTTCCGATCGGGTCGCAATTTTAAGGAAAGGCGAAGTCGCCAAGGTCATTGAGACCAAGGATGCCACGGAAGCCATCTTAACCGATCTGATGGTTGGCGAGCATATTGATCTCAAGATTGACCGTTCCGCTCCGATTTATGAAGAAAAAGTCCTGGAAGTCAAGAACTTAACCACCTATGACGAGGAAGGCGTGAAGACCCTCGACAATGTCTCCTTTGATTCCTATGCCGGTGAGATCTTAGGCATCGCCGGTGTCTCCGGCTCCGGACAGAAGGCCCTTCTGGAAGCCATCTCCGGCTTACAGAAATCCCAGTCCGGTTCCTCCATTCTTTTCCTGGATAAAGGCAGCAAAGTCAATGAACTGGTCGGCAAGACTCCCAAAGCCATCAAGCGGTTAGGAGTCCGGCTGGCCTTCGTCCCCGAAGATCGGCTTGGCATGGGTCTCGTCGGAGACATGGGCATGACCGACAATATGCTGCTCCGCAGCTACGAAAAAGGAAACACTCCCTTCTTGGAAACACGGAAGCCTCATGAGACGGCTGTAAAAGTCAAGGATGAGTTAGCCGTTCTGACGCCTTCTTTGGATACCCCGGTCCGCAAACTCTCCGGCGGCAATGTCCAGAAGGTTCTGGTTGGCCGTGAGATTGCTTCCTCGCCCCGTCTCTTATTAACCGCCTACGCCACAAGAGGCTTGGATATCAACACCTCGTATGTCATCTATAACATTCTCAACGAGCAAAAGAAGAAAGGCGTTGCCGTGGTCTATGTCGGTGAGGATCTGGATGTCTTGCTGGCCCTGACCGACCGCATCATGGTGCTCTGTGATGGACACGTCACCGGCATCGTCGATACCCGGAAAACGGATAAACGGACCATCGGTGCCTTGATGTCGACTGTGCAGACCAAGGAGGCTAAATAACATGAAAACTACCACCAAACACGACCCTCTGTTCCGCATCGTCAAGAAAAACAACACCACCTGGAAGACCGGCCTTATCCATGGCCTTGTTGCCTTCGGAGTGGCGGTTGTCATCACGATTCTCTATCTTTGGGCCGTCAGCGGCAAGAATCCGTTTGTTGCCTTCAAGTACCTGATTGAGGGAACCTTCCAGGTGACTTCGACGGGCTTAAGCACCATCCGCCTCTGGTCAGCCATTCAGGAGATTGTGATTCTCTTAGCCATCGCCCTTGCTTTGACCCCGGCCTATAAGATGAAGTTTTGGAACATCGGCGCCCAGGGACAGCTCCTCATGGGTGGCTTGGTGACCGCCGTGCTGATGATCTATCTGCATGGCATTTGCAGCAGCGGCGTCATCATTGCCTTGGCCATTGTCTGCTCAATGCTGGCGGGAGCCGTCTGGGGTTGGATTCCGGCCTATTTCAAAGCCAAGTTCAATACCAATGAGACCCTCTTCACCTTGATGATGAATTACATCGCCGTTTTGGTTGTCACGCTCTGCTACAACATCTGGAAAGGCTCGGCCTCCTCGATGCGGAACATCAATCTCTCCGATCAGGTCGGCTGGCTTCCGTATCTGGCTAACCAGGCTGCCTTGCTGCCGCTGATCTTGGTTCTGATCCTGGTGGGACTGATGACAGTCTATCTTCGCTATACCAAACACGGCTATGAGATTCAGGTCGTCGGCGACAGCATCCAGACGGCCCGTTATACCGGCATTGCCGTCCGCCATGTGATCCGCCGGACGATGGCCCTGAGCGGTGCGCTCTGTGGCATTGTCGGATTCTTCTATGTCTCCAACTTCTCGCATATCATCTCGGCCACGACCGGCGGCAGCTATGGCTTTACCGCCATCATTGTCTGCTGGCTCAGCCACTTCAATCCGATTGCGATGGTTGGCTATAGCTCCCTGATCATCTTCTTAAACAAGGGTGCCCGTAACCTCTCCAATGTCAACTATTCTTCCAACCTCAACGAATACTCGGCGGAAGCCATTGTCTTCATCATCATCTTAGCCATCATGTTAAGCGAATTCTTCACCAACTATAAAATTGTCACGAAACTCGACCCGCATAAACGGACCAATGAACTGACGGCGGGCCTTGCTGATCCGTCGACCAAGGAGGCTTGTTAGGATGAACACAACAAACCTGATCGGCTGGATTATCTCGGCCGTTGTCTATGGCACGGTCTTAGCCATCTCCGCCATGGGTGAAACCATCAACGAGAAGGCCGGCCATCTCAACTTAGGCGTTCCCGGCATCATGTATCTGGCCGGCTTTGTCAGCTATTACTGTGTCTACCAGTATGCCAGCGGCATCGGGCTGACGCCCGGCTTAGGACAGCAGATCCTGATTGCCGTGATTGCCTTAGCCAGCAGCTTTGCCGTCGGAGCCCTCTTCGGGCTCATCTATTCCGTGATGTGCGTCACCTTCAAGGCCAACCAGAACGTGATGGGACTGGCCATTGCCTCCTTCGGTGTCGGCTTCGGCGTGTTCCTTAGCTGGGTCGCCGGCAAGAACGGCCGCATCCAGGTGGCGACGGATGTCTTCAATTCCGGCATTGCCGGCCTGAAAGACCTCGGCGTTGCCGGAAAGCTCCTCTTCAACTACTCCTTCATGACGTACTTAACCTTGTTTGTCATCATCTTAGTCACGCTGTTCATGAACTTCACCCGTCCGGGTCTCAATCTCAAGGCGGTCGGCGAATCGCCGTCCACTGCGGATAGTGCCGGCATCAACATCGTCAAATACAAATATCTGGCCACTTTGGTGGGCTGCGGATTCTGCGGGGTGGGCGGGATGGCGTATGTCTTCACCTTCTCCAATGCGTCCTGGTCGACCAACAACAACATCGAATCCATTGGCTGGCTGGCCGTGGCCTTAGTCATCTTTGCCTCCTGGAAGCCCAGACATCTCATCTGGGGTGCGCCGCTATTCGGTCTGCTCTTCTGGGCTTACAACTATCTGCCGTCCATCTTCGCCTTCAAGGCCTTCACTGGCTTCACCGAGATGATGCAGGTCCTGCCGTATCTGGTGACGATCATCATCCTCATCATCAACTCCTTACGGAAAAAGAAGGATGATCAGCCGCCGGAAAGTCTCGGACTCAGTTATTTCCGGGAAGAGCGGTAATTCAACGTCAAGCAAAAAGCCGTCCCGGTGTGGGGCGGCTTTTTTGATTCTGGCTTAGAGTCCGAAGTTCGCCGTGATGGAGATGGCACCTTCATCCGACAGCGCCGTTCCTTTCAGGCCGACATCGACCGACTGGATCAGCGGGTTAGCTTTGAAGTAGCTGGAGAAGTCGAGCACGAATTCCTTCTTCTCGCTGTCCATGCTCATCCAGCCGGTGGAGCCTAAGGCATCCTCAACCAAGGGATAGAGGACATCCTTGAGGTCGCTGCTGAGGAAGTGGGTTCCGTAATAGGCATCGGTGATATCCAGGATCATTCCGTACTGGGTCTTCTCTTTCTTGGTAGCCGGGATAGCAAAGCTTGTCTCATAGCCGTTGATGGATAAGCCGGCGGTCAGATAGAGCTTGTCATCCAGGAAGTTGACGAAGAAGTTATCGACGGCGATGTAATTGGATTTATACGTGGTTGCCGTCTTTTTGCTGGTCAGGACGAAGTTGTTGCCGATGATGCCTAAGGTCTTGAAGATATCGTTGGTGAAGTCTTCGGTGAGGGTGATGTTGGCTGAGCCTGCCGAAAGGCCGGCTAGGCCGGAGGCAATGAGATTGCCGACATTGTTGGTCGTGGTGAGGTTGAGGCCTAAGTAGGTTTCCTTGTTGGTGATGCCAATCGAGGAGAAGTCCTTATCAGCGATGTACTGTTTGATCTCGTCTCCGGAATTGGGGTAGCCGATGAGAAGATAGGCAAAGGTATCTCTATCATGGCTGTCCTGGCTGTCGATGATGCCACTGTCAAGGAGCGTCACCAGCTTGTCCCGGTAGGAGCTGAAGTCGAGGTTAAGGCGTTTTTCATCGGTGACATAGGTGGGGTTGGTGGCTAACGGGGAAAGGTCGATGTTGGCTTTGAGGGCCTGGTCGTCATAGAAGGAGAGTTTCAAGAGCCCGCCCGTCAGGAATTCCTTGACGGCTGCCAAAGGAAGGCTTTTCTTCTCGCTGCTGTTTTTGAGGGCCATCGTCTGGATATCGTCCATCAGGGCCGCCTTCTCGTAGGTGATTTTCTTTTCTTTCAGGGTTGCCTGCATATGGAGCCCGGCCGAGGCAAAGGAAGAATTCAAAGAACTGTCGCTGACAAAGTTGGAAGCCACCGAACTGGCAAGGCTATCCAGCCCGCCGAGATGGCCGAGTTTGATATTGGTGATGGTAAAGACGAAGGCAGTATCGGTTTCACTGAGCTTCGTGATCAACGTCGCTTTGGTGGTCAGCATCGGCATGGTGGCTCCGACTTCAAAGGTGTAGGAGTCGCTGTTGATGGTGACTTTCACGCCTTGGAGGGTGACCGGACTTTGCTTTGCCGTTGCCGTTGAAGCCGAACTGGTGGCGGCGGAACTATCCCCCGTGGCGGAAGCGGTACTGTTTTCGGCGGCTGTCGAGTTGGCGCTCTTGCTGGAAAGATAAAGCATTTCGTTGAGATCATCCTGAGTGAGAGCAACGGAAATCATGCCGGTATCCTTGGTGTCATCCAGGCCATTGTTGGTCTCCCGTAAGATGACATCCGGAATTGTCAGGGTATCATCGCCGGCAAACTTCTTGAAGCTGGTATCAAAAACCAAAATGTAAAGAACGAGGACCGGCAAAATCAGCACCACCAACAGAATGATGATCGTATTCCGGACGGGATGATGACGTTTGACGGGCTTCAGTTTGGGATTGTTTTCAGCCATAACTTATGTCCTCCTCCAGGGGAAGATGGGATTTGTTGCTAATGATTTTACGTTATTCGCAGCAAAAAAGAAACCACCCTTTGGGTGAAAAAACTATTTTTGCTTGTCGGAGGCTTTCTTTTCGTGCAGGACCTGTACCAGGCCTAACACGATGAGGAACGCACCCACGCCGATGGCCAGATATCCCATCAGGGAATTGATGACGTCCACGGAATAGCCGCTGGCCACGATGAAATAGATGCCAGCCGTCAGGACGACGAGGCTCTCGAGGATGGACCAGACCACCATGAAGTAATCCTTGCGATGGGAGTAGGAAGGCACCTTGCCAAAGATGGAGAAGGAGAAAATCAGGCAGGCTGTGCCAAAGATAATCGATGAGAAGATGGCAAGCATATCCTGATTGATGTACATAGCGACAGTGAAGACAGTCAGCACAATCAACAGATAGATTCGCATCAGCTGGGTCTCGAAATGCCAGCGGGAGAGATACAGCAGATAAATCAGGAAAACCAGCTGCGCTACGGTAGCAATGCTTAACAAGGTAAGAATCAGAATCGGCAGCGCTTCTTTGGGGACAAAGAGGAAAAGCAACCCGATTATAAAAATAAAAACACCTACGGGCAGGGAGTTGTTCAGCAGGAACTCAATCGGCCGATGATGACGTAAGCCCATGATGCGTCGGCCGAAGACCACCGTTAACGGCAGCCGGACCATGGTGGCCCGGGTCGACGGATCTTTCAGGGCCAGCTGAATCAAGGCACCCTGCAGAGCCTTCATTCCCTGGTTACGGAAAGCGGAAACGGTCTTGAACTTGCCGTCCAGGGTGATGGCATTGAAAAGATCGTGGCTGAACTTCTCCCGCTGCAGCAAGGTCATATTGGTCAGCCATCCGCTGATGGCGGCATCGATGCTCTTGGCCTCGGGATCCAGCCCGTTAGCCGCAACCAGTCCGTCGGCTCTGACTTCCCAGGTCGTTAAGTCGTGCTGATTGAGACCTTTGGCATAGGAAGGGACAATCTTCTCGTTCTTGACCGGAAAATGGAAAAGCATGCCGATGACGGAGTATTCCGGAAGGATCCGGACCAGTTTGTCCTGGAGATGGTCGAAGGTGTGGGGGTCTAAGACTTCGGGGCAGCTGGACGGGCTGTCGTTAAGATAAATCGCCGTCAGCCGCTCCAGGAGTTCATCCGGAAGCAGGGAGGCCGCATACAAAGCAAGGTTTCCGCCTTTGGAATGGCCGCCGACCTGATCCTGGTGGCCCGGATACAGATGGTTCTTGAGATACTCTAACGCCATGTCCTGAGCCCGGACCTTGGTGTAAGAAATCATGAAGTCCTCTTTCCAGCCGATGGTCGTGTCATCGGTGCCCCGATAAGCGATGTAGCTGGCTTTGGGAAGATACTGGAACGTGACGGCCGAGAACTGAATGGAGGTCAGGGTATCGGTGATATCGACATAGTCCTTCAGAATGACCGGCCCGAAACGTTTGCTGCTGGCAGCCTTCTTCAGGAAGGACTCGGAGGCATAGATGTCCAGGTTGGTCTTATAGCCGCCTTTGGCCATCAGCCGGTCCACATACTCTTTCAAGGTCAGTCCCTTCTCGTTTTCGTCCTCTTTGGCTAATCCTTTGAGGGCAGCATACGAAAGATAGCAGAAAATGAGGTTATCGACCTCATTGAAAGGTTTCTCGCTAAAGGAGAGGTCCCCACGCCAAGAGAGGTAGTCTTCCAGGGTTCCAGTATCCATATGAAGTCAGCCTCTAGGATTTACTGACTCTATCCTTGCCAGGATAGACGTTCTTGCGGGAAGAGAAAAGCCGGATGCCGCGGGCAATGGTGATGAAGAAAATCGTGACCTCCAAACGGCCGGCAAACATCATCACGATCTCGGTCCATAAGGCACCCCACTGCTGATGGCTGTTGGCAAAGGTAGTCAGACCGCCGCTGGCGCCAACGGCGCTCAGACAGGAGATGGTCTCAAAGAAGCTGGAAGTCAAGGAGTACGGGTCTAAGCCGTCGCTGAAACTGAACGGAGCCCCCTCGGAAACGCCATAGCAAGTTAAGACAATCGTGGAAAGGAAAGCCACGCCGAAATAAAGGCCGATGTAGTTGCTGGCTTCCTTGATTTCCTCATCTTGAACCGGAACCTTCTCACCTAAGCGGTAGACATAATGGGTCCGCACCATCTCCGTGCGGGTGACGCTGCGCTCCACATACCATTTGATGTTGAGGAAGAAGAGCGCCAGACGGCTCTGCTTAAGACCGCCGGAAGTGGAACCGTTCTGTCCGCCGATGGTCATCAGAATGATGAAGGCGAAGAGTGCCATGGCCGGCAGATTGGAATAGGCTTCACTAAAGATGGTCGGATCCAAGGAGCAGAAGCCGGTCGTCGATAGGGCGGAGACAAACTCAAACGTTCCATGCCGGAAGCCATCGCCGACGGCGCCTAAGGCAGTCGTATTAAACGGCCGATAAGCTTCAGTCATGCCATAGACCATGAAAGGATAGACAACGATCATCAAGCCAACGAACACCAAAAATTCATAATGGGAGAAAGCTTTCTTGAACTTGCCCCGCCAGAGATAGAAATGAATCACGAAGTTGGTCATGCCCAGGACCATCAGGACAATCAGCACCACTTCGATGGCCACGCTGTTGGCATAGGGAAGATTGGTCTCGAACCAGGCAGCCGACTCGGAGTGACTGGCTAAGCCGCCTGTTGAGACAGCCGCCATGGCAAAGCAAATGGCATCTAACGGAGAGCAGCCGCAGATCATCAGGGCAATGGCGCCCACAAGGACGTAAGCGGAATAGATGATGAAGATCATCCGTGCCGATTTCATCAGGTTCGGCAGCAGTTGGTCGTTATGGCCTTCCAAAAGATAAATGTTCAGTCCTGAACGGTCCGCAACGGCACTGGTTAAAATCAGCACCAAGCCGACGCCGCCGACGAAGTTGGCTAAGGAACGATGGAAAAGCAGAATGGCGGGGAGGTCATCGGTGACCATCACGGAAAGACCTGTGGTCGTCAGACCTGAAGTGGATTCAAAGACAGCCTGAGTGAAAGTGAAGTTCAGCTCCGGATTGACATAGTGTGAAAGCAGGAATGGCGCCGCATAGATTAAAATGGCAGACACCCAGACGGTGAACACCAGGATGATATCTTCCATCCCCTTCAGTCGGGCCTTCTTGCGGTGATGGATGTTGAGATAGAACAGGAAGCCGACAACCATAGAGCAGGCCGCCGGAACAACGATGACCCACCAGTACAAAGCTTCCTTGGCCCAAGTGCTGACTTCTTTTCCGGTATAGAAATTGGTTCCAATGGCCGGATTAACCAGCACGAGCAAAGAAAGCAAGGACAAGGCACCGATCATGATGAGGAAAACGCCAATATATCCCAAGACGAGGCGCGGACCCGAAACAGGATCCGTCGTTTCAGGCTTGATGTTTTTTGACTTTTTCCGCTTCCGTTCCAGTTCGGTGATTTCCTTGACCGTGGCTTCCTTGATGGAGGCCATGATTTCGCCCTTGGAGGGCTGGTGCGGACTGGGTCGCTGATTGGCCGCAGGGACAGCCTGAGGGGCAGTCTTTTTGGCCTTGTTAGCAGCATCCGAAGACTTGGCCGTCACAGTAGGCTTGGTCTGAGGATTCTTGCTAGGATCGTTATTTTTCATCGGTGGTCTTCTTAATGAACTTGATCAGCTTCTTCTGATCATCCGGAGCACTGGCAATGACTAGGGTATCGCCAGACTGGATGATGGTATTGCCGTGAGGGATGACGACTTCCGGATTGCGGAAGATGCAGGTGACGTTGGCATAGTCCGGAAGCTTCAGCTGCATCAACGACTTGCCACAGCAGTCCAGATTCTTCTTGACATTGATTTCGGTGATGACGATCTTATCGTTTTCCAAAGTCAACGTCTTGATGATGCTCTCGATGTCGCTTTCGCCCTTGATCCGCTGGGTCAGCAAATAGGAACCCGAAATCGGGGAATCAATCCCTAGGGCCTTGAAGATTTCCACGTTGTCCGGATCACTGACGGTGCAGATGGCCTTCTTGATGCCGAAATGCTCTTTGGCAATTTTGCAGCAGACATAGCAGTCTGCATCGCTCTCCATCAGGGCAATGACAAGGTCAAAGCCATAGACATCGGCGATTTCAAACGAGTAGATCTTGGTGGGATCGGTATCGAGGACATCGACGCCGTTCTGTTCCGAAAGGATCTTGGCTGTCAGCGGGTCATCGTTCATGATGACCAGTTTGTTATGGGGAGACTGGAAGGAGCGGATGACGAAGTCGGCTTCGGTTTTACCGCCGCAGATCAATATTTTCATTGCTGTCCCTCCTTATCCCAGAGATTCTTGTACATACCGAACGACAAGGAGCTCGGGGTGATATACGTCACGCGCGGATCATCAATCAGGATTTTCTTGGTATCGTCATGGAGACGGACGATGATGTTGGGAACCCGATAGAACTTCAAGACGACCGAGGCTAAATACAGGTTGGTGTTGTCATCCCCGGTGCAAAGGTCAACTTCAGTGGCATTGCCGATTCTGGCTTTTTCCAAAACACGGACATCGGTGGCATTGCCGACGATCTTGAAACCGGAATAGCTGCTGTCGAGCTTTCGGAAGGAATGCTCGTCCTCATCGATGATGGCGGTATAGATGCCTTGATCCGAATTGAGGGACGCAATGGCCGCCCCCAGACGCGAGGACCCGATGACAACGGTCATCTTTTTTTCTTTGACCATAGGATGCCTCCTTATCCCAACGGAAAAACGGTTAGGAATAGATAAAGTATATTATAAAAGATAATCTAATGAAAAGGGAAACCACTTGATTCGTCCTGGCAAAAAGGAAACTATTTCCGCAAATCGTCCGTTCCGAGGCTTTCCTTAGCCCGTTGCAGAAGGGTCTTGTTTTCCTTTACCGGCAAAGCACGATTCGCCTGATTGAGCTGCGCGGCCAGTTTCTTATCTTCGCCAGTAGCAGGCTGGCGGTTTTCCGGATCCTCAGGATTGACGGTAATCTGCTGATAGGGAATCAGGATGTCGTTGGCCGTCAGGAACTGATAGATGTCGCGCTGGAAATCCCGCTTCACCTGGAAACGGTCCTCCGCATTGCAGGTGCACATGAAGGAGAGATTCAGCCCACAGTTATCAAAGCTATCCAGTCCCTTATACCAGGGACCCTCTTTCATCTGCGGAATCTGGGCCTTCAGTTTCGGCAGTTCCCGGGCAATGACACCCTCGACATGCTCAAGGTCTTCGTTGTAAGAGATATCCATCGTGACAATGATCAGGTTCGGGCTCCTGGAGAGGTTGACGCAGGTGTTGATGGAGGAGTTGGTGATGGCCTTGATGTCGCCGCAGCCATCATCCAGTTTGACCGTCCGTAAGCCGATATCGGCAATGGTGCCACGGAAGCCGTCAATGATCACCATATCGCCGACGGAGAAGTAATCGTCAAAGACGATGAAGAGACCGGAGATGACATCCTGAATCAGTGACTGACAGCCAAGACCGATGATCAGGGTCAAGACACCCAGACCGGCAATGATCGAGGCCACATCCACGCCCCAGATGCCAAGAACAAAGGCAATGGCTAAGATGATGACAAGGTATTTGAAGCAGGAACGCACCAAGGAGCCGACCGTCTTGGATTTCTTCGTCTGCCCGGAAAAGGCCTTGATGAAGGACGTTACGACAAAAATCAAAAGTAAACTGATGCCAATGACGATTAGGGTATCGACCAGCTTGATGCCGGCTTTTTCCCAGAGCCAGCTGAAGCCGGTTTGGTAATACTCGCCGGAACTGTTCTGGCCGTAGAGGGCATTGGCAGCCTCATCGCCGAAAACCTGACGGCAGAAAAGGATCAGGAAGGCCGCTACAATGAACAAGGCCGAGAGGATGGCCGCCACAATGAAGCCAGCCTTCTGACGGCGGGAAGCCTTCTTCAGTTCCTGCCGGTCAATCTCCTTGATCTTCTTGGCTTCCTTGATATTCTTCTCAAGATAGTCCGGCAGGTTCCCGACAATCTTATTCCCCTGCTTTTCTTTCGTTTCGTTTTCACTCATGATGGTGGTACTCCTTTCTAGCAAATGGCGTCATTACAAACATCGTAAGATATGGATAAATGCGGATTAAGCGACTTGGCACGGCTATCTCCAGTTGTCACAGAAACGGAATAAATGTTCTTCCGGAAGTCGACCCCATTGGTTGCCTGCAAAGAAACCTGATACTGGGTCGAATACGAAAGCCCCGTCAAGGTATCCTGGTAGGTGTTCGACAGGGAGACATCATTCCGGAGAATCTCTTCCCCATTCTCCGTTACCAGAAGATAAAGTTTTTTGCCGGTGTCATTCTTGACCGTGAAGGCATAGACGATCGTATTGCCCTGGCCGGTAAAGGAGACATCGCTGACACTGGGCAAGGATCCGATGAAGGTATTGCCGATCAAGGTGCCTCCCAATAAGGCCGAAAGCAAGATGGTGGCGATGATGCCGATGGTTTTGGTCGTGGAACGGATTTTCTTGTTCCGGGCATAGACCGTCTTGCCGCCGGAAACATAGTCGAAGTTCGTCTTCGTCTCATCACTGGTAGCCGTATTGTCGGTCCCCAAAGAGGAGGTTTTCGTGTTATTGGTACTGAGATTGTTTTCTTCGTTGATAAGCATCGTTTTTCCTCCTTTCAATAGTATAGCCTTCCCGCCGGGACGCGACTAGGCTTTAAGGCCGTACATCGTCAAGAAATAAGCGGTCATTTCTTCTGGAGTCTCCTTACGGTCAGCGAGGCAATACATCTTCAGCATTTCCACCAGGCTTGAGGTGATTTGGTCCTGCTCAATCTCTTCCGGCACGTTTTTGGCTCCGACCAGACCGTTATGGATGAGTGCCTTGATCAAAGGAGTCACCTTCTCGGAGAGAATCGTCAGGAACAGATGCGAGCCGCTAGACGAAAGAATCGCCCGAATGAGTTCTTTGCTGTCCCGGAAATGGTAGAAGATATGCGTGATCATATGGTCGTAGTCAAAGACATCCGTCTTGGAGAAGTCATGATCCTCTTCCTTTTCCAGGGAATGGGAGAAGACATGGTCGAAAATCCGGCTGCAGATCTTTTCCAGGACTTCGTCCTTGGATTTGAAATGGGCATAGAAGGTGCTGCGAGATACGCCCGATGTTTCGATGATGTCGGAAACGTTGATGGCATTGTAGTTCTTCGCCTTGATCAATGTTTCTAATGCCTGATTGATTCTCTCAATGGTCGCCTCTTCTTTTCTGTTGGCCATAAATGCCTCCTGAAACGAACAACCTATTCTAATATAAAGGACAAAAGCAAACAATATGTTTTTCAAATTAAAATATAATAGATACAAAAATGTAAAATATATTTCATATCTGTTGCAACTCATCCCGAAAAGAATTACCTTAATAGCCGTATGAGAAACACAGGCAATTCTACGCTGGATTCCTATCATAGAAAAGCGAGCAAGAAACGGGGCATCCTTTTTCTGTTGGGAGGCCTTGTGCTGGTTCTTTTCGTTGCTTCCTGTTTTGCTGGGTCCAGCCAGCTGGGCTTTGTGGAAACCTGGCAGGCTCTTTTCCGGCAGGGCGATGAGGCAAACATCCGGATCCTCTATTCCATCCGGCTGCCCCGCATCATCGCGGCCTTATTGGCGGGTGCCGGTTTAGGCGTCAGCGGTCTGATTATGCAGACAACGCTGCGGAACCCGTTAGCCTCGCCCTCCACCTTAGGCGTCAGCAATGCTGCCGTCTTCGGCGCCAATATCGCCATCATCGTTTTCTCACAGGCTGGCTACGATCAGGGCTTATCATCGAATCCTTATCTCATTGCCACTTTCTCATTTGTTTTTGCGATTGGCTCCGTGCTGATTATCCTTGGTTTAGCTAGGGTGATCCGCTTTTCCCCCGAAACCGTCATCCTTGCCGGTATCGGGGTCGGTACCCTCTTCACGGCCTTGACGACTTTGATTCAGTACTTCGCAGTCGATACCACGTTGGCCAGTGCCGTTTACTGGACTTTCGGTGATCTGGGAAGGGCAACCTATCCGGGAAATCTTCTGTTATTGGTGTCCTTAGTCCTGTCGTTGGCGGTTTTCCTCTTTCAGGCCAAGGATTACAACGCCTTGCTTTCCGGGGATGACATTGCCTCCAGCTTAGGCGTCAATCTTAAGAGGGTCCGTTTCCTTTCCCTTCTTCTGGCCAGCTTCATGACCGCAGTCTCCATTTCCCTTCTGGGAATGATCGGCTTCTTAGGCATCATTGCCCCGCATCTGATGAAGCGGGTCATCGGGATGGATCACAAGTATCTGATTCCGGCCACGGCCTTAACGGGGTCCGCTACCTTGATCTTTGCGGATACCTTGGCCCGGGTGATCCTGCCGGGAACTTCCCTGCCGGTTGGAGCCATCACGGCCATCTTAGGTGTTCCGGTTTTCCTCATCATCATTTTCCGGAGACGGGAGGGTACGAGCTTATGCTAGAGATAGAGCATCTTTCTTACCGCTATAAACCGCAAGGCCCTTGGGCACTGAAGGATATCTCCTTGACGCTGCCTTCGGGGAAGATCGGTGTTCTCTTAGGCTGCAACGGCGCCGGCAAATCCACGCTGCTGAAGGCGGTGGCATCCTTGCTGGACCTTCAGGAAGGCAATCTTCTTTTGGATAACGAAGCCCTGCGGTATCTTTCGCCGAAGGAACGGGCTAAACGGATCAGTTATGTCCCACAGAGTCCCGAAATCAGTGAGATGACGGTCTTCGATGCCATCCTCAGCGGCCGGATTCCTTATTTCACCTTCCGGCCCAGTGACGCTGACCTTCAGAAGGTCAGCCAAGAGATTCAGGCGTTCGGTCTCGAGGATCTTGCCCTGAAGAACTTAAGCGAACTTTCCGGAGGCCAGCGTCAGCGGGTGACGTTAGCCCGGGCTTTGGCTCAGGAACCCAAACTCCTGCTCTTGGATGAACCGAACTCCTCTTTGGATATTTCCAGCCAGCTGACCTTCTTTGCCCAGCTGAAAGATATCAGCCAACAGCAGAAGATCAGTGTCCTTATCTCGCTTCATTCCGTCAATCAGGCACTGGACTTAGGCGATCAGTTCTTCCTCTTGAAGCAAGGGAGTCTGGTTGCTCAAGGGGATAAAACCATCATCACGCCGGCAACCCTGAAGTCCCTTTATTACGTCGACAGCCAGATGGTGACGCTCAACGGCAGTCAGGTCGTTGTCTTTAGGAAAGGAAACGGAAATGAAAAACATTAAAAGCTTATTCTTGCTAACTGCTGTCTGCCTGCTCTCGTCCTGTCAGAAGCCGGCATCGACCATGGCTTCGGCCGCAAAAAGCACTTCTGCCAGCCTAAGCCCTTCGGCCACGGCGGAGGAAACGGATGACGTCACCATCACGGATCTGATTGGCCGGACGGTGACGGTGAATCGGAAGAAAGCCGATCGGATTTGCTGCATCGGCGCCGGTTCTCTCCGGCTTTATACCTATGTCGGGGAGCTGAGCAAGCTGGTCGGAGTTGAGGAGATTGAGCAGAACGACACGGTTTTCACGGCTGTCGTCCGTCCGTATATGGCCATCAACAACACCTTCTTCAAGACCCTGCCAAGCTGTGGCAAAGGCGGGCCGATGAATCAGGCACCGGAGGCCGAGAAGATCTTAAGCTGTAAACCTAATCTGGTAATCTCCCTTTATACCTCCGATGCTTCCGCCATGGATACGCTGCAGACTCAACTGGGCTGTCCGGTCGTCACGTTAAGCTATGGCACGAAAGAAGCCTTGGATGATAAGATTTCCACGTCGTTGACGCTCTTAGGAACCTTGCTTCACCAGGAAACAAGAGCCCAAGAGCTGACGGATTATATCGCCGGCATGAGACAGGACATCGATGACCGGACCAAGGATATTGCGGAGAGCGACAAGAAGAGCGTCTATATCGGCGGGCTGGGCAACTGGGGAACCAAGGATATCTACTCCACCAACAGCAGCTACTCCCTTTTCCAGGCAGGCCATATCAAGAACGTCTTAAGCGAGAGCCAGTATGCCGGGGTGACCCGGTTGATCGACAAAGAGGCCTTCACCAAGCTGGATGCCGATATCATCATCATGGATGCGGCCGGCATGGCTAAGTTCAAGAGCGAGTATCAGGCCGAGCCGGAGACCTTCAACGCGATTGCTGCCTTCAAGAACAATCAGGTCTATCTGCAGATGCCCTATAACGCCTACTACACCAACATCGAAGTTGCCTATATGGATCTCTATTTCGATGCCAAGACTGCCTTTCCCACTCCGTTTGACGATGTCGACATCGTCAGCAAGTCCAATGAGATCACGGCCAAGTTCTTGGGGGTCAGCTATTATTCCGAAATCGCAGCCAAATCCTATGGTGGCTTCCAAAAGATCGACTTTGCAACGGTCTTCAACAGTTAACCATGGCTGACAGCATTGAACAGTTCTTTGACCGCCAGGCCCCTGACTGGGACCGGGAGAGTGTCGAAACCCCACAGCTTTTAAGAGGACTTTTAGCCAGGCTTCCTCTTCAAAGAGGAGCCAAGGTCCTGGATGTCGCCTGTGGGACCGGCGTGATGACGCCTTTCCTTTATGAGCGAAGCCAAAGGCCGGTCAAAGGAATTGACATTTCGGGCAAGATGATTGAGATTGCCAAGCAAAAATATAAAGACAATCCGAATCTGATATTTGAAAAAGAAGACTTCCTTTCCGGCACAGAAAAAGACTATGATTTCGTGCTTGTTTTCAATGCCTACCCTCACTTTATGAACCCTCAGAAGTTTAAAGCAGCGATGCTTAGCAGTTTGAAGCAAGGCGGCCGGTTTGCCATCCTTCATGACAGTTCCCGGAAAGGACTGGAAATCTGCCATCAGCATTGCCAGGCCATCAGTCGGAACCTGAAGGCACCGCTTAAGGAAGCCGATGTCTTTCTTCCGGAGTTCCGAATCCTGAAAGCCACGGAGGATGATAGTTCCTATCTGATCCTTGCCCTAAAGAAATGAGATCGAAAAAGGCTGGCCCTGACGAGCCAGCCTTTTACAGTCAATCGCCGCTTTCCGCAATCGCGTTACCGGTATAGAGCTGATAGTATTTTCCCTTCTGAGCCAAGAGCTGAGCGTGGTTGCCCCGCTCAATGATCTTACCTTCATCTAAGACCATGATGACATCCGCGTTTTTGATGGTGCTGAGCCGGTGGGCAATCACGAACACGGTTCGTCCCTTCATGATGGAATCCATGCCCTTCTGGACAAGAGCTTCCGTACGGCTATCGATGGAGCTGGTGGCCTCATCAAGAATCATCACCGGCGGATCCGCCACGGCGGCCCTGGCAATGGCAATCAGCTGCCGCTGCCCTTGGCTAAGGCCAGCACCGCCGTTGGTTAGGACGGTGTCATAGCCTTGCGGCAAAAGACGGATGAAACTGTCGGCATTGGCAAGGCTGGCTGCCTTTTCAATCTCCTCATCGGTGGCATCCAGCTTGCCGAAGCGGATGTTCTCTCTCACCGTGCCGGTGAAGAGCTTCGTATCCTGCAAGACCATGCCTAAGGAACGTCTTAAGTCGGCCTTCTTGATCTTATTGATATTGATGTCATCATAACGGATCTTGCCATCGGCGATGTCGTAGAAGCGGTTGATGAGGTTGGTGATGGTGGTCTTGCCGGCACCGGTCGGTCCGACAAAGGCTATCTTCTGGCCAGGCTTGGCATAAAGGGTGATGTCATGGAGGACGATCTTGTCTTTGACATAGCCGAAGTCGACATCATTGAAGTCGATCTTACCTTGAAGCCAGGTATAGGTGGTCGGGGTGCCGTCCTTATGCGGGTGCTTCCAGGCCCAGCGTCCGGTCCGTTCTTTCGTCTCGATGGGATTGCCGTTAGCGTCAGTCGTGGCATTGCAAAGCTCGACATAGCCTTCATCGGTCTCGCTCTTGACATCCATCATCCCGAAGATCCGGCTGGAGCCGGCTAAGGCGAGGATGATCATATTGAAGTTCATGCTGATCTGACCGATCGGCTGGACAAAGGATTTGGAGTAGAGCAAGAAGGAGATAATGGTTCCGACTTCCATGGTATAGAACCCCAGCACATTGACGCCTTTGACGTTCTGTGTGATGGCTAAGCCTCCGATGAGAGCAACAAGGACATACTGGAGATTACCTAACTGATTGACAATCGGCATCAGGATGCTGCTGAAACGGTTGGCTTTGACGGAATCTTCATAAAGGGCATCGTTATGACTGTCGAAGCCTTCGACATTCCGCTTCTCGTAGTTGAAGACCTTGATGACCTTCTGGCCGTTGACCATCTCTTCGATGTAGCCGTTGGTCTTGCCCAGCTCAATCTGCTGCGCCACGAAGCTCTTGGCCGACATCTTGGTTACATAACGGGTTAGGAAGAAGATGACAATGGAGAAAGCTAAGACAATAGCCGTCAATAAGAGATCCGTGAAGATCATGAAGAAGAAGCAGACAACCATCATCATCAAGGCATTGACGACCATCGGCAAGGCTCGGGCCAGCATCTCTCTCAGGGCATCGACATCGTTGGTGTAGACGCTCATCACATCGCCGTGGGTGCGGGAATCAAAGTAGCTGACCGGCAAGGTCTGCATATGGCTGTAAAGCTCATCCCGGATCTTCTTCTGCACGCCTTGGGCAATATAGGCCATCAGGTAATTGTAAAGATAGCTGGCGAGAATGCCCAGCCCATAGATAGCGGCCATCACGATGATGGTCAACGTGAAGCTGTCCCAGTTGAAAGCCACGCCGTCTTTGATGGTGGGGGTCAGATACTGATTGACGAGGATTGCTCCGGCAAAGTAGCTGCCGGAAGCACTGGCGATGGTGGAAATAAGGATGCTTAAAGACACCAAGGCAAACTGCCACGGATAATATCTGAAGACATAGCCAATCAGCCGTTTTGTTGAGGCTTTTCGGACCTCTTTGGTGACGGGCTTGACGTTCATCGGTTTAGTTCTGGGCATCGAAATCACCTCCTCCTAACTGCGACTGATAAAGCTCCTGATAGACTTTCGACGAGCTTAAAAGCCCCTCATGGGTGCCGCGGTCGGTGATCTTGCCGTTATCCATGACGATGATCTTGGAGCAGTCCTTGATGGATAAGACCCGCTGGGCAATGATGATTTTGGTGATTTCCGGACGGCTGTGAGCCAAACCTTCCCGGATCAGACTGTCGGTATGCGTATCACAGGCACTGGTGGAATCATCGAGGATCAGAATCTTTGGATTCTTTAAGAGGGCTCTGGCAATGCAAAGACGCTGCTTCTGACCGCCGGAGACGTTGTTGCCGCCTTGGCTGATCGGCGTATCCAGCCCCTGCGGGAAGCTTTGGATGAAAGGCGTGGCCTGAGCCAGGTCACAGGCTTTCCAAAGCTCGTCCTCGCTGGCGTTCTCATTGCCCCAAAGCAAGTTGGAACGGATGGTTCCGGTAAAGAGCGTGTTTTTCTGCAAGACGACGGCAACCTGATCCCGCAAGGAGACGAGGTCGTAGTCCTTGACATCCTTGCCGCCGACATAGACATGGCCGGCTTCGGTATCGTAAAGACGGGCGATCAGGGAGACCAGCGTCGTTTTTCCGCTGCCGGTCGAGCCGATGATGCCTAAGGTCGATCCGGAAGGAATGTTCAGATTGATATCCGTCAAGACGGCCTTGCCGGCATTGTAGCCGAAGGTGACATGGTCAAAGACGACCATGCCGTTGGCCATCGTCTTCTCGGCATTGGGCTTGCTGGTAATATCCGGAACTTCCTGAATGATCTCAACGATACGTTCCGCACTGTTGCGGGAGACAATGACCTGCACATAGACCATCGAGATCATCATCAAGGACATCATGATCATCATGATATAGGTGATCAAGGTCGAGAGACCGCCGATGGTCAGCTCCTGTTCATTCGATTCGACAATGAGCTTGGCTCCGAGATAGGACAGGGCCAGCATGGCGGAGAAGATGGCCAAGTTCATCAGCGGAGAGTTGAGGGCCAGCATCCGTTCGGCCTTAATAAAGTTCTTGTAAATGAAATCCGACGTTCCAAAGAACTTTTTGTTCTGATAGTCGCCGCGGTTGAAAGCTTTGACGACCCGGATGCCATCGACATCCTCTTCCACATTCTGGTTGAGCTGATCATAGGTATTGAAGATCTTGACGAAGATCGGATGAGCTTTGGAGGCAATCAGCAGTAAGGCTACCAGAAGGACAGGGATGATGATGAGGAAAATCCAGGCTAACCGCCACTGAGTGACAAAGCACATGATCAAGGCAAAGATCATCATGAACGGTGCCCGGATGACGGCCCGGATGGCCATCATGAAGGCATTCTGGACGTTGGTGACATCGGTGGTGGTACGGGTGACGATCGAGGAGGCCTGGAACTTATCGATGTTTTTGAAGGAATAGTCCTGGATATGGTCGTACATCGCCTTGCGGAGATTCCGGCCGAAGCCAGAGGAGGCACTGGCGGCCCAGAAGCCGGCCAGGATTCCTAAGACGGCAGCAATGATGGCGATACCGGCAATCAGGCCGGAATACAGATAAATATCATTGATAATCGGGCCGGAATTGTTCTTGCCTTTGACCGCATCAATCAAGAACTGCATGAAGAAGGCAACTAAGACTTCACAAATGGATTCCCCTAATACGGCAATCCACGTCAGAATCGTATCTTTCCAGCAACCATGCAGGTAGCTGAAAAGCGAACGATAGGTTTTCTTCAGTGCTTTGGCGCTTTCAATGGTTTTGGTCATGATCTTCTTCTCCTGAATGTATGTTTCCGATAATCTTATTCAGCACGAACGACAATGTGTTCCGTTCCTCGGGGGTAATATCCTTTTCCAAAGTGGCCGTAATGACAGCCAGACAGGCTTCGAACTTCTGATGCCGGGCAATCCCTTTGGGCGTCAGGACAATCCGTTTGATCCGGCGGTCTTTGGAATCGTCATGATGAGTGATCAGACCTTTCTTTTCCAGACGATGCAGGGTTTGGCTGGCGGTCGGCTTAGAGATATGGAAGTGTTCCACGACGTCTTTGGAGGTCAGGCTGCCGTTCGGGTTAGCCGAAAGGTAGCCAATCGTCATTCCTTCGATGCCATGAAGAGAGGGACCTAAATGAGATCCTAAATAGCGGTCGATGTAGTTGCCGATTTCGTTGCTGGTCAGATGAATCTGACTGCCCAACGGACGGCTCGAAAAATCAGTGCTGTTTTCCATATATCAGTTAGTATACAAACAATCTAATGCCTTGCAAGGGCTTTTTGGGTGTAAACGTTTCCAGTGAAAGACAAGCTTCTTCCTCTTCCATAAGGATAAAAGAATCAATAGCTTTCTTACAAACAGCTATAAAACAATATTAATTTATAGTCCTATGAAATGTTTCAAATCCGCCAAAATTGGTGATTTGTTAGGAAAGTAATTTTCGCAATTATACTGAGATTTATAATTCTTCTAAATTTGGCTGATTCCTCGCAGACAGAAGACTTGACACTTTATCGGGTGGAACGATTACGCAACCCAAGGGTTACCCCGGGATCAACAGACGTTTTCTTACCGATCGCCAACACCAACCCGAGCGGAACTGCCTGTGAAAGGAAACCCATTGCCCCTTAGGCAATGATTCCAGTATTCCGATTATCGTATAAGTGTTCTATCGGTCCGGGATACATTTATGTTCATGAATCAAGCATACCTTATGTGGCTACCATCGGCTATGGAGCGAATACCTTAGGTTATTCGGTCTTAGTGGCGAGTGTGAATCTGACCGTCTTAAGCACCCTGAAAAAAGCCAAAAAAATCTCCCAGATCCCCAATGACGCCGAAGCCTAGAAGACGTCACCGATTGCTGCCCGCAAGCCGGACGGAAAATCCGGCGGAGAAGAAGACTCTGCCAAGTCTAAAAGTTCCTTTTTTACCGCTGAATTGTGTTTCAATGCCTTCTGGGGAACAGGAAGACATTTTTGAAAGCAATGATTTTACAAAATAACTATTCTTTACGCGAGTTAAATGGCTATAATATTACCGTGATTCAGTAAATGCCATAGGAGGATTACCACGGATAAAGATTTATTGAAGAAGTCGATTGCTGAGTGCATCGGAACCTTCGTTCTGACGTTCGTCGGCTGCGGTGTCGCCATGTATCTTGGCTGCAACACCACCGGTGGCGTTGTCGGCACTTCCTTTGCGTTCGGACTTTCCGTCGTCGCAATGGCTTACTGCATTGGCAACATCTCGGGCTGCCACATCAATCCTGCCATCTCTCTCGGTATGCTTTTAACGAAGCGTATCGATCTGAAGACCTTCATCGGTTATGTCATCGGTCAGCTGATCGGTGGTATCTTAGCCGGCGGTCTTCTTGCTTTGTTTGCTAAGTTCACCTCGGTCGATGTCACGGGTCTTGGCACCAACACGGTCAATGCTGCTTTCTATGTCAACGGCGAGATCGCTGCCAGCACGCTGATCTTCGGCCTCATCGCCGAAATAGTCTTAACCTTCATCTTCGTTCTTGCTGCCATCGGTGTTACCGATAGCAAGTTTCCTTATGGGAATGTTGCCGGTATCGTCATTGGCTTAACGTTGGTCCTCGTTCACCTTCTTGGCATCAACATCACCGGAACTTCCGTCAATCCTGCCCGTTCAATCGGACCGGCCCTCTGGGCTTTGGCTTTCGGCAATACGGAGCCGATCAAGGAAATCTGGATCTTCATTGTCGGACCTTTAGCCGGTGCAGCCTTAGCAGCTCTTTGCTACAACCTTCTTGCAGGCAAGAAGGAAGAAGCAGCAAAATAGTTGTCCATTTGCAGATACTGAAATCACCGAAAAGATCGGCCTCGCGCCGGTCTTTTTTGTGATGCCCTAAGCATTAAAAATGTAACTGGCTTAGCAAAAGCATTCAACAATTTCCAATTTTTTGTTTATAATAAATTATCCAGCTATTGAAGAGCTAAAGGAAAGAATCGCCTATAGACCAATTCATTGATTGGATTCGTCAGAATTCCGATGGTAAGCTTGATGGTGTTTCTAACGGTATTGTGATTGCCATGGTCGTGGTCGTCGGTCTCCTCATTATTGTCTCTGTCTTTGCTTTTATTGTTGAAATCACCTTGGCTATCCGTTATCATGCCTATAACAAAAAGCAGAACAGCCTTAACAAGACCGGCGAACAGATTGCCCGCGAACTGCTGGACAAGGAAGGCTTGCAGAATATTGCCGTCAAGGCAACCGGATCCATCCTCTTCGGAAACAGCTACTCCCATTACTTCAAGAAGGTCCGTCTGCGCCGTCTGACCTGGAAAAAGACTTCCGTGTCCTCATTGGCCATGGCCTGCCAGAAATCCTCGCTGGCCGTCTTGGACAAGGAAGGCGACAGGGATATGCGGACCCGGATCATCCTGACTCCAATCATCTACTTCGGCCCATTAGCCTTTGTCCCGATGATCGTCATCGGAGTTCTCCTTGATTACCTGGTCCTCAAAACCAACGGCATCGTGACCCTGGTCTTCTTAGAGATTGCCTCGCTTATCTATGTTCTCAGCTTCGTGATGTCTCTGCTTGTCCTCAAGACGGAAAAGAAAGCCCAGACCCGTGCTCTTGAAATTATGGAAAAAGATCAGCTGGCCACCCCGGAGGAACAGGAAATGTGTGCCAAGCTTTTCCGCTTATACAACATCGAATATGTCAACGATATGGTGATTGCTCTTCTCGAACTGATCTACTATGTTCTCCAGATTGCCGGCTATGCTCAGGGCGGCGGTTTCTCCACCTCTTCCTCGAAAGACTAAAAGGATTGCTGACGTTGCTTCCTTGCCTTTTTTACGGCTGAAAAACCGAAAAAACAGGCTTTTCTTACAAAGCTTTTGGATATTTTCTTTTAGATTCAAAACAGGCTTTTTTAGAAACCTGACAAACGTTCTTTTAGGCAGTCTTCTTGACTGACTCGGCTTTCTTGACGACACCGACATAGCAATGCGTTCCTAAATTGAAGAGAGCAAAGCTGATGAGATAACCCATCGTGACATCGCTGGCAAAGTGGGCACCGACAGCAATCCGGCTGACGGCACAGAGCACAGCCCAGAGGTAGATGACAATCCGTAATCTCAGTTCCTTGCCTCGCAAGACCGGCGAGAAGGCCGGCAAGAGAATCCAGATCAGCGTGGCAATGGCATTCATCGTATGACCCGAGGGGAAAGAAGCAAAGTTATCACTGAATTTTCCGCTGCACTGCGGACGGTACCACGGCACGAAGTGAGAAGCGGCATCCGGACCATACGTGGCTAAAAGATAACGCCAGCGGGGACGGTACCAGAGCAGCTTCAGCAGGTTCATGACGCCGAGGATGACCAGATAGAGGATAATGACGAAGCAGCCGTAGAGGAAGGCCCGTTTCGGATTATCGACCGGCAGGATATGAGCTAATAGTCCTCCAGTGACACCATAGAAGACAGCAACCAAGGCTCCTAACCAGTAATAGCCATTGCCGGTCAGGTTCTTGACGTAAGAGTAGATCATGCCGCCGCCGTAGACCGACAGAGCAACGAAGCAGAAGCCGAAGAGGATTCCGAAGAGGATGCTCTTGGCTTTCGTGTCTTTCGGCCGGAACCGGAAAGCCAATCCGGTGGCCAGGACACAGCCGAACTGGAAGGGCACCTCAGCCAGATTCTCCATCACCCGGCCCAAGGTATTACCCGTATCCTTGCAAAGGTATTGGGTAATCGTCAGGTCATAGAAACTGAAAACCACCAGCAGCACGGCTAAGAGAGGATAGAGAATTGCTTTTTCTGTTTTTGAGACAATCATCGTTAACTTCCTTTCACTGATTTCACCTATTATAATTCCAAAGCCGAGCCGAAGAGCGGTTTTCTTCCGAAGAACCTGCTATAATAGGTCTCAGGTGGTGGTGACTATGGTAAAACAGGTTTACAATCCGTATTTACCTCTCTATGAATATATTCCTGATGGGGAACCTCATGTTTACGATGGGCGTCTTTTTGTCTATGGCTCGCATGATCAGTTCGGGGCCTTTGCTTTCTGCCACAACGACTATGTCAGCTGGTCCGCACCGTTAGACGATCTCAGTGATTGGCGCTTCGAAGGACTGCTTTATTCTAAAAAAGAGGATCCTGACAACAAGCATGGTCACTATGATCTTTATGCACCGGATGTTACCTTAGGTCCCGACGGCCGTTATTATGTTTATTATGAGTTCGGATTCAAGTCCAAGCTCGGTGTGGCAGTCAGTGACTCGCCCCAGGGTCCGTTCCATTATTTAGGGCATGTCCATTTCAAGGATGGCCATGAACTGGGAACAAAGAAAGGGGATGTCTTCCCCTTTGATCCCGGCGTTCTGACCGATGAGGACAAACGGGTTTATCTCTATGTCGGCTTCGGTCCGGATCATTGGTTCCCGCAGATCCGCAGCGGCGTCAAGCATGACGGCTGCTATGCCTTTGAACTGGAACCGGATATGCTGACCATCAAAGACGGCCCGCATAAGGTGCTGGACAGAAAAGGCTTGGCCAGCAAGGAATTCCAGGGACATGAGTTCTTTGAGGCCAGTTCCATCCGCAAGATCAACGGACTTTATTATCTGTCGTATTCGTCCATCAACGGCCACGAGCTTTGCTATTCCACCTCTAGCTCGCCTTTCGGTCCGTTCACCTATGGCGGAACCTTAGTCTCCAATGGCGATGTCTTCCTCAACGGCAGGACAGCCAGCGAGGCTTGCTATCCTTTAGGCAACAACCATGGCGGACTCGTCAATGTCAACGGCCAGTGGTATATCTTCTATCATCGGCATACCAACTACACCAATACCGACCGTCAGGGCATGGCGGAGAAGATTGTTTTGGATGATCAGGGACATTTTCATCAGGCGGAGATGACCTCCTGCGGGCTTAACGGCGGTCCCTTGAAGGGACAGGGCCTTTATCCGGCTTCCATCTGCTGTCTTCTGAAACCCAAAGGCGGGAATGTCTTCTATCCTTTCTGCAAGACCCCTTATCAGAAGCATCATAAGACCTATCTCACCCAATCCGGACCGGATGACAGCGTGATGACGACTCAGTACATCCATGACATCCATGACAAGACCTATGTCGGCTACAAATACTTTGACCTTTCTAAGACCCATCTGGTGGGTCTCTATCTGAAAGGCAAGTTCTCCGGTACCTTATGTATGGCTTTCCATGAGAAAGGTCCGGAAGTCAATGCCATCCATCTGCAACTGAATACCAAGCATTATACGGAGATGCTGATGCCGGTTCCGCAGGGAGCCTCCGCCTGCACCGGTCTCTTCTTCCGCTTCTCCGGAAAAGGATCATTGGACTTCAACAAGTTTGAGCTGAAATAGCTATGGAAATCAATCGTATCTTCCACGATTATGAGATAACCTATTCGGTCAAAGGAACAGAAGTTGTTTCTGAAAATCCTGCTTTTATCTATGGCTTTGAAGACGAGCTTCCGATGACGGATTTTCCGGGCCTGGTGCTGGTCACCTTGACCGGAGCTGACTGGGAGAAGGACTTCTCGCCCTATCCCCATAGCAAGGTCTTTCATGGCGGCCACGATTTTGCCGGTCAGGGACCGCAGTTCCTGGCTCGGCTTTTCAGGATGGTCCCGGTGATCGAAGAGGCCTTATCCCTTCAACCGTCTCAGCGGATCCTTGCCGGCTATTCCTTAGCCGGCTTGGCGGCCTTGGACGCGTCCCTGATGAGTGATCTTTTCAGCGGCATTGCCTGTGTCTCCGGATCCGTATGGTATCCAGGGTATCTGGCCAAGTTAGCCAAGACTCCGTGTCTTGCCAAAGCCGTCTATTTCTCCATCGGCTCGCATGAAAGCGAGACCCGGAATCCGGTTCTCTCCACCGCCAGGGACTGTCAGGAAAAAGCGGCTGCTCTCTTAGCCAAGCAAGGCAAGAAGACCCTTTTCGAAGTCAATGACGGCGGTCATTTCGTGGATGTCACTCCCCGAGTGGAAAAAGGAATCCGCTGGCTTCTTGAAAACCTTTCCTAAAGCGTTGACCTCACCCCTGAAAAGGGTTAACCTATTAAAGTTTGCCCCCATAGCTCAGCTGGATAGAGCATCTGACTTCGAATCAGAGGGCCAGGAGTTCGAATCTCCTTGGGGGCACCATCCGTTTTCTAAGCTGGTTAAGCCAGCTTTTTTAGTTAAACAAGCGAGTCTACGTTCGGTTGCTATCCTTGGCTTCTCTTTTTTGCTATCCTTTTGGCTGAAGGCGAGAGAAAACAACAGGCCAGGGAAATACCAGGTTGTCTTGTCCGGGTCCTCGGACAGAGGCTCTTATTCATCATTACAGCCATCCCGGTTTTGTCATCGTGAATGGATACCTTATCCCGGGAAAAGGAGTCACTGCTCAGGGGTTTCAAAACTGCCATGCCCGGATCTGGAACCGTTGGAGCATTAGGCTGATGGGTCTTTTCGCTTCCTCTTTGAAATCCCTTGACACGAGGCAGCGAAAACGGTTTCCAAAGGGTGACAAAAACTGCCCTGTCCGATAAGGACAAGGCAGTTGGGCTTCTGAAAACTAAAGGTTGTTGGCTTTCTTGAGGGCGTGATAACGCTCGCGGTCTTTGAGCTCGATGTCTTCGAAGAGATCCTGGGTGTTCTTGGCTTCCGGATAGGTCAGGAGATTGTTTTTTTCTTCCTTGGTGAACTTATCGTGGCTAACGCCATAGAGTTCCGGATGCTTGTTACGCCAACTGACATCATCGGTGATCATCTGCTTCAGGTCTCTCGTCGGCTTCCAGCCTAAGATCTCTTTGGCCTTGACGTTAGAGGCAACGATGCTATCGGCATCGCCGGCCCGACGCGGACCGAAGACATACTTCACCGGCTTGCCGGTGACCTCGCCGACGGTCTTGATGATCTCAAGGTTAGTGTAACCCGTCTCGCTGCCGAGGTTGATGGTCTGGCTTGCGCCGCCATTGAGGAGCATCTTCATGCCTAAGACATGGGCATCGGCCAGATCGAGGACATGGATATAGTCGCGGAGGTTAGTGCCATCTCTCGTCTGATAGTCGTTGCCGAAGACCGTCATGGTCTTGCCGGAGAGCGAGGCATTGACGGTGACAGGGATGATATGGGTCTCGACCGGATGGGCTTCGCCGATGCTGCCATCGTCGCTGGCGCCGGCGACATTGAAATAACGGAAGATGCAATGCTTGATGCCATAGGCCTTCTCGCAGTCGCCGATCAGATGTTCGGCAGCTAATTTGGAGAAGCCATACGGACTTTCCGGACGGAGCGGGGCATCTTCGGTGATGGCCGGCTCTTTGCTGGTGCCATAGACAGCGGCGGTGGAGGAGAAGACGATGGCTTTGACGTCATGACGGTGCATGACTCTCAGAATCGAGATGACGGCGGAGAAGTTGTCATCGAAGTAGCTTAAGGGATGGCTGACGCTCTCCGGCACGATGATCTTGCCGGCAAACTGCATGACGCCGGCAATCTTGTTATGGCTGAAAACGCTGTCCATCAAGGCAAGATTACGGACATCGCCGCAGACAAACTGCGCCTTCGGATCGATGGCAGCGGCATGGCCGGTGGAGAGATTATCGATGACGATGACCTCAAAGCCTGCCTTGATCAGCTGTCGGACCGCATGCGAACCGATATAGCCTGCTCCTCCCGTCACAACAATCTTTCCTGTTTCCATAGTGAATGATCCTTTCTTTTATTTCCCAAGAGACTTACGTCAACGAGTTTAAATCAGACCAGCACGGCTTCCACCTGACTGACACGATCGGTCGAATTGCTGACCAGATAGCTCTCCTTGCCAAGCCGGGTGGTGACCGGGGCCAGAAGACTGTTACCCGTCACGCCGCTATAGCCTTCTCCGGCATGTTCCAGATAGCCGGTCATCTCCCGGACTTCCGGATATTCGTCATAGCCGGCTAAGGAGGAGGTGCCAGCGAGAACCTGCGTCTTGTAGTTGCTGTCGGAGGTTAGGAAGCTGGCATAGGAGTCGGTTAGCACCGACGAGAGGCAGACGCTCTTGAGGCTCTGAATGGCGCTGGCTGCGCTGAGAGACGAGACATAGGTGACTTTCAGATTGCCTTTCGCGTTGATGGCGTCGGCCGTGGCTTTGAGACTATCGAGATCCGTCTTCGGGGCCGTGCCGATGTCATAAAGGTTGCCCGAGCCGTCGTTGAGGAATTCCTGAGAGAAAAGCACCGCATCATAATAGCCGCTGGGAAGCTTCTCCCCGCTCTGGGTGACACTGATCAGGGTATAGGGCGAGACGGCATTGTTCTTGAAGACGATCTTCTTCCGTTTGCCGCTGGCATCCTTGAAGGTATAAAGCGTTTCCGAAATGGAGGTTTCCGACGAGACGGAATACGGATAGATAGTGCTGGTATTCTCGCCCTGGTCGGTCTGGTAAGGATAGATCAGATAGTCGCCTTCGGCTAACAAGGATAAATCGATATAGGCCTTGCCGGAGGCAAAATCCGTCTTCCACTGACTGCTGGTATGCGGACTGGCCGAGACATTGTAAAGAGCCATGCCGCTAGAGCCGGAACCGGCGGCTTTCTCGGCCGTTGCCGGCAAGACAATGTCCTTGTCGATCTTGGTTTCGGAGACGAACATCTTGGTGCCGACAAAGCCGTAGTCCTTGATCTTCAGCTTGTTGGAAAGGCTGCTGTTGGCCGTGCCGAAGGAGTCATAGACCTTCTTGGAATCATTGACGCTCTTGTTGGTGAGGCAGAGATAGCTTTCGCTCTTGGTCTTGTTGAAGGTCGGATCGCTGAAGAAGACGGCCACGCAATAGACGGCGGCACCTAAGGTCGCTAAGGCCACCAGCAAAGAGACGAGCCGGATGATCTTGTCATTCCGCTTCTTCTTGGCTGCCAATTCGTCTTTGGGAGCGGTCGAAATGCTGACCGTGACGGTCGAACCGTCGGTCGTCTGCGAAATGCCAGCCTGCGGCTGAGCGGTGTTGGGTTGAGGAGTGGTCTGCGGGGCTGGATTCTTGGCGCTATCGTCTTTCTTGCGATTGAACCACATGGTATTCCTTGATTGACTAGAACATCATATCCCGATAACAGCGCGGATAAGGCAGGGTATCCCGGATATTGGTCATGCCGGTGACGAGCATCACCAGACGCTCGAAGCCAAGACCGAAGCCAGAATGCGGAAGGGAGCCGTTCTTACGGAGATCCAGATACCACTGATAGAGCGGAATCTGCATGTTGAGCTCTTCCATTCTCTTTAACAGCTTATCATAATCGGCCTCACGTTCGCTGCCGCCGCAGAGTTCGCCGATGCCCGGAACCAGAAGATCGACGGCACCGACGGTCTTGTTGTCGGCATTCTGCTTCATGTAGAAAGCCTTGATTTCCTTGGGGTAGTTGCGTAAGAAGATAGGTCCCTTGAAGACCTCTTCCGTCAGATAACGCTCATGCTCGCTGCCCAGGTCGAGGCCGAAGGCGATGTCGGAGACATCGAAATGGTGGCCTTCCTTGACGGCTTTCTGCAAGAGGGCAATGGCATCGCTGTATTCGACCCACTTAAACGGCTTCGTGATGAACTCCTCCAGACGCTTGGGAAGATCCTTGTCGACCCAGGCGGCAAAGAAAGCCATATCCTGCGGGCATTCTTCCATCGTATGCTTGACGACATACTTGAGGAAGTCTTCCTCGATGTTGCAAAGATCGTCGAGATGGGCCCAGGCAATCTCCGGCTCGATCATCCAGAACTCCGCCGCATGACGGGTGGTGTTGGACTTCTCGGCACGGAAGGTCGGTCCGAAGGTATAGACCTTGCCATAGGTGAGAGCAAAAGGCTCGACGTGGAGCTGACCGGAAACGGTCAGATGGACGTTGTCCTTGTTGAAGAACTCACTGGGATTCTTGGCATCGGCATAGACGTTGAACGTCTGGCCTTCGCCTTCGCAGTCGTTGCTGGTCAGGATCGGAGTATGGATCCAGAGATAGCCCTTTTCATGGAAATACTGGTGGATGTAATAGGCTAAAGTGGAACGGACCCGGAAGACGGCGTTGAAAGTATTGGTCTTCATCCGCCACTGCGGAATGGTTCTTAAATAATCGAAGCTGGTCTTCTTCTTCTGCAGCGGATAGCTTTCGGTGCAGTCGCCGACCAGGATGATCTCACTGGCATCGATTTCAAACGGCTGCTTGGCCTCCGGCGTGAAATGGACTTTGCCTTTCACGAGGACGGTCGAGCCGACCGAGAAGGCATCATAGTTCTTATCGGTGTAGACGATCTGGATGCTGTCAAACGAGGAGCCGTCATTGAGGGCTAAAAAGCCGACCTGACCCATGAAGCGGTTGTTCTTGATATAGCCGCCGACCTCCACGCTTTGGCCTTCGGCACTCGTATCCTTCTTGGCTGCCAGCTGATAAAGATCCTTGGCAGCGAACTTTTCCTGTAAATCCATACGTTTCTTCCTCCTTTGACTAGAAGACCTTCGTCCCTTCGAGATCCAGCCGGCGGTTAGGCTCACTGGTGACGCTTAAGGGGGCTAGCTTTCCTAAGTGGATCATATGATGGGCAGCCATGGCGATCATCGCGGCATTGTCGGTCGTGCACCATAAGGGCGGGATCACGACGGTCAGCTCCGGATGCGAGGCGAAGCGACGCTTCACTTCACTGCGGAGATAGGAGTTGGCACTGACGCCGCCGCCGACCACGACTTCCTTGACCTGATAGTCCTGGGCAGCCTTTTCGACCTTGTCCAGGAGCTGATTGACGAAGTTCTCTTCGGTGGAACGGGCATACGACTTCACCACATCCAACGGCAATTTGCCCAAGCTGTCCTTCGGCTCCTTCTCAATCATCCGGACAATATGGCTCTTCAGACCGGAATACGAAAGATTATAGCCCGGAACTTTCGGTGTCGGTAAGGGGAAGGTCTTGATGCCGGAATCCTGGGAGATCTTATCGATCATTACGCCGCCCGGATAGGGCAGACCTAACGCCCGGGCGACCTTATCGAAGGCTTCGCCGATGGCATCATCCTCGGTCTCGCCGATGATCTCAAAATCCATTTCCTTCCGTAACAGCACGATTTCGCTGTTGCCGCCGGAAGCGACTAAGGCCAGAAGCGGATAGGTGAACGGCGCGGCATACTCATTGGCATAGATGTGACCGGCCAGATGGTGGACGCTGACTAACGGAACGGACAGATATTCGCTGATGGTCTTGGCCGCCATATTGCCGATCTGCAGCGCCCCGGGAAGTCCCGGACCGCCGGTGACGGCGACATGGGTGATCGTATGATAATCAAAGCCTTTGAGCGACAGGGCATAGGAAAGGACCTTGGTGATGTTCTTCAGATGGAGACGGCTGGCCAGTTCGGGATAAACGCCGCCGAAACGCTGGTGATCCGCAATCTGAGTATTGACGGTATTGACCATGAGTTCCTGGCCGTTCTTCAGAACGGCTACCGCGGTTTCATCGCAGCTGGATTCGATGGCGAGAATGACTTCATCTTTCATGAGTTTATAGCTCCTTTTGATAGCAGCGTGCCGTATCATCGTGATAGTAGTTGAGGCGGCTGCGGTAACAATGATAGCCGGCTTGCTGATAGAGGCGATTGGCCCGGACGTTCTTCGCTCGGGCTTCCAGGAAAAGGCGACAAACGCCTTTTTCCTTCAACGACGTCTCAATCGCGCTTAACAGGTAGCGGCCATAGCCTTTGCCTTCCTGGTCTTGATGAATGGCCAGTTCGTCAATCTCGGCTTCCGGTCCTTCCAGACGGAGAATCAGATACCCGACTTTGACGTCGCTGTCGTCCTTTTCGACCCACACCTGAAGATTGGAATCGCTGAGGTAGCCGGTTAAGGTCTCTTTCGTCAGCAGCGAGCCTTCGATCCGGGCTTTAGAGAGAGCGGCAATGAAGTCAAGATCGCCCGTTTGGGCAAGACAGAGTCTCATATCGCCAAGGCATACTCGGGCAGGAATTCCTCCTCCCGGGACGAGAAATCTTCGAAAAGCTCCGGATGGGCCATCATCGTATCGATGACGGAGATCGGAACCAGATGGGGATAGTCTTTCAGTTCTTCCAAAGCCAATGCATCCTCTTTCTCTGCCATCAGCGGACGGTCGGAGACTAAGGAAGCAATCTCCGTTTTCTCCAGCTTCCGATAGGAATAGACGCCCTCGTTCATCTCGCCTAAGAAGAGATTGCCGCTGCGGTCGCTGAGACAGGCATAGGCATTCTTCTGTTCGGCCAAGAACAGCTTCAGGGTCAGGATGCCGTAGATCTTGATGCTGGGATTGAAGGCATAGACCGTGCGGGGAATCGTCAGACCTAGCCGGATGCCGGTATTGCTGCCGGGTCCTAACAGACAGTAATAGCCATCGACGTCGGCTAAGGCAAAGCCGAGCTCCTTGCCTAAGGTCTCGATGCCGAGATTGGTCAGCTCGAGCGCCTGCTTGGGATCGGCTATCGTCAAAGTCTTGCTTTGGTCACCGACTTTGGCACCCAGACTTAACGACTTGGTTGCCGTATCGATATAAAGGCAGACGGTTTTATTCTCTTTCATCGGTGATGACCAGCTTTCTTTCTTCCTCGTCCAGATAAGTCAGCTCGACTTTGATGACCGGATGGTAGTCCAGGAGGACGGCATTAGCAAAGCCGGGCCATTCGACATAGGTGACGATCTTAGGATCGCCCAGCACCTCGTCCAGTCCCAGATCCTTACGGGCGTCGTCGGCATTCTCCAGACGGTAGCAGTCGACGTGATAGAACGTCAGGCTCTTGCCCTGGTAAACCTTGATCAGGTTGAAGGTCGGAGAGTTGATGATGCCCTGCACGCCTAACCCACGGCCCAGGCCCTGAGCAAAAGCCGTCTTGCCGGCCCCCAGAGGACCCATGGCAAGGACGACTTCGCCGCCGTGGAAGGTCGATGCCAGCTTTTCAGCGATGGCTTTGGTCTCTTCCGGGCTTTTTGTGATGTATTCGGTTGTTTTCATAGCAAGAACTAGTTCTTCGCTTTCTCCTCATCCACCTTATCGACAAAGGCCATCAAGGTATCGATGGCATTCTTGACGGAATCATACATGCCGACAGCCTTGAGGTTGCGGTAAGGGACGGACATGACTTCATCGCAGAGGGTCAGACCGATCTTGGTGCCATAGGAGTTGACGGAGAGGAAGGCCGACTGCACCGACATATCGGGATAAAGCTTGTTGAGGATATCGACGTTCTCTTTGGTGAAGAAGACCTTGGACGCCTGAATATCGGTGGCATAGACCACGATGTTCGAACGGAGACCCGGCACCAGAATGGCGTTGAAGCCGGTCAGATAATCCGGCAGGACCGTGGAATTCTTCTCGCCTAAGAAGCAGACGATGAAGGCTTCCTTGGAGGAGACCGTCATCTCGTAGCTGATGAACTTGCCGAAGAGTCCGGTCGAGGTTTCATTGGTCTCGGGATTCTTCTTCTTGGCCTTGGCTTCATCCTTGACACGCTTGGCATCCTGCTTATCGGTATAGTCCCGGCCGTTGGCGACGGCAAAGTCCACCGTGGTGAAATTGCTGGAACGGGTCCGATCGACCGGTTCTTCCGGAGCCGGCTTGGCACTCGTCTTGTTGCCATCCAGATCCAGATAATCCTCCGGACGCTTGGTGGCGATCTCGAAGGTCACTGCCGGAATGGTGACGGCAGCCTCACCGACGATGAAAGCATGATCCTTGCGGGTTGCTTCGACGACGGCGCGCGACTGAATGGAGTTGATGGTCCTAAAATAGTGAGCCTGGATGATCAGTTGATCTTCCAGGGTGGCCGACGCACATAAGGTCGGATTGACCAGATCCTGCGAGCTGAAGAAATAACCGTTGGTCATATCCTCATAAGCGGCTAAGTACTCCTGGGAGACCTTGGTCCGTTTCTTGTTGGTGAAGGTGGAGACGACAAAGGATCCGATGATGATGGCTAAGGCTAAGCCTAAGACCAAATACGTGACCCAGGCCAGGTCGGTGCTCTTGTTGAGGAACGTGACTAAGATCACGCCCACGAAGGCTAAGATCATCAAGCCCATGCAAAGGAAATCGGAAAGACGGGAGTGGTTCAGCTTGCCTAAATAGGTCTTGCTGAGCTTCTCGATGTCTTCGTCGATGGTTCTTGTGCCGTCATTGACGTAGGCAATCGGCGAGAAAAGGGCCGCCTGCGGGTTGGTCGACGCGGGCTTGGCATGGTAGTCGCCGGCGACGGAATCTTCTTTCAGCGGTTCGGCTGGTGTGACCGGGGTCTCATTCGGCGTGGCACTGACCGGAGCTTTGCTCTCATCGACAGCAGTATTCTCGGCCGTGGGCTGACTTTCAGTAACGGCATTTTCTTTCTTTTCTTCCATAAGGATTCTCCTTCCTGACTATATCCTATAAATTATAGCAAAATAAAGACTCGGAGGACTAGCCCATTTTCATTGTTTTGGGACTTTTTGGCGTCGGGGTCAAAAAAAGCCTCCGGAACCCGGAGGCCAAGGTGCTAAAGGGAATAGACCTGCGAGGCGACGAACATGCTGTAGTAGAAGAGCGCCACCGCTTCTTCAGCTAAGGCCAGGTAGGAGACAACGTGCCAGACCGTATGGAAGCCGGCTTTGTTCTTGCCTTCGCTCAGGAAGACGAGACCGATATCCAGCGTGATCGGGGCGAAGATGACCAGCCATAAGGCAATTTTGATGTCGACGACCGGGCTGGCAAGGATGACGTAATGGCAGACCGGAAGCCATAAGGCTAAGGCTGCGACCAGATAGTTGTAGACCTTGGTCGGCGAATGATCTTTCTCATCGTGACGGAAGTTGAGGACCATGCCGAAGATGGAGACAATCCACATTGCCACCATCATCAGAATGCCTAAGTAACGCCAGGTGATACGGCCGGTGACGTTGATTCGCATCCAGATGAAGGCGTAAGCCGTGAAGATAGCGCCTAAGACGAAGTAATAAAGGCCGATGTTGACGGCTTTGGCCAGGTGATGGTCTTTCTCATTGATGCTCTTCAGATGATAACGGGCACTGCTGAGGCAAAGCAAAGCGGTTCCCACCAAGACCAAGGCTACGGCGATGATACCCATGATGCCATAACCGCCATCGCCCGAGAAATTGATGGTATCCCGTAAGGCATAGCAATAGATGACGACCAACGCGGTCAAAGCAATCGCTGCGCCCAGAATGTGGAAGACCAGGGAGATGATGCTCTCGGCTTTCGAGTAAACCGGCAGCTCTTTCTTCTCTGCCATGGCCTCCCGTTCCTTGAAGGTATGGAAACCGATGGAGCTGGGGTCAAAATCCGTCCCTATATTTTTATCAGACATGGAAGCTTCTCCTCCTAAATGGTGTTCACAATAGAAAGATTATAAATGATTTGTTTTCAAAAATTAACAGGTTTCTTCACTTTTTGATTATTTCAGCTTATGCGGCTTGTAGAAAGCGGTGTTCTCCATCCAGGCAATCTTGGCCGTGAAGGCCCCTTCTTCGGTGGTGTCATAGACGCCTCTAAGGCACTCCATCTTGGCATCAAGATCATCCAGCGCATGCAGCACATAGGCTTCGGCGGTCGCCGGAACCTTCGGGGAACCGTATTCCGGTTCGCCGTGGTGAGCGAGGATCATATGGGTCAAGACATCGAGCCTTTCGCTGTCGACGCCTTCCTTCTTGCCTTCTTCGTAGACCATCATCGCCCCTAAGGTGATGTGACCTAAGAGATTGCCGGCCTCGGTATAAGAGACGGCTCGCGGCCCGTTGAGCTCCTTGGTCTTGCCGATATCATGAAGGAGAGAACCGGCGACCAGATAATCATAAGACAGGGTCGGATAATGGGCCTGAACCAGCTTGGCCATGCTGCAGATGGATAAGGAATGGTAAAGCAGACCGCCCAGATAGGCATGATGCACGGTGACGGCGGCCGGATAGGTGGTATAAGCCTCGTAATTGGCTTTGATCAACGTCTCCACAAGGGTCTTCAGCTGACTGTCCTGAATGCTGGCAATATCGTCTGCCAACTCTTTCTTCAGCTGGTCAAGTGCTACCGGAGCAACCGGGATATACTTTGCCAATTCTTCCGGCGAAAGCTCCACGGCATCCAGCGAGTTGATCTTCAGCTGCGGATGACCTTTGTAGACGCTCATCTGACCATAGACGCGAATCAAAGAACCCGCATTGGAAAGGGTGACATCGCTGTCTTCAATCGACCACATCTTGGCTTCCAGGGTGCCCGAAGCATCCTGCAAAGTCAAGGACAGATAAGGCGAGCCGTTGTTCGAGGTCGCCTTGGTCTGCTGCTTGACCATGAAAATCTCATTGACCGGACCATCCGGATTCTCTAATAAATCTTTAATCATGGAAGTACCTTTCTTTCTTCATCACGTCATCGATCTCCCCGTAGCTGAACCCCAGACCTAACATCCGGCGAAGGAAAGTCTCCTTCTTCTTAGCCGGATCCGCGGGACTGGACCGTAAAGAATTATAGCATTTCTCGGCTTTGGCTTTGAGTAGGAGCGCTCGATTTTGCCGTTCGTCTTCTTTTTCTTCCTCACTGAGGCTGCCATAGAAGTCATGGATGGCGGCCTGGCTGGCTTCCGGAGAATAGCCACGGCGTATAAGGAAGGCCAGGCATTCCTGTTTCCGTTTCTCAAGCGTCTCATCCTTCTTCTTATCGTTATAGGACTGTACCAGCAAGGCGAGAATATCCATTTGGTCGGCTTGGCTTTCGGCCGAGGGTGCCAAGACCTTGGCGATGATCTCCGGCGGGATGCCACGCCGCTTCAGTTCCTGATGGAGATAACTTGGGCCGTATCCCTTCTCCCGTTTGCTTTCCACGAAATCCTGACTGTAGCTCAGATCATCCAGAACGTGGGATTCCAGATAAGGCTTCAAGAGCAGATCCACGCTCTTGCTGTCCAGCCCGAAACGGCGGAACAGCCGTTTGCGGGTCTCACTGACGGAGAGCCGATAGGCGGAGAGCAGATTCTTCAAATAGACTTCCGCCCGCCGGGTCTGGCTTTCCTGCCGTAACTGGCTGAGCTCTTTCGCCTGTAAGACCTTGCCCGGATAGAAGTATCCCGAGGCATAGGCGTTCTGGGAAACCAAAAGCTTTTCCGCACCGACCTCGATGAGAACACCTTTCTTCTTCAGGGTAACGTCTTTGATTTCCTTAGAAGTTGGTTCGCTGTGCTTGGATAAGGACATCGGTCATTTTCTCCTTTAAATCAGGTGACGACGGCTCGACTAGGAAGAGCGGATCCAGGATGCCGGCTTTCCGTAAGGAAACCCGGTCCTCTTCACTGGAAACGACAACCAGTCCCCGCTCACTGAGAATCCGGCGCAGGGTCACCGGCGCATTCCGTAAGCCGATCATCCGGGTCAGCCGGCTTCCACCGACGGAGTGGCGGTAGAAGTCGGGGTGGTAGCGGTAAATCAAAGGTATCCCTAAATAGGTCGAGAGGTTCTCTCCCATCAGACAGAGGGAGGAATCCTCCTCGATGATGATGGCGTTGATGCCGCGGGCTAACAGATGCCGGCGAAGCTTGGGTGAGAAGAAGGCATACAGATGATGGTCGGCCAGCCGAAGGATATGCTTGACGGGGACGGTGATCTGCTGGTCCTCTTCCTGCCACTTTTTTCCGGTGGTGACGATCAGCACGTCGTAGCCCTTCTCCGTCAGGGCGTCATGCAGCTTCTTGGCCTGCACGGCCAACGGATTATTGGTCGGCGGGTAGACTTCCGTGAATAAAGCAATCAGCATGTCGGTTTCTCCTTTCCCTCATTCGGCTCTTTCGTCTCAGCCGTGGCTTCCGAGGTCACGGCCGTCTTCTCTTCGAGAATCTCGGTGCCGGTGAACTGGATGCCCTTCTTGTCATCGACGGTGACAATGGTGCCGGCCGGCTGAAGCTTAGCCATCTTCTGGGCCAGCTTCTTTTCCTTGACTTGCCGTCTCTTCTCGTCTTTCAGTGCCCTTTTCTGGGCGTGGGCCTGCTGTTTGGATTTCTCCTGATTGAGTTCCTTCAGGGTCTCGGCCTGGATCTCCAGGTCCGGGGTCTTGTTCTTCTTGGACAGGGCATCAGCTTCGGCCAGAACCTGAGCCAGCCGCTTCTTCTCACTGACTAGAGTCAGTCCGTTGCTGTCGAGTTTCTCATCGTTCCTGCTGACGTCTTCGGAGACGGGCTGCTGGGCCATATCCTTGCGGATGCGGGCAAAGGAAGCCTCGATCTCTTCCTGAGAAAGCAGATGATGGGCCTTATCCTCCGGCTGATCCTCTTGGACCGGACGGATCTCGGCGGTGTTGGCGCTGAGGTTGACGACCTCGAGATCGTACATCGTGGTGGTATTGGTGCTGTAGGCGGTGGCCATCGTCTTCGGCGAGCCTTTATAGAAGAGGAAGGCCAGGCCGCCGATGATGATGGAAAGATAGAACGTCAGGAAACGCCAGACGAGGTTGGCAGCGGTCGCCATGCTGCTGGGATCACTGGCCGAACCTGCCTTGGTCAGCAGATAGGAGAAGATAGCCTGGAAGCAGACCTCCGGAGCACCGGTCGGTAAGAAGTTGGTGATCAAAGAGAGATAGCTGGCCCCGGAAAGACAGCCCAGATACGATAGCGTGCTGAGGTCGGCATTCAGACACCATAAGACCAGGTAAGGCAGGGTATTGAGGAGAACCTGCTTGGCCATGCCGATCAGAAAGACGAGGAAGACCAGACTCTTATGGGAAAGCAGACGACGCATTTCCACCCGGTAGGTGGTAATGGTGATGACCCACTGCTTCCGCAGTTCCTCCGGATCCCGTTTGCGGTGGAAAAGCTTGATGAAGCCAACGCCTAAGGAGATGACAAAGCGGTGGAAGCCTTTGGAGAAAGCCAGGAAGATGATGGCTAATAGAAAGAGAAAATCGATGGAAAAGCCAATCAGGGACAGGGTGAAGATCGGCATGCCGCCTAAGAGATTGAGCGGAATCTCCTTTACGAAGGGATAACCGACGAAGACCATGATGAGGGAATAGATGGTTAACGTCAGCTGATACATCAGGAAGTTCATCGTCAGGACGGAAGCGGCATGGGTGGAATCGATGTCCTGCTTGGTCAGGGTATAGGCCTGGATGAGGTTGCTGCCGGCCTTGTTGAAGGCGCCGACAAAGCTGCCAATCAGCGAGTTGATGATGCCTTGGCTGTAAGTGTATTTCGGCGAATAGATCCGGGCAAAGACCGTGATGGAGATGCCATCGAGCAAGTCGATGATAAGCATCACCAGGATGGCCAGAAGGAACGGGAAAAAGTAGAGGGTTCCGATCAGAGAGAACGCCTGGGTGGGATTATCCTTCAGCACATAATAAAGGGCTAAGGAAGTCAGGACCAGGAAGAAGACAATGTTGAAGACTGCCTTGAGATACTTCTTCTTGCTCAACGGATTCCTTGCCGTCTTTTCCATCGCTGTCAGTCAAGCGTCTTCGTCACGGCTTCGACCCGACGGCTGATCTCATCCTTGCCTAAGATCTTCAGCACATCGTATAGCTTCGGCGCCTGGGTCGAGGTGCTGACGGCAATACGGATCAGGGAGATGGCATCGGCATACCAGCCATGATAGGCGCTGGGGTTGGCTTTATAGACCTTGCGGTCATCGGCAAAGCCATGCTTGACGCCTAAAGCTTTCACCTGATTGAACCAAGTTGCTTCATCGAGATCTAAGCCAGGATTCATAGCAAAATCCTTCAGGAAACCCTTGATGACATCCTTAGGAATGAACGGCGAGAACGGCAACGGAGCACTCTTAAGAAGCCCATCGAACTTATCGGGATAGAAGAAACGGATCTTCTCCGGGACGTCGCTGAATTTCTCGTAGTCCTTCCGTGGCTTCTCCTGCTCCCGCTCGATGTTGACGATGCTCTCGAATTTTGCCCGGTCACGGGTGATGAAATCGCAAAGCTCCGGATTGAATTCCTTAGCCCAGAGCAGAGCCTCATCGGTGAAGGTCTTCTTATCCATGTTGGCTAAGACTTCCTTGGAGATGTTGCTAAGCTTCGGCATATCAAAGAGAGCACCATCCAATGAGAACTTGTCGAAGGTCAGCTTGAAGTCATTGGTATCTTCCTTCGGATGAGCCATCAGCCAGCCCTCGAAGTCGGAATTGGCAATCGTCATCAGATACTCCAGAATTCCCTTCTCCGGATAACCCTGAGTCAGGAAATAGCTGACGGCAGCCTCGGGATCCTTCCGCTTGGAAAGCTTCCGTTTGTTGCCGGTCTCCTTATCGTTGACCATGATGACCGGCAGATGAGCATACTTCGGCGCCTGCCAGCCCATGGCGGCAAAAAGCTCGAGATGGATCGGCAACGACGAAATCCATTCCTCGCCGCGGGTGACTAAGGTCGTGCCCATGAAATGGTCATCGACGAGATGCGCGAAATGATAGGTTGGCAGGCCATCGCTCTTGAGGATGACGATATCCTGGTCGTTCTCGGTGAGATCCATATCGCCGCGGATCTCGTCGTGGGCCTTGATGTGATTGAGATGGTTGCCATGGCTCTTGAAGCGGATGACATACGGCTTGCCCGACTGAATCAGCTGAATATCCTCATCAAGGGAGAGATGACGGCATTTGGCGTATTCGCCATAATAGCCCGGGACCACCTTGTTGGCTTCCTGGACCTCACGGAGCTGATCCAGCTCCTCTTTGGTACAGAAGCACGGATACGCCCGGCCTTTCTTGATCAGTTCCTTGATGACGATCTTATAGATATCGGCCCGTTCCGACTGGACATACGGACCATAAGCGCCCTGTTCGTGGTCACCATAGTAGCCTTCGTCGGCAACGATGTTGAACCGCGCCAGCTGCTTGACCAGATCGAGTCCGGTGCCGGCAATCTCACGCTTCTGATCAGTATCCTCAAGCCGGAAGAAATAAACGCCCCCGGTCTGTTTGGCAAACTTGTGGGCGATCATGGCCGTGAATAAGGATCCGGTATGGAGGAAGCCAGTCGGAGACGGCGCAAAACGCGTCACTTCCGCTCCCTCAGGAAGAGTGCGCTTCGGGAAGCGTTTGTCGAGATCCTCAATCGTTCCGGTGACGTCCGGGAAGATCATGTCTGCCAGCTGTTTGTTTGTTGCCATAAGTTAATTGTGTCCTTTCCCTATATTAGTATTTTGTTCTGACTTTGTCCAACGGCTAATCCAACGGCTTGATGTAGAAACGGCCATAGACCTGATTGAGATCGCTGACGGTGAAGAAGGCCTGCGGGTCGGCTTGCTTGATCAGCTGGGTGGCTTTCTTCTGCTCGCTCTTGCTGATCACCATATAGATCATGAAGTTCTTTTTGCCGGAGAAGGCACCCTTGGATTCGATGGTCGTGGCCGAATGGGGGAAGGCCCGGACCAGCACCGTGGAGAGGTTCTCGTTGGAAGTGAAGATCTGCAGCTCCTGCTTCTTGTTCTTCTGGTTGATGAAATCAAGAGTTTTAGCGGAAACGAAGGAATAAACAACCGTATAGAGCGCCAAGGAGATGATGGTATTGTTATCCTGAGTATTCCATTCCGGATGGACCGCATGGCCGATGACGGAGAAAAGCACATACAGGAAGAAAATGGTGCAGTTGATGAACAGGGAATATTTGCCGACCGAGGTGGATTTCTTTTCGGAGAAGTAGATGGTCAGGATATCGCTGCCGCCGCCGCAGCTGCCGACCAGCATAGCGATGCCGGAGGCAATGCCGGTGGTCAGGCCACCGAAGATGGCCCGGACCAGAATATCGGAATAAATATTGATGACGTTGGCAATCATCGAATCCGGAATGACCTTCATGAAGAGCGAGGCGAAGAGGACGTTGAAGAAAGTGAAGATGGTGAACTGCTTGGAAATCTTCTTCCAGGAGAGGATGAAGAGCGGAATGTTGATGACGAAATAAAGAATGGAAATGATGAGGTTCTCGACATCGAGGCCTTCCCCACCCAGGCTATTGACGTTGACGAAGCAGTTGAGAATCTTGACGATGACCTGACTCAAGCCGGAAGCGCCGCCGGAGATCAGATGGGACGGCGAGGTGACATCGTACTGGGTGATGGTCGGATAGATGGTGATGCCATCCTGAGCGGCCGAGGCAATCTTCGCCTGTTCCTGGCTCATCCAGATCTTGACCGCACCGCTAGGCGGATTGATAAAGGCTTTGAACCCATAGGCAAAGATAAAACCGGAGATGGCCTCCACAACTAACAGCCACAGCCAATGAAGCCACTTTTTCTTCTGCGGATGGTCGATGAGATAGTCATTGATTTCGCCTGTCGTTTTCTCAATTATGCTCATAGTTGTTCTCTCTCTGCCTTCTAAGACATATCTATTCTAATGTGTTCTCTTTAAAGTTCCAACGAAAAAATGACGTTTCGCTTCCACCCTTTGTTTCAATCTACTATAATTGAACTGAAAGTGGGAGATAGGGGATCTAATGACTAACCAAGAACTAGGGGAAGAGTTCGGAAAGATCTATGGGAAGGAAGGCGACATCCGCGGCTACTTCGCGCCGGGTCGGGTCAATCTGATTGGTGAGCATATCGACTATAACGGCGGCCACGTGTTTCCGTGTGCCTTGGCAGTGGGAAACTATGCCGTGGTCCGGGCAAGAAACGACAATAAGCTCCGTTTCTACTCCGCCAACTACCCTCGGGGCGGCATCTATGAATCGGATCTCAATGATCTGGTCTACTCCAAGAAGGCCTTCTGGACCAATTACCCGAAAGGGGTGATGTGGGCGTTTGAACAGAACGGATTCAAGCTGACGCATGGCTTTGATTTCTATATCTATGGCAACATTCCTGGCTCCGGACTTTCCAGTTCCGCTGCCATGGAAGTCGTGATTGCCGTGGTTCTGATGGATCAGTTCCATTGGGAGATTCCGATGCCGAAAGTGGCTCAGATGTGCCAATATTCCGAAAACAAGTTCAACGGTATGAACTGTGGCATCATGGATCAGTTTGCGTCGGCCATGGGCAAAAAGGACATGGCTATCTTCTTAGACTGCGCCACCCTGAATTATCAATACGTTCCGTTGAAGCTTCAGGGCTACAAGATTCTTGTCACCAACTCCAATAAGCCACACAGCCTCACGGCTTCTCATTACAATGACCGCCGCAAGGAATGCGAGATGGCTCTGAATGATTTACAGAAAGTGGTTTCCATTCATAACCTTTGCGAGCTGACGCCGAGTCAGTTTGCCACCTATGCTTCCTCCATCCAGGATCCGGTCAGCCGTCAGCGGGCCAGCTTTGCCGTCTTCGAAGAAGACCGCACCAAGGCGGCCGTGAAAGCCTTGCAGGCCAATGACATTGTGGCTTTTGGCAAGCTGATCAACGAATCCGGCGATGGCTTACGTTTCGATTATGATGCCACCTGCACCGAGATCGATGTGCTGGTTGATGAGTCACGAAAGCAACCGGGCTGCTTAGGCTCCCGCGAGACAGGCGGCGGCTGGGGCGGCAATACTGTTTCCATCGTCAAGGAAGAGGCCGTGGAAGCCTTTGAAGCCAATGTCGGAAAAGTCTACCGTGAGAAGACCGGACTCGAAGCCGCTTTCTCCGCTTTGGAAGTCGGCGATGGCGGAAGGAGACTCTTCTAATGGAAGAGAACATTCAGCGAGATATCAACCGTCTTGCTGCTTATGCGTTAAGTAAGCAACTTATTTCCGAAAACGAAAAATATTACTCCATAAATTTGCTTTTGGATGTGTTGAATCTGGACGAATATGTTCCAATGGATGTCTCCCAGGATTCTTTAGACCTAGAAGACATTCTAAAAGATATTTTGGATTGGGCCTACAGTCAGAAGCTCTTTGCGGAAAATACGGTCGTCTACCGCGACCTCTTCGATACTAAAGTCATGAACTGCTTCGTCCCCCGTCCGGACACCGTCGTGACCAGGTTTAATACGTTGCTGAAGAAATCTTCCAAGGCTGCCACCGCCTGGTACTACCGTTTCTCGCAGGACAGCGACTACATCCGCAGCTACCGCATCAAGAAGGATATCCGCTGGAAGACGAAGACGCCCTATGGGGCCATCGATATCACCGTCAATCTTTCCAAACCCGAGAAGGACCCGAAAGCCATTGCCGCAGCCAAGCTTCTCAAGCAGACCAGCTATCCGAAATGTCAGCTCTGCGAAGAAAACATGGGCTATCGTGGTCGGGTCAACCATCCGGCCCGCGAGACCATCCGCATCATCCCTTTGACCTTGGATGGCGATAACTTCTTCCTTCAGTATTCTCCCTACAGCTATTACAATGAGCACTGCATCGTCTTCAATCAGATCCATAAGCCGATGGTCGTCGATGAGAAGGCTATGCGCCACCTGCTGGACTTTGTCGAGCTCTTCCCTCATTACATGCTCGGATCCAACGCCGACTTACCCATTGTCGGCGGCAGCATCCTCACCCATGACCATTATCAGGGGGGTGGGTATGTCTTCCCGATGTTCAAAGCCAAGGACGTTTTTCGCTTCACCTTCAAAGGCTACCCGCAGATCCAGGCCAGCTACCTTTATTGGCCGCTGTCGGTGATCCGGCTGAAGAGCGCCAACAAGGAAAAACTTCTGAAACTCTCCGTCAAGGTCCTGAACTGCTGGCGAAAGTACGAAGATAAGGAATGCTTCATTATTCCGTTAACGCCCGATAACCTCCCCCATTCGACCATAACACCCATCGTTCATAAAGAGGGAAAGTTGTTTGTGATGGATTTGGCCTTGAGAAACAACATTACAACGGACGAATATCCGTTAGGTGTCTACCATCCGCATGCGGAGTACTGGAACATCAAGAAGGAGAACATTGGTCTCATTGAAGTGATGGGAACTGCCATTCTCCCCAGCCGTCTTAAGCAGGAGATGGCCGCTGTCAAAGCCCACCTTTTGGCGCACGAAGACCTCGGCTCCGACGAACTGACGGCCAAGCATGCCGAGTGGGTGAAAAGCTTCATCGGCAACTATCCGAAACTTACGGCAGACAATCTCGACGGAATCCTTGAGGACGAAATCGGCAAGACCTTCGTCAAAGTCATGGAATGCGCCGGTGTCTACAAGCAGGACGAAAAAGGCTATTTGGGAGTCAAGCGGTTCCTCGAAAGCGTCAACCGGAGCTAAAAACGTTACCGCGGGGAGAGGCCTGGCTTCTCCCCGCTTTTTTGGCCGGGGTGAAAAATAGAAAAAAAGACAAAGTTACCGCTAGAGTCTTTATTCGTATGTGATATAATTTGAACATAGTCTAAGAAAGAAAAATGGCTATGGAAAACGAAAAAAGCGATGATCGGCATCTAACGACCCGGGAATGGGTTTGCCGCTGCCTCGGGCTTGTGCTGATTGGCTTAAGCATCATCGGTGCCAGCGCCGAAACGGCCCTCGGACAGTTTTTGGCTTATTCTCTAAGCTATCTTTTCGGTTTCTTCTACCCCTTTGTCTTGGCATTCGTGGCCGTCTTAGGTGTCCGTCTTACCGCCAGCAAGAAAGCCTTCCCCATCCAAGGGAAAGGCCGTTTCTGGATTGGCCTGGTCCTGCTTTTCGTCGCGGTGCTGGCCTTCGGGTCCTTTTCCTTCATCGTTGAAAAGAACGATTTGGGGCTGACCGATGTCGGGGAAATCTACTCCGATCGGATTCTCTCCTTTGCCCGCTATCCGTTCAAAATCGATAATTTTGCCTCGCTCGGCGGCTTAGGCGGTGGCTTTTTAGGCCTTTTCCTTGTGGCTCTGTTCGGCGGCCTATGGTCGCGGATCGGCGATGCCATTTTCTTCTCTTTGCTGCTGCTATTAGGTCTGTTCTTCATTTGCTATCAGCCTTTGAAGAACCTGTGGAAAGCCCACAAAGACCGTCAGGCTCAGAAAGTCCACTACACTTCTCCCTTCCAGGCCAAAGACAACACCCAGCCCCAGCCCAACGTTTCTTCGACCAGCAACAGTGGCACCTATACTGCAAACCATGGCCCTTATACGTCCTTACGGGAGCCTCGTCCTGAGGCAGTGCCGGTTACCCCGGCCGTGACGCCGATTCCGGTCAGTTCCTCAACGGAGAAAATCACCTATGCCCAAGGCGGCTTTACCTCCGCCAGCCGTCCGCTTCCCGAAACGCCGGCCCCGCAGTTGGAAAGTCATCCCGCTTATGCTGCTCCGCAAACTCCGATTGTCACACCGACACCTACGGCTCCCGAGCCGACTCCGTCTTCCTCTGCCCAAGGGTCATTCAGAATGCGTTCCTATCCTCAGGCATCCGAGCCTTCTCCGGCTCAGCCTCAGCCAACGATAGCTCCGACACCGTCACAGGCACCGATGAGCGAGTCGCCCTTGGATGATTTATTGCGTGAAAATCCTCAGACCGCGTCCCAGGGTTCCTTCCGTTCCGTCAGCGTTGCTTCCTCACAGCCTGTTCCGGCCGCTCCGGTGGTGATGCCGGCTCCCGCAACACCCGTCAATGAGAACCCTCAACCGGCAGAATTTGCCGTGGAAAGCGCTGAGACTCCGAATCCGCAGCAGGATGCCAAAGCCAATGATGCCTCCGGTGATGACAAAGACGACAAGGACGAACCGGATCAGGCGGCCTTGGAGGAAAAATACTTTGCCTATAAAGCCAGTCAGCAACGGGCTCATCAGGCAGTGGCCGATCAGGCTAAGCAGGCCGAAATGGCTAAGATCATGCAGTTTGTGTCTGACAAACCGAGAGTTTATTCCTATCCGCTGCCTACCGATTCCCTGCTTTCGGCCAAGGATGATTCCGATAAGATTGAAACCAACCGCAAAGCCGCTCAGGAAAAGGCTCAGGTCATCAATAAGGTCTTTGATGAATTTGGCTTTCAGGCCAAAGCCGTGTCCTTTATCATCGGTGCCTCTGTCACCCGTTTCAACATTCAGACTGATCCCGGCGTGAAAGCCGACCGGATTGAAGGCTATCTCAGCGATGTCCAGCGTGCCCTCAACGGCGATCAGTCCGTCCGTATTCAGGCGGTCGTCGAAGGCCAGTCCACCTCCGGCATCGAAGTCGGCAATGCCTCGCCGATGACCGTGCCTTTCAAGGATGTCTTCCAGCGGATTGAGATGGATAACAAAGAGAATCTGCTGATCCCGATCGGCAAGGACATCATCGGCAACATCATCACCTATCCGCTCAATGAGATGCCGCATCTCTTGGTGGCGGGTACCACGGGCTCGGGAAAGTCCGTCTTAGTCAACTGCATGATCATGACTTTGATTATGCGCAATTATCCAAACCAGCTCAAGCTGATGCTGATCGATCCGAAGCAGGTCGAATTTGCCAAGTACAACATGGAACCGCATCTTTTCTGCCCGGTCATTCAGGATTCCAAGTCCGCTTTGACGGCCATGAAGAAGCTTTGCGATGAAATGGACCGCCGTTATGCCTTGCTCCGGACCTGGAACTGCGTGAAGATCTCTGAATACCGGGCTAAACGCCAGGGCCGGGAAGACTCCATGGAGGAGCTTCCGGATATTGTCGTCGTCATCGATGAATTCGCCGATCTGATGAATACCACCGGCGATGAGATTGCCGACTATGTCCAGCGGATCACGCAGAAGTCGAGAGCTGCCGGCATCTACATGATCATTGCCACCCAGCGTCCGAGCAAGGAAGCCATCCCGATGGCTATCAAAGGCAACATCGCCTGCCGTATCGGACTCTGCTGCTCCAGCCAGGTCGATAGCCGTGTCATCTTGGATGAGAATGGCTGCGAAGCCTTGCTGGGCCGCGGCGACTTGCTCTTCAAGTGCCCGGGCAAGAAGTCTTTGATCCGTGCTCAGTCTCCGTTCATCTCCAATCAGGATATGGACAATGTTTTGACCTACCTCAAACAGATGGGCGGCGATCCGAACTATAATCCGACCTTCCTCGATCTCAAGGTCAAGGAAGAGGAACCCGATGCCGGCCAGGGCAAGTCGAGCGACGATCTTTATCAGGACGTGAAGGACTATGTGATGATCACCGGTATCTGTTCCCGCAGTGCCCTGATGCGAAACTTCTCCTTAAGCTACAGCAAAGTCGACCAGATGATCCTTTCGCTCCGCAACGAAGGCGTCATCCAGGCCATCCAGGGTGGCAAGAATATTGTCGTGATGCGGAAGAATGTGGAGGCCTAGCCATGGCAAAGAAAGCGATGTGGATGACCGATAACTATGCTCAGAGGGCTTATGTCCGCCGAGTCTATCTTGACCGGCTTTCGACGACGCCTGAGAAAATCCAGCTGTTAGCCGGTTTGCTGAACCGCGGCTTGCGGATTGAAGCCAAGAAGCCGTTGGCGTCCTTAGCCGGTGCTACCCTTTCTTTTGCCACTTACAGCTATGGTGACGGCTATGTGCTCGAAGAGCGGATGACTCAGCAGGAGGCCAACGGCTTCAGTTATCTTTTCACCAACCCTTACCAAAAGGCCTTGACCCTTTTCCGGGATGTCTTTGAGAGCGGCTTTGTCCCCAATGAGAAGACCTTTGCTCTGGTCAAAGAAGACCTGATCAGCCATGAAGAGGCCTTGCAGGCCGACAGTCTCAAAGCCTCCCTTTCCATGCTGGAAGTGCCGTATTCCTTCCCGGAAATCAGCTTCCCTTTGGTTCGCTCGATGACTTTGGATGATGAGCTGGTGACTTTGAAAGACATCCGCCGATCCACCCGGGGTGATCTGCTCTATCTAGGCAAGGAACAGCACAAGGATCCGTTCCGTTCGTTTGCTCTCTGCAATCAGGAACTCTCGTCCCTGCCGCAGAATTATGATGTCGCGGCCAAAGACCTCTATTCCCCGCTGTTTAAGAATGATGTGCGGAGCTTTGTTCTGGCGATGGCCCCTTTGAAGAGCTTAAGCGATTATCAGACCTTGCAGGCAACGCTCCTTGCCTTAGATGCTCTCCTGAAAGATCGGATGATGTCGAATTATTCGGTTGCCGTGACCCTTACTTATCAGGTGATTTCCCCTATCAAAGTCCTGGTTCAGGGTGAGTGCCCAAAAGGGACTGCTGGCCCAAGCTGACCGTTTCCTGCTTTCCTTCTTCACCCCGCCCTATGGCGATATCGGCGAAACTTTGGAAAAGGGTGCGGATCTTGTCCGTCTCGATGCCTTGGATCTGGCCGGTTCCTTCCCGCTTGCCATCGACCGTCTGCGGACGATGGCGGACTTTGCCTTAAGCTATGACCCCAATGCCTTCTTAGTCCCTGCCAAAGTGACCAAGGAAGCCATGCTTTCCTTAAGTCAGTCGCTGCGGGTTATCTTTGTCCTGAAGGCTACCTATGATAAGGGAGAAAAGAAATGATCAAAACTGAAAACGGCCATGGTTTAGCTCCTTTTTATGAAGAGAAGCTCGACAATGGCTTCAAGACCGTCTTCTTGCCGCGGAAGAGCCCTTTGAAATCGGCCTTCCTCTATGTCCCCAGCGGCAGCTATCCCCATGAGGAGAGCATCAATTCCGTGAAGCTTCCTTTCGGGACGGCCTTTTTTCTCAAGGAGATGATTCTTTCCGACAAAACCAAAGATTATCTCGAGACCAAGGACAGCCGCAGCGAAAGCTTCCTGGATTATTCCTATACCGGCTATCAGGTTTCCACCCTGGAAGACCTCTTTCAGCCGCTGCAGGTGCTTCTTTCCAAGATCCTGACGCTCGATTTCACCGAGAATGACATCGAAGACTACAAGCGGACTCACCGTGAGGCCTTCCTTGCCCGGGAGAAGGATCCGGTCTTGGTGACCCAGAAGGACTGTCTCCGTCTGCTTTATGGCAACGATCCGATCAGCCATGGCCTTGTTCCGAGTCTCAATGAGACCCAGAGCCTTCATTACTCCACCCTGTCCCGCTATCTCGGAAAATACTATCAGGCGCCTTCCTTGACCCTCTTTGTCAGCGGTCCGATGGCCCCGGGTGACGTCAGCCAGTCCGTCCATCAGCTGCGGCTGCCTTCCCCGTTAACCTGCTACAGTCAGCCCCTGAGCCGGAAAGCCGAGCCGGCGCAGCCGCTCTTCAGCGAGAATGTCCTGACCCTCCCGGGTCAGGAGAATTGTCTTTCCTTTGGTATCCGTTTTGAGAAACGGGAAAGCCTCTATCAGACCTATGGCCTGCTGCTTTTTTCCTTCTACGAGATTCTTCTGCCGGCGCTCGTCACCGATAATCCGGACTTCTTGGACGGCCTGAAGGAACGGCAGGCGGAACTCGTGGATGCGACGCTGGAGGAAGGCGGAGAAGAAGCCTATCTGCTCCTTTCCTTCCATGCCTTGGACACCCACGCTCTCAAAAGCTATCTTGTCGACTATTTTTCCGCTGTCGATAAGCAGGTCACCGCGGCTTCCTTCAAAGCCATCCTGGACCGTTACCATGCCCGGAGCCTTGCCAAGCTTAGCCTTCCCAATACGGCGCTGCTCGAGTTCAGCCGGGTCTATCCTAACGGCATCTCCTATCCGAGCCTTTTAGGTCAGACCTTGCGGCTTAACTATTCGACTTTCCGCAATTTCCTGACCAAAGCCAACGGCTTTGCCAAAGCCGTCTCTTCCCTGAGCAAGGATTTATGAACGTCACCGGGATTGGCATTGATATTTCCGATATCGAACGTGTTCGCGGCCAGGTCGGCTTAGCCAAGCGGATCCTTTCCAAGAAAGAGTTTGCTCTTTATGAGAAGAACCCGGATCCCGACAGTTTCCTTTCCGGGCGGTTTGCCCTCAAGGAAGCCTATGTCAAGGCCAGCGGAAACAAAGACGTGAATTTTGCCGATCTGGAAGCCCTGGATGATGCTACCGGCAAGCCCCACCTTTATCTTCGCGGCCGGGAAGTCCAAGGGCTCATCTCCTTAGCTCACGACAAGGAAGCCGTTGCCGTCGTCCTCCTCTTCCAGGACGAGAAAGACCCCACGCATGAATAAAACAGCCATCAAAGCGATTGTCCGCTCCTGCGACCTTTTGGAACTGAACGTCAGCAAGGATTTTTATATTTCCTCGTTCAAGAGTTTTAGGCTCTATGAGGATGATAGTTTTGTCCGGGATTTGGAGGCCGTCAATCACAGCGAATCCAACTCCTCGGACCTGATCACCCTGCCTCTCAAGAACCTTCCTTTTGTCCCAGGCCACAAGTATGAGCTGGCCACCAAGGACAATTTCTTCATCCCGATTGATTTCTCTTATCTCAGCAAGACCAAGGAATTCGAGGAGAAATACCGCTTCGACGGGGAACTGGGTGCCCTGTATTCACCCGAGCGCACCACCTTCCGCATCTTCTCTCCTTTTGCCATCCGGATGGTGCTCTCCATCACCAAGCCCGGTCAGAATGAAGAGACTCACGTGCTCATCCACGATTTCAATACGGGTGTTTTCTCAGTCACGCTGGAAGGTGATTATGATGGTTCAAAATATACTTATTTTGTTACCATCTTTGGCAAGACCTTTGAGATTGTTGACCCCTATGCCTATAGCGTCGATGCCAATTCCCGCCATGGCTTTGTCATCAATCCGAGCAAGATCCGTGCCATCAGCAGCCAGGAGGGGGGGCTTAGCTCCTTTCAGGGATCCGACTCAGGCCGTCATCTATGAATGCTCCGTCCGGGATATGACTTCCTTAAGCGGCCTTCGTGACAAAGGCACTTACGCGGCCTTGGCTAAGACCGGTCTTAAAGACAGCCAGGGAATGCCGATGGGACTCGATTATCTGAAGAGCCTGGGAATCAGCCATGTGCAGCTGATGCCGACGCTGGATTTCCAGACCATCGACGACACTCACCCGGAGACGAGCTACAACTGGGGCTATGATCCCTTGCTTTTCATGACCAACGAAGGCAGCTATTCCCTGCATCCGGAGGATCCTTATTGCCGGGTCATGGAACTGCGACAGCTGGTCTCCGCTTTCCACGAAGCGGGATTACGGGTCATCAGCGATGTCGTCTATAACCATGTCTATTCCGTGCCGTTCAATGTCTTGAACATCCTGGTCCCAGGCTATTATTTCCGAATCAACCCGGACAAATCCCTTTCCAATGGCTCCGGCTGCGGCAATGATTTCGAGTCGCGGAACTATATGGCCCGGAAACTGATCCTGGACAGTCTCTCCCACAGCGTCGATTTCTATGGCTTCGATGGCTTCCGCTTCGATCTGATGGGCATTCTGGATGTCGAGACGCTGACTCAGGCCCAGGCGCTCTTACGGCAGAAGAAACCGGACATCCTCCTCTACGGGGAAGGCTGGGATCTCTGGACCAATCTCCCCAGCGACCAGAAAGGCTCGGTCATCAATTCCGGGAAGCTTTCCGATTTTGCTTTCTTCAACGACCGCTTCCGGGATGTCGTCAAAGGCAAGACCTCGGAGTCGGAACTGGCCGTCAAGGGCTATCTCTCCGGCGATACCAATTACATCGACGGCTTCAAGCATGTGATGCTGGGGTCTTCTTCGCCGCTAGCCTTTGCCCCGATGTTCGGCTCTCCGAGACAAAGCATCAACTATGTCGAATGCCATGACAACCATGCCCTTTACGATAAACTGAAGGCCTGCTGTCCGGAGGAGAAGGAAGACATGATTTTCCGGCGGATCAAGATGATCACCGTCAGCATTCTCTTCGCTTGCGGCATTCCCTTCTTCCATGCTGGCCAGGAAATCGGTCAGTCCAAGGAAAAACAGGGCAACACTTACAATGCCGGCGACAAGCTGAACGGCTTCCGCTATGATCTCTTGGATCAGCGCCGGGAACTCTACAGTTTCTTCCTGGAGGCCATCCGGATGAAGGAACGCTTTGTCACCTTCTGCAACGGCGAGTATCCCACCCTCAGGGAACATATGAGCTTCGAGAACCTGGAGAACAATGCCCTCAAGATCACCTATACCCTCAAAGACTGCACTTTCTATCTGATTTTCAATCCGACCAAGAAGACTTTCCTTTATGCCTTTGACGATGACGTGAAGCTCATCTTCAACGAGATGGGCGATGTCTCGGCCAAGGACTTCTATGTCCGGCTGGCCATCGTCAACGCCACGAGTGCCCTGCTCTTCTTCAAGGAGAAGAAAGCCGACGGAGGCAAGCCTCAATGACCTTTAAGTATGCCCGGATCGTTTTATCGCTGCTGGGTCTCTTTGCCCGGGATTTCCCGTATTTCCGCCATGCCGGCAAAGCCCCGGAGAAATCCTCCCAGGTCCTTCGTTCCAGCCGGGTGCAGCGTTTTATCATCCGCTGCAATCAGCATGGCTTCCATATGGTCTATGTCATCACGGGCCAGGAACAGCTTCCCGACGGACAGCTTTTCTTCACCCCGAACCATGTCTCCATCAGCGACCCGATTGCGCTGCTTTCCGTCTGTGACCGGCCGGTGGCTTTCCTGGCCAAGAAGGAAGTCAGCAAGATGCCTTATGTCGGCGACATCGTGAGAGCCGTCCACGGGCATTTCATTGACCGCATGGATCTCCGGAGCGAACTGAAGGTCTACAGAGAGATCGACAAGACGCTGGATGAGGAACCGGAACTGAGCTATATCGTCTTTCCGGAAGGAACGCGGGCCAAGCCGCCGCTTTATGAGTTAGGCTCCTTCCATCCGGGATCCTTTAGGATGGCGATGGACCGTGGGATGCCGATTGTCCCGGTGGCGATGTATTTCACCGAACGGGTGCTCTCGAGCCGTTACCACTATCATCAGTACCCGGTACAGATTGCTTTCCTGCCGGCCATCATGCCCAAGGATTATGAGAATCTGACGACCCAGCAGGTAGCCGATAAGGTCAAGGACGCCATTGAAAAGGCTTTGGTTCCTATGCGGGCCAAAGACCCGGAACTGGTGAAGACCTTCAACCATTATTCGGACAAGAAACTTGCTAAAGTGCTGCTGGTAACAAAAACTAAAAAAGACTAGGAGATTCCTAGTCTTTTTTTGATTAAACACGGAAACCCATTGGCAATAAGATGGCGGCTAGGACGAGAATGTAAACGGGCTGATGCAGCAAGTAGAACCAAATGGTATGCTGCCCGATGAAGGCGAGCGGCCGGATGGCTTTCCAGGCGTTGAGCTTCGGGAAGAGCGGCTGTCTTGTCTTATAAGCCATTTTGCCGAAGGCGTGGCCGATGAAGTAGACGCCCAGATAGGGGAAGATCGGCCAGAAGTCGACTTCGTTGCCTTCCTTGCCTAAGGCCGAATAGAGGAGGGTCCAGGGGTCGCTTTTCAGCCGGGTCAGCAGATCGCCGCCGACATACTTCTCCGGCCAGCGGACCAGAACGCCCTGGAGATAGATGCCTTGCTGGAGGCCGATGCCGACTAAGAGGACCGCTAAGCCGAAAAGGAAGAGGAACAGCGGGCTTAAAGGCTGATGGAAGAGCGCTTTGGAAAGGCTGTTCAGCAGACAGTCCAAGAGGACGCTGATGGCCATCAGGTGGATGACGCCCCAGCCGATGAAAAGGTCGTACTCGATTCCGTAGCGGGCAAGCAGATACGTTAAAAGCCAGGTGAACAAGGACACTAAAAGAGCTGCCAGTGTCAAGAGCAGGCCTCGGCGCCACGGGGCATGGGTGAAGACCGTCGAGATGCCGCAGATGAAGATGAAGATGCCGCCGACCAGAGGGGCGACGTCCTCCATCAGTTCCGGGGTGTAGAAGATGTTGGTGCAGAAGGTGACGAAAGCCTCCAGATTCGGATAGCTGACGATGACTTCTTTGTAGTTGGAAAGCACATCCGGAAGCGAGGAAATATCGAAGCAGAGATGGTAGAGCATCACGATGACGATCGGGAAGAACCTTAAAAGGTCAATCTCCCGTAAACGGGGGTGACTGGGATCGATGTCACGGGTGAGAAGCCTTTTGGGATTGGTCATGACAAAAGTATAGCATATCCGCCCAAAACGTCAGTGAAAAAACCGGCTCGGGCAAGCCTAAGGTGCAAAATCTTGGATTTCCCAAAAAAATAACGGAAAAAAGTAAAATTAAGGTTGTCTCTAAGCAAGAATATTACTATAATTTAAGAGTATTCCTAAGTGACTGAAAAAGGATTAAACCCAGTGACTCAATTATTCGATAAAATTCCGGATGAGTTCTTCTCCCCACTGTCCCGTAAATATAAATCCATCTACAGCTACGCCCTTCTTTGCCTTTACCATCTCCTCAGAACGGAGAAAACCGATATCCGCCGCAGCGATTATGCCTCTTTGCTGAAGAGCCAAGGCGATCAGCTGCTTTCTCTTTTCAACGTGGAAATCGATCAGCAGGACGATCCTGACGATACCGAGAAGATTCCCCTCGATCCGGCCGACCAGAACGATACGGCCGCCCTGGTTTCCCAGAAGGTCAATTACCTGATCCGCAAACTGGCCAGCTGCGGCTGGTTCATTCTCTCCAAGGACAACCGCACCGGCATCGAATATCTTTTCATTCCGGCCTACTCGATTCAGTTCATGCGGCTTTTGGATGAGCTGACCTCGGATCTGGGAAGCTATCTTCCGTTGGTCCACCAGACCTATGCCGAGCTGAAGATGGAGGACGACAAGGAAGACGACTACATGTACCGCTCCTTGATGAATGCCAAAGCCAACGCCGAGAATCTCGAAATGTCCGTGACGCTCCTACGGCAGCAGATCTGCGTCTTCGGCAACCGTCTTTCCAATGTCTTCGACCCTAACGAAGCCCTGAAACAGCACTTCGATGAATACCGTGCCGATATCTCCGACCGTTACTATCACCCGATGAAGACGTTCGATTCCTTAGGCCTCTATTCCCAGCCGACCTTGGCCATTCTTACCAAGTGGCTCCACAGTGAGCGTGTCTTGACCCTGCTTGCCAAGGAAGCCAAGACGGAACCTATCAACAGCCAGAAGAAGGAAAGCGAACTCGTCACCGAAATCATCAAGACCTTGCAGGACATCATCGATATCTTCTCCCGCATCACCCATGCTTTCGATGAAATCGATAAAGCCAATGCCAACTACACCGAAGCCGTCCAGCGGAAGGTCAACTATCTGGCCTCCTCGGATAAGACCACCAAAGGCAAGATCGACAAGATCATTCTGGCTCTGGCCACGGAAATCAAGAACAATCCGGCTCTCTCTTATGAAGAAATGCCGATCTTAACTCAGGCCAGCGAGACTTTGCTTCTCCCGCGGCAGGGCTTTGTCGATTCCGGTTCGATGACGATGCCTTTCAAGCGGGGCAGCGAGGATACGAATTCCGAACCGATGCCGTTGGACGATGAGTTTGATTTCAACAGCGACGATGCCCGCAACCTGACCTCTTACCTCGATAACGAGCTGGATCTTTATTCCGATAAGGCCATCACCGACTATGTTGAGAGGAACCTCAGCGACAAGAAGACGGCTCTGACCACGGATTTCGAAATCAAATCCCCCGATCAGCTGGTGCTTTACATCCTGGGCGTCCTGAAGTCGTTGATGGGCCTGATTCCGTTTACGGCGGTCAAAGTCAAGGACCGAGTCGAATATGCTGGCTATTACATGCCTCTTTATCGCTTCACCAGCCACAAGCACTAAGGAAGGATAACCATTTATGGCAACATTTGAAGAAGAGTATCAGAAGCTCAGTTCCAATGAGCGCAATCAGTTCGCAACGGTCGTCAGCGACCTGCTCTACGATGTCTACATCGTCCGCAAGGTCTATGACCGCAAGAGCCAGATGTTCGTCATCAACCCGGACTATCTTTACCTGGAACGCAATTTCTCCCTGGTCGAGACCTATCTCGGCTTTCTCGATATCACCCTTTCCAAGAGCGATGATGACGGCGTCATCTTCATCCTTTCCGGCGGGGACTTCAATCATCTCCGGCTGGATACGGTGACGACGCTGGTCGTCTATGCCCTCCGTTCCTTCTATGAAGGCCAGGTGGCCAAGGCACCGGAACAGAACGATGTCCTGATGACCTCGGGTGCCCTCAACAGCTATCTTTCCGAAATGGGCCTGAGCAACATCACCAAGCGGCTGAGCGCGACCTCGGTTTCCTCGTCCTTACGGACCTTGGATTCCTTCAACGTCGTCAGCAAGGCCAGCGGCACCTATGGCGATCCCAGCTATTCTTTCTTCATTCTCCCTCCGATCCGCTATGTCATCTCCAACGACAAGATGAACGCTCTTTATAATTTCTTGGCGGGCCAGAACGGCGCCGACAAGGACAGCAACGATCTTTTCCAGGCTCCGGCACCGGCCAATGCTGCTGCCACACCGGCTCCGGAAACCCCGGCACCGACGGGCGCACCCACGGCCGACCATCCGGCCGACGACAACCTCAATCCGGTCTTTCCGGTTGAGGATAGTCAAGGAGAGAACAAATAATGAAAAGCTTAACCAAACTGCGTCTGATCAATTGGCATTATTTTTCCAATACGACGACCGATATCAAGAACATCACCTTCTTGACCGGCCCTAACGGCACGGGCAAGTCGACCATCATCGATGCCCTGCAGATCATCCTGCTAGGCACGACCCGTCCGGACAACTTCAATAAGGCAGCCAACGACAAAGGCCGCAGCGGCCGGTCCCTTTTGTCCTATCTTCGGGGCCAGACCGGCGTCGATGACAACGGCAACGTCATCAACCTCCGTACCGGCAGCTTCACTTCGTATATTGCCTGCGAATTCTACGATGACGTTGAAAAGAGAACCTTCACTTTAGGCGTGATGTTTGATGTCGATAGCGCCGATGCCATCGATAAGCATTACTTCTATCTGGATTCGCCGTTCCCGGAGAACAGCTTCTCCAACAGCGACACCGAGACGGATAAGAAAAAGGTCCGCCCGATGGTTTACCGTGAACTCTCTACCTTTGTCCGCAACAACTACAACGTCAACCATTTCCGGCTCTTCGACAGCGATAATGATTATCAGCTCTTCACCAAGGAAGCCTTCGGCAATCTGCCGGACAAGTATTTTGCCTTGTTCAAGAAGGCCGTTTCCTTCACCCCGATCAGCGATATCTCGACTTTCATCACCGAATACATCTGCGATGCCGACGTCACCGTCGATATCGCCCCGATGCAGAAGAACATCGAGCAGTACAAGATTCTCGAAATTCAGGCCAAGGAGCTGAAAGCCAAGGTCGAGACTTTGACCGCCATCCAGAACAGCTTTGATGAAGTGAGCCGTTATCAGAAGTCCATCGAACTCCTGAAATACGTCAACGCCCGGGTCACCTTCGATGAGAACAAGAAGAAGCTCGATGTCCTCAAGGACAAGCTGAAGGCCGATAACGACCGCCTTTTGGCGATCAACGACAGCATCGGCCAGTTCGATAAGCAGGTCGAGGATCTCCGCAGCGATTTAAGCTCGTATGAGGCTAAGCGTCTCCAGTCGAGCAACTATTCCCTGACTGAGAAAATCTCCATGAAGAAGGATTCCCTCTCCAAATCCATCACTGCCATCACCATGAGCGTCAACCAGGTCATGGGCAAGATCGTCTCCTATGCCAGCGACTACCAGAAGATCTGCGGCGATTTCGCTCTCTTCTATTCCCGCTTCGATCCCAGTCGTCTGGGTGAGAAGATCGGCAAGGATTTTGCTGCTTTGCTGGAACTCAGCCAGGATGTGGCCGTCTCTGCCAAGGAAATCCTTTCCGAAGTCGATTCCAATACCCTCGACTTCGCCAACGTCACTTCCTTCCGCAACGACATGGAGTCTCTCCGCAACCAGGCCGTCAGCCTGAAGGCCGAGCTCAACAGTGAGCTGTATTCCGTTTCCTCGTCGCTGCAGTCGCTGCAGTCGGATCTTTCTGCCGTCAACAACGGCAAGAAGCCGTTTGATAAGCTCGGACCGGATTACATGGCCATCAAGACGTCCTTGGAAGCCTCGCTCCGGGCCCGCCACAGCGATGCCAAAGTCGACATCTATTGCGATCTGGTCGATGTCAACGATCCGGAGTGGACTATGGCTTTGGAAGCCGTCCTCTACAACCAGAAATTCAATTTCTTCGTCAACCCGGCTTATTATGAGGAAGCCGACCGGCTCTTAAAGGAACTGACCGACAGCTACCATTATTATCGGGTATCCCTCGTCGATACCGAACGGCTATTGAATGCCAACATCGTCGCCAACGACGATTCCATCGCTCAGCTGATTGATACCAAGGATGACGGCGCCCGCGCCTACACCGATTATGTCTTAGGCCGGATCAAGAAGTGCTCCTCCTTCAGCGAAGCCAGAAACTCCGGAAGCGGCCTCCTTTCCGACTGCACCGGTTACCGCGGCTTTGCCACCTGGTATCTTAACAAGGCCAATGCCCGTGTCTATTTCTTAGGTACGCAGGTCTCGAATGATACGAAGGCTGTCTCCGCCAGCGATTATCAGGAGATGAACCGTAAATATTCTCTGCTTACCGAAGCCCTCAACAAGATTGCTTTGCTGCTGTCTCTCCCGGTGATGTCGAGCGAAGAGCTGGGCACCTACCAGGCGGACATCGGCCGGGTCAAGGACGTCAAAGCCCTGGAAGATCAGGTGAGCGGCCTCGATCAGGAGATGAAGGCGGCCAGTCAGGGCGACATGTCGGTCGTCAATGACAAGATCGCTGCCCTTAACAGCGCCTTATCCGCCATTGAGAAGAAGCGCGAAGACCTGCTCACTGAGCGGGGCACCCTGCTGGGCGAGACCAGTAGGCTCAACGGCGTGGAAATCCCGACGGCTTCCGGCATGCTGGACAAATGCAAAGCCGATCTGGACCTCATCTCTCCGGAAAAGGTCAACAGCGAATATGAGCCTTTCTACAACAAGCTCAGCGATGAACAGCATCTTTCGCTTACCCAGATCCGTCAGACCTCGACTCAGGAATTCATTCAGTCCCAGAACAAGCTGGCCTACAGCCGCTCGAACCTCATCAAACTGAGAAACGACTACTGCGCTCAGTATCATCTGACCTACGATGTCTACAACGAAACCAAGAACGATGAGTTCGCCGCGGAGCTGGAGAAGATTTCCAAGGTGCTGCTTCCGGACTATGAGACCAAGATCGTCTCGGCCCATGAAGCCAGTATCCGGGAGTTCAAGGATGATTTCATCTATAAGCTCCGTACGGCCATTGAGACCGTCACGACTCAGATTGATGACCTCAACCAGGCCCTCTTAGACAGCCGGTTCGGCCGGGATAGCTATCAGTTCAAGGTGACCCCGAACAAGGATTATCTTGAGTACTATACGATGATCATGGATCCCCTGCTGCTGAAGGCCGGGGATGCCGAGAGTCTTTTCATGGAGAAGTACAAGTCCACCATGGAGGCCCTCTTTGGTTTGATTTCCTCGAGTGCCAATACCACGGGCGAGCAGCGGGAACAGGTTCTGAAGAACATTCAGACCTTCACCGACTATACGACCTACATCACCTTCGATCTCTTGGTGACCCGCGGCATCGGTCCGGAATCGACGACGATTTCCTTGGGCCGTTCCTTCAAGAGCCAGTCCGGTGGCGAGACCCAGACGCCGTTCTACATCGCAATTCTTGCCTCCTTTGCCTCCTTGACCCGTGCCAACAACCCCAAGGACAACAATACGCTCCGTCTGGTGATCTTCGATGAAGCCTTCTCCAAGATGGATAGCGCCCGTATTATGAAGTCGACCGATCTGCTCCGGCAGTTCGGACTGCAGGCGATTCTTTCCACGCCGAGCGAAAAGCTCCGTGATCTGGTTTCCTATGTTGATCTGATTCTGGTCACCATCCACGATGAGAAGCTGAAGAAGAGCGGCATCGATGTCTATCAGGACAAGCATAAAGCGGAAGAGAAAGGGCTACCCAATCCTCCGGCCAGTGCCGCCTAGTCAGCAGTTGTAACACCAAATGTTGCCGTAGAAGCGCACTTTTGGCTTTAAAAGAGCAGACCAATGATTTATAATCATTGGTGTAAGCGTTTACAAGGAAAAATGGGAGGCAGTGACAATGAAGGAAGAAATGGTTGCCATGATTCTTGCCGGCGGCCGGGGAAGCCGTCTGCAGTCGTTGACGAACAAGATTGCCAAACCCGCAGTCTTCTTCGGCGGCAAATACCGCATCATCGATTTTGTTTTGTCCAATGTCGCCAATTCCGGCATCAAGAGCGTTGGCATTGCGACGCAGTATGAATCCACCGTCCTGAACAACTATATCGGTTCCGGCCGGAACTGGGGTCTCAACGGTCAGGGAGCTTTGACCAGCATCCTTCCCCCGAGGGAAACTCCGAAAGGCGCCAACTGGTATGCCGGCACGGCCGATGCCATTTTCCAGAACATCGACTGGCTGGACAAGACTCACTGCGACTATGTGGTGATCCTTTCCGGCGATCACATCTACAAGATGGATTATTCCAAGATGCTGGACTTCCACAAGAAGAACGCCGCCGATGTCACCATCGCCTGCTACCGTGTCCCCTTAGCGGAAGCACCGCGCTTTGGCATCATGATCGCCGATTCGCAGCAGCGCATCACCGAATTCCAGGAAAAGCCGAAGGTTCCGAAGTCGGATTTGGCCAGTATGGGTATTTATATCTTTACCTATTCGCTCTTACGGAAAGCCCTCATCGATGATGATGCCGATACCTCGTCGACCCATGATTTCGGCAAGGATATCTTACCGAAGCTTCTGGCCGATCAGAAGCGGCTTTTTGCCTATCCCTTTGAAGGCTATTGGAAGGATGTCGGCACGATTCAGTCCCTCTGGGAGAGCAATATGGACTTGCTGGCCAGCGACTGCACGCTCCGTCTTTTCAGCGATGACTTCAAGGTCTATTCCGCCGATACCTTCTCGCGTCCGCAGTTCATCGCGGCCAGTGCCCATGTCGATGATTCCATCATCAACCAGGGTGCCGTGATCCGCGGCGACGTCATCCATTCCGTCATCTCCAACGAGGTGACCGTCGAAAAAGGCGCCATAGTCAAGAATTCCTTTGTGATGCCGGGTGCGGTCATCAAGGAAGGCGTCCATCTGGAAAATGCGCTCGTCGGCAGCAAAATCATTGTTGACAAGGATGTTATCGGGGATCCCAGTAACGTCAGCCTTGTCAATGACAAATAGGAGGCAGACATCATGGCACGCAAAGTTTTAGGCTTGGTTGACTGCTATAACAATCCGAACTTCGGACCGATGACCAAACATCGGGCCATTGCTTCGACGTCCTTCTTGGGCCGGTATGCCTTCATCGACTTCCCCTTAAGCAACTTCACCAACTCCGGCATCGAGTACTTCGGCGTTCTCTGCCAGAACCATATCCGTTCCCTCTCCCGCCATGTCGGTTCCGGCCGCGCCTGGACCAGCAATACCAAGATCGGCGAATTCGGCGTTCTTTATGATGAACCCAACGTTCAGATCCCGGGCTACAACACCGATGTCAGCAACCTCGAAGAGAATATGTGGTTCTTGAAGCAGATTTCTCCCGATTATGTGATTCTGACGCCGGCTCATATGATCTATGAGGCGGATTTCAATCAGCTTTTGGAAGACCATATCGCCTCCGGCGCCCGCATCAGCGTCCTCTACACCCATCAGACGGGTCTGAAGAGCCATTTCATCAATGCCCGGAAGATTTATGTGACCGAGCATGGCAAGATCACCAAGACCGAAGTCAACAAGGGCGATACGGATGAAGGCGATATTTCCTTAGGCGCCCTCATCATGGATTATCAGATGCTCTTATCGATGATGGACTATGCCAAGGGCACGTCCTCCTTCTTCAATATCTCCGATACCCTCAACTATCTGGCACCGACCACCTTTGTCCGGGCGGTTCCGGTCTCCGGCTATGTCCGTTCCTTCGACAGCCTTTCCCATTATCTGAAATACTCACTTGAACTTCTGGATGAAGCGACCTTCCATGATCTCTTCCATGAAAACTGGCCGATCTTCACCAAGACGTATGATACGCCGCCCGTCCTTTACAAGTCGGGCAGCCATGTCGAGAATTCCTACATTGCCAACGGCTCCATCATCGAAGGAACCGTCATCAATTCGATCTTAGGCCGAGGCGTGAGGGTCAAGAAGGGTGTCGTCATCAAGAATTCCGTTATCGGCTCCGATGCGGTCATCGATGAGAACACCCATATTGAGGCAGCGGTGGTCGATAAGGAGGCTCAGGTGCTCCACATCAGCGAAGTGATGGGAAGCCTGGATGATCCGCTCTACATCGCCCGAGGAGACATCGTCTAATGAACATTCTTCTGGTTGCCAGTGAGGCTTTGCCGTACTGCAAATCCGGCGGCTTAGGCGATTTCATTTGGTCGTACTCCAAGGCACTCGTCCAGAAAGGCGAGAAAGCCAGCGTCATCATCCCGCTCTACAAGGTCATCCGGGAGAAACATCCGGAAGTCCTCAAGGAGCTTTATGACAACTTTGATTTCCGCATGAGCTGGCGGACCCAAGGCTGTGGGGTTTTCCATGTCGTCAACGAAGGCGTCGATTTCTATTTCACGGCCATGGACGAAGAATTCAACCGCGACGGGATGTATGGCTACGGCGATGACAATGAACGCTTTGCTTCCTTCATGATGGCTGTCAACACCTTTGTCACCCGGCACAACCATTTCGATGTGGTTCATTCCAACGATTGGCAGACGGCTGTCTTGCCGCTGCTTCTTACCTACAATCCGCGGAAGATCAAGACGGTTCTGACCATCCATAATCCGGCCTATCAGGGCTGGGCTTTGAGAGGCGACCTTCCGTATTTCTTCAATCTCAATACCGATTACTATGATTCCGGCTATGTCCGGATGGGCGATTCCTTCAACTTCCTCAAGACCGGCATCATGGCGGCTGACAAAGTCAATACCGTCAGCAAGACGCATGCCCGGGAGCTGATGGCCGACCATAACGGCTTCGGCGGAATCGGCTCCATCATCGATTGGTGCCGTCACAATGATTTCTCCGGCATCGTCAACGGACTGGATACGGAAGTCTGGGATCCGAAGACGGATCCGCATCTGGGCCAGAACTATGATCTGGCGACCGTCGCGGAAGGCAAGAAAGTCAACCGGGATGCCATGCTGCATCTGTTAGGCATCGATACCTTCTTCAATGGTCCCTTATTCAGTGCCATCACCCGGCTCTCCTCGCAGAAAGGCGTCGACCGGATCCTTTCGGTCATGCCGTTATTGAAGTCCTACGATGCCAAGATGATCGTCATCGGCACCGGCGAGATGGAGAATGATTTCCTTTATCAGTCCCTCAAGTATCCGGAAGTCTATTTCCTTAAGAAGTATGATGAGAACCTCGCCCACCTGCTTTATGCGGCCAGCGACTACTTCATGATGCCCAGTTACTTCGAACCCTGCGGCACCAGCCAGATGATTGCCATGCGCTACGGCACCTTGCCGATCGTCTCCAATGTCGGCGGACTCAATGATACCGTCAAAGACCTCTCGGCCGGCGATACCGCGACCGGGTTTGTCTTCAACAATGCCTACTATGATGGCTTCTACAACTGCTTCAAAGCCGCCAATGAGTTCTATTTCCATGAAAAGGACCGCTTCAAGAAGATTCAGGCCAATGGCATGGAAGGCGACTACAGCCGCTGGTCCAAGAGATCCAGGCCAACGGCATGGAAGGCGACTACAGCTGGTCCAAGAGTGCCGATGAGTATCTGGCTCTCTACCGCTCCATCTTCTGGAAGTAGACCGCTTTCTTCAAAAGGGGTTGATTTTCTTCAACTTTCTGTTTACTTTAAGACCTTCGGGTCCTATAATTAACAATGCTGTTTGCTTACATTGACGTTATGAATGGAGGATATTCCTATGGCAGTACCAAAGAGACGTACGGGTGTTGAAAGAAAAAGAGTTCGGAGACAGCATTTAGCCCTGAAGGCTACCAATGTTATCGCCTGCCCTAACTGCGGAGCGATGATCCGTCCGCATCACGTTTGCCCGAATTGCGGCTATTACAACGGCAAGAAGGTCATTGACGTCAAGGAAAAGGCCTAGTCCTTTTCGGTCGTGAGGTCGAAGTAAAAGCCCACTGCTGTGGGCTTTTTTGATAAGAAAGGAGTCCCTATATGACCTATTTGGAACGGATTACGTATCTGGTCGGCGAGGTGATGGAAGTCAGTCAGTATGCTCTGAAGAACGCCTATTTCGTGATGGCTCTTACTGAAGCCAAAAGCGTCAGTCCTCACGGTGACAGCGCCCTGGTCTTAGTCTCCAGCCAGGCCCGGGCCAAGGAACTGTTGCTGGCTCACGAGTTTTCCGGTGCCGAGAAACAGATCGCCGATCTTCAGGGCAAGGGGCTCAGCGTCAAGGACGAAGCGTCCTTAGCCAAGCTCTTACGGAAAAGAGACTACCTAAGCACGTATTTCTTCGTCGACAATGCCTCCAGTCTTGCCCGGGAGGAAGTGGCCGTCTATGAGTCCAAGATCCAGGAACTCAATGACCTGGTGAGTCTCGGTCAGTCGCTGGTGAAGTCCTTGACGCACAGTCAAGAGATTCTTTTGGCAGGTTTGGAAGGATAACGAAGCCAATATCGTCCCTTTTTGGTATAATCAAGGAAGCCCTTTATGGAGAACTTAGTCATTGAAACCAAAGCCATGCGCGAGACGCTCTTCGAAAAGAAGCTTTTCGGCTGGGTGGTCTTTTCTGCCATCAACAACAATGTCCTCTCCGCCAAGGACGCCAGCGACCTGAAAAAGAACCTCAGCACGCTGCTTTGCCATTATCAGTGTCTGTCCTTTGAGTGCCTCAATCTCTTTGCCGCGGATGCTCCGGACAGCGACGAACATCTGCTGGCCGTGATTGCCTTAGGCCATCTCCGTTATCTTAAGGAAGCCGCCAACGATGTGCAGGTCAGCTATCATGACGCTTTTCTGAAGCTCCGCTTGCAGGGCGACCCCGATAAACAGGGAGCCATGCTTGTCAAAGCCAGTCAGTCGCCCTTTAAGGTTCCGGAAGAAGTCAAGGCCTTACCGTATCTTTATGATTCCCTGCTGCTGGAAATGCCGGAATTTGCCCTCAAGGATCTTGTCAGCCGCTTCGGCCATGACGCTGCAGTCAAGATTGCCCTCAGTCTCCACCAGACGCCTTCTTTCTTCTACCGGGTCAATCCGGCCTTAGCCAAGGAAGAGGATTACCGGAAGGACAGCCGGTTCGAGACGCTGGTCCTAGGTTCTTTGACCTTGTTCCGCTATCGGAAGGCGGGGGAGAAACCCAAAGCCGACATCGAAGCCCATAAGCTATATCCGCTCTCCTATCCGGAAGCCTTATGCTACAGTCAGCTCAAACTTCCGGCCCTGTCGCCGGCGGTGCTTCTGACTGCGAACCGCAATCCTCTCAACGGCCTCTATTTTGGCATGGTCAGCAATGACCTGGCCTTAAGCCAGGTGACGGCAGTCTATGATGACGAGCTTTTCTATTCCTTGGCCAAAGATGCCAAGGAAGTCTATCATCTGGCGTCGCTGGATCCGCTCTTCTGTGCCAAGAATGCCCTGATCAAGACTTATCGTGATTATGAGCATTATGATATCGTCGTTTCCAAAGGCCATGACTCCCATCTGGGCCAGGCCAGCCTCCATCCGGCCATCCTGCCTTCCTTAACGCCAAAGGACATCGAAGCTAACGGCGCTTTGCTGCTGTCCGATCTCAAGGAAGCCTCCTATTTCGTGAAGAAAGGCGGCTCTCTTGTTTTCTACAGCGATTCCCTCTTCACGGCAGAGACCGTGGCAGTCGTGGATGGCTTCTTGGCTATCCGTCCGCAGTTCGAACTGATCCTGAAGGAAGATGTCCGGCCTGATATCCTGAAGACCACCGGTGCTTTCTTTGCTGTTTTCCGGAGGAAGGAATGATGCGTTCCATTTATTCGTTCTCCTTGGAAGAACTTACCGATGAGATGGTGAAGCTTGGACAGTCCAGCTACCGTGCCAAGCAGCTTTTCCTGTGGCTTTATCAGAAGAATGCCTCGTCGTTTGAGGAAATGAGCGATATCAGCAAAGACTTCCGCAAAATCCTTGCGGAAAGGTATGATTTCTCGCTTCCCACTCCGACCATCACTCAGGAAAGTGCGGATGGCACTGTCAAGTGCCTGATGCGGCTTAATGATGGCGAACAGGTCGAAAGCGTCCTGATGCATTATGTCTATGGCTATAGCGTCTGCGTCACCAGCGAAGTCGGCTGCAACATGGGCTGCCAGTTCTGCGCCTCCGGTCTTCTGAAGGTCAAGCGAAAGCTTTTGGCCAATGAGATGTTAGGTCAGGTGATGGCGTTCAAGAAGTATCTGGCCAAAAAGGATCCGACGATCACCGTGACGCATGTCGTGGTCATGGGAACCGGCGAGCCGTTTGATAACTATGATGCCGTCTTAAGCTTCATCCGGATTCTTAATTCCCCCTATGGCTTAGCCATCGGTGCGAGACATATCACGGTTTCGACGTGTGGCGTCGTTCCGGGAATCCTGAAGTTCGGCAAAGAGGGACTGCAGGTCAATCTTGCCATCTCGCTTCACGCCCCGACCAATGAGCTCCGCGACAAGCTGATGCCGATCAACCACGCTTTTCCGTTGGAGAAGCTGATTCCGGCCATCATGCAGTACGGCAAGGACAGCGGCGGAAGGCGGGTTACCTATGAATACATCCTCATCAAGGGCATCAACGATTCGATGGAGAATGCCCGTCAGCTTTTTGATCTGATTGCTCCGACCTTCGGCTATGTCAACCTGATTCCGTACAATCCCGTCATCGAAAACGGCTTTGAACGGTCTCCGGACAGCCAGGTCGAGCTTTTCCATAACTATCTTCTCTCCAAAGGCGTCAAATCCACGATTCGGAAGGAATTCGGCAGCGATATCGACGCTGCCTGCGGACAATTGAGGGCAAAATATGCAAAACAGCAGCATTGATGATGTTTCCTTTGCCTGTCTCAGCGATATCGGCAAAGTCCGGCACAACAACGAAGACATGGCCTACGCCGGCGAGAGTCCTTATGGAACGTTGCTGGTCATCGCCGATGGCATGGGCGGTCACCGCAACGGCGAAGTCGCCAGCAAGATCATCGCCGATACCCTGTCCTTAGGGTTTACGTCCGCCCGGCATCCTTTCAAGACCCATTCCGCCAAGCGTTTTCTCTTATCCAAACTGAAGGAAGCCAACAAGCGGATCTATAAGACCTCCATCGAGGAATTCGGCGGCACCGAGATCGGTTCCACGGCCGTCACTTGCCTTATCAGCAAAGACGGAACCTACCTGGTCTCTGTCGGCGATAGCCGCTGCTATACCTATTCGGCCCGTGACGGTCTGATCCATAAGACCACCGACCAGACCTATGTCGAATGCCTCTTCGAGTCCGGCAAGATCACTCAGGATGAGATTGCCAACCACCCCCAGAAGAACATCCTCATCAATGCCGTGGGCATTTACCCGGATCTTTCCAAGATCGAGGAAGCCCGCCTGGAGAAAGACAGTTTCGATGTCATCCTGCTTTGCTCGGATGGCCTTTATAACATGATCAGCGATGAGGAAATCAGCAAGATCCTCAGCAACAAGGCTCTCAAGGCTAGCGAAAAAGCCCGGGCTTTGGTGGACCAGGCCTTAGCCAATGGCGGTAAGGACAACGTGGCCGTTGCCCTTTGGGAGCGACCTCAATGACACCCGATGGTGGGATGGAAATCAACGAGATCATCGACGACCGCTATAAGATCCTCGAGATGATCGGCGAGGGCGGCATGGCCGTTGTTTACAAAGCCCATGATCTCATCACCGACCGGGACGTGGCCATCAAGATGATGAAGCAGGACACGGCTGCCGTGAAGACCAACCTGAACCGTTTCGAGCGGGAAGCGCGGGCGGCTGCCAGTCTCAACCATCAGAACATTGTCAAAGTTGTCAATGCCGGTTCTTACCAAGGACTGCCTTATATGGTCAACGAGTTCATCGCCGGCCAGACCTTACGTCAGGTGCTCGATGTCCGGGGCAAGTTCTCCTTCTTGGAAGCCTGCGACATCATGTACCAGCTCTGCTCGGCCGTGATGTATGCCCATAGCCATGGCGTCATCCATCGGGATATCAAACCGCAGAATATTTTCTTAACCCAGGACGGCACCATCAAGCTGGGTGATTTCGGCATTGCCACCTTCCAGAATGCGACGCACGTCACCCGCAGCGAAGTCGTCATCGGTTCGGTTCACTATATGGCGCCGGAGATCGCCGAAGGCAATCCGGCCAGCGAGCGCAGCGATATCTATTCGATGGGCATCACGTTCTTCGAACTGATCACCGGCCGGGTTCCGTTCGATTCCGAGACCCCGGTGGCCATTGCCATGATGCAGGTCAAGGAGAAGTTCCCGTCCATCAAGAAATACAATCCGCGGACCCCGGAAGCCGTCGAAGCCATTATCTACAAAGCCGTCAAGAAGGATGCGATGGACCGTTATCCCAATGTCGAATACATGCGCAAGGATATTGAGAAGATTCTCAAGAATCCTTCGATGCTGGAAGAGAAGCATTCCTTCTTCTACAACCTTTTCCACCATCATCAGACTCCCAAGGAAGACAAAGTCCTGGAGAAGGAACAGCGCGAAGCTCTCAAACGTGCCAGCAAGGAAGCCAAGAAGGATCGTCCGTGAACGATTATCTTGTGCTCTCGTCTACCAGTCTCGGTTTCCGTCTTTACTCTTTTCTTGACCACAGCATCACCTTGCACCCCAAGCGCGGCAAGGTCACTTTCAGCGGGGACTATTTGCTTCCGGGCGACCATGTTCTGCTCGATCAGGATGGCCTGATTCAAAGCCGGCTTACCCGCCATAACGAGCTCTGCCGTCCCCGGCTTGCCAACGCCGACCTCTGCTTTGTCTTAGTGAGTGCCAAGGAGCCGGATTTCTCGTCGTATTTATTGGATAAATTCCTGACGCTGACTGCTTATAGTCAGATAGCAAGTCAGATCGTCATCACCAAGGTGGACCTGCTTTCACCTAAGGAGCTGACGGCTTTGAAGCGCCGGCTAGCCTACTATAAGAAGATCGGCTTTCCGGTCTATCTTCTTAACGCCCATGATCCGCAAAGCGGCGACTTTCCTAAGCTTGCCAAACAGCTGCCGGGCAAGACGGTCTGCCTGATGGGTCAGACCGGCGTCGGAAAATCCACCCTCCTGAATGCCATCGACCCGAGCTTCCAGCGGAAGGTCGATGCCTTGGATGTGGAAATCGGCCGCGGGCGGCATACGACCAAGGAAGTGATCCTGCTTCCCTATGAGCAGGGATTCCTCTTTGATACTCCTGGCTTTTCCGAACTGGATCTCTGGGAGCTTTCCCCCGAGGATCTGGCCATTTACTTCCCTGGCTACGGGTCTTATTTCCCGTCCTGCCACTTCAATGACTGCCATCATCTTCCCGGAAGCCACGGGTGTGCCGTCCTCGACGCCATCAAAAAACGTGAATTATCCAAAGATTCCTATTATAATTACCTTAAGATAGCTGAGGAAGTGAAGGGTAACAGTGTATGGAAACAGAAAAAATCATCCGGCCGTCCCTCTTAAGCAGCAATTTCCTGGCCTTGGGCAAGGACCTGGACCAGATCAAAGCCTTGGGCATCACCCATTGCCATTTTGATGTGATGGACGGCACGTTCGTGCCGGGCATCTCGTTCGGGGAACCGCTGTTCAAGGCGGTTCAGCAGGCCTACGGGAACGATATCGTCTTCGATGTCCATCTGATGACCCGGGATCCCTTACGGCAGTTTGGCTATTATGCTTCCTTGGGTGCCAAGGAAATCTCCTTCCACTACGAAGCCTTGACGCCGGAAGACCTGGAGAAGGTCAAGAGCCTCCGTCAGAGCTATCCGGATGTGCAGATCGGTTTAGCCATCTCTCCGGAGACGGATGTCTCCCTGATTCTCGGCTTAGCCAATGCCTTCGACTTCTTCCTGGTGATGAGCGTTGTCCCCGGCAAAGGCGGACAGGGCTTCATCGAAGGAAGCGAGACGAAGATTTCCCGTCTGGCGGCGACAAGAAGCATGAATCATCTGGCTTTCAAGATCGGCGTCGACGGCGGCATCAACGAAAAGACGGCTTACCGCTGCTATCAGGCCGGAGCCGATTATCTGGTCTGCGGCTCCTATTATTTCAAAGCCAGTGACAAAGCGGCTGTCTTACAGCAGCTGACTCAGGTTCTGGAAGGAAAATAAAGGTATGGATATTCTGAGTCTGTCCTTAGGTCTTCTCATCGGCGGCTTTGCCCTTTTGCTTCTTTATTTTGCTCTGATTTTCTTTGCCAACCAGTCCTTAGCCAAGGAGCAGCGCAACAGCTTCCTGAATTCCTATCCTTACCAGTTCTATCTGACGATGGCCAAACCTTACCGGGTTCTGCTCTATACCGTCTTGGTTCTGGCGGCCAGTGCCCTGATGGCCGGCGAGACGCTGTTCTTTGCCCATGCTAAGACGCTCTACCAGCTGATCCTTTCCGTCACCTTCCCGCTTTCCCTGCTATGTCTGGCGTTCGGAAATCTGCTGCCGCTGAGCTTCTATAAGCCGCACATCTTCCTAACGATGCTTGGCTTTGCCTTGTTTGCTTTCTCCGGATCCCTCACCAGCTTCCTGACGATTGTCCCGGGAGCCATCTTCTATCCCAACTCCGTCTCGCTGGTGATCCTGATTCTGATCGGCGTGCTCGGCTTCTTAGGCTTGGTGCTCCTCTTCAATCCGAAGCTTCTGAACTGGGCCAAGATGGATAAGATGGAAGTCGATGGCGTCAGCTACTATGTGAAACCGAAACTCAATGCCCTGGCTTTCTATGAATGGCTGTATCTCGGCTTCGAAGGGCTGACCGGACTCCTGCTCTTCATCAACATTCTGCTGACACGGGCATAAAAAAAGACTGTTCCTTCGCGGGACAGCCTTTTTCAGTACTGAAAAAAGGATACGACTACTTCGCTTCTTCAGCCTTGGGAGCTTCAGCCTTGGGGGCCTCAGTCTTGACAGCTTCCGCCTTCGGAGCTTCGACAACCGGAGCAGCAGCCGGGGCAGTCTTAGCGGCAGCCTTGGCATTCTTTCTCATCGTGCGTAAAGCACTGGTCGAGACACGGATTCTCTCCTTATGGCCATTGACCGTGATGGTCGTGGTCTGCAGATTGACATCCCAACGACGACGGGTATGTCTCATCGAGTGAGAGACTTGATTACCGAACATCGGACCTTTTCCCGTAACCGGACATTTTCTAGACATAGCAGTATCCTCCTGATTAACTTAGGTTAAGCGCTAAAAAAGCGCGCTTATAAAGAATACCACACACACCCCCGAGATTCAACAAAAATCTCATTTTTCGAGGTTCGCGCAGACTATCCTTTGTTAAAATCCGGTAAATCCTTTTTCTTAACCAAATTTTGTCACTTGATTTAGGTGAACCAAAGTAGAATAATAACCTTGCAAATCTTTATTTGCTTTTAGGGAGGCTTTAATGAACACTGACAACACAGACGTTTCCGAGGAAGAACAAGACGAAAAAACCGGTGTCACCTTAGGTGACATCTGGCATATGATCGTCAAACATTGGATTGCGCTCGTCATCTTTTTCGTGGTCGGCCTGATCGGCGGAGGCGTCTATGCCTTCGGCGTGGAAAAGCCGGTCTGGACTTCGACCGGTACCGTGATCGTCATTGCTGACAGCAATTCTCAGACCACGACCAGCGATACGATCTCCACCACGGACTTCAACAATTCCTTCAACTACGTCATCACCGCCCGTGACACCATCAATGATACCCCGATCATGACCGCTGTCATGACTAGCATCAACACCTCCAAAGGTACCTCATACACGCTGAAGGAAATCAAGAAAATGGTCTCCGCCAGTGCCCGTACTTACACCTCGTTGGAAAAGTCTCTTTATGTCGATATCACAGCCAATACAGCCGACAAGGATCTCTCGCAGGCCTTAGTCGATACCACCATCACCGAGACGTTATCCATCACCGCCAGTGATTCCCGTTATGCTTTCTTAAAGAACCGTCTGGCGCTGACGAGCTCTTCTTCCACTCCGGTGGATACCAGCTTCTCCAAAGCCAAGGTCCTGCTCATTGCCGGAGCCTGCGGGCTGATTGTCGGCATCCTTTACGGCATCCTCTTTGAGCTTTGCTCGACCAAGGTCGGCAATGTCAAGGATATCGAGGCTCTCACCGGTGAAAAGGTGATTGGCCTGATGCCGATGCAGGAAGATACCACCGAGGAGGCCAAATAACATGAAATCCAAGCATAACCGAGAGGGCATCGTCCTGATCAAGGACTTCTCGTCCGTTGCCAGCGAAGCCATTCAGAAGCTGCAGACCAATATCTCCTTTGCCAATCCGGAGCATCCCTTCAAGGTCATCGGCATCACCAGCTCCGTCCAGGCCGAAGGCAAATCCACGTTGATTGCCAACCTTGCCAATGTCTATGCATTCCGCGGCGCCAAAGTCTGCCTTGTCAATTTCGACCTTCGCCGTCCGTCGCTGCACCATTTCTACAACGTCCCCAACCAGTTCGGCATCGCCGAATATGTCGCCGGCGACGTCTCCATCGATCAGCTGATTGTCCATTGCCAGGGTGGCGTGGATCTGATCAATGCCGGAACCCTGACTCCTTTCCCGACCAAGCTGTTAAGCTCGCCGAAGCTCGATGAGCTCTTCAAGGCCTTACGTGAAAAGTATGATTATGTCCTCGTCGATACGGCCCCGACGCTGCTTGTGACCGATGCTACGCTCTGCTCCCGGCTGGTCGATGGCTATCTCTTCGTCGTCGCTCAGCATCTCTCCAAGAAGAAGAACGTCAAGGCGTCCTTGGATTCCTTGGAAAGCAACGGTGTCAATGTGATCGGCATCGTCATGACGCAGGTGACCGATTTCGAGGGCAGCGAGATGACCTCGGATTCCTATCATTATTACTATAAGCGGGACGAGTCGGAAGAAAAGAAATAACCACGATGACGAAAGTCGTGTTTGTCTGCGAGGGAAATATCTGTCGGAGTCCGACGGCGGAAGCGCTCTTTACAGAGCTATTGAGAGTCCGCCATCAGGACTCCTTTTTTGATGTCTTCTCCCGGGCCCTGATTGTCGATACCCAAGGTCAGCCCATCGATCCGCGGGCTGTCCGTCTTCTTCAGGACCATCAGATTCCCTTCAATCCGGACAAGAAGGCCAAACCGCTGACCAAGAATGAATACGACGAGAGCCAGTACGTGATCACGATGGATACTTATAATCGTGTCTTGCTTTCCCGCCTGCTGATCCTGAAAGACAAATCCAAAATCCATCGGCTTTTGGATTTCACCGCAAAGCCAGGCGACATCCTCGACCCCTACTTCACCCATGATTTCGCGACCGCCTATGCGCAGATTGCTCAGGGCTGCCAGGCCTTGCTTGACCGGCTTTGCCCCGCCGCTTAGCCTTTAGCCTGACAGTTGCGCAAAATACACACTTTATTTAAAACCTAAACGTGCGTGGAATGCGCATTTGTGTTCAAAATTAATCTTTTTGCGTGTATTTATCTTTACATAAATGCGCATTTCATCTATAATTAAAATTGTCAACAGGAGGTATCGCCTATGGATGATATCGAAAAGAAGCAAGCTGCCAGTGATGAGCTGACACAGCTGATTGCTAAGGTCAGAGCTGCCCAGCAGGTCTATGCGACTTACACGCAGGAACAGGTCGATAAGATCTTCCAGGCTGTGGCTATCGCTGCCAACAAGGCACGTATTCCCTTGGCTCAGGAAGCTGTCAGTGAGACCGGCATGGGTGTCTTTGAGGATAAGGTCATCAAGAACCACTTTGCTGCCGAGTACATTTATAACGCCTACAAGGACAGCAAGACCTGTGACGTCTTAGAGCGCAACGATGATATGGGTTATCAGAAGTTGGCTGAGCCTTTAGGCATTCTTGCCGGCATCGTTCCGACCACCAATCCGACGGCCACCGTCATCTTCAAGAGCCTTTTAGCCCTGAAGACCCGCAACGGCATCATCTTCTCTCCGCATCCGCGGGCCAAGAACTGCACCATTCATGCGGCTCAGATCTTAAAGGACGCGGCCATCAAGGCCGGTGCCCCCAGCGATATCATCAGCTGGATTCCGGAACCGTCCATTGAACTCTCCTCGCAGCTGATGAAGTCCTGCGACTGCATCTTGGCAACCGGCGGTCCGGGCATGGTGACGGCTGCCTATTCCTCGGGCAAGCCGGCCATCGGTGTCGGTCCGGGCAATGCCCCGACCATCATCGATACCTCGGCCAATGTCAAGATGGCCGTCTCCTCCATCATCCATTCCAAGACCTTCGATAACGGCATGATCTGCGCCAGCGAGAACTCCATCATCGCTTTGGATGGCATTTATGATGCCGTCAAGGCCGAGCTGATTTACCGCGGCGCTTATTTCCTCAATGAAAGCGAACTCAACAAGGTCCGCGGCACCATCCTGATCAATGGTTCCACCAATGCCAAGATTGTCGGCAAGCCGGCAACCACCATTGCCGAGATGGCTGGCTTCAAGGTTCCCAGTACGACCAAGATTCTGGTCGGTGAGGTCGAAAAGACCGATCGCAGCGAAGAATTCTCTCACGAGAAGCTTTGCCCGGTCTTAGCGATGTATCATGCCAAGGACTTCGAGGATGCCTTGGCTAAGGCGGAAGCCCTCTTGCAGCAGGGCTGGGGCCATACGGCCGATCTTTATGTCGATGAACTGAATCATCCGGAACTCATCGATGCCTTCAAGCGTCGGATGCAGGCCTGCCGTCTGCTCATCAATACGCCTTCCAGCTTAGGCGGCATCGGCGATCTCTACAACTTCCGCATCAAGCCGTCCCTGACGTTAGGCTGCGGTTCCTGGGGCGGCAACTCCGTCTCCGGACAGGTCGGAATCGAGAATCTTCTGAATATCAAGACAGTTGCCATAAGGAGGGAAAACATGCTTTGGTTCCGTACGCCGAGTAAGCTGTTCTTCAAGCCGGGCTGTCTCAGCAAGGCTTTGGAAGAACTGAAGACGGTCTATGACCGGAAACGGGTGCTGATCGTCACGGATAAGTTCCTCTTCACGTCGGGTGTGGTCAAGAAGCTGACCGATATTCTTTATCCGTTAGGCATTGAGACGGAAGTCTTCTCTGATGTCGCTCCGGATCCGACCTTGGCCTGCGCCGAGGAATGCGTGAAGCTCTGCAACTTCTATCAGCCGGATGCCATCATCGCTCTGGGCGGCGGTTCGCCGATGGATGCTGCCAAGATCAGCTGGGTCATGTACGAACATCCGGAAGTCGATTTCTCCGATATGGCCATGGATTTCATGGATATCCGCAAACGTGTGATTGCTTTCCCGAAGATGGGCAATAAGTCGATGCTGGTCTGTGTTCCGACCACGGCCGGAACCGGCTCCGAGGTCACGCCTTTTGCCATCATCACCGATCAGCGGGATGGCACCAAGTATCCGATCACCGATTACGAACTGATGCCGTCGATGGCGATCATCGATAGCGATCTGATGCTCAACATCCCCAAAGGCCTGACGAGAGCCTCGGGCATCGATGCCCTTACCCACTGCATGGAAGCCTATGCCTCGATGTATGCCTCGCCGTTCAGCGATGCCTGCGCCAAAGAAGGCATCAGCGAGATCTTCAAGTATCTTTCGAGAGCCTATCATAACGGCGGCGCCGATCCGGAAGCCAGAGAGCATATGGCACATGCGGCGACCTTAGCCGGCATGGCCTTTGCCAATGCCTTCCTGGGCATCGACCACAGCTGCGGCCATAAGTTAGGCGCCTACCATCATCTTCCGCACGGCGTCTGCGTCGAGCTGATGCTGGATGAGGTGATGAAGTTCAATGCCGGCGAGGAACCCACCAAGATGGGTACCTTCCCGCAGTATCAGTATCCGCACACGTTGGCCCGTTACGTCGAGATTGCTGACATGCTTGGCATCACCGGCAAGAACGATGATGAGAAGTTTGCCAAGCTCTTAGCCAAGATCGATGACCTGAAGAAGGATATCGAGCTGCCGCTGACAATTCAGGAGGCCGGCATCAAGGAAGAAGATTTCCTCAAGACGCTCGATGAGATGTCCTTAGCTGCCTTCAACGATCAGTGCACGTCTGCCAATCCGCGTTATCCGCTGGTCTCCGAGCTTAAAACTCTCTACCTTAAGGCATTCTACGGCGAAAAAGTGTATAATGAAAGGATAGCCGGTGCGAAGTAGAAACGGGGGAATTAATCATGGCAACCAAAACAGAAAAAGATTTCGGGACGCTGGTGATGGAACATCACGACAAGAAGATCTACCGCAAAGACGGTGTCATCACCAAGGTCTTCTCTCATACCGCCTATGCCCCGAGCGATGTCCTTAAGGAAGCAATGAATCAGCAGTATGCCCTCGAGTGCGGCTTTGCCGCGCCGCGGGTCTATGATGTCTTCCCGGTCGGCGCTGACTGGGCGATTGCCTCGGAGGAAATCAAAGGCCAGACCCTGGAACAGCTGATGAAGGATCATCCCGAGAATACCAAGAAGTACATCGCCGAGCTGGTGAAGATCCAAGTCAGCCTCTTAGCTCACCTTTCCGATAACCTCAAGCTTCCTAAACTCAAGGATAAGCTCAATGCCTACATCACGCAGTCGGGACTCGATGCCACGACCCGCTATGACCTGCATGTCCGGCTGGAGAAGATGCCGAACCACTACAAGTTCTGCCATGGCGACATCACTCCGCACAACATCATCGTCAGCGACGACGGCAAGTCCTACGTCCTCGATTGGGCCCATGCCACGAGAGGCAACTCTTCCGCCGATGCCGCGATGACCTATCTCCTCTTCATCCTCGATGGCAAGACGAAGGAAGCCGAGATGTATCTCAAGGAATTCTGCAAGAAGACCGATATTGCCGCCCAGTACATTCAGGAATGGGTGTCCGTCGTCTCCGCCACTAAGCTGGCTACCTGCAAGGATGAGGCCATGAAGGCCATCCTGATACGGAACATCTCCGTCGTCGAATACTAGAAACTGAAAAAGGGGCTGTCCCAGAACCTAGGCATCAAAGCCCGGGCCTGGGGCAGCCCTTTTTGCGTGCCCGCTACCTCCTCCCCATCCTCCTAGCGACCTGGTTCGGCTGCTTTCTCAGGTTCCTCCGGCTGAGGCCGCCTCTCCTGACGGCGCAGGAAATCCGGTGCGGCCTCTCGGCGGAGAGCCCCTCGGGCGCCCTCCAGAAATCGGGAATCCTCCCGGTCCTGAGGAAGGCGAAGTACTTGCGGATGTTGGCACCGAGGCAGGTTAGCATCATCTCGGCCGAGAAGGCCCCTGCGCCTGAACCTGTCGTAGTCCATGTCCTGCTTACTAGAAACTGAAAAAGGGGCTGTCCCAGAACCTAGGCATCAAAGCCCGGGCCTGGGGCAGCCCTTTTTGCGTGCCCGCTACCTCCTCCCCATCCTCCTAGCGACCTGGTTCGGCTGCTTTCTCAGGTTCCTCCGGCTGAGGCCGCCTCTCCTGACGGCGCAGGAAATCCGGTGCGGCCTCTCGGCGGAGAGCCCCTCGGGCGCCCTCCAGAAATCGGGAATCCTCCCGGTCCTGAGGAAGGCGAAGTACTTGCGGATGTTGGCACCGAGGCAGGTTAGCATCATCTCGGCCGAGACCTCGGCGAGGCCCCTGCGCCTGAACCTGTCGTAGTCCATGTCCTGCTTCAGGATCCCGAAGGTCCCCTCCACCTGGATGCTCCTGTTGACGCGGAGCTCGATCCCCCTGGGCGAGAGCAGGTTCCCCATGGCCCCGGCCTTCAGCCTGAGGTACTCCGGCGAGGCCTCGGACACCCTCTCGCCCGGCTTCGGATGCGGCATGAGCTTCGTGCAGTACCTCCTGTACTCGCACCCCCTGCACAGGGCCACCTTGTAGAAGCGGGAGCCCTTCTGCCGGGGATGCCTGACAGGGGGTATCTCCTCGGCGACCAGGCCGCGGAGGCAGCGGACCGTCCCGTCAGCGCCGAGCGAGAGGACGGGCGGCCTCTTCCCGGACACCTCGCCCTCCCACGACGGGAACTTCACGTAGCACGAGATGCCGGCGCCCTCGAGGAAGGAGCAGTTCTCGTAGGACCCGTAGCCGGCGTCCGCGCAGACCGCCGCGGGATAGGAGCCCCACATCGACCGGATCCTCCCGAGCAGGGCGGGCACTGTCCTCGAGTCAGCCCTGTCCTGGGAGACGTAGTATCCGATGATAATGCCTGAGCTGACGGCAATCTGGACGTTGTAGGCGGCGTGCATGCTGCTGCCGAGGCCCGAGTAGTAGTCCGCCTTCAGGCACATGGCGGTGGCGTCGTGGTCCGTCCGGTAGAAGGAGTTCCTCCCGGGGCCGCATATCCTGTCCGCCTCCTCGTAGGCGAGCATCCGCTGGAGGTACGCGGTCAGGGCGAGGAAGAGCCTCCCGCCCGGCGTCAGGCGCCTCCCCTTCCCCCGTTCGATCCGGGCGGGATCCTCCCCCGAGGCCGCCAGCCTCCTCCCCGCCTCGGAGACGGCCTCTCCGATCAGCCGGGAGTAGGGCGGCCTCGGCCTGTCCGGGAAGGGGATCCCGTTCGCGCTGGCCAGGGCCCCGGCCCCGGACAGGAGATCGGCAACGCGTCTCTCGGACCGGAAGCGGAACCCGTACTTGTTCGCGTTGGCCTCGAACTTCGACCCGTCGACGAAGACGTCGCCGTCCGGCCTGAGGCCCATGGCGGAGAGGATGGCGCCGGTGACCCCGGCGAAGACGGCCTCGGCGTTCGGCACGACGACGCTTTTTATGAACCGGCAGAACGTCGACCTCCCAGGCCGGGCGCCCGACATGAGGTAGCGGTAGCGGAGGTCGAACCTGCACGACTCGGAGATCCCCCGGAGGCAGCCGCCGGCGTCGGAGAAGGCGAAGAGGACCGTCGCGAGGAGGGCGGACGCATCGTGGGGAGGCTGCCCGCCGTCTGGGCCGGAGAGGTCCCGCGCGGGGAGGATGCCGCCCAGCCCGGAGGACGCGAGCAGCCTCATGAAACACGCCAGTTCCCTCTCCTCCTCGGGCTCGTCGTCCAAGGGGACTAGGAAAATCGGAAGAGCAGTGCTAAAATTGGACATAGTAAAAGCCGCTCCTTTCGGAAGAGATTTTTACGGAGTACTTCGTAATATCCGGTTGCAGCCGGATATTTTTTTTATAGACGAAAGCAAACGAAAAGGGGCCGCCACTCATTTGTTTGAGTGGGACAGCCCCTTTTTATTCAAGATAATTATCTCTTAGCAACTTCAGATCATTGGCTGAAAGTTTAAGCTGGTTTGCTACGTAGCTGTCCATCCCGCCGTAGCGATTGTCAATCTCAGACAAAGCCGCTGAAATCCAGTTGAGACGGACCCCGGCCAGCATCTTGACCGACTGGATGACTTTCTCGTTGGTGATATGGCAGTCGTTGCGGAGATAGGCTTCCCGGCTCTCCGCTTTCTTCCCGGTATACTCGTTGGTCCGGAGGTAGTCTTTGAGGCAGTCCTCACGGCTGACGCCTAAGGCGGAAAGCAGCAGGAACGCTCCGACCCCGGCCCGGTCCTTGCCATCGGCGCAGTGGAAGAGGATTGAGCCTTCCTTGTTGGCTAAGGCCAACTGGAGGAAGCGGGCATAATGCTGATAGCCAAAGGGTTCCCCGACAAAGGCGCGGTAGCTGTTTTCCATCGCGTAGGTGACATCGCCGTCCGGGGCAATCCGGAAGATGAATTCGATCAGGTTCTTGACGTTGGGACGGTCGACGATGAACTCCTCATGCGGATGGGACGTCCGGTTGTCGGCGCGGTCCTCGACGACCGGGCAAAGGACTTTCTCGCAGCCGGGAATCGGCTTGTCTTCCTTGCCCGCGATTTCATTCAGGGAACGGAAGTCGACATCAAAACGGGCCTTAAGGACGTTCTGAAAATAAAGGGTGTCCTTTTGGGTGATATGGGAAAGGTTATCGGTTCGGATGAGCCGGCCGTAACGGACATGATGACCATCCGTGGTCGGATAGCCCCCGAGATCCCGGGTGTTGATGGTTCCCTCCATGGGGATTCGTAAGGATAGATTCGCGTAATCCATAATCTTCTAAATTATAGCTGAAACGGGCGGGAAGACCAAGAAAAAAGAGGGCAATCAAGCCCTCTTTCGAACTACTTGCTGCGGAACTTCTGTTTCAGCCAGCCGAAGACGCCGTTGTTCTTCTTGTACTCTTCGTTGTCGAAGGCCGTGATGGCATCCTTCTGAGCGTTATTGAGGCTCTTCGGGAACTTCACCTGCACGGTGACATACTGGTTGCCGACTTTGCCGGAGGGCAAGACAATGCCCTGGTTGACCATCCTCAGGATCGTATCCGGCTCCGTGCACGGCGGAATCACCAGATCGACATCGCCTTTGATAGTCGGCACCGTGACGGTGGCACCTAACAAGGCATCGGAGACCGCGACCGGGATGCTGATGTAGACATCGGCACCCTTGCGGGTGAAGGTCTGACTGGGATTGACGGTGATCTGGATGATAAGATCCCCATTGGGACCGCCATTGACGCCCGGGTTGCCTTTGTCGGCAATCCGGATCGTATCATCGGTATCGACGCCATGCGGAATATTGACGGAAATCGTCTCACTGACACGGACTCTTCCCGCACCATGGCAACGGGGGCACTTGACTCTCACCCGCTTACCGGTACCATTGCAGTCCGGGCAGGCTTCCTCCGCCTCCATCACGCCAAAGAGCGTCTGCTGACGGGTTCTTACCCGTCCCGAACCATGGCAGGTCGGGCAGGTCTCGATATCATCGTCGCTGCGGGCACCGGTACCATGACAGTCCGGACAGACCGTCACATAATCCAGCGGAATATCGACCTTGGTGCCGTTAACAGCCTGATCGAAGCTCAGATTGATGTGGACGCCCCGGTCGGTGCCACGCCGTGGCGTGGTATCCCGGCGCCTGCGGCCGCCTTGCGCCGCTCCGCCGCCGAAGAACTGGGAAAAGATGTCACCCAGATCGCCGAAATCAGCGTCATTGAAGTTCGCCTGCTGACCATTGAAGCCAGCCTGGCCGTTCTGATCGAAGGCGGCAAAGCCGTACTGATCATACATGGCCTTCTTCTGCGGATCGCTGAGGCATTCGTAAGCCTCGGTGATCTCCTTGAACTTCTCCGGCGCATCCGGGGAATGGTTGATATCCGGATGGTATTTCTTGGCCAGCTCCCGGTAAGCTTTCTTGATTTCATCCGGGGTAGCGTTCTTATCGATGCCGAGCACTTCATAATAGTCGCGTTTTTCTTCGGCCATAGGTCACAGCCTCCTTAACGAGAAAGCCCGGAGAATCCGGGCTTTCCATTCTGCTTATCGACGTTTAGAAACTACTTGTCCTTCTTTTCAGTGAAGGTTGCATCCACGACATGCGGATCCTTGGAATCCGTTTCGGACGACTGAGCGCCGTTATCGGTGGCATTGCCGCCGGCATTGGCACTCGACTGCGAAGCCGTCTGCTGAGCCGAGGACTGATAGACCTGATTGGCAGCCTGCTGGAGCTGAGCAATCTTGGCCTTGACGGCCGCCAGATCGTTCTTATCCAGATCCGCCTTGATCTCATCCCGGATCTTCAGAGCGGCATCCTTGGTCTTCGGATCAATCGGATGCGCCGTATCATTGCACTGACGGTCGATCTGATCAATCAACGTCTGAGCCTCATTGCGGGTATCGGCATCATCCTTACGCTTGCTATCCGCTTCCTTATTGGCTTCGGCTTCCTTGACCATCCGATCAATCTCATCCTTGGCTAAGCCATTGGAGTTGGAAATGGTGATGTGCTGTTCCTGATTGGAATCCAGATCCTTGGCCGAGACGGAGACGATACCGTTGACATCGATGGAGAAGGTAACCTGAATACGCGGCTCGCCGCGACGGGCAGGACGGATGCCTTCCAGCTTGAACCGACCCAGGAACTTGTTATCCTGAGCCATCGGACGTTCACCCTGATAGACCTGAATCTCGACACCCGGCTGATTATCCTCAGCGGTCGAGAAGATCTGCTGACGGGTCGTCGGAATCGTGGTATTTCTCGGAATGAGAGGAGTCATGACGCCGCCGAGGGTTTCAATGCCCAAGGTGAGCGGCGTGACATCGAGCAGCACGACATCCTTGACATCGCCGCGGATGACACCGCCCTGAATGGAAGCACCGACAGAGACCGCTTCATCCGGATTGACGGACTGATTCGGCTTCTTGCCGTTATTGAGCTTGGTGACCAGATCGACGACAGCCGGCATACGGGTCGAACCGCCGACGAGAATGATATCATCCAAGTCAGCAACGGAAAGCTTGGCATCGGCCAAAGCCTTCTCAAACGGACTGCGGCAGCGGTCTAACAGATCGGCAGTGATTTCCTGGAACTTAGCCCGGGTCAAGGTCGTTTCGAAGTTGACCGGAGCGCCATCCTTGAAGCCGATGTAAGGTAAGGAGATGATGGTCTCGGTCTGGCTGGAAAGGTTGATCTTGGCTTTTTCGGCCTCATCACGGAGACGCTGGAAGGTCGGACGGTCCTTCGGATTGTTGAAATCGAAGACCAGACCGGTCTGCCGGTTGATCTCACGGTTGAGCCAATCCATGACATGACGATCCCAATCATCGCCGCCGAGGTGCGTATCACCCGAGGTCGCTAAGACTTCGAAGGTGCCGTCGCCGATATCCAGAATGGAGACATCCAACGTGCCGCCGCCGAGATCGAAGACAAGGATCTTGCCGCTCTTCTTCGAATCCATGCCGTAGGCTAAGGCAGCCGCGGTCGGCTCGGAGATGACACGGACGACATCCAGACCGGCAATGGTGCCGGCATTCTTGGTGGCCTGACGCTGATCATCGTTGAAGTAGGCAGGGCAGGTGATGACCGCCTTCTTGACCGGGAAGCCGAGATATTTCTCAGCATAGCCCTTCATATAACTCAAAACCTTGGCGGAAATCTCTTCCGGAGTGAAATCCTTGTTGAGGCAGGCAATATGCACCGTCTCACGGGTACCCATCTTCCGCTTAATGGACGAGACCGTATCCGGGTTGGTCAGCAGCATCCGCTTGGCGGCATTGCCGACGATCTCTTCGCCGTCTGCCTTGAAGGAGACGACCGAAGGGCAGGTATTGGTGCCTTCCGGAGACGGAATGACCTTGACGGTCCTATCTTCCTGCATATAAGAGACAACTGAGTTGGTCGTACCTAAATCGATTCCTAAGATAACTTCTTTTGCCATAAATTCTATCCTCCGATATTTAATCGCTATTTCGTCTCAGCTTTCGTCTCCGTCTTCGTCTCGGCTTTCGTCTCAGCTTTCGTCTCTTCCTTCGGGGCAGGAGCGGCTTTCCTGGAGATCACGACCCCACAGGGTCTTAAGAGATGATCATGGAAGCGGTAGCCCTTGAGGAAGGCTTCGACAACCTTATTGTCTTCCTTGCCCTCGACCGTGGAGAAGGCCTCCATGATGTTGGGATCATACGTATCGCCCGGCTTGGCTTCGAGAATCTCGGCGCCATGGCTCTTTAAGACAGCGACGATCTTCGTGTCAATCATCTGGAAGCCTTCCAGATATTTCTTGACGGCAGGATCGGACTGCTCTTTGGCCAGGGCCAGATCGAAGCTGTCCAAGGCCGGAATGAATTCCTTGATGAAGGACTCGTTGGCGTATTTCTTGAAGTCATCCGTCTCCTTATCGACCTGCTTGCGGACGTTGGCCATATCGGCATACGCCTCGTAGTATTTGTTCTTCCAGGTTTCCACGGCTTTGTCGGCATCTTCGAAGTTTTTCTCAGCCGTCTGGAACTTTTCAGTCATCTTGGCCAGGCTTTCCTGGAGCTGTTTGATCTCCGGGCTGATGTCTGCTTTCTTCTCTTCGGGCTTGGCCGTTTCCGGACTGGCCTTCGGGGCTTCAGTTTTCGTCTCTTCTTTCTTTTCTTGGGTTTCTTCAGCGTTCATTGCGTGACTCCTTTCTTAGCTTTGCGGGAACCGGCTTCTTTCGGACTGCGCTTATTGGGGACATCGGAAGGTTCGGAGACAGGGACAAGGGCATTCTGGTTTTCGCCCTCCGGCGAGAACTTCTTTTCCAGCATGTAGATGACATAATCGAGGATTCCCAGCACTTTCTTATAATCCATACGCTTCGGCCCGATGAGAGCCAAGGATTCTTTGTTGTTGAGGGTCTTGCTGACAATGGCTAAGTCACCAGCAGTATCGTTGGTGAAACCGACTTTCACATTGCCGAGATCATCGTTGCTGGCCATATCATGTTCCAGCTTGTGCGGATCGTCGAGGGCATCGACGGCGTTGAGGAAGGCTTCGTTGTCATCCGCGAATTCCGGCAAAGACAGGAGATTCTTCTGACCGTAGACTTCGAAACGCTTCGACGCGAAGTTCATCATCGCCTCCAAGAAGGCCCGCATGACGAACTCACCGGAATTGCCGAACATCTTGATGATGAGCGGCGCAATCGCCTTGGCTTTGGCTTCCAGGTCCGTGACTTTGGTTCCGACCAGACGGTCGTTGAGCACCTTGACGGCACTCTGCATCGTGGCTAAGGAGACCGGTGAGCCTTTAGGGATGACGAACGTTTTCTTTTCGACATAACCCGAATCGGTGATGAAGATGCCCATGGCCTGACTGGCGTTCAGCGGCAGGAACTGGATGGAGACCAAGCATTCCTGATCGGCTTTCGGCCCTAAGACGACCGTTGCCATCTTCGTCATTTCGGATAAGAGCTGACAGCTCTTGCTTAACGCATCTTCCATTGAGGAGGTCTTATTGGCCAAGACCGACTGGAATTCCTTCTGGAAGTCCAGATCGACCTCATTGACCAAGGACTTCGAATCGAGATGGTCGAGGTAGTACTGATAGCCTTTCGAGGAAGGAACCCGGCCCGACGAGACATGCGTCTTTTCGATATAGCCGTCCTTCTCGAGTAATGCCATCGCATTGCGGATGGTGGCCGAGGAGCAGTCCAGCTTGTACTTTTCCAGTAAGCCTTTGCTGCCGACCGGTTCGGAGGTCTGGATGTATTCTTCGACGATGAGTTTCAGGATTTGATATTCACGGTTCTGATTCATTCTTAGCCTCCGTTCTGGCACTCGTACCTCTTCAATGCCATTCATATTATAGTTGAACCTTTAGCAAATTCAAGTGGAGAGTGCTAAATTTTTATGATTTCCTCTAAAACAAGGCTCACCAAGGTAAAAAAAGGCCGGCGGCAGAGCCACCGGTCAGACGTTTTTCTTCGGATGGGCGATCAGGAGATGAATCGGAACGCCCTTGGCCCGGAACTTCTTTTCGTATTCGGTCGTCGGCAGATACGTGACCTTCTCGCTTTCGAAGGGTTCGATGAGAGTGATGTCAAAGAGACCCGCGGTTTCAAAGTAGCCGACCGAATCCTTGAAGAGATCGGCGTTGTCCGTCCGGAAATAAAGAACGCCGTCCGGAGCCAGAAGCCGCCGGTACTCCTGCTGCAGAGTCGGGTAGCTCAGCCGGCGCCGCTGCTGGCGCTTCTTGGGCCAGGGATCCGGGAAGTTGATATAGATGGTCTTGAACTGTCCGTCGCTGAAGAGCGGGAAGAGCCGCTCAATCGGGGCATTGAGGATCAGGAAGTTGGTCTGCTCCTTCTTGACGGCCGCCGCATGCTTGACGGCACTGGCAAAGGCATTGCGGTTGATCTCGACGCCAAGATACTTCTCTTCCGGATGCTCTTTAGAGAGCTCCAAAAGGAATCCGCCGAGGCCACAGCCGATTTCCAAGGCATGGAAATCGCTTAAGGCCTGCGGATCGAGACTCAAAAGGTCTTTGCCGATATCCTGGTTCTCTTCCAAGACCTCATCGGTCCAGGAACGATGACGTAACCGCATGACTAAGCCTTCTTTCCTGAACGCAGATAGGTGCTGAGGCTGTCGATGGCATGGGCATAGATCTGCAGGTTGTCCTCAAAGTCGGAAAGCGGGAAGTATTCGTCATCGCCATGCATCCGGTAATCCCGGCCAGGGAAGGCAGCTCCGAAAGCAACGGAGTGACGGCTTTCCCGGGCATAGGTGCCGCCGCCGATGGCTAACGGCTTGCTCGCGGTATCCCCGGTCTCGTCCTGATAGGCTTTCATCAGCAGCTGAACGAAGGCGGAGTTCGGGTCAGCGACAAAACCGGCACTGCCGCCCAGGAAATGAACCCGGGCATGGGTCTTCTTCGCCACATTGTCCAGCACCGGCTGGACATCGAGACTGGACGGAATGCGGAGATTGACCGCCAAGGTCAAGGTCTTGCCATCATACTGGATGCGGCCGACGTTGTAGGAAGTCTCCGTGAAATATGTATCCTTATAATTACCCTGGAAGCTTTCGCCTTTGCCGCCCTGGTAGGCGACAAAGATGTCTTTCAGGACCGGCAGCTTCAGCAGCTGACCTAAGAAAGCCAAAAGATGGAGTCCGGCGTTGTTGCCAAGCCACGGCATCGAGCCATGGGCGGCCGTTCCCTTGAACCAAAGGATGCCGTCCTTGTAACTGCCCTGAAGTCCCGGATTCTTGGCTAAATAATCTTTCAGAGCCGACAAAATGGCTTTCTCATCGCCGGCCAAGCTGACGCTGACCTCGCCTAAGACGATGTTGAGGGCATTGCCCAGCTTGAAAGGCTTGACGCCCTGTAAGGTGACGGGGTAACTTGCCTCATAGGCATAAATGGATTTCTCCGCATAAATCAAAGGATAATCGGCATCCGGCGAGATGCCTAAGGTCGGATAGCCCTTTTTCAGGACTTCGAAATAATGTTTCAGACATAAGGAATCGTTCTCTTCGTTGCCGCCGAAGAGGAACCGGAGACGGTACCCGCCTAAGCGGTGATGATCCATCAAGGCTTTGACGGCAAAGAGGCAGGCCAGTCCCGGACCCTTGTCATCGCAGGTGCCCCGGCCATACATCACCCCGTCTTCCAGAGTCAGATGGAACGGATCCTTGGTCCAGTTCTTGGCCATGACCGGCACGACATCGCTGTGGGCATAGATATCCAGGGTCTTCTCGCCTTTGCCATACGTGAGCTCCGTGACATAGTTGTCACAGCGGTCCACTTCAAAGCCTAAGGATTTGCCAAGCTTGGCGACCCAGCTTAAGGCCTTCTCCACGCCGGCGCCAAAGGGCGCCGTCTCACTGCGGGTGGTCTCATCGTAGACGGAATTGATGGCCACATCCTCACACAGGGCCTGGTAGGCCTTCTCATAGTACGGCTTGACTAAAGCCTTGTAATCGGTCTCTTTCATTGTTATCGGCTGATAATTCTCTTTCATAGGATTTGCCTTTCTTGTTTTGATGCGTATCGTTTAGGACAGATGGGTATCGGCTAACGACGCATAACCAGCAAAGCCATAGGCCCGGGCTAAGCCTTCCAGCACCAGGTTACGGTCATAACCGGCATCGGGAAGACCGAACGTCTTCAAGGCTTCCCAGATCAGCGGCGCATTGCCGCCGGTGAAGGTGACCGGTAAGGAGAGCAGACCGGCTTTCTCACGGAGCACCTCGACGGTCTTGCTGATCAAAGCGGCCTGGCCGTTGATGGCACCCGACGAGATGGCTTCTCGGGTATCCAAGGAGACAAGATGCGGACGTTCCATCAGCGGATTCTTCCCTAAGAGGGACGTGTTCTGATAAAGAATCTCCGGGAAGGCATAAAGCCCTGGCAGGATCTGTCCGCCTTGGAAGACCTGGTCCTGGGTGAGATAAAGAATCTTGGTCGCTGTCCCTAAATCCACCACAATCCGGCCCTTGGGGCTTTCTTTGGCGATGATATCGCAGAAAAGATCGGCACCGAGAATGCTGATATTGGGAATCGTGTAATGATTCTTTTTGCAGAACGCACTCATGACGCTGCTGTCTAGAAGATGGTAGTCCACATGCCGGCTGTTGAGCAGCTTGAAAAGATTCTGCTGCAGCGGCTTGTTGACGCTGCTGATATAGACCATGGTGTTTTGGTATTTCTTGAAGAGGGCGACCATGGTTTTCGAGATCAGCGGGAAATCGGTGACGGCAATCTTATAACGCTTCTTCAGCGCCTGAAAATCCGTTGCGAGGAAATCGCAGGCCGTATTGCCGATATCCACGAAAAGAAAATAGTTTTTCTGGGTCATGCTCCACCATTATAAAGGGTAACAGGGATGCTTGCAAACAAAGCAAGGTCAAAGGGTATAAAAGCTGTTGATATAGACGGCTTCCGAGCCGGTAGCCGTGCTTTTCAAAGAGAACGCCAGGGCATGCTCTGCCTTTAGATCCTTGACGACGGCTGCGAAGGAGTCCGTTGCTCCGACATCCAGACTGGCCGTGCAAAGCAGGGTCGTTGAGGAATAGCTGGAGATGGGAAGATAGGTTGAGAACTGATAGAGGTTGGTGACGGACGTGTCGGTCTCTTTGAGATAGAGCAAGGCACTTTCACTTTGCCAGGGAAGACAGAAGAAGACCTGCACGGAATAGTAAGCCTTCGATCCTAACGGGTATTCAAAGACGTTGACGGTATGGCTGTTGCCGTAGACTTCACTGCTGATTTTTCCGATGATGACGGAGGAATCACAGCTTTGATATGTGGCATCGGCCTGATCGGTGCTCGCGGCTTTCGTATACGTTCCCGAAGTAAGACTGGCTGTCTTCTGACAGCCGGAAACAAGCCCGCCGACCAGCGCTAGCATCAGGAATGTTCTTGGTTTATTCATAACCTCTTTATTATACGTCAGAACAAGCCGTCGTTCAGGCTAAGACGGATGGTTCCTTCCTGATCCGTGCGCCGATAAGGAATGGAACAATAGCTGAGATTGTTCAGGACCTCCTGATGAGGGAAACCATAGCTGTTGCCTTCCCCGCAGGAGATGATGGCCAGCCGCGGGGAGACGGCTTTGAGGAACTCCAGGCAGCTGGATGTCTTGGAGCCATGATGGCCCAGCACCAGGATATCGGCATCGATGTCCTGCCCCGACTGAATCAGCTTCTTCTCGATGACGATGGGAGCATCGCCGGTAATCAGGACTTTGGCTTTTCCTGTTGAGAAGGAGTAGACCCCGCTTTGGGAGTTGGTGTCGGTCGTGATCTCAAAATCGTTGAGATTGGTTACTTTCAGGGACTGAAAAGTCAAGGAATGATCCGCGGTTTTCAGAAAATCCTCCGCATAGCAGACCTGGGCTACCGGAAAAGAGGAACAAAGGCTTTTCAAGGCACCGTAATGGTCATAATCCAGATGCGTGATGATGACAGCATCCAACTTCCGTATCTTCCGTGCCCGGAAATAAGGAATCAAAGTCTCGGTAGCCAGATCGATTCTGATGTTCCCGCCGGTATCGATCAGGATGTTCTCCCGCCCGGTTCTCACTAAGGTGGAAGAGCCTTGACCGACATCGATGAAATCCAGTTCGGTCTTGGGAAGATAATCCGGAACCAGCGATACCAATACGGTTAAGGAGAGGGCGGCGATGGCATAGCCATAATACCGTTTGAAGCCATACGTCCGGACAATGGCTGCTAGAAGCAACAGGCCATAGAAAAGAAGAACCCAGACCCAGTTGGGCTTTCCGGTCGGAAGGAAGAGATCGACCTGATTGATCCAGCTGGCCAGGCCTAAGAAGCCTTTGATCAGTCCACCCAGGGCGATGCCGCTTTGCGGCACCAGGAAAAGCAGCAATGAACCTAAGAAGATCAGATGGGAATAGGGAATGAGGAGAATCTGGAAAAGCATGCCCAGCGGATAGATGCCGCTTTGACTGAAAAGACGGATTGGCAGAAAGAAAAGTAAGAGCAACAGGGCTATTTTGCCCTTGGACTGCTCCTTTCCGGAACGGAAAAGAGCTAAGAAGATAAGCAGCGGATAACTGGCATAGAAGGCCGGAGACAAGAGCGAATAAGGTTCTGCCAGAAGCATGATCAGGGCACTGATGCTAAGCTGCTCCAAGGAACTGAGACGGTTCTTGAGGTGCGGATTGATGACCCGCAATAAGGCCAAAAGGAAAAGCCGGCGTAACGAGTAGCGGAAGGAAGACAGCACCAGGAACACGGAAAGAATCCCTAGCGTCAAGATCCGTTTCCGTTGATCGCCCAGCTTCGGAATCCAGCGCTCGATGACTGCCAGAAGAAAACTGAGATGGAATCCGGAAAGCGAGAGCAAGGAGGTCAGGCCCAGGTCGGCAAGATAACCGAAGGTATCCGGATCCAAAGAATCCCCGAAAATCAGGGAGCCCACCAAAGACTGACTGGTCGTATCCAAAAAGGAGAAAACATAGGTTTTCAGCCAATCCAGTGTCAGAGGCGAAGAGAAAAGAGCGGCCTGGTCTTTGACAAAGAACTGCTTAAATACCCCTTGGGTCTTCAGATAGTCCTCAAACGAGAACTGGGACTCATAATGGGTGAAACTGAGTTGGGAGACATAGCCGGTAAGCCGGACCAAGGAAAAGAGACCGAGGCTTCCTCCTTTGTCGTAGACATAGTATTTCCCGGACCAGGACCAGAGCAGATAGTAGTTTTCCCGGCGGAAAATCACCAGCCCCGTGACGGAGGTCAGCTCAGCGTTTCCTTTGGGATAGCCTAAGACGAACAGCACCCCGGCCAGGGTAGCCAGCAGATAGAGACAGGGCCGGGCACTTTTTTCCCGGTAACAGCAGAACCCTAAGGGCAGGAGCACCAGAAACAGCAGGTAATAGCTTTCCAGGCCTCCTAAAAGACCGATCAGGGCAAAGACCAAGACGGCAAAGACCGTCATATCAGTCTAAGGTGATCTTGTTCTTGACTTTGTTGAACGTCGCCAGGCCGATGCCTTTGACGTTCATGATGTCTTCCAGTGCCTCGAAATTGCCGTTGGTATTGCGGTAATCGACCAGATTGGTGGCCTGTGAATCCGTAAAACCGGTCGTCTTCAAAGAGGTGGCATCGGCGGTGTTGATGTTGGTCTTGCTGATTTCGGTCTCGATGCAAGTCGAGGGCGTTTCACTGACCGGCGGAATGTAGAACGAGGTGTGAGTGTTGATGACAAGCCCCTCGTTATAGGCTTTGGTGTCGGCTTTCGAGGTGACTCCGCCGGCCTGGATGATGAGGCTTCCTAAGGTATCGCTGGCCACGACATAGTAATCCCCGGGATGGTTGATTTCCCCGGAAATGGCCACTTTCAGGGTGTTGGCATCATCCACTTCCGAGGTAGAGTACCCATTGACGGAGGAACTGCTCTTCCAGTCTGACGTCACCTTATCAACCGCCGACAAAGCAAAAAGACCGATGATCGTCACGACGAGACCAATGATAATAGTTTTTAGCATGCTATTACCTCCCTTCACCTAATATTGGGTAAAAGGAGTCTCGCCGAACAATCAACGGCCTATTTTTTTCTTAACGGAGACGAAACAGCGATTAGTCGCCGATCTTATCGATCTTCAGCTGATACGGTTTCTTGACGGCTACGGTGACGACATCGCCGACGGCATGGCCAAGAATGGCTAATGCGACCGGGCAGGTGTTGGAAATCTTGCCATTGGCAGGATCGGCTTCGGCACTGCCGACAATGAAGAACTCGAATTTCTTTCCGTTTTCGACATCGGTGGCATAAATCTTATCGCCACCGAGCTTGGCGCTCTTGCTGCCATCCTTGTTTTCGTTTTCGATGACGGTGGCATGATCCAGGGTGTACTGAATCTGATTGATCTCGGATTCAATCTCCTGCGTCTTTTCACGGGCAGCATCATAATCCGCATTTTCGCTTAAATCGCCTTGAGAACGGGCAAGATTGAGATCGGCTAAGGCCTTCGGCTTCTCAACATTGACCAGATTCTGAAGCTTCTTTTCCAGATCGATCTTTCCTTGTTTCGTCAGAATTTCATTTTCAGCCATGAGTTTACTTTATCTCCTTCTCTATAAGCTTTTAGATTATAGCATAAACCTTCCCGGTTTTACCTTTTTTATTCACGCGTGTAAAAAGAGTGTAAATTCAAACGTATATAGGAGCAAATGAAAGGCGAGCAATCCTCACCACGTCGACGTTTTCCTGAATCCGTCCCTGAAGTTGTGGCTCTTTTTCGTGCCGCAGACCCTCGAGAAGAGATAATCGATCGTCGCCCGAAAGCCGTATTTCCTAACATGGAAATATTGGTACATGAACAGGTCCCCGTAGGCGGCGAGCTTGGCGAATTTGATGCCCCTGTGCTTCTCGAAGTTGAACCTCAGGTACGAGCAGAGGTTGTTCATGGGGGCCATCTTGGCCTTGTATTCTTTGTCTCCCGGCGCGTATTTGACCCAGTCGTCGCCGAGGGAGAGCTTCCTGATCGCCGCGTTGTGGCAATGCGCCCCGTCGTGGGTGAGCTTTGACCCTTCGGCGACTCGGCCCTCCAAGCATCTTTCGACCGAGCTGCCGTAGGGCGTCCCGAGCTTGGCGTAGACATCGCAGAAGCCGCGGCCGCGCGAATCGAAGGCCACCTCCATGTAGGCGTCCCTGGAGATCCTCCCGGCGTAGGTCACCCAGACCCCGTCGACGAATCCGGATGCCCTCGTGGGGGCGAACCTCATCTCATCGATCCAGACATGGCCGGAAAGCTCGGATTCCCCCGACCATCCCTCGGCGGCGTCGAGGCATCGGTCCCTCCAATACTGAGCGGTTTTTGCGTCGACCCCGCAGACCCAGGCGATCACCCAGTCCGGCGATCCGAGCATCACCATCGCGACGATCGATTTGATCTTGTCGGGCGTCAGCTTGGAGCCCGAGAGCGATGTGGCGGAGGCGTCGGAGAATCTCCTCCCGCAGGATGGGCAACGGTATCTTTGGACACCGTCGGCCCTGCGTCCGTCGAGGCGGAGCGGCGAATGGCATGCCGGGCATCTCAGATCCCTTTTCGCCTTCCGCGAAAGGGCGGCTTTCTCAAGCTTGGCGGCGGCCTTCGCCCGCCTCTCCTTCTCAGCTGTAATTGACAACATAAATTTGTAGGTTTCTGACAATTGAAAATGTAGGTTGTCACATTCCCGTTGTCTTTTTCTGCTCCGTTCCCTCCTTAGCCCCTAGGGGCTCGGCCGGCCCGTCCTCTTCGATCAGCCCTTTGATCCGGTAGGATCTTCCGGTGATCTTGAATATCTGGGAATGATGCACGAGGCGGTCGATGATGGCGTTGGCGATCACCGGGTCCCCGAAGACCTCGCCCCATTTCGAGAACGGCTGGTTCGTCGTGACGACGATCGAGCGCCTCTCGTAGCGGGCCGCGACGAGCTGGAAGAAGAGGTTCGCGACCGCCCTGTCGACCGGGAAGTAGCCGATCTCGTCGATGATGAGGAGGCCGTATTTGCAGACGTTCTTTATCGTCTGCTCCTCCCGGCCCTCGGCGGCGGCCTTTCGGAGCCTCTCGACGAGGTTCCTGAACGTGATGAAGTAGGTGGCGACGTGGCTCGAGGAGGCCTCGATGCCGATCGCGGTGGCGAGGTGCGTCTTGCCGACCCCGGACGAGCCGATGAAGATCACGTTCTCCGCCTCCTCGAGGAAGCGGAGCGTCCTCAGGTCCATGATCCTCGCCCGGTCGACGGAGGGCTGGTAGGCGAAGTCGAAGTCGTCGAACGTCTTCCTCCCCGGGAAGTTCGAGAGCTTGAAGTTCATGTCCGCGGCCCTCTCGTCCCGGAAGCGGATCTCCTCGTCGGTGAGCTCCCGGAGCGCGGTCACGAGCGGCTTCCCCTCGCCCCGGCCGGAGTCGACGTAGCCGGGGAGGTACTCGTCGATCTTCGTCAGCCTCAGCTTCTGCAGGTTCTCGCGGAGCCTCTGGTATTCCGTCATCGGGGCCATGTCACATCGCCCCCAGCCTGTCGTAGATCCCGAGGTTGCTCTCGGCGACCCTCTCGACCTGGTCGTCGGGGACGTCCCGGTAGGCCTTGCTCTTCATGATGGCGATGTAGTCCTGCTTGTCGAAGTTCCACCTCTTGCCGGTGATCGGGTGGGTCGAGACGATCTCCTTCCCGAGGAGTATCGTCAGGGTCCCGTCCTTGGCGACGAGCTCGACGGTCTTCCCGACGAACTTCGGCCTCACCGAGTATCTGCAGCCCTCGAAGGTCACGAGCGACTCCCGCGAGACCTTCCTCATCGCCGGCCTGTCGAGGTGCTGCCTCCTCACGGCGTCGGCGTCCGGCATCCGGAGGAGCGGCCTCTCGGCGGCGATCGCCTCGGACGGTTTCCTCCCGGTGGCCTGGGAGGCCTCGGAGTTCAGCCCGTCGAGGAGGCGGCGGACGATGGCGTTGAGCTCCCCGGGCGAGGAGAACTCCCCGTCGTAGGGCCGGAGCCTCTCCATCAGCTTCGCGAGGTCCTCGGCCTTCCCCTTCGTGTAGGGGTGGAACGCCTTGCAGAGCAGCGGCTCGAACAGGCAGTCCTTGGCGAAGGCGGCGAAGGCGGCGTTGATCCTGCCCTGGCCGAACTCGCCCTGCGAGCGGTCGGCGACCGTCCTCATGTTGTCGAAGAGCACCTCGGCGGGCGACCCCCCGAAGTAGAGGATGGCGTCGAGCATGCACCGCATGAGCGTGGGCTGGGTCCTGTCGAGCGTCATCTCGACGTACTTGGCCCTCGAGAAGCCGAGGACCATCAGGAAGATGCTGAACCTCAGGGGCGTCCCGTCCCTCGTCCGGAGCGTCATGTCCTCCTTCCAGTCGACCTGGGCCTGCTGGCCCGGGGCCGTCTCGAAGCGCATCGTGGCGACCCTCGCGGCCTCCTCCCCGAGCGAGCGGCAGTAGTTCCTCACCAGCCCGTAGCCCCCGGAGTACCCGAGCGTCTTTATGAAGCCGTACAGGGCCATCGCCGTGCAGGGCTTCTCGAGCTTCTCCCCGATGATCGCCCTGAACGGGTCGATCTTGGACGGCTTGGCCCTCCGGGTCGCAGCCTCGGCGGATTCCGACCCGTCCCTGGCCTTGAGCCAGGCGGATTTGGCCGTCCTGTAGTCGCAGCCCATCTCGCGGGCCATCTTGGCGAAGTTGGGCTTAGCGTCAGATTCTTTCTCTTTGCTTTCCATTTTGTAGATGTTCCTTTCAAGCACGTCTTTCCGATACATGGTCCCAGCCTCCCGGCATCCAAAGCCTTTTGCCTAAGGATACCAAGCGGGCGGCGGGATTGAAGGAAACCTACAAATTCGATTGTCATTTTCCTACAAATCTATTTTGTCATTTACACTCAGCTTGCAGCATCAGCAAAAGCGACCCCAAATCGGCGTCCGGCATCGCGGATACGTCGTCCCTCGTGAGCATGAAAAAATCCCTTTCCGGGAAATTGGGGGGCGTCCCGAGGGAAAGGGCCATTATTGCCAAACAACCAGATCCCGGGGCGCCTCCCAACTTCCTCTAGTTGTTTGGCGATGGGATTATACCACGGCGGGGTTCTTACCTTTCATTTGCTCCTATATACGTAAATTCAATCAAAAAACCTTTTATAATTCTATGTAAGCGCTATAATATAAACTCCTCAGCTCCAACTGAGGAGTCTTAGGAAGGAGTTTTTACCCCCATGATTGAAAAAAAGATGATGAAAGGTTCCTGTCTTCTCGACCTGGTCTCCGAGGCCGACAGGAAAGTCTATGTCTGTGCCCGTGTCAACGGCATTATCCGTGAGCTTTCGTATGTCTTCCCTGAGGATACTCAGGCCAAGATCGAATTCCTGGATCTGACCAATCTCGATGCCGCCCGTCTCTATTCCGCCAGCTTACGGTATCTGACGTGTTTAGCCATCTACAACATCGACCCCAAGCTGCAGGTCCGTTTCTTCTGCAACATCTCCCGGTCGATCTTCGTCCGGGTCACCGGCGGCAAGAATTTCCATGTCACGCCGGACTTCGTCAAGACCGTCGAGGAAGAGATGGAAGATATCGTCCAGGCCGATATTCCCTTCCAGCGGGTCAAGATCGCTAAGGAAGATGCCTTAGCCACCTACCGCAAGGAAGGCCTGACGGATAAGATTTCCGTCCTCCGCTATCGCAAAGAGAACTTCGTCCATGTCTATAAAGCCTGCTATTCCGGCTCGGAATACTATGACTACTTCTATGGTCAGATGGTGCCCTCGTCGGGCTTTTTGACGCAGTTTGGGCTGCGCTTCTATGCTCCGGGCATGATCTTACAGGTGCCCCGGTCGGACTGCCAAGGGAAAATCCCTGAATTCAGCGATGAAATCAAGTTCGCCCTCACCTTAGCCACCACCTCGAAGTGGGCGGAAGACAACTCCCTCGATACCGTCTCCAACATCAACCGTTTCATCAAGGAATACGGTCCGTTGGCTCTGATCAATGTCTCTGAGACAAGAATCAACGACCTCTTAGGCGATCTGGGCAACCGGATCGTCACCTCAGTGGAGCCGGTCCGCTGCGTTTTGGTGGCCGGTCCTTCCTCCAGCGGCAAGACCTCCTTTGCCAACCGTCTGCTTTTTGAACTGATGTCCAAAGGCCTAAGGCCGATCCGGATTTCCATCGATGATTTCTATATTCCCCGGGATATCCTGAAACCGGGCACCGATCTGGAATCCGTGGATGCCTTGGATGTTCCTTTCTTCAATAAAGTCATCACCGATCTGGTCAGCGGCGAGGAAGTCAGCCTGCCGACCTATGATTTCAAGAGCGGCAACCGTCTCTTCCAGAAGCCTATCCGTCTGGAAGACAGCCAGCCGATGATCATCGAAGGCATCCATGCCCTCAATCCGCTCTTGACGGAAGCCATCCCGACCGTACAGAAATACCGCATCTATATTGCCCCGCAGCCGCAGGTCAACCTCGATTACCATACCCCGATGAGCATGACCGATATGCGGCTCTTGCGCCGGATTGCCCGGGACAGCCGTACCCGCAACAGCTCGGCCAGCGATACCATCCGCATGTGGCCCAATGTCCGGGGCGGTGAATTCAAATACATCTATCCGACCCAGGAAAACGCCGATTACGTCTTCGATTCCTTCATGCATTACGAGCTTTCCGCCTTACGGAACATCGTCCTTCCTCTGTTAGAGAAGGTGGCTCCGGAAGAACCGGAATATCAGACGGCCCGCCGGCTGATGCAGATGGTCCGTTACTTCTTGCCGATTCCGATCGAAGATATCCCCTGCAACTCCCTGATGCGGGAATTCGTGGGCGGCACTTCCTTCAAAGACGCCCGTTAGTTCCAATAAAAAGCATTAAAAAAGCCGCCTTGCTGAGAGGCGGCTTTTTTGAGATTCTCTTAACTATATCACGAAGATACGTAGCTAAGAGCCATTTCAGTTGTTGCTATTAGGCAACAAGGTGAATGTTGTTGGCTCTGAGACCCTTTTCGGTAGTGGCTGCATCATACTCAACAGCCTGACCGACTTCGGCAGTCTTGAATCCATCCATCATAAGCTGAGAATAATGGAAGAAATAATCCTTGCCATCTTCTCCGGTGATGAATCCATAGCCCTTCTCTTTGTCGAACTTCTTGACAGTACCCTTCATTGTATAAGACCCTTTCTTTTGCGCCTGAATCAGCGCTAGTAAAAATATATCATACTTTTGGTTTGACAAGGAGAAAAAACGCATTTTTTATTATGTAAGCGGTTATAAAATCAGGCTTGGAACGCCTCTTTTGGCGAAAAAGACGCAATCCGACGAGCCATGAAAAGACCCAAGAACCCACTGAGAAGAAGACAGCATCCGAACGAAATCAGATAGGGCAGAAGGCTTGCGGAATAGACCGAAAGGATGTCCTTAAGAGTCTCTGCCAGGATCTTCTCCGCAAAGAGGGTGATGCCATAGGAAAGTAAGAAACTGCTCAGTCCTACCGTTAAGGAAAATATCAGATAATATCCGATGATTTCCTCTTTCCGAAACCCTAAGGCCAAGCGGATGCCGATTTCTTTCCGGTCCTTTTCCAGGATCAGGTAGAGAGCTAATCCCATCAAGGCACTGGCTAACAGCAAGGATAACAGACTGAAGCCGAGAAAGAGCTGACTGAGCCGAGTCATGGTCTTGGAGAGCTCTGCCACCAAGGTCAGCATCGGAAAACTGCCTCGGTAATCGCCGTACTTGCGGATTTCCTCACAGTAATAATTGCTGTCCTTGCTGTCGAGATCGACCTTGAGGACGGCATCCGTCAGACGGATGTCCCCAAGCGTCAGCGGCAGATACTGGGCACTGTAGGCTAACGGGAAAAACGAATCCTGATAAAGAATCTCGCTCTCCTCCGTGACTACCCCGCTGATAGTGAGGACTCCGGAAGCAAAGTCATTGCGGTAACGCTGAGTGGCCTCGGAGACGGTATCCGTCAGGGTCAGGACAAAAAGGGTATTGCCTAAGGCCTTTTCCGGGGATCCGTAAAGAGCCGTGGCCAGCCCGGAGGAGACAGCAATGCTCTGATAATCCGTAGGAAGCTTTCCCAGGATTTCCTTGCCTTGGACATCCCGGGTCAGATCAAAGGTGAGTCCGTCCTCCTTGGTGGAAGACAGGAGATCACCTTTGAGAACTCCGTCAGGCACCGTGATCAAGGTCGACTGGAACTGACCGAGATTCTCGCTGGAATACTGAGCCTCATCCTCAATCTGATTGAGCCGGTCCTTGTATTTGGAGAAGAAGAAAGGCTTGCTGAACCCGCTGATGTAGCCGCTGGCCGTAAAGGTGAAGATCGGACTGGAATAACACACCGACCTCACCCGGCCTTGCTGGGCCTTTATAAAGGCATTGATCTGAGCCGGAGAGATTTTGCTGAGGATGTCCCGCTCCACCAGAAACCGGTTGTGGGTCTTGGTCTCCTCTTTCCAGTAATGCCCGGTCTGCTCTAAGGGCCTTAAGGAGAAGGCGTTGGCCTCCTCATCCGTCAGGAAATGAGGAATGAATGAGGCTATGGCTTCCGGATAAAGCCGGATGCCATAGCCCTTCTTAAGAGTCCAAGGCTCTTTTTCCGGGATGGTCTCCTCGGCCAGGCAGTCCTTGAAATGGAGAACGTTCTTCAAAAAAAGTTCTCCAAACTCCGGATTGGTATGGATCAGCACATCCCGGGAGGTCCGTTCGATGGCCTTCAGGGTCAAGGACTCATCCAAGGAATAGCCCCAGGCTGATTTGGAGACCTGAAAACGTAGTGGCAGGGCAATCCCCTGACAGAAGGACGAAAGCATCCGGACATCCTCATCTGAGAGAACCCCGGGCGGCGGACCGAAGAAGAGATGGTAAAGCAGTCCCAAAGTCTCTTCGCTGGCACCCAAAATGATCTCATCGTCTTTCAGCGGCGCTTGACTCAGCCCTAATTCTTCCGGGCATTCAAAGGTCAGAAACGAATCCATCGACAGCTTATTCAACGGCAAGGACCGGTCCCGATAAAGAACGGACACGGTCTGGTTCTTGCCGAAGACGGCATCCAAGGACGACAAATAGAATGGTCCGGTAGCCAGGATCTCTTCCGGATAGCGGGCCTTAAGCCGGTCCAGGAACCCGACATCGCTGGTCTGATAGTCCTCTTGTAAAGGTCCCTCTTCCGCGGGTGTCACCACCAAGGAATCCTGAGACATATACTGGCTGAAGGAAGCGGATAAGGAGCCGTTGACTCCATGGGAGAGCAGAAGGGAGAACGACACGGAAAAAAGAGCCACGGCCATCGAGACTAAGGTGATGACCAGAAAATCTTTTTTCAGCAGCAAGGCCCGCACCACGTCTTTGATCAGGGGCCAGCCCTGGTATCGTTTCCGCTGATAATGGCAGGTTAACGCCGGCTTCTTAGAAGGATTCCCATCCTGCAAGAGCCGCAGTTTTCCCTGGCTCAGCTCTTCGACGGTTGCCTGCGGCGGGATTTCCTGCCGTTCATGGGTGATGACCAGCACCAGCCGGCGCTGACTCTCTTCCAGCAGCAAGGCTGTGATCTCCTGCCGCAGGGAACCGTTTAAGGAGGAGAGGGGCTCATCGGCAAATAAGAGCGGCGTATCCCGAATCAGGGCCCGGACGAGACTGACCCGCTTCTTCTCTCCGCCGCTCAAGGAGGCAAAAACCGCCTTCTTCTTGCCAAGAAGCCCCACCCGTTTCAGGTAGGTTTCCACCCGGTCCTTCTTCTCCTTTTCGCTGAGACTGCTGATGGCCAAAGTGGCTAAGAGGTTCTGTTCGACGCTGTCCTTGTCATCGACCTGATAATCCTGAAAGGAGAAGGAGACGGCCGCAAAACGGAAATTGGCCTGTTCGTCAGGAGTCAGGCTTTTCAGGTTCTTGCCGTTATAGAGAACGTCTCCCTCATAGTCAAAATCCATCCCGCCGAGGATCTCCAACAGCGTGGACTTCCCGCAGCCGGATTTCCCGACCAGATAGAAAAGACCGGTATCGGGATAGGTCCGGGAAAGACGGGTAAAGACATCCTTGCCCATGCCAGGGTATCTCTTGGTCAGGTTGACGAAACTTAGCATCAGTCTTCTCCTTCCAATTCCCGGTTGATCCGGGGATTCTGAATCTGATGGATGGCCAGAAAGCTGGCTGGCAGGGAGATCAGGAAAGCCACGAGAATGACCAGCATTAAAGGCCCCAACGGAAAGAGTTCCACCAAGGCCGGAAAGGCTAAGGCCTTCGCATAGCCGTTGATGAGACCACAGGACGCCACCGTCAGAAGCACCAGGAACAGGACGGTCCGGCCAAAGAAAAGCAGCCCTTGCGACAAGGCCAGCCTTACTTGGTTCTTAGGCTGCCTGGTGAAGGCCTTGGCTAAGGCAAAGAGACGGAGGTTATCGCTAAACAGGGAGTAGAGAGAAAGAAACTCCAACAGAAAGGCGGAGACCAAGGCAAGGAAGAGGAAAACCAGCACCACCTTGGTCAGCGACGAAACGATTTCTTCGGTGCTGTCCTTGACCTCCAGCGTCTTGCTCTCTAACGCCATGCTCTCACCGAAAAGGGCCTGGCTTCTTGTCTGGAGAGCTTCCATATCCGGATGAGTGAAGACCTTCTTATGGGAGGTGAAGTCATCCGTCTGGAACTCCTTGTCCTCCAACAGGTAAGTTAAGGGAATGGCCTGACCCATCTCCTGGGAGATGTTGGTTGGGGAGAGGCCTCTCAGGGTCTCATAGGCATCGTCATAGGAATAATAGCCGATGGCCTCATTGAGGGCTGTCTTCTCCTTGGAGATGCCGGTGATGGTGAAATTCCAGCTTACCGGCACCACGTCTTTGCTGGTCAGGCTTTGGGGAGCCAGATATGCGGCATGGGAAAAGAAAAGCTTCTGTCCCAGGGCCTGACTTTCCGAGAGAGAAAACTGCTTGAGGAAGGATGGATTGACGACCAGGCTTCCGGCCTTGGCTAAGCCCTGGCCAGTCGCAAGTTTATCCGGATTCTCTTTCAATACCGGCAGGAAACGGATGGAGGCGACCTGGTCTTTGAGGGTGATGTCGTTATAAGCCGGCAGAAAGTAATCGAGGCACGGACAGGCCGTCGTAATGCCTAACTGGGAAAGCTCCTTGGCCGAAGGCAGGGAGTAGCGTTCCAAAGTCAGCTTGCCGGACTGGGAGATAGTCTCCTTGTGGCTTAAGGTCGCGACATCGCTGGCATAGTACTGCTCCACCAGGCTGTCCAGGGTGTCATCCAGCTGCTGAACAAAGGATAGGCCTACGGCACCGATGGTCAAGGCCAGCGCCAGCAGGAAGGTTGCTAAGAAAAGACGGAAAGGATGCTTTTTAAGATAAGCCCGATTGATAAAGAGAGACTTGGACAGACTGACTTTGTCGTTTGCCTTGTCTTCCGAAGACGTAACCGCCGTTTGAGAAGGCTCACAGTTTGTCTGGATCAGCACCAGTTTCTGGTCCTTGAGCTGATAGAGCTGGTCCCCGAACTTCCGGGCATTGACCTCATCATGGGTGACGAGGATCACCAGCTTCTTTCGGCCCAGGTCCTGCAGAAGCTGATAGATTCCTAAGGCGTTTTCCTCATCCAGTTGACCGGTCGGTTCATCCAGAATCAGCACCGAGGAATCCAAAAGCAGCGCCCGGGCGATGGCTACCCGCATCTTCTCCCCGCCGCTTAATTTTCCGGCCGGCGTTGTTACATCCTTCAGCCCGACTTCCTTTAAGACAGCCTTGGCCCGGGCCCGGTCCTCCTTTTCGCCTCTCAGCCAACGCCCTAAAAGGACATTGTCCTCCACGGAAAGATAATCAAGAAGCAAGGCCGACTGAAAGACCGGTGCCGGCAAAGGACCGCTCGGGAAATCAATCGTTCCGGAGGTGGGTTTCAGCTGCCCTTCGATCAAGGAAAGCAGGGTAGTCTTCCCACTGCCGGAACGGCCCAGAATCACGATAAAGCCCTGACTTGGGAGCATCAGGGTGAGACCGGAAAAGAGAGGCGTCTTACCGTCGTAACTGAAACTGATATTGTTTAAGGCTACATTCTTCGGACACGGACTCTCAAGGCTTTTTATGGACGGCACCGGTAAGACTCCTCTCACCTGATATTGGGTGAAAGAGGCCCGGCTGTCCAACAGAACGGAAAAATTAAGAAAGCTTGACTAAGGTCAGAGCGTTCTTCACTAAGAAAAGCGAGGTCAAAGCACCGACGCCTCCCGGCACCGGCGTATAGGCTTTCAGTTCATCGGGATTCGGAATGAAACCGAGATCCCCGCCACCGGCGGAGAAACCACAGTCCAAGACGGTCGTCTCCGGAGTCAAGGCACTCCGAGGAATCAGGCCCGGATGGCCGCTGGCTAAGAAGATGACGGAACTTTCCTTGGCTTCCTTGGCTAACAGCTCCGGAGCAACCTTGGAATGGGCTAAGGTCAGTAAGCCGTCTTTGCGGTTGACGAGTTCGGCTAAGGGGAGACCTACCGTCAGACTGCGGCCGACGACCAGACATTTCCGGCCGGCCAGGGAAATCTGATAGGTATCCAAAAGATAACGGACGCTCTGGGCGGTTGCGGGAAGATAGTCGAGGTTTCCGGAATAGAGCCTGCCGCGGTTAACGTCACTCATGCCGTCCGGATCCTGACCGGCCGGAATGCTTTTCACGAAGGCTTCTTCGTTCTTGACGCCTAAAGGACGGGCTAAGATCACCTGATGCGAGGAGATGCCCTTTTGGAAACGGACAAGATTGTCGGCTTCCGAAAGCGCCGGATCCATAAACGCCTCCGTGTAGGGTATAGCTAAGCTGTCCAGCACCTTTTTGATGCCTTTCAGATAATAGAAGCAGGCCTGATTATGGCTGTCCGAGAAAAGATAGAAGGAGAGACGGGAAAGGTCCTTATCCGACTTCAGACTCGTTAGAAGCTGCTCTTTGAGAGCACTGCCGGAAAGGGTGATCATCGTTCGGTGCTCTTCATATTCTTCGCCGCCGGAATGGCCGGAAGACCCGGCATCGTAAAGACATCGCCCGTCAAAGGAACGATGAAGCGGGCACCGGTGAAGAGACGGATGGAACGGACATGAAGCGTATGCTTAGGAACATTGAGAAGCTTCGGATCATCGCTTAAGGAGTTCGGGGTCTTGGAGATGCAGACGGAGAAGTTGCTGTAGCCCCGGAGATTGATGTCTTCCAGCTGCTGCAATGCCAGATCGGAATAGACGACGTCGCTGGCACCATAGATGTCGCGGGCGATCTTGAAGATCTTGTCCTTGACCGGCATGGCACTGGTGATGATCGGAGCGAAGCCGGCATCATAGCCGCCATCGACCAACTGCTTGACCTTGCTGGCCAGATCATAGGCACCGGCCGGGCCATCCTTGTAGGAGGTGTTAATGGCATAGTCGTAATGCTCGGAATCCAAGAAGTCCGTCAGGACCTTCATCTCCTCATCCGTATCATCGGCGAAGCGGTTGATGCTGACGATGACCGGCAGATTGTAGAGACCCACGTTTTCAATATGCTTGCGCAGGTTGTCAAGACCGATCTTGACGGCAACCGGATTGTTAATGGCAAGATTCTCGAACTTGACACCGCCATGAAGCTTCAAGGAACGGATGGTGGCAACCATCACAATCAGCGACGGATGGAATCCGCCTAACGGAGCCACGATATCCAGGAACTTTTCCATGCCGAGATCGCTGCCGAAGCCTGCTTCGGTGACGACATAATCACTGAGCTTCATGGCCAGGTCGGTGGCGATGATGGAGTTGCAGCCATGGGCGATATTGGCAAACGGACCGCCATGGACGATGGCCGGGGTATGGGCTTTGGTCTGGACGAGGTTCGGATAGAGCGCCACATGGATCAGCTTGCGGACAGCATCGCGGACTTCCAGATCCCGGACATAGATCGGATCGCCGTTGGTGTTATAGGCCACGGTCATGGAATCGATGCGGTCCAGGAAATCCTCTTCGTTCTTGGCCAAGCAGAAAATGGCCATGACCTCACTGGCGGCCGTGATCACAAAGGAAGAGTGATGGGCGACCGTATGGGAATCATCTTCGGCGACCGTGATGCTTCGTAAGGAACGGTCATTCATATCCAGACAGCGCGGTAAGACGATCCGCTCCGGATCGACTCTCAGCAGGGAATGCTGGTAGAGTTCGTTATCGATCATCGCCACAATCAGGTTGTTGACGCTGGAGAGGGCGTGGATATCGCCATTGAAATGAAGGTTCACGTCTTCTTCCGGAACCAAGATCTCTTCGCCGCCGCCGGCACCGCCGCCTTTGACGCCGAAAACCGGACCTAAGGAAGGTTCGCGGAGACAGGCGCAGCTGTTGGCACCTAACAAAGCCAGTCCATCGGCGATGCCGATGGCGGTTGTGGTCTTGCCCTCGCCGGCCTTGGTCGGCGTCATGGCCGTGCAAAGAATGATCTTGCCTTTGCCGGTCCGGGCTTCGTTGACGTGATCGGTGATGATCTTGGCCTTGTCATAGCCGAAAGGAAGAATCTCGTCTTCCCCTAAATGCAGCTTATCGGCAATCGACTTGACTTCATACTCGTTTTCCATTTTCGTTTTCCTCCTCAAGACGACGTAGCAAGAGACTGACTAAGGCTAACCCTGCGCTTTCCGGAACGGTAGCTAACGATCCGATCGTCGGACTGTTGGCTTTGGCCTTCATCCGGCCATCGCTGGCGTAGACGCAGTCGATGTCATCAATCTGAGTTTTATTATAGCCCATTTGCGTGAGTGTCTGACGAAAAGCCTTGCTGAGCGGGTCGAGGCTTTCCTTCATTTTCCCATAGCGGACTTTGGTGGAGTCCCAGTGGAATCCCATGCCTAAGGAAGTCACATAGACCGACTTCTCCTGGAGGGCTTTTTCATAGAGCAGCCCTTTGGCAGGACAGTCGTCGATGCAGTCGACGATGACATCATAGGACTCTGAAGGGATATCTTCTTTGACCGCAATCTGTTTGACGATGCGGGTCACCTGAATCAAGGGGTTGATGGCCAGGATCTTCTTCCTGGCTACCTCGGCTTTGTCTTTGCCGATGTCCGACGCGTCATAGAGCGACTGGCGGTTGAGGTTACTGGCTTCGACCTTGTCCCCGTCCATCAGACAGAAACGGGTCACGCCCAGCCGGGCCAAAGCCAACAAGGCCTGACCGCCGACACCTCCCAAACCGACGAAAAGAATGGAACAGGTCTCAATGCGGTTAAGAATCGATGGAGCTAAGACAATCCGGCTCCGCTGATGAAAGGCAATATCGTTGCGGATCAAGGCCTCAATCCGGGCCGGTGAACCCCCGATGGCTTCGGGGAACTGATTCCGTAGGAAGGTCCGTTGCTTCTTGGCATACTGATGGGTGTGGATCTTGATGAGGTCAGCCATGCTTGCTGAGGTCTTCTTTTCTTCCAGGCCCTGGATGATCTCCTTATAGCCGATGGCCAAAAAGGAACGGCAGGTCTTCGGATACTGACTCACCAGGCCTTCGACTTCGCTGACGATGCCTTTTTCAAACATGCTGTCGATCCGGGCATCGATCTTCTGATTGCCTTCGTCTTTGTCGATGTCAATCCGTAAGAAGGTGGCCGGATAAAGAGGCTTGGGTGAATTCTTGGCCAGGATCTCCTTCCGCGAAAGACCGCCGTCGAGCTGCCGCAAGGCGGAAAGCACCCGGCGGGGATTCTGATGGTCGATGCTCTGATAGGTCTCCGGACTCCGTTTCAAAAGGAGCTCGGCCTGTTCCTGCAGGCTAAGATTCTCATATTTCTCGGTGGCTTCCGGGCTTTCTTCCGGGAAGACGTAATTGAAGAGCAGCGCTTTGATATAAAGGAACGTCCCGCCGACCACCAGCACATCCTGACCCTGGGCAACAAAGCCGTCCAGGAGCGGACGCATCGTCTTCTGGAAGGAGGCGACATCGGTGGCCTCATCAGGCTGGTACTGGTCATAATAAAGATAGGTAAGACCCTGGGTCTCTTCCCGGGTGGGCTTATCGGTGCCGATTGCCATCGTCTTATAGCACTGGTAGGCATCGGCGGAAATCACCGGCAACGAAAACTCCCGCGCCAGTTTCAGCGCGATTCTCGTCTTGCCGCTGGCCGTCTGACCGAGAATCACATAAATCACTAGAAACCGCTCCTCCGGAAAATCTTTTCGATATCGTCTTTGGTAATCTTGATCAAGGTCGGACGGCCATGCGGGCAGTTGGCCGGATTCTGACATTTGGACAGATCCCTTAGCAGGCCTTCCATCTCCTCCAAGGACATCGGGTGGTTGGCCTTGATGGATTTCTTGCAGGCGATATTGGCAATCGTCAGATGCAGCAGCTCAATGGCATCAGTCTTTTCGTCGTTCAGACAGGAACTGACCATATCCCGGATGAGGGCTTCATCATCCATGGTGGAAAGGAAGGAGGGAATCTCGGTGACTTTCAGGGTCTTGTCGCCGAAAGGCTCGGTGACAATCCCCAGGCTTAAAAGCCGGGCCTGGTGCTCATTATCATAGTTCTGCTGTTCCTTGAAGGAGAGCTCCAAGGTAATCGGAACCAAAGGAACGACACGGCTGCGGACCGAGCGGAACAGGGCTTCGGTCTTCTCATAGTTGATGCGCTCCGCGGCGGCATGCTGGTCGATGAGATAGAAGCAGTCCGTGCTGTCACAGACGATATAGGTATGGAGAATCTGACCTAAGGGATGCATTTCCGGAAGCTTGCCGGTGCTGTTCAGGTTCTGGAAAGCCTCTGAATAGAAGGCAGAATCCTCTGAGACGGGACCAGTCGAAGAAGCCATTTGGGAAAGATCCTTCTTGGGGTAGTCTTCGCTAGGCTGGGCCGATGAGGCTTCCGGCTTTCTTGCAAAGTCCTGAACGCTTTCGGCTTCATAGGTCTTGTCAAAGGGCAGGGAATCCTGGAAGGTGACCTGCTTTTCCGGCGAGGCCTGAGCGATGGGATTCTCGGGGGTGCTTTCCTGGAGCTTCTGAGCTTCCTCACTCTTCAGGTCGGCGACATCGAAAGGCTCCTCCAAGGAGAGGTCCTTGGTGGTCTTCTGGTCTTCGCTGGCTGCGTAAATCGGCTTCTTGGCCGTCAGAATCTCCAAAATGGAGGCCTGCAACGAGCGGGCGATGTCTTCCTCGGCCGAGATCCGGACTTCCTTCTTGGTCGGATGGACGTTGACATCCACCAAAGAGGGATCAATGGTCAGGCAGATGATGGTAAACGGATAGCGGAGCGGTGGGAGATAATCCCGATAAGCATCCTCAACCGCCTTGTTCAGCTTGTAATCATAAATGTAACGCTGATTGAGGAAGGTCAGCATATTGTAGCGCTTGGAATAGCTGACTTCCGGCTTGGAGACGAATCCGGTATAGCTGAAGCCATACTCTTCCTGGTGAATCGGATAAAGCGAGAGGGCCAAGGTGTTGCCATAGATCTTCTGGATGGTCTCATTAAGATCCCCGCGGCCGCTGGTGCGGAAGATTTCCTTGCCGTCGATGGCCAGGGTGATGGAGACTTCCGGGAAGCCTAAGGCCAGATGCTCGACGGTCTCGACGATGCTATAGGTTTCGACCTGATTGGACTTGAGATACTTCAGCCGAGCGGGAGTGTTGTAGAAAAGGTCCTTGACTTCAAAGATGGTGCCTTTGCGGGACGGCGCCTGGGTGACGACCAAGGGTTCGTTGGGTTTGCTTTCGACTTTGGTACCGGTGGTTTCGCCGGTCGAGGTCGTCAAAGTCATATGGCTGACGGAAGCAATCGACGGGATGGCCTCCCCGCGGAAGCCTAAGGTCCGGATGCGGGCCAGATCGAATTCGGAATGGATCTTGCTGGAGGCATGCCTTAAAAAGCAGGCCTGGGCATCGTCTCTGTCCATGCCGGTGCCATCATCCTTGACCAGGATCGAGCCTTTGCCGGCATCGGTGACGCCGACATAAATGTTCTGGCTTTTGGCATCCAGGGAATTCTCGACCAGCTCCTTGATGACGGAACTGGGACGTTCGATGACTTCGCCGGCCGCGATGAGGTTGGCCAGCTCCGGCTTCATGAGACTGATGACGGACATGTCAGTTCACCTTCTTTTTGAGATTGATCAGGTAATTGAGGGCTTCTAAGGGCGACAAGGTCATCGGATCGAGGGCTTTCAGTTCATTGCGGATGGGATCGACGCTGATGGGGGCCGGCTTGATCTCCCGGATCTGTGACTCCTGGATCTTGCTCTGACTCTCTAACGACGACAAGAGCTCACTGGCCCTTGTGGTGATTTCACTGGGAAGACCGGCTAACTTAGCGACATTGACGCCATACGACTTATCCATCGAGCCCGGCTTCATCTTGTAGAGGAAGGTGACTTTGCCGCTATCTTCACTGACATCGCAGTGGAGATTCTTCACGCCGGAAATCTTCTCGCTGAGGTGGGTGATCTCATGGTAGTGGGTGGAGAAGAACGTCTTGCAGCGGACGTGGCTCACCAGATATTCGATGATGCTCTGGGCAATGGCCATGCCATCGTAGGTGGCCGTTCCCCGGCCGATCTCATCGAAGAGGAACAGCGAATCGGAGGTTGCCCGGCTTAAGGCTTCGGCGACTTCGCTCATCTCGGTCATGAAGGTGGACTGGCCTTTGATCAGGTTGTCGCTGGCGCCGATGCGGGTATAGAGGGCATCAAAGACGGGAAGCGAGCAGGACGAGGCCGGAACAAAGCTGCCGATCTGCGCCAGAATGGCGATCAGACCGAACTCCTTCATATAGGTGGATTTGCCACCCATGTTGGGACCGGTGATGATGAGGACATCCGTGTCGGTGTCCATCTCATAATCATTGGCGACAAAGAGGACATCCGGGGCAGCCTTTTCGATGATCGGGTGGCGGGCATCCTTGATGTGAATGGCTTTTTCGGCATTGAACGTCGGGCGGATATAATGGTTATCGCTGGCGACGGATGCTAAGGTTAAATAATAATCCAATTCGCTGATGGCAAGAGAAGTTTGCTGTATCTTCTGGGTCTCCAAAGAAACCTTCTGACGGAGGTCCTTGAAGAGCTTGTACTCTAACGACATCCGTTCATCCTTGGCTCTGAGGATCCGGTCTTCCTTCTCCTTGAGCTCTTCGGTGATGTAACGTTCGCCGGTCTTGATGGTCTGCTTGCGGATGTAGCCAAATTCCGGCTTCACCAGCCCTACCTGTCCGGCACTGACTTCAATGTAGTAGCCGAAGACGGTATTGAAGCCGACCTTCAGATTGTGAATGCCGGTGCGTTCCTTTTCCTTGATCTCGAGGTTGCTGATCCAGGTCTTGGCATCGCTGGTCAGGTCGATCAGCTCATCCAGCGCCGGGTCATAGCCCTTCTTGAAGATTTCGCCTTCGGTGATGGTCAGAGGGCAGTCTTCGGAGATGGCTTTCTCTAAGAGAGCCACCAAGTCGGAATAGTCGCCTAAGCCCCGGACGATCGGAACCAGTTCAGGTATATTCGTCAGGGTATCCAAGGTTTTCCGTAAGGTCGGAACCAAGGCCAGGGATTTCTTCAGCTGCAGCAGGTCGTGGCCATTGCAGTTCTCATAGCCCATCCGGGCGATGAGACGCTCCATATCGAAACAGCTGGAAAGGTCGTTCCGCAGCGTTTCCCGTTCCAGATAATGGGTGACGAAAGCCTCCGTCAGATTCAGACGGCGCTCAATCTCTTCCTGGCTGGCACTGGGTTCGAGGATCTGGGCTTTCAGATAACGTGATCCCATCGGGGTCTTGGTCTGATTCAGAAGCCAGTAGAGAGTTCCGAAGGTCTTGCCATCCAAAGAACGGATCAGCTCCATGTTGGTCTGGGCGGAATAATCGATGGTCATGGTCTTTAAGGCCATCAGGTTCTTGACCGGCTTGAAGTAGCTTAACGGACGCCGTTCCATGGTGACGAGATAATTGTAAAGACGGGCGGCACAGTCGACCTGCCGGTCATCCTTGAGATTGGCAAATAACGGCTCCATCTCCAAGGAAGTCGAGGCATCGTTGGAATAGGAAATCACCATCGTGGAGTTGTTCTTCACGAAAAGAATGGTCGGGGCATCGAGGCTTGTCGGGACAATCAGTTCCCGGACATCAAAGGAGAGCAGCTTCTCCAGAATCTCTTCCTTGCTGTTCGCCAGATTGACGCATTTCATCTCGCCGGTGGAAAGATCGGCGATGGTGATGACCGCCATGTTCCCGTACAGTCCTAAGGAAGCGATGAAGTTGTTGTCGGTCGTCTCAATATCGAGGTTGGCGCCAGGGGTGATGATCTGAATGACATCCCGCTTGACCAGCTTCTTGGTCAGCTTCGGGTCTTCGACCTGTTCGCAGATAGCGACCTTGTGGCCGTTGTCGACCAGCTTCTGGGCATAGCTGAGATAGGCATGATGAGGAATGCCGCACATCGGAATGGTCTTGCCGTTGCCGCAGGCTTTGCGGGTGAGGAATAGCTGCAGTTCATGGCTGGCCAGCTCGGCGTCATCCAAAAACATTTCATAGAAATCGCCTATGCGGAAGAAAATGATGATGTCGCCGTATTTTTTCTTGACCTCGAGGTACTGTTCGACCATCGGGGTGAAATTGGAATCAGACGACTCGTTTTTGTTGGAATTGCTCATAAAAAATACCGTCTTATTATACCACCACCAACGGGCTTGTCTTACCGAAAGAAAGACGTCTTCAGAGACTGGCCTGAGCCAGCTCTTTCGTTAGCTCCTTCAGTTCGTCCTGGACCTGATGATACGTCACCACCAACGGATCGCTCTGATATCTTTCGTAAAGATGCTGGGCTTGCTTCAGAGTTTCCTCTTTTTCCTTGCCGGAAAGGAACTTCAAGCTCTTCTTCAGCAGCTCTTCCTGCGTCTGGATATCCTGGAGATGCTTGTCTTCCTGAATGGTTTTTGCCAGGGTGAGATAGCGCTGGTAAAGAGGCAAGGAATGGAAATCCTTGATCAGCGTATTGGCTTGCTGCTCCAGACTTTCTTTTTCAGTCATCGACCACCTCCCCGATCAAGGAATATGTATGGGATTCCAAGATCTTCACTAAGCGGATCTGACCGATGAGCGACGCGTCGCCTTTCACATGGACAAGCTTCCCATGGGGATCCAGTCCGGTAATCATTCCATCGTCTTTCTTCGATACACTTTCAAAAAGCACTTTGACCGTCTTATTCAAGAATGTCTCGGCTCTGGCCTGGGTCTGCTCTTCCAAGAGCTGATGCAGCCTATCAAAGCGGTCATGGATTTCCTTTTCGCTGCTGACGGGTCTCATCTGACTGGCCGGCGTTCCCGGACGGGCTGAGAAGATGAAGGTATAGGCCGCATCAAAACCGGCCTCCTTGACCAGCGATAACGTCTCTTGGAAATCAGCCTCAGTCTCGCTGGGGAAGCCGACGATGATATCCGTCGTTAAGAAGACATCCGGAAGCCGACTGCGGAGCTGATGGACGATTTCCATATACTGTGCTCTTGTGTAATGCCGGTTCATCGCCTTTAAGACGGCATCGGAACCCGACTGCACCGGCAGATGAAGGTAAGGCATGATGTTGGGGTACCTGGCCATCACATCGAAGACGGTCGGGTTAAAATCACTGGGATAGGGAGTCACAAAACGGATCCGGTCAATCCCAGTCTGGGCGACCTTTTCCAGAAGACCGCTGAAAGCATACTTGTCGGAGAAGTCTTTGCCATAGGCATCGACATTCTGACCTAAAAGGACGACCTCCCGATAGCCTTTCTCTTTCAGGCAGCGGACTTCGTTGAGGATATCCTCCTCTTTCCGGCTGCGCTCCTGGCCCCGGGTATAGGGGACGATGCAATAGGTGCAGAACTTGTTGCAGCCGTACATGATGTTGACGCTGGCACTGACCGAAGAGACACGGGAACCTTCCAAATCGAGCGGCTCGGCCGTAATGGCATCGCCTTTCGGCCGGACATCGATAATGCCCTGATGATGCCTCAGGGAGTCTTCCAGCAAGGAAGGGAAAGCCATCAGGTTGTTGGTGCCGAAGATCAGGGACACGAACGGATAGTGGGCGAGGACGTATTTGACCGGTCCTTCTTCCTGCATCACACAGCCGCAGACCGCCACGACCAGTGCCGGATCTTCCTCAAAGCGGGTTTTGGCCATGCCCAGCTCCCCGTAGAGGTGGTTCTCGGCATTCTCACGGATGGCACAGGTATTGAATAAAATCAAGTCAGCATCATCAAAAGACTCGCTTTCCTTCAGACCGAAGGAGAGGAGATAGCCCCGGAGGATTTCGGAGTCGCGGACATTGGCCTGACAGCCATAGGTGCGGATACAAAAAATCTTTCCCTGGCCCCAAGACCTAAGGAAAGATGAAGACAGCGATGCTGTCTTCTCGTAATGAATCTCGCCTACCGGACTCCGCTGAGCCGCTTCCCTCAGCGAGGGAAGCGAGACAAGGCGGTGTTTCATGCGTTAACTATTCCTGAGTCGGAGTCGTAGGAGTGGTCGGAGCAGGAGTCGAACCGGCAGCCGGAGCATCATGCTTCGGGAAGTCGGACGAGACAGCGTGAGCAGGATCGAAAGCAGTCTTCTTGATGTGAAGCATGATGGTCGTGACTTCACGGGTTTCCGTGGAAGACGGCTCAGAGAAGTTCTGCATCAGGAATTCCGGCTGAACGGTGATATCGCTCGGAGTCTCATCATCTTTAAGGAAGCGGCGGGCAACAATGCAGGCCTTGACAGCCTGATTGAGAGCACTGGCGCCGACGAGCGAGATCTGAACCTCACCCTCCTGACGGATGTTCCCGGCAATAGCACCTGCTAACTTCTGAATTTGCGTGTTTCCACTGGCTTTTAATGTAGTCATAATTGGTAAACCTCTTTTCCTTGTATATATTATAGCGTGTGTCCGAGTGTTTTCAAGAAGAAATGATAAGGGTTTCTTTCAAAAAGGACACCGAAAGTCTCAAAAAGTCTCATTGACGATTTCAAAGCTGACCGTCTTGCAGGTAGTCGTGTCTACCGTGAGGATGACGCCGTTAATCAAGGTTTTGCCTGTGCGGGGGACATCCATATCGAAAGGCATGCCGGTTCTGGTCCGGCCGATGGCGCCTTCCTTGCTGTCGCCCAGACACGAGTCATACGCGCCGTTCATGCCGACATCGGTTAAGAAAAATGTACCTTTGTCAAGGAGCTTTGCGTCGTTGGTCTGCACATGGGTATGGGTACCGACTAACGCCGTGATGCGGCCATCCGCATATTCGGCCAGACAGCGCTTCTCAGCGGTGGCCTCGGCATGGAAATCCACGATGTGGATCACCGGGGTCTTATCCAAGGCAACAATCGTGTCCAAGTCCGTAAACGGGTTGCTCTGGGCTAAGGAGCCGGTAAAGACCCGTCCTAAAAGGTTCGTGACCCGGAGGGACAGTTGCTGACCCTTGACAGGAAATAAGCCTGTGCCGATTCCCGGACAGCTGGGATCGAAATTGTAAGGACGGAGCTGCCGGGAGAAATCAAACCCCGGCGTCAGCGGATCCTTGCAGTTGTAAAAGTGGTTTCCCGACGTCACGACATCGACGCCTTCTGCAAGAAGCTCCTCATAATGGGCATGGCTTAAACCGTGTCCATGGGTGGCATTCTCGCCGTTGGCAATTACGAAATCAAAGGACGACTTGGCTAGGTAGGCTTTCACGCCTTCCCGGCCTAAAGGTCCGACAATATCACCTAAGAAAAGAATCCTAAGCATCGTTGATTACTTGGCAATCTCAACGGCTCGAGTCTCACGGATGACCGAAACCTTGATCTGACCCGGGAACTGCATATCGGTCTCGATCTTCTCACGGATCTGGACAGCCAGGACTTTGGCATCCTCGTCGCTGACCTTCTCCGGAACGACCATGACCCGGACATCCCGGCCCGACTGTAAGGCATAACTCGACTGCACGCCACTGAAGGACTTGCAGATGGTCTCTAACTGCTCCAGACGCTTGATGTAAGTTTCCAAGGTTTCGCTGCGGGCACCCGGACGGGCAGCCGACAAGGTATCGGCAGCAGTGACCAGCTCGGAGATGAGGAACGTCTTGGGGACATCGCCATGATGCGACTCAATGGCATTGATGACCTGCGCCGGCTCATTGAACTTCTTGGCTAACTCACTGCCCAGCTGGACATGGCTTCCTTCCTGTTCGGCATCAATGGATTTGCCGATATCATGAAGCAGACCGGCCCGCTTGGCCATCAGGGTATCTAAGCCCAGCTCACTGGCCATGACGGAAGCTAAGTAAGCGACCTGAATCGAGTGATCCAGGACATTCTGACCAAACGACGTACGGTACTTCAGACGGCCGATGTACGGATAAAGTCCGGCATTGATGCGCGGCAGACCGAGCTTGAAGACGGTCTGTTCGCCGATACGGCGTAAGGAATCATCGAATTCGGCAGAAATCTTATTGTAAAGATCTTCGATACGGCCCGGCTGAATACGGCCATCCTTGATCAGCGTCTCCAAGGTCAGCTTGGCCTTTTCACGGCGGATCGGATCAAAGCAGGAAACGGTGATGGCTTCCGGCGTATCATCAATGATCAAAGAGACACCGAACAGCGCTTCCATCGACTTGATGTTCCGACCTTCACGGCCGATGATGCGGCCCTTCATCTCATCCGAAGGCAGGGCAACGGTCGAGGTGGCATGCTCGGTCGTGACATCCTGAGCATACTTCTCCATGGCTAAGCACATTAAGGACTTGGCCTTGTCTTCCGCCTGCGACTGCGCTTCTTCTTCGGCCTGCTCCTTGTAGAGAGCAATCCGCTTCATTTCCTTCTCTTCGACCCGCTTCATCAGTTCGGTCTTGGCATCATCAGTGGTCATGTTGGCGACCTTCTGCAATTCGACGATGATGGAGTCAATCTTCGTCTGCAGATCCTTATCTTTGACGATCAAGGCCTGCGACTGCTGCTCCAATTCGTCTTTCTTCTGATCCAAAGCATCCTCACGGGTGATGATGGCATCCTCGCGCTTGTCGAGAGCGGCTTCCCGCTGATCGAGCTTGGTTTCGCTGGCGACGACACCGGCTTTGCGCTCGGTGATGTCCTTCTCGGCAGCGGCCTTCATCTCATCGACAGTGGATTTGCCTTCGAATTTCGCATTGGCAAGGATCTTCTCGGCTTTGACATTGGCTTCGTCGATGATCTTCTCACTGGCCTTGTTGGCCCGATTCTTCTTCAACGAAGGAATCAGGATGAAAATAAGGCTGGCAATCAACGCTCCGGCAGCGGCGCAGCCGAGAGCAATCAAAATTACAGCAGTAGTATCCATGGGAGACCTTTCTTTCCGGCATAGTCTAAAATTTTGGTTCCCTATGCCTTAGAACCTTTCTCTCGAAAAAGATCACAACTCACAGCACGTCTATACACCGACAATTATTCCAACAATCTTTTTATAGAGAAGACTCAGATAAGGTTATCTAAGTCCTTGATTATTATATAAAAAATCTTTCCCCTTGGATAGAGAATTATTAAACATTTGCCAAGAAAAATAAAAAGGAGGGCTTGTAAGCCCTCCCTTGAATCAGTTCTCTTCGCTCGTATCCGGCGTCACTTCGACGGGTGCGCTTGGTTCACTTGCCGTCCCGGTTGTCGGATGCAAGGCCAGTTTCACCTTAGCCTCAATCTCATCATGAAGCGTCGGGTTGTCATTAAGCCAACTATAGATAGAGACGATGCCTTGGCCGATTCTCTCACCTTTGTAGGAGAACCAGCTTCCGCTCTTTTCTATGACGTTGTAGTCAATGGCCAACTGGGCGAGTTCATGCTCCTGAGAGATGCCTTTTCCGAAGATCAGGTCGATCTTGCAGGAACGGTACGGCGGGGCAACCTTGTTCTTGACGACCTTGACGTTGATGACGTTGCCGATGTACTGATCGCCTTCCTTGATCTGATCCGCCCGGCGGATTTCGATCCGGATGGTGGCATAGAACTTCAAGGCCCGGCCGCCGGTCGTGGTCTCAGGGTTGCCATACATGACGCCGACCTTCTCACGGAGCTGGTTGATGAAGATGACGGTGCAGTTGCTCTTGGCTAGGATGCCTGCCAGTTTACGTAAGGCTTTCGACATCAGCCGCGCCTGCAGGCCGACCGAGGAATCTTCAAAGGTTCCCTCAAGTTCGGCCTTGGGAACCAAAGCCGCAACGGAATCGACGACAATCAGATCAATGGCATTGGATTTCGCCAGCATATCGACGATTTCCAAAGCCTGTTCGCCGTAATCCGGCTGCGAGAGCACCAGGTCATCGACATTGACGCCCAAGGTCTTGGCATAATCCGGATCGATGGCGTGCTCGGCATCGATGAAGGCTGCCCGGCCGCCCATCTTCTGAACTTCGGCGATGGCTTCCAAGGCAAAGGTCGTTTTACCGGCACTTTCAGGGCCGTAGATTTCCACGATTCTGCCTTTCGGATAGCCCCCGACACCTAACGCGGCATCCAAAAGCAGGGAACCTGAAGGGATCACGCCGACATCGACGGCCGGCTGATCGCTCATCTTCATGATGATGCCCTTATCGTTGAAATAACTGCGGATGTCCTTCAGCGTCGCTTCCAGCGCCTCGTCTTTCTCATCGACCGGCACTTTCGCCTCGTCTTTCTTCTTAACTGTGGTCTTGTCCATGTGATCCAGTCCTTTCATAGTCTATTGGCAGATTCGAAGACTTTTGTCCAACTATTTCTTCTCGGCCGGGGCTTCTGCTTCCGGTTTCGGCAGTGCTTTGACCTTATCCAAAAGGGTCAAAAAGGCTAATTCAACGCACTGATTCCTGACTTCGGCACGATCGCCGGAGAAGTGAGCCTTGATGGCATAAAGCTTGGTCAGGACCCGGATGGCGAGATAGGCATCGCCGACCGGCTTGCCTTCCTGAGCATCGGGTCCGGCATTTCCCGTTAAGGAAACACTGGCATCCGTTCCTAAGGTCCGGCTGCAGGCTAAAGCCATTTCTTCAGCGCATTCCTTGGAAATGGCACCATAGGTGTCCAGCGTCTCTTTGCGGACGCCGGCTTTGATCTTGGCATCGTTGGAATAGGTGACATAGCCACCCTTGAAAGCCTGACTGGCTCCGGGGATGGCGGTGAAGGTGGCCGCAAAAAGACCGCCCGTCAACGATTCCATGCAGGATAAGGTCAGCTTCCGACATACCAGCTCATCCAACAATTCTTTCTTTTCCATCTTTTATTTTTCTCCTTCGAAGACATCGCTATTCTGATAAAAATAGATGAAGCACGAGACCAACGACATCACCAGCGTCACCAGGCAGAGACAGTTGGTGACGATGTAGGTGTATTCCCAATGACCGGCAGCCGTCAAAGAAAGGTAGCTGAAGGGGAAGCCGTTGAGGAAGAGGACCGGCACGACGATCATCTCCATCACGGTCTTGATCTTGCCGTAGATATTGGCGGCTAAGACCCGGCCTTTGGAATTGGCAAGCATCCGTAGCCCGTCCATGGCCAAGTCCCGTCCGACGATGAAGACGGTGATGACCGGGAAGAGGTAGAAATGGCCGTTGGCATCGAGCCTTGTCGTCAAGAGGATGAAGGAGGAATCGACGAGGAACTTGTCGGCTAACGGATCCATGAACTTGCCCAGATCGGTGATGAGGTTGTGGCTTCTGGCCAGATGGCCGTCGACGGCGTCAGTGATGGAGCCGATGATGAAGAGCACCGCACAGACCAGATCAATCCAGGTAAATCCCGACGTCCCCAGTTGCGGAGCAAAGTCCTTGGCCTGGGGCAGATAGGAGAGGCAGAAGACGAGAATGACTAACAGCGTCATGAAAAACCGTATCAGCGTGATTTTATTCGGCGCATTCAGTTTTCCCATGAACCTGTTCCTTTCAAAGTGAGTTCCGGCCCTGTAAGCCATGTTATGTCGAGGATGACAATTTATCTGAGCAGAATTGCTTCTGCACGCCAGTCGGGATTCGTTTCTCCCTTCTGACTTCCCTTACCAAAATTTAGGTTTCTCGCTTGTGGGGCTTTCCATCGTTGCATTCCTCAGGTTTCCCTAAGGTTCGTCACTGTGGAGCTTTCAAGAGAAGACATCCTGTCCGAAGATTTAGATTCTTCTCTGCCGTTAGGGACTCCTCCCTACCCAAAGTCATGTATTTCCTTTGGCAGCAAACACTGTCAGCATCGCAGCTGGCGCGAGCATGGACTTTCCTCAAACAGGTATCGCTACCTGCCTGCAGTCATCGAGGCCGGAGACTAGACTATTCGACCGTATTCGGATTGATGCCGGCTTTGGCTAACGCTTTTTCCAAGGCAGAGATGCGCTTTAAGAGTTCGAGGTTGTTTAAGGACGCTTCCGAGTTGTTGGTAATGCCGCTTAAGCGGCTTTTCAGCGATACGTTCTCGGCTTCGACGGCCGAGAGCTGTTCATTGAGAAGCTTGATTTTGCTGTTGAGCAGGGCGGTTTCTTCATCGACATCGCTGGTATAAGCCTCGAAGGCTTCGTAATCCTTGATGACGATATCCAAAAACGAGTCGACCTGCAGGGCATCATACCCAGGCTTGGTTCCTTCAAATTCCTTGTGCAGGATTTTGTTTGAATCCAGAACGAGCTTTACCGTAGCCATTGCATTTTCTCCTACCCGTTAATTATATCGCTTAACGAAAAGCAAGAGAACAGCAAAGATAAAATAAATTGATTCTAAGGTACTGCTTAAAGAACATCTCTGCAAAGTCAGAAAACCGAAAGAATGCTTTTCCTTAGCTTTAGGGGTAATGAAATGGTAGAATAAGAGCCAGGAAAAACGAGGATATAAAAATGTTTACCATTCTCAAGAAGGAATGTCTCAATCCGACCGTGACCCGCCTCGTGATCTTAGCGCCTTATGTCGCTAAGAAAGCGTTGCCCGGCCAGTTCGTCATCATCCGTCCCGATGCGGACGGCGAACGGATTCCGTTCACCGTAGCTGCGACGGATCCGGTCAAGGGAACCGTCACCATCATCTTCCAGGTCGTCGGTGCCTCGACGGCCAAGCTCAATCATCTTAAGGAAGGCGAGGCTGTGGCCGATTTTGTCGGTCCGTTAGGCCGTCCGAGCGCTTTGGATGGTCTGAAGAAGGTGGCCGTGGTCGGCGGCGGCGTGGGCTGCGCCATTGCCTTGCCGGTCGCCGAGAAGCTTCATGCCAACAAGACCGACGTCACCTCGATTGTCGGCTTCCGTACGAAGGATCTGGTGATTCTTGAAAAGGAATTCACCGCCTGCTCCAACAAGTTCATCCGCATGAGCGATGATGGCACCTGGGGCGAAAAAGGCCTCGTGACCGCGGCTCTGGAAAGAGAAATCCTTGCCGGCGAGAAGTACGATGAAGTCATCACCATCGGGCCTATCATCATGATGAAATTTGTCTCGCAGCTGACCCAAAAGTACAACGTCAAGACGGTCTGCTCGATGAACCCGATCATGATCGATGGCACGGGTATGTGCGGCGGCTGCCGTATTGTCGTGGGCGGTCAGATGAAGTTTGCCTGCGTCGATGGACCGGATTTCGATGCCCATCAGGTCGACTTCGATTCGGCGATGCTCCGCAACGGCATGTACCGGGAGTTCGAGAAGAAGAAGTATGATGAGACCTGCAATCTCTTCAAGAAGGAGGTCTGCTAATCATGGCTTACAACAAGAGTCCTAAGAAGACGGCAATGCCGACTCAGGAAGCCAGCGTCCGCGCCCATAATTTCGAGGAAGTAACCCTCGGCTATACCGCCGAGATGGCTATCAACGAAGCTCAGCGCTGCCTGCACTGCAAGAATCAGCCCTGCGTCACGGGCTGCCCTGTCTCCATCCATATTCCGGATTTCATTTCCAAGGTCGCTGAAGGCAAATTCGAGGAAGCCTATGAGATTATTTCCCTTACTTCGTCTCTGCCGGCTGTCTGCGGCCGTGTCTGCCCGCAGGAGACCCAGTGCGAAGGCAAGTGCACCCGTGGCCTAATGCCGCTTCTGGAAAACGGCAAGCCGGTGTTAGATGCCGAAGGCAAAGCGAAGCATCAGGATCCGGTGGCCATCGGCCGTCTGGAGCGTTTTGTTGCCGACTATCATCGGGAACATGCGACCGGTCAGAACACCGTTGTTCCGTCCAATGGTCATAAGGTTGCCGTCGTCGGTTCCGGTCCTTCATCCTTAACCTGCGCCGGCGATCTCCGCCGTCTGGGCTATGATGTCACCGTCTTTGAGGCCCTGCATGTGGCCGGCGGTGTTCTGATGTATGGCATTCCGGAGTTCCGTCTCCCCAAGGCCATCGTTCAGGCCGAGGTCGAGAATCTGAAGAAACAGGGCGTGACCATCATGACTGATATGGTCATCGGCCGTGTCCTTTCCGTCGATGAACTGTTAGGCGAACAGGGCTTCGAGGCTGTCTTTGTCGGCACCGGAGCAGGTCTGCCTAAATTCATGGGCATCCCGGGCGAGAATGCCAAGGGCGTCTATTCCGCCAACGAATTCCTGACCCGTATGAATCTGATGAAGTCCTATAAGGCCGATAGCGATACCCCGATCGAACATCCGCATAAGGTGGCGGTGGTCGGCGGCGGCAATGTCGCGATGGATGCCTGCCGCAGTGCGTTACGTTTAGGAGCCGAGAAGGTCTATTGCGTCTACCGTCGCAGCATGGCGGAGCTTCCGGCCCGTCGGGAGGAAGTCGAGCATGCTCAAGAGGAAGGCGTCACCTTCTATCTGCTTCATAATCCGGTTGAGATCCTGGAAGATAAGGAAGGCACGCCGAAGACCAATCCGAACTTCGGCTTTGTCAAGGGCATCAAGATCGTCGAGATGACCTTAGGCGAACCGGATGCTTCCGGCCGTCGCAAGCCGATTGAAAAGCCCAACTCCGAAAGCGTCCTCGATGTCGATTGCGTCATCATGGCCTTAGGCACCAGCCCGAATCCGCTCATCAAGGATACGACCCCTGGCATTGAGACCAATCCGCATGGCTGTCTGGTCGTCAACGAAGCCAACAACGAAACCACCAAGGACGGTGTCTTTGCCGGCGGTGATGCCGTGACCGGCGCTGCGACCGTGATTCTGGCGATGGGAGCCGGCAAGAAAGCCGCCGCTGCCATCGACAGCTACATCCAGGCCAAAGCCAAGTAACTTTTCGTCTTCAAAACTGTTTGCTTTCAAAATAGTTTGAACGAACCTCAGTCCACTTTGCTATAATCAAGGGACTGAGGTTTTCAATTATGGAACAAACACCCTTTGATATTTCGTCGGAACTGAATGAAAAGATCCAACGGCTGATGGGCTATCTCTCCAAGGCCAAGGACAATGGCGAGCTGCAGATTTTCTCGTCCCTGTTTACCTTGGACTATGAGATCATCGGCTATCTGTATCATCATCCCAATGCGCATCCCAGCGAGATGGCTGACTTCCTAAAAGTCACCCGTCCCAACATCGCTGCCAATCTCCGCGTGCTGGAATCCAAGGATTTCTTGGAGCGTCTCATCGATGAAAAGAATCGTCGCCAGGTCTATGTCAACCTTACCGATAAAGGCCGTACCTATTATGAAGTATGCCAGAAACAGCTTGCCTATCTCTTTTCAGGTTGGTTTGCTATCCTCGGACCGGAAGAAGTTGAGCATCTCTTCACCATTCTGGATAAGTCCTGCCGTCCGGAACTGATGACGGACAACCTCAAGAACTTCAGCTTCGGTGATTAAATGAGCTTCCCCTTATTGAATGACGCCTTAGGCGCCAGCGATGCGTTGGTCTTCTTCGATTTCGAAGCCACCCAGTTTTCCCACAAGGCCATCTCTTTGGGAATCGTTCTGGTTCCCCGGAAGCCGGGTCCGCTGACGTTGAAAAGTTTCGGAAAGCCTCTTACCTACCAGACCCTGATCCTGACGGAAGACAACATCGGCCATGTGGTGACCCAGATGACCGGACTGACCCGCAAGGATCTTTCGGATTCCGGCAAACACTTTGCCACGGTCGTCAAGGAAGTCCGGAACCTCTTGCGTCCTTACCATGAGAAATCTTTTATCAGCTATGGTCCGGGCGACATCACCATCTTCCGCAACACGGTCGACTCCCATCTGGCTTTCGAAAGCGACCTTTTACGGACCTTCGAGAAGCATTATTTTGATTTCTATGACTATCTCCGCCGCTATCTGGTCGATAATCATGGCCAGGCCCTATCCATCCATAAACTGCTGGATCACTATCAGATCCGGCTGGACGGCAAAGAACATGACTCGCTCTTTGATGCCGAGGCTCTCTTTGAGATCTTCTCCCGTTTCATCGCCCATGAGGAGCAGACGGCCAAGGATATCCTTAACTGCTATGAGTTCAACCATAGCCTGGAAGACGTCAACCGCAAACTGGCCCGGAAGGTGCTGACTACCGGCAAAGCCACGACGCAGGATCTGCTGACGTTTCTGAAGGAGAGCCTATGATCAACTACCCCGATGGCCGCAAGGCCGAGATCGTCCGAAAAGACACCTCGACGGATCACCGCCTCAAAGCCAACCGCACCGAGGCCGATGCCGCCCGGGACAAATACCTGAAAGCCAACATGGGCATGGAGTTTGAGGCGGAAGTCTCCTCCTCCTGCGACTATTTTAGGGAGAAAGGCATTGCCGACATCTATAAAAGACCGACCCCGATCAAAGTCGTGAAGATGTCCAAAGAGCATCCGGGCATGATCTCGGAAGCCTACTTCCAGGAGAAATCCACCACCGATTATGTCGGCATCTACCATGGAAAATACATTGATTTCGAATGCAAGGAGACCATCCACGACGAGATCCCTTATGCGATGATAAGGGAGCAGCAGTTCCGCCATCTCGATACCATCATTAAGATGGGCGGCATCGGCTTTTTCCTAGTCTCCTTCAAGAAGTATGCGGAGGCCTATCTCTGTCCGGCAACGTATTTGCTGGAAGCCATCAAAAACGGCCAGCATCCCAGCTTCAAGCGCACCTTCTTTATCGAACATGGCGTGCTTCTGAAGCGAGGCTACCAGCCGGCATATGATCTGATTTCAGCGATTCAGCAAGTCTACAAGATTTAGGCTTTCTTCTCGTCCTTCTTGGCTTCAGCCGGCTTCTCAGCCGCTATTTCAGCCGGTTTTTCCTCAGCCTTCGGGGCCTCGGCCTTCTTCGGCTCTTCCTTCAGGCGGAAGAACGTATCCTTGACCTTGACGACCTTGATCTCCTCGACCTGCGGATCCAATGTCAAGAGAGTGGCCGGACGCTCATAATCCACCGGCTTGTCGTTTTCAGTGATGGTGGCCTTCACCTTGATGCTGTCATCATGCTTGCAGCCAACGACATAATAGAAGACCGGCAGCTCCTTATCCGGATCGGCCGGACGCTTCACCAGCACTGACGAATAAGGAATATCGATCACGCCGAAGACGGTGATGGTCTTCTTCTCTGCATCGAACGTGCCATGATAGGTCTTCTCATTGAAAACCTGATTGCCGACATAGACTTCGACTTCCGTAGCCTTGTCATTATAGGCGTGCTCAATGTTCGACTCCCGGTTGGAATCCGAGATGTCCTTCTTCAGCTTCGACCAGAAACCCGGCTTCTTTTCTTTCTCATCTGCCATGTGTCATTACCTCCGATGACCGCCTTTGCGGCCTTTTCTATTGTAGTCCTTTGTATAGCTTCCGGAGCGAGAATTACCTGATCCTTTCTTATGGGAATGCGTGAGAATCACGAACAGCAGGATAATGGCGATTAACAAGACCGCGGCAATGATGATGATGGTGAGATAGAGACGTTTCTGATCCACCGTGACGGTAAAGGCAACGGTCTCAAGATCCACTATCTTGTCTGTGGATTTCAGCTGAATCGTCACACTCGCGGAACCGGCTTTCTTAGCCGTGACCAGGCCAGTAGCGGAGACGGAGAGCAGCGACGAGTCGCTGACCTTATAGATCAGAATCTCATCCGTGAAGGCGTTGGCAAGGCTCGGCTTAAGATCATAGGTGTCGCCCTCTTTCAACGTCAAGACAGTTCCTTGTCCCTGATAGGAGAGGAGCACTTTGTCTTTGACGGTGACCGAGGTCGTATATACGGTCTCGGTTCCGCTTTTATCCGTTAGGGTGTAGGTGATGTCACTGGTGCCGGCTTTCTTAGCGGTAAATGTGACATTGTCATCCGCTTTGGAAAGGATGGTGTCATCGAAAGCTACCGATTTCAGCTTTGTTGAATCGGTTGGCAGAGTCACGGCAAGCTTGACAGTATCACCAACATGGCAGTTGTAGCTTGTAGCTAATTTGGAGAAGTCGCCACCGCCGTCATCGAGGACAAAGGCACTGTCATAGACCCGTCTTACCCATTCGGGGTGATCCACGTAAGGGTTACGGTTGTTCTGGACGTTCTTGTAGATGAGATTGTTGCGGTGCGTCTCATAGCTGTCTACGGGATCCAGCTCATTCCAGGTTAAGAACGTTGAGAGGTTATGGAAGACGCCATGATAATTCGTGTTGTCATCGGTCAAGGAATTGTCATCGGTCAGCTTCAGATACGGTTCGGCTTCGGTGTTGGTCGTCAGCTCCTTACTGAAGCGGGTACCCATATAGAAAAGGGCACGGGCCACATCGCCCTTCCATTGATCCGTGGGTTCAAAGGCATCCTCGCCTTTGGCCGTCTTCCCTTTCCAGCCGCTGACCTCTTTGGTTCCGTCGGCATAGTAGCAGTAGACGACGGTTGCCGTCGCATGATCGGCAACCTCGCCATAGTAAAGGTTATTATGGATGTTATTGGTGTTATGGTCGGCTGCAATCAGATGGTGGAGATCCGTGCCGGCTCCCGGAACGGGATCGCCGCTGGGGGAGAAGCCATGGCTCTTGACCCAGACGTGCTCCTTATCGACCTGAATGGCGTTGGCTTCCTTTGGTTTCTTATGGTTGGTCCAATCCACCGCGGAGAGGGAGGTGTCGATGGTATAGCCGTTGACATCGGTATTGATGGCCTTGGCTAAGGTCGTGTTGTCCTTGAAATAAAGAAGGGTCTCCCGGAAATTGTCATCGTTGTCGCCGCTGAATTTGTAGGTCTCCGGGGTGATGGTTCGGCTTAAGTCCCAATTGCGGTCGGTGATTTTATACCATTTGGTGACGCCGCTGGAATAGTCGACATATGTGTTATCTTTGGAAACAACGGTGTAGAGGTAGGACATCAGGTTCCCGGCGGTTTTCGTTCCGATATCGCCATAATAGCTATCGACTTCGCTCGTCGAAGAGTCCGTGAAGTCCATTGCGGTGGAAGTGGCATAAGCCCGGCCATCAAAACTGGTGGCGGGCCGGACGACCGGCGCCAAGGAGAGGACCAACGGAATCCAGATAAACATAAGATTGTTCATGCTTTAATTGTATCATTTCAGGCTTGGTTTCCTCCCGAAATTTTTACGAAGATACCGCTCTTATCTTTTCTCCTTAGGGATATCGTGTAAAATAAAGAGGCTTAGGTAACCGTATGAAACAATTAGATCATGACCTTTTCAGCAATCAGCACTTTCTTTTCGTCTTCGATCTCGACGGCACGCTTTTAAATGATGAGAAAAAGATCGTCCCTTCGACCAAGGAGATACTTAAGGAACTGATGGCCTTAGGAAACCAGGTCACCCTGGCCAGCGGCCGTCCGCCGCGGGCCGTTCTCCCGTATTACCATGAGCTGGGACTGACCGCACCCTTTGTCAGCTATAACGGCGCCTTGGTCCGGGATGACAATCCCACCCATAAACCGCTCGTGGAATTAGGAATATCCCCGGAGACGATCCGTGCCTTTTTAAGCCATTTCGGGGAGGATGCCTTTGTCAACGTCATGGCCGAGAATGATGACAAGCTGTATTATCTGAAACCCAATAAGCTCTTTGACTTCTTCTTCCATCCGGAAGGGATGGACCTCCATACCGGCAGCATCGTAGATTCTTTGGACTGCAACATCATGACGATGGTCGTCCAAGGCAAGGACACCAGCAAGAATCCGCTGTGGCAGAGTTATCTGGAGAGCCTCAACAAGGATCTCTCGCTCCGTTTCTGGTATGATGCTCCGGTTTTCGGGGAAGCCTATCACCATAGCGTCAACAAGGCTACCTCGATTGAAAAGGTCGCCCAGTCCTTCGGTCTGGACCGCGCCCACATCGTGGCTTTCGGCGATGCCCCCAACGACATCGAGATGATCCGGTCCGCGGGCATCTCCTTCGGGATGCTTAACGGCTCCGACCTCTTGAAAAACGCTGCCTCCCATATCACCCCGGAAGACAATAACCACGACGGAATTAAGCAAGCCATCCTCTCGCTCTTTGGCAAAGACGACAACCGTTAGTTTCTCTTTGAAATCACATAAAAAGGGCCTGCCTTGCGGCAGACCCTTTTAGGTTTATAATCCCATCAGCTTCTTGAGGAAGTCGGCCCGCTTCAGCATCAGAGCATGGGCATCCTCATCGGCGAGGTTGGTGATTTCGAAGTAGAACTTGACCTTCGGTTCGGTGCCGCTGGGACGGATGGCGATGAAGCCGTCGTCCAGATTGAAGCGCAGGCAGTTGGTGGTATCGATGTCCGGATCGGAAAGAGGCTCACTGGTCCCGTCGCCTAAATGGGAGATCTTCCTTAGCTGATAATCATAGAGTGTCGTAACCGGCGCACCGGCAATGGCTTTGGGAGGGTTGTTCCTAAGCTTCGTGAGCTCGGCATTCATCCGTTCGAGGCTGCCGGCGCCTTCGAAGGCGACAGACACCTGATCGTTATAGTAGCGGCCGGTCTTCTTGGAAAGCTCGGCATAGGCGACATCCAGGGTCTTGCCCTGACGGAGATAATATTCGGTCATATCGGCGATGGCAACAATGGACTGCAGGGAATCCTTATCCCGGACAAAGTCCGCTAAGAGATAGCCGTAGCTCTCTTCGTAGCCGAAGAGATACTTCTCGCCTAAGGATTCGATCTTGTCGGCCATGTTGCCGATGTACTTGAAGCCGGTGGCGGTGGTTCTTACCTTGACGTTGAAGAGCTCGGCAACCTTGGCCCCCTGTCCGCCGGTGACAAAGGTATTGCAGATGACGCCCGTCGCGGGCAGCTGATTGCGTTTCTTGAGAGTCGTCAAGACATAGTCAATGAGCAAGGCACCGGTCTGGTTACCGGTATAGCGGCGGATCTGGCCGTTCTTGTCGATGAAAGCAATGCCGCAGCGGTCCGCATCCGGATCGGTGACGAGGATCAGATTGTACTTTTCGCCTTTGCTGTTGAGATCCTTGAGGGTTTGGATGGCACCTTTATAGGCGCCGTCGGTATCCGGGTTCGGGTTTTCGGTGCCTTTGAAGTCCGGATCGAAAAAGTCCTGATTGGGGACGGTGGTCACGGTATAGCCGGCCGAGCGTAAGGCCATCGGACCGACTTTGCAGTCACAGCCGCATTCCGGGGTGAAGACGATCTTGGTGAGACGCTCCCCCTGATAGACGTCCTTATAAAGCGAGGTGGTGACTTCCTTGGCGACATAGGCCTCATCATAGCTGTTGTCCTGATCCAGATAGGTTACCGTACCTTTTTCAGCTTCCGGAACCTTGCTGTAGGTGACAGTCAGTTCATCGGGAAGCTTGTCGATGATGGCAATCAGTCCGTCAATGGTGTCATAGACGCCCTGGCAGCCTTTCTCATCATAGAACTTGTAGCCGTTGTACTGCTTGGGGTTATGGGAGGCGGTGATCATCAAGCCGCCGACACAGCCGAACTTCCGGACGGTGAAACTCAGTTCCGGAGTCGGATGAGGATCGTTGAAGGTATAGACCTTGATGCCCATATCGGTAAGGACCTGTCCGGCCATATCCCTAAATTCTTTGGAGTAATGGCGGTTATCGAAGGAGATGGCAACGCCGCGTTTCTTGGCTTCGGCTTCGCCGTATTTGGAAATGAGGAAAAGACCGACGCCGATGGTGGCCCGCCGGACCGTCAAAAGATTAAGACGGCCGCAGCCCGGTCCCAATAAGGCCCGCATGCCGGCCGTACCGAAAGCGAGGTTCTGTCCGAACATCTCCTCGAGCGTATCCGTATCCTGCTTCTGGATGTAGTCCTTGTCTTCTTTCGAGACCCAGGACGAATCCAGCCAAGCCTGTTTTCTCACCTGATAATCCATAAAATCCATTCCTCCATTCGCTTCTTATTATAGGTTTTGCCTTCTTTCGAGGCAACAGGAAAGCGCCGAATTCCGCCTTTAAGACGTGAGATTACTTTTTCAGGCCACGGAAGGCTTCCTCGCGCTTCTTGGTGGCATCGAGGAATCCTTTCTCGCTGAGGTCGAGTTCACGGTTGAGGTGCAGGTACTCTTCGACGAGTTTCCCGTCCTTGCTGAAATGGGAGTAGGCCCGTAACAGGGGCGAGTCGGCCAGATAGTTTCCCAGCTCCGCAAGATCGGTCTTGGAGGAGCGGAGATAATAGACGAAATTGAAGATGTCGCTGTATTCCTTCTTCTGATAAATCAGGGTGGTCGTCTTGGAGAGATCATAGGCTAAGAGGAAGTAGGCATAGCTGAGATCATTGGCGCCTTCCTTCTCGATGGCCATGATCTCCTGGACTTTCTCTTTCTGGGTGCCGGAGGAGGAGAAGAGCAGATGGAGGCTCACCAGGGAGTAGCGGACGACTTCCATCAGCACCGGATTGGTCTCCGGGGCGCTGGAAAGCATCCGACGGCCTAAGGCCGCATAGTCGTTGAACAGATAGCCTTTGAAACGGAAAGAAAGATAGGGATTGAGAATCAGGCTGGCCCGGAAGACAAGGATGTCATCGGGAACGGAAAGAAGCAGGAGCTTCTTGAGCCGCTCGGCCTTGTTGACATCGGCCTGACGGACGAACTCCAGAAAAGCCGGAGTCCGGACCTCTTTGGCGAAGTAGTCGCTGTCGAGGTACATGACTTTGCTGAGAGCGAAGATGTCGCTGACGTCTTTTCCTTGGTATTGATACATTGTTTTTTAAAAAGCCACCTTGAAGACCAGGCCCAGCACATAGACGAGGAAGCTGACGACGGCAATGGTCAGCTCGAGAATGGTCATGGAGAAGGACATCTGGGTCAGGAAACGGAACAGCCGGCTCTTCTTCTGCTCCTCGACCTTCTGAATGGCTTCGAAGTCAATGGAGGAGCTGCTGAGCTTCGAGAATTCCGTAAGATCGTTGCTTAAGGGAGTCCGGGTCTCGATGGCCGTGAAGAGATAGGCTTTCAGCTGCTCTTTGCCATAGAGGACATCCTGATAAATGGAGGAGGAGTTCTTCTTGGAGAAGCGGCGGGCAAAGTTATAGGGCTCGGAGAGGTTGGCCTTGTAGCTGTGGTAGAAGACAAAGAAGAAGTCGTAAAGCAGGGTGATCAAAGGATAAAGATAGGCGACATAGGTCATGACCTTGCTGGGATCCCGGCTCTGGAAGAGAGCCAAGAAGGGCGAGAAGGGATAGCAAAGCAGGAAAAGCAGGGCGAGATTGGTCAAAACGAAGAACAGCGAGGAGAAGACCATGCCGATGATGTCTTTGTGGGTCTGCTCTTCTTGGAAAGCCCGCTTATGCAGCTTCGTCAACGTCTCTCCGACGATGCCGTTCATGTCGCTGAGGCAGTCGTTGAGATAGGTATCGACTTCCAGTTCCTTAGTCATCATGGAATCATGCGTGTCCAGGATGATGCTGTTGAGGGAGGCTTCCTTGCCTTTGTAGTCAATCACCAGTTCGCCGATGGTGCTGATTTCCCCATGGTAGGTCGGATCGATGGCCAAAGGATTCAGATAATATTCCGGATAGGAATGGAGGGCGAGGTAGTTGAGGGCGGTCTCCATGATGAAGGCATCCTTGACCGTGTTGGGTTCCAAGGAAATCTTCTGGTAACTGTAAACCAGCGCCTGGGCTTTGGCCGAGCGGTGCTTCTTGGCCTCTTCCACGTTATAGCCTAAAACCTGATAGGCCTTGGAGGCCTTTAAGACCTTGCTGTAATCCTTGACGGCCAGGTATTCCCTATTGCCGCTTAGTTCGCTAAGAAGCGCAAATCTCAGACTGTTTTCCATGGCCTAGGCCTCCAGCGGATAGATCAAGGCAAAAAGCCAGCTGAGAAAGCCGTCGCCGAAAGGGAGAATTTCCCGGATGTTGATAAAGAACAGCGCCAAGGCCAGATAGGTGGATACCAAGAAGAGACTGGAATCGATGACTTTGCGGATGGCCTTGACCGGCTTATGGAACGAAGGGTTGCTGCCGATGAAGAAGAGTTTGCAAAGCAAATACACGATAAGATAGACCAGAAAGTAAAGAAGCATCAGGAAGAAGGTGAAGCTAAGATGGTACTTCTCCGTTAAGGACAGTTCGCTGTGTCCGTCGACCAGAAAGGCCGAGAGCGGACGGAAAGCCCGGCCGAGCTGAGTGCTGACAGAAAGCGGGGTCAGCCAGAGATTGAGCAGATAGAAGATGCCGACGACCACAAAGGCACTGACCGTGCCATAAAGAAACATCCGGACACGGTTGAGAGGAAGAAAGATGGCCGGTAACACGAAGATCGGGATGAGGAGGAAAAGAAACAGCGTCAGGGTCATTAATGGATGCCCGCAAGACTCTCTAAGACCGCTGCTTCCTTTTCCGGCAGCGGGGAGATGAACTCCTTGCCGGAAAGATAAGCCAGCCTGCCGCCGGGTTCCAGGAACTTGAAGTAGGACGCATGGAGGAACTGGTTCCGGTAATGGTACATGGCTTCAAAAGCATCATTGACTTCAAAATCACCGTATTTGTTGTCCCCGACGATCGGATGGCCGATGGCGGCAAAATGGACGCGGAGCTGATGGGTTCTGCCCGTCATCAGCTCTGCTTCCACGAGACTATAGCCGCAGGGATAGGCTTTCAGCCGGTGATAGGTAGTTAAGGCCGGCTTGGCGCCTTGCTCAATCCGTCCGACCCGGACCATCTTCTTCTGGGAATCCTTGATGAGAGGCAGGTTGATCTTGCCTTCCTCATCGGTTTTGCCCCGGACCAGCAGAGTATATTTCTTTTCAATCTGATCCCGGACACGGAAAAGATCCAAAAGTTCCTGGAGGGTAGGAAGGTTCTTGCCGAAGACGACAATGCCGGAGGTGTTGCGGTCCAGCCGGTGGGCCGGAGCCGGAACAAAGCCGGCGGCGTTAGTCGGGTCAAACTCGCCTTTCTCTTTCAGATAATTGAGAACCATGTTCTGCAGGGTGATGGCTTTTTCGCCTTCGTCCTCATGCACCAGTAAACCCTTAGGCTTATCGGCAACGAGGATGTTCTCATCCTCGTAAAGAACGGTGAAATCCGGCTTGACCGGACGCAAGAGAGCATCCTTGTGGAACTGCTCCAGAAGAGCAGGCTTCAGATAGATATCGACGTCGTCGCCGTCTTTCAGAATATAGCTGATGGCGACTTTCGTGCCGTTGACTTTGACATCCTTCTGCCGGAACATCTTATAAATAAAAGAAATCGGAGCATCCTTGAGCATCCGTTTCAAAAACTTATCAATCCGCTGATTGGCTTCATTTTCTGTAATTTGATAATTCATACCGAGAGAATTATAACATTCCTAAGGGCCACTCATGACCTCCGGGAAGAAAAGATTTTTGCTTTCCGGAGGAAGCCGAGGAGACCCGGGCAAAGAAAAATGGCTTTTCCTTGACTTTGAAAGGTTTTCATATATAATCAATTTTGCTGATTTTATCAGCGTAGCTAAGTAAAGTTTCTACCAAAGTTCAGCTGGAGCGATACCCAAGAGGCTGAAGGGGTGGGCTTGGAAAGCTCATAGACAGGCAACACTGTGCGAGAGTTCAAATCTCTCTCGCTCCGCCATCGTAAAAAATGCCCGAAAAATATTCGCCCGAGAAATCGGCGCTCCTTTCTTCACATCAGACGCCTCCCTGAGTTTATAGGATGCCATACTTGCGGTCGACTTCCTCAGCGGTGTGGGACTTCTTCCCGCCCTTCAGGTATTTGGCATAGGCATCCTTGGCGGCCTGGAGATCCAGTTCGTCTTCGATCTTCTCGAAAATGGCTTCCTTGATTGCCTGGCTGATGGTAACCCCGTTGAGTTTGGCATAGTCCCTGACGAGCTGGGCCTCCTCTTCGGTCATTCGGATAGATACACCCATAATTTCATCTCCTTAAATTTGTATTACAAGCGTAACACTTGGCCGATATCTTTTCAAGGAAAACTTCTTTCAACGTGGGAAGTCAGCTCCCTATTTCGGATTAATGATCCGATTGTCTGTGTTTGAAGCCCCTACGAAATGAGGGACTTTTTTTGTGTTTGCGCCTCAAAATCTAAGACCCGATGGACAAGATTTGCGCCACCAGCTTTCAAAGAAAAAGCAAATAAAGAGGGATTTGCCTACATAGGGTGTGGTGAGCATCGCCTCTTGATGTCGATTCCCGTTGCGGCGCAGATTCGCAGGACCTCCCTCTTCCTCTCGTCCGGGGGCATCCTCCTCAGGAAACTCCGGAGGCAGGCCCAGTCGACGTACTCCTGAAGACGCCCTGGCTTCTCGCCGACGTGGAGGCAGACGACTCTCCTCACCAGCGCGCAGAGAGTGTTGATAGGCTGCATCGCCTTCAGGTGGCCTCGGCATGCCCGTGGAACACATCGTGGACGATGAGGCTGCCTTTGGGGACATGAACGGCGAGGACTCCTATAGAATGCCAGGTAGATTCGCAAGTTGACTTAAATTATGAATTCCGATGCTCGAAGAAAAAGACTGGGAGTATTTAACATGACCAATATCAGGTTTTTCTAACGTGAAATGAAATTGAGAAAACGGAAAAACACGAAGGCATTTAACAGAAAAATTTGTAACCAAAATAAGAAAGTGAGAAATAGGAGCAACATATAAAAAAAGAATAATTCTAATTTCCATGGCAAAAAGAGAATTTAATTTGCTTATTTTATGCTTGAAGCCTATAGATGTTTTATGTGACTAAAAATGACATCTTGACATATGCAACATTATAAAATATACTTTCATTTGCAAATAAACATTTTAATTAACATGCATAAAAAAACTAAAAAACTGTTTTCTCTTTTTACTATCACGTTCTTGTTGTCCTCTTTACTTTCTTCAAAAGAGAACAATATTATTTGCTTAAGCAACAGGCTTAATGCAAATTCTTGTGGAATTGATTCTGCAGCACTTAAAATCGGAAATCCAAATGAAAATTATGTAGCTTTGGAATATGGCGCTTCCGATAGGGAGGATGCAGTTATTAAAGAAGCACTTAATCTTATGGTTTCAGTTCTTTATCCTGAGCTTGGAAACCTGAACCCAGGCTCAAATTATCCTGCATTGCCCGATTCGTCTTCTTCTACTTATCAAAACGAGTTATTGCAATATCAAACATATGATCAGATGTATCCCGTTACAGGAAACAATTATGTGGCGATGCTCAATTCCATGGTGCTAAATCCTTTCCAAAGGTCTCAAAACAATGCTCTGGCATTATCTAATTCGACTTCACATTATTGCCAAACCTATGACTTCTCAAACCTTAACTCTTATTTGAGTGAATTGGCTGACCATATTACGGAGCTAAAAATCTCATCTGCTTTTTCTACTTTCCTTTCTTTTGTAACCGGTGGGCTATTTTTGGGAGTTAAGATTGCTATTAATGGCTACCTTTATTCTACTTTGTACCTTCTTTCTTCAAACTTCTTGGGTAGGGTCAATAAATATGAAACGTCAGTAATTAATCATTACTTAAGTAATGGTTTATTAAATCCCATTTCTCTTGAAAATTGTAAAGAAGCAGCTGACAAATCAAAAGACACTGCACAGAACTATTTTCTTCCCTATTTTCTAAATTTAGGAGATAATACACTAGATGCTTTCCGGCATACATATTGGACTATGCAAATGTGTCACATTGTTAATACATCTTTTGCCAAAGATTTCACGGATTCTCATGAATATGTGAATGTTAATGGCAACATTTCTGAATCCGGTCTTCTCTCTACTGATATGGATTTACTCAACAATAATAATGCTATTTTAAATTTTAACTTTTTTTCCAGAAACGAAAGCCCTTTATTGACAAGCATCGGAACCTCTGATTGGTCTGAGGGTTTGGCCTTCTATTCCGCACATACCGTTGCTTACGGCTATTCTTACAATGTAAGAACATTTAGCAATGAGACTTATAAAACTGAACCAATTAAGGAAGGATATGTTGCTTCAGACGCCGAACATCCCGGCCTTAAATTTACGAATTTTGGGGAAATACCCGCTTTTAAGACATTGCACCCTGGGAGAGCTTATGAAAAAAATTCTATGCTGTTTTATCCTCCTTTGTGCTAAAAAAATCAAATGAACTCTTTTAAAAAATATCTTTTTGCTATTAGTCTTGTTTTCTTTTCAGGCTGTGCAAAAAAGAAGAAAGTTGCTTTCTCTGACTATGTCATGGAAGGTGCATATTTGAATGCCAATTATGGTTTCCTTCAGTCCGGAAGAATAGGCTCCTTTATCACACCCAATTTAGCCAATGAAGGTGACTATCAAAAGGATTATCAGCTTGATCAGTTCAATTTAGAGACTGGCCGTACGGATCAGCACCTCTATTTTTTGGAACTGATACCTTATAAAGTTAAAGATGAGGACGATTTGCCTGACGGTTCCTTTATGAAACTTGAATGTACAATTACCAATGCGTCCATTAGTGAAGACTATACTGTATCGGAGACGGGGACATTGGTATATCCTGGCTTTTCGCCTTGGGCTTTCCAAGAACAATACCCGACATGTCTGAATGATTTCTCCTACCATGACATTGATGTAGCGATTCCCTTTGCAAAAATGGTCGGAGGATTCAAAATGAATCTTGTCTTTTCGGTTCTTGCTAAATCCAATCAACCGATATACCCAACGGTAGCGATGAAACTGACATTTACTGCCGACGGATCCGATCCAAATCTTATCAATATTCCTGTCGGGACGGAATGGGTTTGGAATGAAATTTAAAATCTATTCCTTCAAAGAGTTCAAAGCATTTTTTAACATCGCTAACGGAAACATTGCCTATGTTGCTGATAGTTTTTATACTGCTGAATTTGATGAATCCTCAATACCTGGCTTTGAGAAAAGAACGGTTCTGAGCTTTGAAAAGGATGACTATTTCACATATTATTTGTCTTTCAATATTTCATCCTCCTGCAATTTTCGTTGCCGATACTGTTTTCGTAAAGCAGGAATACATGAAGACATTAGTGCAGATTTTGTGAAGAAAAAGACAACGGAATTTTTAGATAATGCAAAGCATGTGCGTCGCCTATTTCTTGATCTTTCTGGAAATGGTGAGCCCCTTCTCGCATACGAGAAAATATTATCGGTGGCTGATTTTTGCATTGAGGAATCAAAAAGACGAGGCTTTGATGTTATTCCTATGTTTGTTTGCAACGGAAGCCTATTGACCCCTCCCATCGTGGAATGCTTACAAAAACATCAAATCCTTTTTGGAGTTTCTCTGGATGGTTACAAGCGAATTCATAACCAAAACAGAATTGACATCAATGGAAAAGGAACTTTTTCAGCTGTGGAGAATAACATAAAACGGATTAACCATAAGGAATATGTTGGATTGTCTATGACACTAACTCCCTCCTTTAATGGCAGCATATTGAAATCATATAAGAAAATGCTCAAACTGGCACCAACTGTTTCTATCCGTTTTTCAAGGAACTTTTTTCAAAGCCAAATGTTCGACATCAAGAAAATTTGCAAAGGATACGATGAAACAACACAATATCTTTTAAAAAAACTCAAGAAACATGACTACGAAATGCTTTTCGCAGTTTTAAATGGCGATGATTACTTTGGAAAAATTTTTATTAGGGTTTTTTCCGGGCAAAGAGTAGATTCACCATGTGAAGGTCTGCTTGCCAGGTTTACAATTGGGCAAGACAAGGTTTATCCTTGTTCCCCATCTTCAGAAATCGATGCCTTTGGAGTCAAGTCCTTTTCAAATTCGTCATCAGAATTCACTAGCTTAAAAAACAATAAAGAGGATTGTACAAAATGCTCCGCACGATTTTATTGTGGCGGCGAATGTCCTCTTGTATTAAAAAATAGAGGCACAGTTGATAGATCTTTTTGCGAAATTAAAAAATCAATGCTTAGAAATTCAATTGAAATGAGTTACTTTATTCATTCAGACGATAAAAATTATTTGAGTGTTTCCAAATTGATAATGAACAAGATTTTGCGCATTAATGGTCTCGTAAAAAAATAAAACGTTTCTCTACCAGTGGCCTGTGAATTGCTGAAGCTGCCTAAAAAGGTGGCAAATACTTCTGATTCCATAGGGTTTCCTTCCTGGTTTCAAAAAAAGTCCGGTTTAGAATCCTCTTTTGAAACACTCTATCCTGTTTTGTTATTGACGGAAACTAATTGTGAATATTCATTCTAAGAAACGAACATTTCCTGTTAATTCCCCTTTTCCTTCTTTGACGAAGACTGATTGTTGCCAAAAAGACTCTCAAAAATACGGCCGAACCTTTCGGAATCCGTCGTCGGAGCTTCTTCCATGACTGCTTGAATCATGAGGCCTAAGCTTCCATAAAAAAGATTTCTTTCTTTTCAGGACTGCTTTTTGATATCCAAATGATGGAAGACATCAGGGCCTCATAGAACTCAGAAAAGATTTCAAAGCGTTTTGAGTCATTCATCACCAAGTTAATGACAAGATAACGATTGTTTCTGATGAAATTTTTGAGGGATCGAATAGGGTCAGTCAAATCAGAGAGGGTGAGATTTGCTGAAATTAAAAAGTATTTTTCTACTGTTTGCTGAAAATAATACCGAATGAAATCCTTGCGGTTCTTAAAATGAAAATAAAAGGTTTGTGGATGAACCTTTGCTTTTTGGCAAAATGACCAAAAATGAGTATGATTGCCAGGATCAGATTATCCGAGAACTAATTGAAATCTATGGGAATGGGATTTCTCCGCAACATACCTTGCCGGATTATGCTCCAAAAAGCGGAGGCATTTTTTGGCTTTGTCTTTCGGGCGTTTTCCTGTTAGTCGAGGCTTTCTTCATTTTTTTCTCCCATCCTGGAAAAAGAAAAGGCATCCAGTCAGTCTTATCTATTTGTCAGAATCAGCAGATTCGATTTTCCTCCTATTCCTTATCTGCTTTTTGCTCTCTGTTGGAACAGCTGCCAGATTTCATTTGTGCGCTTCTTTTATATTTTCTCTGGTTCCGCGGACGAAATATCTTTGGATGGCTTCGTACTTTGAATCCCTACGGCCGCAAGGCTTCTATTATTATTCTAGCGAACCCAATAATTCTTATTACGATTCACTCAAGCAACCGATATTACTGATGAAGCCACAGCCCCTTTTTGCTCTTATCGCTATTCTTTTCATTCTTCTGGTTGGCTTAGTTTCTATGTCCGAAAAAGAAAACACCCAAAAACAATTTTGCCAAAAAAGAATTAGCATGCCAGTGCCCTCCTTTTTTCAGGTATAATGTTTCGGATGAAAATCATGGCCATTGCCGATACCCATAACGATACTTACTATACCCAGCTGGCGCTGGATGTCTTTACCGAGGAATCCTATGACAAGCTTTTTGTCTTAGGGGATATCGGCCTTAGGACCATTTCGCTTTTGAATCCCTACCATGCCCGGATCTTAGCCGTCAAAGGCAATTGTGACGGCGAGGAAGAAGAAGCCAAAGCCCGTTTCCAGCTTCCGCTGATTACCTTCGACTATGACTTCGGACGGATGATCGTCTTAACCCACGGTCACTTCTATACGCCCTATGACTATGATCAGGACTATCAGATCTTCCTCTCGGGTCATTCTCACCTTTCCGGCATCTACCAGAAGGAGGACGGAAAGATCATCGCCAACCCGGGAAGCCTAGCCTCCCCAAGGGACTATAACCACTCCTATCTTGCCCTCGATGAGACCGGCCTGAAAGTCAAAGACGTTGAGACCGGGGAAGTGGTCCACTTCCTTGATTACAGGAAAGGATGATATCTATGACATTCCTTATTGGTTCGGATATTCACGGCTCGTTAACCTATGCCAAGATGTTCTTTGATATTGCGGAGAAAACAAAGCCGTCCAAGATTGTTCTCTTAGGCGATCACTATTATAACGGTGCCCGGAATGATCCCCCGGAAGGCTATGCTCCGAAAGCCGTCGTTACACTGCTGAATTCCTATGCTGAGAGACTGATTGCTCTCAAGGGCAACTGCGAGAGCGAGGTCGATCAGACAGTCAGCCAGTTCCCCATCGTGGAGATGGCCTATCTCTATGCTTTCGGCAAGGAGATCGTCTTAGCCCACGGCCATCATGCGTCGATGGATAATCTTCCTTTGGGTCACTATGACATCTTCATCCAAGGCCACACCCATGTCAGTGTCTTGGAACGCCGCGGGAATCTCATCGTTGCCAATCCCGGTTCCCTGTCTCTTCCTAAGGACAGCCATCACAGCTATCTTTGGCTGGATGACAAGGGCCTGAAGCTCTATGATCTGATCGATGGTTCGCTTCTCAAGAAATTGGATTTCTGAGTCTCGGCCTTGACTTGGAGGTAGCTCTAAGGAGCAAACTAGTAGACGTTTAGGCCGTCTCCCCCTAGAATAGAGACACCTTAAAGTGAGGCATCTATGAAAGAATACTTGAACCAGCATTTCACCGGCGAACGGGCGCTGTTCATGACTCAGGGGGCGACCATCACCGGCTGTCTCTTCGATGACGGGGAATCCCCGCTGAAGGAGTCATCCGATCTGACGATCTCCAACACCGAATTCGGCTGGAAATATCCGTTATGGTACGGCAAGAACATTCAGGTCAGCCACTGCCATTTCAAGGAGATGGCCCGGGCCGGCATCTGGTATACCGACCAGTCGCGTTTCAGCGACTGTGTGATCGAGGCGCCGAAGGAATTCCGCAAATGCCACGATCTGACCTTGACGAATCTCACTTTCACCCAGGCCGAAGAGACCTTATGGTGGAATGACGGGGCCGTGTTACAGGATGTCAAAGCCAAAGGCAACTATTTCGGGATGGGCTCCTCCCATCTGGTCATCTCCAATCTGACGCTCGATGGGAATTATCCTTTTGACGGCGGCAAGGACATCACGATTGAGAAGAGCCATCTCCTCTCCAAGGATGCCTTCTGGAACTGCGACAATGTCACCATCAAAGACAGTGTCATCGAAGGCGAATACTTCGGCTGGAACTCGTCGAACATCACTTTGATCAACTGCACCATCCGCTCGCATCAGGGCTTCTGCTATATGTCCAAGATCACCTTGATTCACTGTCAGGTCCTTGATACGGATTTGGCCTTTGAATACTGCACGGACATCCAGGCTGAGATCCTGAGCTCTTTTGACAGCGTGAAGAACCCGCTCTCAGGTTCCATCAAGGCGGAAGGCATCACCACGGTGATCCGGGATGATCCTCACGTCGATCCGACGAAGACCCGGATTCAGGCGCTGGGAAAGGATGCCGCTTATCATGACCTATGATTTTGACACCGTCATCAACCGCCGGGACAGCGATTCCTTGAAGTGGGCGGTCGATGAGAAAACCTTGCCGATGTGGGTTGCCGATATGGATTTCAGGACCGCGCCGGAGATCATCGCTGCCCTGAAGGCGCGTGTTGAAAATGGTGTTTTCGGGTATACCGAGCCAGGCGAGAGCTGGTATCAGGCCTATCAGTCCTTTTACGCCGACCGCCATCATTTCGAGATCAGCCATGACTGGCTGGTCTTTTCCTTGGGAGTCGTTCCGACGATTTCCTCGTCGGTGAGAAAACTTACCTCCCTGGGAGACAACGTGGCCGTCTTCCCGCCGGTCTACAACATTTTCTATAACTCCATTGTCAATAACGGCCGGAAGCCGGTCGAGATTCCGTTACTAAGAGACGGGGATGATTTCCGCCTTGATTTTCCTAGCATCGAGCAGGCGTTCAGTGACCCCAAGACGACCTTCTGCATCTTCTGCAATCCGGCCAATCCGGTAGGTCGGATCTGGACGAAGGAGGAGCTGACAAGACTCGGAAAACTGGCCAAGCGTTATGGGGTGACCGTTCTCAGCGATGAGATCCATTGCGACCTGGTCGCACCAGGCAAGGAGTATGTTCCTTTCCTGGCTGCAAGTTCCTTGAATCAGGAGATTGGTTTTGCCTGTGTCTCACCGACCAAAGCTTTCAATTTAGCGGGTATCCATACGAGTGCTATCATCATTCCCAATCCGGAATTACGGACGAAGGTTGTTCGTCAGATCAATACCGATGAAGTCGCTGAACCGAATGTCTTCAGCTGCCTGGCCAGTACCACCGCTTTGACCCAAGGACGGGAGTGGCTGGATCAGCTGAGAACGTATCTTTTCGCTAACCGCAGTTTTGCTCAGTCTTTTTTTCAGGCCAACCTTCCGCAGCTGCATCTGATTCCAGGCGAGGCCACCTATCTTTTATGGGTGGACTGCTCTGCCCTGGTGGGAGACAATGCCGATGGTTTTGTCGACTACCTGAGGAAGACGACCGGCCTTTATGTTTCCAAAGGCAGCAGTTATGGGTTATCCGGGGCTCCTTACTTCCGGATGGCCATTGGCTGTCCCAAGGCCGAGCTTCAGGACGGATTGAACCGGCTGAAACAGGGAGTGCTGAGCTACCAACATAAGAAAAAGAGCTGATTTTTTAAGGCCTGAGTGCTAACAATTGTCCCTTGTTTAAAACCCTAGAATACTTATAATATTCCTAGTTAGTTCTTATCTTTGAAACTAGAGGTATCTTTATGAGCACAGCAGGGCGACTGAAAATCCGTGACGGGTCTTCGTTGGCTAGCCGGTACTGGCGTCATAATTTCTTCCGCTGTTTCCGTCTTTGGCCACTGGAGATCCTCGGGGTTCTGGCCCTGGTTTTCCCGGTGCTTCTTCCGCTTTACCAGAAGCAGCGCTATCAGGCTACCCGGATGTTGACAACCGCCGAGGATATTGTCTTCAGCAAGAGCTTTGATGGCGTGGATGACGGCCAGGCTTATTTCACACTGGCTTTGTTTGATTTCCTCGTCCTAGGCGGCTTTCTGGTTAGCTCTGCTTTGGTGGCGGGCCTTTGCTTTGGCATTCAGGAACTTTATGTCGGCATCCAATATGCCAACTCGACCGGACAGGAGAGTCTTCAGCTGGCTCCGGTCAATGCCTTCTTCATTCCGGCGATCGTCTTTGGTGTGATTGCGTTAGCCTGCAGCTTCCTGCTCTTGGAAATCGGCGGTTTTGTCGCCAGCCGGAATCCGGCGCTGAAACTGGGGGATCTTTTATTCGATTCCTTGGCGACGCTGAAGAAGATCGGCGGCTTCCTTTTCCTCAACGACCTGCTGTATTTCTTAGGTGCCGTCCTATATGTGGCTTTGTTTGGAGCGGTCCTGTTAGCGATTGTCTTTGGCATGAAGCTGGCTTCCTTTGACGGACTGCCGGCTTATTTCTTTACCGATTATCAGGGGCTGCTGATTGCCATCATCATCCTTGCCATTTTGCTTCTCAGTGTTCTCTTGCTAGGTCCCCGGTATTTCCTTTCCCATCGGGCGTCGGCCTATTTGTTGCTGGACGACACTGCCCTTACCGGAACCAATACCGTGGTTCTCCGGGATGCGGCCGGCAGCAATCCCTCCCTTTATCAGACGTCTCCCAGTGCGGCGACGGATTCCCAGTCTAACGGAACAGCCTTGAAGCATTAACAACATGGTCTACGGGTTTCTCGGGGTGGTCCTTATCGTTCTTGCCGTAGCCAGTCTCTTGCTGGCTCATTTCTTTTTCCCCGGCCATTTCCTGAAGCTGAAACCCCAGGAGCCTGTCGTCCGGGACAGTTTCGATCCAGTGAAGCAGGCGTTTCTTCCGGAACCGCTGACCCGTCAGGTTGTCTCCTGCTACCGTTTCGTCAAGGATTCCCAGCACCGCAAGTCCTATCTTGAACTGACGTATGGTCAGGCCAACAAGAACCTGACGCTGCTGATTCTTTTCTATGATGCCCACGGCTATCCTCTGACCTGGGTCAAGGCCGCTGTTGACGATACGTCCTTGGCGGCCTCGGCTTATGTGCCGGCTCCCAAGAATGCCCATAGCGCCTCCGTCAAGGCCCTGGAAGCTCACGATCAGGAAAGCTATCTCACCTTGGATTATGGGTCCTTGGTCCGGCTGTCTTTGGTCTTAGGACTGATTACTTTCGGCCTGGCTTTGGTCATTCTGATGGGCGTGATGCTGACCATGAAACAGGCTCTCTTCTATGCCGTCTTTGTTTCCAACTGGGCCTGGGAACTCGGACTGGGACTGGTGCTGGCCTTTCTGGATGGAGCGATTGTCTTTGGCTTCTTTGCCTATAAGGAACGACCGTATCTGAAGGCAAACAGCGATGAGTAATCCCCAGTTCGTCAAGACGGTGACCTTTATGACCGGCCCGGGGAAACCCAGCGCCATCGTTTCGTATGACCTTTATGCTGATGCAGACCATTGCTATGCCTTCCTGACCGTGAAAAATACCACGGTGTCTAAGCTGACGTCATTGGCTTTGAACGTCACGGCGTTTGATGCCGAAAGGAAGACCTTAGCCAAGTATGCCGTCAATCTTCCCAAGCTTTCCCTGCGTCCGGGACGGACCCAAGTTCTCGAAGAGCCGCTGGTCCTGCCGCAGGCCAGCGCTGGCTTTACTTACGATGTTGTCTCTTTCCCAACGGATTCCCCTAAGAAGCCGGTGCTTTCCAAGATCGCAGCGAATCCCTGGGTGAGTCGGCAAGTCCCGCAAAGCCTAGTGACCCAAAGCCTGAGTGCCCGGGGATCCTGGCTGACGATGGCGGTGAGTCTGTTAGGCATTGTCTTCTTCCTTGTTCCTTTTGTCAGTCAGGAGAATGCTTTCTCCGGAATCACCGGAACCAAAGGCTCGACGGATAGCTACGATTATGAGCTGCTGAATGCGACCGACTGCAAACTGGTTCTTTATAAAGGCGATGATTACGCCGTTTCCGTGCCCAGCATGGTCGGCGGCCATATCGTCAAAAGCATCGGCGACTATGCCTTCAGCGGCAAGTCGATGACGAGCTTTGCCTTGGAAGGTCCGGGCATTGCCATCGGAAACTATGCTTTCCAGAAATGCCGCAACCTCCAGAGCGTGGATCTGGGGTCGGCCACGAGCATCGGCGAGCATGCCTTTGAGGGCTGTTCGTCTCTGGCTTCCTTGACCTTGGCTCAGGCGACCACCATTCAGGATGCCGCTTTCCAGGATGACACGGCCTTAGCCAGCGTGACACTGGGAAGCCCGGATCATCAATCCCTTACCCTGGGCAAGGATGTTTTCAGCCATTGCCCGAATCTGCAGACCGCCAGTTTTTATGGTCCCTGTGATTCCCTGGAGGGGCTTTTTGCCGACAGCCCGATGTTAGCTGACCTTTATCTTCAGAGTCTCGATGATATGACTTTAAGCGATCTTTTCGGCAAGCAGAGCACCAAGGTTCCTTTATCGCTGCATGTCGGGCATCTGAAGTCCCTGCCGACCCATTTCTCTATGGGATATTCCTTAGCTTCGTTGGAAGCCGATTACTTCGAAGGCAGTTCCATTGAAAAGGAAGCTTTCCTGAATACCTCGACTTTAGCCAAAGTCACTTTCCATTCGGTCGGCTCCTATGTCATTTCCTCCCAGGCTTTCTCCGGCTGTCAGGCTCTGACGGATTATGATTTCTCAGGCGTGACCTCGTTAGGGTCTCAGGCCTTCCGTGCCACCGGTCTGACCGAGGTGACGTTGCCAAGCTGTCTTTCGACCTTAGCCAAAGACTGTTTCGAAAACACCTCTCTGACCCGCATCTATGCCTCCAACAAGGGAGAGAGTCTTTTGTCCGATACCAACTATGCTTTACCGATTTTTGCCTATACTTCTGACAGCGAACTTCATAATCCTTACCAGTACCGCCTGGTGGATGGGACGAAGGACTTCGATCTTGGCTATGAGAAGGTGACGGTGACAAAAAAGGCCACGGCTTCTCAGCCCGGACAGTTAAGCGGCATGAATGCCGCCACCAGTAAGACGGAAAGCTTTGTCAGCCATCACCTGGCCCGGACCATCCCCGAACTTGAAATCTCCCTTTCCGATGACCAAAAGACCCTCATCTTCCCCGCGGTGGGTCAGTCGCTGACCTGGACCTCCTCGTCGGAGGCCTCCTTGGTCCTGACGTTCTCCAGCAAGCGTTTTACCGTGGTCAGCTTCTTAGCCCAGTTCGAGGCTTCCTTCACCTCGACCGCCGTGGCGACATCGACCTCACCCCAGTATCGTTTCTTCCGCCGGAATGCCGATGGCACGGTCGGCAATAACCTCGGCCATGACAGCTTCAAAAGCGAGACGATGGCTTATGTCTCGGCCGGCATTGATCCCGATCATCCCCTCTACCTCTCGCTTTATCATCCGAATTCTAGCTCAGTGAGCGTGACCTTCTCCGACGTGTCGTTAGCATAGAGGCAATCCCATGGAAAAAGAAAACAAAGTTCTGACGCAGACCGAGGACAGTGAGAGCTACCAAGCCGACCTTTCCGCCGTCAAGAAGCTGCATCAGGAGCAGCAGAAAACATCGAAGCCGCTCGTGCTTTCTTTCAGTCTGCTGGGTCTTTTAGGCTGCCTGATTCTTTTGGTGATTGCCATCCTGTTTGCCTTCTTGACTTACTTTCCCAATCCGGAGCCGATGAATTTGGTTATCTTGATTTTCTTAATGGTTTCCAGTGCCATCTGTCTGGTGCTCTTCATCGCCTCCCTGGTCCACCCCAAAGGCAAGCTGGCTGTGATTCCTTCCGCCAAGCCTTCCCCGGAGAAAACGGCGGCAAAGGAGACGGCCGATCCCGCCATGGCCTTAGCCGATAAACCGCAAGCCGTCAAAAAGAGCATCGACGTTCCGCATCTCTTGCCCTCCGAGCTTTCCCCGGCGCTGCTTAGTGACCGACTGCAGGAAGCCTTGTCCGATCAAGGCTACCGGCTGAAAAACAAAGACGGTCTCGCTTTCTTCAGCTGTCTTGCTGCCACCCGGGTCATTTTGGTTTCCGGACTTGCCGAAAGCGACAAAGCCATCTTCTTAAAAGCCTTGTCTCTCACGTTCGGCGGCACCTCTCATCCTTTGGATACGACCGCTCTTACCGGTAAGGCTCTGAAAGAGGAGCCCGCGTTTCTGACGTTGCTGAAAGCCGGCGCCACGGCTCCGGAGACCTTGGCTTTCGTCTCCCTTTCCTGCCGGGCCAAAGGCCTTTCAAAACTCCTGGACGGCCTGATGGATCCTTTAGCCGACCGCAACAATACCACCCTTATCAAAGGCGTCTCCTTATCTCCGAACACCGTCTTCCTGCTTTTTGAGGATCCCCAGGATTCCTTAGCCGATTACCCCAAGGAGCTCTTACGGTTTGCTCTTAGCTTCGATGCCACTTTGGACAAGACCGATAGCGTGACCAAGCTGCTGAATCCGACCACCCTCTTTGCCGATGACTATCTGGCCTTTGCCGAGACGATGAAGGATAAGAATGCACTGTCAGAAGACCTCTACCGCAAAGGCGACAGCCTGCTTTCGACCCTCTCCGAGGCTCAGGTCACCCGGATTCCGACTGACAGCCAGGACAGCCTGGAAGGCTATCTCGCCTTGGCCCTGTCCAGTCAAAGCCCGGCCCAAGCCCTGGACAGCTATCTTGCCAGCGGTCCTTTCACCTATCTCGTCTTAGCCTATCCGGAGAAAGCTCATAGCCAGGCCCTCGAGAATACCTTCCTCGATCTTTTCCATGACGAGGGCGATTTTTCCAAGACCCTGCTTTGTCTGCACCATGCCCTGAATCCGAAAGCCGAGCCCGAAGCTTCTCCTGCTTCGGTTTTGGCTTCTAAGGAGGCAGCCACCAAATGACATTTTTGGATACCTTGCCTGCGGATCAGGTCCTCGAAGCACTGACGAGCCTGGAGGCCATCCGGATCTACGTCATCATTCTGTGCGCCTTGTTCATCCTGATGGCGGTTGCCATCGTCTTTTCCAGTTCCACCACCACGACCTTGGTCGTGGGTGATCCCGGGGATAAGTTCCTTTCCCGCAGCGAACAGAAGAAACAGGCCAAGGCTCGGGCTAAGCATCACCTCGATGTGACCTCCACGCCAGCGCTTTTCACTGCCCAGTCAACTCCGGCTGCTCTTTCGTCGGCTCAGCCGACGTCTGCGACAAAAGATAATGCCTCAGGTCATCGTTTCCCGACCCTCAGCGCGATTGACGACGCCCATCCGTCCTTCGAGGCCCTGAGCCCCACCGGGGCAAGCCTCGCTTCCCTGGCCGCCTCCTTCCGCGACTACGCCGCCAGCGAGCTTGGCCTCTTCTACTCCCTGAGGGACGTCCGCGCCTTCCTGGCCTCGCTCTGCACCAGCCGGATCCTGCTCCTCCAGGGCATGTCCGGCACCGGCAAGACCAGCCTCCCGGTCGCCTTCGGGAAGTTCGTCCTCTCCCCGGCTCACGTCGTCCCCGTCCAGCCCACCTGGAAGGAGCGCAGCGACATGCTGGGCTACTACAACGAGTTCACCGGAAGGTTCTCGGAGACGCCCCTATTGGAGGCGCTCTACGAGGCCGGGACCGACGACGCCGTGAGGCTCATCGTCCTGGACGAGGCCAACATCGCCCACATCGAGTACTACTTCGCGGAGTTCCTGTCGCTTCTGGAATTGCCTGACCAGCAGAGCCGCCTGCTGCCGGTGGCCTCCAGCGGCATGCCGGGCGACCCCAAACGCCTCGTCTCGGGGATGCTCCCGCTCCCGGAGAACGTGTTCTTCGTCTGCACCGCCAACAACGACGACTCGACCTTCGCCATCTCGGACAAGGTCTACGACCGCGCCTCGGTGATCGACCTCGAGAGCCGCGCGGTCCCCTTCCGCAGCCCGTCGGCCGCCCCGGTCCGCCTCTCGGCGCCGGAGCTCATGGCGCTCGGGAAGGACGCCCAGCGTCGCTACCCCCTCAGCCGGCGCGACCTCGCGCTGGTGTCCGGCCTCGACTCCTACCTCCGGGACACGTTCCGCGTCTCGTTCGGCAACCGCATCCTGCGCCAGATCGGCGCCTTCGTCCCGGCCTACGTCGCCGCCGGCGGCGAGGCCCTCGACGGCCTGGACTACGTGCTGGCCAGGAAGGTCGTCCGGAAGCTGGGCTCGGCCAACCCCGTCTACGTCCACGAGAAGGAGCCGGAGGTCGCCCGCCGGCTGGAGTCCCTCTTCGGCGGCGCCTCCGCCCCGGACTGCCTCGAGGCCGTCGCCCGCATCGGTCAGAACGCCTAAGGAAAATCAACCATGGAAGAATTGAATCTCGTTTATGAGGCTTTCCAGGAGTACGCCAAGCGCATCAGCGCCGCGTCTTCCGTGAGTGCCTTCCTCAACGAAGTCAGAACCGCCGACAATGGCGTGGAATCTTTGGAGTCCGTCTCTTCGATCTGCAAGATCAATGGGGACTGGGTCGATAAGATTGCTTTGGCCATGCCGTTCTTAGCCGGTGCCTGTGCCGAACAGCGACAGTTTGTCCGCTCGGACGGAACGGTGCTGCCGATTGAGAAGATCAAGTCCGTGAGCCGGGATTCCTTGACGGATTTATCCAAGCATTCCAATTACATCAGCCATATCGAGGATGACGGCCGGATCATTCCGGACAAGCTCTTCCTAGCCAAGAAGGAAAGCGACTTTGCCGTCTATGAGAACCGCTTCCTCTTCACCTTGCTTTCCTACCTGTATTCCTTCATTGAGATCCGTCTCAATGAGATCATGGCCCTGACCGGCCGTTTCGAAGCCCATACTCAGGTGGACAAGAAGCTTTCCACCACCGACCATCAGCTGGATTTCCATCTGGAGATCACCGATATCCGTTATCATGATCCGCTCTCGACGAGAAAGGGTTCCTATGCCGCCATCAATACGCTGAAGAAAGCCCTCAATGATGTCAAAGCTCTCCTGATGACTCCCTTGATGAAGGAAGTCTCTCAGGCGCCGATGGTCAAAGCCCCCATCACCAAGACCAACATCCTCAGGTTTGACCGCAACTTCAAGGCGGCCGTCTCGCTTTATGACTACATCACGGCTTACCAAGGCAAGGGCTTCACCATCGAGAAGAGCTATCAGCGTCTCAATCCGTTTCTGCCGGATTTCGAAGGCCAGTATGCGGAGATCTTCTATCTTTCTTCCTTCCTGTCCTATGAATTTGCCAATGGCTTATCCGATGATCTGAAGGCCCGCTATCTTAGCCGCCTTTCCGAAAAGGAAAAGGAAGCCGAAGCCAAGACCTTAGGCGAGATGCGCTCCCTGCAGGCTAAGATCCGGGAGTTAGGCATCTCTCCGGAGACCTATATCCAGCTCTTGGAGAAGGGCAATGCCGTGTTGGAACGGCAGCTGGAAAGCAAGGATGACGATGTCAGAGACTTCTTCAAGAAAGCCAGTGAAGACATGCTGGTCTACCAGGAGTCCTTGGATAACGCCCTCAAAGAGACGCAGGCCGAATGCGATAAGAAGGTTGCTGACATGGCCAACCAGCTGGAGCAGAAAGAGGCCGAGAAGAAAGCCTTGGCTGCCGCGTATGAAACCAAGCTTGTCAAGCAGGCTCAGGATGATGAGCTGCTCAGGCAGAAGCTTCAGGCCGAAGATCAGCTCCGCTACGCCCAGCTTCTGGCCAGCTCGAAAGCAAAGGAGACACAGCTTTCTCAGGAGAAGCAGAATCTGAATGAGGAACTGGAAAAGCTCAGCGAGACCAACAGCCGTCTGCAAGGCGAAGTGAAGCTTGCCTCCTACCATCAGGGCAAGCTTCCCGTCAGTCAGCTGACCAGTCAGGCACAGTTTGACGAACTGGAAGCCGAGAAAGCCGCCTTTGACCGCTTCTATAAGAAAGCCTGGAAGGCCGCCAAGAAGCAGATCCGCAGCGACGTGATGAACGAAACCCTGACCCAGGGCATTGATAAGAAGAAGAACAAAGACAAGAAAGGACAGCCGAAGTAACCATGAAAAAACAGGTCCTCAGCCATCGCCGTCCATCGTTTGTGGCTTGGCTCCTGGTTTTTCTGATGGCCGCCATCGGCGCCATCACCCTGACCCTGCTTTTGGTGGCCGTCACCAAGAACTATCAGGTCGGGACTTCCGGTCAGACCCTCTTCACCACCGACCCCTTAGCCCTGTTGATGCTCTTCCTCTTAGGCGTCATTGCCATTCTCTCCTTCCTTTTATTGGTTTATCAGACAGCTTTCGGCGCCAACGTCAAACGTAAATACCGCTATCTTTATCTGGATTCCCTGGATAAGGGAAAACTGAATGACGAGACCACGCCGCTCTTTACCAGCCGGGCACCCAGCCAAAATCCTAGTCCAGCAACTTCTGTCAAATCGCCGAAGACGGCGGAAGCCCATCGTTTCCCGACCCTCAGCGCGATCGACGACGCCCATCCCTCCTTCGATGAGCTCGGCCCCACCGGGACGAGCCTCGCCGATCTGGCCACCTCCTTCCGCGACTACGCCGCCAGCGAGCTTGGCCTCTTCTACTCCCTGAGGGACGTCCGCGCCTTCCTGGCCTCGCTCTGCACCAGCCGGATCCTGCTCCTCCAGGGCATGTCCGGCACCGGCAAGACCAGCCTCCCGGTCGCCTTCGGGAAGTTCACACAGTCCCCGGCTCACGTCGTCCCCGTCCAGCCCACCTGGAAGGAGCGCAGCGACATGCTGGGCTACTACAACGAGTTCACCGGGAGATTCTCGGAGACGCCTTTATTGGAGGCGCTCTACGAGGCCGGGACCGACGACGCCGTGAGGCTCATCGTCCTGGACGAGGCCAACATCGCCCACATCGAGTACTACTTCGCGGAGTTCCTGTCGCTTCTGGAATTGCCTGACCAGCAGAGCCGCCTGCTGCCGGTGGCCTCCAGCGGCATGCCGGGCGACCCCAAGCGCCTCGTCTCGGGGATGCTCCCGCTCCCGGAGAACGTGTTCTTCGTCTGCACCGCCAACAACGACGACTCGACGTTCGCCATCTCGGACAAGGTCTACGACCGTGCCTCGGTGATCGACCTCGAGAGCCGCGCGGTCCCCTTCCGCAGCCCGTCGGCCTCGCCGGTCCGCCTCTCGGCGCCGGAGCTTGTGTCGCTCGGGAAGGACGCCCAGCGGCGCTACCCCCTCAGCCGGCGCGACCTCGCGCTGGTGTCCGGCCTTGACTCCTACCTCCGGGACACGTTCCGCGTCTCGTTCGGCAACCGCATCCTGCGCCAGATCGGCGCCTTCGTGCCGGCCTACGTCGCCGCCGGCGGCGAGGCCCTCGACGGCCTGGACTACGTGCTGGCCAGGAAGGTCGTCCGGAAGCTGGGCTCGGCCAACCCCGTCTACGTCCACGAGAAGGAGCCGGAGGTCGCCCGCCGGCTGGAGTCCCTCTTCGGCGGCGCCTCCGCCCCGGACTGCCTCGAGGCCGTCTCCCGCATCGGTCAGAACGCCTAAGTGATAAAGAAAGGTACTGAAAAGAAAGATAACGTCGTATGAAACGCGCCATTAAAGGAATCCTAGCCACGCTCATCATTCTGATCTGTTGCTTAGCCATTGTCTTGATGGCGATGAGTTTTGTGCCGGGCTCTCCGCTTTATAACGCTATCGCTCAGATGATTTCCCAGAGTGTCTCGCCCCACGACATTTCCCAAGGCGTGGGTGACAACTCCATGGGTTTTGCCGGTTCCACGTCCGCCGATTACGATACCAAGGTCCTCTCCTTTACCACCAGCTATCAAGGCGGCGTCTATTTCCGTTACCAGTCGGACAGCGACTATGATTCCCGGACCGGGAACTTCTCCAACAGTGCCGTCTACAACAAGGCCGGGCTGTCCCAGAACCCGTTAACCTACTTTGCCACCAAAGGGAGTCTTGGCAAGGTCGACTCCTATCCGATCTCAGTTTCCGTGCAGACCCCGTATCAGAAAGGCTTTGCGGTCGACTATTCGCAAGGCCCGACCTATCTCGACGAGGATAACGGCAACGATACGTATCTGGCCAACCCCAATGCCAACAGTTATGCCTATGACACGACTTTCATTCCGGAGCTTTCCGAAAGTCAGGCCAAAGCCACGCCGTTTACGTCGGATGTGCTCTTAGGCGAAGAAGCCGATTATGAGATCTTCGTCCGGACCAAGTATCTCGCTCTTCCCAGTGCCATCGAGGATGATCTTATTGCCTTCATGAAGGCTAACAATCTTTATTCCCAGACGACGACGGCTCAGGACATCAAGGATTTCCTGCAGGCCAACTACACCTACCGGGTCCAGGGCGAGAGCGCCAGTCAGGTTCCTTCCGGAACGGACCGCATCCTGTATTTCCTGACGACCAGCAAGACCGGCGTCTGCAACAATTTTGCCTCGGCCGAAGTGATGATGTGCCGGGCTTTGAAGATCCCGGCCCGGTTCGTGACCGGCTTCTATGGCATCAGCGGCGGCTCCGGGGAGACGACGGTGACGTTACGGGGCTGTCATGCCTGGAGCGAAGTTTATGTTTCCGGCTCCGGCTGGCAGCGGGTGGATCCGACCGGCGGTGCCGGCGGCGAAGGCGTTCATGGCGGGAATTCATCCTCCACGTCGACCTCAACCAGCACGGCTCCCCAGGTCACCGGTGCCTTGCTCATCAGCGTCAAGGATACGTCCATCCTTTACGATGGCACCTATCATTCGCCTTCGTCGGAAATGAAGGTGGATGCCTCCCTTACCCTTTATCGGACCGGCGGCACGGACACCTATGAGGGGACCAACGGCAGTTTTTCCAACGGTTATAAATATAGCTTTGGGTGGAATACGTCCGCCTATAAGCCTCGGAAGCAAGTCGGCATGTATCAGCTGAGTGTCCTAGGCATCACCATTCTGGATGACCAAGGAAATCTTTTCTATTCCAATGAGACGCAGAATATCGACCAAGGCTGGCTGTCGACCAATCAGCAGGTGTCTTCGATGGAAGTCACCTATCAGCCGCAGAGTGCCTTCTTCACTATTGAGGCCAGAGCCCTGACCGTGACGACACCGGATCTGACCTGCACCAAGGCCGAGCTGGCGAACTTACCCAATCAGCGTCTGGTCTGCACCACGGCGCCGACCTTCCAGGTTCCGGACAATCCGACGACGGGACTTTTAGGCATCGATCTGGTGAGCTCCTATACCTATTCGGTTTACCTGGATGATGTCGGCGAAGCCGAAAATACCTTGAGTGATCTGGTCCTGAAAGATCAGGAGGGCAATGAGGTGACCCTCAACTACGAGATTACGTATGTCTACGGAAAGCTTAAGGTAACGGCCTAACATGCGCTACGAGAAATATCAGCAACGGATGCGTACCGTCAAGACAATCAAGGACTTCCTTTGGAAGTTCCGGGTACGTTTCCTGTCCGGATTTGCTATTGCGTTGGCCCTCTTCTTCACGCTCTTCTCCATCAAAGGACTGATCCTTGATAGGACAAAGGTCGGGGCTACCTACGTCTATGGAGAAACCTTGGCCTATGACTCGTCTGCCATCTTCGGAAAGGCCAGCTATGAGTTTGCCAAACAGGGCAGCTCCGACTGGAGTCCGACTCAGCCGACCTTAGCCGGCAGCTATCAGATGCGGGCCTATAGCACCAATAACTATGGTGGCAAGGATTATGGTCAGATCCAGTACTTCACCATTGAGCCGCTCCCTGTGACGGCTGAGATTACGCAGGAAAATATCGTCTACGGCGATCAGCCCAGCCTCAGCATCACCAGCCTTGTCCCTGGGGATACCCTCGTTTCCTATGAGGTCGACTATGACGACATCACCCAAGCGACCACGCTTTGCCATGCCAAAGAAGATGCTTTTAAGATCACCAACAGCGACGGCACGGATGTCACGGCTTCCTATGCCATTACGTCACCGAAGAGATCCGTCAACATTGCTCCGCGGACCTTGACCATTCAGCTGACCAGCAACACCATGACCTATGATAAGACACCGCTGACCTCCAAGGGCTATCTCATCACTCAGGGGGAACTTGCAGACGGCGATTACTTTGACAAAGGACCGGATGGCGATACCTCTCTGACCGATGTCGGCATCGTCCAGAACACCTGCTCCGACGTCGTGATCCGCAACAAGGATCAGCAGGATGTCACCTCCCATTATGTTGTGTCTATCCTTGCGGGAACACTGAGTGTCACCAAGAAACCTTTGACGTATCAAAGTGCCAGTGGCAGCTTTGTCTATGACGGCACGAGGCACTCCTTAGATGAAGTCACCTGTCTTTATGGCAACAGCCCCGTCAGCGGCGAAAATCCCAGTGTCGTCTATGTCACTCCTGCTGCCTATTGCATTAAGCCGGGAACCTATGAAAACGAATATAACCTCTCGATTGTGGATGCGAACGGCAATGACCGCAGTTCCAACTATGATCTTACCCTTTTACGGGGCAATGTCACCATCACCAAGAGACCCCTCTTGATTCATCCCGCCAGTTCGTTGATTTACGCGGACTCCAATCCGGGCTTTGCCTTCACTATTGATCCCTCGACGCCTATCGTCTCCGGCGATGTCATCGATGTTAAATACAACTACGTGGATGATACCCACCATACCTTTGACCTCAACGCCCTCGACAAAAACGGCAAGAATGTCAGCGACTGCTATGATCTGCAGGTCGATGACGCTACGACCGTTATCCGCAAGCGGAAGCTGGTGGCAACCTCCAATACCTTGACCAAAGTCTATGATGGCACGGCCTTAAACGGCAGCTTCACGATTGACAACAGCCAAAGCGAGCTGGCTGAAGGGACTGTCGTTTCCACAAGCAGTGCGTTGCCGAGTGTGACCAATGCCAATGCCACTCATCCCTTAAGCTATACCGCTACGCTATCTGTCCACGACAGTACCGGTGTGGATAAGACCGACTACTATGTTCAGAGCGTGAGCTCAGGAACCTTGACCGTCACGCAAAGACCCTTAGTCATCACGTTGATCAGCCACAGCCAGGTCTACGACAATACGGCCCTTTACAGCACCACCCCAGTCCCGTCGACTGATTACACGATTGCGGAGGCGACTTCCACAACCGGCTTGGTCTCCGGTCAGACCTTATCGGTGTCCAAGTATCCTTCTATCACCACGCCATCGAGTGTCGAAGTCAATGCCGCAAACTTCACGGCTGTCATTAAGGATGCTTCCGGGACGGATACCACGGCAAACTACGATGTTCAGTTCAAGACAGGTGTCCTTGAAATCACGGCCCGGCCGCTGAAGATCACTAGCGGCAGTGCTGCCTATACCAAGTTTTTCGATACCCTGGCTTTTGAAACCAGCACCATCACCTATACCGCCTCGGCCACGACCACGGACGGCAAGAGCGGCCTCTTGGCCGGCGATAGCTTAAGCTGGGCTTTCAATCAGTCCTTTGTCACGGTCGGCAGCTATGTCCTGAAGGACTGTGTCACCTTCAAGATCTTACGTGGCAACACGGATGTTACCTCCTGCTACCAGATTGATCAGCAGGACAGTTCCTATGGTACCTTGACCATCAGCAAATATGTGGTCAAAGTCTCCCTCAGCGATGAGTCCTTTATCTATGACGGATCGGAGAAGGTCCGCAAGACGAGTTATACGTCGGCGGATTATGCCCTGGATCTCAGCGCCATCCCCAGCGGGTATGTGGCCGCACCGGTCTTTGACGGCGACGGGGTGACGCCGGGAACCTATCATCGGACTTTGACCTCCCTTGTCTTAACCAACCAGTCCTTAGGCGTGGTGCTCCGCTATGGCACGATCAACGGCGTGACCTATCAGGATTTCGATGTCCTCTATACCGCTAACAGCTATGGTGCCATCACCATTCAGAAGCGTCCGCTGGCCATCACCTTCGCCTATACCGCCAGTCAGAGCGTCATCTATACCGGTGAGAGCCATCAGCCCGGCGAATTCCCGTATACCCTCTCTTCCGGAACCGATACCGGCTTATTGGCTGGCGATACCCTGTCGATGACCTCCACGGATCCGCTTGTCGGAACTGCCAATTCGACGACTGTCTATCCTTTAGGTGCTTGGGTCGGTTCCACCGTGACGGCCAAGGTTCTCCGGGGTAGCCAGGATGTGACTGACTATTATGCCATCTCTGCCAGTGGCAACGGCTTAGTCGAAACCGCCACCTTGACGTTGACCGTGCATGATTTCCTTCACAGCGACCAGCCGGATGGCACCTATTCCAGCAGCGATACCACCAAGACTTTCCCCTGCGACATCTCCGGGACGAACTTCGATTATCTGTCGGCTTTCAGCATCGTGGTCACTTTTTCGCCGCGGACGACCGGCGATACCACCAGCCCCAGCGACGTCCATCTGGTGGCCAAGGATGGCACGGTCATTCCGCAAAGCCAGATTACCTTAACCGTCAATGCCGGCCAGCTGACGGCCCGGACGCCGATCTATCTGACTTTTGCCGGCAGCCATGTCTATGATGAGAAGGCTCTTGATCTCAATGCCAGCACGTCGTCTGCCTATTGGTCCTATTCTGGAACCAAGCAGCTCTCCTCGGGACAGTCCTTTGTCTTCAGCTATCCGAAGGAAATCAAAGAAGCCGGCACCTATGACTTCAGCGATACCGCCAATCCCCTGACGGCGACCGTCAAGGACACCAGCGGCATCGACCGCAGCGAGGATTATGACATCCATATCAGCGGCAGTCTCACCATCGGAAGAGCCAAGCTAGCTTTCAACAGAAACAATATCACCTTAGGATATTCGGGAAGCAGCACCTTAGCCTATTCCGAGGATTTCACCCAGGATTCCTCCCCTGCCTTATTAAGCCTGAATACGGGTTCCAGCCTCTATCTGACGGGACTGACCGTCGCCTATTCCTATCATGCCACGGCCAGCATTGCCTCTTACGGAACGCCGTATGCCTATACGATTTCTTCCTTGACGGCCAGCCTTACCGAGAGTGACGGCACCGTGATTCCGGATAAGGACATCGACAAGGAATACCTGGACACTGGCGGCACCATCACGCTGGTCAAGCGGGCCATCACGATCGACATCCCTTATCAGACGGTTGCCTATCAAGGCTCGGCCATGGCTTACTCCGAGCTGAGCTATACCGTTTCCGGTACCGGCTTAGCCAGCGGCGACAGCCTGAGCTTGGCGGGCAGTCTATCTAATTTCGGCACCTATTCCGGTGACAGTCTCACCGCTTTATTGACAAGTGGCCTTTCGCCGGTCATCACGACGGCCGACGGGACCGACGTCACCAGTTTCTATACCATCACCCTGAGTGGATCCTTTACCTATAACCGGCTGCAGATTGCTCTCAATCTTCCCTTGACGAGTAAAGTCTATGACGGCACCACCTGGTATCCTTATACGGCGACGATGACCCTATTGGGAGCCAAGGATGCCACCACCGGCGGCTGCACTCTCGCCGTCAGTGAAGTCGGGCTGCTTTCCCCAGCCACGAAGACCTATGCGCTAAGCGACTTCACCTTGACCGTTACCAACAAAGACAAACAGGTTCTCAGTTCCTCCTGCTATGATGTGGTCCTCAACACCAACCCGACTTCTTTAGCGACGACGGCTACCGTCACCAAGCGAGCGCTGGCCCTGGACTTCCACAACGATGTCGACTTCTATGACGGTGTTGTCACCAATGCGCAGAAATTGGGAGAATACGCCTATAACAATGTCTCTGCCAACACCACCGCCGATCATGGCTTGGCTCCGGGAGATACCCTTTCGTTCAGTTACAGCAAGACCATTCAGGCCATCGGCACGTATGATCTTTCAACGATGCAGGTCAGCGTCAGGAACAGCAACAACGAGGATGTGACCGGCTGCTACGACATTACGATGATCAATGCCACCCTGACGATTGTTCAGGGCGAGGTCGATGTCACGGTGACGGGCAACACGTCCGTTTATGACGGCCAGAAGCATCAGGCCACGGTGACAGCGACGCCGAACTTCTCCCTGACGACGTCCCGGCAGAGTATGACCCTGACGGCCGCCCCGTATACTTTCTTGGTGGACAGCGGCACGATTGCGTTAAGCATTGACGATATCCTGCTCCATTTTGATGATATGCCTTATAACGCCGCTGCCGTGAAGACCGGGTATTACCGGTTAGGCTCCGACCTTCGCTACAATTCGTCTTTGATCAACGTGGTCTGCACCGTTTCAACCCAGTATCCGAATCTGACGGTGTCGCCTAAGCCGATCACCATGAGCATCACCGACACGACCCGTGCCTATCTGGGAACGCCGTATACGCTCAGTCAACTTACTTCCAGCGCGTCGCTGGTGACGAGCACTCAGACGTATACCCTTTCGTCGACGGCCACCTTCGAGGACCCCGGCGTCTATGATTTCTCGACGGCAACGTACCGCCCGACCATCGTCATCACCGAGTCGGCCGACACCTACAATCTTCATCAGGGAAAAGCCTATGATGCCACCAGCAACTACACCGTCAGTTTCACAGGCAAGCTGACCATTGTAAGACTGGCAGTGACGGTCAGTGATTCGGGTCATTCCAAGACCTATGACGGCACTCCCTTCAGTGATACGGATGTAGCCTTGGCCTGCAACAATCTTCCGGCGGACTATACCTTCTCGAGCATTTCCTTGACTACGGCAAGCTACCATGCCGGCAGCTACACCTCCGACCATCTTACCCTTTCCTTCAAGCTCAGCTTTGCCGGAACCGAAGTTTCGTTTGCAACCACGGATTTATCCTTATATTGCGATATCACCATCAATGCCAACTTGACCATCAACAAAAAGACGATAACCTTGACGCCGGGAGCCAGGACCGCCATTTACAATGGCAGTCCTGTCATCTACACCAAGGTTCTCGATGATCAGGTTGCCATCATCATGCCACAGTTAGGGACCAGCGATGGCCTGAGCTTCTTGGCCTACCCTGCTTCGCTGTTCAGCGCGGAAGGCACCTATGATCTTTCCACCGCTGCTTACAAGCCGGTCTTCAAGGTCAACCACTCCTTGACGGGTGCAACCCAGGATGACGTCACGGACTCTTATGACTTCGTGGTCACCGGAACCATTACGGTCGTCAAAGCCACCGTCGAGTTAGGCGGTCAGGGACGATATACCTATGGCGGCAGTACGATTACGATGGGAGCCAATGTCACTGCCACCAACCTTCCAGGTACTTATTCCGTCAGCGGCACCCTTTCGACTTTCTATACCGAAGCCGGCTGGTACTACTCCAACAGCCTCGTTCCGAGCGTGGTCGTCAAAGACGAGACGGGTACCGTCCTGGATTCGAAGTACGTCACCGTGACGGTCAACACCAATGCCTCGATTGAGATTCTCAAACGCAGCGCCACCATCACGACCTCGTCCTTCTCGCTGGTCTATACCGGCGCTCCGATTACCCTTTCCCCCAGCCAGAATTACTTCCACATCACCGGCCTGCTGCCGGGGACGACCTTGAAGTACAAGATGTCGGACGGCACCATCGATGACGTCAACAATCATCTGAGCCAGCAGTCTTTGATCAGTGAAGGCACCTACACCAATACCATTGTTGACGATACCGCCAAGCTGATTCTCGTCAACAGCGACGGCAAGGATGTCACCAATGACTACCAGATCACCTGGAAGTGGGGCACCATCACCATCGAAGGATAACATGACCATTGGAAAAGCCCGGCGTAGACGAACGCCGGGCTTTTATTGACAGCGATTACTTGCTGAGGAAGACGTCGAGATCGTGGATGACTTCGTCCCGCTTGTCTTCGTTGAGGACTTCATGACGCATCTGCGGGTAGATCTTGAGCGTGACATCCTTGACGCCGAGATCCTGATACATCTGGTAGAGGGCTTTGACGCCTTTGGAGCAGTTGCCGACCGGATCATCCGCGCCGGAGACGAGATAGATATGTTCGTCCTTGGAAATCTGCTTCTTGAACTTGGTCTGATACAGTGTCGCCATGCCGGCCGTGAAGCCGACATAGAAGCCTTTGGTATTGCTGTGTCCGCAATAAGGATCGGCAATGTACTTCTTGACGTTCTCTTCGTTGTAGCTGAGCCAATCCAGCGGCGTCTTGCGGTTCTTGATGGCTTTGGTATACGGTCCTAAGGCCATCGACTGGATGAAGTGACTGGTCTTGTTCCAGCTGTGGTTCGTGGTGGTGATGCGGGCTAAGAAGCGGGCCAGCCCAAGCGGGGAGCCCGGACCGTTGGAACCCATGATGATGATTTTATCGATGGTATTGGGATAATGCTCCAGATAGGACTGCATGAAGAAGGAACCCATGGAATGACCCATCATATAAACGGGCTTGCCTTCGCTCTTCAGCTCGTCGACTTTGTTCTTCAAAGCGATAAGCTCCATATCCCAGGCACCCTTGGGCCACTGCTCCTGCTCATCGACGCTCTTGGCATTCTCGCCCTGGCCGAAATGATCCAGGACAAAGACGGAATAGCCTAACTTATTCATATCGCCGGCAAAACGGGCATAACGGGCTGAGTATTCATCCATTCCGGTGAAAACCAGCAGGTTTGCCTTCGGATTCTCAATCCGATAATCATTGCCCTTCAGGGAGTACTGATTATTGATTTTGACTTCAAAGATTGACATACTTTTACCCTCGCTAGGACTATTGTAGACCATTGAAAGCGCTTAATAAAGAGAAAAAGTCACTTTTCGATAACTTGATAAGAAACTGTTTACTAGTGCTAATTATGGAAAATGATACCATTTATAAGAAAACAATAGGAAGAACTTAAAATAAAAGGATAGAAACTCTTTGAAGCAAACAAGTTTCGTATGGAAGTGCTTCCAATTATCGAGTATTCTTCCTATAATATACGTTTGAAAGAAGGTTACCTTATGACCCATTATGATGTGTTAATCATCGGAAGCGGCATCGTTGGCAGTGCCATCGCTTTCGAACTGTCCAAATATGATCTGAAGGTGCTGGTCGTCGAAAAAGAAAATGATGTGGCTTTGGGAACCACCAAAGCCAACTCCGGCATCATCCATGCCGGCTATGATCCCAAACCCGGAACCCTGATGGCTAGGCTCAATGTCGAAGGCAACAAGCTGACCCGGGAACTGGCTCCGGTCCTCAACTTCCATTTTAAGCAGGTCGGCTCTTTAGTCATCGGTTCAACAGATGAAGAACATAAAGTCATCAATGATCTCTATTCCCGTGGCGTTCAGAACGGGGTCGAAGGTCTGAAAATCCTTAAGACGGCTGGCGAAGTCCATGCCTTGGAACCGCGGCTGAATCCGGAAATCGATTATGCCTTGCTGGCTCCGACGGCTGGCATCGTCGCTCCGTGGGAACTGGCTTTGGCTTTCAGCTATACGGCTGTCACCAATGGTGTCCGCTTTGTCTTTGATGCCCCGGTCAGCGCCATAGATAAGACGGAGCGTGGCTATCTGGTCACGACCGCTCAAGGCAGCTATGAAGCCGACTATGTCATCAATGCCGCCGGTCTCCATAGCGATGATATCTATAAGCTGGCTCTCAAGGACAAGGCTGAGCAGTCCTTCACCATTGTCCCTTGCAAAGGTGAGTATTATTTGCTGGACAAGGATCAGGGAAGCTTAGTCCGGCATGTGATTTTCCAGACTCCGACAGCTTTAGGCAAAGGCGTCCTGGTCTCGCAGACGGTTCACGGCAATCTCATTGTCGGCCCTAATGCCATGTATGATGGTGCCAGCAAGGATGATACTTCGACCTTAAGTGAGGGCTTGGATCAGGTCCGGACTGCCTCGGCCCGAACGATCAGTTCCATCTCCTTCGGCAGCAACATCCGCAACTTCTCCGGCGTCCGTGCGACCTTGAAAGGTCAGGATGATTTCCTCATTGCCGAAAGCCCGATCTTACCTCACTTTATCAACTTCGCCGGCATCAAATCCCCGGGTGTCTCCTGCGGTCCTGCCTTCGGCAAAGAAGCCGTCCGGATTCTGGCTAATGCCGGACTTAACCTCGCTAAAAAGAATTACTTTACGATGGTGCCGCTTCCGACCTATTTCAAAGAGATGAGTATGGAAGATAAGAAAAAAGCGATTCAGGCTGACAGCCGTTATGGTCAGGTCATCTGCCGCTGTGAGACGGTGACCGAAGCCGAAATCTTGGCGGCCATCCATGCGCCGATCCCTGCTCATACCATCGATGGCGTGAAGCGTCGTACCAATGCCGGCATGGGCCGCTGCCAAGGCGGTTTCTGCGGTCCGAAGATCTTCCATCTGCTGATGGACTCTCTCCATCTGAAGTACAACGAAGTCTATCAGGATAAGACGGGTTCCCAGATTGTTGTCTCGGAAACCAAGAAGGAGGCCAAATAACATGTCGGAATCTCACGATCTGGTCATCATCGGCGGTGGCCCGGCGGGCTTAGCCGCGGCTTATGGCGCCTACGAAGAAGGCTTACGGGATATTCTGATCATCGAGCGGGATGACACCTTAGGCGGCATTCTCAACCAGTGCATCCATAACGGCTTTGGTCTGCACCGCTTCAAGGAAGAGCTGACCGGTCCGGAATATGCCAACCGCTATGAGGAGATGCTGAAATCCACCTCCGTCAAAGTCAAGAGCAAGACGATGGCTATCAACCTCTCCGATAGCAAGGAAGTCACCGTCATTTCCAGCAAGGATGGCTTGGAAGTCATTTCGGCCAAAGCCGTGGTCCTGGCGATGGGCTGCCGGGAAAGGCCGCGGGGTGCCATCTCGACTCCTGGCGATCGTTGCTCCGGCATCTATACGGCCGGCGCCGCTCAGAAATACTGCAACATCGATGGCTATCTGGTCGGTAAGCGGATTGTCATCTTAGGTTCCGGCGATATCGGCCTGATCATGGCCCGCCGGATGACCTTGGAAGGTGCCAAGGTCTTAGCCGATGTCGAGCTTTGCCCGTATTCCAACGGCTTAGCCCGGAATATCGCCCAGTGCCTCAATGATTTTGATATTCCGCTCTATCTCAGCTATACGGTCACTGACATCCAGTCCGACCCCAAGACCCATCGGGTCTCTAAGGTCGTCATCTCCAAGGTCGATGACAAGAAGAAGCCGATTCCCGGCAGCGAGATTTCCTTTGACTGCGATACCTTGCTCCTCTCGGTCGGCCTGATTCCGGAAAACGAGCTCTCCTCCAAAGCCGGCATCGAACTGGATCGGCGTACCCGAGGTCCGATTGTCTACGATAACCTTGAAACCGATAAGGAAGGCATCTTTGCCTGCGGCAACGTCCTGCAGGTCCATGATCTGGTCGATAATGTCTCGGCTGAAGGCGAGAGGGCCGGCCATAATGCCGCCCTCTACATCAAGGAAGGCGAAAAGCCCAGCACTTTGGTGAAGATGATTCCGGGTGCCGGCATCGGCTATGTCTGCCCGCAGTTCATCCGCAAGCAGACGGCCAAGGACTATGTGGATATCTTCTTCCGGGTGCAGAAGCCGCAGACGCAGGTCAGGCTGACCCTGACCAAGAACGGCACGGACTTCCAGGCCGTCTCCAAGATCCGGATTGCCCCAAGTGAAATGGAGTCGCTTCGCATCAAGCAGGAAGATCTTGCCGATGCGTCGGAAATCACATTGTCCGTCAAGGAGGATAGCTAAATGATCAAGGAAATGATTTGCATCAACTGCCCGCGCGGCTGTCATCTGAAAGTCGATACGGAGAAGCTGACGGTCGAGGGCAACTTCTGCCCGCGGGGCAAAGCCTACGGCATCAGTGAAGTCACCGACCCGCAGCGCACCGTCACCTCGACGGTCAAGGTCGAAAACGGCGTCATTGACCGCGTCTCGGTCAAGACGGACAAACCGGTCGAAAAGAAGCTGATGTTCCAGGTGATGGACGAAATCAACAAAGCTGTCGTCCATGCGCCGATCATGATCGGCACGGTCATCATCCCTCATGTCCTGGGGACGGACAGCAATGTCATCGCCACCAAGACGGTGGAGGTTCGCCATGAATGATGCCGGTCAGCCCAAAAGGCGCTACGTCATCGCTCTCGACCAAGGCACGACATCTTCCCGCTGTGTCATCTTTGACAACTTCGGCGAGATCGTCCAGATTGTTCAGAAGGAATTCAAACAGATTTTCCCCAAGCCCGGCTGGGTCGAACATGACCCGATGGAGATTTATGCCAGTCAGTATTCCGTGATGACGGAAGCGATTGCCCAGTCCGGCATCCGCCCCTACCATATCAAAGCCATCGGCATCACCAACCAGCGTGAGACGACCATCGTCTGGGATAAGCTTACCGGCAAGCCGATTTACAATGCCATCGTCTGGCAGTGCCGGCGCACCGCCAGCATCGTCGAAGAGATGAAGAAGGATAAGCCGATGGCCGAATACATCCGCAAGACCACGGGTCTGCTGATGGATGCTTATTTCTCGGCGACCAAGATCAAATGGATTCTCGACAATGTCGAGGGGGCCAGGGAGCAGGCCGACCGCGGCGAACTCCTTTTCGGTACCGTCGATACCTGGCTGATGTGGAAGCTTACCGGCGGCAAGGTCTTTGCCACCGACTACACCAATGCCTCCCGGACGATGCTCTTCGACATCCATCACCTCTGCTGGGATAAGAAAATCTGCGAGTATCTCCATATTCCGCTGTCGATGCTGCCGGAAGTCAAGAACAGCTCCGGCATCTTCGGCTATGTCAACATCATGGATACGGAGATCCCGATTGCCGGCGTGGCCGGCGATCAGCAGGCGGCCTTGTTCGGCCAGACCTGCTTCCGCAAAGGCGAAGTCAAGACCACCTATGGAACCGGCTGCTTCCTTTTGATGAATATCGGCAGCAAGCCCTGTCTTAGCAAAAACGGTCTGGTGACCACCATTGCGGCCAGCCGGGACAGCCACGGGCATCCCGAATATGCCCTGGAAGGTTCCGTCTTCGTCGGCGGGGCCGTCATCCAGTGGGTCCGGGATGGCATGCGCTTTGTCGCCGATGCGGCCGACAGCGAGTATTTCGCGACCAAAGTCAAGGACAACGGCGGCGTCTATCTGGTGCCGGCCTTCACGGGCTTAGGCGCCCCGTACTGGGATATGTATGCCCGCGGCACGATCTTCGGCATCACCCGCGGCACCAACCAATGCCATATCGTCAGAGCCGCCTTGGAATCGATTGCCTATCAGGTAGCGGATGTGATCAATGCGATGAAAAGCGATACCGGCATGGCCATTCCGTCCATCAAAGTCGATGGCGGTGCCAGCCGCAACAATTTCCTGATGCAGTTCCAGGCGGATATTGCTTCGGTCAAAACGGTGCGTGGCAAGATCAATGAGACGACGGCCTTAGGCGCCTTCTATCTGGCCGGCTTAGCCGTCGGGATGTTCAAGGATAAGAGCGAGGTGAGGAAGCTGGAGGAGCGGGACCGGGTCTTCACGCCGAAGATGGATCCTGCCTTACGCGACAGCTATCTGAAGAAGTGGCATAAGGCCGTGCGGATGTGCGAAGGCTGGGAGGATGACTCCAAAGCCTAGCGGATTGACGAAGATGATCGGAGGCCCGGTGTCAGAACCGGGCCTTTTCATTTGATTTAGCACACTAAAGACAAAAGCGATGAATGTAAGGGGTTTCCGTTTCTAAAATGGAAGAATTACAGCGAAAACGATTGAATTCACACTGAAAACAATCAAAAACATAGGCAAGAATACAACAATTTAAGAATAAGAATGTAACGGCTTTCATTTCTTCTTGAGCTGTGAACTTAAAAGTGTTAATTTTTCGATAAGCATCGCATTTTTTGCTTTCGCTCAGTAAAGTAAGGAAACTCAAAAGACAAAACTCGTTCTTGTCACCCAATGGGAGACATTTTACAATTTTTGTATTGTTTTCGGAGGGAAAACCATGAAAAAGACTGTCAAATTGTCGTTGACGCTCGTTGCTTCATTAGCGTGTTTGGCCGGCTGCGCCGGAACCAAGACTTCGGTCGCTTCGACTGTCGCTTCGACACCTGCATCGGACAGTGTCGCTCCGTCAGTTGTTGCTTCGCCTTCGGCTTCTGCGTCTGCTTCGGCTTCGGCTTCGACGTCGACTTCCGTTGCCGATGAGACACCGGAAATCGATGATTCGATGTTCACCGATATCGGCGGAAAGAATATTACCTTAACCACGGATCTGACCTATGGCTGCCCAGAAATGGGCTCGGCCATGCCGTACCATATGGTGACGGAATTTGCCGATGGCCTCTTTGTCGATACGGGAACCTGGGATTACTACGATGGAAGCTTCAAGGAATACAAAGGCGATCATCAGTATCGTTATTTCCGGGATGACAAAGGCAAACTGGCTTACACCAATCCTGCCAACAAGAACAATGTCATTGTTCAAGGGGAAGAAACCGATAATGGTGAGACCATCGATTTCGATGACACCATCTTCCAGAATCTTTTAGGCAGTCTCATTTCGGCCGATTTCGAGTATTCCTATACCACTGCCAGCAAAGAACAGATCTTTACGATGACGGATACGGCCAAAGCCGGCACACATGCTACCTATGATAACATCTTCAATGCCATTGGCTGCGTCAATGCTTTCTCTTCGGCAGGTGCCTGGGGTGGTCCGGTTGCTTTGACAAACGCTTATGTCCGTGTGGATCCGAAGACCGATGGCATTATCGGCTTTGGCGGCACCTATGAAGAAACCGTTGATCTGACGGACTACGGTCTGCCGCTGGTCCATGAAGATACGATCTTTGATACCGCCATTTCCGATATCGGAACCACGGCACTGACCATCGATGACGTCAAATATCAGCCTTACACGGTTCCGACTGCCGATGCCGCTAAGTTCACTGCCTTCGATACTGCGATGACTGCCATCAAGCAGAACAACTACAAAGTCACCACGGCCGTCACAATCGATGGCGCGGATGCTCCGTATCAGACCGATGAGATGTATTTCACTGCCACCGGCTGGTCCGGCAAGGAGTCGGTGACGACCACCGAGACGATGTCTGAGGAAAAAGTCACGAAGACTTATATCGGCACAGACAAAGCCACGACTCCGAACGGCTTCGCTCTCGTCCTGAATGCCGATGATAAGACGGGTACTCTCTACGATGAAGACAATAATGTCGTCCTGACGTTTACGTATACGGCAACGGCTGCCGATACCACGACTTACGGCGAAGGCTTTGTCACCTTCACCGGCAAGAATGCCGCAGGTACCGCTGTGGCGGGTGCCATCAAGATCGGTGACGATGATACGATTGAAATCGTCTACAACAATGGTGCTACCGGTGAAGAAGATATCACCGTGACTCCCAGCGGTGTTGTCACCACGGACAAAACCACGGTTGCCTACACAAGCACGGAGGATGCCTACTTCGGTGTCCATGCCAACGGCGACGGAACCTATGATCGGTATAGCGGTTCTTCGGCCACAGCCTTAAAGGGTGGCTATGCCGCTTATAAGGCCAGTGCCTTTGCTCCGGCTTTCAACTTCTCGACGGCGGTCTTTGACTATGATGCCGATGACAGCACGGATACCGAATATGTCTTCACTGTCAAGACAGACTTCGATAATCTCTATGATTGCTCTGCCATTGCCAAGGAGATGACGGCTGATTCCTTTGCCAAGCAAGCCGATGGTCTGAAGGTCTATGTCACGTCGGATGGTGTCCTCGAGAAATTCGAATTCACTTTCTCTGACAGCGACGGCAATACCAATACCTTCGTCGATACCTTTGACAAGATCGGTGCGGTCACCGACATTCCGACCGACATTGCTGACTTCACGGCGTATACCAAGCTTGCCATTCCGACGGACTTCTCGGCAACCGTTACGGATTCCTCGACCAGTACTTCGATGACGGCAACGGCGGCTCTGACGGCCATCTTCGGTGCCGATACCGCTGCCAAGATTCCTTTCCCGGTCATTGCTGCCACCAAGCCTTACTATCTGGGCATGGCCTATTGGAGCAAGACCAAGAAGTTCCGTGTTGCCTTCGTCACCGATGGCGATGTCTACAACATCATTGACAACTTCACCAAGATCGTCACGGCTCTTCAGGGTGATGGTTATACCTTAACCATGACGGGTGATGCCGAAGCTGAAGGTACCGTCACAGCCGATTCCTCGGTCGCTGTCGATATCTATGCTCAGACCAACGGTGCCATCTACATGGAATTCACCAAGGCTGCCTAGTCGTTTTCTTGAAGCCAACACGCCTCTGCCGGAGAATCTTCTTCTCGGGCAGAGGCTTTTTGTTAGAATAGAGAAAACCGAAAGGATGTTTCGCAATGACCATTGATTTCAAGAAAATAGATGAAGCTGTTATTCCGAATTTCAAAGGCGGGGACAAGGAGATCCATACCCGGGCCTTCTTTGACGGCACCAACCGCATCTGCTATTCCGTCTTGCCGCCCCAGGCCTCCATTGGCTATCACGCCCACCAGGGAACCGCGGAGATCGTCTATGTTCTCTCCGGCCAGGGAACGGTCAATGACGATGGCGTGGAGTCGCCGATTGAAGCCGGTCAGTGCCACTACTGCCCCAACGGACATAGCCACGGCGTGAAGAACACCGGAACCGAAGACTTGGTGGTGTTCAACTGTGTTGTGAAGCAAGCCTAGATGAAAGCACTTCCAAGCAAAAGATTCCTTGCTTCGGAATCCTTTTGAGCTTTTTATAAATCAACTATAAAATTACAAAAAATTAAGCATTTCTATAAAATATTGACTAAAATCTATTAATTTCAATCACTACAATATTGACCGATTTTTGCTTTTCTGTTTCCCTCTTTCGTTGCAATGAAACAAGGTTTCAGGGAAAATAGAGTCATTCCGGAAGGAGGAAATGATCATGACTGACAATATCAAGAATCTCAGCAAGACCGTCCCTGCTTTCGGCTTTTATTATTACTATTATTACTTTTACGGAAAGAAACTTCTTTCTTAAGGTTTTAATAGCAATAACGCGAGTTAAACCTTGGCAAGAAGTTATGTCACTAGCCAAGGACACGAACGGAATGCTGTTTCCATGAATTCCTGCCTGAGGCTAGCCAGTCTCAGGCTTTTTTCTTTGTTACCACAGTAAAGGAGGTAAACGTTTATGAAAAAGCTCATGGTCAGTGCGTTAGCCGTTTGCGGGATGGTTGCTCTGATGGGATGCAAGACGAGTAAGACCACCACCATCGGAATCCTCGAGTTCATCACTCAGGATGCCCTGGAAGCCTGCCGCACCGGATTCGTGGATGAACTGGCGGCCAAAGGCTATAAGGATAACGACAAGATCAAGATCGACTATCAGAATCCGGAAGCCAACAGCTCCACTCAGACGACCATGGCGGCCAAGCTTGCCCGGGAATGCGACATGGTCTTTGGCATTGCCACGCCTTCCGCCGTTGCCTTGAAGAGCGCCGTCGACGATGCCGACAAATCCATTCCGGTCATCTATTCCGCCTGCACCGATCCGGTGGGAGCCAAGCTCATCACTTCCGTTACCGACCATGCCAATGTGATCGGCACCTCCGATGCCGGACCGACGGCCAAGAACATCGATCTTTTCCCTAAGTTCAAAGACGGCACCAACAAAGACATCACCAAGATCGGCATCCTCTATTCCACCGGGGAGAGCAACTCCATCGTCCAGAAGAAGGAAGCACAGGCCGAGGCCGATAAGTTAGGCATCACGTTGGTCGATGGGGGCGTTGCCGACAGCACGCTGATTGCCTCCACCTTGAACAAGATGATCGCCGATGGCATCCAAGGCCTCTTTGTTCCGACCGACAACGCCGTTGCGGCGGCGATGTCGTCTTTGAAAGAGACGCTGACGGATAAGAAGATCCTGACTGTCTGCGCTGATTCCAGCGAGACCACCAATGGCGGCTCGCTGGGCTATTCCGTCTCCTACTCCGATTTAGGCAAGACCACCGCCGATATGGTCGCTAAGCTTCTGGGCGGGACCGACATCAAGGACATCACCTGCTCCTTATCCTCTACCTTCCCGTTAACCGTCAACCAGGCTTTCTTCACCACGACTGGCATCAGCCTGCCGACGGACATCCCGACGTCTGCCACCCTGGATTAAGGACTGAGGCTAGGAATGAACTGGTCCAGTATCTTTCAGTTTATCGGTACCGATGCCCCGATGCAGGGGTTTGTCTGGGCGCTGTTGGCCTTAGGCGTCTTTCTGGCTTTTCGGATTCTCAACGTTGCCGATATGAGCGTCGATTCCCTCTTCCCCTTTGCCGGCATCGTCTCCCTCAATCTCATCAATCTCGGCTGTGATCCGTTGGTCTCGATTCTGGTGGCCATTGTCTGTGGCATGGTGATCGGCTATCTTAATGCGGCACTGAAAGTCTATCTCCATATCGACCCGCTCTTGGCCGGCATTGTCATCATGGTTGCGCTTTATACGCCGAACGTCATTCTGGCTCCGGGTACCTTATCCGTCGCTGATGGCAAAGAAACCATCTTTACCATCATCGCTAAAATCATACCTAACAAAGCCGTCACCAAGATCCTGGTGTTAGGGCTCTTCTTGGTGGCCGTCCTGTTCCTGACGTATTGGTTCTTTGGCACCGAGATTGGTCTCTCCTTACGGGCCAGCGGCAAGAATCCGGAGATGGCCAAAGCCAATGGCATCAACACGGATAGCCGCTACATCTTAGGCATGATTCTCTCTTCCGCCTTAGTCGCCTTAAGTGGCGCCTTGTATGCCCAGATGAACAAGTACACCACCCCGGACAGCGGCCGAGGGTCGATCATTGTCGGACTGACCATCATCTTCTTAGGGGATGTCCTCTTCAATAACCGTTCCTTCAAGCTGACCCTGGTCTCTATTGCCGTCGGTGGCATTCTCTACTGGCTTTTGATCGATATCATCCTGGAGATCCCGGGTTTCAATACCAACTACCTCAAACTGATGCAGGGTGCTTTCATCGTAGTGGTGGTCCTGTTAGGACAGCTCAAGAAGAAATTAAGAGCGAAGAAGCTTCTCAAGGCCAATAAGGTTCTGATTGCGGCCGAAGGAGGACAAACGAAATGATCCGGCTGGAACATATCTACAAAGATTTTGAGACCAACAACCCGGCCTTCCCGATTCACCATGTCCTCAAAGACCTGAACCTGACCATCCAGGACGGCGACTTCGTCACCGTCATCGGCTCCAACGGTTCCGGCAAGTCCACCCTCTTAAACACCATTGCCGGCTCCCTCCGTCCGACCTCTGGCAAAGTCTTCTTCGATGACAAGGATGTGACGGACTTGAAAGACTATCAGCGGGCCGGCTATATCGGCCGGGTCTTCCAGGATCCGACCATCGGAACCATCGGCGACATCACCATCGAAGAGAACCTGGCCTTAGCCTTAAGACGGGGCGAGAAACGGACCCTCCGCTGGGCCTTGAAGAAGGAATATCTCGATATCTACAAGGAAAAATTAAGTCCGCTCAATCTGGGACTGGAGAACCGCATGCAGGATCGGATCAGTTCCCTCTCCGGCGGCCAGCGGCAATCGGTCACCCTGCTGATGGCAGCGCTGAAGAAGCCAAAGCTTCTTCTCCTGGATGAACATACCGCTGCTTTGGATCCCAAGACCAGCAAGAAGATCCTCACCCTCACCGATACCCTGATCAAGGAGAACAACCTGACGGCGATGATGATCACCCACAATATGCGGGACGCCTTGACCTATGGCAACCGTCTCATCATGATCAGCGACGGCAAGGTCATTGCCGATATCGCCCGGGAAGAGAAGGATAAGCTGACGATTGAAGATCTCTACCGGAAATTCGATGAAGCCGAAGCCGAGATGACGGAAGAGGCAGACGTCTAGAAAAAAGCTTCTTTGCCACACCATGGCAGGGAAGCTTTTTTAAGATAGCAAATCCTCGTTCCAAGAACCAAAAAAGCCCTCTTGCGAGGGCTCTTCATTCAATGGTGCGGACGGAGAGACTCGAACTCTCATGGGGTACCCACACGCACCTCAAACGTGCGCGTCTACCAGTTTCGCCACGTCCGCAGCTAAACAGCTTCATAATTATACCTACTCTTGGTATTCAAATCAAGAATAACTTACAATATTACCGGTAAACAATCATGGATAAACGTTCCTTCATTGGCGAAAGAGAATATCTGCGGAAAGACGGCACGACTTTCAAGGCTAAAATCTACCATAAAAACAACAATAACGGCATCACCGTCAGGGTTGTCTACGGGGAGATGGAACTTTATGTTTCTTCCTATACCACGATGAGCCATCTCGATGAGGTGGTCAATCGGGTCGCTTTGAAGTATTCCGACCGGATCCTGAACCGCCCTTTCATGAAAGAGGGCATCTATGCCTATGTGTTAGGAAAGAAACGCTACTTCACGAACGATGTCTCTCTTAAGGATAATGAAACCTTCTTCTACGTCCCCAAGACCGTCAAGGATCCCTTGACGACGTATAAGAAGGATTTCTTAGCTTATATCAAGCCGCGTGTCATCAGTCTCGGGACCCGGATGGGCGTGGACCTCTCCCTGTGGAAGATCCGGACCGGACTCTTCTTAACCTATTACGGCGTTTGCTTCCCGACCAAGCATCAGCTCAAATTCGATTACCGTCTCTTTGCCTATCAGCCCGCCATCAGCGATGCCATCATCTATCATGAGATAGCCCATACCTTTGATATTCACCATGATGACCGCTTTTATGCTATAGTAAAAACCTATTGCCCGGATTACGATGCCCTGGATGAGGATATCCAGGCCGGGCGGTTTGAGGGAAGGCTGGATCATTATGTCCTATCGGATCATTGAGTCAGACGATAACAAGACGTACAAAGACCTTCTGAAGATCAAGAAGGGCGACCCTGAGAAGGGGCTCTTTCTGGTGGAAGGTCAGGATCTGGTCGATGAAGCCAACAAGGAAGGCCTCTTGAAAGGCCTGATCGTTCCCCTCAATACCAAGGCTCCCTGGACCGACTATCCCATCTACGGATTACGGGAAGCTCTCTATCGGAACTTATCCTCCTATCAGTCCTTGCCGGTCTGCATGGGCATCTGCGAGAAGAAGATGGATGCCAATGTGGGAAGAAGGGTCGTCTATCTTGATTCCGTTCAGGATCCTGGCAACGTCGGCACCATCATCCGGACAGCCCTATCTTTCAACTATTCCGGCGTGGTTCTCTCCACGGATTCGGTCTCGCTTTACAACAGCAAGGTCATTCAGAGCACCAAGGGAGCACTTTTTCACCTGCCAATATGGCGTTCGGACTTGAAACAATTTGTTAATCAAGGCTATAATATCTTTGTCACTTCACTTGCGGGTGAGGATGAACGGCTGCAAGGTCCGCTTCCGGAACCCTTTGTGCTGGTCTTCGGCAACGAAGGCCATGGGGTCAGGGAAGAGTACCAGGCGCTCGGCAAGAAGCTCCGGATTGAGATGAGCGGCATTGATTCCCTCAATGTGGCCGTCGCCAGCGGAATCTTCCTGTACCGGTTTGCCAAACGAGGTTAAGGATGGAAACGTATCTGGATTCGGTGGAAGTCTTCAAAGAGAATGACCCGCGGGTCATCGTTAGTAAGCCCGTCCGTAAGACGGCTCTTTTGTGTTTCAACGGCTTCCAGAATTCTGACACCCACGATGCCACCGAGATGATGGATTATTTCAACAAGTCCTTTGCCAAAGATTATCCGGACTGTGTCCTTGTTCCGGTGCATCTCTTCTATCCGGCCGACAAAGCCAGCCATCACTACAGGCTTTTTGAACGTCGGGCCCGGGAAGTCATCGACGAGTATGTTGCCAAAGGCTATGACCTGATTCTCATGGGCTACTCCTTCTCCGGAGCCTTAGCCTGCAAGTTGGCCAAAGAGTATGCGGAGCATATCGTCAAGCTGATTCTGGTGGCACCGGTCTACGATACCATCCTGAACGGCATGATCCCGCATTACATCAAATATGCCTGGAAATTCCATAAGCTTTCCAAAAAATACGGTGCCAGGGCGGCCAATGCCATCGGCCGCAAGACGACCCAGGGCCTCTTCGGCCTGCTTTGCGCAATCCTCTCCTCCTTGGTCCTTAACCGCCATTACTTCCGTAAAGTCAGTGCTCCGACCTTGGTGATCCGGGGCGAGGATGATCTTCTCTGCACCCAGCATTCTATCCGGAAGGTCCTGCATGGCCTCCACAAGACACCGCATCTCTATTACCGCTATCCCGGCATGACCCACGGCATCCTGAAGTCCATCAAGGCAAACGGCATCGTCTATGAGGACATCCTCCATGTCTCCTTTGCTACCCCGTTCCTTCTCGAGAAACATGCCGTCGATGTCGAAGCCAGAAAAGTCAGCAAGATCAAATACGACGAAGACGGCGAGAGGATTCCTACCTTCACCGAAATCTTCTCGGAGATCGATCCCGATGCCGACAGCGAGACGAAGCAGGAGCAGGAAGGTCTCTAGATAGCATTAAAAATCCCCGGGCGCTGAACCCGGGGATTTTTTGATTCGCTGAACGGCTCTTGGGTGATTATTCTAGGCTCCGACCGAATGGAGCCCGATCACAATGCCGATGACAAACCAGACGATGCAGAAGACGATGCCCACCCAGCATAAGGTCCGGTCCCGATCCTCATCGCTGAGACAAAGCCCGATGATGCCTAAGACCAGTCCGACAAAGCCACCGAGAACACCAAAGACGCAGGCACAGATGCATAGCGCATGATAGTCGTGATAGACATAGGTATTGTCATCGGGATAATCATAGGTGGCACCTGTCGACGGAGGATAGGAAGTCGACGTATCCGCAGCAGACGTCTCCGTTGCCGCTGTCGTCTCCACAGGTTTGCCGCAGAAAGGACAGAATTTGCTATTGTCCGGTATCTCCTTGCCGCAATTATTGCAATACATAAAACAGTCCTCCTCATTCTTTTTTAGGATAACACCTAGCCTAAGCAAAAAAAGTGACAGTTTTGGGTAAAAACTATGTAAGGGCTTTCTCCTAGAAAAAGAAGCTCCTTTATTTCTTCTCCTCTTGCATTCCTCAACGGATGATTTAGAATATCCCTCGTAAAAGCGTGGACGAGGAAGAGTAGCTTCCGAAACGATTTCTAGGGAGTCCCTGGCGGGTTGGAAGGGGATAATCGGAAGAAGCGAACATGGCCTCTGAGCTTCAAAGACGAAGATAGTAATCTTTGACGGGTAAGCCCGTGACAGCGGCGAGTATCGACAGGGTACTCATCAAGGTTATTCCGGCAACGGGTAACGAATTAAGGTGGTAACACGGGATTAACCGTCTCGTCCTTAAACTCTAACGGTTTAAAGGCGAGACTTTTTTTATTCAAAGTCTGGCCGGAGAGGAGCCGATTATGGCATCTCTGCGGGATGAAATCGTTCTCCAGGATCTCACCAAGTCCTTTGACGGACGGGTGGTTCTGGATCATATCTCTTTGACGGTCTCCAAGGGGGATATCTATGGTATCCTCGGCCTTTCGGGCGCCGGTAAATCCACCCTGGTCCGCTGCATCAACGGCTTAGAGACCTTCGACAGCGGAAAAGTTTTCTTCGAAGGACGGGAGCTTTGCTCTCCCGGCCATCCGATTCAGCGGCAGGATCGGGAAAAGATTGCCATGATCTTCCAGTCCTTCAACCTGCTGCAGCAGCGGACGGTCTTAGGGAACGTCTCCTTAGCCATGGAGATCACCCATGTTGAGAAAACCGAACGACTGAAACGGGCTAAAGAAGCCCTGCTCCGGGTCGGACTCAGCGACAAGGCCGACTGCTATCCGTCGCAACTCAGTGGCGGACAGCAACAGCGGGTTGCCATTGCCCGGGCCTTAGCCCTCAAGCCTTCCGTTCTCTTAAGCGATGAAGCAACTTCGGCCCTTGATCCGGAGACGACCAATTCGATTCTGGAGCTTCTCCATGGCCTGAACCGAGATCTCGGGCTGACCATCCTGATGATCTCCCATCAGATGAACGCCATTGAACAGATCTGCAACAAGGTGGCCATCCTCGACAAAGCCAAGATCATCGAAAACGGCGATATGAGCGATATCTTCCTCAATCCGCAGGCCCCCATCACCAAGAGCCTCATCTATTCCAACCATGTCCATACCTCCCTCGATGATAAAAGGCTGATCCGTATTCTCTTTGACGGCAACACCGATGAACCGCTTATCTCCAACATCGTCCAGGACTGCCAGATTCTGGTCTCCATCGTCTATGCCGATACGAAGGTGACGGATGGCAAGGCTTACGGACAGACCATCATCAAGCGTCCCAGCTCCGAAAAGGATGTCCAGAAGCTGGAGAAGTACCTGACGCTCAAGCAGGTGAGGTATGAGGAGGTGAATCCATGAACGGCATTGATTTATGGACAATCACCTGGGAAACGATGCTGATGACCTTCCTCTCCACTGCCTTAAGCTATCTGGTCGGTCTGCCCTTAGGTGTCCTGTTATCGGCAACTTCCAAGAACGGCATCCATCCCCGACGGATCCTGAATACGGTCTTAGGCGTGATCGTCAACTTCCTCCGCTCCATTCCTTGTCTGATTCTCATCGTGGTGCTGCTGCCAGTCAGCCGGGCTATCGTTGGCCGGGGGACGGGCGAATGGTACACGATGATCATCCCGCTCTTCTTCAGTTCGTTTGCCTTTGTGGCCCGGCTGGTTGAACAGTCCTTAAGCGATGTCGATGCCGGGGAAGTCGAAGCCGTCCGTTCCTTAGGAGCCAACGACTGGCAGCTCATCACCAAGGTCATCCTTCCCGAAGCCCGGTCCAGTCTGCTGATGGGCGTGGCAGTGACACTGGTCAATGTGATCGGCTATACCGCCTTCGCCTACAACATCGGTGCCGGCGGACTGATCTCGCAGATCTACAACTTCTATGTCGGCCATACCCCGGATTTCCTTACCTATGGCGTCTTCTGGGTGATGATTGTTCTGGTCGTCGTGCTGGTTCAGGTGATACAGGAAGCGGGTTTGTTCTTAGCCAAGAAATTGGATAAAAGGAGAAAAATAAAATGAAAAAGACCCTATTGAAAGTCGTGGCGGTTCTGGGATTGTCCTGTGGCTTTGTGACGGGCTGCAAGAAGAGCGATACGACCATCACCGTCTGTGCCAGTCAGACGCCGCATGCCGAGGTATTGGAGAATGCCATGGCTCCGGTGCTGAAACAGAAAGGCTACACTCTGAAGGTGACCGTTCTCGATTGGTCGTTGCAGAATGATGCTGTTTATAACGGCGACTATGATGCCAACTACTTCCAGCACCGTCCCTATCTGCAGTCGTATGATTCGGGCACGGCTAACTACAGCGACAGCTACACCTACACCAAGGTTTTCCCGACGGCAGCGGTCCACTTTGAGCCCTTACGAATCTATGCCGGCAAATCCACGGCAGCTGATTTCCAGAGCAAGAAAGCCTTAAGCACGACCACCTATGAAATCTGTAACGATCCTTCCAATGCCTTACGGGCTTTGGATCTGTTGGTTGCCAATGGCGTCATTGCCTCCTATGAGAAGGATGAGAAAGGCAATCCATCCAACGTACCCGCTAACATCCATCTCATCGCGGAGGAGCAGCTGGTAGCCAGCAAACCTGATTATGACTACGCTCTGCTTCCCTGCAACACAGCCCTGACCGGTCATCTGACGGCCGATACGACCTTGCCGGTCGAAAGTGATACCGTTGCGGATGCCAAGGCCAACGTCATTGCCGCTAACGTCAGCAAGTATCAGAAGGACAGTGCCTACAAGAAGAAAATCGATGCTTTGAGTGATGCCGCCTTGTCGTCGGCGGTTGCCTCCTATCTTCTGGAAACCTATAAAGGCGTCATTGAGACCTATCAGAAAGACTTAAGAGCTTAAACCAATCCGTTTCATTGAAAAAAGGTTTGCTGTCGGCCTTGCCGTGAGCAAACCTTTTTTTGTGATTCAGAGAATCTCAATCGTATAGCTGAAGACGTCCTGGTGTCCGGGGGCAAGATGGGAGATGGCTTTCTTCCGAGAAATTTCTTTCTGAGGCACCATCTCATCCGGTAGTCCCCGCCAGGGCTCGACGGCGACATAATCGCCCCAGCCGGTATCTGACCAGACGGCCAGATACGGAATGCCTGGCTTATGGATTCGGATCTTGGAACCGTCCTTCTTTTCCAAGGTGACGGCAGCGAGGGTGTCGGCTTTCAGAATCAGGGTCGGAATCTTGCGGAAGAAGTCTTTGGAAAGGTCCAGATGATCGGTCGTCTGGTAAGGAACCTCGCCCAGACAGTAGGAGGCCGTCTCGTCCTGAGCAACCTGAACTAGAGCGAGCTTCTTCTCAAAGCGGAGGGTGGTTCCGGAAAGATCAAATTCCGTGGGCGTCCGTTTACCGGGAACCGCAAACGCAGGATGGCCGCCGATGGCATACGGAAGAGTTTCGGTTCCTATGTTGGTTATTGTATAGGAGACGACAATGCTCTTGCCTTCCAGGTGATACCGGGCTTCCGCCTTAAACGGATAAGGATACTGAGTTAAAGTATCCGAATCGGAAACAAAGGACATGACGATATCGCCATTAGGGAGCTTGGCTTCGTTGGCTTTCATATACCGTAAAAGGCCATGATGCTTCATGGCATAGGTCTTGCCGTGATCCTGGTAGGTTCCGTCCTTCAGCCGGGCAATGAAGGGGAAGATGACAATATCCTGTCCCTTCCAGGAATCGGCTTTGGGCTGGTAGAGAAGCTCTTGCTTCCGGACTTTGTCGTAGATGGAGGCAAGACAGCCTCCTTGCGGATTGATGACGAGTCTCAGATCACTGTTTTCAGTTTCCATAGTTGGCCTCTTTTGTCAGATGACACTGCGATTAACATAGCAAAAAACGATACTGAGTTAAAGGAAAAACGTGAATTTCAAGTTAAAACACAAGAAATGGTGCAACCGGGAGGAAATTTAGATTATAATAATTAAGTTACAAAGACGAAGGGAGATAAAATCAATGACAGTCAAGACAGAGAACCATCAGCGCTTAGACCTTCTGAATCTGAAGGAAGGCATCTATTTCAATGAAGTCAATTTCGGTCAGATCCATGCGATGCAGGCTTCCAAGAGCCCGTTCGGCGATGTGCAGTACGGCTATGTCGGCCGGATTCACAAAGGCGAGATCCAGTTCTTAACCGGCAGCAAGCTCAGCACCTGCATTCCGATGAAGGGCAATTGGGATTACGGCTTCACCTTGGAAGGCTTAGCCGCCCATACTTTTGACGCCAAAGATGCTTTGGTCAAGGAAAATGCAGAAGAAAAGCGGAAATTCGTCTACATCAATGACAAATCAAAGCTGATTTTCAATGGCGATCCGAAGCTGACCTATCGGCTGTATATCCGTATCTTCGATACGAACTTAGTCGGCCAGACCAACTACCGTTGGATCACCCTCTACCTTGAAGAAAACCGTTAGAGTTAAAAAAAGGACCGGCGCTGAACCGGTCCTTTCTTTTGTTTAATGCACAAAACGAAACAACAGAGAAATTAGTCCAGTTTAACAAAGTTGTCTTTGCTTGCGCCACATAAGGGGCAAACAAAACCATCTGGAAGTTCTTCTTCTTCGGTCTCGTAGACATAACCGCAGATTTGGCACTGGAAGTGGTGTAACTGTTTTTCTTCAGCCATCCTGTTTCTCCTTTCCTCAGGAATACAGAACCTTTCGACTAAGTTTATTATAGCTAACTGAATTTGAAATGTATAGTAAAGAATTTGTAAACCTTTAAAAAGGTGTCTGAAATAGGTTTCAGTGATAAAATAGACCTGTTGTTTTTTATTGAAAGGAGAACCTGTGGTGATAGTTATCGGTGGCATGATCGGTCTTGGCAAGACGACAACGGCAAAGACGATCAACGAAGAGATGGGCATTCCGGTCTTTTACGAATCCGTCCAAGGCAACAAGGTGCTGCCTTTATTCTACACAGCTTCTCCGGAAGAGCAGGAAAAGAAACGGTATCCGTTCCTCCTGCAGCTTAATTTCCTGATGACCCGTTTCCACGCCATCAAGGAAGCTCTCACCCACGACAATGCCGTTCTTGACAGAAGTATCTACGAAGATCATTATTTTGCTTCGAAGAACCATGATCTGGGCCGGATCTCCGACCTGGAGATGGAAATCTATTCCGGACTGCTTAGCGAGATGATGGCGGACATCCATGGCATGCCGAAGAAGGAGCCGGATGTGATGGTCTATCTCAAAGGCAGCTTTGACACGGTGCTAAACCGCATCAAGTCACGCGGCCGTTCCTTTGAACTCGATTAGTCGTTAGTCTCCTACTATCATTTCCTTTGGCAGGACTACGATCAGTGGGTCTATAACTCGTATAAGGAATCCCCGATTATTGTCGTCGATGTCGATCAGAAGAACATCAACTTCGATCCGACGGACAAGAAGTGGCTTTTGGATCAGCTCAAAGAGATCTCCAAGAAACCTCATCCGCTGGCCTAGTTTCAAAATTCATCGCTTAGGTCTTGCTTTTTGCGTGGCTTTCCTTTATTGTTAATACGTCGTTCATCACGAGGGTCTGCCCATGAAACCCCTCGTAAAACATTAACAGGGGGCTTTTTTCATGATAGAGGAGAATTCGTACAAGCTGACGTCAGATGCCGAGACAAAACCGAGTTTCTGGAAGACCTATTTCCACTCTCTGAGGCTCAATACGAAAACCATTGCTGCCAACGCCATCATTGCTGCGATGTATGTTGCCTTAACCTATGGCTTCTGGTTTATCAGTTACGGGATGCTGCAGGTCCGGATTTCTGAGTTTATGGTTCTGATTGCTTTCTTCAACCCCTGCTACATCTATGGACTGACGATCGGCGCCTTGTTAAGTGATATCTATTCCCCCGCCTTTGCCGCCGTCTGTTCGCCACTGGATATCATCTTTGGAACCTTGGCAAGCTTCTTAGCGTCAGTAGCCATCTCCTTATGCCGGCAGCTCTTCATCGCCACCCTCTTCCCGGCAATCTTCAATGGTCTTCTCTTAGGCTTCGAGTTCGGCTATATCAGCGTTTATCCCGATGGCAGCTGGCCCCTTTTCTGGGTCAACTTCGGTTGGGTATGTCTGGGCGAAGTAATTGCCGTCTGTGTGCTAGGCTATCTCATCTTTATGATCCTCAGCAAAAAGACGCCTCGCTTCTACAAGGTTGTCCTGGCAACGCAGAACCAGCACTTTAGATGGTAGCTTTCGTCTATTTCTTTCGATTCTGAGCGGCCAATTGTTTGGCTTTCTGCATATCCGACGTCCGAGAAGTCTTCTTAAGGAGCAGATAATTCTCCTTCAGGGCCTTCTCATATTTACCGGTTTCCCGTGGACGGTAGAACGAGGCATCCTCAGCATTTTCCGGTAAGTATTCTAACAGCGCCCACACATCCGGATCATCGTAAGGATAGCTGTCCTGCTCACTGACATTGGCCCGTTTCAGCCGGAGATAATCCCGGACTCGGACGGGGCTGTCGTCAATGGACGCCATGGCATCCTCTATGGCGAGACAGGCCGACTTCGATTTCGGCGACAAGGCCAGATCCACAACGGAAAAGGCTAACGGAATCTGGGCTTCCGGAAGCCCCACTGTCAGGGCCACCTGACAGGCGTTATAGCAACGGTCCACGGCCGGAGGATTGGCTAAGCCGACATCCTCATAGGCTGTCACCATCAGCCGGCGGGTCAGTCCTTCCAGATCGCCCGACTTCAGCAGTTTGGCCAGATAGTAAATGGCGGCATCGACTTCGCTGCCGCGGATGGATTTCTGCAGGGCGGAGACGGTATCGTAATGTTCATCGCCGTTGAGATCGGCAAGATAATTCGGAGCGGTAGCAATCTCTTTGGCTTCCGCCACCGTAATCAGGTGGTCGCTCGGATAGCTTAAGGCAATGGCTTCCAGCTGGTTATAAGCAAAACGGAGGTCACCGCCGGCGATCTTGGCAAGGTAAGTGAAGACGCCGTCTTCGAACTGGCGCTTCTTGTCCAGGCCTTTGGGATCCTGACTGGCCCGTAAGAGGCCGGTCTTGATCTCTTTAGGAGACAAAGATTCTGTCTCCAGAAGACGGGTCCGGGAACGGATGGCAGGGTTCAGGGAAATCAGCGGATTGGCGGTGGTGCAGCCAATGAGGAAGAAATCGCCGTTTTCCAGATGCGGCAAGAGCAGATCCTGCTTGGATTTATCCAACCGACGGATTTCATCGATGATGACAATGCTGGGATTGAAGCGGATGGCTTCATTGAAAGCCGCCTCCATCGTGGCTTTGTTGTCGATGACGGCATTGAGCGAGACGGAGTAGACGTTCATCGACTTGGCAAAAGCCCGGGCGATGGTCGTCTTACCGGTTCCCGGCGGGCCATAGAAAACCATGCTGAGCAGAGAATTGGTCTCTTTCAGCTTAGTCAGAAAGCTCACCAGTTTGGTTTGGCCGATGACCTGGTCCAGCGTCTCCGGACGCATCCGGAAGGCGAGGGGTTTATCAATCATGAGACATCATCTCCTCAATAGCAATCTTCAATAGTTTGCTGAAGGCGGGAGCTATCTTTTTGCTGGCAGCCAAGACGTCTTTGTCGTCCAGCTTGCCCGGTGCTTTGCCACAAGCCCAGTTAGCAATAGTAGCAATCCCTAGCGTCACCAGACCGCAATGGTTGGCAGCGATATTATCGATGACGGTTGACATACCCACGGCATCTGCACCGGCTTTTTCAGCCATCCGGATCTCGGCTTTGGTTTCAAACTGCGGACCGGTGAACTGCATATAGACGCCTTCCCCGATGGGTAAGCCCTGGTCTTTGGCTTTGATGAAAATGGCTTTTCTGTCCCGGTCATCCCACGGATCGGTCATATCCGGAAAACGCGGTCCGAACTCCTCGGCATTCTCACCAATCAGCGGCGAAGGGACCTGAGTGGAGATGTGGTCACTGATCAGCATCAACGTGCCGGGGCCATAGCTGATGCCGCCACAGGCATTGGTGATGATGAGCTTTTTAATGCCCATCAGTTTCATCAGGCGAATCGGCACGACGACCTCTTCGGCGCTGTAGCCTTCGTAATAATGGAGCCGTCCTTCCATAATGACAAGATTGACGCCCTGGTAGGTTCCCAGAATATATCTTCCTTTGTGGGCTTTGTTGGTGGTGACGGGATGCTTGGTCAGACTGGCATAGTCAATCTCGCAGACGACCTTGACCTGCTGGAGGAAGTCATCCAGCCCGGAACCCAGCACCAATCCGAGAACCGGAACAAAGTCCGTCTTTTCGCGGACTTCTTTTATCATCGTCTGATAATCCGCAAAGGTATATTTCATAGGATTTTCTCCTTAGCTACTTATAATTTTAGTATAATTGATAGGTAAACTTAATACCTTTATGAGAATCTTGATTCAGGAATGCCTTTCCGGCAGTGTCACCATTGACGGGAAAGTTGTCTCAGCCATCGCGCATGGCGAAGTCATCTTTGTCGGTTTCACCCAGGGCGATGATGAGGCCATCATCGATAAGATGCTGGAGAAGCTCCTTAAGCTTCGTATTTTTTCGGATAGCCAAGGCAAGACCAATCTCTCCTTAGCGGATCATGGCGGTACGATTCTCTGCGTCAGTCAGTTCACCCTCTATGCCGATCTTTCCCAGGGCAACCGTCCCTCCTTTGTCAAAGCCCTTCCCGGTGCCCTCTCCGAGCCGCTCTACAACAGTTTCAAAGCCAAGCTCTTGGCTAAGATTTCCACGGCCCAGTTCGGTGTCTTCGGGGCAGATATGAAAGTCCAGCTGATCAATGACGGACCCTTCACGATTCTCTTGGATTCCAAGGAGCTCTTTCAATGACGGACAATAACAATAAGGTTCTCTTAGGTCTCTCCGGCGGTGTGGACAGCGCCGTCAGTGCCTATCTTCTTAAAAAGCAGGGCTATGACGTGACCTGCTGCTTTATGCGTAACTGGGACAGCATCGCCAACAACGATATCCGGGGCAACCCGACCTTGACCGGCTCCAAATGCTCGCAGGAGCTCGATTACGATGATGCCGTGGAAACGGCGATGGAACTGGATCTGCCGATTATCCGGCATGATTTCATCGATGAATACTGGAACGAGGTGTTCTCGCTGTTCCTCGACACCTACAAAAAAGGATATACCCCGGATCCGGATGTCTTCTGCAACAAGTATATCAAGTTCGGCCATTTCCTGGATTATGCCAAGAAACAGGGATTTTCTCAGATTGCCATGGGCCATTATGCGATGCGTCTGGATGAGATGGGAGAAACCCACCTCTATAAGGCCTTTGACCGCAACAAGGATCAGTCCTATTTCCTCTCACAGCTTTCCAGCCAGCAGTTAAGCCATGCTCTCTTCCCGTTGGCTACCTTCACCAAACCGGAAGTCCGGAAGCTGGCCGAAGACCTTCATCTTTCGGCGGTGATGCACAAGAAGGATTCCACCGGTGTCTGCTTCATCGGGGAACGGAACTTCAAGCAGTTCCTTTCCAATTACCTGCCAGCGCACGTCGGCGAAGTCTATGACCTGGCCACGAACCATGTGATCGCGGTTCATGATGGGGTCCTCTACTATACCGTCGGTCAGCACCGCGGCTTAGCCATCGGCGGCATCAAAGGCCGGCTGATGGATCCGTATTTCGTGGTCGGCAAGGATGTCGAAAAGAACATTCTTTATGTCGCACAGGAAGAAGGAACCCGCTTCCGCTTCTCACAGGGCTGTCTTTTAAGCACCTTCAACTGGATCGGTTCCGATGTCCCCACGAAGCCGTTTGACTGCAACTGCAAATTCCGTTACCGGGGCGAAGACCTGCCGGTGACCCTTCTCGTCAGCCCGGATCAGAAGAGCGCCAAGCTCCGTTACAAAGATATTCCTTATGTTGCCAAAGGCCAGATTGCCTGCCTGTATCTGGGTGACCGGCTGGTCGGCAGCGGCATCATTGAGGAAACCTATGACGAGACGGGAAAGAAAATCCCGTATTAATTTGAAATTATCCTTGCCATTGGCGGGAAATGATAGTAGAATTGAAGACGGCAAAATTTGAGAAACGAGGTGATGTCACTTGCCGAAAACGATCGTTAGAGATGGTGAGACCTTAGATGATGCCATGAAGCGCTTTAAGCGCCAGGTCAACAAGGCCGGAACCATTGCGGATTACCGTAAGCACGACTACTTCCTTAAGAAGGGTCTGAAGCGTAAGGTCAAGTCCGAAGAAGCCAAGCGTAAGCATTAATCGCTTTGCAATGTCTTAACCACCTCCCTGTTCATTGGGGGGTGGTTTTTTCTTATGTCGGGTTTCGGTTTCCAAAACCCAATCAACCTATCGAGCCGTCGCTGAGTCGGACTAAAAAAAGGAGCCATCGATGGAACTGATTATTGCTGCGGTCTTGATTGTCCTCTTCCATTTCTTCGTCTCGGGCTATACCTTTACCAGCGGTGTCGTCATCCTGGCAACGGGCCTGATTCTCTTTGCTCTTCGTATCTATACCGGCCATGATCCTCTCTTTTCGGAAATGACCTATCGTCAGAAGGAAAAGAAGACTCTTCAGGAAGCTAAGGAAAAGAAACCCTCCGTTCCGGAAACAAAGTAATTTCCGGACGGAACTCTCAGTCATCCTTCAGAGCCGCTATCGCGGGATAGCGGCTTTTTTGAGGTCAGAAATCGATGGTGGATTCATCAAACCCCAGACCCGTGATGCCATCCGGCGTGATGGATAGGTCCAGATGCTGATGGAGATCCTGGCGGTCTTCGTAGGTGGCCGTCGCATAGAAGCCGGTCTTCAGAGCGGTCGTGGCATTGGCCTGGTAGGCACGGATGAAATCGTAATAGATCTGGGTATAATCGACCCAGTTGTTCTTGTAGGAGTAGTAGCTGACATAGCGGTAGGTGAGAAGACTCCGGAGATGATCCTGGTCGAAGGTCGGAACGGTGCTGTCGCCTTGGCTGGAGATGAGACTGGCGATATAGTCACTGACCTGCTGGACCATGGCCGCCTTGACGGCCGCAAAGTCATTGGTCTCAGCGCCGTTATTGTAATAGGCATAGGTGATGTAGGAATAGGAATTGCCGATCTGGGTGATGTCATCCACCAGACTTGCCAGGCTTCTTCCGGCCCCGGCATTGTTCTCATAGGTCACCGCCAACGTCGGCCGAGCGGTTAGCCGGTTGCCTTTGGAACCGACGGAGAAGACGGCATCGGTGTAGGTGACCTGGAGGCTTTTGGTATTCTCGATGGCACTGGGACAGGAATAGACCGGATCGGTCAGAAGACGCCTAACATAATTGAGCTTCACATAGCCGCTTTTGGTCATATCGGCCTTGGAGGTGATGGTGAACTTCAGCTCCCTGCCGAACGGCTGGAGGTTGGTGAAGGTGACGTTCTTGGCTTCATAGTTGATCTGATAGGTCACATAGTCGCTGATGGTCTGCGTGCCGTCCCAGGTGCTGTCCTGGACATCGCCGGCATCCATGTTCCAGAAGAACGCCTCGTTGAAGCCATAGAGATCCGCGTTCTCCGGATTGAGGGTGTAGCTGACGGTGGTGACATAATGGCCTTGGCTGTCCTTGATGACGACCGGGGCTGCGAACTTGATGCTGTCGATATCCTGGCTTTCCACCTCCACCGGGCTTGTCTTACCGGGATCGGCGGGCTGACTCGCACCGAAATATTGATACCCCGTGATTCCTAAGCCTCCCAGCATCAATGAGAGTGCAAAGCCGGATAGCAGCACAATCCTTCTCTTCTGTCGTGTCATATCGATTCTCCTTTCTGACCCCGAAGGGCCTTCACCTACTATTGGGTGAAAAAGGAGAATCTGTCCAACAGAAACCGAAAGCATTGAAAAAGAGCCGTCCGGGCGGGCGGCTCTCGAAGGCAACCAAGGCTTCTACTTCTTGACGATGGCCAGGATCTTAGTGACGATGGCCTCCGGAGTATAGCCGAGCTTTTTAATGACATCCTCCGCCGGGGCCGAGGCTCCGAAACGATCGATGCCAAGGACATACTTGGCATACTTATAGAGGGCATCGCTCTTACCCATCTCTAAGAAGATGCGATGGTCGTAGTCATTGGCAAAGGTCTCATCCTTGTAGCTCTCGCTCTGGCTGTCAAAGCGGTCCAAGGCCGGAAGGGAGACGACCCTGACATCAATGCCTTCGGCTAAGAGCATCCGCTGAGCACTGACGGCGGTATTGACTTCACTGCCGGTGGCAATCAAGGTCCAGCTGGCCTTCTCCTTTTCATGGGAGACGACATAGCCGCCCTTTAAGGCACCCTCGAAGGAGGTTTCCGGATTGTTGACTAAGCCCTGACGTGAAAGGATGATGCAGGTCGGACGGTCGATGCTGGTAAAGGCAACCCGATAGGCCGCCGCCGTTTCAATGGCATCGGCCGGACGGTACACGGTCAGATCCGGAATCGTCCTTAACATCGTCAGCTGTTCAATCGGCTGATGGGTCGGGCCGTCTTCGCCGACAGCCACGGAATCATGGCTGAAGAGATAGACAGCCGGCAGCTTCTCCATTGCTGCCATACGGATGGCAGCCTTCATATAGTCAGAGAAGACAAGGAAGCAGCCGATATATGTCCGGAGGCCGCCATGCAGCAGGATGCCGTTCTGGACACCGGCCATCGCGAATTCACGGATACCGAAATTGAGGTTCTGCCCGCCGCGGTTATCATAGCTGTAGTCGGAGAAACTCTTGACATGGGTCTTGACGGATTCGCAGACATCGGCGCTGCCGCCGAAGAGGTTCGGAACCGACTCGCTTAAAAGGTTCAGATAGGCTTGGCTGACATTGCGGGTGGCTTCTTTGTAATCGGGAGCGTAGCTAGGAGCATCCTTGAAGACGTAAGGAGAGATGTCATTGTTCTTGAGAGCATCAAACTGATGATAGGCTTCCGGATTCTCAAGGGCATAGATCTTAGCTTCCGCAGCATCTTTCTGATGAGCGGCCTGACCACGGGCAATAAAGGTTTCCTTGAAGGCCTGATAGGCTTCGGCCGGAATCTCAAACGCCGGGAAGGAGACGCCCAGGTTTTCCTTGGTCTTGATGACTTCGTCGGCGGAGAAGGCTTTGCCATGGGAGACATGGCTGCCGGCATATGGGGAACCGAAGCCGATGACGGAATGGGAGATGATGAGCGTCGGCTTATCCTTGGCCTGCTTGGCTAAGCCAATGGCTTTGTCGATGGTTTCGAGATCATTGCCGTCTTGAACTTCCAGGACATTCCAGCGGCTGGCGATGAAACGGCCCTTCACATCTTCAACGGAAGAATTGGATAACGGTCCGTCGAGGGTGCAGTCGTTGCGATCATAAAGAAGAATCAGCTTATTGAGACGGAAAAGACCGGCTAAGGAGATGGCTTCCTGAGAAAGCCCCTCTTCCAGACAACCGTCGCCGCAGACACAGTAGGTGTAGTGATTGACGATCCGCTGGCCCTGCGGGTAAAGCGCCTGCAGATGGCTTTCCGCCATGGCCATGCCGACGGCCTGAGAGATGCCCTGGCCTAAAGGACCGGCAGTCGCGTCAATTCCCGGTGTATGACCGTATTCCGGATGACCCGGCGTCAAGGAATCCAGCTGACGGAAGGACTTCAGCTGTTCCAGAGGAATGGCATAGCCGGCTAAATGAAGCAACGCATACATCATGGCCGAGGCGTGACCGCAGGACAAGACAAAACGGTCCCGGTTAGCCCAGGTCGGATCACTGGGATCCGCGACCAGATGACGGGTAAAGAGCGTATAGACCAAAGGCGACAGCGACAGGCAGATGCCCGGATGACCGGATTTGGCTTTCGTAATCATATCCAGAGACAAGCCCCGGAGAACGCCGACTGCCAGATTATCGTACTTCATAGGAATCCTCCCTTTAACAAGAACTATTTTACCATAGATAAGAAGCTATTTTCAGCCTAAAAAGGAAGAAGAGAGAATGGGACAAAATAAAAGCGGCTGCCCGCAGGCAGCCGTCCCTAGCGTTAAATGTGGTTCTCCCTTTAATTTAAGAGCGGGCACCGCAGTGAGAGTTTAGGATACCGACATTGGGACATTGCTGTTCCGTCAGCTTTCAACACCGCTCCGACGATATAGGCACCCATAACTGATGTGATGGAAACGCGCTTCAATCTAGGTACCTTTATCTTAGCACACGGCCTCGGAAAAACAATAGGGAAAGACTACGCCTTGGTGGGGATGGTCTCGAGCAGGTCTTCGCCTTTGATCTCTTCGCGGATGGCTAAGCCATAGAAGCCCTGCTGTCTCAGGGCCTCGCTTAAGACGATGGCCACGGAATTGGCAAGATTCAGGCTCCTGGCATCAGGAGCCATCGGAATGCGGATGGTCTGCGACAGATGAGCCTTCAGGACATCCTTAGGGATGCCGGTCGATTCGCGTCCGAACATGAACCAATAGCTCTTCCCGGCATTGGAATAGTCCTTGCCGGAATAGACGTTCTTGCTGTAGCGGGTCACATAGTAGCCCTGCTCCGAGCCATGGACCTTCAGAAAGTCATCGATGGTATCGAAGCGTTCGATTGCTATCCCGATGCCGTAATCCATCTCCGCCCTCTTGAAAGCCTTCTCCGACAGGTCGAAGGTGACATTGCCGATGATGGTAAGGGCACAGTCAAAAGCCATGCAGGTCCGGATGATATTGCCGGTATTGGCAGGCTTCTCCGGCTCAAAAAGAACAACGCGGTTCATCGCTTGAAAGGAAGACAGCAATCCAACAGGTAGGCTTTCAGCTCCGGATCATTCTCACAGAGCGGCAAAAGCTTCTCCTGGGTCATGGCCAGATAATCGTTCAGCCAGGAAAGCTCGGTATCGTCTAACATCGCGACATCGATGCCGGCCCGGTCATACGGACAGTAGGTGATGGTCTCAAACTTATAGAAGATGCCTTGGTCGTTGGTAAAGGCCGGCACGATCAAGAGCTCGTTCTCCAGACGGATGCCATAGTGATGGTCCTTATAGACACCGGGTTCGATGGTGATCACCTGACCGGGCTGTAAAAGCCCGTCATCCAGCACACCGGGACGGGTGTAGTAGCGGAAGCCGATGGGACCTTCGTGAACCGGACCCATATAGCTGACGCCATGTCCGGTGCCGCACTTGTAGTCCAGTCCTTCACGCCACATGACTTCGCGGGCAGAGAGGTCAATGGAATGTCCGGAACAGCCATGCTCAAAGATGACACGGGACAAAGCAATCTGACTCTTGAGCGTCAAAGTGTAATCGTGGACGATGCTCGGATCCGGATGAGCGTTGACTAGGAACGTCCGGGTGATATCCGTCGTTCCGCCGTAATACTGTCCGCCGCTGTCGACCAGCAGAAGCTGGTTAGCCCGGGTCAAAGGAGAATGGACTTCCTGGGTCGGGGCGTAATGCATCATCGCGGCATTGCTGTCGCAGGCAGCAATGGTCTCGAAGGAGAGGTCGTAGCAAAGGGGATTGGTCTTGCGGAGGGCATCGATATACTCGGCACAGCGTTCCTCGTCCAAGCCTTTGTCGATGTTGTCGTGGATGAACTTGCTCAGCCGTAAGACGGCATAGCCATCCAGTTCATGGATGTGTTTGGTATGGTCAATCTCCACCGGGCCTTTGACGGCCTTGAAAAGACTGGCCGGCGACATCGCATCCACCAGAGCAGAGACATGCTTGACGACCTGGGCATTGGCTTTCTTGACGTCCACCAAGATTTTCTCATGGCGGGTATCTAGGAAGCTGACGATGTCCTCATAGGGATGGATGACGACCTTGTCTTCCTTGAAATCCGCGGGCACCTTATGGGCATCGATGAAAAGATGGATCAGTCCGTTGGCTTCCAGGAAAAGATAAGAATAGAAAACCGGCGTATAGGGGATATCGTTGCCGCGGTAGCCCAGCACATAGCTGATGTCATCCAAGGCGGTCAGAAGGACGCTTTCGGCCTGATGGTCTTTGGCATAGGCTAAGATCTGACTGACCCGCTCTTTGAGACTGGTCGACAAGAGGCTCGGATCGACCTTCCAGATCTTGCCCTGGGGCAGACTCGGCAGTCCTTTGACCAAGAAGCTGTAATCCAAGGAGACGATCCGGTGCAGGTCATCGACATAGAAGGAACGGAGTTCCCGTAAGGAGAAGAGAAGCCCGTTCAGACCTAAGGGATACAGGTTATGGGTCTTCACAAAGTCCGTCAGGCTTGGGACACCCGGTTTTCCGGCTTTCACCAGCTCACAGGAGGTGCCCTGAAGATCGCCTTCGGCCTCGACCCAGAAACGGCCGTCCGTATAAAGGTAGGCTTTGTCCAAGGTGACTAGGAGGGTGCCGTCGCTGCCTTTGAAGGCACAGAAATAGAAACGGGGATACGTGTAACGGCTCGTGGCCTCCTCGGAAAGATGAGGATCCGTTGCCGGAATCACATAGGCCTTCAGTCCGTCGCGGGCCATCTGGGCCTGGAGGACTTTGATTCTCTCATCAAAAACGTTCGCCATGGTTAATACGCCCTGTCGAAGTAGATCACCTTGTCGGCCTTGTTGCCGGAAAGCGGATCCTTGTCATCAAACGGCGTCTCATCAAACGGCAGGACCCGCGGCGTGGCGTTATAGGTCTTCTTCATATAGGCTTCCTCTTCCGCGGTATCCTCGGCCATCATCCGGACAAAGCCCTTGTGGTTGTTGAGGACATCGCTGATCTCGGCTTCGTTGTGGCAGGTGACGATATGGCTCTTCAGATAGTCATAGGCCTTCTGATACATGCCGTCCTGGGCTTCCTTAAGCTCCACGAGGACTTCCGAGGCAATCTCACCGATCGGTAACGGTTTCTTCAAAGAATCGAAGCGACGGGTCATCGTGACCACGCCGTTGGCGAGGTCCTTCGGACCGATTTCAATCCGTAACGGGACACCTTTCATCTCATACTGGCTGAACTTCCAGCCCGGCGTCTTCGGAGAATCATCCAGATAGACCCGGACGCCTTCCTTCTTCAGCTGATCCTCAACGCTTCTCGCGGTCTCCATGACGGCCGGATTATCCTGAGCACGGATGGGGATGATGACGACCTGCGTCGGAGCGATCTTCGGAGGCAGGACCAGACCGTTGTCATCGCCGTGCACCATGATGATGGCACCTAAGAGACGGGTCGACGCACCTTCCGAGGAATAATGCGGATAGCTCATCTGGTTGTTCTTGTCCTGGAAGCGGATGCCGAACTTCTCGCAGAAGCCGGTTCCCAGATAGTGGGTCGTGCCGCACTGCAGCGCCTGGCCATCCGGCATCAGGCCTTCGATGGTATAGGTCGAGACGGCACCGGCAAACTTCTCGCTTTCCGGCTTGGCGCCCATCACAAACGGAAGAGCCAGCATCTCTTTGCCGAGATCATAATAAATCCGTAAGACGGAAAGGGCAAAAGCCCGGGCCTCGTTCTCCGTGGCATGAAGCGCATGGCACTCCTGCCAAAGGAACTCGGCACCGCGGAGGAACGGACGGGTGGTCTTTTCGGCCCGTAAGACCGAGCACCACTGGTTGTTCATCATCGGCAGATCGTTATAGGAATGGACGACATCCTTGAAGTAATCGCAGAAGAGCGTCTCGCTGGTCGGACGGACGACCATGGTATCGCTAAGATCCTTGCCGCCGGCTCTCGTGACTTCAAAGCATTCCGGCGCAAAGCCCTGGATGTGCTCCTTCTCCTTATTGAGCAGCGACATCGGAATCAAGGTCGGAAGGTAGACGTTGCGGACGCCGATGGCCTTGAAACGCATATCCAGATACTTCTGGATCTCTTCCCAAAGGGCGTAGCCATCCGGCCGGTAGATGATGAAGCCTTTGGTAGCGGCATAATCCATCAGTTCGGCTTTCGTGCAGACATCCGTATACCACTGCGTCAGATCAGCACTCTTACTCGCCACGGCTGTGACTTTCTTTTCTGCCATAAGGGCATGCTCCTTGTTTATTTCAGACGTTCTTCCCCGCACTGGGCAGAACGAGAGTCGACGACGTATCAAACGAGTGAATCGGCTCATCTCCGGCCGGCCTCAGGGAACGGGTTTCCTTCAACAGGTACTCGATCTTCTCCGGTGGCAGGACTTCCGGATGGCTGGAGAGGGCGGATAATTCCGTGCACTCCAGGATCTGGGCTCCGTAATGGACGGCAATCTCGAAGGCATCGTAGTTGGTAAGATCCAGATACGTCAGCTTGGCCGTGAAGTTGCGGTAATTGTTCTGCACCAGGCCAAGACTGTTACGGACTTTGGAATCGTCAAGCTTCGTGGTGAAGCGGCTGTCAAGGACAAAGAAGGAAGCATAGCGCAGCAAGGTTTCCGGCAGGGACGTGGCGGCATTGGCGAAGATCAGGGCAATCCGGTAACCGGCATCATAGAGCGACTGGAAGGTCTTCCGTAAGGCAATCCGGTCGGAGAAATAGGTGAGGAGGTCGTCTTCCCGGAAAGCCAGGATCCAGCGCGGCAAGGCCTGATTGCGGCGGTTGATTCCTAGCCGCTTGATGGCTTCCTGGGTGGCGGTAATGAAGGTGTTGACTTCCGCATACGGCAGTTCGAGGAAGACATTGGGGTTATCGACCCGGTTCAGGGTCAGGCAGACCCGCTCTTCCAGATAGCCATAGAGCGGCGAGACGTTGATTTCACACTTCCGGGCTTCCTTCAAGAGCTCGCTTAAGTCCTGGACGGAGGTGCCATAGGGGACCGGCTTAAGAACATAGAAGTCCTGATAGCCCGAGGCCAACGAGAAGGTGGCCTGATAGTAAAGCCGCAAGGTCTGGTTCTGAATGACCTTCTGAATATCGCTCTGGTTCTTCAACGTGATTTCCAGGGTTTCCAGGGCTTCCTTATCATAAAGCAAGTAGTGAGCCGTGGAATTGCCGGAGGCGATGAGGTTTGCCATCCGATGGGCCTGATCCATGGCCGTCTCAAAGAGATGGCTAGAAAGAGTTCCCAAGGTAAAGCCGATGGCAATGGTGACCTTGCTGTCGGCAAAGGAGGCATTGATGCAGGTCTGGAGACTGGTATTCAGGGTGGCGGCGAAGTTCATCACCATGGCCTGGGAGATGGAACGGCGGTCTACCAGAATGCTTTCGGATTCGTTGATGGGAAGATAACGGACATCATAGCCTAAGAAGCGGGAAATCACTTCCTCGATCCGGCCGCTGATCTTCTTGAGATAGTCATCCTTTTCAAGGACCTTCTTGTCCTGACGGTAAAGCTTCACATAATAAACGCCTAAGACCGCCACGGCTCCGGCATCATCCATGAACTCCTGAGCAGCGGGCAGTGAGAGCAGGGTGTATTTCTTCAGCTGACCTTTAGCCTTGGTCGATGCCTTCAGCGGATTCTCCAAATACGGCAGGAAAGTGGACTCGAAGTGAATCCGATGCTTCTCCGGAGAGATGCCCTTGAATTCGAGAATCGAGGGACGGGTGATCCGCTCATGGCCTAAGACGACTTCCGCCTGCAGGTATTTCGGGAACTTGGCACCGGAGACGATTTTCTGAAGCCAGAGTTCGACTTCATGGCTGTCCTCCGAGGTGAAGCTCTTCTCAAAGGCTTTCGTAGTCATCGGCGCATTCTGCTTGGCCAGATTGCTTAAATCAAAATAAGTGAAGGTCTTTTCAACGTAGTCATACGTGAAAATACGGACGTTGGTATCCATTTGTTCCTTGTTGGCTTTCTTCCGACCGAAATGGTGGAAGGCCAACACCTGGGAAACGATGAAAGCCGCAAGGAGAATCCCGATCACCACGTAGAAGGTAACCACGATGGGGAAGGGAATCACGCGCTGACTAGTCAAAATGAGATAATTAGCCATAGTTTGGAGCTCTTCCATTATATATTTTCTTGAGTGCGAATATCAATTTATGTTTTAATAATGTCGTATAATAGATAGCAACCTGAAAAGGTTCGCGGAAGAGGGATACTATGGATATCTATCAAAAATTAGGCGAGCTGCTGACTAAGGAGTTTAAGCGCAAGAAGTTCGATATGTCGAAGATCACTCCGGAAACAGAACTTTCAAGTCTGGGTCTGGACAGCCTCGATATGGCTGAACTGATCATCAACATCGAAGAGGAATTCAACCTTCCCGAGACCACCCAGGAAGAAATGATGGAACTGAAGACCGTCAAGGACGTCAAGGAATTCATCGAAAAGAAACTCTCCAAGTAAGCCGCATAAAGTTCAAAAACCTGTTGCAAACAGCGTGCCGATTTGGTATATTTGTTAACGCTGCCTACTTAGCTCAGTTGGTAGAGCGCCCGGCCGTTAACCGGAAGGTCGTAGGTCCGAATCCTACAGTAGGCGCCATCTTTGTTTACTCGAAGGCTTCTAAACCAGCCTTTCTGGCCTGATGGAGAAGCGGTTAACTCATATCCCTTTCAAGGATACATTCGCGGGTCCGAACCCCGCTCAGGTCACCACGAAATCATGTCCGTCCGCAAGGGCGGACTTTTCTTTTGCCGCTAAGAGATTGTTTCCACGCTATCTGCCGCTCGCAAATCTCTTTCCCGCCTCCAAGAGACACGTCTTTCAAGAAGAAACGTTTCCTGTTTCGTAAGGGGGAATCCATGACTTTCCGCTTTCTGACTCTCGGAAAAAAGTCAAATTCGCGAGAAAACTGCCTTGTTTTCACTCTGCCTGGCAAGATTGGACACCGGTCGCGGAAAGTGTAACTATTCTTAGTTAGAGAAAAGATTTCCTGCGCAAACAAGAGCCTTCTCTCCAAGCAAAAAGAGCCACTGCCTATGGCAAAACTTTTTTTCCGTGTCGAAATTGCTGACGATGGTCTTTCTGGGATTAGGCTTCATCGGTTATGTGGTCTATCTTTTCGTCAACACCTCTCTCAACGGTGTCGTTCCGGCAGATCACATCGGCTGGTTCGTCTTCGATGTCCTGATCTTCGGTGCCATCATCGTGGGCAGCTGGGTCAAGAAGGCTAATCCCATCGTGATTCCTTGCATCCTGGTCCTGGTGGTCGTCAATCTGGCTGTCAACAGCATCGATCACCTCGCTGATTTCGCTAGGCTGAATGACCCTGATTATGGCTTGTTTTATTGGTGGCACAGCCTGAAGGCAGTGACTTGCTTTTTGGCTTTGATTGCCTTCTTGCTGACCTACCTTCTTCCCAAACAGGCCAAAATTCTGAATCTCATCGGCATCGTGCTGCTTTTCGTTAGCGGCCTGTCGTTTATGGCTGCCGCCATCTTCTGCTTTGCCAAGTCGGGTGTGGCCAGCGGCATCTGGTATAGTTCGCTGTTCCTGATCTGGTTGGGCCTGGTCTTCTGTTCTCTCTACGTTCAGAACGAACGTCAGCCGAAGGCAGCCTGATTCCTTTTCAATCCGGAGTTTCGTCAAAAGTGAAAAAGGTTACAGCTAACGAATAATAGACAAGCTGTTGCCAAAGTGTATAATATTCTCAAGAAAAGAGGAATTCCCTATGGAAAATGCGTCAAAGATTATGTATCGGATTGCCAACATCTTCAACTGGATTGCTTTGGTCTTAGGTGTGCTTTGCCTGGTGTTGGGTATTGTCTGCATGGTCAATCCGAATATTACCAACGGTCAGAATACGGTCGAGGAAGTCACCGCTGCCGGTATCACCTTGATTGTGGCTGCCGTCTGGATCCTGATCTGGAACATTCTCCTCATCGTCTTGACGCGTAAGGCTGCCGAAAAAGGTTCCAGCCAGAACTGGGATATCCTGTTCCTGATCTTCGGCATCTTAGGCGGATCGATCTTCTACATCTTAGGCGGCATCTTCGGCATCATCGGTCACGAAGACAGTCACGCTGCGAAGTAACTGAAGTCCTTCAGCGATTAACAAAATGGTCTCTGCCGCTGGCAGAGGCCATTTTTCAGCTTAATCGATCAAGGCAAGGATATCGCTGATCTTATGAAGCGGATAGGCGGCTAGCCCGCAGGTGGCGGCATCGCCGATCCCGCAGGAGACAAACCCGCCTTTATTGGCGGCTAGGATGCCGTTCTTGGCATCCTCAATCACCAGACAGTCCTGAGGATCCTGCCCCAGTTTCATGGCAGCCAGGAGGAAGACTTCGGGGTCGGGTTTGGAGTGAGTGATCTCCGTGCCGTCGGCGACGGCATCAAAGGCTTTATCCAAACCAATCTTGGTTAATATCAGCTGAGTGTTTTTAGATGAACTCCCTATAGCTATCGGAATCTTCTTTGCTTTCAAGGCAGAAAGCGTATGGAGAACATCGGCAGAGACATCGCTGGGTTTCATTTGGTTAAGATAGCTGCGGTAGAGAGCATTCTTCTGGTCACAGAGCTTGGCTTTCTCTTCCGGGGTATAGACCCGGCTTGTCCGTTTGAGGATCAGTTCCAGGGAATCGACCCGGCTGACGCCGCGGAGATTGTTGTTATAGGCCCGGTCAAAAGGAATCCCTTCCTGATCGGCGATGGCCTTCCAGGCCAGGTAGTGGAAGTTGTCCGTGGAGCAGATCACCCCGTCGAGATCGAAAATGACGCCTTTGATTTTCATGGCCTGATTATAACCCAAAGTAAGTCTTAAGACTACCGGTGACATCCGTTAAGTTGCTGTCGGTATAGAAACCGGAGTCCATATGCCGCATGCCGGGCATCAGCTTCAGAGCCGCCTTGGTGGTTCCGAAGGTATCCTTGATGCCGTCATAGAGGTATTGAGAATTCTTATAAGTGACGGTGGTATCGCTGTCGCCGTGCTCAATCAGCATCCGCGTGGCCGTCTCGGCGGTGAAGTTGCTGACATAGGTGACCGGATCGGAGGATTTGACCAGGTCGGCATTTTCCGCACTGTCGATGGTAGCGGCCGTGATGATGAGGGGATAAATCTCCTTGCGGCCCATCTTCTCCGGAACATCGATATGAGCAACGAAATCTTGAATTTGTTCCTTGGAGACCGGCACCGGCTTATAGATCTTCAGAATCAGGAACCAGGCAATCGGCAGCATCACACCAAAGGAATGCCGGCCGGCGTCATGATGCCTCCGGTCATCGAGGCAACAGGAAGAGCAATCATAAAGGCACGTCCCGTCTTCTTCCGGTCAGCTTCGACAGGGTAGAGCTTCAGAAAGGAGAGGGCAATCGACATGAAGATGGCGCAGGTCGGGACGTTGGAGATGACGGAGGAAATAAGAGCCGTGACGACCATCAAGGCCAAAAGAATAGAACCGATGCTCTTTCCGAAAGCCATGAGAATGGCTTTCGAAAAACGGTTAGCAATCGGAAAATTTGTCAAAGCAATGGCAAGTCCGAAGCTGGCTTCCCTTCGATTGATGCCTATGGCATCGGCTCGATTTTCACCGCTTTTTCAAGGAACCAGCAAGGCTATAAGATTTCCGTCACCGAAGACGACACCAGCATCCTGATCCCGATGGTACGGGAAAAGAGACTGCCGTTGGCCTTCGTCTACAAGATGGCGGATGTGACTTTCGAGTTTGAGACCGTCTACCTGATGAAAGACCATATTGTAGGCGGAATCTCGAAAAGCAATCCCCTGCTTCCGGAAAAGAGTGTTGATATTCATGCTCTTGGCGACAAGAACATCAGGCTTCTGGAATTCCATACCGTGCTGAAGAATCTCTCCTTCGATGCTTTCAGAAAAGCCGGCATTGCTCCGAACATTGTCAACACCGAGAAACGGTTCTTATCCACCTATGAACTGGAGAACGATAACAGCATTGCCCTCTTCTTCAAGCGGGATGCCCTTTTCGTCGACAATCCCGGCAACCGGCTGATTGAAATCACACCCCCGATCGAAGCTGAGGTCTGTCTGATCTACCGCAAGGACCATTCCCTTGCTCCGGAAGAGAAATACTTCATCGATCAGGTGAAGGCTTTTGCCACGAAGAAGAATTAACCGAGATACGGTTCTTTGTCAATCAGATGTTCGATGGCTTTCATGATGTCTTTCAAATTGGCCGTTGGCTCAAAACGTTTGACCGGAATGCCGTCCCGGTTGATCAGGAAGAACGTGAAGTTCCACTTCACGCTGTTGTCCTTTTCCCATAAGGGATTCTCTTTCAGGCATTTCATCGCCAAGGTCCCGGCCAAAGGATGGGCCTTGTCGAAGCCTTTGAATTTCAATACGGAGCAGAGATAGCTGAAGAGCGGCTGAGCGTCCGGGCCTTTGACGTCACCCTTCCTGAAACGGAGAAAGGAAGGAGAATAGGCTTTCTGCAGATAGTCCGCAATCTCCTGATCCTCTTCCGGCGTCTCACCGCCGAACTGATCACAGGGAAAGTCCAGGAATTCAACCCCCAGCTTCCGGTATTCGCAGTAATACCGTTCCAGGATGCGGTAGTTGTCGGTAAAGGAGCAGTGCAAGGCGGAATTGAAGATCAGCAGGATTTTTCCGTGGAGACTGGAAAGCTCCAGGGACTTATTGTCCCAGGTGAGGAGCGGAAAAGAATCCGGCTTTTTCATGGTCATGCTTCTATTCTAACGCAGCTCGGGAGGGATTTCCTTTCATTTCCCTTTCTTCCTTAGGGAATCTTGTTCTATAATAAGAACGGTTTATAACGGAGGAAATACGATGACCAAATTAGTTCTTATCCGTCACGGCGAGTCCGAGTGGAACAAGCTGAACCTGTTCACCGGCTGGACCGATGTCGATCTGAGCGAGAAGGGTGTCGAAGAAGCCATCAATGGCGGCAAGCTGTTAGCAGCTGATGGCTACAAGTTCGATATTTGCTATACGTCCGTCCTCAAGCGTGCCATTCATACGGCCTGGCATGTCCTGGATGGCGTGGATCAGGACTATCTTCAGGTCGTCAAGGACTATCGTCTCAATGAAAGACACTATGGTGCCCTTCAGGGACTCAACAAGGCGGAGACGGCTGCCAAGTATGGTGCCGAGCAGGTCCATCAGTGGCGTCGTTCGTTCGATATTGCCCCGCCGGCTCTGGAAGTCGCTGATAAGCGCAATCCGGCCAATCAGGAGCAGTACAAAGGCATCGATCCGAAGGTTCTGCCTCTGCATGAATCCCTGAAGGATACCATTGCCCGTGTCGTTCCGTATTACAATGACGTCATTGTTCCGGATATCAAGGCTGGCAAGAAGGTGCTCATTGCCGCTCACGGCAATTCGCTCCGTGCCTTGGTCAAGTATCTCGACAACATCTCCGACGAAGCCATCGCTGACCTCAACATCCCCACGGGTGTTCCGCTCGTCTATGAGCTGGATGAGAACCTTAAGCCCATCAAGCATTACTATCTCGGCGATCAGCAGGCCATTGCCAACAAGATCAATTCCGTCAAGAATCAGGATTCGGTCAAGAAGTAGTTTTGCTAAGCCTGCCTCCGATAGGGACAGGCTTTTTTATCTCAAAATGATGACAGGTTTCATTCTGCATGGCGATATCCTTACGTCCACGGCTCAGCGGAAGCTGAGCGCCTTTGAGGATAGCTATCTGATCGTCTTAGCTGGCAAGATCAAAGGCATTGTCAAGGAAGTTCCGGTCCTTTACCGGGATCTGCCAATCCTGGAACGGACGGGCAAACTGATTCTTCCGGGCCTCTGCGATCTGCATCTCCATGCTCCGCAGTATGCCTACCGGGGAACCGGAATGGATCTGGAGCTTCTGGAATGGCTGAAGACCCATGCCTTCCCGGAAGAGACCAAGTATCAGGATTTGGCCTACGCCGAAAAAGCCTACGGGCTTTTTGCGGCCGAGGAACAGAAAGGCTTCACTACCCGTTTGTCGGTCTTTGCTACCCGCCATCCCAAGGCCAGCCTTCTTTTAGCCGAAAAGCTGGAGCAAGCCGGCCTGGCCGGCTATGTCGGCCTGGTTTCCATGGACCGCAATGCCCCCAAAGGGCTGGTTGAGAAAGATGATCAGGAAGGCCTTCAGGATGTTATGGAGTTCTTAAACGGCATGAGCGGAAGGGAAACCATTCAGCCCATCCTGACGCCGCGCTTTGTTCCTTCGGTCACGCCCAAGCTGATGGCTGACTTAGGAGCGCTGAAAGCGTCTCAGCATCTGAAGGTGCAGTCACATCTCGATGAGAACAAAAAAGAGATTGCCTTAGTCAAGGAGCTCGAGCCGTCGTCCCTCTCTTATGCCGATTGCTATGACCGCTACGGACTCTTATCGGATTCGGTGATGGCTCATGCCATCTATCTGACACCGGATGAACGTCAGCTCCTCAAGGAAAGAGGAACCTTTATTGCTCATTGTCCGGATTCCAATCTCAATGTCTGTTCGGGGATTGCTCCTATTCGCTCCTACCTGGAAGCCGGGATGAACGTCGGTCTGGGCAGCGATGTCGCCGGCGGCAGCAGCACCAATCTTCTCCGGAGCATGGTCCTAGCCATTCAGGTGAGCAAGGTCTATTCGATGCTGGTCGATCCTACTTCCCATCCGCTCGCGATAGAGGATGCCTTCTATTTAGCCACCTTAGGCGGCGGACGGTTCTTCGGCAAGGTGGGTGCTTTCCAGGAAGGCTATGAGGCCGATATTCTGGTGATCGATGATCTTAAAGCGATGCCTTCCTGCCGTCCCTTCTCCTTAGCAGAGCGCCTGGAGCGCTTTGTCTATGACGGGGATGAACGGGGGATTACGGATAAATTCGTTTCCGGCCGAGCCGTCGATCTTCATTAGTCTTTGGTTTCTTTTCTTTCTCCAGGGCGTGGATTCCCTTATAATAGTAGACGGAAAAGGAGTCATACCCTATGGTAATTCTGACCATCAAAGGCTTAGGCGATATTACAATTGAGCTGGACTATAAGAATGCGCCGATCTCGGCGGGCAATTTTGCGTATCTGGCAAGCAAAGGCTTTTATAACGGACTGATCTTTCACCGCGTCATCAAGAACTTCATGATTCAGGGCGGCGATCCCACCGGTACCGGCATGGGCGGTCCTGGCTATAGCATCAAAGGCGAATTCAACATCAACGGCGTCAAGAACACCCTCTCCCATAAGCGCGGCGTCATCTCGATGGCCAGAGCCGGCGATCCCGATTCGGCCGGTTCGCAGTTCTTCATCTGCGACCATGACGATGCCTTCCTGGACGGACAGTATGCGGCTTTCGGCAAAGTGACGAAAGGCATGGATGTCGTCGACAAGATTGCCTCGGTCAGGACCGACGGGGATGACCGTCCCTATGACGATGTCGTCATTGAGAAAATGACCGTCGTGGGTGAGACCGTCAAGGAACCGCAGAAGATCTAGGCATGGTTTATGTCTATTTCGGTCCGGATTACGGTCTTACCTTAGCCAAGGCCAAGGCGGAATGTCAGGACCGGGCGAAGAAAGCCGGCATCAGTGAGATCATCACCTATGACGGCTTCAACCAGCTGGTGCAGGAGGCGGTGACGGACCTCAATTCCGTCTCGCTTTTCAATGAACGGAAGATCGTCTTCCTCACCAATGCCTACTTCCTTTCGGGAAGCCAGGCTGCCAAAGGCGCCGTCAAGGAAGCTGACCAGGACTATAAAGGCCTGATCAGCTATCTCAAAGCCCCCGAGGAAGCCAGTGACTTCTATCTCATCAGCACCTCCACATTAGATGTTAAGAAGAACCCGATTGTCGAGGCATTGAAGGCCTTGCCGGCCGGCTTTACCAACTGCAGCGAGATGACCAAAGAGGATTATGTCGCCTTGGCCCTCAAAGAGGCTAAGGATGCCGGTAAGGACATCGACCGTCCCGGAGCCGAGCTTCTCTTTGAACGGACCTCCTATACCGAAGGCTTCAAAGTCCATGGCAACTACCTCCTCTTCCAGAACGAACTGCAGAAGCTTCTGACCTACACGGATCATGTCCGCCGGGATGACGTGGTGCTCTTAGTCCATAAGCCTCTGGAGGATAACGTCTTTGATGTCGTCTCTTCCCTGGTCATGGGAGAGACCTCCAAAGCCCTGCATACCTATCAGGACCTTCGGAAAGGCGGCTATGATCCCCTGCAGCTACTTCCGATCATGGTCTCCCAGCTGAGGATGATGGCACTTTGCAAATACGGCTTAGAGGCAAAGCTGGGCGATCAGACCATCCAGGATGACCTCCATATCTCCTCAGGACGGCTCTATTATCTGAAAAAGGAGACCCAGCGGATCTCCTTTGACAGCTTCCTCCATATCTTCGCGGATCTAGCTAGCTTAGAGAAGGGCATCAAGCTTTCCCAGGATGACGGGGATACGGCGCTTGCGCTCTTCATCAACGGCTTCAAAGCCAAGTATCAGGGCTGGTAAGCAATAAAGAAAATGAAACGTCAAAAAGGGAGGCTTCCACCTCCCTTTTCTCATGCGTTATGAAAATTTAGGAAACAGCAGATAACTACTTAGCAGCTTCGGCCGGCTTGTCAGCAGGCTTCTTCTCTAAGGAATTGACCTTGGTGCTTAAATGGGACTTCTGACGGGCAGCGGTATTGCCGTGCTGGATTCCCATCTTGACCGACTTATCGATGAGGCTGGTGGCTTCGACCAAGAGCTTCTTGGCATCCTCGAGCTTGCCGGCCGCGACAGCAGCCTCGGCATCCCGGATGGTCTTTCTCATCTTGCTCTTGAAAGCAGCGTTAGCAACTCTGTTTCTCTCTCCGACTTCGATTCTCTTTTTCTGCGATTTGATGTTTGCCATAAACATTCTCCTTAGTGGGCTATCAACCCTACTTAACAGCGACTTAGAATTATAACAAAGAATGCCCTCTTTTTTCAATAGGTATCTTAAAAAAGAAGAGCGGAAATGATAAAATAAGCTCACGAGGTAAAAAACGATGGAATATAACCGCCTGATTGACCACACCCTTTTGGCTCCGGATGCAACCCAGAGCCAGATCAAGAAGATCTGCGACGAAGCCAAGACGTATCATTTCGCCAGTGTCTGCGTGAACCCGGGCTGGGTCCGTTTCTGTCACAGCGAGCTCAAAGGAACGGATGTCGCTGTCTGCACTGTCATCGGCTTCCCCTTAGGAGCCACCTTGATGGCCAGTAAGATCAGCGAAGCCAAGGAAGCTCTCTTTGAAGGCGCCGATGAATTGGATATGGTGATCAACATCGGGAGACTCAAGGATCACGACGATAGCTACGTCAAGACCGAGATTGCCGAGCTGAAGAAGGTGGCCGGCAAGCATATCCTCAAGGTCATCATCGAGACCTGTCTGCTCACGGATGAAGAGAAAGTGCGCGTCTGTCTCTTGGCCAAAGAGGCCGGTGCGGATTTCGTCAAGACGTCGACCGGTTTCTCCAAAGGCGGAGCCACGGTTGCCGATATTGCCTTGATGCGGAAGACGGTCGGACCGGAAATGGGTGTCAAAGCCAGCGGCGGTGTCCGGACCAAGGAAGACATGATCGCCATGGTCAACGCCGGGGCCACCCGTATCGGGACGAGTCATGGCGTCGAGCTGGTGAAGTAATTCTTAAGCCACTGAAATTGAAATCGGGTCCGGCGTTAGGCCGGGCCCGATTTTTGGCTGCTCTGAACTCCCTTAATTCATAGTGACAGAATATGACACACAAATGTAATTTTTATCTTTTTACTTATCTTTACATTATGGGGATTCCGGTCTAACATAATACCCAAGTGAGGATTTTTCCTATGAAAAAAAACAATTCAGGCCGGAAGCATAACCCAGATGGTTTTTGGTCGAAGTTCTGCAACTTCAGTCCCCGGTGCGTGGGCTGGAAGAAAGCGACCCTGACTTGGTCGCTGCTTTTCTTAACATCCGCAGTTGCTGTGGGACCTATCATTGCCTTTACCACCAGTTGCAATCACCAGGAAAAAACTGCCTTCGATCTTAGCAGCATTGTCTTCAATGATTCTTCCTTTGTCTATGATGGATACAAACATTCCATTTACCTCAATGGACAGTTACCTGAGGGACTTTCGGTCTCTTACATTAATAACGAACAAACCGAAGTTGGCACCTATCGCGTCACGGCGAAGTATCTGGCTTCCGATACCAACGCCTATATCACTCCGGAACCTGTCTCAGCCACGATGACCATCGTCCAGGCCAACATCTCCGGCATCTCCTTTGTCGGCAAATCCGTGACCTATGATGGCCAGCCTCACTCCTTGGAAATCATGGGCACTCTTCCGGAAGGCGTCAGTGTCACCTATTCCGGGAATGAAGTCACCGAAGCCGGGACCCATGACGTTGTCGCTCATTTTGTTTCCAACAATCCCGATTATGTCGCTTTGCCGGATATGCGTGCTTCCCTGACCATCAAGAAGGCCCGCTATGATCTGTCGGCTCTTTCTTTCAACTCTTATTCCTGCACCTATGACGGCGAAATCCATTCCCTTCAGGTTGAAGGCACCCTCCCAGAGGGCGTCAGCGTCAGTTATTTGAATAACAATCAGACCAATGCCGGATCCTATCTGGTGACGGCTCGCTTCTTAGGTGACTCCGATAACTATGAGACCATTCCGGATCTGACGGCTTCCCTGACTATCTCCAAGGCTTCCGTCAAGGGAATCTCCTTTGCCGGTCAGACGGTCGACTACGATGGTAACGAACATGCTTTGGCTATCTCCGGAACCTTGCCTGAGGGTGTCAGCGTCAGCTACTCCAACAACGCCCAGAAGGCTGCAGGCACCTACACGGTGACCGCCCATTTCGATGATCCGAAAGGCAACTATGTTCTTCCGGATCTTACGGCTACCCTTACCATCCGTAAAGCCCTGTATGATTTCTCCGGCATTTCCTTCCCGGATCTCTCCACCACCTATGATGGCAATCCTCATTCCCTGTCTCTCTTGGGTACGCTTCCTGCCGGAGTCAGCGTCAGTTATTCCGGCTCTCTCAGTCACACGGCAGCGGGATCCTACAACGTCACTGCTCATTTCAGCTATGATTCCGCCAACTATGAGGCCATCCCAGACATGACCGCCACCTTGACCATCGCCAAGGCACCGGTTGCTGGCGTCTCCTTCTCGGGAATGACAGCAGTCTATGACGGAACCGCCCATTCCCTGGCAATTCAAGGAACCCTTCCGGAAGGTATCACCGTCAGTTATTACAACAACAGTCAGACCGACGCCGGCACCTACACCGTGACCGCCCACTTCACCGATGCCAGCGGCAACTACGCCGCCCTTCCCGACATGACCGCCACTCTCACCATCCGCAAGGCCGTCTACGACATGTCCGGAATCTCCTTCGCCGACGTCTCCGCCACCTATGACGGCAAGGACCATTCGCTGGCTATCAGCGGTACCCTTCCGGAAGGTGTCACTGTTCACTATTCCGGACGCACCTCCTACAGCGCTGCCGGAACCTATCAGGTGACGGCCTCCTTTACCGGAGATTCCGCTAACTATGAGACGCTTGCTTCGATGACTGCGACCCTGACTATTTCCAAGGCTTCGGTCCAAGGCATCTCTTTTGCGGGAAAGACCGCCATCTATGATGGCACGGAGCATTCTTTAGCCATTACCGGCACGCTTCCCAGCGGTGTCACCGTCAGTTATTCCAACAATGGTCAGACCAATGCCGGTTCCTATGTTGTCACTGCTCACTTCGATGATCCGGATGGGGATTATACGCTTCCGGATCTCACTGCCACTCTGACCATCCGCAAAGCCCATTATGATATGTCGGGAATCTCCTTTGCCGATGCCGCCGTCACCTATGACGGAACGGCTCACTCTTTAGCCATCAGCGGGACTCTTCCCACAGGTGTCTCTGTATCTTATGTTGGCAACGGCGATACCAAAGCCGGGACCTATCAGGTGACCGCCTCCTTTGAAGGAGACAGTCTTAACTATGAACCGATTCCGTCCATGACCGCCAACCTAATCATCAACAAGGCAACCTTAAGCCTTTCCCTTGTCGGCAATACCGTTGTCTATGACGGCACCGCTCATTCGCTCTCCCTCAGCGGAGATCTTCCGATGGGTGTCTTCGTGTCGTATACCAACAATGGTCAGATCAATGCCGGCACCTATCTCGTGACTGCTCATTTCACGGATGCCAGCGGGGATTATGTTCCGCTTCCGGATATGACGGCAACCCTCACCATCCGCAAAGCGGTTTATGACATGTCTGCCGTCTCCTTTGCCGATGTTTCCGCCACCTATGATGGCAATGGGCATTCTCTGGCTGTTTCCGGAAATCTTCCGACCGGAGTCACGGTCAGCTATTCCGATTCCCTTACTCAGATCAATGCCGGTACCTACTCGGTGACGGCCTCCTTCCACGGCGATGCTGCCAACTATGAGAATATTGCCGACATGACGGCGACTCTGACCATTGCCAAAGCCTCCGTGGAAGGCATCACCTTTGTCGGTCAGACCGTTGTCTATGATGGCCATTCTCATTCCTTGTCGATTAACGGATATTTCCCGGCTGGAGTAACTCTTAGCTATGTGAACAACGATCATATCAACGCAGGAACGTATACGGTGACGGCTCATTTCGATGACCCCAGTGGCAACTATAATCTTCCGGATCTCAGTGCAACCCTGGTTATCAATAAGGCTACATATGATCTTACAGGCATCACCTTTGCGAATGCAGCCGTGACGTACGATGGCAATTCCCATTCTTTGGCTATCGCCGGAACGCTGCCGACAGGCGTTACCGTGTCCTATTCGGGGAACGGCAACGTCCATGCAGGAACCTATGGAGTGACGGCTTCCTTCAGCGGAGACAGCCTCAACTATGAGCCGATTCCGGATAAGACGGCTAATCTGGTCATCAACAAAGCCTCCCTGACCCTTTCTCTTTCGGGAAAGAGTGTTGTCTATGATGGGTCGGCTCACTCCCTGGAAGTCAGTGGCTTCCTCCCGTCGGGGGTTGTGGTTTCCTATACCAACAACGGTCAGACCAATGCCGGAACCTACACCGTGACGGCTTCGGTCGTGGATAATACAGGCAATTACTTAGCGGTGGCGGATATGTCAGCCAATCTGGTGATTCAGAAGGCGGACTATGATCTGTCTTCCGTTTCCTTCAATGATACCTCCGTTACCTATGATGGCACCGCACATTCCTTGACAATCAATGGTACTCTTCCTAGCGGAGTAAGCGTTTCTTATGATAAAGCAACTTCCTACACCAATGCCGGAACGTATCTTATTACTGCCAGCTTCCAAGGCGATACGGTTAACCACAATCCGATAGCCGATAAGTCAGCTACCCTGACTATCAGCAAGGCGCCTTTGGATATGATGTCTTTCAGCGGTTCGACCTTCACTTATGATGGAACTGCCCATTCGCTTGCCGTGACCGGTTCGTTGCCGAGTGGAGTCAGTGTCTCCTATAGCAATAATGTTCAGACCAATGCCGGAACGTATACGGTGACCGCTCACTTCACGGATTCGACAGGTAACTATCTTGAGAGTGACCTGACTGCCAGCTTAGTCATCAACAAGGCCAGCTACGACATGTCTGGAATCACCTTTGAAAATGGTCAGGCTACCTATGATGGGACAGCCCATTCGCTGGCTATCTCCGGAACGCTGCCGACGGGTCTGACAGTATCCTATTCCGGAAACGGTGACATTAATGCCGGAACGTATTCCGTGACCGCCTCTTTTGCCGGAGATTCTCTCAATTACAACGCCATCGATAGTCTTACCGCTACCCTGGTTGTCAACAAAGCCAGTCTTTCAGGTATTGCCTTTGCTGATGGCACCGCGGATTATGACGGCTCGACGCATGCCTTGGCTATCACCGGAACCTTGCCGGAAGGCGTGAGCGTTGCTTATGCCAACAATGATCAGACGGAAGCCGGTGCCTATACCATAACGGCTACTTTCACGGATTCGACAGGCAATTATTCCGTTCCTAATCCGATGAGTGCTGTCTTGACGATATACCGGGTTTATACCGGCCTTACCTTTGCGGATGCCACTGCCACTTATGATGGGACGGCCCATTCGCTTGCTGTTTCCGGAACCTTGCCGGATGGCATTTCGGTGGCTTATAGCAATAATGGCCAGACGGATGTCGGAACCTATACGGTGACGGCCACTTTCAGTGGGACGAACCCGAATTATTATCGGGTAAACACCATGACGGCCACCTTGACGGTTGCCAAGGCTACGCCGACTCTTTCGCCGTCGGTCACCAATGCCAATGTCGGAACTTCCAGCACCGTTACCTTGGCCAGCGGGACGTCCGTTCCAGGAACCATCGTCTTTGATGCTGGGCAGACGCTGACGATCGGAACATCGGATTACTCCTATACCTTCACCCCGACGGATACCGCCAATTACAACATCGTCAAAGGAACCATCTCGATTGACGTCAAAGCCGAGATTCGCTACTACAACTATGATGCCAGCTTCTATCTTCTTGCCTATGCTGAAAAAGGATCCGGTCTTGTTTTCCCGGATAGTCCTTCGTATGCCGATGATGGCACCGGACATACTCATCCCTTCTCGTCCTGGAAGGACGGTGACGGGAATACCGTCACTGCCGGGACGACGGTCAATAGCAACCTGAATCTGACGGCCGTCTACGACCTCGGGACGACGATTCTCTATCATTACTCGATCAGCTATGTCCTGCCGGATGGCACCACAGCGGCAACGACGTTGCCTACTTCCTATACAGTCGAAGACCAGGTCACCCTTCCGGATGATCTGACGAGAGCCCACTATGCTTTCCTGGGCTGGACAGGTCCGGGATATGCAACGGCCACCAAAGGCGTCACCATTGCCACGGGATCCATGGGCAACCGCACCTATCAGGCCATGTTTGTCCAGACGGAGTTTGAAGTCACGTTCGTGGACGGCAACGGAGCCACGGTTCAGTCCTCCTATGTCACGAAGGGCGGCTATGCCACCTATTCCGGAACGACGCCGACCAAAGCTTCGGATACCCAGTATGAGTACTACTTTGATTCCTGGGACAAGGATCCGGCAACGACAGTCATCACCGAAACCACCGTCTTCACGGCTTCCTTTGATAAGGGAACTCTGTCTCTGACTTACACCTTTGATTCCACCAACCATGTCTATGCGGTTTCGGGTATCAGCGATACGACATTGAGTGATGTCATCGTCCCGGCCGTCCATAATGGGGCGGATGGGGTCTATCCGGTGACGACAGTAAGTGAAAAAGCATTCTATCAGGACACGGCGGTCAAGACCGTTACGATTCCGAACAGCGTCACTTCGTTAGCAACCAATGCTTTCCATGGCTGCTCAAGTCTCACAACAATTCATCTGGGATCAGAACTTAAATCTATCGGGGACCGCGCCTTCCAAGGCTGCTCCGTGTTGACAAATGTGACCCTGCCGTCCTCCCTTACTACAATCGGACAGTACGCATTCAGTGGGTGCAAGGTGCTGGGTGCTATCAACCTCCCAAGTTCGATGACTACTTTGGGCGGTTATGCCTTTTCGGGCTGCACGGGCCTGACATCGGTGACCCTTCCGGACTCAGTGACGTCTATCGATGCCTATGCCTTCTACGGCTGCACTGGCCTGACGTCGGTGACCATCCCTGACTCGGTGACTTCCATCGGCGGCTATGCCTTCCAAGGCTGCACTGGCCTGGCGTCTGTGACCATCCCTGACTCGGTTACGTCCATCGGCTACTGTGCCTTCGAAGGCTGCACTGGCCTTACGACAGTGACCATCCCTGACTCGGTGACTTCCATCGGCGGCTATGCCTTCTCCGGCTGTACTGGCCTTACTTCCGTGACCATCCCTGACTTGGTGATTTACATCCGCGACTATGCCTTCCAAGGCTGCACTGGCCTGGCGTCTGTGACCATCCCTGACTCGGTTACGTCCATCGGCTACTGTGCCTTCGAAGGCTGCACTGGCCTTACGACAGTGACCATCCCTGACTCTGTTACGTCCATCGGCGGCTTTGCCTTCTCCAGCTGCACTGGCCTTACGACAGTGACCATCCCTGACTCGGTGACGTCCATCGGCGACTATGCCTTCTACGGCTGCACTGGCCTGACGTCGGTGACCATCCCTGACTCGGTGACTTCCATCGGCAACAATGCCTTCTTAACTTATAATTCGTCCATTACTAGTTTAACCTATTCGGGCACCATTGCTCAGTGGACGGCAAATTTCGGGTCGACTCCGATTGGTCATTCCGGTACGATCCATTGTTCGGATGGTGATTACACTCAAGCCGGTTAACTTTCTTCAATAAAGACTCCCTGAAACTGAAATCGGGTCCGGCGCTAGGCCGGGCCCGATTTTTGGTTACTGACAACAGACAGCTAGCGAGGATCGATTTCTTCCAGACCGTCGACATCCAGAATCTTGACGAGGACGAGCGGTTCCTTCTCCGTCTGCTTGAGAATCATCTTGGCGGCCTTGTCGCTGACCTTCTTCTCAGCATCCATGATGTTGACATGCTTCTCAGCGCTGAAGAGCGACTGGCAGGCATTGACCAACAGATTGGAAAGCTGACCTAAGATCGGCTCATTATCCTTGATGGAGATAAAGCCTCGCATCTGGATATCCGGCGTGGTGACAATCTTCTTCTGCTTCATCGAGATGGAGATGCCCATCAGGACGACACCGCCGTCGGCCATCTTCTGGCGTTCGGTGATGGCAGCTTCCTTGACATCGCCGACGGAATTGCCGTCGACCATGACATCGCCCTGCTTCACATTGATGATCTTGCGGACCGGATTGCCCTTATTATCAAAGGCCAGAGCCATGCCGTTATCGTAGACGAAGGTATTGAAATGGTTGAGACCGATGCCGAGGCTGATAGCTAACTGTGCATTGGCCATCAGGAGACGGAACTCGCCTTTGACCGGCATATAGTAACGGGGACGGAGCAGGGAAAGCATCATCTTCAGATCTTCCTGCTGAGCATGCATGCTGGCGACCTGTTTGCGGTTCAGGGCAATGACGTGGCAGTCGGTGCGGTAGATGGTATCGCTGGCATCGGTAGCCAGGGATTCGGTTCCCGGCACGCTGGGGCAGGCATTGATCCAGGTATCGTTGGTTTCGACTTTGAGGTTGCGGACGTTGCCATAGCAGATTTCCTTGCAGTAGTTGTAAAGTCCTTCGCCGCTGCCGGAGACCATCACGATGAGATCCTTCGGAGCGACGGTATTGACCTGGTCCAAGGCGACTCTCATGTTATCCGGAATCTCGATATCTCCGACCTGACCCATGGCATCAAAGAAGGCAATCTGGTTGGGATCGGCGATGCAGATCTTCTTGCGGTACTTGCGGGCGAGATTGATGACTTCCTGGATGTTGTAGAAGTTCTGGGAGAAGATGGAGATGAAGGTCTTGCCGGTGGGATCCTCGAAATCGTTCTTGATCCATTCGGTGATCTTATGGTTCGGCGAGGCAATGCCAGGCTTATCGGCAGCTTCGCTCTCAGCCATCAGTAAGAAGGTGCCGTTGTTCTCGGAAAGACGGGCAACCTTGGGTAAATCAAAGATGAAGCCTTTGAGCGGCGAATAATCCGACATATAGTCGGAGGTGTAGACGATGTCGCCGAAGGGCGTCTTCAGGGCAAAGCCGAAGGATTCGCTGACGCTGTGGGTGGTCTGGAAGAGATCAAAGACATGCCCGGCGATGGTCAACGTCGAGGAGCAGTCCACGATGTTGAAGGTCGCATTCTGAATGGACTTGAACTTCGGTCCCAAGAGGCTCTTGATGATAGCGACGGTCGTCTTCGAGGCATAGACCGGCGCATGGATGACATCCAGTAAAAACGGCAGCGCACCATACTGGTCGTCATGCCCATGGGTGATGATGATGCCCTTGATGCGGTTCTGGATTTGCTTCAAATACTCGAAATCCGGAATGATCAGATCGACTCCCGGAATGTTGCGGCTCGGATACTTCATGCCGGCTTCGATGACAAAGGCATCGTGATTGACTTCGATGACATAGCAGTTCTTGCCCATTTCATCCAAGCCGCCTAAAGCGACGACACTGACTGGATAGTCAATGTTGGTAGTCAACGCCGGCTGATTCATGAATTCCATAGATTCTCCTTGAGATTAATGATAGGTCCTGGCGGAAGAAAAGGAAAATATCTTTTCCCAGCCGGAGACATAATTACGTTGTTCCATCTATCGGCACTATTATAGACACCCTAAGTAAAATAATCTAGTCTTTTAGGCAAGGGACTCAGAAGTCGAGATCAATGTCGAGCAGGACCGGACAATGATCCGAGCCAAAGACATCATTGAGAATCTCACTCTTTCTGACCTTAGCCATCAAGGACTTGCTGACCAGGAAATAGTCCAGCCGCCAGCCGGCATTGTTCTCCCGGGCATGGAAACGATAGGACCAATAAGAGTATTTGGCCTCAGCCGGATGCAGACTACGGAACGTATCGACAAGACCGATATCCAACAGCTTTCCGAAGGCGTCTCTCTCTTCGTCGGTGAAGCCGGCGGAAAGATGGTTGGTCTCCGGATGCTTCAGATCGATCTCTTCATGGGAGACATTGAGATCGCCGGTGACGATGATCGGCTTCTTCTCCTGAAGCTTCGATAAATACTTCCGGAGATTGGCTTCGAACTCGAGACGGTAAGGCAGACGTTTCGGCTTGGAATCCTTGTCCGGATTCTCACCGCTGTTTGGGACATACATCTCCACGAAATAGAAATTCTTGAATTCCAGGGTGATGACCCGGCCTTCATCATCGTAGAGGCCGTCTTCCAGTCCGTAGTGGACGCTTAAGGGTGTCCCTTTTGTTAAGACTGCCGTGCCGGCATAGCCCTTCTTGACTTTGGAGACCGTCCAGTAAGGGGTGTAGCCATTTGGGGTAAAAGGAAAATCCTTATGCTCCGTCTCCGTAAGCTTCAGTTCCTCGATGCCTAAGACATCCGGAGCCAGACCCGTCCACTGACTCGTCAGGTTCTTACCGAGATAGGCGCGGATGGAATTCATATTGAAAGACATCAGGATCATAGCTATTTGTCTTCTTTCTGGGAAGCATCATGCTGGAGGATCGGCGCATAAAGATCCGTTCTTCTGTCCCGGAAGATTCCCCACTCCCGACGGCGCTTATCACAATCATCAAGCTCAAAGGTATGTGTCAAAATGGTTTCACTGATACGATCCGCACTCTCCACGATATTTCCGCATTCATCCGTGATGAAAGAGGAACCATAGAAGGTCATGGCCGAATGGGCTTCCTTTTCAGTGCCGATCCGGTTGGAGGCCACCAGCGGCAGGATATTGAGCGCCGATTGTCCAACCATGGCATTGCGCCAATGCGGCATCGAATCAATGGGCAGAACCGGTTCGGTTCCGATGGCGGTCGGGAAGAGCAGATACTGGGCTCCCTTGAGAGCTAAGATACGGCCCGTCTCCAAGAACCACTGATCCCAGCAGATGCCGACGCCTAAGCGGCCGGCCTTCGTGTCGAAGACTTCAAAGCCGGTATCGCCCGGCGTGAAATAGAACTTCTCTTCGTAGTTGTCGCCCGTCGGGATATGGCTCTTCCGGTAGAGACCTAACCGTTTGCCATCCTTATCGATGACGCAGAGGGAATTGTAATAGCAGTTCCCGGCTTTCTCAAAGAAGGATATCGGCAGGACGACCTGGTTGTCTTTGGCAACCTTGCTAAACGTTTCCAGCGTCTTGGAATGCTGATAGTCCTCGGCAAAGGCAAAACGGCTGTAATCCTCGACCTGGCAGAAGTAGTTCCGTTCGAAGAGCTCCTGCAAAAGGACCACATCGGCGCCTTTCTTGCTGGCCTTCTTGACCATTGTGATGGCTTTCTTGATGTTCTCCTCATAGACCGGAGAACAGCTCATCTGCGTTGCAGCTAATGTGACTTTCATGATTATTCTTCTCCTTCTTTCGGTTCAATCTCAGCTTTGTCACTGAAAGGGATCTGCTTGGTGATGCAATGGATGTTCCCACCGCCTAAGAGAATCTCACGGGAGGGAATCGGCAAGATATCTTTGTCCGGGTAGATGGACTTGAAGAGAGTCAAGGCAGGCTGATCCTCGGCCACGCCGAACTGCGGCACCAGGACGAACTTCTCGCCTTGGTAAAAGTTGACATAGCTGGCAGCCAGACGTCTTCCCTCCAAGCGGCTGATGGCCTGGCCATCGGCCTTAATGCCCTGAGCTTCTTCCTTGGTCAGATAAAGCGGAGCCGGCATCGGAATATCGACGACTGATAGCGGATTGCCTTCGCTGTCAGTCTCCTTTAGCAGCACTTCCTTGTCCGCCTGAGAGCGGGCATACTGGGGATCGTTAGGATCGGCCATTATGGCTAAGCCGACCACCCCCGGCTTTAAGAAGCAGGCCATGTTATCGACATGGCCGCTGGTCTCATCCTGTTCGACACCATAGGGAAGCCAGATGACTTTCGTTAACGACAGCGTCTCTTTGAGGACGGCTTCAATCTGTTCTTGCGTCAAGGACGGATTCCGTCCCTTGGAAAGCAGACATTCTTGGGTGGTCAGAAGCGTTCCTTTGCCATCGGTATGGATGCTGCCGCCTTCCAGGATGAAGTCTTTCTTAGCGAAGCGGGGAATGCTGAGCTCTAACAGAAGCTCTCTTCCCAGTTTGTTGTCAAGAGACCAATCCTGGTAGAGCCCGTTAAAGGTTCCGCCCCAGGCATTGAAGCCATAATCCACGCCGACCAGACTGTCTTCCGCTCCCTTCAAGAACACCGGGAGATTGTCTCTGGCCCAGGAGTCATCGTATGCCAGACGCAGGATATGGACGTTAGGGATTTCAAAGGAACGGACCACGGAATACGGAATTCTCGGGTCAGCGATTACCACCACCATCTCATAGGAGCTGATGGCTCTCACCACAGCTAAAAACTCTTTTATGGCTGGGACAGCCTGGTTCCGCCAGGTGTCTTCCCGATAAGGGAGTTCCACCACGGTTGCCAAATGCTTTTCGCCTTCAAAAGGAAAAACAGTCGCGGCCAGGTTAGGACAGTCTTTGACAATGCTATTCATAGTTATTTATACCGGAATTATTATATAATATTGCCGAAGGAATAGGGACGATTTCGTCTTAGGAGGTAACTTATGAAGATTCTTGCTGTTGTGACGGATGGCTTTGAGGATATCGAAGCCGTCGGGACGATTGCGTTATTGCGCCGGGCAAGACTGGATGTCACCGTGGCTTCTTTGACCAGCGACCGGGCTACCGGACGCTATGGCACGGAAGTCATTGATTTAGCCAGGCTGAGCAATCTGGCTTTGGCCGATTATGACATGCTCTTGATCCCCGGCGGTCCGGAATACATTGCCGAAGAGAAGAATCCTATGTTTCTGGCGATGGTCCGAACCTTTGCGGCTCAGAACAAATATTTGGCTGCCATCTGCGCCGGTCCGACCATCTTAGGCCATCTTGGCTTACTGCAGGGCAAGCGCTATACCTGCTTCACCTCGATGAACGAGGATTTCGGGGGAACGTATGTCGATCAGTATGCCGTCGTCGATGGCAAACTGATCACCGGACGCTCCTGTGCCGCAACCATTGATTTTGCCTTGGCGATTGTCGGGACGTTGAAAGGTCCCCAGGCTTTGGAAAGTCTGAAGCGGGAGATCTATTATGACCAGCGGTAACCTGGGCGTCATCGACTATATTGTCCTGATTCTGCTGATTGTCGGTGCTTTGGTCGGGTTTATCCGCGGCTTCGGCAAGAATACCGTCCGCAACCTGGCCTTCGACAGCGGCCTGGCCTTAGGCTACTTTGTCGGGATCCCGCTCTCGCGGAATCTCGTCAATATCGGTTCCCTGTATGACCATCCCCTCTTCAAAGGCTATGTCTCCCTGATACCGGAAAGTTCGACATTCCAGGTCTCCTTGAAGGGACTGGATGCCATCGACCAGTCCGCCGATATGGCGGCGGGTCTGACGGAAATGCATTTCCCGAAGTTCTTCCAAGGCATCTTCATCTCCCGGGCCATCCTCTTAACCTCCACCGTTGGCGATGCCTTAGCCTCCTCGTTTACGTTTCTGACCTTAAGTGCCATCTGCTTCGTGGTTCTCTTCCTGGTCACCTACCTGGTTCTTCGGATCATTCTGGGAAAGCTCAATGATCTGCTCTTCGGAGAAGACGGCCGCAATGTCTTAGGCCGGATTGCCGGAGCCATCCGGGGCATGGTCGATGTCGGCTTCGCTGCCCTGGTTCTTCTCGCTCTCTTAGTCTTGGTCGATCAGCTGATGGTCCGAAACGGCAACACGGCTCTCCATGCACTCTTAGAGAGTGACCTGAAGCTCAGTGATGGCAGTTATTTCTCGATTGGACGTCTTTTCTACAACACCGCCTCCTCGCTTCTAGCCTGGATTTCATTGTAAAGGTAACGCTATGGCATTTACATTTCATCACCTCGATAAATGGGGTTTCGCCAATTTAGACTTAAGTGAAGAGATCCTGGAGAAGTCTCCCCGGGCCATCGTTCTGATTTCCGGTGCCTCCAGCAGCGGCAAATCCTTTGCTGCCACCTATCTGAAGCAGGTGCTGACCCGCAACGGGCATAAGGCGCTGGTCCTCTCCCTGGACCAGTACAATTTCGGTCTGAGCGGCATCATCCCCAACAAAGTCAACAAGAACGTCTTCCATGGCAAGCTGAAGAACCTGGAAGAGATCGAAGCCTGCATCAAGAAGATCATCTACAATGTCGACTTCGACAGCAAGTACGCCAAGCCGGTCCTCGATAAGATCAAGGCCGCCTGCCAGGATCTCATCAAGCCGGAAGATATGCCGAAGTTCCTGGAAGGTCTTTCCGATGAGTGGCATCATCTGAACTTCGATGAGCCGACCGTCTATAACCTTCCGGAAGCCAGTCAGGATATCCGGAAGCTCTATTCCGGTCAGTCCATTCATAGCAAACATTACTCCAAGGTCGTTTCCGAACGTCAGCCCAGCCGCAGTCTCTATGACGGCAAGGCCTATGACGTCATCATCGTCGAAGGCATCTATGCCATGGATCCGGACTTCCTGAAATCCTTAAAAGGCCTGCCCCTGGTGAAGGACTTCATCGATGGCAATGCCAAGTCGCTCTTCCTGCGCCGAGTCATCCGAGATAGCAAGATTACCTCGGCTGATTCCGTCTTCACCATCAACCTTTATTTCAAGTACATCATTAAAGCTTATCAGCAAACAATTCTTCCTTGTCGGGAAGAAGCGGATGTTGTCTTGAACAACGATATGTCCTTTACCGAACTGCGGGCAGGCTCGCTTTATCTGACCAAGGACGAAGTCTTCACGACTTCCGACAAACTGGTCAGCCGTCTCATCAAGGAAGGCTCGGTTCAGTCGGTGCAGTACCAGAAGGATTTCTATTTCGATGTCCCGGGTGAGAACCAGGAAGCCAACAACATCCTGCGTTTCCGGGAAGTCAGTCAGGACGAGGGCCAGAGCTATCTGCCCTCCTCATTGATCCATAAAGGCGCCCCCAAGACCCGCAAGGACAATAAGCTCATCCGGCCGATCAATGTGCTCTTGAAGGAAGGCGACCTCATCAAGGTCTGGCCGAGCGAGGAAGCCTGTCTCAAAGATTTCACCCAAAGCGGCTTCGTGATCGGTAAGAGCGAGAAGAAGATCAAGACCAGGCTCGTCTATCATGGCCAGGGCTTAACCCTCCGGCAGGTCGAAGGCAAAGGGACGTTCATCGAATTCGCTACTCCGACCAAGGAGAGCGTCATCAAGGAGATTCAGCGGGCGGTCAGTCAGGAGAACGATCAGGACTGAAAAGGAAAAAGACGGGTTTGCCAAGAAGGTCACGTGACCTCGGTGGGAAACCCGTCTTTTTAGTCAGTTTTATTGGAGACTCGTATTGTCGCTAAGCAGCTGGGTCAAGGTCGTCGTGGAAAGCTTAGTGAAGTCAAGGACATCGCCTAAGAAAGCCGCTTTGGATCCGGCAAGCAGGACCGGCAGTTTACCTAAGGCCGAATAAGGGCCGAAGACAATCGTCTGGCCCTGATAGGCATAAGAGAGGGTGTTGGTGTCTTTCTTGGCCGTGGCCAAGATGACCGCTAACTGGGAATTCTTGACGGCATAGGCGGCATCGTTGGCTAAGAGATAATCGCTCAGCGTGCTTTGATTCGCCGCTGGCGTCATGTTGCTAAAGAGCGTCGCGAGGTAGCTCTTGGGATAATAGCGGTAGGTGGCTAAGGGAATCGGAACCGTGGTCGTGGTTGTCACTCCATCCACCGTGGTGGTGATTGTTCCGTCCAGCACGACATTGCTGGCAGTCTCCTGACTGGTGCCGGCCGCATTGTCCTTGCCTAAAAGAATCAAGCTATCGATGACCTGCCCTTCAATCGGGTTGACCAGCTCATAGGAGTTGGCGTAGAAATCGAGGCCGCTTAAGGTGCCGAAGGCTTTGGCCAGATTGCTGTTCCGGGTGATGATCGTCAAAGCTCCGGCCACGATCTCACTGGCAAAGTCGGAGCGATAAAGAGAGGTCGACTGGTCGGCAGCCGTATCCAGGCGCAAGGTCTGGGAGGTCAGGTCACTGAAATAGGTGAAGCTGCCGTCGCTGTTCTTGAGGGCCTCATAGATCTCCGCTAGCGAGGTGGCTTTGCCAAGACTGTCAACATGGGATAAGCCTTTATCCAGGACAGCATCGATCATCTTCGTATCGCTAAGAGCCTTGGTCTCATCCAAAGTCCCGTCGTCGCCTAAGAGCTTGCTGTTTGCAAAGAAGAGATCCTCCAGCCGCCAGGCCTGGGCATCTTCGCCATAAGGAGTATGGGTGCTGCTTAAGAAGATCTTGCCATAAAGGGAAGTGCCGGTATCATCCTTGTAATGGTCAATCAGGTTCTTGAGGACATAGGAACGGTTGTAGTGGAAAAGATGGGTCTTTCCCAGATAATAGAAGAACGAGGTGGACAGACCGGAAGCGGAGAAGTCGATCTTGGTGAAGTCCGTATTGTCTTTGACGGCTTTACTGAAACTGGAATCCTTATAGAAGAGAGTCAAAAGCATCGTCTCATCGTTAAGCCAATAGGCTTGGTCGTCAGCGGAATTGGTCAGATGAGTTTGGAAATCAAGCGGATGAGTGAGGACTCCGTTATTCTCCAAAAGGGGTGTCAGTCCGTTGACTTTGGTAATGGCTTCCCTCATCAGGGAGATGGGGAAGCGGTGCAGCAACAAGGACTGATTCATCGCCGAGACCAGAGGCAGCATCGTATCATAGCTACGGCCTTTGGCATACATATCGCTGGAAAGGTAATCCATGCCTTGGATGGCATGAAGGACTTGGCTAAGACTTCCTAACTCCTTCGTCCAGCCGGCCGTCTGATCCAAGGTGAGCAGTTCACTCCGGAGAACATCCTTGGCTTCCGTCAGAGCATCGGTTAAGGTCATCCGCAGCAATAAGGTATCCGACGACTCCGCCATCTTATTGATCATGACGGAAATAGCTTTTGCCAGTGGCGAGAGTGTTTCACCTTTTTTGACACTGGTTAAAAGGAAGGAGTCGTCCATCGTATCGAGGATAATATCCAGGGACTCCAGTTCTTTGTCCGTCAAGGAAGTGACCCGGTCGGAGAGACCTTTGAGATTACTGATGCCGATGGCTTTCACCTGTTTGATCAGCTTGAAGAAGACGGCGGCCTCTTTCTGCAGGGCTTTGCCGTCATAGACATACGAGCCGTCGCTGTTGGTGGCTAAAATCAAAGAAACATCCATCGCCTCCAGACAGGCTTTGCCGGAAGCCGGCAACGAGGTCAGGGAGGTGAAGAGCTCATTGATGAGACTGGGCTCTTCGATCACCATGAGGTTACGGAAATACGGATCCGAGAAGAGGGTCAGGGAGTCCTCGCCGGAAAGCCAGCCGTCGAGGGAGCTTGGGAGCGTCGGAATCTGCTTAGCCAGGATATCTTTGACACCCAGCTTCTGGATGAAGCGGAAGAAAGCCATGAAGGAACTGATTTCGCCTTGAGTGGTGATTTCGTAATTCTTGGTGACCGTACTGCTGGTGCCGTCATCGTTATTGACTTTGCCTTCGATGGCCACGCTCGTCATGGCCTCCGACCAGCTGCGGTTATAGGTCTTGGGGTCCAAGACCGCGGAACCGAAATCGGTGAAGCCATAGGTGGTGAAGAATCCCATCTTCCCGATCATGCCATAGGCAATGCCGCTCATCATGTCATGGCTTTGGGAGGCTTCGGCATAGAAATTGCTGTTGACGAAAGCCGTGGCCAGGGCATTGAGGGCCTGATCATCCAGTTTCAGGAACGAGTAATCATAGTCGGCATTGCGAGCCTGGAGGTTGGAGAAATCCAGAATCAGGTTATGGAAGCCGATCTTATTGATCAAAGGAATCAAGGAGCGGAAGGCAATCAGGTCATCCTGCAGATGCTTTTGGTTGCTGGGATTGTCGGCATAATTCCGGAGATCGTTGAGGGAAAAAGGAATGCCGTTCTTATCAAAATAGGCTTGCACGACGTCACAGACCTTGGTCACCGCAATGGTGGCTAAGATCTTGGACTGGTTGGTATGGAGGAAGGTGTTGAAGAAAGCCGTCCGTTTGCTGTCGGTATCCAGCGAGGAGAACATATCCTCCGAGAAGGTCTCTCCTTGGGCCGCCATCGTATAAAGGTTGCTGAAAAACTCCTTGTTGACCTGAATATCTTCCAAGGTCGACATCAAGGCATCGATTTCCCCGTTGACAGCAGTGGCATCGCTGGACTTGGTTCCGTCACCCCAGGTGATGTCCGACATGCTTTCGCTGTCGGGGATGGTGATGTTGTAGTTCTTGAGGAAGGTATCCTCGAAGAACGAAGCCAGCACGGTATGGATGTTCTTGTTTCGGATGCTCTGGCTGGTGGCCGAGCTGATGCTGTCCTGATTGAAGAAGTCCGAGTTGGCCAAGATGGCTAAGAACTGCCGCAAGGTGGCCGTGTCAATGCCGCCGAGCTTATCCTCGACGGAAAGGGTCTGGTCATTCATGGTGGTATAGATGGTCTTCAAAGACGGCGCCAAGGCAATCACCTTCTTCAGGGAGGAGGTGAAATCACTGGCCTCGTAATTGAAATCATAGGGGGAGAGACCGAAGAAATAACTGGTGGTCGTTCCAGACTGATAATAGTTGAGGAGGAAGGTCTTCAGAATCGAAGCATACATCGAGTTGAAGACGTTGCTCTTCTCTGCCAGATCCAGCAAGGAGACGATCTCATTGCAGATGTCGGGGGTCAGATAGGAGAGGATCTTGTTCGTCATCTCACTGCTGGCGGTCTTCTGCAAATCGGCCAAGGTCCAATAGGACAACGGCGAGTCTTTGTTGAAGAGAATATCCGCCAGGGAGAAAGCAACGCTGATTTCGTTGCTGATTTCGTCGTTGATCTTCTGGCTGGCTTCCGCGGTTTCTCCGGAGACATGGTTCAGCTCCTGGACGGTCGTCAGAAACGCTTCGGTGGAGGTATAGCTGGATAGGGCGCTGACGGAACTGAGTCCCGCCTGTAAGGCATTGCCCGCCCGTAAGGTCGAGACCAGACCCAGACTCAGCAACCCATCGTCCCCGGTGATGATCTCTTTGAGGACCTTCCGTTTGTCGGAATCCTTCAGGACGGTCTTCACGGCCTGGGTGATGACATTATTGTTGTCGCTGAAATCCAGACGGGTCTGGAACAGGGAACTGGAAAGATTCAGCCCGAAAAGCCGGAAAAGACGTAAGGCGGAGGAAACGGCCGTGGCGAGATCGTGCGACCAGTCAATGGCGCTGTAATCGGCCGGATCCGTTGAAAGGATATCGTAGCCGATGCTGTTGAAATAGGTTCCTAAGCCAGCAAAGATGACACCCATGTTCTTCTTGACGGAATCCAAGGCACCGAGCTTTCCTAAGGCATTGCTGATGGTGCTGATGGTGTCATCGTCATAGCCGGCCGTGGCCATGGCAAAGTCGTTGTACTTAAGTGCCGTGCCATCCGCGGAGATCATCGATGTCAGTCCGTAATTGTAGATGACGGAATAGATGTCGCGGAGGATGGTTAAGTCGCTGGTCCAGTCGACATTGCTGAAGTCAAACTGAGAAAGCGGAATATTGCCTTTGGCGGAGGCATAGTTCATGGCCACATCTATGAGCGGAGGAATCAAGGAAGTGACGGCCTTGTTGTTAAGGACGCCCGTAATCAGGGTTTCCACCATGTTGGTGCTCAGCAAGGTGGCATAGTTGACGGTGATCTGGGTGGAACCCGTTTCATAGGTAAGGGCATCGCTCTCCAAGAGCGGCGAAGCCACGTTGAGGGTGGCATTGACCAAGGTGGAGAAGGAGACTTGCTGGCCGTTAATGGTCGTTTTGGAAACCTGTGAGAGAAGATTCGTATCGAAATTCCCGACACCTAACAGCTTGTAAATCCAAGAATTCTCCACGATGCTGATGGTCTTATCATAATCACTGCGGTAGATGGGTTTGGTGGCACTGTCCCCACTGGGACGGTCGGAATCCTGAATCTGATTGGTCTTGACCAAGAGCTGATAAAGGTTGCCATAATTGCTGGAGTAGCTTATGACGGCACCGGAAGCATCTTTCTGTCCGGTCTTGGTGTTGACAATGGCGGTCCTTGCCAAAGCGGTGATCGGAGCCAGCATGGCACAGGCAAAGATGAACTCCTGGACAGCTCCAAGAAGAGCACCCCAGCCCCGATGAATCCGAAATTTCTGCTTTTCCTGAATGCCACCGTTGGCATCAATGAGGCCATGGGTGACATTGGCCATCACCTTATTGTTCTTCGTCTCTTTTTTGATTCGCTTCCTGTCCTTGCCGTTTTCCACCGGCAGGGCCCAGCGGAAGAAGGCATTGTAGACAATAGCGGTGATCAAGGAAATCAAGAGCTGGGCCAGAATCATCAGCACCAGGAAAATGGCATATGAGAGAAGCGAAAGGGAGACGGCCATCGCCGTGCTATATAAGGAAATGCCGTTCATCGGGCTCACCATGCCGGTGGCCGTGATGACATTGGCTAAGGTTTCTAAGAGGGTCGTCAGATGGACCAGCGTGCCATTGACGGTGAAGGATTTTCCTAAGGAGCTGAAATCAATATTGCCGACTGCCTGGGCAATCGCCGGAGACGTAAAGGCAAAGATGATGACCAGGATCAGCTTGATGAGAGTCTTGACGGTGGTCTTGATGAGGCCTTTGAAAAAACCGGCCAGAGCTCCTAAAAGCGTGAGCAAGCCGACGAGTCCGATCAGGCACCACAGGATCACTGGAAGATAATTCATAAGACGTCAATTTTTCCCTTATCCTAATACCAATTATTATATCAAAAGGTTATACTAGTCGCGTGTTATTCTTTGACAAGGAGAATGAAGTATGGAAATTTATCAGCAGCCGGGTTCCCAGCCAAATCAGGAATCCCAAAGTCAACGTCGTCAGTTTCCGGAAAGCAACCTTAATTTCCGTCTCCCCATCTGGGAAAAGGTTGTCTTCTTTCTCTTGGGAAGCTTCGGCTTCAACCTAATCGGAAATTTCCTCTATTATCTCTTTGGGCTTTTCATCAGCGATAAAATTCTCAGCGAGACTTTAGCCCTGTTTTTCAGCTATTTATTTCTTGCGGGTTTCTTTGTCTTGTTTCTGTTTTTTGATCATCGGAAAACCTATGTTACTTTTGCCATTAACTTCAAGGATAAAAAAGTTTACCTCTATGGTTTGGTTGGTGCCGTGGCCGTTTTCCTTATTGAGGTCATCTTTAATATGATTTATAAAGTGACTGTACCTGACATCTATGGTGCTAACGACAATCAGCTGAGCATTGTGGATTTGACCCAAGCTTACCCTATTTTGATGTTTTTCCCGCTGGTTCTTTTTGCTCCTTTCACGGAAGAGCTAACCTATCGGATAGGCCTCGTCGATTCCATTGGGCATAAAGACGAAAGAAGGTGGGTAGGTATCCTTGTTTCAGGACTTATTTTTGGATTGATTCACTTTAGTTTTCAATCTATTTTAACTTATCAAAGTTATTTATCTGCCTATCAGGCAGGCACAGCAAATGTTACTCTCGCAGATGTGATTACTAAAAAGAATTTAGTTCTTAATGAATTGCTGAATCTCCCCATTTATATCCTTTCCGGGATAACTTTTGCTTTCCTGTATGCCAAGACCGGCAAGATCTCCTCCAGCATGATGGCCCATTGCTACAACAATCTCTATTCCTATATAACCATTTTGCTGGATTTAGTTGTCTCCCATCAAGCTACTTCAAATTCTTCCGAGTCATCCTTGGTTTCCACCATTGCTTCTTTGTGGCTGCACTAGGGCTAAAGCATGGAAAAGAAAGTCTGGGGCTTAAACTCCTTCTGGCTCAAAGTCATCGGCTGCTTTTTGATGACGATGGATCATATCGCCCTTCTTTTCGTGTCCTCGGATCCCTTGGGAAGCAGCTATACCCTCTATTATGTTTTACGGGCGGTGGGAAAGATGGCTTTTCCGATTTTCGCCTTTCTTGCTGTGGAAGGCGTCTATCACACGCATGACATCAAGAAGTATCTGCTCCGCTTAGGTGTGCTGGCCATCCTCCTGGATGCCTTTGGGTTCATCATCGGAGCCGTCACCAATATGAGCGTTGCCTCCAACCCGCTGATCGGCAATGTCTTTACCGATCTCTTCCTCGGGGTGCTGACCGTCTACCTCATCTCGAAGAGAAAGTGGTACTCCTTCGCGGCGGTTCTTCCCATCGTCTATGCTTTCTTCACCCGTTACTATCTGAACGATACCTGGGGCTTTCTCTTCAAAGCCGACTGGGGTGCCTTTAGCATTGTCCTCTTTGTCCTCTTTGCCTTAGCCCATGAAGGCGTGACGTGTTTCCTGAAAAGCCGAGCCATCCAGGATGCTTTGGAGCCGGATGCCTATCTTTTAGTGGACGGTCTGAAATACTGGAAGATCTTTGCCAGCCTTTGCTTAGTATCGACGGTCGCCATCTTCTATCTGATCTACCGGCTCTCCAACTTCTCCGTGCTCCTTCCCAATGAGTTTGTCCCCATCGGAACCTATACGGCCTTAGCCTTTGTCTTCATCCTTCTCTATAACGGCCAGAAAGGCTATTCCAAGAAGGCCATCCGGTACGCTTTCTATGCCTACTATCCTTTTCATATTGTCCTCCTAGGAATAATCTCCTTGTATTTTGGAGTCCTGGCCACCCTGTAATTTTTACGAAACAAGGTTGCTTTGCTAGGCGTAGTTACAATCAATGATGTCCGAAAGGCATGCAGTTTTTTTGAGAGCAAGGAATCCGATGCACCGTCTTTTTTTAGAAGTTTCCTAGGAATCAGTTTCCTGTCGTCTCGGCTTTTCAGCTGGAGTCCCCGTGGCTCTCTATCAGTTGAATCATCTCTATCAGTAGGACTCCCGTTGCTTTGAATTGTCGTTAGATCCTCTTTACCATCAGTTCCGCTACCCGATTGCTCCGATCACTGATAAAGAATATCTTTTCCATGCCTAAATAATGAAATGAAACGTTTTGTTCTCGAAAAACATTGAATTAAGTTTTCAAGATGGCTAGAATAGTTAGCGTATAAAAAAAGGTTATTGATTTATGACTCAACAGGAAAAAGACGAGACGAAAAAAGAGAAGAAAGCAGCGAAGGAATTAGCCCGGCGTAACATCAAAGGCAAATTAGGCAAGGAATTCCGTGACTTCATCACGCGCGGCAATGTCGTCGATCTGGCTATCGGTGTCATCATGGGCAATGCGTTCTCTGCCATTGTCACGGCCTTCACCAACATTCTCCTTTCCATCTGCACCTGGGGCGTCCCGGGCGGCCTCAAAGGCTTAGTCACCGTCCTTCCGGCCGTCAATGCCGGTCAGGCCGGTATGGATCCTGCCAACGGCTTAGGCCAGTCGTTTGCAGCTTCGCAGCTGCAGGCTCTTGCTACCAAGGAAGCGGCCGTCAGCGGTTTGGGTTCGGAGCCGGTCGTCATTCAGAATGAAATGACTGCCATTGCCGGAAAGTACACCTTGCATGGAACGTCCTATTACTTCAATGGCTGCGCTCTCATCGATTGGGGTTCGTTCCTCAATGCCATCATCACCTTCCTCATCATCGCTCTGACGCTGTTCATCATCCTCAAGGTCTATACTTCCGTCAAGAATACCCGTGCTGCCTTCGAAGCTGAATTAAAGGCCAAGGAAGAAGATGCCTGGGCTAAGGAACATCCGGAAGCGGCTGCTCTGAAGAAGAAGCAGGAAGAGGAAGCTGCCAAAGAGGCGGCTGCCGGTGTCGTCAAGAAGCCTGACAATATCGTCCTTCTCGAAGAGATCCGCGATCAGGTCAAGGCCATCAACGCCGAAAAAGCTGCCAAGTAGTTCCGTTCTCATCTGAATTCCAGCGGCCCTGCCCTCAGGCAGGACCGCTTTTTTGATGCTGAAAGCCGATGGAAAAACAGCCGCCTGGCCTTAAGGCCGGACGGCTGTTTTGGTTTTCTAGAGGGTCGGCACGTGAGTCGTCCCGTCTTTGTCCGGATGCTTAGCAAGGTAATCGATGATGGGCTTGAAGTTCTTGTCGGCATTGCCGACCTTGCACTGGCTGGCCTTCTTGGCTTCGCCGGAGACTAAGGCGGAGGCCATCTCATGGCAGCCCGGATAGCCGCAGTTGCCGCAGTTGGCATTGGGTAGCATCGCCTCGACATCCTTGATGCGGGGATCCTCCTCGACATGGAAGACCTTGCTGGCCCAGACCATCAGGATGGCTAAGAGGATGCCTAAGCCTAAAAGAATCAGAAACGCCCACAAGGCCGCCCAGAGATAGGTCTGGGTCGTGCTTTCACTGGCTTCCGCTAACAGCAGATTCATGATCATTTGTCCTCCTTCGTTGACGTCTCGTCGCCCGGCTTCTTATCCGTCTTATCATCTCTCTTTTCAGCCGTCTCCGGCTTGCCGTACAGATTGAACTGACAGCCCGTCTCTTTGCAGTTACGGCACTTCTCGTCATTGGCGACTAAGTTCTCGCAGCCTTTGGGCGGCGGGGTCCTCTTGTAGAGGATGAAGGTCACCAGGAAGACAGCCAGGAAGAAGAGGATGACCAGGATCGCTAACAGCCAATTTAACCAGACGGGCATCGTTATTTGATGATGCCGCTGTAGCCCATGAAGGCCATCGACATCAAGGCCGCCGTGATCAAAGCGATGACGGCTCCCTTGAAGGACTTCGGCAGGTCATTCTCCTCTAACCGCATCCGGATGAAAGAGAAGGCACAGATGATGAGAAGATAACCTAAGCCGGTGCCGATGGCGTTAGCCATCGATAGGGCAAAGGTCAGGGAGGTATCGGTGTTCGACTGGACGACGCCTAAGACGGCACAGTTGGTGGTGATGAGCGGAAGGTAGATGCCGAAAGCCTTGTACAGGGCCGGGGAATATTTCTTGATGAAGAGGCCAATCACCTGAACCAACGAGGCGATGACGAGAATGTAGGTGAGGGTGTCCATGAAGGGAATATGGAGCGGAGTCAGGATATAGGTGTAGATGGGCCAGCAGATCAAGGCGGAGAAGATGATGACCAGCGTGACGGCCAAGCCCATCGAGAAGGCGGACTTGATCTTGTTGCCGACGCCGATGAAAGAGCAGATGCCATAGAAACGGATCAGCACGACGTTATCGATCAGCATCGATGAGACAATCGCCAGTAAGAAGGCGGTAATGGCACTTTGCATAGTTAGTTAGCCTCCTTCGTAGCCGCCGTTGCCGGAGCAGGGGTTGCCTTAGCTGCAGCCGCTTTAGCCAAAAGCATCTTCCGGGCCTTAACCTGAGCAACAGCCTTCTTGTGGATGGCATTGGCCTGGATGATGGCCATCACGATGCCGAAGACGATGAAGCCGCCGGCCGGATTGGCAAACAAGGACATCGAGTAATCAAAGACCGTCACCCCGGAAGCATTGACGTACTTGAGGATCGGTACGGAATATACGGGCAGGAACGTGAAGATCTTGCCGAAGGTGATCATGCCGGTACCTAAGATTTCCCGGACCAGGCCGATGATGCAAAGGGCAATCGTATAGCCGATGCCATTGCCGATGCCGTCGAGCAGGGAATCCAGGACGGTGTTCTTGTTGGCAAAGGCTTCGGCTCGGCCCAAGACGATGCAGTTGACGACCAGTAAGGAGAGGAAGACGCCTAAGGACGTATACAGCGCCGGGAGATACGCGTTCGTCAGCATCTTGACGATGGTGACGAAGGCCGCAATGATGACGATGTAGCAAGGGGTCTCGATTTCCTCCGGAATCAGCTTCCTTAAGGCCGAGATCAGGATGTTGGAGCAGGTGACGACGAAGAGGAAGAGGATGCCCATGCCGAAGCTGGCCTCTAAGGAGGTGGTGACAGCCAAAGCCGGGCAGGTTCCTAAGATGGTGACAAAGAGCGGGTTCTCTTTCCAGATGCCTGCCAGGAAGGATTGCTTATGCTGATTGGGTTTCTTGAGTTCAGTCATGGAGGACGCCTCCTAAAGAACTAAGCGCCTGGCTGGCAGTGCTGGTGCCGGTAAGGCTTACCACGACGGTTTTCGCCTCACTCACCATGTTCTTGATGAGGGTCGCGCCGAAGGTGGCTCCGCATTTGACATCGGCTAAGGCACTGTCTTTGTTGTTGGCGGTGTTGTAGACATCGACATAGTTGGGCTCCAGCTTGTTCTTGTACGTCTCCGTATCATCGATCAGACTCATCTTCCCGAGGCTGCCGTCTTTGCTGATGCCGACCACCAAGGTGATGGTGCCGTAGCCGTTCTTGCCGTAGGCTTTGGCGACATAATTGCCATCGCTGTAGGTCCAGACTTTCTGAACATAGGAAGGCTTGGCGGTTAATCCGGAGATATCGACATCGGCATAGTCGTCGGTCGTCCCGCCATAAATAGCTAAAAGTGCCGTCCGTTCGGCTTTCAGAGAGTTGGCCTGGATGAGCGGAGCGGTCAAGGCATTGACGAGTCCGATCAGCCCGGCACTGACCGAGGCAATAATGCCTAAGGTCAGACTGACTTTCACATATTTCTTGGCTTGATCATTCATTTAGAACACCTCCACGCATAAGGCCCAGACAATGACGAGAAGGCCACAGGCAGCAACACTGGCTGCTGCCACCAGCTTCTTCCAGTTCCAGCGGCTGGCCGACCACTTGTAGTAATCCAGAAGCGGGGTAACCATATTGCCGATCAGTAAGGAGAAAATGACGCCTTCCGGATAAGTTCCGAAGAGCCGGATCAAAGAGGTCGAGATTCCTAAGATGATGCCATAGATGACACGGCTTGGCCTTGTGACCGGACTGGTCACGGGGTCGGTCGCCATGAAGACGGCGCCGAAGAGCAGACCGCCGCTGAGGATCTGATAGCCGACATACTGGAAAGGATCCAGCACGTTGCCCGAGGCATCCGTGTAGCCGGCATTGTGATAGATGAGACCGGCAAAGAGCATCAGCACGGCCACCGTCAGAACATAGCTTAACGGAATACGCCAGTCGATGGTATGGCGGACGATGAGATAAACCAGGCCGATGAGGATGGCCAGTTTGCAGGCTTCGCCCATCAGACCCGGAGTCTGACCTAAGAAGAGCTCCAGCATCGAATAGGTTTCCGTCAGCGTTCCCGACGTCGGAACCAATCCCGGCAAAGCGGTCGCTGAAGCCGTTGCCGAGGCACCGATCACGGTCTTGGCCGACTTGGCAGCCTCTTCCGTGAGGAACTTGAAGGGCTCGTAGGTGACAAAGTGAGAGGAGAAGCACAGTTTGGTGAAGACCATGCCCACGGCCGCCGGGTTGAAGATGTTCTGGCCGGTGCCGCCGTAGACGAGCTTGCCTAAGATGATGCCAAAAAGGGCACCGGAGATCATGCAGACATAATAAAGGACTTCGCTGTTGAGTCTCGTCGGCATGATGAGGGCATAGATCACCGCGGAGACGAGCGGGACCATGACGTTCGTGAGCCGATAAGCCTTCACACCCCGGAGGAAATGCTCCTTGAGGGTATGCTTCTCGCCGTCATAAGGGACACGGTTCTTGATGAGGACGAAGACGAACTCGCTTAAAAGCATCGTGATGATCGACACGAGGTAGTTCTGCAAGGCATAGACGCCATAGGCACAGAACGAATAGATGATGACCGGACTTAAGGCGATGAGGACATCCAGCATCATCCGGCTGACGCTGTCATTGCGCCGGATATGCGGCGATTTCTCTTGTACGATTTCCATGATTACGGTAACCTCGCGACGATCTTGGCACGGTCGACATAGTCTTTGACGTTGATGCGGCTGGTGCAGCTATAGGTGCATAACCCGCAGCCGATGCATTTCTGCGGATTGAGGGCTTTGATCTTGGCCTTGTCGACCGGCATGGCCTTCATGGTGTTCATAATGGCCATCGGCTCGATATGGACCGGGCAGGAAAGAATGCAGCTGCCGCAGCGGATGCAGGGAGACTCGACATAGTTCTTATGGTTGAGGACAATGACGGACGTGACGGTCTTGGTGACGATGCAGTCATCGCTGGGAAGGCTGGCACCCATCATCGGGCCGCCGAGGATGATATCCTTGGGGATTTCCGGATTCTTGTAGCCGCCGCACTTCTCAATGAGCGGAGGAATCGGGGAACCGACCCGGACAATGAAGTTGGCCGGGGCTTTGATGCCATCGCCGTTGATGGTGACAAAACGTTCGCTGACCGGCATGTTGTGTTTGAGGGCGAGATAAATGCCGACCACCGTGGAAGCATTGACGTTGAAGATGCCATATTCACTGGGCAGATGTCCGGTGGGGACATCGATGCCGGTAGCTCCTTTGATCATGGCGATTTCCCAGCCCTGCGGATAGTAGTTCTTCATTTCCTGGATGCGGATGCCGGATTCGGAATACTTGGGATTGGCCAAGGCGAAATCAAACATCGTCTTCAGGTCATGATGATATTTCTTGAAGCAGATGCGGGCATCATGCGTGTGGAAGGCCCACTGCAGATATTCGATGCCGGCCAAAAGCATATCCGTCTCTTCCAGCATAATCATCCGATCCGCCGAAAGATAAGGCTCGCATTCAATGCCATCGATGAGGATGGTCTTGATGGGGTTCTTCGTGTTGAACTTGACGTAGGTCGGGAAGGAGGAACCCCCTAAACCGACACAGGAGCGGTCCTTGAGGATTTCAGCAATCTGCTCATGGGTGAGAGCCTTGATTTCCTCATCCGTGCGGTCTTTGATGGAGGGGTCGAGCGTATCCTTGAAATCATTCTGAATCTTCAGGAAGTCTGTCAGTTTTCCCGAACGATGATAATGCTTCTCATAGCCGATGACCGTGCCGGAACAGGTGGCATGGATGGGCTGATCGAAGAAGGCAGCATGCCGGATGCCGATGACCTGATCCAGATTGACATGGTCACCGGGTTGGACAAACATCTCTGCTTTGGGGCAGCGAGCGTTGGCCGTTGCCAGAAAGAGAAATTCAGGGACGGGAGCACGAAGCGTGGGTTTGGTACCCCAAAGCTTCTTGTTGCCCACAATTCGGGTTGTTTTTTTAATCATTGAAAGTGAGCCTTTCTGTTACCGCTTTCAATTATAGCAAAAAATCTTTAAAAAAGAGCTTAAAATGAAAGAAATTTTAGTTTTTCAGCACAAAAATAATTGCGGGCTGGAAAAGAGTATATTATAGGAGTCGGAAACCCCGGAGGAAATCGAAATGGAACAAGCCCTGTTAATTGCTGTCATTGTCTTACTGATCGTGGTCTGTCTCTTGGCGGTGCTGGCCATCGTCTTACTAATGAAGTCGCGGAAACCGGCCGGAACGAACCCCTTGGCCGATCCCACCTATCAGGCGCTGGAGAAAGAGATTCGCGACCAGGGACAGGCCAATACCACTCTTCTGCTGAATTTTCAGAAGATGGTAAACGATTCCTTAACCAATAACGCCTCTCTTTCCAACCATTCCCTGACGGAAAGCATTGCCGCCTTAACCACGAAAGTGGATGACAACCTCAAAGACATCAATGAAAAGGTCTCGCAGAGTCTGGTCTCCGGCTTCAAGGGAACCAGCGATACGATGGGCGAAATCAAAGAACGTCTCGGCCATATCGATGAGACCCAGAAAAGCTTATCTTCTCTTGAGAACCAGGTCGTCTCTTTGAATACGGTCCTTTCCGGAAACCAGAGCCGGGGCGCCTATGGCGAAATGGAGCTTTCGATGCTGCTCTCCAATCTCTTCCCTGGCGGCAAAGGAACCCTCTATGACGAGCAGTATGTGCTCCGTCCGGGCCAGGGAGAGGACGTCATCCGCCCGGATGCGGTCCTCTTCTTCCGGTCGCAGAAGGAGGTCCTTTGCATTGATTCCAAGTTCCCCTACAGCCATTACCGGCCGCTGGTGGAGAAAAAGGACAGCCTGACAGGAGAAGAGAGTGATGCCCTTAAGAAAGCTTTTTTGCAGGATCTGAAGAACCGCATCAAGGAAGTCAGCAGCAAATACATTATTCCGGGAATCACGGCCAAGAAAGCCATCCTCTTCTTACCCAATGATGCCCTCTTAAGTTTCATCCATACGGACTTCCCCGAAGTCAATGACGAAGCCCTCAAGGCCAACGTCGTGTTGCTCTCCCCGAGTCTTTTTGCACCCTTCATCTATCTTTTCACGGCCCTGATCCTGGAGGAGAAGCGGAGCGAGAACCTCCAAGAGATCCTGACCGACTTAGGAAAGCTCTCCACGGAGTTTGTAAGACTCAGTCAGCGCTGGGAGAGTCTTTCCAACAGCATCGACAGTCTCAAGAAGAACGCCGACAACGTCTCCATCACTGTCCGTAAGATCACCGGCGATTTCACGGTTCTGACCAATCCGACCGACACGAAGCAGGCCTTGACGGAACCAGCTGACAGCCTGTAAAGGCTTTCAGCCCACGCGGGCTTCTTTTTTCTTTTGCCGGCTTGGAAAAACGGCTAAGATACTTACCTGTTAACGTGTTGCCCCAATCAAAAAGGCGTAAGTCCAGTTAATCCTGAAAAGGCTGGATGAACGCCTTTTTTCTTGGAGGATAACCTATGAATGAGGATTCTGTGATGTTAGCTAAGCCGGTAAGGAAGCTGGTCTGGGAGTTAGGGCTGCCGATGATCTTCTCGATGATCGCCCAGGCCCTCTACAATGTGGTCGATACGGCCTTTGTCATCAATATGCCGGGCATCGGCGCCGATGCTAACCTGGCGCTGACCTTTGCTTTCCCGGTGCAGATTGCCATGATTGCCATCGGCGTGGGACTGGGCATCGGCGTCAATGCCCTAGTAAGCCGTTCGTTAGGCCAAGGCGACAAGAAGACGGCCAGCCAGGCCGCAGGCAATGGTCTCCTCCTCGGTTTCCTTTGCTACCTGATCTTCTTGGCCTTCGGCCTTTTTCTGACCAAGCCTTTCATCAGCATGGAAGCCAGCGGCATTGCCGATGCGGACCAGCAGGCAGAGGTCATTGACCTTGGCATCACCTATCTTTCCATCTGCACGACCCTGTCGGTGGCCCAGATGCTCTTTACCGTCTATGAACGTTTCCTGCAGGCCACCGGAAGGACGATGCTTTCCACCATCGGACAGCTCTCGGGTGCTTTATTGAACATCCTCTTGGACTATGTGATGATCTATCCGATGGGACTGGGGGTGGCGGGTGCGGCCTATGCGACTGTCATCGGCCAGACGGTCTCCTTGATTCTGGATATGTTTTTCCATTATTGGAAGAATAAAGAGATTGATAACCATATTTCTTATCTGAAGCCACGCTGGAAGACCATCTGTGAGATCGGAAGAATGGGGCTTTCGGCGATGGTGATGCAGCTGCTCTTATCCATCATGATGCTGGGTGTCAACCTGATTCTCTCCACCAGCGCCTATGACCGGCTTCTTCTGACCAATGCCTTTGGCATCTATTACAAGATCCAGCAGATTGCTCTCTTTGCCTGCTTCGGCATGTCGAATGCTTTGATTTCCCTGACGTCCTTCTATTACGGAAAAGGCGAAAAGGAACGTCTCCATGACATCCGGAAATACGGCATCCGGGATTCCTTGATCGTCGCCTTAGTCATCACGGTTCTGTTTGAAGCCTTGGCTGAGGAGATCAGCCAGGTCTTCAATCTGGCAAGCGGCGGGCAGAATGACAGGATTGTCAGCATGACCGTCTTAGCCATCCGCTTAGGTTCCATCGGCTTTGTTTTGATGGCCTATACGGTTTCGATTCAGGGCATTCTGCAGGGCTTACGGGAAGCCCTATCTCCGCTGCTTCTTTCGGCTCTGCGGCTAGCCGTCTTTGTCTTCCCATTAACGGCTCTCTTCCTTCATTTTGAAGCCTCAGCCGATCTTTTCTGGCTGGTCTTCCCGCTTAGTGAGCTCTTGACCGCGGGGGTCAGCTTCGTCCTACTGAAATCCGCCTTTGACCACAAAGTCAAAGGGATGGCTCCGGTGCTGCCGCTGGTTGAGAAAAAGGCCTGAAGGGATTCCCTTCAGGTCGTTTTCTTCTTCGGCAGATAATGTTTTCGGAACCCGGCAAGGGTCAGGGAACGGACCAGACAGTCTTCGCGGCGGTTGAGATACGGGTTATAGAGATTGTCCTTCAGCCGGCCGGTCAAGAGGAGATGGGCCTTGGCCATGACTTTGCCGCTGGCGGCATTGGATGCCAGATAACGGGCGGAGACGAAATCAAAGCCCCGTTCGGTGAAAAGATAGACAATCACCCGTTTCAGGGCTTCGGTGGCATAGCCGTGGTTCCAGTACTTGGGACCATAGGCATAGCCGATCTCGGCATACTTCTGTTTCGGAGTCAGAGCCACGAGGCAGATCGAACCGATGATTTCTCCCGTATCCTTGAGGGTGACGACCCAGTCATAGTAATCGGGGCTGTCATAGAGGGGAAGCTTCCTTTCGATGAAGCTTGAAGTGACGTCCGGCGTCTGATGGGGATCCCAGGTCAGGTAGCGGGTGGTCAGGGGATCGGAGCAGTAGTTTTCAAAGCAACCCAAAGCATCCGCCTTGCGGAACGGACGGAGACGAAGACGCGCTGATTCCAAGACCTGTGTTCCCGGTGTCATTGTTTCGTTGCAAGTTGCCTAGGGCAACTTTATAATAATATAGCAAAACCATGGAAGAATTTGTCATCTGCATCAAGGCCAAACCGGAAAAGCTTTCCGTCGATCTGCTCTTCCAGTCGCTTAGGGATCCCCATGTCATTTATCACTTACGCCGGGATGTCCTCTCCAAGAGGATCATGAACTTGTTTTATATTCCCGACCATCCGCCGATTCTGATCCTCAAGACGGACAAGGAAGGCAATGCCAAGGACATCTACTGGGGTTATCGGGACCGTTATTCGATGAAGATGCATAACCGCACCATCTTTTTCCATCAGGCCGTCCTGACCCTGATGGGACAGATCTTCTTCTGGATCATCCTCCCTTTGATTGCGGCAGCCATCATTGTCCTGATCATCTATCTGACGGGCTATCTTGACTACATCAAGTCCGTTATCCAGCCTGGATAAAAGTGCTTTCTTTTCCTTTCTTTGCCTCTTTTCATTTACCTGAGTTTCGTCTACAATAGACCCCAATAGCCACCCGCCTTCCGGTTAGGGAGGGGATGGAAAGGGGAAAGTCTATGAACAAACCAGATGACAAGATCGTCGGTGAAGGGATTACCTTCGATGATGTCCTTTTGCTTCCTCGTTATTCGGAAGTGACGCCGGACATGGTCTCGTTGAAGACCAAGCTTACCAAACATCTGACGCTCAACATTCCGTTCCTTTCGGCGGCCATGGATACCGTCACGGAATCGGATATGGCCATTGCCTTGGCCCGAGAAGGCGGCATTGGCATCATCCATAAGAACATGAGCATCGAACGCCAGGCCGAGGAAGTCGACAAGGTCAAGCGCAGCGAGAACGGCGTCATCAAGGATCCCATCACCTTAACCAAAGACAAGAAGCTGATCGATGCCATCAACCTGATGGCCCGCTATCATATTTCCGGCATACCGATTGTCGATGCGGACCGGCACTTAGTCGGCATCATCACCAACCGGGATCTCAATTTCGAGACCGACATGACCAAGACCATCGATGAGGTGATGACCAAAGACCATCTCGTCACCGGCAAGGAAGGCACCACCATCGTCGAAGCCGAAGCCATCTTAGCCAAATGCAAGAAGGAAAAGCTTCCCTTAGTCGACAAGGACAATCATCTCTGCGGACTGATTACCCTCAAGGATATCGAGAAAATCAAGAAATACCCCAACAGTGCCAAGGATAAGATGGGAAGACTCCTCTGTGGTGCCGGCATCGGCATCACGGCCGATTTGGAAGCCCGCGTCAAGGCGCTTCTGAAGGCGGGAGTGGATGTCCTGGTTCTGGACTCTGCCCATGGCGACAGCAAGAACGTCATCGCTGCCCTGAAGAAGCTGAAGAAGGAATATCCGGATACCGACATCATTGCCGGCAATGTCGCTACCTATGAAGGCGCCCGCGACCTGATGAAGGCCGGTGCCGATGCCGTCAAAGTCGGCATGGGCCCGGGTTCCATCTGCACCACCCGTATCATCTCCGGCATGGGCGTGCCGCAGATCACGGCCATCTTGGAAGCCCATCGGGCATCGCTCGAATACGACTGTCCGATCATTGCCGATGGCGGCATCAAATACTCCGGCGATATCACCAAGGCCTTAGCGGCCGGTGCCGATACGGTCATGATGGGCGCCATCTTCGGCGGCTGTGATGAGGCGCCGGGCGCGACCGAGTTCTATATGGGCCGGAAATACAAGGTCTATCGGGGCATGGGATCTTTGGCGGCGATGGAGCAGGCGCATGGCTCGGCCGACCGTTACTTCCAGACCGGGCATCAGAAGCTGGTTCCGGAAGGCGTGGAAGGACGAGTTCCGTACCGTGGCTTTGCCAGCGATGTCATCTTCGAACTGCTGGGCGGACTTCGTTCCGGCATGGGCTATGTCGGAGTCAGTACGATCAGCGACCTGCAGAAGTACGGCAAGTTCATCAAGATCACTCAGGCGTCCTTGAAGGAATCCCATCCGCACGACATCGATATCACCAAGGAAAGCCCGAACTACCAAGTCGAGAAATAGCAACCAAAAAGGAGACGCGGATGCACCTCCTTTTTTAATCGGGTTAAAAGAAACTTAGACAAAACAACTTTAAGTGACAGACGGAAAGACTACTTCTTGGAAGGATCCTCTTTGGCCATGACCTTCTTAAGGACACGGTTGTAGCCTTTGCCGTTCTTCACGCATTTGTTGACCCGGGCCAGGGTCGCCGAGGAGACGTTGGTCTCTTTGGTGACTTCGACATAGGTCTTCCCTTGGATGAAAAGCTTGGCACAGTGAACCCGGCCCCCGATGGAGACCAGTTCCTGCTTGGTCAGAAGATCATCCAGGAAGTCTTTGCATTCGTCAACATTATCAATCGCAATCAACGCCTCGCAAAGCTCGTTCAGCTCTTCTTTTGTCAGGTGACTCGGTTTGACGTTCATAGACTAGTTGCTCCTTGAGCGAAAGGAAGTCAGCCAGTTCTTTCGTCTTGGGCGAGGTGAGAATCGTGGGATCGCCCTTTTCCATGACCTGACCTTCCTCCAGATAGACCACCTGGTCGGCGACCAACTGGGCAAACTCCATCTCATGGGTTACCACAATCATCGTGACCGCTTCCGCTTTGAGAGCCAGGATGGTACGGGCCACCTCGTTCTTCAGCTTCGGGTCTAAGGAGGATGTCGGCTCATCGAAGAGGAGAATCTTCGGATTCAGGGCTAAGGCCCGGACAATGGCTGTCCGTTGGCTTTCCCCGCCGCTCAGCTCTCCCGGATAGGAATCCTTGAGAGCGGTAAGCTTCATCTTCTCCAGCAAGGACATCACCCGGTCCGTGGCCGTTTTGAGTTTCCACTCGTAGAGCCGTTTGGCTTCCTTTCTCCGCTGGGAGAAAGGCAAGTCTTTGGTTTCGGCTTTGGCTTCCTTTTTCAAGGAAAGCCGGAGCGGCATCAAAATGTTTTCCAGGACCGTATCCTGCGGGAAAAGGTTGAAGGACTGAAAGACCAGACCGAAATTCTTCCGACGGCGGGAAATTTCCTCACGAGTCAGTTTCCTGTCCCCGCTTAAGGTCTCGCCCTCTAAAGTGATTATACCATTGTCTTGGCTTTCCAAGAAGCTAAGAATGCGAAGAAGAGTGGTCTTGCCGGAACCGGAATTGCCGATGATGACTAACGTCTTGCCTTGGTCCACCTCAAAGGAGACATCCTTGAGGACGGGCTTCTGGTCAAACGACTTATTCAGATTCTGAATTCTCAGGTAACTCATTAGCAGGCCTCGAAATAGCTGAGCTTCTGCTCGGCTTTCTTTAGAATCAAACTGATCAGGCCGTTGAAGACAAGATAGAACACGCCCGTATAGAAGAGCACCCAGATGATGGCATAGGTGGCAACGATCTTCTGGGCAGCCATCAGCACTTCGTTGATGGCGATGACCCGGGCCAAGGCCGTATCCTTGACCAGCGAGATGGTCTCATTCGAGCACGGCGGGATGATCTTCTGGACAATCTGCTTCAGACCGACATGCCAGAAAGCCTGACGCTTGGTTAGCCCTAGCATCGAGCAGGCTTCCCACTGGCCTTTGGCCAGACTCTGATAGCCGGCCCGGAAGATCTCCGAGAAATAGATGGCATAGTTAATGGTCAGAGCGACAATGACGGCAATCATCCGGTCCAAGGCCGGCCAATGGAACAAAAGTCCCGGCACATAGAAGACGACCATGATCTGCAGCATCAGTGGGGTGCCGCGGATGATCCAGATGAAAACCCGCATGATGACCTGGACGATCTTGCTTTTCCGTAACGAGCACCAGCAGAAGAAGGTGCCTAACGGGATGGATAAGACCCAGGTGACGGCAAAAAGCAGGGCGGTAATGCCAAACCCCTGCAGCAGATACAGGGTGATCTCAGCAAAATCCATAAACTAGGCTTCAAAGGCTATCGGCGCAAAGACGGTATACCCGATCTTCAGCTGACCTGCCTTGATGACCGTATCATAGGAGGACGTGTCCGTGAAGGACGCGAAACTGTCGTAGGTCCCCGGGGCAACCAAGGAATCGGTTAAGCCGTAAGTCGCGGCGATTTTGCCAATCGTCCCGTCATTATACAGAGCCGTGATGGACTCGTTGATCTTGGCCATCAAGGCGCCATCCGTCTTCCGGCCGCCGACGCCGTAATATTCGCTGGCAAAGACATAGTCGGTCAGGATCTTCAATGACTTATACGAGGTATTGGAGGCAATATAGTAGCCGGCCATCGTGGAATCAATCATCGCTAAGTCGCTGGTGCCGCTGGCGACTTCGGTCAGGGCCGTGATCTGATCCTGACAGCCGGTCTTGGTGGCTTTGGCAAAACGCCCATCGCTGTTCGCTAAGGCATCGCCGGCCGAGCCGTTCTCATAAGCGACCGAATAGGTCTCCGTTCCGGTCAGGGTCCCCGTGAAGGTGTTCTTGGCGACCAGCACCTGACGGTTCGAGAGATATGGCGTCGATAAGGTCAGATTCTGTTTCAGCTGATCGGTAATGGTCATGCCGTTCCAGATGACATCAATCTGGTTGCTGGCGAGCTCCACTTCCTTGTTGTCCCACTCAATCAGGACAAAGTCGGCTTTGACGCCCAGCTTTTCACACACGGCTTTCGGAAGATCGATATCGAATCCTTTCAAGGTCGGCTGCTTCTTGCAGGACGGCAAGACAGCAAGCAAGGATAACAGAGCTAACAGCACGGATTTCTTTTGATTTGCCATGATTTTACGCTTTCTTTAGTTGGCTAAAGTACTTGGGCATGATACTTTATTAAGCTAATGCTGTCAATGCTTTATTGGACTAAAGAGAATGAAAGCGGTTAACGCTCCTTTTTTCTGGTCTCACAGGAAGAGGAATATTATAGAATTCATTTTTACTTTAAATTTTAAGAGGAAAACTTGATATAATGATAAAAGATTATTGAAAGAGGGATTCTTATGGATAGCAAAGGCGAGTATCTGCAGTCACAAGGCTTCGATGTCAAAGGCAGTGTGGAACGTTTCTGTGGCGATGAAGGCATGTATTATTCGTTCTTAGCCCGCTTCACTCAGGACCCCAACTACTCGCAGATTGCTCCGGCCATGCAGGCCCAAGATTATCAGGGAGCCTTGGCTGCCGTCCATACCTTGAAAGGCGTGGCCGCCAACCTCGGGATGACGCCTCTCTATATCGCCTGCTCCCAGATGGTGCTGCTCTTACGGAAGCCGGATTATGCGGAAGCCGAGAAATCCTACCAGCAGGTGTCTGTCTCCTACCAGCAGACCTTGCAGGCCTTGCATGGTGCCGGAATCTGCTAAGTCTGCGACTTCATGAACGGCGCCGTCCTGCCGAACTGCGAGGCCATATTCGCGAAGGTCACCGGCGCCATCCTGCGGGAGATGGGGGTCAGCCCGCTGGACAGGGTCTTCATCGACGGGTCGAAGTTCGAGGCCAACGCGAACAAGTACAAGTTCAGGTTCAAGTCCAGGAAGAGGATGCTCTCCCTCCTCGACAGGGCGCGCACCCTCTTCCTGTCGGCCGGCATCCCGTTCCCGGAGAGCCCCGGCAGGCCCTTCTCCCTCCCGATGGGCAGGGCGGCCGGCGAGGCGGCCGACCGGCTGAGGGCCGAAGGCACGGATCCGGCCGGGATAGTGACCGGCCGGGGAAGGAGGCTGACGCCCGGCGAGAGGCTGCTCGTCGAGGCGGAAAGGCTCCTCCAGAGGATGCTCGCCTACGAGGAGACGGAGGCGATATGCGGGCCCTCGAGGGACTCGTACTACAGGACCGACACCGATGCCACGGCCATGTGCCTGAAGGAGGACTACTATTCGGGGCTCGGGAGCAACATGCACGCCGCGTACAACGTGCAGTATGCCGTCAGCTCAGGCATAATCGTCGGATACTACGTCTCGCAGGACCGGTCCGACTCGAGGACCTTCCCCGCGTTCGTCGACAGGCTCCGGGACATGTGGGGCGCCTATCCGTCGGCCATCTGCGCCGACGCGGGATACGGCTCCCTGGCCAACTACCAGTATCTCCGGGCAAGGGGCATAGGGAACTTCGTGAAGTACCCGGGCTGGGAGGGCGAGGTCAGCGGGACGAGGCCGGCCTTCATAGCCCTCTCCCCTGACGGAGCCCTGAGATGCATAGACGGCAAGGAGGCCGCCCCCGGTTCCTCCGCCGAGGCATCCCCGATACTGCGGCTCCGAGTTCGTGGCGGTGGAGCACTGCGGGAGATGCCCGTACATGAGGTTCTGCCGGATGCCCCTCAGGGAAAAGTCCGGCCGCGCCAGGGTGTTCGAGATAGTCCGCCCCCTCCTCGCCTTCAAGGAGGAGGCGAAGAGGAACCTCCTGTCGCCGGAGGGGATAGAGATGAGGGTCAACCGGAGCATCCAGGTCGAGGGGACGTTCGGGATGATCAAGCAGGACCTCGGGTACGACAGGTTCAGGAGGAGGGGGCTCGGAGGAGCCGCGATGGAGATGATGCTGACCTGCCTCGGCGCCAACGTGCGGAAATACTTCAGGTTCCTGAGGACGGGGAAGCTCCCCGAATTCTGGAAGGCGCCGGAAGGGCTCGCGGCCGAGTCTCCCCACAGGCTGACCTGCGCCGTGAGACGCGGCGGGAGAAGCCGGCGCAACCTGAGGAAGCAGCCTAACCAAGTGGCAAAGAGGATGGGAGGCAGCCAGGCATAAGAAAAGGGCTGTCCCAGCCCAGGGTTACACCCTAGGTTTTCGGACAGCCCCTTTTTTTTGTGAAAAGAATGAGTTAAAGCAGCTCCGTCAGCGCCTTGCGGGCTAGTTCGGATAAGCCGCTTTCCTGAATCAGGGTCCTCAGCGCTTTTCCGGACTTGGCCTTTTGGATGTCCTGATAGAGTCGGATCCGGTTCGCGTTGGGACCGTCAAGATAACGGAGTCTCTCGCCGAGATCGTGCTTCCGCTGAGTCATCCCGGAAGTCGGAGCAGTCAGAGTCAGGATGACCGGCGTCTGGAAATCCTTGGCCTTCAGAGTCAGGACAAGATGACCGGAAACGGCGGTGGCTTTAATCAGGGTTCCGCCCGTCAGGGAAAGCTTAGGAAGAGTGAAGACATTCAACAGGGAAATCTGGTAAATCCTCTCCGGCTGGAAGGAAACCGGAGAACCGGAGAAAGTCAGACTCATCCGGCCTTGGGACGAGGCCGTCTCATTGATGAAATGGGTAATCAGTTCCTGACCTTTTTCGGCTTCGACCAGATCATAGCTTCCTTGGCCTAAGGTGGTGGTGAGGCTAAGCTCTTTCGGGAAGGCTAAGGAATTGCCTTCCCGGCTGCTGTCCTGAAGGAAGAAAGCCCCTTTCCTGAGAAAGAGAGGCATCTCACCCCGCTGGCGGTAAACCGTCAGGATCTGCCGTCCCTGATAATGGTAACCATGGATGGGATCATAGAACTCCCCCTTGCGGAAGAAAGATTCTCTCGGAAGTGAACCCTTCCGCTTCTTCAGACGTCCTTAAGGGGGCGACCAAAAGATCCGGGCCGAAGAAATATTCCCGGTCAGCGAAGGCATAGGCTTGGCGATCGTTGGGATAGGCATAGTAGAGAGGGCGGAGCAACGGGATGCCGGACGTATGGATCTTCTGGTTTTCGCTGTCCAGGAAAGGAATCAGCTGATGCCGGAGACGGAGATATTTCTTGACCAGCTCCCCGTAGCCGCCTAAGAAAAGGTCCGGATCCTTGGAGAGCATCTCTTCGGAGGAACAATGCAGACGGAGAATGGGAGAGAAGACTGCAAACTGGACGAACTTCAGGTAGAGGTCCCCGTTCTTCTCGCCTTGCTGGTGCCCGCCGATGTCATGGCTCCAGTAAGGGAAGCCGATATTGGAAGCCATCGAGGTCGTCTTGATCAGATAGGCAAGCGTGGCAAACGTCTGGAAGGGTATCCCCGGAGAAACCGATAGGATAGCGCTGACCCCCTAAGCCGCAGTTGCGGGAAAGGATCAGCGGCTGGTCCGTCTGACTGGCCCGATCCCGATAAAGGGTGTGATTGAGAGCCCAGAGCATATTCAGTCCCGGCAAGGAAGATTGACTTCCCTGCTGCCAGTCATACCACCAGAAATCAACACCATCCTTTTCATAAGGATGAAGAATGTTCGTTTCGTAGTCCTTAAGAAGTTTAGGGTCAAGGACGTTAAAAGGAATGCTCTTCTTTTCTTTCGGATCAATACCAAGATCCTGACAGCAGGCAAGGTATTGGTCCTCGAAGAAGCCGATGCCGTTGGCTGGGTGAAGGTTGAGGGTAATGGCTAAGCCTAAGCCATGCAGATCCTTGAAGAACTGCCGGTAATCCGGAAAGAGCGGCTTGTTGAAAGAGTACCCCCGTCCAGCCGATGATCCAATCCTTGGGATCACCGAAGCCCTGGCAGTAAGAGACCTGTTTTCCATCCTTGTCCCGGTAATAGAATTCCTTGACGCTTTTTCCCACGTCCTTGAAGAAGTTCCGGCCGTTGGTGTTGGAGGGATGCCAGTTCATATCGATGGTGGCGACGGTGAAGGGAACATTCTCCTGGGCGAAGGTCGTCATCTGATAAAGATAGGATTCCTGGGTATAGTTATAGAAGCGGCTCCACCAGTTGCCGAAAGCATAGCGGGGCAGCCGGGGAGAATAACCGGACAACCGAAAGAAAGTCTTGACGGCTTCCTCATATAGGTTCGGGAAGAAAAAGACATAGCAATCCTTTCGATCCGGATTCCGGAACGTGACGTTGCCGTCCTTGTCCAGGCAATAGGAGGCCGAATCATCCAGGATGCTCACCCCCCGTACGAGAGCAGACACCCAGGCCTGGACGGCTTTCCGCATTCCCGTAACGGAGAACGGCCCCCATCCATGCCATCGAGGTTCGAATAGGTGCCGCCGAGATTGCTCTTGTTGTTCAGGTAAAGCTTCCGTTTCTTTTCCAGAAAATAGGAGGTTTTCAGTGCTCCTGTGAAATGAAGCTCAGCCCCAGCGGTTTTGAGAACCAGCTCCTTGGATTTTTCAAAGGCACGGAAAGGGACATCCGGAAAATCCCGTGAAGCGACCAGCTGGGTCAGCTCCTCATGAAATTTGCCGGCAGGCGATTCTTCGATTCTAAAAAGACGGCTGGTCAGCACCGTAATCCTGAAATCATGGTAACGGACGAAGCGTTCCATCCGGGGCTCCTTTCAGGCCTGTGTTTTCGTCAGAGTGAAAAGAACAACGGCCTGCTTATCTATTATATACGGAAGCGTCACGATATTGTCCTGTTGGGAATAGTCCTTGAAAGGACGGGTAAACAGGCGGTCGTGCGATTTCAGTTCAGCAATCTCTGACATGGACAGATACGGCTTGGAATGGTAGACCTCCTGATACACCGTCAAGGCATTGGAATGGGTGTGGTCGATGATGCTCTGAGTGACGGCCTTGAGGTTCGAATCGAAGCCGGAAATCCGGATAGTTCCGGCAATGCTGTCAATCGGATGCTGCAGAGAATTATGGTTAATCAGCAGGACATAATCTTTTTCAGGTGAGGTGATGTAATAGGCATCCAAGGTTCCGGTTCCTGCCTTGGCTTTCTGAATCCTTCCCTGCAAGGAATGCAAAAGACTGAAGGCATGGAAGCATGCCTTGGGAATGCCATGGAAAGTAATCAGACCGAAGCCACCGCAGAATTCTTTCGAAGGCTGCGGTCCTTCTTCGAAAACATCGGACCCGCACCAGAAGGAGTAGCCATCGACAATATCCCGGCAGTCCATGACCGTCTTGACATTGAAACTGGCTCCGAACTCGCCGTCGGAATGAAGTCCGGCCAGCGACTGCCATTCGGTATAGATCAAAGGCAGATTGCCGGCTTCTTTCCGAGCCTTGGTCTCCATCGTAAGACAGGTGCCTCGGTCGACATAGCGCCAGACATTGTCCCGAAAGGCCCAGAAGGCCTTCATTGCCTGCTTTTTGTTCTTGGCAGTCTCCATATCATGGTCAAGCTTCTTGATTTCGGCCGTGGCTTGGGGATTGTCGCCGAAGATGACATCGGTGGGATAGTGATGCGTGGAAAGGAAATCCAGCGGAACAGCATGCTTTTGACAATAGTCCCGGAATTCCGGAAGCCAGCGGTTGTTGGAGGTGGCTGGACCGCCAACGATCAGCTTTGAATCGACTTTTTTCAAGGCCAAGGCCGTGACGCGATAGAGCTCGAAATACTGCTCCTGACTCCCGGCAAAGAAGCCAGTCTTGAAGTTCAGGATATCTCCGCCGAGATTCGGTTCGTTCCAGACCTCGAAATGCCAGGAACGGACTTCTTTCTTTCCGTAGCGTTCTTCCAGGTGAGCGGCGAAAGCCCGGATGAAGGCACTCCCACTCGGCCATGTCTCTGGGAAGGGAGACAATGCCCTTGTAATGGAAAACCGTCTTCGTCGGATCGCTCGCTAAGGCTTCCGGCATAAAAAGAAAGCTCCACGAAAGGGTTTGAGTCCGACCCGCATCATCCAATCATAAATAGAATCGATGTTGAAGAAAGAATATTCGATTTTATGCTCATCGTTATAGAAAACAACCTGCATATCATCATCGAAAAGACCATGACAGCGGATGCTTTGGATTCCACAGGACTTGTGAATTTTTTCAAAGTGGGAACGGACATCGTCCCGTAAGAGCGTATAGGCATGGCAGGAGCCGATGGCCAGTTCCCAGGGTTTTCTGAACACTTCATTCTTAGCCTTGGCATTGAATCCGAGATTTTGTTTTTCCATACGATGACCTTTTTTGATAAAAGGGAGAGGGCGCCAACGCGGATGGCGCCCTTTCCCACAACTCAGCTCTTACTTGTGATTACTTGGAGAAGACCACAGAATCGATGGTGAAGGTAGCAGCCGCGGCAGTGGTATTGGTGGCACCCTCATCGGCAGTATCGAGGTAGAAGAAGAGAATCGGCAGCGTCTGAGTGAAATCCTTGGCAGTGTAAGCCGAATCGGTGAGATCGATGGTCAAGGTCTGTTCTTCCGTACCCGTGAAGGCAAGACGATTATCCTTGGCATCAAACGGCTTGACCAGCAAGGTCTTGCCAGCCACAGCTTTCGCCTTGACGGTGAGAGTGGTCATGGAAGCCAAACCCGCACCATTGACCTGAGTCTTGAAGAACTGATAACCCGAAGTCGTGGCACTGACGCCAACGGTTCCATCGGTGTTGTAGGTGAAGGCATAGGTGTTCTTATCGTTTTCGGTATAGCCCTTGGTGACTGCGAAGGAATTGCCTGACTCATAGTAGTTGACGTTCGGATCCTTATAGGCTTCGAAGGCAAAGTGAGCGGCAACGTTGAAGGCACCGGAGACATTGGCAGTGCCATCTTCAGCCATGATGGAGACACGTCCGGCATTCTTGGAAACAGCGATATCGTAGGAAGCCGTGCCATCGGCAGCAACGGTCACTCTATGATCGCCATCGCCGCCTTCAATCTTGACGAGGAACTCCTTGCCGGCTGTCGCACCGGTGACGTTGACGATGAGACGGTTGTACTTGTAGTAGTCCAGACCGGAGAACTTGGCCTGCAAAGCATCCCATTCCGTCTTCGTCGTCGTATACGTGCAGGCCACGACGTTATTGGTATCGGCTTCGCCAGCGGTATAAGCACCCGTCGTCGCCGAGACCCACTTCGTCAGGTTCAGCACACCATCGGTTCCCGGAACGTTGATGGTCGCATCGTCACTGGCAGCGACATTGGAAAGCGTGCAGGACTTGATCTCGAAGGTTCCGGTCTTGGCGGTATCCTTCGTGCCCGGAATCGCGATGATGCCAATGAAGGTGGCATCGAAGTTCATCGGAATGGTGAACGTATCATCGGCACCGGTCAAGGTGACTGTCGTCTCATTATGGGTTCCGCCATCGGTCTTCAGCATCAAGGTATCATCCTTGGTGCCCTTGATGACGAAGGTAATGGTGTTCAGCGTCGCCGGGATGTTAGCGACCTTGGCAAGCAAGGTGCCCCATTCCGAGTTCTTGACGTAAGCGACAGAGAAATCGCCTGCCGTCGCACCCCGGGTCACGGTGTAGCAGCTATCGCCGCTATCGACCCAGCTGTTGGTGATGTCCATGGTCGTGCCACCGGAATAGACGTTGTTGCCGGAGGTAGCAAAGGTGATGGAATTGATGATCAGCTTGCCCGAAGCAGCAACCGTATCGGTAGCAGCCGGATCATGGAGACACATATTGATGTTGACATCCTGAGAATCCGAAGTCGGCATAAAGGAATCAATGCCGCTGATATCAAACTCCACAGTCTGAGTATCGCCCGTGAGCGTGATGTCATATTCCTTTTTATCGCCGATAGGCTTGAAGACAAACATCGTGCCAGCGACACCCTTCAGGGAAACCTTGACGGTGCGAAGATTCTTGAGGTTGGCGCCACGATAAGTCGCATGGAAGAACTTCCAAGGGCCGACCGTGTAAGGAATCTCAACAGAACCATCCTCTTTGTAAGTGAAGGTATAGGTTCCGCTATCTAAAGCCTGATATCCCTTGGTGATGGCAAAGGTATTGGACGTGCCGTCATAGATGTTGATGTTGGAAAGATCCTCCGTTAAGGCTTCCTTGGAGAAGACGACCGACTTTAAGGTGATCGAGCCAGCCATCGTGGTGCTTCCGCCATCCGGATGAATCATCACCATATGGTTGATGGACCAATCAAAGTCAACTGCCGTGCCATCCTTCAGATTCTTGATGTCGAGTTCGACGGTCTGCTCCGCACCGGTGAAGGTGACGGCATTCTTGATCTCGGCCTTCTTGTTGGCACCCGACGTATCGACGCCTTCCAAAGCGAAGATGGCCGTATGGTCCTTCGTGCCGGTCACAGTGAAGACGATCTTCTTGAAGGCACTTAAGCCCTCGCCGCGGACCAACGCCTGAGCCCAAGCCCAGCTGTCATCCACGCCAGCGGCAGCCGTCGACTTATCCCAGCTGATGGTCCAGGCACCGTTCTCGCCCGCCACCGGGTGAATGACGCGGGTACCGGAATCACGCCAATCCTTGGTCACGGCAAACGTATCGCCGGACTCATAGGTATTGACTTCCTGCAACGTCGTATAGCCGCCTTTATCGATGTTGTAAGCATCCTGGACGGCTGTCTTCCGCAAGGAGATATCGGTGAAAGTGAAGGTGCCGCTGCCGGCACCGGTCGAACTGTCGTTGGTCCGGTTCGGGAAGAAGAGGATGGACTGGACGTTAGCCCAATCGACGGCGGAGAGATCCAGCTCGAACGTATTGGCCGTCGACGGGAAGTCAAAGACCTTCTCGATGTTCGGACCGGTGGAATGCTGAATCTTCAGCATGACATGGTTGGTGCCTTTGGTGGTCTCCAGCTTGCCTTCGAAATGAAGGGTCTTGTAGACACCGAAATTGGCAACGTTGTCATCAAAAGCAAAGCTGCGGGCAACATAGATCCAGTTGTTGGAATCGCCGACCGGAATATCGGTATAGGCTAAGGTCGTCAGCGTATCGCTGCAGCTGTTGGTGAAATAGCTCTCCTGCATATTGCCGGCCCAGTTCTTCATTAAGGAATACTTTTCCGGAAGCGGAGCTACGGACGTCGAAGCAGAGGCGGAAGCAGAAGCCGAAGCCGACGGACTGGCCGAAGCCGACGGAGTCACGGAAGCAGAAGCGGAAGTCGACGAAGCAACCGACGTTGACTGACCATGATTGCAGGAAACCAGTCCAGCTAATAAGAGAGGAAGGGCGGCAAGAACGAACGCATTTCTAAACTTTTTCATATGTGTATTTACCTCCATAAATACCTTTGTTAACGTCTCAGAACGGATAGTCCCGTATCATAATCGAAGAGCTGAATGTTTTTGGTTTCAACCCCGAGCCGGATGGATTGATCCTCTTGAAGATCGGAGCGCGGTTTTCCGCGGAAAACGAAGTCTCCGTCTTTGCCGGCAACCTGACAGTAGACCAAGGTCTCATTTCCCAGATTTTCCAGGACACGGATCTTAGCCTCGATTGCCTCCGTCTCGGCCTCCCCTTCCAGGATCGAAACATCTTCAGCCCTAACACCCAACACGAATTGCCGGTTGTTGACGTCTTTCACCGTCAAGCGGCTGACCAACTCCGGCGCTAACCGTAACCGACTCTTTCCAAATTTGGCATAAGTGCCTCCTGTTCCTTGATCCAGCAGAGTGACATCAATGAAGTTCATCTGCGGGGTTCCGATGAACCCGGCAACGAACTTATTGACAGGGTAGTAATAAAGATTATCCGGCGTGTCAACCTGTTGAATTTCTCCTTGATTCATCACGGCAATTCTCGTCCCCATCGTCATGGCCTCGACCTGATCGTGAGTGACATAGACGAAAGTGGCCTGAAGCTCGTTATGGAGCTTGATGATTTCGGTGCGCATCTGTGCCCGCATTTTGGCATCGAGGTTACTCAGCGGCTCATCAAGCAGGAAGACTTTCGGATCCCGGACGATGGCCCGGCCTAAGGCGACTCGCTGACGTTGACCGCCGGAGAGCGCATTGGGCTTCCGATCCAGGTAGTCTTCGATGCCTAAGATCTTGGCTGCTGCCCGGACCTTCTGCTCAATCTCCTTCTTCGGGACTTTCCGTAAGCGGAGTCCGAAGGACATGTTCTCGTAGATGGTCATGTAGGGGTAAAGGGCGTAGTTCTGGAAAACCATGGCGATATCCCGGTCTTTCGGTTCCACCTTATTGACTTTCCGTTCCCCGATGTAGAGATCGCCGGCGGTGATATCTTCCAATCCGGCAATCATCCGCAGCGTGGTGGATTTGCCACAGCCGGAAGGACCGACGAAGACCATGAATTCCTTGTCGTGAATCTCCAGGGTGAGATCCTTGACGGCCGGTTCCTGACTTCCCGGATAGACCTTATAGATGTGCTTCAGTGAAATGCTTGCCATAGCCCTTACCTCGCTTTCTCAATTCCTAAGGCGTCAAGGCCTTTTTGGATGATCGGATTTGCATTCGTCAAGGCCCAGACCGTTTCGTCTCTGTCGTTCGCCAGACTGGCTAGGGTGATGCCCTTGTCAATGCTGACATACCGGGTAGCAAACCAAGACTGCTCCAGATTGAAGGCGTCATAGAAGCCATAAGGTCCCCAGAGAAGGGGAAGACTGCCGTAATATTCCAGGGCGGGGCGGACACGTTCGGGCAGAATCGGCAGGGATCCTAAGGCTCCGCAGGGAGCCACGGTTCCGTCGTTCTTGATCTCCTTCTCGCCCATCAGTCCGGCCCCATAGCCTCCCTGATAGCCGCTCTTGCAAAGACACGCTGTCAGCCCGAAGGCTTTCTCCCCATAGGTCGGATGCTCCTTGTGATGGAGGATGCAGTAGCGGCAGTCGGCTTCGGTAGCAAGCCTTGAATTCTCATGCCAATCCGTTCCGAAGCGATCTTTCCGTCCGCGGAAGTCAATGAACTCCTGACTGAACTGATAGGTGAAGAGTGAGCCTTCCCAGGAATAGATGTAGGTCAGGCCCTCATAGGTCCCTTTGTCGCGATAGAAGGTTTCATAGGCTTCCTTGCCGACGCGATGAGCCGGATCAGGGCTGCCTGCGGCCAGCACATACATCATCAGCTGTTCGGCGTAATGATCCCAGAGACCGAAGATTTTCCCATTGCGGTCGATAGCCATTTGGAAGAAGGGGGGATGGGCGGTGAGGAAGTAAGGCCAGTTGGCCTGAGAAACAAGGCGGTTGACGCGGTCTTCGACCTCGCCATGGAAGAAGCTTCCGCAGGTCAGCAGATTGACAAAAAGGATGGCGGTATCGATGGTGCTGACTTCGCTTTCCGGCTTCTTTTTACCGCTCATGACATCATAGAAATGGTAGTAGAAGCCCTGAACCCGCTCGAGGTGTTCGAGCGTGGACAAGCCTTCCAAAGCCATTGCCTGAGCCTGCCTTTGGGAAAGCAGCCCTTCTTTGGCAGCCAGAACCAGACTGAGGAAGAAATAGCCGTTGCCGGCGATGGAGCTCTTGGTGTCGTTGGAAGGGAAGATATCTTTGACCATGCCGAAAGTCCGCTCGCTATGACGCGAGTTCTCAAGGAAGAAGCGGATGCAGCCTTCGAGTTCTTTCTCAGCGTAATTCATGCTAAGCCTTCTTCTGGAATCCTAACCGGCCAAGGCCAGCAAGGATATCCGCATTGCTCATAACAAGATTCTGGGTGAATTTCGGCGACAGGTAGTCATACAGCATTAAGGCCGAGATGCCTTTGTCGATGCCGATGATGTCTTTGTCATACCAGTCCAGGGAATCCTGACCATAGCCAAGGCAGAAACTGTCTTTCAGCCCATAGGTGCTGTCATTGAGACGGCTAAGGCTTTGGTAATAGCCTAAGGCGCTTAAGGACTGATTCGGGGTGAAGAGAATGCTTCCTAAGGCACCCGTGGGGGCCATGGTTCCGGCAATGGAAGCGTAATTGGAGGACTTCCCGCCGCCTCGCGGCAGCGCTCCTAACGAACCCCCGTAGCCCTCCGGCGTATCACAGGCTGTCAGGCCCCAGGAATTCTCGCTGTAAGCCTGATACTCGTCTTGGTGATTGACGGAGAAGGCATAGCTGGCTAAGGATGCAGCAATGGAATTGGTCCACCAGTTCTTGCCTTTGGCATCGTCATAGGCTTCGAAATCAATATAGGCCTGGGCATACTGGTAGGTGAACAGGGAACCATTCCAGGTGTAATAAACATCCTGGTCGGCATAAGTTGCCATCGGTTTATTGAAGGCATCGTAATGGGTTTTATCCAGGCGATAGCTTTCCGTCGGATTGCCAGCTCCGAAGATATACATCGCCAACTGTTCGGCGGTCATATCCCAGTCGCTTAAGAGCGTGTGACTGCTGGTTGCACCCATGGAAATCAGCCGGCCGCCATTCTGTGTCCGATCCTCATAGGCCTTGAAGTTGATGTTCTTCCAGATCTGATTGCCCTTGGCAAGGACGGCGGTATTGTCCTAGCATAGTACTGCATTGCTTCAACCACACCGGATAGCAAGAGGGTGGTATCGATGGTGGAAATCTCCGAATCGCTGATATGGATGCCCGTGCTTTTGTTAAGGAAGTGATAGAAGCAGCCTTGGTAGGATTCGCTGGCGTTGGCCTGCAGGCTTAGCAGGGTATCAAACGTCTTTTCTACTTGGATGGCACCCTGCGCCGAAGTGAGATAGCCCAGTTCCACTGAGCACGGCACAAAGGCCAAAGCAAAACCGGTGGCAGCGATGGAAGACAAGGTCTTGTTGGTCAGACGGTCCTGGGCTAAGCCATAGCCGGCCGAACCGTCGGTGAGGTTGGTGGTATCCCGGAAATAGGCGTAACTCCCCAACAGCTCTTTCCGGACATCGGCCTGCTGGGCATAGGTAAGACTCGCCGAAGCCAGACTTTCCGGGACCGGGGAGGAACTGTCCGAAGGGATAACACTATCCGAGGCAACGGAGGCCGGCTGCTGCTGACAACCGGAAAGCAAGGCAATCAGCAGGACAGCGGTTAAGGTCAGATGGAATTGACGGATCATGGTGATCTCCTATTCTCCGGTAACACCGGCTTTATCGACGCTTTGCACGAAATGACGCTGCACGAGGAAGAACACTACCAGGAGCGGTAAGACCGTCAGCAAGGTTCCCGCCATGTAGATGGCCTCATTGGCCGTCTTTCCGGTGGTTCCGCCGCTGCCGGCAAAGAGGGCGTTGTAGGCGGATTCGAAGTTCTCCAGCTGCAAGGGAAGGGTGGTAATGGCATCGCCGAAGTAGAGGGAAGCCAGCACGGTTTCGTTGTAATACCAGACGGTGGATAAGAGCAGGGAAAGCAGGAAGGCCGACAAGGCACTGGGAATGCCGATCCGAAGGTAGATGGTGAAGGCATTGGCCCCGTCAATCTTGGCCGCTTCGACGACCGACTGCGGAATCTCCAGGAAGAACTGGTAGAAGAGCAGGATGAAGACAGCGCTCTTGATGCCCTGACCTAACAGGGCGGGAATATAGTAAGAACCGACGTTATTGACCAAATGCAGCTTCACGAACAAGGCCAACTGTGGGAACATCGTGAGACAGGACGGAACAATGAAGGTGAAGACCACCAGACCCAAGGTCAGCTTCTTTCCCGGGAAATGGTAACGGGCCAGTCCGTACCCGGCTAAGGAGCAGGTGATGGTCTGGAAGATTGCAGGAATCAAGGAGACGAGGAAGGTGTTGCCGAGGTTCTTCCAGTAATCCAACACCTGGCTGGCTTCCTTGAAGTTCTCAAAGTACCAGGAGGATGGGAGATAGGTGACGGCGGGATTGATGAGGTCGCTCTCGCTCATCAGGGAATAGCTGAGCATATAGAGCATCGGGTAGACATAGACGAAGCCGAAGAGAATCAAGAGGACATAGATGAGGAGCGTGGTGACAAAGCCTCGTTTCTCATTGGTGCCGAAGAAGAAGGCTTTGACGGTATAGCGGTTGAAGTTTTCTTTGGAGAAGCGCTCTCGGAACGTCTTTTTCGGCTGGAGGGAACGGATCAGGGCTTTGGAGGCTTGATTTTTCTTGCTCATAAGGAAGCCCTCCGTTTCCGGGTATGCTTTTTGAAGAGCAGCACGAAGAATACCAGCACCACAATCAGGATGAGGAAGTAGATCCATGCCATGGCGGAAGCATAGCCATAGCCTTTGCCCTCGCCGGAACCCCGCATGTCGGCCTGGATCTTTTCAATGACCGGGTTGAGGGAGAAGACTGACTGCATCACGACGGTGAAGACGACATTGATGACGACCACCGGATTGATCGCAGGCAGGGTCACTTTCCAGAAGCACTCCCACTTTGATGCGCCATCAATCGCGGCTGCCTCATAGACACTCTTATCGATCTTCTGCAGGCCGGTGAGGAAGACGAGAATCTGGATGCCGCAGAACCAGAGGATCATGATGAATTCGGAAGTCAGGAAGGATAAGGCGGTGACGAGGAATCCCGGAAGAATCTCGCTTAATTTGCTGAAGTCAATCAGTTTGTCGATGTTGGGGAAGCTGGCCACGCCCTGATCGATGAAGATCTTGATGACCGGACCGGACGTGATGATAACCGGTAAGAAGAAGATCGTCCGGAAGAAGCCCGTGCCTTTGACTTTGGAGTTGAGCAATAAGGCCAGGCCTAAGGAGATGACGGTGATGACCGGGACATAAAGGAGAATCTTGATGAGGTAATTCTGCAGGGCTGTCACGAAGGCCGTGTCTTCCGTAAAGGCATAGAGGTAATTCTGGAAACCGATGAAGGAGGTCTTGATGCCATGGATGGTGATGGTGACATCGTTGAAAGAATAAATCAGGGTCTCGAGGATCGGATACAGGGTCAGCAGGCAGAAGCCGACAAACCACGGCAAGAGGAAGAGCAGACCATTGAGAGCTTCGGGGAAAGTCAGCTTCCCTTTCAGTCCTTCGGCGACCAGATCATCCTCATAGGTCTTCCGTTTCCGGCGCAGAACATAACGCTGGTGAGCGTAGTTGTCCTTGGCATCCTGAATCAGCTTGCCATAGAAAGCTTTTTCCGGATTGGCTAACAGCCCTTGAGTCAGGACTCTCAGGTTTCCCTGAGGCATTTTCGGCGTAGAAGTCTTGTTTTGCCGGGCTTCTTTCCGGGCTAAGGCAATCACCTGACGTTCCTGATGCTTCTCCTGGATGAGAGCTTTCCGGAAATCACGGCGATCGGCCTGAATGCGCGGCCGGGCTTCTTTCCGTTTCTCATGCAAGGCTTTGGCTTCTTTCCGCTTTCCGGGAAGACTCTTCAGCCACGTGCCCAAGGTCGGTCGGACCGGTGTCGTCTGGAAAACACGGGATTCGTTTTTCATAAGGTCACCGCCTTGGCCGAAAGGCTGGGAATGCTGACACCCAGATAAGAAAGGTCAGCCGAAGAATAGTTGACGGCAATGGCCGTCTTGTTGTCATAGGTCGTGATGCTTAAGCCTTCCGTAGTCTCATTATGGGAAAGGATGGACTGACCACGGACGCTATGAAGCACACTCTCCCAGGTCTGACAGGTCTCCTTGACAGAGTCCTTCCAGACATCATAGGCGGAGGTGAAGATATATTCGGAATTGGTCTTGAAGAGGGCGATTGGATCCTCCTGAGTCAGCAGATAGGTCGGCGAAATGCCGTAATCAATGAGGCGGAGAATCTGCTTTTTGCCGAAGGAATTGAGATTGATAGGCTGACTGTAAAGTGCTGCCCGGCCGCTGAAGAGAATGGAAAGGAAGGGGAAGGACGAAGTCTCGATGAGATAACCGGAATCCGCTAGCGGGGCATCCAGGTAACGGTTGACATACGGGAAGCAATAGGCATTCGGGGTAACGAAATCAGCGGCCAGATCCTGTTGAGACAGAAGTTCCGTCAGGGTCTGCTTGCTCTGGGTTCTTGAGAAGACCTGCGTATCGAAACTGGAATAAAGCGAATTGCCTAAGGTCGAGAAAGCCAGGGACGAAGCACCCAGCTTCTTAAAGCTAGGCTCATCCCGGGAAAGCTTCCTCTGTATGGCGGCCAAAGTCAGGGAATCGAACGACAAGGTGCCGTTGGCATGCCGGTCCGGCGACGAAATGTATTTCCCGGAAATGTTCCGCGCCAGATCCTTGCCATCGGTTCCGTTATTTTCGTAGGCCTGCGTATAGTTGACGTCAAAGGAACAGCTGATGCCCTGCTGAGTCAGGGTCTTATTGAGAGCCTGGTACCCGCTGTCGCCACCGGTCTTGGCTTCGGTCGGAAGAGGATTCGGATAGGAATACGTCAGCCCGCCCTTGGTGTAGCCTAAGTAGCTGACATTCAGTTTGGGCTGATAAGCCTTAACTTCCAACGCACTCTTGGCGATGAAATCCGTGGTCGTCATGGCTAAGGTTTCCCGGCCCATCAGGGCATCCTTGCCTTCGGCCATCAGGAAATCCAGACGGAGACCGCCTTCGGTATCCTGACTTTGAGGCAGCTTCCCCTGAGCGGCCAGATAGTTCTTATAGCGGTTAGCCATGGCCGACGGAGTCTCTTTGCCGTCCAGAAGATATTCCTGGGTGATATCGAATTCATTCATGGTCTGCTGGGCAGCCCCCACCTTCTTGGTGCCATCCGCGGTGACATAACGCTGATAGGTATCGCGGTAGGTATAGGTGAAATAGGCGTTGTTGTAATCATTGGCAATGCCTTTGACATAAGCCGAAAGGTTAGCGTATTCGTCGCCTTGGGAGATGGTGGCAATCGTGGTCGTCTGCTCATCGCTGATGGCAAACATCGGTAACGACAGCTGGGCGGTAGAAGTATCGCTGCGCCGAACATCGGAAATGCCGATATCCTTGTCATAGACATCCTGACTGAAAGCCCGATGGGCAGCCGTCTGTTTGGATAAGTCAATCAAAGCGCCGCTGCCATCCGGGACAAAAATGTAGCCGGAATCAACAAGACCGTGTGAGCCGGCAAAGCCCGGATAAAGAATGAGGTAAGCCAACCGGTTATCCGTCTCTTCCGCCAAGGTCTCCGCAATCGAAGCAAAAGGAACGGAAAGCTTAAGTCCATCCGTAGTCAATGTCACCCGCAGGGTGAGGGCAAGATTGAGGTCTGTCATCGTGATGCGGGCAGAGAACCCTTCGCTTTCGCCGGTAAAGACTATGGCAGTCTTGCTGGTTTTGGTCGGATCGAGAAGACTGCGGCGGGTCAGGGAATTGGTGTTATAGAAATAACCTGCTGTAATTGCCGACGTGATGAAGGAACGGTTCTTGGCGGACGTGATGGAAGTGTCGTCAGGATCCAGTCTGCCGGAAGAGAAAGTCAGGCCATTCTTCGTCAAAGTAAAGGTCAGGTCGGCCTCGTTGACAGCTAACGTTTCATCGCCTTTGGTAACAGTATAGGTTCCTTCCAAAGCCACCGGAAGAACCGACACGGCTTCCTTGGCTTTTCCGAAGGTCTCATAAAGAATCACCGGCGCACCGGCCAAGAGCGACAAAGCGGTCAGCGACATTAGAATCTTTGTGAGGATTTTCATCGTGCCATGCCCTCCCGGATCAGATTCCCGAAATAGTTGACCAACTGGTAGCCCAGCATGTAGATGACAATCACAAACAGCACCAGCATGAAGAAAGCAAAAAGGGTCAGCAGGATGTTCTTGACCGCTTGGCCGAAACTGTAGTCATGGAGTTCCTCGACCGTCAGGAAGACATTGATGCCGCACCAGACATAAACCAAGCCGATGAGCGTGTTGTAGACGACCGATTCGTTGTAAGTCAGCACCCGGGAAATGAGGAAAATCGGAAGGGCGAGAACCAGGTAAGGAGTCAGAGCATAGATGTAGCTGATGAAGCAATCCCGTAAGCGGCCTTCGCCATCAGTGACGGTGGCGACAAAGTAGTTGCAAAGAACCAAACCTAACAACGGCAAGGTCGTCACCAGGATGATTTCCAATGCCCGGGAATCATAAAGGTTCTGACTATTGAAAAGATAGCCTTTCAGGGTGACGGAAAGAATTTGGATGGCGACAAACCAAACATAAAGAACAATGGCAAAAATCAGGCTCCCCTGACCATGGTATTTGGTTTCATAGACACCATCTTTAACGTGGAAATAGAACTGTTTCATATGGAAAACATCTTTAACGACAGGAACCGTGGTGCATTTCTCACGGAAGCGGGTGACGCCGGCAAAAGCCAGCGGTTTCTTCCGGTAGGCTACCTTGAGAGCAACAATGAGAAGAACAAACGCCAAAATCCCAATCATGACATAGCCGAGATTCGCCTGCAGCCAGGTATTGCGGATTTCCCAGTACGCTTCGGAATAGCCTTGCTTGTCTTCGGCCTTCTCAAACTGAGTCAAGGCAGTCTGATAATCCTTTTTCTTCATCGAAGCCCGGGCCAAAGCCTTATAGGCAAGAATGAACATGGAGTTGGCCTTCAGAACGGCTTTCCAGGAATCTTCGCCTTGCAGATACAGACCATCTTTGTAATAGTCTTCGGCCTGGTAGACAAGGTTGGCGAATTCCGTGGGAACAAAGCGGGTGATCATCCCATATTCCTTGTCGAGAACATAGATGGCTTTGTCTTCGTCCACTTGGACCGCCATCGGCTGAGCCAAGGTGCCCAGGATCTCATCCGTGTCGTTGCTGGTAAAAGTGAAGAGCAGGTTTCCATAGGAATCATAGATCGTCAGGGAGCCTGTCTCCTGGACGGTATAGATGTTGTCGCTCTTATCCACGGCCGCCTGAATCGTACCTGACTGGTTGTAGGTAGGCGAAAGAATGCTGACACCATTGGTGTTGAGCTTCTTGACAGTGTTGGCTGTGGCTTTGTTCGTGACGGTATAGACGAGTCCTTTGGAATCCAGGCAGAGATTGGTAGGAGCGGCGCCGGTCTTCAGGAAACCGGTCGTATTGCCGATGCCTAAAAGCTTCTTGAACCAATTGGTGACAGAACCGCTGGTCTCGTTGGCACCGATATAGCCGACAAATTCGCCACTGTCACTCAGCTGAAGGATGCCTTTGGTGCAGCCTTCGGAAACGAGATAGACATCGCCCTTGTCGCTGGCGGCAACCTTGAGCGGCACATACGGGGTATCGCTGCCGAAGAGGGCGTTGCCCGGACGGCCAAGACTCTCGGTGCGGGTCAAGGTATCCTTGGCATAGATATCGAGGGTGGCGTTGCCTTTGTCGGCGACATAAATCCAGGACGAGGTGGCATAAATGCCAGTCGGAGAACGGAGTTCGCCCAGACCGAAGACCTGATAGGTCTGAGCAGTCAGGGAAATGGCCAAGGCGCGGTTATTGCCGGTATCAGCCACATAGAGGGTATTCTTGCTGCTATCCAGATACATGTCTTCCGGCGAAGCCATCTCCAAGCCATCGGCGGTGCCGGTCTGAGTCAGGTCACTGAGAGTGATCTTGCTTTCCGGGGTATAGGCTTCCTGGGTCGGGACCAATTGGCCGTTGGGGCCGGAAGTCTCAGTGCTCAAATGGATGCCATAGGAAATCTCGGGCGCGGCAGCATAGGCCGAGGCAGAGAAGACAGCGGTAACGATCACGAGTCCGAGATGCTTGAACATAAGTTATTTGATTCCGGAATGAGCCATGGTATCCATGACGTTGGACTGCATCACAATGAAGATCACCAGGTTCGGAACGAACATGATGAGGGCACTGGCAGCGGCAATGCCTTGCGTGGCAGCGTTGGAGGTCGAGGAGGTGAAAGTGGTCAGATAATAGGCGAAGGTCTTCAGCGATTCGTTGTTAAGGTAATAAGTTGAGGCTTCGACATTGCCCCAGGCTGACTGGAAGGCAAGGATGGCGATGGTGGCAATGGCCGGCTTGACCATCGGACAGATGACTTTGAAGAGAATGGTCAGCTCGCCGGCTCCGTCGATCTTGGCGGCCTCAATGAGGGCATCCGGGATCTGATCAATGAACTGTTTCACCAGGAAGAGACCAATCGGCATGGCGCAGATAGGGAGAATGTTGACCAAAAAGTTATCGAAAAGTCCTAAGCGGACAATGAGCAGGAACCGCGGAATGGTCACGGCCACAGGGACGAACATCAAGGCAATGGTATTGATCTCAAAGATCAGCTTCTGACCGCGGAAATGCTTCTTGGAGAGAATGTAACCGGCGGAAACGCTTAAGAAGATGGAAAGGATGACCGTCAAGAGGGTCACGACGATGGAATTGAAGAGGTAACGGCTGGCCGGGACGGAAGAACCGCTCATCAGACGGAAAAGCTTAGCGAAGTTGTCCCACGTGGGATTGACGACAAAGAAGGACGGCGGGAACTTGAAGAGCTCGGCTTCCGGCTTGAAAGCGGTCGTGAAAATATAAATGATCGGCAGGACCATGAAAACAGCAATCGGTAAAAGAATCAGATAGAAGGGTATCTGACTGGGGTGGAAGTGCTTCGGATTGATTCGTTTACCCGTGAAACTCATGGTTCTCCTTTCCTTAGTCTCCGTTATCGGCTAAAAGCGCCCGGACAATCTTTGAGATGACATAGATAAGAATCAGCAGAACGACCGAGATGGCAGAAGCATAGCCCATTTCATAGCGGATATAGCCATAATCCTCGATGTGGTTCATGATGAGGCTGCCGGCATAGTTCGGAGTAGGGTTGCTGCCGGAGAGCTGAACACCGATGGAACCGGCCTGGAAGGTGGAAACAATGGACATCACGGCTCCGAAGAGCAGCTGCGGCTTCATCGACGGGATGGTGATATAGCGGATTTCCTGGAAACGATTCTTCAGGCCGTCGACATAGGCGGCTTCGTATAGTTCGCTGTCGATGTTGAGAATACCGGAGAGCATAGCCAGGAAGCCAACACCCATTGAGGACCAGATAGTGACGAAGATCATGATCGGCATCAGGTAGGTTTCGCTTTGCAGCCACTGGACGGCTTCATGGATGACACCCATCTGCAGCAGGAGCGAATTCAGATAACCGTTGGCATCGCCGGAGAAGAAGGCAATCCAGACGACTTGCATGGTGACACCGGAAGTCAGGGACGGGGAGTAGATGAGCAAGGCAAGCAATGTCCGGGGAGCTTTAGGAATTTGGGCAAGCATCCAGGCCAACAGGAAGCTGAGGAAGTAACCTATCGGTCCGCAGATCAGGGCAAACTTGATGGTGTTGGGAACAATCTTCTGCATGAAGACGTCATCGTTGGTGAAGAGGTTGATGTAGTTCGTGAGACCAACGAAGTTCGGACTGGTCATTGAGTTGAAGTCCGTGAAGGAGAGGCCGATGGCGACTCCGACAGGAATGACTATGAAGGTAGTGAAAGCCAGGAGATAAGGAAGAATGAGGAAGAAAGCAAAGAGATGATCCTTGAAAGTACCGACAGCGTTGTCGTTTTTCTTCGGGAAAAGACGCGCCCAAAGCGTGGTTTTCTTTGCGGTAGCGACCGGGGCTGTCTTGGCTTCCATGGTTATCCTTTCTCAAAGGTCTGCACCGTATCGAACGTCGTCATATGGTAAGGTTTGAGCTCATTGCCCTGACTGTCCAGGTAACCGAACTCAATCAGCTTCTTGGTGATTTCCTTGTTGATGATGGTCACGGCATCGGAGATGACCTGACGGGTGTTCTTGGCATCCAGGACAATGCTGTTCCAGCTGTTGGAGAGTTCCCGTTCCAGCATGTACCATCCCGGAACCTTGGGAATCTCGCGGAGCCAATTCCATTGACTGAGAATCGTCTCCTTTTCCTGGGCCGTGAAGATAATGGAATCTTGGAAGGCGTTGAGATTGGCGGAGTTCCAGATATAGCCTTGTCCATAGAGGAGCGATAGCTTGCTGGCGAACTCTTTCTGGACATCCTCACTCGACCACCACTTCAGCAGTTCCCAGCCGGCTTTGTCTTTCGTGCTGTCGCCCGAGGGAAGAAGACTCATGGATGTTGACGAACCCGTTTGCCAGCGGGCAATAGAGCCATCGCTTTGCCGGACACCGGGAGCCAAGGCTATCTTCCATTTGCCGCTGATTTCCGGGGCAGCGATGGAAAGACGGACATAGGTATCAAAGGTAGAGACACCGATGGGAAGAGAACCATTTCGGAAAGAATCAAAGAAATTTGAAACCTGACTTTCCATACCATAGAGCGTGTAGAGTTCTGTCATCATCTTGATAGCATTTAAGGAACTTTCCTCATCGATAGTGGTCTTGGTGCCATCCTCACTGAACAGGTTTCCGCCATACTGGAAGATGAAGGGCGCCGTCGTCATGATGGATTTGGAGGCGGTGGAAGTAGAGAGCGGAATATAGAAGTTCATGCCGTTGCGTTCCAGTTTCGGCAGGAGATTGATGACATCCTCCCAGGTCTCCGGCAAGGAGAAGCCATAACGGTCGAGGATATCCTTGCGGTAGTACATGACATAGAAATCCTGAGTCTCCGGCAGGCCTAAGCCCCGGTTATCCGAAATCAAATTGATCAAAGACCCCGGTGAGAAACGTTTCAGGACTTCCCCATAATCCTCATACTGGGTCAGATCCACGGTCAGTCCGCGGATGCCCATTTCATAGGGGAGCCAGTTGGAGATGCCCATCACGGCATTGGGGGAAATCTTGGCGGCATTGGAGAGAATCAGTTTGCCTTCGTCGGAGAGAATCGTAAACTGGACCTGGTAGCCGGTTCTTGCGGCAAAATCGGATTCATCCATCAGCTGCTGCATCAGATCCACATACTGGCGGCTTCTGGCTACCCAGACCTGAATGGTCTTCTTGTTCTTGCTGGTCATGGAGTAATCCTTGAAGAAAGTCGAGAAGAACTTCTTCAGATGCTCGCTGAAGCTGAACCAACCGCTTTGGTAACTCATCAGGGCTTTGCCGTCCGCCGGTCCGATAAGGATCCGGTCGATCTCCAGCGGAGAGGACTGCAGGTCGCTCTTGGCCGAGGCCAGGCTGGCGATGATGGAAGAACCGCCTTCGGAGAACTCCGCGTATTTGTTGGGAATGTATTGAGGTTTGGCTAAGATGCCTTCCAGAGCAGTGATGACGCTCTGAATATCGATGGTGGCGGTGAAGTCGGTCGTGGCACCGTTGATCAGGTAAATTTCTTTCTTGGCTTTCTGAAGACTGCTGACAATGTCTTTCAGCTTTTCCACAACGCCGGGAAAGTCTTTCTCAGGACTCCATTCCCGGGCGGCATCATTGACGGTGCCGGCAATCCGTTTCAGCCCAAGGTAGATGGTGTTGAGGTCATCAATGGACTGAGCCAGGAAATCAATCTTCTCCTGATAAAGGGACTGGTCGATCTTGAACGTCAGCGAATGGCTGCCGGCAGTGAGATAGAAACTGAAGGGAGTTTGGTTGCTGTCCTGAAGGTCGTAGGCATGGACGTTGGGCTGGTAGGTGAGCGGATAATGAAGCATTTCCCCGAAGGGAACCTTCCCATCCAGGAAGAGCGTTGCAAAGGTCGTGTGATTGGAGTTATCGACCTTGCCACTGAGGGTCATCTGATAGAGCCCCTCGGTTTCAGCCGCAAAGGTATACGTGACCATTTCCGAAGAAGCTGAGAAATTGCTTAAGGTGTTCAATCGATTATGATTAGTATCATAGGGAGCGGCATTGACATCGGATTCATAGGTCGGAATCGGCTGGGTGTCGTTCTTGGTTGTGAAGTGTTCGCCTTGGATATCGTCCAGCCGGACGCCCTTGGCTTTTCCCTGATATTGGGACTCGTATTCCTGGTAAGACAGGATCGTCTGCGGATTTTCCATGGTAAGATCCCCCACCAGGAAATCTCCGGAATCCGTGACATCCAGCTCCACGGCATTGCTGCCGGCCTGAAGGGTGAATTCATACGGCAGAGGGGAGGCATAGCTTTCATCATAGAGAGCCAAACTCTGCCAGCCCTCTACTTTCGTTTGGGAAGGAACAATCTCATTGCCATAGGAATCCGTCTTGAAGGTGGCTGAGGAACTCTTCCATAAGGCTCTCAGCTTCACCCGGTCCAGCACATCCTGGCCATTGATCAGCACCGAAACTTCGCTGTCATGGAAGCCATTGTGCAGCAAGGCAACGTCCAGCGTCAGGGCAACGGTCTGAGTCTTTTCACAGGTGAGCGTATAGGTGACTTTCTTGCCATTGGTGACTTGATAGACTTTCGGACCGGTATACCCTAAGGTATCCACCGGCACCGTTCCGTCGCTGGTCTCCGGGTGGCAGCCCTGACTAAAGGCATCATTCCGTCGTGCCTGATAGGACTGGTAAGCAAAATCATTGTCATAGGCAGTCTGCTTGGGAACTGCCAGGACCGCAACTAAAACAAGGAGAATCACTCCGACGACACTCCAGGCGGTCCCTTTCTTATGTTTCTTGAAGAAAGAAAGGAACCGATTGGATTTTTTCGCTGACGGATTGTTTTTCTCCTCGCCGCTCATTGAAATCAGTTATACTTTCCGCCGTTCTTCGTCATCCAGGAGGTATAGGCTTCATTGGCTTTGGTGTTCAGCTCTTCGGCATAGGTATTGATGTTGCCGTTGCCTTTGACACAGCCATCGAGATACTGGCCGATGTTGCAGTTGTCATAGACGGTCGGCTTGCTGGCATCGCTGGGATTGGGAATCGTCACCGAAAGACCCGTGCCTAACTTCCAACGGGACTGGACATAGTTCGGAACGACTTTGACGCCTTCCGGCATCCCGGTGGACAAGGTGTTGTAGACATCGCGGATGCCGCTTACGACCGTACCGCTTCCGCTGGTCTCCTCATCGGGAAACAAAGTGAAATAACTGTCCAAGACATCCTTATCGGTCGTGAGCGGAAGCGTATTGCATTTGTTGCCGCCCGCCTTATAAGCCTTATAAAGATCAAAACGTTTCTGCATGCCTTCCTTTCCGAAGCTCATCCATTTGGCAAATTTGTAGGCGAGTTCCGGATTCTTGGTGTTCTTATAGACACAGTAATAGTCGCCGATGATGGTATTGCGTCCACCCGGCAGACCGATGAACTTGATGCCGAACTGCGGATTCTTTGAGATCATGTCCGGTATCTCATAGGTATAGCCGAAACGCAAGGCCATATAGCCTTTGTCCCATGCGGAGATCATCATGCTGTCGCTGTCCAAGGACCCATTGCCGACCTTGGCTTGCTCGGTCGCGCTTAAGCTGTCGAAAGACATCTTCGAGTCATAAATGGACTTGGCTTCGCTGATGGCATTCTTGAACTCATCGGAGTTGAGATGATAGGCCGAGCCGTCCCAGGTGAAATAGCCATAATCCTTGTTGGAGACGGAAGGCAGGATCTCATAAAGGTTGTCGACATAATTCATGCCGACATACTCCGGATGCTTCTTGACTTCAGTCAGCAGGGATTTGACATCCTCCCAACTGGAATCGTATCCGATGGTTTTATTGAGATCGGTCGCAATATCCGTATTGGCAAAGAAACCAGCCATATTGAGGCGGCACGGCACCGCATAGATACCGCTCTTGAAATGGACGGCATTTTCAATGCCGCTGGGAATGGTTGACCATTCACTGTCAGCTTTGGCATAAGAGGAGATATCGAGAGCATATTCTTCAGCTAAGGGGTAATCCATGTTCGGCGTCATGTAGACATCGGCGGCCGTATCCTTCTGAACTGAAGCCCGGATGTTGATCCAATAATCGTCGCCGCTTCCGACATTATCGACAATCTTGATCTTGACGTTGTTGGCCTGCTCAAAGGCAGCTACCAACTGACGTTCGGGGTTGTTCTGCTTTTCCGTGCCGGTATCCCAGGAACGATAGACGAGGTCATAGCCTTCGTTGCCGGAATCCGACGTGCTGGTGGCGTCACTGGTCGTGCTGGTCGGGGTGGCAGAAGAAGCAGTGGAATCCGACGCAGCCGTCGTTTTGCAGCCGGTCAAGGCTAAGACTGATAGCAAAGTGAAGGCCGTCATTTTTCTGATTTCATTCATATTTTTCTTTTCCTCCGGGATTAAGCAATTTCGACAACGACGTCGTAGTGGGATATTTTCTTATTAAAGGGAATGATGTTTCCAGAGACCGCTTTGCCGTTGAGGGTCATTTTGGCAAGACCTGTCCGTTTAACCGTGATCGTCACGTCTTTGCCGGCATAGACCCGATGGTAATGGTAGCCATCCCAAGCCTTCGGCAGACAAGGCTTGATTCGCAAACCTTCAGGAACGCCTTCAACGCCAAGGATGCCATGAACAGCAACGTTATGCATCCACTGAGCCGAACCGGAATACCAGCTCCAGCCGCCTTTGCCGTAGAAGGGAGAAATCGGACCGTCGGAGTTGCCTGGAGTCACATAAGGTTCACTTTTCAGGACATCGATGTCCTTGCTGCGGTGCGGCGGACAAATCCGCTGATAGGCCTGGTAGGCCCGCTCATTGTCGCCCATCTGGGCATAAGCTAGGACGGCCCAGGTTGCGGCATGGGTGTAAACGCCACCATTTTCTCTTAAGCCCGGAGCATAGCGGGTGACATACCCGATATCCGGGTGGGGATGGGTATAGGCCGGATAGAGCAGGAGAGCACCGTAATCCTTTAAGAGGTAACGGGTGACGCTGGCCATGGCTTTCGTCTTATGTTCTTCGTCGGTAATATCGCTGATGACGGCCCATACCTGCGGATTGAGGAAAACTTTTCCTTCCTGGGTTGTATGGCTGCCGACCAGCTTTCCTGCATCGGTCGTTGCTTGGAGGAAATAAGAGCCATCCCATCCATAAGCGTTGAAAGTGTCTCTTGCCTGTTTCTTCTTTTCATTGACAAGGCCACGGGTCTTATCATCGTTTTCATAATTGAGCAGGACATCAAAATGATTCAAAATGTAATAAAGGAATTCATTGACCCAGAAAGATTCGCCTTTCATGCCATGGCCGACAGCGGAAAGTCCGTCGTTCCAGTCATTGTCTCCCATCAGCTGCACACCTCGGGAGGAGACCATCTCGAACGAATGCTTGAGAGCACGGACGCAGTGATCGTAAAGCGTGGCCTGACTGCCATCGACAAAGGGAATCACTTCATCGAGAATGGCAAAGTCCTGGGTCTCGTTGACATAACTGATGACCGCATAAGGCAGCCACAGGAAGTCATCCGAGCAGTTGCCACGAGGACCCCCAGGTATGGATGGGCAGCCACCAATGGTAAACATCGCCTTTCTGGAATTGGTGGGCTGCATGTAGAAGAATCTGTTTTTTGGTCAGCTCAGGTTCACTTTCCAGGAAGCATAAAGAATCCTGCAGCTGGTCGCGGAAACCGATGCCGCCGCTGATCTGGTAATAGGCGGCTTTGGCCCACATCCGACAGCTTAAGGCCTGATACTTACTCCAAATGTTGGTAAAGACATCAAATTCCTTGTCGGGTGTCTCAACCGTTTCTTTCGTCAATAAATCGGTCCAGAAGTTTTTGACGGACTGAAGATCCTTGGCACAGGCGGCTAAGGTCGTCTTCTGGATCAGCTTATGGTAATTCTCGTTCTCGTTGCTGGCCATGCCGATGGTAAAGACCAGTTCCTTCGTCTCTCCGGCTTTCAAAGGAAGATGAGTCCGCATAGCACCGACCGGATCGCCGAAACGTCCTTGGGTTCCTTTTAATTCCTTGCTGACCATAGCTTGGGCAGTCGTCTCATCGTGATACATCCCTAAGAAAGCTTCTTTATCGGTATCAAAGGAGGAAACCTTTTGGGAACAGGCAAAGAAACCGGTATAGGGCCAGTCATCATTGTTGTAAATGCCCTGACTATCAGGGAAGCCCCACAGGCATTTAGTGACAAGGATGGAATTCAGTTTCGGATCAAAAGACAAGGTTGAGAAAAGCTTCTGGAATTCCCGGTGACAGTCATAGGCTATGCCCGGTGCCCATTCGAAGTAACCTGTCACATCCAAATCCCGGTCTTTCTTTCCCAAATTCGTAAGACGGAAATGGAGATATTCCATCGGGGAATCATGGGAGACAAAGACAGTCATTTCTGACCGGATGCCATCAGTTTCCCTTAGGAAGGTGGAATAGCCCTGGCCGTGATGGACTTCATAACGGTCACAGGGAGTCATGATCGGTTTCAGAGTTGCCGAGAAGTAATGTCCGGTCTGGCGATCGCGGATATAGAAGTACTTTCCCCAGTTATCCTTAACGATATCCTGAAAGAGCCTGGTCAGACGATTCTGTTCCGCGTTGTTGCGGAAGGAGAATCCTCCGCCCATCTGTGAGACAATCAGAGAATAGTCCCCGTTGGAGATGACGTTAATCCAAGGTCTTGGAGTATAGGGATTCGTGATGATGTATTCCCGCCCATCGTCTGAGAAATGTCCGTACTTGCATTTAATCATGGCTTTGCTCCACCCAAACAACCACAAAGAGAGCCTTTGGTTACTTCAATTATAGATAAGGTAGGAAAGCTAAAACAATATAAAGGCTTAGTTAATTTGTTGAAAATTCATTGAAAATTATTGAAAAAGAGTAAAGCCCTTTCATTGCATATCATCCAGCCATGGAAAGATTGAGAAAATCAAAAAGGAAAAAGAAACGGAAACTATATAGCTAAACAAACAAAGGTGAATAAATAGTTTTTACGAAAATTGATTTTCTTTTGTAAAAGAATGCTAAAAATTAGCAAAATGTGAATACATTACTCTTCAAGGCATACGAGACAAAAGGGTCTTCTCAGAAGTTTCACCAAGCCAAAAAACTGCATAACATCGTCTCTTGTTTTTTAGAAACAACGGGATTTACCCTTACGATTTGGCAGTCTTGATAGAGCGGTTGCAAAGAAAAAATATTTCATAATTTCAATGGATTTATTGAAATTCAATTGCCAAAACGACTATACTGAAATCATTATGGCAACATTAAAAGATATTGCGCTGAAGACAGGCTTCTCGGTTTCGACCGTTTGTTATGCCCTGAATAATGATCACCGCATCCCCGAAGAGACTCGTGACAAAATTGTTCAAGCGAGCAATGAATTACATTACGAGAGGAAAAAATCCGCTTCTCCAAAAACAGATTATCGGAAATTCGTGGTTTTCTGCATTGCTTCTATGAATGGCGTTATTTATACCGAATTGTTTGATGCCATTCACCGGGTTCTCCACCTTTCCAACTGCAAAGTGATGATCTATCTTGGAACCGATATTACCAACATTCATTGGATGGATGGGCTGATTATTCTGAATCCGAATGTCAAAGACAAGGATATTCGGGAGATGGTCTCTCGAAAAATACCTGTCGTCGTGATGGACCGGGAAGCGGATATTGATGGTGTCTCTTCGGTCGTCCTGGATAACAGCAACGGCATGACGGAACTGACAAGACGAGTCTTAGCCAAGGGGGCCAAGACCTTCGCCTTTGTTTCCGGGCCGGATAATTCCATTGAATCCCAATTGCGCTTCGCTGGCTTCCAAACCGGGTTAGCCGAAAAATCGGTCTCTTTTTCCGAAGAAAATCATTTCCATGGTGATTTCACTGTGGATTCCGGCTACATTGTGGCGGAGACTTCTTTTGTTCATGCCGTGGAACTGCCGGATGCCATTGTCTGCGCCAACGACGAGATGGCCTTAGGCATCATGCAGGCTTTCCATGATTACAATGTTGACTATTTTGGCAAAACCATTATTACCGGCTTCGATGGCTCGGCTAACAAGACCCATCTCGGCTTCATCACCTGCAAATGCAATCACACCCATTGGGGCTCTGTGGCCGCTTATGTTCTGACCGAGATGTTCAGCAAAATCCGCTCTGAGAAGATCAAGATTCTGGTGGATGTCACGGAGTACTGAGCGTGTCCTACATTGAAATCCTGATTTTGGTATTTCTCTGCCTTATCGGAGTGATTCTCACTCTGTGGGTAGGCTATTTAGGTATTGTCAGATACCGCAAGGCAAATGAGGAAACCCAGGATGGTTCCTATGATAGAAGTAAAAATGAGGAACTGGGTCATACCATGGTCAGATCCGCTTGGATAACTGGCCTTTCGGCCTTCGTCCTCGTTGCATTGCTAGTGCCCAAAATGGTCTTTTCAGCTCATGGCGATATCATCGAAGAAAAAGATTCCTATTGGGTGATGGTTACCGATGATTCCATGGCCAGCGTCAGCAGTGAGAATGCCGATTTGACCCAGGCCGGACTCGCCGATCCTGTCTACCGCTATGATGCCTTGGTTTTCAGCAAAGACACATCCGGGCTGAAAACCTTCGATGTCGTCTTTTATGAGGATGTGGGTAGGGTTGCTATCGCCCGTTACCTTGGTCCAGACAGCCAGGGGCAGGCAATCTTAGAAAAGGATGCCCTACCGCAAAGCAAGGTTTCACTTCCGTTAGCGCAAATCTTGGGAATCCGGACTGCTCGTAAAGGATTTCTGTCTTTTCTGCTTTATTTAGGCTCATCGGCAGCCATCTATGTGATGATCGGCTTTCTGCTTGCGGACGAAGCCCTGTATCTTGTACTAGCGTCAAAAACGCGGCATCTGAACCGTTAAGAGGAGCTCTTCCCGTCGGATATCGGCTCTTTACCAGTGAGAATCGCAATCTCAGCGGAATGATCCTGATTCTTTGGGGTGTCTGGCTCTTTAGGAGGCAAATATTTCGTGGTGTCTTTCAACTGAAGACGACTGGCGTAATCGGCCAAGAAGAGATGCTCTTTTTTCAGAGAAAACAGTAATAAGGAAGCCAACCCTAAAAGGGCTGAGAAAACAATGAAATAAAGATAGCGAACCCCGGAACAGAGAGACACCGTCAGCAAGGAAAACTGACCTAAAAGGATCGGTGGCAGGGCCACTACCCAAAGTTCAGAGAGGAAAAGAACTGCCAGCCGAACTAAAAAATGGAGGACAGTGGGTTGGCCGCCATCGAGGGTTTCGTACGTCAGATGGAAGACTCTCATACCCAAGGTCTGGCCATGGCGGAAAATCAGTGGAAGCAAGAGGTAGTAAACCAGAAAGACAGCAAGATAACTCAGGGTGAGCGGAAGAGTCTGATTCCTTTTGTAAGAAGCATAGTCTGCAAGGAACGTTTTCAGCAACGAAATATAAGTTGAATTGCTGGATTCGATTTCTTTGATGCCGTAGCTGACGGCAGCGGAATAGACCGATAGCAAGGCGGCATAGATGTCCTTTCCGCCGGTTTCAGTAGTATTCAGCATTACATAGTCATGGAGCTGGAAAGCCGTCTGCTTGGTTAACAAGGATTCTTGAAGCAAAGGTTTCGTGAAATCCAAACCGGTTTCCCAATAGGAGGCCTGATCGGAGCTTTGCATACCTAGGATCCCCAGATAATAGAAGCGATAAAAGTTATCGGAATAGTCCGTATTGTCGATGCTGTAGGAAACGGGCATGATGGCCTTGTTCTGTTCTCGGTAACAAAGGAAATAATAACTGAGATCATCGGCGGAATAGTCGCTTGTGGCATTGAGAGTATCCGCTAAGGCCAAACTCACCGGTTGGGCAGTGCCTTGGCCATCAAGCTCCGTATAAAGGAGCGGTTCACTGCTGTCGTTCTGGTGGTAATAATACGTTGTACGGATGAGGCGGGTTATGGCCTTCGTAAAGCCAGTTTCCACTGGCACCAAAGACTTGCCGTCTTCGGCTGTTTTCTGCAGTCTTGTGTCGCTGACAAAGCTGAGGATGGTTTCGGAATCCTGCTGATAATGGCTTTTAGCTTGGGCAATGAAGGGAAAATAATCTCCTAAAGGTAAGAAGATGCCTCCGAAGAAGACCAGGCAAAGACAGAAAAAGACCGAGAAATCAGCAACGGCTGCTTTCATTTTTGTCTTCAGGTCCGCGATTTTGTAATCCCGGTATTCAGAAGGTGATGTTTTCATGGCTTCCTTCTTTCGCTAACTAAGTATAACAAAAATGTCCAGGGACGATGGGGGAACAAAACGCAAACAGCCGTAAACAATTTTATCATAGTAAGAAACCCCTTACAATGTTATACTATTCAAAGCGAGGTAACCCGTATGGATAGCAAATACGAAGCGCTGTTTACGCCGTGGAAGATCGGCAATGTCGAAATCAAGAACCGCATTGTCATGACCTCCATGGGCGGCACGTCGATCTTTGGCTGGATGGAGCCGAACCATTTTGATGAGGAAGCGGCCAAGTTCCTGATGGAACGGGCCAAGAACAATGTCGGCCTGATTCTTCCTGGCATTGCTCCTATCCTTAATCCGATGCTGGGCCAATGGCTTTATTCCAATAAGGGCATGTATCGGAAGCTCAAGGCCTATATGGTCGAGTTCCACAAGACGGGAGCCAAGCTCTTCGTCCAGCTGACCGCGGGTTTCGGCCGCAGCTTTGCCATCAACAGCACGATGGAGAAGATCGAGAACAACAAAGTCCTTAACTTCTTAGCCAAGCCGGTTCTCAACGTTGACCGCATTTGTGCCTCCGCCAGTCCTTCGCCGAATCGCTGGTCGGACAAGGTCCCCTCGCGGGCATTGACCGTCAAAGAAATCGAGAAGATGGTCCAGGCTTTTGCCAAGACCGCCAAGCTTCTGAAAGAGGCCGGCGTCGATGGCGTTGAGATTCACGCCGTCCATGAAGGCTATCTCTTGGATCAGTTCACGTTGAAATATGTCAACAAGCGTACCGACCAGTACGGCGGCACGTTTGAGAACCGCTACCGCTTCCCGGTGGAGATCGTCAAAGCCATCAAGGAAGCCTGCGGCAAGGATTATCCGGTCTCGCTCCGTTATTCCGTGGTCTCCAAGACCAAGGGCATGAGACAGGGTGCTCTGCCGGGTGAGACGTATACCGAAGTCGGCGGGATATGGCCGAGAGTGAGAAAGCGGCCAAGTATCTTCAGGATGCCGGCTACGATATGCTCAACTGCGATAACGGCACCTATGATGCCTGGTATTGGTCGCATCCGCCGGTCTATATGCCGCAGAACTGCAACCTCGAGGATGTCGAACACATCAAGAAGTTCGTCTCCATCCCGGTCGTCTGTGCAGGCCGTATGGATCCCATCACCGCCAATGACGCCATCAAGGAAGGCAAGCTCGATGGCATGGGCGTTGCCCGTCAGTTCTTAGCCGATGGGGCCTGGGTCACCAAGATGATGGAAGGCAAGGAAGCCGAAATCCGTCCGTGCATCTGCTGCCATAACGGCTGCTTCAATATGTGCCATTATAAGGGCGTCAGCCAATGATCAGGAGCTCGAAGATGCTGTCCATATGGCACGCTGTGCCATCAATGCCGAGACGATGCAGACCAACAAGCATTACATTGAGCCCACGAAGAAGCCGAAAGTCGTCGCCATCATTGGCGGCGGTGTCGGCGGCATGGAAGCCGCCCGGGTTCTGAAGCTCCGCGGGCATACGCCGATCATCTATGAGAAGTCCGACCATCTTGGCGGTGTCTTTACCAAGGCTGCCTCTCCCTCATATAAGGAAAAGGACAAGGAGCTTTTAGCCTGGTATGCCCTGCAGATGAAGGATCTTGGCATTGAGGTGCACCTCAATACCGAAATCAAGGATCTCTCGAAGCTGATTGCCGATGAGGTGATTGTCGCCACCGGCGCCGTCGCCAACAAGATTCCGTTACCAGGCATTGAGAAGACCATCGAAGCCTGCGAGTATCTGGGCGGGACGAAGAAAGTCGGTCAGAGCGTCATCGTCATCGGCGGCGGACTGACAGGCTGCGAGATTGCCTACGATCTTTTCAATCAGGGCAAGAGCGTCACGATTGTCGAGATGAAGGATGACCTGATCGCCCAGAAGGGCGTCTGCATGGCCAACTCCACGTATCTCCGTGAATTCTTCGCTCTCCATCAGGTTCCGGTCTATCTGGAAACCAAGGTCAAGGCCGTCACCGACAAGGGCATCACCGTCCAGAGCAAGGACGGCAAGGTCTTCGATCTGACTGCCGAGTCGGTGATCCGCTCGGTCGGCTATCATCCGACCCCGGCCTTCCCGGAGGACAAGAAAGTCCACCTGGTCGGCGACTGTGTCAAAGTCGGCAATCTCCGCTCCGTCATCTGGAAGGCCTATGAGACCGCGATGAGCATCTAGGAGGAAAAAATCATGTATAAGCCGTTGATGGAGCTGACGCCGGAGCAACAGGATATCCTGTCCGGCAAACAAGGCGAGACGAAAGCCAAGATGATGGAATGCCTGGTCCGCTATGGCGATATCTTCCATGCCAAGAGGCTCTTACCGATCACCCATCCGGAAGGCCATCTGGTGACCAGCTTCGGCATTACGATGCTGAAACCGATTTATCCGCTGATGGATGAGTTGATCAAGGCCGGACTCAAGGCGCCGGAAGGCTTTACCGTCGATCCGCGCCCGATTGACTACGCCAATGTCAAATGCAATCCGATTGAAAAGCTCGTCTTCGACAAGTTCATGTATTCCAAGCAGGAAAGCTACGAAAAGCAGCTGCAGGCCATCGGCCTTAAGGATACCAACGGCTTTACCTGCACGTCCTATCTTCCCGAGATCGGCAACACCCCGAAGGAAGGGGATGTCCTCTCCTGGGCGGAAAGCAGCGCCGTCGTCTTTGCCAACTCGGTCTTAGGCGCCCACTGCAACCGCAACTCCGGCGTGCTGGAGATGTTCGGCATGCTCTTAGGGTATGCTCCGGAGTTCGGGTTCCTGACTGCCGAGGGCCGGAAGGCTACCTGGAAGGTGATCGTCAAGACCACCACGAAGCCGGAAGCCCAGATCTTAGGCTCGGCTGTCGGCATGAAGGTGCTGACGGAAGTTCCGTATGTGGAAGGCCTGGATCCGTATCTGAAGCCGCTTCCGGATGAGGATACCGTCGCCTACTTGAAGGATTTCGGTGCCGCCACTGCCTCCAATGGCGCTGTCGGCCTTTATCACATCGACAAAGTCACCCCCGGAAGCCAAGGAGCAGGGCGAAGGCCTGCTGAAGGAAGGCTACAAGACGTATGTCATCGACGATGCCGAGATCGAACGGGTCTACCAGTCGTATCCGGTGATGTGGAAGAATCCGGACAAGAAAGCCCAGAAATGCTTTATCGGCTGCCCTCATCTCACCCCTCAAACAGCTGGTGGACTGGACCGATAAGCTCAGTGCCGGACTTGTTGCCTCGGGTCTGAAGAAGCTGACGGTCGATACCGTCTTAACGACCTCGCCGCAGGTGGCGGCCGAATTCAAGAAGACCGACGGCTATCCAAAGCTTCTGGCGACAGGTGCCCATCTCTCCTATATCTGCCCGCTGATGTATACCAATAACCCGGTGGCGGGAAAGAAACGCATCATGACCAACTCCAACAAGCTCCGCACCTATTCCTTCAGCCGGTACTACAAGGATCAGGAAGTGCTGGACATCCTGACCGGAAAGGAGCAGGCGTAGTATGAAAGAATTCAAAGGACGCGTCCTTTTTGGCGGAACGTTCGATGGCGAGGCGGCGGTGACGCATCAGGGCTTCAATACCTTGGCGTCGTTTGAGAAGAGCGCCCTCTCCTCGAGTGCCAAGAAGGTGCTGGTCTCCGATCAGAACAACAAGGATCTGTTCAAGGTCAATATCACCGGCAAGGCCTTATGCCTTCCGATGACGGTCGGCTCCACCACCGGCGGCATGGTCATTCAGACCGTGGCCAGCCGTGGCCTGGCACCGAAAGCCTGGCTCTTCTCCAAGGAGATTGATTCCCTGGCGGCCTCGGGCCTGATTCTCGCCAATGTCTGGAACAAGGTTCCGCTGATTGCCATCGATCAGCTGGGCGATGACTTCCTGGCGGCCGTCAAGACTGGCAATCATATCGTCATCAAGGAAGACGGGACGGTACAGGTCGTGCCTTGTCTCATATTTCTTTGACCTTGCCTGAGAAGGGACTCGTCTTTCTGGTTGGCGAAAGCGGTTCTGGGAAAACGACTCTTCTGAATTTGATTGGGACCCTTGATACTCCGGATGAAGGAAAAATAGCCTTCAATGACATTGCTCTGAACACGCTGAGCGGCAAAGATCTTGATAATTTCCGTAACCATCGAATCGGCTTTGTTTTCCAGGATTTCAATTTGATATCCAATTATTCCGTAGGTTCGAATATCTCCCTTGCCTTGGAACTCCAGGGAAAAGTCCATAACAAGAATAAAGTCTGTGAATTGCTCGAAAGAGTCGGTCTCTCATCCAAGGCAGGAGACAAACCTTTTTACGATCGAAGAATCAGTGAATTATCCACCGGACAGAAGCAACGAGTTGCCATCGCCCGAGCCTTGATCAAAGACCCGGACTTGATTCTTGCGGATGAGCCTACCGGCTCCCTGGATAAGGAAAATGCCAATTCTCTTTTCCAGCTATTGAAACAGCTCTCTTCCAGTCGCCTGGTTTTCGTGGTATCCCATGATGAGGATCTGGCCAAGAAGTATGCTGACCGGATCATCCGCATCGACGCGGGAGTCATCGTCAGCGACGATTCTTTGCTAGCGGTACCTCCGGCCGATTCCACGGCAGCAGCTGAAAACCCAGCGAAGGAATCCGACAAAAAGAGACAAAGCAATCTTCCGTTGACACGTTGTTTAAGTATTTCTTTGTCCTGCCTGACGCATAAAAAGCTGCGTCTTGTATTTTCGCTCTTGGCAAGTTTTATTACTTTGGTTTGCTTTGGCTTCTCCTTCGCAGTAAGCCATAGCGATGCCAATCTTCCTCAAGTTCAGAAGCTTTACGAAAACGGGTACCAAATGGCCGTTGTTTCACCCGGTGGCTATTATGTCACTTCGTCGGGAAGCGATGCACCTAATACTCGCCATGATTGCTATACCTTTTCCAAAGATCAAATCAAGCAGATCCAAGACTATTCTTCAGGAAAAGAGATGCCTGAAGTTTTTGGATTTGACAGCACCAGCAGCCCGAAGCCTAATTTTACGGACTCCTTAGCCGTCTCCGCAGAAAGCCTTTTTGCCTTGGGGGCCGGGAATACCAATCCTTATCTGACCTTGGCACTGAGAAGCTTTAACAACCTTTTCGAAATTGACTCTGACACGGGTTATGCTGATGCCAAACTCACCGCGGATTCTCGCTTTAAAGATTCCTCCCTTTGCCAGCTTCCGCAGACTTATTCGCAAATCGGAATTACGGATTTTCAGGCCGACTTATTCATTCGCTTTGGGTATTCTTCCAGCGATGGAAAGGTAACGGAAGTTAAATCCCCCGATGACCTCATCGGTAAAGCCATCGGCAATTACACCATCTCCGGCGTTTTTTCCACCGAGGAAAGCAAAGACCTTTATTCCCAATATGACAGACAAGACTATTCCATGACCAACGATATCGATATGCAATATCAGATCAATGGTGTCCACCCCTGTACTTTTGGGTTTGTAAAAAAAGGATTCAGTCAGCACTTGATCAATGCGGCACGGAACTATCCTGATGATGCCGAGATTGCTTACGAAAACTATCTTCATCATGTTCTTCTGAAATTATCGGGAAACAAACTTGCCGATGAGTCTTTCTTTAAGAAAATGAAATATTCCGTTAAGGGTGGACCGGGAGAAGAGTCTTTTCACTATGCGGCTTCTTTGCTCTCCGTTTATTCAGGGTATACCGATGCTTCGGCCAGTCTGCGAGATTATGATTTTATTTTAACCATTTCCATTGTATCCCTTGTTTTTGGCTTCCTAAGCATTCTGTTGCTTACCCTGTTTCTGACAGGCTCCCTGGAAGACAGACAAAAAGAATTCACTATTCTCAGGTCGTTAGGATGCCCGAAGAAAACCGTTGCCCTCATTGCTTTTATCGAAAGTCTTGCCTTAGCTCTTGTTGATTTTATTCTGTCCAGTGCCGGAATCCTTATATCCGGAGTGAGGACCCGTCTCAGCTCGCTGTAGAGGACCTGGGGCTGGACCGGCTTTGCAATATGGCCTTTCATGCCGGCATCCAGGCATTTCTGGATGTCTTCTTCGAAGGCATCGGCCGTCATGGCTAGGATCGGTACCGTGAGGGCATCCGGAATGCTGAGCTGCCGGATGGCCTTGGTGGCTTCCAGCCCGTCCATCACCGGCATCCGGACATCCATGAGGATGGCACTGTATTCATGCGGCTTGCTGGCTTTGAAAGCCTCGAGGCCTTCCTGGCCGTTCTTGGCGGTGGTGACCTGCACCTTGCCCTTAGCTAAGAGAGCTACGGGAATCTCCTGATTGAGGGAATTGTCTTCGCAGAGAAGGATCTTCCGGCCGCTGAGGCAATCCACGTTTTCCAAAGAAGCCGGCGAGGCATTCTTGGGGAGAGGCTCTGGGGCTGGCTCAAAGACGAAGCGCAGGGTGAAGGTGGTGCCTTGGTTCTTGACGCTCTTGACGGCAATGGTTCCGCCCATCAGGTCGACGGTCTGCTTAACGATGGATAATCCCAGACCGGTGCCTTCGGCATCATAGCCGGGCCGTTTCTCCTGACTGAAAGGCTCATACATATGACGCTGGAAATCCTCACTCATGCCGATGCCGTCATCCTGGATGACGAGCACCAGCGCCGGATTCTTCACTCCAATGGGGTCATCCTCCTGACGAATGACGATATGGCCGCCTTTCGGCGTGTATTTGACGGCGTTGGTCATCAGGTTCAGATAAATCTTCCGAAGGTTCATCTCATCGGCAAGGATCATCCGCTTCCGAGCGGTGTTGGTGACGGTCAGGGTGATGCCTTTTTCCTTGCTGGCTTCCCGAATCGGAACTAAGACTGCCTCGAGGACACGGTTGGTATCAATCGGTTTGGGAGTCAAAACATACTTGCCGGAGTTCAGCTTGGACATGGTGAGGGTATCATTGATAAGGTCCAATAGAAGATTTCCTGAGCTTTGAATTTTTTCTAGATAAGCATCCTTTTCCTCAATGGTAAGGTTTGGATTCTTCGCTAAAGACGAGAAGCCGATGACGGCATTGAGCGGGGTCCGCATATCATGGCTGATATCGGAGAAGAACTGGTTCTTGGCCTAGCTGGTCTTGGCTTCCTCTTCGATGCGGATCTGCTCCTGCTCATTCTGGGCCGCCTGGGCCATGACGGAAACCTTTTCCTTCTGACGCTTGGTTAACAGCACCAGCGTCATGGTTAGTCCGACCACCAAGGCAAAAAGCAAAAGACCGACTCCGACGATAAGACCGGTCGGAAGCCGGGCAACGGAAGCAAGGAAAGGGGTCTCCGAAAGGGTGTTGCTGGCAATGATGCCATTGACGGCATAGGTCGTCTTCTGGATGCCTTTGTTCAAGAGGGAGCAAAGAATGCTGTTATCCATCGCCACCGCACCATCCAGTTCGAGACTGGTGGTCGCTAACGGGGAGATGCTATAGGCGGAGGAATTGGTCTGGTTGACCAGGTAACTGGCGCTCGGCTGACCGATGATGACGGCATCGGCTGTTTTCTTCTTCAGTCTTTCGAAACACTGGGCAGCCGTGGGTGCCGTCACATAGGTAATGTCATTAGTATTCATTTTGCCCAGGTTCTGCAAGATGGCATCCTTGCTCCGTTCCTTCAGGACAATGGTCTTGATGGCACTGATTTCAAAGCCAGCCCGGGTGATCATCACGGTGCTGACGGTGGTATAGCTGCGGGTCAGACGGAGGCTATCCTTGTAGGCATAAGGCAGGGAGTTGGAGTACATGCCCAGGATCTGGGACGAACCGTCATTCAGGGAAGCAATGGCTTCCTTCTGAGTCTCATAGACCTTGAAGGTGAAGCTCATCCCTAGGACTGAGCTAAGGCTTTTGTAATAATCCGGAAGAACGCCTTTATCGGCATTTTTCACCTTGGAATAATAAGGTTCATCTCCTGCTAGCACGGCGACCTGAGAACTGGGATGGTCGGCCACATACTTTTTTTCTTCTTTGGTCAAAGCCACGCTGGTATTGGAATCCAACAGACCGTATCGTTTTAAAAGGTCTTCCTCATAGAGCGGATTCTCAACGTAGATCTGAGCCATGGCGGCGTCGACTTTCTTTTTCAAGTCCGTACGGTCGGAGTTGAAGACGAAATAGTAGGACTGGGGTGAGAACTGCAGCAAGGTCTGATAGCCGGGAAGATAGGATTCTCCGGAAGTGACGGCATCCACTTCCTTGTTATCCAGGGCCTGATATAGCTGGGTTCGGCTGTCATAGCTTTTCATCGTCGGTGTAAAGTCATAGTCCTGACAATAGGCTTTGAATTTATCGACCGCCACGGAACCGACTTCATAGCCGATCGTCATGGTCTTCAGCTGATCGATGTCCCCATACGTAAAGCGGTCTTCATCCTAACAAAAAAACAACTTGAATACAAGGAAACCGAAGCACGTTATTCCGCCATTGGCAGCAAAGACGCTATTTAAAATCCCTTCGGATTGATTTTGGTTTGACTTATTTGAATCATAGCAGCGTCTTTTTTTGCCTATTTCGGCTGGGCAGCCAACGGGTCATCGGCTAAGTCCTCTGCCTCTTTGGAACAGAGCTGGATTTGGTCCAAAAGGGCGGCAGCCAACGCCTCCAGGATTCCTCTCTTGGCAATCAGGATCTCTTGGGCTTTTTTCTGACAGGAGGTCAGCAGACTGACCAGTTTCGCGAAGAAGCGGTCATGGGCGGCTTCCGTATTCAGACATTCGTCATCAAAAAGGACGGCTTCAAAATCGAACTGACCGGTACGGAGAAGATAAGAGAGAATTTCACTGGCTTTATTAAGATCATAGCTGTCTCCGGCACTGGCCTGAGAGAAGACCGTTTCTTCGGCTGCTTTGCCGGCTAAAAGACTGCTGGCCACCCCGACAAAATAATCGCGAGTCGGGATAGGCTCAAGGGTAGCCCGTTCGTCAGAGACTTCACCCAGATCTCTATCCCGAGAAAAGGAGTTGTCGTACTGAGGTTTCAAAGCATTTGAAAAAAGGGAATATAGCTTCTCTCCGGTTGTCGGATGATCCGTCACTAATGTCAGGTCACTCTGGAAACCAAACAGTGTATGGGCAACCAGCCAATGGCCGGCTTCATGATAAGCCTCCCGTTTCAAAGCCAGCCGTGGGGCCAAGCAGGTTTCTTTCCGGTTACGGAAATCGGAAATAAAAGGCAAGAAGTCACGATCATTGAGCAATGTTTTCTTGGCAAGAGTGGCCTGAGCAGAGACCTGCTGCACCAAGGCTTGGATATCGGCCGGTGTGAAGCCAGCCGTCTTTTGACTGAGAAAACTCAGATCGGCATTCAGCACCAGCGGCACCTCCTTTAGAAAGGCAGAGAGCATGGCTTTCCTTTCGGCTCCGGTAGGTAAACCGAGATAAAGGAACCTGTCCAGCCTTCCGGACCGGACTAAGGCCGGGGGAATCTGAAAGGGTTTATCGGTCTCACCAACGACCAAAACCCCTGGATAATCCCTGACGTCATCCAACAGGTCACAAAGGAGAGTCAAGGCAGACCGGTTGGGCTGAAGATTGTCCGTTCCGGATGTCTCTCCGAATAAGGAGGAGAAATTTTTGAGAATAAGAACGGCTGGGGCTTGACGGGAAGCCTTGGAAAAAAGGCGTGTCAGCCGCTCACGGAAACGGAAAAAAGAACCGTGCGGGGAGGTGAAGACAAACGAGGGGGCATGTGTCTGACTAAGGAGCAACTGAAGGAAAAGAGATTTGCCGACCCCGCTTTCCCCAAGGAGTACCAAACCCCGTGGGAAGATAATATGTTCCTCGCCTAACCTCTGGTAGGAAAGGAAGGCTTGGCTTAATTCTGTGATTTCCTTCTGCTGCTTCTCATAACCAATGATTTTAATGTTTGACATAGGCTCATTTCCTTGTTCAATTCATAAAAAAGCAATCTTAATTAAAACAGAAGAGTGTTTGTTAGAACACCCGAGGGATATTGGCCTCGATGGTTCGCTTCATTCGAACATCAGCGGAAGGCCGAAGGCGGGAAAAAGGAGTCTTTTTGCTCAGCTTATGGTAGTGGCTATAGAGTCCTTCAATCCGCGCCAGCACTTTCCGTGAGGGTCTTTCCCATACCCATGCTTCTGCCTTCTCTTCTTTCGCCTGCTTTTTGAGGGACATATCCGTTTCTCCTTTTAGGGTCACTTGCGCTGCTGCCAACCATTAAAAAGACGAGGACAATCAAAAAACAGCCCCCTTGAAAAAATATCAATTTTAAGGGCTTTTCAGAGGCTGAATTGAAAAATTGTCAAGCTAACAATGCGGGTAAAGATCTCTCAAAGGCTTGCCATATTCGGAATAGACCAGCCGGTAGTCATGGTATTTCCGGGAGACAAAGCAGAAACCTAGGAATGCTGAAGCTACGCTGAGGACCAACGGGAAAAGCAGCGACCAAAGGTCTTTGAAATCGAGACTCAATAAAGCCAGCATGACCCCGGCCACCAGGAAACTGAAAATGACGCCGGCCAGCTGGTAGAAGAAAGGCCAAAGGCCTTTCGTGTAGACTGCCGGGGCATAGGTCCTCCTCAGCGTTGCAAAGGAAGTCAGGGAGAAGAAAAATTCCAGGAGGGCCAGCAGATCGGAAAAACCGATCAGAAAGGAGAGATTTTCGTTATGGTAATCCGCCAGCCAGGCAAGCAAAGGAAGATAGCTAAAGGAGGCCAATGAGAAAACAATCATCAGAATCAGCTCAGCGGCGAAGTAAGGATTCCGGTTGGAAGCCATATGGTAATAGATATCATCCAGATAGGGAAGAGTGAAAACCTCCTTCTTCCCTAACGGTCGGCGGAAGAAGAAAAGCCACACCAACAAAGGCAGCAATAATAGGAAAACCCAGTAAGGGTTAAAGCGCACTAAGAAAAAGACCAGCAGCGACATCAGGCCAAAGGAAAGAATGGCCGGAAGCAAGGTCTCCCAGGGTTTTCCAAACACTGTATCCATCCGCCGCAACGTCACGGTCTGCTGTGCCAGGATCGGATGATAAGGCTCCTTGCTGGAAAGCACCTGAATCGCCTTCTTCTCGCGCTCACTGTAAATAAGATCGTTGACGGTGACGCCAAGATAATCGGCGGCCTGCTTGATCTGCTCCAAGGTCATCGAAGAGGCTCCCGATTTCCATTTGGAAAGGGTGGTCGCTCCCAGTGCGTTGTCTTCGGCGTATTTGCGGTTAGTTATCTTCTTCTCACGGAGCAAAGCAAAGAAGTTATTGGCGGCAATGCTTCCCCGGGAGGAATCCAGTGGGTTCGGGTCTGTCATAGCAAAGTTAATCCTGTTCCATTTTAACGCAAGCTGCGGAGGGAGAAAAGGAAAAGCCTTTGCGGGAAAAGACCGGCCGGTTTAATTCTCCCGTTTATGGCACTTTGTGGAAGAAAAAAGGCTAGGAAAAAGCGGCCTTCTGATTCCAGAGGGCCGCTCGTTTGCCACGGATTTACTTGACCTTAGGCAAGGGTCGGAACCGTAATGGTTGCAACTTTGCCATAGGAGGAGAAGTCAAAGGTGTTCTTGTTGGTGCTATCGACCATCTTCGTGAGAATGCCGTTGGCATCCAACGTCAGGGTGTAACGGTCCGTGACGGTGGCAGAGGTGCCGATCACCACGGTCGTCATACTGTCATCAATGGTGCCGAATTTGGTGTAATTATAGGCCGTGGGGAAAGCGTAGTAGTTTTCCAGAAGCAGGAAGAGATTCAGCCGGTAAGCCGAGCCTTTCTTGGTTTTGGACCAGGTGCCATTGACATCCTTGCTGTACTGATAGAGGTAACCGACCGTCGAACTCTTCTCGCTGACCATTTCCCAGTCATAGTAACCGGTCAGGGTCTCGGTGGTGCCGCTAAGCGAATCAATCTCCGCCTGGTTGCCATGGATCTTGATCCGGGTAATGGCCCCGTTCTTGTCGGTGACATCCATGATGACATTGGAAAGACGGGTATCATCCAGGGCCTTGTAGAAACGGGCTGCTTTGGTGATGGCTTTGGCCGAGGTGGCGTCCACGGTGGTCTTGCCGATGGCGCTGAAGGCATAATCCAGGGTATAGACCTGACCATCGCTCGCGCTGACCACGGCCTGATAGCCGGTCACTTTGCCATTGTTAACGAAAATGCTGCAGGAATTGAGGAAATTGGAAGCATAGGTGCTGTAGGAATCCGCCAAGGAGGTCAAGGCTAGGTAGTTTTCGGTATTGGCAAGATACTTGCCGTCTTTGATGGTATAGGTGATGGTACCGTCACTGGCCGTGGCTTTCTTCTCGAACAGCTTTCCCGAAAGCGTGGTTAAGGCAGGAATCATCTCGCTGGAAGTGTGTTTGGTGTTGCTGTTGACGCTGACGGCAATGCTGGTGTCGCTGGGAAGATAGCCAGGATACCAGGTATCGTCGCCCGTCTGAACGAAGAACTGCTGATAATTGCCTTCCAACTCGCTGTAACGGTTGCCTTGGTCAATCAGAATGCCGCTGTCCTTATCGACCTGCGTCGTGCGGTTTGCAAACGTCGGCTTGGTGGCCTGAGTCGGGCCTAAGGTCAGAGCCAGCGTGTAATCGAGGCCGGCAAGATCAGCCTGGGTGCTGGCTAGGGCACTGTCCAAAGCGGCCGAATCCTCCGTGGTGGCAAGATTCTTTTTGCCGAAAGCGGTCGTGCTGTCAAAACCGGCAGGATCGAAGACGGCATTGAAGGTGATGGTATCTTTTTCCTGGGTTCCGCTGATGGACCGGTAGAAGGAACTCGTCATCGAGGTAAAGGTCTCGGTATAGGCATCATAGGTAAAGACGAGCGGCGAGAGATTGTAGTTGCCAAGATTGAGATAGGCAAACTGCGACATGAAATAATAGATGGACGAGGTGTTGATGATCGTGGCGGTATGACCAACGGTATCGACAATGAAGTCACTTTCGCCAACCGTATCAAAAGGGAAAGTGAAAGAGTAATCAAAACTGGTGGAAAGCGGAGTCTTGACGATATTGCCATCTTTACCCATTTTGTACTGGATGGCAGCATGCGGATAGTCTCCGGTTGTCCCATCTGTCAGCGTGATCGTGGCCGCCTCTTTGTAGATGTAGGCACTTTCGCCGTATTCGATGGCGCCATCGGCAGCATTCTTGGCTTCCTGGGCCCGGTAGGTGCGGGTCTCGGTTTCATGGTAGTAAGAGAAATACTCGGACTCGAAGACATTGCTCTTGGAAAGGAAGACCTCATGGGCGGTCGTATCGTAGACCATGCCCTTGGACATGTTGGCTAAGATTTTGCTGATATCGGGTTTCGGTTCTTCGACGGAAGGCGAAACGGACGGACTCGGGGAGACCGGTGAGGAAGAATCGGAGAGGGGACTCGTGGAAATAGCCGCGCTGACGCTGGTGCTTTGTTGGGCACTGGGCTGCGTTTTCTGGCAACTAGGAAGAACAACCATCAAGGCTAAAGCGGATAAGGCAAATCTCTGTGTTTGTTTCATGGTGTTTTCTCCGATTAATCTTCGGCCAGGGCCGAGAAGGTCGTCCGGGCATCGAACGTCAAGGTGGACGTCACTTGGAAATCATCCATCTTGCCGGTCACGTAATTGCCATCTGCCAGCTTTGTCAGGATTGTCTGAGAGTTGCGCAGGCCGGTCGAGGCTAATGTCACAGTTCCGTCTGCATTGAGCGAATAGCGAAGGTAGACGGTGCCCCGTAAGACATCCGACGTCAGCGTGGCAAAGCCGTATCCGTCAAAGCGGACATTGACGGCAAAGTAGGCTAAGGTCGTGCCCGAATAGTAGTGGACCCGGGCCACGAAGGTCTGGTTGGCCATCTTATCGGCCTCCACGGCTCCCGGTCCGACTAGAGAGGCCGTCTTCTTGTTGACCCGCTGAATGTATTTGACATCCTTGCTGTCGGCCTGGTTGACGCAAAGAGCGACATTGTTGCTGCCAAGCACATAGTCATAGGTCGTGACAGTCTCACCGACGGTATCGGTCATTACTCCGAAACCATCGAGACTGACCTTCTCCGTATCCGATAACTTGTAATCGCCGATCATGCTGTCACCGGCTTCGCACCAGCCATAGAGAACGTTCTGGTAGCTCTTGGTACCCACATAATGGCGGAAGACAAACGTGGATGTCTCATTCTCCAGGTAGGTCTCGGTCAGGGTATAGGTATCGCTGGACGTTTTGAGGGTTCCCTTCACCAGTTCGCCGTCATAGTCCACGGCACCGGAATAGTCATACGTCAAGAGGGAATAGACATCGGGGTTCTTGCTGGTGGTATCACTGCGACAGGCCAGAATAGCTTGGTTAGTCAGTCCCGTCACAAACGTCAGACCGGTAGTGGCGGTGATGGTCACGGTATCGGTATCGGCGGTCTTTTTCATGCCGGAAAGGAAGCTAACGGTATCTTCGCCTTTGGCTACCCGTCCGTAGATGGCACCGATGGAGGTATCAAACCAAAGCGTGCCCTGATAGCCGGCCTGATTGAAGATGTAGACGCCTTTGGTCGAGGATTCATAGAGGTAATCGGAGTACTCACTGGTTTTATTGACGACCATATCGTAATAGCCATCGGCCGTGATGGTGATGGTCGCCGAACCGTTAGGACCATAGGTCCAATAGCCAGTATAGGTTCCCAGAATCGCACTATCGGCAAACGGCGCAGCCGTGACGGTAACCACAGCCTGACCGCAATAAGTCTTCTCGCCTTTGGTATAGGAAGCCGTGATGCAGTAAATACCTGCTTGCGTGGTATCGATGACTGACTGCGAATAGACAATGTCTGCTGGATCAGCGGTCTTGATGGTCCCATCTGTATCCTTGTAAGTGATGGTGAACAGAGAAGACACTTCCGGAGCCGTGGCGGAAAGTGCTAAGGTCGTTGTCGATCCTTTGACGAAGACGTTCTTGACATCGTTATAGAGGTAGGCGATATCGTTGACGGAACGTTTGTAATCGGAGGAGACGACCGATACGGCATTGTTTTCCGCCGTGAAGCGGACCACGGTCTTCGTGAACGGACAATAGGAATTGCCCATCGCAGAGAGGGTGTAGGTTCCGTCGCCGTTATCGGCAACGGAAGCAAAGTAGCCGGTGGACAGCTTCATGTTGATGTTGACAAAGCAATAGTTCCCTTTGAAAACATAATAGCCGCCTAAGTCGCCGCCCGAAAGATACTGGCCATCCTTGTCATCGGCCGGAACGGTCTCCAGGGTGAAGGTCTTGTCTGTCTTATTGATCTTCACATAATCCATGGTGACTTCAAAGACGGTGTTGTTGGTATTCTTCTTTCCATCGATGACGGCAAAGGTCGCCTCAGTATCGCTGTTGGCAATCAGGTAGGCAGCCGGAGTGCTTTGAGTGAAGGTCTTGCTCCCGGAAAACTTATAGGTGTCCACGCCGGAGGAGGATTGGGAATAGGTCATCGTGATGGTATTGCCGCTGGTGTCGGTCAGAGCAATGCCGGAAAGACCAGTCGGATCGCCAGTAGGAAGGTAGGAGGTGAAAACATCATGCTTCATCGTGACCGTCGTTCCGCTCTTGGTGAAAATCAAAGTGAAATCACCGACTTCCGGAACCACAATCTCTCCTTTCAGGGTCGTGACGGTATCGAAGGACTTGACTTCGAGATCCCGGTAGACGCCGTCGAGATAGGTAATACCCGAGCGGGTGGCATAATAAAAGCCGACGTAATCATCCTTGTCGTTGACTTCATCATGGATGACCATCACATCCAGGCCGACGCGTTTGCTGGAGAGATTGGTGTCTTTGTAATAAGCAGTGATGGTGACGGCATCCTTCTTGTAGAAGAGCCGCATATAGCTGTAAAGATAGGCCGTAGTCGTTCCGGCATAGGTATCCGGATCCCGATACATCAAACCATCCGAGAAAGCCAAGGTTATGTTGTAAGTCCAATTGTCGTTGGCCGTGCTGATCTTGGCTTTGCCAGCCGTGGTCAAGGTGATTGTGCCGGTCGTCTCGACTTTGGTATAGCCTTTGTTCTGCCAATTCAAAGCCACCGTTCCATCGGTATTGATGGTATATTCCAGCCAGTATTTGTCAGTAAAATCATAAAGATCATAGGTGCCGAAGAAAGTGGCATCCATATTGTGGATGGTTCTTTGATAGGAGATATCCTTGTACTGGGCCGTGATGACGTATTCGCCGGCTTTGGTGCGGTCATAGCCGCCTTGATCGGTGATGCTGAAAGCCGAGGCGTCGACGGCTTGGCCGGCTTCCGTTACCGCAAAGAGCGACTTCAGATCAAAGGCTTCCGGAATATCGCCGACTGCATAGATGCTTTTCACCCCAGAATCCGTGATGTGAATATTGGTTGTCACCGAAACATAACTGGTGACGGTCAGGACTTCCCCAGTAACTGTTGAGACGCTGCAGGAGACAGGATAGATGCCGACGGCATCAAAATTGATCTTGGATTTGTCGATGGTGCCGAGAATTGCCCGGTCATCGGAGATGCCAGAGGCCTTGTCCTGATCGACTAGAAGCAGTCGCTTCATTCCGGTGGCCACGCCGATGCCGAACAGCGAGGCAAAGTCAAAGCTGGTGACGGTGGCAGTCTTCTCTTCCAGGGTGTAAGGCGTTGTCTGCTTATAGGAGGTATAGAGACTGAGACCGTATTCCACATACCAGAGATTGACATTCTTGGAATAGTCCCGACCGTTGACGCTGACCTTTAGGGTAATCGGATAAGCCTTGTTCTTTTCAGTGCCGACCTCGCCGCTGATCCAGCTGGGCTGGACGGCGACCTGCCGGTCATCGATGTAGACGGCAAAGCAGCTAACCATTTGATCGCTGTCGATGCCCGAACCGAAATTGGAGCCATCGACACAGGGTTCTCGCTGTAAGGAGTGTCAATGACGACTTTGGAGATAACCTGGACCTGAGCGGTGGCGGTTAAGGCCGTTCCGTTTAGGGCTGTTGTCAAGGTGACAGGATAGGTTCCTTCAATGGCAGTATTGACACTGCCACTCAGCATATCCGACGTCACGGTTTTGGCGGAATCGCCGACTTTCAACGTAAAGAACTGCGTAAGATCCGGATCTTCGGTCCCCCAGACAATGGTAGGATCTTCGGATACGGTGACCGTGGGTGTCTGATCGACTGAGGGTGAGGGAGAGGCAGACTCACTGACACTTGCGGAAGCTGAGGCCGTATCGGACACGGCCACGGAAGCGGAAGCACTGTCGCTGCTAACGGTGCTGGGCTTGGACTGGCAGCCTAACAGGCTTCCGGCCATGACGAGAGAGAGAAGAGTGAGAAGACTGGCGTTGACTATCTTTGGACGTTTCATTCGCGTCTCCTTTCAATAAAACAACCCGTTTAGTCTAATTTATTGCTTTATTGTGGGAAAGTGGAAACTTGAAATACAAAAATAATAAAACTTTCGAATATTAAAAGAAATAACCGCAACTTAGGCTACTTTTTTGGCCCGTAAAATTAGCATTGTAAATGAAAAGAATTTGAGAAAGCGATTACATTTTTATTATTTTGTCCACCGATTGCGGGCATCTTGAACAAAAGAGGCTTAAATTCTTATCTTTTCAGACAAGGTTACCCCCTCTTTTCTGACTTTGGAACCAGCAGTTCCGAAAGTTGGAAGTCAAAAGGGTTTCTTTTCGCTCTCTTTCTTCCTAGACTAGAGACTGAGGATAACACAATGGCTGCAATGAAAGACCGGCTCTATGAGGAACGGAAGAAACATGGCTTAAGCCAGGAAGACGTCGCTAGGAAGTTGGATGTTTCGGCCAAGGCTGTCAGCAAATGGGAGACCGGCGAAAGCCAGCCTACCTTGGATAACATGGCAAAGCTCTCGGACCTTTACCAGCAGAGCGTGGATTATCTGCTGGGCAAGGAAGCGACACCGTCCGTCTCCGCCACAGGTCCGGTGCCTTCACCGGCTGCTAAGCCCCAGCGCTTCGGCTTCTTCTTCCTGCCGCTGGTGATGAGTCTTCTTGCCATTGCTCTCTTCATTCTTTATAGTCCGGTTTTTGCCATTATCCATGTGACCAGCGGCGTGGGTGGCCTGACCGGTGACTTAGGAACGACTTCTTTCGACAGCTATCACCTTTTCCTGGGATCATCTGATTGGTTCATCCGGGTTTTCTTTGCCGCGGACCTTGTCTTGGAGTCTTTTCTTGTCCTTTGGGGCATCGGCCTCAGCCTTTTTATTCCTATCCGGAAATGGGCACCGACCCGCTGGATCAGTCTGTCGGCAGCAGGACTGGCTGCCTTGTTTGTCACGCTGAGCTATGGGCTTCTGCTTCCGGGACTTTCCCATCCGAGTGTTTCCACTTATGCCTCATTTACCTTGACGGCCACGCCGGTTTATTCCTTAGGTCTCTTGATAGCCATCCTATGTTTGATTTGGGCTCGGGTCCTCTACTTGTTGTTCCTGATTCTGAGGTTAGCAAGGACAGCCAAGAAAGCCATCTCTCCCAAAGCTTAGAAGGTCAATGGTATACTATGCTTAGCCAAAGAAAACATCGACGCCTGTTCTTTTAGGAGGCAAGCCTATGGCATTAACGACACCGACGACGTATCGGAATCAGGTCATCTATTCGATCTTCACCCGCCAGTATTCCCAAGAAGGGACGTTTCAGGCTGTCTTGAAGGATCTTCCCCGGATCAAGGCACTCGGGGTCGATATCCTCTGGCTGATGCCGATTCATCCGATTGGCATGGAAAACCGCAAAGGGACCCTCGGAAGCCCCTATGCGAACCAGGATTATCGGTCTATCAACCCCGAGCTTGGGACGCGGGATGACTTTATTGAATTAGTGGATGCCATCCATCAGCAAGGCATGAAAGTCATCATCGATGTGGTCTATAACCATACCTCACCGGATTCCGTCCTCGCAAAAGACCATCCGGACTGGTTCCTCCATAAAGCCGACGGCTCCTTTGGCAACAAGATCGGTGACTGGTCGGATGTCATTGACCTGGATTATTCCCATCCGGAGCTTTGGGACTATCAGATTGAGACCCTGAAACAGTGGGCTCGGTATGTCGACGGCTTCCGCTGTGATGTGGCACCTTTGGTGCCGCTTGCCTTCTGGCTCAAAGCCCGGCAGGAAGTCAGTCAGGTAAGGCCGGACTGCTTCTGGTTGGCGGAGTCGGTGGAGCCGGAGATGATCCGCTCTTGTCGGAAGGCAGGGATTCCCTGCCTCTCCGACAGCGAACTCTACCAAGTCTTCGATGCCACCTATGAGTATGACATCTACCTTGATTTCCTGGGCTATCTGACCGGGAAATCCTCCTTGGCAGGCTATGCCGAGAAGATCAATGCCCAGGAAGCCATTTATCCGGCTAACTATGTGAAACTGCGCTGCTTGGAAAACCATGACCGGCGGCGGATAGCCGATCTCGTCAAGGATGAGAAGACCCGCCGCAACTGGACCGCCTTCCTTTATTTCCAGCAAGGCATCACTCTTCTTTATAACGGTCAGGAGAAGGAAGTCACCCACCAGCCGAGCCTCTTTGACAAAGACCCAATCCTCTGGGATACCGGCCATGACCAGACCGAACTGCTAACGAGGCTGGCCCAGCTGAAAAAGGATCCGCTTTTTGCTCAGAGCTCCTATGAAGTGAAAGTCGTGGCGGAGAAGGGCTTAGTGGCCCGGCGCTTCGGCCTGGGCAAGGAATTGGTGGGTTTATTCCAAGTCAAACGGGATTCCAGCCCGCTCTTAACAGAGCTACCGGATGGCACGTACCATGATCTTGTCTCCGACCAGGATTTCCGCATTGAAAAAGGTCAGGCTCTCACCCGTGGTGAGCCGGTCATTTTCTGGCTGAAAAAATAGACAGGGTTCAATCCTTGACGAAGTCCTTGAAGAAAGAGAGTGCCGTATCGGCACTCATATAGTCTGTTTTGTTGGCCGCATTCTCGAGATTCTTGACCAGGGCGGCTTCCGGATGGAACTGCAGACCGATGGCATAGGTCTTGTCCGTCCGTTCAATGGCCTCGATCATCGGCAGAGTATCGGTCAGGGTAGTTCCCGTGACTTTCAGGGCGGTATTGTCGACACTTAGAAGAGCCTGATGATGCCAGGAGGGACAGCCTTCCAGAGTCGCTTTTCCGGTGATGGATGAAAGATGAGATGACGGGACTACTGTCACGGAATGCTGGGAATAATCCCGATAAGCATCTCCGACTTTGACGTTGCGGTGTTCATTCTGACAGGTTAATCCATGGGCCTGAAAATAGGTCGGAATATCCTGCATCACACTGGCACCAGAGTAGACACCCCGCATCTGCATGCCTCGGCAGAAGCCCATCACTTTGATATTCTTCGTGAGGCAATAGGACATGGTCAGGTAATCCGAGATGTTCCGGGTGGCGTTATAGTCTTTCTCGACTACAATGCCATGGCCGAGTTCCGGGGTCTTGTAAAGGGTCGGGGAGATATCCTCCTCGCCGTTGAAGATCACCCCTGTGATGTTCTTCATGACGCTTTCGATATTGGAATCCTTCTCGGCATGCGTCCGGACCAGGGTGGCATACTCCTGCTTCAGGATGCCGTTCTCGTCGACACAGCCGAAAGCCACTTGACCATTGGGATTGTAAATGACATCCGGAGAGGTGACTTGCTTCAGTAGGACGGGTGTCGCACCGGCCTTCGTGACCGCTTTGACGATATTGGTATAGAACTCGGAGTCAAGATCGGCGCGTCAGGCGATGGAGTCATACTGGACGTCAAAGCTTATGACGACAGCTTCCATACCTGGCTTTGCGGCGTCAGCAACCAGACGGCTCTTGCCAATCTTCATTACCTGCTTTCCGTTAACAAGCTGGAAGAGATCCGGACCGTCATCCTGCCTCGTTTTCCTGAGCAGAACGAAACAACGGTCCGTTCCGTCAGCCAGATTATTCAGGGCAAGACAATTTATAAACTTCTGCGCTACCGTCCTTTCGGCGTCCGTCCGGAAGGATTGGAGAAGATGGGAAAAGGCCAGGCCAGCCTTGAAGAAGGCCAACGTCTTTTTGATATTGCCAAGCAGTTAGGGGCGAGTCAGACGGTGCTGATCTGAAAACGGCCTGGAAGGTCTCTATTATTTCCGCTTTTTGTAAAACAAAAGCACAGGGACAGAAGACGACTAAGACAGTGACGCCCCGCTGAAAGCCGAACCAGAAATCCTGGGTGGCTGCATAATAGCTAAGACAGGTTATCAAAGCCGTCAGGAAGCTGACTAAGACCATCCAGGCGGCCCAGCGGTTAGCCTTCCTGACGACTTTGGCCTTCTTGGAATCCTGCTCCTTGGCCAAGGCAACAATCCGCTGGAAAGAGGAGTTCTCTGAGCGGGAGGTTGCTTTAAAGAACAAGGCGGAGGTCAGATTCATCGTCCCGCTATAGACCTTGTCCCCGATTTTCTTCTCGACAGGAAGACTTTCCCCGGTCAAGGCACTTTCATCCAGCGTGGAGGCTCCGGAAAGGACCCTGCCGTCAATCGGGACTTCCTCGCCCGGCAGGACCTTCAGGATCAGACAGCCGACCAAAGCCAGGGATACCAAGACATCAGCGGTCACATCGTGATCCCGGATAAGACCAATCAAGGCTCCGATGGCAATCGGCACGGCGCATAAGACAATGGCAAACCAGGCCAGATCAAAAGGCAGTGCCTGGCTTTGGTTGGTCCAACCTAAAATCAGGGAGACCAGCAGTGTCACCCCGCCAAGGCTCGTTCTGACCAGCCGAATCCGTGCTTGATGCGTTTTATGCCAGCGGATGATACTTTTCATGAAATCAATTTAATCGAACAGGTTGTTCGATTCTAGTTTAGGGCGAACAGCGCCCGAAAAGCACAAAAAAAATCGACTCTTTTTGTTCTTGAAAAGAGCGATAGCTAACGGATTCTCTAACTTTTCACCTTCCCGTCGTTAACTTGTAGCTTATGGCTTTTCCTCTTTTAATAAAAGCCGATTAAACAAAGAGAAAGGCTTGCTGCCTTCTCGGGAAGGATGCTATGAAAAAGAAAATAACATTGGTTTCGCTTTGGGTCATTCTCGCCCTGGTGACGACCGCCTGCCATGTCTCGCAGGCCAGCACGTCTTCTGCTTCCAACAGTCCGACTGCCTCGACCAGCCCGAGCACGGCTCCGTCGGTCGGCAGTGAATCGGCTTCTCCGGTCTCGGCCTCGGAATCTGCGTCTGCCTCGGTCAGTGGGTCCGTCTCGGTCTCTCTTCCTTCGCCGCTTCATGCCAAGGATGCCACGACTTATGTTCTGACGGATACCGGCATTGAGAGCGATGCCACGACTCTTTATACGTTGGACGGCTATTCCGATATTCCTTTCTTAGACATCTCGGATGCTCTTAGCCAGCTGCAGCGGTCTTTGAACGATTCCACTCTGACGACGTCCCTCGAGGGCGTTGTCACCGTCGGACGGAGTGAAAATACCGCCACGGTATCTTTTGATTTCAACAGCCAGACCGTGACCTTTTCCAATTTGGATCTCTATGCGGCTAACCATGGCAAAAACAGCGGCCTCAATCTGTTTTCATCCATGGGATACTTAGACGATGGTGTCACCCCAAATATCTGATGGATTATTCCTCATTAGGCATCGACAACTATCGGCAGGGAAACGTGGTGACTGTTGATCTCAAGAAGTATTCCGTTCCGACGCATTGGGAAAACGGCCACGGCTATCTGACGGTGCAGACCTTTGCCGATATGGTCTTTTCGCCACGGAACATCGTCCTGGCCTTCAACGGAGAGAACCTTTTCATGAGCGGCGCCTACTTCAGCGACGAAATGCTCAGCACCTTCTATAGCGTTGAAACAAAGAAGACCAGGAGACACCTCCGTGCCTCCGCCAACGCCGGCGGCAATATTGTAATGCCGACGGGCCGGTTCCCCCTAGGGGGAACCCCTCTTGGACAGAGACGGAGGAATGTCCTGATCTAAGTATAAGAAAAACCGCAGTGAGGCGATGGCTCTTTATTCCCGGAATGAGTTGGCTCTTTTCATGGATTTCAAGTATGGCCTGAAGGACGGACATAACATCACCGATTTTGATTCGTTCTTCAAGCAGACCGGATTGGATGACAAACTGCTTTCAACGGATGCGTTGGTTGCCAATAAAGGCATTCAGGAACTGATCGCCAAATACCTGGGTGACTTCCATAGTTCTCTTTTGCATTCTTCCGCTTATGCCGGAAAGGAGGCTTTGGACACCATCAAGAGTGATGCCACCCTGAAATCCCCGTCTTATCAAGAATATCAGATGATCCGTTATGCTTATTCTACGGCCCGGGCCAACTATTTCAAGGCCTTGTACTCCGAAGAGGCCCCCGCTTGCTATGAAACCTATGGCAAGGATACCGATAGCACGACCGTCAAGGATACTGCCTATATTACTTTTGATCATTTTAGTATTCCCAGCAGCGGCACGGATTATTATAAGACGGCTCCGACGGCTGCTGCGACCGATACCTTCGGCATCCTGGCCTATGCTTACAGTCAGATTGCTGCCGATACCAACATCAAGAACATTGTCCTTGACCTTTCCTGCAATGGTGGCGGTTCCCTCAATGCCGGTATCTACACGGCGGGTGCCTTTCTTCCTTACGGCATTCTCCATGCTGAGGATACCACGTCGGGGGCTATGGGAGAGTTTACCTACCACTCGGATCTCAATTTGGATGGCAAGTATGATGCTTCCGACTACTTCTTCGGTCTGGCCCAAAAGCGAAGCCGAAGCTTCAAGCTTTACTGTCTGACCTCCCCGGCTAGCTTATCCTGCTCCAACTTTGTCGCCTCGGCCTTCAAGGAATCCAATCAGATCCGCCTGATCGGCGGAAACACCAGTGGCGGTGCCTGCATCGTCGAGAATGGCACAACCGCGGACGGCACCTATTTCCGGACTTCCGGAAATAGTCGCCTCTGTACCATGCGCAACGGCGCTTATCAGCCGATCGAAGATGGCATCAAGGTCGATTACTCTTTGGATGGCTATGATGATTACTTCAACCGCACCAAGCTAACCAATTTCATCGAAAACCTTTAACGGCCTTCATTTCACAAGCTGCGGGCCTCCGGCCTGAAGATTTTTTGATGACCGGAAATCAAGAGCCGTTCAAGCAGAATCCTAGAGAAGCGGCCCTGGAAAAAAGTGAAAAAACGGACAGGAGATTTCCTTTTTTTAAAAGACCTTAGGTTTATAATCGTTAGCGTAGAACCCCAGAAAGGAAAACAGTATGAAATCCAAATTTTTGGCTACTTTGTCGCTGCTGTTGATGACCGCCGTCGTCTCTGGCTGCCATAAAAACACCAGCGCCTGTCCGTCGGCCACTCCGAGCACTTCGTCGTCTGAACAAGTGACCTCGGCCTCGACCAGCAAAGACAGTCCCGTCTCCGGTTCGCCTTCCGTCTCTGCCTCAGTTTCCGCCTCCGTATCGACCTCGGTCGCCCCGGCCCATGTCCTTACTTCGAAGTCCGTGACCTGCTATGTCAATTCCATGGCTTCTTCCGCTCCCATGAACGTTTACTTTGATAACAACAATGAGGAAATTCCTTTCTTCTCCCTCGCGGAGTTTTTCCCGATCGCTGCCGGCTTGTTAGGCTACACCCAGCAAACAGCCACGTTGGCCCTTACCGGAAATGTGCTAACGGTCACCATGCCTAATGGCGAGACTGCCCTTCTTGATTTTGATGCCGGAACCATGACCATTCCTCATCGGGAGGGCTTCCTCGCTTCTCTCGGCCGGACTTCGGCGTTGGATATCCTTTCTGCCTCTGGCTTTGTCAGTGCCGACAACAAGGTTTGCTATGTTGAGGACTTGGATAGCTCCTCCTACAATCAGGGAAACACGGTGGTTATTGACCTGAAGGCCTATCAGATTCCCATGATTCTGGATAACGGCGTCGGCTATCTCCCGCTGCAGACCTTCTCGGATTTCATCCTGAATCCGATCGGTCTGGCTTTCTACTATAACGGGCAAACTCTTTATTTAGCAACAGGAAGTCTCGGCGATATGAAGGATTCCTACTACAGCGCTAAAACGGGGAACCGTTCGGCGACACTCGCGGATTTCACCTATCGGGAACTGTGTCTGAACCTTGACAGCAACTATGGTCTCAAAGCGGAGCATAAGATCACGACGTTCGATGACTATTTCACCCGGACGGGCAGGAAAGCGGATTTGCTTTCCACGGACCCCCAGAAGGCCGATGCTGCCTTAGCCTATGTTCTGGCCAATGATCTCGATGACGGTCATTCCAAGAGCGTTGGTCCTTCCTATCTTTCGGGAGCGGATTTCGATGTCCGGAACTCGAAGTATAACGGTGTCTCTAACCTGGCTTGGGATTCCACCTCCTCCACCTTCACCGCGGCCCGGGAAAAAGCTTTAGGAAAAACCATCTCACATTATGAAGTGGTCGGGGATACGGCTTTTATCACCTTTGATGAATTCACCTCCCGGACTTCAGATTATTACGCCACTGCCCCTACCCTGGAAAACGCTGCAAAGGATACGTTTGCCCTGGTCGGCTATGCTCAGAAGCAGATCACAACGAATTCAGCCATAAAGAATGTCGTCGTGGACTTAAGCTGCAACGGCGGCGGCAGTGCCGATGCTGCCCTCTATATCGGCAGCTGGATGACCGGCAAGGCAACGGTGAATCTGGAGAATCCGGAAACCATGGCTCAGGCCACTACCTCCTATCGCTGCGATACCAACTACGACCACGTCTGTGATGACACGGATACCTTGGCGGGAAAAGGGCTTCATATCTATGGCCTGACAACCCTTTGCTCCTTCAGCTGCGGCAATCTTCTTCCGAACCTGCTCAAACAGAGCCATGCCGTCAGCCTGATTGGTCAGCGGACCGGTGGCGGAGCCTGCGTCGCGGAGAATTCCTCCAATGCGGATGGCGGCATTTACCGTATCTCCGGCGACAAGATGCTCTGCAATTCCATTAACGGCAGTTTCTACAATATCGATAGCGGCGTCGAGCCGGATTATTATCTGCAGAACCCCGCTTCCTACTATGACCGCAGTGCCTTATCCACCTACCTCGACAGTCTTCGATAAATTGCTCTGAGGATAAAAGGCAGGTGGGAAACCGCCGGCCTTTTTTTGTGACAATTGAAATGCCGGAAGAGAACCGTGGCCAAGCCGGCTAGGTCAGAATCTTGCCTAAGGTGTCAAAGAGGGCATCGGTGTCGATTGGCTTGGAAAGGTGGGCATTCATGCCGGCTTCCTTGGCTTTGCTGACGTCACCCAGGAAGGCATCGGCCGTCATCGCCAGTATCGGGACCGTTAGGGCATCCGGGCGGGGTAAAGCGCGGATGGCTCGGGTGGCTTCATAGCCATCCATGATGGGCATCCGGATATCCATAAGGATGGCATCAATGCTGCCGACCGGAGAGTCCTTGAAAGCCTGCACGCCTTGCTGACCGTCAGCGGCCAAGGTGACCTTGATTCCGCGTGACATCAGGAGATGCTGAATGATTTCCTGGTAAATGCTATTGTCTTCACAAACTAAAAGATGCTTTCCCGGCAAAGACACAGGAGGGCGGGAATCTGTCTTCTTTTCCTGACATTGTTTTTCGTAGTCTTTCCAACCGATGGAAGGGGCTGTCAAATGAACCGTGAAGAGGGAACCTTGGCCTTCCTTGCTCTCGGCCAGGATCACCCCACCCATGGCTTCCACCAGTTTCTTGGTGATGCTCATTCCCAGGCCAGTCCCGCGTTTGTCGTTGTCGGTCTTATCCTTGTCTTCCTGAGTGAAAGGATCGAAGAGCACTTTCTGGAACTCCGGACTGATGCCGATGCCGTTATCCTGGACTTTGAGCGTCAGGCCGATTTCATCCGGACCTAGCTCCGTCATCTCGGAATAGAAATCGATTTTTCCGCTTTCCGGGGTGAATTTGACGGCATTGGAGAAAAGATTGAAGAGAATCTGATTGAGTCTTAATTTATCTAATAGCGGCACCCGGTCATCGAGATTGGAAAGATGCTCGGTTAACGTCTGCTTCTTGCTTTGGCATAAAGGAAGAATGACGGCTTGAAGGTAGGCGGAGAAATCCTGGAATGGATAGGGTTCGGGGTGGAGAACGATCTTGCCGCTTTCCGCCTTGGACATATCGAGGATGTCGTTGACCAGACTTAAAAGGAACTTGGAAGAAATATCAATCTTGCTGAGATATTCCTGCAGGGCCGGGGAATTGTTCTCCTGCTGGGCTAGATAGGTCATGCCGATGATGCCGTTTAACGGCGTCCGAATATCATGGCTCATCCGGGAAAGGAACTCCGACTTGGCTTGATTGGCCTCATCCGCCTCTTTCTTGGCTAACGCTAGTGCCTTATTCTTTCGTGACCGCTGATGGGCATAGCCAATGAGGAAAAGGATTGTCAGTAGGACGATGACGATACCGACGATGATCAAGGTGGCGGTCACGGGATTGCGGCAAATCAGGGAGGCTAGGGACAGCGGTTCGATGAAGACGGAGTTGTCGCTAAGGATGGCCGGGAGCTTGGTTGACGACAGATGCTGCAGGGCTTTGGAAAGAATCGGAAGAAGGGCTGGATTGGAATCTTTGTAAACGCCTAAGGAAATGGACTGATGTAGCAAGGGAGTGGTTCGGTAGTAGAAATCCTGATAGGCAACCATGGAACGGAAATAGGTGGCCTGATAGGAATTCAGGAAGACACAGTCCACCGTTCCTTTGGCCAAGGCGGACATGCTCTAGTTGAAAGTCTGATAAGACTTGCGAATCAGCTGCGGATACTTTTGGCTGATTTCGCTTTCCAGGTAACCATCGGCGACGACGGCCACGCTTTTGGGATTGACGACGGAATTCTTCATGACCTGCATGACCGAACCGACGACATAAGACTGGGTGGGCGAAAGACCATGTTTCTCGTCCCAGTCATAACTGTAACTGACAGCCATCACGGTATCAGCATTCTGCTGATTGAGAACCTGATAGGCCTCCTGTGTGGAAGAGGAAAGGACAAAGTGCAGATTCAGGCCGGTGTCATCGGCAATGGCCCGCATCACATCGGGGGTGATGCCACAGGGCTTGCCGTGGGTGTCGTATTCAAAGGGTTCCCAGTTGTTTTCATAAATCAGATAAACCGGATTATCGGTCTTGAGATAAGCTTTTTCTTCTTTGGTGAAGGCGGTGGTCTGAGAATTGACGGAGGTAAAGTAATAGTCGTAGAGATCCAAATTGAAACTTGGGTTATAGTTAAACAAGAGGGTCATCGCCTGATTGAGCTCTTTGATTAAGGAAGGCTTGGATTTCCGGGTGGCAATATAGATGGGTCGGCCGCCACATTTGCTTAAGAGGAGATAATCCCCGGATACGGCATAGTAGTTGGACTGAGCAATGGCATCGATGTCCCCCGTGGCCAAGGCTTCATACGTTTTGCTGATGGTGGCATAGGGAACGGCTGTGAAAGTGAAACCGTTGTCAACGCCATACTTAGTGAACGAATCGATGATGGTACTGCCATCTAGATAGCCTACTTTCATTCCGTTGAAGGCGGCAAAATCATCGTAGGCATAAGAATCGGGTCAGGATTTTCCTATAAGGCAGCACATTTCCGTTCCCATGTTCTGTTCCGAGAAATCAAGATAAGCTGACCGTTCGGCTGTCGGCGAGACATCCATCAGCAGATCGATGTCCCCGCTTTGAACCTTCGTAAACCCTTCCGCCCAGGTGGTGGAAATAAACTCCAGATTCCATTTGGCGTAGTCAGCAATAGCCTGAAGGTACTCTTTGAAGAAGGAGAAAGTGGCATCGTCTTCGGTTTCCCCAGTGGAGGGAAGAGACACCCGGACGGTTTCCAAAGCGGAGGCAGTGGCATCAACGTGATAAACTCTCGTCTTCTGGGTCAGGGGAGCAAGGCCCAATGAAAAAGCTGAGAGCAAGCAGGCAACGCTAAGGCCTAAGGATTTAAAGACCTTCCACATAATCATTTCTCTTGGGTTAGAAACAAAGAATTAATACTACCTCACGCTCTTTTCAAGACGGACCCCTGACGTCAAGATTTGTCTCTTATTATTTTCGCATAGTGACCTTATAAAAGCAATTGCAGCCTAGGAAAGAAGACATCTCATGGTACCGCAGACGATAACTTTTTCCAAAAAGAAATGAGTGCTTTGAAAACGAAGACAAGAAAAGCAATATATCTGTCAGGAGAGAAGCTTTTTCTGAAAATCACATTTTGATAAAGCGAAACCAGTGTTGATTAAGGAAAAATAGCGGAAAAAAATTAGAGAATTATCGCCAAGAGGAAAAACTGGTGGGTTCCAGCATGTGAAATTGATTTGGATTGAAGTCGGGCTACCAAAACCGCAAGATGTTTCTTTTTTTGGGGAAAACAGTCCTCTGAAAAGGTATAATTAAAAAGTGGTTGTTCCATCTCTTGGGGGTAAGCATGGCTATTGGCTTTGATAATGACAAATATCTGTCGATGCAGAGCGAACACATCGAGCAACGATCCTTTGCCCGGTTATCTTCAATCATCTTAGGAATCACTTGCTTTTCTTTTTCTTCGGAAGTGAAAATTTTCGGTTTGAAATGACTCAAGACGATATAGGTACGGAAAAGCCAATCCCGAAAATTCATAAAGATTCCCCTTTCCTAAGCTTTCTTCCTCGCAAGGTTTTCCAATCCCGTTGAATAAAAGACAGGCCTAATGTAAAATGTAACAAGTTGTTCCAACATTTCAAATTATAGAAGAAGAATCTGATTTTCTCAACTTTTCTAAGCATTTGGAACGAAAGGCGGAATTTTATGCCACAGAAAAAAAGGCCTTGTAAAGTGACGTCATTGATTTGTGAGGCTCTCTGTCAATTGATCGAAGAGAAAAGACCTTACGACAGCATCTCCTTGCAGGAGATCGTCGATAAGGCCGGTGTCTGTCGCAACTCCTTTTATCGCAACTATCATTCCAAAGAAGAAATCTTTCAGAAAAAGTTTCGCGAGGTCAGTGCGGAGATGGATGCTTTACTCCTGGCCAATCCGGAAAAGACCCGCCGTGGAATCATCAACGCTATTGCCAAGACGATGGAAGCCAACCGCGATTTTCTCCTTTGCTTCTATCAGGCGAATCCAAAGTCTTATTTTGATACTTTGATCACTCAGGTGGAATCTTCCAATACGACGCAACCGATATCTTCGGTTTCCTCAAAGGATTATTATATTTTTTCTGCCCGGGCCTGGCTGACCATCGGTGTTTTGACGGAGTGGCTCCAGCGCGGGGAAGAGGTTCCTGCGTATGACATCGCTGGCATCATCGATTCCTTGAAAGTATGATTTTTTGTTGAATATCGGTTTTGCTGAACAGATGTCATCATCTCTATAGACTAAAATGATTTGCAAAGAAGCTGAACTGACTTTTGAGACGGCTTGCCCGATAGGTCACTTTGTAGAACTGACTTGCTCTTTTGGGTTCGGATGATTTCCATAGCGTAAGACAGGCCAAGGCCTGCTGAGGATGGGCTCCTAAGTAAAAACCGAGAAGATAATTATGGGATGAAATCTCATAAAATAAAAGTCAGAGAGACGATTCTCAAAAAGGAAAAGTGGATTTTTATGGAACAAAAACTAGTCGAAAAATGCAAAGAGGCGAAATCCGCAAAAGAACTTGCCTTGATGGCACATGAGGAAGGCGTTGATCTTTCCGATGGTGATGCTGATCGTTACTATGCCTACCTTCATTCTTCGGAGCATGAGCTCTCGGATGAAGAACTGAGTAACGTTTCCGGCGGTGACTGTGCCGACTCCGAAACAGAAAAAAGTGCCAAATATGAAATGCATAAGGCAGATGAAACCTGTGGCGACCATTCCTGGTCCTATATGGTTTATACGGGGTTCGTCGCTTTGGCCGTCATGCCGGGTGGAAGACATTGCAAAAATTGTCATTATTCTAAAACATCGGATAAAGATTACATAAAGGAGCACGATTATACCTATTATTATTGCACCCTTCATAAGAAATAAAGGTTTAACGAAGCAAACGAAGAAATAATACTCTTTTGCTTATACTTAGATCAGGATATTTTGTTTGCCCTTGATTCAGGATGTCGTGGCGGGGATGTTCATAGTCTTTGATGATTCCTTTGAAGTCGGCGATATCGTTACCATCAATGACTTCCGTGGCACCGTCATGGAAGCCGGCATCAAGTCAACCCGTCTTGAGGATGCCGGCTTTTTTTGCAGGTGTCTCTGGCGATGCGGCCAGTTCGGTCCTGATCAGCCAGAAGGACAAAATCTATACCTTGGTACGGAGCGACAATGATACGCTGGGCGGAGATCTCATCTCAAACCTTGATTTCAACAGCGGCACCATAGGGGTAGAAGCAATGGAGTTAATGACGCTTGGGGGGGAGGTTGACGCGAGGAAGTTGAACTGAGGAAATTTAAAAGAACATAGAAAAGGGAAGAGTCCTTATCGCCAAGAGACTCGAAGATATTGGATACCTTGATACCATGGTAGGTGGAACCTTCTCACTCTATTAAGCCAACGTTTTGCCTGTACTTCATTGCTTTGACAATTGATCCATAGCTTAAGATTTTCCAAAAGAGATTCTCTGAAATGGTAAGTTTTACCTGAAATAGGTGAAGAAAAAATACCCTTTGAAAAGTCGTTCAGGCACAATTTGCCAACGAAAAATGTTTGTTTAGCATTTGAACTTTAACAAATATTATAAAATTCAAATTAAAATCATAAAATAACGATATCGGTTTTGTCTAAAAGGAAGTCAACGATATTCAAATGGGTGATTCCGTAATTTGAGGTGCCCTTTTCATCAAGTGAAAGGACGTATTTTGGCGAAGCGTCGTGAATGTTTTTAAAAGCACCGTATTCTCTATCAAAAACGGCCTGGTTCGTTATTCTGTCGGCCACTTGGATTAGGCACTTCTTTTTCCTTTGAAAGCAACAAAATCGATCTCCCCATTACGGAGCTTTCCATAGCGGACTGAATAGCCGCGATAGACAAGCTCATTGAAAATGATACCCCCAAGGCAAAGGACTCATCAAATTCGATTCCGCAAAATATCACGGAAAGAACCGATTGGATATGCTCCCTATATTGTTCAGTCTGAGGTAAATAACATTAAACGAGATGGCATAAAGGTCTTCCGTTGCGATGATTGTTTGGTAGACTATTTAGGATGGAAGAAGAGACATCCTTTTTCTCATAAGGATTCCTATCGGGATGTCGACTGTCGGAAAGGAAAAATTTTCAGCAGCTGCTATCACAAGAAAGGAAGAAAATAACTATGTATGGAAGAGTGATTTATTCAGATAATGAAATCAAGGCTGAGGATATTTCGGTTGCCCTGAAAAAAGTCTATCCGGATGTCAGAATCTCAGAAGTCGATGAGCTCCGTTCTTTCTCCTTTGAAACAAGGGATAATCATGGTTTTGTCTATCTTCAGGAATATGAAAAGGATGGGAGTCCGACGGATTACGATGAGACAAAGGAAGCTTTGGGTGACCAGATTTCCTATTTCAAGGACCAGGACCATATTTCCTGTACTGAGATCGATGGCTCCGATCCGGAGTTCATCGATCACGTCACCGACGACATCCTATCGACGATCCCGGGGGCTGTCATCGAAGGAAAAAACGGGAAGCTGTACGAAAAGAAATAACCTTAGCTTACCGAGACTCTATCGGGATGTCGATTGTCGTAAAGGCAATACTTTTAGTAACTGCTACCACAAGAAAGGAAGAAAATAACCATGTACGATCGCTTAATCTATTCGGAACGGGAAATCAAGGCGGAGGAAATTGTTGCTGCCTTAAAGAAGGCCTATCCTAATATTGGAATTGGAGGTCTCGAAGATGGCTATTTCTGTTTCGACACAGTCGATAATCATGGCTATGTTTACCTTGAGGAATATGAGAAGGACGGGATAACGCCTAAAGACTACGGCATAACTTGGAGAACCTCGGTGACCAGATCTCCTATTTCAAGGACAAGGAGCATATTTCCTGTATTGAGATTGACGGTTCCGCCCCGGAGTTCATTGACCACGTCCCCGAGGACATCCTTTCGACAATTCCATCGTTGTTGGCTCCAATGAAGATTACTCCGCCCTCACCATTTGCAAAGGCCGCTAAACTCTTGCCCCAACTTATTGTTTTCTCCTTATCAAGACGAGACTTAAACTCAAAATCAAGATTCTCGAACAAAACATTATTAAATAATTCCTTGATATGCATGGCCACACTCCCCGAGAAAATTATTTCAAAACCGGTTAAACTTTTTCCAACTTTTTCCAACTTTTTCCATTATGCCAAAAGATTTTTGCTATTTTCGGCTTTTACACCTAAAAAACCAGTTTCAACCTAACTAGACTGGAGTCGTAGAAATATTAATTGGTAGAACTGCTGAAAATCCCATTGCTATCGGATTCTTATCGCAGCTTTAAGCTGACCACCGTCTCTACATGGATAGACACGACGGAGTTGATGGTATTGGGGGTATGTCGGCACGAGGAAGTTGACAAGAAGAACATTTGATTTTAAAGTCTACTCAAAGTCTACTTTTAAAGTCTACTTTACCAGCCATTTTCCTTTTTTCTTTGACCCTTGACGGAGAAGGAGCTCCTTTTCCTGGAGGACTTTTGTCGCCTTTTTAACTCCTTGGATTGAGATACCTAGTGCTTTCGCCGCATCTGCTAAGGTAGAATTTGGATGAGCAGAAAGATACTTTAGTAGCGCGGCTTGATTTTGACTTAATTCGGCTGTGTTTTGCTCTCGTACTTTTCTGGCTAAAACAGAATCAGGAACATACCCGAATGGAATGGTGACTTTAACCATATCCCCGCCTAATGTGAATGCTTCTCTCCCATAATTCTTGACAACATGAGGAATGCCGTGCCCGCTTTGCTCTACGAGATCTGCATCCTGGAAAACTACCATAAGCGCACGGTTTACTGGTTTGCTCGTTCCAGAAAAGAACTCATCTAAGCTCAAATCAAAAGGAAGGCTTCCATAGGAAACGATTTCAAGTCTATCATCATAGATAAAAACGGAAGGTGGAATCATATTAATCCATTCGTTGTGGAGACAAGCGTTGATCCAAGCCTGTTCAAAAGATTCAAAATCAAATAGTGGAGTCTCCGCTCTGGTTCCGGAAGATAAATCAACTTTCACAACATCGATAGCCTTAAAGTAATCGGAAACTCTTTTTAACCCTGAAAGTAAACAGCCACTTCCGTAATCGGTAAAGGTTGACATAGAAGCTTTGTCTTTTCCGGAAAAGGAAACGACTTTCAATGAAATTGTACTTTGATCCGAGAGGATGAAAGCCATGAGATTGAATTTTCCTTCATCATTATAGAAGTTCTTGCTTTTGTAAAATCCAGCTTCTTCGCGAACGTGGACGCCTTTAGATAAGAGAATTTCCGTTAATTGTTTAAATGTCAGTTCTTGCAGAGGGGACGTCGTTCCAATTAAAAGATCATGCTTACTAGAAGAAAGCATTTTACGCAGCATCTCATTGGGAACTTGATCGTCCCCTTTGCCATCACGGATAAAATAGCGCCCGTCACATGAATAAGGAATATCCGTTCCTAGGGCAGAGACTTTAATATAGGAGAGGGCCTTGCTTAACTTTATTTCTTCAATGGTGGGCATAACTTTCGGGGCGACAATCAATTTAATCCTTTCCTTGATATCATCTAACGTATTTTTCCCGACCATTAGTCCAAGGGTATCACCATTATCAGCTACCCCAAAATAAACTTCGCCACGTCCGTTCTTATTCAACATAGCCGTTAAAGATTTCAGTCCCTTATCAAGCTGTGAGAGGGACTCTTTGAATTCTACCCATTCGGATTCTTGACCAATATTCATTTCCAATCTCTTTTCATTTTAAAGTCTATCATAAAGTTCACTTAAAGTCTACTCTTAAAGTCTACTTATTAACTATAAGCAAAGTTTCTTTTTGCGTTTGTGAAAAATCGGGAATTTTCTCTTTTCTAATAATGTCGAAATAAGCTTGCTTACACAACAGTTCACCCATGTCTAGTTCGATTTCGGCTCTTTCTAGAGAAATAGCAAAATGACCATTTTGGCACAAAAAACGGCTTATTCAGGTTTGAGCCTAAAAAAGCCATTTAATAAGTAAATATCGGTTTTTTCAGTTTTTCCTCAGCGACAGTGCAACCACCGTCTCCACATGTAGAAGCGTGGAGTTGATGGTGTTGGGGGTAGTCGGCACGGAAGTTGATAGTCTATTACTCTATGGAATATGCCATCACCTTATCGTCGTAATAATAGTTATCAATCTCATTGTTAATGGGTATCTTGAACTGATATTCACCGACCCGAAAAATTTGTGAATGGTGTCTTCGAGGTTTGGAACAGAAAGATTGAAACATTTGACTGAAAGCAAGAGTTGCACATCGGCCATCAAATAGGTTGGATCGTTTTTGGCATCAGCCACTCTTTCGGCGCTTTGAGGAAGCCATTGATCTATGGAATCATCTTCATCAGATAGGTTTAGTAACCCGAGGGGGTCTTCAAGACTATTAGGAAGACTAATTGAGGGAGTTTTCCCTTTGTCTAGTAAGTTATAAAAATCAAAATCCAACAGCAAACGGACTTTGTTCGGATCCTTTTTGATAGCATTCAGGCGCGACAAAAGCTTTAATTCGGTAATGTCTTCTTCGTTCGAAGGCAACCGGTGGTTTTGTTCATAAAAGTTCGTGATTTCTTGGAAACTGTCTATCAGTCTTTGCTTATCGCTTTTCGACTCTTTTAAAGGAAGCGCTTCTTTCTTTGCAAGAAGGCCAAAGGAATCTGAGTTGATTATTTTCTGCAGTTCTTCTTTTTTATTCATTTCCGCTGTTAGCTTTCAATGCCCGAATATAAGCAAGAGCCTCGGCCATTCTTTTTTCGGAGGGATCGAGGGAATCAAGCGATGGCTCCCGCCGAGTCTTTTTCACAAAGTCGTTAATCTTCGGCCAAAGGTAAAAGGCCTCATCATCTGTCATGTTGATTTTATATGCCCTGATGCAAGTCTGTATCGCTTTCAGGACTCTTGTATCAATGGATTTAGAAAGGACTTCGAAGGCTTGTTGGAAAGGGTTGATTTTGTCAATCAAATCGATATTAATTTCTTCTATATTAATGAAACTAGAGGCAAACTTCAGGAATTTGGTGTTCCCGTTTTCCACGACTTCGCTGCTCCTCAAAACGATATCAGTCAAAAGATGCTCTCTAACCTCTTCTACCTCGTCTTTACTGAGATCGGGGTACTTGGTCACGATGATTTTCGGAATCATCACCTTGTTCACGACGTCGGTATCAACGGCACCGGCCAACGCTTTTTGGATATCCCCGTCTTGGAGGACGGCGGCTTTAAGTTCAGTCAAATCGTTTTCAATGATATTCCTGCTGCGTTCGGTTGAAGGAGCCCTTAGGCCCCCTACTGCAATCGTACCAGGTTCATCATCGCCACCATCCTTGGGCTTAAATGCGAACTTTGGGGCGATAACCTGCTCCATAAGTAATGAGGCCGAAATCGCTTTTAACATATTATTAACCGATTCCGTTATCTCAGAACGAGATGCGTCCGGCTCTGCAATAAGGTTGGTAAATTGAGCGTGCGTCTTATTAAAACTATCCCTTGTGCAACGACCGATGATCTGCACAATTTCCGTTAGCGAGCCTCTATATCCAATCGTGAGAGTTTCTTCACAAAACGGCCAATCGAAACCCTCTTTTGCCATCCCTAAAGCAATAATAATGTCGATATCTTCGGGTTTATTCACGGTCCTCAGATAAGCAACAACAGCATCCCGTTCCTGCGGATCATCGTTCACTAAGTCTGCTACTTTAACTGCTCTTCCATCGGGGGTCTTCAAAAACAATATATTGGTCTTGGGATCCCGTTTTTCGATGGTACCGATTTTGTCGAGAATTGTATCGACTTCAAGGTATTTATCTTTTGTTGATTCCCCGGAATTTACATTCGGGATGTATACGATGGTCTTTTTCTTTGAATCAAGAACGTCCGAGATGGCGGTCCCATATTTGCCTGAATAGAAATGAAAGCCAATTCCCAGCGATTTTAAATATTGGTAACCATTTAGCTGTTCGTAGTAATTGTAGGTTACGTTATAGAATTTTGCCTCGTCATCCGGCATTAAAACAGGTTTCCCGTCACCACGGAAATACGATCCGGTCATCGCCATAATGTGGGCGTTACTGTCAGACATCAATGACCTAACAAGTTCTCCCAGCCGGCTTTCGTAATCAGCAGACACGTGATGAAATTCGTCGATGCCTATAAAGCAATTATTGAATTTTTGAGCACCAAGTTCATCAAAAGCGAAACGCAAAGTCGCGTGGGTGCATACCAACACTTTTGCAGACGGATCATCCAAAAACTGGCCAAGCGTTTTTACTTTGCTCTCGTAACCACCGGGCGTGCAAAGGTCGTACTGTTCCTCGACTTCCCAGTTCCAATAAAAACCAAAGTCTTTAAGTTTTGTACTTTGAAAGGATTTTCCGATGGACCTTTCGGGCACCGCCACAATCGTCTTTTTAAGGCCTTGGACATTCATTTTATCCAAAGCAACAAACATTAAAGCACGAGATTTCCCGGATGCCGGAGGGGCTTTAACCAATAAATATTGATGTGCCCTTGCTTCATAGACTCTCCTTTGCATCTCCCGCATCCCGAGAGCGTCATTTTTCACACTTCGCCCATTTGTTTGGTAAGTCACGTTAATCACATCGTCTGCAGAATTGTTAATCATGTGACCTCCTCCTATAAAGAGACAGCATTACGTCAACCCTTTGCGTATCATCCACAAACTCTTCGTTTTGGAAGCATCTCTCGACGGTCAAATCTAGCACTCTATGAACGCAGGCGAGGCCTTCTGGCATGTCTGAGTACATTTCCCCAAGCGTCATTTCGGGGTATTCTTCTCTTTGTTTTATTACGTTTCTAGCGCATTCGGCAATCAAATCTTTCTGAGTTTGAGACAAATTCGGCATCGGGAAGGTGTTATAGCCGAGCAAGTTCGAATACCTTAACCGCATCTCAAGCCGACCGCACACCGTTCTAATCCAAAGGTTGTGCATCTTCGAAAGCAAAACCCCTAGAACCCACATCTCGGGGTCATAAATGACGAAACTGAGATTGCTAACGATATAACCGGAATCCACAAAACCAATCGGGATATATGGCCTATTCTCTGATGACACGGAGGGAACAACGATTGAGTAAGTTTTGGTTTCGTTTGACTCTCTAAATTTATATGGCGTTAAAGCCAGCTTCTTCGCTCCCGGATCTTTGCATGAAAGCCTAAAATCGCGAGTTTTATTAATGCGTTCGGCTATTGGTGGAATGTTAAGGGCTTCTTGGCTTTCGCTTTCGTGAATCCAAAGACACCACCTAGTAATATCGTTAATGAATTCCTCCGATCCGACCAACCGCTTAAAGAATTTCTCTGAATTGGGGTAATTTTGAATGATTTCCTTCTTTTGGTCGGTCGAGATATTCGACAAATTTCCTTGGTCGTAAGGCATATCGCCCTTAACCATAAGAGGGAGACAGCTTAAAACGGTTCTCTGTCTTTTTACGATTACGTTTTCTCGAGAGTAATAAGGGCCAACCGTTGGATAGTCTGTTGCGAATAGCCCATCATAAACAACTCCTCTATCAGAAGAGGAAGACAGGCCAATAATGATGACTGTTACCCCTGTCTTGTTTTTCGATCCGTTTGACCATTTAAATGGCTTGTAGACGAAGCTGATGCGAAGGCCATACTGTTCAAAAATCCACCCCCAAAGTATTCCAACTTGTTCCCCTTGGAGGATTGAGTTCGTACACACGAATGCGATTTGACACTTTTTGGTTCGTGCAAGCTTGGCCGCTTTGATGAACCAGCAGGCCGAATAATCCAATTCGCCGTAGCCAGGGACTTCAGAAAGAATAGGCTCGCTTTCGCGTTTTTGAGCATCGGTTAGTTTTCGAGATCCAGAATAGTCGATGTTTCCAAAAATGAACGTGGAATCGTCGAACTCGAAGTCTAAAGAAAGCCAGTCGGAGGACACGGGCTGGCAGGTGACGATCGATCTCCCCACAGCCAATGCCAAATACGAGGAACTCCTTGTGCGGCTAAAAACAGTAAATCCAAAGGAAATTTTCGCGATGCTGGTAGATAAAGAGTCACCATCAAGTCCTAAAAAATGTGTCGGATTCAATTGTGGTTTCGGCTCTCTCAATTGAATGGCAATCGTTTTCAAAACATCATCAACTTCTCGGTATGCGCAAATCAAAAAACTCCCGGTACCACAACAGGGATCGAAGAATTTCATAGCAGAAATATCGCTTGCAAGTGTAAGCAGTTTTTGACGGTCAGACCCAGCTTCTGATAATCTTGCATAGAGTTTATTCAGAAAAAGCGGGCCAAGCAATTTCATAACATTTTCTTTGCTTGTAAAGTTCTCGAACTCGCCTTCGGAATTCTTGGTGTTTTGGACTATCGAGCCAATCGCATCCGTGTCAATCGCAGACCAATCTAAGGCAAATAATTCACGGATAGAAGCGAAGGTGTCTTTCGAAACATAGAGACCCGAAGTGTTTTTCATCCCAAAAAGCTGGCTGAACGAGAGGGAATAAATAGACGGGGACGATTCAATGATTTCATTGAAAACATTGGGGAGATTCCGCCCATCATCGCTGACGTTTCGATAAATATATTGCGAGATGTACCCTTTTTCTCCTAAAAAGCAGTTAACGTGCAAGAGAACGAACAAATTAAAGATAAACTGCCCGACGTTTTGTTGCTCATTCTCGCCATTATCCAGAACCATTTGTGTTCTAATATGAGCGATTTCTTCCCCTGCTTTGACATCTGGCTTCCCTAGAAGCGAAAACGACTTATTTTCTTTGCCGAGCAAAGGCAAAAAGAAGTCAAAATACAAGCCAATGTGTTGCAGAGTTCCAGAAACGCTGTCACCGGTTGCCGTATCTTGGGCAAGGAACTTGACTCCATCAATAAAAAATGCAAAACGATAGACTGCTTTCGCGCTTTTTGGGGTCCTTAACCACTGCTGATAAGCTAGGTTAATTTCGTTTTCGGGAACATCGAAGAAACAGATCTGTTTACCAACTTGGGCTTTTCCATCTATTGAAAACGGTTCTTTTGCTTTTTCAATCGCTGAAACCGGAAAATCGAAAGCCGACAAAAACGAAACAACAAAAGATAGCGCATCGGGGCAAACACCAATTGACGAAAGTTTATCTTCGTTATCTTTTATCATAAAAACACGCTTTCACAACGCCACCGACAAAGTGGGCAAGCTCAACGGGGACGGCATTACCAATCATTTGCTCAACATCGCTTTTGTTGCCTTCAAAGACAAAATCCTGGGGGAACGTTTGAATCAGGCTTCGTTCCTTAGATGTTAATGACCTAATCTGAGACTTATCCTTGCACTTATCTGCCGGATGAAAGTGGTAATTCTCCGGCATTGGTCGATTAACACCGCGAATAGTTGATGCGGGTTCATCAACCGAGAAAACCGCTCTCCGCTTATAACTCCGCGGGTGCATGTAATAAAACTCGGTCCCAAGCGAATCGCCTAAATAGTCCCTAACCGTCATGGCTTTTTTGGAAAACCGCTCCTTCATCACCGACACAACAGTCTTCGAAGGGGCCTTTAAATAACCAATCATGATGAAACGATGACGCTTTTGTGGGGCTCCGCAATAACTTGCGTCAAGAACCGTTTTCTCGATTTGATAGCCAGCGTTTTGGAGAACTGCAATAGCTTTTGGAAGTATCGGCATTTTTTCGATGTTATAAACGTTTTCCATAACAAAAACGGCTGGCTTAATTTCAGAAACGATTTCAGCAAAGCGAAGTGTAAGGTTTGCTCTTTTGCCAATATGCCGCTTCCCGGCAATTGAGAAGTCCTGGCACGGGGGGCCTCCGATGATGATCTCCGGCTTGTGCTTGGCGATGTCGGAGGCGGAATCGGCGTCGAAAAGGTCCTTCTTGATGATCGGGTGGTCGAAGTTCCGCTTATAGACCTCTATCGCCGGATCCCAGTTGTCGTAGGCGGCAACGACGTCAAAGCCGGCTTCCTGGAAGCCTAGCGACATCCCGCCGCAGCCGGAAAACAGGTCAACCACCCTTATCTTCTTTTGCTGCATAAATACTCCAGTAGGGTCGCGGCAACATATTTCGCTAAGTTCACAGGAACGGCGTTGCCTATCATTTGGTTTTGATCAGACTTGGACCCAAAAAACTCAAAGGTTTCTGGGAATGTTTGAATAAGGCTTCGCTCTTTTGGAGTTAAAACCCTAACTTGTTCGATTGGGGCGGGGTCATTTGGCCTAGTCTTGTATCCTCTTGGAATAGGCCTATCCACACCTCGGATAGTCGGGCTTGGCTCATAGATGGAGAATACTCCACGACGTTGATAGCTCCTAGGTACTCTAAAGTAATAATCAACACCAAGGCCATGCCCTAAATAGTCAAAAACGGTCATTGGCTTTTTTGCCTTGCCCGAAAGAAGGGCATCTTTCAAAAAATCATCTTCGTCTAATTTTGAGCCTATAGTGAAAGCCCTCTTCCTTTTTTGAGGAACACCAAAGAAGCTTGCATCCAAAACAATTTTGGTTAATTTGTATCCATTCTCTCTGAAGTTAGCCTCAACAAGTTGATAGGTTTTGCTCTTGAAAATTTCTGGCACATTTTCCATAACGAAATAATCGGTGCCAATTGCGGCTACGATTTTCGAATAAACGAGAGAAAGAACAGCGCGTCCGTAATCTTCATTCCTAAAGCCGGCCGAGGAGAAGTCCTGGCACGGGGGGCCTCCGATGATGATCTCCGGCTTGTGCTTGGCGATGTCGGAGGCGGAATCGGCGTCGAAAAGGTCCTTCTTGATGATCGGGTGGTCGAAGTTCCGCTTATAGACCTCTATCGCCGGATCCCAGTTGTCGTAGGCGGTTGCTCTCTTTTGTTTTATCGAAGGCTCATGCTTGCCGTTTTCCCAACGATTGACCGTGGCAAAAGTAACCCCCAACATATCGGCCATTTCAGACTGAGACAAAATGAGTTTGCCCCGGAGTATCCGTACTTTTTCCCCGTAGGTCATGAGCTTATGTAATGATTATAACAAGTTTATGACCTAAACGGAGGGAAAAGATTAAGAAATTTGGCACTTTATCCGACATCAAGAACGATATCAATGTTGATAAAGTCCTCGATGACCTTCTGCCGTTCGAATCTGCCGATGGGTTTGAAGACATTATGCCGCCAGAAATGTTGGAAGGAAGTAACCTTAAATAGTTTGTGGCCTTCCGTCGATACCGGACCAGTTTCTTCTCCGCTCGCCATGGACATATTAGTATTTGTCAGCGTGGTCTTAAAGCCGCTCTTAAAGATGAAAGTTAATTTGTAGGGATCGACGTTCCCTTTATGGTCGTCCTCTCCCACAATGACCTTCTCGACACAGATTTCAAAAACGGCTTGGTTAAAAGAGTCTAAGGGTTTGCTGCCACCGGCCATCGTATCTTTGAATTGCTTGATCTTGGCTTCCGCATCATCGACCTCGGAACTCTTAATGGCCAGTTCGTCGGCTTCTTTCGTCAAGCGCTTCATCTCTAGGGACAGCGAGGTATATTCCTTGTCATAGGATTCTTTCGTGACGGCATCGTTCATATAGAGTTCGGCAAGTTTGTTTTGCTTGTCTTTTAGGGCGTTTATTTTTCGGTCATTGGCAGCCAAAAGCTTCTTACTCTCGGCGCCAGGCAGGAGTTCGGCATAGTCTTTGAGGAATTCATCAACCAGTTCCGAATTATCGCCGACCATGTGGTTGTAGGCATCGACGAAGGCGTTTTTCAGTGTTGTTTCCGGAATTCCTTTGCTATACGGGCAAAGGTGTTTGCCCTTCTTTGCATACCCCTCACACTGCCAAATCGTCACGCTATAGTTGTTTCCGCTTTTCCAGCTTCTCCGGACGAGGCAGGAATGGCAAAATCCACACTCCAGCATTGAAGAGAAGGCAAATTTTCGTGAGAATTTCAGTCTTTGCCCATTGTCGTCCAGTCTCCGGTTATACGAGCGTTTCGTTAGGATCTCGTTCGCTTTGTCGAACTCTTCTTTGCTGATGATGGCTGGGTGATGGTTCGCCACATAGAACTTGTCCGACTCGCCGTTGTTGGTAAGCCGCCTTCCGGAAATGGCATCAACCGTGAAGGTCTTACCCTGCAAAAGGTCACCTTTGTACTTCTCATTCTTGATGATGCCTAAGATGGTCGAATCGTGCCAGATTGGGCTTCCGTATTTGGTCAAAGCACCCTTTTCTTTCAACTCTCTCGCCAGAACGGTCGTCCCCGCTCCGGCAAGGTAGCGGTCAAAGATGTATTTGACGATGGCGGCTTCTCTTTCGTTCACGGTAATCTTCTTGGTGTTGGGATCGTAGTCATAGCCAAGGCAAGATTGGAAACCCACCAGTTCGCCTCGGCTCATCATCATACTTAACCCACGTTTGACGTGCTCTGAGGTGTTGCTGACTTCTTGCTGGGCAACCGAGGACAAGACGGTCAGCATCAGTTCGCCGTTGGAGGTTAGGGAATCAATCTTCTCTTCCTCAAAGCGGACCGAGACCGACTTAGCCTTTAAAGCCCGGACGTATTTAAGGGTGTCCACGGTGTTCCGGGCAAAGCGGGAAAGCGATTTGGTCAGCACGATGTCGATCTTGCCTGCCATGCAGTCGGAAATCATTCTCAGGAACTCCGGTCGCTTGTCGGCCTTCGTCCCCGATATGGCTTCATCGGCGTAGATTCCCGCGTTTTCCCAGTCCGGGTTGCCATTGATGAGGTCGGTGTAATACTTGACCTGGGATTTGAAGCTCTCCTTCTGCTCGTCAGAATCAGTACTGACCCGGCAATAGGCGGCCACCCGGAGTTTTGTTTGCCCCTCCGGACGGTTTCTCCCAACCATGCTCGTGGTGGCTTTAATCACCTTTACTTCGTTGCTCATAATCTAATTTGTCCTCCCTTCTTACTGCTGAAATCGCAGTGAAAATCTCTGCCAACGGCCCAATCGCTTGAGACCTTGTAATCGCTCATAAACTTGGCTTTCATGAGGTCGTATTCGGCTTTGTTCAACATCCCGGCATTGAAAACCTTCTCCAGAGCCGCCACCAATTCGGAGTAGCGGACCAAGTCTTCTGGATTACGGTTAGCATCGTGATTGGTCTTATTTCCCATTTCTCAGTTTCCTTTCTTCATGTCTTTTTCTTCATCCACGCCCATCTGATAGCCATGGTCGTTGTCGTAAGAGCGGCCTTGCGCGAAATAGCCGAAGATGGCGTCAATGATCAGGTTCCCGAGGGGCTGTTCTTTCATCGGGATCTTTTCTTCGGCACAGTACTGCTTGATGTCTTCCAAGGCTTCCTTCAAGCCAACCCACTTGTGGAAGTCGTAAATGAACTGCTGTTCCGCCCCGTCTTCTTGAGTAAAGAGACCGGCTTGGTCGTTGTGGTTGTAGTAATAGGTGCTGATGGTGTCGTAAATGGCTTCGATCAGGCCCTTCATGAAATCGTATTCAGCGAACTGCTTCTTGTTCTCCGACGGCGCAGCGATAAGTTGCGGTAGCCTGAATTTCAGATTCGCTTTCGTCTCATCTAGTTTTTCGTTTTTCATCTTTGTTTTTGCCTTTCTTTTGGTTTGTTTTTGTCTTCTACGAAACGGGTATCCCGTTTGCGCTGGAACTGGCTTTATCTAACTTTTAGATAAAACCTTTATCCTGTCCCTAGGAATTCGGATAAAAGACCTCCTGCACTACTCCAGTTCGATGACGCCTTCTTCGACCAATCTGTCGTGTTCGGCCTTGGCCAGCCTTTCCTCAAAATCGGTAATGGCATCAAACTCCTCATGGGCTAACTTCGCGTTAAGCGCAGCCGCTCTTTCCATAAGGTAGAGGGTGTTTTGGATGTGGTTTCTCTGAGCTGATTTCGGATGCCGGATCCACTTGGTTTTCTCTCTTTCTTCTTTCCGCCTTTTAAGAACCTCTTGAATAATCACATTGCCCATTCGGCGATAGAGGTCTTGCATAAAAGCCTGCTGGTAGAAGTAAGGAGTCGGATCTTCAATCTTTTGCTTTTCGCACATGGCTTTGATTTCTTCATCCCGCTTAGCCATTTTTTCCTTCAGCTCATCCAAAGCCGTACCACAATACCCGTCGGCCATAGCCACCTCGGAGATAGCGTCAACCAACGCCCGGCATCCGTCCATATTTTTTGAGGCGTATCCGGTTTCACCTTCCGCCGGAATGGCTTCATAGAGTTGGGCGAGCAGCCTTCGAGTTTCCGCATTGTCATCATTCATGTAGCCGGTGGCCACTTTCCTAGCCTCTTCGTTCATGAGGTCACGGACACGCCTCGTCCCCTGAACAGGCTCAAGAAAGTGCTTTTCGATGGCAATCTTGAAGTCGGCGGTCTTGCTCATTGGCATTTTTCCTTTTCGGTATCGGTAGCCCTTTGTCTTCTTGTCATAGACGCTCGGCTCCTCTTGGAAGAACGAGAGGTGGATATGCCGGTTGTCCGTGTTGGTGTGGAGACCGGCATACCAGGTGGTCTTGTCTGGATCGAGACCTACGCTTTTGAAGAAGGCTGGTAACGTCTTCTTGAGAAGTTCATGGGCGTTTTTCCAATCGACCACGTTCTTCTTCCCGTAATCGGATTTGAAGCTGATGACTGCATCCCAGATGCAACTTTTGGTTTCTCGGAGTTCCTTCCGCAGGGCCTTCTTGTCCTCCGGCGATAAGAGACCGTCTTTGCCAAAGACTCCCGATGATTTTTCAGGGTTCCCGGCGTAGGCCATGTAATCCCGAATCGCTTGGTCGGACTTGATGCCTTTATCCACATAATTGAGGTAGTCGTCCTTTTGGGCCGAGGCGTAAAATCCCCTGCCATCCCCCGCTGGTTCGTAATATTGGAACCGGACCAGCACATTCGGTGAATCAGATGTCTCCATAGGCTTTTTCCATTTCCTCCTTTCTCAGTCTTAGATGCGTAGGCAAGGCATCGCATTGGCCGTTTTCGATGTCATCGTGTTTGACGCCGATTGAGTCCGCTATCTTGCTCACCAAGCGATAGGTCTCAACGACGAGGAGACGGTCGATAATCCCGTCGATGTCCTGCTGGCCCCGTAGACTGTCGATGCTCTTGAGACGTTCGTTAATCTCATTTAGGGTCTTGGCAAAGTCTTCCGTGCCTTGCTCCGTCTTGGCGATCCGCTTGTTTTCCCTCGCGGTCAGCGCTTCGTTGCAGAGCGTGATGATGTAGTTGGATTTGCTGCCTTTGTAATCGGACAGCCGCACGTCTTCTTCCATCCTTCTTTTGGTGGATTGGTCCATGCTGTTGATGGTGACGTAGTCAAAATTCAGTTCTCCCGTATTTGTCCTCCATTTCTGAGAAGTAAACAGTTCTGTCGATGGTGATTCGATAGATTTATTTGCTCTCACCCTCTATATACCGAATTGCACCCTAGCGACCTGTTAAATTCTTTCGACCGCAATCAAAAAATCCCGATATTATCGGGAAAGAAAATTGCAAAAATATTTTCTAAAAGGGTTGTATAAAACCCGTTTTGGGGATTATTTTGCCTTCTTTGGCTTGGCTATAGTAGGAATTTTTCTGGAGTCATAGGCCCGGATCGTTTTCCAGATTTCTGTCCTTTTTTCGGTCAATTCCTCGAAGTTCCGCATCTTGTCACGTTTGGTGTGATAGTCATCTTCCATGCCAAAGATAACCTTGTAATCTTCCCAATGCCAATTCCGTAGCCCTAGATAATTTTCTTTGCTATAAATCCGTTCAATAGATGGTTTCATTGCGAAAAAGTGATCCACGGATTCTTTTCGAACCTGGTAAAAATAGCGGTTGTGCGAACTCCGGCCCTTGCGGTCGAAGGTTGGCTCCATTCGGACCATGCCTTCTTTGATTAAGGACTTGATATCATATTGGATCGTCCGCTGTTCGGTTCCCATAAGCTTGGCAAAATCATCACCAAAAAATATTTTCTTCCCGTTATGGGTCTTGATGTAATAAAGAATGGCCATCTTTCTTTGATGAGGCGTAACCTTTCGAAGTTCAATATCCTCCGGCATATCCCCTAACTTTACTTCGATGTAACCGTGATGCCATGGGCGTATGCAAAGCGCGTCTCGTCTTTCGTCTGGGGTTAAAGTGCCTTCGTCATCATCGTCAAAATCGTCATCATCGATATAAATCTTTTCAGAGGTCATTCTTTGTTGCCTCCTTTGTACCCAACCAAGTCATCGATGGACACGCCAAAGTATTCGGCGAGTTTAATGATGTAATCCAAGGAAGGTTGAAAACGGCCGCTTTCCCATCGAGCCAAAGTCACTCTCGAAACGGAGAGTTCTTTCGACAGTTGCTCTTGGGTAATGCCTTTGGATTTGCGAAGGGCAGGAAGATTGACCACGGTTGCTTTGGGTTCGGTCTTTTTTACCATAGAGATAGTATATCATAAAGTGTTACAAATCAGTTCTAAACCCCAATACTATCTACTGGCACATACCTGCTTTTTTGCCATTTTTAGCGATTTTCAGACCAATTTTTAAAAACGTCGATGGTTACTTGCTTTTACAACAGTTCACCCGTGTCTACTTGGCTTTCGGCTCTTTCCGGTAAAATACCAAAAAGACCATTTTGGGACAAAAAACGGCTTATTCAGGTTTAAGCCTAAACAAGCCATTTAGTTAGCATTTATCGGCTCTTTTAAGTTTTTCCTCAGCGACAGTGCAACCACCGTCTCAACATGCATCGTATTAGGGAACATATCCACCGGCTGGACAGAGACTACGTCATAAGCCTTACTGAAAAGAGCAATATCCCGGGCTAACGTCACCGGGTCACAGCTGACATAGACGATGCTCCGAGGCGCCATCGTCAGGCAGGCATCGATAAATTCCGGTGTCGAGCCTTTCCGTGGCGGATCCAGGACGATGACATCGAACTTATCCTCGGCATTGAGGATATAGTCGGTGGCATCGGCACAGACAAAGCGGACATTGGTGATCTTGTTGATCTTGGCATTGAGCAAAGCATCCTTGATGGCGGCATGGTTGATTTCAACCCCGACCACGCTTTGGGCCTGATTGGCTAAGCTTAAGCCAATCGTCCCGGTGCCGCAGTAGGCATCCAACACATGGTCGGTCTTCTGAATCCGGGCGGCCTCGATGGCCTTGCCATAAAGGGTCTCGATCTGTTTGGCATTGGTCTGATAGAAGGACTGGCTCGAGATCAGGAAATCCTTGCCGAAGATCTGGTCAGAAATGTGAGTATGGCCGTAGACCTCGACCTCCCGCTCACCTAAAATGACGTTGGTATGGCGGGTATTGATATTGAGGACAAGACCCACGACTTCCGGACACTGATTGATGAGGTCCTTGGCGAAGTTGACCCGTCCCGGCAGATCGGCGGTCGTGGTGACTAAGGTCACCAGGGCTTTGTCATAAGCCGAGCTTGTCTTGATGAGGACATGCCGGATTTCGCCGGTCATCCGGTCCTCATCGAAGGGATAATAGTCATACTGAACGAAAAGCCTCAGCAGCACGTTGGTGATCTTGTTGGACAAGGCCGTCTCCATCAGACAGTCTTCGACCCCAACCAGCCGGTGCGTTCCGGTTTCAAAGAAGCCGGCAATCGGGCGGTTGGTCCTGTCATCCAGACGGATAGGCTTCTGAACCTTGTTGCGGAAACGGGTGGGCTGGTCCAGGCCGATCGTCGGCTGAACCTCGACATCGAGGTGAGCGAACTTATGGAAAAGATCCTTGACCTTCTGGGTCTTATATTCCAGCTGCTTCGGATAGCTTAGATGCATCAGCTGACAGCCGCCGCATTCCGGATAATACGGGCAGATCGGCTTGATGCGGTCCGGGCTGTCACTCAGACGCCTTTCCACATAACAGTCGGCCAGTTTGCCATACTCAAAAACCGTGGCAATCTCCGCTTTCTCGCCCGGCAAGAGGTTATCGACAAAACAGGTGACGTTGTCGATGCGGACAATGCCCCGGCCGAAATCATCCAGATCGACGCAGGTCGCTTCGGTTATCTTTTGTGACATTGTTATTCTCCCTCGGAGCCTTCGTCGCTGTCGTTGCCGAATTCCTCGAGGTTGACTTTCCCCGAGAGATAGTCCGACATGACCTCGACATCTTTTAATAGCACCAAGGATTTGGCTTTGTCGTTGGGCTTGGCATCAAAGTAGGCTTTCATGAAGTCAAGATAGAGATGGACAATCCGGGTAAAGGACTGATAGGTCAAGGCTAAGGAGAGATCCCGGCAGAAGGAATCGTTGACATAGAAGAAGGCCGAGGAGGAATGGGCAATCTCGCTGGCGCCCTCATAGATCTTGGAGTAGCGGCTGAGGTTAGCCAGTCGCTCCAGGCCATCCCGGAAGTTGAGCTTCATGGTCGGATCCTGGCTGTTGAAGGAAGGATGGTCATAGAGCCAGCCGTATTCGATGAACTTCTTCATGTCCTTGCTCTTGAGGTCATGGAGACGCATCTCGTTCTTGATGACATCAAAGGTCTTGTCCAGCTCCTCTTTGGTGAAGTAGGACTGATTGCGGAAGGCATTGTTATAGGCAATATGCCGGACATAGCTGAAACGGGTCTTGTCCCCGCCGGAAATCAATAACGACAGGATGCACTCGCTTTCATGAAGCGTCCGCCAGCTGACGAAGGCATCGGCATAAAGGCCTAAGGTCATCATCTTGCAGAAGCCGGCAATCTTGCGGAGGACCGTCTCGAAAATATCGTTGATCAGGCTGACGCTGGGGTTGGTGTGGGCTAAGGGCGTATTGATGACTAAAAGGAAGTGTTCCATGGCCCGCATGTCGCTGATTTCGGGATCATAGTAGTTGGTGGCATCGTCCGGACTCACGGAATCATTGTCGGCATCCTTCAACAGGACGAACTTGTCCAAGGCCTTCTGACTCAGAAGAGAATCGGATAAAGCAGCCTCCGGATGGGAAAGCTTGGCAAAGCGGATTTCGCCGATGACAAAGTCCAGAAGGGTTGCTGCCGAGAAAAGAGTATCCTCGCCAAACGGGACTTTCGAAGCTGCCCCCAAAGGTCCCTGAGAAAGGGAGAGCATGAAAACCCGCCGGACTAACTCGGAATCGAGGTCAGGTTCCTTCTCCAGACGGAGACGGATCAGATTTTCAGCGATTTCTTTTTCTTCGGTATCCGTCATAACTTCCCCTCGAGAGCTTTCCCGGCCTGATAGCCGTCTAAAAGACTATGCCCCATATTATACCCGCCGCAGCGGTACGTCTGATCACGGATTTCGCCCACGACCTGAAGGGTCGGTGCCTTGGCCAGGGCTAAGGTTCCGGGGATAAGCTGACTGTCAAGGATGCCGCCATAGGAGACCTGGCTTTCCTTGAACGGATAGAGAGCCTTAAAGGTGAACGTCAGCGGGGTGCCGAAGGCCAGATGGAATTCGTCAAGATAGCGCCTCAGGAAGAGCGGAACGGAGGGAAGATAGGTGTCGGCATTCTTAACATCCTTCAGACCCGAAAGATAATCCAATGTCAGGGTCAGAGGCGCTTTCTCCTGTGTTCTTCGAATCTGATTGATGACTAAGGAAGCATTAAAGACAGCTATGCCGGAGAGACCATCATCTTTAAAGAGAACTTCGCCTTCTTCCTGGTAAGCAACCTGATTGCCGTTCTTTAACGTGACAAGCCCTCTTAAGCGGTTGTGGTTCAGATAAGCAGGAATCGGCTCGCAGGTCTTTATAGGACAGAGACAGGGGCTGAAGGGAAGATAGCTGACCCCTAAGGAATCAAGCAACTCATAACTGAAGTCATCCCGGTCATAGCTTCGTCCGCCGGTAGCTAAGACGAGATCATGATAAGCAAGAGTTAAAGGCTTCTTGTTGGCCTCCTCCAAGAGGACTTCCTGCTTCTGACAATCCACTTTCAGCGCTTTGGCCTGAAGGACCGTAACCTTGGATTCCTTAAGCTTAGCCATTAAGGCTTCCTGCAGACATTCCGAGCGGTTGAAGAAAGGATAATAAAGGCTGCCTTCCGTGGTATAGAGGAAACCGCAGTCGTTCTTAAGATACGACAGCAGTGCCTTGGCATTCGGCTCTTTCAGCAGGTCCGCGTTGAAAAAGTTGGCCCGGCCGTTGCCGCTGACTAGGATGCGGCGGCCCAGCTTAAATTCCTTGGCTGGCTTCTCAGCCAAAATAACCTGACGGGTGGAACTGGCCAAAAGAGCAGCTAGGATCCCGGCAGGACCGCCGCCTAAGACCAGCACGTCACAGGACTTTGTCAAGGGCAAAATTCCTTTGCTTCATCGCCGGCTTCTCACCTTGGATATGACCGACCGCAATGCACTCGCTCGGGACGACGCCTTCCGGAAGACCTAAGAGCTTTGCCAGGAAGCGGATGCCTTCCGGCGAGCTGAGGCGGTCGCGGAGACAATGGATCCAGCAGCCGGAAAGTCCTAAGGACTCGATTTCCAGAAGCATGTTCTCCATGGCAGCGCCGGTATTGAGTTCATTGAAAGGATCGGCTTTCAGCTGGAAGACGATCACCATGGCGGTCGCGCCATAAAGCTCTTTGCCGCTGCCTAAGAAATCCTTGATCTGATGAAGAATCTCCGGGGATACGATTCCGACAAAGAAAAGGGGCTGACGGTTGACGGCCGTGGGGGCCAGATGGCCGGCTCTCACGATGGCTTCCATCGCTTCCTTGCTGACGGCTTCCTCACTATAGCTTCTCACACTGCGGCGATTCTGAATCGCGGGTAATATTTCATTCATAAGAAAACCTCTCTTGGATACTATTATAGCCGAAAAAGCACTGTGGCAATGAGACTTTTCTTAAGACAAAGAAAAAGGGACCGGAACCGGTCCCTAAGCGATACTGGCTGGAAACTACTTCGTCTTCTTAGTCAGCGCTTCCCACTTGGCGTAGTTGGTACGCTTTAAGTAGGCAAGAAGGTTGTTGCGACGGGCAATGACGATATCCATACCACGCTTCGAAGAATAATCTTCGGGGTTCTTGGTCATATGAGCCGTCAGCTTCTCAATCTTCTTCGTTAAGAGAGCAATCTGGACAAGGGTGGAACCCGTATCCTTTTCGTTCGCCTGGCTTCCTTTGATAGCCGTCGTCTTCTCTTCTTTTGTTAAAGCCATACTGTTTTAACCTCTTTCTTTCCGCAGCAGTTCTCCAGACAAGGGTGGTCATGAGGTACAAGCCCTAATCCAGAAAAAGTCGCACTCACTATTATAAGGATTGTGGGATAAGATTCAAGAAAAATCGAACCTTTTTCTTAGAAACGGAGGGACTGCGTCAGGGTTTTGGTGAGTTTTCCGTTGTTTTCGACATAGCCAGCCTTCCGGAAAAGGTCCTCTTTATCCGCTAGACCATAGTTCAAGGTAAGTGGCACATGCTGGCTGGCCAGCTTCTTCTCCAGCTCATCGATCATTCTTAGCAGGTCCTTTTCCTGAGCTTCCGGAAGGGAAACCAGACCCAGCAGTTCGTATTTTCCGACATCGTGGGGATCAATCGAAGCCTTAAGGTAGGCTAACGGAACCCCGTTCTTCCGTAAAAGGTAATAAACATCCTGAGCGGCAAAGTCTTCGCTGGCTTTGGCAAGGCTAGCTATCTTTGCCAGATCAAGGATATCCTCTCTCGTGGTGGCTTCCTTGATGAAGAGGCCATCCCCCGGATTGATGCCATATCTTCCAAACCACAGCTGGAAACAGGCACTGTTGGTCAGCATCACGCTGAAGTTGTTGTAGGCATCCGGATGCTGATGATAGAACTCCTTCAGCCAGGCCTTGAAGACCTCCCGCTGGGTCTCCTTGTCGTTGCCGCAGAGGTTCTTGGTGACAGGAAAGGAAAGTTCCTTGGCATAATCGGCAATCATCTTCTCACGGGCATAGATCAAAGGACGGATGAAGTCGATGTCGGCCTTCTCCAGATGCATCTTCGGTTCGAAGGTGTTGACTCTCGCCCCATAGGTCATATTCATGAAGAGGGTGACGATGGCATCATCCATATGATGGGCAAAGGCAACCTTCTTAAAGCCGAGCTCATTGGCAGCCTTGTTGATGACAGCTTTCCGCATCCGGGAGCAGATGGAGCAGGGGAGCAGACCCTTATTGGTGCGGTGCACTTCCAGAATCTGAGCCACTTCCTTGGCATCGTATTCCTGGTAAGGGACGCCTTCTTCTTTGCAGAATTCCTGGACCGGAGCAAAATCCACCGCCGGGAAACCGAAATCGATATGACAGGCGACCAAGAAAAAAGACTTGAGGCCGAATTTCTGATACAAGGAAAGGAGCTTGACCAGCGCCAAGGAATCCTTGCCGCCGCTTAAGCCGATCATGATGCGGTCCCCATCATCGATGAGCCCGAAATCATAATCCGCCCGGCGGATACAGGCCAAAAGCTTCTTCTGATTTTCCTTGAGATTATCCATAGCGTAACGATTATACCTATTTTTCCTTTCCGTTTCACTAGATTTGCTAGGATTTTCGGCTATACTAACAAGGAATGAACGGCTTACTGAAAATAGACAAAGAGGCCGGCTATGCCAGCCATGATATCGATAATCTGGTCAAACGGACGCTCGACCTTCCCAAGGTCGGCCATTTAGGAACCTTGGACCCGTTTGCCACCGGTCTTTTGATCGTCGGTGTCGGGGACGGGACCAAGATCCTCCCTTTCATTCCGGACGACTGGAAGACCTATGAAGCCACCCTACAGCTTTTTAAGACGACCGACTCCCTCGATCTGACCGGACATTTGATAGCAACGGAGCCGGCCCGGGACATTCCTATCGAAGAAATCCGGCAAGCCTTGCAAACGCTCGGTCAGCTGAAAGAGGAAGTGCCGCCCTCGGTTTGTGCCAGGCATATCGACGGGGAGCGGGCCTATGACCTGATCCGCGACGGTTTCACGGTTGTTTTGCCGCCTTCACCGATTGCTATCCAGGAACTGACTCTTTTGGACTGGAACCCGAAGCAACAGCAGATCACGTTCAAAGCCACGGTTTCGAAAGGAACCTATCTGCGGGCGTTAGGACGGGATCTGGCCAAGCTGCTTAAGACAGTCGGCTATCTGACCGCCTTGCGGCGGACAGCCATCTCTTCCTTGGATCTCTCCGGGGCCGTCAAGATCAAAGACCTGACGCCGGAACATCTGCTGCCGCTGGATGCCTTGATTCCGCAGATCCCGAAGATTGAAGTCCGGGACCGGATTTTTGAAAAAGCTTATAACGGGGTAGATCTTCCGTTTGACGGACAGACGGCACACATCCTTTTCCTGACCCATGAAAAAGAACCTGTAGCGCTTTATAAGCGAAACGGAAAAGTCTATACTTGCTACCGAGGCTTTAACCATGAACTGTCAAACCGTTACCCTGACTGAGACTCTTGATTTGTCAAGTACCTGTCTTGCCATCGGCTTTTTCGATGGCCTGCATCGCGGACACCAGAAGCTGATTCAGGCAGTCTTGGCTTCAAAGCTTACCCCAGCCATCCTGACGTTCAGCCCGGATATGAAGTCCTTGCTTTCAAAGAAACCGAAAGAGCTTTTGCTGACACCGGAAGAGAAGGACGCCATGCTGGCAACCCTAGGGATCCAAAAAGAATATGTCCTGCCTTTCACCCCGGAAGTACGGAATGCTTCGCTTGAGGATTTCCTTGCTTTTCTGAGACGCTCCCATGTTCAGGAAGTCGTCGTCGGAGATGACTTCACTTTCAGCCGGATGGGACAGGGGAAGGTCAATGACCTTCTTACGCTAAGAAAAGATGGTATCCTTGTAAGGCCTTTATCTTTGCTTTTGGATTCCGGTGTAAAAGTCTCCTCTACCAGCATCAAGGATTATCTAAAACAGGGTGACATCGTCGCTGCCAATAATCTGTTAGGCTATAACTTCTATCTGGAAGGAATCGTCCAGCACGGACTGATGAACGGACGGAAGATCGGCTTCCCGACCGCCAACCTCAATCCCCAGCCAAACAAGGTATTGCCGGCCAGGGGCGTCTATAAGACCAAGACCAGCATTGACGGCTTTGTCTTCAGCTCCATGACCTATATCGGCAAACACCCGACCATTGAAAAACTGAGCCAGGACCTGATTGAGACGAATATCCTCGGCTTCAAAGGCGACCTCTACGGCCAAAAGATCGTGGTGACCTTTCTCGACCATATCCGTTCAGATGTCACCTTCGGTTCCTTGGAGGAACTGAAGGAGCAGTTGAAGAAAGATGCCTTACAAGCCAAGGATTAACGCCTTGGCTTTTTCCTTCTGCGCCGATGTCAGGCGGAAGGTGTCCCGGATCTTGGAGACGGTGATTTTCCGGGTAGCTAAGGAATATTTCCTGGGATCAAAGTCTTTGAGGAATCCGTCATAGTTCTTAATGGCCATCTCCGTCAAAAGCCAGCCCAAAGCATAGGAGACTTCCCAGGATTCATCATCGCTGAGGAAGGAGAGATAGGTTTTCAGTGGCTTAGGGTCCGCCCGCAGATAACGGAAAAAGAGAAGATAGCAGAACCGTTTCAGGTAGGAGCCCTGCTTTTTGAGAACGGAGAGATTCTTCCGGTCCTTAAAGAAGGTGGTCAGCGGATAGAGCTGATAAAGGGAATCGGTGATCGCCCAGGTCTTCAGATGGGCCTGGTTTGCTACGAGGAAACGGTTGGCTTCTTCCGGGGTGCTTGTCTGACCCAATCCGATCTGGAAGAAAAGGAAGTCCACCTCAAAGGAGCTGTCCAAGGGCAAGGCCTTAGGATCGATATCGTGGTAGGTTTTTGCTAATGCCCGTAACGTCGGGACCGGCACGCCGAGGCTTTTCAGGTCACAATGAAAAAGCGGCTCTGCAAAAGCCGCTTTCTTATCATCCTTAAGTCGCTCCAAATCGACAAAAAGATCGGCAGAGGTCATCTAGGCTTTCTTGGCCGCCTTCTTCACGGCTTTCTTGGCAGGCTTTGCGGCCGCCGCCTTCTTTGCCGCTTTCTTCTTGGCCGCCGCCTTCTTGGCTTTCAGGGCCGCATCTTTCTTGGCCTTCTTCTCCTCAGCCTGGATGTCTTTGAGGGTTCTAGGCTTGCTGTGAACGGCCTTTTCGATCAGGTCATCCATGGCTTTGCCCTTCTCAAAGGAGACATCCCGGATGAAGAACAGCTCCGGCGTCTTGAAGATGGATAGGGTCTTGGAGAGCAGCGTCCGTATCTTCTTGGCGTTGTTGTTAAGATAGTTGACCAGCTCATCGGCCTTCTCTTCCTGAACGTGGGAGCAATAGACCTTGCAGTAGGAATAGTCGTCGGTGACTTTGACTTCATTGATGGAGGCAAACTGAGTGATCGGATCCTTCAGCTGATAGATGATGATTTCCGAAAGATTCCGCTGAATGATCTCATTGACCCGTCCTTTTTTGTCAGCCATTCTTCTTGACCTCCTCCTCACCGAAAGCCTCTAAGGTGTCGCCGACCTGCAGATCGAAGTTATCGTTGAGGGTCGCACCGCACTCGAAGCCTTCCAGCACTTCCTTGGCATCATCCTTGAAACGCTTCAAAGAGGATAATCGGGTCGTCAGCTGCAGATCCTTGCCGCGGAAGACACGGATCTTGGCCGAGTTGGAAAGCTTGCCGTCGGTGACATAGAGACCGGCAATCTGACCGACCTTGCTGGCCTTGAAAAGAGAACGGACTTCGGCATGGCCGTAGACGACTTCCTCGAAGACAGGAGCCAGCTTTCCCTTCAAAGCATCTTCGACATCTTCCAAGAGCTTGTAAATGATATCGTACTCACGGACTTCGACCTTCTGCTCCTTGGCCATATCCTTCATGGCCGGCGAAACCTGAACGTCGAAGGCTAAGACAACGGCCTTGCTGGCACTGGCTAGGATGAGGTCACCCTGGGTGACATCACCGGTCGTGCAGTGGAGCACATTGAGCTTGGCGCCGGGCACATCGACCTTGGCAAGACTCGCGGCCAGGGCTTCGACGGATCCCTGGGTATCGGCCTTGACGATGAGGTTGATGGTCGGCGTTCCGCCGTTGGCCGCGGACTGAGCGACATCGGCAAGCGACACACCCTGATCACCCTTGCCAATCATCGACTGCGCACGTTTGGCAGCCGCATCCCGGGCATCCTTCTCGCTCGTGAAAGCCATGAAACGGTCACCGGCGGTCGGCACCCCGGAAATACCGGTCACGCTGACCGGCGTCGACGGGGTCGCCACCTTGAGGCCTTTGTTGAATTCGTTGCTCATCTTACGGACCTTGCAATAATACTGACCGATGGCGAGATAATCGCCGACATGAAGCGTGCCGTTCTGCACCAGTAAGGTTGCCTTGGCACCTTCATGCTTATCCAGCTCGGCCTCAATGACGGAACCGATGGCCGGACGGTCATTGGTCGCTTTGAGCTCCATCAGCTCGGCTAAGGTCAAAGACCTTCCAGCAGCTGATCCACGCCTTGGTTCTTCTTGGCAGAGATGTTGAACATCATCGTGTCGCCGCCCCAGTCCTCGCTCATCAGGCCAAGACCGGCTAACTGCTGCTTGACCTTATCCGGCTGAGCACCCGGTTTATCGCACTTATTGATAGCAACGATGATCGGAACTTTGGCCGCTTTGGCATGATCGAGGGCTTCAACGGTCTGCGGCTTGACGCCATCATCGGCGGCAACGACCAGAATGACGATATCCGTCATGGAAGCACCGCGGGCACGCATGGCCGTGAAAGCTTCATGGCCAGGGGTATCCAAGAAGGTGATTTTCTTGCCGTTGATGGTCTTCTGGTAGGCACCGATTTCCTGGGTGATGCCGCCGGCTTCGCCGGAGGCCACGTTGGAGTGGCGGATGCAGTCAATCAAGGTCGTCTTGCCGTGGTCGACGTGTCCCATGATGGTGACGACGGCCGGACGGGGATCGATATCGCTGTCCTTGTTGAAGATCGGGATGCGGGTGAAATCATCGCTGGTGGCATTTTCGTCCTTCTTGAAGTCGAGATTGTTGTTGATGCAGATTTCGGCAATCAGATCATCGTTTAAGGTGGTATTAAGGGAAATCATCTTGCCTTCCATCAGAAAGGCCTTGATGGTGTCGCTGGCCGAGATGCCCAGTCGCTTGCAAAGCTGATCAAGCGTCATCGGACCGGAGTAGACAAAGACACCGTTCTCGACTTCGCCTTGGGTCTTCTTGCCGAAAGCCGGCTTCATTCCGTTGATATTCTTACTCATTGGGTATCCTCCTTGGATAAACTTCCCGTCTCTCCCATATCCTTCTTCAAGAGATCATAGATTGGCTTGGCCAGATGTTCATCCCGGATGCCGACAGCCTTCATCGAAGCATAACCACAGCTGATGTGAATCGGGTAATCCCCGGTATAGTCGAGAATCACGATGTTCTTGGAATCCTTGCAGGACTCGCGCAAGTCATCATGAGCCCGCCGGGAGCCTTGCGGGGTCAGAATCAGGAGAGCAATCTGACGTTTGGCCAGCCGCTCATCCAGCTCCATCCCGACCGCCAGGCCATGCTCTTTCCGGGCAAAGCCGAAATACGTCTCTAATTTCTTCTTTTCAGCTTCGGTGAGCATGCTCGCTAAGCTCCTTTTCCAAAGCACTGACATCGGCCCCTTTGCTATAGCGCTTCAGGCTATGGCGTTTAAGGACCAGGTCCAGGCTTTGACCGTCTTTGCTGACATAAATGCCTCGGCCCGGCAAGGAATAGGACGAATCCCAAACGAGGGTTCCGTTCTGGTAAACCAGCCGGAACAGCTCGTCTTTGGGATAGATCCTGCGGGTGAAGACATCCATCCGCTTTACCGGGTAAGGCTTTTTCATCGTTTTGTTTACTTCTTATCGTCGTAATACTTATCGTAATCATCCTCATCGACGTTGATATCAGTCTCCTCATCGGTCGGACATTGACATCGCCGTTCTTCTCCTGCTCTTCCATGGCCTTCAGCTCTTCCTCAGTGTAAATCGGCATGGCATTGGCCGGAGTGGCAGCCGGAGTGTTAGCGGAAGGAGTCTCTTCATCCTTCTTATGGTCGTCATGGTTCCAGCGCTTGTGATAGGAGTGGGTCTCGCTGGGTCCCTTCTTGGAGGATAAGGCAGCTTCGAGCTCTTCGAGGGAAATCTTAGGTTTGTTCTTGATCTCGATATGCTCGACCGGAGCAGCCGCGGAGCCGGCGTCGGAGCCGGAGCAGTCGGAGTCTCAACCGGCTTGACTTCGCTGACCGGACTGGCAGCAACAGGCGTCGCAGCCGCGGGTTCGGCAACAGCCGCCGGAGCGACAGGCGTCGCTTCCGGAGCCGGAGCAACTTCGTCGCAGCCGGAGTGGTTTCGGCAGCAGCCGGCTGAGCTTCCGTGGTAGCGGCAGCTTCCGGAGCCTGGGCTTCGATAGCCTTGTTCATCTCAGCAACCTGCTTCTCAATATCCGGAACCAGGGTATACTTCAGGCCTTGCTTGATGGCTTCATCGGCCTGTAAGACCGAGATCGTTGCCATGGTGATCTTGCTGGCCAGACGGACGTTGACACCGGCAGAGCCGATGGCGACACCTTGGTTGCCATTCATCACGACGACGGTGATCTTCGGATACTCATAGCCTTTATCCTTTTCCAATTCGGAATAGTGGACATTCGGATCAAAGAAATCATCCGGGCAGGTCATACCGATGACGGTAGCCGGTTTCATCGCTTCGATGATCTGTTCAGCCTTGTTGGTCTTATAAGCCAGGATATCGATCTTTTCGCCATGGAGTTCGCTCATCACGGCCTTGACACGGCTGGACTCAGGTCCGATGCAGGTACCGATCGGATCGATGTTCGGAACGGTGGCTTCGACAAAGACCTTGGTGCGACGGCCAGCCTCACGGCTGATGGCACGGATCTTGACTTCGCCGGTCTGCAGTTCCGGAACGTTGCGCTCCAGAAGCTTCTGAATGAAGAAATCGCTGGAACGGGAAATCACCAGCGAAGGCGGATTCATCTTATCCGAGACATCGCTGAGATAAACGAGAACCCGTTCACCGGTGGTGAAGGAATCCTGAGGAATCAGGTTGCCCTTCCGCAAGAAACCATCGGCCTTGCCGAAGGATAACTCATAGGAACCGGCTTCCGGCTCCGCCTTGGTGACGGTACCTTCGATGAGACCGCCGATCTGGTTGGAGTAGACGGCTAAGATGGCCTGACGGGAGGCATCCTTCAGCTTGGAAAGATAAAGCTGCTTGACCCGACGGACATAGGCCTTGTCAAGAAGCTTGACGTCGAAAGGAATCTCGACGGAATCGCCGATCTTGCAATCCGGCTTGATGGCCTGGGCATCCTCTAACGAAATCTGGTAGCAGTCATCGACGATGTCATCTTCGTTGCAGACGATCTTCACATCGAAGATCTTGAACGAGGAGAAGTCCTCGTTGAAGACGACATTGGCCTTGACGAGATCCTTGACCGGATCGGTGCTGTCCCGATCCCGGTAAAGACCCGGATAGGACCATTCGAGGTAGGCCTGAGCCATCGCGGAAGTGATGATATCCGCAATCTGCTGAGACGAGACCATCGAATCCTTCTGAATGTCGCCGATGGCCGTGACAAAGGAATCCGACTGGACTTTGCCAGTGATGAGATTCACATCCTCGGCCTTCTTGCTCTTCGAGCGAGTCTTCTTCACCGGAGCAACCGGTGCTTCCGTCTCGGCCGTCTCAGGCGTCGTCTTGGCGACAGCAGTTTTGTTTTCTTCTTCGGACATGATGTTACATTCTCCTTTAATATGTTAGCCGTTAGGCCTTGTAACCCATACGAATCGAACGGATGTCAGCCGGATGGAAGGTGCGTTTCTTCTTCTGACCTTTAAGGAAGTAGAGAACCATCAGGGTCGTGCTATCGGCACTGACAGCCTTGGCCGTCAGTTTCTCGCCGGTCGCAAGGACGAGGTCGAGGTAGTGGTCGGCAAGCTTAGGAAGATCAGCGAAGGGAATCTCCCTTTCGCTGCCCCCGGAACCGATGTCCAGCAGATAGCTTTCGTCGCCGGTATCGAGCTTATCCAGCAAGGGATTGACCTTGTCGGTGTAGGCTTCAATGGTGGGCAGATCGATGGCATAGTCCTTATCGATCAGAACTTCCAGGGTCGGACCGTTCTCGGCCGACGGCAGGAACTTTACAGAAACCAGAGTCAAGCCCATCTCATCGGCAGTTTTCTGAAGAATGCTGCGGATGTCAGCTAACGTCGTTTCGGTCATACGACCCCCTTTTAACAAAGAAAGAGTGAACCCAAAGGAGGGCTCACTCTTAATTCGTTGATTAAGAATGCTTATTAGGACTAACCTAATAACCAAAATTTCAAGACTTCATTTTGGCGCTAACATTATACCAAACCAAGAAAAAGAGTGTCAATTCAATTCGGATTATTTTAAAATAGTTCGGTTATCAAAATATGATCACAAAAGTATCACAGGCAGTACGGCGCCATCTGGCTTGCTTTATCTTCGGGCCGGCTTTGAAGATGGTGGAAGCCATCTTCGATTTGCTGATTCCGTTGTTTATGAAGACGATCATCGATTTAAGTTTCCACACCCAGACCAGCGTTATCACCCAGGGCATCGGCAATTTCCTGAAGCTCTTCGGCACCTGGATTCCTGACAATGCCAACCTCAACTATGCCATCATCGGCGGCGTCTGCATCCTGGTGATGGGCATTTTAGGCTTTGCCACCACCATGGTGACCCAGTATCTGGCCGCCAAGACCGCCGTGGCCGTCGGCACGGATGTCCGGGACTCGCTTTATCAGAAAATCCTCTCGCTGTCCCAGAAGGACCTCGAGATCTACTCCCTAAGCCGTCTGTTGACGGTGCTGAACGCCGATTCCTATCAGGTGCAGCAGGGCGTCCTCTTCTTCATCCGTCTGGCTGTCCGGGCGCCGTTCATCATCTTAGGTTCCCTAATTATCTCCTTCCTTTTGGATTGGCAGATCGGCCTGGTCTTCTTAGCCTTAACGCCTTTGCTCATCCTTATCATCATTTTCATTATGACGAGAGCCAGCCGCAAATATCTGGCCATCCAAAGTCAGTTGGACGGGTTATCCAACCAGGCCAGCGATGATCTTGACGGCAGCAAGGTGGTCCGGGCTTTCAACCGGACGGACTATGAGAACCAGCGCTTTGAAAAGGCCTCCAAGGAGTATCAGGATGCCTCCATCGATGTCGGCAAGCTGAATTCTTTGATCAACCCTCTGACTTTTGCGCTGGTCTCGCTGGCGACCTTGGCCGTCGTTTTGCTGGGCGGGCTTTCCATGAACGCCACCTCGGCGGTGCAGCCTTCCACCATCATCACCGAAGTCGCCTATCTCGACCAGATCTTCCAGACGACGGTCCTATTGACCAACCTGATCCTGATCTTCACCAAGTCGGCTGTCTCCATCCACCGGGTCAATGATGTCTTAGCCATTCAGCCTTCCGTCAAGGAATGCCGGAAGCCGCAGCGGATCACGTTGGCACCCGGGGATGAGATTCTTCGCTTCGACCATGTCGATGCCCGCTATGCCAAGGAAGGCAATCTCGCCCTGACGGATATTGATTTCCGTCTCGCCAAAGGCCAGTCCTTAGGCATCATCGGCGGCACTGGCAGCGGCAAGTCGACGGTCATCAAACTGATGGAACGCTTCTTAGATCCGGTCGATGGAAAAGTATGGTACAAAGGGGTTGATCTGAAAGACTATTCTCTGAAAGGCTTACGGGAGGAGATCGGGTATGTCCCCCAGAAGTCGGTTCTTTTCAAAGGGACGATCCGTTCCAATATGCTTTTAGCCAACCCGAAGCTGACGGATTCGGAGATTCATCATATGTTGGCGATGGCGATGGCAGAGGACTTTGTCAGTGCCCTGCCGTCAGGCTTAGACAATCCGGTCGAGGAGAGTGGCAAGAACTTCTCCGGCGGCCAGCGTCAGCGTCTTTGCATTGCCCGGGCGTTAGGGAAGTCTCCGGAAGTGCTGATCCTGGATGATTCGACCTCGGCACTGGACCTCTTGACGGATAAAGCCGTCCGGGACAATCTCAGCCGCGATTATCCGGGCCTGACGAAAGTGATCGTCTCCCAGCGGATTGCCACCATCAGCCACTGCGACCTCATTCTCGTCTTGGAAGGCGGCAAGATTCTGGCTCAGGGGAAGCATGACGAGTTACTGAACTCCTGCCCTGCCTACAAAGAAACCTTTGAGTCGCAGACCCAGAGGGAGGCTTAGCCATGGATTACCGCAAACGCTTCTGGTCGTATCTGAAACCGCAGAAGAAGTCCCTCGTCATCCTGGCTTTGACGGTGCTGGTCTTTTTGCTCTGCCAGCTTTCCCTGCCGCTGATTGTCGGTAAAAGCGTCGATACCTTCGGCTACATTGATTCCAGCACCGGCGTGTTCCAATATACCCTGAGTGATAAGGCTAACCAGCAGACCCTGGTTCTCTTACTGTCTGTGGCCCTGGTCTTAGCCGTCATCGGTTCCGTCAGTGACTTTGCCTTTGAATACGAAGTCAGCAAGATGTCCCAGAAGATGGTCAAGGAGATGCGGGATGACCTCTTCCATAAGTTCAATTCCGTCTCCATCAGTACCTTGTACGGCTTATCGACCGGTGACTTGGTGCAACTGGAGATTGGCGATGTCGAGAATGTCGCCCAAGGCATCTATTCCGTCTTCAAGCAGCTGATCCAGGGCGTGATTGCCATCGTGATCACGATCGTGATGATGTTTGTCACTAACTGGATTCTGGCTTTAGGCGTGATTCTGCTCTCGCCATTAAGCATCGTGATGAGCAAGTTCGTGGCTTCATTCTCACACCGCTATTTCAAGAAGCAGGCCAAGCTGATGGGGGAACTGACTTCCTTGTCTTTGGAGACCATCAACAACACCGAACTGGTGCAGTCCCTCAATGCCGAAGAAAACTGTCTTGCGGAGTTCAGGCACCGGGATGAAGAGCTACGGAAACAGGGAAAGATTGCCCAGTTCTCTGCGTCCTGGACCAACCCGACGACCCGGCTGGTCAATAACACGATCTATGCCCTGATCGGCATCAGCGGCATCATCATGATCGGCTTCACCCCGAGCTATCCGATCCTAGCCATGACGGTCGGCCGGCTTTCCAGCTTCCTCTCCTATACGACCGAATACACCAAGCCGTTCAATGAGATTTCTTCCGTCGTCAGCGAATATGAGACCGCCCAGTTCTCCTTCAAACGGATCGATGCCTTCCTAGCCAAGGAGGATGATGTGGATAATGGAACGACGGCCTTGAGAGAGCCGGTCCATGAGATCTGCTTTGCGGCGATGGATTTCCATTATGCTCCCAAGCAGAAGCTGATCGAGAACTTCAACCTGACGATCAGACAGGGTCAGAAAGTCGCCATCGTCGGACCCACCGGTGCCGGCAAGTCGACCCTGATCAATGTGCTGATGCGCTTCTACGATCCGACCGGCGGCAAAGTCCTTTATAACGGCATTGACGGGTTAAGCATTCCAAAAGCAAGTTTACGTTCCTCCTTCGGGATGGTGCTTCAGGAGACCTGGATTTTCTCGGGAACGATTCTCGACAATGTCCGCTACGCCAAACCCGAAGCCACCGATGAGGAAGTCAAGGACGCCTGCCTCAAGGCTCATGCCGACAGTTTCATTCAGACGTTGCCGGAAGGCTACAACACGAAGATCTCGGCCCGCGGCGGCCTGAGCGAAGGCGAACGGCAGATGCTGACCATCAGCCGGGTGATGCTGAAAGATCCGGACATCGTGATTCTTGATGAAGCGACCAGTAACGTCGATACCCGCACCGAAAAGCAGATCACCGATGCCTTTGACCGGATTCTCTACGGGAAGACTTCCATCGTGATCGCCCACCGGCTCAGCACCATTCGCAAGGCCGACACGATCCTTGTCCTCAAGGACGGCGGCGTGGTCGAGATGGGCAGCCACAACGAGCTGATGGCCAAGCACGGCTTCTACTACGATCTCTACTCCTCGCAGTTCAAGTAACCGAAAATCCCAGACTCTGCGCGGCAGGGACTGGGATTTTTTTATTTGGACTTAGAGCTGACCTAAGGAGGTCAGGTAGCGTTCCAGGATGACGGTGGCAGCCGCGGAATCGATGTTCTTGTGCTGCTTCTTGGCATTTTGGCCGTTGTCATGAAGGATCTGACTGGCTTCGGTGGTGGAATAGCGTTCGTCCTGCTTGATGACAGGGATGGTGGGGAAATTTTGGCTGAGAAGCTTGATGAAATCCTCGACGACAGGCGTCATCTCACAGGGGTCGCCGGAGGGGAAAGTGGGATAGCCGATGACGAAGGTCTCGACTTTCTCAACGGATAGCACCTCTTTGAGATCCTGGATGGCTTCGTCAAAGGCCATCAGATGGAAACGGTAATTGGTTAACGGAGTCACTAAGAAGCCACTGCGGGAAATGGCTAGCCCGAGGCTGCCTTTCCCTAAATCGAGACAGAGAACGTTCTTTTTCATCTACTTCAGATAGCCCACTAGCGCTTTCTTGGCATCGTCGAAATGGCTGAGGTCCTTCGTTCCGCCGAAGGCACAGTCCGGACGGCCGCCGCCCGAGCCTAAGAGAATCTGGGCAAGGCTCTTCATCAGGACACCGGCCTTGAGACCGGCATTGTTCTTGCCGACCGCCACGACCAGATCCTTCTTCTCGCCATTGTCAAAGGCTAAGAAGAGGACCAAGGACGGATGTTTGTCAATCAGCTTATGAGCCAGGGAATCTTCCTGTTCATGGGTCATTGACTTCAAGGTTAGAGCCAAGAGCTCCTTGCCGTTGACGGTTTCGATCTTGTCTTCCAAGGAACCCATCAGGTTGGTGGTGCTTTCCTCGCGTAAGGCCTTGATGGTGCTGTTAAGGTCCGCCATCTGGTCATTGAGGGACATCAGCTTCTGACGGACGCCCTTATCGGAGTTGAGGCTTAAGAGATCGGCCGCCTCATTGATCATCGACTGTTTTTCCTTGAGGTAGTCATACGCCTTCAGTCCGGTATAGGCCGTGATCCGGCGGATGCCGGCCGAGACCGCGCCTTCGCTGACGATCACAAAGAGATTGATGTCGGCCGTATTGCTGACATGCAGACCGCCGCAGAACTCGGTGGAATACTCGCCCATCTTGACGACCCGGACGACATCCCCGTATTTCTCGGAGAAGAGATGCATGGCATTGAGCTTCAGGGCTTCTTCCTTCGGCATCAGGGTGACACTGACCGGGAGAGCCGCAAAGATCTTCTCATTGACCCGACGCTCAATCTGGTTGAGCTGATCGGCGCTGAGCTTATTGTCGCTGTTGAAATCCAAGCGGAGGTTCTCGCTGTCATAGTAAGCACCTTCCTGATGGAGATCCGGCGAGACGATTTCCTGCAGAGCCTTCTGCAGCAAGTGCGTGGCCGAGTGGTTCTTGCGGATCAAAGCCCGCTTATCGAAGTCCGGCGTTTCCGTTAAGATATCGCCGACCTTCAAAGCACCATAAAGCACCTTCACATGGAGCAGATGCTGTCCGTGGTTAGCGGGGATGACGTTGGTGACTTCACCTTCGAAGGCAGCATTCTTGACAAAGCCGGTATCGGCAACCTCGCCGCCCATTTCGGCATAGAAGTTGGTCTTATCGAAAGCAACATCGCCTTCTTCGTCAAGGGAATCGGTTTTGACGCCGTTGACGAAGATGCCGGTCACTTTGCCGTCGACCTTGCCATCATCATAGACAAACTCACTGGGCGTCGTGAAGGCAATCAGATCCTTGGACTGCAGTCCGAACGACTGACGGTCGCCACGGGACTTTCTAGCCAGCTCCTTGGAATCGTTCAAGAGCTTGGTATAGCTATCTTCATCGACCTTCTTGCCGGCATCCTCGGTGATTTCCTTGGTCAGCTCATAGGGGAAGCCATAGGTATCGGCTAGCCGGAAAGCATCCTCACCGGATAAGACCGTTCCCGGCTTATCGAGGTAGTTGGCTAAGAGCTTCTCGCCGTTCTTCAGCGTTGAGGCAAACTTATCCTCTTCGTTCTTGATCATCTTGATGGTCCGGTCTTCATGCTCGGAGAGATACGGATAGTAGTGGGCCATGTTGGAAACAACTAACGGCACCAGATCGGACAGGGAGCCGGCATCCAGACCGATGGTCTGAGCATAACGGCTGGCCCGACGGAGCAGTCTCTTCAGGACATAGCCCCGGCCATCATTGGAGAAGACGGCGCCATCAGCCAAAGCGAAGGTGATGGAACGGATGTGATCGGCGATGACCCGGTAGGCTAAGCGGTTCTTGCCTTCATAAGGCACTTTGGAACGCTTGGCGATCTCGTTGATATACGGCATGAAAAGATCGGTCTCGAAGTTGGTATCCGTCCCCTGCATGATGCAGGCGATACGCTCCAAGCCGGCACCGGTATCGATGTTCTTCTGCGGCAGCGGCTTATATTCGCTTCTCGGTTTGCCAGGTTCGCTGTTGAACTGGGAGAAGACGATGTTCCAGAGTTCAATGTAACGGTCGTTCTCCAGATCATCCTGAACCAGCTTGACGCCGAGACCCTGCGGATCCCACTTCTCGCCGCGATCGTAGTTGATTTCCGTATCCGGGCCGCACGGACCCTCGCCGATTTCCCAGAAGTTGTTCTTGCAGGGAACCATGTTCTTCGGATCCATGCCGCACTTGACCCAGAGGTTAAGGGTATCCATGTCATCCGGATAATACGTGATGTAAAGACGGTCCTTGTCCAAGCCGAAATTCTTCGGATTGGTCAGAAGATCATACGCCCACGGAATGACTTCCGGACGGAAGTAATCGCCGATGGAGAAGTTACCCAGCATTTCAAAGAAGGTGTGATGCCGGGCCGTATGGCCGACATTGTCGATATCGTTGGTACGGATGCACTTCTGGGCATTGGTAATCCGCCGATGCTTCGGAGTCAGGGTGCCATCGAAATACTTCTTTAAGGCGGCGACACCGGCATTGATCCACAAGAGTGTCGGATCATTGTTCGGGATCAGGGATGCCGACGGTTCAATATAATGGCCGTGGTCTTTGAAGAAGTTAAGCCACGTATCACGGATTTCATCACTTGTCATGTTGCGCATTTGGAATATCTCCTTGTTCAGATTTACCGGTTAACGATTATACTACGAAAACCAAGCGTTACGCCCGAGAAAATGGCATTTCCGGATAAAAAGGACAAAGAGAAGGAAAAACAAGGCCTTGGCTGACTAGACAAACCCCTTCCGGCAAACTAAACTAAAGGGAAGATAAAAAGGTTATCTTTTACTTGCGGAGGTGTCCTTATGAAAAAACAATGGGTCGGCTGGTCTTTGGCTCTGGTCATGCTCCTTTCCGGCTGCCAGCATAATTCCTCGGCCTCCGCCACTTCCGGCAATTCCTCGGCCTCGGATTCGAAGCTTGTCCGGACCTCCTCGATTACTTTGGATCAGACGAGTCTTTCATTAGTCATCGGCGACAAAGTGACCTTGACGGCAACGATTCTGCCTGCCAATGCCTCGGATAAGGTGATTTCCTGGTCGAGTCTGGATGAGACGGTGGCGACGGTAAACAGCGGCAAAGTCACAGCGGTCGGAAAAGGCACCTGTGTTCTTTTGGCGGCCAGCGGCTCTCAGGTGGCGACTTGCTATGTGACCGTCACGGAGAAAGCCACCAGCATTCTTCCGTTGGAACGGACCGGAACCATGAAATCGGATATCTCCCTCTCGGGCAAAGTCGGGACCGAGACCAAGACTTTTGCCACCAACATCTACTGCCCAGCCAAAGTCGACTATCTGAGCAAGGACTCCCTGATTCAGTTAGGGACCGGAACGGATATGACCATCAAAGCCGATCTCACTGACGGCTTAGCCACTCCGGCCGGGACGGATGCCAACGGCAACGCCACGGCAGCGGTCACCAGTGCGGAGCAGACTCAGAAGAACCTTAAGGCCGTCCGGGATTTATCCAATCTGCCGTCCTTCTTCACCCTTTTCGATGCCTTCATCCCTGACAGCGACAGCCTGAAAGCCGAGATTCCGGGAGCTTACAAAGCCTTCGGAGCCGGCATGGACGGCGTCTATAACAAAGTCAGCGGCAAGACCGGAGACGATCTGGCCAATACCATCAGCACCATGCCGAAGGAAATCCTCAACTTCTATCAGAAGGGGATGACTTCCGCAGCCGGCGAGTATTCGGCCTCGACGGCGTCGCAGGCCCGATATTACGCCTATCAGGATACTTCCAAATCCGATGTCGCCACCCAGCTGGCCACCGTCCTTTCGGCGTTAGCCTCCTTGGATTACAGCGACCCTTCCAAACTGCAGAAGACGGATTTCATTGCCGTGATGAATTCCTTGGTGGCTGACGGCACTCTCATCACCGACAAGCAGAATCAGGAAATCAAATATGCCGGCCAGGCGTTAGGCATCCTGTTAGTCCTCTTTGCCGGTGGCTTCAACATCGATAAGACGACCACGACGGATACTTCCGGCAGAGAAAGCCTTCACTTCTCCATCTATCTGACCGAAGAAGGCAAGAACCGGGCCAAGAATGCTCTGCTTTCTGCCTTAGGCTATTCTTCCGCCTCAACCTATACCGCGGCGATGGGTACTTTACTGGATGAACTCAAGATCAATTCCCTGTCGACCGATTTCACCCTCTACAAGGATCCCATAACCAGTTACACCCATTTCCAGGATTTCGATTTCCTTTTCAGCTTCGATACCGGCAGCGGCAGCGAAAGCCATATCTCCTACCAGTTTGCCTTAGCCGATGCCCGGACTACCTTAGGGACCGGCTTCTTCGATCAGGAAGATGCTCTGCAGGCCAAATTCAAGGCTGCCAGGGTCGGTTTTGATGCCTTCTATCCGCGGATCAGCGCCAACGTTCCTTATTATGACGGGGATGCTCCCATCAGCGGCGTCGGCATCGATAAGGCCAGCGGGGAGGCTATTTCGAAAGCCGCCACGGATTATTCCTCCTTGGATACCGATATCCAGTTCATGCTGACGGAGAAAGTGACCCCGACGACCATCTTAAGCCAATACACGACGGGGCGTACGGAACTCACCGACGGCATTACCGCCAGCAAGAAGAACACCACCCTTTCGATGAGCACCATCAAGACCAGCTTTGACAGTGCCTGCGGCTACAAGAATTTCGGTCTGGCCCTGTCGGAGACGGATGCCAGCGAATATCAGCGGGTCGTCAGTGCCGAGCAGAGCTATCTGACGAATTTGGCGACCAAAGTCACGACCTCGCTTTCCGCGTTGAAGGCTTTGACCGTGACGAGCAGCGAGGACACCATCAGAGCCGCCTTGGATACCGCCTACAAGATTGTTTCCGAAGACTATGTTTCCTTGATGCCGTCGACGCTGGTCGGCGTGGTCATTAAGCCTACCTATCCGACCTCTCTCTTTGTCAGCGATGCATTGGTCAGTCAGGTCGAATTGCTGACGACCAACTCCGAGACGAGTGACACGGATGTCACCTTGTATAATCTGGAGAATGCCCTGACGGAGGCTTTCGAGATCCTCTATAAGAAGACCGTCGCTTCCGGAACGGATGAAGCCACCTTCACCAAGGTGATGGATGACAGCTATACCGCGACACCTCTTTTGGTGACGACGTATCTTACCAAGGGTATCGTCGGCTATGACTCCAACGGACTGAACCTCACCTATAACCAGAGCAAACTTCACAGCGATCTGGTGGCCGATGCCACATCGTTAGCCCAGTACACCAGTTTGTCACTGAGTGTCATCCGGGACAAACGGACGGCCGGCTATTTAGCCTATGGTGAACTGAATACCGTTGCCAATACTTCCGGAGCCACCTTGCTTGAGAAGGTTGCCGCCCAAGCCAAGTGGGCTTTGGAAGCTGCCACGCTGCAGTCCTTCTACCAGCAGTACCAGGGAGCTGAGACCAATCTTTTCGGCAAGAGCATCAACGAGGTCGATTCCTTCGTCAGTCTCATCGCCGATGGCAATGCACTGAGTTCCTCTTTTTAAGCTTTTCCTTTTGGGATTCCGTTGACTAGGGTATAATCTTTCCGGTAACAGTCATGATCAAGATACAGAACCTTTCGAAGGCTTTCGGTACGAAGCTGGCCGTGAAGGATCTGACGGTCGATTTCAACGACGGCGAAGTCGTCGGCCTTTTAGGACCTAACGGTGCCGGCAAATCCACGACCATCAAGATGATCACCGGCATCCTGACGCCGACGAAGGGCGATGTCCTGATTGACGGGCATTCGATCACCCATGATGCGCTCTTAGCCAAGCAGAGCATCGGCTTTGTTCCGGACAGTCCGGATATGTTCTTAGGCATGACGGGTGCGGATTATCTGGCTTTCATTGCCACGGTTTTCCATATGGACAAGGATCAGGCCAAAGCCAAGAGCCTTGCCTTAAGCAAAGAATTCAATCTCGACGATGTCCTCAACGATCTCATCATCAACTATTCCCACGGCATGCGGCAGAAGATCTTCGTCATCGGCTCCTTGTTGCATGATCCCCATAACTGGATTCTGGATGAACCCTTGACCGGCTTAGATCCGGAGGCGGCTTTCCAGGTCAAAGCCAAGATGAAGGATATGGCCCATAACGGCTGCAGCGTCCTTTTCTCGACGCACGTCCTCGACGTCGCCGAGAAGGTCTGCGACAAAGTGGCCATCATCAACCATGGCGAACTGATCTTCTTAGGCACCCTGGAGGAGCTGCGGGCCAAGGAGAACATCGGCGGAGGCGACCTCGAGGACCTCTTCCTGAATCTGACCCGCTGATGAAAGACTTCTTCACGCTGGTGAAGGCCATCTCGGCCTCCACGATGTCGGTCGGCCGCAGCCGGAACGGCAAGACCGTCAAACCCCATTCGGTATCGCTGAGCCAGATTCTTTCGGCACTGATGATTGCCGCCATTTTCACCTGGGAGTTCTGCCGAGGCCTTCTGGCCTTAGTGGCTGTCGGGGGCAGCGGTGCCTCGTTAGAGGGCTATCTTCGGATCACGCTGGCCGGCTTCATCGGCTTTGGCTTCTTCATCACCCTCTCGTTTACGCCGTCCATCTTCTTCCAGACCAACAATGACATGTTCACAGCCTTGCCGATCTCGGGGGACCGTCTCTTTCTGGCTCGATTAGTTCTATCCCTTTATCTGACGTTCATGTACGGCGGGCTGCTTTTCCTGGCATGCTCGCTGGCTACCTGCATCATTCTTTCGTTAGGGATCCTTTCCTATGTCTTTGCCGTACTGATTTCGCTCTTGCTGATCCTGGTGATTCCCTGCCTTAGTTTCATCTGGATCAATTTCCTGTCCGGGTTTGTCGATTTCAAGACCAACCGGGTGGGGTCTTTGATCTGCAATATCGTGAGCGGCGTGATGGGTTCCTTGATGATCATGGTGAGCAGCTTCACCACGTCCTATCTGACGGGTGTCACGAGTTCCGCCAGTGCGGATTCGATGATTACGACAGCCAGCGGGATCACCTCCTTCATGTCCTGGATCGGATTCCTTCCGGAAAAGAGCATTCTTCTTTTAGAAGCTCAGGATGGTTTATTCTTCCTAGTTTTTGTTGGCGTGGTTCTGTTAGCCCTGGCCCTGACTTTCATTCTCACCCGGAAGAGCTATCTCAGCCATCTCGGCCTTACCCATGAGCCGAAGAAACGGAAGCTCACTCCGGCAGAGAAAGAACGACAGCTGGAGAAGTCCTTTGCCCGGGTCAGTCATCCGACCTTGCTTTTCTTCCATCGGGAGATGGGCAACTACCGGGCGCAGATGCTGGTGGTGCTGACGTCGCTGATCTATCCGGTGTCCTTAGCCATTCCGCTGCTGATTACCTTGGCTCTGATGGTGAAGCAGCAGGAGTTTGCCTCGACTCCGTATGTCGGAGAAATCATGGCCTGCTGTTTCATGACGGTTTCTCTTTATGTCCCGATGTTTCCTTTCTGTGCCATGTCCTTGGAGAAGAAGAACATCGCTACCTTGAAGAGCTTCCCTATTTCCCAGAAAAGGCTGACGCTGACAAAGCTCTTGCCCAGCGTTGTCTTCACGCTTCCTATCTATGCGGTGCTGGTGGTGGCTTTCGGCGTGGTCGACCAGGCGGGCTGGTCCAGCTGGGTGAACCTGATCTTAAGCGGACTGGGGTATCTCAGCCTGAACCTGTCGCTTTGCTATTATTTAGGAATCGTCTTTGTCAATTTCAATTATGATGCCATCAGCGACTTGCTGAAGAAGGGACCGGGGCCGCTCCTTTCCAATCTGCTGCAGTTCCCTTTGACCGGATTGGTGGTCGGCTTAGAGGCCTTAGGCTATACGCTGGTTCAGGATTATTATCTGGGCGGGATTCTCGTCTTAGCCGTGTTCGGCGGACTCAGCTTCCTGTTTGTGAAGCTCAGTGAGAAGCGTTCGGCCAAGCTCATGAAAGAGGATATCGGATTCTAAGGATGAAAAAAGCCGGAAACCGATGAAGGATTTCCGGCAGCTTTTTCTGGTGACCCTGGGGCGATTCGAACGCCCGGCCCACTGCTTAGAAGGCAGTTGCTCTATCCAACTGAGCTACAGGGCCATAAAAATGGCTTAAAAGCCTAATAATAATATACCAAAGAGCCCGTTAGTTCAAGAGAACGGGATGACTTTATTCCAAAAGGGGTTTCTTGTCTTTTCGGATTGTCTTTTCCTATCTTTCCTGTGTCAGGTTTGCTACAATGAACTATCGTGAACCTTAGGAGCAGAAAGCATGGATAACAAAGAACTCTCAGCGATGCGGAAAGAATTCAAGTATCTCGAGAAGCGAATCAAGGAAGAAGACCGGATCGTCGTGTATCGGCATGTCTCCCCGGATTTCGATGCCCTCGGGGCGCAGATGGGCTTAGTCACCTGGATCAAGGAGAACTTCCCCAAGAAGGAAGTCCGCTTTGTCGGCGACGTCCATCCGACCTTCATGCCTAACCCTTTCCCCTATCCGGAAAAACTGGATGAGAGCTGGTACCGTCAGGAGCATCTGGCCATCACGGTCGACGTCTCTGATTCCAAACGGGTCAGCGAGAATCACCTCTCCTTTGCCAAGGAAGTGATCAAGCTGGATCATCATCCCTTACCGCAGCCGGAATATTCCTTCGGCAATTTCCTCATTGTCCATCCGGACCGCCCGGCGGCCAGTGAGATCCTCGCCTTGTTCTTCCTTTCCCGCGGACATAAGCTGAAGCTGAGCGCCAAAGCAGCCAGCTACTTATATACCGGCATCGTCGGCGATACCGGACGCTTCCTTTACGAGGATACCGATGCCGGCACCTTACGGCTTTCGGCGGCGCTCCTGGATTGCGGGGTGGATAAGACGGCCATTTATGATCAGATGTATGAGACCGACTTACGGCGGATGAATATCCTGAAGTTCTGCCTGGACAACTTCCATATGACCGCCAAAGGCACCTGCTATTATGTCTTCACTCAGAAGGACATGGATGCCCTGCAAATGACGGCGGATGAAGGCAACCTTCACATCAATACCTTCCGTACGATGAAAGGCGTCCGCTGCGTCTTAAGCATCACCGAAGACGTCAACAGCCATAACTTCCGGGTGTCGCTCCGTTCGGCCAAGATCAAAGTCGCGCCGGCGGCGCTGAAGTTCGATGGCGGCGGCCATGACTTTGCGGCCGGCTGCAAACTCGACAGTCTCGATCTGCTTCCGAAGCTTCTGGAAGCCTGCGACGAATTAGTTTAAATCAGTTATTGAGTCGCTGGTCTGGATGCTTAGACCCTTGCTGGGGGAGTAGTCCCAGGAAGTATACGTCTTCGCCGAATCCTTAGTGAAACCGGTGGTCGCCTCAAAGGTGGCTTCCGCAGTCGAATCATAGACATAGAGGGCCTGGTAATCCAGGCCTTTTCCAAAGGCTTTCGAAAGGTCACTTGCATCGGTAAGGGTATCCCAGTTGATAAAGAGGATACGCTTGGCTTCTTTCTTGGAAAGATCGTTATAAAGATTGGAGGAGAACAAAGAAGCATCTTTTCCGTTAGTATCGCAAGTGATGATTTTCTGATAGGTATAGAACTTCAGGTAATTGGTGAGGCCGATAGGGTTGATGTAGGCCCAGTTATCGATGAGGATGTCGGTTCGATACGTGTAGGTGTCCATCAGGGCAAAGAAGGACTTGGAGTCCTGGTTCTTAGCGGTGATGGTGATGGTCTTGACGACTTTTCCGCCGTTGAAGATCACCAGGGAGTTATCAGTGATCTCCGGCAAGCCGCTGACGCTGGCGTAATTGGAAAGCATGGCATAGGGCAAGGCCGCCTGGTAGGTTTTCTCATAATCCCAGAGGGCATAGTCGAAAAGAGAGCAGGTTCCGCAGCCCGGCGCATAGACGACGAGCGGGAAGGAGGCCTTTTTTGCCATCAGGTCCGTCAGGTCGGTTTCGAAAAGACGGCACGAAAGATAATAGGTGCTGTCTGTCTCCGTGCGGCTGACGACGGAGGACTGAAAGACCGGAACTTTCTCAACGGTAGAGTGGCAGCTTAAAAGCGGAAACGGCAGTGTCATCAGAAACAACAGTGCAGTCAGGGTCTTTTTCATCCGAGGTTTGCCTCAAGATAGCTTAAGCAAAGCTTGGCTTCCAAGGCCTGAGCCTTCGTGGCTAACTCGCTTAAGGCTTTCTGATAGGTGCTGCTGGTGGTATCGCCCAGACTGACTTTGGTGGAGCTTTTCAGGGTTTTGACATCCGCATAAAAGGAGGTCGTGTAGGAGAGGGTGCCGTCCTCATTGCGGAGAGGATCCTTGTCGTTAGCAAAAACAGAGGTGGTATGACCTGTTCCGTCGAAGGTGACCAGCGTCGGGACGACGCCGGTGGCTTGACCGGCCGGAGTCGTATAGCCAGGCATGTCGGTGAGATGGTATTTCTGGCAGAAGCTGGCCCAGCCGGCTAAGCCTTCCGTGGCCGTTGCCTCATCGCCGCTTCGTTTCTTGAGATAGTAGCCATCCACTTCAAAATAGTAGATGGAAAGGGACGGATTCTTCAGCAGATAGGAGTCCAGCACCTGCTGATGATAGTTCTTGCAGTCCGTGCAGCGCCGCCAAGTGAAAAGGACGGTTGTTTTGCCGCCTTCGCTGAGAGCTTTGTCCAAGGCCGTCGTGGAATAGCCCCACCAGTCGCTGGTGTCATCAACGTCGATGGCATAGCTATCGGCATAGAAGCCGGTCTGCTCCGGATCATGGGTAAACGTGTTTAAGGAAACATACCCATAGTCCACCAGGTATTGGCTGAGATTGGCTTCATAACTGTCGCTGCCGAAGACGCCGTTATGGGAATTGACGAGCTTCCCGCCGTTATAGAAAAGATAGGTCGGCGTTCCTTGAATCTGAGGGTAAAGCCGGGCATAGTCGCCGGTCTCATTGCTTTTATCCTCATAGGCTTCCTTGTAGGTGATGCTGTCGACGACGTAGACGAGCGTATGCGTCTTGGCGACATAGCTTTTGAGATTCACCAGGTCCGCGCCGCAGTAGTGGCAGCCGATGCGGCTGACCAGGATGACGGCGGCATCATAACGGGCGATGCTGTTCAGCAACGAGACATCCGGAATCAGCACATAGCTGTCGAGATCCTTGACCTGCGTCGTCGGGATTTTGGAACCGAACGTCTGCTGATAATAGTCTTGCTGAGAGCAGCCGGCCAACGAAAAAGAGGCGGCCAGCAGGATGAGCGCCTTAACGAACGTCGTTTGTTTGCTCATGGCGATGTCCTCCTCTCTTCATTATTGGCAAGAAATGAGACGGTTGTCCAACAGTCCGCTACAGACCTAAGATCCGGACCGTATCCAAGGCAATCATCAGTTCCTCGTCCGTGGGGATGACGACCACCGGGATCTTGCTCTCCTTGGCCGAGATGATGCCTTCCTTGCCAAGTTTGGTTTCGTTGTTGAGCTTGTCATCGATGACAATGCCTAAGGCTTCCTTGACATCGTCGAAGGCCATCTTCCGATAAAGCGGGGCGTTCTCGAAGACACCGGCCGAGCAGACGACCATATCGACATGGCCGAGTTTGCCGGCATACATCATCAGATAGTCGGCGATGCGGCTGGCATACATCTCCACGGCCAACGTCGCCTTCTTATCGCCCTTGAGGTAGGCTTCCTCAACATCCCGGGTATCGTTGGAGATGCCGGAAATGCCTAAGATGCCGGATTCATGGTTATAGATATCGTAGATCTCATCGGCCGACTTGCCGGTGCACTTGCAGAGATACGGCATGCAGCTAGGATCGATATCGCCGGTACGGCTGCCCATCATGACACCCGCCAGAGGAGTCAGACCCATGGAGGTGGCAACGCACTTGCCATCCTTCACGGCTGCCAAACTGGCGCCGGAACCGATGTGGCAGGTGATGAGGTTCAGATGTTCTTTGGTCGGGAAGTATTCTTCCTTGGCGACCGTGGAGAGGTACTTATGGCTGGTGCCATGAGCGCCATAGCGGCGGACACCGTATTTCTCATACCATTCATAGGGGATGGCATACATGTATTCGACCGGGGACATGGTCTGGTGGAAGGCCGTATCGAAGACGGCGACTTCACCGACCGACGGCAGAGCCTTCTGGAAGGCACGGAAGCAGGTGAGATGGGCTTCGGCATGAAGCGGATCCAGCGGAATCAACGAGGCAATCTTATCCGCCGTATCCTCATCGAAGACATGGGAATCATTGAAGTAGCTGCCGCCTTGGACGATGCGGTTGCCGACACCGTTGATTTCATCCAGGCTCTTGACGATCTTCTCATCGATCAGTCCATGCAGGACTAAGGAGACAGCGGCGGCATGGTCCTTGACCGGCAGGGTGACGCTTTTCTTGAAGCCACCCGGCTTCTTGATGGTGAAGATGCCATCGTCGTGGCCGATGCGCTCGACGATGCCGCTGGTTAAGACATGGCAGTATTTGGCTTTCTCAGCGATGGTGGGCTGCTTGAGGGCCTGGTCTTCCATGCTGTAAAGCTTGAACTTGAGACTGCTCGAACCGGCATTGACGCACATAATCTTTAATTCTTTGGACATAGGGATCCTTTCCTTAAAAATACCAAGCTCTATTTTAGCGCCTTGGCTTCTCTTTACAAGGAAATCTTGCAAGGGGAGGAAACCAAAAAAACTCTCTGGGCCTGAAAATTAGCTTTTTCCTTACGGAAAGGCACTTTCTTCCCCGAGGGTCGTGATGGTATTTCTTTTTATGCTTCCCTCTCGCTGAAAAAGGGAAAAATTGTGGTATAATTTTTGCTAGTGGAGGGTATCTTAATGGAGAACTATGTTTTTTTTGACAACTACCTCAATGGCCGTTGCCCCGATGCCTATCAATATTTCGGTGCCCATAAAGCTACCCAGGAAGGGAAAGCAGGCTATCTGTTCCGGGTCTACGCCCCGATGGCCAACGAAGTCGATGTCATCGGTGACTTCAATAACTGGGATCCGTTAGGCGGCCGGATGGGGAAGCTGGATTACCGGGGACTCTTCGAGACGTTCATTCCGGGAGCCCAGGAAGGTCAGCGCTACAAATTCCACATCTTCGGCTGTGACGGTTTCTGGAAGGACAAGCAGGATCCGTTTGCCTTCAAGGACGAGGTCCGGGACCTTGGCTGCTCGATCCTGGCGGATATCTCCAAGATTTCCATCGCCGATGCCGATTTCGTCGCTAAGCGTGACCGCTGCTTCAATAAGCCGGTGTCCATCTACGAATTCCATTTCGGAACCTGGAAACGGCGGGAAGACGGGAGCGAGTATACCTATTCGCAGTTAGCCGATATCATGATTCCGTATCTTCGCGACATGGGCTACACCCACGTCGAGGCTCTGCCGATCACGGCGTATCCGAACGATAAGAGCTGGGGCTATCAGGCACTGGGCTATTATGCCGTCGACAGCCGCTGGGGATCGTTAAGTGACTTTGCGTCGTTTATTGAAAAAATGCATCAGGCTGGCATCGGGGTCATCATGGACTTCGTGCCGGTCCACTTCGCGGTCGATAGCTTCGGTCTGGAGAAGTTCGACGGTTCCTGCGTCTATGAATATGCCAATGAGCATGAGTTCACCGAATGGGGGACCAAGGCCTTCGATTTGGGCAAGGATCCGGTCCGTTCGTTCCTGATGTCGTCGGTGCTCTATTTTGCCAAAGTCTTCCATCTCGACGGCTTCCGCTTCGATGCGGTCAGCAACGTTATCTATTGGGACGGCAACAGCCAGAAGGGCGAGAATGCCGGTGGCATCGAGTTCATCAAACGGGTCAACGCCTATGTCCATGACCTCTGCCCGAATGTGATGATGATGGCCGAGGATTCCTCCGCCTATGGGCACGTCACCAAAGGTCTCTTTCAGGATGGCTTAGGGTTTGATTACAAATGGGATCTCGGCTGGATGAATGATACCCTCAAGTACTATGCCAAGGATCCGATTTACAAGAAATACTGTCACAACCAGCTGACCTTCTCGATGGCGTATTTCTATAGCGAGAACTTCATTCTTCCTTTAAGCCACGACGAGGTGGTCCATATGAAGGGCAGCATCGTCAACAAGATGTGGGGCAACTACGACAACAAATTCGCCAACGTCCGCAACCTTTATGCCTATCAGTTTGCCCATCCGGGAAAGAAACTGAACTTCATGGGCAATGAGATCGCGGCCTTTGATGAATGGAAGGAATGGCAGCCCTTGGCCTTCAATGCCCTCGACTATCCCAAGCATCAGGGCGTGCAGCGTCTGATCCGGGATCTGAACCAGATCTATAAGACGCATTCCGCCATGTACAACGAAGAATACAACCCGACCCACTTCAGCTGGATCATGGCCGACAACTCCGATCAGAGCGTTTATGTCTTCTACCGGGAAAGCCAGGAAGAGTGCCTGGTCTTTCTCTTTAACATGACTCCCAACTTCTACTGGGATTATGATGTGGGCGTTCCTTATGAGGGAACCTACGAAGAGATTCTCAATACCGATAAGGCGGTCTATGGCGGCTGGAACCAGTTCAACCCCAATCCGATTTCGACCAACGGCGCGGGCATCCACAACCAGAAATTCAAGATCACCCTGAAGCTGCCCTCGTTCGGTGCGGTTTATCTTTGCTACCGGAAACCCAAGCCCAATGACGATAACCGTCCGTATGTGAGCAAGGATCCCAATCTCTTTTTCAACAAGGGTATGAAGGTCTAAAGTGAAGTTTCTTCGGCAAAAATATCCTATACAATGTGTTTTCTTTAACTTATAATGAATAGGTTTGACAGGAGGTAACCTACATGCTGGAAATCAAGAGCGGAAAAGAGTTCCGTCAATATTTTAAAGGGGATTTCACTACCAAGTGCATCGAAAAGTATGGCCGTGACCCCAAGGAGCTGTCGTCGCAGGAACAGTTCGATATCTTAGGCACCATCATCCGTGATTATGCCAACCTCGACAATAAAGTCTGCAAGGAAGAAGTCAAGAAAAGCGGTCAGAAGCAGCTGATTTATTTCTCCATGGAGTTTTTGATGGGCCGGCTTCTCTCCACCAACCTTTTCAATCTCGGCATTCTCGATGACGTCAAGGAGACCTTGGCCGAATTAGGGATCCGCTATGAGGATCTCGAGGCCCAGGAGCCTGATGCCGGCTTAGGCAACGGCGGCTTAGGCCGTCTGGCTGCCTGCTTCATGGATAGCGCCGCCTCCCTGGGGCTGCCGGTCCATGGCAACTGCATCCGTTATGAATATGGTTTCTTCCGGCAGAAGATCCGCAACGGCAAACAGGAAGAGTATCCGGATACCTGGCTGATGAATGGCTATCCGTGGGAAATCCGCAAGCCCAGCGATGCCGTGACCGTCAAGTTCTACGGCAATCCGGAGACCTACAAGGATCCGCTGACCGGCGAAATCCGCTGGCGTACGGCCAATGCCTATTCCGTGCTGGCTGTTCCTTATGATGTGCCGCTGATCGGTTACCAGAACCATGTCACCAATACCCTGCGTCTCTGGTATGCCGAGCCGAGCGAAGACACCCTTCCGACGTCCGTCGATTTCACCGCTTATCTGGCTTTTATCCGTCAGATCACCCATGGCCTTTATCCGGATGATTCGACCGAGGAGGGCAAACTGCTCCGCCTCCGTCAGCAGTATTTCCTGGTTTCCTCCGGCATGCAGTTTGCCGTCAACCGCGAGAAGAAGCTTTACGGCAATCTCGACCATTTTTATGATCATTACAATTTCCAGCTCAACGATACCCATCCGATTATGTCCATTCCGGAACTGATGCGTCTTCTGATGGATGAGAACGGCTATGGCTGGGATGCGGCTTTCGACATCGTCTCCAAGTGCTTTGCCTTCACCAATCACACCGTCATGCCCGAAGCGCTGGAGAAGTGGCCTTGCCGCTATATTGCCTCCGTCGCGCCTCGGGTCTACATGATCATCGAGGAGATCAACCGCCGGATGCTGCTGCGGATGCGGGAGATGCCTTCTCCGATGCATGAGCACAATATTCAGAACTGCATGATCGTCAAGGACGGCAACGTCAATATGTGCCAGCTGGCCATCCATGTCGCCTTCAGCGTCAATGGCGTCGCCAACCTCCATACCGAGATTCTCAAGTCCACCACCTTCAAGGACCTTTATCAGATCTATCCGGAGAAGTTCAACAACAAGACCAACGGCATTTCCCATCGGCGTTTCCTGCTGGTGAGCAATCCGCGGCTGTCTTCCTATATTGAGAGCCTGATCGGCAAGGATTTCATCACCCAGCCGGAGAAGCTGAAGGATCTGCTTCCTTACTGCGACGGCAAGAAGGACCATCTGCCGGTTTACCAGAAGATCAACGACATCAAGAAGGCCAACAAGGAAGAGCTGATCAGCTATGTCAAAGACCATAACGATATGGAGCTTTCCCCGGATGCCATCTATGATGTCCAGATCAAACGGCTGCATGCCTACAAGCGTCAGCTGCTGAACATCTTCCGCATCATCCACCTCTATCAGCGGATGAAGGGCGATGCCAGCTTCCGCATCTATCCCCATGTCTATATCTTCGGCGCCAAGGCGGCACCGAGCTATACCTATGCCAAGAAGATCATTGAGCTGATCCTGGCGGTCGGCAAGACCATCAGCGCCGATCCGGACGTCTCCAAGTACATGAAGGTCGTCTTCATTGAGAACTATGGCGTCAGCAATGCCCAGATCATCATCCCGGCCAGCGATGTCAGCGAACAGATTTCCTTGGCCGGCAAAGAGGCCAGCGGTACGTCCAACATGAAGTTCATGATGAACGGCGCCGTGACCTTAGGCACCTTGGATGGCGCGAATGTCGAGATTGCCAATTTCGTCGGTCAGGACAACGCGGTCATCTTCGGCATGAAGAACGACGAAGTCAAACAGCTGAAATTCGAGAACACGTACAATCCGTGGGATGTCTATTACCAGGATGCCCGGGTCAAGGGCATCATCGACAGTCTCATCGATGGCACGTTCAGCGAAGACAAGGATCAGTTCAAGATGATCTACGATGAGATCATGTACCATAACGATGAGTACATGGTCCTCAAGGACTTCAATTCCTATCTCGAGGCCAGCAAGAAGACCGAACAGCTGTACCTGGACCGCAATCATTGGGGCAAGATATGCTTGACCAATATCGCCTATTCCGGATGGTTCAGCTCCGACCGTACCATCAGCGAATATAACCGCGACATCTGGCACCTGAAGAAGATCCACTAATGGTTTCTAAGGATATTACGGGCGATCTTCAGCGTTTTCAAAAGACGTTTACCGGGGCTATCCCTCAGGCGTCTTTCGATGTGAAAACCCTGCAGGACCTTTCCGCACTGTCGGCCGGTGAGGCGAAGAATCCTTCCGCCGAGGCCTATGTCCGTGCCTACCAGGACTATCTCAGGTATTTTGCTCATGTGTTTACGTCCATTTCCTTTGATATCCTGGAGGATGCTCTCCGTCAGGATTCCGATGCTCTTCTTTTGGCCTGTGTCAACGGTTTCCTCGGCTTTTCTGCCAATCGGAACCGCGTCGACCAGCTGATCCAGAGCTTCCGCTTCTTCCTCACGCTCACTCAGAAATCCTTCGCATCGCTGGATTTTTTGACTTTTTCTAGTTAACTTCTTGAAAAGGAAAGGGATTGAAACTATAATCATTAAGCTTGTTTGTCATAGAAATTAAGAGAGGTCTTATGAATCACACATTCAAAAAAGAGAACGGTCATCTGAAAGCCAACGTCAGTTTTGGTGCCGATGAGATCAAGAAAGCGAACGAAAAGGCTGTCACGAAGCTGAGTCAGCAAGTGACGGTTCCTGGCTTCCGCAAGGGCGCTGCCCCGGTCGACATGGCCAGCCGTTATCTGCGCAACGACGATGTTGCCGAAGAAATCATCAATCAGCTGCTCCGCAGCATTGATCGCGAGTTTGCCAAGCTCGATGATTTCAATGCCTATGTGAAGTCCAATCAGCTGCTTGAGAGCTTCCGCCCGAATGTCTCGGTCACCAAGTTCTCCAATACCGAAGCGGAGATTGCCATTGTTTATGTGCTGCGTCCGGAAGTGACAAAGCTGGGTGAGTACAAGGGCCTTAAGTCCTCTGCCGCCAAGAAGGAAGTCACCGATAAGGATGTGGATGCCGAAATCAAGAAGCTGGCTGAGAATGAAGCCGAACTGACTCCTAAGGAAAAGGTCTCTGAGAAGGGCGATACCGTCAACATCGATTTCACCGGTCTCATGGATGGCAAGGAATTCGAGGGCGGCTCGTCCAAGTCCTTCGATCTGGAACTCGGCAGCGGTCATTTCGTTCCGGGCTTCGAGGATCAGTGCATCGGTCACAAGGCCGGTGATAAGTTCGATGTCGCTCTGACGATGCCTGCCAATTATCCGGAGCCGCTGACCAATAAGGCTGTGGTCTTCAAGGTTGTCCTGAATGCCGTCAAGGTCAAGGATGTCCCGGAGATCAATGATGCCTTTGCGACCACGCTCTCGGGTGCCAATGCCAGCAAGGATCTTGCTGAGCTGAAGACCAAGGTCAAGGCCAATCTTGTCAAGGACAGTGAGACGGCTTATGACAGCGCTCTGGTCAATGATCTGCTTCTTCAGGTCCGCGATCATTCCGAATTCGTGATTGCCAAGGAATACCTGGATCAGGTCACCGAAGACAGAGTCAAGGAAGATGAGAAGCGGATTACCGAACAGGGTCTGACCCTTCCGGAATATCTGAAGCTCATCGGCAAGGCGGAAGAGGATTACCGTAAGGAAATCACCGCCGGCGTCGAATCCGAACTGAAGTCTTCCTTAGTCTATAATGCCTTAGCCGAAGCGGAGAAGATTCCTTCCCCGACTCAGGCCGATATTGAGAAGCGTCTCAATTCCAACATTCCGGATTTCGTCAAGAACTTCACCTCCTATCTGAAAGCCCAGAAGCTTCCGGATGATCAGATTCAGGAAGAAATCAACAATTATCTCAATCAGATTTTCGCTTCCATGATGAGCCAGCGTGTCCAGGACCGCCTCCTTATCCTCAACGGCTACAAACAGCCGGAGCCGGAAGCCAAGCCTGCCGAAGCCAAGCCGGCTGAAGTGAAGCCTGCCGAAGCCAAGAAGGCCGATGACAAGCCTGCCGAAGCTGCTGCTCCGAGTGAGAAGCCTGCCGAGACGAAGTAGAAGGAAAGCATTGATTCATAGGCTCCGGATGTCCTCCGGAGCCTATCTTGTTTTTAGGGACTTCAGCAACTTTGATACAAAAAACTAGCACTCTTAATCATAGTGTGCTAAAATTGGAACGGAGGAAAATAATCAATGGAATATTTCGGACAGCATCGGGTCATGATTCTTCCTAACAGCAAGGGCGTCGGTCTGCCGGACATCGAAATGACGATTACGGCCAAGAATACCTATGATACGCACCTGCTTTCGCAGCTGAAGAACGGCGATGAATTCGTCATGTGCTTTGCCAATAAGGATAATGTTTACGGTGATTTCAATAATATCGTTTTCCCGGGTGTCAAAGAAGTCGGCTGTCTTTGCCGGGTCGTTTCGATTACCCCCAATGAAACGGGCCTGCAGGCCCATGTGCTGGGCAAGGCGGCCGTCGATCTGCTCGATTTCAACATCGACGTGACCACCGGCACCGTCATGGCCAACATGACCTTGCGTCCGCAGTACGAACGGGACGACAATCAGGTTTATGAGATGATGGGCAAATTCGCCTCGTCCTATACGGCCATGCGGGCTAAGTTCAATCAGCTTCCCGAGCTTCCTGATTTCTCTCAGACGGTTCAGGATATCCGCAACATTCCGTACCATATCGCGGCGTTTTTAAGCACCTCGATGTTCAATGAGCAGATTCTTCTTGAGGAGAAGGATCCGATTGAGAAGTTCCGGGTCCTTATCAATGACCTGGACCGCTTCAACCTCGATTCCAAGATTGAGTTCGATATTCAGAAGAAGGTCAGCGAAGCCATTGACAAGAACCAGCGGGAATACGTCCTTCGGGAGAAGATGAAGGTCGTCAAGGACCAGCTGAAGGAGTTCGATGGCGGCGATCCGACCGATGCCTATGAGAAAGCCGTGAGTCTCCATCCGGAGATGTATCCGGACAACATTCAGCTGCGGATCAAGAATGAAGTCGGCCGCCTGAAGGCGATGCCGGCCGGGAGCCAGGAGATTTCCGTCCTGACCTCCTACCTTGATCTGCTGATTGCTTTGCCCTGGAAGATTTCTTCGGCGGATAACGACGATCTCACCAACGTCAAGAAGGTTCTCGATGCCAATCACTACGGTCTCGACAAGCAGAAAGACCGTATTATGCAGTATCTGGCCGTCAAGCAGCTCACCCATTCCCTGAAAGCTCCGATTCTCTGCTTCTATGGCGCTCCGGGCGTCGGCAAGACGTCCTTGGCGATTTCGATTGCTCAGGCCTTAGGCCGGAAGTTCACCAAGGTCGCCTTGGGCGGCATCAGCGATGAAGCCGAAATCCGCGGCCATCGGCGCACCTATGTCGGTGCCCTGCCGGGCCAGATCATCTCCGGCATTGAGAAATGCGGAACCAACAACCCAGTCTTCCTCTTGGATGAAATCGATAAGATCGATGGCGGCGGCTATCACGGCGATCCGGCCAGTGCCCTTCTGGAAGTCCTGGATCCGGAGCAGAATGCCTTCTTCAAGGATAACTATCTCGATGAGCCTTTCGATCTTTCCAAAGTCATGTTCATCTGCACGGCCAACGATATTTCCAAGATTCCTCCGGCTCTCTTCGACCGTCTGGAGATGATTGAGCTGAACACTTACACGAAGTTTGAGAAGATGACGATTGCCAAGACGCACCTCATCGGTCTGGAAGAGAAGGAAAACGGCATCAAGCCGGGCATGATGGAATGGACGGACGAGGCCCTGGATTACATCATCGAATACTACACGATGGAAGCCGGCGTCCGCAATCTGCGCCGCAATATCGGCACCATCGACCGGAAGTTTGCCGTCGATTATCTCCGTGACCCTGAGCATTTCAACCATCTCGTCATCACCAAGGAAATCGCTCAGCGTTATCTCGGCGCCGAGATCTTCTACCATGACAAGGATGTCAGCAATTCACAGGTCGGCATCATCAACGGCTTGGCCTATACCGATGCCGGCGGCGAAGTCCTCCGGATTGAATGCAACACTTTCCCTGGCAAGGGTCAGCTTATTCTGACCGGTAACCTTGGCTCCGTGATGAAGGAAGCCTGCGAAACGGCTCTCTCCTATGTCAAATCCATCGGACCGGAACTGGGCATCAACCCGGATTTCTTCTCCGAACACGATATCCATATCCACTTCCCGGAGTCGGCCACCCCGAAGGATGGCCCATCGGCCGGTGTCGCGACGGCCTTATGCATCATCTCGGCCATCTGCAATGTGCGGATCCGCAATGATGTCGCCATGACCGGCGAAATCGATCTCCGTGGCAACTCGCTGCCGATCGGCGGTCTCCGTGAGAAGACCAATGCCGCGACCAGAGAGCACATCAAGACCGTCTTCATCCCGGCCGAGAACCACAAGGATGTTCTGGAACTCCCGAAGGAAATCACCGACTGCCTGGCCATTGTCGAGGTCAAGAAGGCCCGCGATATGTTCAGTGGCGTCTTCCTCGATGATATTACCGCAATGAAGAAGCAGATTGAGTCGTCCACCTCCGGCAAGAAAGCTTCCTCGAAATCCAAGAAAGGCGAAGCCAAAGACTAGACGTCAGTTTGATGAACAGACTTAGGAGAGGCTTTCCCCCGTCGGGGGAGCCCTCCTTAGTCTTTTTTTCTTCCCTTGCGGGAAAAATCCGATATAATAAAAGACGGTGTTGAAGGGAAGGGACAAAAGCCACAACCCCAAGAGAGCCTGCGTCGGGGTGCAAGCAGGCGGTCGTGCTTTGGTCTGTCGTCCCGGAGCCGGGGAGGAATCCTCTAAGCTGCCGACTTAGAAAGTTTTCGGCAATGAGAGCGGTCTGACCGAAGAGGGGTGGTACCGCGCACGGACCTGTCCGTTGCGTCCCTTCATGAATTGGAGGGATTTTTTTATGAAATCCACAATGGACAAAGTCTATGATCATGTCGCGGTCGAAAAGGGCAAAGAGGATTTCTGGGAAAAGCAAGGCTATTTCGAAGCCATGCGGAAAGAGAACCTCGCCAAGCCGACCTTCTCGATGATCGTGCCCCCGCCGAACGTCACCGGCATTCTTCACATCGGCCACGCGACCAATACCACGATTCTGGATATTCTCGCCCGCTACAAGAAACTCTGCGGCTATGATGTCCTCTTTTTGGCGGACATGGATCACGCCGGCATCGCCACGCAGGCCAAGGTCGAGGAAAAGCTGAAGTCCGAAGGCAAGAACAAATACGAGCTCGGCCGGGAAGGCTTTTTGGCCGAAGCCTGGAAGTGGAAGGAAGAGCATGCCGACTACATCACCAAGCAGTGGAAGGCCTTAGGCTTATCCATGGATTATTCCAAGGAGCGTTTTACCTTGGATCCCGGGATGTGCCTGGCCGTCAACACGGTCTTCAAGAAGCTTTATGACGAAGGCCTGATTTACCGGGGCGAGCGGATCATCAACTGGGATCCGGTCTTACGCACGGCACTGAGCGACATCGAGGTCATCTACAGTCAGGACAATGGCAAATTCTATTACTTCAAATACTGGCTTTCGGATCATTCCCGCTACCTCGAAGTCGCCACGACCCGGCCGGAGACGATGTTCGGCGATCAGGCGGTCTGCTTTAATCCGGAGGATAAGCGTTATCAGGGTCTGGAAGGGAAATCCGTCATCAATCCGGCCAACGGGGAGCTTTTGCCGCTGATTGCCGACCGTTATGTCGATCCGACCTTCGGCACCGGCGTGATGAAGTGCACCCCGGCCCATGATCCCAACGATTTCCAGATTGCCAAGCGGCATAACCTCAAGCTCGTCAAGACAATGAATGAGGATGGGACGATGAACGCCAACTGCCCCAAGGATTATGTCGGCTTGGACCGTTTTGCCTGCCGCAAGAAGATTCTTGAGCAGATCAAGGCCCAGGGCGATCTGATTCGCATCGAAGACATTGTCCACAATGTCGGTCACAGCGAACGTTCCAAGGCGGTCGTGGAGCCGATGCTTTCCAAGCAGTGGTTTGTCCGGATGGACAAGCTGAGCCAGGCGGTGTTACAAGCCCAGCAAGGCGCCGGCAAGACCGAATTCTTCCCGGAGCGTTTCAGCGCCATCTTCTCGCAGTGGCTGGAAAAGACAGAGGACTGGTGCATTTCCCGCCAGCTTTGGTGGGGTCATCGGATTCCGGTCTATACCAACAAGACGACCGGCGAAGTGGTCTGCTCCGTTGAACCTTTGGATGACGCTGACTGGACGCAGGATCCGGATGTTCTGGACACCTGGTTCTCTTCGGCTTTGGCGCCGTTTGCCTTCTTAGGCTGGCCGGATACCCAGAATGCCCTCTATCAGCGCTTCTATCCGCTGGATGTCATGGTCACGGCTTACGATATCATCTTCTTCTGGGTGGAGCGGATGGCTTTCGAAGGGCTGCACTTCACGGGGAAGATGCCGTTCAAGACGGTCTATATCCATGGCTTGGTCCGGGACAGCCAGGGCCGGAAGATGTCCAAATCCCTGGGCAACGGCATCGATCCGTTCCAGGTCATCGAACAGTACGGCACGGATTCCTTACGGTATGCCTTAGCCACCGGCGGCACGCCTGGCCTGGACATCAATTTTTCGATGACCAAGGTCGACAATGCCCATAACTTCCTCAACAAGGTCTGGAATGCTTCCCGTTATATCCTGTCGCTCCTGGATGAGAATTTCCAGCCGCGGTGCCTGACTTCCGAGGAGCTTTCCTGCACCGATACCTGGATCTGTTCGGAATGCGATGACCTGCTTACGAATGTGAAGAGCAATATGGATAAGTTCGAACTCGGACAGGCTGCGGATTACGTCTACCATTTCGTCTACGATGAGTTCTGCTCTGATTACCTGGAATACAGCAAAGTGACGATGGCCTCCGGATCGAACCACGCCAAAGAGGTTACCCTCAATGTCCTTTACGACATTCTGAAGCGGGTGCTCTTGGTGCTCTTCCCGTTTGCGCCGTTCATTACCGAAGAGATCTATTCCTACCTGCCCAACCACAAGGCCTCCCTTTACGAGGAGTCTTATCCGGTTCCGACTGGTTTCACGTATCAGGCTTCCCAGCTGGAGCTGGCCTTGTCCTTGAATGAGGCCATCAAAGCCATCCGCAACCACAAGAGTCAGAACGGCTTGGCTCCGAATGCCCCGATTGACTTGCTTTTCTTAGGCAGTCAGGCGGATTATGAGGCACTGCTTCCTTATCTGACAAGGTTCTCGTTTGCCTCGTCGGTTACCTTGATTTCGGCCAAAGACCCGGCACTGATTTACTTCAAGAGCTTTGCCTTAGCCATCCATGATCAGGAGAACGCTCAGACCAAGGCCATCAAGGAGAAGAAGATCGCGGATCTTAAAGCCGAGATTGCCCGTTCGGAACACATTCTTTCCAATCCGGCCTTCTTAGCCAAGGCCGACCCGAAGAAAGTGGCTGCCGAAAAGGAAAAATACCAGGCCTACCAGGACGAACTGAAAAAGTATCTCGCCTGATTGTTTTCTTCTGTTGGACAAAACCTCTTCATTTTCCTAATAGAGAGTGAGGAGGTTTTTCATTATGAAATACCAAACGCTGTCAGTCGAGGAGATGCGGCAGACGAAAGGCGGTGAGGCGGTGACCCTGGCGGCCATCATGGCACTCTTAGCCATCGGGGTTACGGCGGTGGTCTGCTACCGGATCTTCTTCTCGGGTTCCGGCAAGACACAGCTGCCTGGCGGCTTTGTCTTCCAATGGGGAAAATAAAAGGCACCACTGCCTTATTGCCCCGGGAGAAAGCAACATCGCTCGGGATCGGCTGTCTGAACGACTGGGAACTGGTAGCCTTGCTTTTGGATACCGGAACCCGGAAAGAGAACGTGCTCTTGCTTTCCCAGCATCTGTTAGCTGAAAACGGCGGGCTTGCCGGTCTGATGCGTGCCAGCGAGAAAGACCTTTCCATCTCCGGCATCAAGAAGGCCAAAGCCTGCCGCATTCTTGCCTTGGGGGAAATCTACAAGAGGCTGCCGCTGACGTCGGCCTCACGGATTCTCACGGTGGAAGACAGCCTAAGGCTGACCCAACGGTTCTTCCAAGGCCAGAAAACCGAGAATGCCGTGATTCTCTTTCTGGCCAAGGACCGGACCGTCCTGGGACTGAAGCATTTTACCGGAAGGTCGGATAAGGAAATCTCTTTTTCCTGGGAGAATCTGCTGGCGGGGCGCAAAGAGGAAGGCGTTCGCTTCGTTCTCCTCATCCATAATCATCCCTCCCAAGCCGTTTTGCCGTCCGCCAGGGACAAGATGACGACCTTGGAAGTCAGTCGATTCTGTGACCGGAAGGGCTTGGTTCTTCTGGATTCTTTAATCGTTTCCGATGATTCCTTTTTTTCATTCCGTCGCAGTGGTTTTTTCAAAAAAGACCCCGAAAAATAATTTCTGCAAAGCCTTGCATTGAGGCAACGATAACTCTATAATTCTAATTAGTTGTTAGGGAGGGAAATATGGCGTATACCATTGATAAAAATCTGGAAGCCGGCATGAACATGTTGGCAGAAGGCAAAAAGATTGATTCCGCTTTGAAGCTGATTAACAAGTCTGCTCGCAAGGGCACGACCAAAGGAAAATCTTTCTTTGAAGTCGGTAAAATCATTCACGATGGTGTACCGGGTTTGGAAGCCAATCCCGAGGAAAGCCGTAAATATTACGATGCTTCCGTGAATCAGTTCATGAAAGAAAATCGTGATTCCATGGATAACCGGGAATTAGGCGATTATTACTACTACGGTTTGGGAACCGAACCTGTCAATGTCGAAAAAGCCCTTGAGTATTATGATCTCTCTGCCAAAGACGGCGACAAAGAAGCCCAGGCGAAGGCCGATGAGATCCGGAAGAATCAGTTGCAGAATAAGATTGTTGCTGTTGCTCCTGAGGAAGAAAGCAAGGAAGCCGAAGTAAAGCCAGTCGAAGAACCGGCTGCGGAAGCTGCGCCGAAAGCCGAGCCGTCTGTTGCGGAAACCGCCCCTGTTGCGCCGGTTGCTGAAACGCCGGTTGCTCCGGTTGCCGAAGAAGCCAAGGTCGAAAAGGCTCCGGTGGTTGCTCCTGTCAATGGTCCTGCTGAAGTCACAGGCAAGGATACTCAGGAACAGGTTCAGGAAGATGCTTTGCTGATTCGTGCCATCCGCTTGATTGATAATCCTTCTTCCACTTATAAAGACCGTATGGATGGCATTGAGCTTGCCAAGACCGCTTCGGATCAAGGCTCTCTTCGTGCTGCTGTCCTTCTGGGTTTCCTTTATGAGGGTGAGAATTCGCTCGTCGAGAAGGATATGACCTCCTCCAAGAAATATTATGAGCTGGCTATGTCCCGTGGTTCGGCTTCGGCTGAATTCCGTCTGGGACGTCTCTATTTGGATCATAACAACGCTTTCTTCGATGAAGACAAAGCTCATCAGCTGATTCTTGACAGCGCTCATAAGGGTTATTCGTATGCCCTGAATTATCTGGGTGATTGTTTCCGCGAAAAGGTTTCCGATCCCAAGAATCTTGAGCTCGCTTATCGCTATTATTCGCTCGCCGGTGAACGTGGACTGGGTCTTTCTTACCATAATATGGCCGAAATCGATGCTTCCCGTCAGCAACTGGATCTGGCTAAGACGCATGAATCCTATGCTGCCAAGTTCGGTTACGATACGCAAGAAGGCCTTCAGGATCCGCTTTCTCTTTCCATTCACCGTTAGTTCCTTTTCTCAATTTGTTTTTTGATTAGCCAAGCGGGGCACTTCTTCCTGCTTGGCTTTTTTGGTACTTAAATACTTATTAGAAGATAAAGAAGAAGCTGGAAATTGCAAAAACTTGTTGACTATGGTCCGGCGGAATGGTATCATTTTATTCGCGCTTCGGAAGAGGCGCACTACGGTCGCTCTTTGAAAACTGAGTGGGAATGACCAGTTAATACACCAATCGTCGATTCGCCCGAAAGGGAAAGAGAGACGTGCGGAATGTAATACCGGACAGAAAAATGAAAGTCGGCTGCCAGGCCGGCCCTCGATAGATTTATTGAGAGTTCGATCCTGGCTCAGGATAAACGCCGGCGGCGTGCCTAATACATGCAAGTCGAACGAGTGCAGCAATGCACGAGTGGCGTACGGGTGAGTAACACGTTGGGAACCTGCCCCGGGGACCGGAATACCAGGCGGAAACGCCTGCTAATGCCGGATAGCGCCGGAGGGACGCAAGTCCTTCCGGCCAAAGGCCGCTTCGGCGGCGCCCTGGGATGGCCCTGCGTCGCATTAGCTAGTTGGCGGGATAAAGGCCCACCAAGGCCGGGATGCGTAGCCGAGCTGAGAGGCTAAACGGCCACATTGGGACTGAGACACGGCCCAGACTCCTACGGGAGGCAGCAGTAGGGAGTATTTGGCAATGGGGGAAACCCTGACCGAGCAACGCCGCGTGCGCGATGAAGCCCTTCGGGGTGTAAAGCGCTGTGATAGGGCCAGAAACCGGGGAGGAGGCAATGCCTCCCCGCCGACGGCCCCCTTAGAAAGCAACTGCTAACTACGTGCCAGCAGCAGCGGTAATACGTAGGTTGCAAGCGTTATCCGGAATTATTGGGCGTAAAGAGAGAGCAGGCGGCTTCGCAAGCCTGGGGTCAAACGCTGGGGCTCAACCCCAGTCCGCCTCAGGAACTGCGGGGCTAGAGTGCTGGAGAGGCATGCGGAACTCCTCATGTAGCGGTGAAATGCGCAGATATGAGGAAGAACACCGGTGGCGAAGGCGGCATGCTAGACAGCGACTGACGCTCATTCTCGAAAGCGTGGGGAGCAAATAGGCTTAGATACCCTAGTAGTCCACGCCGTAAACGTTGAGGACCTGGTGGCGGGGGCATACCCCGTCGCCGAAGCAAACGCGATGAGTCCTCCGCCTGGGTACTACGTTCGCAAGAATAAAACTTAAAGGAATTGACGGGGGCCCGCACAAGCAGTGGAGCATGTGGTTCAATTCGTGGCTACGCGGAAAACCTTACCTGGGTTTGACATCCCTGTAAAGGACCTGGAGACAGGTAGATAGTTATACAGGTGAACGGTGGTGCATGGCTGTCGTCAGCTCGTGTCGTGAGATGTTGGGTTAAGTCCCGCAACGAGCGCAACCCCTGCCTTCAGTTGCCATCATCAAGTTGGGCACTCTGGAGGGACCGCCGGCGCAAGCCGGAGGAAGATGGGGATGACGTCAAGTCATCACGCCCCTTATGCCCAGGGCGACACACGTGCTACAATGGCCGGCACAGAGCGATGCGACCCCGCGAGGGGAAGCGGATCGCCTAAAGCCGGTCTCAGTTCGGATCGGGGTCTGCAATTCGACCCCGTGAAGCCGGAATTGCTAGTAATCGCGGATCAGCATCGCCGCGGTGAATACGTTCCCGGGCCTTGTACACACTGCCCGTCACACCATGAGAGCCGGAAAGGCCCGAAAGCGTTTGCCCAACCGCAAGGGGGGCGGCGTCTAAGGCAGGTCCGGTGATTGGGGTTAAGTCGAAACAAGGTATCCCTTCGAGAACGAGGGGATGGATCACCTCCTTTCTATGGAGAAGGAAAAAAGCCGCCCGGGCAGCAGTGCCCTGGGCGCAGTAACGTTGTTCTTAGCGGACCGGCAGGCAGCCGGCCCGGCACATTGGCCATTCCCGCTCGGTTCTGAGGGGGCGACCCCTCGGCTCTGCGCTCTGCGCGGGGCAGGCTCTTTGAAAACTGAATGCCATTGTTCTTTCTGAGATAGAAGCGGGCATGGATGAGAGTCCGTGCTCTGTTTGTATTTCTTATCCAAGATAGAAGCGAATTGCGAGAACCGAAGACACGAAGGTCCCGCCTATGCGGGACGGAAGTTGATGAGGCGCGCGGCGGATGCCTTGGAGCCGGATGGCGACGAAGGACGCGACAACCTGCGATAAGCCTGGGGGAGCTGGACGTGAGCTTTGATCCCGGGATTTCCGAATGGGGGAACCCGGCCCGCTACATGCGGGCCACCCGGAGCCGAATACATAGGCGCCGGGAGGCAACCCAGGGAACTGAAACATCAAAGTACCTGGAGGAAAAGAAAGAGAGATCGATTCCGTGAGTAGTGGCGAGCGAAAGCGGAGGAGCCCAAACCTGCGCAAGCAGGGGTTTCGGACTGCGATACGCGAAGGACGTGCGAGGGGAATCCGCTGGAACGCGGACCCGCAGAGGGCGAGAGGCCCGTACCCGTAGCATGTCCCGAGCCAGCAGCATCCAGAGTAAGGCGGGACACGAGAGATCCTGTCCGAAGACGCGGGGACCGCCCCGCAAGGCTGAATACGATCCGGCTACCGATAGCGAACAAGTACCGTGAGGGAAAGGTGAAAAGCACCCCGGGAGGGGAGTGAAACAGATCCTGAATCCGCGTGCCGACGAAAAGGCAGAGGGCGTTTAAGCCTGATGCCGTGCCTATTGAAGAATGAGCCTGCGAGTTAGTGCACGCAAGCGAGCCTAAGGGGAAGACCCGGAGGCGTAGCGAAAGCGAGTCCGAACAGGGCGAAACTTGAGTTTGCGTGTCTACACCCGAAACCCGGCGATCTTGCCATGACCAGGATGAAGCAGGGGCGAAACCCTGTGGAGGTCCGAACCGACGTTCGTTGAAACGCCCGCGGATGAGTTGTGGCACGTAGTGAAATTCCAATCGAGCCGGGTAATAGCTGGTTCTCCCCGAAACATCTTTAGGGATGACCTCGTCCGCTTCCTTCCGGAGGTAAAGCCACTGGATGAGGAGGGTCCGCGCGAGCGGATTCCTCCCCGACCAAACTAAGAATGCCGGAGGGTTTAGGACGGGAGTCAGTCGGTGGGAGACAAGTTCCACCGTCGAGAGGGCAACAGCCCAGACCGCCAGATAAGGCCCCTAAATGTACGCTAAGTGTGTAAGGATGTGGGAACGCTAAGACAGCCAGGATGTTGGCTCAGAGGCAGCCATCATTCAAAGAATGCGTAACAGCTCACTGGTCAAGCGTTTCTGCGCCGAAAATTTACCGGGGCTAAGCGTACTGCCGAATCTGCGGATCCTCCCTTCCCCTGCGGGGGAAGAGGGGGTGGTAGGGGAGCGTCGCGCGTGGGGCGAAGCCGGACCGCGAGGACCGGTGGACCGCGCGCGAGTGAGAATGCAGGTGTGAGTAGCGATGACGGGAGGGTATCCCGTCCGCCGAATGACTAAGGTTTCCAGGGCAAGGTTCGTCCGCCCTGGGTCAGCCGGGGGCTAAGGGGAGGCCGAGAGGCGCACCCGATGCACAGCAGGTCAAGACTCCTGCGCCCGGCATGCGAGGGCAGCGGTGACGGATCGGGAAGCGGCGTCCAGGCCATCGGAACGGCCTGGCCCGCGCCCGGCGCGGGGAGGGCAGCACCCTCCCGGGAACGCTGGGCGCGGGGGAGGAAAGCCGAGAGGCGAGTACGTAGCGCTGTGGACCGGTCCCGAGAAAAGCCGCGGGCCCGACACAAAGCATGCCGGCCCGTACCGAGAACGGACACACGTGGTCTGGTGGAGTACACCAAGGCGATCGAGTGAACTGTTGTTAAGGAACTCTGCAAAATTGCTTCGCAAGTTAGCGATAAGAAGCGCCGGCGCAAGCCGGCCGCAGTGAAGAGGCCCAGGTAACTGTTTACCAAAAACACAGCTCTATGCGAAGGCGCAAGCCGATGTATATGGGGTGAAGCCTGCCCGGTGCCGGAAGGTCAAGGGGAGGGGTCAGCCGCAAGGCGAAGCCCTGAGCCGAAGCCCCGGTGAACGGCGGCCGTAACTATAACGGTCCTAAGGTAGCGAAATTCCTTGTCAGGCAAGTTCTGACGCGCATGAATGGTATAATAATCTGGGCGCTGTCTCGACAGCAGACTCGGCGAAATCTTAATACCTGTGAAGATGCAGGTTGCCCGCGACTAGACGGAAAGACCCCATGGAGCTTCACTGTAGTTTGGCATTGGGCGGCCGCGCGCCGCGCACAGGATAGGTGGGAGGCTATGATGGGAGGGTCGCGGCCCTCCCGGAGCCGACGTTCGGATACCACCCCCGGTGTGCGTCCGTCCTAACCGGAGGCCTTGATGGTCTCCGGGACAGTGCCTGATGGGCAGTTTGACTGGGGCGGTCGCCTCCCAAAGAGTAACGGAGGCGCTCGAAGGTGTCCTTGCGCCGGTTGGAAACCGGCGTCTAAGCGCAAACGCATAAGGACGCCCGACTGCGAGAGGCACATCTCGAGCAGACACGAAAGTGGGAGTTAGTGACCCGGCGTCTCGGTGCGGATCGGACGTCGCTTAACGGATAAAAGCTACCCTGGGGATAACAGGCTGATCGATTCCAAGAGTTCACTTCGACGAGTCGGTTTGGCACCTCGATGTCGGCTCATCGCATCCTGGAGGGGCAGTCCCTTCCAAGGGTTAGGCTGTTCGCCTATCAAAGCGGTACGCGAGCTGGGTTCAAAACGTCGTGAGACAGTTTGGTCCCTATCTGTCGTGGGCGCAGGAGGCCTGAGGGAATTCCCCCTTAGTACGCAAGGACCAGGGGGAACGCGGCTACGGTGGTCGGGCTGTCACGCCAGTGGCACCGCCCGGAAGCCGCCCGCGGCACGGATAATCGCTGAGAGCATCTAAGCGAGAAGCCGTTCCCGACAATAGGCCTCCCACTCCGAAAGGGGGTAAGGGCACGGGCAAGTCACCCGTTCGATGGACGATCGCTGCAGGCCTGGCAACAGGCAGAGGCAGGTCGCTCCAATAGCCCGAGGACTCCGTCCTTCTCCGGGACTTTCCCGGAAGGCGGTCCTTCCTCTTCGGTGTTTCGCGCAGTTCTCTTCTATTTTGGCAGGACAAGGACAATGGCATTCGGTTCTCAGGGGGCCTGCCTTACCGGCTCTCCCTTCTCTCCGTTCCGTTCCGTTTCGTCTCAGCGGCGGCGATAGCCAGGCGGACACACCCGATCCCATTCCGAACTCGGAAGTTAAGCGCCTCGGCGGCGAAAATACCCTCAGGGGGAAGATAGCCAGCTGCCGCTTTTTTGGTTGAAATAAATACAAAGCGGAATGTTATTTATTTTCTTGATTGACTATTTCCTTTGTAATATAATGTCTTAGTTGTTTGGTCTCCAAATGACTACAACCGCCTAGAAGTGGTCTTAATCTGAATTTATTCAGAACCACAATAGCGAGTCAATTTCTTGGAAAGGAGGCAAAAAATGTACGCTATCATTTTAACTGGTGGTAAGCAAGTCAAGGCTGAGGTTGGACAGACGATCTATGTCGAAAAGATTTCGGGTGAAGTTAACGATGAAGTCTCTTTTGACAAAGTCCTTTATGTTGAGGATGGCGATAAGATCACTGTCGGCAAGCCTTTCATTGCGAATGCTACTGTCAGAGCAAAGGTTGTGAAGGTTGGCCGTGAAACTAAGCTCCACATTCTTCGTTATAAGGCTAAGAGCAATCTCCGTGTCCATCGTGGACATCGTCAGCCTTATACTGCTGTTTCTGTTGAAACTATCGAAGTTAAATAGTTATGATTAAGGTATCTGTGGATCATGGCCAGAAATCCATCCTTAAAATCACGGTTACGGGTCATGGGCCAAGTTCTGCCGGGTATGATCTTGTCTGTGCCGGTGTCTCTTCCTGCGTCACGGGTGCTCTTAATAATCTTAAAGAAATCGACAACTTCCATATTATCCTTGACTCCGGAAATTTCTTATGCGAAGCTAAGAAAGAACCGAGCTATCATGACCAAGTCGTGTTGGAAACCTTGGTCACTCAGCTTATGACGATTTCTAAAGAGTATCCTCATGACGTATCTGTTGTTTCCAAGAAAGAAGGTTAATATGGAATTCAAATTTAAACTTAACATCCAGTTATTCGCTTCCCATAAAGGTGTCACTTCCACTAAAAACGGCCGTGATTCCAATGCGCAGCGTCTGGGTGCTAAACTCTTCGATGGGCAATGGTGCCATTCTGGCTCGATCATTTATCGCCAGAGAGGAACCCGAATTCATGCTGGCAACAACGTCAAACGTGCGGGCGATGATTCGCTCTTCGCTATGATTGACGGCTATGTCAAATATGAACGCTTAGACAATCACCGCGAAAAGGTTTCTGTCTATCCCACGAAACCTGAAGTTACCGCCAAGTAATCGCAGCTTTCCAGGTCGAAGATAAGCTTCGGGTCAAACCGAAGCTTTTATTTTAAAGAGGTGTCCTTATGAATGATAAAGTCAAAGTCACATTAGCCAGCGGCAAGGGTGGCGATGGTGCCATTGCCTTCCGCCGTGAGAAATGTGTCGATTCCGGTGGCCCTTACGGGGGTAACGGCGGTCGGGGCGGATCCGTCTATGTCATTGCCTCCTCGAGCACCGATTCCTTATCCAATTACCGCTTCGGCAAGACCATTCGGGCCGCCGACGGCGAAAACGGCAAGACCAAGCTGCAATACGGCAAAGATGCGCCGGATGTCCGGCTTTATGTACCGGTCGGAACCGTGGTCGAGAATGACCAAGGCAAGCTTTTAATGGATCTTTGTCATGACGGCGACACTTACCTCGCTTTGAAAGGCGGCCGTGGCGGCCGGGGCAATGCCTGCTTCAAATCCTCCATCAAACGGACTCCGAACATTGCCGAGAACGGCTTCCCCGGCGAGGAGAAGAGCTTCTATTTTGAATTGAAGATGCTGGCCGACGTCGGACTGGTCGGTTTCCCCAATGCCGGCAAATCGACCTTCCTTGCCAGCACGACCCGCGCCCATCCGGAAATCGCGGATTATCCTTTCACGACCCTGGATCCGATGGTCGGCGTCTGCTATTACCAGGAAGACAAGAAGTTCGTCATTGCCGATATCCCGGGACTGATTGAAGGCGCCTCCCAAGGCAAAGGGCTCGGCTTTACCTTCTTGCGTCATATCGAACGGTGCCGTGTTTTGCTTCATATGATCGATGTCACCACATCTCAGGATCTGATGAAGGATTTCGAGACCATCAATCATGAGCTGTTTGCCTACAGTCCGGATCTGGCTAACCGCCGGATGATCATCGGCCTGAATAAGATCGATGGCGACTATGACAAGCAAAAAGTGGAAGACTTCCGGAAACAGATCGGCAATCGCTATGAAATCTTCGAATTCTCCGCCAAGGACAAAACCCATCTGAAGCCCTTGATCAAACGGCTTTATACGCTGGTGACGGAAGAAAAGGCCAAGCAGGAAAGCCTGACCGAGGCCTCGACGGAAGAAAAAGTCTATTCCGCCAAGGACAGCGATACCGGCCTGATTCCTCAGTTTGACATCGTTCTGCAGAAGGACGGCAGCTATGAGATCGTCGGCGACCGGGTGGTCCGCACCAAAAAGCTCATCAATCTCAAAACCGATGAAGGCATGGATCATCTCTTGGAATACCTTGACCGGATCGGTGTCAGTGAACGTCTGAAGAAAATGGGCGTCCCCACCGGTGCTACAATAGTACTGGACGGATTTGCTTTTGACTACTACGAATAAATCACTGGACAAATCCCTAAGAAAAGACCAATAAGGAGTGAGAGGCAAACATGTTTTATTATCTTCATGGGTTAGTGACGGTCCATACGGATGACAGCATCGTGGTGGAATGCCAAGGCGTCGGCTACGACTGCCTGGTCTCCCATCCCGAGGATTTTCCGGTGGGCGAGAACATGTTTGTCTTTACCTGCTTCTACAGCCATGAGGATGAACAGTTCCTCGTCGGCTTCAAGACGCTCGAGGAAAAAGCGCTGTATCTGGCCTTGACCTCCGTCAAAGGCATCGGACCCAAGACGGCGTTAAGTGCTCTCTCCGCGACCTCGACCCAGCGGCTGAAAATGGCCATTGAAGCCTCGGATGCCCTCTTTCTGATGCAGCTGCCGGGAATCGGGAAGAAAAACGCCTCCCAGATCATTCTGGACCTGAAAGGCAAGCTTACCACGGATCTCTTAGCCGACCATACCTCCAACCCCAATGCCGAGAAAGCCCGCGAGGCTCTGAAGGAACTGGGCTTCAAAGACAAGGAAATTGCCGCCGCCTTTGAAACCATCACCCAGCCGGGACTGTCCGTCGAAGACTATACCCGTCTGGCCCTGAGGAACCTGGGAAGATGAGCTCTCCCACCCCTGAGAAAAACGCCGAAGGGCTGGTCCTCCAGGAACTGAAGGAACAGCGCGACGCCTACGATATCTCTTTGCGGCCGAAAACCCTGGCCGATTATGTCGGGCAAAGCGACATCAAAAAAGAACTTAGCATTTTCATTGCCGGCGCCAAGAAACGCAACGAATCCCTGGATCACGTTCTCTTTTACGGTCCGCCGGGACTGGGCAAGACAACTTTAGCCAATGTCATCGCCACGGAACTGGGCGCCACCATCAAGATCACCAACGGCTCCTCCTTGGTCCGCACCGGCGATCTGGCTGCCATCCTCTCCTCACTCAATCCCGGGGATGTCCTCTTTATCGATGAAATCCACCGGATGCCGGTGATTGTCCAGGAAGTGCTCTACAGTGCCATGGAAGACTTTTCCTTGTCGCTGATTGTCGGCAAAGGTGCGGAAGCCCGGACGCTGACGCTGACCTTGCCGCCGTTCACCCTGGTCGGTGCCACCACCGATGCGGGCAGCCTCTCCGCTCCTTTGCGCGACCGTTTCGGCATCCTTTTCCGGATGTCCTACTATTCGCCCGAGGAACTGCTGGAGATCGTGCTCCGGACCAGCAAAGCGCTGCACTTCCCCATTTCCCTGGATGCCGCCTATCAGATTGCCCTGCGTGGGCGGGGAACGCCCCGGATTGCCAACCGTCTTTTCCGCCGGGTCCGCGACTATGCCACCTTCGAAGGCAAGGAAACCATCGATTATGAAAGCACCCAGAAGGCGATGAGCTTTCTGGCCATCGATGATCTCGGCCTGGATGAGACCGACCGTCGCATCCTGGAATGCCTGATTTACCGCTATAACGGCCGGCCGGTCGGCTTAAGCTCGATTGCCTCGGCCATCGGCGAGGCGGTGGAGAACATCGCCGATGTCTATGAACCCTACCTGGTGCAGATCGGGCTGATCAACCGGACGCCCAAAGGCCGGGTCGCCACCCAAAAGGCCTACGATCACCTTAAAATTCCTGCCCCGGCGGACCTCGAGAGTCCCCCGAAAGCCTAAAAACCTCTTTTTTGTGTCTTTGGCAATCAATTCATCTTGATATAAAGCCGTTTTTTTGCTAAATTATATGCGTCCTTAAAAAGGGTAGTGTGCTTATTCTTTGAAGGAGGAAAACGTAAATGCGTCGCTTCTTAGCCTATCTGGTGATGATGCTTACGCTCATCGCCGCGCTGGCGTTCAATATGCAGTCGGTGCTGGAAAACAGCACGGATGCCATGGAATATGGCAAAGGGACTCAGCTGACCTATGCCATCACTAAGCGCGATGCCACGCTTTATGATGCGGCCAATTACCCCAATCTGACCTCCGGCATCAAGAATCTGGACGAAATCGACATCAAAGGTGCCGTCATGAAGCGTCTGGATACCGCCGGTGTCCGCAATGCCGATGTCGAGCTCACCAAGGGCAACAACGAGAATGTCGGCTATCAGGTCAAAGTCAGCTTCTCGCCCTTATCGGCTACCGATGAAGCCAACGTCAAGGAACTGTTAGCCTATACAGGCTCCTTAAGCGTCTGCACCGTCGGCGATGATACCTGTATGTATGCCGACAAATCCCAGCTTTTCAAGACCAGTGATCTGGCTTCCTTAGTCTATAACGGCACCTCGCCGTATCCGTCCATCAATGTCAAATACACCGATGATATGGATAACCTCATCAAGGCTGCCGGCACCGCTGCCACCAACCATAAGAACGATACCAAGACGTCGGATACCAAGTCCGCCCGTCACTTTGATGCCGATACCACGACCGGCGATTCGACCTCAACCACCGATGATGAATCCACCAAGCTTTATCTTTGGGTCAACAAGACCACCGATGACACCTACAACAAGGCCTACGGCATGAACGGCGCGCGCGTCGACGAGGACGTGAAGAAGAAAGTCCTGGCCGTTCTGAAGACCTCCGATTATTCCTCGACCGATAAGGCCATCCGTGTCACCAGCGACATCGACGGCAATGCCTTCACCATCTCCACCGCCCGGGCTTTTGTCAATTCCCTCAACAGCACCGACTATGGCTTTGACATCTCCTACCTTTATGAAAACAGCATTTACGCCGATTTCGGCACGTCGGCTCTGAAGAACACCTATCTGGCCGTCGGCATCTCCTTAGCCGTCATCTGCTTAGGCTTATTGGCCTTCTATGGGCTGAGCGGCCTTTCGGCCAGTCTTACCTTGCTGGTGAGCCTCTTTGTCAGCTTCATCCTCTTCAACCTCTTAGGCTTTGAATTCTCCATTGCCGGCATTGCCGGCATGGCTGTCGTTGCCTGTCTGTCCCTCTTCATTTCCGCCAACTACTTCGAACATGTCAAGCAGGAAATCCTCAAAGGGCGCAGCCCCGAGAAGGCCAACCGTGAAGGCTATCATAAGGCCTTCTTCGGCGGCCTGGACGTTGCCATCGTCGCCTTTGTCGCCTCGCTGTTCTCGTTCTTGATTTCCCTCGGCTCCTTCAGGACTTTCTTCGGTGCCATCATGGTCGGCAGCATTGTCGCCTTCGTCCTGACGAATTTCCTCGACAAATGGTTCACCTACTGGCTGGTCAAGGATACCAAGAAGAACGATAAGCCGTATTTCTCCTTCCGCGGCCTCAAAGCCAAACCGGCCAAACCGGTCGCTTTCGTTACCAGCAAAGGGAACGGCCGCAAGCTTCCGCTTTATCTGGTGGCGGGCATCAGTGCCGTTCTCGCCGGCGTCGCTTTGCCGGTCAGCTATGGTCTGAATGCCGGTCAGTATGCCTTCTTCAACAGCGCCGACCAGTATGCCACGGGCTATAACCTGACGGTGGTCTTCAAGGATTCCGCCCAGAGCTATGAGCCTTTAAGCACCAAAGCCAACTACCTCGACTATCTGGTGATGATCGGCACCAATGCCAAGGATGGCAAGTATCTGATGGTCGATACGGTTTCCAAAGAGAAATCCGACCAGGCCAGCTTCACCTATCAGGAAGCCACGGCCTTCGTCAACATCGTCGAAAAGACGGATCCGGACGATGGCTCGACCTATTACATCCATTATTTCTCCGTCAACGTCAACAAGGATCTTTCCGCGCTCGTCGATCCCGACAACAACCTTTCCGTGCTGGACATCATCAAGCTGACGATGCAGGACTCCACCCAGGAAATGCAGGTTTCTTCCTACAATGTGGCCCCGCTCAACGATTCGCATTACATGAATGACTCCTATTCGATCCTGGCAGAGCCTACCGAAGCCGCCAACCTGCCGCATGATACCAATAACCTCTTCCTCCTGATCGGCGTCCTCTCGGCCTTCTGCTGCATCTATGTGCTGGTCCGTTTCGGCCTGAACCTCTTCTTGACCGAAGTCACCTCGGGAACCGTCTTTGCACTCTTGGAAGTCGGTCTCTTAAGTGCCACGCGCTTAGCCTATAACCCCTATACCGGATTCCTCTTATTGGCCGCACTCTTTGTCTTTGACCTTGTCCTGATTCCGCTCTTTGCCGATAACCACATCGTCATCAAGGAACAGGGACTGAAAGGCAAAGCCACGTCGGAAGAAAAAGCCGATATTGCCAATGCTGTCATTCTTCGGGCCTTGCCGTCCGTGGTGATTCCGCTGATCGGCTTTGTCCTGATTTCCCTGACGGCCTTCATGATTGACTCCGCCTTGGTCTCCTACAGTGTCTTGGGCGTTCTCTTACCCGTCGTTGCTTTGGCTGTGCTGCTTCTTTTTGCCACCAACTTCTATTACCTCTTAACCAGTCATATCACTTTCCGTCCGGTCGTGGATTGGTTCCACAACCGTCAGAGCCAGCGTCGGGGCAAGAAGGATAAGAAGCCGGTCGCCCCGGTGGTCAGTGCCGACGGCAATGTCTATGTCGATCCGGAGCTTCCGCATGAGACCGTGATTCCGGGTCTGAACGATTTCCACTGATGTCTGGTTTCTTAACGGAGCTGTTAGAGCATTATCATCTGACCCTGAAAGACCTCGCCTGCCGGAAGGCACCGGGGTCTTTTGACGTTTTGAAGCGCCCGGACGGACTTGGTGATTATGAAAAGGCCCTGGCGCGGATCCGCTTGGCTCTGTCGAAGCATGAGAAGATCGTCCTTTACGGCGATTATGATGTCGATGGCCTGACTGCCACCGCCATCCTGAAAAGCACCTTCGATAAACTGAATTATCCGGTGGGGTATTTCATCCCCTCCCGCTACCATGAAGGCTATGGGCTTTGTTCCTCCCGGGTTGAAGACTTCCATAAAAAAGGCTATTCGTTAGTCATCACCCTCGATAACGGCATCACGGCCTTTGACGCCATCGCCAAGGCCCATAAGGACGGGATGGACGTCGTTGTCATCGACCATCATGAACCGCAGGCCACCTTGCCGGAGGTCGCGGCCCTTTTCCATCAGGGACTTTCCGGTTTCCTGGATTACAACTGCTCGGCCGCGTCCTTGGCCTTCTTTGTCTCGTGGTCGTTGCTCGGCCGTCCGGATCCGTATTTTGCGACCCTGGCCGGGATTGCCGTCTTCTCGGATGTCATGCCGCTTTGCGGCAACAACCTCGTCTTAGCCAAACTCGCCCTTTCCTATCTGAAGCAAAACCGCTATCCGAATCTTGTCAGTCTGCTGAAAGGCGGGGAAATCAGCTATGACGCTCTCTCCTTCGCTTTGATTCCGAGCCTCAATGCCGTCGGCCGGATCCGCAAGGAACCGATGGCCACCAATGAGGCCTGCCGTTTCCTGATCGAGAAAGACGCGCCGGAGACGGTGGCAAAGCTCGGTCAGAAAATCCTTGACGCCAACGATGAGCGGAAGCAGATCGTCCGGTCGATGACCTTCCTGGATTCGTTCCGGCTGGAAAGCGACCACGGACTGGTCTTGCGGACCGCCGGCTATGGCGGCATCAGCGGACTCATTGCCAACCGCATCCTCAAGGAGCAGAAGAAAGGCACCTTGGTGCTGGCTCCCGATGACAACAACCCGGACGTGCTCGTCGGCTCCCTCCGTCTTTTGGAAGGCTACGACAGCCAGCCCTTCCTCAAAGAAGCCCAGCATTACCTGCTGACCTCCGGCGGACACAGTCTGGCCAGCGGCCTGACCTTGAAAGCCAAGGACTATTATCAGGTGGCCACCTTGTTTCTGACCGTGCTGGAAAAGGAAGCCCTGGAAGTCACGCCGGCTCAGGAAGACACGTTGCCGTTGGCGTTAGAAGATCTCAACGAAGCCAATTATGAGGATTACCAGTCCTTCTTGCCTTTCGGCGAAGGCTTCCCGGCCCCCGTCTTTGCCATCACCGTCGACAGCAGCAGCGTCACGCGCTTAGCCAGCGGGAAAGCCATCGTTGCTCTCTCGGCCGACAAAGGCTCGAAGATCCTTTATTTCGGTGACAGCGAACTGGTGGGACAGGAGCGCTATGCCTCCTTTACCTTCACCGGCAGTTTCACCCGGGAAACCTACCAAGGTCAGACCACCTATGAGCTCTTGGCTCATACGATCAGTGGCAATCTTCAGGAATAAAAGTCTCTTTTCTGTCTCTTGTTTGTCTCATTAGCAACTTTTTCGACCCAGTGTTTTTGTCTTGCGCTATGCTAAAGAAAAAGGAAGAAAACCTATGGCAAGTGCAACAAAAAGCGCGGGACGGTTCTGGGAAACAGGCGAGGATCCTTTCCGTCGGCATCTGATGGCAATCGGGCTCTTGCAGCCCTATCTCCGCAACCACTGCCTCTCGGCCTACCGGGTGACCAACGTTCCTCTGCTTTTGGAAGGCTATGTTTTGGAGGACAAGGATTCCCCAAAGGAACCTGAAGCAAAGATCTACCGGGCCTTAGTCTATTATCAGGACGACGAAAGCATAAGACTGCTCATCAAACCCGACTTTTTCGTGACGCCGGAAGCCGCCGAAAAGAGCTTGCCGGGACTCCTGGATGCTTTCCCGCTCATCGGTTTTCGGCCGGAATGCGTCAAGCAGGCTCGGCCGCATTGGAAAAAAGCATCGAAGAAGGCTTTAAAAACGCGGACAAATAAACTAAAATAAACACAAGCCGAAAGGTGGCTTTCTGTGATCAACCTTTTCAAAAACGAAACATTGGATGCCTCGGCTCCGGCCAGCTATTTCATCATTGACCAGGCCCTGGACCAGCATAACCGTTCTTATCGGAAGAAAAAGATTATCTTCGCTTCCACATTGGTAGCCGTGCTTTTGGCTACCTTTTTCTATTTCATTCTTCCGGTTTTTCAGCTCTCGTCCCTGAGCCTGACAGGCTTAGTCAATCTGACGTCTTCCGATTACCTGACCTTGTTAGGCTATACCCCGCATCAGTCCTTATTGGTTTATGATGCCTCCGCGATTGACCAAGGCAAGGCCAAGAAAGTCTCCCAGGGCCTGATCCTTTCCTCGTCCTCGAAGGCCAGTCCTTTCCAGGCCTCGGCGGTCTTAGTCGAGGATTATCCTTTCTGCCGTTACGGCAGTGAAGTCTACGGACTCAGCGGCAAGAATGCCACGGACCTGGCTGCGGAAGTCAGTGCCCTGCCTTTAAGTTCCGAACGCGTCCAGGCCTTGGCCTCGGCCGTGACCAAGGAAGCCAACTCCCAAGACCTGATTCAGCTCCATTTCCAGACCGCTCAGACCGCCTTGGAGACGACCTGGCTTTCCCAGACCTTGACCCCTTATCAGGGTTTAGCGGTCTCGGTGACCTCCTATCTCCGGGACATTCAGTTTGCCGCCGATCCTTCCGGCAGCAATAAATTGACGGATGTTGTCGCCTTCGATCAAACGAATGGGCTATACTATATTTTTGGGAACGTGAACACCAGCGATGTCCCCAAACTCTTCGACCAGAACTATTTTCTCGAAACGGTCCTGCTTTCCTGCCGCCGTTCCATTGCAGAGAAAAAGACTGAGAAGGTCACCTACACCTATGCGGATGATAAGACCTCTCTTAGCGAGTGCTACCGCTTCGATGCCAGCCTCTTCCGCTGATGACGGGACAGGCAAAAAGGAGACTCTATGAATAATTTCATGACGGTAATCGATTTTTCCGCCAACGACCTCCGGGTCGTGACCGGCTATTATTACAAAGGCAATGTCTATGTCCTGCAGGCCTTGCAGGGCGATACCCTGCCCCGCGACAAAGACGGTTTCCTCGAAAAGGAAGCCACCGAGACCTCGCTCCGGCTGCTTTTGGATACGGTCAAGGCGTCTTTGAAGAATGATGCGCAGCATAACCCATCCCTGGGTGCTTTTATCGTTCTGCTGGCTCCGGTCGGCTTCGTCCTCCGTTCCGGCATCGGCCGGACGGAAACCGTCGACCAGCATAGCCGGATTGCCCAGATCGATTTTGCCAACGGCGCCAACATGATCCACAAGCAGGTCAAAGAGGACGGCAAGAAGATTCTCTTCGACGAGCCCTCTCTTTTCATTGACGACAGCCGCAAGAACTATGAGACCTTCCCCTTAGGATCCTTATCGGACCAGCTGGAGATCCATGCGGACTGCCAGATGATCGACGAAGCCTATTTCGATCATTATGAAACGATTCTCAAGGACCTGAAGCTGGATCCTTATCTCACACTCTTAGCCCCCTTTGCTGCCACCAGTTTCTTCAACCATCTCGGCACCCCGGATGCCTATCTGGCCTTGGATCTGGAAAAGAATACGTCCTTGCTCTCCTTCGTCCAGGATCACCGGCTGGCGGATAGCCGGGTTGTCCCCTTCGGCCTCAGCCAGGGAACCCAGCTGGCCAGCACCAGCCTAGGCATCGACCTGAGCCATGTGGAAGAGCTGATCCGTCTGTTCGGTCTCCGCGAGGATTCCGGCTTTGGTTTCCGCACCGATGACAGAAAGACGCTTCAGGAGACCTCTCAGGCCCTGAAGAACGGGTTTGCCCCGCTCGTTTCGGCCATCAAGGATTTCCTCGTTCAGCACCCGTTAAGCCCGGAGTCGCCCTTGATTCTTTATGGGCTGGGCTCGGATATCGAAGATCTGGATACCTACTTTGCCTTGGCCTTAGGCCGGCCGGCGCAAGTCTTCGCCTCCCATGTGATCGGCGCCCGCAGCAAAGTCTTTGCCAATGCCCTGGGAGCGCTCTTTGCCCCCAGCCTCAACTATCTGCCGAAGATTCCCGATCCCGGCGAAAAAGCCAATGATCCGCTGGCCGAGAGTGATGTGCTGAGCCGGATGAAATAACGAGGTAACAAGCTATGGATGAAACAGAGGAAAAGCCGGTTTTCAGCGAAGACAACCTGACCGCCAATGCCAAGATCAAAGTAATCGGCGTCGGCGGCGGCGGTTCCAACGCCGTCAACCAGATGATACAGAACAAGAGCGATGATGTCGAGTACTGGGTCGTTAACACCGATTGCCAGGCCCTGGCCAATTCGCCCTGCGAGAACAAATACGTCCTGGGTAAGAACGTCACGAGAGGCTTAGGCGCCGGCGGCAATCCCGAAATGGGCAAGAAAGCCGCGACCGACTCCTACAAGGATCTCGAACTCCTGGTCAAAGGAGCGGATTTGGTGTTCATTGCTGCCGGCGAAGGCGGCGGAACCGGCACCGGTGCCGCTCCGGTCATCGCCAAAGCGGCCAAAGAGGCCGGCTGTCTGGTCTTAGCCATCGTCACCCGTCCGTTCAACTTCGAAGGCAAAGGCCGGAGGCTCAATGCCCTGGAAGGCATCAATGAGCTGAAGAAGTATGTCGATTCTCTGATCGTCGTCAGCAACGATAAGCTCGTTTTCAATAACGGGTCGATGTCCCTCAAGAGTGCCTTTGCGGCCAGCGATGCCGTCTTGGCCCAGTCGGTCAAGACCATCACCGATCTGATTCTCGTCCACGGCCTCATCAACCTGGATTTCGCGGATGTGAAAGCCACCTTGGAAGGCCGGGGCATCTCGCTCATCGGCATCGGCTACGGCGAAGGCCAGGATATGGCCATCAAAGCCGCCCAGGCCGCGATCAACTCGCCGCTTCTGGAAGCCTCCATCAAAGGCGCCCGACGGATGATCATCAATGTCACCATCGGCGAAGATACGACGCTCGACGATATTCAGTATGCCATCAATTACATCACCGAAGCCGCCAACGGCTCGGAGAACGATGTCAACATCATCTTCGGCGTGCAGATCGACAACTCCTACCATAACCGGGTGAAGATTGCCATCATTGCCACCGATTTTGCCAAGGAGATCGACTTCTCCAAGGATGCGACCCCGATCAGCCGCAGCCCGGGCACGCCGGCCCCGGTCGTCGAATCGCCGCTGCCGCCTGTCACTCAGGTCGAAAAGGAAATCCAGGAAAGCAAGAGCTCTTCGCCGCTACCGGAATACCTGAAAGAGATGCTGAAGGATTCTAAGCCTGCGACTACCTCAGCTCCGGCTGCAGAAAAAGTCGAAGCGCCGGCCGAGCCAACTAAAGTCGAGCCGGTGAAAGTGCCGACCAAATAGAAAGGACCGACCATGAATCTCAAGGAATTCTCCCAGATTGCCCAAGACGAGGTCAGCCAAGCGAAAGCCTCGATCCAGCAGGTCGCGGATACGTCGTCGCTCAATGACTTCAAAGGCAGCTATCTCGGAAAGAAGAGCCGTCTGACTGAGCTTTATTCGGAAATGAAGAACGTTTCTCCGGAAGAGAAGAAGGCTTTTGGTCTGGCGCTGAACCAGATGAAGAGTGATCTGACAGCCCTCTTCGAGGCCAAGGAAGCCGATCTGGCCAAGGCCGCTCTGGAAAAAAAGCTTTGCGAAGGCAAAGTCGATATCACCCTGCCGGGCTATCAGGAAGAGCTGGGCAGCAAGAATCCTTTCTATGCCGTGGTCGATGACATCACCGACTTCTTCACCGGCTTAGGTTTCATCGTCGTCAGCGGTCCGGAAGTCGAAAGCGACACCAACAACTTTGAGCTGCTCAACATCCCCAAGGACCATCCAGCCCGGGATATGCAGGATACCTTCTCCATTGACCCCAACACCGTCTTACGGTCCCAGACCTCGTCGGTCCAGGCCCGCTACATGGCCTATATGAAAGGCCAGGGTCCGGTGAAGATCATCTCGCCTGGCAAAGTCTACCGCCGCGACAATGATGCCACCCACTCCCATCAGTTCGGTCAGGTCGAAGGCCTGGTCATCTCCAAAGACACGACCTTTGCTAACCTGATGGCCACTTTGACGCTGTTGCTTCGTCATCTCTTCGGCGAAAAGCGGGAAGTCCGCTTCCGTCCGAGCTTCTTCCCCTTCACCGAACCCTCGGTCGAAGCCGATATCTCCTGTTTCGAATGCGGCGGCAAAGGCTGCAGCCTCTGCAAGCATACCGGCTGGATCGAGATCTTAGGCGCCGGCATGGTTCACCCCAATGTCTTACGGCTCAACGGCTACGATGACAAAGTCTATCAGGGCTTTGCCTTCGGCATCGGCATCGACCGGGTCGCCATGCTGAAATACGGGATTGACGATATCAAACGGATCTACACGGACAATGTCTCATTCCTCCGTCAGTTCCGGAAGGAGTAAGGTATGCTTTTCTCATATAAACTGTTAGCCCGACTCGTTGATCTGACTCTGACCGACCCTAAGACGCTGCGTCTCCGTCTGACCGGCAGCGGCTTTGAAGTCGAAGGCATGGAGCCTTTGGCCCAGGCCGACCATCTGGTCATCGGCCATATCCTCACCTGTGTCAAACATCCTAACAGCGACCATCTGCACTGCCTGGAAGTCGAGCTGGGATCCCGCTACGGGATCCAAAAGATCGTCTGCGGCGCCCCTAACGCCCGGGCAGGCCTCAATGTCATCGTGGCCTTGCCGGGAGCTGTCCTTCCGGCCATTGGCGAAACCATCGCCAAGAGCGTCATCCGCGGCCAGGAATCCAACGGCATGTGCTGCTCGTTGACCGAACTGGGTGTCAGCAAGGAGCTTTTAAGCGAAGCTCAGGCCGCCGGGATCGAAGAACTGCCGGCGGATGCTCCGATCGGCGAAGGGAATGTCTTAGGCTACCTCGGACTGGATGACTCTGTTCTGGACGTCAACGTCCTTCCCAACCGCCCGGACTGCCTGAGCTATCTTGGCCTGGCCCGGGAGATCAGCTCTCTGACCGGGTATCCGCTGATGCCGGTTCCGAGTTTCAAGGATGTCAACGTTACCCATAATCTGGCCCCGCAGAGTCTCACCAACCACTGCCCAAGGCTGGATATCCTCCGTCTATCCGATGTCGTCAGCAAGCCGGTGACGCCGCTGTGGATTCAGCGTGCCTTGCAGGCCAGTGGCCTGCGCCCGGTCTCACCGCTGGTGGATCTGGGCAATTTCAGCATGCTGCTGACCGGTCAGCCTCTGAACCTTTATGATGCCAAGAAGAACCCCAGCGGCCAGTATGTCGTTAGGGATGACCTGACCACGACGATGGAAACCTTCGACGGGAAGCCACATTCCTTGATTCCGGGCGATCTGGTTGTCACCGATGGCCAGAAGCCTTTATGTCTGGCCGGCATCATGGCGGGCAAGGCTGCCGCGGTCGATGCCTCGACCACAGACGTCGATATCGAAGCCGCCATCTTCTACCACGTCTCCATCCGCCATACCTCTGCTCGGCTGGGACTGTCCTCGCCGTCGAGCCAGCTGTTTGCCAAGGAACGCAACGGCCGGATGATCGATGAAGCCTGGGCTGTCACCCTCGCTTACCTTCCGGAATTCGTGAGTTCCTTCAAATTGGCCGGCTATGGCTCCTTTGTCGGAAAGCTTGAGGAAAATAAACCGCTTGCTTTCTCGCTGGATGCCTTGAATCACCGCTTAGGCGGTACCTATACGAGCGCCGATGTCGCTACCGTCTTGGAGCGCTACCGGATCACCAAACTTCCGGATGGTACGCTTCTGGCGCCGACGGACCGGGTCGATCTGCTGGAGCAGTGCGACATCGAAGAGGAAGTCTTCCGCTTCTATGGCGCTGAGAAGCTCGTCCCCAGTCTGGAGCATTTCCCCCTCACCCAAGGCGGCGAGACGGATGCCCAGAAGAGCCGGCGCGCCTTACGCTCGCTATTGATTGACCGGGGCTTTGACGAAGTCCTTTCCTATACCCTCATCGACGAGGCGGCCGACCAGGCCATCCGCGTCTTTGATAAGACCCCGAGCTACAAGCTCGTCAACCCGATGACCAAGGACCATGAAATCGTCCGCAGCGATCTGCTCCCGAGCCTTTTAGCCGTCATCGACAGCAATGTCGCCCATGGCAACGAGGATCTGAAGCTCTTCGAGATCAGCAATGTCGACAATCCGCATGGCTCGCACCTTTACCTGTCTTTGGCTCTCCGGGGCAATCAGACCCTGACGCAGGGCTATCAGCCCCGTCCGTTTGTCTTTGAGGACATCAAGGGCGTCGTCGAAAGCCTGTTAAGCCGTTTAGGGCTGGCTTCGACCCGCTACCGTCTGAGCTATTCGAAGAACCCTGCCTTCCATCCGTATGCCTCCGCCGATCTGACGATCGGCCATCAGCTGGTTGGCACGTTCGGTGCCATCCATCCGACCCTGCGCAAAGATAATCTCTATCTCGGAGAACTCGATCTGGGCTATCTCCTGGCCTTGCCGGGCCTGAGGACCCGTTTCGAGGCGTTTTCCAGCGATACCAAAGTCCGCCGGGATGTCTCCTTCGAAAGCCGTGGGGATGTTTCTTACAGCAAACTTGTCCAGACCATCACTTCCGTCAAGGATACCTATCTGGAGAAAGTCGAATTCTTCGATGACTTCACCGACCCGGTGACCCAGCAGTCCTTTATCGGCGTCTCCCTCTATTTTGCCAAACCGGATGCCACCTTGAAAGGCGAAGAGATCGATGCCAGTGTGCTGAAGATCGTGACTGCCGTCAAGACTCAGCTGGGTCTGAGTCGGAGAGGAGAAGCAAAATGAGCAGCTTCCAGTTCGTTGAAAACAGTGCCGCCATCGTCGAGGAGAAGGACTTCTTCGATAAGATTGCCTTAGTCGCCCACAACTGCTATCAGGTACCGGCCAAGACCCATCAGGAGAACATCGCTTTCATCCAGCGCATTGTCCAAGGCGGCCATCTTGCCATGGTGGAGCATTACCGCTTCCTCTTCCGCGTCACGGCGCAGATGTATGCTTTGGCGGTTGCCTTCTGCAATCCGTTTGTCGTGCCGCTGGCCGACGGCAAGGACTTCTATGTCTCCTTAAGCGCCCGCCCCTTGATTGAAAACCGTCAGGATCCGCATATGGCCTATTTCTGCTCCGTGCTGATCCAGTCGCTGCCCACGGACGTCAAGATGAACCTCTTCACCCACATCGAACGTGGGGATGAGCATATGGCCCTGGTCGATCCGGATGCCATCCGTGATCTTTTAGGGGAACGCATCTACAACAAGGCCCGCTACGTCACCTACCATCTCATCACCGACCGTGGGGTGACCCATGAGATCGTCCGTCACCGGCTTTGCTCCTTTGCCCAGGAAAGCACCCGCTACTGCAACTACACCAAGGACAAGTTCGGCAATACCCTGACTTTCATGAAGCCGCTTCGGTATGACGATTTCAAGGACGTCTACGACAGCTACTATCAGAAGACGGCCGATACCTACTTCGATCTGATTGCCAAAGGCGAAAAGCCGGATGAAGCCCGGGCCGTCCTCCCCAATTCCTTGAAGGCCAGCATCATGGTGACCGCCAACATCGAGGAATGGAAGCATATCTTCGAGCTTCGCATCAGCGATGCCGCCCATCCGGACATCCGCAGGCTGATGAACCTGGTCCGGGACGACATGATCCAGAAGGGATTCCTCCTTCCGGAACCGGCTGCTCCGATAGCGGAACCCGCTGCTACGGAAGAGAAGAAAGCCTAAGTGCAAAGAAAACCTGACCTTCCGGGGTCAGGTTTTTTGGTGTGAAAAAAGCCACAGACGGCTCGGCCGTGGCTTCTCTTTCGGTGGGAAAAAGAAGAAAAAGTTGCAAAAGATATTGCATTCCGTGGGAGGGTATGACTATAATTGTGGTACGAAGTGGGAGAAATAGGGTCATGTTAATCGGTCAGAAGGAGCTCATCATCGACGACAAAGGAAGGCTGGTCCTTCCGTCCCTCTACCGGGATGACTTTAAAGGCGGACTCAGCTATTGCGGCCTCGGGCTGGATGGCTGCCTGGTCCTTTATCCCACCGAAACGTATCAGAAAGAAGCCAATAAATACATGAGTCTCGACGATTTCGACAGTCAGGCCCGCAGCGTGAAACGCACCTTCCTCAGCAACACCTTCGAGGTTCCCATCGACTCCCATAACCGCATCCTGGTGCCCAAACCGCTTCTGGAAAAGACCAAGACCGGCCGGAAAGTCACGGCCGTCGGCATCGGCGACCATCTGGAAATCTGGGACAGCGCTGTCTTCAACAGCATGAGTGCCAGCAAGGAAGAATCCTATTCTGCCGATGCGGCCAAGCTGATCGGGACGAAGAAAGCATGACCGACTACAATACGCATCAGCCCGTGATGCTTGACGAAGTGCTCAGCTTCGTGCCCCGTAAGAAGCCGATTGTCTATCTGGATCTGACGTTGGGACGGGCCGGACATGCGAAAGCCATCCTTGACATCCTGCCAAAGAAATCCACCCTGATCGGCGTCGATAAGGATCAGGATGCCCTCGACTACTGCCAAAGTGCTCTCAAACCCTATGAGACGACGATGACGATCCGTTTGGTGCATTCGCCTTTTTCCACCGCCGTCAGCAAACTTAAAGATGCTTCCTATCACGGCGCCGACTTCATCCTCATGGATATCGGTGTCTCTTCCCCGCAGTTCGATGATCCTCGCCGTGGCTTTTCCTACCGCTTCGATGCCCCACTGGACATGCGGATGGATCAAAGCCAAAGTCTCACCGCCCAGAAGCTTCTGGCCGAGGCCGATGAGAAAGAACTGGTCCACATCTTCCGGGATCTCGGAGAATGTCACGTCTATTACCCCACCGTCAAGGCGATTCTGAGAGCCCGTCAAGTCAAACCGATAACGACGACCTTCGAGTTGGTCGACATCATCAAATCTTCCTTGCCAGCCAAAGAGCTGAACCAGCCGGGCCATCCGGCAAAGCAGTTCTTCCTGGGACTCCGCTACGAAGTCAACAAGGAGATGGATGAGCTAAGGCTCGGCCTTAGCGAAGCGATTCGCTTCCTCAATCCTGAAGGCCGTCTTGTCATCATTTCCTTCAATTCCGAAGAAGATAAGATCGTCAAAGACACCTTCAAGACGTTTGCCAACCCTGCCCACAGCGACAAATACCACCCTTTGCTCAATGAACAAGCCCCCGGCTATGTTGCCCTCACCAAGAAGCCCTTGGTTCCCTCGGAAAAGGAAATCGAGGAAAACAACCGCGCCAAGAGTTCCATCCTGCGCGCGATAGAAAGGAGAAGCTTATGATGAAAGATCGTACCGAAAGGACCAACGGCTTGCGTTCGAGCCGCCGGTTACGAAAAACCTGCACGTTTTTTTCGCTGGTTTCTCTGGCCATCGTCTCGTTCTTATCCGGCGTCCTCATCCTCTTCTCTCAGCAGAATTCTGAGATTGCCAGCCGTCTGGCGTCGCAGAACAACGGCATTGCCGTCAGTCAGAGCATCAACGAGAAGACAGGCAAGTAAGTAGGACGTTACCTTTCTGAGACCTGAATGGAAAAAGGCAGCCGTGCTGACGGCTGCCTTTTTTCCATTCTTGTTTTTCTTATCGGCTAAAGACTAATAGTGACGGACGCAGGCCTTGGTCTTGATGTCCTTCTCCAGCAGCTTGATGAAGGCGGCTTCGGAGACAGTCTTGGTGGCCTTTTCGCCATGGAGACGATACGTCAGGGTGTGGTCCTTGAGTTCGTTGGCACCGACGACGATGGTGTAAGGAACCTTGAGGGACTGGGCATCCCGGATCTTGTAGCTTAAGGATTCGTTGCGATCGTCGACATGGGTGCGGATTTCCTTCTTCAGGAGACGCTTGTTCAGCTTGGCGCAATAGCTCATGATGGCCGGATCCTCACTGGAGACCGGCAGGATACGGAGCTGTTCCGGAGCCATCCAGGTCGGGAAGGCACCCTTGAAGTTCTCGGTCAGAATGCCGACGAAACGTTCGATGGAACCGAAGATCGCCCGGTGCAGCATGACCGGCTCCTTCTTGGAGCCATCCTTGTCGGTGTAGGTGAGATGGAAGCGATGCGGCAGCTGCATATCAAGCTGAATCGTTCCGCACTGCCAGATACGGCCTAAGGAATCCTTGAACTTGAAGTCCAGCTTCGGGCCGTAGAAGGCGCCGTCGCCAGGATTGATCTCGTACGGAATCTTATTCTCCTTGAGGCACTGGATGAGCTCGGCCTCGGCCTTGTTCCAGGTCTCAATCTTGCCGACGTACTCATCTTCCGGACGGGTGGAAAGCTCAATATGGTATTCCAGGTTGAACATCTTGTAGACCTGATCGAAGATCTTCAGAAGACGACGGACTTCCTGGCCGACCTGATCGAAGGCCAAGAGAATATGGGCATCATCCTGAGTGAAGCAGCGGACACGGAAGAGACCGTTTAAAGCACCGCTAGCCTCATGACGGTGAACCAGACCAAATTCGGCATAACGAAGCGGCAGATCCCGGTAAGAATGCAGATCATTGTTGTAGCAGAGGATGGCGCCAGGGCAGTTCATCGGCTTGATGGCAAACGGCTTGCCATCGATCTTGGTGATGTACATGTTCTGCTTGTATTCCTTCCAGTGGCCGGAAGTCTCCCAAAGCTCACGGGAAAGCATCGTCGGAGTCTTGACCCAGTTGTAGCCGTTATCAATCATCAGCTTCCAGAGGAAGTTCTCGAGTTCGTGACGGAGCAGCATGCCGTTCGGAAGCCAGAACGGGAAGCCCGGGCCGTAATCGGAGAGCATGAAAAGACCCATCTCCTTGCCGATCTTCTTGTGATCGGATTCCTTACGTTCATCCAGCAGCTTCAGGTACGCCACCAGATCGGCATCCTGGAAGAAAGCCGTGCCATAGACACGGGTCAGGGAATCATTGTTCTTGTCGCCCTTGAAATAGCAGGCGGAGGTGGACATCAGCTTGATGGCCTTGATCTGGCCGGTGGACTTCATATGCGGTCCTAAGCAAAGATCGGCATAATCGCCCTGCTGGTAGATGGAAAGCTTGGCGCCTTTGTCGCTGAGCTCGGAAATATGGATCAGCTTGTACTTCTGGTTGGCAAACATCGCCTTGGCTTCGTCGACGGTGACATCCTTGCGGACGATCGGCTCATTCTGGCCGATCAGCTTCTTCATCTCGGCTTCAATGGCGGCAAAGTCGTTCTCGGAGATGACGACGCCTTCCGGAAGCTTCATATCATAATAGAAGCCTTCCTCGGTCGCCGGACCATAGGCAAACATCGTGCCGGGATAGAGGTGAGCAATGGCCTGAGCCATCAGATGGGCCGCGGAATGGCGGAGCACATGCAGGGCATCCGGCGAGGTCTTGGTGATGACTTCGAAGGTGCAGTCGCCCGGAAGCTTCTCATTGAGATCGAACAGTTCGCCATTGACTTTGGCACAGATAGCCTTCTCAGCAAGACTCAGGGCAATGCTTTTGGCAGCATCGATGGCTAAGGAACCATCCTTGATTTCCCGAACGGATTTGTCTGGTAAAGTGATTTTCATTTTTTATATCCTTTGATAACAAAGCAAGTTTACTTCTTCAGCTCATGCAAGGCGAGGCAGGCACCGGCCACAATGCCGACATCCTGCTTGAACATCGCATCCTTCAAGACGATCGGATTCAGATTCCAGCCGGCCACGGAAGCATTGGCCACTTTGGTAAGGTCATCCAGGAAGATTTCCTCACTCTTCATGACACCGCCGCTGACCGCATAGGCCTGGCAGTCAAAGAGGAGCTGAAGATTGCCAAACCAGATGCCCAGCATTCCAAGCCAGATGTTGTAGACCTGGATGAACTTCGGATCCTTCAGGCGGACACCGTCGAAGAAATCCTTGGCGGAAGGGATCTGGATGCCGTTCATGTCGCAAAGACGGACAATGCCGTTCCCGCTAAGCAGGTATTCCAACTCATAGTATTTGTCTTTGTAGTTCGTCATCAGACGACCACCTTCCAATGGCAAATCGATCATCTCATTGTTGTGGATCACGCCAAGTCCGATGCCGGAAGAGATAGTGACAAAGGCCGAATCCTTCAGGCCCTTGGTGGCACCGTATTCGCTTTCGACTAAGGCCGAGCAGTTGGCATCGTTAGCAATCTTCAGAGCAGCCTTGGGATAATCCCGATGGAAGAGCGAGGCGAAGTCGAAGCCGGAATCAATGCCGAGGTTGCCGCATTTGCCGACCTGATTGTGGACGACAATGCCGCAGATGGACATACCGATGGCCTGAACCGGAACCTTGGCTTCGGCCGAGACCTCATCGACCAGCGACTTCATCGTGGAATAAAGACGTTCGGGATCGTTGCGGACCGTCGGACCGCGCCGGACGGTCAGAATCTTCAGATCGGAATCGATGGCAGCCACCCGAAGATTGGTGCCGCCACAGTCAATCGAAAGAACAACCTGCTTTTTACTTTCCATGGGGGATTTCCTTTCTGAATTAATCCTCGTCGTCATTGGAGCCGTTCTGATTCAGCGAGACCACCTTCATGAAGTTGGTCTTGCCGGCACCTACCGGCGTTCCGCCAGTGATGATCAGCTTGCTTCCCTTAGGAAGATTATAGTCCTTGGCGATTTTAATTGCCAAAACTTCCATTTCCTCAGTGAATTCCGGAACTTTCTTCACATAATACGGGTAATTGCCGTAGTAGAGCATCGTGTGACGGAGGGCATCCATATCGGAAGAGACAACGAAAACCGGGCAGATCGGCCGGGTCTTGGAGATGCGGACAGCCGTCTTGCCGCTGACGGAGAAGCAGATGATGAGGGCAGCGCCGATGATCTGAGCGGTATCGGAAACCGAGGCCGCAATGGCATCGTTGACGGTCTTTTCGCCGGTCTCGAAGGCTTCATGGGTGCTGGCTTCATAGTTGAAGTGCTGCTCGATGGTAGTCGCAATCCGAGCCTGCATCTGCACCGCCTGAACCGGATATTCGCCATTGGCGGATTCGCCGGAAAGCATCACGGCATCCGTGCCCTGATCGACGGCCCAGGCCACATCGCTGACTTCGGCACGGGTCGGGAAAGGATTATGGATCATCGAATCCAGCATCTGGGTGGCGGTGATGACCGGCTTACCCAGCTTGCGGCACTGATTGATCATATAACGCTGATAGATCGGCACCTGTTCCGGCGGGATCTCAACGCCGAGGTCGCCGCGGGCGACCATGATGCCATCCGAATACTGGATGACTTCATCCAGGTTGGCGATGGCTTCGGTGTTCTCGACCTTGGAGATGATGAGAATGTTCTTGCCGCCGTTGGCATCCAACAAGTTACGGATATCGAGAATATCCTTCTTATCCCGGATGAACGACGCCGAGACGAGATCGACATGCTGCTGGCAGCCGAAGATCAGATCGGATTTATCCTGCTCGGAAATATAGGGTAAGGATAAGTGGGCACCGGGGCAGTTGACGCCACGGCGGTCCTTGCAGGTATGCGGATTCATGACCTTGCAGACAAGCTCATGCTTCTTCTCATCCTTGCCAGTGCAGGTGAGCTCGAGGTTGCCGTCATCCAAACGGATGATGGAACCGACGGGGACATCGTCGTAAAGTTTTTCATAAGTGACGCCGAAAGCCTTCTCGGTTCCGAGCTTGTCCGTGCCCATATAGATCCGGCATTCGGAGCCGGAAACGAAGGTCGCCTGACCGCCGACGAAGCAGCCGGTACGGATCTCCGGTCCTTTGGTATCCAGACAGATCGGAACAATGATCCCTTCTTCTTTCTCAATCTCACGGAGCGTGTTCATCTTCTGCAGATGCTCGTCATGCGTGCCATGAGAGAAATTCAGTCTCATGCAGGTCATGCCGTTGGCAAGCAGCTGACGCATCACTTCCTTATCCTGACTGGCCGGACCGATCGTACAGACGATTTTGGTTTTCTTGTCGATTCTGTAATTCATGTACCCTCTATCTCCTTTGTCGATGCCGTACAGAAACGATTTTTCCGTCGCCCTAATTGGGATGCGAAAATAATCGAGTATATTCTAGCAATCCTAAGAAAAGAAAGAAAGCTAAATAAGATATTTTAAGACTAAAAAAGTTTCCGAAACGGAGCCGCAAGCCTGAAAAACAAAAAACGCTGAAAAAGAAAGGGTGGGTTGGTATATAATTTAGACGTATGAAAATCATCGAAAAAAACTCGACGTTCACACTCTTCTGCGATTTTACCCTCTCTTCCACGGATGAAGAGGTGCTTTCCTTGCTTTACCAGCCCCTAAGTGAACCCTACGGCTATTGCCTCTACCGGACGCTGTACTCTCTGGCCCTGCTGGGCAAGGAACAGGGTTTCTTTACCTATGAAAGCCTGACGGCCTTGACCCATTTTGAGGATTCGGTCTTCCTGGACAGCCGCTCGCGTCTGGAAGCCATCGGCCTCTTGGAGACCTACCGCAAGGAAAACAAAGCCACGGGTCAAGTCCTTTACCTTTATAAGCTGCTTCCGCCGGCAACGCCGCGGAAGTTTTTCGGCGATGTCCTTCTAAGTGCAGCCTTAGCCAGCGTCGTCAGCCCGAAAGAGGTCCATGACCTGAAGCGTTTCTTCAAAGTCAGCCAATCCGACCTGACGGATGGCTATGTCAACGTCTCCGTTCCCTTCAGCGACATCTTCTCCGTCAATCCCCAGGAAGAGACCTTGGCCGATACCTCGGCTTTGGCCGTCGAAAAGAAATACAAGAGCCAGGCCACTTTCTCCCTGCCCAAAGTCTTCGACCTGATTCAGAAAGACGGTCTGAGCGTGACGCCATTTGTGACGGCCAGCAAAGACATCCAGGAGACGGCGTCCCTGTATGGACTGACCGAGCGTCAGGGTGCTGACCTCTTGGAAAAGAACACCTCGACCGACAACATCTTTGTCTTCACCGGCTTCCTCAAGGACGTCAAAGCCCTGAAGAAGTACCAGGTCGTCTCCCAGGAAACTCCGACCGATGGCGGCTATCTTGGCGAAGGCGCGACCCGGAAGTATCTGGAGATATTCTGCAAGCTTGCACCCCTGGATTATCTGGCGCTCCGCTATAACGCCCAGCCCTTGCCGGAGATGGTTGACGAAGTCGCCCATCTGAAGAAGGACACCTCCTTATCGGATCCGGTCATCAACGTCATCCTCGATTATTCATTGCGCAAGACCCACGGGGAGTTCAAGCCCCTTTATATCGATAAAGTTGCTTTGACGCTTTCGGCCCAGTCGGTCGGCACCGCCTATCAGGCAATGACGGCTCTCAACAGCCGGGATTTTGAGATGACGAAGGCCACTGCCAAGAAGGCAAAGACCAGCCCGATTGCCACGTCGAAAGACGGCTTGGCCGACCCGGAAACTTCAAAAGACGCCCTCTCCGATCAGGACATAGACACCCTGGCCAAGGATCTGAAATTATGAGCGACGGAAAAGAGGTTGCCAGCGTCGCTTCTAAAACCCTCGGCCTTCCGTCGGGGACACGGGAACTGACCCCGGAAGCCAAACAGCAGTTTGCCGATTCCCTGAAGGCCCGTCTGGCTCAGGATATCCGGGCTCAGTCGCTGGTGAACCCTTTATTGAAGAGTGACCATACCTTCGACCGTTCCTTGGGCGACATTTATCTTTTGCTTGAGGACCGGAAGGTCTGTGCGGCCTGCCCGGAGTCACTTTCGGGATGCCCCAAAGAAGCCCAAGGGTTCCAACGGTTTCCGACCTATGATGCCGACAAGGATCAGATCGTTTTAGTGCCGCAGCCCTGCCCTTATCTGAAAGAGAAAAACAAGCGCATCGCCAACATCTGGCCGGCGGTGTCGCAGAGTTATTCCGTCTATAACGAGGCCAGCCGTTTCCTCTTGACCCTCAAAGCACGGAAGAACCGGGATCAGCTTTCCGATTGTGCCAAAGCCTTGAAAGCCATCCTGAGCCTGGAGTCAGGCTGGGATAAGAAAGCCATCCAGCCGGGACTAGCTTTTTATAGTATCAACGGCTTTTCCTTAAGCCATGACCTCTTAGCCACCGTCACGTTGCTTTTTGCCTCGGCGGGAGAGAAGGTCGGCTTTCTTTCGATGCCGATGCTGTTCAATGATCTTTCCGATTTCAGCTATGAAAGCCAGCATCTGGCCAAGACGATGCTGGCCGAAGCGGCTGCCCTTCCGGTTCTCTGCCTCGATGACTTCTCCTTCCCGACAAGAAAGATTCCTCAGGATGCCTTGATCAAGGACCTGCTGCCCTTTATCCGCAGCCGGAACTGTCCGGGGAAGCTGACTTTCTTCTCCTTAAGTCAGGATAAGACGCCGGTCAGTATTGCCAGCACGCTCTACCGGGGACTCGACCAGCAGGGACTGGTGCTGGAAGCCTTCCGCGACATCGCCAGGAAGATCACAATCAAAGACCTGCCGCTCTGATGATTGGACAACGAAGCTCCTTTTACCCAATAGTAGGTGAAGGAGCTTTTTTCAATGGTTTACCAGAATGGCGAGCAAGACTGCGGGAAGGCGTCGGTACGGAATCTCTTGAGTCTCCTCTTCCATGACGAAGACTATGGGATGATGCCACTTAAAAGTCCGTGCACGGACTTCAGCCAGATCCAGGCGGAATGCCAGCGGGCCGGGGTGGCGCTTTTAGGAATCCAATGCGAGGATATCCAGAAGCTGGAGCGGAAGGATTTCCCCATCCTCTGCCAGGTCCGGCAAGGCGAGGTGTTCCACTTCGTGGTCGTCAAAGGCGTCCGTTTCGGGAAAGTCATCCTCTTGGATCCCCAGTTCGGTGAGATGCATCTCTCGCTTAAAGAATTTGCCTTGCTTGCCACCGGCCGGATGCTGATTGTCCAGAAGGTAAGCAAGAAGCCGTTAAAGCCGGATCCCGCTTTCTTTGCCCCGAGCGAGATTCTGGTCTATTTCCTGGGATTCCTGTTCCAGAGCGTACTGCTTTTCTCCCTCTTCTTCCTGATGGACAAGGAAGGCTACTATCCGCTGAAGATTTCCTTAGGAATCCTTTTCCTGATTCTGGTGCTGACCCAGAACCTTCTGACCGGACTGGTCAAGAAACGGATGGACCGGGAGATACTCTTGCCTTACCTGGAGGTGAGTCAATGCCCGAAAGACTATGCGCTGTTAGAAAGAATCCTCATCGACTGCCTCGGCCGGGCATCGGAACTGGTGACCTATAGCGTCTGCGCTAGTCTCGCCTGTTATCTCCTTTTTGCCAACGGTCTTTTTGTCAGCCTATTGGGGATCCTGGCCCTGCTATTCCCCATCGGCCGAGCCTTAAGCCGTCCCTTCATCAACCATATGAATCAGCTGGCCAGTCTCAAAGAGACGTCCCTGACCGCTAAACTTTCCCGGGGCGAGGATTTCCGCAAGGACTATCAGGACTCCTTGAAGACGGCCGGCAAAGTCCGGGGACGCTGGCTCTCCTCCCTGGTGCTGGAGACGGGCCTCTTCTCGGTTCTGATCCTCAGCCAGATGACCTTTGTTCAGGAAAACACGCTGAACTACTACCTTTTCTACCTCTTCCTGGCCTTTTCGTTCTCGGCCTTGGCCGACCAGCTGCTGGCGGCCTATCACCGGGAAGACAGAATCCTGACCCAAGTCAACGGATTAAGCTATCCGCTTCCGTCATTTTTTGTGAAAAAAGGCTTTCCTTTAGGGTATACTATTATGAAACGAGGAGGGCTTGGCGATGAAGGCAACGTCAGCGATTCTGGACTATCTGGACAAAACCCATCAGGAGACATCCCTGCTGAAGATCTTCCGCATCGTCTTCGATCATACCCTGGCCTCGCTGGGGAAGACCGGGACCTTTGAAGTTTCCCTGTCGCTCGTGTCTCCGGCGGAAATCCATAAGCTCAATCTCAGTTACCGCAAAATCGATGCGCCGACGGATGTGCTGACCTTTGCCTACCGGGAAGCTGACTTCAATCCGAACGATCCGGTGACCGACTTAGGCAGCATCCTCATCTGCCCGGCCATTGCCAAGAAGCAGGCCAAAGGCTTCCATCACCCCTTCGAGCGGGAGATGGCATTCCTCTTCATTCACGGACTGCTCCATATCTTTGGCTACGATCATCATGCGGGCAAGAAAGATGCCGACATCATGTTTGCCCTGCAGAATAAGATCCTGGATACGCTCCCCTATGACTTCTATACCAATATCCGCCGTCTTAAGAAAGAACTGCTCTTGGCCCAGCAAGGGTCTCTCGATACCTATTCCCACTTCCGGGTCGGAGCCGTCGTTGTCACCAAGGACGGCAAGTATCACCGGGGCTTCAACATCGAGAACTCCTCCTATCCGGCCACCGTCTGCGCCGAACGGGTTGCTCTCTTCTCCACCTATGCGGCCGGCTATACCAAAGACGATATTGCTTCGTTAGGGTGCATCACGGATGCCAGCACGGTGGGAACCTGCTGCGGCGTCTGCCGTCAGGTCATGAGTGAACTGATGGACTTATCTTGCCCCGTCTACATTTACAACAAGGATGAAAGCAAATCCCTCGTTTCCACCGTCGGCGACTTGCTTCCGCACTCCTTCGGAAAGGATGATCTCTTATCATGAAAGTCGGAACCATCTGTGTCTACGGCCGCGCCAATGCGGGCAAATCCTCCATCATCAACCGCTGCTTAGGATTCAAGCTTTTACCGGTCTCTTCCAAGCCTCAGACTACCCGCGACGATGTGCAGGCTGTTTACAATGATGCAGATTCGCAAATGGTGTTTGTCGATACTCCCGGTATCTTCAAACCGCACGGAAAATTAGGAAGCATTTTGCTTCGCAATGCCGAAAGTGCCAAGCTGGGCGTCGATGTCATCCTCTATGTCGTGGATGCCAGCGAGACCCCGAACTTTGACTTGGCCCAGAACCTGGCCAAGCAGGATATCCCGGTCGTGATTGCCTTCAATAAAATCGATCTGGTCAAGATCGACCTTGCCAAGGAACGTCTGGCCCGCTATCAGGAAGTCCTCCCTAAAGCCATGATCATTGAAGTCTCGGCCAAGGACAACTACAACATCGATCTGCTGATCCGCCAGCTGAAAGGCTATCTACCGGAAGGCAAACCGGTCTATCCGGAAGGCATGGTGAGCGACCATCCGATGTCCTTCATCACCTCCGAAATCATCCGCGAGAAGTGCATGCGGCTGCTCTCCGAAGAAGTCCCGCATTCCATCTATGTGGATATTAAGAACATCGACGAGGATGAAAAGACCATGTCGGTGATGGCCGACATCATTGTCGACAAGGAAAGCGAGAAGTCCATCGTCATCGGCCATAACGGCGCGATGATCAGTCAGATTTCCCAGTTCTCGGAAGAGGGCATCCGTGCCTATTTCGGCAAGAAGACCCAATGCGACCTCCGGGTCAAAGTGATTCCGGATTGGCGCAACGACGACAAATACCTGAAGAAATTCGGCTACGAGGAATAAATGATTTCGTCACCGAAGGAAACCCTCCGGGGTCTGGTGCTTTTAAGCTCTCCTTACCAGGAGGATTCGGCCGTCATCACCTTAGCCACGCCTCAGGGCGTCCTTTCTCTCATGGCTCGCGGGGTCTATCGGCCGAAAAGCCCGCTGAAACCGCTGCTGCTTGCTTTTTCGCTGGTGGAAGTCGAATACCACCAGTCCGGGGAAGCCTCGGTCCGCCAGGCCAGCTATGCCAAGGCGCTCTTCGATTCCTCCACCCTTTACACCTCCTATCCGGACAGCATCTTCTTGGGTCTCCTGCAGGAGCTTTCCTTGGATCTCTACCGCGAAGGCGAGGATTATCCGCTCGAGGAGGTTTCCCTGCTCTTGGAAGGCCTGGCCCATCAAAGCGACCGGCTGTCATTGGCGCTCTTGTTGCTCGGGGTTTTCTACCGCTCGCTCGGCCTGAAGGAAGATACCCAAGGCTGTTATGTCTGCGGCAAGAAAAAGCCCTTGGTCAGCTATTCTTTGGAAGGCGGAGGCTTCCTCTGCCCGGAGGATGCCCTGGCTAACGGCATCGCCCCCAAAGACCCGCTGGACCTGTATGTGCTGAAATTCGCCTTTCTTCCCATTGACGCCATCAGCCTTTCCAAGAAGGTCCCAACGAAACAGGGCAAGGATGTGTTTGAGGAAATGCTAGCTAACCTGCTGAACTATTTCGACCTTAAGCAAATTGCATCGCTTCCTCTTTTTCTCGAGATTGTCTAGCCGTTCCTATGCTATACTAAGACCACGTTAAACAGAGGTAAATCACTATGGCTGATGAACATTCATTCGAAGAGATTACGACGCATCTGACGACCAGCGGTTTTGTTTATCCGGGCAGCGATATTTACGGCGGCTTAGCCAACTCCTGGGATTACGGTCCTTTAGGCGCTTTACTGAAGAACCACGTCAAGGATCTGTGGCTCCGCCATTTTGTCCGCGGCATCGAATACAACGTCCAGATCGATCCGGCCATCATCATGAATCCGAAGGTCTGGGAAGCTACCGGCCATGTCGCTAACTTCCATGACCCGCTGATCGACTGCAAATACTGCCACGCCCGTTACCGTGCCGACGATCTCGTCAAGAAAGAGCTGCCGGATGTCGATGTCGATGGCCTGACGCAGGCCCAGCTCAACGATCTCGTCCAGTCGGGCAAGATCACCTGCCCCAGCTGCGGCAAGAGCGAATTCACTCCGATCCGTCAGTTCCAGATGATGTTCAAGACCTTCATCGGCGTCACCGAAGAGAACACCTCTACCGTCTACCTCCGTCCGGAGACTGCCCAGGGCTGCTTTGTCAACTTCAAGAATGTCCTGAGAACAACCCGCCGGAAGCTGCCGCTTGGCATCTGCGATATTGGCAAGGCTTTCCGCAATGAGATCACTCCTGGCAACTTCACCTTCCGTACCCGGGAATTCGAGCAGATGGAAATCGAATTCTTCTTCAAGCCGGGCGAGGATGAGAAATGGTTCAACTTCTACAAGGACAACTGCAAATCGTTTGTGGAGAAGCTCGGTCTGAAGGATGGCAAAGTCCGTTTCCGTGACCATGAGCCGGCCGAACTGGCTTTCTATTCCAAGGCCACGACCGATATCGAATACCTCTTCCCGACCTTAGGCTGGGGCGAACTGATGGGCATTGCCTGCCGCGGCGATTATGATTTAGGCCGCCACCAGACCTGCTCCGGGCAGGATATGACCTATCTGGATCCGACCGACAACACCCGTTATCTTCCGCATGTCGTCGAACCGTCCTTCGGTCTCGACCGTCTGATGCTGGCCCTTTGCTGCGACAGCTATGACGTCGAATCCCTGGAGGGTGGCAAGGACAGCCGTGTCGTGATGCATCTGGCTCCGGAACTGGCGCCGTATACGATTGCCGTCATGCCGTTAAGCAACAAGCTTGAGGAACCGGCCAAAGCGCTCTTTGATCAGCTCCATGAGTCGTATGATGCCATCTTCGATACCACCGGCTCCATCGGCAAGCGTTATCGCCGTGAGGATGCTATCGGTACGCCTTTCTGCATCACCTATGATTTCGATTCCGTCAATGACCAGGCCGTCACCGTCCGCAACCGGGATACCATGGCTCAGGAACGGATCAAGATCAGCGACCTTCAGGCTTATCTGAGCAAGGCCATTGCGTCGTCGCACGTCTGCTGAGGTAGTTCTTTTGGAGAACACGAATCCGTCGGACAATAATCTTTTCCGCGAGGTGGCAGCTAAGGCCAGGATAGCCGATGTCATCGCCTATTACCTTGGCTCGAAAGCGCTGATCCGGAAGGGGAAGAATTTCGTTTGCCTCTGTCCTTTCCATCAGGACCATACGCCCTCGATGCAGATCGACGTCACCCGGAACACCTTCCATTGCTTTGTGGATAACCACAAAGGCGACAGCATTTCCTTTGTCGAGCAATATGCCAAGCTTTCGCCGATGGAAGCCCTCAAGAAAGTCTGCGAGATCTGTGCCATTCCCTTGCCGGACACCGTCCGGGGCTATGCGCCGAAAGTCTCCCTCATCGAACAGAAATTCCCTGAGGAGCTTAAGGCCCTTAGCGATCTCAGCCAGTTCTATCAGCTCTCGCTGAAGACCAACGAAGGCAAGATCGCCCGGGATTATCTCGAAGGTCGGAAGATTCCCCAGGATGTCATCGACCATTTCGGCATCGGCTATGCTCCTCTGGATGACCAGGCGGCCATTCAGGCACTCCGGGCCAAAGGCTATTCGGTCGAGACCTTGGAACGGGCCGGCATCTTAGCCAATTCGACGCTGCTCAAAGACCATTACAGTCAGAAAGTGATGTTTCCGATTCAGGACAACCAAGGCCATACCGTCGCCTTCTCCGGCCGGCGGCTTCTGGAGTCGCAGCCCGGCGGCAAGTACATCAACTACCCCGAAAGCCCGCTGTTTGAGAAACGGACCATTCTTTATCATTATGACAAGGCCAAGGAAACGGCCCGACAGGAAGGTTTCGTCTATGTCGTCGAAGGCTTCATGGATGTGATTGCCTTGGTGCGGGCCGGCATCAATTCCGTGGTCGGGACGATGGGAACGGCTCTGACCGAAGACCATATCAAAGCTCTTTTGGCGCTGAAGGTGGAAATCCGCATGGCGCTGGATAGCGATGAGCCGGGACGGACGGCCATCGAGCGGTCGTTGCCGCTGTTAACGAAAGCCAAGGCCAACTATCGGATTCAGTGGGCCTTTAAGGGCGGGAAGGATGCCGATGAGATCCTGACCCGGCTAGGCAAGAACGAGCTGCTGAAGCAGATCAACGTTCTCGTCGATCCGGTCCTCTATCTTTTCGGAAGACGGCTTGAAGGTCAGCCGACCTTGAAGGACACCTCCAAGATTCTTAGCTTCTTACGGGAAACCAGCCCTTATTATCAGGCGCTGGATCCCTTAAGCCAGGCCAACGATCTCGCCAAGATTGCCAGCCGTACCGGCTTTGACAAGGATAAGTTGCTTCCGTTGCTTCGCTCGGAAGATAAGCCTCAGAGAACGACAGACTATTCCCGTGAAAAGCGACGGAACGACACTTATAAATCCTACCGCAAGGACCGGGAAGAGATCATCCCGATCGATATTTCCCGCTTCCCGTTAGGCCCTAGCTACAATGAGGAGACGGCTGTCCAGGAAGTGCAGAAGTTCTGCCTTGACTACTGCCGCTCGCATCACCAGATTCTTTTCCTCAACGAAATCCTGCCGGACTACAAGGATCCGTTAAGGACAGACTATCTCGCCAAGCTGGTGGACATCGAAGTCAACCTCGCCTTGGTGCTGCCGGAAAGCCGTCAGGCCTTCATGGAATTCGAGAACAACCACAACGTCTTTGTGATGTATCCGCTTTATGTCTTTGCCTGCCTGGTCGGCTCCTCGTATCTGGCGAACCCGGACCTGATGGAATTCTCGCCTCGGGATTATCAGGCCCTGAAGGACCTGCTGCAGAATCCGCATCCGGTTCATCCGACGGTATCCCTGGCTCAGACCATCGAAACACCTGCTGCTGATGATGCCTTTGATCTGGACGGCATTGAAGGCGAAGGGAAAACGCCGGCAGCGGAAGCCCCGAAGGAGGCGGTGGAAGACCTGCCTTCCTTCCAGGATGTCTCCATCCCGGACCTTTCCAAGGAAGACCGTGAGATCATTTTCTATATTCTTTCCGTCCGCGAACGGATCCTCTCGTCCCGGTACGACAAGGAAAAATATCTCTCCTACCTGCGGCTGGACAAGACCCTGCTGTCGCTCTATTACTTCCTGAAATCCGTTCAGGAGGAAAAAGGCGGCCTCTTAAGCAAGGACGACACGTTCAAACTGTGGGAGATTTTAGGAAATCTGAGCAGAAAATAGGAAGTTCCCTTGAAAAAATACAATAATTACTCATACTAATAGGGAGAGGATTTAATGATGGCAACAAAAAACAAGAAAGCAGCCGTGACGAAAGCTCCGGCCAAAACCACTGTTTCGGTGGCAAAGAAAAAGGCCCCGGTGAAAGAGGCCAAACCTTTGAAGACGGCAAAACCGGTCCAAGGGGAAGCCATGGCTTCCGTTCCCGGCTATGTCCGTACGCCGGCCGTGATGCCGAAGAAAGAAGAGCCGGCTAAGCCGAAAGACAAGAAAGCCGCTGCCAAGCCTGTTGCCAAAGTTGTTTCCACGAAGACGAAGAAGGCAGTCGCTGAAAAGCCGGCGGTCAAAGCCGCTCCGGCCAAATCGGCTCCGGTCAAAGCGACTTCGGCCAAAACCGAAGCACCGAAAGCTGCAGCCGTGAAAACTGCTGCCGTGAAAGCAACGGCCAGTAAGCCAGCTAAGAAAGCGCCGGTCAGCAAAACGGCTCCGGCCAAAGTCAGTAAGGCTGCCAAGTCCAAAGCTCATGCCGAGGACGAGGATGAGCTTGACGATGAGGAAAAAGAAGAAGGGACCGAGACGGAAGGTGTTGAAGGTGAAGACAAGGAAGAGGATGAAGAAGTCGACCGTGAATTGGCGGCCGAGCTTTTAGGCAAACCTGTTAAGGAAATCAAACCTGCCGAAGGCAAGAAAGTCAAAGGCAAGAAGGTTTCCGTTTCGCAGTTGGCTAAGACCAACATGTCTTTGATGACGCTCGACGACATCAAATCCCACTTCCTGGAGGAAGGCAAGAAGAACGGCGGGAAGATTTCCAGCGATGATCTGACAAAGTTCACCAGCCATTTGGATCTGACCGATGATGAATATAACGAACTGGTCATGTTCTTCGGCGAGAAGGGTCTGGAGATGGATGACGATGCCGTCGATGAGGATGATCTGCCTCCGGTCATTGATGACACCATCGCTCCGGACGAAGCTGCCGAAACCGAAGAGGATGCTGACAGCGATACGATGAACGAGGACGAAGAAGAGGAAGACCTGTATCCGGGCAGTGATGTCAAGAACTCCGATCCGGTCCGTCAGTACCTTCACGCCATTGGCGCCTACCAGGTGCTGAAGAGCAAGGATGAGGAAGTCGAACTCGCCAAGCGTATTCTGGCGGGCGATCAGGATGCCAAGAACGAACTGATCGAATGCAACCTGAAGCTGGTCGTTTCCATTGCCAAGCATTATGTCAACCGCGGCATGGATTTCCTGGATCTGATCCAGGAAGGCAACCTCGGTCTGATGAAGGCCGTCGATAAATTCGATTATTCCCGTGGCTTCAAGTTCTCGACCTATGCCACCTGGTGGATCCGTCAGGCCATCACCCGTGCTTTGGCCGATCAGGCCCGTACCATCCGTATTCCGGTCCATATGGTTGAAACCATCAACAAGATCACCCGTGCCCAGCGCAAGCTGGTTCAGAAGCTGAACCGGGATCCGACGCCGGAAGAGATTTCCGAGGAACTGGGCGGCATCTGGTCGCCGACCCGGATCAGCGAAATCCAGCAGATTGCGTTGGATCCGCTTTCCCTGGAGAAGCCTGTCGGTGAAGAAGAGGACAGCCATGTCGGCGATTTCATCGTCGATAAGGATAATGAGTCTCCGTATGATTTTGCTAACCACGCCATGGAGACCGAACGCATCAATGAAGTCTTAAGTCAGTTGACCGACCGTGAGGCCCGCGTCATCCGTCTCCGTTACGGACTGGAAGACGGCCGCACCCATACCTTGGAAGAGGTTGGCAAGGAATTCTGTGTCACCCGAGAGCGTATTCGTCAGATCGAGGCCAAGGCCTTGAAGAAGTTACGTCATCCGTCGCGGGCGAAGCTGCTGAAGGATTTCCGCAACGACGTCTAAACTGACTCCCCGTCTCAGCCAGGCTTTGTCCTTGGCTCAGCCGGGACTTGTTTATCTGGACTTAGGAGCTGACCACGCCTTGTTGGCAATGGCTTTGGCCGAGCAGGGTTTTAAGGTGTATGCTTCCGAGAACAAATGGGGACCTTTTACGATTCTTAAGGACTCGTTGCTGAAAAACAACTCTTCCGTCATCTGCTATCTTGCCGATGGACTGACGGATCTACCCAAGGACGTCGGAGGTGTTTTCATTCTGGGAATGGGCGGGAAAACGATGACCGAGATTCTTTCCAGGCACCCGAGCCGATTGGCTGCTCTGAAGCAGCTTGTCATCGAACCCCAGAGCGATGCGTATCTGCCGATTCACTATCTCCTGACCCATGGGTTTAAGAATGACAAAGGCCGCTATGTTTTTGAAAAGCATGCCTATCCGCTGCTGTCGTTTGTTCCGACGGCAGATCCGGTTTCCTATTCGCGGGAAGAAGAGACCTTCGGGCCCTGTCCGCTGGCCCAGAAGGATCCGCTCTTAGGGAAGCTTCTTCAGCAGCAGCTCGAACGGCTTAACGCTCTTGCAATCCTCTCGCCGAAAGCCCAAAATGAAAAGACGTTGTTAGCAAAGGCATGGACCTTATGGAACTCATAAATTTATTGAACCGTCTGGGGAAGGCTTACCCTGCGTCGCTGGCCGAAAGCTGGGATTTCCCTGGCTATCAGGTTGGCAAGAAAGATCTCCATCGCGAGGTCCGAAAAGTTTTCCTTTGCCTGGATTTTTCGGAGATTTGCTTTGCGGAGGCCTTAGCCTTCAAGCCCGATGTCATCATCACCCATCACCCCTTCCTTTTCGGGACAAGACGGCAGGTTCTTGCTGAGGATCCCCTCAAGGATGATCTGACGGTACGGATCGAAGCGGAACTGTCCTGCCCGATTTATTCTTACCATACCGCCTTTGACAAAGCCCAGGGCGGCATGAACGATACGATCCTTAGGAATCTCGGACTGACTCCCTATTCGCTGCCGGAGGAGTCTATCATCCGGTTTGCCAAACTGGCTAAACCGATGACAATGGCCGAGCTTGCTCTCTTCCTGAAGCAGAAATTAGGGATTAACTATGTGCGGACCTTGACCGGCATGATTTCTCCCATCGAAACGATCGGGCTGGTCGCCGGCGGTGGGTCCAGCTATGCCAGAAGAGCGATTGATCTCGGAGCGGATGCCTTTCTTTCCGGGGACTGCCCTCAGCATACCCGGCTGGATTTAAGACGCTACCAGATCAATTATGTCGAGCTCCCTCATGAAATCGAGGAGCAGGGCTTCCTGACGGGGATGGGAAAGAAACTGCTCAGTCTGGATCCGTCGCTGTCGTTAGCTTCCTTTGCCTATGAAAAAGATTTCGACCTCACGAGGTAATCCGATGGATAAAGAAAAGAACGTCGTCATTGATGATATGCCGGAGCTGAATGCCAAGATCAACGAAGACCTGCAGGCCGAGAAAAAAGGCACGGCCAAGGAAGAAAACCTTGCCAACCTTCGGGAATACCGGAAGAACCGGGATTTTGATCTCCGCAACAAGATCGTCGAGGATAACCTGGGACTGGTTGTCAGCCTTGCCCATTCCTATTCCAAAAGCACGGCCCAGCCGGTCGAGGATCTGATTCAGGAAGGCAGTCTCGGCCTGATGAAAGCCGTTGACGACTTTGACCCGGATAAAGGATTTGCTTTCTCCACTTTCGCGGTTCCCTACATTAAAAATGCCATTCGGCGTTATATTTCTCAGAATGGCCGGATGGTGGCCTTGCCGTCCAATATCCAGACCCAGATCCGCAAGCTTCATAAGACACAGGAAACCTTGTCTGAGACGCTCGACCGGGAGCCTACCCTGGAAGAGATTGCCGCTGCCATGGGCCCGGGTTACACCACCGATTCCATCCGTGACCTGATGATCAATTCCTATGAAAGCTACTCGCTGGACAAGCCTAGCCAGAACAGCGACGACAATGACTCCGACGGGACGAACCTGTTTGACTCTATTCCCGATGATTCCGAAGAGACCCCGAAGGAAGCCGCCGAAGCGGCCGAGCGGAGTCAGCGTTTCACCGAAGCGCTGAAAACCCTGTCCGGACGGGAACTGGAAGTCCTTCTAAGACGGTACGGCATCGGCAAACCCAAGCAAACTTTGCAGGAGATTGCCCAAATCTATGGCGTCTCCTTGGAACGCATCCGTCAGATTGAGCTGGCGGCGGAGAAGAAAATCAAGAAAGCGATGGCAGGCTACGTAAACTAGCCACCAGCGCCTGAACGGCTTCTTCGCTGGAAGAGGTCGCTGACGACACATAAATATCCTTGCCCTGGATCAGGGAAGGATTGATTTCTTGGACACTCATCGCAATCGTCCCGGTCAGACCGGGATAGGTTTTCAAGACGGCATTGAGGATCTCATTGGCATTGGAACTGGCCTTGTCGCCGCAGACGAGGAAGAACGACTTTTCCGGAGCGGCCTTGGCTAAGGCGGCTAACGCCTGATGGGTCCGCTGCTGATAATGGGGGCAGATGCCTAAGGAATAGACGACCTTGCCCCGCTTTTCCAAAAGCGAAAGGCAGGTTAGTGCCTTTTCTTCGCTCAGCGTGGTCTGGGGAACAAAACCGATCTTCTCTTTCAGCGGAAGCTTGGCGATCTGCTTAGCGAGATCCTGATTCTCATCCACAAAGAGCAGGGACGGGAAATGGGAAAGGAATCCCAAGGTCTCCTGATGGCCTTTTTTGCCTAGGAAAACAACGCTGATGGAAGAATCCAAGCGGGCTAAGGCCTGGTAACGGGCCAGAATCAGCGGGCAGGTCGCGTCATACGACGGACAGATTCCCTTAAAAGCCTCGGCTTCTTCTAACGTATAGCCATGGGCCGAAAAGACCACGGCACCCGGCTTGGCCGGATTCTTCGGATCATAAAGAGTCGCCTTGGTTTCTTTAAGAAGCAAGGCATTTTCCGTCAGGTTATGGATCAGCGGATGAACCAGGACAACGTTCGGGTGTTCCCGACTGGCTTTCTTCAGGATTTTCAGGGCCTGTTTGACGCCATAACAGTATCCCGTATCCGTAATGATTGTGATCATACTTCAAGTTTACCATAAAAAGACTCTTTTCAGGTAAGTTTGAAAAGCATTCTATGGTATAATTTCTTCGGTTAATAACGTGGAGGCAATAAACCTATGAATTATGAAAAGTATATTGGTGTGACACCGGATTTCCCGAAAAAAGGGATCTCCTTCAAAGACATTTCTCCGCTGTTAAGAGATCCGGCTGCTTTCCACAGCTGCGTCGATGATCTCACCAAGCTCTGCTCGGAATTCAAACCCGATATGCTGATCGGCCCGGAATCCCGTTCCTTCCTCTTCGGTGCGGCCGTCGCCTATAAGATGGGCATCGGCTTTGTCATGGCCCGTAAGGCCGGCAAGCTTCCGGGAGCCGTCTACCGTATCTCGTATGATCTGGAATACGGCACCGCCACTTTGGAAATCCCTAAGGATTCCTTCAAGCCGGGAATGCGGGTTTTGCTGATCGATGATCTGCTGGCTACCGGCGGCACGTTCAATGCGCTGAAGCAGCTGGTCGTCAATGCCGGCGGCACGCCGGTTGCGACCGTCGTCGTCATCCGTCTCAAGGAACTCAAAGGGGAAGAGAACATCGGTCTTCCGTGCCGCTATCTTCTCAATCTTTAGTTTCCTTCATTCATGGAAATCCAGAACCGCATCTACACGTTCCAGGACGTCAAGGACACCTATTCCCGTTACATCAAGAATCCGGACGACCTGGCTCTTATCGAGAAAGCCTACCGCTTCGCTGACCTGAAACATCAGGGACAGATGCGGAAATCCGGCGATCCCTATGTTACCCACTGCATCGGTGTGGCGAAGATTTTAAGCGACTTGGGTGCCGGCCCGAAGACGATTTGCGCCGGTTTCCTTCACGATACGATCGAAGATACCGGGACGACCAAGGAAGAGATCAGCAAGGAGTTCGGCGAGGAAGTCGCCACCTTGGTGGAAGCGTTGACCAAGGTCACCCGTCTTTCCGATTACAAGAACGTCGAATTCACGGCCGAGAACCACCGCAAGATTTTCGTGGCCATGGCCAAAGACGTCCGGGTCATCATCGTCAAGCTTGCCGACCGTCTCCACAACATGCGGACTCTGCAGTTCCAGGCGCCGGAGAAACAGCAGCGGATTGCCGGGGAAACCTTGGATGTCTATGCTCCGATTGCCCACCGGCTGGGTCTTTATAACATCCAGACCGAACTGGAAGATCTTTCCCTTTACTATCTGGAACCGGCCAAATATGCCCTGATCGAAGCCAAAGTCAAAGCTACCGTCAGTGATGCCAAAGGCACCCTGGAGAAGCTGAAGACGGAGCTCAATCAGATCCTCGCCCCGACCAAGATCCCCTTTGCCATCACCGATCGGGTCAAGAGCATCTATTCCATCTACAAGAAAATGTACCAGAAGAACTACACCTTCGAACAGATTTACGATGTTCTGGCCTTACGGGTCATCACCGAGACCGAACAGAACTGCTACGAAATCCTCGGCTACATCCATGCCAACTTCAAACCGGTGCCGGGCCGTTTCAAGGATTACATCGCCATGCCCAAGGCCAACATGTACCAATCGCTTCATACCACCGTCGTCACCAACACCGGCCACTTCTTTGAAATCCAAATCCGTACCCAGAAGATGGATGACATCGCCGAAAGCGGCGTCGCCGCTCACTGGCGTTACAAGGAAGGCACCAACTACGATCCCAAGAAGGAACAGGTCGAGATCGAGAACCAGCTGCACTGGTTCAAGGATTTCGTCCATATGGCCAAGGACGATTCCGACAGTCAGGATACCAAGGATTTCGTCGATGAGCTCTCCCATGATATTTTCGATGCCAACGTCTATGTCTTCACCCCGAAAGGCAACGTCATCTGTCTGCCCACTGGGTCGACAACCCTCGACTTCGCTTACCGGATCCATACCGATCTCGGTGAGCATCTCTCCGGTGCCAAGATCAACGGAACGCTCGTTCCGATCTCGCAGGCCCTCAAGACCGGCGATATCGTCGAAGTCATCGTCAACAAGAATTCCTCGCCGAACTCGGAATGGCTCAACATCGCCAAGACCAACTTCGCCCGCAACAAGATCCGCAAATATCTGGTGAAAGCCAATGCCGATTATGTCCGTGAAGATGGTATCAAGAAAGGCCGTCAGGCTTTCTTGGATATGCTGAAGGAAGCTAAGATTGCCATGGATTTGAATAAGATCATCGGCAAGGACGTCTTAGCCAAATACAATGTGCCGTCGATGGATGATCTTTTCCTGCTGGTGAGCGGACGCACCGTCTCGCCTAACCAGATTCTCGACAGCTCGAAAGCCATCCAGGATTACCGCAGCAATCTGCAGAATGCGGCCGCCATGGAAAGCAAGATCAAAGCCCATGACATCAAGAACAACACCACCGACAGCATCATCCTCCCCAACGGCGATTCGATCATGTCGACGATGGCCAACTGCTGCCGTCCGATTCCCGGCGATGACATCGTCGGCTTCGTCAGCCAGGGCCAGGGCGTGAAGATCCATCGGGCCGACTGCCCCAACGTCAGCCGTCCGGATGTGCAGGAACGTCTGATTCAGGTCTGCTGGAATCCCAATTCCCCGAAGGATCTTTCGTATCCGGTGGATCTGGATGTCCAGTGCCACGACCGGGATGGGCTCTTAATCGATATCCTGAGTCTTCTCAACGCCAACAACGCCAAGGTCACCAAGATCATCGCCAAGGCCCATAACAGCAACAATACCGCCACGGTATCGCTTACCATCATGGTCAAGGACAAGACGATGCTGACCCACTACATCACGGCTCTGATGACCGTGAAGAGCGTCTATCAGGTCGATCGGCTCTCGCATTAAGGCTGAAAAGGTCATTATTTGTTATATAATCATTTGCCTGTTTTCTTCGTAAGGAGGTTACTATGGGAAACGAAATCATTACCAAGCCGCGCGGAACGTTAGACTATCTCGGTCAGGACGAAAGGGTCCTGGCCGGTTTACGGAAGCTGCTGATGGAAGAAGCCAAAGCCTATGGCTGTCAGGAAGCCGAGCTTCCGATGTTTGAGGAAACGAAGCTTTTCCACAGGACCACCGGCGAAAGCAGCGATATCGTTCAGAAGGAAACCTTTGATCTGGCCAAGAAGGGCGACAAGGATTACACCCTGCGTCCGGAATTCACCGCCTCGGTCAGCCGCGCCGTCATCGAAAACAAACTCTACACCAGCCCGGACATGCCGCTTCGCATCAGCTATTTCGGTCCGGTCTTCCGTTATGAAAGACCGCAGGCCGGCCGCTTACGTCAGTTCAATCAGTACGGCGTCGAGTTCATCGACAGCCGTCTGGATAAGGATGCCGTCCTCGACTGCTTCCTACTCTCCCTCCGTGCCAGTCAGAAAGCCTTGGGCCGTCCCATCAGCGCCAAGCTGAACTATCTGGGAAGCTTTGCCAGCCGGGAAGCCTACAAAAAGGCACTGTCGGCCTATTTCCAGGATAAGATTGCCACGATGTGCGACGACTGCAAGAGACGGCTCGTCATCAATCCCTTACGGATCCTGGACTGCAAAGTCCCCGAGGATCAGGAAGTCTGCAAAGGGGCTCCCCGCATCAGCGACTATCTGACGCCGGAAGACAAAGCCGACTATCAGACGATTCTCAAGACCTTGGATGCCATGGGCGTTCACTACGAGGTGGATGACGGGCTGGTCCGGGGTCTGGATTACTATACCGGACTGGTCTGGGAGCTTTATGATGAAGCCCATACCGACATCGGCGCCATCGGCGGCGGCGGCAAATACTCCACCCTGATGAGTCAGATCGGCGGACCGGACTGGGAAGGCATCGGCTTCTCCTTAGGCATCGAAAGACTGTTGCTCTCGTTGACCCCGGAACAGAAAGAAGCCTTCAGCGGCAAACCTGCTCTCGACTGGTTCATCATCGATAACCGGCGGGACGGCTCGGCCGTTCTCCTGGCTGACAAGCTAAGACAGCTGGGAAAAAGCGTCACGCTGGCCAGCTTCACCCGCGGCATGGGCGGCGCCTTCAAGATGGCGGACCGCTTAGGGGCGAAGAAAGTCCTGATCGTCGATAGCGACAAGCTTCAGGTGAAGGATATGCAGAGCCGGTCTCAGGAAAGCGTCAGCGAAGAGACGTTGTTAACGAATGAGGAGAAACAGCATGCTTAGAACAAATACCTGCGGTGAGTTACGGAAAGAGGATGTCGGCAAGGAAGTCACCCTCTGCGGCTGGGTCGATACCGTCCGCAATCTCGGTTCCTTGGTTTTCATCGATCTGCGCGACAAATACGGCATCACTCAGCTTAACGTCCCGCCGAGTCTTTATGACAAGGATTCCCCGCGGAGCGAATATGTGATTTCCGCCAAAGGCAAGGTCGTTTTACGGACCCAGCCCAATCCCGCGTTAGCCACCGGCGCCATTGAAATCGCCGTCAGCGAGCTGAAGGTCTATGCCAAGGCCGAGACCACCCCGTTTGAAATCAAGGATGACACCACGGCCAGCGAGGATACCCGTCTGGAATACCGCTATCTGGATCTGCGCCGTCCGGTGATGATGTCTTATCTGAAGATCCGTTCGGACCTGAACCGCTATGTCCGTGAATATCTTAACGACCATGGCTTTGACGAAGTCTCGACGCCGACCTTGATCCGCTCCACGCCGGAAGGCGCCAGAGACTATCTTGTCCCCAGCCGTATCTATCCCGGAACCTTCTATGCTCTTCCCCAGTCGCCTCAGCTTTATAAGCAGCTGTTGATGGTGGCCGGCTTTGACCGCTATTTCCAGATTGCCCATTGCTATCGGGATGAGGATCAGCGGGCTGACCGTCAGCCGGAGTTCGAGCAGATCGATGTCGAAATGTCCTTCGGAACAAGAGAAGATATTCTTAGGCATCATCGAAGGCATGCTGACCTACGTCTTCAAGAAGATCAAGAATGTGGATCTGCCGAAGTTTGCCCGGATTTCCTATGCCGATGCCATCCGTCTTTACGGCAGCGACAAACCGGATATGCGTTTTGAGATGTTCATCCAGGATGTCACCGAAAGCCTGAAGAATTCCGGCTTCAAGGCCTATGACGGCAAGACCGTCGAGGCTCTCAAAGTTCCGGGCATTGCCGATAAGATCACCCGCAAGGACCAGGATAACGACAATATCCAGGCCAAGAAGTTCCGGGTCTTCGGTGTCAGCCATCTGAAATTCACTCAGGGGGCTCTGACCGGTTCGATGGTCAAGAACCTCTCGGCGGAAAGCCAGACGCTGTTAGTCAGGCAGCTGGATCTCCATGAAAACGATCTGGTGATTCTCTGCGCCGACAGCAAGGCCAGCAATGCCTGCTGGGCTTTAGGTGCCTTGCGCTGCCAATACGGCAAGCTGTTAGGTTTAACCAGGAAGGACGACTATAAGCCCCTCTTCGTGCTCGATTGGCCGCTCTTTGAAAAGGAGCCGGATGGCCATTACGAAGCCCTCTCCAACCCCTTCACCCGTCCGGTCGAGGAAGATCTGCCGCTGTTGGATACCAAACCGGAAGACATTCATTCCACGTCCTACGATACCATTCTTAACGGCGTTGAGCTTTCCAGCGGCGCTCTCCGTATTTACGATTCAGCCGTCCAGAAGAAAGTTTTCGAGATCTTGGGTTTGACCGATCAGGACATCGAAAGCCGCTTCGGCTTCCTAGTCAAGGCGCTGCAGTATGGCGTTCCTCCGGAAGGCGGCTTTGGCATCGGCGTTGAGCGTCTGGCCATGGAACTGGCCGGCACCGACAACGTCCGGGATGTCGTGGCTTTCCCGAAGAACCTCAAGGCCTATGAGCCGATGAGTCAGTGCCCGAATACCGTCCCCACCGACGATACCGATATTCTCGGCATCAAGGTCCAGCCGGATCTGGCCACGAAGAAAGAGTAACCTATGGCAACCACGGAAACGTCCAAACTCTCCTCAACCAGCTGTCCCATCGGTTCCTTCAATCTGAAGAAGGAAGTCGTGGATATCCTGAAAGCCAACGGTTTCCAGGAGTTTTCCCCGATTCAGGCCGCCGGCATCCCCAAGATGCTGAAAGGCCTCTCCCTTTTGGGTCTGGCTCCGACCGGAACCGGAAAGACGCTGACCTATGTCCTGCCGATCGTCAATGACTTAACGAATGACGGGCATGTCCAGGCCGTCATCCTCTGTCCGACCGTCGGGCTTCTCGAACAGGTCCGATCCGTCTTTAAGATGTTCTTGGATCCCTTAGGTTTTCCCGAGGACAGTCTGAAGCTCATCCAGGCCAACAGCGATATCTCCCATTCCAAGCCGGATGTGATCCTGACCACCCCCAACTTCTATGAGACCTTGCGGAGCCACTACCCCGTCAACGAACTGAAACGGGTGGTTCTGGATGAAGGCGATATGATTGCCTTCGATGGCTTCAGTTCCTTCTTAGGCGCCCTCAAAGGGGCCGTCAGCCAGCATCAGGTATCCTTCTTCTCCGCTTCCTTAAGCAGCCAGGATATCAAGAAGGTGAAGAAGACCTTCCAGATTGCCGTTCTGGCCGATGTCCGGGACAAGCAGATTGCTAACACCACCGTCTCGCACCACCTGATCAACTACCGCGGACTGGAGATCAAAGAAGCCTTGGTCGATTTCCTCAGACAGAAGCAAGACATCCTCAAAGCCATCGTCTTCGTCTCGAAGAAAGAGGAGATCTATCCGTTGGCTGCCTATCTCACAGAGAAGAAGATTCCGTTCCTGGAACTCTATGGCGACATGGAGAAGCGGGAAATCACCCGGAACCTCCACGCCTTCAATGCCGAAAAGGAAGGTCTGCTGGTGGCGTCCGATTATGCTGCCCGCGGCATCGATATCAGCGATGTCCAGGCCGTCATCTCGCTGAATCTTCCCAGCGATCTGGATTATTACTTCCATCGGGCCGGCCGGACGGGACGGTTTTTGGAAAAAGGCGACAGCTATCTCTTCTTCTCCGAAGATGACGCCAAGGAAGTGCAGTCCGTCAAGGACCTGATCCGCCGCGGCGTGAGCTTCGATATGGCCATTCTCAGCGCTAACAGCCTAAGGATGGGAAAACAGAAATACGAATTCCATAACCTCGGCAAGAAGGATCAGAGCAACGACCTGCTGCAGAAGCAGATCCGCCATGTCGTCAACCAGACCCGCTCCAAACGGGTCAAGCCCAACTACAAGAAGAAAGTCAAGCGCGCCGTCGAGCTGGTCAAGGAAAAGCACCGGATGAAGGTGGTGCTGACCAACATCGCCCGGGCCGGCGGGGACGTCAAGGACTTCCACATGGATGACGATTACCGGGGCGGCCGGAAAGACAAATTCCATCATTAACCAAAAAGGCACCTGCATCGCGCAGGTGCCTTTTTTTAGGCGTTGTCAATCAAGGAATAAAGGTTAGTTAAGGCCTCTTTCTTGGGATAGAGGCCAATCGGCTTTCCATAGCTGAAGAGCAGGTAGACGTCCTTCTTTCCGGAACCGGCAATGCCATAGGTGGCGCCTTTGGCTTCGCCGATGCCGTTGACCGGACAGCCCATCACGGCAATCGTGATCGGCTTGAAGACCGTGTCGAGTTTGTTGGCAACAAGTCTTGCAATCGGCTTGAGATCGATCTGGGTCCTACCGCAGCTTGGGCAGACAATCAGTCTCGGAAGATTACTCCAGCGGCCGCTGGCCTGTAAGAGGGTCTTGGCTACCCGCATCTCATCGACCCGGTTATCGGCTAAGGACACCCGCAAGGTGCTGCCGATGCCGGCCTGCAACAAGGGGAAGAGGGCCAAGGCCGATTTGGCACTGCCCATCACCCCGAAACCGGACTCCGTCAGCCCCAGATGCAACGGATAGGGATACTTGGCCTCGGCTTTCGTATACAGTTCCTGGGTCAGTAAGGGATCGGAGGATTTCAGCGAGAGGACCAGATGGTCGAAGCCTTCGCTTTCATAGACCGCCAAGGTCTCATCCAAAGCCAAGAGGAAGTCATCGACCGGGGAAGAGGTCTTGCCACGGTACTTGTTCAGCGATCCGGAGTTGACGCCGATCCGCATCGGAATGCCTTTTTCCTTGCAGGCCTGAATGACATCCCTTAGCGCCGCCTCAGAACCGATGTTGCCGGGATTGATGCGGATCTTGTCGGCACCGCTGTTAATGGCTAAAAGGGCTAAGTTATGGTCAAAATGGATATCGGCGATGATGGGAACGCTGACCTGTTTCTTGATCTGAGACAAGGCTTTGGCATCCTCAGAATCCAAGACGGAGAAACGCATCAGATCCAAGCCCATCCTGGTCAGTTTCTTCGTCAGGCGGACCTGATAGGCGACATCGCTGGTCTTATGATCCGACATCGACTGCAGGAGCAGCCGGTTCGTGCCGCCGATGGTTTTCGACCCGATTGGGAATGAAATCTTTTCCATAGTCCTAACCTCGCTAGGAGTAGTATAGCAAAGAAATTCCGAAAGAAAGCGAAATAAAACTTGAAAACCGGGGTAGGGCATCTCTATAATATAAAGGTTGCTCTTAATGGAGGTTTTACTGTTATGGCAGAAAAACGCGCAAACATTACGCTTCGTTGCACTGTGTGCAAAAATGAGAATTACACGACGGAGAAGAACAAACGGCTGCATCCCAACAAGTTCACGACCATGAAGTTCTGCCCGCACTGCAACAAGATGACGCTTCACGAAGAGAAGAAGTAGACTTTTCAAAGTCGTTTATTTCAGGAGGTAAACAACTATGGCAGATATGATTATGATCGGTGATTGCGGTCCGGGTACGTCCTTCAAGGTCGGTGACGATATCTTTGAGTCTCTCAAGATCGATCACAACAAGACCGCTATGCGTCAGATGATCGTCAAGATCAAGTGCAAGAATCTTCGCACCGGCGCCATCAAGGAGCAGTCCTTCAATGGCGACGACAAAGTGGAACGTATCTACCTCGACAAGAAGCAGATGATGTTCGAGTATGATGATGGTTCCTTGGTCCATTTCATGGATAGCGAAACCTTCAATGATTTCGGCATTCCTAAGGAAAGACTGACCTGGGAAGAGAACTTCATCACGGCCGATAACCCGATCACGGTTACCTTCTTCGGTGAAGAGATTTTAGGTGTGGAGCTTCCGGCGAAGGTTACCTTGAAGATCGTCGACACCGATGACAATGCCACCGCTGGCGATACCATCAACAAGGCCATGAAGGAAGCCAAAGTCGAGACCGGCTACAAGCTGAAAGTTCCGATGTTCGTCAAGAACGGCACCGCCATTGTCATCCGTACCGATACCGGCGAATACGATTCTCGCGCTTAACAGCAAGAAATAAAGGCCGGGAAACCGGCCTTTTGTTTTTGGAGGTAAATCTATGTCATTTCAGATCAATACGGTCGGCTTCGTCTTCATCATTTTAGGCTCGATTGTCATCGGGCTGATTCTCGGTTTCTTCATTGCCCGGAAACTGATCAAGAAGGAGATCGACAAGAATCCGCCTTTCAACGAGGCCATGATCCGTGCCATGTACAAATCCATGGGCCGGACCCCTTCCCAGGCCCAGATCAATCAGACGATGCGCGCCATCAAGGATGCCCAGAAGCAGTCGATGAGTCAGTCGCCGGTATCGAAGTAAAAAAAGCGGCAGTTGCCGCTTTTTTTAATGCTGACTGGACGAACTCTTCTTGAAGTGCGTCTCCGGCTCGACCCCGGCTTTCAGCCGCCTTATGTTGCTGAGATGCCGGATCAGTACCAGCAAGGTGAAGACCCCGATCGTAATCGTCGTCAGATAGCTTAGATGGAGGAGGAAGCTTGGGGCATAGAGCATGCCGCCGTTCCAGCGGTTGGTCTCCGGGATGATCGTCAGATCCAAGGCCATCGGAATGAAACTTAAGAGGAAACAGGAAGGAACACCAAGGATCGACGAGAGGGAAACTCGCTTGGAAAGACCTAAGGTGAGGAAGAAGACCGCCGCCCCTAAGAAAGCTATGATCGGAGCGACAAAGAGCATATACCCTGCAAAGCAAGCCACGGCTTTGCCGCCCTTGAAGTGGGCATAGACCGGGAAGGTATGGCCTAAGGCAATGGCCAGGCCGCAGAGATTCACCAAGAGCTCATCCCAGCGGGGATAGCTGACCAAGGGAATCCGGGTGTAGGTGACGATCAGTTTGACGGCCAGGCAGGGCAGATAGCATTTGAGGATGTCGATGGCCATCACGGTGATGCCTTCCCGCTTGCCGATGACCCGTCCGACATTGGTCCCGCCGGCATTGTGGGAGCCGTATTGGCGGATGTCCATGCCGTGGAGACGGCCGAAAATCAGGGCGGTTGGGATGGACCCAATCAAGTATCCCAGGACCAAAACGGCAAGAATGGTACCGACCGTGACCCAGATTTCCATGGTAAGGAGTCCTCCGAAGATAAAAATCAACGATATTATAGGTTTCTTGTCTTTATTTTAGAAGAGTTTCAAAGTAAAATTATAGGGTGAGGTGTTTATCATGTCAGAAAACTACAATGCGAACAACCTGACCGTCCTGCATGGACTGGAGCCCGTCCGGGAAAGACCGGGCATGTACATCGGTTCCACCGATACGGTGGGTCTCCACCATCTGGTCTGGGAAATCGTCGATAATGCTGTCGATGAAGCCAATGAAGGCTACGGAAAGAACATCTATGTCACCATCCATGCCGATGGCTCCCTGGAAGTCCAGGATCAGGGCCGCGGCGTCCCGTATGATTTCAACAACAAGGAGAAGATGTCCGGCTTCCAGATCGTCTATCAGACGCTTCACGGCGGCGGCAAGTTTGATGAATCCAACTACAAGTCGGCCGGCGGCCTGCACGGCGTCGGCGCGTCCGTCACCAATGCCTTAAGCTCCTGGATGGAGGTTCACTCCTATCGGGACGGCGAGGACCATTTCATCCGCTTTGAAAACGGCGGCAAGAAAGCCAGTCCGATCAAGGACCTCGGCAAGACCACGAAACGCGGCACCGATGTCACCTTCTATCCGGATAAGACCATTTTCGACGATATCGCCTGGAACTTCGACCGTATCGCTCAGCATCTCGATGATCAGGCCTGCCTGACGAAAGGCGTGACCTTCCATCTCAAGGATGAGCGCACCAACCGGGCCCAGGATTTCTTCTATGAGAACGGTTTATTGGAATACTATTCCCGTCATACGGCCGGCAAAGGGACTTTAACCTCCCCGATCCATATCGAAGGCACCAGCTCCGATGGCATCAAGGTGGAAGCTGTTTTCGGCTTCATCAAAGATGATTACACCGAGAAGACGATTGCCTTTGCCAATGGTGTGCGCACCATGGATGGCGGCTACCATGTCACCGGCCTCAAGAAGGCCCTGACCTCCTGCTTCAATTCCTATGCCATCAACCACTCCCTTATCAAGGCTAACGATGCCCTAGACGGCGATTGCCTGAGAGAGGGTTTGGTGGCGGTCCTTTCCGACTGGATTCCGGAGCATCTCCTCCAGTTCGAAGGCCAGACCAAGGGCAAGCTCGGCACCAAGGAAGCTTTGAACAGCACCGACAGCGTCATTGAAAGCAAGCTCTCCTATTATCTTGAAGAACATGCCCCTGAAGCCGAGGCCGTCATCAGCAAGACCGTCATTGAGATGAAGGCCAGAAGCAAGGCTGAGGAAGATCGGCAGAAGGAACGTGAAATGCTGAAGAGCAAGATCTCCGGTTTCAATCTTTCGGATAAGCTGACCCCCTGCTCCTCCAAGGAATATCCGCTCAACGAGCTTTTCATCGTCGAGGGTGATTCCGCTGGCGGCTCCGCCAAGAAAGGCCGGGATCCGAAGCACCAGGCCATCCTTCCTCTCCGCGGCAAGCCGAAGAATACTACCGATGTCGATGATGAGAAGATTCTTTTAGGCAACAAGGAAATCGCCACCTTGATCTATACCATCGGAGCCGGCTATGATTCCGATTTCAAGATCAAGGACATCCACTACGGCAAGGTCATCATCATGACCGATGCCGATGATGATGGCAGCCATATTCAGTCGTTGCTTTTGACCTTCTTCTACAACCATATGAAGCCGCTCATAGAGACCGGACACGTCTACATTGCCTGCCCGCCGCTTTACCGTGTCTATACCGAGAAGAAAGAGACCTATTGCTATGACGATACCGAACTCAAGACGGCCGAAAGCCAGTACACCACCGGCTATCACGTCAACCGGTATAAGGGCTTAGGCGAAATGAACTATGAGCAGTTAAGCTCCACCACCATGCAGCCGGAACGCCGGAAGCTCTTGCAGGTCGTCCTCAACGACGATGAAGACTGCCATGACAAGATCGCCATCTTCTTAGGCAACGATGCCGACCGCCGTAAGGAATGGATTGAGAACAACATCGATTTCACCGTCAAGGATGCTTTCAGCAAGGAGGTTAGCCGTGAAAACAACTAAAAAGGTCCAGGCAGTCAAGCCGGAGGATATCGTTCCGTCGCCGATGAGCGACGTGCTCGTTGATGCCTTCAACCGTTATGCCAAGGCCGTCATTACCGATCGTGCCATTCCGGATGTCCGGGATGGTCTGAAACCGGTGCAGCGCCGCATCATCTTCGATATGTTCTCTCAGGGCCAGGTCTTCTCCAAGCCTACCACCAAATGCGCCACCATCGTCGGCCATGTCATGGGCCATTTCCATCCGCATGGCGACAGCTCCATCTATGATGCCCTCGTCCACCTTTCCCAAGGCTGGAAGATGGAAGCACCGCTGGTCGACTTCCAAGGTAACAACGGCTCCATCGATGATGATCCCGCCGCCGCGTACCGTTACACCGAAGCCCGGCTTTCGTCGTTAAGCGAATACCTGATCCAGGATATCGACAAAGCCACCGTTGAAATGATTCCGACCTTTGATGATAAGTCCTTGGAACCGACGGTCCTGCCGTCAAAGTTCCCGAACCTGCTCGTCAATGGCACCAACGGCATTGCCGTCGGTTCCACCACCTATATTCCGCCGCACAACCTCCACGAAGTGATCCAGGCCACCATTTACCGTCTGAACCATGTCCGCTCCAATCTTGATGATTTGCTGACTTTCATCCCCGGTCCGGATTTCCCTACGGGCGGCATCATCGACGACAAGGAAGCCATCCGTCAGCTTTATGAGACCGGCCAAGGCTCCTTCTATCTCTATTGCAAAGCCACCATCGACGGACCGGAGAATCAGATCATCATCTCCGAGATCCCTTATGGGGTTGTCAAGATTGATTTTGTGACGGCGTTAGTCAAACGCAAGGATACCGATAACCTCGACAACATCGAGGAAATCGTCGATGAATCTGCCAAAGACGACATCCATATTGTCATCAAGGTCAAGGAAGGTGCCTCGCCGGAGGATGTGCTGAACTATCTCCAGAGCAAGGGTGCCTTACGGACCACGATGGCCTGCAACTTCTTAGCCATCGACAAAGGCCATCCGAAGACGATGTCTCTGCTGGAGATGATCGATGCCTACATCGACCATCAGCGTGAAATCAAGACCAAGGCCAGTCAGTTCGATCTGAAGACTGACCAGGACCGGCTGGAGATCGTCTCCGGGCTGATGAAGGCCTATTCAATCGTCGACGAACTCGTCGAAAAGATCAAGAAATGCTCCGGCAAGGCCGGCGTCAAGGCAATGCTCAGCCAGGACTACGGATTTACCGAACGTCAGGCCGAAGCCATTGCCATGCTGCCGCTCTACCGTTTAAGCAACACCGATATCGAAGCCCTTAAAACGGAAGCCGACAGCCTTAACGCCGATATGCTCCGTCTCAACGGCATCCTTTCCGATTCGGATAAACTGGACAAGGAAATCGAGAAGACCCTCAAAGAGGTCGATAAGACCTTCGCGAGTGCCCGCAAGACCGTCATTCTGGACGAGAAGCAGAACTTTGCCCAGATCGACCAGACCAAGCTGATAGCAAAGGAAGACTGCTATATCGCCATCACCCGTGATGGCTATGCCAAGCGTTCGAGCCTGAAATCCTACCAGGCTTCCGCCGATGCCAGCAAGGATACCGATCCGGTTAATCTTCCTAAGCTGAAACCGGGCGATTCGCTCGTCTTCTCGGCTCAGGCCAATACCCATGACAACCTTCTCTTCTTCACCGATAAGGGCAACTATGGCTATCTGCCGGTGTATCTCATCAGCGATGCCAAGTGGAAGGAAGAAGGCAAACACCTCAACAATACCCTCTCGCTGAAGCAGAACGAGAAGATCGTGAAAGTCTATCTGCTGGATGACTTCAAGGAAGGCATCAATGTGGTGCTTCTGACCGCTCAGAACAAGATCAAGCGGACCGCTTTGGTTGACTTCAAGCAGACCGGTCTTACCAAGAAGACGTTACGTGCCTGCAAGCTGATGAATGACGAGGATACCGTCGTCGGCGTCGCCCTGACCGGCGGCAACAGCGACCTCATCGTCGTCGATAGGCTCGGCCGGGCCAGCCGCTTCAATGAAAGCGACGTGCCATTAGTCTCGACCGGTGCCTTAGGCGTCAAGGCCATTGCCTCCTCCATCGACAATGAGCCGCTGGTCAGCCTGATTGCTCTCTCCAGCAAGGAAGTCTCCCTGCTTTTGATCTTAGCCTCGGCAAGGGCCGCCCGAGTCATCTCCTCGGCCAAACTTGAGACGACCGAACGTCTTGGTGCCAAATCCAACCTGATCCGCATCTTCAAGAAGAACCCGATTTACCTGGTTTCCGTCTCCAAGATCGAAAAACGTCGTGGCGAAGCCAATTATGCCTCTGCCTCCACGCTTAACGGCACCGCCGTCATTGACTTAAGTGCCCTCACGCCGGTCGAACTGAACAGCGAGATGCGTGAGAATATCCAAGGCTTGGACAATCAGGACATCATCTCCGTCAACGACGAAGGCGAAATCATCGATGACAGCTTCGAAATCGAAACGCCGAAAGCGGCCAAAGTCGTGCCGATCAAAGCCGGCGAAGACAAAGCCGACACGCAGTTATCGCTCTTTGATCTCTTCGAGAAGCAAAATAGCGGTAAGTAAAGAATGCTATAATAAGGTTAAGAAATGAAAGCCAGTTACGTTCTGGGGTACGCCCCGACCATCTATGACATCGATCCTTGCTACTTGGAATCCCTGGGAATCCACGTCCTCATTTCGGACCTCGACCAGACCTTAGCCAGCGCCTTTGACCAAAAACCCGAACCACGGGTCTTGGCCTTACGTGATGAGCTTTTGGCCCATCACATTCAGCTGATGATCGTCTCCAACAACATGCCTAAACGCGTCCAGCCTTTCTGTGAAGCCGTCGGTGTCCCTTATCTTCCCTTTGCCTTCAAGTTTGTCGGATTCCGTGTCCGGAAATGGCTGAAAAAACTTTCCTTACGCGTTGAAGATTGTGTCTTTGTCGGCGATCAGCTGATGACCGATGGCATCTACGTCCGCAAGCTGCATGGCAAGCTGATCCTCACCGATCCGCTTGTTCCCAAAGACAACTGGCAGACCAAGCTCTTACGCCGGGCTGACAATAAGAAGCGTCAGCGTCTGCTGGCGCACGGGAAACTGGGAATCAAGATTCCCACCCGGAAATCCTGAAAGGAGAAAACGATGTTCTTCAAAAAACCGAAATCAAGTGGCTTTACCGCTGAGATCCGTGTCCGCCGCTGCTATGGCTGCGGCGCCATCCTTCAGGACCAGGATCCTCAGGAAGTCGGCTATGTTCCTCCGGAAAAGTTCGCCTCCGAAGATGAGATGCTCTGCGAGCGCTGCTATAAGCTTCGCCATTATTCCAGCTACAGCCAGTCGCCGTCCTTCAATGTCGATTATGTGACCATTCTTTCCCATGCCAAGGAAGAAGACGCCTTAGCCGTCTATGTCCTCAATGCCTTCTGTCTCGATGGTTCCTTCCTTGACGGCATCGGCAAATACCTGCCGCAGAATGTCCTGGTTGTCGTCAATAAACGGGACTGTCTTCCGGACAGCTACAGCGATGATTATCTGATTGCCTTGGTGAAGGCCCATCTTGCCAAGGAAGGCATCCATCCCAAGGATGTGTTACTGACTTCCGCCAGCACTACCAACAGCTCCAATATGGACAAGGTGATGGACCGCATCAGCCAGCTCCGTATGGGCAAGAGCGTCTACTTCTTCGGCGCCTATCAGGTCGGCAAGAGCTCCATCATCAATTCCCTCCTCATGGATTACTCCAATTCCACTGAGAAAATGATTACGACCAGCCCTTATCCGGGAACCACCCTGGATGTGATTTCCATTCCGTTGGATGACAACAGCTATCTTTACGATACTCCTGGCATCTATAACCAGCATTCCTTCGTTTCCTTCATCGAACCGGAACTGGTCAAATATGTGCTGCCGCGGACCTTGGTCCGTCCGGAAGGCTATCAGGCCAAGGAAGGCCAGAGCTTCATCATCTCCGATTTCTTCCGTCTCGACTTCGTCAGCGGCGACAAGACCGACTTCACCTTCTTCAAGTCCAATGACCTGGAGATTGTCCGCTGCAAGATCCAGAAAGCCGATAGCATGATCAAAGCCAATGCCGAGGATGTCTCTTTGGACATCCGCTCGCAGAAGATCCATTCGGTCGCGGACCTCATCCCCACCACCTTCAAAGCGACCCCCAACCGGATCAATACGCTCCGCGTCTGGGGCTTGTGTTTTGTCGAATTCATGGGCAAAGACCAGTCTCTGACCGTCTATGCACCGAAGGATGTCTCGGTCAGTCTCGAAAGCGATCTCGATGAATAACTTTTCTTTCCCTAAGTACCGCTCGGTATATGTCTATCTTTCTCCCTTTGATCCCTGCACGAACTTCGAATTTTATCATGCCCTGTCCCTGGTCGTTGATAAGAAGGCTGAGGTTGTTTTCATGCAGCCATGCCTTTCCTTTGGCTCTCCGGATGCCCGTCAGCGCCTCGGGATGCTGAAGGATCTCTTAATCTCTGTTCCGGATGACCGGCTGCAGTGGGGTGCCTTTGATATCGTCGAAGGCGGCGATACCACTGTGGAAGTCGCAAATCTTACCAAAGGATACCAGAATCTTTTTCCTGATGCCAAGCTGACCATCGCCATCGACGAAAATTACCTGAAAGCGACGGGACTGACGCCAACGAGCCCTCATTTCCAGGGCGCCAAGGTGCTTCCGTTGAAAGACAAATACGATACCCTTATCCAACAGGAGACCACGTCGGTGTCAGGCTCCTTTTTGGAATGTCCCTTACCCATTTTGGAAAGCATCGGAAAAAAACGTTTCTATTTTGCTAAAATTGTTTCCCTGCTGCTGAAAAAGTCGCGGTACGATCATTCCCTTTCTGTGGCCAAGACGGCTTACCAGATTGCGGAGAAAAACGGCCTCTGTCCCGAAATGGCCTATACCGCCGGCATGTATCATGACCTCGGAAAAGACCTGGAAGTCTCCCTGCAGAAGGAAATCCTAGATGAGCATTTCCCGAAGATCTATCCGGTCGAGGAATTCGCCTACCATCAGTTCGTCTCCGCCTTCTATGCCAGATCCTTCTTCCATGTCAAAGAAAAGGCGGTTCTCGATGCCATCCAGTATCACTGCACCGGCAAAAAGAAGATGTCGGCCTTGGAAAAATGCCTCTACGTTGCCGACAAGGTCGAACCGACCCGGGACTTCCCGACCGAAAAGCTTCGGAACCAGTGTCTTCATAACCTCAACGAGGGCTTCGTCGCCGTTCTTCAAGACCAGCAGGCCTACTTTGAAAAGAAAGGCATTGCCTTCAAGACAAACCGTTATTCCCAGGAAATGTACGAGTTCTATCTCGGCAAATAAAAAGGAGCATTCATCATGCTGAACAGTCACAATCCGAAACCGAAGAAAGTCTTCCATCTGGCCGACAAAGGAACCATCAAGAGCGCCCATCTGCTCCATATGGCTCAGGATCTGAGCTGGAACTATGGCGAAGATGTCGTCATCTACGATGTCCGGGACCGGACACCGTTTGTTTCCTATTACCTCGTGGCCAGTGCCGCCAATGACCATCGTCTGGGCCTTTTGGTGACGGCGGCCAAGGATACCCTCAACGACAACTATTACGACCTCAAGCATACCGAAGGCCGCAACGACAGCAAGTGGATTCTTCTGGATGCCGCCGATGTCGTGGTCCAGCTCTTCACCAAGGAAGAACGGAACCGCATCGCGTTTGATGAACTTTACCAGGACTGCCCTCATCAGATCGTCAAAGCCCTCAAAGAGCCTGTTTACCGCCGCAAGGCGAAGCCGAAGAGCCAGCAAGGCAATTAGGATGTCCGCAGCCAAGAAAGCCGTCCCTACCTACCTTATTGTGGCAGCCATGCCCGAAGAGATCGGGGGACTGAAGAAATACATTCCGCTACAGAAGTACGGCTGCGAAGCCGGCGAACTTTTGGCCAATGACCCCAAGGATCCCAACTATCATGTCATCGTCATCCAAGGCGGCATCGGCAAGGTCGCCATGGCCTCGACACTGACCAAGTATCTGCAGGCTTTTGAGGATACGCCCATCGAAGTCATCAATATCGGCGTGGCCGGGTCCATCTCTCCGAAGCTGAAGAAACTGCAGACGCTGGTGGCGACGAAGACCGCCTACCATGATGTAGATGTCACGGCGTTCGGTTATCAGAAAGGACAGATGGCCGGGATGCCTCTCTATTTTGATTGTGACCCCGAAAAGGTCGCCTTAGCCAAGTCGCTCGACCCGGAGAACGTGGTGACCGGTCTGATCCTGTCCGGGGATTCCTTCATTGGAAAAAATCAGTTCAGTCCTTCCTGGTTCAAGGACTTCGATGATCCGCTTGCCTGTGATATGGAAAGTGCGGCGGTCGGTCAGGTTTGCCATAACTACTCGATCCCGTTCATGATCATCCGGTCGATTTCCGATGACACGACCCAGGACGACAACAAGGAGACCTATGATCAGCTGCTGGTCAAAGCGTCCGCCAAGGCAGGCGAATTGGTCTTCAACCTCATCAGCCACAAATAGTATAAATATAGTACCAACTATTAACTAAATTGGAAATATACTAATGTAGTACTAATTTAGTATAATATGAGATTGAATCCGAAAAGAGGGAATATGGGTAGTTAGTAAGGTCAGCTTCGATTTGGAAATAGTAGTTAATTAGTATAAATAGGGCATAGAGCCCTATTTTTTAGTATCTGAATTCGTCATTTTATTTTATTTCGCATAATGTTTATTATGTTAACAAAAATAAAGAAAGAAAAGGATCTATGAAAACTAGTATAAATATGGTACTAAAATTAAACTATTTCCTAAATAAAATAAATAGTACCTTTATGGTACTATTTATTTACTATTTCCTCTCATCGTCTGGGAACGGCACCGACTTCTCTTTCTTGAAAGCTATCGCCATGCCTTTAAGCATTCTTCTGTTGCAGATCTCCGCCAGACCGATGGCCTGGTTACGGTTCACCTGTCCGGAGGTGCTCATCATGATGAACCGGGTCGTCGCATGGAGAATGCAGACTTCTCCAAACACGGCATCTTTGATCCCGTTGGCTCTCAGTTCCGGATTCGGATTCTTCTTGGCTTTCTTGGCAGCCCGCTTGAAGTAGTGATGGACAGCTTCACGCAGCCGTCTGCCCCAGAAGCCATAGTATTCCGAGATCAGCAGTTCTTCCGGATGATCGGTAATCTTCTTTTCCTCCGGCAACGGCTTGGCATAGATGGTTAGGAAGTCTTCCTTCTTGAAAGCGGAGAAATCAATATCCTGATAGGGTTTGGCAACCAACGGATTCGTGACCTTCTCGCCAGCTAACGTCAAAGCGGTTGTCAAACGGATATCGGTGGAAGAAGCGCCGATCATGATCTCATAGCGGCCGTCTTCCAGCACCATCCGATGAAGGCTGGTCTCATAATAGGCCAGATAGGCCAGCGGTATGGTGACGGCCACGTCTTTGGCTTCGCCGGGTGCCAATTCGGTCTTGGCAAAGCCTTTCAGCTCCCGTAAGGGCCGATAGGTCGCCGAGTCCTTCTTGGCCACATAAACCTGGCTGACTTCCTTGGCTGTCTTGGTGCCGATGTTCTTGATCTTATAGGTGATGTAAAGATTGGCGCCTTCGGTCTTCACCAAAAGGTCGGAATATTCAAACGCTGCATACGACAGACCGAAGCCGAAGGGGAACAGCACTCCTTCCGGATGGGAAAGGAAGTAACGGTAGCCGACAAAGATGCCTTCCTTGTAAAGTTCCTGGCGTCCTTTGGAATACTCGCTGCTGAAAGGAATCGCCTGATAGTCGTTGACCCAGGTCTGGGCCAGTTTGCCGCTCGGGGAGACTTCCCCGAAGAGCAGCCGGTAGATGGCTTCGCCGCCCATTTCACCGGGCAGTCCGACATAGAGCAACGCCTCGATGTCCTTAAGGAAAGGCAAGGTCACCGGAGCCCCGCCGAAAAGAACGACGGTGATGGGCTTATCCAGTTCATCCAACGCGGTCATCAGCTTCAGCTGATTCTCGCCTAAAGACAGGTTGGTCCGGTCAAAGCCTTCCATCTCAGAGAGATCATCCAGTTCGAGGAAGACCAGCAACATTCTCGGCTTTTTCAGCCAGTTCCAATGCTTCCTCACGGAGGCTGGCATCTTTCTTGCTGTCAAAAGGATCATAGCCCTGGGCATAATCGTAAGTGATGCCATGGGTATCAAAGCTTTCCTGAGGCGTGATCGTCTTCAGCGGATTGATCATGGAGGAGCCGCCGCCCTGGTAACGCATGTTGACGAACGGATAGCCGATCACGCAAAGACGGCTGGCATTGGCTAACGGCAGCCGGTGTCCTTCGTTCTTCAGTAAGACAGCGCCGCCTAAAGCCACGTCCAAAGCCTTGCGGCTGTGGGCATTGACATTGAGAGGATGGTTCTTCCCATCCGGGGCAACCGTCCGGACCAGATGGCTGATCCGTTCCACCGATTTGTCGATGGCTTTGACCAAATCCGGATCCTCCGGAAGCGCGGCTAAGAGGGCATTCCGGTTAGAGACAACCGCGCCGGGCATCTCGAGGTCGATGCCGGCCTTCAAAGACGCCACGCGGTCATGGGTGGCACCCCAGTCGGTCATCACCACGCCATGGTAATTCCATTCCTTGCGGAGCTTATCGCTGAGCAAAGCACTGTTTTCAGCCATATTGGTGCCGTTGACGGCATTGTAGGAACACATCAAAGTCGAGGGGTTACCGACCTGCAGGGCAATCTTGAACGAACGGAGATAAATCTCGTTAAGGGCCCGTTCATCGACGATGGAATCGGAGGCCACCCGGAAGTTTTCGGCATTGTTGCAGACAAAATGCTTCACACAGCTGGCCACGCCTTGACTCTCGACGCCTTTGGCCAGGCTTCCCGCCATCCGTCCGGAAAGGATCGGATCCTCGGAGAAGTACTCAAAGTTACGGCCGCAGAGCGGATTCCGTTTGATGTTGCAGCCCGGGCCTAAGAGGACCGAGACGTTATAGTAACGGCATTCCTGTCCGATGGCCTCGCCTTCGGCGGTCGCTAAAGCCGTATCAAAGCTGTTAGCGAGCGTCACGGCCGTCGGGAAACAGGTGGAAGGCTCAGCGCCTTTCAGACTGAGGCCACTGTCAGCCTCCTTGGCTTTTCTCAGCCCATGAGGGCCATCGGTCAGGCAGATCGACGGCAGATTCTGGGAAGGAATGGCATGCGTAAACCAGTTATGCTTGCCTTCCACCAACGCTGTTTTCTCTTCATTTGTCATTAAGGGACACCCCCTATTGCCGTTTTTGTTCGGCCAACGACTGCTGGGCCTTCTTCTTCAGCCAAAGCAGCAGCCCATCCAAGGCTAACGATACCAAAAGAACAATCAGAACATAAGCCATCATCGATGAATAATCCAATTCAGTATAGCAAAAATAAATATCCGCTCCAATGCCTTTGAAGAGGTTGGTCCGGGCAAAGGTTTCGGCCATCACCTCGACCTTGAAACCCATCCCCACGGCCTGTAAGAGGGCCAGGATCAGATAATCGGCCGATAAGGGCAGGGTAACCAGGGTGATGTTCTTGATCCAGTGGCGCCGTCCCTCGAGCTCCAGAATAGGCCAGAAACGCTGATAGGCCTGGCTGGCGCCCTGAAGACTGGCCTGGTAAATGACCGGGAAGAGGACAATCGAGACCACATAAAGGGAGAAATGAGGAACATAGATGACCAGAAGCAGCACCAGCGCCACGGTCGGCAGGGCCTTTAAGACCGTTATCAGCGGATAGAGGAACTTCTCCAGCCAAGGGAAATAGCCGCTCAGCTGTCCTAAAAAGGTGCCTAAGACAAAGGAGATGACCAAGGAGATAAGAATCCTCAGGCAGGAATACCCGAGATCAACCCAGGTCGCACTAAGGCTCAGGAAAGAAAACGCCTGCCGGAGACAGGCAAAGAACTCCGGCAGGAACGTCTGCTTGGTGCTTAAGGCGATGGTTTCCCAGAGGACGAGGACGAAGACAAGGCCAAGGAAAACAGCGCTGATGGTCGAAAAGGATGGGTGCCGACGGCTGTTTTCCTGCCTCATAGGTCCCGATTACAAAGGATAATACGAACTTAACTGGCTCGCCGAAACCGTGAAGCCCAGAGGGGTCTGGAATTTGGCGAATTCGGTGAGGTTCGGATTCTTGTCTTTGGTGATGAAAGCCAAGGCATTCTTGCCGTTGGCCTGGCAGCCGGTAAGGACACTCTGGTTGAAGCCGAAATACTTTCCCTGCTCGGTGGCATCGGAAGAATAATCGCTCATGGCTTTGACCATGGCCGTGCCGTTGTTCGTCGCCAAGTCCGTGACCGCACTGTCAAAATCGGTTAAGAAACTGGTAATGGCACTCTGACGGGTAACGTCACTGGCCGAAGCGGTCTTCACAAAGAGGGCAGCCTGCGGGAAGCCGGAGGTCGAATACTTGGTTCCGAAAGAGGCCGAAATGTTCTCCTTGACGGAAAGCTTCGCGTTCTTTCCCATGGCGCTCAAGACCACCGGATAGGAAGAAACGACGTAATCGACGTTGACGGCATTGAACTTGCCGCTTACCAGCACCGCAGCGGTATCGCTGACGGCAGGAACATAGCCATCGATATAGGCCCCGGTATCCCCCGCTACCGTCGAATCGCCGGCTTTGCTGTCGCCTTCCGGATAAACGGCCTTGAAAGCCAGGTCCGGCAGAAGGCCCTGACCATAGCCGATGGTGAAATCGGTCTTATCGAAGGTGCCATTGGTATCATTGCCGGTGGCAATAAGGTAGAGGTTTCCGAAGGTCACCATCCGGGCCAGCTGATAATTGTTATTGTTCTTGGCTGAAAGCTTCAGGCCGTTGACGCTGTCGAAGATGATGAAATCGGCGGTACCCTTAGAGAATTCCCCCGTCATCAGCGAAGCACTCTGCAAGGTCAGATTCGGATTAGGGGAAGTGCTGGTTCCGGCAAAACCGGCCAAGGCCGCTGCCGGGGCACCCTGCGGAGCGACGATCTTCAGATCGGCTTCCTTAAGATCCGCGGACGAATCCCGGGTCGAAACAACGGAAGCCGAGGCGGAAGCAGAGGCCGAAGCCACACTGGGCGAGGTCGAAGTCGATGCTGCAACCGAGGCAGATGTCGGCTGATTGCAGCCACTTAACAGCGCAGCTAAAAGAACCATACCGACCGTTGATTTCAATGTTTTCATGTTTTTTCCTTGTTATTTGTTATCGTCCAGCAACGCCTCAATCGGTTTGCCGATTTCATTGCTGCTCGGGGTGATGCCGAAGTTCTTCAGAATCGTCTGACCAATCGTCGCAAACGTCTCTTCTTCCGGCAGCTTGCGGCCGTTTTGATAGCTCTTGGCAAAGCTCATCAGCGGCACCCGCTCGCGGGTATGATCGGTACCGGTCCAGGTAGGATCGTTGCCATGGTCCGCGGTAATCATCAGCAGATCATCGTCTTTCAGCAGCGGAATCAAGGCACCGAGATCCTGATCGAACTCTTCGATGCACTTGCCATAGCCCACCGGATTGCGCCGATGGCCATAGGAGGAATCAAACTCCACCAGGTTGACAAAGCAAAGGCCTTCGAAGTCGCGGCTCTTGGCAAAGTCCATGGTCTTCAGCATGCCGTCATGGTTGCTGGTCGTATGGAGGCTTTCCTGGCAGCCCACGCCATTGAAGATGTCGTGGATCTTGCCGATGGCGATGACGTTCTTGCCGTTATCGACCAAATCGTTAAGGGCGGTTCTTCCGGCCGGCGACAGAGCATAGTCCCGACGGTCGGTGGTGCGGTAGAAGTTCGACGCGTTGGTGCCTAAGAAAGGACGGGCAATGACCCGGCCGACACGCCATTCCTTGCGGAGGGTGATTTCCCGGGCAATCTCGCAGTCCTTATAAAGCTCCTCTAACGGAATCACGCCGACATGACCGGCTAGCTGCAGGACGGAATCGGCCGACGTATAAAGAATGAGGGAACCTTCCTTCATCGCCTGTTCCCCAAGCTTCTGGAGAATGACGGTACCCGATTCGGCATAATTGCCGATCAGTTTCCGTCCGGTCCGCTTGCTCAGTTCATCGACGAGCTCCTTGGGGAAACCCGTATCGGTAAACGTCACCAGCGGGTTCGGCGTCAGAATGCCCATCATTTCCCAGTGACCGGTCAGGGTATCCTTGCCGTTGCTGGCTTCCCGTAAGCTCTGCATGTAGGAATGCGGATGGCTGACTTTGTGGGTGCCTTGGATGGCGGCCAGATCGGCAATGCCTAAAGCATTGATATTCGGGACGTTGAGTCCGTGGCAGACTTCGGCGGTATGGACCCAGGTATTGGTTCCGGCATCGCCGAAACGGGCTGCATCGGGTTCTGCTCCGATGCCGACCGAGTCCATGACTATCACAAATACACGTTTGAATTTCATATTAGACTGATCCTTTCTTCTTAATTATAGGCTTATTAATAGGCCCTTTCAAATCTTACGCACCGGCCGCTTCATGGCTTTCTTATATTGCTCGATCTCGGCTGTCTGACTGACATGCGTGTAAATCTGGGTCGTCTCAATCTGACTATGCCCCAAAAGCTCCTGAACATCCCGTAATTTAGCCCCGTTTTCCAAGAGATGAGTGGCAAAGGAATGGCGCAGGGAATGCGGGGAGATGGTCTTGGTGATCCCGGCTTTCCTGGCATAGGCTTTCAGGCGGAGAAAGAAAGACTGACGCGAGACTTTCTTCCCGGTCTTGGGATGGAGGAAGAGGACTTTGGTTTTCTTGGCGTTAGGAAGGCCGTTGCGGACCTCTTCGACATAGCGGAGCACGACTTCCTGGGCTTCCCGGCCGACTGGGACGATCCGTTCCTTCCGCCCTTTGCCCAGGACTTTCAGATAGCCGCCTTTGAAGGTGATGTTCTCCGTGGTCAAGGAGACCAGCTCCGAGACTCGGAGGCCGCAGGCATAGCACAGCTCCAACATGGCCAGATCCAGAAGCTGGCGGGGTTTAGAGGGGTCAGGCATGGCAAAGAGTCTTGCAACCTCCTCCTGGGTCAAGACCCGAGGCAGCCGTTTGGCTTTCTTGGGTACCGGCAGGTCGCTGAGATTGACATCGAGGATGCCTTCCCGTTTCAGATATTTGTAAAAGCCTCGCAAGGCCATCGCTTTGCGGATGGCACTGGCCTTTTTCAGCTTCTTTTCCTCCGAGCAGAACAGAAGGAAATCGCTGAGATCCTCGCCGGTCAGCTCGGCGCATTCTTTGTTTTTGACAAAGGAAGAGAACTGGCTGAGGTCTTTCTTGTACGCCGAAAGCGTGGCCGGACTGTCGCCTTTTTCGGCCACCAGATAGCTGAGGAACTCCTCGCTTTCTTCAGTCACCGTCATGCTTTTTCTTCTCCTTCAGGTCCTTGCCAAGGAAGATCTTCCCGCCCAAGGTCAGCTGCTGATTCAGCAGGGACAGGTCCTTCTGCTCCTGGGGCGTTGTTTCCTTGGGTCTGTCGCGGTCCGTGACCTTTTCCAACCCGACCCCAATCAGGCGGATCGGTTCGTTATGATAAATGTCGTCAAAGAGATTCAGGGCAGCCTGGCGGACTTCCTTTTCGCTGGAAACCGGATAGGGCAGATGCCGCTGACGGCTCTTGGTGACGAAATCCGGCGAGCGGAGCTTGATGGAAACGACATCGCTCTGTTTCTCGTAGCGGTCCAGTTCATCGGCAATATCCCGGACGCAGCTGGCAATCATGGCTGCCAGCTCATCATAGGAAGAGACATCCTCGGAGAATGTCCGTTCGGCGGAGATGGATTTCGGGTCAAAGGCGGAGGAATCGATGGTATCGTCGCCAAAGCCGTTGGCTTCGCCCTGGAAATAGTCAAAGAGATTGCCTAGACAGGTCTTTGACTTCCGGGTTCTGCGTATGGGCTAAATCGCCGATGGTATGGATGCCCAGTTCTTCAAGCCGCGGGGCCGTCTTCTTGCCGATGCCGTACATTTTGTCAATCGCCCAAAGGCCAGAGAATCGTCGAGCCAGGTTGCTACTGTTGATGATCGTCACCCCCAGGGGCTTTTTATAATCGCTGGCCATCTTCGCCAGGAATTTGTTGTCGCCTAAGCCGATAGAGACTTTCAGTTCCGTGGCTTTGAAAATAGCCAGCTGCAGGTCAAACAAGGCCTCATAGTCTTTCTTGCCCTCCAGAAAAGGCGTCATATCGGCAAACGCTTCATCGATGCTGGCCTGTTCCAAAGGGCCTAGCCGCTGCCGCAGATAGTCCATCAGGTTATGGGAAAGAAGCTCATAGTAACGGAAATCGCCTTCCAGCATCACCAAGTCGGGACAGAGCCGGAAAGCCTGGGAACTGGGCATGGCGGAATGGACGCCAAAAGCCCGGGCTTCGTAGCTGGCGGTAGCGATCACGCCCCTCCGGCCGTCGTTGCCGACGGCGATGGGTTTGCCTTTCAGCTCCGGGTGCCGAAGGACTTCGGCCTGAGCGAAAAAGGCATTGATATCAATATGCCCGATCTTTTTCATACTCTTATTGTACCATAGGAAACGGCTTTATTTCGTCGGCCGGCTTTCCTGAATCAGGGCCTGAGCCTGGGCTAAGGCAGCCGAGGTCACCTCTTGGCCGGAAATCATCGTGGCCACTTCCTTGACGAGACCTTCCGCGGTTAAACTATGGGCGGTCGTATAGGTCATGCCGTTCAGCGTCTTTTTCTCCACCTTCCAGGCTTCCTCTGCGGACGCTACGACCTGCGGGAGATGGGAAATCACCAGGACCTGGCTCTGGGTCGAAACGGTCTGTATCTTTTTGGCCACCAGGGCCGCCACGCGGCCCGATATGCCGGTATCGATTTCGTCAAAGACCAAAAGGTCATAGGGATTGAGTCCGTTGAGGACGACCTTCAGGGACAGCATGAGCCGTGAGCTTTCGCCGCCGGAGGCCGCTTCCTTCAAGGAAGCAAAGTCAAGACCGGCGTTAAGAGCTGTTTCAAAAGCACAGACATCCAGGCCCGTTGGGGAAATCCCGCCTGCCGTCAAAGAAACACGGAAGCCTTGGCTGGGTAAGCCCAGCAGCCCCATTTCCTTGCCGATGGCCTTCTCAAGCCCTGCCTTCGCTTCCTGACGGTCTTTCGAAAGGATGGCTCCGACTTTCCGACAGTTGTCCTCGGCCTTATGAATCTCATAATTGGCATCTTCTTTGGCTTCTTCGAAATGGCTGGCCGCATCCAGCTTGGCTTTGTACTCCCCCTCTTTGGCTAGGATCTCGGCCGTTGTCTTTCCATACTTGCGCTGCAGTCCCTTGAGATCGTAAAGCCGCTGGTTGATTTCATCCAGCCGCTTGGGATTGCTGTTGAGTTCCCGATAGGCTTCTTCGAGGGCGGAAAAACTGTCAAGAGCTGAACGGAGATTCTCCTGCAAGGCACTGGCCTGCGGGGCCAGAGAGGTATCACTGAACGTACTCAGCTTTCCCTGAAGATGGGCAATCACGTCGCTTAGCTTTCCTTCGGGCAGCGTGGCGGCTTGGTCATACTCCTGATACTTTTCCGTCAGCCGTTCCAGGTCCCTCAAGGATAAATATTCCTGGTTGAGGTCTTCGATTTCGTTGAGCTTCAGATGGTACTTCTCGATTTCCTTGATCTGGAACTCGAGATAGTCCCTGTCGAGGCCTTCCTGACCTTTCAGGAGCTCTTCCAGGCTGGTTCTGGCTTTGACCAGTCCTTGGTAAGCTTCCTGATAAGCCTTGCTGTCCAAAGCCAGGTTTTTCCCGCCGAAGCGGTCCAGATAGGCCAAATGGTTTTTCTCATCGTAAAGCTCCCAGTTCTGGCCTTGGGAATGGATATCGATGAGATGCTGACTCAGGTCTTTGAACTGAGTCAGCGTCACAGGTTCATCATTGACATAATAACGGCTCGTCCGGTCAGGATTGAGGGTTCGTTTCAGCAACAAAGAACCTTCTCTGTCCAACCAGGTGCCGACTTCCGGATGCAAGGAAACATAAGCTTTGGATAAACTGAAAAGAGCGGAAACAACAGCCTTTTTGGCGGGATCCCTCAGCTTCGTGAAGTCGGCCTTGTCGCCGCGAATCAGGCCTAAGGATTCGACAATCAGGGATTTGCCGGCACCGGTCTCACCGACCAAGGCCAAATACGGGGAGCCAAAACTCAGCGTGGTGTCTTCGATGACGGCAAAGTTGCTGATATGCAGTTCTTTGATCATGGGAAAACTCCTTTCACCCACTATTGGGCTTTTCCGTTAAGACTGTCCAAAAAAGCCTGGATAGCCTTCACGGCCGAGTCCGCATCCATGCCGGTCAGGCGGTAAAGGTCCTCATTCTGACCGAAGGTGACAAAATCGTTCTTAAAACTGAGAGCCTGATAACGGCCATGGAAGCCGGTCTTCAGAAGCTGGCTGGCAAAATAGGAGGCGCTGCCTTCCTCGGTACTGTAAGGATCATAAAGGAAAACGCCCTCGTATTGGTCGAACACCCCTTGGCGGAAGATTTCTTCCGGAGGAAGCAAATCCAATAAAACGGCTTTGTCCACTGCCTGACCGTCAAAGCGGTCAAGAACCTGATAGCCCAGAGGCCCTGTGCCTAATAGCAGCACCTTGTTTTCCGGTCCATGGAAGAAAGCTAATCCGCCCGTCAAAGAATAAGGCTTCGGATGGGCGATGGGCTTATCCTTGGGGAAACGGATGAACGTGGGACCTGGGGAAATGAAAAGGCGGCTTTCAAAAAGGAACTGGCAGGTTTCGCTGTCAAACGGAAGATAGCAATGGGCCCTGGGGATGGAACGGACCATCGCCACATCATAAAGCCCGTGGTGGCTGGCCCCATCCTCGCCGACCAGGCCCGCCCGTTCCACTAAGAACGTGCAGGAAACGTTGTTGCGGCTGATATCCTCCAGAATCTCATCGTAGGAACGCTGCATGAAGGTGGAATAGATATCCACAACCGGATGATAGCCTTTCAAAGCCAACCCGGACGCCAAGGTGACGGCATTCTCCTCAGCAATGCCGACATCTAAGCAACGTTCCGGATATTTGGCAAAGATGCCTTCCAATCCGCTGCCCCGTTCCATGGCGGGAGTGATGAAGAACAGCTTCGGGTCACTGGCCATTTTCCGGAAGAAGTAACTGGCTTTGATTTCCGTGAAATCCAAGGCCGGAATAGGCATCTCCATGGTGGGCGCATCGAAATGCGGGCTGACCCCATGGAACTTGCCGACCTCGTCCTCGCTCGCGGGGAGATAGCCAAAGCCTTTTTGGGTGATCACATGGACCATCACCGGCCCATTGTTGACTAAGAGCTTGGCTTTCTCAAAGGCTAAATCGAGCGCATCGAAATCATGCCCGTCGAAAGGCCCGATATATTTGATTCCCATGGCTTCAAAGACAGTGGGCCGGATCACGAGCCGGCGAAAACGGTCCTTGAAATTCCTCATTCTTAAGAAGAGCCGCCAGCTGAAGCGGTGCTTGCTCATGGATTTGCCCAGCGCTGAGGAGGTCCGGAAATAGAAACGGGAATTTCTCAGCTTCTGGAAGCGTTTGGTCATAAAGCCGACGCCTTTGCCGATGGACATGCCGTTATCATTGAGGATGATGATGAGTTTGGTCTTCTTATCGGTCGACAAAAGGTTCAGGGCCTCCATCGAAAGACCGGAAACGACGGAGCTGTCGCCGATCAAAGCCACCGTATAGGAGGGATCCTTGGCCAGGCCTTTGGCCAGCGCCATGCCGTAAGCGCAGCTGACGCTGGTGGCCGCATGGCCGTTGTTGTATTTGTCAAAGGGGGATTCCGTGGTATCGGAGAACGGAGCCACGCCGCCCGTCTTCCGCAGGTTGGTGATATTCCGGCCGGTGAGGATCTTGTAGGTGTAGGTCTGGTGGCCGACATCAAAGAGAAGATCATCCTTCAGGGGGTCGAAGTTCCGTAACAGGGACATGGTCAGTTCCACCGTTCCCAGGTTACTCGAAAGATGCCCGCCGTTAACCCAGGTCACGGAAAGGATGTCGGAACGGATATCGCTGGCAAGGACTTTCAGTTCATTGGGAGAGAGAAGCTTGAGAACCTGGAAATCCTCATTGATCTTCACGGCTTTGGCCATGATTACTTCAGGACCGTGTCCGAGACTTTCTTGGACATCTCGGCTAAGCGCTGCTGCATTTCCTGGCTGATGGCTTTGCCGTAATCATAAAGGGCATTGGCATCATCAAGGGAGACATCGTTGGCGCTGAGAGCCTTCAGGACGGCATCGGCTTCATTGTCCAGTTCCTGATAGGTCAGCTTCGTCAGATCTTTTTTCTTGAGCATTTCTCTGTTCTCCTATTCTTTGACAACAGCATCTTTCCGGCCGTCAGGGTAGGTCAAGGTAATCGAATCACCGGCTTTCAGGTCAGTAGCTTTCCGGATTAGCTTTCCCTGGCAGTACACTAGCGAGTAGCCTTTCTTGACCAGGAGACTGGGATCATAGGCATTCAAGGAGGCAACCAAGGCCTGGCGCTGGCTGTCTTTGGTTAAGAGCACCTTTCGGAAGGCGGAGGCCAAGAGGTCCTGTTGCTTCTCGGCCTGATTCAGGGCCTGGCTGAGGCGGGTCTGATAGCTGAAGGTAAGATTGCTGACAAACTGTGCACGTTTGGCTTCGGCCTGGCTGAGTTTATGGGCAGGGCTCAGTTCCTCAAGACGCTTCCGTAAGGATTCTAAAAGCAAGGCCTGGGATTGGATGGCATTCTCTAAGCCCCGGGTCAGTCCATCTTCGATCGTCAGCAGACGTTGGCGGATATCCATCAGCGACGGGTTGATGAGACTTGCCCCTTCCGTCGGGGTGATGGCCATCTTGTCAGAGACGCGGTCCGCAATGGCGGTATCGATGGTATGGCCGATGGCCGTGATGACAGGAATCGGGGAGGTAGCAATGGCCATAGCGACTTTCTCATCATCAAAGCAGCTGAGATCGCTCTTGCTCCCGCCGCCCCGTCCCAGGAGGATCACATCGCTGTCGCTGGCCTGAGCGGCCAGCAAGGCCTTTAGGATGCTTTTGGCGGCATCGTCCCCCTGAACGGTGATGGGATAAAGGACACTGTCCACCGGGAACCTTTCATGCAGGGTCTTCAGGATATCCTGGTAAGCGGCACCGGTCTCGGCAGTAAGAATTGCCACTTTATGGCAATAGGCTGGAATCGGACGTTTTCTCTCTTCGTTAAGATAACCCAGTTTCTCAAGTTTCTCCAAAGTTTTCCGTTTTGCAAGAAGGTTCTTTCCTAACTGCGACTGCAGCAATTCAACCTGTCTTCCCCATAAGGTCACCGAGGAACCATGCGGGTAGTAGCTTAAGGAGCCTTCCACCTGGACGACATCGCCGACTTTCAGGTCTTCCAGATGATAGTTGTCGCCGTAGAACGTCGAAAAAGCGACCTTCAGGATCGGCGAGGATGTCTCCTTGTCGCCTTGGTCGCCGATTTCCAAATAGGAGAATTTTCCCAGTTTAAGGGAATAGATCTCACCGTAGACCTTGAGATCCTGGAAAGCGGGATTGTTGAAACAGGCTTTCAGGATGTCGCTCAGCTGATGGACGGATAAGGCTTCAGTTTTCAGGACACTCATACGCGGTTAATGATTTGTCCAGCACCGCATTGATGAACTTGTGCTGACCCGGATCCAAATACTGCTTCGCTAAAAGGACAGCCTGGGAGATCACGACTTTCCGTGGGGAAAGGTGTCCGTAGTTGCCTTCGCTGATGGCTTCGACGAGAATCGCTTTGGCGACATTGTCCAGCCGGCTGAAGGCCCAATTGACCAGATGGCTCTGAATCAGGGCTTCGATGTCGTCAAGGTGCTCCAATGCCAAGGCATAGACCGCCTTGGAAAAAACCGGAACGTCCTCAATGGACGAGACACCATATTGGGAGACAATCACTTCCGTGGCATCGAAATCGCTCTTGGCTTCCAGATAGAGAAAGACCTGATATAGCGCCTGCATGGTCTTCTCACGTTCGGCGGTACGGGAATAGGACGTCATGGTTTGTTTACCTCACTTCGCTGTTAGCCTTGGGGTCGTTAGCCTGAAGCCTTTTTGCGATGGCGACACCGGCAATCAGCCCAGCTAAGAACAGCAGATGAATTCCAAGATTCACACCTAACTCCCAGTTGGTAAGAACTAAAGGAGTGATGTTTTTTGCCGAGAGGAAGATGATGGGGACTAAGAACAGGGTGTCCAGGCCATAAAGGCCAAGGGAGATCCACAAGGAGCGGAATTTCCCTTTGACCGCCTGTGAGGAGAGGAAGAGGAAAGCCAAACCGAAGACAATGCTGACAATGGCAGCTAAGGAAGTGACCAGATCCTTCTTGCCGCTTAACGAACAAAGCTGCGAACAGAAGGCCGAAGAAAGGAAGACGCTGCAGAGCGCCCCGCCTTGCGAATATACTCCGTTAGAGTCTAAGGAAAGCAGCGACTGGAACACGATGTAGCTTACCAGATGGACTACCGTCAGGACGATGGGAAGCGAGGCCAGGTAGCCATAGGCTTTCCGGTCCTTTTCCAAGCGATCCTGGGGTTTGTTATCAAGAGTCGCCATCAGTCTTTTGAAACAATGCCGCTGATTGAGACGTCGATGCGGACCTTGCTGATTTCGAACATGTTGTAGATGCTGTCATAGACGGCGGACTGGATGGCCTGAGAGGCCGAAGCCATATCTGCGCCTTTGTAACCTAACACCTCCAAAGAAAGCCGGAGGTGGTTGGTCTTGTCGACAACCGCCGTAACCTTGGATTTGCGTCTTCCGGAGCTCAGGCAAAGAGAATTCTTGAGATCCCCTTGGCTTAACACTTCCAGGCGCTCCTGGGCCAGCTGAATGAACACAAAGGTGGAAATGGCCAGCTTTCCTAGTGAGGACGAATTGATATACAGGTAATTGATCATGCGAATCTCCTTCTGAAGAATAACTTATTTTAACATAGCTAAGACTTAGAGACTAGCTTTGTTTGACGCCTTTAAGGGAGAGAGAAATACGCTGCCTTGGCAAATCCACACCAATCACCCTGACCGTAATGATGTCCCCCGGTTTGCCGACACTGTGAGGGTCGGAGACATAATGGTCGGCCATTTCGGAAATATGGACCAACCCGTTGATATCCACACCGATATCCACAAAGAAGCCGAAAGCCGTCACATTGCGGATGGTACCCTGCAAGAGCATCCCGACCTTCAGGTCCTTGATATCGGTCACAGCATCATTGAGTTGGGCGACTTTGGCGACATCCCGTGGATCCCGGCTGGGCTTGATGAGCTCATGGATGATATCCGTCAGGGTAGGAATGCCGACCGATAGCTTGGCTGCTAAAGCCACCAGGGCATCGCTTGAAAGACTTGAAAGCTCCGTTTTACGGCCGGCCTCGTCCGGACTGGAAAGGCTGTTAAGAACGGCTTTGGCAATCGGATAGGATTCCGGATGGACGGCCGTGTTATCCAACGGCTCTTTGCTTTCCGGAACCCGTAAGAAGCCAGCCGCATTCTGGAAAGCTTTCGGTCCTAAATAAGGAACATCCTTCAAGGCTTTGCGGGAAAGCAGCGGCCCATTGGCGGTACGGTAATCAACGATGGACTGAGCAATTTTACTGGAAATACCGGAAACATGGCTTAAGAGTGCGACACTGGCAGTATTGAGATTGACGCCGACAAAGTTGACGCAGTCTTCCACCACGCCATCCAGAGCCATCTTCAGCTTGCCGCTATCGATATCATACTGATACTGTCCAACGCCGATGGCTTCCGGAGGAATTTTCACCAGCTCAGCCAAAGGATCTTCCAACCGCCGGGCAATGGAGACGGCGCTGCGCAGGTTCGGTTCATAATCGGGGAACTCCTTCTGGGCATCCGCCGTCGCCGACCAGATGGAAGCTCCGGATTCGGAAACAATGACGATTTCAAGATTAGAAAACTCGGGAGTTCCCGATTTGATTTCTTTTAGCAACTTTTCGCTTTCACGGGAAGCCGTTCCATTACCCAAGGCCACGGTATGTGTCTTGTTCTTCCGCAAAAGAGCCATCACGTTGTCCTTCGCCTGACTTTGACTATGTTCGTTCATGAAAGGATTGGTCAGGACAAAAGTATCCAACAGTTTGCCCGCTTCATCGATGAAGGCGAGCTTGCAGCCATGCTGGAAGCCAGGATCAAAGCCAAGTATCCGCCGATCCTTTAACGGCGGCTGCAGCAAAGTTGCCTTCAACGAAATCTTGAACTCGCCGATGGCCTCGTCACTGGCTTTGGCCATCAGATCAGCAAAAATATCATTGTCGACGCTGGGCTTGATGAGGCGGTCGTAGCTGTCCTGAACCATTTCCTTTAACTGTTCTTGGTAGGGAGAAAGCTTAGGGATTTCAAAGGTGGATATATGGGTCAGAATCGCTTCGTCATCATAGACGAACTTACGGGTCAGCGCTTCCTTGTTGGTGCCGCGGTTAATCGCTAAGACATGATAGCCTTTCAAGGTACGGATCGGTCGCGAGTAGTCGGCATAGTTATCAAAGGTGGCATCGGTAGAATCCTTGACTTTCTTCGTTTGCAGGACACCCGTCTTCAAAGCCAAATCCTTGATGAAGATACGGTAATTCGCGTTATCGGAAATAGCTTCGGCCAGAATGTCGAGGGCTCCTTGGATGGCCTTATCCTCCGTCTCAAAGCCTTCGCAGAGATATTTCCTGGCTTCTTCTTTAAGGTTGCCTGTCCGATCCAAAAGCAGGTATTGGCTTAACGGTTCCAGTCCTGCTGCCTTGGCTTTGCTGGCCCGGGTCTTTTTCTTTGGTTTATAGGGGCGGTAGTAATCCTCGATTTCAGAGAGCGACTGAGAGTCAGAGATCTTTTTCAGGAGCTCGGCATCGGTGATGTTCTGCTCTTTTAGGGAGGCAAAAATCGTCTCCTTCCGTTCTTCCAAATTGCGAAGATAGACCAATTTCTCTTCGATGTTTCGGAGATTCTCATCCGTCAGCCCACCGGTGACTTCCTTACGGTAACGGGCAATGAACGGCACTGAGCTTCCCTGATCCATCAAGGTAACGGCAGCATCTATCTTGGCTTTCGGTAGATTCAGACTGACACTGATTTCCTGGTTGATATCCATGATTTCTCCTTTGATCCCTCTGGGGAAGACACGTAGCCGCTTTCATCCTCAAGGAGGATAGTGATAAAACCTTCAAAGACCCAAAGCAGCCAACCCCATTCGGGTATCTTCCTATTATAGCAAAAGTAGCTTCAGAACTTTGGGCTTTTTTACCCAAAACAAAGCTACCTTGTGGTATATTGGTAATTGTTTTAATGAAAGGATACAAAGATGGAAACGTCATTGACCACGAAAGACCTTCAAGGTTTTAAAGAAGCTTATCAAAAACAGGAAAAGTATGCCTTAGCGGAACGGGCTGTCACCCGCAACGGCGTCAACGCCGCCGGCGTGGATGACCGGATCGTCCGGTCGGCCAAACCGACATTCAGCATCGATTTAGATGCTGGTGACATCACCAATCAGAAACATTCCGGTCGCTGCTGGATGTTTGCGGGTCTCAATGTCTTACGGAAAATTGCCCTCACCAAGCTCAACGTCAAGAATCTGGAGCTTTCTCAGCCCTACCTTCAGTTCTTCGACAAGATGGAGAAAGCCAACTGTTTCTTAGACCGCATCATCGAGCAGGCGGATCAGCCTACCAATTCCCGGGAAAATATGTATGTCTTCCAGACCACCATCGGTGATGGCGGGTATTGGTCGAACTTTGTCTCCCTGGTAACGAAATATGGTGTCGTCCCGTTGGATGCCATGCCGGAAACAGCCGTCAGCAACAACACGGATGAGCTCAATGTTGTTCTGAATGGGCTCCTTAACCAGGACGCCTACCTCCTCCGTTCCCGCTATGAGAAGGGAACGGCCAAAGAAAAGCTTTCTTCTTTGAAGAAGAGCATGCTGGAAGAAATCTACCGGGTCTTGGCTATTGCCTTAGGTCAGCCGCCGGTAACCTTTGATTTGGAAGTCACCCAGAAGGGCGACGACAAGAAGTATGTTCAGGAAACCGGCATCACTCCGAAAGCCTTCTTCGATAAGTATATTGCCGAAGATCTTAAGGATTATGTGCCGCTCTCCGATGCTCCGATTCCGGGATTCGATCTCTATCATGCCTACTATTCCAAGCTGGTTCCCTGTGTCGAGAACGGTCAGAAGGAAATCATCTTCAATGTTCCGACGGCTACCTTGAAAAAGGCCGTCATTGCTTCGCTGCAAGCCAAGGAACCCGTTTGGTTTGCTGCCGATGTGCTCTCCTCTTCCTTGCGGAAGGAAGGAATCCTGGCCAAGGACGTCGTTAATCTCAATGCTCTCTTTGATACCCATCCTAAGCTGGACAAAGGAAACCGTTTGGCCTATCTGACTTCGTTCTGCAACCATGCCATGACCTTCACCGGCGTCAATCTCGTCAACAATAAGCCCAATCGCTTCAAGGTCGAGAACTCTTGGGGCAAGGACAACGGCACGGACGGTTTCTTCGTGATGGATGAAGGCTGGTTTGACAGTTATGTCTATCAGGCCATCATCAAGAAGGAATACCTGCCCAAGGATCTCGTAAAGAAATATGAGGATGCCCTGAAGAATCCGACCGCCGTGGAACCCTTCTTTGCTATCTTCACCCAAGTGCAGTAAAAATGCCTGACATGAAAGGACAAACATATGAAAGAATCCGTGGAACTGAAAGACTTGGACGTTTTCGAGAAAACCTTTGACAAAGATCCGAAAAATGCCGTCAGTCAGCAGGCCGCCAGCCGTGTCGGCATCAAGGAAGCCAGCATCAACCTGGCCCTGAGCGGAAAGCTGACCTATGCCTACTCTCTGGAAGTCGAGCCTGGCAAAGTCACCAATCAGCGCCAGTCCGGCCGCTGCTGGATGTTTGCGGCCACCAACGTGCTCCGCTTTGAGGTCATGAAGAACCTCAACCTCGAGAACATGGAACTCAGCCAGACCTATCCTTTCTTCTTCGATAAGCTCGAAAAATCCAACTATTTTCTGGAATCCATCCTCAAGACCTTGGATGAACCGCTCTCGGGACGCCTTGTTGCGTTCCTTCTTACCGATCCTCTAGGGGATGGCGGCCAGTGGGACATGTTCGTCAATCTGGTCAACAAGTACGGCGTCTGCCCTAAATCGGCCATGCCGGAAACCTTCTCCAGCACCAAGTCCCTCGACATGGATAAGGCTTTGACGAAAAAGCTCCGCGAATTTGCCAGCGTCCTCAGAACTCTGCATGAAAAAGGCATGGATGCTGCCTATCTCCGCGGCAAAAAGGACGAGATGCTCGCTGTCATCTACCGGATGTTGGTCATTTCCTTGGGCAAGCCGCCTAAGACCTTCACCTTCGAAGCCCGGGACAAAGAAAAGAAGTTTGTCCGCATCAGCAACATCACTCCCAAAGAGTTCTACCAGAAGTACGTTAAGCTCAACCTTGCCGATTATGTCTCCGTCATCAACGCGCCGACCGGCGATAAGCCTTATCTGAAGAGCTTTACCGTCAAATTCCTCGGCAACGTCGTCGGCGGGAACATCGTCCGTTACCTGAACCTTCCCGTCAAGGAACTCAAGCGTCTTGCCATTGCTCAGCTGAAAGACAAGGACGCCGTGTGGTTCGGCAGTGACGTTGGGCAGTCCTCGACCCGTGATTCCGGTTACCTTGATCTGGATGCCTACAAGATGGAAGACCTCTTCTCCACCCACTTTGCCTTGACCAAGGCCGAACGGCTGGATTACGGGGAATCCAAGATGACCCATGCGATGACCCTCGTCGGCGTCAACCTCAACGAAAAGGATGAGCCGCTCACCTGGAAAGTCGAAAACTCCTGGGGCGAGGATACCGGCGACAAGGGCATGTATGCCATGGGGGATGACTGGTTCAGCGAATACGTCTATCAGGTCGTGGTCAACAAGAAATACCTCACCAAAGAGGAATTGGCTGCCTACCAGGACAGCCCGATTGAGCTGGAGCCTTGGGATCCCTGCGGTTCCTTAGCTCTGTAATCCGATTTCATCGCATTTTAAAAGCCTCCTTTCCGGCCAACCGGAGAGGAGACTTTTTTCATCGGCAGTTAACGGTTCTGGATGGCATCGATAGGTCGCTTGTGGGAGATATGGAACACCGGTAGGAAGCTGGCCAGGAAGGCCACTAAAAGGCAGACGGCCAAGACGATGGCAAACTGCCGGACGGAGAGAATCAGAATGGTCAAGGATAACCCAGCATTGGTCCGCAAGGCGCGGTTGATGAAGAAGCAGGTCAGCCCTAAGGCAATCATCGTCAGGACATAATTGATCAGGGTGATGATCATGCTTTCGGTGAAGAAGATATGGAAGACATCCCGCCCGCGGGCACCCACGGCCCTGAGAATTCCGATTTCCCGCTTCTTGCTGGCAATGGAGACGGAGATGAAGTTGGCCAGCATCAGGGAGGCAAAGACGGCAAACCCTAAGCCGAGATAGAGGAAGACTTTGCTTAAGGATTCAAACGTGAAGTTCACACCCGTGAGGTTATCCATGGTCGGATTGTTGAGGAGGTAGAGGGTCGTGGCGGTCTTGTCGTCAAAGGTACCATAGTGGAGATTCACCAGCTTGCGGACACCGGCCGTATCCGTTGGCATATCACTTAAGGCAAAGGCATAAAGACAGTCGGCTTCCGGAATCAAGGAAAGGAGGAAGTCATGGCCGGCTTCCAGAACGGAATTGTCGTTCAGCAGACTGAAGCCGACGATAGACCCGGTGACGGTGCTGCCGGCGATGATGCTGCCGCCGTTTCTCATCAGGCTGCCGGTCAAGGACAGGCTAGGGAAGGCATTCGTCTGATAGCGCTGGTAGTATTTGCGGAACACCGTCGAAAGGAGCGCGTGGATGTCACTGTCATAGTAGGTGCTTCCCCGATAGATAGCCCCGCCCAGGTAATTCAAAAGGGCCGAAATCTTCTTGCTTTTGACGGTGGCGTCATCATCCCCGGTGGCCAACGGGTTTCCGGAGCTGTAATAGGTGAACTCATTGTAATGGTTCTTGAAGAAATCGTCGTAATCTTGGACGGAGGTCTTCGAGAGGGCCACATCGATGATGCCCCCGGTGAAGAAGGAGGAATAGGTGGGATAAACAGACGTCTGGTTGTCGACGACGACATCCTCGCTGTCGAGCGTGATCGTGTTGGTATCCTGCCAAGTGGCATAGGCGTTGGCATAGGAAGAGATGGCTGGCACGACCTCATGCCCAGAAAGGCTCGTCTTTTCCGGATCCAGGAGCACCGTGAAGGTCTTGCTGGCATCATAGTCGGACAGGTAATTGGTCGTCAGCTTGGCGTTGCCAAAGTCTAAGACGATGCTGTTGCGCCAGAGATAATAGGTTCTTGGCTTGGCTAATAAGGCCTTCATTCCGGACGGAGAAAGGAATCCCAGGCAATGATAAGAATAGCTTTGGATGCTGGTAAGCTCACTTAGGAGGAGACTGGTCTTCAGATCCTGCGTGCTGCCGTTGGTCACGGACTTGAAAGCAGCATATTTGGTTTCGTCAAACCCCGTATCCAGAATACCGGTCAGGGTATATTCCGTGGACTGGTTCGAGAACGTGAATTTGTTGCCGATCAGTTTCTCCGGCGTCATGTCGCTGGCTTTGATTTCAACCGTATTCAACGAACTGCTGCCGTCCGAGCGGTTAGGATAGGCGTAACCGGTCTGGGCAAAGACCTCATAGTCATAAAGGGAAAAGGCAATCTCATTCTCAGCCTGCGGGAGTTTTCCGTAGGCGAGCTTGGAACCAGCCGGCAAGGTCGTTTCCTCGACGCTGATGAGGCCGGAAATGCCGGACGGGTAGAAGTACTGGGTAAAGGACATCGGAATGGAAAAGGTTACCGTAAACAAGCTTCTGCGGCGTATTGGAGGAGCTATCTGCAAAAACGCCCCGGTAGGTCAGGTCGGTTTTATCTTTCAATGTCTTTAAATCGGCCTCGGAGAAGTTGGTCTCCTGGTCCATCGTAAAGGAACCGCTGCTGTTCTCATAGGTCACCTTCTCCATCTTGCGGAAGGAGGCATAGTTGGTCTGGCTGTCGAGGATGGAGGTGGTGGCGGCGTTGTACTTATCATAAGCCGCCATGGTATCGGCTAACCCGAAGAGGGTAAACGAGACCAGGCAAAGGAGAATGGTAACGATCAGCCGCACCGGTTTTACTTTTAAGCTGGAATTGGCCATAGCTAAGCAATTTTTGAAGGGGAGCTTAGAGCGGATGACCTTGAATTCGCCTTGTCCTTGGGTAATCTTCTTCGGATCTGTAGTGACAAAAGTTTCTTGTTCACCTTTGGCATTGATGTGCGCTTTCTCACGGATATCTTTGTTGACGGTGGGATTCAGGGAAATAAAACTTTCCCCAGGATTCTTATCAATATAGGTATTGATCACGGAGAGATCCTCGACGGTCAGATGGTGGCCTTGCCCGATAGCAATTACATTGCCGGCCAGGGTCAGTCCTGACGGCGTGGTCTTCAATGGCAAAGCGGTCTTCGTGATATCGGAGATGACACTGCCATCTTTCAGTTCGATGACCCGGTCGCCGAACTGTTCGGCAAAGTCACGGTCATGGGAGACGACAATGACCAGTTTGGTCAAGGAGAGTTTCTTCAAGGTATCAAACACCGCCTGACCCGTTTTAGAATCCAAGGCCCCAGTTGGCTCATCGGCAAAGATGATCGACGGATTCTTCACCAAGGCCCGGGCGATGGCAACCCGCTGCTTCTGGCCGCCGGAGAGTTCGTTTGTCTTCCGTTTGCCGAAGCCTTCCAAATCCACTTCCTTCAGGATGGCATTGATGGTCTCATCGTTGGCTGGCTTGTTCTGCAGTTGCAAGGCCAAGGCGATGTTATCGTGAATGTTGAATTCATTGAGGATGTTGTATTCCTGGAAGATGAATCCCAAGTAGGTGTTGCGGTAGCTATCGAAATCATCCTGACTGAAATCCTTGGACGATTTGTTCTGAATGATGATTTCACCGCTATCAACCTTGTCGAGACCACCCATCACGTTGAGCAATGTCGATTTGCCGGACCCGGATTTCCCGAGAATGAATATCAGTCCCGTCTCCGGGAAGGTCAGCGAAATATGGTTTAACGCGACCACTGGCGTTCCGTTCTTCGGTTTGTAGACTTTGTAAAGATCTTTGATTTCCAGCATGGCGATGTTCCTCACTGATGACTTTATCTTAGCCTTAATGAAAAGTAAGTCAATCTTTTGTCAGTTGAAATCCCTCAATTTTGTTTTGAGCAGGCTTTATTGGGCTTAAAATCCTCGCTATTTTATTCAAGCGTGTCAAGAGAAAAATGTCCCCGGCAGTCGCCGGAGACATTTCTAAGCATTATCAGCGTCTTATTTTGTCGTCCCGTTCTTGTCGTCAGGCTTCGTCGTCTCACTCGTCGTCGGTTTATCGTCTTTGGCTTCCTTCTTGTAAGAGGAATAGGAGGTCAGGGAAACGATTTCGGTAATGACTAAGACCACCAAACCTAAGGCAAAAACGGCAATCCCGGAATAGGCCATCGGCGCATTGGTGATGGCTTTCCCGGCAAAGTTGACTCCGCCGAGAATCGCTAGAACCGAACCCAGGATTACCAGCACCAGGCAGCCACCCTGGATGGCAATCCGGATCTTGGCTAGCTTCAGCATCGCCTTATCGTTATTGTTCTCTTCCATAGCTCACCGGATGACGATCGAGACAATGCGGTTTCTGACCGCAATGACTTTGACGATCGTCTTGCCTTCCAGATACGGCTTGACGCTGTCGACGTCGACCGCCTTCTTCTTCAGCTCTTCCAGTTCGGCATCGCTGGCATCCTTCTTGAAGTCCAGCGTGCCTCTGAGTTTGCCGTTGACCTGAATGGCATAGGTGACCGGACGGTCGGAAAGCTTTGCTTCATCGCAGACCGGCCACGGAACATAGTCGATGACGCCTTGATATCCTAAGAGCGAATAGGCTTCCTCGGCAATATGGGGGCAGATCGGTGCTATCAGCTGGGCCAGGCCTAAAAGCATAGCTTTCGGCAAGGAGGCGGCATCACTGAACTCATTGACGCAGACCATAATCTGACTGATGCCGGTATTGTATTTTAGCTGAGAAAAATCCTCCGTAACTTTCTTGATGGTAGCATTGTAGATGAAATCCAGGTCCGGATTGGGCTTGTCTGTCCACTTGCTGACAAAGACTTCATCCGCGTAGAAGCGGTAGAACTTGTCCAAGAAACGCTTGGCACCTCTGGGACCGTCATTGGACCACGGAAGCGACTGTTCGACCGGACCCTTGAACATCTCGTAGAGACGCAAGGCATCCGCACCGAATTCCTTGACGACATCATCCGGCGAGACGGTATTGCCGAGGGACTTGGACATCTTTTGACCATCCGAGCCTAAGATCAGGCCTTGATGATAGAGCTTCTGGAACGGCTCCTCGCTCTTGAAGATACCGATATCGTGGAGGAACTTATGCCAGAACCGGGCATAAAGAAGGTGAAGGACGGCATGTTCGGCACCGCCGACATAGACATCGACCGGCAGCCAGTGGTCTAAAAGCTTCTTGTCACCGATTTCCTTGTCGTTATGCGGATCAATGTAACGGGCATAATACCAGGAGGAACCTGCCCACTGAGGCATGGTGTTGGTTTCCCTTTCGCCGTGTTTGCCCTCGACATCGACACTGAGCCAGGCCGTTTCCTTGGCTAACGGAGGCTTTCCGTCACCGCTAGGCTTATAGTCAGCCAGTTCCGGAAGAACTAACGGCAGATCCTGATAACTGACTGCCTTAACCGAGCCATCATCCATGTGGATGATCGGAATCGGCTCTCCCCAATAACGCTGACGAGAGAAAAGCCAGTCACGAAGTTTATAATTGACCTGATAATCGCCAAAACCGATTTCCTTCAGACGGTCGGTGATGGCTTTCTTGGCCGAGGCATTGTCAAACCCATTGGCAAAGTCGGAATTGATATGCTTCCCATCGCCTTCATAGGCACCTTTGCTGCAGTCGCCTTCGATGACCTGTATCATCGGAAGTTTCATCTTCTTGGCAAAGTCGTAGTCGCGCTGATCGTGGGTCGGGACCGCCATTACGGCTCCAGTGCCGTAGGTGGCTAGGACATAATCGCCGATAAAGACCGGCACTTTTCTTCCATTGATCGGATTGACGGCATAGCTGCCGGTGAAAACACCGGTCTTCTCCTTGGCCAGATCCGTTCTTTCGAGATCGGACTTCTTGGCACAGAGGCGGATATAGGCATCCACATCCATCTGATGATCCGGGGTCGTGATATCCTTGACCAGCGGATGTTCCGGAGCCAGGACACAGTAGGTGCAGCCGAAAAGCGTATCCGCACGGGTGGTGAAGACTTCGAATTCCTTCGTCGAATCGACGATCTTGAAGCGGATGACAGTGCCGGTGGATTTGCCAATCCAGTTGCGCTGCATGGTCAAGGTCGATTGCGGCCATTCAATCGTATCCAATCCCGCCAAAAGCTTATCGGCGTAGGCTGTGATCTTCAAGACCCACTGCTTCATCGGACGACGCTCCACCGGGAAATGCCCCCGTTCGCTGAAGCCATCGATGACTTCCTCGTTGGCTAAGACCGTTCCTAAGCCGGGGCAGTAATTGACGAGGCGGTAATCTTCGTAGGCCAGCCCCTTTTCAAACATCTTAAGGAAAATCCATTGCGTCCATTTATAATAGGAAGGATCCGAGGTCTTGACTTCCCGGTCCCAATCATAGGAAAAACCAAGCCGCTTGAGCTGAACCCGGAAATTATCGATGTTCTTATCAGTATAAATAGCGGGATTCTGGTTGTTCTTGATGGCGAACTGCTCGGCCGGCAGACCAAAGGCATCATAGCCGATCGGGTGGAGGACGTTAAAGCCCTGAGCACGCTTCATCCGTGCCAAGGCATCGGTGGCAGTATAGCCTTCCACATGGCCGACGTGCAGACCGACAGCTGACGGATAGGGGAACATATCCAACACGTAGAACTTCGGCTTGCTGAAATCATAGGCATCGGTCCGGTAAGTTTTCTCTTCTTCCCAGACTTTCTCCCATTTCGGTTCAATCCGTTCAAATTCGTAGCCCATAGGTAACCTCCCAAATAACGTAAGGATTATAGCATATTCACCCTTCTTTTTCTTCGGTATCCTTGTCAGGAACCATGAAAGATTGATCCGCCTTGCCGCTACCTTATAAATACTTTACTTCCTAAGTCCATCCGGGCCGGGAAATAGCCACCGGTTTTCTCGCCCTTTAATTCCGCTGTTTTTTAACGAATTTCCTTGCAAGGAGCCGCTTGGTTTGGTATATTATCCCTTGCATGTTAGCACGCTTCGTATCCATTCGACCGATGATGCCAGCCAAAGTAGCCTAGCTAAACAAGGCGAACGACATTCATCCGGAGTGGAGAACCAACGCTCTATCTTATGCATCTGTTCCAGCATAATGAAAGGAGAAATTCACAATGTCACGTTACACTGGACCTGTCTGGAGACAATCCAGACGATTAGGCTATTCGGTTTTAGGCAATGGTCAGGATCTTGCCAAGCGGCAGACTGTCCCTGGTCAGCACGGCATGGCTCGTGCCAAGAAGAAGACTGAATACGGAATGCAGATGGCCGAGAAGCAGAAGTTACGTTTCACCTACGGTGTTTCTGAAAAGCAGTTCCAGAGACTCTTCCGGATCGCTAAGGCCGATAAGAAGGTGCAGACCGGTCTGAAGTTCCTGCAGATTCTTGAGAGCCGTTTGGATAACCTTGTCTACCGTATGGGCTTTGCCACCACGCGCCGTCAGGCCCGTCAGCTGGTTGCTCATGGCCATGTGACCGTCAATGGCAAGAAGGTTGATATTCCGTCCTATCTGGTCACCCCGAGCGATGTCGTTTCCTTCAAGGAAGCTGACAAGTCCCTCAAGGTCGTCCATGAGGCTATCGATGCCAAGCCGTCCATTCCGGCTTATGTCAGTGTCGATGCCAACAAGGTCGAAGGAACGTTCGTCCGTTATCCTGAGAGAAGTGAGATGACCTCCGATATCGATGAAGCTCAGGTCATTGAATTCTACAACCGTAAGCTGTAATTTCTCTCGCCTATCAGGCCGGGGTCTTCCCCGGCTTACCTGGCGGCTATGGTGAAGTGGTCAACACAAACGGCTGTGAACCGTCCATGCGAGGGTTCGAATCCCTCTAGCCGCCCCATTGAATGCTTAAAGCTCCTCGGAAGAGGGGCTTTTTTCGTCTTCCCGGGCGGGTAGCAATCCCCTTTCCGGCCATGAGAGTGCTTTCTTCATCTCGTGGTATCCGCTTTCAGCTGAAATCGGCTCTTTTTATCGCTATCCTACTTGCGGCTTTGGAAAAAGCCAGGAAGGGAGGCAAAGCATGAAACTTACCCAAATGATCCGTGCCTTCGCAAGGACTGTCAAGACGTTTAAGTCTGCTTCGAAGAAGTAGACTGCTTTCCAGTTGCTTGAAAAGGCGTTTCCGGAAACGGAAACCAGCGGAAATCAAGGGGCCGTTTCTTCCCGGGCGTTTAGGAAAAAAACGGCCTTTTTTCTTGCCCTGAAATGACATATGTCACCACTTTGGGCTGAAGGGGAGAATTCCCTTGGTTCTCGAAGTTCTCACCCTATAATGAAGGTGTCTTCAGGGAGGGGGAATTCCAATGAAAGCATGGGCGAAAACCAGTCTGATCCTTAGCGATATGGCTTGGCTTGGCTTCGTGCTTTATCGGGTCCTCAGCTTCGTCTTCTACCAACCAAACGCTTCCCTGGCCGCAGCCGAAATCTGTGATGCCCGGATGATTCAGGTAATGGCCATCGTCTTTGCTTCCTTCTTCTTGGTTCTTGGCTTGATCTTAACCGGTGTCCTCTTCGTGAAGCTTTCCAGCCTGACCAAGAAAACCTCCCTTGTTACCTATGCTGTCCTTGCCTTAGCAATCCTAGGCCCCGTCAGTTTTGTCTCCTTGTTGGTCTTACCCGAATCCCTCTTTGCCGCTAACCTTGGAAGAACGGGTCGGTTGGCCAAGGAAGACAAGGAACGCTACCCGCTTCCCTACTTTCCGAAGAAAGCTTTACCGGATCGCATGGATTCCGTGGCATCCTATTCCTATTCCCATTGATTGCTAAGCCGTTAACATAGCAAGAAAAAAGAGGCTTGGGAGAGCCTCTTTTTTTGATGTCAGTCAGATTTACTTCTTGGCAGGAGTCGTTGCGGACATGACCGGCGCCGGAGTGGCTTCCGGAGCGGGGACAGCATTGGGAGTAACGGCAGCTTTAGTAACAGCCTTATCATCTAGCAGAACAGCTTTGGTAACGGTCAGATAGGAGCTGAGATCCTGAAGATTCGAGGGAACCACGATCTTGGTGGCCGTGCCATTGGCTAACTTTTCCAAGGCTTCAAGAGCACGGATAGCCATCGCCTGTTCGTTAGGCTTGGCTTCATTGAGGAGCTTGATGCCCTGAGCTTCGGCGGTACGAACCATGATTTCACCATCCGCCTGAGCCTTCTTGATGTTGAGGATGGACTGGGCTTCGCCTTCGGCCTTGGCAATCGCGGATTGCTTCTCGGCCTCGGCATTGAGGATGGCGGCTTCCTTGCGGCCTTCGGCAATCGTGATGGCCGAGGTCTTCTCGCCTTCGGCAATCAGGATCTTCTCACGCTTCTCACGTTCGGCACGCATCTGCTTCTCCATGGCTTCCTGAATGTCCCGCGGAGGAAGAATGTTCTTGACTTCGACACGCGTCACCTTGATGCCCCAGGGGTCCGTGGCTTCATCCACGATGGTACGCATCTTGTTGTTGATGTAGTCACGGCTGGTCAGGGTATCATCCAAATCGATATCACCAATAAGGTTACGCATCGTGGTTGCGGTCAGGGCCTGAATGCCGGCAATCGGATCCTCGACGCCATAGGCATAGAGTTTCGGATCCATGACACGGAAGAAGACGATGGAATCAATCTGCATCGTGACGTTATCCTTGGTGATGACGGGCTGCGGCGGGAAATCGTAGATCTGTTCCTTGAGGGAGACCTTCTTGACCACATGGTCAACGAAAGGTGCCAGGAAGTGGATTCCCGTGCTCCAGGTCTTGTAGTATTTTCCCAGCCGTTCGACAATGACATTCTCGGTCTGACGGACAATCCGGACGCAAGTGGCACAAAGAATCAAGAGAACAAATAAGAAGACAACGGCAATCACAATTCCGACGATAGCACCCGTGGGCATGTTATTTTTCCTCCTTGGGTAACGGCTTCACATATAAGGTATTCCCGGCAATCGACTCCACCTCGACCAGCGTCCCGGCAGCAAGACTCAGCCCCGCCTCGGAACACTTGGCAGAATAGAGGATATCGGCAATCTTGATTTCGCCAGCTTCCTCCGGGGTGATTCCTTTGCAGAGGGGGTAGTGCTTCCCAACAAAGCCATCGCTGTTGAAGCCAACGCTTTTCGGAGAGAATTTTCTCTTCATCAAGGGACGGAAGAGGAAGAGCGACACAAGCGAAACAGCGAAGAAAACGATCGCCTGGGCCCAGATGGGAAAGTCCGGAATGAAGCTTAACCCCAGACAGACCAGCGCCCCGAGCATAAACCAAAGGGAGACAAACTGGACGGTGAAAATCTCAGCCAGGAAAAAACCGAAGAAGAGAACAAGCCAGATAATCGCCATGATCTGATTCGGCGTCATCCTTTACTCCTCCTTTCTCCTATCTTTATTGTATAACGAATCGTCTTTATTCAAGACAGTTTTCTTCGTTTTTAGGAGCATTTCGATTGCAACCAAGCAGCGCTTTTGCTTTACTGAAGGGGAAAGAACCGGAATTGTGTGATATCCGGCCGAGGAGGGAGAGAACGATGACCATTCAGAAAGAGGAAGGAAGGGCAGTGATTTACCGGGAAGACGGATTCATGCTGGCCGAATGCGATTATACCGAAGACCAGGACATCGTGACCATCACCCATACGTTCGTCGATGATTCTTTGCGGGGGCAGGGTCTGGCCGCCAAGCTCGTGGAGACGGTGCTCGAAGTCGCCAAGGACAAGAAGAAAGCGGTCAAAGCAACCTGCTCTTATGCCCGAAGCTATCTGGCCAAGCATCCCCAGGCTTAACCGTTGATCCGATAGACGATGACCCCGGAGGCCGAGCGGACGCTGAGGTAGCCGTCAAAGGCACTGAGTGAAGAAACCAGGCTGTGAAGATGAACGGTCTGTACCAACGAAAAATCGGTCAAGGACAGCACATAAAGGTTTCCGTTCTTCTCCGGCCGCACCTGCGACAGGAAGAAGAGGAGGCCTTTTTCTTTATCCAATGTGAAATCAAGATAGCTTTCCCGATAGCCTAACCCGGCTAAGGCAGGCGGGTTTTTGGCTAGGACGAGAAGATTACGTTCCTGCTGAGAAAGAAGATCCGCCTCGGAGGTTTCGCTGACCGGCCGTTTCTGCGGAAGCAGGAAATCCGCTTTGCGGATCAGTTTGCCGTTGCGGGAGACGATGGTGACGCCGAATAAGGAATCCGTAATGATTTCGCCATGGTCAAAGAAATAAAGCTTCCGGAAGGGAGGCAGGGCAACCCGCCGGATGATTTTCTTGTCGGAGAAGAAAGCAATGCTGCCACGTCTGTCTAACAGGGAAAGGGTAGCCGTGTCACGGGAGTAACGCAGAGAATCATAAAACATTTTCTTGCCTTTAAAGAAAGTTTCTTTATGGAAACCCGGCAAAGAAATTACCGTCAAACGACTTTCAACTTCCTCGCCCATCAAGGTGTCACTTAAAAGATAGAGTTTCTGACCATCGGCGGAGAAGCAGCCATCTTTGAACGAGGTGTCCTTATCCTCAAAAGAGAAGGTCTTGTCGCCGAACGGATCCAGCCGGTAAAGGACGGCTTTATCCGAAAACAAGGGTGTCAGCAACAGGGCATACTTTCCATCAAGCGAAACCACGATCTTGGTAGCCGTATGCGTTTCTTCCGTCTCGGCCATCAGGGAAAAATCCAAATCGGAGACGATCTGAAGCCGTCCTTCTTTCTTGACCAAGAAAAAATTCCCCACATGGGTCACCGCCTCGGCTTGGGTAAACTTCTTCGCCAAGGAAAGCCGGTTCATCCTTAACCCCGCTTGTAGGTCTCAACGAGTCCTTTTATCTTCGACGACAGTTCGGGCGTGAAATCCTTCTGGCTGGCCCGATAAAGCCAGTTATTGCCTAAGGTTGAGGGCTTATTGATGCGGGCTGAATCATCTTCTAAAAGCAGGTCCTGCAACGGCAGAACGGCCGCAAAGGCTTTGTCGGCATAGCAAAGGGTAACGGTGGTCCAAGCCAGTTCCTTAAGGGACTTATCGGCATAGGGGACCTGGAGCAAATCGCATTCTTTCTTAACATCGGCTTCATACACCTTCAAGGCCTCGGGGCTCAGGCTCTTCAGATAACCCAAAATGGGTTCGTTGTCGTGGGTTCCGGTATAGGCGACATAATTGGCCGGGGTATTCGAGGGCTTATGGTCATTCTTAGGGTTGCCGTCAAAGGCAAACTCCAGAATCTTCATGCCCGGATAACCTGTGGCCTTCAGCAGATCCAGCACCGGCTGATCGATGAAGCCCAGGTCTTCGGCGATGATGGGGAGATTCTTCTTATCTTTGAAAAGGGCGACGCCGGGACCTTTGCGCCAGAGACCGACCCTGGCTGTCTTCAGTCCGAAAGGAATCACATAATAGCCGGCCAGGCCGCGGAAATGATCAATGCGAAGGATATCGAAGATTTTCAGATTATAGCGGATGCGGTTATTGAACCAGACAAAGGAACTCTTCTGCATGAAGTCCCAGTCATAGATAGGGTTTCCCCAGAGCTGACCGTCAGCCGAGAAGGAATCCGGAGGACAGCCAGCCACCAGCGTCGGGTTCTGTTCCTTATCGAAAAGGAACATTTCCGGGTATTTGTAGGCTTCGACGCTGTCTCGGGCCAAGTAGAGAGGCATATCGCCGACCAGCGAAATCCCTTTCTTGTTGGCATAGGTCTTCATCGCCAGATACTGCCGAAGGAACTCATACTGCGTCCAAATATAGAAAAGATAGGTATCCCTGTCTTCCTGAATGGTCTTTTTCTCGATGACAAAGCTGTAATGGCGAAGCTCCTCGGGCCAGTCATACCACGGACGATAGCCGTTCTTTTCCTTGAGTGTCATGAAGAAGGCAAAATCACGGTAGGTCCCTTCTTTTTCAAAGCGAACAAAATCGGGGTCTTCGCGGTCGAATCGGCTGAAAGCTTTTTTTAAGAGCGGAATCCGATGGTAGAACAGCTTCCCATAGTCAATCTTGAGCGGGTCCGAGCCAAAATCCTCTTTCAGGATTTCCTTTTCGGTAAGCAGTCCTTCATGAGCCAAGGTATCCAGGTCAATGAAATAATAGTTCAGGGCGATGGCCGAGGGGGACTGATACGGACTGTCTCCATAGCTGGTCACTGCCAAAGGGAGCATTTGCCAAAGCGAAACATGGCTCTGGGCTAAAAAATCAATAAAATCAAAGCTGGCTTGTCCCAGCGTTCCGATACCATAGGGCGAGGGTAAGGATGAAAGCGGCAGGAGTATCCCGTTGACACGTTGATCACTAAGCATTGGCAGTTGTCCTCCCTATAAGGATAGAATACTACTATTTTAATGATTTTGTGGGATTATTCAATGCTGAGCAGGATTTTTCAATAACAAAAAACGTCTGTTTAAATACGGCGGAATGTGGCCTTGCTGATGAGGCCATCCTCATCGCCATCTCCGATCAGATAGAAACTATCGCTGCCTTCCCCGTTATAGGCTTCGACTTCCAAGGCAACAGGAAGACAGGAGGTATCCGCAGTTAAAGAGATATCCAGGAAGAACTGGAATTCCGTTCCTTCCTCATCCTTAAAGGAAGGTACGGTGCATTTCAGGGCTAAGGAACGGTAATCGAAGACATAGGTAAAGGCGAGCAGCGGCAAGGAATCGGCGACATCCTTGGTATCCAGGGTTCCATGGCCATCGGCAGTTAACGTCAAGACGGCGTGAGGATCCTGGGGGTTCCGGTAAGTGCCGGCATAGGAAGATAAAGCCATAGGAGGAAGCAAATGCAGAGTCAATGGGTAATCTCTTAGCCCTTGGCTGAGGCTTTGAAAATGAAGAACAACGTCTCTTGGCTGATTGTCTTCCGTCAGATCAACCACCAACACGCCTTGGCAGAGTTTGGCATTGACAGGACCGGAGGCAACCATCGTGAATAAAGAGAGGTCTCCTTCGGGAACCGTCTTCAAGGAAAGACGGTGGGAATAACCCAAAAGCAGGGAAATCTCATCCCGGGAGATCATCTCGCCATAGCAAGGCTCATCCACATAAAGCGTATGAAGGGTCATGATTAATTCTTCTTCGGGGAACGCTGGACGGAAATCTGATAAACTTCAGGGTTGTTGAGGAAGGAATCGCAGAGGTCATTGACGGCAGAAAGGTCACTGTGAATGGCGAAGAAGACTTTCACCTCGACGGCTTCCCTTCCCTTCTCATCCTTGAAACTCTCGGTGGAGACGTTTTTGATGACAAGCTGACCATCAACCGCCCGCCGCCGAAGTTCCTGAATGACAGGAAAGTCCTTGCTGACAACGAGAGAAATGGACGGAGCAGCTTTATCCATCAGTTTTTCAACCGAAATCAGACCGATCAGGAACATCATGGTCACTCCGCCGGCCATCATTGCCTCGAGAACAAAACCGCAGCCACAGGCCATGCCGATGGCGGCACAGATCCATAGGGTTGCCGCCGTGGTCAGTCCCCGGATGGAAATTCCGTTCTTCAGAATAGTTCCGCCGCAGAGGAAGCCAATGCCGGCGACGATACCGGCAGCGATACGGGAAGTATCATAATTCAGGCTGCCTTTGGCCGAACCCGTGGACAGATCTATGGTTCCGGTTGCCAGGCCGATGCCCCAGATGGAAATCGTCATCAACAACGAGCAGCCAACGGAAAGGAGGACGTGAGTCCGCAGACCCGCGGATTGTCCTCGGGTTTCCCGCTCAAAGCCGATAAACGAGGAAATCAATCCTGAAAGCAGCGTCGTCAGCAACACATAAAGCGCCATGCCATAACCATTGAATTGATAGGCTAGGCGGATGATTGCTTGATCCATTATCAGTACCTCAGTTGCTATGAATTATAGCATACCCGCACAAAAAGGAAGCCCTTTCCAATGATAAATAGGGATTAATTTGAAGACGAGGCAGCATAGGAAGCCGCACCATAGGTGTAATAGGAAATGATGCCGATGACAGAGATCACCAACGGAATCAGGGTCAACGCAAGGAAAATCAGGTTCCAGTCGACCTCAATTCCCTTATTGGCCTGCGTATCCAGTTTGCGGTTTGCAAAGAGGAAATAGATTATCAGAGCAAGTGAAAAAACGGCCGAGAAATAGCCGACGAAACTGATTTTAAGGTACGGGATCGTAGAGCAGATGGAAAGGCCGAGGTTGAAGATGAGGTAAAGCGACAAGATCTTCTTGCGGTCAACCAGAACGGGTTTGTCGTTCTCTGGCAGTTCACCCGAATACAATTCCCGGACCCGCGGAGAAGACAAGGTCATGAAGATCGGATTGGCTAATACCACCAGGACGATGATGGATAAGGCAATGCTGGGCAGAACATAGCCGGTATTGTAAGACAAGGAATAGAGGATGCCGGCCGGGGTGAAATCCGGTGTCGACATCGTCATGAAGCCAGTATAGTTAGCATCCGTGGCTGCCTGCGTCCAGACCAGGCATCCCGACAGGAAATGGCAGAAGAACCGGAGTGCCCCGAAGAGGACAATGCCGGCAATCAGCGCCCAAAGCTTCTTTTCAAAGAAAGGCTTACGGAAACAGGCGGCAAAGGCAGCCATCCCGAAAGCGAAGATATAATCCAGGAAGATGGACTCCCAGTTCCAGACAAAGCCGCCGTCGAGCAACATATCCAAGGCCCCGAAGGCCATCCCGATGAAGCCGCCCCAGACCGGTCCGCAATAAAACGCCACCAAGACCAGCGGAACCATGGCAATGGAGATGGACCCGCCATTCTGGAAGGTCATTCCCGGAATCCGTTTGACGATCAAAGCAAAGACGAAGGCTAAGGCCAGCATCATTGCCGCAATGGTAAGACTGGTCAGGCTTCTCGAGGCCCGGTGCCGGCTATGAACCTGGACTTTGTTGATCTTGCTGGTACTTGAGTTTTCCATATTCTGCCTTTCTGGCTATAAAAATAGCCTTAACCCTATTGGGCCAAGGCTAAGAAGTTTCCCGCAAAGCGGAACAGTTACTCCCTACGCTGGTGTTGACCAACAGGTTCGAAGCGTCAGGTTATTAGCCCTCTCAACTGCCGAAGCAGTCCCGCTGTAATGACGAGAAGACTCTAACACACTAAGCCGAGGATTGCAACGTGAAATCTAGTTGGTGTCACTGGGAAGGTATTTGGAGAGCACTTCGAAAAGACGCTGAGTATCAATGGGTTTGGCCAGATGCTCATTCATGCCGGCTGCCAAGGACTGGCGGATATCCTCATTGAAGGAGTTGGCGGATAAGGCGATGATCGGTATCGTCTTGTCTTCCTTGCGGATGGCTTCCGCCGCGGACAGCCCATCCATCACCGGCATTCGGATATCCATGAGAATCAGAGCATACTTGTTACGATGGAATAGCTCCAGTCCTTCTTTGCCGTTGTAGGCGTGGTCGACCGTAAGACCGCGATGAACCAGGAGCAAGGAAATGATCTCCGCATTGATTTCGTTATCCTCGCACAGCAGCACCGTTCCTCGGAAACGGGTCTCTTTGGGGTTGATCAGATGGTGTTCTTTCCGGTAGTTTTCAGCCTGAAGAGCGGAAGCCTTGGGAAGTCTAAAGGAAAGCGTAAAGACCGTGCCTTCGCCCAAATGGGACTCACAGGAAAGGTCACCCCCGATGGAATTGGCCAACATCTTCGAAATGATCAGACCTAAACCGGTGCCTTTATCCGATTCCGGATTGGCTTTGGTAAAGGCCTCAAACATGTGCTTCTGAAAATCTTCGCTCATACCGATGCCGCTATCTTGGATAAGCATCTTGAAGGACGGCAGCGGATTGTCATGCTGGTCTCCGGGATTAGCCAGAAGAGTCAGGCTGACCTTGCCTCCTTGGTCCGTGAACTGCAGAGCATTCGAAAGAAGATTCAGGGCAATCCGCTGTACCGGCAGAGGGTCGACATAGAAAAGCTCATAACGGAAGCCGATCGGAACATTGAAACCGAAATCGAGGCCTTTCTTTTCCGCCCGAGGGCGGATGGCGGTTTCAACCATCTGGAAGATATCATCGCCAGCGATGACTTGGGGCATCGTCACCCAGGCCTGCTGGGAAAGCTTTTCGACTTCCAAGACATCATTGAGCATCGATAAGAGGTAATCGGAACTGGAACGGATTTTCGAAAAATAGTCCAAAGCCGTCGGATCCGTTACGGTTTCGTTGGCCACGTCCGTCAGTCCCTGAATCGTGGTTAACGGGGTCCGCATATCATGGCTCATTCTGGCTAAAAAGTCGGACTTTGCCTGATTGGCACGTTTCTCATTGGCTAAGGAGAGACGGAGCTTTTCGTTAAGGTTGGCAATTTCCTCCCGCTGGCGTGTTTCGTTAGTGACATCCTCAAAAGAGCCGACCAAGCCAATGATCTTTCCGTTTTCATAGAGAGGGCTCTTGCTGGCCACAATGTTACGTGCTTCGCCATGAGACAAACAAATTCCAGGGACTCTCATCGTGCTGATGCCTTGCTCAAGAATGAGTTTTTCATCGTTTTCATAAGGTGTCGGATCCGGATGCCAGCCCATCTCTTCATCGGTCTTCCCGAGGATGACTTCCACCGAGTCGAACCCATAGTAATCCAAGAAAGCTTTGTTGGCACCTAAGAAACGGCGCTGGGTATCCTTCCAGAAGAGGCAGGCCTGGGTGGTAGCAAGAACCTTTCCCAAAAGCATTCCTGCCAAAGGATGCGTCGGAAGCGGATGCTTCATCTCATCGGAAGGCAGGAAGATTTCCTTGAAAAGAACCTTGGGAATGACCCAAGTCGTATCTCCTTCAATAATCAAAGGCGAAGCAGCATTGTCCCCGGTGAGCCGCATATGGAAAGAAACCCGGTCCAATTGCCCATTGAAAACCGAGCATTCCTGAACCATATCCGGTGAATCCAATGATTTTAGCGGAAGGATTTTCACGACTTCTTCTTCGGTTATCCCTAAACCGGATGCCAGTATTTTTTAGCGGCCGGGTTAACATAAATCGGGATAGCACGCGACCCATCCGCCGGACGATAATAACGAATGACACCAAAAAGAAGGTTATCCTCAATGAGGCGCTCCTCTGGGGTTAAAGAAGGCGTCACAAAGAATTCGGCAAGGTTATCTTCCACCCGAGCGAGGCGCAAGGAAAGATAATCCGAAAAAGCGGGGTGGTATTCCTTCCATTCCGTTTCCTTATCCAAAGACAGGAGATGAGCGGTTAAGTTTTTCCAATTCTGGAGAACATTCTCCAGTGATTTCTCATTCGGCAGTAAGCTTTTGAAAGCATCGTTTGCGGAAATCAAATGAATGCCATCAGGTCCAAAGGAAAACAAGGCGACAGGTGTCGGCACCGTTTCAGCAAAGCGTTGGCAGAGCTTCATGTCCTGGTCTGTCATATTGTTCCTTTCAACTTTTGTTAATTTATTTTACGCCACCGGAAATCTCAATTCAATGAAAGGCTGTCATTTCGAATTCCCGATTTTCATTTGCCGGCCTTGGCGATAAGAACCCTTACCACGAGACTTGATTTTTATGAAAGAGGGTTTTCATAAATGAATTATGAAAATAAAAAAAGTCCGATTTCTCGGGCTTTTAATACTAACTGGCGGAGCAAGGGGGATTTGAACCCCCGCTAGGTTTCCCTACTGCTGGTTTTCGAAACCAGTCCCTTCAGCCGCTTGGGTATTGCTCCAAACGGAAGTATTATAACTTTCTTTCTTCCGGTTTTGTAGCTTTTTCGTCAATTTTTAGAGTATACTTTCTCTAGTGCTGATTGAAAAGGTGTGCTCCCATGGAAAAAAATACCGAAACTAAGCCAGAAATGGATGTACGTCAGGCCACGCATCCGTGGTATCTAGAGCTGATTATTGAAGCCGTTCTTGTTCTTTTCTGTGCCGCCATCGGTGCTTTGTTTGTCGGATTAAAGGTCTTCCCTGCCGGGGAAGACGATCTTCTGACGGTAACCTATTCGGCCAACAAATCCTTCACGCTTTCCAAGTCCTTGTCTCTAACCAGCCTGGTCGCGGGTCCTTTGTCCATTTTGATCCTTATTCTTCTTCTTTGCCTGTTCCGTCCTTCGGGACTGAAGCCGGAAATCGGTAAGAACGGAAAATTCCTTATTTGCTTGATCATTCTTTCCCTTTTTGGAGAAATGGCTTACGTTCTCATTGCTGACTTTACCTATGGTCTTCTTCCCACTCATGAGATCTTCGCCATCATTCTGGCAGGTGTCCTTACCGATATCTATGAGGTCCTCATTTATAAGCTTTACCTGGAAGGCCGTACCTACTCCAACAAGCTCTTCTGGGAACTTTTCCGCTTTGCCGTTGTGGGTCTGGTCGCAGCGGTCTTTGACTTCCTGACCTGCTATCTCGTCCAGTTCATCGCCTTTAAGGACAATACCGCCGGTTATGTTACCATCCTGGCTACTGCCTGCGGTTTCACCGTCGGCGTCATCCTCAACTATCTGATGTCCACGTATATGGTCTATAAAGCTTCCCATTCCGGTTTCAGTAAGACCCTCAAGGGGAAACTTCTTTTCTTAGGCTTAGCCATCGGCGGCCTCCTTATCGGCATGGGTTTACAGTATCTCACTTATGATGTCCTCTTCCTGAAGCAGTCGATTACCTTCTTCTCCTACCCGGTTGATTTCGTGATCCGTACCCTGATCGTGATGGTCTATAACTATGTCTCGCGGAAGCTTCTGATCTACCGTCATTGATTTATCTTGAATTGGTTTTCCCTTTCTTCTATAATTAAAAGGCTGTTTTCGTGTAACGCAGGCGTAGTTCAGTGGTAGAACTTCAGCCTTCCAAGCTGATCATGCGGGTCCGATTCCCGTCGCCTGCTCCAGAGATTGATGAAGGGGCTGTCCAACTCAATTAGATGAGTGGCGGCTCCTTTTTCGGTGGCACGGTCTATAATAAAAAATATCCGGTTGCCATCGGATATAACGGAATATTTCGTAAAATCGCCTAGCAGAAAGGACGGGTTTTACTATGTCCAATTTTAGCACATTCTCACCCCTTTTCATAGTCCCCTTGGCCGATGAGCCTGAGGAGGAGCGTGAACTCGGGGCTTTCATGAGGCTCCTCGCCTCCTCCGGGCTCGGCCGGCTCCTGCGCCCGAAGGCGCCCAGGGGCCCCGACGGGGGCCAGCCTCCGTACGACGCGTCGTCCCTGCTCGCCGCCATCCTCTTCGCCTTCTCGGACACCGGCGGGACGGTGAGGGACGTCGCCGACTCGTGCCGGTTCGACCTCCGCTACCGCTACCTCACCTCCGACGCCAAGCCGGGCAAGTCCACCGTCGCGGGCTTCATCAGCCGGGTGATCGCGCCCAACGCCGACGCCATATTCAGGGGGGTCACCGGCTCCATCATGTCCGCCATGGGAGGCAGCCCGGTCGGAGAGGTCTTCGTCGACGGGTCGAAGTTCGAGGCGAACGCCAACAAGTACAAGTTCACCTTCCGCTCCAGGAAGAGGGCCCTCGGTCTCCTCGCGAGGGCGGGATGCCTGATCCGGGGGAACGGGATGCCCTTCCCCGAGAAGCCGGAGCCTCCCTATTCGAGGCTGATCGGGGAGGCCGTGTCCGAGGTCGGCAGGAGGCTGTCGGCCGCCGGGAAGGATCCCGCGGGGTCGCCGAGGGGGCGGGGGCACAGGGCGGATCCGGAGGTACGCCTCTTCCGCACGCTGTCCGCCCTCCTCGGCAGGATGCTCGCCTACGAGGAGACGGACAGGATATGCGGGCCCGGCCGGAACTCCTTCTACAAGACCGACCGCGACGCCACGGCCATGTGCCTGAAGGAGGACTACTACTCGGGCGCCGGGAGCAACATGCACGCCGCCTACAACGTCCAGATTGCCGTCAGCTCAGGCATTATCGTCGGATACTACGTCTCGCAGGACAGGTCGGACTCGAGGACGCTCCCGGCGTTCCTCGGGCGGATGAGGGGGATGTGGGGCTCCTATCCCGCGGCGGTCTGCGCGGACGCGGGGTACGGCTCCGCGGAGAACTACTCCTTCCTCGCGGCGGCCGGGATATCGTGCTACGTCAAGTACCCGTCGTGGGAAGGCGAGGTGACCGGGACGAGGCCCGCCCTGCTCTCGCTCTCCGGCGACGGATCGGTCCGCTGCCTGAAGGGCTTCGAGGGCGAGAGGATCCCGCCGGTGAGGCATCCCAGGTTCAAGGGGGCGGTCTTCTACAGGATAGGCAGGTGCCGGGGATGCGAGTACAGGAGGTACTGCACCAGGGCCCTCGCCCACCCGAAGGCAGGCGAGAGGACGTTCGAGGAGTCCCCCGAATACCTCGGCCACAAGCGGACGGCGGCGGAAAACCTGCTGTCGCCCAAGGGGATAGAGCTCCGCGTGAACAGGAGCATCCAGGTGGAGGGGACATTCGGGATCGTCAAGCAGGACATGGCGTACGACCGCTTCCGGCGGAGGGGGCTGGCCGAGGTCTCCGCGGAGATGATGCTGATATGCCTCGGGGCCAACATAAGGAAGTACTTCAGCTTCCTCAGGAGCGGGAGGGCCCCGGAGTTCTGGAAGGCGCCTGCCGGGCTTGAGGCGGAGAAGCCCCACCGGATCTCGTGCGCCGTCAGGCGCGGAGGCCGCAGCCGGAGGAACCTGATGAAGCAGCCGAATCAGGTCGCGAGAAGAATGGCGGGGAGAAGATAGGGTCGAAAAAAGAGGCTGCCCTGGCCCAGGCTCTGACGCCTAGGTTCTTGGACAGCCCCTTTTTTGAAAAATTGGGAATATGATAAGATAACCGAAAAGGAGAAAAGCGTATGCCTTTTATTAATGCCAGAACCAGTGTCCGTATTCCGAAGGAGGTCCAGGAGAAGATCAAGACCCAGTTAGGTCAGGCCATCAGCATTCTTCCCGGCAAGAGCGAAGCCTGGCTGATGGTAGGATTCCAGGATGCCTATGATCTCTATTTCCAAGGCAATCAGGATTCCCCGAGTGCTTTCATTGACGTCAAAATCTATGGCAAAGCCACCCCGGAAGCCTATGACACCCTCACGAAACGGATTACCGATATCTTCCATCAGGACCTAGCCATACCTACCGAACGCATCTATGTGGCCTACTTTGAAACCGCGACTTGGGGATACGACGGCGCGAATTTCTAATTTTCCTGTTGAGCTCCTCGACATCTTGTGATAAACTATTTTCCGCTGGTTCCGTAGCCAAGTTGGTAAGGCAGAGGACTGCAAATCCTTAACCTGCGGTTCGAATCCGCACGGAACCTCCACGCGCTGCCCTCGTAGCTCAGTTGGATAGAGTATTTGACTACGAATCAAAGGGTCAAGAGTTCGAATCTCTTCGAGGGCACCATTAGAAGAGTCTTGTCCCAGCTTGCTGGGACATTTTCTTTCTCGGGACGTAGCGAAGCTTGGTTATCGCGCTTGCCTTGGGAGCAAGAGGGCATGGGTTCAAATCCCATCGTTCCGACCATCGTAATGAAAAAGCCCTATGTCTGGGCTTTTTTTGATATAGGTTTATTCTTTTTTAGATTTTCTTCACCCGATTTCTTCTAGAGTCAAAAAAAGAGCTGCCTTTCGGCAACTCTTTTCCTGATACCTTGTTAAGGAAGGGTTTAGCTTATGGCCGTGATCGTGATGGTGGTATCGCCGGTCGGAGTGAATGCAATGTAGCTATAGGCATCATAATCGGCATCGATCGTAGCAGTGGTCTGTCCGTGCATCAGGATCGTAACATGGGCCTTGATGTAAGGCTCAATCTTCAATTCGGTTCCGGCAACCACCTCAGCTCCGGATTTATAGGACTTATAGGCAGTATCGGCAAGATAGTATTGGAGACCACCCGTGCTGCTCAGCGGGCAAGAGATCGTCAGGGAATAACCGGCAACCTTGCTGACAGTCAAAGTGATGTTTCCGGTGATCTGATAATTTCCGGAATAATCCTTGGTTAAGGCCGTCTCTCCGACGTTCACGGCAACTGTATACATCTGATTCACGCCGGCATCATCCGTGGTCACGCCGAGATAGTCCCCGACATGCAAATGGCTGAGATCTGTGGCAGCTTGGCCATTAATCGTGTAGGTCAGCGTGGCACCGACGGTATTGGTAACCGTCGAGGTCACGACGCTGGCCGCCGTGAAGGTAAAACTGAAGACGGTATTAGCATTGATTGTATAATAATTATAACTGTTGTTAAAACTATATGTTTTAATACCCGTAGATTCGTTAATGTAGGTGGAATCCGGGCTCATGGTCACCGAGGAGGATCCCGCCGTTGCAACCAATTGGACATCGTAATCCGAATTGACCAGAGCCACCGTCAGGGAATAGGTGTCTCCCGCTTTGAAGGAAACATCCGGATCGCCGGTGACAGCAGGAAAATATAAGGTTTTATAGGAAGCAGCATTGTAGAGCTGAGACCGACTCGTTCCGGTCTGAACGAAATCGGCGCTATGGGTACCGTAATCGAAGCTGATCGTAAGGGCCGTGTTCGTGCCTAAGACCGGTGTCAGAGTGATATCCTGGCTAGGCATCGTGAAGCTGAAGGTCTTGGCCGAGGCATCAACGGTCACCGGCACCGTGCTGGTGATATCCGCGCTGTTTTTATCGGTGACGGCAAAATGATCCACAAAGCTCAGACTGTCCGAGAAATAGAAGCTGCCCGTAACAGTCGCACCGGCAACAAACGGCGACGTTCCGGAGAAATAGGTCGTGATGCCGGTGACGCTGGCCAAGCTGGCATTGTAGGTATAGGCCGTGACGATCGTAATCGTTACGGCGCCGGAATCCGGCATCGTGAATCCAAAGTAATTGCCAAAGTAGCCACCGGAAGTCATAGCAATCGTATCGCCATTGTTGACTTTGATGCCTACCACGCCGACACCGGTATCCGGAGTAATATCACCTGGCATGACATAGGCGGTGGACGAAGCCTTGGCGCTGGTATAGCCGCCATCGCCGATGGCCCGGTGGATCTTCAGGGATGAGAGGTTCAGAATGTGGCCCGTTACATCTTCAGTAAACGTCACCGGCAGAGCATCGCCGACGGCAAAAGTGATGCTGACCGCCGCAGTAGGCATGACAAAGGAGAGAGTGCCATTGGCATTGGTGGTCGGCGTCACACCGGTTACGGTGCAGGGCAGCAAATATTTGTTGGCGCCTTTTTCCTTGAATTGAAGGGTCACCGTATCACCGGGCAGGACCGATGTCGGTGCTCCTGAAGTCGGTGTGGTAATGGTAACCAAGTCACTGTTCACGTACGTAATCGTCTGGCTCTCAACTGCCGTCGACGTCAGCTTGATGGTGATGTCGCCGGTTAACTTATCGCTGGAAATCCAATTCGTGTAACCAATATCGTCATTGAACGTATTGTGGGTCGAATAGTCCGTCTGGAATTCCAGATCCGTCCAAGTATCCGCACTGTCTAACTTCCAGGAAGCCGTCACCAGATGGCTCGGCTGACGGACGACGCCAATGGCGATGCTGGTATAATCCGTAAAGGTAGGATCATAGCCTAAAACAGTGAGCCCGGCATCAGCCTGAATGGTAACTTTATGTCCTTTAGTGACATCAAAATAGTTGTTGGTATTCAAATAGAAATAAAGGCTAACATCTTGGGAAGGCATCGTAAAGGTGAATGACAGGTTAAGCACACCTCCACTCGAAGTCTTCTTGGTGGCATCATAGGTCGGATGGATGACTTTGTCATTGACGTTGATATAGATGTTTTCGACACGGGTGTAGTAGATGCCATAGGTCTGATCAACGGCAGCCATCGTGGCCGTCACGGTCTCGCCTTCGGCATAGACATCGGCTTCCTTCAAGGTCAAAGAAGACCAATCGAACTCCGTATCCCGAAGGTTGACGTTCTTCAATAAGGCAATCTTATGGGTAGCGACAAAGGAGGCGGAGACAACCACGGCTTTGCCCGGCATGACAAAGGTATACGTTACTCCGGCAGCCACGGCAGTCAAGCTGAGGTCGTCGCTTAACGATATCTGGTTGAACCGATAACCGGAGTTGACACTGACTGTCAAGGTCACGGTCTCGCCTTCCGCTGCCTGTTCCTTATCGATGCTGACATCCCCGCCAACCATTCCTGCGGCTTTAGTAACCGCATAGGTCGTTACGACCGAAGTCGAGGTCGAAACCGAAGGAGAAGCCACTGAAGCGGAGCTAACCGATGCGGAGTCGACAAAAGTCGAAGAAACCGACGTTGAAGTGGCTGTAGTGGTGGCACTCGCCGAGGTCGAAGTCACTTTCGTGCAGCCGGCTAAGAACAAAGCCAACACTGCAAACAGCGTAACGTTTGTCTTTTTCATAAGGGTTTATTCCTTTCAGGCAATGATGCCTTTCCCCGTTCTCAGATCCACCGTATAATCCGTCTGACTCGTTGTTCCGTAATTGACCGTCACCTTCGTCAGTGTCGAATAATTGCTGCCAAACCATTCCTTCCAGGTCGAATTGGCAAGCTTTTCATCGGTGGTTAGTAGACTGTTGGTGACGAGCGTATTCCACTGATCCTTGCTGCCGGTATAGGAGATAGCGGTCAGCTTACTTAACGTCGGGAGAGTGTCGTGATCCATCTTGGTCAAGGAGCTCGGGAGGATAAGCGTATTGAAATCTGAAGAGACATTGGAAAGGAAGTCCGTCGGGGTCTCCTTGAAAGCCGTGCAGAGCGAGAGATCCAAGGATTTCAGGCTGTCATCAAAACCGAAAGAGGTAGACGCGACGGTCGTCAAAGCCGGCGACGCTTTGATGCTGGTGATGCCGTTACCCAGCGAGTAGAAGGCAAAACTGCCGATGGTGGCAATGCTGCTGGAGGAGAGATCCAAGGAGGTCAGCCCTGTGGTCATGCCGAAAGCATAATCTCCAAGCGAGGTGACACCGCCCCAGGAGGTGACCGACGTGAGACTGGCCCCATAGAAGCACCATTCCGGAATCTCGGTCAGGGTCGTCGGGAAGCCAATCGTTTCTAAGCCATGAGCGTTGTTGAAGGCATTCTTGCCCAAGGTTGTCAGCCCTTCATTGAGACTGACACTGGTGACGATGCTATTGGCAAAGGCATTGTCGCCGATGGTTTTCAGTCCTTTGCCGGCGACAAAGTGGGTGATGCTCCGGTTGCCGGAGAAGACGCTGTCGGCTAACGCAGTCACGGTATCGGGAAGAACATAGGTGCCATAGAACGTGGAAGGCATCTTATAAAGGGAGGTCTTATCCGCATTATAGAGAATCCCGTCTTCGGCCGAAAAAGCCGTGTTGCCGTCGGCGACCTCATAGCCGTTGATATAGTCATCCCCATAGAAGGAATAGTCGCCGATCTTCGTGACATTCTTAGGAATCGTCACCGTGCCCTGGATGTTGGAGGAGGCAAAGGCCCAGTCCGCAATCTCGGTGATGCCATCGGGAAGCATGAAATTGGAGGTGGCCGTGACGCCATCGACGGTCAGAATATAAATACCGGAATTCATGAAGGCACTCTCAGCAATCGTGGTCAGTCCGGCCGGCAGAACCACTTCCTTCAAAGCCGTATCATTGAAGAAGCAATACCGGGGGATTGTCTTCAGCGTAGAGGGTAAGACGAGTTTGGACAGCAAAGGGCAGCCCGAGAAGCCACTATCCGGGAGGGTCGTGATGCCTTCATCAAACGTGACGGTGTTGAGATTCGGCATCGAGGCAAACTGAATGGAATCATTCGCTGAGGAGAAATCCACGGTTCCCGGGATTTCCAACGTCAGGATGTTCTCGGCCAGCCAGAAGGCCCGGATATGAATGGTCTTCAAGCCATTGGGAAGCACGACATCATGGACAAGACTGGCGGCAAAGGCCTGATTGTCAATCACTTTCAGCTGCGAGGATGAAGTCGTGGCAAAGTTACGGATGCCGCGGGTATCCTGCAAGGACATCTCCCCTAACTCGGTGACGGTATCCGGAAGGGTATACGTCTCCTGCACCAGACACATCGGAACCTTGACCAGTGTCGTGACATCTTTGTTATAGAGAATGCCGTCGATGCAGGTGAAGTTCTCATTGTCGGGATCCACGCTCAGATAAGCCACGGAAACGGAAGCATACGTTGAGATAAATAACGGGGCCACCGTTTTGATGTTTTTGCCGAGATGGACACTCTTGGCAAACTGACTGTTGATTGCAAAATTCTCAACCTGGACGACCGGATATTCCGTGCCCTGATACTGGATGGTATCCGGAATCACGACATCGGCAAATTCCCGGTAAGGATCGGAGAAGCTGACGAGTTCGATCTCGGTGTTGGTCGCATCCGTGAAGGCCCAGGAGTAGCAATCCGTCCGGGTGTAGTCCCGGGCTTCATAGGTAGCCGTATAAATCAGGTGGGTCGCATCCTTGAAGTTCTCTTTCCAGCCGGTAAAGACATAGAAGTAAGTCGCATCGATATCCCGGTGCGGCGTCTCGCCGGTATAACTCGGGATGGCCTCGCCATAGGTGATGGTGCTCTCCTGAAGAGAAGTGCCGTCATAATCCTGATAGGTCACCTTGATTTCCTGAGCTTCCGGAACGGTGGAATTGACCGAGGTGCTGACGGAAGAGGAAACAGAGTCGGACGGAGCAACGGAGGCCGCCGGGGAACTGGTGCTTGTTTTCCCGGAGCAGCTAACCAGCATCGTCAAGGCAAGTAAGGAGACAGTCAACGTTTTTTTCATAGCAATGGTCCTTTTTGTGAAGCCTTTCTTACAAAACAGGGTCTATTTTATGGATTGAAAGACTATCCTGCAATGAACACAACGTGACCTTACAGGACTCCCCGTATCTTTTTTTGGGGGACAATGATATAATTCCCAAGTCTTTTGAAAAGGAGAGCCCGGATGAATAAAAAAATAACCTATCTTGGCCTGACGGGACTGTTGCTTTTAAGTGGTTGTCAGAAGACCTCTTCGACGGTCAACAGTGCCAGTGATTCTGCCTCCGTCACCTCGGCATCTGCGGACTCTTCTCTGCCTTCCGCAGCCACCTCGCAAAGTACGAAACTGACCGCCGATATGTTAGCGGCTCTCCGGGGCGGTCTTGCCGTCAATGAAACCATGACCGTTGTCACCAAGACGTCGTCCACCTACGGAACTACAACCGCCACCTATGTCTCCCTGTTTGACTACCAATGCCTGAATGACGAATATACATTCCAAGGCTATCAGCCGGTAGCTTCAACGGCCACCCCCACGCGTGACACCTTAACGCAAAGCGGGGACATTGTCAGTCAGGAAAACCTGGCCAAGAATGCCACTTTAAACATCAACAATACCATTGACTATGCTACCCTTACCGATCCCAACACCACCGCCGACATGATCTTCAAAGACAGTGGTTTTGCTAACCCCTTTGCTTTGCTGACTCGGGCCTTATTCACCCGCAGCATCGACGATGACCATGTTTATATAAGCCGTGCCAATACCGATGCCGATACCTTGAAGTTAATTGAAGCCGGCTATGGCTTTACCGGTTCCACCGACTATACCCTGGCCAGCCTTTCTTTGGTCATCTCCGATACCGCCATCACCTCTTATACCGCTACTTATAAGCCCGTTTCGGATGCCACGGCTGGAACTCAGACGAGTTTAACCGTCACGGGCACCTTCCAAACCTTAGGGGATGGTGTGACACTTAAGCCGGTCTCCCCCATGGCGGCCTCGGAGGATACGACCTTAAGTACTCTCTTCAAGAAGCTCGAAGCAAGAAATTATACGGAAAAAGTAGAACATAATACTTTTAATGAAAGCGGTTTAGCCGTACAAGCTTCTTTCTCAGCTTTCAAACTTACGCCAACGGTTTTGGAATCCAGTGCCACCAACAGCAAAACCGGTGAGCATTATGAGGTCGCTTTAGCCGAGAAATCAGGCGGTTTACAGGAATATTCAATTCTCAACGGTTCTTATTACCCTTATTTGTCTCTGCAGGCGGATAAGGCTCTCGCCGACGTACTTCCGAGCTTTGATATCTCTCCTGCCCTCTTTGACAGCAATGACAGCCATACCCTCTATACCCTGAAAAAGACGGTACCGGCCATCACCCCTTCCAGCCGAGTCTATTCCTTGGATTCGCTGGGGGCCATCAGCTCTCTGACGATTGCCGTTTCGGCTTCTGAAGTCGTCTTCACCAACACCTCCTCGACATACCAGGAAATCACGACCCTGAGTGACATCGGCACCACCACCGTGGGCTATGCTGACAGCAAGGTCAAGGCCAGCGCCAGTTTGACCTGGCCGGAACTTTTGTCCAACCAGAGCGAAGCCTATGCCAAGTATCTTCTTTATATGAAGAGCGAGACCGTCATCAATAGCCTGCCGACCTTAGGTTCCGACTATTCCCTGGTGACCTTCCAGGTTTCGGATACCTATCGGGAAATCAAATACCTGATGGGAACGGATGCCACGACGGCTACGGCGTATGTGACTACCTGGCTTAGCAGTTTCACGACGAAGGGCTGGGATGAACCGACGGCCAACATCTACGGCGGCTACACCTCGACCTACACCTCCCAGATCACCGTCAATGACAACCTCAAAGTCACCCCGACCGTGGATATCTTCCTCTATCAGCTCACCGATAAAAGCGTCGTCCTCTATCTCTATCCTTCCTTGGTAGCCTAACTGAAAAAGCCCTGTCGCCAGGGCTTTTTTTAGTTCTTCTTAGTAGCCTCTTCTTTCGCGAGGATGACTTTCGTGAGGCTTTCTTTGAGGATCTTGGGATCCACAGGCTTGATGATGATGCCATCGAAGAGAGGATCGTCGGAGTTATAGACATCGGCGGTCATCGCTAAGACCAGAGGATGTTCGCCGTTTTCCTCCGCTTTCTTACGGATTTCGCGGGTCGCAGTCTTGCCATCCATCACCGGCATCATGATATCCATGAGGATCACATCATAATAGGCAGGTTTCTTGGAGTAGAGGTCCAAGGCTTCCTGGCCGTTATTGGCTAGGCTTACTTCCATTGACAGCATCGAAAGGAGCTTGGCACCGATTTCCTGATTCAGAAGATTATCTTCAACCAGCAGGACATGCTTGCCTTTCAGGACATCCTTGGTAGGAGCCGGCTGACTGACAGCCTCGATAGCCTGGGTTGGCGAAACCGTCCGCTCGAAAGGAAGATCGACCGTAAAGGTCGTCCCTTTATCCAGGACTGAAGCGCAGGTAATCTTCCCGCCCATCACGTCCGTGATCCTCTTGGCAATCGAAAGACCCAAGCCGGTGCCTTCCTCTTTCTTCTGCCGCCCTTCCTGGACAAACGGCTGATACATGCTGGTCATGAATTCCTCACTCATGCCCGGCCCGGTATCCGCGATGATGAAGCGGTAGACCACCGTCTTCTCGGTAAAACTTTCCTGGCTGGCGGCAAAGGAGACATGCCCGTCCTTGCCGGTGAACTTCACGGCATTGTTCAAAAGATTGATCAATAACTGCCGGGTCTTCAGGTCATCCACGAGGATTGGCAACGTGAAATCACCGTTCTTTTTCTCAAGAAAAGTGATGCCTTTCTTTTCGGCCAGCTTCTGGATCTCTAAGGAGACGACCGAAAGCACATTGGCCATCGTGGAAACGGTCTTCTTCAGTTCATAGCGCCCGGATTCCATCCGGAAGATATCCAACGTATCGTTGATGAGACTTAACAGATACTCGCTCGATTTCAGGACATTGGCATTGTATTCCTTGATTTCCTTCATATCGTTGGAGTCTTGGATGAAGCGGCTCATGCCGATGATGACGTTCATCGGGGTACGCATATCGTGGCTGATCTGACTCATAAAGTAAGTCTTGGACTTGTTGGCACTTTCCACAGCCTTGGATTTCTCACGTAAAGTCCGATTCAGGTTCATCACATAGACAAAGTCCACAATGAAGATGACGGCCAAGGCTACCACATAGCCGAAGGCAAACCAGAAATTGGTCATGCTTCCCACGAATTCGCTTTCCGGCACCGAAACAATGATATACAGATTCGGGTCACTGCTTTGGCAATAGGAGTACAGACACGTTTTGCCTTGGGAATTGAGATACTCGAAATTCCCTGTTTGCTGGCTGGAGAAGGTGGCAATCAGGGCATTCTTCTTATCCAAGGTCAGCCCGTTATTGGTATAAAGGGCATTGAAGAAGTTATCGCTGCCAAAACTGGAATCCGACACCAGATAATTGCCTTGGCTGTCGCAGATGACAAAGGAAAGGGAAGGATACTGAGTCTGGATGCGGATGTCTTTTTCATTGCTCGCAACGCTGCTAACCGATAAGAGAGTATAGGGAGCCGTCGTCGTCCCGTCACTGAGGTTGAAATAAGCAAAGACACCCACACTCCGAAGACTGGTGATGGCATCGGAGAATTCCGGGGTCAGGGGTATCGACGGGGAATCAAGGGCAGTGGCTCCGGCTTTGTCGAAGATGGCTTTCAGGCTTGTATAGGAACTGGCGGTATAGGCAATTTCTTTATAAGTTCCGTCCGAGTTCTTTGCGGTGGAATAGCCCTTGTAATCGAGTCCGACAATCTCAAATTCGCCCTCGCTGGTCTGCATCTGGCTCAGGTAGGTTAAGCAGCCCTGATAATCCAGTTTGAAATAATCGACACTGCTGATCAGATTCGTGATCGTTTCCTGGCGGGTTGTGAAGAGACTGGTGGAGATGTTGGTGTAACTCTTGGCGATGTTGCCGACATCCTGGACGTTCTGATTCTTGATGGCCTGGCTGTTCGAATTGAGCCGGATGAAAAGGGTTGCGGTCATTGCGCCTAAGGCGAGCACGTTCAGAACGATGAGAATAAGCCGTTTCCAGGTTTGCTTCGTCATGCCTTTTATTTCTTCTAGTGGTCAGGATTCTGGAAAGCATCCTCAAGCTGGGCCATAAAGGTACTGAAGGGTTTCATGATCTTATTGCCATTGCCATCGTCAATCAGGTACTTCTCAGCGTTAATCTTAGCCATATCCACCAATTGCGAGATGACGACATAATAGAACGAATAGGAGAAGGTAACCTGGCCGACATCGGAAATGCTGTTAGCATCAATACTGAATTTCTTGCTCAGGTAATCCCGCCACGTGGTACTGTTCGGAACGGTCCCGTTCAGAGAGGAGAACTTGGTCTGCTCAGCGCTAGAAAAGAAGAAATTCAGGAATTCCAGAGCCCAGTCTTTATGAGACGTTCCTTTGCGGATGCCGATGCCCTTGGCCGGTGAAAGATAAGCGTAGCCGCCATTGGTACCCACGGGGGACAGGATGAACTCATAGTCGATGCTGCTATGATAGTCGTCTTTCACCTTGGCCATCGTGTTGGAGATGGAAAGAGCCTGAGGCAGGAAGGCAATGTTTCCAAGATCATCGATTTTCTTATAGTTTCCGGTACCGTCATCATGGATATTGAAGAAAAGACACCCAATGCCATTATCGGTCTGGGAATTGAAATCATTGGCCCAGGGTGTGGTCTTGGCAGCCGTGTAGTTATAGTAGCCTTGGCTGACATAATCATAGAAGAACTGATAAGGTTCTCGGAAAAGCTCACTGATGCCTGTTTCCCTGTTTTCCACGCGCTGATAAGTGGCCTTATAGTCACTGGACCCAGTTATCTGATTGCAGAGATAGGGATAAATGAAGGTCTGACCGACCGTTCCCGGATTGGACTGCATCGGAATATAACCTTTGGCCAAAAGAACTTTGGAACAGGCAAGATAATCCGCCCGGTTCTTTGGAACGGAAAGACCTAAGCTTTTCAGCAACGTTTTGTTGACAAACATTCCGCGCAAGTCACCGCCCATCGGAATCACATGGCACTCGCTGGTGCCTGCCGTATTGGTAAACGTGAAGTTCTTTTCCAGGGAATCAAACGTCGTCGACAGCTTTAGCGAACTGCTGTCATCCAGCAGATTCTCCGTTACCGGGACGAGAGCTGACGTCGATAAAATATTATTGCTGACAAAAAGGTCCACCGGATCCTCGGTGGAAGCTAAACGGGTTGGCAGCAAATTGCTGTAATCCTGGACATACTCATAAGAGAGATGGGCATGCGGATAAACCGCAGTGAAATCATTGCCAACGGCTTCCAAAGCGGCAAAGGTTTTGGTATCACCGACCACCTTCAAGGTCACGTCTTTCGTCACATCTAAACTGGAGTTTGGGGTATAGGTCTGCTTGTTGCAGGAAACCATCGGGAAAAGAGAAGCAGCTAAAGTCAACACAATCCAAGGTCTCTTTTTCATTGTTCCACCCTTTTGCCTTTGTTTGTATATTATACAAACCAAAAGAGGATGAAACAAGGAATTGTTCATTAAAAGGGCAAAATAAGAAACTTCATTTTCGCTTTTCCAAAAAAGTTTCCAAACGGTCCAAAGCCAACCGCAGATCCGCCAAGGAATAGGCATAGGAAAGCCGGACGAAGCCCTCGCCGGTATCGCCAAAGGCACTTCCGGGAATCAAAACGACTTTTGCTTCTTTCAGCAACGCGAGACAGAACTCTTCGCTGGTCATGCCATAGCGCTGGATGGAGGGGAAAACATAGAAGGCGCCTTCAGGCGGAAAGCATTCCAGTCCCATGGCGTTAAGCCGGCTTAAGACATATAGGCGGCGTTTGGCATATTCCTCACGCATCTTTTCAATATCCTTGTCGCCGTTTTGCAGGGCTTCGATACCAGCAAACTGACTGGCTGCGGTCGGACACATGATGGTATATTGATGGATTTTGATCATGGCCTGAATGACCTCTTTCGGACCGCAGGCATAGCCTAACCGCCAGCCGGTCATGGAATACGATTTGGAGAAGCCGTTAAGAACAAGCGTCAGATCCTTCATTCCCGGGATTTCGGCCAAGGAATGGTGTTTGATCCCATAGGTTAGCTCGGAATAGATCTCATCGGAAATGACAAAAAGATGATGTTCAACGCAAAATTGCGCAACCCCTTGAAGATTGGCTTCACTCATCTCCGATCCGGTGGGATTGTTGGGGAAATTGATAATCAGGACTTTGCAGCCCGGGGTGTAGACATCTTCCAGATCTTTCCGGGTCAGCTGAAAACGGTTGGCGGCCTTCAGCACTAACGGAACGGCTTGGGCATGAGCTAACTGGATGCAGGGAAGATAGGAAACATAAGCCGGCTCACAGAGAATGGCTTGGTCGTTCGGATTCAATAAGGCCCGGCAAGCCAGATCTATCGCTTCGGAAGCGCCGACGGTAATCAGGGTTTCCTCAGGGGTATAAGCTAACGAATATTTCCTTTTCAGGAATTCGCAGACCGCTTCCCTTAAAGCGGGCAATCCGGCCGTGGTGGTATAGAAGGTCTTGCCTTCTTCAATGGAAGCAATCCCTTCATCGGAAATATGCCACGGCGTATCAAAATCCGGCTCACCGACGCCCAGGGAAACAACGCCAGGTATCTTCAGCGCCAAATCAAAGAACTTTTCCAGTTTGGAAGGCTTGATGTCATTAAGATAATCGGCAATCAGGGAAGCCATCTTAAGCCGAGAGGATCATCCTCTCACCTTTCTTTTGTTCTTCCAGAATGGTTCCATGATCTTTGTATTTCTTTAAAACGAAATGGGTCGATGTCGAAAGGATGCAATCCAAGGTCGAAAGTTTCTCGAAAACGAATCGCGAGATTTCCTTCATGGATTTGCCTTCGATGATGACACAGAAGTCATAGCCGCCACTCATCAGATAAATGGTGTTGACTTCATCGAACTTCATGATCCGTTCCGCAATTTTATCAAAGCCGTTCCCTCGCTGCGGACTGGCCTTGACTTCAATCAGGGCGGTGACGATTTCCTCATCGGTGTTGTCCCAGTTGATCAGGGTATGATAACCGCAGATGATTTTCTTTTCTTCCAGCTGAGTAATGGCCTCGCCCACAGCCTTCTCAGTGGAACCTAATTCCTTGGCTAGGTCACTGATGGCGATGCGGGAATCATTCTCCAAACATTGCAGAATCTTCTTTTGTAACTCCTTCATAAGTCACCTCCGGTTGGTTTTCGTCTCGCGTCAGGATACTTTAGGATAATCCTTTTCTTACTTTTCGGCTTCTTTTTCGGTCAGTGCGGGAACTTCCTCTTCTCCGGAAAGGCCGACCACATCCTGGGCATGGACCGCAAAAGCTATGCCCTGGCCTTTGGTATCGATGCCGGCTTCCTGGTTGATGCTTTCGAGAACCTTATCACGAATATCCTGAGGGACCAAAATCAAAAGGACTTGTTTCTCCGGAGTAATCACCACTCCGAAGAATTTCTCCATATCCTTGTTTCCGGTTCCCCGAGCTGACAGAATCGTTCCACCGCGGGCTCCGGCCCGTTTTGCGGCATCCATCACTAAGTCGGTGAAACCTTCGTTGACAATGACGACCACGAGCTCATAATTGTCCTTCCAGGTCTTGGCTGTTTCCATCGTTTTGGCTCCTTCCGCTGCCGGGGCCGGCCCGGTCAGGCGATTGTTAGTCAGCATCTTATAAACTGAAACGTTGCATATAGCGGAAAGACGGATGATGAAGGCAATGCCTTTCGTATACTGGGAAATTCGGAAGCGTTCGGCGATGGCTGGCTTGGCTTCTTCCCAAGTCTTCCCCGTAATCAGGGAAAGGACTACTTGCTTCTGATCCTCTCCCCGGCCGAAGACATCGTAGAAATCCCTATTGGCGGTGCCGTTTCCGTGAGTTAAGAAGGCCAGGGCCCCTTGGCTGCCCATCAGATTCTTGACGATGGCCCCACCCTGGTCATCGGGGACAATGGCCGCAAAGAAATACAGCTGATCCAAAACATGGCTCTGATCATAAGGGACTGCCGGTGCCTCGCTCTTACGAGCACTGCTGATCTTCTTAATCAACGGATCTTTGCTAAGAAGATTATTCATTGGCGAACCTCCTCCGGGAAATGGAGAATCTGATTGTCATTAGCTTCGGCGACACGTTTCCGAGCTTTCCGATAAAGGCTCTTGGTGCGGATAACGGCATAAAGACCAATGAGCTGAACCACAATCACCGGAAGCATCGAAATCATCGAAACCACGCCGAAAGCATTCTCATAAATGGCAGAGGAGAAAGCACTGGGGTTATTGGCATCATACAGACCGGTGGCAAAACCGATGATGAAAGGCATCGTGAAGCTCGCCGCCATCGGGCCGCTGGCCACGGTGCCGGCATCAAAGGCGATGGAGGAATAGATGTTAGGCACCAGGAAGCTCAGGCCAAAGGCAATCAAATAGCCCGGAACCAGATAATACATGATGGAAAACTGATAATAGGCACGGACGACTGCTAAGGCTACGGCCCCGGCAATGGAAATGGCTAAGACGGTCAGGAAACCGGATTTCCGTATCGTACCCTCGGATGCGGACTGTACCTGATGGGCAAGGACGGCTACCGCCGGTTCTGCCAAAACGGCGAAGCAGCCAAAGAAAGCACCAATGACAATAGCTAACGGGAAGCCTTCCTGACTGGCCAAGGCTTTGCCGATGGACTGGGCCACCGGCGAGAAACCGAATTCCACTGCGCATAAAAAGAAAACCAACCCGACATAGCAGAAAACTAATCCAATGGCAATATGTCCAAGTTCCTTCCAAGGGAGCTTCAGGAAAATCAATTCATACACCAGGAAGAACAAAGCTAAGGGACCCACGGCCAGTCCCACGTTCCCAAGGGAGGCCACAAATTGAGAAAGGAAACCCGAAACCGACAACGTCAGACTGACGCTAGGGACGGTATAGTCCAGTGTGAAACCGGGTTTAATGACCGGAATGAAAATTGCCAAAATCAAAATAGCCAAAATCGGACCCATAGTCGCATGGGCAATTAAGCCAAAGTCATCTGACCCATTGCGAGAATTGTTTTGGCTTAAGGCAACAGCAGTACCGAAAGCGAGAATGAAAGGAATGGTGACTGGCCCCGTGGTAACGCCGCCGGCATCAAAAGCAATGGAGTAGAACTCTTTTGGGGCTAAGAGAGCAAGCATGAAAGCAATGGCATAAACTCCAAGGAAAACAACTCTGAGATCTAATTGGAAAATGATTCTTAAAGTACCTAACACGAGGAAGAGACCGACACCCAAGGAAACACAGACCACGATAATCCAATCATCGATGCCGATTTCATTGGCAAGAATACGAAGGTCCGGTTCAGCAACCGTAATCAGAAAGCCAAGAACAAACGTCATTAGAATCAGGAACCAGGCTTTGCGGCTCTTAGTAAGTGACGAGGATAGAAGGCTGCCAATCCGACCCAACGATTGGTCTACACCAATGGAGAAGAGACCTAAGCCAACGGCAACGAAAAGACCACAAATCAGAAACGAAATGAGTTCATTGGCATAGCCAAAGGACGACTGGTCGTTTTGAAATGAGAATTCTTTGTCTGCTCCGGCAAAATAAACGATAATGACCACGACAATGATCGGCAAAACACTGAAAAAAGCTTCTTTGATTTTCGTCAGCCATTGGGGTGCTTTGTTTTTCTCGAACATGATTTCTCTCTGAAGCTTGGGCTTCTTTTTCCTTAATATTATACTTGTTATTCTTAGGATTTAAAGGCAAAAATAAACCTTGTTTGTGACTTTTTCCATTTTGCTGCCCATTGGTTTAAAGTGTGTGCCACAATTCCATCAAAAAGCCTTCCTTAAAAAACACAGAAGGCCGAGAAAACAAAGATCAAAACAGATTAGGATGAATGCGAGGCTGTTTGGGTCTTCTTTTCATCCACGAAGAGCAAGACGGCACCGACGGCATACAGCACCGTGAAGATACGAATCGGCAGGACTAAATAAAGTGGGCTCTGTCCGGCGGTGCTTTCTAACTGATAATTGAGAGCTGTCCCAACCAAGAAGAGGGTGACACCGAAGATTTCCAAATAACGAATCAGTGACGTGTGATCTTTTTTGGAGAAAAGGAAAAACGGCAAAATACCACAGGCAATGGAAAAGAGACTAGCCACTAACCGGGAGATGGCCCGGACACGAACAGCCATCGGGTCAGCAAAGATGCTACTGTCGCCGGAGAAAAGGAAGCGACATTCAATGAACAGGAAAAAAAAGCCAGAAATCAAAAGACCGATACCGCTGATCAACAATAGGATTTTTGCGGCTTTTTTCATAACGAGTTCCTCTGAAAGACGGTCATGCAAAGCTCATCTGTGACAAAATCCATGATGACTACCCCAGTGCAGTCGTATTTGGGAAGAGTGGTCAGCAGCCAAGGGTTAACTGCCTTGGCAATGGAAATGCTGTAGGACGGTGGGAAGCTTTTGACGAGATAGCCTGAAGCAAAATTAAGGTAAAGGGTATCCGCAGCTAAAGGCACCGGCAGTTCCCGTTTGACCTGATAGGCCTCACTAAGGGACAGCATGGCTGAAATTTCATCCTCTTTGGTAGTGGCATCGGTAAGTTGATAGTGATCCTGAACCTGTAACGGATAACCATTATCCAACGCAAAAGTGTTGGCTGTGGCAGCATCCACCGGATCCGACCATCCTTGGTAACAATCCACGCCCATCGAATTGTTCTCATAGCGTGAGAGCAAGATAGCCTTTCCTCGGGCGTTTCCCAACGTCGGCAGGGTTCTATCCAAGCAGAAAGAAACTTTGGATTCCTTGATTTCATTGCTAAGCAACTTTTCAAAAGAAACTGTGGATGCGATTGGCTTTGCTTCTTCTTTAACAGATACCAAAACCGTCTCCGTTGGCTGAGCCGTCAAGAACTTGCTCAAGGTCGAAAGCACCGAGCTGAAGGCCAGGTCTTGATTGATAAAGCCGTGGCAGACTACCAGTTTGGACTGATAATTGACTAAACGGATATCCAGGAAGCGGACACCGAAATCGAGTTGGTCTTCAAGGGTGGCATCCTGACAGATTCCGGCAATATCCGCCACGGATTTCGTAGATCCCGAATCATGGCTTCCCGGAATGGAAATCGTAGTCAAAGATGTCGAGTCGGCCAAATGGCTCATCCATGAAAGAGGGTAGCTGGCTCCCGTATTGGTGTGAGAAGGGTAGAAAGCTAAAACCGAGGAGAGTAGGGCAAGGACTCCAATCGACAAAGCGATAACGGTCGAATGATTTTTCTTTTCCATCGAGCACCTATTATAGAAGAATCGGGTCACAATTGGTAGATTTTGGGTGACATATAGGTGCCCCTTATCCAACTTTTGGGTTAATTTTTCCATGTTTTAAGGTGAAAAAGGTGACATTTTTAGTGTCGTTTTTCAAGCTATAATAGATAATGGGATAAAAGGATTCTCATCCCAGGAGGAATTCTATGAAAAAGTCATGGGTCAGTCTCTTATCGCTCTTTGCCGTCATCAGCCTTGTTTCCTGCCAGAAACCGGCTTCGGCCGCTTCCACTCCGTCCTCGGTTGCTAGCGTGACCTCAGTAACCAGTCCAGAAACATCCCCCAGTACGGTTTCGCCATCGCAGACGGTTTCCGTTTCCACGGTCCCTACCTTCAGCGTCACAAACAAGGATGTGGATTGCTACTGGCAATCGGTGAAAAATAAAACGACGGTTTCCTTGAGCTTCATCAATGGTCAGAACGATATTCCTTTTTTAGAGATGACGTCAGCGGCAGATCTCTTTTCTACCTTGCTTTCCCTAATGATATCTTCGAAATATGAGGCGACGCTTACCAGTCAGGATGCTCTCTTCACTATTTCCGTAGATAACGGTGCCTCGGCAGTGATTGATTTCAATAAGAAGTCCCTCACCTACCACCATTTTGCTCAGTTCTTCCAGAATCCGGGAACGGAAAGCGTCACCGATGTTCTCTCCTATCCCGGCTTTGACGCCGACGGCAAAGCCACTTATTTTGAACGGGAAACTGAAATGACGTCCGAGCGTTTAGGGACAGAACTCAAGACTTTGAATCTAAATGACTGGAAGATTCCCCTTTATTACCAGAACGGCAAAGGCTATCTTCCGCTGCAGACCTTCACGGATTGCTTTATTTCCATCCGGCCGGTTTACCTGGCTTACAACGGCCAAAGCCTTTTTCTCGGGTCCGACAGCATCAGTCAGTATGATTTTGCTGACCTTTATTATTCCGTTCAGGCCGGTCCCCGAAGTCAGCCCTTAGCCGACTTCACCTATCAGGAACTGGTCTTTGAGTTAGATAATTTCTATGGTCTGAAATCCCTGAAGAAGATCGATAGCTTCGATACCTATCTGACCAGCCTCAGCCTCAAGGATGACCTCTTATCCACCGATGGCCTGGTGGCCGATAAAGCCCTGAACAAGCTAGCCTATTCGGACTTAGCCGACATCCATACGAAGTATCTGAGCAATTCCCCGTATGCCGGTAAGGCCTCTACCATCCCCGCAAAAGACTATTATTCGCCGGATTATGCCGATTTCTACAACCGCTATGTCTCCGGCAAAACGAATCGGGCCGCTGCCTATGGCAGTGAGGTCCCTTCCTATGAGCAGGTCGGCGATACCGCCATCATCACCTTTGACACTTTCACCGGGGCCACGTCCGATTATTACGCCACGGCTCCGACCAGTGCCACCAAGGATACGATGGGCTTAGTGTCTTACGCCCATTCGGAGATCACCAAGGCCGGCGATACCGTCAAGAACGTCGTCCTGGATCTCTCCTGCAATACCGGCGGCGAGGCTAATGCCGCCATTTATATCCTGGGCTGGTTCTTAGGAACGGCGGTCGTGCCGATTGAAAACACCTTCGGCGGCGACCAGGCCATCAATGTCTATAAGACCGATATCAATCTCGACCATACGTTTGATGATAATGATACCTTAGGCAGCCGTCATCTCTACTGTCTGACGTCCCGGGTCAGTTTCTCCTGCGGCAATCTGGTGCCATGCCTCTTCAAAGGCTCCGGCAAGGTCTCGCTGATCGGTCAGCCCAGCGGGGGCGGCAGCTGTTCCGTGGCACCTATTTCCTTAGCCGACGGCACCCTCTTCCGCATCTCCAGCACGAATCATCTTTCCACGGTCAAAAACGGCACCTTCTATGATATCGACGAAGGCGCCGAACCCGACCATGCGATCAGCGATCTCAGCTTCCTCTATTCCAACAAGCGTCAGGACTTCGTCACCTACCTTGACAGCCTTCATTAATCCCTTGAGGTTCCGTTCGAGATCATTTCTTTCCGAAGAGGTTTGTTTCGGCACTTTTGAAAGATTTAAATAATGACTTTTTTCAATCTTAATTGTGGAAAAACACGTTTTTCGCGATAAACTATCTTTGCGAGAAGCAACAGGATCATGCCGGCATCTGCCTCTAAGAGAGAAAAACATCCGAAGATCTCCCCTGTCCGCCTTTGGCGGATTGAGGGTTTGGCATTCTTTTTTTTGGCAGTGATTGCTATCGGTTTCTTCTTATCCTATCAAAGCGTCACCGCCCTCCTTTGGGCGCAGCGGGCCAACAACCTGACCATCTTGATGGTTGGCATTCAGGACAATACCGACCCGTACTTCGAAAACACCTGGGCAGATCTGGACCATCTGACTTCGCGGATCTCCAGCCAAACCTATGCGGATGAAGCCAGCCTGACCCAGGAAATATCTACGATCAGCAACGAGCGGAACGACGACAGTGAAACGCTCCTTTATTTCTATTCCTCCGGCCGCAGCGTCGATAGCACCGGCAAAGTCTTTGTCTATGACGATTATGCCGGAGCCACCAAGACCTACACCCATTCCTTGACCATGGCCGATATGACCGGAGCCAACGGCTCGGGCAAGGAGAGCGTCCTCTTCTTCTCCAAGTTCGCGACTCCGCTTTCCGTCAATGGCGAGGAAGTCACCTATTTGGCCAAGAAGGTGGAGACGGCTACCTTGGATGCCTTCTTCAGTCAGATCCGTCTCAATGACCAAAGCGCCTTCTATCTCATCAATCCCGACGGCATTCGCATTTATCATCAGGAACAGCAGGACTCCCTTGGTCCTGACCGGTTTCAATCTGCTGGAATCCCTGAAGACCATCGCCTTTACCAATGGCAGCAGCTATGACAGACTGGTCAAAGACCTTAACGCCAAAGCTTCCGGAACGTCCCAGGTAAGCCTGGACGGCAAAGCCTATATGCTGAGCTATGCTTCCTTAGCCACCAATGACTGGTATCTCTTGATGAGCGTTCCCAGCGATTCCGTGGCTGCTGCCCGTTCTGACCGACAGCCGGAAAGTCCTGGTCTCCTTCACCTTGGCCTATTCTGCCATCGTCATTGCCGGTGCCATCGTTGGTGGCCGTCTTTGTCTACAATGCCCACCAGAAGGAACTTTCCGCTCAGCGGGAAGAGGCCTTGGCCCGCATCGTGGAAGGGGAGAAGAAAGCCTCGGTTGCCAAGACGACCTTCTTATCCTCCGTCTCGCATGATATCCGTACCCCGATAAACGGCATCATCGGCATGCTGGCCATCGCCCAGGAAAACCCGAGCGACACCAAGACCGTGACCCAATGCCTGACTTCGATTGAGAAGAGCTCCAACCATCTCCTCTCCTTGATCAACGATGTTCTGGATATGTCGCGGATCGAAGCCGGCAAGATGGAACTGAAGAACGAGCCTTACAACCTCCTGGGCGTCCTGGATGGCTGTCTTTCCATCATCCAAGGCGAGCTCGATAACCGGGAAGTCGCCTTTAGTCACGACACGTCGCGCATCAAGCATCCGTATGTCCGGGGCGACAAAGTCCGCCTGCAGCGGATTGTCACCAATATTCTCGGTAACTCGGTCAAATTCACACCGGATGGCCATTCCATCGGCTTTGTCGCCTATGAAGAACAGGTGAGTGAAACCACGATGACTCTGCGGATGGAGTTTACGGATACCGGCATCGGCATGAGCGAGGAGTTCCAGCAGAAGATCTTTGAGCCGTTCAGTCAGGAAGACAGGCCGGAGTCGACCGCCTACAAAGGCACCGGCTTAGGCATAACCATCACCAAGCAGTATGTCGATGCGATGGGTGGCACCTTAACCCTCCATAGCGAGCTCGACAAAGGCACGTCGTTCAGCGTCAGTCTGCCGATGACCTTAGCCACGCCAGCCGAGATTCTCAGCCTCAACCAGGCCCCGATTCCGGTTCCTATCCTCAAGGAAAAGAATATTCTTATTGTCGAAGACAATGAGATCAACCTGCAGATTGCCCTGCATCTTTTGGAACAGACCCAGTGCCATATCCTTGTTGCCCGCGACGGCGAAGAAGCCGTCAAGGCTTTCAAGGCCGCTCCGGAAGGAAGCCTCAGCCTGATCCTGATGGATGTCATGATGCCGGTTTTGAACGGCTATGAAGCCACCCAGCAGATCCGGGCTCTCGAGCGGCCGGACAGCAAGACCGTTCCGATCATTGCCATGACCGCCAACGCCTTCCAGGAAGATATTGAAAAAGCCAAGAGTGCCGGCATGAATGACCATCTGGCCAAGCCGATTGACCGCAACCGTTTCTATCAGCTGTTGGCGACCTATGCCGGCGGAGTCAAAGCCTCATGAGAAAACCCGGTCTTTTCCTGTTAGGCTTGGGCCTGGTCTTCTCGCTTTTCTCCTGCCAGCCTAAAACCACCGCTAGGGTCACCTTGACCTTGGATTATGCTTTGGCTTCCAACAATACCTTTGTCGACCGCCTGTCTCAGGCCTTCCCTGACGTCACTTTCGAGGTGACCTGGTACCGGGGAAGAAACCCCTCCAGCTATATTCTCCAGAAGCTGGAAAAGGGCGATGAAAGCGATCTGGTCCTCAGTCCGAGTCTTCCCAGTGTCTCGCTCCAGGAAGCAAGGCTGATGGATCTCTCTTCCTATGACTACCCAAACCGGTATGATGCCACGACCTGGAAGGACTACACCCATAACGGCCATGTCTATCTTCTTCCGGGTCCGGTTCAGACCACCTTTTTAGCTTACAATCAGTCTCTTTTTGAAGAACATTCTTGGTCGTTGCCTAAGAATCTGGACGAGCTTGTCACCTTAGCCAAAACCATCCGCAAGGATGCTCCGGACGTCACCCCGATATCCTTGGCCGGCGCCAGTCTCGCTGGCGAGTCCTTCTTTGAGGACCTGCTGCAGAACGATGCCGTCTTCACGCCGAACGGCTCGGCCTGGATCGAGCCTTATCGCGGAGGGACCCAGTCGGTCTCTCAGGGGATTGGCAAAACCATCACAGTCCTGGCCTCGCTTTCAGCGGCCAGTGCCTTTTCCGGCGCGGACTGAAACCGCTGGCGGGCCGAAGCCTACACCCGTTTCGTCAATCAGCGTCAGAGCGCTTTCCTCTATGTCTATAACGGCTTAAGCGACCTCGACAGCCTGGTGCAGAAAAGCACGGATACCTTCAATGCCATCGCCATCCCGGGCTTTTATGCCAACAACAACCTCCTTGGCATCGAATCGGTCGTCAATGTCGGCCTTTCCAAGCGTCTTGCTGACAAAGGCAACGAAGCCAAGAAAGCCAAGGCCTTGGCTGTCATCGACTATCTTTCTACGGCCACAGGCATGAAAGCCCTGGCCGGAAAGGAGCCTTGCTACTACCCCCTGCTTGGGGTTTCCAACACCAAGCTGTCGGCCTTTTATAAAAAGGTCTATGCCTTATCCGATACCGCCGTTCAGGCCCGAAGCCTACAAGGGCTCTTTGACGATGTCTCGGCCGAGCTTCCGGAACGGCTGAGGGACATTCTCTTCAATAAGGGAGTGACGACAACCTTAAGTTCGGATATCGACAGCTGGCATCAGCAGGCCTTGGCCGGAAAAGGCACGGCCTTCTATGGGGAGTTTGCCAAAGACTTCACCGCCGAAGAGACAGCCCAGTTCCAGGCCAATATCATCAAGCAGAGTTCGGTTAACCCGAATCTGGCCCTCGTCACGTTAGGTCAAAGGAAGGACGGCATCATCAATGAGCTGGGGGCGAGCTGGGGCAAGCTTTACCAGGGAACCTTGAAATCCGACGAAGTCAATATCACCGTCTGCAAAGACGGGTCCATTCTGACACTTGGAATTCCCGGCAAATATCTTGTCCCGCTTCTTAACAAAGGCAGGAAGATGGTTAATACTGAAAAAGATGTTGCCTACTTCCCATTCTACTATTCCGGTATGGAAGCCGTTACGGCTAACGGGGCAATCACCGAACTTAAAAAAGATGGCGTTCCGTTGGTGGCGGAGCAAACCTACCAGGTGGCTTCTTAGGTCCGGGAACGCTCTCGTCGTCGTTACGGGAAATCGAAAACGAGCAAGGCTATAGCCTTTTAACGGCGGAGGAAATGAGTTCGCATATTGAAATGCTCAGTGCCTTCAGCGGCTATCTTCAAAGTCAGAAAGGAACGCCGATTGTCCCGCCTTCGCTTTAATGAGTGATGGTCGAACTGTCCAGGACGTTGAGGTTCTGAAGGTTGGCTTCGGTCAGGGTGCTTAACGACGCATAAAGGGTGACATTGCTATTGGACCAGAGATCCGGATCGTCTTTTTTGGTGCCGTCTTCCAAGGTGACGCTGGTGACATCGCTCCGATACCAAAGGACACCGCCGGTCTGCGGATGGGGAACACCGCTGATCTCATAGAGCTTCCCGTCTTTTCTGACGCCGGCATAATACTTCTTGACGCGGTCGGCAGCATAATAGATATCCTTGTCGCCATAAGCGACCAAGTCCCCACTCGGCAGGGCTGTGCAGTTGATAAGACCGGTCAGGGTCGCGCCATCACTCAGGACGGTTTCCCCTTCGGTCCAGTAGGTGTGACTTTGCAGGGTGAAGTTCTGTTGAGTGGAAAGGACTTTGAAGGCACTGGGAAGTCCGGTGGGAAGCGCTAGGAACTGAGGCGTTTCCGTCCCGGAAAGATAGGCTTCCACAGCAGAATCCGTTGTGGTTCCCCGATTGGAAAGGACAATGGAATAGCCCGTATCTGTGAAGGTATTGGTCGAACCATTGATGGCCTTGACGGCCAGAGAGAGCGTATAAGTCCCGGCAGTGGCATCATGGGTGATGCCGACAAAGTTTCCGGCATCGGCAACCGTCACATAGTCCGCCAGATTAACTCCTAAGATTCCTTCGGAATAATCGTTATAGAAAGGACTGTTCGGCGTGATGTCGATCGAAGCAACACTCTTCCATTGGTCACTGGCCATGGCATCATTGAGGTAGCTTTCTACCGCACTATCCAACGGACAGGCCACACCGGCCGAATTTTCGCTTAGAGGATAAGTCCGGTGATTTTCAAACGTCAAAGCATCGTCACTCATCGTGAAACGGACAGCCGAGCCTTTCTCAAGGATGCCTTTCTTGGTTCCGGCCACCCGATCTTCGGTGACAAAGTAATGGGCATTATGGCGGGTCCTCACCAGCACCGTCTTATCTGAATTCTTTATCAGCTCGGCGGTATAGTTCTGGGCAAAAGGATTGGCTTTGACGTCCTCCTTCATCGCGGATAGATTCTGCGAGATGGCTTTGACCGTGAAATAAGGGCCGGCAGCCACCGTCTTGGTGCTGTCGGTGGGATCCGGAACCATCAGATTGATACGGACGCTGTTGGCGGCATTCGTAACCGTGAAGGTCTTTCCCGATGCCGATGCATAAGCAGTATTATTCGGCTTGAGGCTCCAATCCGTGATCAAGGTGCCGTCATTCCGCTTGATATCGGCAATCTGGTCAGTCATATCGACCGCCTGGCCAGCCACGACAATCGACCCGCTGACATTGATGGTATGATTGGCAGCCCAATCGATGGTATAGGTGTAGGTATTGGCTCTCAGGACCGGGGGAACGACCGGAATCGAGGGACTCTGGAAGATGATATTGTCGAGGAACGAATCCGGAACCTGAGTGGTACCGATATCGGAATAGGTATCCACGCAATGCCAGGTATGCGTACTGTCGGCGGCATAGGTCTTCTCCACTGAAAGATTGCCCTGATTATCGTAGACAAACGTCGGATGGAAAAGATCCACCGCCTTGGCGGGGAACTTTTCCGAGATTGCTTTACCATAGACCGGCGTGCTGTAAAGAATGTTCTGAGCCAAAGCCAGATCATTGACGCCGTCAAACCCGACGCGCGTCGTGACGGTCGGCATCACACTGGTCGAGGTGGAGACGGAAGCCGAAGGGGAGGTGCTTTCCGTGGAAACGGTGCTCGGGCTGACCGGGGTACTCTCCGACGCCGGGGTGCTGGACGAGACCGGGGAAGAAGAGGGGCTGACTTTTGCAGAAACGGCCACCGGCGACTGGCAGGATGCCAAAAATCCGGCGACAACAAGCGACATTGCCTTTTTCAGTTTGTGCATAAGGATTCCTCCTCTTTTTAAGGAAAAATATACCACACCGATTGCGAAAAGGTGGTTTTCTTAAATGTTTCCTATTTTAAGGTTAGGAATCCGTCTTCTCTTAACTCATCTTCTTTCCTGATATTTTTGAAAAAAAGGGTTATGCTGCCACCCAAAGCGTCGGAACATTGCTGACATAATGCCAGTGCTTTCCGTCGTCGTTTTCACTCTCCGTGTAGTAGCAAAGAACATCCGGAGCCTGACCGCCCAAGGTCACTGCCGCCCAAGCCGTTTCATTGCCGGCATAGAAGGTATGAAGATAGGATTCCGACATCTGGGTGATGGCCGCACTGCCAAAGGAGGTCAACGAGACCGGCAGCAGGATCCACGTCAATGCACTGAGATTCCGGAAGCCTTCGACGACAATCTTGGTGATGCCTTCCGGCAAAGCAAGGCGGGTCCAGAAGCTGTTATCGATGAAAGCATGGGAGCCGATCTCCGTCAGGGTGCTAAGCCACGTGGCAGGCATAGCCTTGGCACTGGGATAATGGATGAGGGTCTTCTGATCCTTGGAATAGAGGACGCCATCGACGGAGGCATAGTTCTTATTGCCGGCGGCAACCGTCAAGGAGGCTAAGGCTCGCGTTCCGTCAAAGGCAGTGGTTGCCACATAAAGCAAGGTGGAAGGAAGACTAAGGGAGGTAATCCCCGAACTGTTGAAAGCCAAATCCTGAATCGTCTGAAGGCTCCCGGTATCGCCCGGCAAGGTGAGGGTCGTCAAGGCCGTGGCTTCCATGAAGGCATTGGCCGTGAGGACAGTCAGGCCCGAAAGCTGACTCAAGTCAGCGCTGACCAAGTTGCTGTCGCCGCTGCAGACCTGAGAGCCGATCGAGGTGATGGTCGAAGGAAGCCGGATACTCGTCAGTCCCTGAGGGATAGCCAGGAGTTTGGTTCCTTCTTTGTTGCAGAGGCAGCCGTTGACGGCCGAGAATGACAGATTCTTCTCATCGACGCTGAAAGACATCAGAGCATCACAGCCGGAGAAGGTATGATCATTGTCGATGTTATTGACATAACGTCCGAGATGCAGGCTCGTCAAGGCTGAGCAGCCACGGAGGGCTCCTCGGGAGATGAAGGTCAGGGTTTCCGGAAGTGTGAGGCTAGTCACCGTCGTGCTATGGAAATCCACCAGTCCGATGACCCGGCGGATGCCATGGGTGCCATCATCGTAATAATCGGGAATGACCACGGCCGTCTGACTGCCCGTATAGCCGTCCAGATAATAGGCATTCTCGCTGGAAACAAAGGAATAACTCAGCCCGGTTTCCGTGCCGGAAAAACAGGCTAGCCGGACCGGACAGCTGTCCGGATTGGCAGCGGCCAGACTGTCGGGTTCCGTGACAGCCTGAAGATACAGGGTTAAGGCAGCGCAGCCTTTGAAAGCATTGATGCCGAACGTCTGGGCAGTCTCGGGCAGGAAAAGATTGGTGAATAGACTGCCGCCGGAGAAGGCATCCTTGCCGATGGCAAGAAGACCCGGAGCCTGATAGATCATCATCAGCATGGAGTCGCCTTGGAAGCAGGCCTCGGGGATTTCCGTTACGGCACTCTTGGAAAAGTCGAAAGACCGGAGGCTTGTCATCTTCCCGAAGCACCCTTTCCCGAGATAGGCTAACTTGGGGTTGGCATCCTGTTTAAGACTGTTCAGAAAATTATTGCCATAGAAAGCCTCATCCAGAACGGCAGTCACTTGCGAAGGCAGGGTATAGGAGGTCGCCTTGATCATTTTTCCGTAATAAACTAAGTTTCGTTTATCCAAGCTGAAAAGGACGTTGTCCATGGCCAGATAGGCGGTGTTGGCGTCGGCCACGGTGAGGGTGGCAATCGGGGAACCAATCAGGAATCCTCCCATCACCGAAGTGACACTGGCGGGTACTTCAAAGCTGGTCAGTTTTGTGTTTTCACCGAAAGCACCTTCATCAATCTCCGCGAGGTTTATAGGAAGCTTCAGCGTGTCCCAGCTGAGCGAGGTTTTCCGGAAGCAGTCGTTCGGGATCACCGTCAGCTGCTCAGCTAAGGAGAGATCCACACTGTTTAAGGAGAGGCAACCATAGAAGCAGGATTTTCCTAGCGTCCTGACCGATGCCGGAAGTGTTAATTCCGTTAGGTTGGTGACACCGGCAAAGGCGCTGTCGCCGATCTCGGTGATCGTCTCCGGCCAGACGATTGCGGAAAGAGCGGTATTTCCTTGGAATGCCTTGGCGCCGATGGCCGCAACCGGCTTTCCCTGATGAACGGAAGGAATGGTTACTGTTTTCGCGGTGACCTTGCTGCCATCGGAAAGGACATAGGAAGCACCATCGCTGGCTAACTGGAACGCTAACCCGTCGGTGTATACTCGCTCCAAGTCCCGTAAAAGGCGGTATCCCTAGTGATGGCAGAGGTAGCGGGGTCTTTGTCCCAGCCTTCAAAGCAATAAGCCGTGTCTCCCGAAACATCCCGGGTCGGCGTCTGAGTATACGAAGAATAGCCGCCGTAAGGCACACTTTCCGTATAGAGCGGCTGAGTGCTTTCGGCCGTCAGATAATAAGAGACCGTGAAGGTTTTCACCGTTTCCTTATACACCGCCACAAAATCCGTATCCTGATAGATTTCCGCTTCCAAAGACGGATACCAGTGGTCAAATTCATAGGAATACTGACGCGTGGAATCTTTAATCGGGCTGTCCCAGGTATAGGAAGCTTTCTGACCATCCGGCAGATAGAACTGATGAAGAAGATGAGCGGGAGTTTTATCCTCCGCGGCATAGAAGGAGACGAGATGATTTACTTTCGCGGAGGAATACTGCGCCGTAAATACGGTGTCTTCTTTGATGGAGACCAGCGGTTTATCCCAGCCGGTGAAGGTATAAAGAAGATGTCCGTCCCCCGGCCGGGACGGAACGTCTCCGACATACTGGGCGTCCTTGCCTTCTTCTACCATCGTGCTATAGAGCACGTTCTGGTCATAATTGACAAACGAGCATTTGAACTTCTTTGCCGTGGGAACAACCGATGTGCTTTCCACGGAGGAGGCTGAAACGGATTCACTTACGGAGTTTTCCCCATGTGAGCAGCCTCCCAGCACCAACAACAGACAAAGACCCGCCGCCATTCCTTTTTTCCTAAGCATAGTCCGTCCTCCTGTTTGTAAGGGCAAGAAGAAAAGTATTGTTTGCTATCATTTAAAGGTTTTATTCGTTCTTAAAAAACACCCTTTGGGGTGAAAAACGGACAAGACCTGCCTTTCAGGCCCCTTCAGGATAGGAATACCGCTGAAAAGGTGTCCGTTCCTCAAACCTGGGTATTGAAGATCCGGAAACTCTTCTTCCTCTTAGGCAAATGGTTTCATCCGAGGCTCCAAGAATAAAAAGAAATCACGGAAGGACTAAGTGAAAAGTGAGAAGAAAACAGCCTTATGAAATCCCCTAAAATAAAAGCCAGAGAGACGATTCTCCAAAAGGAAAGGTGGATTTTTATGGATCAGAAACTAGTCGAAAAAGCCAAAAAGGCGAAATCCGCGAAAGAGCTTGCCGTCATGGCCCATGAGGAAGGCATCGAGCTTTCCGATGCCGAGGCCGACCGTTACTATGCCGATCTGCATTCGTCGGAGCATGAGCTCTCCGCGGACGAGCTATCGAATGTCTCCGGGGGAGACTGCGATGAAACCGAAGGAGAGATGGCCCAGAAATACGAAAAGCATAAGTCCACGGATACCTGCAGCGATCACACCTGTTCTTATGTGGTTTACACCGGCATCGGTGCCGCCGTTCTGATGCCTTATGGAAAGCAGTGTTCCAACTGTCATTATTCTCTTTGCTCCTCCGATGGAGCTACCCCGGAGGGTGGTTACATCTACCGGTATTGCACTCTGCACACCAAATAGAATCCTTCGTGAAGACCAAATCAACCTAGATGAGCTGAGATGAAATTGTTTTTGCTGAGTAAAAAGGAGATATCCTATGGATAAACATTTAGCAGAAAAAGCCCGGCAGGCGACCTCCCCGGAAGAACTTTCCAAAATGGCCAAAGAAGAAGGCATTGCTCTCTCCGACAGTCAGGCTGATGCCATCTACAGTCAGTTCCATTCCGGAGACCGGGAACTGGAAGATGATGAACTCGCCAACGTCAGCGGCGGCAGCTGCTCGACAGCAGCGGAGCTGAGCAAGAAATACGGGGCCGTTCAGCCTGATTCGGTCTGCGGTGAGTTTGTCTGGGCCTATGTCTATTTCGGACGGAGGCCGCAAGACCATGTCTGCCAGAACTGCCATTTCTGCACAACCAGCAAGGATGCCGCCCAGAAGATTTCCCTCATGCCCGTCACCGGCTACTTCTGCGAGAAGCAGCCTAAATAGCCTAACGAACGAAATAAATCTGCTAGTACTTTTTTAGATTTAAACTGTGTTTTTTCCGCCAGCGAACCCCTTTTCTATTTTCAAAATAAAAAAGTCCGATTTCTCGGACTTGTTTTACAATTTGGTGGAGCTGACGAGACTTGAACTCGCTACCTCATGCTTGCAAAGCACGCGCTCTCCCAGGTGAGCTACAGCCCCAAAACAAAAAGAATATACCATTAACGCGGATTAAATTCAATGAATTATGACAGGAACGAAGGTAGCCGTCAGGTCATGGGAAGAGGTCAAGGTCATTTCCAGGTAATTCTCGGTATAGCCCGAATAGACCCCCGGACGGATGGCCGCCTCAACAAGGAGCCTTGCTTTCATTCCGGCATGCTCTTTCCGGTAAGCCTTGTCCAGTTCAGCGGACAGACGGATCAGCTCCTGGGTCCGTTCTTTCCGTACGGCCATCGGGACTTTTCCATCTTTGATAAGACTGGCCCGGGTCAGCGGTCTCTCGGAATAAGGGAAGGCATGAATCCGCATATAGCCGATGGCCTTGGCAAAAGCAACGGTCTCCTTGAAGTCTTCCTCACTCTCACCTGGGAACCCGGTGATGATATCCGTCGACAAAGCCACTCCCGGCAAAGCCTCCTTGACCTTGGTAACCATTGCCAAATAGGCGTCTTTGCTGTATTTCCGTCCCATTGCGGAAAGAATCTTCTGGCTGCCGGACTGCAGCGGAATATGGAAATGCGGGCAAAGCCTATCGGGATTGTCTTTGAAGACCTGGATATAGCTCTCATCGATCTGACTGGCTTCGATGGAGGAGACCCGGATCCGATAATCCTGGTCCGGGCAAAGCAGCACCATCTCGGTTAACAGCTGTGCCAGACGGTAATGCCGATCCAGGGGGTCCTGAAAACTGCCGACATCAATGCCGCCGATGATGATTTCCTTGTAGCCGTTCAGGATGAGACGTTTGGCTTCGGCCAGAATCTCTTCCTTGGGACGGGAACGGGAAACCCCACGGGTATACGGTACCAGACAATAGGCACAGTAATTGTTGCAGCCGTCCTGGATCTTCAGATAGGCCTTGGCCTGATATTCGCCTTGGGACAGACTTAGGTCGTCCCAGCAGAAATGGTGAAAATCCGGGTTGACCTGATTGCCCACGTCCTGACCGATAAGCTCGGGTATCCTATGCCGTTGGTCCGTTCCGAAAACGCCTTTGACTTCCGGAAGAGCTAGGTAAGCATCTTTATGAATCTGGCTGGAACATCCCATGATATACAGCGAACTCTTCGGGTAATCCCGGGCCAGGTCCCGGACAGTCTTCAGGTCTTTCCGTTCCGCCATGGCCGTCACGGCACAGGTGTTGACCACCACAAAATCCGGGGCCTCACCTGGGCCGGCTTCCCGGTATCCTTGCCTCTGCAGGCTTTCCTTCAGAGCCAAGGTCTCATAGGTATTCATCTTACAGCCTAAACTCACCAGCAGAAATGTCGCCATGTCAGTGACTTCTCCTCGCCCGCAGGCGGACATTGTCCTTTTCCAGGGCTACCAGTTCGTTATAAAGATTCTTGGAGATGAAGCCATACGCCAAGAGGTGATCCCGGAAGAGGTCCGGCCGGTTGGCATAGTAGTCCTTCATCAGAAGATTAAGCCTTGGGAAGAGGTCTTTCTGGGATGTCGGCTTCAGTTTTTCATCAAAGAGAGGTATCTCTTCCAGAAGACAGCCCTGTTTATCAATGACAAAGACGGTCTTGAACTCCGGATGGTAGAAGCAGTCGCTGCCGGAGGATCCCATATCCAGTTTCACGATCCGGCTGAAAGAGGACTGGAAGAGGGAGTTGCCATAGGTTAAGAAAGGATCAATCACAAAGGCCTTGCTGTCAAAGAGGATCTCTTTATAAGGATCCTGCAGCAGACTGGCCATGTCTTCGCCATAGCGGCGGTTGATCTCGACCGGATAGGTCGGAATATAGATCCGCTGGTTCTGGAAGGTCATATAAGGAAGACGGTCATGGGCATTGCGGTTAACGAAATCCTTGGTGAGCTGTTCCGGGGTATAGGTCTGTAAGAACGTGTCCAAGGTGACCTTGGAAAGAAGACCTTCCAAGACGATGTCCGCCCGGATCACGCCGAAGAGCGAGGAAGGGTCATTGAAGACCAGGGTTGCCTCATTGAAAAGGGAGGCATGCTGATCGAAAAAGATCTGTTCCTCCGAATTGGCTGAGCTCTTGGGATTAGCCCAAAGAAGGTAGCTGAACAAGGTTTGTCTCATAACGTTCCTATTCTACAATACTTAGGCTGAGGATGCCTAATAAAAGGTGAAGTGAAAAACATTCAATTTTCCTTGACACTTTGTCACCTCAAAATCTTGACAGCTTGTCAAGACAATGCTAAACTCTTTCCCGCTAGTCCAAGCTATGAGTAAGAAAAAAATATCCCTGTATGTGATTCAGCATGAAGAGACGGAGAAGAGGATTTTGGCCGTGTCCAAAACCCTCTTTTTAAATCTCGGTTTTTCTCAGGTCACGATGGAAGCCATCGCCAAGAAGGCCCATCTGTCCCGTCAGCGTCTTTATTATTACTTTGCCAACCTCGATGAAATCGCTTACCAGATTCAGACCGAAGATATGAAGGCCTTCATGAAGGCCCTGCATCAAGGCCTGGCGTTTGATCCGGAAGCCAAAGCCGAAGCCAAGCTGCGTTCCCTGTTTGACACCGTCTTTGCCTATCGCGCCAACCATAATGATGACTTCCTCTTCACCATCGACTTCGATGCCTATTACCGGAAACGCAAGGTCAATGCCACGCTTCTGGAAGCTTATCGTCAGAGCTATGACGATCCCAGCGTTGCGACGGCTTTTGCTCAGCTTTTCGCTGAAGGCACTTCCGATGGCGAGTTCCGTCAGGATCTCAATGCCACCGGTACGATTTATTTATGGATCAACCTGTTCCAGATCCTGTTGGAACGTCAGGCTTTCTTTACCGCCAGCGGCCAAGGACATACGCCGGAACAGCTCAGTAGTCTCGAAAAAGAAGCTGTTGTTGCTTTCTTTGCTTATCTGAAATAACGTAAGAGATATCTCAAGGGGGATTTCCTATGAGCAAAAAAGGTTTTTGGTCTGCACGGGTTTTAGACTCCAAGTGCCGTCCGAGTTTTCCGGACGGAAAAGAAAAGGTCTTTGGCTATCTGTTAGGGCCTATCGGCGGACAGCTGCTTTATTTTCTGGTCCAGACCTGGCTCAACGTCTACTATACGGATGTGCTCGGCCTGACCGGCACCGCCAAGGATTTCCTCTTCTATTTTCCGCTTTTCTCCTCCATTGCGGTGGGGGTCTTCAATCTGCTTTTCGGTTATCTCATTGACCGGACCAAGACGGCCCAAGGCAAAGTCCGTCCTTATCTTCTAATCAGTGCCTTCCTGCTTCCGTTATCCGGAACAGCCTTGTTCTGGATTCCGGATGGCAATACGACCTTACAGTATGTCTGGATCTGCTTCTCCTTCAACCTTTTCTTCTCCGTCAGCTATGCCATTTACAATTCCGCCTATAACCTTCTGGTTCCGCTCTCCAGCCGCAACAGCAAGACCCGCGGTTCCTTATCGACCTTAGCCAACCTTGCCATGATGCTGGCCCAGGCCATCGGTTCGCTCTTCCCCGGGACGCTTTATCCGCTGATCGGCACCGACAAGAAGCTGTGGTTCTTCACGATGCTGGGCATCAGTCTCCTGGTCCTGCCGTTTACCTTATTGCAGTACTTCCATACCCGCGAGCGGATCACCGAAGAATCCAACACTGACGATGCCGCTGCTCCGAAGGTTCCGCTGAAGAAGCAATTGTCGGTTGTCTTCAAGGATCGCTATTGGTGGATCATCATCCTTTATACCTTCATTTTCCAGCTGGGTCTGGCTTTGAAGAACTCCTCGGTTGCCTACTATTGCAACTGGGTGATCGGTGCCAAATACAACGATGGCTACACCATGCTGGCCTTTATTCAACCTAGTCGGCGGTCTCTCCTTAGCCTTAGGTGCGGTTGTCATTACCCCTTTAAGCAAGAAATTCACCAAGCAGCAGCTGATGGTCTTCGGCTTCATCTTCTATGCCTTAGGGGACCTGCTTTGCTTTGTGATCTCCTATCCGGGCTGGTTCAGCCTCGATAAGAATACGATGCTCATCATCGTCCTTATCGGACAGTTCATCAAGAACGCCGGTGCCATTCCCTGCGTCTATATCTGGATGGCCCTCATCGGCGATGTGCTCGATCATCTAGAAGCCAAAGCCGGCTTCCGGGTCGATGGCATCACCATCTCTCTGATGACCATCTTTGCCTTGGCGATGCCGATCATCGGCAACGCCATCGTCAACCTTCTTTTAGGCAATTTCGGCTATGTTGCCACCAACGGGGATGCCAGCCAAAGTCAGAATCTGACCTTACAGGGCATCTTCGACGGACTGGCCGTCGGCAGCGAAGTCATCTCCTCCTTGATCATCGTCGCCCTGATGTCCTTCCTCTCGGTGGAGAAGAACTTAGCCTCCGAACAGGCTACGATCCTTGCCCGCCAGAAGGAAGCCTGTCTGGCCCAAGGGAAGCCTTGGGTGTCGCCGGAAGAAAAGGCTAAGAAAGAGGAAGCCGAGTTCAATGAGCAGACCCGCGAGAGCGACCTGCAGGCGCTGAAGAAGAAATGCGAGAAGCGTCATCTCGACTATGCCAATGAAGTTCAGGCCTATGATCTGAAGAAAACCAAGAAGGAAATCAAGAAATGACCAACATGAAAGACGGTGTCCATAGCTATGAGATGATTGCCCCGGACACCTACCGCATCGATGAGAAGGGCCTGGTCAACTGCTATCTGCTTCTCGGTGAGACGAAAGCCTTGTTGATTGATTCCGGTGTCGGCATCGGCGATATCCTGGGCTCGGTCCGGGAGCTGACGTCCTTGCCGGTGACCTTGGCGCTGACCCATCGGCACTGTGACCATGCCGGCGGACGGAATGCCTTCCCGGATTACTTTGTCCATAAAGCCGATAAGCCGGCCATCTTTGGTTTGCTTTCCAGCAAGCTGGCCTGCAATGTCCTACTGAAAGCCAACAAAGTCACCGATTTCAAACTGACGAAGAAGCCTTACCATAGCCATGCCCATTATTTCGATGAGTCCTTCACCTTGGATCTCGGCGGCCGGAGCATCCGGATTCTTTCCTGTCCTGGCCATACGCCTGGTTCGGTTGTCTACCTGGATGACAAGACCCACCTGATGTTTACCGGCGATGACTCAATCCGTATCTCTGGATGCAGCTGCCGGGCTGCACGTCTTTAACAACGTGGCTTGTCAAAGCCCAGGAGATCTTAAAGCTTGCCGATACGTATACTCCCTATGGCGGCCATGGCACCGGGCTCTTATCCAAGGAGCAGATCAGCAAAACCGTATCCCTGGTTCAGGAGATCTTAGCGACCAAGCCGGAATTCAAGGGCAAGGCCTTGGATTATCCGCTGGATCCGAAGAGTCAGCCTCGCATCCTGGTTGCCCGCAAGAACATCCGTTAGGCCCGAAAGCAACTTTTCCTTCCTTCGTTAGCTTTTGTTTCATCATAAGCACAAAAAACAGCAACCCGGAAGCTCCGGATTGCTGTTTTCTTACTCAGAAAGGTTACGCCGCCGGCTCCGTCTTCTTGTCTTTGAGGATGAGGTTCATACCGATGCCTAAGAGCATACTGACAGCAATGGAAGTGATCTCAACCATCGGCGAAGCAACACTGCCGCCGAACTTGAAGACCAGACCGCCGATGCCGGAGACGAGAATGACGGAAGCGACGAAGATGTTCTTGGTGTTGCCGAAATCGATACGATCAGCAATCAGCATCTTCACACCGGAGGCAGCGATGAAGCCGTAAAGAATCAAAGAGACACCGCCCGTGACGCAGGCAGGAATCGTCATCGTCACCGACATGATCGGGCTGAGGAAGCCTAAGAGGATGGAGATGCCGCAGGCTAAGGCAATGACCTTGGTCGAGGCAACTTTGGTGACACCGACGACGGCAACGTTCTCACCATAGGTCGTATTGGCAGCGCCGCAGACGATACCGCTGATGGCCGTGGCAACGCCATCGCCGATCAGAGTTCTCGTCAGACCAGGATCGGTTAAGAGATCCCGCTGGAGGATGCCCGACATATTCTTATGGTCGCCGATATGCTCGCAGATGGTGACGAAGGAAACGGGGATGAAGAGCAGAGCAGCCTTACCGACAGCCGACCAGGTTAACGGGACAGAGGAATCATTCATCAGGAAGAGGAACGAAGGCAGCGAGAAGAAGGACTTGATGGTGACCGGCGAGAAGTTATTGGTAATCGGGGAGAAATCGATGACTTTGAGGTAATCGTTATTGACACCGTAGCCGATGCCCGTGAAGACGGCGGCTAAGATGTAACCGGCCAGCATGCCTAAGACAAACGGAATCAAGGCAACGGTCTTCTTGCCGTAATGGGCGCAGATGGCTGTCACCACCATGGCGAAGAGACCGCAGAGGATCTTAATCAGGTTGTAGCCATCGGCAGAACCGGCGGTTCCCTGAAGGTTGTTGATGGCCGACACAGCCAAGCTTAAGCCGATGACCATGATGACCGGACCGACCACGACCGGAGGGAGAAGTCTATTGAGCCAGCCGACACCGAAGATCTTGATCATCACGGCAACCAGGCAGTAGATGGCACCGACCATCGCCATGCCGATCGGAAGGAGCCAGAGGTTAGCGGTGTAGCCAAGCAGGTTACCCGCCGTATCCGTGACAGCGACCCGGTCGATGGCAATCGCGGCTTCCATCGGGGCCATATAGGCAAAGGACGAGGAGAGGAACATCGGGGCCTTGAACTTGGTCATGAAGAGATAGAACAAGGTACCGACACCGGCAGCGACAATCGTCGGAGCAATCATCACGGACGTCAGAGCCTGACCGTCTTTGGTGACATAGCCGGCAAAGACGATGAGCGGAACGGTGATGCAGGCGACGAACATCGCCAGTACGTGCTGAATGGCTAGGATAATCCAGGATCCGACCTTCTTCGGCGCCTCATCGACTTCGATCAGCATGCCATTAGGATGAACGGATTTCATGTCTTCCATACCTCCACCTGTCCTTTCTGGGCAAAAAAAAGGGGCCTCAAGTGAGGTCCCTAACCGATGATACGAAGAACGGCGAGGAGAGAAACGCCAACAGAGGATAAAACATCTCTCTTGATAAAGGCGTTGGCGTCAATTCTCGTCGGTTTTCGAGTCATGGTCAATTTTTTCCCTTTCGATAAATTTTATTAGGATTGCTTCCCGATAGCAAGAAAAATTTAATGCACCCCTAGTGGTAAAGCGCTATCATGGCCGAAAGAAGGGGTTTCCTATGTTAGGTCTCCTGACAGCAAAAAGAATTTGTGCTTTAGGTACGAAGTTTCTCTAGCTGTTTGCCAGCGGTTGACGGCTTTCGTTAGTATGAAAACGAAAAAAGCCCTCAACCGAGGGCTTATTTCACAAATGGAGCAAGCGACGGGAATCGAACCCGCATAACGACCTTGGCAAGGTCGTGTTCTACCACTGAACTACGCCTGCAACAATGGCGGATCTAGTGGGATTTGAACCCACGATCTTCTCCGTGACAGGGAGACGTGATAGACCGCTACACTATAGATCCACGATGGTACGCTTTTGAGCGCTTAAATATTATCTCAATATCGACTTTCAAAATCAAGTATTTTCTTCACGGTTTGCACTCTTTTCCTTTTCCGGCCCTTTTTGTCTTCAAGTTACGCCTTTTAAGGGCAAAATAGCGGAATTGAGTTTCCACCCGCCTCATTCAACGTTATAATAGTGTCTAATTCACAAAGGAGAACGTCTATGGATAAACTGATTCTCTCGGAAGATGAGATCGTCAAGATCTGCGATCGTCTCGCCAAACAGATTGATACGACACTGAAAGCCAATGACAACGGCATCCCGATCATCCTGGGTGTCATGAACGGTGCGTTGCCCTTCATGTATGAGCTGGTCAGGCATATCCAGACGCCTTGCCAACTGGACACCATCAAGGTTTCCAGTTATGACGGCACCGGCTCCACCGGCGTGGTCAAGGTTCAGAAGGAACCGGATCATAATCTCGAAGGCAAGGATGTCGTCCTCGTCGAGGATATCATCGATACCGGCGTCACCATGCATTATCTCCGGGATTTCGTCAAGAAGAAGTATAAGCCGAAGAACCTTTATGTCTGCATCCTGATCAAGCGTAACAATCTGGAGATGAAATACGACGAACTGGCCGATTTCACGGGTCTTACCACCGATGAACAGCGCTATATCGTCGGCTTCGGGTTCGATTACTACGGCCTTTACCGGAACGTTCCGTATGTCTTTGTCCCTTCCATCAAGGATATCAAGGACTGGGGAGCGGCCCTGGAAGCCGATAAAAAGCTGACCGAAGCTGTGGCCAGCAAAAAATCCAAGTAGTTTATAAGCCACTGAAAAAGAGGAGTGATGAGCTCCTCTTTTTTTGATGCGGATTACTTCTCTAAGCCGTTAAAGGTGTCCAGGACCGCCCGGATCGTGTCATCCATGTCGAAGTACTTGTAAAGGCCCAGCCGGCCGGCAAAGACCACCTGCTTTTCCGCGCTGGCCTGGGCCTGATATTTCTGATAGAGAGCGGCATTCCGTTCATCATTGACCGGATAGAAAGGATCATCGCCCGGCGCAAACTCCTTCGGATACTCTTTGGTGATATAGGTGACCGGGCTTTCCCGGTAGTTGAACCACTTATGTTCGCTGATCCGGGTATACGGTACCTGCTTCTCGGTGTAGTTGACGACGGCATTGCCCTGATAGTTCTCCATGTCCAGACGTTCGGTCTCGAATTTCAGCGTCCGGTACTGCAGCTGGCCGAAGCAATAATGGTAATACCGGTCGATCTCGCCGGTGTAGATCACATGCCTTGCCATCTGGTTGTACTGGGCCGGATCCGAGAGGTAATCGACGCCTAAACGGACTTCCGTGCCTTTGAGCATCCGCTCGATGACGGCCGTGTAGCCATCCATCGGGATGCCCTGATAGCGGTCATTGAAATAATTGTTGTTGTAGCTGAAGCGCAAGGGCAGACGTTTGATGATGGAGGCGGGGAGATCTTCGCATTTCCGTCCCCACTGCTTCTCGGTGTAGCCTTCGATCAGCTTCTCGAAGATATCCTTGCCGACCATGCTTAACGCCTGGTCGCGGAGGTTATGGACTTCGGTGATGCCGGCATCTTTACGCTGCTCTTCGATCTTCTTCCGGGCTTCCTCAGGAGTCGTGACGCCCCAGAGGGCATAGAAGGTATTCATATTGAAAGGCAGATGATAGAGCTTTCCTTGGTAACTGGCCAAGGGCTCGTTGACAAAATTATTCATTTCCGAGAAGGAGGAGAAATAATCCCAGACTTCCTTGTCCGAGGTGTGGAAGATATGCGGACCGTAAAGATGGACATCGATGTTGTCCTTCCGCTCGCTGCGGATGGCACCGGCAATCACGTCCTTTTTATCGATAACAATGGCGCTCAGCCCTTTCTTATGGCAGAGGTCAGCAAACGTCGCACCGGTCAGACCCGCTCCGACAATCAGGTAATCAATCATAAGGTAAGCAATCCTTTCCAAGAGACGGAATATGAAACTTTGTTGTTGATTATTTTACCTTAAAAACAAGAAAAAGAAAAGGTGGTCTTCCCCAGGGCGTTTTTAGGGTTTGTTATTGTGGCTTGGCTGTGCTATATTCTTTGGCTGGGAACTAAGTCATGGATTATGATGTCGCTATCGTCGGCTGCGGTCCGACCGGCTATATGTGTGCCTATAAACTGATGGAAGAAAGACCCGGTCTGCGGGTGGTTTTGATTGATAAAGGCAAAGACATCGACCAGCGTCAATGTCCGATCATGACGCATAAGATTTCGGCCTGTCCCACCAATGGCAAGCTGAAAGGCTGTCTGCCGGCCTGCAATATCACTTCAGGCTTTGGCGGAGCGGGTGCCTTCTCCGATGGCAAGTTCAACAAGACCACCGAGTTCGGCGGCTGGCTCAAGGATTATATTGATTCGGCCAAGATCCTCTCGCTGATTGAATACTGCGATCAGGTCAATCTCCGTTTCGGTGCGACTCAGGAAATCACCGACCCTTATACCGAAGAAGTCCGGCAGATTGAAAAGCAGGCCGCCGGTGCAGGCCTGATGCTGTTACGGGCCAAGGTCCGGCATCTCGGTACCGATGAGAACGTCAAGATCCTGGAGAAGATATCTGCTTACCTCAAAGAGAAAGGCGTGACCTTCCTCTTTTCCAGTGATGTCAAAGATATCCTGGTCAAGGATGATGAGGTGCAGGGTGTCGTCTTGGCATCCGGAAAAACGATAACCGCCAGCCATGTCGTCTTAGGCGTGGGCCGGGAAGGCAGCACTGCCCTTAAAAATATGCTGACTTCTCACCAAGTTGCTTTTACCAACAATCAAGTCGATATCGGTGTCCGTGTCGAGACCAGCAATGTCGTCATGCAGGATATCAACAAGTATCTTTATGAAGGAAAATTCATCTTCAATTCCAGTCAGGGAACGATGGTCCGTACTTTCTGCTCGAACCCCTCCGGGCATGTTGTCATCGAAAACGATGATGGCGTCATGTTAGCCAACGGCCACAGTTATTCGGACCCGAAGCTTGGCAGCGAGAACACCAACTTCGCCTTGCTTGTCTCCCATAAGTTCACCGCACCTTTTGCCGATCCCAACCAGTATGCCAAGGATATTGCTTCCTTAGGCAACCGCTTGGCCTGCGGCAGCGTCATCGTTCAGAAATACGGCGACCTCATCCGCGGACGGCGTTCCACGCCGGAACGGATTGAGAAAGGCTTCATCCGGCCGACCCTGAAAGAGGCAGTTCCGGGCGATCTCGGTCTCTGCCTTCCGTATAAGACACTGACATCCATTATTGATATGATTCAGGCTCTCGACCATGTGACGCCGGGCATTGCGACCGAGCATACCTTGCTCTACGGCGTCGAAGCCAAGTTCTATTCCGCCCGTCCGGAAGTCAGCGAAGGGCTGGAGCTTGCCCAGATCCACCACTGCTACTGCGGCGGTGACGGCGCGGGCATCACGAGAGGCTTAGCTCAGGCCGGAGCCAGTGGCGTGCTGATTGCTGAGAAGATCCTTGCCAATGAGAAATAATACCGAGGAAACATACCATGACATACAATACCGTTTCAGTCGAAGGCAGTCAGTTCGGTGACGAAGGCAAAGGAAAGCTGACGGACTATCTCGGCACTCAGGCCGATATGGTCGTCCGTTATCAGGGCGGCAACAATGCCGGACATACCGTGGAAATCAACGGCGTCAAGCATGCCTTACGGTCGCTGCCTAGCGGCATCTACAATCCGAAGGTCCTCAACGTCATCGCCAATGGCGTGGTCGTCAATCCGTTTGCCTTATTGGATGAATTGGATGAGAACCTGAAGGCCGGTCTCAAGGATTTCCATCTGGCCATTTCCAACCGGGCTCACCTCATCCTTCCGAGCCATATCGCGTTGGATGGCGCTTTGGAAGAAAAATTGGGCGACAACAAGATCGGTACCACCAAACGGGGCATCGGACCTTGCTACAGCGATAAAGCCCGCCGCATCGGCGTCCGGGTCGGTGACCTGCTTTATCCGGATTACCTCAAAGAGCGTCTGCATGGCCTTTTGGTGATCGATAATGCCGAGCTGGTTGCCTTTGGCAAAGAGCCGATTGCCGAAGAAGACCTTTATCAGAAGCTTTTACAAGCCGCCGAACGTCTGAAGCCGTTTATCACCGATACCGAAGTCCTCATCAATTCCTATATCGATCAGGGCAAGCGGGTCGTCTTCGAAGGCGCCCAGGGTTCCTTATTGGATCTCGATCATGGCACCTATCCTTATGTCACCAGCTCATCGCCGACTTCCATTTCCATTCCGGTCAATGCCGGCATTGCTCCCTGCAAGATCCATAAGGTCTTAGCCATCATGAAAGCCTATATGACCCGGGTCGGTGCCGGTCCGATGCCCAGTGAGCAGAACAATGACTGGGGCAATGCCATCCGGGAGAAGGGCCATGAATACGGCGTCGTCACCAAGCGTCCGCGCCGGGTCGGCTACCTTGATCTGGTCTTGGTCGGCTATACCTGCCGGATTTCCGGTGTCACCGATATTGCCTTGATGCTTTTCGATGTGCTGGAAGGCGTCGATGAGCTGAAGATCTGCACCGGTTATGAGCTCGATGGCAAAGTCATCGACTTTGTCCCGGCCAGCGAGCCCGAATATGCCCGCTGCAAACCAATCTATAAGGATTTCAAGACCATTCCGGCCTTTGATGCCAAGACCATCAGGACCTTTAAGGATCTTCCTAAGGAAGCCCAGGATTACCTCGCCTTCATTGAGAAAAGTCTGAATGCCCATATTTCCATCCTGTCCTTAGGACCGGACCGTGACCAGACGGTCGTCTTCCATCCCATTTTCGAGGCTTGACACTTTTCCTAAAAAACCTCACCATTTTTTTGCTCTTTGTAGCATAATAATATTTGAAAGTGAAAAATAGAAGCATGAACCGAACCCGAAACACCTTAAGCTTATCCCTGACGAGTCTGTTAGTGCTTTTCTCATCGCTGCAATTATCGGCTAAAGACCAATCGGCAAAGGATGGAAATGGCGTCGCATCCACGGCTCAGTTAGGCCAAACGGACCAGTCCTATACGGCGGTCACCTCCAAAGATGCCATCCTGAATTACCATTCCTATCTCTTTGGGTGCATCATCGACACGACCTTCTATGCCATCTGCAATTACAAAAACGGCGATTCCTATGAAATGGCCGTTTATCCGATTACCTTATCGACAACGGACCAGAGTCTTACGACAACGGATCTGGCTAAGCTTTCGCAGGCCACGGACTCGGCATCGCTGCTGACGTCCGCCATTCAGGTGAACCAGGATTCCTCCACAACCGGTCAGTTCCATTTCCTGTCCACAATGTATTACCTTACCGGAAATGCCTCAGGTGATTCCTCGTCTACGCCGGAAAGCTATGATGCCACGACCTCCGCTTATGTCACGCCTTCCCTGACTTTTACTTGGACCAATACCACCGGTAGCATTGCCGTCAGCGGTTCGTATCTCATCGGTGTCAACAATACGACCCATACCTTAGCCGTCAGTGCCGACAGCAATCCTTTGGTTGCCAGTACGTATACCACCTCCGCAACGACTGCCCTTACATTCTACGATATCACTGATTATGCCATCTCGCTCTTCCATAACCAGAATGGCAAAGACCTGGCACTGAGGATTTATCTGGATATGGCCGGTCAGAGCAGTGTTACGGCAAGTTTAGCTTCGACTTACTTTGCCAGTTGGCATGAATTCTATTCCTCGAGCGGTGACACGTCGGTCCTGGCTTTTACCAGTGGTATCGATGGGGATATTCCCTTGCTTTATTTTATGGAATCTGCCAAGACGTTTTATACTCAAGCTGCTACTCTGGTCGGAGAGACCTCTCCCTTTAAGCCCTTAGCTCCTTCGAACCTCAGTTTTGATGCCAGCAGCGAATGTCTGGTCGTACCGGGCAGTTCCCTTTTCTTTGGTTATTATTTCGATGACGGGGACAGCACCAAAGCCAAGAACGGGGAATCCTCTGGCAATTATCTTTCCTTGGCGGAGGATCTGAGCCTGGCTTCCCATAAAGTCATCCACATCCGCTATGACTATGCCCTCATGGGAACCGTAACGGAAACAACGGCCCAGTATTCCGATTTTGCCGACTTCACGCTGCCGGAAGGTCCGGCTGCTCCGACGGACATTCTCCCGATCACCTATGCCACCGATACCGAAGTTCATTTTGAGAACAACTCGCTGTATCAATGCTATGAGCTGATGATTGTGGACAATACGACCAGCTATCAGCCAATCATTGATAATGTCATCAGCGGTCTTTCCGCGGGTCTCCAGGTCGATTTCACCTACCGGTTATTGCCGACGGCGACTTCCATCGGCTCTCCTTATGCCACGACCACGACCATCACGATGCCAACGACTGCCAACAAAGATAAGATGAAGGCCCTTTATGACTGGTACTCGACCAGCACCATTTCCGTCAATGACTTGCGGAAGCATTTCTATACCAAGATCCATCAGCAGTGCCTGTCAGTCGTTGCTTCCGACCAGGAATACGTCAATTATCTGGCCGATACGACCGCCTGTCTGGCTTGGCGGGATGATTTTGATACTCAGCTCAACGGTCTTCTGGAGTTCCATCAGAGCTCGGATTCCGCTGCCACCGATAAACTGGTCAGCGATGCCTTGGCTTTCCTGGATACCGTTCCTTATAACGTGGCTGCCAGCGATGGCGTCACCTACAAGTCCGCTGATTTTGCCAGTTACATTGCTGCCCTCGAAGCCAAGATCACCTTCAATAGGTCGCTGGATGATGTCGCCAAGCAGTTGGTCACTTTCTACGTGGATCTGGCCAGCAAGAAGAAGCCGACGACGGCGATTCAGACGTCCTTTGATACCTATTTCCAGGCCATCCGCAATTCCACTACCCTGGAACAGGCGCAGTCCGCGTTAGCGGATGCCAAGACGGCCCTGAAAGCGGCCTTTGATGCTTTATGAGCGATGATGATACCTTTTTAGGGGACGTCAGTGCCCCCTACGATAGCGAAGTCAATGACCTCGAAAGCGGAACCGACCTGAAGGAAGGGGAGGATGAATATGATGCCCCCGACAGTTCCGAGGAGAAGAAAGAGACCACCCTCACGAATAAGGAAACCAAGCTTTCCGATATTCAGGATAAGAGCGATCTCTTCACCAAGGTCATCTCCGGAACGGTGACCGGCACCACGGCCGTGACCGTCGTTGCCGTCGTGGTAGCGACCAATACCACCGCCTCGCTTCCGACTGTCACTGCACCCACGTTGGAGGTTGCCTCCACCACATTGAATTATGATGTTCCTATCACCAATACCTCGAAAGGCGATATGACCATCCTTCTTACCTCGCCTCGGGATGCTACCTCTCACGAAAACAAATTTGCTCTTGAAGAAACCAAAGAAAAAGTCTCCTTCCATAAAACCGGTTCCTTCACGAATCTCTTAAAGGGCATTACCTACACCTTCAAAGTCCAGGCCAATATCGGACTGGGCACCAGCACGCTTTATTCCAAAGCCCTGATGACCGGAACGAACCCGACCATCACCGATGTGACGCCGGCGATTGACTTCCGTAACCATGCCCTGGGCTATTCCTTAGCCTTCGACGGCGGGGCCTCCTCGGCCGGTGTCCGGTTCTTAGCAAAGCTCTCTACCTTAGACGGAACCACGTCGGTTCAGGCGACCTACTCCGGTGACAGTGCCACTAACTCCTTGGATATCTCCGGCTTCGACTCCGGGCAGAATGTGACCTTAGCCTTCTATGATGCCGGGGCCGATCCTGCCTCTGCCACGCCGCTCTTCAGCAAAACCGTCTACCTGCCTTACGTGCTGAAGACGATTGAGACCCAGGTCAACTATGATGCCGATCCGGATGTCTTCCAATACCTGCCGACCTTCCAAGTTCAGGATGTCACCAAGATTACCGGCATTACCGCCATCCTAACCTCGGGTTACGATAAGAAGACCGTCCAACAGGACTTCTCCTTGATGATGGACGGTCCGCAGTCGATTGACATCTCCTCCTTCACCAAAGGCTACTACCTCACCTTCGACCTCTATGACAAAGCCTATTCCGAGACGGATCCGATCTATGAGACGGTCAGCTACTATTAAAGTGGGATAACCTTATGAACGAAACACAAACGAAGCCGGAGACGAAGGCCGAAGCTAAGCCGGAAGTAAAGCCGGAGGCAAAACCCGAGACAAAACCTGAAGTCAAACCTGAGGCAAAGCCCGAAGCTAAACCGGAGACGAAGCCGGAACCGAAACCGGCGGCCAAGAAACCGGCACCCAAGAAGGCACCGTTAACCAAGAAGCAGAAGACCAAGATCATTGTCTGGAGCATCCTCGGGGCGCTCTTTGCTGCCTTTGTGATCATTGTCTTAATTGCTCACTATGTCTTACCGGATTCTCTTCTGGCCAAGGCCATTTCCGGCGACAGCCCGGATACCTTCGATATCAAAGCCTGGTTCAATGATAATACGACCCGCTTCATCCAGACGGCCTTCTACATCGTCCTCTTCGTCGGCATCTCCCTTTTGGTTCCCTTTCTCATCAACCTTCTGGCTCGTCGGAAGACGAAGGCCAGCACGGTCTGGAAGCTGATCGGAAGCATCATCAAGGTGCTCTCCTTAGTCATCATGATCTTCGTCGTCTTAGGCGTCTGGGGCGTCGATACCGCGACCTTGCTAGCTTCTGCCGGCATCATTGCCTTGATCTTAGGCCTCAGTGCGCAGTCCCTCATCAACGATGTCTTATCCGGATTTGCCATTATTGCCGATGATGACTTCAACAACGGCGATATCGTGACGATCGACGGCTTCCGTGGCACCGTCATGAATGTCGGCGTCCGTTCCGTCAAGCTGATGGATGCTGCCGGCAACATCAAGGTGATCGACAATTCCTCCATCGGTTCCGTCATCAACCTTTCCCGTCAGCCGTCCGTGGCGATGGCCGATCTCGATGTCACCTATGATACCGATCTCAAGACCGCTCACCAGACGATCCTTGACCATGTCAAAGAGCTCAGAGCCGATGTCCCTGAGGCCATCGACGATCCGATCTGCCTCGGTGTCCAGGAGTTCAGCGATTCCGGCGTCATCTTCCGCTTCATCGTCCATTGCAAGGAAGAGGAAAAGTTCGCCGCCACCCGTCATCTCAACGAAGCTGTCTGGAACATGTACGATAAATACGGCCTTGAAGTTCCTTACACCACCTATGCCATCGTCAATCAGCCGGCCGATGCTCCGACCAGCAACGTCCAAGCCCAGAATGTGGCCAAATCCGCCAATGCTCAGTCCGCTGCGATTCTGGCGGCTGCCCCGGCTCAGGCCACAGCTCCGGCTGCTCCTTCCCAGCCGACCAAGTAGATTCCACGCATCAAAAAAGAGTTCCGCTCATCCGGAACTCTTTTTTGGGGGTTAGATCAGTCCTTTTTCAGTCAGAATCGGCCGTAACTTATCCGAGGCGGCGAAGTCCTTCTTGGCCCGGGCCTCGTTATACTGACTCAGCATCGCCTTGTCCTCAGCCGTCAAGGCCGGGATCACAAACCGCAGTCCTAGAATTCCGGTAAGTTGGGTGAACGTCTTGACGAGGTCGGCCAACTGGCTCCAGTCCGGCTCTTTCAGCATGACCTGGGAGTTGATGGCCTTCAGTTCCTTGTCGATGACCGGCATCGCGTTGGCAACATTGAGGTCATCGCTTAAGGCAGACATGAATGCCTCTTTGTCGGCGGCAATGATAGCTCCTTCTTTGACGTCAGCCAACGCCAGCTTATAGGTAGCTTTCTTCAGGCTCTGCTCGTAACGGCTGGCCAGCTTATCAAACGAATCGAGGGCTTCTTCGGTGTAGTTGATGGGGGAGCGGTACGGGGTGCTTAAGAAGAAGAGACGGACGGCATTGCCGGAATGGCGGCTCAGCACATCCTTGGCCAGGATCGAATTGCCTAAGGACTTGGACATCTTGACGCCATTGGTCAAAAGGAACCCGACATGCATCCAGTAGTTGGCTAAGCGGGTATGATGGGTGGCTTCACTCTGGGCAATCTCATTCTCATGGTGCGGGAACTTCAGATCGAAGCCGCCGCCATGGATATCGATGAGAGGCTTCTTGAAGACGGAGTTGACCATCACCACGCATTCGGTGTGCCAACCCGGACGTCCTTTGCCAAGGATGGTATCAAACTTGATACCCGTATCATCGGTTAATTTCCACAATGCAAAATCGAGCGGATTCTTCTTGTTGGTATTGACGTCAATGCGGGCGCCGCTTTCGAGGTCGGCGATGTTCTGCTTGGAAAGCTGACCGTAGGTAGGATCGCTGTCGATACTGAAATAGACATCCTCACCGGCCTGATAGGCCGAGCCGTTATCCATCATCTCCTTGATGAAGGACGCCATCGAATCAATGTACTGGCTGGCCCGGGGATGATCGTAAAGCGGAAGGATGTTGAGCTTGTCCAGGCAGTCTTCATAGGCCTGGATGTAGAATTCGGAAAGATCCTTCTCCGTCTTGTTCTCTAACTGAGCTTCTTTGATGATCTTGTCATCGATATCGGTGTAGTTGGAGACACACTTCACCTGGTAGCCTGAGGCCGTAAGAAAGCGGGTAAGCAGGTCAAAGGTGACGGTCGGGCGGAAATTGCCGAGATGGACATAGTTATAGACCGTCGGTCCGCAATAGTAGATATCGACTTCCGGCGGGTTGAGCGGGACAAAGTCCCGGACTTTGCCTTCAAACGTATCATAGAGTTTAATTGTTTCAGACATCAGATAGCCTCCTTTTTGTCGAGCGTCCGTTCCAGATTCTGCAGCCGATATAGATTATAGTAGTTTCCTTTGAGTTTCAAAAGCTCCTGATGATTGCCTTCCTCGATGATGCGGCCATGGCTGACCACGAAGATGTGGTCCGCATTCTTGATGGTGCTGAGCCGGTGAGCAACGATCACCATCGTGCCGATGGAGCGCATCCGCTCCAGGGACGTCTGAATGATGGCTTCGGTCTCGGTATCGATGTTGGCCGTGGCTTCATCCAGCAGCACCAGGCTGGGCTTATAGACCAGGGTCCGGGCAAAGGAGATCAGCTGCCGCTGACCGGCCGAGAAATTGTTGCCCCGTTCGGTGACTTTCTCGTCATAGCCATGGGGAAGTCTCGAGATGAAGGTATCGGCACCGACTTCGGCGCTGGCCTTTTCGACTTCCTCCGGAGACACGGACTCATCATCCAGCGAGATATTCTCGCGGATGGTGCCGGAGAAGAGGAAGACATCCTGAAGCATCACGCCGATGTTCTTTCTCAGACACCCTAAGGAGTAATCGCGGATATTGACGTCATCGATGAGAATCTCACCCGACTGGATATCGTAGATGCGGGAAATCAGGGAGATGATCGTGGATTTGCCGGCACCGGTGGCGCCGACAAAGGCGACCGTCTTCCCCGGATAGATCACAAAGCTGACATCATGGAGGACATCTTCGCCTTTCTCATCATAGCGGAAACAGACATGGCGGAATTCGATCTTGCCTTTAAAGGAAGGAACGCTGATCTTTCCCTCGTCGGCGCTGGCTTCCGGCGCCATATCCATGACGAGCTTGGTCCGCTCCGCACTGGAGAGGATTGCCTGCAGGGAGTTCAGAAGCTGGGTGATCTGCTGAATCGGCTGGAAGAACTGACTGGCGTAGCTATAAAGAAGCGACAGGGCACCGACCGAAAGAATGTTGTTGACGGTAGCCGGGACACCGAAGCCGATGATGATCAGGACACAGCTCATCTGAAGAAGATACATGGTCGGATAAAAGAGAGCAAAAAGGTTCTGGGAATGAAGGAAGGCGGAGTAGATGCTCTGGTTCCGTTCATCGAACCGATTGCTCATCTTGTCTTCACGGTTATAGGTCTTGGTGACCCGGATGCCGGAGAAGGATTCGCTGAGGAACGAGTTCATCTGCGAGACCGACTTCTTCTCATCCCGGTAATACTGCCGAGCCCGGAGACGGAAAAGCAGGGATAAGACGAAGACCACCGGCAGATAGGCGACAAAGATGAAGCCATAGACTCTGACTCTAATGAAGCAGGCGACGATGATCGTCGCCAGCGAGATGATCTGCCGTAAGAAATTGGGCAAAAGGTCGGAGAAGAAGGAGGAGAGGTTCTGAGTATCGTTGGTGATACGGGTCACAAATGAGCCGATCTTCAGGGTCTTCATCTGTTTCTGGCTTAAGGAGAGGACATGCTCGAACATGGCCGTCCGGAAATCCCGGATGACTTTCTGGCCGGTCTTGCGTAAGCCGATATCGACGGCATAGGCACCGAAGGATCCGAAAATCCATGCGCCCGTCTCAACGCAGACAAAGAGAATCAGATAGAAGACGGTATCCGCTTTGGAAAGCGTCCCGTTCTGGAAGGCGACCAGGTAATCGATGATATAGGAGAACAAGAGCGGATCCAGCGTAAAAGCAAGGTTGACAAAGACATCCAAGAAGAGAATCAAAAGGAACGAGACCAGATACGGCTTCAAGTACTTGGAAAAGCTCTTCAGGACTTTGTAGTCCTTGAAGGTATATTTCTTCTGCGAGGTCAGGCTTTCGTCGCTGTAAAGTTCATCATTGTTCATGATCAGCCTACCTCCTTTTCCAGTTCCTGCAATGCCACGATGTCATGGTAAAGCGGGCAGGAGACCAATAAGTCGTCATGCTTGCCCTGTCCGACCAGACGTCCTTGGTCAAAGACGAGGATCAGGTCGCTGTCTTCAATGGCCGAAATGCGGTGAGCGATGATGAAGGTCGTGATCTCATGGGAGGAGTCCTTGATGTTCTTGAGAATCACTTTTTCCGTCTCGGCATCCACCGCGCTTAAGGAATCATCGAGGATGAGAACCTGCGGATCCTTATAGATGGCCCGGGCGATGCTGACCCGCTGACGCTGACCGCCGGAAAGGGTGGCACCGCGTTCGCCGACCACCGTATCATACTGATCCGGGAAGCTCATGATGTCCTCGTCAACGCCGGCAAAAGCGGCGGCTTTGCGGACTTTGACCATATCGATGGGAGTCTTAGCGGCATCGCTGAAGGCAATGGACTCCTTGAGGGTGCCGGAAAAGAGGAAGGCATCCTGGGAGACATAGCCGATATGTTCCCGCAAGTCGGCCTTTTTCCAATAGTCGATATCGGTGCCATCGATGTAGAGCATCTTGTCTTTGACGGTATAGAGCTTCTGGAACAGCGAGACCAGCGTCGATTTGCCGCTGCCGGTCCTTCCGATGATGCCCACCGTCATCCCAGGGGTCACTTTGAAGGAGACGTCCTTCAAGGCCGGCTCGTTGCCGTCAGGATAGGTAAACCACAGATGACTGGCTTCGATCTCGCCCTGAATCTCATCGTGAGAAATGCTGTCGGGCTTATCGACGATATCGGGCTTGGCGGAAAGAATGGTGCTGATCCGGGTGTAGGCACCCCGGGCCATCGAGATTTCGCTGATGAGAATGCCACCGGCAATCATCGGCCAGATGAGGGCATCGAAATAGCCGACGTAGGTGACGAGGTCGCCGCCTTTGACCATCGTCCCTAAGAAGAACGGATTGACTTCGACCATGGCATATAAAGCCAGGCCCAGAAGAATCATGTACATGACCGTGATGAAGAGGTTGATGCCGGCATCCAGCCAGGAGGAGTAATTGAGATAACGGTCATTCTTCTTTTCGGTATCCACGCAAAGACCCTTGAAGGCCTTCAGCCGGGCACCTTCCTTGAGGAAGGATTTGACGACGGAGAAGCCCTGCAAAGACTCTTCGGTATAGTCGCTTAAGGATTCAAAGGCATCGGAAGCGATCTTATACCGCTTGGATTCGCCTTTGCCGATCAGACCGCCGAAGACGACAAAGAGGATCATCGGCGCCCCGCAGCAGAGGGTCAACGGCCAGCTGATCTGGAACATATAGGTAAAGGACAAGGTTCCCAAGACCACCAGATCGGTCATGAAGATGAAGCCTTCGCTTAAGAGCTGCTTGATGCTTTGCAGATCCTCGGTGAAATAGCTGAGCAGACCGCCCACCTTTTTATCCTTGTAGTAGTTCAAGGACATCGTCTGGATGTGACTGAACATATCCTTACGCAGATCCCGTTCGATGTTGCCGGCGACCTGGGCGGCAAAGAAACGCCAGCCCATCCGGCCGAAGACGATGACTAAGGCAATCACGGCGACACTGATTAGGGTCGTAGTGAAGTTCGCGCAATAAAACGGCAGGTTCAATGCCGTAAGAGCGTCGTTGGTCTGACCGCTCATAAAGGCTTGGCCCGTCGAAGCATCTTCCAAGACATCGACAAGGTTTCCGGCTATCCGAGGAAGGTAAAGCTGGATGATATCCACCAGGATATCAAAGACAAAGACGCCGAGAATGAAATACCAGTATTTCAGGTAATATTTATTGATGTATTTTCCAAAAATCATGAGAACCTGCTGACGCGATTAAGCCTTTCTTAAAACCTTGCTCACTTCGCCTTCCAGATCGTAGAAGAACGCATTGACGATCTTGGCTTCGACCAAATCGCCGGCTTCCAGAGGCTCCTTGCTGTAGAGGGTCAGTTTGCCGTCGATGTCATCTGGGGCATAAAGGTTGTTGACGCAGCTGTAGGTAAAGGTCTCCGGATCGTAATCCGTGATAAGACAGGTATAGGTCTTGCCGATCCGGGCTTTGTTCAGCTCGTAACTGACCTTCTTCTGTTCCTTCATCACCGCATTGTAGCGCTGTTTCATCACGCTCGGCGGCACCGGATCGGAAAGCTTGCTGCCCGGCGTCCCTTCCTCCGCGGAATACATGAAGCATCCTAAATGGTCGAACTTCATGACTTTGATCATCTTCAAGAGCTCAGCAAAATCCTCTTCCGTCTCACCCGGGAATCCGACCATGACGGTCGTCCGGATGACGCTCTCCGGAACCCGCTTGCGGAAGGTATTAATCAAATCGATGATGTCTTGCTCACTGCCGCGCCGGCCCATCCGCCGGAGCATATGGTCGCTGAAATGCTGGACCGGAAGATCAAAATACGGGGTAAGGTTAGAGTCGCTGGCAAACAGATCAATCAGACTTTCCGGCACTTCGTCCGGATAGAGGTACATCAGCTTGACGAAATCAAAGCCTTTGTGGGCCACAATCTCTTTGACCAGCGCCGTTAAGTCCGTGCCGATATCCTTGCCATACATGCTGGTATCTTGGGAGATGACGGTCAGTGAACGGACGCCTTCCTTCTCCAAATCCGCAATCTCGGTCTTAAGGGTGGCAAAGGGGACGGAAGTGAAGCGGCCGCGAATATAAGGGATGGCGCAGAAAGTGCAGAAGTTGTTGCAGCCATCGGAAATCCGAAGATAGGCTTCCCGCTTGGGGGAGATGAAGACCCGCTTGGTAGGGTCGATGGCACCGGAGAACTTTTTGTCTGTAAGGAGCGTCTGGAGCTTTTCGCCGAACTTCGGGTAATCGGAAAGCGGTATCCACAAAGCCACTTCCGGAATCTCTTTCTTCAGTTCGTCCAGATAGCGGGTTGCCAGACAGCCAGTGACAATCACCGGTTTCCCATACGGAATCATTTCCAGAATCGCATCGATGGATTCCTTTTTGGCAGCATCGATGAAGCCACAGGTGTTGATGAGAATCATATCGGCCAAAGCCGGATCGCTGACCGTCTCAAAACCATTGGCCTTCAGATAGGCCAGGATTTCTTCCAAATCAACCTGATTCTTGGCGCAGCCAAGAGAGACAATGCCTACATTCATGATGTCACCTCAGTGAAAACCAACTCACGACGTCTTATTTTAAGCGGAAGCCAATGATAAAGATAGGGGACTCAATCCTTTTTCGACGGTTTTTCTTCCGGTTTCGTGTCTTTGACGGTCGCCGAGGTATCGGTTTCCTCTTTGACGGGACGACCGGTGGCATCGTAATTGTCGGTGGCATGGATGGGTTTCGTGGGATCAATGAAGACCAGCTTGCGGAAGAAATTGGCGGCTTTGACGCGGACACCGGTCGTCTTCGGATGCGTCTTCAGATAGTCTTCGACAATCTCCGGCATGGCAGAGATGAACTTCTTTTTGGTCAGCTTCAGTTTCTCTTCCTGCTGTTCCTTGAACTCGGAGTAGTTGGCGACGATGCCGCTTTGCTGAGCAAAGGCCTGGATCTTGGAGAGCACGCCGATGGAGTGAATGAAATCAATCAAGAGGATGCCATAGACAACGCCGAAGAAGAAGATGGGAACAATCCGGACATAGCCGTTATCAATCCCGAGAGCCCAGGTGGCGACATTCTTGAGATTGTTGTAGACAAAGGGGTTGATGACATAGTAGTAAAGCAAAGCTAAGACATACCAGATAAGATCAAAGGTCGGACAGATGATACCCATGACGTTACCCCGCATGTTGGAGTAATCCCAAAGCTTTACTTTGAAGCCTCGGACGAAGATAAGTCCGGCAATGAATTCAAGAAGAATCAGGCTAGTTCCGATGATAGCAATCGGAATCATATCACAGACGTTGGGACCCCAGGAAGACTGGGCATCATCGATGACGATACCGAACAGATCACCGCTGGGATTGAAGAAATGACAGCCTTGCGGCAGTGGGAAATAGACATCGAGAATCCAGCAGTAGGTAAACATGATCATCAAGCCAAAGCCGTAAATCGGAAGCCACGGTCCCTTTAGGAAGCCGGGGTTGACCCAGCGGTGAGCGGTGAAGAAGCGGCGGAAAAGGACTTCGATGCCATAGCCGACCATCGATCCGGACAGGAACAGGAAAAGATAGAGAAGGAAGATCTGGCTTCCGTCCAATGTGGTCCCTTGAAAAACGGATGCATAGAATAGGTTACTCATCGTGTCCTCCAACGATAAGAATATGATAACATATTAGGGAAGAAAAGAAAGGGTAACGGAGGTCCATAATGGCGCAGGATAAACGAATTATTTTTCTCGGGACGCCGGAAATCTCAGCCGTTGTCTTAGAAGGTCTGGTCAAGGCGGGTTTCAACATTGTCGGTGTCGTTACCAAAGAAGACAAAATCCGCGGTCGGAACAACCAGGTGGAACCTTCGCCGGTCGCTTTGAAAGCCACCGAACTTGGGATTCCGGTCCACAAACCGCATAAGCTGAATCTTGATTATCAGTTCCTGGTGGATAAAAAGCCGGATCTGCTTCTCACCTTTGCCTATGGTCAATTGATCTCGGATGCCATTCTGGCCCTGCCCACCTTCCGTCCGCTGAACCTTCATGCTTCCTTGCTGCCCAAGTACCGAGGCGCGGCTCCGATCCAGTATGCTCTCCGCAATGGAGATAAGGAGACCGGTGTTTCCCTGATGCAGATGGTCCATGACATGGATGCCGGGGATGTCTTTGCCGTGAAGAAGCTTCCCATTCTGGAATCTGATAACTATTCCCGCTTAGCCGATAAGCTGGCGTTGACAGCCTTGGACCTTGCCAAAGAATCCTTGCCGCTTTTCTTTGCCAACAGGCTTGAGGGTATTCCGCAGAATGAAGCTAAGGCGACGTTCTGTCCTTCCATCAAGAAGGAGGAGGAAAAGCTCCTCTTAGACCAGCCCGTGGATTCCTTCATCAATCAGGTCCGGAGCCTTTCCTATGTGCCGGGAGGCTATCTTTTGAACGGCGAGGAGATCATCAAGATTTATTCCGCTCGCAAAGTCTCCGATGCCACGACCCTTCCGGTGGGTTCTCTCTTCCTCATTTCCAAGAAGCAGTTAGGTCTCCAGTTAGCCATCGGTCAGGTGGAAATCCTCGAACTTCAGCGTCCGGGAAAGAAACGGATGATGGCCTGTGATTTCCTTAATGGCGTCAAAGATGTTTCAACGATGGTTCTCCATTAATAGCTATGAACAAAACCAATGTCATGCGTCTCTTGGACGCCCATAAGATTTCCTATACACCGCACGAATATGATCCGAAGGTGGCGGTGGCTGCCACCGAAGTGGCTGCTGTTCTGAAGGAACCCGTCAGCAAGGTTTTCAAGACCTTGGTCACGGTGGGAAAGAGCAAAGAGCATTATGTCTTTGTGATCCCGGCCGACAAGGAACTCAATCTGAAGAAGGCGGCCTTGGCTTCCGGCGAAAAGAACATCGAAATGATCCCGCAGAAGGATCTGCTCCCCTTGACCGGCTATATCCATGGCGGTTGCTCTCCTATCGGGCAGAAGAAAGCTTTCCCGACCTTTGTCGATGATTCCGCTTTAGGGCAGACAACTTTCTTCATTTCCGGCGGGAAGATTGGGTTACAGGTCGAGCTGAAGCCGGAAGATCTGAAGGCGCTGATTGGCTGTGACTTCGTGTCGTTGGTCGATTAACATAAAGGAGCAAGAGGGTATGAAAATCTATGAGCATTCCCGCATTATCTTAGGGATGATGCGGCTCAATCCGGTGACGCCGGAAGACCTGGAGAAGGTCATCCGGGGCTGTCTGGATCTAGGAATCGATTACTTCGATACCAGCGATGTCTATTGCCGGCATCAGGCCGAAGCCAAGTTAGGGGCTGTCCTGGAACATAGTCCGGAATTACGAAGCAAGATGTTCCTCCAGTCCAAGGTCGGCATCCTCAAGGAAGAGGGTCTTCCGATGTACTACGATCTCAGCTATCAGCACATCATCGAAGGTGTCAATGCCAGTCTTTCCCGGCTGCACACCACCTATCTGGACTGTCTTTTGCTGCACCGGCCGGATATCTTCATGGACAGCAAGGAAGTGGCCAAAGCCGTCAATCAGCTCGTCAAAGAAGGCAAGATCCGTCATTTCGGTGTCTCCAACGAAGATGCCAGCACCATCGACTACCTGCAGTCCGAGCTCAGCCTGCCGATTGAGATCGATCAGCTGCAGTGTGGGTTAGGTCAGGCGGCCCTTTTAAGCGGACCGGTCAATGCCAATAACCCTAATCAGGTCCCGTGGAGTCAGGACGGGCTTTATTTCTACCTGAAACGGAAGGATATGGCCCTGCAGTGCTGGTCGCCGTTCATCTATAAGTTCTTCCAAGGATCGATCTTCACTGTTCCGGAGATGAAGCCGGTGCAGGATAAGCTGGCGGTTTTAGCAGAAAAGTATCATTCCACTCCCAGCGGCATCGCCACCAGCTTCTTAACCAGCCTTTCACCGACCGTCCAGGTGCTTTCCGGCAGCATGAACCTCGAGCACATCAAGGAAAGCGTCGAGGGTGCCAAGATCACGCTGAGCCGACCCGACTGGTACGATCTTTATGCCGCCAGCGGCAATCTGGTCCCGTAGTTTGGGTAACATCCTGAGGAGGATCTTATGTCAGCATCACCGTCGTGGCTTGAAAAAGCCGTTTTCTACGAGATTTATCCGCAGACGTTCTTTGACTACAACAACGATGGCATCGGCGATCTTTATGGTGTTCTGGCTAAGCTGGACTATGTCCAAAGCTTAGGCTTCAATGCCATCTGGCTGAACCCCTGCTTTGAGTCGACTTTCTTTGATGCCGGCTATGATGTCTCCGATTACCGGAAAGTAGCCAAGCGGTATGGCGGCAACAAGGCTTTGACGGCCTTGATCGAAGCCTGCCATCATCGGGGCATCCATCTTTTCCTTGATCTCGTCCCCGGTCATACCTCCTTAGAACATCCGTGGTTCAAGGCTTCCAGCCAAGGCACGGCCAACGCGTACTCGGACCGCTACATCTGGTGCCATGATTATTTCAATGTCGACCGCGACTTCCGGTGGGTGGGCGGCTTCACCCAGCGCGAAGGCGGCGTCTTGGTGAACTTCTTCTCCATCCAGCCGGCGCTGAACTATGGTTTCTATGAGATCAAACATCCAGAGTATGAGGAGCCGATCACCGGCAACGGTCCGCAAGGGACCATCCATGCCATCGAGGATGTCATCCGTTTCTGGCTGGATCAGGGCATTGACGGCTTCCGGGTCGATATGGCCGGCTGGCTGGTGAAACGGGATCCGGATTCCTTAGGCACTCAGGCCGTCTGGCAGGAGATCTTCAAGGATATCCGTCCCCAGTATCCGGAGGCGGCCTTTGTCAGCGAATGGAACTGCCCTAAACGGTCGATGCCGTCAGGCTTCGACATGGATTTCCTGCTGCAGGATCAGTTCACGGCGTTCAATAACAAGCTGACCCGGGATGACCACCCTTACTTCCGTTTCGATGAGGACCAGGCCTCCTTAGAAGGTTATCTTGCCGACGTGAAGACCCAGCTGGGTTTTGCTGCCGCTAACGGCCATTATGTCTCCTTGATCAGCGGTAACCATGATACCAAACGGATCAGCAGCTGGCTGAAACCTCAGGAACTGGCTTTCTATTATGTCTATATGCTGACGATGCCGAGCGTTCCTTTCTTCTATTATGGGGATGAGCTCGGTCTTCCTTATGAAGAGAACCTGCTTTCAGTGGAAGGCGGGTATTACCGGACCGGAACAAGGCGCCCGATGCCCTGGGACTTAGCTAAGCCCAATGCCGGCTTCAGCAAGAATCCCAATGTCTATATCCCGGTCGGCAAATTGCCGCAGGGGATGTCCGTCAAGGATCAGCAGGATGATCCTCATTCCCTCTTAGCCTTCCTGAAAGCCATGCTGGCCTTCAAGAAGGAGCATCCGGCGCTCGATAACGATGCCAGCATCGCTTTCCAGCCGGTCGGTCCGGGTCAGTCCGTCTTAGCCTATCTCCGCCAAAAGGACAACGAAAAGCTCTTCATTGCCTTCAATCCGTCTGCCCTAGCCCGCGAAGTCGTCCTGCCTTCGATGGGGACGGTCCTTAAGAAGCAAGGCGATGTCTTAGTCACCGAGACCGTCTTAAGGCTCTATCCGCATTCGTTTGCGATCCTGTCTCTGGCGTAGGTCTACTTGAACCAGAACGGATAGTCGTTGATGATGATGAAGATGATATCAAGAATCCAAAGAACGAAGCCGCCGAAGAAGATCCAGAGAATGCCCAGCACGATCTGCAGAACGCTGTTGGCTTTGATGCCCTTCAGGATTCTCTAGATAGCCCAAGACCAATCCAGAGGTCCCAAGCAGAGAATGATCTTCAGCCATTTCGGATTCTTCTCCATCCAACTGATATACTCATCCATGGTATGATTTACCTCCGGAAATAATCTAGCACTTTAAACACAAAATGCAAAGACGATTAAAAAACGGGAATCGGCTGGGATTCCCGTTTCTGTGTCTTTTCTACTTGAAGAATTCGTCGGCCTTGCCGACCGAGCCGAAGAGGGTGATCTTCTCCTTGACCTTGGCCTTGATGGCATCATAGCCGGGCTTCAGAAGTTTGCGAGGATCATAGCCTTTTTCAAGGTTTTCAGCGGTCGGATCAGCCTTACCGGCCTTGCAGTAGTCAATGGTGGCCTGGGCAAAGACGAGCTGGCAATCGGTATTGACGTTGATCTTGGAAATGCCTTCCTTGATGGCACCTTTGATCTGATCATCCGGAATGCCGGTGCCGCCATGGAGAACGAGCGGAATGTTATTGGTGGCCGCATTGATCTCGGCTAAGCGATCGAGGTGCAGACCTTTCCAGTTGGCCGGATAGATGCCGTGAATGTTGCCGATGCCGGCAGCCAGGAAATCAATGCCTAAGCCAGCGATGACCTGGCATTCATGGACATCCGCGACTTCGCCATCCGCGGTGACGCCGTCTTCGGTTCCGCCGATGGCACCGACCTCAGCCTCAATGGACAAGCCATTGTCGTGAGCGAGATTGACGAGTTCCTTGGTCTTGGCAATATTCTCTTCAAACGGTAAGGAGGAACCATCGAACATGATGGAGGTGAAGCCAGCGGCGACGCAGGCCTTGGCGGCATCATAGGTGCCGTGATCCAAATGTAAAGCGACCGGAACCGTAATGCCTAAGCTCTCATCCATGGCCTTGACCATCATGGCGACGGTCTTGAAGCCTGTCATATACTTACCGGCACCGACCGAGACGCCTAAGATGACCGGAGCATTGAGTTCCTGAGCCGTGGTAAGGACAGCCTTGGTCCACTCTAAGTTATTGATATTGAAGTGACCGACAGCATAATGACCCGCCTTGGCAAGACGTAACATCCGTGTGGCATTTACTAACATTGGGATAAACCTCTCTTTCTATCGTTACTATTCTACTAAGATTCGTGTCAAGTGGCAATTAATTTAAGCTTTTGGGGAAACTCAATGAGCGTTTCTTAGGCATTTCTTCTAGGCTTTTAAGAAAGCTACGCAACTGTTTGCCAAATTGAAAAATTTTTTTCTTTCTACCCTTTTCGGATATTCCTTGATAGAATAGTAATGCTGTTGGTAGCCCTTTCTTGCTTCGATGGGGATCTTAACCACCGACAGGGCCTGAAGATATTTATTCTTCGGCGCTGTCCTATGGGAGGGGTTTCGAAGCAGTCGGAGCTGCCAATGGAAGAAAGAATGGCGTCCTCTGTGGCCCGCTTTTTCCAAGTCTAAGCAAAAAAATTGCTACGCTTAGTTTTCAGAAAATGCTAAACTAGTGCTTGGAAAAAATGGATATAGAGAACCAATGGAAGGCGGTTCCGTTTCTACCCTCAGACCACTAAACCGAGGACTATCCATTTAACTCACAGACCTATCGTATTTCGCGAGTTAAATGGGGCTTCTTCATCGGAGGAAGTCCATTTTTTCAAGAAAGTTCATACAAAAAGGAGGACAAAACCTGTATGAAAAAGTCTGTCATGTTAGCTGCTGTCTGTCTGTTAGCCGGTGCCGGTATGGTTGGCTGCACGAAGACGACTTCCACTGCTACCTCGACTGCCACTTCGACCACGTCGACTGTCGCTTCCACCTCGACTGCTGAGAAGATCGATGTTGCCATGATCACCGATGTCGGCAACATTGATGATGGTTCTTTCAACCAGTTCACTTATGAAGGTGTCAAGGCGTATTGCTCTGCCAATGGCAAAGCCTATTCTTATTTCCGTCCGAGCACGGATAGTAAGGAAGCCCGTAAGGATGCCATGAAGTCGGCTATCGATAAGGGTGCCAAGGTTGTTGTCTGCCCTGGTTATCTCTTCGAGGATGCCATCTACGAAATGCAGGATACTTATTCGACTGTCAACTTCCTGCTTCTCGATGGTGAGCCGCATACGACCGATTATGCCACGTACAAGACCGCTTCGAACACTCACAACATGCTCTACAAGGAAAATGAGGCTGGTTATCTCGCTGGCTATGCCGCCATTATGGACGGCTACACCAATGTCGGCTTCTTAGGCGGAATGGAAGTTCCGGCTGTCAACAAGTATGGCTTCGGCTATCTTGCCGGCATCGCTGATGCTGCCATCATCAAGAAGGTCAATGTCGATGTGACTTATGATTACACCGGCAATTTCGCTGCTTCCGATGCCAATAAGACTCAGGCTGCCTCCATGTATACTGGCGGCAACAAGGTCATCTTCTCCTGCGGCGGTTCTGTCTTTAAGTCTGTCGTCGCTGCGGCTGAGGCAGATGATTCCTATAAGGTCATTGGCGTCGATGTCGATCAGTATTCTCAGGCGACGGATAAGGTCATCACTTCGGCTGAAAAGAAGCTGAAGGAGTCCACGGTCGATGCTCTGACCAAGTTCTACAAGAACAACGGTGCCTGGACTACCGATCTGGGCGGCAAGACTGCTCTTCTGGGCGCTGCCGAAGGCATGGTCGGCTTACCGACTGCCACCGATTCTTGGAAGCTAAAGACCTTCACGGTCGCTGACTACAACACGCTTTTCGCAAAGCTTGCCGGGGATGCCAACTACACCCGTGTCTCCTATTCCAAGATCAATGATACTGATAAGTCTGCTACCGTTCACTTCACCACGGCTTTGGATCTTGGCGGCTATGTCAAGATCACCTATGGTGATAAGGCTACCAACAAGGCTTCTGTCACCAACGCCAGAGCCTAATAAGCTAAACCTTACTTCTTTCGCTTTGTGAGCTGACAAAAGGGCACTAATCCTTAATTAACAAAATTAGGTTCATTAGTGCCTTTTATTGAAATTATGAAAGGATCACCCATGGAAAATCAAGAACCGCCGGAAGAAGCCCTGCCGGAGATTGAGAAAGTCTCCGCGGAGTTCACTGAAAATCCAGAAAAAGATCCGAATAATCTTGTTGTGATGAAGAACATCACCCGGACTTTCGGTTCGCTGGTTGCCAACGACAACATCACCCTGACCTTCAAGAAAGGCGAGATTCACGCCTTATTAGGCGAGAATGGCGCCGGCAAATCCACCTTAATGTCGATTCTCTTCGGGCTGATTCCTCCGACCTCCGGTCAGATTTTCCTGAACGGCAAGGAAGTGCATGTCAAGGATCCGACCCATGCCAACCAACTCGGCATCGGCATGGTCCACCAGCACTTCATGCTGGTCGACTGCTTCACCGGCCTGGAGAACATCATCCTCGGCCATGAGGACACGAAATTAGGTTTTGTCCGTTATCGGGAGGCCGTGCAGAAGTGCAACAGCCTGATGAACCAATACGGCCTGCACGTGGATCTCAACAAGAAGATTTCGGATATGTCGGTCTCGATGCAGCAGAAGGTCGAGATTCTCAAGATGCTTTACCGGGATTCCAACATCCTGATCTTCGATGAACCGACCGCCGTGCTGACCGAAATGGAAATCGAAGACCTGATGAAGATCATCCTGAAGCTCAAGAGCGAAGGCAAGACCATTCTTTTCATCTCCCATAAGCTCAATGAGGTCAAGCAGATTTCCGACCGCATCACCATTCTGCGCAAAGGCAAGGATATCGGAACTTATCTGACGACCGATCTGGACAATGAGCAGATGGCCGAACTGATGGTCGGGAAACACATTTCCTTCACCACCGAGAAGAGCGAAGCCAAACCGACCGATACCGTGCTGGAAATCAAGCACCTTTCCGTCAAGAAGGCTGACAGCCGGAAACTGGCTGTCAATGATTTCTCCTTGCAGGTCCGCAAAGGCGAAATCATCGCCATTGCCGGCATTGACGGCAATGGTCAGGATGAGATCGTCGAGGCCATCACCGGCCTCAGCAAAGCCAAATCCGGTCAGATTCTTTTCAATGGGGAAGACATCACCCGTTCTTCCATCCGCCAGCGTAACGAAAAAGGCGTCAACCATATTCCCGCCGACCGCCACCGCTATGGTCTGGTTCTGGATTACAACGTCATGTATAACCTCATCCTGGAACAGGTCCATACCTCGCATTTCTCGCACTGGGGCATCCTCAAACGCAAGGAAATCGAGTCCTATGCCGATACCTTGATTGAAAAATACGATGTCCGTTCCAGTCTTGGCAGTTATACCCTGACCCGTTCGATGTCGGGCGGTAACCAGCAGAAGGTCATTGTCGCCCGGGAAATCGAGCGTCATGGCGATTTGCTTCTGGCCGTCCAGCCTACCCGTGGCCTGGATGTCGGCGCCATTGAGAACATCCATAAGGAAATCGTCAAAGTCCGGGACAGCGGCAAGGCCGTCCTTCTGGTGTCGCTGGAAATCGATGAGATCTTCGATCTGGCCGATACCATCTATACCATTTATGAAGGCCATATCACCGGCAAGTTCTCCCCGAAAGAGACCACGTTCAAGGAAATCGGTCTGTATGAGACCGGTGCCAAGTGCCAGCCGGAGTATCTGACTCCCGAGCTCGAGCAGGAGATGACCCAGGCAAAGGAGGCACAATAACATGGAAGACAATCGTCCTTCGGTGAATGACAATCTCAACAAACCGCTGACCATCCTGAACGAAGACCAAGGCCGCAAAGGTCTGAACCGCAGCGAATACATCAATCAGCCGATGTTCCGTCTTTTGGCCAGTGGCCTTCCGGTCGAAGGCAGCGACGGCGAAAAGGCCAAGCCGGTCGAAACTCCGGCGCAGTTCGTGATGAAGCAGAATCTTTCGGCCTTAGGCGCGTCCTTAGTCTGCATCGGCATCGGTCTTCTGATCGGCTTAGCCTGCCTGCTGGTCGATCCGAAGAACTTCATGTACGGTCTGTCGCAGTTCTTCAGTTCCGCTTTCAAGGGTCAGGAAAAGATCATCTATCTTGCCGGACCGCTGATGCTTTGCTCGCTGTCCGTCGGCTTCTGCTATAAATGCGGTCTCTTCAACATCGGAGCTTCCGGTCAGTTCATGATGGGTGAGCTCTTCGGTCTGATCGGTGCCCTTTATTTCAAGCTTCCGTGGTTCTTAAGCTGTCTGCTTGGCATCGTTGCCGGCATGATCGTAGGTTCCATTCCGGGACTTCTGAAAGCCTACTTCAACATCAACGAGGTCATCTCCGCCATCATGCTGAACTGGATATCCCTCTTCCTTTCCAACTTTGCGGTCGTCAACGTCCCGGGCGGCTGGGATTATACGGCCCAGCGTTCCTATTCCGCTGGCTCTTCCACCAACGCCTTGGCGAAGATTCCGGTCTGGACTTCCAACAACTACATCAATATCACCATTGTCTTCGGCATTCTTTTTGCCCTGCTTCTAGCCTTCGTCCTTTACCGGACGACCTTCGGCTACAAGCTGAGGGCTGTCGGTTTCAACCGGGATGCCGCTCAGTATGCCGGCATCTCCTCCAAGTCGAGCATCATTCTGAGCTTCGTCATCGGCGGTGCCTTAGCCGGTCTGGCCGGTGCCTGCTTCTTCTTAGGCGATGAAAAGCTTTCGATTTCTTCCTCCGTGGCCAGCCAAGGCTTTGATGCCATCCCGATCTCCTTCTTAGCCAACAACAACCCGCTGGGCATCATCGCGGCGACCTTCTTCATTGCTTTCATCAAGGTCGGCGGCGAGGGTCTGCAGGGTGTCGGCACCTTCAATTCCGAGTTCGTGAACATCATCATCTCGGTCATCTTATACCTCTCGGGATTCGCGGTTCTCTTCAAGAACATCTTCCTTCGTCAGAAGAAAGAACACAAAGCCAAGACGTTGCAAGGAGGCAAACAACATGCTTAACCTGATTCCGATGATGCTGTTTACCGATGCGGCCAAGACCAACATCGATATTGCCACCGATATTCTTTCCCTTCTCATCACCGTCGGCCTGCCTCTGATCATCGTCGCTTATGCCGGTATGGTCAACGAACATTCCGGTATCATCAATCTCGGTCTGGAAGGCGAAATGCTGGTGGGCGGTCTGGCCGGTTATCTTACCTTGCGGGCTTTCACTCAGGTCACGGGAACCAACGACGGCTACATCACGCACAACATGAACGTCTGCCTCACCAATGTCTATCTGCCAGTGCTGGTAGGCGTGCTGGTTGCCATGGCGGCGGGAGCCATCTATTCCTTATTGCTCTCCTTTGCGGCCATCAACCTCAAAGCCGATCAGACCATTGTCGGGACGGCCATGAATATTCTTGCCGGTTCGCTGGTGATTCTCATTGCCTGGGCCATTCAGGGTCCGGGTATGACCAACATTGATACCCCGAACTGGATCCGTATCACCGGAAAGAACTTCGGCTGGTCCTCGATGTATTATCCGATTTCCGACATCACCAATCCGGGTGCCGGCGATTACTTCAAGTATTTCTTCACCCGTCTCTTCCTGAAGGACTTCTACCTGACCACTCCGATCATCATCGTCATCTTGGTGGCCGTGGCTATCTTCCTGAAGAAGACGAGAACCGGCTTACGGCTGAGAGCCTGCGGCGAAAATCCTCAGGCGGCCGATAGTGTCGGCATCTCCGTTGCCAAGATGCGTTATCTCGGCGTCACGCTCTCCGGACTCCTCAGCGGTTTGGGCGGTTTCGCTCTTTGCCTCTCCATCGGCTATACCGGTTCCGTCATCGGCTTTGGCTTCTTAGCCCTGGCCGTGATGATCTTCGGCAATTGGAAGCCGGGACGGATCATTCTGGCCGGCGTCATCTTCGCCTTGTTCCGGGTCATCTCCAACTACAGCCTGATTCTTCCGAAGTCGACCTTGTCCAACACCAGTTACCTCTATATGACCATTCCGTATGTCATGACGCTGATCATTCTTGTCTTCTTCAGCAAGACGACCCATGCGCCGAAAGCCGAAGGCATCCCTTACGACAAGGGTGCCCGTTAGTCTGTTTTTCTGAAGTAACGGCGGTCAGCCTTTCCCTTAAAAGGAGCCTGGCCGCCTTTTTTTACCCTAAAGGAGGCATGTATGGTAACCCTGGCGATTTATCCGATTCATTCGTTGCTGTCTCATCAGGAGCTGATCAGTTCCGATTCTAAGAAGCTGCTGGATAATCTCAAAGCCAAGACTGGCTATGATTTCAAGATCACCACCGACTTGGCTGAGCTTCAGGCTGCTCCGTTAGCCCTGATCCTGGTTCAGTCCGGCGGCAGCGAAGGCGTCTTCAAGAAGGAAATCTATCCCAAGTTCAAAGGTCCGTATTATCTCTTGACCTATGGTGCCTCCAACTCGTTGGCGGCCAGCCTTGAGATTCTTACCTTCCTCAAAGAGAAGAGCAAGAAAGCCGAGATCCTTCATGGCGATGAGGACTATATTGCCTCCCGTATCCAAGACTTATTGGCAAAAGCCAGCTCCGTCAAGGAACCGGCTCACCGCTTAGGTCTTTTCGGTAAGCCGAGCGACTGGCTGATCGGCTCGGATGTCGACCCTAAGAAAGCCTTGGCCGTCTTCAACATCAAGCTGGTCGATGTCACGGAAGCCGAACTTATCCGGACTGTTCAGGAAGAGACGGACAGCTGTCCGGCCGGTCTTTTCAAGGCCACCTTCGATCCAGCCGAACTCAATAAGGCCTATCAGATCGATCTTGCCTTGGAGAAGCTGGTCGCCAAATACCGTCTGGAAGGCTTCACCATCCGCTGCTTCGATGTCATCAAAGCCGTCAGGATGTCGGCCTGCCTCGGTCTGGCCGTTGAAAACAGCAAGGGCATCATCGCATCCTGCGAAGGCGATGTTCCGGCCATGATCACGGCCTATTCCATTCTGAAAGTCCTCGGTCAGCATGCCTTCCAGGCTAACCCGCAGTGGGTTGATCCCGTGAAGAACCGCATCGCTCTTGCCCATTGCACCCTGCCTCTGGATATGCCGAGTGATTATCATTTCGATACCCACTTCGAATCCGGCATCGGCCTGGGCATCCATGGCAATCTCAGACCGGGAGAATGCACAATCGTGAAAGTCAGTCCGGATCTCAGTGAGTTCTATTGCGAAGAGGGCATGATCCTGGACAATGAGGAGCGGGCGGACCGCTGCCGCAGTCAGATCAATGTCCAGCTATCCAGTCCAGCCACCTACTTCTTAACGAGTTCCTTAGGCAACCACCATCAGGTCATCTACGGACACCATAAAGCCGGGCTGAAAGCTTACTTCCAGTCCTTAGGGTTACGGGAGATCGTCGGTTAATTCCAACAAGGGTCGGCCTCAGGCCGACCTTTTTTAAACTGAAAAAGGCGCCCTGGGAAGAAATTCTTCCGAAGGCGCCTTTGTTGGTTATTGCTTCAACGGAGACTTTGTCATATAGGCTAAGCCGCAGGTCTCGGTTCCGGCATGGCAGGTGATGATGCCGCTGGCTTCGACCGGGAAGAGGATCTTGTTGCCGATATAACGGTCCAGATTACGGCTGACCCGTTTGACGCCGCCGTTGGAGATGACGTTCGGAATCAGAATCGGGAAGGCCAGATCGATGTTGCCGTCATTGAGGTGTTCGAGGAATTCATCGGTCATCTGATCGATGCCCTTGGCAATGTCCTTGCCCCGCTTCAGCTTATAGACACCCATCTTGCCATCATCCAGCCGGATGATCGGATGGAGATGAAGCTTGTTGCCAAGCAGGAAGGCTAAGCCCGAGCACCGGCCACCTTTATAGAGCCACTCCATACTGTCAATGACAAATTGCATCTGGACACGGCTTCGTCTTTCTTCGTGATTTTTAACGATGGTATCTACATCCAGTCCGGCTTCAATATCGCGGGTGATGCCGATGGCCTCTAAGGCAATGCCAGACGACAGCTGCAAGGAATCCAAGGCCGTCACTTTGCCATCGAAGGCCTGGGCGGCCAAACGGGCATTGTTGAAGCTCGAGGAGATGTTGGACGAAATCGGCAGATAGAAAAGATGATCGTATTTCTGTAAGTTCGTGGTGAAGACGTCCGTGAGGTCGGCCATGTTGAGAGCCGCTGTTTTGGGGAGCATGTTCTTCTCTTTGGCAATCTTCAGGATCTCTTCGCTGCTGATGTCTTTGCGGTCCCGGTAACTCCGCTCACCGAAATTGATGAGCAGGTCGGTGACGCCGATATCGTGCTTGTCATAATAATCCGTAGGTAAATCGCAGCTCGAATCGACAATCAGCCGGTACTTTCCCATAGAGCATCCTCCGGAACTAATTATCTATTTTAGTTTATAATAGGTCGTAAGTCAAAAACTCTCATGAAATTGATAAACACCTTCTCCTACGAGGAGAAACAAAGCAAGTTTCTTGTCTACCGCTATGAGGTCCTTTCGGAAACTGATGCCAAGGAGGCCTTAACCGAGGTTAAGAAAGCCAACCGCAAGGCGGACCATGTTTTGCGAGTGGGCCGCTACCCTAACGCTTATGGCATCTTCATGACCCAGGCCAGCGAGGACAAGGAACCCATCTCTTCCATGAAAAAGACGGCTCAGCTTTTAGAGAAGAAAGACATCCGGAATGCGATGGTTTTCATTGTCCGTTATTTCGGGGGTGTCAAATTCGGGGCCAGCTATTTGGATAAAGTCTATTTCAGTCTGGCTCTCAAGGGTTTTTCGTTGAGCTAATCGGGACTATCGACTATAATGAGAAGGTAACAATCAAGGGCATTCCATGGAACCCATACAAGCGCCAATAGTCAAGAAAGTCGAAGTCGGTCAGGTCGAAGCTTATTTGAATGACCCGACCAAATTGGTGGTGGTCCAGACGGCCCCGGCAGTCCGGGTGTCGCTGGGGGAGTTTTTCGGAATGCCGGTGGGGACGGTCGTCACCGGAAAAATGGTGGCCAGCCTGAAAGCCTTAGGCTTCAAAGCTGTCTTCGATACCGACCTCGGTGCCGATATCACCATCTGGGAAGAGGCGATGGAGTTCTTGAAGAAAGTTCAGAACAACGGACCTTATCCCTTATTCAACTCCTGCTGCATCGGCTGGCTGATGCAGGCCCGGAACAACTATTCCGATCTGATTCCGCTCATATCGACCGCCAAATCCCCGGTCGGGATGTTAGGCTCCGTTGTGAAGACCTATTATGCCCAGAAAGCCAACTGGGATCCCAAAGACATCGTCGTGGTCAGTGTCGTTCCCTGCATTCTGAAAAAACAGGAAGCTCAGCTTCCTTTCAATACGACCAACGGTCTTTATGATGTCGATATCTCCCTGACAACCAAGGATCTGGCCGGCATGATTGCCGAAAAGAAGCTCGACTTTGCCTCGCTTCCGGATCAGCCCTTCGATAATCCCTTAGGGGAATCCACTGGCGGCGGCACGATCTTCGGCCGTTCCGGCGGAGTCCTCGAAGCTGCCATCCGTACCGCTTATTACTGGTACGACAAGACCATTGATCCCAAACCCTTGGACTTCAAGGTATCCTCCCTCTCCAGCGACATCATGGAAGCCCCGATTCACTTGGCCGGCAAAGACCTCTGGGTCGCCCATACCGGTCTCATCGGTGTGAAGAAGATTGCCCAGCTGATCCGTGCTGATCTCTGTCCTTACGCTTTCGTGGAAGTGATGGCCTGCCCCGGCGGTTGCATCATGGGTGCCGGCCAGCCGATTCATCTTCCCAAGGAAGGCATCGACAACCGGCAGATACGGGAGCTACGTCGTCAGGCCCTCAACGGCATCGATCAGAAACAGCCTAGGCGGGTCTCCGCTCTCAATCCGGATGTGAACCGTGTCTACAACATTCTCTTCGATTCCAAGGCGGGCAGTGAGAAGGCAGAAGTACAGTTACATAGGAGCTATAACAAATAACATGGAAAACAACAGTAACGTTGACAGTTCGAAGGCGCCGTCTCTTCCGAAGATGACGCCGGCACCCAATTCGCACATTGGCTGTGCCGTGGCCGTCTTATCCGGTAAGGGCGGTGTCGGGAAGTCGTTCACGTCGGCTTATCTGGCCGTCCGGCTCTCCCGGATGGGTTACAAGGTCGGCATCCTCGATGCCGATGTCACCGGTCCTTCGATTCCGTTTGCCTTCAACGTCCATGGCCCGGTCACCTCGACCAGCCAGGACTTCTTCTACCCGATCAAGTCCAAGACCGGCATTCAGATTATTTCTTCCAATCTTCTTCTGAATCACCCCGATGATCCCATTGTCTGGCGGGGACCGATGATCGGTTCGCTCTGCCAGCAGTTCTATACCGATGTCGTCTGGGATGTCGATTTTCTCATCATCGATATGGCCCCGGGTACCAGCGATGTCTCCTTGACCGTCTTCCAGGATGTCAAGCTGAGCGCGGCAGTCTTAGTTGCCACCCCTCAGAATTTGGTCTCGCTGATTGTCGAGAAGTCGGCCAAGATGGCCGATATGCTCTCCGTTCCGCTGATTTCCTTAGTGGAGAACATGGCCTATGTCAAATGCCCGAAATGCGGCGAACGCATCGACATCTATGGCAAAGCCGATCCTTCCTTAGCCAGCAAACATGGCATTCCGCACTTCGATGAAGTTCCGTTCGATAAGTCCATTTCCGAGTTCATGGACCGCGGTGCCATCGAAGACCTCGATGTCCCCTATCTCAAAGAGACGGCTGACAGCATTGTCTTAGCCGCGAAGAACAAAGAGAACGATCAGTTCAAGGCGTAGTCTCATGGACGATCAGGAAACGATAGACACGTTCCTCACCGCCTTCAAGCAGCTGGAAAAGGAACTCTTAAGCGAAGCCGAGCTGAAGGATGACTATGTCTCCTTCTCCCGGGCTTTGAATCACCTCTATTACAACCGGCTGAACCCGGTCATTGCCAATCGTGACAACTACGAGTTCCTCAAGACGGCCAGCGACGTCCGCAATCTCTTAAGCCATGAGGTCACCTCGGTCGTTCCGACCCAGGCCTTCCTAGCCCAATTTCAGAAGATCGCCCAGGCGATCCTGAATCCGCTGACCTGCTATGAAGTCGCTACCAAGACGATCTCGAGCTGCTCCTATGGCGACAGCCTCTACAAAGTCTTAGCGTTGATGGATGAAAAATCCCTATCTCACCTTCCGATTCTGGATTCTACCGGCCAAGTGGTCGGCGTGTTCTCTAGGGATGTCTTCTTTGATTATCTCCTTCTGAATAAGACGGTGACTATTAGCGATGATCTGCAGGTCTCCGACTTCCGGGAAGTCCTGCCCTTGGACAGCCACCTCAACGAGTCCTATCTTTTTGTCTCCCGCTATACCTCGCTGCATGATGCCTACCAGCTGATGGTCAAGAAGAACGCCCACGACAAAACGGTCGGGCTGCTCTTAGTCACCGAGCATGGCAAAAAGGATGAGCGCCTCTTGGGCGTCATCACCCTGACCGACTTAGCAAGGCTTGGCGCTCAGGCATAACTTAAGCCAACAAAAACGCCTGTCTTCCCGTAGGGGAGGACAGGCGCTTTTTTCGTTTCAGAAGGACTACTTGATGAGGGTGTTATGGCACTTCCCGGTCGTCCGGTACTCGTCCATGTTCTTGAGAGACACTTCGATCATGTCGACCAGAGCCAGGTCGGTGGCGGAGCCGACATGCGGCGTCACCAGAACCTTCGGATAGAGATCAATCAGCTCCTGATGGAGCGGAGAATCCATATGCTTGGGATCCTGGATATGGTTGAAGAGCGGACCTTCGTTGGCGATGACATCAAGTCCCAGGCCATAGAGGTGGCCGTCCTTGACGGCATCCAAAGCTGCCTGAGTATCCAGCACTTCGCCGCGGGCGACATTGACGAGGATGGCATTCTTCTTCATCTTGCTGATGACATCCTTGTTGATGAAGTTGTCGTTCTTGCCTTTGATGTAAGCCATATGGCAGACGATGATATCGCAGTCCTTAAGGAAATCATCCAGATCCTCGAACGTCAGGACTTCCTTGGCCTTGTCGCTCTGGAAGACATCATAGCCGATGACTTTGGCGCCTAAGCCTTTGAAGAGACCAGCCGTCGTGCAGCCGATACGTCCGCAGCCCAGGATGCCGACCGTGCAGCCCCGGACTTCCCGGGAGAACATCTGGTTGGTGACGGTGAAGTTGCCCCGATGGGTGAGATCGGTGGTATAGACGATATTCCGAAGCAGCGCCATCGCTAAGGAGACAGCCAGTTCGGAGATGGCGTTGGGGCTATAGCCCGGGACGAAGGCGGATTCGATGCCCAGTTCCTTGCAGGCCTTGACGTCGACATGGTTGAAGCCGGCGGTACGGGTGAGATAGTACTTCAGACCGTTCTCTTTGAGCAGAGCCATATGAGCCCCGTCGACATTGCAGTTGCCGCGGACCATGACGATCTCGTAGCCCTTGGCGAGTTCCCAGCAATCGTTGTTGAGATACTCCGGGCGGAGCACCAGCTCATAGTCATACTTCTTGCCTAAGGTTTCGAAATACGGCTTCTCATAGTCCCGGACGCCGAAACAGATGATCTTGCCTTTACTCATGACGCAATTCCTTTCTCAGTCCTGTTAGGCCGCAACGTAGAAATAACCGAAGGACTGAATGACGGTGAGAATCAGAATCCAGAAGACAATGCCAGGAACGGCAACCAACGTCGAGATGACCGAGACATTGCTGGCCATCTGCTTTTCCTTATCGAAGTTGATGCAGTAGGCAACGGCAACCGTAGCCGGCGGCACCATCCACATCATGATGGAAGACTGCACGGTGGCTAAAGAGACGAGCTGAGGATAGTTGCAGGCTTTGGCAATGACTTCAACCAATAACAGGATGACAAAGACGATGACCGGAGCACCGAAGACCTTGATGAAGGAGTAGATCCAAGCCAGCTTATCCTTAGCAGCATCGGCAATGGAAGCATTGCCCAGCGTGCAGCCGATAGCCAACCAAACCAGCGGCGAAGAAAGGCCACCTAACGTGGTAGCAACTTGGTAAATCCACGGCAAGGTGACATCGACTCTCCAGAAAGCAACCTTGGCAGCATCCTCATAGGAGACGGTGCTGACCGGAGCTAACCAATCCTTGCGGACAATGGCACTGCCCGGAATCGCCTGTAAGAACCAAAGCAAGAGGCCGACGAAGGTCGCGATGATGATGGGGTTGAGGAAAATCTTCTTCATCGTGGCCCCTAAGCTCGTCTCTTTGGTCGAGCCAAGCTTGATGCCGCTGATGGCAATATAGGCATAGGAATAAAGGAAGACACGGTAAGCAACGTTCAGCATGTTGGAATCATTGTAGGCCAGCTTACCGAAGACGGCCGAGATCAGAGGCTGAGCGAAGAAGGTGGTGGAACCAAAGGCGAAGAGGATGGACAGGACCAGACGCTTGGTCGGATCCTTGACCCAAAGGAAGATCACCTTGGCAATCATCATGAAGATGATGTAGATGACGAAGCCGAAGAAGAAGTTGAAGATGGCATCAACGCCGGCCGCCATCGTATAGTCGGTCATGAATCCCGTAAAGGCCAGGCAGGGAAGAGCAACATTCATGACAACCTTGGTAAGAATCGATCCGGTCCCCTGCGGGAAGATCTTCTTCCGGGTCATGAAGTAGCCTAAGAAGATGATGATGATGGTCTTGGCAATGGCCGTCCAGAGACTGGTACTGGTCATCGCCGTGGCGAGATTGTCGCCGATCGAATTGGCGAAGAACAAATTTTGCATAAGGATCCTCCGTAAGCGGAAATTGGGGTGTGGGAACTTGGACAGAAAAAAAGGAGTCCGGAGAGCATTTAGCTCGCGTCGGACTCCTTTCCTTTTTCCGTCTCTTTCCGTTCCTTCTCCATCGCCTTTTTCTCTCCTTCGGTGAGCCTCACCGATTCCGGGAGCTTCGCCGAATAGGGAAGGAAGTCTCCGAGCTTCTCCGGATCGGAGAGGTCCTTATAGTTCGTCAGCACGTATTCCATGTATCTCATCGGGTTGAGACCGTTGAGGACGGCCGTCTGGACCACCGAGAGCATCACGGCCGTGTCGCCGGCTCCGCCCTCGGTCTTCGAGAACATGCTTGCGTTCTTCACCATCTTCACCTTGCGTACGGTCCTCTCAGCGGAGTTGTTGGTCATGGGGACGCTTCCGTCCTCGAGAAAGAGGAGGTAATGGCTCACCTCGTCGAGGCCGTAGGAGATGGCGCGGTTCCTGGGCGTATCGTCCTCTCCGCGGTATTCTGCGGCCAGCTCGAAATACTTCTCGACGGAAGGCCTCACCTCCGTCTGTCTCCTCTCCTTCCTCTCCTCGGGGGAAAGGCCCTTCAGCCTCTTCTCCGCGCCGAACGCCTGCTTGAGGAGCGACACGAGCTCCTGCACCTCGAGGAAGTCCCTGTCCTTCCTCGAATCCTCGGGATAGTCCGCGAGGAAGGCGATGAGCGGGCGCTCGAGATGCGAGTAGCAGTAGGCGAGATGTCCGAACCCCGCATAGGCTCCGTACTGGTCGCTCACGACCGTGCCGGGGAACCCGTCTCCGAGTATCTCCTTCGCGTGTTCGTACTTCCGGTCGTTCTCATAGCAGTAGAGCATGATCCTCGAAGGCTCCGAGGCACCGGTGACAGCCGCCCAGAAGTAGTTGGTGCGGTTCTCGGCTCCGAGGCAGTTGTACGGCGTCTCGTCGATATGGACCACATGGGCCTTCCTCAGGTCCTCCTTCATCCTTGCGGCGAGAGGGGCGAAGACCTTCGCCGTCATGGCGCAGTATCTCACGATGAGCGTCTTGGAGAGCGGAAACCCCGACTGGGCGAAGACGTCGCGCAGACGGTTCCTCGGAAGATAGGCTCCATAGGAGAGATAGGCGAGGAAGGCACCGAGGCTCGGGGTGCAGCCGCTCAGTCCGTAGGCGTCTTCTGCCTTCTCCGAGGTGTCGGATCTCTTCCCGCAGTGCGGACAGACATAGCAATGAACAATATAGCGGGTCTTGCGGAAGTATCCGGGAACGTAGGAGAGCTTATAGAACTCCTGGGCTCCCTTCTCGTCCATCGTGACTCCGCAGCTTTCACACACGGGCGTCTTGCTCGGAGCCGTGTCGACCGTCTCCGTCTTTCCGGGAATGCAGTCGAAATCCACGGTCCCCTCCCGGCGGCCTCTCTTCCTTCCCTCGGTCTCGGACTTCACGGTGTCGGGCGAATCGGACGGATGGTCCGCTGCAGGCGATACGCAGATCCCCTTCTTCGCCAGTTCGGATGTCTTCTCGCTCCGGCTGTTCGCGTAGAGCTGGCGTATGAGCTCACGGGTCAGCACCTTGTTGGCGACGAGGTATCTCTCGAGGACGGTACGGAGGAAGTGCTCCTCGTCTCCGTAGGCCCTGAGCTGGTCCGACGCATGGCTGAGCTCGGATATCTTCTTCTCCGCCTTTTTCTTCTCGTCCCGGAGGATTCCGAGGTCTTTCTCGTATCCGGCGATCCTCGCCTTCGAGTCCGCGGCGCCGTTCCTCAGCGACGAGACTTCCGCGGCCAGCGCGGCGTTTCTCGCCTCCGACTTCTTCAGCATCTCGATGAGCTCCTCACGGCTGAGTCCGATGTCCTTTTCCATGACAATATTATATCAGATATATGCCATTTATACAAGCAGAAAGTGCCGATTCTATCGGCTTTTCTGCGAATGTTTTCTCGCTAGGCAACCTTCATTTCCCGATGAAACATTGCTGTGTAGTGTGGGCTCCCGGCTGGACCGGGGAAAGGCCCTCAAGCAGCCACAGGAGCTGCCTTCTGTCGATCGTCACCACGCCGTCCTCCGCCTTCGGCCAGCAGAACTTTCCGGTCACGCATCTCTTCTGGTAGAGCCAGCATCCGTCTGCGTCGAGCTCGAGGATCTTGAGCGTCCTTTTGTCCCTTCCGCAGAAGACGAAAAGACGGTGGAGCATGTCCTTCTTCTCCATCAGGGTCGAGGCAAGCGCGAGAAGAGAGTGCATCCCTCTTCTCATGTCCGTCGTCCCCTGGTAGAGATAAATCCCTTCGATCTTCTCCAGTTCGATCATAGCCTCCTCATCACCTCCGCGAGATCGGATGCCGTGATCGTCATCGCGACGGTCCCGATCCTCACCTCGATCGTTCTTTCGCCGCATTCGACCCTGGCGAAGGCCATGGCCGGCCGAACGGCTTCGGAGTTTCCGGGATTCTTCTCCCTCTCGATCCGGTTCCTCTTCTCCCTCAGGTATCTCACCTGGTTGTGGCTTATCCCGAACCTTGCCTCGGCTTCCTCAAGCCCGTGCCCGTCCGAATAGTCTACGATCTCCTTCTGCTTCTCCGTGAGCGGATATGTCATCCTTCTCATCCTCCTTGCACAAAGAGGATACCAACAAAAAGCGGGGCCCGAAGACCCCCAATTTCCGCTTACGATCCTCCTTTAGTGGTGCTTATTTTATGCATATTTATTCTAGAAGAACTAAGCAAAGAAAACAATAATCAAATGATAAAATTATTTAATAGGCCCATAATGAAATACAAAAAACAAGCCAATAATTCGTAATTTATCGGATTATTGAAGACGATGATTATCCAAGAAGGATGGCAGTGTCTGTCACGCCGTTCTTCTCGGTTTGCTCATTTCCTGCCCATATTGACTATCCGAGATGCTCTCTTGCCACCATCCGCTTGTAGGAGAACATCATGACTTTGCCTTTCAGCCAGAACGGCAGGTAGTTGACGATGGTCGGGAAGCCGCGGAAGAAGAGCTTCCGGTACATCCTAGGATCCTTGGTCTTGATATACTTCCAGAGGTCCTTGGTCGCCTGTTTCCGTTCCTTGGTATCTTCGCCGCAGGTGAAGAACAAGGTCACCACCATCAACGATTCCAGGGCATGGAACAAATATCGCCGTAAAGGCTTATCCATCGCTTTGATCTGATCATAGGTATAGGCATCACACATCGCCTTCTGGACGACAATCTGCTGCTGGTAGCGGGCCACAATGTTCTTGACCGTCACCGACTGATCCAAACGGCCGATGAAATACATATAAAGCCGCTGAGGAAGGTAATACATCGTCTTCATGAACGGCAGGGGCTGATAAGCGAAGATATCATCCACATAGAAGGTATGTTCCGGAAGGATGGTATGGCTGGCCCGTAAAGGTTCGGTCTTATAGATCAGGGCATGCATCAAAAAGACCTTGTCGCCTTTGAAAGGCTTGGTCTCTTTCCAGGTGAAGATCTTCCCCACCGGGAACTGGGATCTGAAATTCCGCTCGAACTGGCTGTTCTCGCTGGGCTTGTTGTAGACAAAGTCCATGATGTAGAGGTCCGGAAGGGTATTGGCCTTCTGATGCTCCTTGATGGTATCCAGAAGCTTCTTATAGCCTTCATCATCCAGCCAGTCATCGCTGTCGACGACCTTATAGTAAAGACCGGTAGCCAGTTCCACGCCTTTGTTGACGCCGGAGCCATGGCCGCCGTTAGCCTTATGGACGACTCTCACAATGCTGGGATGGGCAGCCTGATATTCATCGGCAATCTTACCGGTATTGTCTTTGCTGCCATCATCGACGACGATGATCTCGACGTCCTCGCCGCCCTGTAACAGGCAGTCGAGACAATGGCGCATATAGTCCTGCGAATTAAAGCAAGGCACACAGAATGTGATCAGTTTCATGGGTTCAACCTTCATTGATACTATTTTACTATGATTGTGAAAAGAAAACATCAAGAACTCGTCTCGGGACTTCCGACCAACAAAAAACCGGTTCCCCACTGACAAGGGAACCGGCAAACAGCCCTTCGAAAAAGGAGTTTAATCGGAGGACTGTCCCGCCGAGTCGGAATCTTGCGAATCCTGCTTTTTGGCTTTGTGAATGGAAACAAACGTCAACGTGAAGTAGAGGCCGGAGTAGATGACGACAATGCCTCCCAGAGCAATCTCAGCTAAGAGAACCCATTTCTCCCACGGCGCCTTGTTCTGGCCGATGACTTCGCCTTTCATGGCGTTGGAATTGACGATGGCATAAAGCACGTTCTTCAACGCGCGTCTTAAGACAAGGGCATCGCCGGTCGAGGAATCATCCGCATTCCAGAAGGAGGACTCCAAGGTGGCTAGGTTCAAGTCGCCGCCGGCATAGGCTTCCTGCTTCGGATTCATATACGCCGGAACGGTGTTGAAGTCGCAGATGACGGCGCCTTTGAAGCCCCATTCATCGCGTAAGATGGTGGTCAATAACCGGTAGTCGCCCCCCGTCCAGCGGGTGCCGATACGGTTGAAAGACGACATCAGACCGGTGCTCCCACCTTCCTTGACGGCGATTTCGAACGGACGCAGATAGATTTCCCGCATGGCCTGTTCGGTCACCCAGGAGGCGTCACCGGAGATGGAACGATGGGTTTCCTGCTCATTGAGGGCAAAATGCTTGATGAAGGTCACGACGCCTTTGCTCTTGGTTCCCTGAATCTCACCGGCAGCAATCTTGCCGGAAAGGAGAGGATCTTCGCTGTAGTATTCGAAGTTCCGGCCGCCGAAAGCCGAGCGGTGAATGTTCATGCCCGGGGCATACCAGCCGGTGAAAGGCGTATCCTTGGCACCAATCAGGCCTTCTTCGCCGACGGCTTCGCCAAAGGACTTACTGACCGCCGTGCTCCAGGAAGAGGCAACCAAGGTTCCGCAGGAGTAGGAGGCGCAGCCCTTGAAAAGGTCATTGACAAACGACGTCCAGCCGACCGGACCATCGGAGCAGCCGATATAGGGAAGACCGACGCTGTCGACATTGGTGATCTTATAGGAGGCGCCGTTATACATCTTAAGGACCTGGGCAAAATTCATCTGATCCAGGAGCGAATCCCAGCGGGAATCATCCCAGGCAGTCTTGCCGGCAAACTTGCCGTCCGTCCCGTAAAGAAGATCCCGCATGGCCAGCTTCTTCTCGGCATCCATCATCGGGTAGTCGAGGGAATCGTAGTCGGTGGGGTTGTTGGTCGAGGTATCGGTGAACTGATCATAAAGTTTCTGGTTCATCGTCATTTCAGCAGCGGTCCGCGTCTGCGGCCAGGTATTCTCCCAGTCTTTGCGGCTGAGCAGACTTCCCAGCTCGGCATCCGAGTTGAAGCCTTCTTCCTGATCGGTGTACTGGTTCATGACATCGTTGCCGGAGACCGGATCTTTGTCGATCAGCTGGTCATCGGTGACTTTCATCATCACCGAATCCAAGACCGTATGGGCATCACTGTTCAAGGAGAGTGTATAGGTGCCGTGTTCGAGCTCATACCCTTTGAAGCCATTGGCATTCTTGTCCTTGTAATCATAGGAAGCCGAATAGTAAGGATTGTAGTCGATGGTGACTTCCTGGCTCTTGCCCGGCTCCAGCAGGTCGGTCTTAGCAAACCCGACCAGCACTTCATACGGCTTTTCAATGCCGCCGTCATAGTAGGGAGCCTTGGAATAGAGCTCCACGACCTGTTTTCCGGCAACGGTGCCGGTATTGGTGACCTTGACTTTGACCGTCGGATCCTTGTCGTAGCTCAGTTCCTGGTCATTGAGGTCGGCTTTGTTGCTGATCTCGGCGGTGAAGGTTGTGTAACTTAGGCCATAGCCGAAAGGATAGGTGACAGCCTGGCTGTACCAGGTTTCCCCATCGGTGTAGCCGCGGGTCTCATAGTAACGGTAGCCGACATAGACGCTCTCCTCGTAATCCGCAAAATAGTACAGCGTGGATTTCGAGCTGTCGGTCTTAAGCGTGCTGTCGAGCACATACTGGTCGCCATTGGCAACCCGGTTTTCGGAGAAGTTGTTCCAGGTCGGATCTTTCTTCAGGTCCGCGACATAGGTATCAACGGTCCGGCCCGAGGGATTGATGTTGCCGTTGAGGATTTCGCCGATTGCAACCGAACCGCTGTTGCCGGAGAAGCCGACCCATAAAGCGGCATCGATCTTGCTTTGATAGGCATAATAGCTGGGATCTTTCAGGAAACCAAGTTCCATCGCAGAGCCGGAATTGATAAGGACAATGACATGCTTGAAATCGGCTTCGCAGACGGCTTTCAGCAGATCCGTCTCGTTCTGATCCAGCTGCAGATAGTGGTCATCGTCTTTGCGGGCGCCTGTGGCACCTTTCATGGTCATCGGGCAGTCGCAGCCTTCGCTGCCCACCCGGGTGAAGAGGACGACGGCCGCATCGCTATAATCCTTATAGGAAGAGGTGATGTCTCCGGTATAAGAGGACTGAGGTGTTTCGCCGGTCGACATGATCTGGGTTGCCCCGCTGTTGAGGTCGCCCGAGGAAGTCTTCCTTCCCGTCCCTGACTTCGTGTCGTCCTGATAGAATGCCAGGAGGGTCGGATTCACGTCAAACCCTGCGCTTTCCAAAGAACCGACATTCGTTACTTTCTTATTGTCAACGGTGAAATCCTTGGTAGTGAGGTTGGTAAAGGCACCGGTTGCGGCACCCGAGCCACCGCCGCCGATAGCCATATTGGCGGAGTTCTTTCCGAAGACGGAAATCTTCGGCTTGGCCGAAGCTTTGTCGACTTTGGATTCCGGAGTCCGAATGGGCAGGGCCTGGTTTTCATTCTTCAGAAGAACCATGCCTTCCTCGGCAATTGACTTGTTGACTTTGTAGGCATTGTCGAGGGCTTCCTGCTTATTGCTGAAGCTGGCGGTATAGGAGGATTCGCTGCCGGGGGCATAGATGTTGGTCGGTCCGCCCATGGCGAAATTCAGCAAGTCCGCAAACGTCGTATGGCTGAGGACATGGATGGTCGGGATCAGGGCGATGAGAACTAAGGAGACGCCGGCCCAGACATAAAAACAGGCACGCTTGTAAATCGGGCGTTTCTTATCTTTCATAGACTACCTCCTTTTCGTCGGCTCAGACATTGGCCGGAAGATCTTTGTCGCCTTCCCACTGAATCACGGCATCGGTAACCTTGATCTTCAGGGCATCGACGAGCGGCGCATGGGCTAACATCGTCGTTCCGGTGATGCCGTCGCTGTTATTGGTCGTCAGATTGACCAGGTTCTGTCCTTTGACAAGGTCGACCTGGGTGGCAATGACAAAATCATTGAACTGGGAATACATCGGGGTATCGACGGTGCTGGAAGGGACATTGGTGAAGACGATGTTGGAATAATTGAGAGTCGTGCCGTTAAGCTGCACCTGGTAATTGGCAGGAGTAAAGGTGTAGTCTTCGATTTCAATGCCCAGACGTAAGGTAATATCGGCTTTGCAGGCAATATCCGAAATGAAATAGAAATCCAGGAAGATACCCTGCTGATACAGATAGCCGACAGCCTTATCGTTGGAAGCACCGAACTTCGTCAGGTTGGAAAGAATCATGCCGGCAGCCGTGGCCGTTCCGGAAAGACCCGGGCCCGACTTGCCGACGAGACTCACGTTCTCGCCTTCCAACGTGAAGGTATTCTCGCCTTTGTACTCACTGTTACGTGTCCACTTGGCATAGACGGTCTGATTGGCCGTGATCTTGGAGGTAAAGTCAAAGGCAGCCGTCAAAGTGGTCTGATCGGTGTACCAGCCACCGAAGTCATAGCCTAAGAAGGTCGGATCGGTGATCTTGGTCGCCGTGCCGCCTTCCTCAATGGTCTGCGTCTGCTTCTGGACTTTGGGACCATGATCCCGTTTGTCGAGATGGAAATTGTAATCGAAGGTGAAGGTGTACGAGGTCTTCGAGTTATCCAGCCACTTGGCATATAAGGTGATGGCTGCGGTGATCGGGGTAGTGAAAACATAAGCATTGGCAGTATTGGCTTCGGTAAACCAGCCATCAAAGGTGAAATTGGTCCGGGTCGGATCCGTCGGCTTATCGACGGTAGCCCCTTTCTTCACCGTGACGATCGTTGCCGTCGGAGCCCCGGTATAATTAAGATCAAAAGTAACATCAAAGGTCGCATCTTTGACCGTAATCTTAAAGGTGGCTCTCTTGCCGGACATCGTCACAATCACGTTCTTGGTTCCGGCCGTATCGGTATTCGGAGCCGTATAGCTCAGTTTGCTATCGGTCAAAGCCAGATCTTCGGTTGTGCTATCGCTGTATTTGACGGTAATGGTGCAGCCGGTCGGATCAAACGTATCGCCAACGAAATACTCCGTTTTCGTCGGAAGGCTCTTCACAGTCAAGGTACTAACCGATTTTTGGGTTGCCGCCGACTGGATGGTGGATTCCGTCGTGCTTTTTACCGAAGTACCCGTGGTTTGTTTGCAGGCTCCTAACAGCAGCAGTCCTGCTAAGGATAAGGTCATCAATGTCAGCTTTTTCATTTTATTTTCCTTCTTTGCGTGGCAGCAAATTTCAATAAGAGAATAGGCAGCCGCTGAGGAGCGGCTGCCTATTTTCATTCATCCCGCAAAAGGTTACTTGACGACAACCGTCATCGTCTGCGCATAAGTCATCGAATTGCCAGAAGGCATGCACCAATCAGCGCCAAAGGAGCTGGTGAGCGGGACAATGAGGTTGATGGTGAAGGTATAGGTGCCAGGAGTGGTAGCCTTACCGGTCAGTTCCACATAGTCAGTGACATCATAGCTGCCACGATGAGCATGGCCCTGATGGCTGACCGTATGGTCCTTCAGAGTAAGACCAGCAGGAAGCGTGCTTCCCTCAGCCAACTCATAATGGTAGATGATAGCCTTATCGTAGCCAGGATCGGTGGTGTTGGAATCATCGACAGGCGTCGTGATGATATCGGCCGCAGACTGATCTTCGTTGCGGTTCCACCATTTGCCTTCGGTGTAGTACTCGTTCATGATGAACGACGCACCCTTCATCGTCATGCCCCACACATGGACAATGGAACTGATCTTATTGTCGTAAGCTAAGGTAGGTGTCTCAATCTTGCCCGTGTAATCGGTGTTGGCAGCGATTTCGATGCTCTTGTTGGCGTCTAAGACAGCACCATCGAGATGCATGGCGGAAACGACCTGAATACGTAAGGTACCGGTAACCGTGACATAACGGTCCGCAACAATGTTGACCGGAACATCATAGGTGCCTTCGGTATCGACTTTGCCCGTCAGGACATCGCCGTTAGCCGACAGCGTCAGACCGGTCGGCAGCGTTCCTAAGGCAGTGCCGGATTTATCCGTCTGGATGGAGACCTGGATATCGTTGGAAGCATCGGTAGCTAACTTGACGGTAGAATCGAGGCCTCTTTCAATGACGGCAGTGACAATCTGGCCATCCTGGAAGGTATTCTTGTTGACGGCGGAATTGGCACGGCTGAAGAGAAGACGCTGAGCACGGATACGGACACCGGCATAGAAGGTAGGATCAGCCTTATCGTTGGTGCCGGCTTCCTGAGAAGTAGCATCCTTCGGAGTCTTGACCATGCCAGTCGTCTCATCCCATTCGCCGTAGTCCATCTGATCATCGGCGAAACCGGAAGAGGTTCCTAAGAGTTCATCATCGCCGGTGAGAGCCATCTTGTTGACCGGCACATAGGCCTTGGCCCAGGCATCGGTCTCGGTGACAGCCTTGCTGTCCCACTCATCTCTTAAGAGGAGCTGATGGACGGCATAAGAGTTAGCCGTAACCTGTTTGCCGATTCTGTTGAAGGAGCTCATGAAGCCCATGGCACCGGCCTTGCAGGCAGCTTCAAACGTCTTGAGGTAGGTTTCACGGATGGTCTGCTCAGTCGCATAGGTGAAGATACCGCCGTTATCAGCACGGTAGGATTCGGAATCGTTGAGGAAGAAATGCTTGGTGTAGGTGACTAAGCCCTTGGAGACGGCACCGCTGATCTCGCCATTGGCGAACATCGCGCCCTGATTGCCATCCTGAGAATAGTACTCGAAGTTACGGCCACCGAACGGAGAACGATGGTTATCCATACCCGGACCACGCCAGCACTGCTGACCTTTGAACATGGCTTCATTGCCGACCAGACGGCCCTTGGTATAAGCCAGATCCGGATTAAAGGTGGATGCTAAGACCGGGTTCGAAGGGAAGAGATAACCGCCATTGATCTGGACCGGGCCATCACTTTCGGAATCGCTGCCCTTGCCGATGGCATCGCTCTTGCCGGTGGAAGAAGCGGCAACCATGTCGCAGAGTTCCTTCCAGCTGAGCTGATTCATGAAGGTCTCCCACTTCTTGGAGCCCTCATCACTGCCGCAGACAACGGCACCGTTCTCAATCTTCATATCCTTATAGTCAACGCCGGCCATATCGGCCAGTTTGATGAAGGAAGAATAGTCGGTGACAGCGGCTTTCCGCTGATCCCAGCCGGTAGGCTTGTTGGCAACATACCAAGGATCGGTAGCCGCTTCCTGATAGTGGAAGTACTGATAGGTAGCACGTAAAGCAGCAATCTCATCATCCTGCAACGTCCGGTCAACTAAGGTGGAAGCCTTCGGCTGGACTAAGCCGGTCGCACGGGAGATCAGGTTGGCTTTCAGCGTGGCATTGGTGGAATCATACTCATCGGTGAAGATCGGCTTAATGGTCTTGCCGGTCGTATAGTCGGTGGTGATCTTCATAGCCGTATCAATCTTACGGTTGGTGGTCAGAACCGGCGTATGGGAGTTGCGGTTAGCGCTGATGACATAATTGCCGGCTTCGAGCTCATAGCCCTTGAAGTCGTTCTTGTTGGCATCGCTCCAATCGAAGGAAGCCATATCCTGAGCAACGAACTTCACTTCGACAATCTGGCTTTCGCCCGGCTCAAGAAGACGGGTCTTTGCGGACTTGACAAAGTTGTTGGAAGCCTTTTCAATGCCGCCCTTCGTGTACGGAGCGGAATAGTAGACCTCGACGACATCCTTGCCAGCAACATTGCCGTTGTTGGTGACCTTGACACGGGTGGTAACGGTCTGATTGGCTTTGGCAATGGTCAGGTTATCTTCAACACCGGCCCATTCCCAGCTGAAATTGGTGTAGCTTAAGCCATAGCCGAACGGATAGAGGACGTTGGACTGATACCAGGCTTCGCCGCTGGTTCCCATATCGGTAGCGGCAGTCTCATAGAACTTATAGCCATTATAGATGCCTTCACGATATTCGGCCTGAGCGAATTCCAACGGTTTGCCGTTCTTGTCATGGTAGAGAGCATCCATCCGGTTTCCATCGGCATCCTTGTTCTGGGTGTCAAAACCGAAGTTGGTGAAAGTAGGCTCTTTAGTGAAATCACGGCTCCAGAGATCCACGGTATGGCCCGAAGGATTGACGCTGCCATTGAGAATTTGACCGACGGCATCGATGGCATTGTTGCCAACGCCGCCGACCCAAAGGATGGCATCGACGCCAAGATTGTCTTCTGTCTTATCCGCAGCCAGATCCGGGCACTGGAAGCTGGAAGGCGTATTGAGAAGGACGATGACCTTGCCGAAGTTCTGCTTGACATGCTTGATCATCTCGACTTCGTTGTCATCCAACTGCAGATAATGATCATCGGCATTCTTATGACCGACAACGGTGTTGGTCAGAAGATCCTTGTTTTCGGCGCCGATTCTCGAAATCGTGACGATAGCTGCGTCATTATAGGAGAAATAAGAGGATTTGACGGACGAGGAATAGGCATCCATGCCTAACTCCCGATCAATCTGGGTGGCGGCAACGGTTAAGGTTCCTTTATACGCATTGTATAAATTTAGAGTGGAAGGATTGACGCTGAAACCGGCATCGGTCAAAGAAGACTCTAAGGTAGAATGGGCAATGCCGTTCCCATCCAAAGAGCCGGCACCAGAACCGCCGCCGGCAGTGACGAGCTCAACGGAATGAATACCAAAAAGGGTCACTCTGTTCTCGGCAGCGCGTAACGGAAGAGCTGCATCGGCATTCTTCAATAGGACATCGCCTTCGGCACCAATCTGAATGCCAACCTTTTTGGCATAAGCCTGTTCCTCTGCTTTGGTTTCAAAGTCGGTGTAGAACTTGCCTTTGGCCGCCAAGTTTCCGGTTTTGCCACCGGTGGCAGTGACTTCGCTTTCGACAATCTTCGCATACGGATCAGGATCGGTGTGAGTGGAATCACTCGTACTGGTGCTGGTGCTGCTACTCGGCAAGGTGGAATCGTTGGAAGCAACCGAAGCGGAAGCAGGCGTGGACGGATTCGTACTGTCAACGGAAGTTGAGGTCGGTTTGTTGCAGCTGGCCAGACCCAAGATCATTAATGCACTGACGGCGATAAGACTGGGGTTCTTCAGCTGTCTTCGACGGAATACAGAACTGTCTTTCATTACTTTTCCTCCTTGTAACCTAAAGACAGGAGCATTCTAGGAAAAGCATGTAAGCGGTTTACACGTCTACGCCAAATCCGGTTTCAAAAATGTCAAAACTGACAGCGCTTACTTTTCAGCCGGCTTGGCCAAAGGAAGGAAAATCGTCAAGACGAAAAGGTCATCCTGACAGCTGGCCGAAACCCGGCCGTCATATTTCTCGGCAATAGCCCGCATCGATTTCATGCCAAAGCCATGGACGGAAGGGTCTTTGCGGGTCTGCGGCAATCCTTTTTCAAAGACCAGATTGCCCTGGAAATAGTTGCTGACCTTGATGACCTCAAAGCCATTGACTTCATTCTGGTTGATATCAATCACCCGCTTCTCAATCGGCAGATCCTTGACGCCTTGGATGGCATTGTCGAGCGCATTTTCAAAAAGAGCATATAGTTCATACGGCTGGAAATAGCTGAGATTGACACCGGAGAGCATGCAGGTGAAACGGATGTCCTTCTTCCGGCAGGCTTCTTCTTTCTGATAAAGGAGAATGTCCAACGCTTCGTTTCCGGTCTGGACCGTGGATTCCTGGAACGTCGTCAGATTCTTCTGAATCTCCTTGATGACGGCTTTGTCGGATTCCGAGTCTTTGTTTTCCTGAAGATCATTGAGCATGTGCTTGATGTCATGATAGCGGACATTGAGGAGATCAATGGCTTTTTTCTCGCTTTCGTATTTGGTCTTCTCCCCTTCCAAAAGGCGGTTGAGACGGTCAGCTTCCTTTTCTTTGATTTTGGCCTGAACCAACGTCATTTCCATTAGGACGACAACCGTGGCAAAGAGAACGGAGGTGATATAGGATAAAGTCTGAATCGGAAGCCAGTTCTTGCTGTCATAGGAGATGAAGGTTATCTGCGAATTGAAATAAATAGCGACCAGGATGACAAAGACCATCGCCAGGATCTGGAGCTTGTAATCCACCAGTTTTCCGAAGGAACGGACATCCACTTTGTTTAAAGCCAAAAAATAGAAAAGGAAATAAAAGACCAAGGTAAAAGCAATGAGCACCGGAATCCAGTAACCCATCGGGACATTCAGAGTTTTCCCATAAATGCCTAACGTCAGCAGCTCATAGCAGCGTTCACTGATATGCTGCAGACAATAGGACAAAGTGGCAAAGAACAAAGCCGCCCAGATGCTGTTCTTGAACATGCCAAGCAGGCAGATAACGGAAACAACATAGTAGATGACAAAAGGCAAGAGCATAATAAAAGATACCGGAACGTTGTCCTGAAAAGACGGGGTGTTTACCCGTATATAATAGGTCATCATCTCCAAAAGGAACGACAGTCCGACAACGACAACGGCTAACCCAATAAGAACGATCCACCAGTATTTCCGTTTTTCCTGTTTCCAGGAGAAAAAAATGGAAAAGCCGAAGAACGGAAGCAAGAAGCTATAGATGCCCCAGGCCCAGCGGATATCGTAAGTTGGCATAGTTCAGTCCTTTCTCGTGGAATCGGAATAGATAGCCGACAGCTTATCAATGAAGGTCTTCTTCATGCGGCGGGAGAGGTAGAGGGTATCCGGACCGACCTGCACCGTATCCTTATTCAGCGTGGTGCAGTGATGGAGATTGACGAGGAACCCGGAGGAAGCCCGGCAGAAATCGTAGGCGCCATATTCCTTATCCAGCACAGCTAAGCTCTTGCGTTTGGAAGAGATAAGCACGTCCCCGCTATCCAGATGATAAGCAGGACAATGCCCCTTCTCTTCAACATAGAGGATGTGAGCCACGCTGACGTTGCGGATACCCTTATCAATATGGAGAACCAGAACGTCGTCGGGTATCTTCTTGGTGAAGGATTTGATGATGTTCTTCAGCCGCAGTTTAAGATCATAGTAGCCGACCGGTTTCAGGAAGTAGTCCGTGGCATCGTATTTATAACCATAGATGGCATATTGTCCGAAGTCGGTTTCGAAGATGATTCGTACCTCTTTATCGTACTGTCGCACAAGCTTGGCTAACTCCAGCCCAGAGAAATCGGGTATCTGGATGTCAAGAAAGAGCAGGTCAAAGAGATGGGAGGAAGACGCCTCATTCAGAAAGGCACGTCCTGAGGCATAGGTAACAATCGACATTTCTGTCTTTTCTTCCGTCTCGTACCGTTTCAGCAAGGCAACCAGATTATCGGTGGCTTTAGGGTCATCATCCACAATCCCGATTTTTAGCATAGTCGCTCATTTTTTGTCTGCCCGAAAAGAAATGTCAGTTTCTTTTCCGAATACCATTCCGTCAGTTTATAGTTTGGCTAAGTAAGCGGTTACTTTCAGCTGATGGGTCAAAATCGGTTGCTTTTTTGTCAAAAGGTGCAGTCCTCATTCCTAACTTCTACTGACTATTATCTCTCTTTTGGACTGCCATTTCACAAAAAAGTAACAACGGACTAACCCAGAGGATACTGAAAAAATCGGATTCTGAAAGGTTCACGAAAGAAAATATTTATTCAACAAACAAAATCGGAACCATCTTCTTTTAAGTCTAAGGATATTGTTTTCTTCCAGGGTCATTATCTGACCTAAAGGGTTTCCTTTTTCAGGTTTTTTGTCCTCTTTGGAAAGACAAGGAATTCTCCTTTGCACTTTCTGACAAAGCCTTCTGGGTGTGCTGGTGTTCTCTTAAGCGCTTACCTCTTTTTGAGGAGTGTCAGAAACAAGCAGGGAAAATTTTTGCGATTTCAATAACAAAAAAAGCCTGGCCGCAGCCAGGCTTTCGATAGGTTAAGAGAACTAGGCTTTCAGCACCGCATCTTTGGCCAGGATTTCCTTCTTGGCTTCTTCATGCGACGTATCGGCAGCGCCGGCAGGGAAGATGATGCGGAAGATGAAGAAGAAGATGACCATCGAGATGCCGCCCGTGATGAACGTCTTGATGAGTGTGTAAATGAAAGCTTCACTTCCCATGACATGAAGGAGAATAGGATTCACAAAGCCCCAGACCATATTGACAACCAAAGAAATCAGGACCCAGCCGATGAAGTACCACATTGCCTGATACCACGGATTGCCATGGCTGCGGTAGGTGATGTTACGCTGTAACGGGAAGTTGATGCACTGAGCAGTAAAGACAGCGATTTCGAAGGCAATGAAGTTGCCAAGACCACCTTGGGCAACAATGACACCATCTTTATACTGAACTGGCTCGTTAAAGATTGCCCAAATCATATTGGCAGCGCTATCTTTGCCCGCATCAGGCCAAGCCCATAACGTAACAGCAGGCCAGACAAATGCTTGGCTAGAAAGACTAGCGAAAGCATAGGGAAGGAAAAGCATCACAAGGAACTGCCAGATGGTGACGCCTTCGGAGAAGACGATGAAGAAGAAGATCTGGTAGACCCAGGCAGCGCCGGTCGGATGGAGGCACTTGAACTTCAGCCAGCCGTTGGAGAAGAAGCGGCAGAACTTGGTCATATTGAAGGCATGGAAGAAACGATGAATCTTACCGCCGCAGTCCTCACGCTTCGACAGATCTTCGGTGAGCTTGTTGAGTTTGGCATCCTTCTCGGCCTGAGCCTTTTCGTAAGCGGCCTGACGGTCGGCCTTGGTCTTGGCTTTCTGGTCAGCCTTGTACTTCTCGGCATCTTCCTTGGACATGGCAGCAATCTTGGCCTTTTCGGCAGCTTTGATCTGCTTGGCCTCTTCCTTCTTCATCGCGGCCTGACGGTCGGACTCGGCCTTGATTTCCTTGGCACGCTCGTCAATGCGGGCTTTCTGCTCAGGGGTGATGGCCTTATCGATGGCGACTTCCTTAGCAATCTCAGCCTTCTTGGCTTCTTTCTCGGCTTTCTTCTGTGCCTTATAGTCGGCAACGATCTTCTGCTTTTCCTCTTTGGTGAGGACTTTCTTTTCTTCCGCCATGGGATTTACCTTTATTTACCTTTCTTCTTATGGTCGACTTTGATGTAGTGATCTTCCTTCGGATACTTCGGCTTGTCCTTCTTGCCTTTGATGAACATTCCTAAGCCTTTGAAGAAGTGACCGTCGAACATCGTCATCAGGCCATCGGCCTGCGAGATCGGCATATTCATCATCCGGCTGACGGCTCTCATCGGGAACGAATACGGTCCCATGATGATGGCATTGGCAAGAGCCTTGTTGTGCTTGTTGCCAAAGCGGATGCCGGCATTGAGGCCCCGGCCGACCAACCGGCCCAGATGACCTCGGGCATAGACCAGATCGGAGAAGACCGATGTCCGGTCCAAGGCAATCCGTGTCCGCTTCTTGTTGACGAAGTGCAGATCGGCAGACGGGATTTCCCGGCCATAGAGTTCACGGAATTCCTTATCCGGAAACAAGGCAATCTTGCCGGAATAGTAGGTGGGAAGCTTGGTGGCATCATAAGGATAATCGGTGGTGGTTCCCGCGACATGCAGCGTTCCGTTCAGACGGATATCCGCGCTGGAGGCACCGATATAGATATCGTAAGTACCTTCCTCAACTTCCCATGCCATCGTCTTGACATTGAAGTAACGGAAGGACTTGTCATCGAAAGCAATCGTGACTTCCTCGCTTTCGCCAGGCTGGAGAAGCTTAGTCTTATGGAAACCTTTCAGCTCCTTGACCGGACGGAAGAGATGACTCTCCTTGAGACCGATGTAAAGCTGAGCGATTTCCTTGCCGGCATAGGCACCGGTATTCTTGATGGTGAATGAAACGCCTTTGTCATCAATCTTCAGGTTGGAATATTCAAAGGTCGTGTAGCTTAAGCCATAACCGAACGGATACTTGACGCCGACAGCAGCCTTCTCATAGTAACGATAGCCGATGTAAATGGATTCGCGGTATTCCACGGTCAGCATATGGCCAGGGAAATTCGCGGCGGAAGGCACATCCTGATACTTGACAGGATAGGTCTCGCTGAGTTTGCCGCTCGGGTTGACATCACCGTTAAGCATATCGAGGATGGAGTTGCAGCCTGCCTGACCGGAAAGCGCACCATGAAGAAGCGCATCGCAATCGCAGTCCCAGCTGAGGTCGACGACCGAACCGGCGGAGAGAATGACGACCACTCTCTTGCCGAGATCCTTGAAAGCCTTGAGCAGCGTGATCTGATTGTACGGCAGGTTCAGGGTCTGACGATCCATACCTTCGCTCTCGGTGACTTCATCCAAACCCATGAAGTAGACAATGATATCGGCTTTGGGGGCTAAGGCAATGGCTTCGTTGGCTAACTTGTCATCAATCTTGCCATAACGGTTGAAGCCGCGGGCAAAACCGACATACTGGAAGCGATACTTATCCTTCAGAGCAGTGAAGTTATCCAACTGGGTGGAATTGACCAGGGAGCTTCCGGCGCCCTGGAAGCGAGGAGCATTGGCGAAATCGCCGATGACCGCCACTTTGTCTTCCTTCTTCAGCGGCAGGACATGATGATCGTTCTTGAGCAGAACCATCGTCTCATCGCTGCCCTTCTTGGCAATCTCATGATGGGCTTTCTTGACATCCGGGAAGCAGTTGAGACCTGTGACCTTCTTGCCATCGATCTCACTGACCGGATTCTTATAGTCCTTGAAGACCTGACTGGTCTCGATGGCTAAGTCGATGACGTTATCGGCCGCTTCATCGACGACCTTCTCATCGAGCTTGCCTTCCTTGACGGCTTTGACGACCTCACGGTCCGTATCACCGTTGTTGCCAGGCATTTCCAGCTCATTGCCAGCTAAGAGACCGGCGACTCTGTCATTCTCGCCGCCCCAATCGGTGACGACCACGCCTTTGAAACCAAACTCATCCCGAAGAATCTCTTTTTCGGTATGCAGGTTCTCATTGGCATAGGTGCCGTTGACGAGGTTATACGCAGACATGACGGCTTTGGCGCCGCCTTCCTTGATGGCAATCTCGAAAGCGGTCGTATAGATTTCACGTAAAGCTCTCTCATCGACAATGGAATCGGAATTGAGACGACGCTCTTCCTGCGAGTTGCAGCAATAATGCTTGATGCAGGAAGCGATGCCGTTGCTCTGGATGCCGCGGACCATGCCGGCCGCGACCTTTCCGGCGAGATACGGATCTTCCGAGAAGTACTCGAAGCAGCGTCCGCAGCGCGGATTCCGCTTGATGTTCATGCCCGGTCCTAAGACCATGTTGACATGCAGCTTGACGGCTTCTTCGCCTAAGGCTTTGCCGATTTCCTCAACCAGTTCGGGGTTCCAGGTATTGGCAAGACTGGCCGCGGTCGGGAAGCAGGTGGCCGGAAGCGACGGATTGAGACCCAGTTGGTCAGCGGCGGCTGCCTGTTTGCGGATGCCGTGAGGCCCATCGGATAAGAACATCGTCGGAATGCCGTACTCGGAATAATCCATGCTTTCCCAGAAGTTCTTTCCGGACAGCATGGAAGCTTTTTCTTCAAGGCTCATCTTTTTGATAATGTCTTCGTGTTTCATAGATACCTCAGCTTTCTTTTGGCCAAAGGCTTGGCATTTGCCCGGGGGAGGCTGGCGTAAAGAAGGATACCCACCAAAAGACCTTTGAAACTATTATCTATTATAAATGTAAGGGGTTTACTTAGAAGTGGGTTGTCGTAGTTTACAAAAATAATGTCGTAAACTGAAAAGACGAAATCTTTTCAACATAAAAAGGGCACCGCAATGCGGTGCCCTGTGGAATATTATTGAGCCTTCGTCTCAGCTGTCTTCTCAGCAGGTTTGACCGTGGCAGGATTCTTTTCTTTCTTGTAGGACTGACGGATAGCGAAGAAGCCCCAGACAATCAGGCCGACCGGAAGAGCGATATCGACGATGAGCAGAGCAACTCTCCACTTCGCCATCTTGTAGCCGACGACCTTCTTGACATTCGAATTGGCCATCGCATATAAGGTTTCGTGAGTGGCATTCCGTAAGATGGTCATATCGGCGGCACTGGTCACATCGGCGAAGTCACTGCCGGCAGCCGGCTGCGAAACCAGATCGAGCGTTCCGCCAGCGTAGAGGATGGCATGTGGCTTCATATACGTATTGTGGTGCGTATCGAAGTCGGTGATGACGGCACCATGGAAGCCCCATTCATTTCTTAAGACAGCGGTGCAGAGATTGTAGGTGCAGCCGACCCAACGGGTTCCGATACGGTTGAAGGAAGTCATCACGCCACGGCTCTTGCCGACCTTGACAGCCTTCTCAAACGGCTTGAGGTAAAGTTCACGGAGAGCCTGTTCGGTCATGAAGGAGCAGACACCGTTACTATCACGGTTAGTCTCCTGCTCGTTGCCGACGAAGTGCTTGAGGTAAGTGGTCATACCCTTGCTGTTGGCACCCTTGACTTCATAAGCAGCCATCATACCGGAGAGATACGGATCTTCGGAGAAGTATTCGCAGCAACGTCCGCAGAACGGCGAACGGTGAAGGTTCATTGCCGGAGCATACCAGCCCGTATACGGACGGCCATCGCCTTTGACATTGCCAACCAGACCTTCGTTGCCGACGGCTTGGCCCATCTTCTCGATGAGCTCTTTGTTCCAAGTGGCACCGCTGATCGGTTCGCAGCAATACTTCGTCGTGGAGTAAACAGTCGGATCGCCCATGAAGACGGTTAAGCCAACCGGGCCATCAGAATCGGTGGTCTTCGGTTTGCCGATGGAAGCAATGGCAGCGGTGTTGAAGCCGGCATTACGAAGCATATCCAATTCTTCATCGGCCGTTACTTCATCAAGCAAGGTATCCCATTTCGCATCATTGTAATCCAGACCGAACATATCGAAGAAATTGACATCGCCGCTGACACCGGTCTTCGGCATGGTGGTATAGGTGCTGGCTAAGGGGTTATCGGTGGTGGTCGTATCCTTCAAAGCCGTCAGCATATCCGCCGTGAGTTCACGGTCGGTGGCTGTCGGGGAAGCCGGCCAAGTGCCATCCCAATTGCTACGAGAAAGAATGGTCTGTAGATGAGAGCCGACATCTTCGAAGCGATTCTCGACCTTATTGCCGGTCACAGGATCGGTATCCCACTGAATGTTAGCGGACGTAAGAGCAATGGAATTGGTCTTATCATGAGCGGTATGGGCAGCATAGATGGTATAAGATCCTGCATCCAGCTCATAGCCCTTGAAACCATTGGCGTTGGCATCGGTAGCATCGTAGGAAGCAAAATCATACGGATCAACAGTAACCGTCACGTCTTCAGATTTGCCAGGCTCGATGATGCCGGTCTTTTCAAAGCCGACTAAGACACGAGCCGACTTTTCAATGCCACCGGCCGTATACGGAGCCGCAGCATAGATTTCCACAACATCCTTACCGGCAACAGAACCGGAATTGGTGACGGTGACATTGACATCAAAGGTCTGGCCTTTGGTGATGGTCGTCGCCGTGGCCGTAGCCTGGGACCAAGTGAAATTGGTGTAGCTTAAGCCATAGCCGAACGGATAGACGACATTGCTGTTATACCAGGTATCGCCATCGGTTTCGCCGCGGGTCTCATAGTAACGATAACCAACATAAATGCCTTCTTCATAATCCGTGAAATAGTAGAGCTTGTTCTTGCCGCCGCTGGTGAAGCGGTTGCCATCGGTCGTGCCGTTGTCGCCGAAGTTGTTGTAAGACGGATTGGATTTGAAATCGCGGACATAGGTATCGGTAAGGTGGCCGCTGGGATTGACAGTTCCGTTAAGAATCTCGCCAACCGCCATGGCACCCTGACCGCCCGGGAAGCCCATCCAAAGCACAGCATCAATCTTATCATTGTCTTCCAGAGCACTGCAGTTCAGCTGGTTGGCGGCATTGATGAGGACCACGACCTTTTTGAACATGCCCGAATCCGTAATGGACGAAATCAAAGCCGTTTCATTGGGATCCATATCGAGGAAGGTCTTGGAGGTATCCCCTATCTGAGCGCGCGGAAGATCGAAGCCTTCGCCGCCGACACGGGTCAGAACAATGATAGCGGCATCGCTGTAACTATCATAGGAATTGCGGATCTTATCGGTGTAGGAAGCAATCGGAGTCTCGCCGACATCCAGCGTCGAGACGCCCGAATCCATGGCCGGATTGGAGGTTCTTCCGGAACCGGAAGCTTTATCGTTGTAGAAATCCTTCAGGGTCGGGTTGGTGGTAAAGCCGGCATCCGTCAAAGAATCATAAAGGCTCTTGGCACCGGCCACATCGGAACCGGCCGAACCGGAACCCGAAAGGGCGATGTTGACAGAGTTCTTGCCGAACACGGAAACCTTGCTGCCTTTGGCAATCGGGAGAGCGTTGTTCTTGTTCTTTAAGAGAACCATGCCTTCCTCGCAAAGCTCAACATTGGTATCGTTGCCATTCTTCAAAGCGGCAGACTTCGTATCTAAGCCTTTATCGTTTTCAAAATGTGGCTTGTAGTTGGCATCCAGAATGGCCCGTTCGCCACCGGCCACCATATCGATCAGACTCGAGAACTGCTCACTGGTTGCCAGGACGCTCACGACTATCAGAAGTATGACGAGAACGGCACTGACAATAAACCAGATGCGGGAATGGACGTGTGAGAAGATGACTTGAAAAGGATTACGTTTCTTCGTTTTCTGTTTTTCCATAGTTAACTTTTTCTCCTTTGATGGTTGACTGGAACTCTTTCTTCCCCTCAAAAGAAAAAGTCCCTTTCCTTTCTGCTGATAAGTTTAGGATAAAAGGGGTTTCATTGTAATCAAAACTCCTTATCCTTGTGTGATAATTTCGTAAACTTATCGCCTTTTTCTCCGCCGGGTCTTTTTCGGTTGGAAATCCCCAACAACGGACGGCTTTTTGTTCCTTTGACGTCGGAAACCGAATAGGATTCCGCCAGGGAATTCTTCTTTTCCGACCAAAAAAGCCTTTGCTTTCGGGGCAAAGGCTTTTGGAGTTCCGTCAAATTTAGTAAACCGTCGGAGTCCAGGTCAGCTTGGCATCGCCATAGCCGGAGATCTTGAAGCAATCAATGAGCGGAGCAGTGGCAACCATCGTGCCACCCATGGCATTGGTATTCTGCGTGAGATAGGTAATGGTATTCTCACCGGCCTTGATGGCAGCGCTGGTCGAAACGGTGTAATCCGCAAAGGCCTTATGCTTGCCGGAAGACTGGGACGGAACATCATCCATGGTAACCTTCGAATATAACTGAATGGCACCATTCAGTTTTACCTGGCAATCGGTGCAAGAGAAGGAAATAGGGAAGAATTCGCCCGAAATACGCCAAACCAATTTGGCACCGGTAACAGCCTTATCGGAAGTGAAGGTGTAGGACAAAGAGCAGCCACTGGCATAAAGGTAGGAGACGAACTTGCCAGCCGAAGCACCATAAGAGCCATCTGTATCATTGATGATGATATCCGTCGAATTGCCCGTTCCCGAGAAACCCGGGCCGGAGAAATCTTCAATATCCGGACTGCATTCGGCTTCCATGATGAACGTGGAATCATCGCCAGCCGTGCTGGTCGAGGTACCCGTACTCGTCCCGGTAGAAGTCCCGGTCGAAGCTCCGGTGCTGGTCGTAGAAACGGCTGTCGAAGCAGTGGATGTGGCGGATGTAGACGTCTTGGTTGACGTAGCCGTTGAGGTGGTCTTGACGCAGCCAACGGTCAGAAACATCAACGGCAATACGAACAAAAGATTCTTCTTATTCATGTTTCTTCCTCCTTTGGTCAGCCACTCCCATAGCTGACCCTACATGGAATAAATCCTGACCCCTGGGGGTTCAGATTTCATTTAGACTAATGTAAAGGGCTTTCAAAATCATAATATTCTCTTAACTTTGGCACCCCTTAACGTAAACTTGCGTAAAAAAACGCCCGGGATTGCTCCCAGGCGCTTTTAAACTTATCAGATCAGCACGACCCAAGCGTCAGTGATTAGTTCTTCTTCTTGAGGAAGACGAGAACCAAAGCACCGCAGGCAGCAACGATACCGACAATGCCGACGACCATGCCGACAACACCTAAGGTCGAAGCACTCTTGGCAGCGGCAGCAGCCTTCTCAGCAGCAGCGTTAGCCGTGGCAGCATCAGAGTTGGCAGTAGCGGCAGCAGCGTTGGCAGATGTAGCGTTGGCGTTGGCAGCCGAGGCAGCAGCGTTGGCAGCGGCAGCGGCAGCATTGGCAGAGGCAGCATCCGAAGTAGCCTTATCAGCGGTCTCCTGAGCAACCTGAGTCGGATCCTTGTAGTCAGCAGACTGAGCGATAGTCAGCGTGAAGTCCTGGAAGAATTCCTTGGAAGTCGTGGACCCGCTGGAACCGGAAGTGGTGGTTAACTGAATGACATCAAGCGTGAAAGTGAAAGTACCGGCAGCCGTCGGAGTACCAGTGATAGCGCCATTGGCATCCATGGAGAGGCCCGCCGGAAGTGTCGAACCGGCCTTCAGTCCATAGTTGACCGTGACAGTGGCAGAGGTCGTCTGAGAAGGAACAATCTTCTCGGAAGAGATCTGAGCGGTGAAAGCAGTACCCACTGTGCCTTCGGTCTTATCGATGGCGAAGGTCGGAGTAACCACGATGTTGACGGTCTTGGAATACGTAATCCAGCCATCGGCATGAGCAGTCACCGTGACCTTATAGGTCCCGGAATTGGCAATCGTGCCGGAGATGACACCCTGCGTGGAGATGGAGACACCGGTCGGAAGACCCGTCGCAGTGTAATGGATATCCTGAGTTCCGACAACTGTCTTGTCAGCAGCAACAGAACCCGAGAAGGCAACACCGGCACCGGCATCCAATTCAGTAGCTGCAGCAGTCCAGGCAGTGAAGTCAAGATGGTTCTTCTGAGTATTGGAGTTGGCAGTGACATAGAGCAGTCTCTTCATGGACTGACGATAAGCGGAATAGAGGTTCCAAAGTTCCGTTCCATCTTCAAGAACAGGAACCTTCTTCGTTGCATCCCAGGTTCCGAAGTTCGCCTTCAGCTGAGCAGCGGTAAGCGAACCGAAGCCTAACAGAGTATCGCAGCCAGCAATACGGGCCATCAAGCCGTTGGAATACGGCGACGTTCCGTAGTTGAAGGAGCCGGCATCGGTTTCGACGAAGCCATCGAAGCCCCATTCACCACGAAGCATATTGGTCATTTCGGCGTAGTCATCGTAGTTGGCAACGAAGCCAATCGCGTTCATACCGCCCATAACGGCCTTCGAACCACCCTCTTCCGCAGCATAACGGAACGGCTTGAAGTAGATTTCACGGAGAGCCTGTTCCGAAGCGAAGGTATGGATACCCGAACGCCGTGTTTCCTGATCGTTGAGAGCCATATGCTTCATGAAGGCATAGACACCCTTCTTCTGGGCAGCCTTGATGGAGGCAGCAGCGATCTTTCCGCCTAACAGACCATCTTCCGAATAGTACTCGAAGCAACGGCCGGAGAACGGTGAACGATGCGTATCCATGGCCGGACCATACCAGCCATTTCTGCCGCCCCAGAGCGATTCCTCGCCGATGCAATCACCAAATTCAGCAGCTAATTCGACATTGTACGTTGCAGCAATCGTGGCTTCAACCGGGTAATCGACACAGTAGACGCCCGAAGGACCATCGATATCAGTGCCACGCGGCTTGCCAATGGAGGCAGCAGCGCCGTTCTGCCAACCGCAGTTGGTGACGGTATTGACAATGTCATACCAGCTCATCTCATTGAGTGCTGTCTCATAGTCGGCATCATCATAGGCTTTGCCGTCTAAGGTTGCGAAGGTAACAGTACCCGTCTTCTCCTGATCATAACCCTTGGCGGAAATCACGGCCTGGGTCTGACGCTGATCGGCCAAGACCGTGCCAGCGGCATGCTCAACAGTGAGATAACCGGCGACATCCGTCGTTCCCTCAGAGTTGGCCGGAGTCATAATGGCAGAACCATAAGCTAAGGCATAACCCGAAGCGCTTAAGGTGCCATCGCCAGCAACCGGAGCAGCAGGCATGACAAGATGGTTAGCGGAAGCACGCGTCATCGCAGTAAACTTAACACCATCCGTAGCTAACGGAAGCGAACGATACGGATTGTCAATATCGCTGGCAGTGCCATCGGGCTTGGAAACCTTGGCAGAGAACTGATTGACAACCTTGTTCGACGTGACGCCATCGGTATCATAGTCGATATTGCTAGCCGCCGTGAAAGTGACACTGCCGCCATCGACCGTGTGAGAATCGGGCTGAATGCCGACAACGATATCGCCAGCATCAATCTCATAACCCATATGACCATCTTTGTTGGCATCATTGTAATCATAGGAACCCATATCTTCGACATTGAAGTCAATTTCGACATCTTCCGTTTCGCCAGGTTCAAGCAGTTTGGTCTTGGCAAAACCGACAAGATTACGGCTGGCCTTTTCGATGCCGCCCTCGATGTAGGTCGGATTGGCAAAGGCCTCAACGACCTTCTTGCCAGCGACAGAACCGGTATTCTCAACCGTGACGATCATCTTAACAGCCTTGGTCGTCTTGGTCAGAGCCGTAGCTACATTGCCATCCAAGGTGGCGCTCTTCAGCGTCATCGAGAAGGTGGTGTAGCTTAAGCCATAGCCGAACGGATAGACGACGTTGTCCTTATACCAGGCTTCGCCCTCGGTTGCCTTATCGGTTGCCATGGTCTCATAGTACTTATAGCCAACATAGATGCCCTCTTCGTATTCGAGGTACTTGTTGACAGAGGAGCTCTTGTTGAAATCAGCAATGCCGGTACCATCGCTAGGACCCGTCAACGTGTAGTTGGTAGGATAAGTGACCTTGCCATTCGTCGTCACCGCAGCACTTGTCTGGTGGTTATCACCGAAGTTCTGGAACGTCGGATCCTTGGTGAAATCAGCCGGGAAGATATCGACCGTGTGGCCCGACGGATTGACCTTGCCGGTCAGAATGTCGCCGACCGCATAGAAGCCGGTGCCGCCCGGGCCTCCGGTCCAGAGGATGCCATTGACTTTAGCATCGGCCTGAACTTCGCCGAGTTCCATCGGGTTGGAGGAGTTGACAACAAGGATAACCTTTCCAAAATTGGCTTCAGCTAAGGCTAAGGTCTGCTTTTCATTGTAAGACAGTTCAAGGTAATGGGTGTCATGCTTATACTTGGTGCCATCAACAGTGTCCTTGGTATTATCATCGACGATATCCGTGGTCGGAATATCCGAACCTTCGGAACCCGTACGGGTGATGAACATGATGGCCGCATCGTTATAGGCAGAGAAGGAAGCCTTGGTCGCATTATCAATGGAATCGACCGGAGTCTCACCGACATCCGCAACACCACCGAACATACCCGAACCCGAATGTCTGCCCGGGCCCGAACGCGAGGCATCCGAATAGAAAGCCTTCATCTTCGGATTGACGACAAAGCCGGCTTCATCCAGGGAATCATAGAGACCGACTGGAGTGAAGACACCCTTCGAAGAACCAGAACCGCCACCGCCGATGGACGGATTGACGGAAGCCTTGCCGAAAACAGTGATGTTCTTAACACCTGCTAATGGCAATGTGCCATCGTTCTTCAGAAGAATCATGCCTTCATCGGAGATTTCGCGACCCAGTTCCTTGCCTTTGGCAAAGACTTCATCCTCGGAATTGTAAGCAGAGTAATAATTCTTATAAGTAACAGCTGCACTCTGCTTAATCGGCTTAATGGCGGATAAACCGGCTACCGAAGAGCCCGTCTCGACCGCGAATAAGCCAAAGCCTAACACACCGGCAACGGCTAGAAACAAACTTGTCTTGGTTTTTCTCATACGTGTTTCCTTTCTTTAGAATTTCGGCAGAATTTCGGCAAAAATGACGACACAAAAACAGCTAAAAATTGTCTGCTTGAGCCTCCCTTTTTTGTTGAGATTGCCCACTACGGACGTGAGCTATCCCAAGCTGAGACAATTCTAAAATAAAAGGGGTTTCAAAGGTTTGTAACCCCTTAACTTGTTTTGTTGTTAGCGTAAATTTATCGCCAAATGGCGTAGCCTTAATGCTGTAAAAGAATTAAAAAAGATAGCTTTTTTGCAATCTTTTTAATAAAACCTTGTTATTTTAGTTGGATTTTTCTTCTATTATCCAAGGCTTGTTCCTATGTTGAGAGTGGTTTTGGTGTCCGAAGAAAGAAGGATACGGACCGGATTCTTTTTCAACCCACGGTAGCGCCTTTAGGCTGGAAAATAGATGGAAATGGAGAAAACGCCTTTGGTCGCTTCGATCTTCATCGTGCCATGGTAGTTGTTGACCATCATCCGGATGGACTTCATGCCGAAGCCATGGTAGCGGTCATCGCCCTTGGTCGAAATCGGCAAGCCGTCCTTGAAGGCCAGATCGCCCTTGTAGCGGTTCTCCTCATAGGCAAAGACGCCGTTAGCGACCTTCTTGATCTTCAGGGTGATGACACGGTCAGCCTGGTTATCGATATTCATTGAGGATTCGATGGCGTTGTCGACGATGTTGCCGAAGAGCGAATAAATATCGCCTTCCTGCATAAAGGACAAGGACGAGCCATCGATGATGCAGTTGAAGACGATGCCGTTCTTCTTGCAGATGAGGGATTTCTCCTGAAGGATGACATCCAAGGAAGCATTGCCGGTCTTCATCTTGGTATCGTAAATGCGGATGGCATCCTCGATGGACTGAAGTTCTTCCTTGCTGACCACTTCTCCGGACTCTTTCAAAGCCCGGATCTGATGACGGAGATCATGGCATTTGATGTTGATCAGGTCAATGGTCTGCTTATTCATCTCATACTGTTTTTCTTCCTCATGGCGCATCTGGTTGATGGAAGCCACTTCCGTCTCCAGTGCCTTCTGCGAAACAAAGCCGAACATAATGATGACCAGCATCACGCTGCCCAGGATATTGAAAATATTGATGATGTAAACCAAATAATGGACATTTCCGGTCAACGGGGTCGTAATGACGAACATATTAAGCAGGTTACTGATCAGCAATGAGAAAATGGCAAAGAGGATAATCCGTTTCGGAGGCAAAGCGACATTCGGGAATCGGGTTATCTGTGAATAAATATAGATGATGCCAGGAAGAGCAACGGCAAAGGAGGAGAAGCCTAAGACAATCCAGATGGGCGAAAAGCCAGTCAGGGCCGTGCCGGTGGAATCCTCCACGATATAGTTGAGCAGTTGCCAGAAAAGATAGATGAGGTGCCGGACGTTGTAGGCCATGATGCCAAGGAACAAGGCGGAACTGACGGAATATTTGAAGCAAAAATAAAGATCAGCCAAACCGAAAAAGACCAAAAGGAGATAATTGAAAGTCCCGGAGAGGATGACGTTGCCGACATTGATATTCTGGCTGAGGAAGGCTAAGCCTAAGGACAGGAGGACTGCTGGGATGGCCCGGGCCCAGAAATGGGAGCGCTTAGGAAAGTTCCACGAGAAAAAATAGGCCAAAAGGAGATATTCGAGCTCGGTGACGATGTTGAGATAGTTATCCAGCGTGATCGTCATGAATGTTTGCCTAAATACGCGGTGAAGGCTTCCAAGAAGGCCTTCTTCTTCGGATGCGAGATCTGCAGCTTGTCTTCGCCGAGGCAGACTTCATACTTGTCGATGCCGGTGACGAACTTGAGGTTGACGAGATAGCAGTGGTTGCAGCGGACAAAGGATTCCGGCGGCAGGATCTTCTCGACATCGCTTAAAGAGCCATAGGCGTTATAGACGCCTTTGTCCGTATGATAATAAAGACGGTGATCCATGATCTCCACGTATTTGATGGATGAGGCCGTCAGTGCAACAAAGCCATCATCGATCTTCAACGTGATCTTGGGTTCCTTGCTCTGTTCGTCGAGAAGACTGGACAGTTTATCAAGCTTCTGGGAGAGGTGCTCGTAGATGACTGGCTTGACGATGTAGTCGTAGGCATCGACTTCATAGCCCTTGATGGCAAACTGGGCCAAGTCGGTGACAAAGATAAGGAAAACCTTCGAATCATACTGCCGCATCTTGTGCGCGGCTTCTAGCCCGTTCATTCCCGGCATGTTGATATCCAGGAATACGACATCATAATTGGGTTTATAGTCACTTAAAAACTTGATGGCATCAGGGAAATATTTGATGACAATCTCGCGGTTCTTCTCTTTGCCGTACTTCAAAAGAAGCATCCGCAGATTCTGATAAGCCGCCTCTTCGTCCTCGACAATCGCAGCTTTTATAACCATAAGAATGATCCTTCACTAAATATCTATCTTATAGAAACTTCCTTCTACTTTCAAGGAAATTGATAACCCTGGAGTTGCTTGAGGGCGTAACTAACGGCTTTTTCAAAGACAGGTTATCATTCCTAAACTCTTATAGGGGACAAAAAAAGGCACCCAGTGGAATAAGGGTGCCTCGTTCAGGAAATGTCCCAACCGATTCTGCCTAACCTGAGGATCAAGGAGGTAAAGCAGACAAGTCAGCCATTCATGGAATGGGTGACTGGGTGGGACGACACTGAGAAAGAGTGTTCCTGCGTTTAGGTCAGTGATGATCTAAAACTGACACGATTCTACCTAGCCCCATAACAAAAGGAAACTGGAATGCCGTAACCTACTTCTTTTCTTGCCTATTCTTTCACTTCTTCCCCCTTTTCATTTTTGAAAAGAATTGACATAAGAAATCAAAAAAGTCAAAATTATGGGATAAAAATCAAAAAAGAGCCACCCGTCGTGGCCCTTTTCATTTCACTGGTCGGAACAATGGGATTTGAACCCATGACCCCTTCCACCCCAAGGAAGTGCGCTACCAAACTGCGCTATGTCCCGAAATCCGTCTTTCTAGGCTTACAAATTATAGTTGAAACCAAACCGCATTTCAAGTAAAGATAAAGCCTTCCTGCGAAAAACAGGTTTTCTTCCTAAGAGAGGATTAACTCTACGCTTTGTTTTTAGCAAGCTAAGGGGAAAGACTTTTTCTTTCAGAAGAGTATGTTAAATTATTTTCTGTAAGCCCTTACTTTTTCATATGATATCTTCTCTTATCTTTGCCAGCGGCCCTACCAGCATCATTTTCAGTTCCGGGTGGTTGCTTGCCGGCTATATCGTCGCTTTGCTGTTAGCGGTCTTTGACTTAAAGAAGCACAGCACCGGGATTGTCTTCCCGCTGCTTTCCTTAGCTCTTTTCATGGCCTCTGCCATCGTCAGTCTGGCCTACAAGGCAAGTCTCAGTGAAGTGGCCGTTCTGACGCTGATTTTCCTGTGCCTGTCCCTGACGGGCTATTTGCCCAAGGAGAGCCAGTCATGAGCTTCAATTCCTGGCAATTCCTCGTTTTCCTTCCCATCGTCATCATCGGCTATTATCTCCTACCTCACAAGATCCGCTGGATCTGGCTTCTGATTGCCAGCTACTATTTCTACATGAGCTGGAATCCATGGCTGGTCTTTCTCATTGCCGGCACCACCTTGGTATCCTATCTGGCGGCCATCCTGATTGAGAAGACTCCGAAGAAGGGTTTAAAGAAGTTTTATCTGATCCTGACGCTCGTCATCTGCCTTGGGTGTCTTGTCTTCTTCAAGTACTTCAATTTCCTCAGTCAGAGCGTGATTGACTTCCTCAATTTCTTCAAGCTCAATCTTCCGTCGTTTGCCTTGGATCTGATTCTGCCGGTGGGCATCTCCTTCTATACCTTCCAGACCCTCTCCTATACCATCGATGTCTACCGTGGCACCCTCCCGGCGGAGAAGCATCTCGGGTATTATGCCCTCTTTGTCTCCTATTTCCCGCAGCTGGTCGCCGGCCCGATTGAACGTCCGGAGACCCTCATTCCCCAGCTGAAAGAAAAGCATACGTTGGACAGTCAGAACCTGTTGATCGGTTCTAGGATTCTCCTTTCCGGTTTCTTCCGGAAGGTCGTGTTAGCCGATTTCTGCGGCGTCTTTGTCAATAACATTTATAACAACCTCGCCACCTCCCATTCGCTCTCCGTCTATCTGGCCACGGCCCTGTTCCTCTTGGAGATCTACTTTGATTTCTCCGGCTACAGCGAGATTGCCTTAGGCGCGGCTCGGATGATGGGCGTCAAGCTTTCCGTCAACTTCGACAAGCCGTTCAGCAGTCAAAGCTATTCCGAGTTCTTCCGGAGATGGCATATCACCCTCAACACCTGGTTCCGGGATTATCTTTACATTCCCTTAGGCGGAAACCGCAAAGGCGTGGCCCGGAAGGTTCTCAACCTCTGGATCGTCTTCTTGCTCTGCGGGCTCTGGCATGGGGCCAACTGGACCTATGTCCTCTGGGGCGCCTATGCCGCCTTCTTCATTTCCTTGGAGACCCTCTTACGGAAGCCATTCCTGAGGTTCTGTGCCAACCATAAGATCGATCTCAGCAATTCCTTTGTCCGGCTTTTCCGGTCGACCTTGATGTTCCTCCTTTATGTCTTCGGCGGCATCCTTTTCCGCAGCAAGGATATGACGATGGTCTCCTTAGCCTATACCCGGCTTTTCACGGCCTTCAGCGCTCATCCATTGCAGGTAGCCTATCAGGAACTCGGGTTCAATACCCTAACGCTGATCGAACTGGGCTTAGGTCTGTTGGCCCTGGTTCTGCTTTATCATTTCTGCTATCCTCAGGGCAATCCGGAACTCGTCAACACGCTGCCCAAGCCGGTCCCGGCTTCTGAGCCTGTCTCGGGTACTATGGAAGCGGGCGTCAATGCTCAGAAAGCCAGTTCCTTTGTCTATCTGGTCCTGGTGATTGCTCTCTGCTGGCTGGTGCTTCTGGCCAGTCAGGACTCGTCGGCCTTTGCCTATTTCCAGTTCTAAGGGGTAACGATCATGAAAAAGTCCTTGAAAATCGTCACCATCGCCGGCTGTGCCCTGAGCCTTGTTTCCTTGCCGATTGCCCAGGCAGTCGTTTTATATGGACTGCCGAGCCAGTACGACGAAACCTATTACGGCGAACTGAAGGACCTTTATCAGAAACTATCGACCACTTCCGGCAAGAAAGTCGTGGTCCTCGGCAACTCCAACATTGCCTTCGGCGTCAACAGTGCCTTATTGGAGAAGGAACTGAAAGCTGCCGGACTGGACTACACGGTCTGCAACTTCGGTCTGTATATTTCCTTAGGCACCAAGGTGATGCTCGATCTCTCGCGGGACTGGATCAAGAAAGACGATATCGTCCTCTTCTCGCCGGAACCCATCTCTCAGGCGCTTTCCCTTTATTTCTCCGGTCAGGAGATGTGGTATGCCCTCGATAGCGACGGCAGTCTTTTCACCAAGCTCTCTTCCGACGAAAAGAAGGAAGTGCTCGGCTCGGCCTGGGATTACCTCGGTCAGAAGTGGAGCTATGCCGCCTCCGGCAAGAAAGCCGACTCCGGCACCATCTATGCCCATGCTTCCTTTGACGACAACGGCGATTTCACGAAGACGCCGCGACCTAACAATACCATGGACGGGCTTTATGATCCCAATAATATGATTAGCTACGATATCAGCCAATACAGCAGTGATTTTGTCAGCTATGTCAACAGCTATGGCAAGGATATCCAGGCCAAAGGGGCCAGCCTGTATTACACCTACTGTCCGATGAACAAGCTGGCCGTCAAAGACTACAGCTATAGCACCGTCAGTGCCTTCGACAGTGCCCTTTCCGAGTCATTGGACTTTCCGATCATTTCTTCCCCTTACCATTACCTTCTGGACGCCAACTGGTTCTTTGATGCCAATGTCCATCTTAACGATGCCGGCATGACCTACCGCACCTTGCGGTTAGCCGAAGATCTGAAGAATGAACTGGGCATCACCACGGCTAACGTCACCCCTGATCCTTCTATGCCCAGTGTCCCGACGAAGGATAACACCGGCACCGGCGATAACACCGACCTGGATTCCTTTATCTTGACGGAAGGAACGGAAGGCTACACTCTCACCGGCTTAACCGAAAGCGGTAAGACCCAGAGTGACCTGATTCTTCCGTATTCCTACCAAGGAAAGACCATCACCGGCTTTGCGGATACTCTCTTCAATAACGATACTTCTATGGTGTCTTTGACGGTGCAGCCGAACATCCTCCGCCTGCTCAACGCCTCTTTCACCGGGTGTTCGTCCTTGAAGACCGTGACGTTGGAGCAGACCGACCCGGAGAAAGTGGCGGTCGGCTATAATCTTCTTGACGGAACCAGTGGCGTGACGATTCAGGTTCCGCAGGCATCCTTAAGCGGCTATATGAACAATTACTATTGGGGGCATTATGCGGCCAGTCTCAAAGGCTATTAGACGTTTGCTGATCGCCGGATGCTGTTTGGCCCCGCTGGGGCTGCTTTCCAGTTGTCAGAAAACGACCTCGGCTTCCACGGTCTCGGACAAGATCCGGCTTTCCATTGCCGACAGCCCCTATTTCACCCCGTCCCAGAAGAGCTTTGAGGTCAGCCGCGGCACGGATGTCGTGATCACCCTGTCGTTTGAAGCGGGGTATGTCTTCGAGTCCTGCAGCTATGCTAGCTTCTCCGTGGCCGATGCCGGTTTCAAGAACGTCCAGCTCTTGCTGAAGAAGGTCTCCTTCCCGGAGCTGATCACCATCACCGCCAAGAAAGCGGACTACGGCATCATGTATCAGCTCAACGGCGGCAGTTTCCTCTCCGCTGATTTCACCGGCACCTTCTATGCCGAATGGCCGACCTTGGCTCACCATAAGAGAGCCAATACCTCCTTAGGCACCCGGATGATCGAACGGAAGGGCTATGTGCTGACCGGCTGGAACACGAAAGAGGATCTCACGGGAGAGCGGATCGGCTTAGGCAGCCGGGTGACGATGACGACCCCGATTCTGAATCTTTATGCCGACTGGAAGAAGGAGACGGATCCGAATGATTTCACCTATGCTCAGGGCAAGCATGGCCTGACCATCACCTCGTATACCGGCACTCAGGACGTCACGGAGCTGGTGATTCCCCGCTACCAGGGCAGTGATCCCATTACCGCCATCAGCAATGGTTCTTTCAAGAACCTGACGAAACTCACCAGCCTTTATCTTTCAGAGAAACTCATTTCTTTGGAGTCCAACGCCTTTTCCGGATCGCCGTTAACGGATATCACTTTCTGTGACACCCTTCTTTTTGTCGATGACAATTCCTTCTCCGTCCCAATCAAAAACTGGCATCTGAATGCCTGCCTGTATCCCCGTTACCAAAGCGGCAATGACAATGCCGAGTTTGCCGATGACATGGACCGGCTGATTCTCGCCAAGGACCAGCAGAAGATGATCTTCTTTGCCGGCTGCTCCATGAGCTATGGACTGAAGTCGGAAGAGGTCAGCAAAGTCTATGGTTCTCAGTATACGATTCTGGACATGGGCGTCATCGGCGGCACCAATGCCAGCTTCCAGTTCGACTGCATCACGCCTTATCTCAAGAGCGGAGACGTCTTCATTCACGCTCCGGAGGTTGGCTCTCCTTACCAGCTTTTGGACAACATCGAAGCCGAGCTCCGTGTCTTTGTGATGACGGAAGGGAACTTTGATCTGCTCTCCTTGACGGATATGACCGCCATGACTCATCCCTTCCAGGTCTTCTCCCAGTTTGCCCTGTCCCGCTTTGCCCTACCCGGTGGCAGCTATGAGGATTATCTGACCACGTATAACGACTATGGCGATATCAGCATTGCCCGTCCCTATACCGGCGTCAACAAGAGCTATACCGACGGCAAATACACCTATCAGCCTTCCTACGTCAACAGCACCTCGATGACCCGTTTAGCAGCCAAGTACGACCAGCTGAAAGCCAAAGGAGCGACGGTTTATTTCTCTTACTCCCCGGTCAACAGCGCCGTGATGGACACGACCGACTATCAGAACGCCCCCTGGGAAACCTTTGCGACCAAGATCACCGAAGCCATGGCAAAATACAGCTATCCGGTGATCTCCACCGTCACCGACTATCTTTATGACGGCACCTATTTCTATGACGAGGACTACCATCTTAACGACAAAGGAGCTCAGCTCCGGACCGAGCAGCTGATCTATGACCTGAAGAAAGTCGTCCCGGTTTAGTCTTTCCTGTTGAGAGCGTTGATCATTTCCTGATAGGTTGATGGCGAAATCTCCCCGGATTCCAGCTTCTTACGGAGATAATCTTTCATTTGTTCTTCGTTGAGTCCGCTGACTTCCTGATGGTAGGCAGCCCGGGCTTTCTCCGTCTCGGCTTCCTGCCGCTTCGAGGATTCCAGAAGCAAGGCATGCATCGGCTTGAAGACAAAAAGAATGCTCGTCAATAAAAAAGCCGCAAAGACCACGACCGCTCCGATCAGATTGATCAGATTGATCCAGGAATAATACGTTTTCCCACCTAGCAAGGCCGAGATGCCGACCCCGGCATACACGGCTTCGCAGCCAAGCTCCATTCCGAAGACGGCCAACAGAAAGACAATCTCAATCCGCAGCAGATAAAGCTTGGACGTGAACAAGGCCAGGACCCCGATGACAAAGAGTCCGGCGATCAGGACGATCAGAAGAATGGTGAGGCTTCCTAAGGCCGCCAGATGGCTGTCACTGTCGGCTGTCTGCATCGCCTGCATCAGGCCGAGAACATCAAAATGGGAGTAGGGCAAGGCCAGCAATCCGAAAAGCAAGGCACTTCCGGCCAATAAGACAATCAGAGGGATGAAGTTTTCCTTTTTCAGTTGATAGGGAACCATGCTAGTCTCCTTTCTTGGCCTCAGCCAAGTCTTTCTGATGATCGCTGATCGTCTTCATCTCGCTCAGATACTCATCCCGTTTGGCTAAGATCTGTTTGGCACTCTCCAGCGGCACGACCTGACCTAGTTCCTCGGCCTTGACGCCTTCCAGGGAATCCATCGTCGGGTAGAGCTCCAGGAGTTTGGCCTTCCGTTTGCCGCCGATGCCTTCAATCCCGTCATAGATGGTCTTGAACGTCTCTTTGGCCCGTTTGCCCCGGTGGTAGGTGATGGCAAAGCGGTGCACCTCATCCTGCATCCGCATCAGCAGGAAGAACAGCGGAGAGTTCCGTTCCAGCGGAATCTCCTCACCGGTATCCGCATTGATCAGGGTATCCGTCTCATGCTTGTCGTTCTTCATCAGGCCGGCCAAAGGAACACGGACCCCTAAGGCTTCCTTGACTTCGAGGCCGACCTGGCACTGGGTATAGCCGCCATCGAGGATCACCAGATCCGGGAACTTCCCGTTTTCATCCTTAAGCCTCGTGAAACGGCGGGTGAGGACTTCCCTCATCGAGGCCAGATCGTCTTCCTTGTTAGGCTGATTGATCTTGTATTTCCGGTAGAGTTCCGGTGCCTTCTCGCCATTGATGTAGCAGACCATTGCGCCGACACAGTCGTAGCCGGTGGTATGGGAGTTATCGTAAAGCTCAATATCCAGCGGGGTCTTCTTGAGGCCGAGCTTCTTCTGCAGCTCTTCTAGGAGCAACAGCACATTGTCTTCCAGCCGTGCCGTCTGGAAGTGCTGGTCCAGCATCTGCTTAGCATTTTCCAAAGCAACAGCTAGGATGTCTCGCTTCTTCCCGCGGTTCGGCTGCAAACTCTTCACACCCATCGCGGCCTCTAAAGCCGTCCCGAGGTCATGGTCCGGAACCAGAATCTCTTTGGGAAGGCTGGTCTGTTTTTCATAGAACATCATCGCCACGGACTGCAAGGTTTCGCTGAGGTCATCCTCGGCTTCCACCACAAAGGACTTCTTGCCGAGCAAGGTGCCATGCCGGTAAAGCAGGAAGACGACACAGAGATAACCTTCTCTTAAGGAATACCCGATGACGTCGCGGTCGACATGGTCCGGGAAGATGATCTTCTGGGAGCTGGTGGTGGCTTTGACCGCCTGAATCAGCTTCTTCATCTCCTCCGCCTTTTCAAATTCGAGCGCCTGGCTGGCTTTCGTCATCCGCTCCTTGAGCATCCGCAGCACTTCTGCCGTATCCCCGTTGAGGAAACGGGTGATCTGTTTGACGATGTCCTGGTAGTCGCTGTCATTGATGGGATGGATGCAGGGGGCTAGACACTGCCCGAGATGATAATAAAGGCAGGGCTTGGCCGGAATGCTCTGACATTTCCGTAACGGATAGATGCGGTTAAGCAGATTGATGATGGTATAGGCCTGGCCGCTGTTCGGATAGGGGCCGAAATAGACATACCCTTTCTCCTTGTCATTGCGGCTGATCTTCAGAGTAGGGATCATCTTTCCGTTTCAGGGCGATGAAAGGATAGCTCCGGTCATCCATCAGCATGATGTTGTATTTCGGCCGGTATTGGTGAATCAAAGAGATTTCCAGCAGCAAAGCTTCCTTTTCCGACTGGGTCTCAATGATATCAAAGTCGCGGATCTCCAATACCATCCGGGCAACCTTGCCGACCTGCGGGCGGGTGAAATACTGCCGCACCCGTTTCACCAGGGATTTGGCCTTGCCGACATAGATGATCGTCCCGTCCTGGTCCTTCATCTGATAGGACCCGGGCTTATCCGGAAGCAAGGAAATCTTCTGCTTCAGGACCGGATAATCCAGATAGCTCATACGATCAGATGGATGACGGTGGCACCCATGCCGCCTTCGCCTTCGCCGCCTAGCCGGTAATCTTTGACAAAGGCCGGATGATTGGCCAAATATTTCCACAGAGCGTTCTTCAAGGCAAACGAGCCCAGTCCGTGGATGATGCGGACGCTGGAAAGCTTGCGGACCCGGGCATTGTCGATGAAAGAGACGACTTCCCGCATGGCATCGTCGACGTAAAGACCGATGATGTTGAGTTCCAGCCCCTGCGAGGACCCTAAGGTCATCTCAATGTAGTCCGTGCCGTCACTCTTGGGCTTCTTCAGGTCGTGAGCCTGCAGATGGGCCTTCTTCAGTCCGCGGATGGGACGCTGAAACCTTAGGCCGTTAAGGTCCAGGGCCACTTCGTTCTTCTTGACTTCGAGCACCTGCGAACGGCGGCCGTCTTCATCCTCGACCCAGTCACCGACCGCCAAGGTCGGCAGGACTTCTTTGGGAGCATCGTTAAGAATGGCGGACGGTTCCGTCTTGATCTTGGCCATCTCGCCTTTGGCTTTGGAGAATTCGGAATAATTGGCTTCGGCCGCCTTGCTCTTCCAGATGGCGTCCATCTCCGCTAAGCGCTGATCGACCAGCCGCTCGACCTTCTCCTGGGCTTTCTGATGGATGGAAGACTTCTCTTCGTTCAGGGAGGCTATGGCAGCTTCTCTCTTGGCAATGACTTTGTCGAGATCCTTCTTCTTGTTCTCCAGCTCACGGCGGATCTTGTCGTTCTGGCTTTCCTGTTCCGTCAGCTTCTCCATCAGGGAATCCACATCCTGATTGGAGCGGCTTTCCTCGAATTCCTGAGCATCCTTGATGATCTCCGGTTTGAGGCCTAAGTTCTTGGCTAAGAGGATGCCATAGGATTTGCCGGTGGTATGAAGCAAGAGCCGATAGGTCGGCTTCAGGCCTTCGGTGTTGAATTCCATGGCGCCGGTCATGGTCTTGTCATCCTTGGCGGCATAGAACTTCAGCCCGTCGAAATGGGAGGTCAGGATAGTAAAACAGTCCAACTTCTCAAAGTACTTCAATAAAGCAACGGCCAGGGCTTCGCCATCCTTGGGGGATGTGCCTTCACCGATTTCATCGATGATCACCAGTGAAGCCGGAGTAGCCGTTTCGGTGATATGCTTCAAGCCTACCAGCGAAGAGGAGAACGTGGAAAGGTTGTCCAGGACGGACTGGTTATCGCCGCCTAGGAAGAAGACGGTATCGATGAAGGGAAGGGAGGCCGAGATATGGCAAGGGACGAACAGACCCAGCTGGTCCATTCTGACCGCCAGGGCCACGGCCTTGATGAGGACCGATTTGCCACCGGCATTCGGGCCCGTGATGACTAACGAACGTGGGTTATCTTTTCCTAGGCTTATGGAATTGCTAACAACCGTACTGGCTTTTAATAGCGGATGGAAAAGACCGTTGAGAGTCAAATATCCTTCGTTGTGGTCAGCAATGCAGCCTTGATAGGAATCTCCGAAATGGACAGCCGCCTGATAGCGGTCGAAGGTCTCGATGATCTGATAATCCTGCTTCAGGGATTTCAGCGCTTTCTGGCAGCGTCCCGAGAGGTCCGCCAGGATTGACATGATCTCGCTGTTCTCCTCTTCGGTCGTCTCCCTTAGCTTGTTTCTCAGATCCAGCATTTCATAGGGAACCATGAAGGCGGTCTCACCGGTCTGCGAATAGGAGAGGATGGTGCCTTTCACCATGTTCTTGTACTGCACCTTGACAGGCAGCGTCTCTTCGCCGTTCTTGAAGTTGACAGTATCGCTGGTCAGATACTGGGAATAACGGTTGCGGTAGCTTTCCATGACCGAGGCCAAGGAATGCTCCAGAGCATGTTTCCGGGAACGGATGTCGCGCAATTTGGCGGAGGCATTGTCGGAGACGGTATAGTCCGGCTCAAGATCCATGCGGAGTTCCCGTTTCAGGCCTTCGACCGGATCCAGCTGCTGAGCATCGTCAAAGAGGTGCTCGTATTCTTTCTTGTCGTCCAGCAAGTCGGCCAGGCTTTCGCTTTCCGAAAGGAGGTCGGCGATATTGAATAATTCTACTGGCGATAGGACTGCCCCTTTGTCCAGGGCATCGAAAAGCGGCACCATGTCGATCAGCGCCGGGATCACCAGCTGGTTGCCTTCATGAAAGAAGGCCGACATCTCTTTGAGATAAGCATGCGAAAGATCGACCTCGAAGGCTTCCTTGGCTAAGTAGCGCTCTTGCGTAAAACCGGCTTTCAGGCCCTGCAAGGAAAGGTAAGGCGTCAGCCGGGCGATGACCTCTTGGGTTTCCTGGGTAATATAGTTTTCTTCCATCACGATGCCATTGTATCACAAAAGGCCTCTTTTCCGCTTTGGAAAGCAACAAAAGAGCCGACAAAATCGGGCTTGTGTTAGAATAGTCCTATGCTTTATGCAACAATCAAAGTCGACCAAGCCAAAGCCGAGGAAATCCGGGATTTCTACAAGGCCAAGGAAATCACCGATAAGCCCTATGAGTATTTCCTGGTCGTGCATGACGGCATCACCATCCATGCCTACCGGAACCGGAAGGAAATCTATTCCGTCGTCTTTTCCGGACCGTTGGCGGCTAAGGAAGAAGCGCTGCAGTTTTCCAAAACTGTCACTGTCAAAGACATTCCCGACCATCCCATCGAGGGCGAGGACGACTATTTCCAGGGCTGGGAGGATCTCTCCTACCAGATCGGCAGCGATGAGGTCGGGGTGGGTGACTTCTTCGGTCCGCTGATTGTGACGGCCACCTATCTGACACCGAAAGACATCCCCTATCTGGAAAAGATGCGGATCAACGATTCCAAGAAGATGAATGACGGCTATATCCTCGAGATCGGTGCCGAAATCAAGCGCCGCATCAAGAACTATGTGATCATGGTCTCGCCGGACAAGCTTTCCCGGCTGGAGGAGAAGTCCTTCAAGATCCATAAGGTGATGGCCAAGTGCCATAACCTTGCTCAGAAAGGCGTGATGGAGAAATACGGCATCGGCGATGAGGTGATCGTCTACATCGATCAGTTCGAACCGGAAGCCAACTATAAGAAGCTGGTCGGCGAGGAACTGATAGCCAATCCGCTGTATTTCCGGACCAAAGGCGAAACCTACTATCCCAGCGTGGCCTGTGCCTCGGTCATCAGCCGCTACACCTTCCTGAAGGAATGGAAGGCGATGGAGGAGAAATTCCATACGACCATCCCCAAAGGGGCTGGCGCCGAAGTCGACAAGGTCTACCACATTCTTCTTAAGACTTATGGTCAGGTGGCATTGGATCCGTATCTGAAGCGGTATTTCCGTAACTACCGCTCGGATTAAGAAAGAAACGTAACGTTTTGCGTTTTTGTCAGTTATAATAAGAACACCTTGGAAAGGAGACACGTATGGCCAATCTTCTGTTTGCAGCCTTATCGCTCGTGAGCTCCTTTAGCAAGGACTCCCCGACCACCGACATCAAGTCGCTGGAAATCGAGAAAAACAACGAATATATCCTTTCGGGAACCTACAGCAACGTCAATTCCATGATGGGTCTTTCCGTCACCAACACGGCCACGGAAGATTATTTCTATACCTTTGATGTCGAGCCTTACACCAAAGTCATCAAGGAAGGAAATCCGGTCTCCTTCGAGGACATCAAAGCCGGCGACAAACTGAAGGTCACCTATGACGGTTCCGTCTCCCTGGTCTATCCGCCGAAGCTGAACCATGTCACCCGCATCGAAGTTGTCGATCCGGATGCGCCGGTCACCAAGAAATAAACGGTAGGGTTCGCTCTACCGTTTTTTAGTAGCTGATAAAGATTGCTTATTCCACGGAAAAGGAGGAAGGCAGAACTGATTCCCCTGATAACGGATTTTTCCTTGCCTAGTCATCGTCGACAATAGCCGAGACAGGGCACTGCGGTCGCAGCCCAAGTAGGAGGCCATGGCTTCACGGGTAAAAGGCAGTAGGAAAGTCTTGCCAGGTTCGGATGAATAGGCTGTTAACAGCGTGAGGACTTTTTTCTCTAATCCTTTCTGACTGAGGATGGTCACCTTGCTTTTCAGGAGAAGGTCCTTTTGGGCTAAGTCGGCGACCAGGTTCCGGAATAAGGTCTGGGCAAACCCACACGATAGATTCTGATAAAGCGGGCTTAGGTCCAGCCAGAGGACAGCACTGTCGCGGCGGCTCATGGCATCGACCCCATAGGTGGCTTGGCCGCTTAAGACATAAGCTTCCCCGAAGGTCTCGCCTTCGGTAAAGCTTTCCAAGAGGAACAGTGATCCATCCTTGTCATAGCGGACAAGATCGATCTGACCGCTCAGGACAAAGCCCATCCGTTTGGCCGGTTCGCCTTCCTGAAAGAGCATGGCTTTCGGAGGATAGCTTTTCTTGGTTGCCTTGAGACAGCTTAAAGCCATCCCGATGTCTTGCTTAGGCATATTGCTGAAGATAGGATTGGCCGCTAGCTGTTCTTTTTCCGTGTCTGTTAAGGTCATGTTGCTTTTGCAACATACATTATAGACCCAATCCACTATGATGACAACGGAGGTAAGTCTTATGACGGTTACCGTTGTCAGTCCTTATGAGAGCAGTGCGATGAGTTTCTTCAATGCCATCAAAGCCGCCAAAGCCGATATTGTCATTGATGTCCGCTTACGGGCCACCAATCAGCTCTGCGGATTCAGCAAAGACAGCGATCTTGCCTATTTTGTGTCGGAGATCCTGAAAGTCCCTTATGTCCATGACTCCCGCTTTGCTCCCAGCACCGAGCTTTTAGCCAAGTATCTTTCCGGACAGGACGATTTTAAAAGGTATGCTGACGGCTATCTTCAGGAGATGAAGACGAAGCATTCCAAAACGCTTTTCGAAGCCTCCTATGGCGGCTATTCCTAAGTGGTCCTAGTCGGTACGACGACGAAGAAACGGCATTCCCATGCCGAGGCCTTAGCGCCTTATCTGGAGGGCAAATAACATGAGTGATGAAACGTATGTCGAGAATATGGCGCCGAAGACGGTGACGGAGCTAGCCAAGCTCATTCCTTTGGAGCCGGGCTCCATCGTCAGCAAGATTCTTTTCCAGAACGATGCCGTCAGTCTCACCCTCTTCTCCTTCGGCAAAGGCCAGGCCATTGCCACCCATGTAGCCGATGGCGATGCCTTGGTGCAGGTTTTAGAAGGTGAGGGCACCTTCACCGTCGATGGAATTCCGCATATCGTTAAGAAGGGAGAGGTTCTGCTGATGCCGCATCATCATCCGCACGCCTTACAGGCCAGTGCTGATTTCAAAATGCTTCTGACCGTCCTTTATCCCACGCCAGAAAAGGCGGCTTAATAGCCTATTTCTCCGATGAAAAAAGGCAGCCCTGCGGCTGCCTTTTTCAGTTAACGGAAGAAGTAACGGAGCACTTCCTTGAAGTAGTCGTCAATCGGGGTATAGAAGGTCATCCGTTTCAAGGTCCGGGGATGGATCAGGGAGAGCGAATAGGCTGTCAGCACCTGACCTTTCAGGGCAATTTTCTCTTCGCGATGTCCATAGAGCGGGTCACCGACGATGGGATAGCCGATATAGGCCAGATGGGCACGGATCTGATGGGTCCGGCCGGTCTCCAACGAACACTTCAGCAGCGACACCTGACCATTGGTTCCTAGAAGCTCGCAATGGGTGATGGCTTCCCTGCCGTTATAGATATCGACCTTCGCTCGTCTTACCGTATGGTTAGGACGCGTCAAAGGCGCATCGATCTTGAACTTCTTATCCTTGACGTTGCCATAGACCAAGGCGAGATAAAGCCGGTGGAACTCATGCTGACGGATCTCGTTCTGGAGAGCCGACTGGGTATCCGGATTTTCTGCAATGGCGAGAAGTCCTTGGGTATCCTTATCAATCCGATGGACGATGCCGGGACGGACATTCTGGGTATCCTCATGGTCGAAGTCAAAGCTTTCGTCCTGACTGAAAAGATAGTTGACCAGCGTATCATTCTCATGGCCCGGGGCGGGATGAACGACCATCCCACGGGGCTTGTCGATGATGGCAATGTCCTCATCCTTGTAGACATAGGGAATCACAAACGGAGCATCGGGTTTGGCAATGCCTTCCTGCGGTTTGTCGACCGGGGTGTAGCTGATCACATCGCCGACCTTGAGGGTGAAGCTGGCATGGTCAACGGTTTTGCCATTGACGGAGACAAAGCCGGCTTTGATCTCTTTGGTCGTCTGCGAGCGCGACATCGCCAGCAGTTTTGCCAGCTCAACATCGATTCTTTCAGCGGCAGTTGCCGTAAATTCTTTCTTTTCCATCTTAGACCTTCTTCGAGGAGTCATCGGTGTCATCCGCCGACTTCCTCTGACTGAGTTTTTCTTTGAGACTGGCAGAATCATCCACGGCCGGCGCCGCTTTCTTAGCGGCCTTGGCCTTGAGATTCTGCTGAATCAGCACGACCAGATAGCCGACAATGAGGATGGCGATGCCAATGACGAGACAGGAGTCAGCGATGTTGAAGACCGGGAAGCTTTTCCAGAAGTCAAAGACGATGAAGTCGATGACACCCCTAGAATATTTAGGGGTATTGGCCCACTTGCCCATCCGGTCGACCAGATTGCCGACATCTCCGGCCAGGCACAGCGCCAAGGCGACCCGGGCAAAATGCGGAAGCTTCGGGAAGTAGAGAACCGTTCCGACCAGGATGACGATGCCCATGGCTAAGGAGATGAGAGCCAGTAAGGCCGTATAGCCCGAACCGATCGACCAGGCAGCGCCGGTATTGAATTCCAGCGTCACGTCGAAGAGATAGGGGACAGCGGTCTTCAAGGAGACATAGCCATGGTCGACGTACTCACTGAGGTACTGATTAAACACATAGTCTTTGGAGAAGTAGTCAACGAGGAAAAGGCCCAAGGCCAAAAGGGCCAGCAGACTGGCTTCCAGCCAGTGAGCCTTCCATGCTTTCAAAGCGGCCTGAACCTTGTCACTCATCGGTTATTTCCCTTCGGCTTTCTTGACGATGGCGGCACAGCGATGGCAGAGCGGATGTCCATCGACGTTTTCGGTCTCATCAAAATAGTTCCAGCAGCGGTCACATTTCGTGCCGGCATGCTTGCTGACGGCATTGGTCTCACTGACCTTGAAGGAAGAGACAATCAGGACGGAGGCCAGACTGGCTTCACCCAGTTTGCCGATCAGTGCCTTCTCCTCGTCATTGGCGGGAGCATAGCTGACACTGGCTTCGCTGGAAGAACCGATTACGCCGGACTGACGGACAGGCTCAATCAGACTGTTGATCTTGGCCCGTAACGCCACCAAGGTCTGATAATCCTTGCTCATCGTCGGATCGACCGGTCCGAGATTCGGATAGGCTTCCAAGGCAACGTTGGCCAGATGGGTCTTCAGCGGCAAGGCTTCATAGACTTCTTCCATGGTGAAGCAAAGAATCGGCGAATAGGCGATGGCTAAGGCTTTCACGATGTGGAAGAGGACACACTGAGTGTTCTTCCGCGAAGGCGAATCCTTCTCATCGCAATAGAGCGTGTCTTTCTTGAAATCAAGGTAGAAGGACGAGAGGTCGTTGACCATGAAGGTATTGACTTCATCGCTGACCCCGGCAAAGTTATAGCTGTCGTAATCCTTCATCATGGCCGTGATGACTTCGTCAAGACGGTTGAGCATCAGACGGTCAAGATAACTTAACTCGGTCGGCTGATAATCAGGATTGTAGACCTCGGTCCCGCTGTCAAAGAGATTGGTCAGCATGAACTTGAAGGTGTTGCGGATCTTCTTGTATTGCTCGGAGCAGACCTTCAGGAGATCCTGGGTGAGCTTGATCTCGGCAGTCGTGTAATCGATGGATGTCGTCCAGAGACGGAGAATATCGGCACCATAGCTGTCGCAGATGGTGACCGGATCGATGCCATTCTTCTTGGACTTTGAGAACTTCTCGCCGTTCTGATCGACTAAGAAGCCATGGGTGATGATTTCCTTGTACGGTGCCTTGCCCTGGGTAGCCACGGCAAGAATCATCGAAGAGTTATACCAGCCACGATACTGGTCGTTGCCTTCAAAATAGATATCGGCAGGGAAAGGATGCTTTAAGGCAATATCCGCGGAGTAGAAGGAAGAACCGGAATCAAACCAGACATCCATGATGTCCTTTTCCTTAGTGAACTGACCGTGCGGCGAATGCGGATTATGATAGCCTTCCGGCAAGAGCTCGTTGGCTGTCTTCTCATACCAGATATCGCTGCCCTGTTCACGGAAAAGCTTTTCCACATGCTCAAAGAGCACCGGATCCAACAAGGGCTCGCCGTCTTCGCCATAGAAAATCGGAATCGGCACGCCCCAGAGACGCTGACGGGAAATGCACCAGTCATCCCGGTTGGAGAGCATGTTCTCGAAACGGACCTTGCCCCAATCCGGAATATAGGTGACCTTCTCGGCTTCGGAAAGCAGCTTGTCCTTGATCTTGCTGATGGAGCAGAACCACTGGCTGGTAGCACGGAAAATGGTCGGCTTCTTGGTCCGCCAGTCATGCGGATAGCTGTGAACGATGTCTTCTTCAAGGAGCAGTGCCTGCTCCCGCTTGAGGATCTCAATGACTTTGTCGTTGGCGGCCTCATAGAAAAGACCGGCCAGTTCCGGACCGGCACTTTGCATCATATAACCCTTCTCATCGACCGGGCAATAGGGCTCGATGCCATACTTCTTGGCCACCCGGTAATCGTCAAGACCATGGCCTGAGGCGATATGGACGCAGCCCGTGCCACTGTCGGAGGTGACATAGTCATCGCTCATCAGAATGGACTTCTGATCAAGGAAAGGATGCTTACAGATGACGCCTTCCATCTCTTTGCCGGTGAAGGTTTCCAGTTTCTCGAACTTGGCAAACCCGAACTTGGCTTTGAGACTCTCGGCTAAGGAAGCTAAGACAACAAATCTTCCCTGATCGGTATCGAAGAGACCGTATTCCATTCCCGGATTGAGGCAGATGCCTTGGTTGGCAGGAAGGGTCCACGGCGTCGTGGTCCAGATGACGAAATAATCGCCCGGTTTCACCAGGGCGTTGCCCTGGGTGACCTTGAATTTCACATAGATCGTCTTGGCCGTGACATCCTTGTATTCGATTTCGGCTTCGGCTAAGGCCGACTCACTCGACGGCGACCAGTTGACCGGTTTCAGACCTTTGTAAATCAGGCCGTCCATGGCCATCTGAGCAAAGAGATGAATCTGGTTAGCCTCATAGTCCCGGTCCAAGGTGAGGTAAGGATGGTCATAATCCCCGACCACGCCCAGACGGAGGATCTGCTGACGCTGACGGTCGACCTGAGTCAAGGCATAATCCCGGCATTTCTTACGGAATTCAGCCGGCGGAGTCGTCCGACGGTCCACGCCGCTCTTGGTGACGCAAAGCTCAATCGGAAGGCCATGCGTATCCCAGCCTGGCGTATAAGGAACATAAAAGCCTTCCAGGTTCTTGCTGCGGATGATGATATCCTTGATGATCTTGTTTAAAGCATGGCCGGCATGAATCTCGTTGTTGGCATAAGGCGGACCATCATGCAGATAGAAGGCCGGTTTGCCTTCGTTGTGCTTTAACAGCATCTGATAAAGACCGATTTTCTTGAAATTCTCGACCATCAGCGGTTCACGCTGAGGGAGATTGGCTCTCATCGGGAAGGTGCCTTTCGGCATCAGTAAGGTATCTTTGATTTCCATCGTCTATCCTCCTTAAAAGGCGTCTGTTTTTTGACTTTACTATTATAAAGGCTTTGGGAGCTTAACACAACGACAAAACAACGCACAGCAACCCCGGAAACAAAAAATCCAACCCTTGCGGATTGGATTCTTGTTTCAATGCGTGTTAAACACAGGAAACCGATAATTAGGTATCTAAACCGGTTGGGCACGCAAATCCGTCACTTACCATAGAAAAACCATTGGCACCACATCCGTCAACTCAAAAGGCTGCCATTGTCTTTCGCAATAGGCAAATAGGAAACACACCTGTTATTTGAAAAGTCACGGACAAATAACGGATAGTGAAAACAAAAAAGCCCTCGGTTGAGGGCTTATTTACTTCAATGGTGGCCCAAGGCAGGGTCGAACTGCCGACACCAGCATTTTCAGTGCTGTGCTCTGCCAGCTGAGCTATCGGGCCATCTAGTTTTGAAGCTTTGTTAGTATATCAAAGAAAAAACGGATATTCAAGTAGATTTCAAGTCCCAAGCCCTCCCCTGAAAAAGTCTTGAGAAGCGGGAAACCTTTTTGGCATCCTCGGGAAGAAACTGAGACCCGGAAAACGCCTTTGAAAGAAAGACAGGTTTTCTCTTTTTGACCAATTTTGAAGAAAAATCTTTCAAATTTTTTTGACTTTCTTCAGCCGAGGCCTTTGAGGAGCATCAAATCCAGGCTACCCTTAGCCGAAATTTCGGATTTTTCAAATTTCCGATACCACCTTAATGAGACAAATATTGGACAAATCTGCAACTTATTTTAGACTTGTTTTGAACTTATTTTGAACCTTTTCCAAGGGCAAAAATTTAGTCCTTGATTTTCCGAAATCAATCGTTTATATTGGCCGAAACGAAAGGAAATCCTCACGATGGAAACTCAAAAGGAAAACGTGGATTATGCAGCTGAAGATTTCGGCTTTAAAGACTGTCTTGCCTCTCCCTGGAAGTTTCGCTATCCTCCGTTTCGGAGCATGGAATATCTGGCTTATCTGAAGAAGAAGGAACGTGAGGATGGCCTGACGGATGAAGAAGAAGTCTTGGAAGCTTATCTGCTTTATATCCGGCGGGAAGCCCTGCCGGAAGGCCTCGTCTATAACGTCATCCTCAAAGCCAACCAAGGCAAGGCCCGGTTTTGTTATCTCTTAGGTATCTTCCATTGGGAAGGCTATTCCCCCTATCTGCAGTCCAGCTACCAGTCCTATGACTTCTTCGTCAAAGCCTACCGTGGGAAAGTAAAAGCAGCCTGCCTGTATCTGGGAATCCTATCCCTGCTTGGCAAAGGCACCAGCCGCAATGTCCCTAAAGCCATCTCCTATCTGAAAGAAGCCCAGCCTAGCCGGGAAAAGGACCGCTGGCTTGGCTTAGCCTTACTGGAAACCGGCCAAGACAGCCAAGGGATTCCGCTCTTGAAACGGGCCGAAGAAGACGGCGATGGGGTCAGCTCCTACTATCTGGGAATGACCTATCTTCAGGGAAATCACGTTTCCAAAGACGAGGAAGCCGCCTTCGGCCACTTCGTCCTGGGAGCCGAGAAACGGTCGCAGGCCTGCTGCAAGGAAGCGGCCTTATTAGCCTATGACGGCCGCGGCACGGACAAGGATTCCTTGATGGCTTTGGCCTATTTCCTCAAGGCCAAGGATGACCCCTACTGCTGTTTCCGGGCAGCCGAGATCCTCGAGGACCATCCCAGCATGAATCAGAGCCAGGTGAAAGGTCTTTACCTGAAGAGCTATCATCTGGGCTATCTGGAAGGCGGCTTCCGCTATGCCAAAGCCCACCTCCATCATGAAGAGGAGGCCCGGGTCATCGCCCAGACGTTAGCCAGCAAATACCCGGAACTCTATTTCCACCTCTATCTCGAATATTACCATCAGAACGGCACCCAGGGAAACGAGTACCTGCGGGCCGGAATGCTCCTCGGCGACCCCAGCTGTCTGGCCGAGGGGAGAAAACACCACCGTTTTTCCCGTTTTCTCCAAAAACTGGACAGCAAGGTTTCTCCTCAGGAATAAAAGGCAAAGTCCGCCTATCCATGGTAAAATAGTGGACGATGACCACGTTTTACCTGTCCGTCCACGATATCGTTGATGTCATTCTGCGCCGCGGGCATTTGGACACCCGCGTTTTCAATCGTGCCTCGATGCAGGAAGGCAGCCGGCTCCATGCCCTCTATCAGGGGGAGCAGGGATCCGATTATCTTTCCGAATATCCGCTGGAATATACCTTTCTATCCAAAGACTTCGCCTATGTCGTCAACGGCAAAGCGGATGGCGTGATGATTGCCCCCAACGGTGCCGTAACCGTTGAGGAAATCAAGACGACCGTCGCCGACCTGGATGAGTTCATCCATGACCATGCCCAGTGGCATCTCGGTCAGGCAATCTTCTATGCCTACATCATCGCCAAGGACCGGAATCTCAGCTCCGTCACCATCGTGATGACCTATCTCAAGCAGAACAACACCCATATCCGCAAACAGATCCGCCAGGTCTATACCCTGGAGGAACTGGAAGCCTTCGTCAATGACGTCATTGCCCGCTATACCCGTTACTGGGAGAAGGTGATGGCCTTCAAGAAGGAACGGAATCTTTCAGTGAAGGATCTGCCTTTCCCGTTTAAGAGTCTCCGACCCGGTCAGCAGGAGATGATGGCGTTTGTCGACAAGGCCGCCGACGAGAAGAAGCAGGTCTTCATCGAAGCCCCGACCGGCATCGGCAAAACCGTCTCCGTCCTCTATCCGCTGGTGAAACGCTTTGCCACGAAAGCCACGGACCGCATCTTCTATCTGACCAACAAGAACTCCATCAAGAAGGTGGCCATGGAGACCTTGCGGATCTTCAGCCAGGACAAAGCCAAGATCAAAGCCGTGGAGTTCACCTCCAAGGAGAATATCTGTTTCAACGACAAGAAGGGACACTGCAATCCCGATGAATGTCCTTTTGCCAGGAATTACTACGATAAACTGCTGGATGCCATCTTTGACGCTCTGAACCGATATGACCTCTTCGATAGGGCCACGATCGAATCTTTATGTTTTGAAAAGACGATGTGTCCCTTCGAGTTCCAGATTGACTTATCCAACTATGCCGATGTCCTGGTCTGCGACTATACCTATGTCTATGACTACCACGACCGGCTCGGCCTGGAAGACGACAATCAGGCTCACCGGCACACGGAGCTTCTGGTCGATGAATGCCACAACCTCCCCGACCGCGTCCGGGACATGTACTCCCTGACGTTGGATGTCCACGAACTCGAGAAGGCCTTATCCTTGTGCAGCGGGCGGGAGTTTGTGCTCCTCAAAGCCCATATTCTGGATCTTCAGAAGGCCATTGATGCCATTGAGATTCCCGAGGACGATCCCGATGTCCAGCATAATCGTCTCCATCTGCTGGATGTCGTTCCCCCAGCTTTTGAGAAGGCCGTCACCGACGGCATCAGCGACATCAAGGAACTGCTGAAGAAGCATACCGACCTGGTCACGGATCCGTTGCTGGATTATTTCTATTTGCTTAACAGCGCCCTTTATCTCTGTCAGCTTTTGGATCAGCCGGACACCCGACCGTCGTTCCTCTTTTATGTGATGGTGGATTCTGAGCGGAAGGTGGAAGCCGTCCGGATTGCCAATCTCGACAGCCGTCCTCTGATCAAGGAAGGCTCGGATCTTTTTGAGTCGGTCATCTATTTCTCCGCCACGCTCTCGCCGAAAGAGTATTACATCGACCTGCTCGGCGGTGACAGCAAGGACCTGTCCAACCGGCTGATTCTGTCGTCGCCTTTCCCGTTAGCCAACCGCAAGGTCTTTGTCTCGACGTCCCTGTCGCTTTATTACCGGGACCGCGACAACACCCTGTTTGAAGTCTTCTCGCTGGTGAAGACCGCCTGTTCAATGAAGAAAGGCAACTACTTTGTCTTCTGCCCTTCGTTTGATTATCTCGATGCCTTAGCCAATCTTTTCAGTCAGGATCCTTTGGATGACTGCCTGCTGCTGACCCAAGGGCACAGCATGAGCGAGACGGGCCGTGAGGAGTTCCTGGCTCATTTCCAGGCGGACAATCCTCAGACGACGATCGGCCTCATGGTCTTAGGCGGCATTTTCAGCGAAGGCATCGATCTGGTCGGTGACCGCCTCATCGGCAGCATCGTCATCTCCGTGGGTCTGCCGCAAATGAACTTTGAAAGAGACCGGCTGATGGATTATTATGATAAGACGAGCACCCCCGAGGAAAAGCAGAAAGGCTTCTCCTATGCTTACACTTACCCGGGCGTCAACCGGGTCTTGCAGGCCGCCGGACGGGTGATCCGGACGGATCAGGATGTCGGCTTCATGCTCTTCATTGACAGTCGCTTTAAGTATTCGCTCTATCGGAAAGTGTTCCAGGAGATCTACCCGGATGCCACCTATCTCTACTCCAAAGGTCAGCTGAAGCTGGAACTCCGCCAATTCTGGGGGAACAAGAAATGATCTTCGATAATCAGCATATCCGTAACTTCTGCGTCGTGGCCCATATCGATCACGGCAAAAGCACCCTCTGCGACCGGATTCTGGAAAAGACCGGTGCCGTCGAGCTAAGAGACCTGCAGCCTCAGCTTTTGGATGATATGTCGATTGAACGGGAGCGGGGCATCACCATCAAGCTCAATGCCGTTTCCGTCACCTATCATGCCAAGAACGGCGAAGACTATCTTTTCAACCTGATCGACACTCCTGGCCATGTCGACTTCACCTATGAGGTCAGCCGTTCCTTACGGGCCTGCGAAGGCGCCATCCTGGTGGTCGATGCCACCCAGGGCGTTCAGGCACAGACCTTGGCCAACGGCTACCTGGCGTTGGATAACGGGCTGAAACTGCTGCCGGTCATCAACAAGATCGACCTGCCTTCCGCCGATGTCGAACGGTGTCAGTTGGAGCTGATCGATACCCTCCAGATCGATCCAGACCGCTGCCTTTCCGTTTCCGCCAAGACCGGTCAGGGCGTTGAGGAAATGCTGGAACATATCGTCACGGATCTGCCGGCGCCGCACGGCGATATCCAGGCCCCTTTCAAGGCCTTGATCTTCGACAGCCGCTTCGATTCCTATCGGGGCGTCATCGTCATGATCCGAGTCTTCGACGGCAAAATCAGCGTTGGCGATAAGATCAAGCTGATGGCCGATGGCGTGGTTTATACCGTTACCGAATTAGGTATGCGAACCCCGAAAGAAGAAAAGACGGAGTTCCTCAAGGTCGGGGAAGTCGGTTACCTTGCCGCTTCGATTAAAAATATCAAAGATGTCAGTGTCGGCGATACCATTACCGGTGCTGACAATCCGACCGACAAGCCCCTGATGGGATTCCGTAAATCCCAGCCGATGGTCTTCGCCGGTCTCTATCCCAGCGATAACAAGGATTTCGAGAATCTCCATACAGCATTGGATAAGTTATCTCTCAACGATAGTGCCCTGGTCTATGAGCCGGAAACTTCCGTTGCCCTAGGCTCGGGTTTCCGTTGCGGTTTCTTAGGTCTTCTCCATATGGAAGTCATCCAGGAACGTCTGGAAGAGGAGTATGACCTGGATCTGGTCTGCACAGCCCCGAGTGTCGTCTATGAGATTCTCTTCACCGATGGCCACACGGAGTTCATCCAGAACCCGGCGGAATTCCCAAAGGATCATACCAAGGTCAAGCAGACCAAGGAGCCTTTCAGCAAGGTCGAAATCATGACCCCGAAGGACTATGTCGGCAACATCATGACGCTCTGCCAGAACAAACGCGGCGAGTACAAGACCATGACCTACATCGATGAGACCCGGGTTAAGCTCGAATACAAGATGCCGTTAAGCGAGATCGTCTTTGATTTCTTCGATAAACTCAAGAGCGTCTCCCAGGGCTATGCTTCCCTGGATTACGAGCTCTTAGGGGAAGAAGTCAGCGATGTGGAGCGGATGGACATCCTCCTCAACGGCGAACCCGTGGATGCTTTGACGACCATCGTCTACCGTCCCACGGCCTATTCGAGGGCGCGGGCGGTTGTCGATAAGCTCAAGGATGTCATTCCTAAGCAGCAGTTCGAGATCCCAGTCCAGGCAGCGTTCGGCAGCAAGGTCATTGCCCGGGCTGACATCAAGGCCGTCCGGAAGGATGTTCTGGCCAAGTGCTATGGCGGCGATATTTCCCGTAAGAAGAAGCTCTTGGAGAAGCAGAAGCGCGGCAAGAAGCGGATGAAGGAATTCGGTAAGGTTCAGGTGCCGCAGGATGCCTTCATTGCCATGCTGACGGTCGACGAAGGGACGGAAAAGTAGAATCTTAGTTTTTAATTAGTAATTAAATAGTAAAAGCCGGGGCTTTGTCCTATAATGGTGCTATCGTAATCCCATGATCAATACAAACGAGGGCCGACGCTTCACCGATGATGTCTATGCCACCAAGGAGCAGGTCCAGGCGATTTATAATCGTGAGGATGTTTCTTCCGTCTGGGATAAAGTCCTTCTTTACCGCCAGAATTTTTCGGTGATGACCGAGCTTAAGGATACTCAGGGCAACCCCTATAAGATTTCCCTGACCCGGAAGCTTTTAGCCGACAGTTATACCTTGGAGCTGGGGCTGATGGAGGATCTCATTGCCTTCATTGCCTTAAGTCCGGAGAGTCAGAACAAGATCCTGCTGCGCCGGAAGTCGGCGGCCTTGACGGCCGTATTGAAGTTCAACGGCAGTCCGGTGCCTTCCCAGGATACCTTGGATAAGCTGTCCCTCGATCAGATTGAGTCCATTCCCTCGGATCTGTTCGTAGCGGATGCCTACAGCAAAGCCTACAATCAGGATTATCTTGCCAACGGTCTTACGTTGGCTGCCATCGAAACCATCAACCGCAGCGTCATCGGCGAAAGCCAGGACGGCGCGGTCAGTTACCGCAAAGGGGTCGTCAATGATGTCCGCAATCCGCTGACGGTTCCGCCGGCCGAGACCATTCCCGAGCATCTTAACGGGCTGTTAGCCTTCTTAGGGCAGAACGAAATCCCTGCCATCCTGAGAGCGCTGGCCATTCCGTTTGTCTTTGATTTCCTGAAGCCGTTTGAATATTTCTTTGAAGGCACGGCCAGCATCTTCAGCAAGAGCTTCCTCTCCTGCAGCGGCTTCCATGCCTTAGGCTATCTGCTGGATTTCGAGTCGATTGCTTTCTCCCGAAGCAAGAATTTCTTTGATATCACCAAAGAGAGCGAGAAGACGTTGGATCTCACGTATTTCATCAATTCCATTTTGCCTTTCATCATCCGGGATGAGGTCTTGCTCCGTTCTGACCTGATGGCCTGCAAGAAAGAGGAAGAGGCCAAAAAGGCTCAGCCCGTCTTAAGTCCGGACGGCACGCCAAGTCCTGCGGTCACCGAGGAGATCGTTCCGACCTTGGCCTTGCCGGTATTTCCGGTCTCGGCCGAAAGCGCGGCCATCGAGGACAATGCCAAGAAGCTCAGGGAAGTCTATCCGCAGCTCAAACGCAAGGAAGCCCATTTCTATGCCGGCCATTGCACGGTCGGATTCAAATATACGATTGATCAGTTCCGCAGCGAAGAGAAGACCGTTTATGAAACTGCCCGGACCAGCATGGATGATCTGGCCACCCGGGGCTTCTATAAGAAAGAGAAGCTGAAGAACAAGTTCGTGTACTCGCCGATTCCACTGACGGAGGATAAAAAACAATGATGCTCCGATGCCTGGCTGATGTTCCGACGTATGCTTACATTCTGATCGCCTTAGGTGTCGTGGTCGTGATCGTGGTGCTGATTCTGGTGCTTTTCCCGAATCTCCGCCCGCAGGTCAAGAAAGAGACCCATAAGGAGATCGTCTCCAAGGAAGTCTCGTCGCTGGTCGTCGATCCGGAAGCTCAGCGCAAGAATGATATCACCCTGAGCCAGGATATCCGCAAAGACAAGAAAGTCATCGCCGAGAAGGAACAGGAACTGAACCTGGTCTTCACCCCGGAGGATGTCGATGCCCTTTTAGTGCAGATGGAGCAGAACCGTCGGGATGACCACGAACAGCGCTGAGTCCCTCTATCTTCACATTCCCTTCTGCGATTGTCTGTGTTCCTATTGTGATTTTGCCAAGGTCCTTTCCGGGACCTTTTCGGAGAGCCGGTATTTGGACTGTCTGCTTCAGGAAATCGCTGCCAAGGCGATTCCGGAAGATTCTTTGAAGACCATCTATATCGGCGGCGGCACCCCGAGTGCACTCTCCGCGGCCGGTCTGACTCGGCTTTTAGGCTATCTCCACAGCCACTTCCCCTCAGTCATTGAGTTCACTCTGGAAGCCAATCCGGAATCCTTGACGCCGGCGAAGGCTCATCTTTTATCCATTTACGGTGTGAACCGGGTCTCGTTAGGAGTGCAGTGCGTCAATCCGGAGCTTCTGAAAAGACTGAGACGGAACCACACGAATGCCGACGTCGGAAAAGCCATCCTTCTCCTGCGCAAGAATGGCATTAGCAATATCAACCTGGATTTCATCTATGGCCTGCCGGGAATGACGGCTCAGGATCTGCAAGATGATTTTGCGTTTGCCTTTAAGCTGAATCCTACCCATCTGTCGTTTTATTCCCTGCAGATTGAGAAAGGCACCTATTTTTATAATGAAAAGGTACCCGCGGCCAGCGATGAGGAGCTGGCAAGGCAGTATAAGACCATCGTCAAGACCCTGGAACAGCATGGCTATCCCCGCTATGAGGTCTCCAATTTCGCCAAACCCGGCTATGAGTCCAAGCATAACCTCACCTACTGGCATGACCAGCATTACTATGCCTGCGGACTGGGAGCCAGCCAATACCTCGGTCATCTCCGGAGCACCAACACGCGATCGATGACCCGCTATCTGGCCGGGGACTGTCATCCGACTCTGGATGTCATCAAACCGGAGGACGAAAAGCTGGAATATCTGATGCTGAACCTACGCCTTACGGAGGGTTTCAGCCTCGAAGAATACCAGCAACGGTTCCAGGAAAGCTTCCTGATAAAATATTTTTCGGTAAAAAATGAAATTGGTAACGCTATCGTGACCTCTAAGAGCCGAGTCCGACTTCGGAAAGACAAATTTTACGTTATGGATGGGATTCTTTTGAAATTGATGTAATGTTAAAAAGTCCAATAAAAGTTCAATAAATGTCTCATTAAGAAAATTAGTCGTAACTAAGCCGTTTTTCTTGACAAAAAATCTTGTATTTTCAGTAAAGATTTGTGCTAATATAATGGCAAGCTAGCCAACGCAAAGGACCAAAAATGCATTTAAATTTTAACTATGAATAATAACATTGTTGTTTCGAGACGCCGCATTCAGGAAGTCTCTTTCCATTATCACAGTTGCATGGGACGTCTTTGGTCTGCTTTCCCGATTGCCACCTCGCATCTCTTCCCCCGGGACGGCAATGTGCCGCCTTTAAGTGCCATTCAGGACTTCGCCATGGAGCCCTCGTATCAGGATTATGCTCAGGAGATCCAGTTTGTGGGTGCCATTCTCTATGCCATCACCAGTCTGGATCCGATTGAAAGGAAAGTTCTTTGGGTTACCTTCTTCTACAAAACGGAGGAGAACGAGTTCGCCAAAGAATACTCCCATTCCGGCTATTCGCGCATCCGGCAGAAGGCCATCAATGACTTCCTGGCTGTGACGAGCATCGACGTTAATCGCTGACTTTTGGACAAGGGCACTCCTTTTTCCCAATAGTAGGTGAAAGGATCTTGTCCCTATGAGTTCTAAAGACTTTGTCAAATCAGACTATCCGGAAATTCTCTTGGCTGTCGCCTTTTCTTTTCTGCCGTTCTTCCTTCTTCCCAACCTGTGGTTTTCCGTCTTCGCTGCTCTTCTCATCCTCGGGGGAGATCTCAGTCTCCTCTTCTTAGCTTTCAAAGAGGAGGACAGTTTACAGAAAACTCTGGCTTCCTACGCTTTCTTTTCGTCCTTCCTTTCGGGAATCCGCTCCGGCATTGCGCCGAAGACCAGCTATGACTTCGCATCGAAATATCTGGTCGGGAAAATGGAAATCAAAGGCTATGAGGAATTGGCAGCGGACGGGCAATGCCCGTATCCGTTAGGAGCCTTGAAGACCTTCTTTCTGTATGTCCTGAAACGGGATCAGGAAGGACAGGCTTTGCTTCCTAACTACACGCTGCTGGCGCAGGAAACGGAAACCAAAGTCCGTCTTCTTTCGTCTAACCTCAAAAAATACAGGCAGGATAAGCTTGCCGGCAAAGGAGCAATGTTGGCTTTCTTCACCCTCATCTCGTTTATCGTTCTCTTCTTCCCTGCCATCCAGGAATGCCTCAGCATCGCCCTTTACCAGCTGGTAGCAGCTCTGCTGTTAGCGGTGGCTCTTCCCGCCGTGGATGCCTGCTATGGGCAGGCCCTGAAAGGAATGCTTAGCCATGCTTGAAAAGATCAAAGGCCTCTTTCACCGTGAGAAGAAGACAGCCGACCATCCCAAGGAGTCTCAGCAGGCCCTCTGGCCTGTCATCGGCGTGGTCTTCGGAATCTTCGTCGGTTTCATCAGTTACCGCAAGACCGATAGCCTTCTCCCTCTGATCTTCGCTCCCTTCGTCTTTCTGGTGCTGGCCCTGCTTCTTTCGCCGGATGCCTTCCAGAAAAAGGACAGCAAGCTAGTCAAAGAGAAAAAGCAAACCTATCTGGACTTCTACCAAAGCTATCTCATCTATGCCGGGCTTGAGAATTCGTACCGGGACGGCCTCCGGGCCACGGTCGAGCGGATGGAGATTTCGGATCTGAAGGATTCCTTAAGCCAATACCTTGAAAAAGAGGATTCCACCTTGCCTTTGCCGCTGACCTTCACCAATTCCCGCCTCGAGAACAACCTGGTGGATGCTTTGGCCCACCTGATCCGCTCCGAAGAAGACTATGACCGCCAGGATCTGGCCAGCCTTTCCTATGCTCTGAGCGGCTATCAGGAGGAGCTTTTCCCGCCCGTCAAGGAAGTTCTTCCTTCGCTTCCGGCTCTGCCGGTGATCTTAGGCTATCTGGTCTCTCTTTTGTATGCTTTCCTGGTCATCCGCAATGGCTAATCTGCCGTGGCTGTCCTTGGCTTTGACGTCGTTACTGCTGGCTGGTGCCGTCGACCTGAAAACGACTCAGGATTTTGCCGACCTTCTTCTTCCCAGCCAGCAAGGGATTGAGCAAGCCTTTGACGAGGAAAAGGACCCGTATTCCGGGCTGGATTCCCGGCTGGATTTTGTTTGTCTCAGTGGCTGCCAGAAGACCGGACTTCCGCTCACGGCCAAAGAGTACCGTCTCCGGTTTCGAAAGAAGCTGTTGCTGCTCAACCGTTATCCGCAGAAAGACTTTGTTTACCTTAGTTCGGAGAAATCGTACCGGAATGACCAGCCAGCGAGCCGCTGGCCAGAGCCGCGGCCGTGCTTTCATAACGGGTCTGGGCAATCGTGACAATCGTTTCATCGGAAGGATAATAGCGGAGATAATCGCTTTGGCTTTCCGTTTTTCCGGAGGAGGTGACATCAAAATTGACGTGATAGAAAACGGAGATCAGCGTGGAAGTGACCGTGCCTAAGCTCGAGGTCTCTTTGATATAAAGATAATCGGATTTCTTGAAGGTGGCCGTCGTGCCTAAATCATAGATATCCACCAAATACGTCTGGGCTTTGCTGAAGCCGTTTTTGATCTCGGTATAGCCTTCTCCGCGGACCGCACAGGCGGTCAGAAGAAAGCAGCAAAAGAAACCTAGTCCTCGCTGACGAAAGGTTTTCATGGGAAGTTCTTCCTTTCGTCTACTATTCTATCGAAAAAAGGATTCCCAAAGTATATAATCTTCAAAGGAATACCTATTTGGGAGGCTAACATGAATATCTTTGATGATTTGGAGCGTCGGGGACTGCTGGATAATTTCTCGGACCGGAAACGGATTGAGGAACTTTTGGAGACGCCGCATACGATTTACTGTGGCTTCGATCCCAGTGCTTCGTCCTTGCAGTTAGGCAACTTCATTATGATCACCATTCTGCAGCGGCTGCAGGCTGCCGGCCATCGGGTGATTGCCGTTTTAGGCGGCGCCACCGGCATGATCGGGGATCCGAGCGGCAAGAAGGCCGAGCGTAAATTCTTGGAACGGGACCAGATTCTCGCCAATGCCAAGGCCATCGGTGCCCAGTTATCCAAATATATCGATACGTCAGATCCGAAGAAGGGCCTCATCGTCAACAACTACGATTGGTGGTCGAAGACAGATGTCATCACCTTCCTTCGGGATTACGGCAAGAACTTCCAGGTCAACTATATGCTGGACAAGGATATCGTCAAATCCCGTCTGGAAGTCGGCATTTCCTATGCCGAGTTTTCCTATATGATTCTCCAGTCCGGCGATTTTGCCAAGCTTTATGAGGATTACGGCTGCAACATTCAGATCGGCGGCGGTGATCAGTGGGGCAATCTGACTACGGCACTGGATTTCGTCCGCCGCAAAGATGGCGATCAGGTTCCTTGCGAAGTCTTTACCTTCAAGCTGATCACCGATGCTGCCGGACACAAGTTCGGCAAGTCCGAAAACGGCGCCCTTTATCTCGATCCGACGATGACCAGCCCTTACCACATCTATCAGTACTTCATGAATGTCTCGGATAGCGATGTTCTCCGTTATCTCTATATCTTCGATAAACGGGATATCGGCGAGATCGACACCATCTACAAGGCTCATATGGAACATCCGGAGCTGAGAAACGGTCAGCGGGAACTGGCCCGGGTCATTGTCACGGCTTTGCATGGCAAGGACGTTGCCGATACCTGTGAGAGGATGACCAGTGCTCTCTTCAAGGATGATTTTGCCGGTCTCCATGCCAGCGAATTGAAAGACCTGACGGAAGGACTCCCCAGCCTTGCCCAGAAGGATCCGATTTCCTTACTGGATGCCTTGGTTGCCACTAAGCTTGCTTCCTCCAAACGGGAAGCCCGTGAGTTTGTGAGTGCCGGTGCAGTCAAGGTCAACGGCGTCAAGGCCGACGATCTTAATATGATGCTGGATGCCTCGAAGGCCTTGGAAGGCGGCTACGTCTTCTTAAAGCGCGGCAAGAAGCTCTACGCCGTTCTCTGCTACTAGTCCAAAGTTGTCTTGTCACAAAAAAGGGTGAGCTTCGGTTAGCTCACCCTTTTATTTTCCGCTTGAGACACACTGATCAGCAAAGGCTAGGATGGCATCTTTGACTTCCTCATGATAGGGGTACATGCTCTTACGGTCCAGGCCGGCGACAAAGGCTTTGACGTCGTCATCCCTGACGAGGCTGTTTTCCGCCAGCCGTTTCTTATACTCTTTGACGGCGACGGTATAGTTATGATAGCCTTCTTCGCTAAGCAGAGAATTATGCAGGCCTTTGTCGGTAAGGAAGACTTTCAGATTGGCCTGCGGGTGTTTTTCATAATAGTGAGCCAACGAATGGCGGTAATGAACCATCGGATCATTCTTGGCCTGGATCAGAAGGACCGGAGTCGTCTTATTCTTGCGAGGACCGCGCTTAGCCGAGATCGAGTAGCGGTTTTTCAGCAGGATGAAGCAGCACAGCGGAAAGGCGGGGGCAAGGAAGCAGGCTAACGGCTTGGAATACCCTAATAAGAGATCCCAGGCGGCCCAGACCGGATTGATCGGTGAGCTGCGGCTGATGACGCCTTTGACCTGCGGATAGTCCCGCATGGCTCCCATCACGGAGTAAGCGCCCCAGCTATGACCATAGAGAAGGATAGGAAGTCCGTGGCTGACGTCCCGCTTCAGGACGTCATGCAGGACGTTCTCGCAGACATAGACGCCATGAGCCAGATACTCTTCGCCCGCGCCATCGCTTAAACCCACGCCATACTGATCATAGGCTAAGACCTGATAGCCATGCTGACAGAGGAGACTGATATCCAGGAAATACTGCTGGTGGGTTCCGAACATCCCGTGGCTGAGAATGATAAAGCCCTGGAATTCGGTTCTTCCTTTTTCCTGATAGACATAGCCACGGATGGCCTTCCGGAAGTAGCCACAGACATAAGGGGTTCTTGTAAGCTCGTCCTGAAAGTCCTCATAGCGGAGGAAGCAGGGATTTTCGGGATCTTTGCCCCGGTTTCCTAAGATTCTCTGGTTGCCGATCAGGACGATCACCATGCAGGTCACCAAGTAAAAACCGACGACCCCAAGAATAATCAAGGCTACGATCCAAGGTTCCGGCATGTTTTCAGGTCCTTTCCTAAGCCAAGCCATTATACCTAACGCTCGGCAAAAAGGAAAGAAATTGAAAATATTAGCACTCGTCTATTGAAAGTGCTAATTTTTGGGTTATACTATAGGTGTCGTTCATGAAAGAGGAGGAGCAGATCATGGCAGAACAGCAATATACGACGAAAGTCATCGAAGCCATCAACAGTGCGAATCAGATTACGAAGGATAACCGCCTTCCCAGTTTGGATGTCCCGGCATTGTTACGGGCCCTCTATGACCAGGAAGATTCTTTTTACGTCAATATTCTGAAGCATCTGGAGATTGACCCCAAGAGCGTCTCCCAGGCCATCGACGATTATCTGCACAATGCCGTGAAGACCACCTCCACGGATGAGCCGGATTCTTCCAGCGATGTGAAGAACATCTTTTACAATGCCACCAAGATCGAGTCGGATATGGGGGATAGCTATCTGTCCGTTGAGCATCTGCTTTTAGCTCAGTTCAGCTGCCGCCATTCCTTGATTCTGAAGCTGGAAGACATTCCCAATTACAACAAAGCCAGTTTCACGAAGGCCATTCAGGCTGTCCGGGGCAACAATCACGTCAACAGCGATAATCCGGAAGTTCAGTATGAGGCCTTGAAGAAGTATGGCCGGGATCTGGTCAGCGAAGTCGCTTCCGGCAAGATCGATCCGGTCATCGGCCGGGACAGCGAGATCCGTCGCATCATGGAGATTCTTTCCCGTAAGAGCAAGAACAATCCGGTGCTGATCGGTGATCCGGGTGTCGGCAAGACGGCCGTGGTCGAAGGACTGGCCTGGCGTATTTTCAAAGGCGATGTCCCGGAGACCTTGAAAGACAAGACCATCTGGGAGCTGGATGTCGGTTCCCTTATTGCCGGTGCCAAATACCGGGGCGAATTCGAGGAACGTCTGAAAGCCGTCATGAAGGAAGTCAGTGAGTCCGAAGGCCGGATTATTCTTTTCATCGATGAAATCCATACGATCATCGGCGCCGGAACCGGCGGCGAAGGCTCGTTGGATGCCGCCAATATCCTCAAGCCGATGTTAGCCCGGGGCGAGCTCCATTGCATCGGAGCAACGACCTTAAATGAATACGTCAAATACATCGAGAAGGATGCTGCCTTTGCCCGCCGGATGCAGAAGGTGATGATTGATGAGCCTACCGTCGATGACTCCATTGCCATTCTCCGGGGCATCAAAGACCGCTATGAGCAGCACCATGGTGTCGAAATCACCGATGATGCTATCATCGCTGCCGTCACTCTCTCCAAACGTTACATCACCGATCGTTTCCTGCCAGATAAAGCCATCGACCTCATCGATGAGGCCTGCGCCAAAGTCCGGATGCAGATCGATACGATGCCGGAAGAGCTGGATGAAGTCAACCGTAAGCTGATGCAGCTGCAGATTGAGAAAGTCTCCCTGAAGAATGATGATACCGAATCGGCCAAGACCCGTTTGGGCGAGATGGAGAAGGAGATTGCCGAGCTCTCCAGCAAGAAGGACAGCCTGACGGCCCAATGGAAGGCCGAGAAAGGCGAAGCCGAGAAGCAGAAGGAGATCAAGAAGCAGCTTGACAGTGCCAAGCTCAACTTGGAGAAGGCGATGCAGGAGGCCGACTATCTGACCGCTGCCCGTCTTCAGAATCAGGATATTCCGGAACTTCGGAAGAAGCTGGACAGTGCCTTGGCCGAAACCAAGAATGCCTCGATGCTTTCCGATGCCGTCACGGATGAAACCGTCGCCGGGATCGTCTCGTCGTGGACCGGCATTCCGGTCAACAAGCTGACTCAGAGTGAGTCGGCAAAGATGTTAGGTCTTAAAAGCATGCTTGAGAAGCGTGTCATCGGTCAGGATGAAGCTCTCACTCAGATCAGCAATGCCATCCTCCGTTCCCGGGCTGGGCTGAGCGATCAGAACCGTCCGATCGGTTCGTTCCTCTTCTTAGGTCCGACCGGCGTCGGCAAGACCGAAGTCGCCAAAGCTTTGGCCGAGCAGCTCTTTGATTCCGAACGTCAGATCGTCCGGATCGATATGTCCGAATATATGGAGAAGTATTCCGTTTCCCGTCTGGTCGGTGCCGATCCGGGCTATGTCGGTTACGATGAAGGCGGTCAGCTGACCGAAGCTGTCCGCCGGAAGCCATACTCGATTGTCCTCTTTGATGAGATTGAGAAGGCCCATCCGGATGTCTTCAATATCCTGCTTCAGGTTCTCGATGACGGCCGTCTCACGGATGGCCATGGCCGGACCGTGGACTTCACCAATACCATCATCATCATGACCAGTAACCTCGGCTCCGAATACCTGCTGGAAGGTAACGGTCCGAAGGAAAAGGCGGAAGTCACCGCCCTGCTTAAGAAGACCTTCAAGCCGGAGTTCCTCAACCGCATCGATGAGATCGTCATGTTCAATTCGTTGGATGAGAAAGTCATCGGGAAGATCATCGCTAAGTTCCTCGATGAGCTTAACGGCCGTCTCAGCGCCAAGGGCATTACCCTCAGCTATGATGAGAAAGCCATCAGCTACATCAAGAAGGAAGCCTATGATCCTATCTATGGCGCCCGTCCGATCCGCCGTTACATTCAGAACACCGTCGAAACGAAGCTGGCCATCCTGATCATCGCCCATGCTCTCCAAGGCAAGGTTACCTTGACGGCGGATAGCAAAGGCCTCGTCTTCTTAGACGCTGCAGGAAAGCCGCTGAAGGATCCGGAAGAATAGTCAAAAAAGGCTAGGCTCGAGGGCCTAGCTTTTTTGGTGACGGTGATAACGGCAGATATCGGCAAGAGGACAGCTGGCGCAGGCAGGTTTCCGGGCCTGACAGATGTTGCGTCCGAAGAGAATCAGCCGGTGATGAAGCTCGATGCCGCTGGCGGCACCGAAGAGCTTCTCCAGGCTTTTCTCGGTCTCTTCCGGCTGCGACGTCTTTTTGACCAGTCCGAGCCTTAAGGAGACCCGCTGGACATGGGTGTCGACCGGAATATAGGGAAAGCCGTACAAGGTGGCTAAGACGACTCCGCTTATCTTATAGCCGACGCCGGGAAGACTCATCAGGGTCAGCCGGTCTTTGGGTAAGACGCCATGGTAGGTTTCATTTAAGATCTGGGCAGTGGCCACCAGATGCAGGCTTTTGGTTTTGCCTAAGCCGAGCCGTTTGACATCCTCATAGATCTTGACTTCCTGGTCGGGCGTATAGCTTTCCAAGGTCGGAAAGTCCTTGAACAGGACAGCCGTAGCTTCATTGACGCTTTCATCGGTGGCCTGAGCGGAAAGGACGGTGGCAAAAAGAAGCTCATAGTCTTTGGTGTAATTCAGAAAGGAATGGGTCTTGGGGAAAAGGACAGCCAAGGTATCCAGAATCAGCGTGACATCACTTTTCTCCATGGTAGGTCCAGTCCGAGTTGGCAAAGAGGTCTCTCAGTTCTTCCTTCTTCTTGGTATCCTCATTGACGGTGGAGACACCGATCGACTGACGGGACTGGCTCCGCTTCATCTCCAGAAGCAAGGTATCGGCTTCCTTGAAGGAGATGGTTCCGCGTTTGGTCAGGGCCTTGTGGCAAGCTTCCTTGATCATGCCGTCATCGCAACCCTGCTTCAGCCAGGAGGTGACCATATCCCGTTCGATCGGGGAAAGGGTCCGTCCCTGAAGTTCTTCCAGGGAGTTCAAAAGGTCCGTAGGGTCGCTGGGGTTATTAGCGCCGGCCTTATCCATCAGGATGAAGTCCTTGATGACATCATCAAAGAGCTTCTTCTTGAAGTCTTCGACCGAACTGTACAACGAATTATGATCGTCCTTCTTAACCTGCAGGATGTTCTTCTTGATCAGCTTCGATAAGGACTGGTCGATGTCATCCTTGCTGGCAATCATATAGTTGGAGAGAATGTCGCAGGTCAGCAGGGCATCCGGCTGCGCCTGTAAGATATCATCGGCGACAAAGAAAACCATGACATCCAGTTCCGTGAGGTCATAGCAACGGTAACGTTTGATCAGGCACGCCTTGAAATCAAGATCGGAATAGGTGATGTTCACTGTTTTTTCTCCTCCGTATCCTCACTATTATAAACGAATGAGAGCCCGGCGTCATTTATGATTTTCTTACGTGCGTTTTCAGGGGCTTTGTTGACTTCCTCGACGATTTTCTGCGGATTGAGGTTCCGAAGCAGGCTTTTCTCCGCAATGATAGCCCTTTCCAGCTCTTCGGAAAATTCAAAGCATAATTCGTAGGAAAAACGATAAGCTCTTAAAATGCGTAATGGGTCTTCTTTTAAGCGTTCTTCCGGATTTCCGATGAGGAATAATTTTTTGCATTTCAAGTCAGTTAAGCCCCTTGACGTCGGGTCAAGAACCGTCAAAGAGGAATCGGCGTAGAGGGCATTAATCGTGAAATCACGCCGTAAAGCGTCCTCGGCAAGGCTGGCGGAGAAGCTCACGGAAGACGGATGTCGGAAATCTTTGTAAGCACTTTCTTTGCGGAAGCAGGCTATGGTGATGTCATAGCCGCCTTCTGCAAAAGAGACCGTGCCGTATTTGCTGAAGATCAGGGCATCGGGAAAAAGCGGCAGGACTTTCTCCGGCGGAAGCGGGGTAGCAAAGTCGAGATCCTGGCTTTCCCGTTTCAGAAGACTGTCACGGACAAAACCGCCCACCAGGTACACATTTCCGGTGCCAAGCTTATCTTCTAAGCCCCTAAAAATCGATAAAACGCCTTTATTTAACGTAATTTTCATAAAAAATGCCACCTCTTCCAAGGTGGCATGTTAAGCCAAAGCTTAAGAACTACTTGCCGTTGACGATATCTTTTAAGGTCTTGGACGGCTTAAACTTGACGGCCTTGGAAGCAGGAATCTGAATCTTCTGAGACGGGTTGGACGGATTGACACCAACTCTGCCCGGACGGACAGTTAAAACGAAGCTGCCGAATCCAGCAATCTTGACGGTGCCATACTCGGGATCATTAAGACCCTTGGCAATCTCAGCAAAGACTAACTCGACATCCTTGAGAGCCTCGCCCTTCTGCAGACGACCACCCTTCGCTAACGCCTCAGCTAAGTCTTCCTTCGTGATGATTTTTTTGTCGGCCATTTTCATGTCCTTCCTTTCTTACGAGAAATATACTATATTTCCGATAAAAAAGCAAATATTTTCGTAAAACAACTTCGACAATTACTCTTCCTTCAGAGACCTTTCCATCAAACCTCGGATGACCTCCGAAGGCCTTTTTCCTTCGAAAAGGATAGTTTCGACGGCAGCGGTGATTGGCATGTCAATACCCAGTTTGTTAGCCAGCTCCAGAGCGACCTTAGCTGTCACCACGCCTTCGGTCGTCTGCGTGTTGTTTTTCAAGACGTTCTTGGCATCATTGGCTTGTCCAATCGCTCTTCCTAAGTAAAAGTTACGTGATTGAGGGCTGGTGCAAGTCAAAACAAGGTCACCGATGCCAGTCAGTCCTAAGAAGGTACGGGACTGGCTGCCTAAAGCCAAAGCCAGTCGACGGATTTCGGCAATCCCGCGGGTGATAAGAGCCGCCCGGGCATTGCTGCCCTGGGCTAAGCCGTCGAGGATGCCGCTGGCAATGGCCAGGACATTCTTCAGCGCTGCCGAGACTTCGGCACCGATCTCATCGGTCTGAGTGTAGACTCTGAACGATTCGGATGACACAGCCTTCTGAATAAACGTGGCTGCTTTCAGATCCTGCGACACCGACGCCACGGCTGTCAGCAGTCCGTCCATCACCTCACTGGCATAGCTCGGACCCAGCAACGAGACGATCGGATACCGCTTCGTCTCCGGTATCTCTTCCCGGAGAACCTCACTGAGCCGCTCCTGGGTAGCCGGATCAAAGCCTTTGGCTGTGGAGACCAAGTAGACCTTCGCCGTCAGGAAAGGCAGAACTTTTCTAGCCATTTCCCGATAGGCGCCCGACGGCACCGAAAAGACGATGATCTGGCTGCCCTGAAGAGCCGTTTCCAGATGATTAGTATACGAAATATTGGCCGGCAGTTCCTTTTCCGGGAAAGCCAGCGGATTATGATGGGTGCTGTTCAGGCTCAGTCCTTCCGGCGAACGGCCATAAAGAACGACCTTCTCCTGACGCTTAGCAAAAAGACAGGCTAAGCCTGTGCCCCAGCTTCCGGCACCCAGCACCGTCACTTGCATACGTTCTATTCCTCACCCGGCATCAGCGCCCGTTTGCCCCGGATCACGAACTTGATCGGGACATCGGTGAAGCCGAAGCTTTCACGGATGACATTCTCCAGATACCGCTGATAGGAGAAATGGAAGTAGTTCGGGTTGTTGCAGAAGCAGATGAAGGTCGGCGGCACATCGTCCGTCTGCGTGCAGTAGCTGATCTTCAGCCGGCCGCCGTTGAAGTCCGGCGCCTCATTGTCCATCTGGGCCTTGAGAATCACGGAATTCAGCAGACTTGACGGTACTTTCTTGTGCAGTGTCTTGTTGATCTCATCCAAGGCAACAAAGATCTTCTGAATGTTCTGACCCGACAGTGCCGAGACGAAAAGCACCGGCGCATAATCCAGTGACTTCATCTCCACCCGTAAAAGCTGAGTGAAGTTCCGCTGATCGGCATCGTTATGGCTGTGGAGATCCCACTTGTTGACGATGATGATCACCGGCTTGGTATAGTCCTGGGCATAGCTCGTCAGATGGATGTCCTCGCTCACTAAGCCTTCGCTGGCATCAATCACCAAGAGAACAATATCCGCCCGTTTGCAGGCATCCTGTGAGCGGATCAGGGCATATTTGTCCAGATCCTCGCTCACCTTGCCCGGACGGCGGACCCCCGCAGTATCAATCATCACATAACGCTGATCGCCGCGGGTAAAGGAAATATCGACGCTGTCCCTGGTGGTGCCGCTTAAGGGCGAGACGATGACCCGTTCCTGACCTAACATCTTATTGGCCAAAGAGGATTTACCGACATTCGGACGGCCCAGGAAGGCAAAGGTCAAAGCGCCCTCATAAGGATTGGTCTGCTTGACCGGCAGAAGCTTGATAGCCTCATCCAGCAGATCGCCGATTCCCAGACCATGTTCCGCGGAGATGGCAAAAAGCCGGGAATAGCCTAACGACAGGAAATCATAGGAGCCTCCAACGAGGGTCTGATCATCGATCTTGTTGACGACAAGGAAGACTTTGTTCTTATACGGGAAGAGCTTCTTGGCGACCAAGCTATCGGCATTGGTGATTCCCAGTCTTCCGTCCACGACAAAGAAGATGACATCCGCTTCCTGGATGGCTAACTCGACCTGGGCCTGGACTTCCTTCTGGAAAGGAATGTTCTCCCCGGTGACGCCGCCGGTATCGATGAGGGTGAATTCCTTATCGAGCCAGTGGCCGGTGCCGTAGTTGCGGTCTCGGGTAATTCCGAATTCCTTGCCGGTGATTTCCTTGCGGGAATCGGTGAGACGGTTGAAGAGGGTCGACTTGCCGCTGGAGGGCGAACCCACCAGGGCGATGGTTCCACGTGTTTCCATAACGTTACTGACCTCGCTTTTCGTTAAAGAGCTTCAGAATCTTATCAATCACTTCCGGAATGGAAAGGTTGGATGTATCTAAGAGAATGGCATCAGGCGACTGACGGAGCGGGGAGGTCTTGCGGTGGGAATCGAGGTAGTCCCGGCCCTGGATGTCCTTGAGGATATCCTCATAGGTCGAGGTGATGCCCCGTTCCTTGTTCTCCGCAAACCGGCGCTGTGCCCGGGCTTCGACGGAAGCCACCATATAGATCTTCAGGGTGGCGTTAGGAAGGACGACGGTGCCGATGTCACGGCCATCCATCACGACGGAGTCTTCCGTGGCCATCTGCTGCTGCAGAGAGACCAGCTGGGTGCGGACTTCCGGATGGGCGCAGGCATAGGACACCTGGCTGGAGACATCCATCTCTCTCACCCGGGACGTGACGTCCTCGCCGTTAAGATAAATCTTGCCTTCCCGGTCTTCCTTGAGACGAAAACCGGCTAACGCCTTGTGAGCGTCCTCCGGGCTTTTGGTGTTCAGTCCCAGTCGGATCATCTCTAGCGTAAACGCCCGGTACATGGCGCCGGTATCGACATAAAGGAAACCAAGCGCCTTGCTGACGCCTTTGGCTGCCGTGGATTTGCCGCTGGCGGCCGGGCCGTCGATGGCGATGGAATAATGGTTCATTTGTTACCTCTCACTAAAACGACGATGATCAATGCCAACAGACAGATGACGATCAGAGCGATGCTGACCCAGATGATGCGGTTGATGATATCCTTGCGCTGGGGTTTGCCGCTCTTTTGCTTCTTGAGGAACTCCTTCTTGGTGGCCTTTTCCTGGTTCTTGGAGTCATAGGTGTCGTTTTCCTTGATGAGCTCATCGATGGACAGGGACAGGGTGTTCTTGCGGATGCCAGGATTCATAGGTTCCTGTGGGGCAGGTTTCTCGGGCAAGCCTTTAGGAATCGGCGTATCGGTGGAAAGATGGCTCATCCGCGGGGTGGTCCTGGGAAGGTTCTTGTTGACGGTCGGGGTCTCCGAAAAGGAGTAGACATCCATGTTGGATATCTTCTTCCTTAGGCTCGCGTAAAGAATGACCCGGCTTTTCTCGTTCACGTGAAAACCCTCGCTTCATTATTATAGGTGAGAAGCCGGCTTTTTAAAACAGCAAACTTCAAGAAAACCCGACTTTAAGAAAAGCCGCTGATTTTTGCGTTTCCGTCTTGATAAAAAGGTCCCGTTAAGCTACAATATCTTTCGCTGCCGTCATAGCTCAGTTGGTAGAGCAACTGATTCGTAATCAGTAGGTCGGAAGTCCGATTCTTCTTGACGGCACCAGCAGCAAACAGACTCGCCGAAAGGCGAGTTTTTCTTTGACATGAAAAAGAGGGGCCTTGCGGTCCCTCTTTTCAGTGCGATTGCGATTAGTCGACGAAGGCAAGGATAGCTAACTGAGCGTTGTCGCCCCGACGGTTGTCGGTGCGGAGAACACGGGTATAGCCGCCATTGCGATCCTTATACTTCGGTCCGTAGAACTCGAAAAGCTTCTGTAAAGCATTCTTCTTGGTCTTCGGATCGATGAAGCCTTCCTCACGGACCCACTTGGCAGCGAGCCGACGGGAAGCTAAATCGCCCTTCTTGGCATAGGTCACCAGACGCTCCGTTTTCTGCTGAGCACGCTTGGCGACTTCGAACGTGACTTCAATCTGTCCGGAGATGATGAGCTGGGAAATGACATTCCTCAGCATGTTCTTCTCTTTGTCAGAGGTGTAGCCAGCCTTGAAGCGGACGCCGCCTTTGCCATGGACATTCTTTCTACCGATAGTACCCATACGCGTTTACCTTTCTTATTTCTTGACGTCGTCGTGCTGGAGCGAAAGGCCGAAGCTGGCGAGCTTGTCAAGGATTTCCTTGTAGGACTTCTTCCCTAAGTTGCGGACCGTCATCAGTTCGCTTTCCTTCATGTTGCAAAGATCCTGAACGGTCTTCAGTCCATTGCGCTTGAGGCAGTTGTAGGAACGGACGGAGAGATCCAAATCCTCGAGCGACATGCTGTTGAACTTGTTCTCCGGCTTCTCTTTGCTGACCGCCATGATGGTAGCGTTCTTCACGGCATCATCGAGGCTCTCGAAGAGCTTGAAGTGCTCCTCCAGAATACGGGCAGCTAAGGCAACGGCCTCGCTGGACGTCATCGAACCATCGGTACCGACCGTGATCTCCAGCTTTTCGTAGTTGGCATCATGGCCGACACGGGTCGGCTCGATGGCCAGCTCGACCTTTTCAATCGGCGAGAAGTTGCTATCGACAGCAATCATGCCAATCGGCCAGCTGGAATCCTTGTTCTCTTCGGCAGTGACAAAGCCACGGCCTTTGTGAGCATGGAGGATCATCTTGATATGGCCGCCACTGACAAGGTGGCAGAGGACCAGATCCTTATTGACGACCGAGACCATATCGGGGCAGACGATATCGCCGGCCTTGACTTCCTTCTCGCCCTTGACTTCGAGCTTGAGGGAATAATCGGCCGCATCATCGTCGCTCTGATCGGTCAGAACGAGCTTCTTGATCTGCAGAACAATCTGGGTGAGATCTTCGGTGACACCGGTGAGAGGAGTGTACTCATGATGGGCACCCTCGACTTCGATGGCGTAGACAGCCAGACCCGGAAGGGAAGAGAGCAGGACACGCCGCAAGGCATTTCCGACCGTGACACCGAAGCCCTTTTCCAAGGGAGTGACGGTGAACTTGCCTAAGGTATCCGTGACATCGGACTTGCTGATATCAAATTTCGGCTGTTCGAATTTTTTCATTCTGACTCTCCTTTTCCTTTAACGACTAACCACGAGGACGCTTAGGCGGGCGGCAGCCATTGTGCGGAATCGGAGTGACATCGACGATGGACATAACCTTCAGGCCGCTGGCTTCGAGAGCACGGGTAGCCGTTTCACGGCCAGGACCCGGACCTTTGATTTCGACGTCGACCTGGCGTAAGCCGCGGTCAAAGCAGGTCTTGGCGACCGTGCTGGCAGCGATCTGCGCAGCAAACGGCGTGGACTTCTTCGATCCCGACATGCCGCAGGTACCGGCACTGGCCCAGGCAATCACCTTGCCGTCCGGACCGGAGATGGAAACGATGGTGTTGGAATACGAGGCATGGATGTGAGCCACGCCCTTGGTGAAGTTAAGCTTGGTCTTCTTCTTACGGATGGTTGTCGTCTTGCCCTTGCCGCCTTTGGCAGCAGCAGCGGCACCGGCGGCACCAGCGGCAGCGGGAGCAGCAGTTGCTGCAGCCGGAGCTGTCTTCTTATCAGGTGTATCAGCCATGATTCATTTCCTCCCTGGGTTAGAGCGTTGCCTTCTTGTGGTTGGCGACGGTCTTGCGCGGACCCTTGCAGGTTCGGGCGTTGGTCTTATCACGCTGGCCACGGCAAGGAAGATTCTTCTTATGCCGCTGTCCGCGATAGGTACCGATTTCTTCCAGTCTCTTAATGTTGAGCGCGACTTCACGGCGCAGATCACCTTCGACGACGTACTTCGCGACCTGGGCACGGACAGCCGTGAGTTCTTCCTCGGAGCAGTCCTTCACCCGCTTGGTGCCATCGACCTTGCTGTCCTGGCAGATCTTCTTAGCTAAGCTAAGACCGATGCCATAGATGTAAGGAAGAGAGTAGACAAGCTGCTTATCATTGGGAATATCGACTCCCGCGATTCTTGCCATAGTTTCTGACTTTCCTTTCTTTAACCTTGTCTCTGCTTATGCTTCGGATTGGAGCAGATGACCATCACACGTCCCTTACGCTTAATAACCCGGCAATTCGGGCAAATCGGCTTAACTGAAGCTCTGACTTTCATGTGCGAGTTTCTCCTTTACTTGTATCGGTAGACAATGCAGCCATTGGTGACGTCATAAGGGGAGATTTCCACAGTAACCTTATCGCCGGGAAGGATGCGGATCTTGTTCATCCTCATCTTGCCGGAGATTCTGGCCCGGATTACTGCTCCTCCGTCGAGTTTAACCGAATATTTCTCGGCGGGCAGGGACTCAAGAACAGTCCCTTCCATCTTGATGAAATCTTCTCTGCTCATGCTTGTTCCTCCATAGTTTTGAGATGTCTCCGGACGTTCTCGTCGACAGAGATGATCTCGGCGCCTGTCTCGGTGATGATGATATCGTTCTCGTAATGACAGGTCAGCTTCTGATCCGCACTGCTGACGGCCCAACCGTCCTTCGCCGTCTCGATTGTAGCACTGCCGCTCATGACCATCGGTTCGATGGCTAGGCACATACCCGGCTTCAGGAAAGGTCCTAGGCCGAGCGAAGGATCGTAGTAATTGTAGATGAAGGGATCCTCGTGCATGCTTCTGCCGATGCCGTGGCCGCCATACTCGTGACAGAGAGAATAGCCATAGCTCGTAGCAGTTTTCTGGATGGCCATGCTGATTTCGTACAGATGGGCTCCAGGACGACAGGCCTTAAAGGCCTCATAGAAACAGTCTTCGGTGCAGCGGATGAGCTTACTTGCTTCAGCGGAGATGCTTCCGACCGCGTAAGTCCGGCAGGCGTCGCCATTGTAACCGTTATCGTCCAGGTTACCCATATCGACGCTGAGGATGTCGCCCTCGTGCAGAATCACGCTCTTCGACGGGATGCCGTGAATCAGGACCTGGTTCACCGAAGCACAGATACCCCAGTGGTAGTCGTCTTCCAACGCGAAGTTGGGCTGGCCGCCGCTTTTCCGTATCAGTTCCTCAGCAAGATGATTGATTTCCCAGGTCGAACGTCCGGGCCGGATCTCGGGGGCAAGCTGATCGAAGATTGCCCCGAGCTTATGGCCGGCCGTCCTCATCATTTCTAACTCTTTCTTAGATTTGATGATTATCATTTCTAATCCTCGGCAAGGACCTTCTGGATATCGGCAAAGACTTTGTCAATGTCCTGCAGGCCGTCAACCTCTTTGACCAAGCCTTTCTTCTGGTAGAACTCTACCAGCGGGAAGGTCTGCGCCTTATAGGCTTCCAGTCTGACGACGAACGCCTTCTCCGTATCGTCCGGACGCTGAATGAGAGGGGTGCCGCAGCTATCGCAGATGCCTTCCTTGACGGGCTTCTTGGTAAGAAGATTGTAGGAAGCGCCGCACTTCGGGCAGACACGACGGTTGACAATCCGGGAGGTCAGTTCCTTATCATCAGCCACCAAGAGGATGACCGATGTCAGGTGACGGCCTAAGGACTTCAGCATGTCTTCGAGCGCTTCGGCCTGTTTGACCGTCCGCGGGAAGCCATCCAGTAAGAAGCCCTTCTTGCAATCCGGCTGAGACAGCCGTTCCTTGACGAGCCCGATTGTCACTTCATCCGGAACCAATTTTCCGGCTGAGATGTACGAACTGGCTTCGAGGCCCAGCTTCGTCTTGGCACTGATTGCCGCACGGAACATATCGCCGGTGGAAACATGGCAAATGCCATATTCCTTGACAATCAGCTCACTCTGGGTGCCCTTACCGGCAGCAGGCGGTCCCATGAGGATCATATTCAGTTCCTTGTTAGCCATTATAACTCACTTTCTGCAAAGCCGTTTCCAGCTAAGATGCCGTTGATCTGATTATCGAACTCGAGCGCCACGCCGACGACGATGATGAGACCGGTACCGCCCAGCGACAAGGAGCTAGGAACAGCTCCTGTCAGGGAGAGGATGACCGGAACCAAGGCAATCAGCGTCAACGCCATCGCACCGATGAAGGTGATACGGTTGAGGATACGGGTCAGATAACGTTCCGTCTCCGTGCCAGGCTTGATGCCGGTAATGTAAGTACCGGACTCCTGGAAGTTCTCAGCCACTTTCTCCGGGTTGATTTCCAGCTGCGCGTAGAAGTAGGAGAAGGCAATGATGAGAATCGCGTAGATGATCGGACCCCAAGGGAAGCTGAAGTCGGAAGTCATCGCCGTCATCTTCTGATAGTTGAACACGTCTTCGAGGGTACTGGCCCAGGCCGGCGGATTGCCGTTGGTGAAGAGGGAGATGATGATGGACGGCGCTACCATGATGGACGAGGCGAAGATCACCGGCATGACGGAAGAAACATTGACCTTAATCGGCAGGAAGGAGGACTGCTGGCTCGAGAGCTCCGTCGACTGTGACTGGTTGGAATGGCTGACGGGGAGCTTGCGGACGGATTTCTCGATGAAGGTGACGAAGATGACAATCACTAAGAAGGAGAGGAGGTAGACGGCAATCTGCACCGATCCTTTGAGGATCAGTGTCGCATCGCCCGACTTGACGTTGGAGCCTAAGAAGTTTTGGAAGGCGGTGACAATCTGATTAGGTAGCGAAGAGATGATGCCGCCGAAGATCATCATGGAGATACCGTTGCCGATACCTTTGTCGGTGATCTGATCGCCCAGCCAGTTGAGTACCATCGTGCCAGCGATCATGTAGATGATGATCTTGGCATAGCCCCAAGCGGAGGAATCCGTCAGGGTGATGCCTTTGGAATTGACCAGGGCGACAATGATGCCGTAGGCCTGAATGCCACCGAGCACGACGGAGAGGATACGGGTGACCACATCCAATTTCCGCCGACCGGTTTCGCCTTCCTTCGTCATCTGCGTGAGACTCGGAAGCACATCCATGCTCAACAGCTGAATGATAATCTGCGCTGTGATGTAGGGAGAAACGCCCAGGGCCAGGACCGAGAAGTTCTGGAGAGCGCCGCCACCCATCATGTTCAGCAGCGAGAACGACGACGTCGTGTCGCTCCAGATGTCTTCGCTGACGGTGACACCGGGAACTGTAATAGCCGATCCGATTCGGAAAACAAGGAATATGGCGAGGGTAAAAAGAAGACGGTTCAGCACATCCTTGTTATGGAAAAACGCGGCTACCTTTTTCATCACTTATCCTCTTTGTCAGCACTCTGCACAGCAGCAATGGCCTTGTGGAAATCCTCACGGCTCTCCTTCAGGGTCACAACAGTCGCCTTGCCGCCGGCCTTCTCGATGGCAGCTTTCGCAGCCTTGGAGAAACCCTGCGCGGAAATGGCAAACTTCTTGGTCAGCTCTTTCGTGCCAGCAAGAATCTTGACCGGATGGTTGAGATTCGGAATCAGCTCACTGACGACGAGACTCGTCATCGTGATTTCGGTTCCGTCCTCGAAGACATCGGCCAGACGATCCAGACTGACAGTGACATTGCTCAAACGGTTCGGAGAGACGAAGCCATGCTTCGGAACCCGGCGGAAGAGCGGAAGGTTGCCGCCCTCGAAACCGAGCGGGACTTTCTGACCCTGACGGGCACCCTGACCTTTTTGACCACGGGTGGACGTCTTGCCCATACCGGAACCTAAGCCTAAGCCGACTCTCTTGGGAAGATGACGGGAACCCTTTGCAATCTTGAGATCATTTAATTCCATGGGTCATTCTCCTTTATTTGGCTTCCGGAGCCTTCGGAGCTTCCTCCGCCGGCTTCTTCGCCTCATCCTTCTTCACGACTTCCTTGCCGTAACGGACAGCCTGGACCATCGCATAGTCCTTCAGCTGAGCCAGACCATTGACGGTAGCCTTGACGACATTGCTCTGCGTCCGCGATCCGTAGATCTTGGAGTAGATGTTTCTGACGCCAGCCAGTTCGAGAATGGCACGGACAGCGCCGCCGGCAACCAAGCCGGTGCCTTCCGGTGCAGGCTTAAGGAAGACCTTGGTCGCACCGAATTCGCCGATGATCGGATGAGCGATGGTATCGCCCTTGACGATCTCAAGGTGGAACATATTACGCTTGGCAGCGGAAAGGGACTTCTTGATGGCTTCCGGAACCTCAGCGGACTTGCCCAGACCATAGCCGTATTTGCCCTTCTTATCGCCGATGACGGTTAATGCGGTGAAACGTAACCGCTTGCCGCCCTTGACGGTCTTGGCAACCTTGGTGATCTTGACAACCTTCTCATCGTATTCCATATCTTCCTTGCGTCCGCCGAAACGGCCGTGACCATTGCCGCCACGTCCCTGACCGCCGAAACGGTTGTTGGGATTGTGGTTGAACGAGCCATGGTTGTTGAAACCGCCATTTGCCTTCGGGGCAAGAGTCTTCGCTTCAGACGGAGCTGCCGGAGCGGCAGTAGCCGTCGGAGCAACTTTCTTTTCTTCGTTTTCAGCCATTGTTTCCTGCCTCCTTAGAAGACTAAGCCAGCCTTACGGCAGGCTTCCGCGACCGCTTTGACCTGGCCGTGATAGAGATATCCGGAACGATCGAACACGACCTTCTTGGCGCCGAGGGCAAGAGCCTTCTTAGCCAGATCTTCGCCGACCTTGGTGGCAGCAGCGACGTTGGAAGGATTGTCGAGGCCAAGCTTGGCAGAGGAGGAGGACGCTAAGGTAGCATGCTTCTCATCATTGATGAGAGCAGCATAGATGAACTTGTTGGAACGGAAAACGGAAATACGCGGACAGGAGGCCGTTCCCGAGATCTTGGCCCGGACACGGACGTGACGATGTAGACGCTGGGCATTTCTGTCGAAAGTGGTATACATTTCTTTTTCCTCCTATTAGGCAGCAGTCGGAGCAGCCGGAGCAGCGGTTGCACCGGCAGCGGCACCGGCAGCAGACTTCTTGGCCGAGGCCGGCTGACGCAGCACGACAACCTCATCCTTGTAACGGATGCCTTTGCCATGATAGCATTCCGGCTTACGGATCCCGCGAATGTTCGCAGCGACCTGACCGACCAACTGTTTATCGATACCGGAGACCGTGATTTCCATGGTCTTGGTATTGATTTCGATCTTGATGCCAGCAATCGCCTTGACCACATCCTCGTGGCTGTGACCGATGTGAAGGACGAGATCCTCGCCTCTCATTTCGGCACGGTAACCCACGCCTTTGATGGCTAAGGTCTTGCTGAAACCGTTGGTGACACCCGCGACCATGTCGTTGATGACAGCCCGAGCGGTGCCATGATTCATCTTCATGGCAATCGAATCATCCGGACGCTTCACAAGGAACTTGCCGTCCTTGGTCTCGAAGGTGATGTGCTGATTGAATTTCTGAGAAAGCTCACCTTTCGGACCCTTCACGGTGACCACATTGCCGTTGGCGGTAATGGTGACACCGGCCGGAATAACTACCGGCATTCTTCCGATTCTTGACATGACCTACCCCCTTTACCAGACGTAGGCGACAACTTCGCCGCCGACGTTAGCCTTTCTGGCTTCCTTATCGGTCAGAAGACCGTTGGAAGTGGAGATGATGGCGATGCCTAAGCCATTTAAGACCTTAGGAAGCTTATCGGCGCCGACGGTGATCCGAAGACCCGGTTTAGAGATCCGGCGGATACCCGAGATGACACGATTGCCACGGGAATCATACTTCAGAAGGATCGTTAAGGTCTTGTAAGGCTTTTTGTCCTCAGCTTTGACCGTATAATCCTTGATGAAGCCCTCATCCTTCAGAATCTTGGCGATGGCTTCGTTGGCCTTCGTGGTCGGAAGGGAAACGGATTCAGCCTTACCCAGGTTCGCATTGCGGATGCGGGTAAGCATATCAGCGATGGTATCATTAACCATAATTCGTTATCTCCCTTCTTTACCAAGAGGCTTTGTGCATGCCAGGGATCTCTCCCTTGTATGCCATCTCTCTTAAGCAGATACGGCAAAGTCCAAACTGACGAAGGACACCATGGACACGGCCACAGCGGCTGCACCGCTGATAGTTCTGCGTCTTAGGATGCTTCTTGGGCTTAGCGCACTTAACAATCAATGCTTTTCTTGCCATTGTTTTCTTCTCCTTTACTTCTTGAAGGGCATACCCATCTTGGTCAGAAGATAGGCAGCTTCCTTATCGGTCTTGGCGCTGGTGACGATGATGACATCCATGCCCTGAGTGCGCGTGATCTTATCATAGGAGATTTCGGGGAAGATCAGCTGCTCCTTGACACCGGTCGAATAGTTGCCGCGGCCATCGAAGGAATCAGCAGAGATACCACGGAAATCACGGACACGGGGAAGATCGATGGCGATGAACTTATCAAGGAAATCGTACATCCGGACACGACGCAGGGTGACCTTAACGCCAACCGGGACACCTTCACGGAGCTTGAAGTTCGCAATGGACTTACGGGACTTCGTGACAATCGGATGCTGGCCGGAGATGGTCTCCATCTCCTTGACAGCCTCTTCGACGTCCTTTTCATTGCCACCGGCTTCGCCGAGACGCATGTTGAGGACGATCTTGACGAGCTTCGGACATTCCATGATGGAGGAGTAACCGAACTCCTTCATCATCGCAGGCGCGATCTCGTTGAGATACTTGGTTTCAAGACGGGAGACATCCTTAGGCTTCTGAGCACCCTGATTATGGGCTTTCTTAACGGAGACACCGTTTTTCTTTTCGTTAGCCATGTTAATCTCCTTACTTGATCACAGTGCCGCTCTTCTTCTCAAAGCGGACTTTCTTATCACCGACCATCTTGTAGCCAATCTTGGTGGCTTTGCCATCTTTCGTTGCGAAGGCAACGTTGGAGATGTCAATGGGCATCGCCTTATCGACGATGGAACCCTTCGGATTCGCCTGAGTCGGCTTGACGTGCTTTTTGTTCACGTTGATGCCTTCCACCATGACCTTGTGGTCCTTGGGGAAGACCTTCAAGACCTTGCCGGTCTTGCCTTTGTCATCGCCCGAGATGACGACGACGGTATCGCCAGTTTTGATTTTCATGATCCAATCCTCCTTGCGATTACAGAACTTCGGTAGCCAGTGAGACGATCTTCATGTAGGTATCACCCTTTTCACGAAGCTCACGGGCGACCGGTCCGAAGACACGCGTACCCTTCGGAGTGCCATCCTCATTGATGAGGACGACGGCATTGTCATCGAAACGGATGGTGGAACCATCCTTCCGCTGATAAGATTTCTTGACACGGACGATGACGCCTTTGACGACATCACCCTTCTTGACCTTGCCGTTCGGGATAGCATCCTTGACAGCGCAGACGACGACATCTCCAACGCTCGACGTCTTCCGGAAAGATCCGCCTAAAAGACGGAAGATACGGACAGAACGGGCACCGGAATTATCGGCAACAACCAGGTTAGTTTCATTCTGAACCATGATTATTCTCCCTTCTTGACGATCTTAACAAGACGGAAGCGCTTGTCATGAGACAGCGGACGGCATTCCTCGAAGAGAACGACATCGCCGACATGGGCCGCATTCTCACGATCATCAACCTTGTACTTCTTACGGGCAGAGACCCGCTTCTTATAGACCGGATGCGCCCGATAGGTTTCGGTTTCGACAACGATGGTCTTGTCCATCTTGTCCGAGACAACCGTTCCCTGCAGGCGACGTCTGTCAGAGGCCGAGATGGCCACTTCTTTATTTTCTTCAGCCATAGTAAGCCTCCTTTATTTGGCTTGGCTAGCCTTCTGGCTAGCGGCCTTCTTACGTTCATTCTCGACGGTCAGACATTTGGCAATGTCCTTGCGGGCGATGGTGATTTTGGCACCATTGTCCAGCTGACCTGCTTTGGCCTGGAACCGTAAGGCGAGCAAATCGCCCTTCAGCTCATAGACTTTCTTGGCGAGGTCGGCATCGCTGAGCTTTCTGATTTCATCAATTGTCATACTAGAGTTCCTCGCCTTTCTTAAGGACACGGCTCTTCACCGAGATCTTGTAGCCAGCCTGACGGAGGCCCTCAATGCAATCGGCAGCCGGAACGCCACCCATCTCGAAGAGCACAGCGCCCTTTTCAATGACGGCATCCCACGTCTCGACAGTACCCTTGCCGTTACCCATACGGACTTCAGCAGGCTTCTTGGTGATGCCAAGATAAGGGAAGATACGGATGTAGGCCTTACCGGTCTTCTTGATGTAACGGGAGAGAACGACACGGGCCGCCTCAATCTGGCGGTTGGTGATATAACCGGCTTCGGTAGCGACCAGGCCGTAATCACCGAAGGCAACCGTGTTGCCACGGCTGGCAGCGGCTTTCGGACGGACCAGGTGGCTACGACGCCACTTCATTCTTTTCGGTTGTAACATAGTTATTCTCCTTTCGTACCGGCATCATCTTTGCTGGCAGCAGGCGTAATGGCCGGAGCAGCGACAGGCTTAGCTGCCGGAGCCGGAGCCGGACGGAATCCAGGCCGACGGAAGCCACCGCCGTTTCCGCCACGGTTGTGGGAGAAACGACCGGTCTCTTCAGGCTTGCGATCACGCAGTTCCTTGTAGTTTTCCGGAAGAGCCATCCAGACCTTGACACCGATGCAGCCATAGGTCGTATGCGCGACCACATAGGCATAATCGATCGGCTGACGGAGCGTATGAAGGCTAAGCACGCCCTCACGGTATTCCTCATAACGGGCAATTTCAGCGCCGTTCACACGGCCCTTGCACATGGTCTTGCAGCCCATGGCACCGGCTCTCATGACACGCTGAATCGCCTTCTTCTGAACAACACGGGACGAACCACGGTTCTCGATCTGCTTGGCAATATCCTTGGCGACGAGAACGGCATCCAGATCCGGATTCTTGACTTCGACGATGGCAATCTTGATGTTCTCAGGATCCCGGTTAAGCATCTTGACGAGCTTGGCTTTGTAAGCCTTCAGATCGGCCGAATCCGTGCCCAGGACAATGGCCGGACGGGAAGTGTAGATGGTGATGGTGATGTCCTTGCGGATACGTTCGATGTCGATGTGGGACAGACCCGCATCCTTCTTATCGAGGGTAGGTTCAAGATAGCCGCGGATCTCGTTATCTTCTTTGACGAAGCCAGCGAAATCCTTCTTGGAGGCATACCAATGGCTCGACCAGTCACGGTTGATGCCGATTCTTAATCCGTTAGGATTGACTTTCTGACCCATGGTTTATTTGGCCTCCCGGTTTTTGACGGTGACATAGATATGTGACCATCTCTTGATCAAACTCGACGCAGAACCCTTTGCCCGAGGCAGGATTCTCTTCAGCTTCATGGCATCGTTGGCGGAAATGGTAGCGACATAGAGGGTATTCGGATCCATTTTGAAGTTGTTGACAGCATTGGCGACAGCCGACATGATGACTTTCTTTACATCCTTGGCGCAGAGCTTGGAGCAGTTGTCGAGGATAGCATAGGCTTCATCAATGTCCTTGCCGCGGACCAGATCGACGACGAGACGGACCTTGCGCGGAGTGGCGCCGTAGTTATTGAGCTCGGCGTAGGCTTCCTTGCGGAGATTCTTCGCTTCCGGAGCCTTGGTGCCCTTCGTAGCTTTATCAGCCTTCGGAGCTTCCTTGACATCGGCCGGCGTATCGGCCTTTTTGGCAGCCGGAGCTTTCTTAGCTTTCGGACTGCTGGTCTTCTTAGCCGTGGTCTTCGCAGCGGTTTCAGTGACTTTCTTTTCTTCAGTTTCAGCCATGTTCAATCTCCTTACTTAGTAGCCGGCTTGGCAGCAGCGGCAGCCGGAGCAGCAGCGGTAGTAGTACCCGCAGCAGCAGTCGTCGTACCGGTAGCCGTCGTAGCAGTTGCTGCTGCGGCCTCGGTCGTCTCATCCGTACCCGAACGATGGTGCGTGAAGGTACGTGTGAAAGCGAATTCGCCTAACTTATGACCGATCATATCTTCGGTGACATAGACCGGAACGAACACTCTGCCGTTATGAACAGAGATCGTATGCTGTAAGAAATCGGGGAAGATCGTAGAGCGACGGCTCCAGGTCTTGATGATTTCCTTCTTGCCAGTCTTGTTCTGCTCCTGAACTCTCTTGAGCAGTCTGGGATCGCAATACGGTCCCTTCTTCAAAGATCTTGACATTTAATGTGCTCCTCCGATTACTTCGCATTCCGACGGCGGACAATCAAGCGATTGGTTCTGGCCTTCGGATTTCTCGTCTTCACACCCATCAGACGACGGCCCCAAGGAGATCTCGGAGCATCATGACCGACAGGGCACTTACCTTCACCACCTCCGTGCGGATGGTCATTCGGGTTCATGGCTGCGCCACGGACAGTCGGACGCTCACCCAGCCAGCGGGTACGGCCAGCCTTGCCCTTGGAGACAAGGTTGAAATCTTCATTGCCGACCATGCCAACGGTGGCACGGCAGGTGAGAAGAACTTTGCGAACTTCGCCAGAGGATAATCTCAGAATCGCGTATTTGCCTTCCTTACCTAAGATCTGGGCACCGGTACCGGCAGCGCGGCAGACCTGTCCGCCCTTGCCAGGCTCAAGCTCCACATTGTGGATCATCAAGCCTTCCGGAATGGAACCGATCTCCATGCAGTTGCCCGTGGCGATCTCACCGGCCTTGCCATCCGTCACCTTCTGGCCGACGGTCAGACCCTTCGGGCAGATGATGTAACGTTTCGTGCCGTTGGCATTGACCAACAGAGCGATACGGCAGTTACGGTTCGGATCGTATTCGATGGCCTTGACAGTGGCCGTCGTCTCACCGGCTCTCTTGAAGTCGATGATACGGTACTGACGCTTGTTGCCTCCGCCGATGTGACGGCAGGTGATGTAACCCTGAGAGTTACGTCCGCCGGTCTTGCTAAGCGGTCTAAGCAAAGCTTTTTCAGGAGCCTTCTTCGTGAGATCTTTGTTTGAGATAGTGGCGAGATTTCTCATACCCGCAGTCAGCGGGTTGTATTGTTTAATTGCCATAATTTCTCCTATATATTGCTTTCAGCTCTACTTGGCATCCTTCGCCGGCTCTTCTTTGTTGGCCTTGCGATCGTCGGTAGCAACAGCAGCCTGGATCTTGCCAAGGTCGAAGGAAGAATCGAAGCGGATGATAGCTCTCTTATAGTCCGGAAGTTTGCCGGTGAAGCGGCCAACCCGCTTGGTTTTTCCGGTCTTCTGCTCCGTATTGACGCTCTTCACCTTAGCGGCGAAGATGGCCTGCACGGCAGCCTTGATTTCAGGCTTGGTGGCCTTCTTGTCAACAGCGAAGACCATGGCATTCTCGTTCTTCTGAAGCTTCTGAGTTTCCTCAGTCACAATGATGTACTTAAGAATGGAATAATCCTTGATGATGGCCGGACGGGTCACATAAGGCTTAACCTCGGCTTCCTTCTTGTCCTCAGCCTTGACAGCAGTCTTCTTGCTAGCAGCCTTCTTCGGGCTGGCCTTGACGGCCTTGGCTTCGGTCTTGACTTCTTTCTTCTCCGCCGGAGCCGCAGTGACTTCGGTGACTTTCTTTTCGTCAGCCATGGTTATTTAGCCTCCTTGACGTCATGATCGTGGTCGCAGGCATCGTCATCCTCGGTGGGAATGGTGTTCTTGACGAGGATGAGCTTCTTGGCATTGAGGATGTCGTAGACCGACAGGTTGTCGCTGGTGGTAACGATGACGTTGGTGAGGTTACGGCAGGCCTTGATCAGGTTCATATCGATATCAGCTAAGACTAAGAGATTCTTATTCTCATCCGCCTTGATGGCAGCAAGAGCCTTAACGAAATCCTTGGTCTTGGTCGAAGCAAACTTCTCATCGGTCAGGACAATGATGTCATTGGACATCGCCTTGTCGGACAGAGCGGAAGTGAAGGCAATGTAGTGCTCGCTCTTGTTCATCGAGAGACGGAAGTTCTGCTGACCGTTCGGAGCGAAGACAACACCGCCATGGCGATGGATAGGAGCATTGACGGTACCCTGACGGGCACGGCCGGTGCCCTTCTGGGCAAACGGCTTGCGGTTGGAACCGTGAACGATGTCACGGGTGAGCGTATGGGCAGTACCGACCCGGCGGTTAGCCAGATCGACACGGACGGCACGCTGAACGGAATACGGCTTGATCTTGGCAGCGAACAGATCGCTGGGAAGAGTGACGTCTCCGATCTTCTTGCCAGTGTAATCAAGAACCGGAAGGTTCAGGTTGACTTCTTGGACTTTAGCTTGTTTTTTGTTAGCCATAATGCAATCTCCTTCCTAGTTACTTACCGTTAGCAGCGTTGTTGTGAGTCTTGTTGGAAATGGCGGTACGCTTCTTACCGGAATTCTCAGCAGCCTTGACAGCAATCTTGCTAAGGACATCAGCTTCCTTCTTCTCGATATCCGCGATAGTTTCCTTCGTGTAATCGACAAGCGGGCTGACAACGAACGGCTTGGCATAGTCCCGAACGGTATTGCGGATCTTAATGATGGAGAGATCCGGTCCCGGAACGGAACCACGGATAAGAACACAATTCTTGGACGGATCGATGCCGACAATGGCGAGGTGAAGAACAGTGCGTGTCTTCGGTCTCCACTGACCACCCATGGTCTTGCCAGGATGGACACGGTTGTTCGTACGGCCGTTAGTGGCTAACGAACCGATCTGTCTGTGATAACCGGAACCATGGCCCTTCGGACCGATGGTAGCATGATATCTCTTGATGACGCCGACATAGCCGTGACCCTTGGATAAGCCGGTCACATCGACCATATCGCCGACCTGGAAGATGGAGCAATCGATTGTCGAACCAACCTCATGGTTGGCGTAGATCTCATCGCCCTCAATCTCACGGACGACATACTTCGGAGCGGTATTGGCCTTTTTGGCAATGCCGAGCTCGGCCTTGTTGGCGCGGGCTTCCTTCTTATCTTCATAGCCGACCTGGAGGGCCTCATAGCCATCCTTTTCCTTCGTCTTCTTCTGAAGGACAACGTTCGGGAGTACTTCCACGACCGTGACCGGATAGGTGGCGCCGTCTTCGGTGAAGACGCTCGTCATACCGATCTTTCTTCCGATAATAGATTTCATAAACTGTTACCTGCCTCCTCTTTACAGTTTAATCTCAACATCGACGCCAGCAGGTAAATCAAGATTCTTCAGAATATCGATGGTCTGCTTGGTCGGGCGGTTGATGTCAATAAGTCTCTTGTGAGTACGGATTTCGAACTGCTCACGGGAATCCTTATCAACGAACGGAGAACGGAGAATAGTGAAGACCTGTTTCTCAGTAGGAAGCGGAATAGGTCCGACAACCTGTGCACCAGTCTTCTTCGCGGCTTCAACGATCTTCAGAACAGCTTGGTCAAGGACTTTGTGATCATAGCCCTTGAGACGAATACGGATGGATTTGTTTTCTGCCATTTTTAGTTACCTCCTTTACCCAAGATCTTGTTTGGGCTTCCGTTCGGTATGAATTACCGGAATACGTGACAACTCTTGTCGGCGTTTCCGCAACTTCACACGTCAATACGGGCTGAAATGGCATTCAGCGTGTTTAAGTCTACTATGAAAAGCTACCACAGTCAACAAAAAGATGAAAAAAGTGATGGAGCAAGTGCCTATATATAATATAAGGATGTTCCGAAATCGTCAAGTTATTACAACCCCTAATGGCGTTTCCAAGCCCTAATTTCAAGCAGGGAAGCGCTTTCTATTCTAATATTCGCTGTTTTCCTAGTGTTTTTGCCTCTTTTCAGCAAATATTTCTTGTTTCTCCGATTTTTGTTTCCCTTTCCGGGGGCTTGTAATAAAATTGAGGCATGAAAATAACATTCCAAGATGCGGATATGGCTCAGCTCGGGAAGCTGCTGGATATGAAATACCTCAATCTGGAGGCTGGCGACTTCTATAATGCCTACCTGGCCAACGACTATCTTTCGGTGACCCCGGACGCCGTCAAGGAACTCACCAAGAGTGAAAGCATGTCTGCTGAGGATGCGTTCTTCACGGCCTTGCTTCTCGCCCGGGACATTGCTCCGGAAGACAGTGAAGTCGTCCGGATGAAGGATGCCTGCCATATCGATCGGGTCACCCAGCTCAATCCGAGACTCTATGATCATGTCTCCTATGCCACCGATCTGGCGCTGTCGGAAAAGAAGACAAGCAACTGGGAACTGAGCTACAACTACTATGCCCCCTATGAAGGATTCCTCTACGATGATGTCAGCAGTGATCCGGAAAACTATTTTGCCGAGATCAACCATTTAGGTTTCTTTCCGACGAAGGTCCCCTATCTCTGTGTCAGCGAGAACAACGTCGTCTGGATGTCCATCACCCCTTACGAGATCAACACCATGGCTCAGGCCATCCAGAATGCCCATGGCAAAGTTGTCACCTTCGGCTTGGGATTAGGCTACTTTGCCTACAGTGTTCTCAACAAGGCCGATGTCTCCCAGGTGATCGTGGTCGAAAAGGATCCGAAAGTCATCCGTCTCTTCCAGAGCGAAATCCTCCCGAAGATCCGTTTACGGAACAAGCTGACCATCGTCCAGGACAATGCCTTCGACTATGCCAAGAACAAGCTCCCTCGAGAGAAGGCGGACTATGTCTTTGTCGACATCTATCATGATGCCGATGACGCCTTGCCCATCTATCTGAAGCTGAAGGCCCTGGAGAAGCTTTCCCCGGCCACGGAGTTCAGCTATTGGATTGAGCGGGGCATCCTCTGCTACCTGCGGCGCTTCCTGATGACGCTGATCGAAGAGAACCTCTCCGGCTATACCGCGGAAGACTATGTCTACAGCGAAAACGAAAGCGATACGATCATGAATGCTTTAGCCAAAGCACTATCAGCTAAAGAATTCACCTCTTATCAAGACCTTAAGCTGTTTTTGACGGATAGCGAACTGAAAGAGTTCGTTAAAAGCGTTACCTTAGCCTAGCCGACAGTAAGCAAAGAAAAAGGCGACCTTGACGGCCGCCTTTTTGTTGTCTTCAGGACACTTAAGCTTTCAGAAGGTTGGTGATAGCCGTGGTCAGATCGTCCTGGATCATCACCGACCGGTCCACGATCGGATCCGGGATGTGACAGGCCTCTTTGTTGATGACGACATAGGAAGCCAACGGGTTATGGATGGTCATCGCCCAGAACGGATACTTGATCACCGCCGGAGAGTTCTCGCCGACGCCCAGTTCAAGATAGAGAACCTTCTTGGCTTTGTTGGCATCCAGGAAGGACTGATAATTCATCTGAGCAGTCTTCCACCCCTCATCCTCGGCAAAGGAATCATTCATCCGGAGATTCAAGGTCATCGGCTTGTGGCAGATAGGACAGGTCGGAATCAGCTCGGTGGGAATCTTGTGGTCTTTCATCTTGCTTACCATTTCCCGGATCATCGCTTCATTGTCGTAGGTCTTGTTATGGCAAGGGACGGAGCATTGGAACAGGCCATAGTCGCCCTGAGTATAGAAAAGACGGCTCTTGTCAAAGCCGGCTTTCTGGAACTGATGGTCGACGTTAGTCGTCAGAACAAAATAGTTGGTCGGAGAGACCAGCTTCAGCAAATCCCGATAGAGCGGCTTCGCGCCGTCCTGATAACGTTCAAGAGTAATCATCTCCGCCCAATAGCCCCAGAACTCTTCGGGGCTCTTGAAGGGAGCGAAGCCGGCTTCATACATGTCCTGGACATCATACTTCTCGCTCATGTAGGCGAAGTGATCCTGGAAGGTCTTCCCGCCGTACTCGAAACCCGCAGCGGTGGAAAGCCCGCTGCCCGCACCGATGACAACCGCCTGGCTGCCTAAGAGCAGTTCTTTAACTTTCTGATACTCGTTGGACATAAATCCGGTAATCCCTTTCGCTGAAGACATCAAAAACAACTTTTAATGGGTACGAGGAGGTTTTTAAGAAGGAACGGACCGTATCCACGGCAATCCTGCTGGCTTGCTCAATCGGAAATCCGTAGACTCCTGTACTTAAAGAGCAGAAGACCAGCGACGTCAGCTGACGGCGCTGAGCTTCTTTTAAGCAGGCAAGATAACAGGAGCAAAGATCCGCTCTGTTTTCGTCGCTCAGCGGATCATCCGCCACCGGTCCGACCGTATGGAAAATATAGCGGGAAGGAAGGTTGTAGCCTAAGGTCACTTTCACCTGACCGGTAGGCTCCTCATGGCCTTGCTTAGCCAACATTTCCATCAGATCCCGGCGGACTTGAAGTCCGCTATAGGAATGAATGGCATTGTCGATGCAGGAATGGCACTCCACAAAGCAGCCCAGCAGTTCCGGGTTGCCGGCATTGACGATGGCATCCGCTTTTAACAATGTGATATCCCCACGGTAGACACAGAGACGGTTCTTGAAGGACAGGGTGTTGACATCCGTGACTTTCAGATGACTCAGTCGCTCTTGGAGGTACTTGTCCTGCTCCTGATAAAACTCCGGGCTCAGGTCCCGGGGATAGGTGATATTCATCCAGGCCCGGACCTGATCGGCAAGCGAAAGATAGGAATACTTGTCCGGATTCTGATGATTGACCTTGGCCAGATAGGAAATCAGCTCTTTTTCAGCCATGCTTCCTACCTCCGTTAGCTTCTATTATAAGGCTCCTAGGCCCGGAAAAGAAATGGCTATTCTAAAGATAAAGACCTAAGAAAGCCATTCCCAGGCTCACTAGGGAGACCGGAGAGAGATAACGGAAGAAATCCCGGATGGAAAACTTCATTCCGTAATTGCGGAGAATCCCGGTCCACATCACCCCGGCCAAGGCACCGATGGGGGTTAAGAAGGCTCCTAAATTGCTGGAGATGATGGCCAGATAGATCATCGTCGGCGTCAGGCTGGACATATTGCGGAAGATCTCGGTATAAAGGACGCTCATCGGGATGTTATTGAGGAAGTTTGCAGCCAGATAGCTGGAGAGACCGACTCCCAGATAAGGATTGGTCTTTGCCAGAAGATCGGCAAGCTTGCTGATCACTCCGACATACTTCAGGCTCATCACCAGAACAAACATCGAGAGAATGAAGGGAATCACCGGATAAGGAAGCCGCTTGAGGGAATGGCCCAGATACCGGTAAGCCTCTTTCTTACGGATGCCATAGAAAAGAGTCACCAGGATCAGGACCAAAGCTCCGCCTAAGGAGACCAGCCAGATCGGCAGGTCAAAGAAGTTGGAGAAAGCCATCGCCACAATCGTCAGAAAGAGGATGGCTAAGGACACATAGGCTAAGAAAGGATCCTTCAAGGTAGGCTCCGCGGAAGTCGTCTCAAAAGGAACCTTGAGGAAATGCCCGAACATCAAGAGCATCATCCCAAGACTGGCTAATCCGGCCAAGACCGTCGGCAGGGCCATCGCCTTCAGGTAATCGAAGAAAGTGATGCCAAAGCTCGTTGCCAGATAGATGTTGGTCGGATTGCCGATCACCAAGAGCATGCTCCAGCTGTTGGCAGCCACGAATTCGCTGACCAGATACGGCAGCGGATTGATCTTGGCCTCCTTGCTGAAGAAGATGATGAACGGGGTGAACGTCAGGATCACGATATCGTTGGAGGTGAAGATGGTTAGAACGCTCGTCAGCAGATAGATCAATAAGAACAGGACATATTGGTTATGTTTGGCACGGCTAGCCACTTTCTGGGCTATATAGGAGAAAAAGCCCGCCTCATCCAAGAGAATGGAAAGAAAGCTCATCGACAGGAAAAGAACCAGGATCTCCAGCGGATTGATGCCGTCTTGGCTGACTAAGCTTTTTCCCAGATCCTGGTAGTCGACCAGATGGCCGATCAGAATAGCGACGGCTCCGATCAGAGAAGACAGGAAAAAGGTCTGAATGTCGAGATGCTTGGTCCGGATATCCGGATAGAAGAAGAGAAAGGCGAACATGCCTAAAACAGAGGCAATGACGATGACAAGGCTGGCGATTAACATAAGGAATGATCTTTTCGATAAAGGCTGCTTTCTCCGTGACAGAAAAGGACAGCAGCAAGGATTATACGCTTGCCCCTATCCATTTAAAGAGGACTCCTCTGCGAAAGCGGTACAAACGGCCCCCCAACTAGAAAAAAAGCGGAGACCCGAAGATCTCCGCTTTGTTTCCCCTGATGGTGGGGCCGAGGGGACTCGAACCCCTATGATATTGTCACTAGAACCTGAATCTAGCGCGTCTACCAGTTTCGCCACGGCCCCAGCAATGAATAATGATAAAACAAACGGGGCCGGCAATCAATGCTTTTCAACTCTTTTTGTGAGTAAAGAGGTTTCTTATCCACTCCCAGAGGGAAGCAAAGAAATCGCAGATAGCCTGCCAGAAGCTCCGTTTCTTGCTGGTGGAGGCACTCGTCTCCGTGACGCTGGTCTCCTGAGGGGAGAGAACCTTCACAGTCAGATCAATGTCATAGTCCGTCCCATCCCCGCCATGAAACCGCAGGCGGATGGAATGGAGACCCACCGTCAGCGTATTGTCGAGGCTGTCTCCCGACATCTGCTCAAACGAGGTATAGACGATATCGGGAAGGATGCCCTCGTTGATGAGGCTCTCTGAGATCTGGCTCAGGGAGGGAATCTCCCCCTGGGTGAAGGTAAACATCGTCTTGTTGCTGTACCAAGAGGCTCCGGTCTGGTCCCGGACATGCAGCGTCAGACTGGCCGTAGCGACATTGTAGCTCTGGTCCATGGCTTCCACCGAAAAGAGATAGTCTCCTGGGGTCGACCACTGCTCCTGATACTGGTTCTGGGTCACCTTCAGGCTGAGGGCACCATCGATCTCATCATAGGCCGTGAAATTGTCCAGGATCTCCGCCTGTCCCATCTGACTGTTCGGAGACAAGGTGATGTCGCTGGCCTTGGAAGTGATGACAGGCGGAGTATCGTCATTAAGAATCAGAAGGAACGGAAGACGGGTCTCCTGAGCCGAGGAATCCTTGGCTATAAGAAAGCAGTGATACCACCCTATTGTCTTCAAAGGCAGCTCCGACCCATCCGTCAGGCATAAGGACAGCGAGGGATGGCTGTCGGCATTGTCCCAGACAGCAAAATGCGAGGCAATGAAAGCCTCGGGATCTTCAATCCCATGGTAGTCCGTCTTGATGATGGCCCCGTTGTCCTGTGTCAGATGGACCACCGGTGCCTCGGTATCGACAATGGTGATGATAAATGACCATTCCACGATCTTTCCGGCCTGATCGACGGCTGCCATCTTCACGGGAAAGGTAGAAAGCAGTTCCGCCGTTCTCCCTTTCAGGAAATAGCCTTGAGGATCCTCAAACTCCAGTTGGGTATCCTTGAGAAAACGGCTATCCGCTAAGAGGGTACGCTGAAAGAAATCCTTGCTGAGAAGATAACCGTATTGGCTGGTCAGAGCAATGGGCTCGGCCGTACCGGCGGAAAATCCGATGCCGCCCTGGCAGCCCTCTCCGGGATAGGAAACCGAGGCGGCGGAGAAATCCGCGAGGTTGTCGCTGAGCACCACATTGGTGATCGTCGCCGGATCAAAGCCATAGCGGAGCTGCAGATCGTTCAGGCGGAAATCGGTTGTAAAAGCAAGAGTGATTCCGACAAAATGGAAGGTCAATCCCTTGTCAAAGCTTTTGGCAAAGAAATTGGCCAGCGGCAGAAGATCATTGAGCGAGAGGCTGCAGGCATAATAATCCTGCGGCGGGCGCAAGGTGAAGAGGTCGGAGAAATGGGTTGTTTCCTTCTGAACCGTCAGGAAATGATGGCCTTGGCTGTCATCGAAGTCCAGACTCAGCCCTAAGGGGAGGGCCTGGTCGCTTCCTAAACTCAGGATGTCCTCCTTAAACGTGATGCCAAACCACATCCGCTTCGAGGCGTCGGAATGAAGGCTCGGCTTTTTCTCACCCCAGGGATTGCCGGCCTGGCCACCGATTTCCACCATCCCCCTATCCGGGGCATTGCCCCAGTAACCCTGGGGCAGGTAATTGACCTCGGATGAGCCGGTAATGATCTGGCCGGTGGTGCAGACGGAAGAAGCGGAGCGTTTTGGGGTCGAAAAGACCTGCAGTCGGGGTTGAAAGCAAGGACAGAACGCCATCAGAGAAAGCGTCAAGAGACAACATAGCCAGTGCCAGTATTTCATTTCATTACCTCCGGGTATCCTCACCTAATATTGGGTGGCTTCTCTCTTTTTGTCCAACAGCAAAGAAAACACGTGAATTTTGGCTTCACTATGCTATAATCATTTCGCTGCTCCGTGTTGCTCCCGTAGCTCAGCCCGGATAGAGCGACCGCCTCCTAAGCGGTAGGCCAAGGGTTCAAATCCCTTTGGGAGCGCCATTTCTTTTATACCTGCGCCCATAGCTCAGCCTGGATAGAGCACAAGCCTCCGAAGCTTGGGGCCAAGGGTTCGAATCCCTTTGGGCGCACCATCGAATCAAAAAGCCCTGGTTTCGGGGCTTTTTCTTTTGGCTTTGCCGGAAAGAGGGTATTACGGGTAGCAAGAGAATCTTCTTTAAATGCCTCTTTTTCATTTCCGGTGCGGGTTTCTTCCTGTTTTTCCTTTCTTTCCCTATAAAACGATAGCTAATAAACCGCTGACTTCTTATAATAGGTAAGGAGTTTTCCATAAAAGCCATGATCAGTCTTCTCATCAAGCGGATTCTGTTAGCGATAGCCACGATGTCCAAGAAGGCAGCCAAGATCTATTGTGTGGTCCTGACCTTCTTCTTTTTGGCCTCCTCGGGGCTGTTGATGGCCGGACTGATTCTGATGGTTCCGGATAAGGCTCCCAGCTATGCCATCCCGCTCATCATCACCGGTGCTGTTCTTCTTTTCTTTGTCGTCTTCACCATCATGCTGACGACCATCTCGTCCAACTATGTGGAGAAGCATCTCAAGGACAAGGAACAGCAGGATGCCATCCGCCGGAAGAAAAAGGATGATTCCGCAGATTAGCCTTTCCCTAAGAAGGCTGTCTGTGTTATGATTTGTAAGCTTTTTTGCTTGAAGCGGTCGTGGTGAAACTGGCAGACACGTGGGACTTAGGAACATAGAAAGTCACGCGCTTCCGTTCTCAAGAAAGCCCGTAACGATGCACCTAATTCGATAGCCTGCGGACAAAGAGGGGTGCGGACAAGCCCAAAATCGTCCGCATTTGCTCAAAAACTGCGCAAAATGCTCCACGAGGCTATGGCAGAAGGTGGTATCCTTGTTAGCGGGGTTAGATCATTCATCGAAACCCCTGCGGACAGTAATTCCTTCATATTCCTTCATGCGGACAACGCTATGGCAGTAAGTCTTGCGAAGTTGCGCAGTCTGAATAGGGGAGAAGCAACGCTGTCGTCGGATGTTTGCGCGCCTGTGGTGTAATTGGTAGCCACGAAGGATTTAGGATCCTTTGGTTAACAGCCATGCAGGTTCAAATCCTGTCAGGCGCACCAGAAAAAGAACGGCCTTCGGCTCCTAGAAAGGGACCGGAGGCTTTTTTAGCCTCTTGGTTGGGTGAAAATATATGGATCCAAATTTCAAGCCTTATGAGAGCGGATTGCTGACCGTTGAAGAAAGATACCCTTGTGGGAAATCCATTGGTCAACGCGGGAGGGCGAATGTTTACTATCTGTGCAAATGCAAATGCGGTAAAGAATTTATAGTCACAGGTGACGAACTGGTTGAAAAATACTGATATAATCGGAATTATTTAGATTTCTATGGTATAATTATTAAGAAGAATTTGTTTTGTTTTCGGAGGTTTTTTATGAAGTATCAATACAAAGTGATTCACGAGTCGGAAGAAAA